>CAWDNJ010000005.1:0-1916406 GCA_963803635.1 uncultured Acidobacteriota bacterium | reverse complement strand
CAAGCAGGGGGTCACCGGTTCGATCCCGGTCACGTCCACCAACATCACCTGCAAATTCAATCAGTTACTAATTTGGCCTTTGCGCGACTTCTGAAACTTGGGTCCATTTGGGTCCAATAAGAAGCTTCTCCACTTTTTCAACCGCTCTGCGCTGCTCTTCCGGAATCGCGTGCAGATAAATCTGCCGTGTGACTTCCGGCGAAGCGTGGCCTAAAAGCGCTTGCACGGTGCCTAGCGGTGCTCCCACAGCGTCCAGCAACGTCGCGTGGCAATGACGCAAGGCATGCCACGTTATTCGCGGCAAACCGAGTTCCTTGCACGTCGGTCGCAGATGACGCTGTAAAAGGTTTCGCCGGCACAGTGGACGGCCTGAGTCTGTTGCGAAAACTAACTGCTCAGGCTCAAGCACACCTTGGCGCAAAGTGGAAAGACTGGAGGCTGCTTCTGGACACAATGGAATTGCACGAACACTTCGCCTTGTTTTGGGCTTGTCGAAGTGTCCCTCGTAAACGGTCTCCGTTACTTGCAGCACGTTGGCGTCCAGATTCACATTCTTCCACCGAAGCGCAAGAAGCTCACCAATTCTTAATCCAGTCAACACCAGGAGCAGTGCGATGGATTTGGCGGGCTCGGGAAGAGCTGTGACTAGACGTTGTACTTGCTGGGGCGTAACGACGGGCCGCTCCGGGTTGCAATCCCTCCTCGGGAGTCGCGTCTTGCGTACTGGATTGTCGGAGATGTAGTCCCATTCCTCCGCCGTACCCAGCACTTTGCTTAACGCACATCGGATATGGTGCACGGTCTCCCACGCAAACCCGTCACGAAGCTTTGCTGCTAGAAAAGTCTGGATCGCTTCACGCGGGATGTCAGGAAGCCGCCGTTCACCAAAAGCAGGAATCAGATGAGCGCGGAGCATGTATTTGTAATGCATTTGTGTCGCGTGCTTGAGTGTCGGGAGCACAACGGGTTCCCAATCCATTTGCACGAATTCCTTCAACGTGCGCATGGCCTGTGGCCGCTGACTTCCGCTATTCAATGAACGAAGCCGCTCCGAGAGAGCACGCATTGCGAGACGGCGTGTGGTTAGTTCTGCGACGGCACCAATTACGAATGACCGCCGCATCCTTCCCATTGTTCCGTCTGCGTTAATGACATCCTCCCACCAGCGGGCAACCCAGACCTTCTCTCGTTTGCCTCGCTTGAAAAGCGAACCTCGTTGAAACCGCCTGCGAACCATCGTTCCTCCTTCGATGGTCCGCTTGGTTTGTTCCGTGTCACCTCTCAGTGTAGTAGGCATGTCAAGCCGCCTCCCGGTTCGTTTGGTGGCGGGTTACCCAAGCCAGCACTTCCCCTCTGTCGAAGCGCCAATATTTTCCGAGGCGGTAGCCTGGTAATCGTTCAAGCGAACGCTTGCGCAAGCGTCCGTACACCCAGGACACGGGGACTTGTAGTAGCTCAGCGACTTGAGGAACGGTGAGGAGTTCAGAATTCAATGGCGTGTTCATGACTGCGGCTCCTTTTGCGAGGATTGGTAAAGCGGAGATTTGGTTCAGGCTGAAAAGATTCTTGCGGTATTCCGTTTCGAGGAACTTGCGGCGCTACTTGTGCGAGACCTTCGCCATTTCGCTGGGCAACGGCTGTGTCTTCGTTTCCTTGTTGTGCTGTTCTGCTTCCGGCGGTTTGTACGCTGCAAGGTACTCTTGGAATTCAATGTCCTTCCGAAAGAGTCGTTCGAGCATTTCAATTACGACGTAGGACGTGCTTGCATGAATGAACTCCGCATAGCGGGCGAGCCGGAACTTCAAGTCTTGCGGCACTCGAAGTTGGATCGTTTCGTTCTTGGGTTGTGTCAGTGGTGCTTTAAGAATTGGCATCTGGTGTCTCCTTTCGAGTTAGGGGGCTGCGAGGCAACAACGTGGTAGGTCGCGGCTGGAGGGCGTAGTGGCTTCCGAGGATTGGAATCTGCCTCTACTTGTACTAATGGGCAAGAAGTTGGCAAAACCCCCCAAAGAAAAAATACCCGCCTCGATGTGAAAATATTTAAGGGGATCGGGACGTCAGCCAAAGTCCTTCCACTGATACGCCTGACCGAAAAGGCAGCTCAAAATGCCATTGTCATACCAATTGAATTCTGGAGCTTGCATGACGTGATAGGTTTCTTGGGACGCGGGCAAGTACGTCGGGCATTACAGAATTAAAAAGGGCGGGAGCGACCCCGTGTTGCTTTTCGGGCCGCAGGCCGGGCGAAAAGATGGGGTCGCTCCCGCCCTTTTGACGTACTTGCCCGCGTCCCGGCTTTGCGGCCCTGTCTTCGGATCGGTCTGTACTATCGAGGGTTATAGAATCGAGGACGGAAAACCGAAAGGAAAACCGTGAGGAAAACCGAGTTCACCTCGGTTTTCTACCATTTTGATCGTTCGACGCGCTCCGATGATTCGAGGTTTTGGTCCTTTTCTCTCAGGAAATATCAGCGGTTGATCTTGATTGGTGCCGAATGTCTTAGCTTACGCCGCTGTCCCGCTACTTGGAATCTGCACCATGGATCGACTGACGATCTGGCACAGCTCTTGCTGAACAACTTGGCCCGAGGACAGGCGGCCGAAGTTTGCCTGAACGTCTTGGGATGGAACGTGGCCCTAGCCCGCTACAGTCGAGGAGTATCTGAACCACATGCTTGATTCCCGGAAGGCGTAGACAGGCTCCGGCAAAAGCCCATCCCAGATTGATGTGCTCAAGACCGCGCGCGAACGCGCCGACACCCTCGTCGACAGCTGTCCCATCCATTGGGTCATAAGTCATCCGTCGCAGATCCCGAGTGGGATGATCTTCGGCTGCGACTACATGTAGCAAGATGGCGTTTTGAGATTTGAACCACCGACGGACCTCTGAGCAGGGACCGCACGTCTCTGCAACATACAGTCGTGCTAGCGGACGATCGGGGATGTGCCAAGGCGTCAGTCGGGGTCTCCAAGCTTTGACGTTGTTTCGGTACTCCTCCCAAGGCTTGCCGAAGCGAACTCTCATGTCCTCACCTTCATCCCAGGCGGCTAGGCCCAAGCTATATAGAAAGGACATAACGCCCGCCGCTGCCAACCAGGGAGTTCGAAGCACGCATCCCCACGCAGTCATCAAGAGTGCGCATGAGAGCTGCATCGGATTGGAGATATAACGATAGAGCCCGCTGACCACGAGTTGTTTTGGCGGATCGTAAGGGATCGGCGTACCGTCGCCACGCTGCGCGAACTCCTGTACCGCAGAAACACCGACCACTCCCAGCAACGCGATAGCCTGCAATTCCAGGCTCCGCAACCATGCAGGTTCGAGGAGAAGCGCGTCCCATCTGTGTCCGGGCCGCACCGAAAAGACGACTTCAGGGATCAAGAAGAGGAAAACTCCACCCGCTGCCAAAACGTGAAATACGGCACGCGCTTTGATGCGCGTATCGTTGATAGTCCAGCGCGCGAACAACTGCGCGGGAACCAAGACAAGACTCAGTGCAACAAATTCACCAATCAGCCACCGATGGCCGAGAGTGATAACAGGTGAGCACGCCGGCATAAGGATTAGGTCAACACCAAGGAAAACCGCTGACACCCAAGGTAATCCAGCTTCACCAAGACTCAGGATCGGAAGAATTCCCCAAAACACCGCCCATCCGAGGTACAGATCGATAGGCATTCCAAGGAGCAATCCGCCCAGTGCATTAAACCTCCACCAGCCGAAGTGCAGGTTGAGCATTTGAACGGCAAGCAAGGTTGGCAAAGTCCAGACAAACCCCATCAGCGCCCCAGGGAATATCCTTTTCCGCCTTGGTCGCAGAAATACAAGCAGGAAAGCAGCAATGACGGGAACGTAGAGTCCCATGAATCGGATGGCGGCGACGCGCCCCATGTGTCCTACTCCCCCTGCTTTTGTGACGCAGGAATCGCATTAGCCTGGATTAGATACTCAGCGGCCAAGTGAGCCGCATATCTCTCCCATGGACGAAAGTACCATGCCGGGTCGAGTCGCCTTTCGAAATGCAGAGTCCAATCCACACGGGTATGCCGGGCATCTAGCGCCGTCCAATTGACCTCCGACGACTTCCAGTCCAACCAGTGTGCAACCTTGCTGCTGTCAGACACCGCGTCAAATCGAACATATCCGGGGTGTGATTCGCTGACCTTGAGCAGCAGGTCACCGGGATGACCCTCGCCTCCAGCGAAGTGAATCGTGCGGGTGGAACCAACTTCCAGGCCGTTCCCTCGTGCTTCTGTTGGACGAGGAAATCCCATTCGCAGATAAATCGGCAACGGCATATCGGTTCGTGGACTGCGACTTAGTGTTACCTGCACGTCCTCCTCTGAGGCAGTAACCACCTGTGAAACTTGCACCGTTTCCTCCCGGTTGAATGACAACCTCGGAGAACTGCCCTCAAAGCTCATCGGAAGGAGAAACAACAAAAGGCACGAGAGAGTTGTCTTCCGTTTCTGGCGTTTCCAGTCGACAAGAGCACCCACCAAGAGCCCTATGAGATAGAAGATCGGTGAAGCCATCAAGATGCAGATGAAGCCTTCGCCCAGGAGAGGGCCGGAGAGAAGCAAGGCGAGAGTGAGACCTTTCATAATTCCGCCCTTTACGGTTTTGGCCTCTGGCACCATCGCCAATAAGATCGCCAACACCGCCGGAATACCCACAAACAGCAGCGCAGTCTGCTCCAACCTCCCACGCACGATGAGGCGGTACATGATGCTACCCGCACTCACGGCGAGAACCAGAAAAATGAGGCTCCACTGCGAACGACTCATTGATGGTTTTTCTTCTAGATCATTCATTTAGCCCTCTCTTGGCCCCATACATGGCGCACAATTGCTCAGGCCGCCGCGAGCGTTGAAATACCGGACTCCACGACACAATCCGCTTGGGTTTTGGGATTCCTCCGATACGGGCTCACGTCTCGAAACCGGCTGGGCTGTCGCGCCGATAGTCACAGCGGCCTACCTCCTGTACGGTAACGGCCGACCAAGTCTCTTGCTGCGCTCGCCCAGTCTGGGAATTGGAAATTGAAGCCGGATTGCAGGAGACAGCCCGGAATGACCCGTCGGCTTTTTAGAATGAGTTCGGTTTCGGTGCGGAGGAACCACGCGCCCAGTTCGAGCATGAAACGCGTAGAAGGAAGACCAATCGCTGCTCCTGCAGACTGCCGCAAGGTCCGCATGAACTCACGGTTGGGTAATGGGTTCGGTGCTGCAAGATTGATGGGGCCGTCCAACTCTTCGTGCGCGATCAGGTAATCGATGCTGCGAACAAAGTCCGTGTCGTGAATCCACGAGACGAATTGCTGTCCGGAGCCGGCAGCGCCTCCCAATCCGAACCTCACTAAACGAAGTAACTGACAGAAGACTCCGCCTGGGTCCGGGCTCATCGTCATGGCGCTGCGAAGAGCGATTTTCCGGGTGTTGGGAGTGTTCGCCGAGAAGAAGGATTGCTCCCAACCCGTCGCTACATCAATGCTGAATTTCCAGGTACTCGGGACGCCGCACTCCTTACCGCCGATTTCACCGGTAGCCTCGTCCATGGGCCGATCCAGAGCGTGGCGGTAAATGGTAGCGGTGCTCGCGTTCATCCATAGACGAGGCGGATGCGCCAATTGACCAACAGCCAGGCCGAGCAAGTGCGTGGTCGAGATGCGGGATTCCTTAATCTCAGTCCGATTTTTGGTAGTGTAACGGCAATTCACGCTCCGGCCTGACAGGTTAATAAGCACGTCCGCGCCGTTCAGTGTGGCTGTCCAATCGCCGAGGCTCGTCCCGTCCCATACAAAAACTTGCCATGGCGCCGTGCGTTTGTTTCGCGCCAGGACAGTAACGTGGTGGCCCTGAGCATGGAGATGCCGAGCCAAAATCGTGCCTACTTGGCCGCTCCCTCCCGGAATCACAATGTGGAGTTGCCGAGTCATTGCGCCGTGTCCCCAGCATCGAGAGCATCTTCCCCGTAAGCGATTTCCAGAAGTCCGGTAGCAAGTTTCCGAATAGGACGCAGCAACGGAAAGCCGGAGAGCTTGATGAGCGCGACCACGATAGCGAGACTCTTGTCGAAGAGTTTCATAGTGCGCTCTTGTTTGGGCGAAGAGTCGTATACCCAGAAGAGAATAAGTCCCATTTGATAGAGCCACAGCAGACGAGGCAGGTGGAGGCTCAGGTCTTCAGGAACCCGCACCTTCCCGCCCTTGACGGCGAGGGAGAAGAATTCAATGTCCCGGTCTCGAATGCTGCGGGTTTCCTCACTGAATGGAGAAAGAGGATGGTGGGGATCGATGTGGGCGGAGAGCGCTCCCATTAGCTTGCGATCCGCAGCGAAGTACTCGAATTTCGCCTGAATGATGGCGCGCAGGCGGTCCTCCAGGCCTTTGGCATTGGTCAGCGACCGATCAAGCAGGGGGGCAAGGTGTTCCTGTGCGCGCTCGTAGAATCCCATCACGATGGCATCTTTCGAGTCGAAGTAATAATACGCGGCTCCGAGTGCGACACCTGTTTGGGTTGCGACATCGCGCATTGTTGTTGCGTCAAACCCTTTATCCCGAAACAATTGAAGAGCACTTTCCAGAATTGTGTTGCGAGTCAGTTCGCCTTTCTCCGTAGAGGTTGCAGTATTGAACATGTTCAAATATTGGCCTAAGACCGGCTAAACGTCAAGTAAAAGATTGAACGCGTTCAAGTAGGAATTCTGTTGGAGGGATAAGGGCTGTTTTTATCGCTCATAAATATGGCATAGTGTGAGCGATAAGGAGGTCTTCTATCGCTCATGGCTTGGAACTGGCAACAACCAGATTGGCCCAGATTTCAATGGGACCGAGCGCGGCTGGAGGCTGCGGAGAAGCTATTCCTTATGAGCGGAGGTGTGCTCGTCGGCACTGTCCGTCACTTGGTGAAGGAAGAGCTCGATCAGCTCACCATTGAGGCCATGAGCACGGAGGCGGTGACCACCTCGGAGATCGAAGGTGAAATCCTGGATCGGGCGAGCGTCCAATCCTCCATCCGCAGACAACTGGGCCTGGCTACTGACGAGCGCCGAGTTCGGCCAGCGGAGCAAGGCATCGCGGAGATGATGGTTGACCTGTACCGGTCCTTTGCTGAGCCGCTCTCCGAAGAAATGCTGTTTCGCTGGCATCGCATGGTGATGAGCGGCAGCCGCAACCTGCGGGATGTTGGACGCTACCGAACCGGTGCGGAACCCATGCAAGTCGTCTCCGGCTCAATTGGCGAACCGAGAGTCCATTTCGAAGCGCCGCCTTCCGCACGCGTACCGTCGGAAATGAAGCGATTCATTTCCTGGTTCGGTCGAACTGCGCCGGGCCGCGACGAGCCGCTGCCTGCTCTAACGAGAGCTGGAATTGCTCACATGTATTTTGAAAGCATCCATCCGTTTGAGGATGGCAACGGGCGCATCGGGCGTGCCATCGCTGAGAAGGCTCTGGCTCAAACCCTTGGCCAGCCGACGCTCACTGCGCTGGCGGCAACGATTCTTGCGCGGCGCAAGAGTTATTACGAAGCGCTCGAAGCCGCGAACAAGGAAAATGAGATCACGCGGTGGCTGATGTGGTTTGCGGGTGTGGCAATTGAAGCGCAACGCAGGACGATTGCGCTGGTGGAATTCCTGATCGACAAAACGAAACTGCTGGATCGTCTCAAAGGGCAGCTCAATGAACGTCAGGAAAAGGCGCTCTTGCGAATGTTCCGCGAAGGCCCGGAAGGGTTCCGGGGCGGGCTCACGGCGGGGAAATACAGCACCGTTACCGGAGCGTCACCGGCGACAGCGACGCGCGACCTCGCGGATTTGGTGGAGAAAGGGGCACTGGTGCGCGAAGGTGAACGCCGTCACGCCCGCTACCGCCTCGATGTTCCGTTGCGGCCCGTCCCGCATCTGGTTGTCAACGAACAAGGCGAATTGATAGAACTGGACAGATGACATGCCTGCGCGATATCCAAAGGAGTTCTTGCGCTACCAGAACTTTGAACTTGCCTGGGAGAGAATTCGGCGCGGCTCAAATGTTCAGTACAAACGGTTCTTTTCTCATCTTTATCCGTCGTATCAGTTTGCTCATCCGGCCATTCTCGCTGACCTGATGTCGGACCTTCGTCAGGGGACATACCAACCATCTGCGGCCACGACTGTTTACTTTCCCAAGGTAAGTCGAGTCCTTCGTCCGATTACGTTGCTTTCTCTTAACGATCAGGTGGTTTATCAAGCGATAGCGAACATGATTGCGGATCGCTATTTCCCAGTTTTGAGACCGCATTACGAAGTGAAAGCTTTTGGCGCGTTGTATGCTGGACGTAGCAGCAAGTTCTTCTATCGATCTTGGAAAAGGTCTTATAAGACCTTCAACAACGTGGTCAAACGGGCCTTTCTCGATGGCAACGACATCATGGCTGATTTCGACCTCGTTTCCTTCTTTGACCTCATCGACCACAAGGTGCTACGCGAAATCCTCTCGGTCCGGGTGAAAAGTGGAGAAGTGCTCGACCTTCTTCTGGCTTGCCTCGAATGTTGGACGAAGGGGAACCCAAACATTTACAGCCGTGGACACGGTATCCCGCAGGGACCCGAAGCTTCGGCTTTTTTGGCCGAAATCTTTCTCCACGAATTCGACCAAGGACAATATGGTCGAGTGAAGTACCTCAGATATGTGGATGATGTGAAGCTTCTCGGAAAGAAATTCTCCTCCGTACGTCGGGCACTCGTTCGTCTTGATCTACGATCCAAAAGGCTTGGCCTTGTGCCGCAGGCGCAGAAAATCGAGCTCAGAAAGGTTATCGATATTGATGTCGAACTCAAGGATGTTCCGAGCAGCATCGCTGGGCCGACTTTGCCTGGACCTCCAACGTCAGTCTCCAAACCCACTCGGAGACGGCTTGAGAGGTTCCTCAGAAGGGCTTTGAAACGGCGCGGCGGCCAGTTAATCGTGAAGAATGAAACACATTTCAAGTTCGCTCTGAACCGCCTTCCGCCTTCCATAAAGACGCTACGACTAGTCCGACCCTTGTTTGAATCGCGGCCCGATCTCAGTGCTGTCCTCAGTCGATATGCGTCTCATTGCCCTAGCAAACGCAAGAGTGCAGGGATACTCCACGGGACTCTTCGAGGTGATCCGGTCTTCGACGCGGCGGCAGGGGATATTGTCCTTGCTCTCGATAGATGTGCCCAAAAGCCGGAGCCAAGAAAATACAAGTCACTGATAGCTCGACTAATTTCGCGTTCGGAGGAGAAATCGCTGTTGCTCGGCTTCCCCGCCAAATTCTACTTAAACAAACGTGCCGCGAAGACTCTGGCCGTCGCGTCGCTAATGAAGGAACCTTCGACGATCACCGCAGGGCTCTTGATTCACCACCTCGGCTTCGATAAGGCGCATGCATCACTGTCAGCGACGGACCTGGCGCCTGCGATACGCGCATTTGCACACAGAAGCGATGATTCCGACTTGGCTAGGTATTGCACCTATCTCATGTTGGCCGAACTAAAACTGATACCAAAGCGTCCGAAACCGCCCGGTGCAATCTTGCTGAAGTTTCTGGGGCTTCCCGTTTCAGCGAAAAAGCCAAGCTTGATTGTAGGCTTCATGAAAGACTTGTTTTCGCTGGTCGTAACGCTTGATTGGGAGAAAAGCCTTGGCAAACGCGCACACAGTGAAGCCCAGCGCCGCTCAATAGAGATCCGAGGGCAATGGAACGGAAATCCGACAGTTCTCATTACGGCGGTGGATAGCTTCAACGACCTGCTGATACAACGATTCTCGGTTAGTCACAGGAGGCTCAAGAAGGCGTTCCGAACTGCGGCAGGGAAAAGCAAGTTTCCAGATTTCGGGAACTGGCTGAACAATATCGCGCTTACGAATGCCCTTTCAAAAAGTTGCCCTGTGTTTCGCGACTGCCACGGCCTACGCATTCAAGGTAGTCTTGCCCACGCGAGGCACAAGAAGTCGGGTAAGCTCACGCGACCGGTCAGCTACAAAGAATCGACCAAAATCCTTAAGCGCCTTTCCGGTGCGTATCGTGAACTCTTCAGTGAGTGGGTGAAGATTTGACAACGCTATCTCTCAATTGACATACATTGCCGTGAGTCGCGCAGGTGATCGCCGCACACGACTCTCGGTAGGCAGTTATTGTGCAGGGTGTGTCGTTCAATACGCTGGGAGCGTTAGTCTGGCGGCGAGCCGGAGGAAATCAACAGGCGAGACATAGCCGATAAAAAATCGCGGGTCAGGCGGGGCGTCATGAAACTTGGGTCCAACTTGGGTCCAAACATAGCCGAATTAGGTGCAAAACCGGGTATTACGACACAGAACAAAGCCAAGCGAACCAATGAGATAGATTTTCTTTCTCGTCTTTGCAAGCAGGGGGTCACCGGTTCGATCCCGGTCACGTCCACCAGATTCTTCAGGAAAGATCTCCCGTTCATCAGCCCGAAAGTTGGAAGACAGGCTCACTCAATGAGACATTCGGTGATGCGAATCACAGGGCGCTGTGATCGCGAACACCTACGGCCATGTCGTTGTACAAACCCGCACAGATCCCACACTTAATACAAAACTATGACAATCAAAACGGTGAGGGCGGACCATACTCACTGGTATGAGTAGCCTTCCTACGATCATTCAGGGTGGTATGGGCGCCGGAGTATCCAGTTGGAAGCTTGCCCAGGCCGTATCGAAGCTTGGCCAACTCGGCGTCGTTTCTGGAACCGCTTTGGATCAGATCTTCGCCCGGCGGCTGCAAGACGGGGATCCAGGGGGGCACATGCGCCGAGGCCTCGATCATTTCCCCTTCCCCGCAATGGCCGAACGCGCGTGGAGCAAATTCTATGTGCCTGGGGGGAAGCCGGCGAGCGCGTCTTACAAAGTCTTGCCGATGCACACCAAAGACACTCCGCGCGAGTTGAGCGAGCTGTGCATCCTCGCCAATTTTGTCGAAGTCTTCCTCGCGCGTGAAGGTCACGGCAATCCAGTCGGAATTAACTATCTCGAAAAAATTCAGATTCCGCATTTGCCATCATTGTATGGCGCGATGCTGGCTGGCGTTGGCTACGTCCTCATGGGAGCGGGCGTTCCGCTGAAAATTCCGGGAGCGCTGGATCTACTGGCTTGCCATAAACCCGCTGCGTACGCTCTGCACGTCACGGGCGCCGAGGAGGGGGACGACACCACGATGACGTTTGTTCCCTCGGAATTCATGGAACGTGACCTCGCGCCACTGGCCCGGCCCAAGTTTCTTGCCGTCATTGCTTCGAATACCTTGGCCACAACGATGCTGAAGAGGGCTAACGGCCGTGTGGACGGATTCGTCATCGAAGGACCCACCGCCGGAGGCCACAATGCTCCTCCCCGCGGAAAGCTCCAACTGAACGAAGCAGGCGAGCCAATCTACGGAGAACGCGATCGGGTCGATCTCGAAAAGATACGCGACCTCGGCGTGCCGTTTTGGCTTGCCGGAGGATATGGTTCACCCGAAAGAGTTCGAGAATCTCTGGCTGCCGGCGCGGCGGGCGTCCAGGTGGGGACGGCGTTTGCGTATTGCGCGGAGTCGGGCTTGAGGGAAGACTACAAGCAATCTCTTCTCGCAAAAGTCATTTCGGGCGATGCGCGGGTCGTTACCGACTCGCTGGCTTCGCCCACAGGTTTCCCGTTTAAGGTAGCCCAATTGGAATGCACGCTGGCAGAGCGCGAGGTATATTCGGCCAGGCCGCGCATTTGCGACCTTGGCTATTTGCGCGAAGCCTATAAGAACCCCGACGGCAAAATCGGTTACCGGTGTCCCGGTGAGCCGGTTACCGTGTACCTTTCCAAGGGGGGAAAAGAAGAGGACACGGTCGGGAGGACGTGCCTTTGCAATGCGTTGGTGGCAACGATCGGACATCCCCAGGTACGGAATGGCCGGTATGTCGAAAAGGGGTTGGTAACTTCCGGGGACGACTTGCCCGGAATTACGCGATTCCTGTCAAAGGGCGAGCCAATCTACTGCGCTGCGGACGTGGTGACCACACTCCTGAATGGCTAATTGCGTCCCGCGCCGCGAACAATTATGCCGCGCCCACTCTGGCGCCAAACCCGGCACAAACTCTCAACGTCTTTGTTATTTCGGGCCGAGCAAGGTTCCTTCTGCAACCCGGAGGATTACTTCTGCACGAGAGATTGTGTGTCCGAGTTGCGCGCCCAGAGCTTCCGGAGCCTGCGCATCGCGTCGAGCCCTTTCAGCTCGGTGAAATCTTTCAATGTCTGCAAAACGATATTGTCGTCCGGCAGCACGCGGAAGTCATTCCACGGCGTTCCCATAATCGTGTCGAATCCAAGCGGAACCGCAAGTGTTAGAAAGGCATTCTCGGCGAGTTGACGCAAGGAAACGCCGTCGAATTTCAGCGGCGGCAGCATGTTGCCTATGTTGGTCATTCCACCCATGATATGCACGCCCTTGAGTTCGGGATCTTCACCGATCGCGCGGATGGCGTCGAGCGCCATCTTCGTGAGCCCTTCAAGGTCCGATATCAGGCTGTGAATTGTGACGTCCACCAGGATATCGCCACGATTGAATCCGTATTCTTGCGTCAGCTTTGCCGCCATGCGACGCGCTACGCCGAGCACTTCGCTCGTCAACTTGTTGGATTTTGCCGAGCCGTCTTCCAGACGCTCCGACGCCATCAGCACGACCTGGAATGGGCATATCTTTACGAGGTCCAGCATTTCCAAGCGCGTTTCGGCGAGGGAATTCACGATCGGCTTGCGACTTTTTGCTTTTGCCGGATCGTACGCCTTCAGGCACACCTCCTGAACGGCCGCGCTCGGATAGTCGAAGCAGAGAGGCACATCCACCGCCGCCTGTAACGCCCTGATCACTTCGGTGAGGAACTGAGAATCCGTGTATCCTCGCGACCCGACCGTAACGTCGAGACACCACGCCCCGGCCTGTACCTGGCGCACGGCCAAAGCCTGCAAACCGGCGATATCCTGGGCCTCGATAAACGCTTTCGTGGTTTTGAAACCCGGATTGATGCGGTCGCCAATAATGCTAACACCCGGTATCGCCATGATTGTCTCCTCTTAGTTTTTCTTTGTGGCCGGGAAAGCGCATTGCGTGCATAAAAGCCTTGTTGAAGCGTACCGATCCCGCAAGTTCGAAGTAGTGGCTGCCTGTCGCGATGCTTTGTGCCGTGGCGCGGTGCGGGTACGACACGAGCGCGAGCTTCGCCCCGATTCCCGCTGCGTTGCCAACCTGCGCGAAACGATCGAGCGGCAGATCGGGCAACATACCGATCGCCACAGCGCTCGCGAGATCGATATAGTTGCCGAAGGCTCCGGCGATGATCACTTGTTCGATCTGGTCTTCGCGCAACCCGGCATCTTCGAGCAGCACCTGAATCCCGGCCTGGATCGCGCCTTTGGCGAGCTGCACCGCACGGACGTCGCGCTGGTTGAAGACGATGGCTGTTCCCTGCGCCTCGCGTTCGTCCGCGAGCACGAATTCCGGTTGCCCGTCCTGAAGGCGTACTCGCGGGTGTACCTTCTTCATGCGTCCCGTCGGGCTGACGACGCCGGCCAAATACAGCTGCGCTGTAGCGTCGAGCACTCCCGATCCACAAATTCCAATGGGCGGAGCATTCCCAATCGTTCGAATCTTCACTCGGTCGCCGGAAATCTCCACAGATTCGATCGCTCCGGGCGCCGAGCGCATCCCGCAACGAATGTGTCCGCCTTCCAACGCCGGCCCCGAGGGACACGCGATGCTCAGAAGCCGACCCTTGTCGATCAGCGATATCTCGGTGTTCGTGCCGATGTCGAGCGCCACGACCGTCTTCTCTTCATGGTCGCTGCCGATCGCAAGCAGCATCGCAGTGTGGTCTCCGCCCACAAACCCCGCGATATTGGGCAACGCGTGGACGTAGGCCCCCGGCATGGCCTTGATCCCGATATCGCGTGCCTTCACGTCCGTCGCACTCGCACACGCTGCCACGAAAGGCACTGCACCGAGATACTCGACGGGAAGTTGCAGGAATAGGTGATGCATGACCGTGTTACCTGCCACAACGACATCTGCGATCTGTTCCGGATCGAGCGACTGCGATTGACACAGTTCGGACGCCGCCTCGTTGATTCCGGCGACAACCAAATCGTGCAATTGTTTCTGGATATCGCGAGATGACCGCGCCTTGCCGATGCGCGTGATTACGTCTCCACCGAAACGCGCCTGCGGATTCTCCGTCGCGCGGCTTGCAAGTGTTCGGCCGTTACGCAAATCGACCAGGAGCACGCCGATATTGGTCGTGCCGATGTCGATAGCGAGCCCCGGCAACGGTCCTTTCCCTGGCGGAAGAAGGCCGATTACTTCACCGAATCGTACGACCGCGACGGCTTGCCCGCCGTGTTCTCGCAGCATCGCGGGCATTTTGCGCAAGACGTCGAGGTCGATTCTCGAGCAGGTACCCGGCCATTTTTCGTTGAGGGCGTCCATGAGGCGATGGTCATCGGCGACGGGATGCTCCAGAGTTGGGGCGGCGACTGTTACGGGATACAACCGTACGGCCGGATCGGGACGCACCCACACGTCCTCGCTTTCAACTTCGCTGCGCAGCGGGACGGCGCCGGCGCGTGCCGAAACTTCCACTCGGCAATCGCCGCACGCGAGCGTCTGGCAAGCCCGGCGCCAGTTGTTTGCAAGTTCTTCGGAGGAAAAGAATTCAAGATCTTGCGGCGAAGGCGGCCTAACCGGCCCTTCCCTTACCTGAACCACGCATGATTTGCAGAGGCCACGACCGCCGCACACGCTGGCAATTCGCACGCCGGCGCGCCGGGCCGTATCCAGCAATGTTTCACCCGGAAGGCTCCAGATAAGTTGTTCGCCGGGCGCAAACGTCACCCGATGGCCTGTTTGCGACGATTCGTGCGCACGGCTCACATCGCAACCTCGACCATCCTTGATCGCCGGTGAGGGCAGCGTTCCCGCGCGCCACATCGCTCGCAACGTTCGCCGCGACTCCACTTCAGCATCCGAGCCCCAAACCCGACCACCATCGACAAGCTCTTGCGCGGTACAAGCATGCCGGTGGCCGTCTGAGAAACGCCCAGATTCGCGCCGCCGGCAAGCCCTACGACGACCGCCTGCTGCGAAATCTGAAACCCGTCTTCGCCAGGACTCAACACGCCGCCGGCCTCAAGACCATATTGCGCGGCTTCGGCTTGCATCAATTTTTCGAGCTGGTCAGCAACGCGAAACAAAACCAGCGTGCCGATGTCGTCGAGCAACACGGCCCGAAGCCGATCGCTTGCCGCGAACCCTTCGCTCGCGCGTTTCTCAACCGCATCGCCAATCGTGCAAACCCCGGCCGCCACATGAGTAGCGCCCGGCAGGTGATGGCCGAGCCTGGGTGAAGAAATCCGGGAGCCGCCGCGCAGGTCAAGCCATTCCTGCCCTCTTCCGACGACGGGCCAAACCTCGAAACCGATCTTTGGCTCGATCCAATGCCCGGCTTCTATCCGCTCCAGCAGATCGGAGACCAATGCCTTCACGCGCGCCGAAGCCAACCGGGCGCGACGAGGACCCCAGAAAGAAGTTACATCCTCGAGCGTCAAAGGCAGACGCGGATATGTGATTGCCGGCATGCAGCCCTTCAGTACACGCAGTCCTTTGCGCACTGGTACATGGCCGATACGTTCTCCCGTTTGGCTTCGTCCGGGATGCCAACGCCGGCGTCCAGGATGAAGCCGCCTCCATCGCCCACCACGTCGAAGAGCTTCTTGCAATGCTCGCGCACATCATGGGGCGTGCCGGTAATCAGCATCGATGCGGGCACGTTCCCGCGAATACACACGGTGCCGCGCAAAGCAGCTTTCGCCTTCGTCATGTCCGTGCGCTCAAAGAAGTAGACGCACTTGCCGGGCGGCACGTCCTTGATGACGTCCAACCGACTCGTGCAATCTCCCTCCCACAAAACGTGGGGGTAGATGCCCGCCTCAATCAGAGTCAGCAGCACTTTTTGGAATTGTGGCCAGAAGAACGTTGTGAACTGTTTTGGCGACATGAACCCGTCCAGCCCCCAATGGAGCGGAATGAAGACCATGTTTCCGCCGGCCGCCTTGACCGCTGCAATTCCGGCGCGCGGAATCAAAGTCGTTAGCCGGTCCATCAGGGCGAATAGTTTGTCCTTGTTGCGGAATAGATCCAGCATCGCACCCTTGGAGCCCCGCAAATAATCCGCGGCCACATCGAAAGGAGCGTGGCTCGTGCCGTACGTCGCTAGCGGAAACCCAAGATCCTTCAGCTCCTGAACCATGCGAGCCTGGACGGCGCGCATCTTTTGTACTTCCTCGCCCGCTCGGATCAGCGTTTCAAGCGCGCGGCGCACCTCGGGCCGGGCGTACGCTTCCATCGACTGAATGATTCGCGTGTGGAGCACGCCGGGATAGATCGGCAATTGCGAAAGGGGCTCCAGCGCGCCGGCGACCCGCGGCATATATTGGTGGAGCATGAAACCCGTTGGATCGAGGAGATATTCATCGTATTCGCTCGGCGCCATGTATTCGGCGTCCAAATATTGAAAGGGCACATTATCGGAAAGCCCTTTGTGGCCCGGCCATTCCAGTTGCTTGTAGTCGAGAATATCCATGGTGGGGCCGAAAGCCACCATCGCATGCACCGCCTGGAAAGCGTCCGGCTCCAAGTCGATGACAGCTTTGCGCGTGGCCGAGGCGAGGCCCTCATAATCGTACATCGCGTCGCGGAAGGTCATCCCGCAATAGCGCGCGACCCAGAAATGCGAAAACAGGATCGTGGGCAGCCGATCGGGCTGGCGGAGTTCGATCGCATCCATCAGACGCTTTTGTCGCTGCTCGTAAAGTGCCGCTGCGGACGTCACTTGGCTCCCCACGCTCACGTGGGCACCCACTGCTTGCAGAGAGACACCGCTTCCATTGCATTCAAGCCGAAAGCGTCCGCCCCAGTGTAGTTCCTGATCGTGTCGTCCACCTGCCCGCCGCCGATCATGATCTTGATGTTGTCCCGCAGGCCCGCCTCCCTGATGGCTTCGACGGTCTTCTTCATTGCATCGAATGCCAGCGTCAAGAATCCGCTAAGGCCCACGACCTGGGGCTTGTGTTCCTTAATGCTGTCGACAAAGTTCGCGATCGGCACGTCAATACCGAGGTCGATCACCTTGAAGCCGTTGATTTCGAGCATGAACGTGACGATATTCTTGCCGATGTCGTGCAGGTCACCCTCCACTGTTCCGATGATCACCGTGCCGGCCGTCTTGGCAGCCGACGCGTCCTGCTTGATCAGGGGTTTGGCCATATCTCCGATCGCTTTAAGCATTTCGCCGGCCAGCATGAGCTCGGGCAAGAAGTATTCGCCTTCCTCGTAACGCTTGCCGACCAATTCCATGGCTTCCCTGCAGTGCGCCAACAGTTGAACCGGGTCATATCCGCTGTCGAGCATCGCGCGGGCCAGCTTTACGGCCTCCTCTTCCTGCATGTCCGCAATTTGCTGGACCAGTTGCTTGCCTTTATCGTCCAAGGTGGACCTCCTCTTTTTGCAAACCCGCGCGTATTGTACTCAGAAACGCGAGACGCTTTCGACTACATCCATGCGGCACACCACTGCACTGGTCGCGAAGCAAAACTGCCTGTCGCGCGGCTCAAAGATAGGCCTGCCGGGCACCTAGGAGGCACCATATTCTTTAGTGGCGTCAACCCATACTTTCACAAGATCCGGGCGACACTGATCCATCGACGAGTTTGCGCCCATGATGAAGCCACCATCTTTGCCGAGGATCTCACACACCCTTTTGGTTTGTTCCCGGACCTTTTCAGGCGGCCCGACTTGAAGCAAAGAAACCGGGAAACAGCCGGAGATCGGCATCGTATCTCCCACGATTTCCTTCAACTTGTGAATACTCGTGGCCTGAAAATGCCCAGCGGTCTTCCCTTTGGGCAACTCGCGCAGATAGTGGAGGTGTTCGTCCCAAACGCCCTCGTAGAAAACGGCCGGCATGATGTCTGCTTCGACCAGATCCATCAGCAATCCCTTCAGTTGCGGCCAATAGAAAGTTTCGAATTGTTCGACGGACATGAACCCATCCGATCCGCGATGCAGCGGAATAAAGACGAAACGCCCGCCCGTGGCACGGCAGGTTTGGATCGCCGCTTCCGCGCAGATATGCCGCGCCTTCTCTTCGGCCGCCAACAGCTTGTCCGGCCGCCGGTACATGTCCAAAAAAACTCCGCGCATGCCCCGCATCGTGTCGGCGATAAAATCAAACGGCGCCATGGCGAAGGATCCCGCCCGCCCCAGTCCCGTGGGAAAGCCCAGCGCAGCCATGCGCTCCGCGGAGCGGACCATCGCCGCGCCGCGTTCGGCATAAAATTCCGCCACTTTCGCGAGCGTTTCGAGGGATGCTCTCAGCAAAGGATTATTGAGCGTTACGAGCGCGGCGTACGACGGATACCCGGTGACCAGTACGGGAATTCGGGGCAGCAGAGCCAAACCCTCCAGTTGCCCGTACACGCGCGGCAAGAATATCCTCAAAGTGAAGTTTGTGGGATCTTCCAGGAAGGCATCGTAGTCCTCGGCCTTCATGTACTCGCCCTCGATGTACTGCATGGGGCTGTCGGCCGGGAGCCCATAGCCCGGCCATCGCGTTTGTCTGTCGCCCAGCATCCTGCTCGGCTTCGAGACAAAAGGACCGAGTCCCATGACCTGATCCGGCTGAAGATAGACGGCCGCCTCTTCTAGAAGCTGTTGTGCCCTTTCATCATTGGAGTCGAGTTCCTGGCAGGTGATTCCGCCAAACTTGGCCAGCATGTATCCCAGATTCAGGCTAATGGGTACGCGGTCCGGTTTACGTAGGGCATAAGCATCCGCGAGGCGCTTACTGCGCTCGCCGAGCAATTCTTGAGTTGTCTGGGACACCCCGTTCCCCTCCCACTGTGTAGCCAGCCACCCCAACGGCGAGAACCGAATTATGGCTTTAGCGTGCCTGCGTCGGTCGCGTTGCGCTGTGACAGGCGTCACCAAAAACGGTGCTATCTATCACGCAAGGCAGGTACCCTAGCACCCCACTATAGAGCGGAACCGTTGGTAACTGGCCACATAGGTGTGAATCGCAACAACCGAGTTACACAGATCGCGGGGAGAGCAAACGGATGGAAACCCAACCGCAACAGCTGGCGTCCAGGTCCAAATTCGAGGAGCGTGCCAGGCGATGGAAATTCCCGGAAGGAATCGAATTCGCCAACGCGGAGGTGCAAGACTCCTATCAACGCCGCGTCCAGATGTTACTCGACGTCATTAGCCTCAAGAAACCTGAACGGGTTCCCGTGTGCCCCGCGATGGGTTTCTATCCCTTTGTCTATGCGGGGGTCACGTCGCAGGAGGCGATGTACGACTACGGAAAGCTCGCCTACGCCCTCCGAAAATTTCACACTGACTTTCTGCCCGACACGCTGGGAGGTACCACACTCTATGGCTCGGGCAAGGTCCTCGAAATCCTGGATTACAAGCTGTATCGCTGGCCCGGCCACGGGGTACCCCCTGATGAGCCCTACCAATGCGTGGAAGACGAATATATGCACGCGGATGAGTATCGGCGGCTGATCAACGACCCGTCCGACTTTTTCCTCCGCAACTATTTGCCGCGAGTACTCGGCTCTCTGAGTGCCCTCACGACGGTGGGACCTTTCACGGATATTACCGAGCTGCCGTCCGTAGCCTCGGCCATGATTCCCTTCGGGCTGCCCCAGGTGCAGGATGCGCTCAGTAAACTTCTCGATGCGGGCCGAGCCGCATTTGAATGGATTCAGGCATGCGCAGCCATCGACCAAGAAACCATCTCAACTTTAGGCTTAACCGGGCTAATGGGTGGATTCACGAAAGCGCCGTTCGATATTGTGGGCGACACCTTGCGCGGCACGCGCGCAATCATGCTCGATAAATTCCGCCAGCCCAAATCGGTGCTCGCGGCGGCGGAGCGCTTAGTACCGCTTGCCATCGACGCCGGCGTACGCGCTGCAAAGAACTCGCGCAGCCCGGTGGTTTTCATACCACTCCACAAAGGTGCAGACAGCTTCATGTCACACAAGGATTTTCAGACCTTCTATTGGCCAACATTGAAGGCGGTGATTCTGGGACTGATCGAGGAAGGCCTGATTCCTTACCTGTTTGTCGAGGGTGCCTACAACAAGCGGCTCGATACGATCGCCGACCCGGACATCCCCGCCGGCCGAACCATCTGGGTGTTCGATCAAACGGAGTTGCGGGAAGTCAAAAAGCGTTTCACCGGGTGGGCGTGCTTCGGTGGAAATGTGCCGTCGTCGCTGCTGATCGCCGGCAAACCGGAAGAGGTGAAGGCGCACGTCAAACGGCTAATCGACGACGTCGGGCAGGACGGTGGCTACATTCTCTCGACGGGCGCGACCGTGGATAATGCTGTTGCCGCAAACCTGCATGCGATGATCGATACCTGCAAAGAATACGGCGTATATCGCTAGACCAGCCTGGAGCAGGTTCCTGGATCGCAGACAATTCAGTGAGAAAATTGTTCTGCGATTCGACGATCCACGATGGAGCGAAAAAGTTCAATGTGCGTCTTCGTGCTTCCGCAACAGGCACCCACGATTCTCGCTCCTGCGTCGAGCAGTTTTTCGAGTCCCGCCGCCATCTCTTCCGGAGATTGCTTGTAGACCCAGCGGCCGTCCTCCAACACAGGCTTGCCTGCGTTTGGCTTCGCCATCAGTGGTAAATCGCAGGCTTTTCGGTAACGCGTGAGGATCTTCTCCATCCATTGAATATCGACGCCCGCGCCACAGTTCGTCGCAGCGACGTGTGCCCCCGAAATTTGGAGGAATTCGGCAGCCTTTTCTGGTGTGACACCCATCATCGTGCGCGCATCACGGCCATTGCGGGTGATGTCAAAAGCCACCGACCCGATGATGCAGGGGGCACCGGCTTCGCGCGCCGCTTCGATGGCCAAGCCGAGCTCTTCGAGGGCCGTCTGCGTCTCGATTACGATGCCGTCCACACCTGCGGCAACCAGGATTGCCGCCTGTTGCCGGAAGGCGGCCCGCGCCTCCTCCGGCGTCACCGTGCCAAAGGGCTTCAGCAGGCCGCCGAATGGTCCCATGTTTCCCAAAACATATCCCGGCCGATCGCCAAACGCGCGGCGCGCGATTTCAACGCCGGCTCTGTTGATCGCTTCCACGCTGTCGGCCAAGCCGTGCCGGGCAAGATTGATCGACGACGCACCGAAAGTTTGCGTGAGCAGGCAGTCGGCACCTGCTTCGACGTAGCCGCACTGGATGGCCAGGACGCGGTCCGGATGAGTCACATTCCACTGCTCACCGCAGCTGCCTAATTCGAGCCCGGCCGCATGAAGTTGTGTCCCCATTGCGCCGTCGCTCACGAGAGGATTTTGAGCGATTGCGTCGAGCAAGCTCTTATGTTTGGTTTCCGGCATACGATCAAGGTCTAGCACGAAAGCTTGCGGCGAGAGAAGACCAAGATGATTGTCCAACTCGCAAAGGAGGAGCCGCTCTTCGCGGCCCTAGAGTCTGCCAACGAAGTCTTGGGGGATGAATAACCCGTCCGGCATTTACTTCACACGGGCGTAAACTCGCCCGAGGCGATCATTTTTTCACTGATGTCGCGGGCCTGCTTGAACTGCTCCGCCGCTTCCGGGGGCGCGTTTCCCGGCAATTCACGCAGAATGCGAGCCAGTTCTTCGTCGAAAAGCTGCTTGATCCGGTCCGGGGTGTGCAGAACAGGCTGGCCGCTGTCGTCCACTATGGGGACAGCATCGCGGTGCCTTATGCGCTGCGCGATCATCAGTCGATAGATGCGATCGGTAGCCAAGTCCTCCATATAGCCGTCCAGAAGACTTGCACCACGGCCGGCGAGCACTCCCTGGCGATAACGAATCACGGTACGAACCGCCGCGCGCGTGCCGGCAAGAGACCGCTTGCCAACCCCCACTGGAACGGGCCGAAGGTCGGGCCGCGGATCCGGATTAACAGGCCGCGCCTTTAGCTGGTTCGGGCAAGGAAACTGCTTCACGGCAATTTCGTTCTGATCGGGATGGCCGGTCCACGCGCCATCCATCAGACACATCGCCTCGTTCTTCTTGTCCTTTTCGAGTACGGCGAGTGCGCGCGCGTTCAGGTCGGCATCTTCGCGGCTCGGATAGAGCGCCGTCATTCCACCGATGGCAAGCATCCCATGCTTGTGGCAGATTTCCGGCATTCGATTACGCAGATTCTGGAAGAAGGCGACGTCGTGTGGGATCGTGTTGCGATCGGGGAGCACCCATCGTGGATCATGCAGGTTGAAGTGGATGAGACTTGCCATGTAATCCCATCGCCCGAGGTTCAAACCCAGTATGTGCTCGCGGAGGTTAAAGGCGAACTCCTCCATCTGGTAGGCAAGCGGGTGCGATTCGACGAGCGCCATGCACTTGATTGTGTCCTTCGGCCAGCCTCTGGCCTGGCCAACCATCTCGAAAAGGTCGCGCCACCAAAGCCCTTCCTCCGCGGATTCCGACTTCGGGATGTAGAATGTGAGCGGGTGCTTCATCTCCGCCGGATTCACCTGGAAAGCAACCAACGCCACATCGAAAAGAGACGCGGGCAGGACTCCCTTGGCTATCACTCCCGCCTGATGGATGTGCAGCCCGCGAGGCCGAACAAAGATCGCGGACTTACTCGGCTGGATGGAGACGGTGCGATTGCGTTTGTGGTCAAAGTAGCCGAGATCGCCGCGTAGTGCTGCGAGCACATTTGTTACGCCCTGCATCAGGTGCGGCCACGTGTTGGCCACGGAATCTTCGAGGTCGAGCATTACGCCCGGCGCCCCGGAATTCAGCATCTTGACTACCAGCTCCGTGTCGTCCGCGGGGCCAGTCATCTGATTTCGCTGGTCCCGGCACCAATCAGGCAATTCGATCCGCCAGTCGCCCTGCGTCGCAGGCGAGGGAGAAAGATAATCCGGGGGCTGGCCCTGGTGCGACGCCGCGAGTGCAGCGGCCCGTTTCTGAATCAGTTTGCGCTGGCCGGGTGTGAAGGTCCGGTCCAGCGGAACGAGGAAGTCCAGGAATCCCTTGGGCAAGTCGCGGGCAGGATCAAAGCCGGCAGGGGCCGTGTTCATCGACTGGATGCTCTCAGGCAGCATGCTGAAAATCTCCATTCTTGCGCGTGCAGCCACGTGATGGTAGCACGAGCGCCAGGAGGGCACGCTTTTCTAACAAGCATTCAGGGTGTTCGCTGTGACACTTATCACAACCCTTCTTCTTAACCGAAAACGTAGGCGTCCGGATCTTTAATGCCGCCAAGTTTCTGTAACCGCTGGTAAGCCAGCAAAGCGGCGCCGAGAGCCGCGACCGTGTCCGGTTCCTCACTGACATTTACGTTTCGGCCGATTGCATCCTTCAACGCCGCTACCATTCCGCTCTGGCGTGCCACGCCTCCGACGAAAGTGACCTCGTTTTCAAGGCCAACGCGGGAAAGCAGCGCCTTGGACCGCGAGGCAAGCGAATTATGGATTCCGCGGATGATGTTTTCAACGCTCTGGCCCTCGCTTACGTGGTTGATGATTTCCGATTCGGCCAGCACGGCGCACACGCTGCTGATCGTCGTTGGCTTGTCCGCACCCATGGAAAGTGAGCCGAGCTTGTCGACTGGAATCTCCAAATAGTGGGCCGCCCTTTCCAGGAATCCTCCCGAGCCGGCGGCACATTTGTCGTTCGATTTGAACTCCTTCACCTTTCCGCCGTCGCGCAGCCGGATGGCGCGGGTGCTTTGCCCGCCTACGTCGAGAACGCAGGCGGTGTTGGGAAAGAGATATTCTGCGCCCTTGGCCGCACAGGTAATGTCCGTAATCTGAAGATCGCGAAAAGGGATGTTATATCGCCCGAGCCCGGTCGTGGCCACGTACTTCACGTCCTCCCGGTGGCCGCCTGCCTTGGCGAGCGCTTGCTCAACCGCTTCCTTCGCCACACCGGGAAAGTCGGGCCGGGTCTTCACGAGCCCGGTTCCGCAGATGTGCCGTGAATCATCGAGGAGCACTGCCTTCGTGGTTCTGGATCCGATATCAATTCCCGCTACGTAAGCCATAAAGCACCTCTGTCATTTTCGATGGGACTCGAGCTCCATTTAGTGCGCGCCAGCACCTGGTTGCGGAGATGCCGGTTTTGCAGTTTGGCTTAACTTGCTTGGGCCCTCGGGAATCTCTCCACCTAGTGCTCGTTCCACTGCAAAAATCGCCGCGCCAATCGCTCCGATGTAGTGCGAATCGTCGCAGACGTTTACGGGCAACCCCAGCTTCGCCTCAAGTGCCCTAACCATGCCGATATTCCGCGACACTCCACCCGTGAAGGTGACCTCCGAATCGACCCCCACGCGGCGCACCAGAGCGACTGTGCGGGCTGCAATGGCGCTATGAACGCCGCCCAGAATATCCGGTACGGTCTTCCCTTCGGCTAGGTACGACATGATGTCCGATTCCACGAAAACGGCGCACACCGTGCTCAGGCGCACGGGCTTCTTTGCTTCGAGCGAGATCGGACCGATCTTGTCCAAGCTGAGACCGACGGTCTCCGCCGCATTCGAAAGAAAGCGTCCTGTGCCGGCGGCACACTTGTCATTCATCACGAAGTCCTTGACGTCGCCCTCTTCGCCCACGCGAATGCCCTTGGCGTCCTGCCCCCCCATGTCAATCACTGTTCGCGTTTTAGGGAACAGAAGATTCGCTCCACGGGCATGGCAAGAGATCTCCGTGATTTGAGCGTTGCCGAAATTCACTTTGTAGCGGCCATAACCAGTTCCCACAACGTAAGCGATGTTTTCGGGAGCGAGACCGGCGGAAACGGCGGCTTCCCGGAATGCACGCTCAGCCGCCATCGAAACATTCGCCCCGGTGTTGATCAAAGCGCGAGCCACAATCTTGCGATCTTCCGAAAGAATGACCGCTTTCGTTTGCGTTGATCCGACGTCGACTCCGCCTCCGTAAATCATTTGGCCCTGCCTTTCTTCGTGCCTCTTGGCACGGCGCGCGTTCGACAACCGGGCGTCTATTTCTTGACCATCCGCTGGTGCTCCAGCGATTCAAAGAAAGCGTCAACACGATTCCGCAACTGGGCCTCGGAGAAATATCGCGGGTCTTCGAGGTCCGATTCGATCAAGAGAGTGGGTATCTCGAGCTGCTTGGTGAAATATTCCCTCATGTCGCCCTGGCCCGCGGAAAACAACCTGCAGCTTTTCACCGAATGGATGATCACGGCATCGGCGTTCCATTCGTTCACGTAATCCTTGATCTGCTTGTACCGTTGCAAAAAGTTGCGGTTGGTCAGGTTCCATTGCAACATGTGCCGGGCGATGCTCTCGAGCGGCCGCTGCGGATCGTGGCGGAATCCGAATTCCCATATTCCTCCGACGGTCGAGTATGTCGACGCTACCGCCACTGCGCCCCAGCGGCTGAACATGTCCCGGAACTGCCGCAGATACGGCCACGGTGGAGGTCCCTCCATGACGAGACGGAACTTTTCTTCCGGCAACGGGCCTTCATGGTTGTCTGCCCGCTGTTTCATCTCCTTATAGGCTTCCTGGAAGAATCGCAGCCCATCTTCCGTGCCGCGGAGGCAGTAGAGCGGAGCCATCATCATGACGGAATCGAAGTAGGCATCGAAGGGAGTAGGGCGCTGCTGCGCCAGCCTCTTGATGTCCGACCACAGCGCCCCGGTCTCGCTCGAGAGCTCCATGATGCGTTGCAGTTTCTTGTAGTCCAGCTTCTTGCCGCTCATTCGCTCCAGAATTTCGATGAGTTGCTCCAGCTGTTTGACGACGTAGTGCAAGTCTTCCTCGGAGGGTTCGCTGGCATCGGTCCGGTAAAACGGAACGTCCAGATTGAAAATCGGGCCTTTGGAATATTCAGCCAGATGCTCGAACCATTGCAGGTAGACGTTGCAGCCCACATAGTTGCAAAGAAGCAAATCGGGCTCCGGGATCGTAGCGAACGGCGTCTTGCGGCCCGCAAAGTACATTCCGACATCGGCCTTGACGTACGCGCAGTTATCGGTGGAATAGCCCATTTCCTCGGCCGCGAGAATGAGGGGTAATGACTGCTTTTTCGCCGCCAGTTGCAGCGCGTTGACCTCGGGATAGACCGGGAGCATGTCAAAGGCTTCGATGAGCTCCACCGGATTCCCGCTGATCAGCATGTAGATGGCCTTGTCGCCCTTGCCTTCCGCCGCCGCGGTCAGCCGGGCGTAGTAGCGGCCGATCATGTCTTTCTGAAGGTTGTGTATGCGCCCCTGATAATCACTTTTCGCTGCGACTTGGGCCATGATTAGCCTCCTTGATGCACGCTCACGCTTCGTCCTTTAATCAAATAACAGCGATTCCACGAACGTTTCGGCTTCGGAACGGGCGCGATCGAAAATCCAGGTCTTTTCCTCAAACTCCAACAGCAAATGCGGAATCCTCGCATCGTCCAACGCCTTGCGGTATATGGCGTAGTCGAACAGGGCCGGCTCGCAAAACTTGGCGGCCTGCATGACCACGGCATCCGCCTTCTTTTCCTTCACCATACGAATCAGATGCGCAGCCTTTGCCTCTCGCGAATCATGTTTTGTGCCGGAGTAGTAAGCGCGTTCCGAATAACTCTCCGCCAGCGTGGCCAGCGGTTCGTCTCCAACCGGCACATCCTCGGTGAACCACCTCCACCCACGCAGAAAATCGTCATCGAGAATGTAGCAACCCGCCTCCTCCAAAGTTTCGATCAGGCCCACGGGTGGAAGTTCACAGAACGAACCTTCGAGAATGACCCGAATCCGGTCTTTGGGACGCGTTGGCCGCCCAGGGAGTTCGGCCAAAACCTGTTCGAGAATTCTTAGGAAGTCTTCCGGAGCCATTAATGTGCTCGCGCGTGTGAGCACGAAAGATTCGGCGGCGGAAATCAAGTGCGGTGCTTCGGTCCTGATCCGATAGATTTCCCGAAAGCCGGCTCGAATGCGGTTGTACAAACGGATGCTCTGGTTCAAATCGCCGGCAGTAGCGGCGTGTCCCGACCTCTGCTTAAGGCCGTCCAGAATCCTTTGATATTCCGATTCCAGGTATTGCCTTCCCAGCACGGAAGAAAAATGCTGCGGAAAGTGAATGTATGCCACGTACATCCCGGGGAAGTTCCGCTGGAAAATGGTCGAGAGATTGCGCGCCGGATCGCAGATCGAATGGAACAACATCCCATCGACGAACTTGAGCCGGTTCGTGAGCCCGAGTTCCAGCGTGCTCTTGACGATCGAACAGACGAATGATTGGAAGCGGGAATCGGCGTTCGCGAGCTCGATTTGATTGCCCGCCCCGATGATGCCGAGCGGCAGCATTCCGGACGCGTGGATCAACTCCACCGGGCAATACACCGGAAAACAGCCGACCGCTTTCTTTCCCGGATGCTCCTCGAGCCAGCGCTTGGCGACGGCAAACTCGGGATCCTGCGCAATTTCTCGGCACGACGCCAGAATCGAGTCAAGTACTGAAATATCTTGGACCGGAGTCGTGGCCATGTTCCCCTCCTTACGACGCCGCGCACGCCCTATGCATCCGCTTCATGACTTCGACCTTACGCTCGCGGCAAAAGCTTGTCAAGCTTATTCTGGTACTACAATACGATAATTAGAGAACGCCCGCATGACCCCGATGCCGCGCTATCCACAAAACGACGCGATCCTCGTACGAACTTTTTGCCTCAGCGATTCGATGCCGCTCTGCGGGCCGCCCTTGGCGCGCGAACCGCATTCGCCCACGGCTTGCGAGCCATCAGTTTGAGCATGGTCGAAATCGTGATCGAGCGGAACGTGGCAAGAGTGTGGTCGTCCAATTCATCGAGCACCGTGCGCAAAGCGCATCCCGCGTCGGTCCCAAGCTCCGGATCGCCGTTCGCGGCGCTCTGCGGTCCGACCGGCTCGAAAATCTGGATGACGTCGAGCAGCGTAAGCCGCTTCGGATTCGCCGCAAGGCGGTAGCCTCCGCCAACGCCGCGGACCGCGTCAACGATTCCGGCGCGTCCCAAATCACGCAGCACCTTAGCGAGATGATGCGCGGAGATCCCGTATTTTTCGGCGATTTCGGTGCCCGCGAGCTGATGAGCTGGATTTGCGGCAAGCTCGATCACAGCGTAGAGTGCGAACGAGCTAGCCTTTTGCAGCTTCATGAAGTCTTTCCTTTGCACTCTCTCCATCGAGCGCGGTCTCGAGTTCGATGAAGGGCCCCGCCATCATCCCCTGGCTGCGAAAAAAAGACAGAACAAGGTGATTGTCGCGCGCCATGATGGTGCGCACCTTTGTTACGCCGGTGCGCCGAAATGCGTCGCATAGAACCTCGAAAAGCTGCGTGCCGATGCCCCTCAAACGGGTTTTGGGGCGCACCTGAACCGCAAAGATCCAGCCGCACGGCGGCTCGCCGAATTCCCAGGCGCGCACTTCGCCGATAATAAATCCCTCGATACGTCCGCCATCTTCGGCAACCAAAAGAAAGCGGGGCAATCGAGGCCGGGCGCGGTAGCGCGAGAATGTTTCTTTCCAATATTTGCGCTTGGCAAAACCCGTGATTTCCTCATCCAGGGCGATGAGCGCCGGCATGTCTGATCTGACAGCCGGCCGGATGCGCAGCACGTCTGGCTTCTCTGAAACCGCCCCGGACTTCATGACTGAAATGTGTGCCGTAGCATGATCCCTTCAAGTTGCAATTTGACCACCGCTTTTACGCGAAAGCAAAAGCAACGCAAGCAGTTCCGGCTCGCTCCTGCCGGCGCCATGCGGCAGGCGACCTTACCAGGGATGATCCTGCATATGGCTGATCCCTGGCTGTGAGAGAGAGACATGATTGTGATAGAGCTTCCATGTTCCTTTATCCCGGAGAAAGACGTCCGTGCCATACCCTTCCCGCAGAAGCTGCGCGCCATTCAATTTCGAACGTCCGTCGCTGCGCCACTCATAAACGACGGTTGCCACATCGCCAAAAACCCTGGCCTTGCGCGGGCCAAATTTCAGACTGATCTCTTCGAGGTCATCAAAGTATTTCTCTAACATCTGCCTTGCCGATTCCCAGCCATAATACGCGCCGCGCGACGTAAAGAGGACGAATCCATCGTTATGCCAGTAATGACTAAACAGTTGCGGCAGATCTTTGTCGCTCCACGCCCTTTCCATCGCATCCATGATCCGGAGTACTGCATCGACATTTGGTCCGGCGATTTCCGGTTTTATTGGACTGTCTTGCGTTGCCGCGTTTGTCATTCCATTCCTCCTGTATCTTGCCTCTCCAGATGTGCTCGCAATTGCCGGCGCTCCTTCTAGATCCCGGCATTGCGCGATGGCCTCCTACGTCGATGCTCCGGACAAATTACTTTCGAGTTCAATGGCGCGGGGAAACAATATGTTGTTTTCGAGATGGATGTGCTGATGTAAATCCGCCGCAAATGCAGGCAGCGACTGATACAGAGCTTTGTAACTGGCACAACCATCCGATGGCAGCAAGTAATCCGTTGTCGTCTCGCGTATCTTCTCGAGCGCCTGAGCGGCGCCTTCGTGCTCCATGATCATTACCGCGACGGGATTCTGCACCGTTCCGAACATGGGCTCCGGTGGGCGGCGTCTGGTGCGGGCTGCTTCCTCCATTTCGGCAATGTATGGGAACAGCAATTCCTCCTCTCTCCTCATATGCTCTCGCAGTTCTTCGGAGAGTCCCGCGAAGGTCATTTGCACGTGAGACAATTCGGGATGATTCCCGCCATGCGCTGCGATCACCTTCGCGATCAGGCCGGTGAGACGGCTAATCTCGGCTTGGGTGAAAGCGTGATGCGTGTCCACAATGTATTGCGCGAGGTCGGCGAGCGGCGCATCTCGCCAATCCCTTTCCGAAGTTGTGGACTCGCATTTCTCAAGTGCCGCGTTCACTTCTTCTACCGTGCGGCCGGCGGCCTTGCAGGCCTCGGCGAGGGTTTGAGCGCCACCGCAGCAGTAATCTATTCCGAATGATTCGAACACCCGCGCAGACGCCGGCTTTTCCAAAACGAGATCGCGCACTGCCATTCCGGCGCGATCGCTTCTCGAAGTGTCCGCCATGCGGATTGGCATATTCATGGGAACCCCCAGTAGATGTATTGTAGTACCACAATACATCTTTCAAATGCAAGCCCGATCGTTCCTGCCGCGGACATTTGCTTTGTCTTGTGCGCCCGGAGAACAATCGCGGCGCATTGTGAAAACCCCGCTCCGTCGAATCAACAACGCTCCAACACGAGGGCAATCCCCTGGCCGACTCCGATGCACATCGTGCAGAGCGCGTATCGAGCCTCCAACCGGTGCAGCTGATACATCGCTGTGGCAACGAGCCGCGCCCCGCTCGCACCGAGGGGATGGCCGATCGCGATTGCTCCGCCGTTGGCATTCACGTGTTCGGCGTCGTCTGGCAGGCCCAGTTCGCGCAGCACGGCGAGTGCTTGCGCTGCGAACGCCTCGTTCAACTCGATTACATCCATTTGCGATAAGGAGAGAGCCGCTTTTGAAAGTGCTTTGCGGGTGGCAGGCACAGGTCCCATCCCCATGATGCGGGGTGCAACTCCGGCAACGGCGCTTGCGACTACCCGGGCGCGAGGCGTGAGGCCGTATTTCTGCGCAGCGGTTTCGGAAGCGAGAAGCAGCCCGCAGGAACCGTCGTTGATTCCCGAAGCGTTCCCGGCGGTGATCGTTCCGTTTGGTTTGACGATCGTTTTCAGTTTGGCAAGATTTTCGAGCGTCGTGTCTGGGCGGGGATGCTCATCGGTGTCGAACATCTTCGGCTCGCCCTTTTTCTGCGGGATAGGAGTCGGAATGATTTCCGAGCGAAAGAAGCCGGCCGCCTGCGCTTTTGCCCATCGCTGTTGCGTTCGCAGCGAGAAGGCGTCCTGATCCACGCGTCCGATATAGAAATCTTCCGCCACGTTTTCGGCGGTCTCTGCCATGGAATCGATTCCGTATCTGTCCTTCATCGCCGGATTGACGAAACGCCACCCGATCGTGGTGTCGAAAATCTCCGCGTTTCGACTGAATGGCGCGTCAGCTTTCCCCATTGCGAAGGGAGCCCGGGACATGCTTTCCACACCGCCGGCAATGATCAGGTCTGCTTCGCCGCACCGAATGGCCCGAGCCGCAATTGCCACCGCGTCCATGCTCGAACCGCAGAGACGATTCACCGTCGTGCCGGGAACCCCGGGCGGCAAACCAGCCAGCAAAGCGGCCATGCGCGCGACGTTGCGATTGTCTTCGCCGGCTTGGTTCGCACAGCCGAAGATCACATCGTCGACTGCTTGCCAATCGACTTTTGAATTTCGCTGCATCAGGGCCCGAATAGGAATTGCAGCAAGGTCGTCCGTGCGAATCAGTGAGAGAGCTCCGCCATAGCGGCCAAACGGCGTGCGGATCGCGTCGCAAATCAGCGCTTCGCTCATCAAAGGACCTCGCCGCCAGCGACAGCGATGCTTTGCCCCGTCACCGACGCGGCATTATCGCCGCATAGCCAAACCACCGCATCCGCCACCTCAGACGGTTGAATGAGACGCCCCTGGGGATTGTGCGTCACCAGGCTTGCGAGGGCCTCCTCGCGACTGCGGCCAGTCTTCTTGGTGATGTTCGCGATCGTCTGAGAAGTCATTTCGGTGTCGGTGTACCCGGGACACACGGCATTGACCGTCACGCCCGTGCGCGCTGTTTCGATGGCCAAAGCCCGCGTTAAGCCGATCATGCCGTGTTTGGCCGCGCAGTACGTGGTGACATAAGCATACCCTGTGATGCCGGCTGTCGAAGCGATGTTGATGACTCGGCCCCATTTCGATTCCAGCATGGCCGGCAGGACCGCCTGGGCACAATAGACGCTGCCCATCAGGTCAATGTCCAGCACATTCCTCCAGAACGCGGCATTCGACTTCAGGAACGGCGCCGACACGGCGACGCCAGCGTTATTGACCAGAATCGTCGGAGCACCGAGTACATCTCTTACGGTGGATATAGCCTTTTGGACTGCCATTTCGTCGGCTACGTCAGCTGAAGCCGACGCCACTTTGACGCCATAGTCCTTGGCGATGCGGCCTGCCGTAACTTGGAGCGTTTCCGCATTTCGGCCGATTAAAGAGATGGACGCACCCAGTCGCGCGAGCGCTTCTGCGATCGAGGCTCCGATTCCGCGTCCTCCACCCGTGACTACCGCGTGGTGGCGCGCGAATGGCGGCTTGGTGTTCGATTCCACGAAATGATCTCGTCCTACGTGATTTTCAGCTCGATGCAGGTTCGCTCAGTCACAGACATACTAGGAGGAACGCGAGGAATCTTCCGTCTCTGCCGCCTCAAGCACTTTGGAAGCAATGATCAGCTGTAATACCTCGCTTGCACCCTCATAGATCCGCAGTGCCCGGATTTCGCGATAAAGCCGCTCCACAGTCATCCCTCGAACGACACCCAGGCCGCCGAATATCTGCACGGCGGCATCGATCACTTGTTGCGCTGCTTCGGTAGCGAACAACTTGGCCATAGAAGCCTCGCGCGTAACCCGTCCGCCCAGTACGTCCTTGGTCCATGCGGAGCGATAAATTAGCAGCGCTGCGGCGTCAATTGATACAGCCATGTCTCCAAGCTTCTGCTGAGTCAGCTGAAATTCGGCTTGCGCTCGGCCGAACATGCGCCGCTGGCGCGCCCGCCCAATCGCCTCGTCCATCGCCCGCCGGGCAAAACCCAGTGCCGCGGCGCCCACCGTCGAACGGAAAACATCGAGTGTGGCCATGGCGATCTTGAAGCCCTCGCCTGCCTGACCCAACATGCAGTCCGCAGGAACCCGGCAGCCGGTCATTCGCAGTGTGCCGAGAGGATGAGGCGCAATCACATCGATGCGCTCGGAGGCGTCCAGGCCAGCGCAGTTCGCATCAACGATGAACGCGGACAGCCCTTTTGTTCCGGGACCTTCACCGGTGCGGGCGAAAACAACATAGAAAGCCGCCAAGCCGGCGTTTGAAATCCACGTTTTGCTGCCGTCGAGACGCCAAGAATTGCCGTCGCGTGTGGCGGTTGCGGAGATAGCACCAACATCCGAACCCGCGTCGGGTTCGGAAAGGGCAAAGGCTGCCAGTGCGGTGCCGGCGGCCACCCGAGGCAAGATGGATCGCTTCTGATCTTCGCGCCCATACAGCGTGATCGGTGCGCTGCCCAAACCCTGCATCGCCAACGCGAAGTCGGCTAGGCCGGAAGCCCTACCCATGATCTCGCGGGCCAAGCATAGGCTGCGTACATCGAGGTTGTTGCGCGCGCCCCCATAAGCACCCGGAACGCACACTCGCAGCAGACCCGCCTGCCCCATCGCTCCCACGATCCTACGAACACATGCGTAGACGGCATCAAGATTGTCGTCGGAACCTTTAAGTAGCGGCGGTAGCTTTTCCCGCGCCCACCGCTCTAGTTCATTCGCCAAGCTGCGGTGATCGTCGTCGAAAAAGGGCCACGTGAGGAAACTCTTGTCTGCCATCAGTTGCCTTCGAAAACAGGCGTTTTCTTGGCGGCGAATGCGATGTAAGCGCGTTCAAAGTCTTTGGTCTGCATGCAAATCGCCTGAGCTTGGGCCTCCGCCTCGATGCACTCATCGAGGCCCTGACTCCATTCCTGATACAACATGGTCTTGGTCATTCCATGCCCAAACGTAGGGCCATCGGCGAGCGAGTTGGCCATGGCAGTAGCCTCTTCCAGCAACTTTTCCGGTTCTACGACGCGGTTGTAGAACCCGAAACGCTCGGCTTCCTCTCCTTGCATGGCACGGCCCGTATACAGCAAATCCGCGGCGCGAGACATCCCGATCAGCCGCGGAAGCAGAGTGCAGGCGCCCATATCGGCAGCCGCCAAGCCGACGCGCACAAACAAGAAAGCGACCTTACTCCGCGCGGTACCGAACCGCAGGTCTGAACCGCAAGCAATCATGGCGCCGGCGCCGGCGCAAATGCCGTCAATGGCGGAAATAATGGGCTGTGGGCACGAACGCATCGCCTTGATCAGGTCGCCAGTCATGCGAGTGAACGCCAGCAATTCAGGCATGTCCATTTTCACAAGCTTGCCGATGATATCGTGAACGTCGCCGCCGGAGCAGAAATTCCCTCCCGCTCCAGTGAACACCACAGCTTTTACATCGGTCGCGTAAATCAATTCACGGAACAAGTCCCGCAACTCTCCGTAGGACTCGAAGGTGATTGGATTCTTGCGTTCCGGACGGTTCAGAGTGATTGTGGCGACCTTGCCCGAGACGCTCCAACCGAAATGGCTGGCCTTGTAGTTTGCCAACTGAACTTGTTTCATCCCTTTTTGTGCTCCTTAGGTAGATTAGCCGACCATCGTCAGGCCGCCATTGACACTCAAGACTTGACCCGTGATGTAGTCCGACCGAGAGCTCGCAAAAAACAGAATCGCATCGGCGACTTCTTGAGGTTTACCGAACCGGCGAAAGGGTATAGCTCGCTTAAAACTTTCCAGGTGCTTCTCGGGCACCGCAGACAGCAGCGGCGTTTCCGTGGGACCCGGACAAACGCAGTTGACATTGATGTTGTAGCGCGCGACTTCTCGAGCCAGTGATTTTGTGAAGGCGATCAGGCCACCCTTTGCTCCCGCGTAAACAGTCTCGCCCGAACTTCCGACTCTTCCTGCATCGCTGCTCACATTTACGATCTTGCCCGCGTTGCGTTCCATCATTTTGGGCAGGAAGGCCTTGATCAGCTTCATCGGACCAACAAGATTGAGCATCACGATCTTGTTCCACGTTTCCAGCGGCATATCCCAGAACGGCTGAATCTGGCCCCAGCCCGCGCCGTTCACAATGATATCGACTGCGCCGGCCTTGTCCTGGACCGACTCGACGAAGGCAGCGATCGAGGCGTCGTTGGTGATATCGAGATGCACATATTCCGCCTTGAAGCCCTTCTTTTGCAGAGCGGTTGCGGCAGACTCTCCCTTCTCCTTTGCGATGTCGGCTACGATCACGCGCGCCCCAGCCACGGCCAGAGTTTCAGCGGTCGCCAAACCGATGCCGGAAGCGGCGCCGGTAACAACCGCGGTTTTACCCTCGAGTTTCATACTTCCTCCCAAAGTTGCGCGTTAATAATCCTGCTCAAACTTTGATCGCCTGGTGTTTCTTCGCACTTCTCTCGAGGAATTCAGCAACCCTGCGACGCGTTTCAGGATGCTGATAAAGCTTTCTCGTCGCGGCAAGTTCCTCAGCATAGCCGTCGCGGTGCGGATCGCCGACAGCTGCCATGCACCGCTTGCTGGCGGCGAGTGCGGGCCTTGGTGCCTTAGCGAAGCGTGCAGCCAATTCACGGGTCCAATCGGCCAAGTCCGAATGCGGCTGCGTCCACTGAACTATGCCGAGCCGTTCAGCGAGGGCCCCATCAACCGTTTCACCGCCGAGGATCAATCGATTGGCGATGCCGCGACCGCAAAGCCGGGTAAGCCGTTGGGTGCCACCGGCGCCGGGCAAAAGGCCCAGGCCCACCTCCGGCAGGCCGAGTTTCGCTTCAACGGCAGCCACGCGAATATCGCAAGCCAGCGCCAGTTCCAAGCCCCCTCCCATGGCCGCGCCTCCTATCTCGGCGATGGTGACCAACGGTGCTGTTTCGATCCGCGCATACAGGCGGTGCATGCGGCGCACCAGATCAAGCATGACGTCCGGGCCTTCGAGCGTACCAAAGCAAGATTGCATCAGAGCGAGATCGGCTCCCGCACAGAATGCCTGCTGGTTGCTGCGAATATGCAGTACCGTCACATCCTGGTCTTCGATTGCCTGATCGAGTACCGCGTCGAGTCGGTCGATCAATTCGTCGTTGAGCGCGTTGACTGGCCGACGGGACAGCGTGGCCGTAAAGACCCGGCCGACCCGCTCCACCAACACCAAGGGCTCAGCCTTCCGCCCATGGGATCGGTCTTGATCTGCGAAGGCAACCCGCAGTTTGTACCGCTGAATCTTGCCCGTGGCCGTCTTCGGCAGCTTGTCGGCGAGATGGATCCACCCAGGCAGTTTGTAGCGTGGGAGGTTGGTCTCACAGAAATGCCGAAGCTCATCCTCAATCTGCGGACCCGAAGTTGAGGAGTCTTTCAGCACTACCCAAGCATCGGCCCGAAGGAGACCGTGCTCATCCTTACGAGCGATGACTGCCGCCTCGAGCACCTCAGGATGTTGAACCAGAACAGATTCAACCTCGTATGGCGAAACCCAGCGCCCGCTGACCTTGAACACATCATCGCTTCGTCCGCAGTAGACATAGTAACCGTGCGCGTCCCGGCGAAACGTATCGCCCGTGTCGTACCAGCCGTCGACAATCGTCTTGGCCGTCCTTTCAGGGTCGTTCCAGTAGCGCCTGAATACCGACTGTCCCTTCACCAGCAGCCGCCCGGGGACATCATCGGCAACGTCGTTTCCAGCCTCGTCCACCAACCGCACTTGGTAACCGGGTATCGGCTTACCCGTTACGCCCGGCCGTATGTCGTCCACGCGGTTCGAGATGTAGATGTGGCCTACCTCCGTCGAACCAATGCCCTCCATGATCGGCACCCCAGTCGTTGCGAGCCATTCGCGATGCAATTCAGGCGGCAGGGCTTCGGCAGCGGAGACGCAGCGGCGAAGCTGGGGATCATCCTTCCGGCTAAGCAGTCCCGACGCAAGAATTTGGGTGTAGAAAGTAGGCACAGCACCGAAGATCGTGGGCTGGCAGCGACGAAACACCTCGGTCACGCTCTGCGGAGTCGGACGCCGGTCGTCCAGGATCGCGGTCCCACCCACGTACAACGGCCCGATCATGCCAATGTTCATGCCATAGGAGAAACACAATCGTGCCACGCAGAAGAATGCGTCGTCCTCGTTCGCGCCCAGAGTTGCTATCGTATAGAACTCGCTGATTACGGCGATGTCGCCGTGCCCGTGGATCACGCCTTTCGGCAGACCGGTCGTACCTGAAGAATAAAGGCAAAAGCAATCGTCCTCGGCTCGCGCAAAAACTGCTTCCAGCTGAGACGAGGTATTGCGTGCCAGATCGTTCAGCGATTTTCCATCGCCGTCTATCGACAGCACGACTCTCGGCTTTGGAGAACATGCCGCGAGGGCACTTTCAATCGTAGGTTTGAATTCCACCGAGTAAAACAGCGCGGAACATTGCGAATGGCGGATAATGAATTCGAAATCGCTGGCAGGCGCCAGCCCATTTAAGGGGACGGGCATTGCTCCGATCTTGATGGCCCCCCAGAACAAGAAAAAGAATTCCGGGCAGTCCTTGGCGACCATTAGGACCCGATCGCCAGGTCGAATCCCAAGATCCCTAAGAACGTTACCAAATCGGTTGACGCTGTCGAGCACCTCGGCGTACGTTATTTCCCGCTCGAGTGTCCGAATTGCCGCTTTGTTGCCGCGTCCTTCGGCGACGTGACGGTCGATGCAATACGTAGCAGCATTGAACGGTTCCGGGAACCGCAGCTGCGGAATGCCTTCGTCGTTCGTTCCGACTACGACTCCCATCGTCCGGTCTCCGATTGGCAACCGGTACACGGTAATTTGATACGTCGGCCGAGTGCAGTGAGCTTGGTCACTTTGGATGGTGATGTTAGTCACGCGTACGAAGCCCGTGGACAGAACATATTTGTCACCCGCTCGTGCTCCGAAGTCGTCCAAGGGCGACGCAGCGGTGAGATCGGACAGGCTTGGAGTATTCGTTGAACCGGAAGCTGGCATAACCCTGATCGCGGAAAAACAATAGAAGGAGGAGCTATGGCGGCAAAAGCTGGCAACACCGTATACAAACTTGTTGAGGTAATTGGCACGAGCGCGACATCGTGGGAAGATGCGGCCAAGAATGCCGTGGAGACCGCTGCGAAAACGCTTCGTGATTTGCGCATTGCAGAGGTCGTCAAGATGGATATGAAGGTCGAGGGCGGCAAGGTGCGGGCGTTTCGCACGCGTGTGCTGCTGTCTTTTAAGTACGAAGGCTGAGCGAACGAGAGAGGTGGCGGCAATATGACCACATTCGATCGGCAGGTGGCGGATGCCTCGCAATGGTTTGCGAAACCCCGGTTCACCGGCATTGTCCGTCTCTACTCCCCACGCGAGGTGGCCGAGCAACAGGGTACGCTTCCATGCGACTACACCGTAGCGCGGCGGGCGGCTGAGGACTTCTACGCCCGCCTGCGGGAACTGTTCGAACAACGCAAGCAGATCGCGACCTTCGGTCCCTATTCGCCGGGCCAGGTGGTTACCTTGAAGCGAATGGGAATAGAAGGCATCTACCTGGGCGGCTGGGCCACCTCCGCCAAGGGTTCTCTGTCGGAAGATCCGGGGCCGGACCTGGCGAGCTATCCGCTCAGCCAGGTGCCTGACGAAGCGGCGGTGCTCGTTCGCGCACTTCTCACGGCCGACAAGAACCAGCACTTCGCGCGCGCTCGGATGAGTGAAGAGCAGCGGAAGGCGAATCCTACAGTCGACTATCGGCCCTTTATCATCGCCGACGCTGACACGGGACACGGTGGGGACGCGCATGTGCGCAACCTCATCCGCCGGTTCGTGGAGGTTGGGGTTCCGGGCTACCACATCGAGGACCAGAAACCCGGAGCCAAGAAGTGCGGCCATCAAAGCGGCAAGGTGCTCGTTGCCGAAGATGAACAGATCCGGCGGCTCAATGCGGCCCGGCTGCAGCTCGACATTATGCGGGTACCCGGGATCATTGTGGCCCGCACCGATGCGGAAGCAGCGACGTTTCTCGAGAATCGCAGCGACGAGCGAGATCAGCCTTTCATCCTCGGCGCAACCAACGTCGATCTGCCAAGTTATCGGGTCGGTTATCTGGCCATCTTGAGGAGGCTTTTCGAACTTGGAGTCGAGGTTCGCGGGCACCTTTTGTTCGCCGTGTCGGAAACCGAGTACCGAGCGACGTTTGCCTGGCTCGAGCAAGTCGGGCTTATGTCTATGATCAAGGAGACCGCCGAGAGCATTAAGCAGGCAACGGCTGTGGAGCTCGATGCTGCGCTCGAAAAGGTCGACACGCGTTTTATGGAAATCTGGCAGACCGAAGCTGGGCTAAAGACCTATGGCCAAGCGATTGCCGATGTGATGAGATCGCGCGCGGACGAGGGTGAGCGTTTCGAAATGAGCGTTGAAAATTGGCTGGCCTTCTCGAAACGCGCTTCGTTCTACGAAGTCCGCGAGCGGGCGAAATCGCTGGGCATCCAAGTGCTCTGGGATTGTGAATTACCCAAGACGCCGGAGGGCTTCTATCAAATTTTGGGCGGGATCGATTATGCAATCGCGAAATCGCTGGCGGTCGCTCCCTTCGCGGACATCCTGTGGATGGAAACTAAAACGGCGGACCTGGAAGACGCCAGCAAATTTGCTCAAGCGATCCACGCGGAGTATCCCGACAAGATGCTCGCTTACAATTTGTCGCCGTCGTTCAGCTGGGACACCACGGGCATGAGCGACGAAGAGATGAGGCGCTTCCCAGAGGAGCTCGGAAAGCTTGGGTTCGTTTTCAATTTCATCACCTACGGTGGACACCAGATCGACGGCATGGCTGCGGAAGAATTCGCAACCGCGCTGAAAGAGGACGGAATGTTGGCGCTGGCGCGCCTGCAGCGGAAGTTCAGACTCCTCGAGTCGCCTTATCGGACGCCGCAGACGCTGGTCGGCGGACCTCGGCTCGACGGCGCATTGATGGCTTCGTCGGGGCGCACTGCAGCCACCAAAGCCATGGGCAAGGGATCAACGCAGTTCCAGCACCTCGTTCAGACCGAGGTCCCCCCAAAGCTCTTGGGAGAGTGGCTTGCGGAGTGGAGCAAACACTGGGAACATCGGGACAAGATTCGGGTTGAGCTGCGTCCCCACACAGCTGGTTCAGAACTGCTGGAATTGAGCGTGCTCGATGAGATCAGCCGCGAAAAGCTCGCAAACATCATCTTTTCCCACGCTCAGGATCGTCATGGCCAGAACTTTCTCCTCGTTCGCGACCAGCATACCGTCACGCGCCTGCGCAAGAAGCGAATGATGACGCTCGTCCAGCTGTTTCTGATCCATCGCTACAAAGCCAATACCGTGCACTACCTTACTCCGACGGAAGATAACGAGTTCCAGGCACAGAGGATGAAGAGCATCGGGATTTTCTCCGACGTGCAGACCGAAGTGGGGCAAATCATCGTCGCGCACGTCAACAAGCCGCGTGTTGCGGAGCTCCTCAAGCCTGACATGGCTGCCCTCGTGGAAATGATCCGCAAAACGTCGGCAGTAGGGTCGCCCTAAATGTCGAAGCCGAGCTGGAGCCTCGCGGCCTCGGACATGCGCTCGGGACCCCACGGCGGATCAAAGACGATTTCGACGTACACTTCCTTCACCTCGGGAAGCCGGGAGAGCTTACCCTCCACGTCGGCCTTCAGGACATCTCCCATCCCGCAACCGGGGGCGGTCATCGACATCTTGATATCCAGGCGTTTCCCGCCTTGTTCGAGAGCCGTCGTGATGCAGGAGTAGATCAGACCTAGATCGGCAACACTGATGGGGATTTCCGGATCGTATACAGTCTTCAACTGATCCCAAACCAATTTCTCGCTGAAAGTTTGTTCGGTCGAAGCATTCTCAGGCGCGGGGACCGTGAGGCCAAGCGCATCCGCATCTCTTGCGTCGATGCGAGACATTCCTTGGACGCTCATGACCGTGTAGCTGCTGCCCAAGGACTGCATGATCCGGACGTCGGTTCCGGCGAGCAATGTCTGGCGAATGCCGCTCGGGATCTGAATCCCCTCGCAGTCACGTTTCAAGGTGATCGGTGGATTCGCTAACACTTGATTGTCACTCCCTGACACCGATTCTCGTTCGCGGGCTCCCCGGAATGGCGAGTATGACCGGCGAGACTCGAGTTATCAAGCGTCGCGCTGCGCGACGATCCAGCGACGCTAGGTACCGTGGCGCGGCCCGCGCTTCCGAGTGGACGCCGAGGCCCGGCCGGGTAGGCAGCGTATTATTTCGATCGCGCCGCTCGCGGCTTGTAGATGCGAATAATGTTGTCTTTAACTTCCATTCCGCGTCCCGGATATTCGCGCGTGACGCGCTGCCGCAATTCATCGAGCGTCGGGTAGCCGCCGCTGCCGTTGAACCAATTCGCGTCATCGATCAAAATCACGCGCTCACACGTCGCGTCCCCGAAAAGTGCATCGAGTTCAAGCTTCACTGGCGTCGACATCTCGAAGTCATGGCCATCGAGCCAAAAAAACGCACCGATCCTTCAGTTCGGGAAGGAGCTGGGCAGAACCACTCCGCTGTCGCCTTCGAGAATATGAATCTTGGAATTTCCAGCAAATTTCCGCCGCGCGCTTTCAGCTTTGTGCGCATCGAGCTCGATCGAATAGATCTCGCGAAAATGATTTTTCTGGACGTCGATCATATGCGCGTAGTTCGTCCCGGTCTCGACGAGCACCGGAAGATCGAATTCGCGAGCGTATTCCTGGATCACGCGCTGCTTCAGTAGATGCGGCATCTTCGGTCCCGGCGACCCGCGCAGCCGCCACAGCAGGTACTCGACCGGCGCAGCCACATTCTTGTACCAGTGGGAAAAACGCGCTGTCGCGGAAAGCGGTTCTCAGCGTGGAAGGCACTCTGCCTACAGGGTGTCGATTTTCGCGGCGAGGATGAAGTCGCTCTCGGTCAGGCCGTTGATCTTATGCGTCCACGTGGTGATTTCAGCCTTGCCCCACGAAAGCAGAATGTCGGGATGGTGGCCCTGCGCTTCGGCGAGGTATCCGACCTTATTCACGAAAGCGAGCGCCTGCTTGAAATCCGGAAATGCGAACGCGCGCGTGATGTGGTGCCCGTCCACCACCTTCCAGTTCGGCACTTCCCGCGCGAGCGCGTCGAGTTCTTTCCCGGCAAGCGGCGGAACCCCTCCACGGCACGGAACGCAATTCTTAACGGCAAGCTGGGACATGAGATTCCTCCGTTCAGCGCCTTGCGGGAGCGGCTGCACGCGCTTCCACGTATTCGCGAATGTAGCCTTCAAAGGCTTTCTCGAGCCGCGGCACCACCGGGTTCGCCGCCGCCGCGATCTTGTGCCCGTCGATTTCACTCACCGTAACCACGTTGCGATTCGTCGACGAAATGAATACCTCGTCGGCTGCGTATAGATCTTCCGGAAACAACGTCCGCTCTTCCACCGGAATTCCAGCGCGCGGCCCCAGTTCGAGGACGATCCCGCGCGTCACGCCTTCAAGGCATCCCGAAGAAAGCGGCGGTGTCAGCACGCGCCCGCCGCCGACGCAAAAGATATTCGCAGCCGTGCATTCCGCCACTTCGCCGCGCTCATTCAGCAGCACGACTTCGTCGCATCCCGCCTGCTGCGCCTCATAGAGATTCCACACGTTGTTGAGCCACGAAGTCACCTTCACGCCCGCGAGCGGCGAGCCCGCATGGCGTCCATGCTCGCGCAAAGCGAGGCGCACCATATCTCGGTGTGGCGGCAAATCGGACGAGTACATCAAGAGGTCGGCAGCGGGGAAGCTTTCCTCGCTGCGCCAGAATCCGGCTTGATTGTAGATCACGTAAATCCGAGCGCAGCCCTCGCGGACCTGATTCGTGCCGAGGACTTCGCCCATCTGGCCGAGCACGCGCTCCGCTTCGAATGGGAACGGACAATGGATTCGCTGGGCATCGCGCGCGAGCCGGTTCCAGTGCCGCTCGAATGCGAATGGAATTCCTTCCACCACGCGAACCGTGGTGAATAGCCCCCAGCCGCTCATCAGCCCCGACTGGCCCGGCGAGAGCCGAACTCCCTCGATGGGCTGCAGCCGATCGTTATGAAAAACGTAGCGATGAATCATCCAACCCTCCCACAAATCGATTGTATCGCGGAACGGTCGCTTGGCCACCCCTCGTCGCACGCGAGTGTGCATTTGTCATTCGCATCGTGCAGCTACTCGCTCGAATCGGTTCCCAACTCGATGACGCGGCGCTCCAAATCGCGCGCGATTTCTTCAGCCGCCAGCGCCTCCGTATATCGCACCGGATCGCCGATCCAAACCTTGATCTTGCCGGGCGCAACGATATGCTTGCCCTTTTCCCTGGCCTCCGCCACTCCATCGAAGCGCATTGGCACAACCGGCACACCCAGCCGCGTCGCAAGCAAGCCGATACCGGCGCGAAATGGATTCATGCGCGTGGTCCGCGCCCTCTCGCCTTCCGGAAAAACGAGGACGTTCCATCCCCGGTCGATCAGGTCGCCCGCGAAAGCAAAGCTCTTGCGGAAACCCGCATGGCGCGGCAGCGGAAACACGTTGTAGACCGAGACCACCAGGAAATATGTCACGCGCCCGACGAGCCCCATGAAAAGTCCCGTGCCCGGCCGCGGTGTCCGCATCGATTCGAGAAGTTCGCCGTCCATCGCGACCGCGAGGCGCCGCCGAAATCGTGCCGGCAGTCCCTCGAGGATGTAGGCCGGATCGAAAAACGTCACGTGATTCGCCACGATCAGCACGGGGCCCTTCGTATCGCGCAGATTTTCGCGCCCGCGAATCCGCGGCCAGCCCAGAATTAACATCGCCGGCCGCGCCAGCAAGTTGTACACAAGCGCGCGAATCGCTCGTACCGGCCAGCTCTGCGGCCACCACGGATATTGGAAAGCAGCCGAGGGTGCCGGCGGATGCTCGACCAGCCGCTCCAAGGCCTGCATCGTGTCGGCCGAAGCGTATTCCGTTTCGCTCAGGTCCACCTGATAGCGATCTTCGAGCGCGCTCATCAATTCCACGCGCTCCATCGAGCTCAAGTTGAGCGCTTCCCCACCCTGCGCCGCTCGCCCATGCAGGACGCGCGCCAGCAATTCTCCCAGCGCACCCGTAGCCGGTGGGACTGCTTTGCCGTCGCTTCCGGCCTTCGCTTCGACAACCTCGAGGATGCATCTCAAAACCGGCTTCTGCGTCGGCGTGCGCGGAAAATCCTGGTCGGGCCACACGAACCACCGGCGCATCTGCTGAAACGGTGCGAGCCGCTCGTTCGCGCGCTGCACCAACCCCGCCGCAGCAGCATCGGTGGCGTCCGGCGCTGCAACGGAGTCGCGCAAAAGCAGCACCGCGCACGGTTCGGCATTGCCATCGCGCGCCAGTCCCACCACAACGCAATCCTTCACGCCAGGTTCCTTCCGTAGCTCCGTCTCCAAATCCTCCGGATAGACGTTCAGTCCCTCCGGCGTCACGATCACGTTCTTGCGCCGGCCTTTGAAGTACAGATTCCCCTTTTCGTCCTTTTCGCCCAGATCACCCGTGTGAAACCATCCGTCGGCATCGAGCACCGGTGCAATCCCCGCATCTTCCCAGTATCCCGACGCTATGTTTTCGCCGCGCACCAGAATTTCGCCTTCATCCGAAAGCTTCATTTCAAGCCCCGGCAGGACCTTGCCAATCGAGCCGTGCCCGAGGCGAAAGGGGTGATTCAGGCTGACGAGCGAAGTCGTCTCCGTCAGCCCATAGCCTTGAATCACGGCGTAGCCGAGCCGCGTCCAGAATTCTTCGGCGGCCGCCGGAAGCGCCGCACCGCCTGAAATCACCGCCCAGAACTTCCAGCCGAATTGCCTTCGGATCGCCCGGAAGCGCCACCAGCGCTTCAGGAAGTACTCGTGCTCCGCCGCTTTGTAGTCGCGCTGGAATTTTGCGTCTCGGCCGCGCGCCGCAAGATCTCGCTCGATCTGATCGCGCAACGATTCGATCAGCCGCGGCACGGTGACCAGCAGCGAAACTCGCTCCTCTCGGATCGTGCGCGCTACTTCGGAAGGATTCAGCGTGTCGAGAAAAACCGACGTCCCGCCCAGAATCTGCGGCAGAAAGATCCCGAGCAACTGCCCGAATACATGGCTCAGCGGCAGCAGATCGAGGAATCGCAACGGATGAACGAATCGTTCGTATCGCCGGTATTTCGCGATCTCCTTCTCGATCGGCGCCAAATTCGCCAGCAGGTTCCCGTGCGTCAGCACGACGCCGCGCGGCTCAGCCGTCGTGCCGGAGGTAAACACAATTTCAATCGTGTCAGTCGCAATCGCATCCGCAGGTGAAAAATCGCGGACCGATCGCCCGCCTTCGCGATCGGGCAATTCTTCGACGAACAATGTTTTGGCAGGTCCCAGCGGCGAAGAGAGTCCGTGCCCTACGATCGCGAGCTTCACCCCTGCCTGCTGGGCGACCCGCCGTGCGAATCCCTGCTCCGCGATCGCATCCATCGGCACCGCGATCGCGCCCTGAAACATGCATCCCAGAAATGCCGCGATCCACTCGCCCGAATTCTCTCCCCATATTAGAACGCGGTCGCCTTTCGCAATTCCCCGCGACCGGAGCATCCCCGCAAAGCTCGTGGCAATCCCCAGCAGCTCGCCGTAAGACCATCGGATCGTCCGGTAGCCGCGCCGCCAAACCACGGCAATCTCTTGGCTTGGCCGGGAATCGGGACGGAAGTATTCGAGCAACGACTGTCGCGGCATGGCCCTGAGTTTCCCTCATTCGCATCTCGGTTGGAAATATCTTTACGCCGCCGAACCGCGGTACAATTCCAGTTGCCTCAAATTCCAACGGTCCCTGCGCCCTTGCCGCTATCGACATCCGCGCTTTTCGAGCCCTTCGCGCTAAACGGAGTCTCACTCGCCAATCGCATCGTGATGGCGCCGATGACGCGCAATCATTCGCCCAATGGCGTGCCGGGAGAGGACGTGGCCGCCTACTATCGCCGGCGCGCCGAGGGCGGCGTCGGCCTGATCCTCACCGAAGGCACCGCCCCGAATCATCCCCAAGCCAGGAACATGCCCAACATCCCGCAGATCTATGGTTCCGAGGCCCTCGCGGGATGGACCAAGGTTGTCGCCGGAGTCCACGCGGCAGGCGGAAAAATCTTCTCGCAGATTTGGCACGTCGGCGCCGTGCAGGGCCCTGGCGGCACTCCCAAACTCCCTATCTCACCGGTCAGCCCATCAGGCCTGCTCAAGCCGGATACGAAAATCGGCGAGCCGATGACGCAAGCGGATATCGATTCGATGATCGAGGCCTACGCGCAGGGCGCCGAAGCGGCGCAGCGCGTCGGCTTCGATGGCGTCGAGATTCACGGCGCGCATGGCTATCTAATCGACGAGTTTTTCTGGGACGGCACCAATCGCCGCACCGACAAATACGGCGGCGATCTCGTCGGGCGCACGCGCTTCGCCGTCGAAATCATCCGCGAATCCCGCCGCCGCGTGGGACCAAACTTCCCACTCTTGCTGCGCTTCTCGCAATGGAAGGGCCAGGACTACGATGCGCGCCTCGTCACAACACCTCAGAAATTGGCGCAGTTCCTCGAGCCATTGGCGGCAGCCGGGCTGGACGCTTTCCACTGCTCCACGCGCCGGTTTTGGGAGCCCGAGTTCGAGGGCAGCGACCTCAATCTGGCAGGTTGGACGAAGAAGATCACGGGCAAGCCCACGATCACGGTCGGCTCCGTGTCGCTCAACGTAGATTTTCTCGCCTCGTTCCGCGGCGTGCAAGACCCGAGCTCTCAGCCCGATGGGGCCACGGCCCGAGCCGCCCACATGGACCGCCTTCTCGAGATGCTGGCTCGCGGCGACTTCGATCTGGTGGCCGTAGGCCGCGCACTCCTCTCAGACCCTGCCTGGGCGGCAAAAGTTCGCGCCCGTCAACTCGCCGAATTGCGCCCCTTCACCCCCGAAGTCTTGAAAACACTCGATTAGCGAGAGATCAGCCTACCCCTCGTCGTGCCGTTTACCACTCCGCAACTCGCCTGCGACGTTTCCCCAAAAGGGCGCATCGTATGTCTCATGAACGCGAGCCCTGATTCGCCTGCCGCAAACCCCAGCATTACGCCCCGGGAAATCCTCGCCGCGTGGGGCAGGATTCTCACCGGCAACGTCCCGATGCTTTCGATCGAGATCACGAGGGAATGCCCCCTCAGTTGCCCGGGATGCTACGCCTATGGCGACGCGCACCTGGGCGGCGGCGTCACGCTCGAGAAACTGAACGATTTCCGCGGCGAGGCCCTCGTCCGCGGCGTGCTCGATCTTGTCCGCAAGCACAAGCCGCTCCACGTCTCGCTGGTCGGCGGCGAACCTCTGGTGCGTCATCGCGAGCTCAGCCGGATTCTCCCCGCGCTCAGCAAGATGAACGTGTTCGCGCTCGTCGTCACGAGCGGAGTGATTGCCGTTCCGATGGAGTGGATGAAACTCCCTCGCGTGCGCGTCGCGGTTTCCATCGACGGCCTGCCCGAGCATCACGACATCCGCCGCAAGCCGGCAACATACGAGCGCATCCTGAAGAACATCGAGGGCCGCGAGGTCAACATCCATTGGACCGTTACGCGCCCCATGCTCGAGCGCGATGGCTACCTCGAGGAATACGTTTCCTTCTGGAATGCACGGCCCGAGGTCAATCGCATCTGGGTCAGCGTCTACACGCCGCAGCTCGGCGAGCAAACTCCCGAAATGCTGACGCCGGAACACCGCGTCACCCTGGCAAAAGAGTTGCCCGCGCTAGCCACCCGATACCCCAAGCTTCTTTTCAACAAAGGGATTGCGGAAGCCCTTGTTCGCCCGCCGAAAAATCCCGCCGACTGCGTCTTCGCGAAAATGTCGGCAAACTATTCCGCCGATCTCGAAACACGCGTCGAACCCTGCGTCTTCGGCGGCAACCCCGACTGCTCCCAATGCGGTTGCGCGGCCAGCAGCGGTTTGCACTGGATTCGAGGTGTTCGCATAGCAGGCCCGTTGAAGGTTGGCCACTTCATCCAGAACTCGGTACGAATCGGGCGTCTCTCAAACCGCCTCAGAACGCGTGAAATCGAGCCTCCCCGTTGGAATCCGGATAACGTCCGCCTCGAACCCGAAGACGACCTCGTCCAAATCCAATCCGGCGACTAATCGCCTCGCTCAGCCTTTCTTGTGCTTGAAGAACTCCACCTGGCGTAGCCTCTTTTCGGCTGCCGCCTTGGTCTTGTAGGGTCCGCCCAGGTTCTTTCCCTTTTCCGACAAAACCCGATATCCACCCGCAACTTTCTTGATCATCGCCTTGCCCTCCTTTGCATTTAGCATACACAGATGGCGCGAAAACTCTGTGTCGGCTATCACATCTCGCTACCGACAGATGTGAAGCAAATACCCCTCGAAATCAATACGGCATTTGCGGTACAAGATGGCGTGGCTTAAGTCCGCCAAGGAATCACCGTGGGATATTTCGCGCTGGTCTACGAAGTAGTTGATGATTATTTGCCGCGTCGCGGCGCCTTCAGGGACGATCACCTGCGCCACGCGCGGCAGGCCCACGATCGCGGAGAACTTCTCCTCGCCGGCGCCTTCGCCGACCCCGCCGATAAAGCCCTCCTCGTCTTCCGCACGGACGATCCGGCAATCGTGGAATCTTTCGCGCGCAACGATCCCTATGTCACAAACGGCCTGGTCAAGCGCTGGGAAGTTCGCCCATGGACCGTCGTGATCGGCAACACCGTCGATTCGCTCCCGTGATGTCATCTCCACTCGAAACATGCCCTTGCTTCTGCCGTCATCTCCGCCGCCGACAACCTTGCGGCTCGATCAGCGTTCTGGTAGCTTGCTCGCAGAATTTCCGGACGGAATTGCGGCGCGAGCATTCGAGATAGGGTTCTCCAAAGGAGGACACCATGATCTGTTCTTCATGCGGAGCGACGGTGGCGGACGGCACCGCGTTCTGCGGCTCCTGCGGCCGTCCAATTGTCGGTTACAACCTTGGGCAATCGCCTTCGGCTGGCCCGATGGTCTCCCAGGCGGCTCCGATGGGCGGCGTGTCCGCAGCCGGAGCCACCGTCTACGCCGGCTTCTGGCTGCGCTTCGTCGCCGCAATCATCGACGGGTTGGTTCTCGGCATCCCGCTCGGAATTATTGCGGTTTTGCTGATCGCCAGCGCCATCCCCGTCCTCGCACATACCAAGGACCCGATGACGGTCATCGTGACCATCCTGCCCCGCATCGTGTTCCTGCTGGTCATCTACTTGGTGGCCTCGTGGTTATATTGGGGCCTGATGGAGAGCTCCTCCTGGCAGGCCACGCTCGGCAAAAAGGCGCTCGGGCTGCGGGTGACGGACCTCGCTGGCAGCCGGCCTACATTCGGCCGCGCTAGCGGTCGGTTTTTTGCGGGCCGCGGGATTAGCTTTGTGCCCTCCGTCGGCGGCCTCTACTTCCTGATAGACTGCATCATGGCGGGTGTCACCGAAAAGAAGCAGGCGCTGCACGACATGATCGCAAGCTGCCTCGTTATTCGGAGTGCGTAGCCAAAACCAAAACCAGCCTCGAAGGAAGACGCATTGACATGTCCCAGATGTGGGCAGGCGCTGAGTGACGTCGCGCGGGTGTGCGCCTCCTGTGGAGAACCGGTAGGCGACCCGCCTCCCACCTCCGAACCCGGGCTCGCGGCAACGGCGCGGCCCGCCGTTCGTCGCTCGGTCGTCTACGCAGGGTTTTGGCTCCGTGCAGTTCCCTACATCCTTGATTCGTTACTCATCGCGCTCGTAGCGCTGCTTGTGATTTTCGTGCCGCTCGTCGAGCGTGGTGCAATCCCCATGAATGTCTCTTGGGACTGGTTCGCCACCATCAATCGCCAAACCATGGCCATCCGGCTTCTGATTTTCATGATCAGCTGGCTCTACTGCGCGTCATTTGAAAGTTCCCGGTGGCAGGCGACCCCCGGCAAGCGACTGTTTCGCTTGGTGGTCACGGATCTCAAAGGACACCGGATTAGCTTTACGCGCGCGTCAGGCCGCTATCTGGGAAAGCTGGTATTCGGAGTCATTCTTACGGTTGGTTTTCTCTTCGCGGCGTTCACACTGAAGAAACAGGCGGCGCACGATCTTCTCGCAAGCACCGTGGTCCTCAGAATCCCGAAACAATCCTGAGGAAGTCTCCTCGTTTGACTAGACGCTATCCAGCTCTGTTGACATCCTGCGGCTAGGGCGGCTTGCGTAGCGCCGGCGTCTCGCCGGCTCTTTCTTCCCCCGCACGATCTCGCGCAAAGTCACTGACCAGAAGTCAGCCCAGCGAGACGCACAAAGCCAAGCATCTCATGAATGCTTATTAGGGGGTCGGAGCTTCAGCTCCGACATTCAGGCGAGGAAAAGCCGGGCTCTAGCCCCTGAAGACACTCTTCGACTACGCGCCGCTGCGCGCATGTTGCGCCGGTGCCTCGCGCAATTCGCCGCGCAATTTGGCGGTGAATTCAGAGCCGCGCACCACGCGTCCGCCGGGCTCGGCGATGTCCGTGGTGCGGTACCCTTGTTCGAGCACACGATCGACGGCCACCTCGATCCATTGTGACTCAGCCTCGAGCCCAAACGACTCGCGCAGCATTAGCGTCGCCGAAAAAATTGCGCCGAGCGGGCACGCCACGTCTTTTCCGGCGAGCGTGGGAGCCGAGCCATGAATCGGCTCGTAGAGCGCGGGCTGGTCCGGCCGTCCGCGGCTCAATGAAGGAATCAGGCCGATCGATCCGGCCAGCGCTGCGGCCTCGTCGCTCAGGATGTCGCCAAACATGTTGCCGGTGAGAATCACGTCAAACTGCGTGGGCCGCAGCAGAATCTGCATCGCGGCGTTGTCGACGTAGAGGTGATCGAGCTTCACGCTCGGATATTCGCGCGCCAACCGCGAGACGGTATCGCGCCAAAGCGTCGAGCTGGCGAGGACGTTGGCTTTGTCCACGCTCGTCAAATGATTCCCGCGCGCCGCGGCTCGCTCGAAGGCATAGCGGGCCACTCGCTCGATCTCGAAAACGGAATACTCGGCAAGGTCGCTGGCCTTCTCGCTCGTGATCTTGTGCTCGCCAAAATAGATGTCGCCCGCCAATTCCCTCACGATTTCGAAATCGCAATCGCCCAGTCGCTCGGGGCGCAGCGGAGAAATATCGCGGAGCGCCGTGCGCAAGCGAATCGGCCGAAGATTGATGTATAGACCGAGCTCTTTGCGAATCCCGAGCAGACCGGCTTCGGGGCGCGTGCCAAACGGCAAGCCCTCCCACTTCGGCCCGCCGATCGCGCCAAGCAGGATCGCGTCGGACGCACGGCATTCGGCGAGCGTAGCGTCGGGCAGAGGCGCGCCGCACAGGTCAATCGCATTCCCACCAAAGGGGAGTTCGCGAAACTCAAAGTGATGGCCGAACGCCGCGGCGCAGTCCTGAAGAATCTGCACGGCCGCGTTTGTCACTTCCGGCCCGATCCCATCGCCCGGCAGTAACGCGATTTTCTTTCGCAGCTTGGTCATCGCGGAGTTGAGTTCCCGTGTGTCAGTGCGCGGCCGCTGCCGGCCCGGCATTCACGGGCGTACGCCCGCGGCGCACCTGGTGAATGATCGTGATCAAGTCGCGATCGCTGACTTCTTTTTCGGCGTCCGCGCGTGCGATGGCCAGGGTATAACACTCCATAAGTTCGGCATCCGAGGTCTCGTAGCCCAGCTCCGCAAATCGCGCGCGAAACGCGTTCCGTCCCGAGTGTTTCCCGAGCACGAGCTTCCTCGCAGGCACGCCTACCTTTTCCGGAACGATGATCTCGTACGTCAGCGGATTTTTCAGGATGCCGTCCTGATGGATGCCCGCCTCATGCGCGAAAGCATTCGCTCCTACCACAGCTTTGTTCGGCGGCACCGAAACTCCTGTGATCGCGGTGAGCATTCGGCTGGTGGGATAAAGCTTTTCGAGCGTGAGGTGCGTCTCTACCTGGTAGTGGTTCTGCCGTACGTGCAGCGCTACCGCCAATTCTTCGAGCGACGCGTTTCCAGCGCGCTCCCCGATCCCGTTGATCGTGCATTCCACCTGCCGCACGCCCGCCTCGATGGCAGCGAGCGAATTGGCCAACGCCAAGCCGAGGTCATCGTGGCAATGCGCGCTCAAGATCACTTCGGGATGCGCTCCGAGCCTCGCCCGCACCTTCCGGAACATTTCCGCGTATTCATCCGGCGTCGAATAGCCGACCGTGTCCGGCAAGTTGATGATCGTAGCGCCGCTTTCAACCGCGGCAAGCACGACCTGGCAGAGGTAATCCATCTCGGTGCGGCTGGCATCTTCGGCCGAAAATTCGATCTCCGGGCAGTGCTGGCGCGCGAAGCGAATCATCTTCGCGATCTGATCGAGCGCCTGTTCGCGCGTGCTGCGAAGCTTGTGTTTCAAGTGCAGATCCGAAGTGGCAAGGAAAAGATGAAGGCGGGGCTTGGCGGCAGGCTCGAGACCTCGCAGCGCCGCATCTACGTCGTCCTGGCGCGCGCGGGCGAGCGCCGCTACCTTGCACTGCTTGATTTCGGCGGCGACGGCGCGCGTGGCTTCGAGGTCGCCCGGCGAGGCTATCGGGAAGCCAGCCTCAAGGATATCCACGCCCAGCTCTTCGATCTGGCGCGCGAGCCGGAGCTTTTCCTCACGATTCATCGAAAACCCCGGCGACTGCTCTCCATCGCGCAGGGTCGTATCGAAAATCTGCACCGTATCCATCGCTGCTCCTTCTTTCTACGATTACCAGTGAACCGCCGCAGAGTCAAGGAGTCCAATTTATAATTGTTGCACGCGAGATAAATCCCTCTTATATATAATCCTGACAAGAGAGGAGCCGCTTTGGATCTCGCATCCCTGCAGGTGTTTCAGACCGTCGCGCGCGAACACAGCTTTTCCCGCGCCGCCGAAAAGCTCTACCGCACGCAACCGGCTATCAGCATTTCGATCCGCAAGCTCGAAGAGTGGGTCGGGCAGCCGCTGTTCGTTCGCGGCTCGGGAGCGCGCATGCTCACCGATGCCGGCGCCCTCCTGCTCGAATACGCCGACCGCATGCTCAATCTGCGCGAGGAAATCCGCAAGGGGATGAACGATCTGCGAGGCCTCGAACGCGGGCAGCTCGCCCTTGGCGTCAACGAGAGCTCGATTCACGCGCTGCTTCCCGCCCTCGATCGCTATCGCCGCTTGCATCCCAAGATTCACATCAAGGTCCATCGTGTATTTTCACGCGACGTCCCACGCGAGGTACTCAACCATCATCTCGATATCGGAGTGATTTCCTACCTGCCGGAAGAGCGTGATCTCGCCGCCGTCGAATTCCATCGCGATTCATTGGTCCTCGTCGTGTGGCCGGGTCATCGCCTGGCAAAGCGGAAGGATGTCGATATCAAGGATCTCGGGCAGGAAACATTCGTCGCGCACATCGTGGAATCGCCCTATCGCCAGCGCGTGATTCAGATGTTCGCGCGCCACCGCGTTCCGCTGCAAATGGATATCGAAATGCCCACTCTCGAAAGCATCAAAATGCTCGTGGAAATGAAAAAAGGAGTCGCCATCGTCCCGCGCATGTGCGTCGAAAGCGAGGTCGCGCGCGGCGGCCTGCGCGCCCTCCGCATTCGCCAGATGCGAGTGGTCAGGAGATTGTATCTGGTCTACCGTCGGGACAGGCCGCTCACAGCGGCCGCTCAGGAACTCATCGAAATCATCCGGAAAAAGCGCGCGCCCGGAAAGCGCGCTCAAACGAACGGCGCCGCCGCTTAGAAAGTTGTGCTGAGACGCAACGCGAAGCTGCGCGACGGCCCGATGGCATTGCCGGAAAACAATCCTCCGAAATCCAGCACATCCAGCACGTTGGTAAGGTTCTCGCCGTCAGCCTGCAACTGCACCTTCACGTGATCTGACTTATAGAGATCGGCGCCAGCGGAAGCATCCACCAAGAACGAGGGATATATGCGGCCGCGCGCGAAGTTGATCCGGCTGATCACCTGCTGGCCATATTCGGCGAGCGCCTGATCGTACGTGCCGTCGAACGCAAACGGCAGTCCGCTGTCATATTCGATCCCGCCCGCGATCCACAAACGTGGCGTGATCTGATAACGAACCCGCCCGCGAACGCTGTTGCGCTGATCCTGCGAGTCCGGAAAATGGCCGGTCGTCGGTATCACCGCGTTGTCGCCAAGAAAAAGACCGCCGGTCACCGGAAACCACGCATTGCCGACCTGGTACGAGTAGCTGACAAAACCCGAAAAGCGCTTCCAGTTCGGCAAATCGATTTTCGCATCGCTGCCGTAGATGACCGCCTTGCGGAAGGCGATCGGAAAGCTGATCGTCGTGTTCTGTATCTGATCGTCGTCCGCGAAGTTGTTGAAGTACCGGCGGTAGTAGTTGGCGTCCAGCTTGAATCTCTTGAAGAAGGCTTTCGTCAGCCCCACTTCGTAGTAGTTCCCTTCCGAAGGCTCGACGGGCAATTGCATCGAGATCGTACTGAGCTTCGCGGCCGCCGTCGAACTCGAGAGAAGGATGTTCTCGAATGACGGCGTCTGAAAAACTCGATCGTAGGAAAAGTGCAACATGAGATCGGCCGAGGGAAAATACCGCGAAATCGAGAAACGCGGGCTTACGCCTTGCCGGTTCAACAAGAGCTGATAGTGATCCCAGCGCAACCCCGCGCTGATGGTCCAATTTCCCAGTCGAATCAGATCCTGGATGAATGCGGACTGTTCGAGGTCCGGGCGATTCGCCAAAAAAGCAAAAGTAAGGGGCGTGCTCGGATCATATTGCGTGGGATCGGTGATCGCGTACCTGAAATTCTCGTTCAGGAACATATTGTCCGACTCCGCGCCGAACTTCCATTCGTGGTGCCCGTGGTCGATGGTAACCGTACCCTTGAAATATCCCTCGCGAAACCAGTTGTGCTGGAACACTTCCACAGGCGTCGAATCGGCGTTCGAATTGAAATCGTTCGAGTTCTCGCGGATCATCGCCCGGACGTCCGCGACCGCGTTCGACGAGAAAACGTGCTGGTAGGAAGCGATCCCCATCGTCTCGAAGTTATCCGCGTCCTGCCGCTGCCCAGTTGCCTGTTGGACGAACTCATTTGGAATCTCGTAGCGCGCGAGCTCGTGCCGCACGGTCAGGTCGATGTGATCTTTGGCAGTCAGGTCCCGCTCGAAATCGACCGAGAAATCACCCGTCGTACCCGTGTTCGTAAGATTTTCCGGAACCACGGGATTCAAGTAGTGGTCGGTCATGCTCCCATCGGCGCTGAATGCCACGCTGTTCTTGCCCCATGAGTACTGCGCCTGCCCGAACATCCCTGCGGTGTCGAAGCTGCCGCCCGATAGCACCGCTTGCCCGTGAAATCCCGGCTGCGTGTCGGGAATCGTGTTGACCTCGATCACGCCGCCCATTTTTCTCCCATACTCGGCGGGAATGCCCGCGGTGTAGACCGTCATCGATTGCACGTCGTCCGCTTCGATTTCCGGGCCCAAGCTTGGCGAGCGATTGTCCGTCAGCGGAATGCCGTCGATCACGAATTGCGTCTGATATTCCGAGCCGCGCGGATGCAGCACCGCATTGCCTTCATAAAGCCACCCCGGTTGTGAATTCACCAGATCCTGCAGCGAGCGCCCCGGGAGCGAGGTGAACCGGTCTTGAATCGCGTTCGAGCCGATCTGGCTCACGGACCCCGCCTGATCGGGATTGATCAGCGTGCTTGCTTCCGTGACCGTGACGGCTGCATTCACCGGAGACAGTTCGAGCTTGATCTCGTAATTCGTGGGAACCGATGAGCGCACTTCCACCCTTCGGGACACTTCGGCAAAGCCCGGCTCACGAATCGTGATTCGGTACACACCGTAAGGCAGGTTCTTGGCGACCGCCTTGCCTTCTTCGTCGGTCTCCAGTGTGTTGTGATACTGATTCGCTTCGCTTCGTATATCGACTGTTGTTTTCACACCGAGTCCGGATGGGTCGGTGATCTTCAGGTGCAGTTCTCCGTCGTTCGCCTGCGCAAAGAGCCCGAAGGCGCAGAGAAGAAGAAGTGCGGCAACCCGTTTCATGCGCGAAAGGTACCTGTCCGCAACGCCACGATTCATTATTGCCCCGCCCGGGGCGCTTTGTTCCGTGTTTTTTTGAATTGGAAGTGCGAGGCCTTGGTCTAGCGGAAGCGGGCGGTCTGCCGTCGCTGCTCGGCGGCAGCCTCGAGGAATTTCTCCGCGTCGGGACGATCTTCCGCCGGGATCGCCCATCGTTCGGCCAGCCGGTCGGCGATTTGGCGAGCCATCGCGCTGCGCACGTGCGGTTCGAGGCTGCCGCGGCGGTCGAGAAACGCCTCCACGAGTTGCAGTTCTTCGACGGTGAGCTGGGGAAGCGTGCCCGTGGCGGGAGGCTGTGCCGGAGTCTCGGACTGTTGCCAGATCGAGCTGACGCCTTGCAGCGGCTTCTCGTGTATCACCACGGTGCCCGCCGCGTAGTCGCCCACTCGCTTGTTCTCCTTGCTGATCAGCATGGCGATGAGCCCCGTCGCGTACATCGTTGGCAGCGCGTCGACGATGCGGAGCAGATTGCGCAGAATTGCGTCGTAGGCGCTGATGGGCCGCCCCGTATCCTTGATCACGCGGAGATGCGTCCAGCGCTTGCCGGGAGTTTGTCCGTTCCAGAGCGCCTCGAACAACGCGAAATAGCCAAACTGCACGCTGAAAAGAATAAAAACCATGATCGCGAACGTCCATATCCCGGCGACCTTCGAGAAAAGGCTGAGGGAAATTGCGGAAACCGCGAAAATCATGACTACGACCCACGCGACCGCTAGCTGTAAAAGCGTGTCCGCCGCGAGCGCCAGAAACCGGCTGCCGATTCCGGCAAGCGGAAACTCGAGAGCCGTTTGCTCCGGCGTTTCGATGGTAAGCTTGTCGAAAGAGGACATCGGTGATCTCCACCAGCTGGCTTCAGAAGCGCCGCCCCTATTGGGCGCGCATCGATGAGCTTATCGCCCGCTCCGGTCGCAACGGCGTCCGTGCCCTCACGCACAGTGAACTTCAGGAATTAGCCCTATTATACCGTCAAACCGCCTCGGACCTTGCCACCATCCGCGAGGATGCTTCCAGCCGCAATCTCACGCACTATCTGAATCAACTTCTCGGCCGAGCGCACAACCTGATCTACATGGGGCGGCGCGCGCGCGGTGGCGGGATCATCGGCTTCTATCGCGACACGTTCCCCGAGATTTTCCACGAAACGCTGCCCTACACGTTCGCCGCATTCGCGATTTTCCTCGCCCTCGCCGCGGCTGGGATGATGATGGCGATCGTCGATCCGCGGCTGCAGGAGTACATGCTCAGCAGCGCTATGATGGACACAATCGCGAAGCGCCAGATGTGGACGCAGTCGCTCGTCACGGTGAAGCCGCTGGCCTCGAGCGCCATCATGACGAACAATCTCACCGTAACGCTGACGACCTTCGCTCTCGGCATCACCGCGGGCATCGGCACCGTCTACCTGCTGGCGTATAACGGATTTCTCCTCGGCGTCGTCACCGCCGCATGCTGGCAGGCGGGCATGGCCGATAAGCTGTACAGCTTCGTCGCGCCGCACGGAGTCCTCGAATTGCCCGCGATCTTCATCTCCGGAGGAGCAGGACTGCTGCTCGCCAAGGGCCTGCTGTTTCCCGGCACTTTGCCACGCAAGGATTCCATCGCGTTTGAAGGCGGACGAGCCGTGAAGTTGGTTCTCGGCATCATTCCCATGTTGATCGTTGCTGGCACGATCGAAGGATTCGTCTCGCCCTCCGATCTGCCCGGCGCGCTGAAGTACACGCTGGCGGCCGGCCTCTTCGGCCTGCTTCTCCTCTACGTGAAACGCAAAGCCCCTCGCCAGCCGCGCGCCGCAGAACCGCCCGAAACGTCAGCCGCACCGGCTTCGCTCGGCTAGAAGACTCCGCGTGTAACGCCGGTTTACCCTGAGCAAGATCGAAGGTCGTCCTGCGGGCTCCTCGCCTTAGGCATGAGGTACGCCTATTCGTCAAGAACCACAACATTCTTACGCCCGCTTCGCGGGCTAAGCTGCATATGCCGCCTAGGGTCCCACGGCTTACGCCGTGGGCTATGTTCTTGCGCCTCTCCGGGGCTCCGGTCGGATTGAGAGCCCCGTTTTTTTTCAGATTTTTGAAGAGGGGTTCTCCCATAAATCAGCGAAAAGATGCTGCGGAAACCTGCTCTAACCGTGTCGATTAGAATGGGGTGCCCTCTTTTGTTTTCAGCGGATTACGGCGATTTCTAATCGCCAAATGTCGATTAGAAATTGCGCTACGCAAGCTGAGACGTTGGGCGAGAATGAGCGAGAATCCAGCGCTCTTACGGCGGCTGGACTAACCGACCTTCCAAGTTTTCAAAGAGCTTCCGGCTTCCATCGAGGAAGCGGGCAATACATCACATAAATATGCTGGCAGAACGCGCGAAGGATTTCACCTGTCCTTGAGTGCAGATTTGGGCGAGGAAAAAAACCTGGTCTGACAAAGGTTTTCGCCTCCGCCGCGGACCTTTCGAAGGCAGCTCTTAGAGCAAGCTTCGTTCCTTCACCTCGAGATAGCGGTTCACGACGGCCGTCGATAGCTTCGTGGGATCCACTTCGAGCGTAAGAGCGCCCTGCTGTCGCAGCCGGCGCAGCAGCAGGTCGCGCCTCTGCACGATTTCAAGCGCTGCCGTATAGCGAAACATTTCACTCTTGTTCTCGGGATTCGCCGCAACCACCCGATGCAATTCCGGCTGCCCGATGATTCCGAGAAGCACCAGATGCCGCTTCGCCATCCGCGCGGCACACTCGATCACCTCCGGCGTCGCCGCCGTCTCCGCCAAATCGGTGAGCCACACGATCAGGCTGCGCCGGCTCTGCAGCGAAAGAAGCAATTCCGCCGCCAGCAGGTGATCCGCCTCAAACGGCTCCGTGTGCACCAGCGCCAGGCTTTCCACCATCGCGCGCAGGTGCGACATCCCGCGCCCCGGCGCCACGCGCTGCTGCGGCTTGCGCCCATAGGCAAGCAGCGCCACGCGATCGCCCGAATAAAATGCCACCTGAGCCAGCCCCAGCGCCGCTTCGACCGTGTAATCGAGCTTCGTCAGGTTATCCACGCGCGCTCGCAGCAGGCGTCCTGCGTCGAGAACGATCCACACCGTCTGGCTGCGTTCGATCTGATGCACTTTTGTGATCAGCTTGCCTCGCCGCGCCGTCGCGCTCCAGCAGATGTCGCGCCATTCGTCTCCCTCTCGATACTCGCGCAGGCTCTCGAATTCCCTGCCGTAGCCGCGCTGGCGTTTCAACCGCTTTTCGAGCTCGATCTGCCGGCTGCGGATCAAATAGATGCGAAGCTTCTGCGCTTCCTCGATGTTCGGATAGACGCGCACGGTCTGCGCCATGCTCGCACGCGCCCAGCGCTCGGCGAAAAGAAACGGACTCGAATATCGCAGCCAAACGTCGCCGAAGCTTGCGTCGCCGCGCGACCGAGGTTCGATCGCGTACGATCCGCTCGCCGTGGCCCCAGCCCTGACGGAAATTTCAAAGCTCGGAAGTCCGTTGCAGAAAGTTTGCGGCGGCTCGTCGGTAACCTTCGCTGAGATCGAAGCGCGAGAAGTATTCCGGAGTTCAATCGCGACGCGCATCGGCTTCGCGAGCCCCAGCGGCTCGCTCCAAACGCGCTGCACCTCGATCTGCTCCGGCTTCGGCAAGCGGCTCAGGTCCCAGGCCCACAGCGCGATTGCCATCACATCCCACAAAGCCATCGCGTAGAGAAAGCGCGGATCGCGCCAAGCGGGCGCAATCCAGACAAGCCCCATGAAGAGAAACAGGAAGAATCGCCGGCCGAAAGCCACCGGCATGCGCCCGGCGCTCTGCGCCCGCGCGGCGACATTCGCCGGGGAGAGTCGTTTTTCCGTCATTTCACTTGGGAACAGCGATCCCGGCCACCACTTCCGCCACCACCTGGTCCGGCGTGACGCCCTCGAGATCGGCTTCCGGCTTGAGGATCATGCGGTGCCGCAAAATCGGCGGGGCGATGCCCTTCACATCGTCCGGAATCAGGAAATCGCGCCCCTCCATCGCCGCCGCGGCTTTGGCCGCCAGCATCATCGCGATCGCCGCCCGCGGGCTTGCCCCGAGGCTCACCGCTGCCGAATTCCGCGTCGCGCGGACGATCGCCACAATGTACTCGAAAAGTTTCGGCTCCACGCGGACGCGACCGGCCTCGGCTCGCGCGGCCTGCAGCGCTTCCGTCGGGACAGCTTCGAGCCCCGCTCGATCGAGATTCCTCGCCTCGAATCCTCCCTGGTAGCGCGAAAGAATCTCCGACTCCTGCGACGCCTCGGGATACCCGATGCGAATCTTCATCAGGAATCGGTCGAGCTGCGCTTCCGGCAGCGGGTACGTCCCCTCGAATTCCACCGGATTCTGCGTCGCAAAAACGGAAAACGATTGCGAAAGCGGATAGCTCGTCCCGTCGATCGTCACCTGCTGTTCTTCCATCGCCTCGAGCAGCGCCGATTGCGTGCGGGGAGGCATGCGGTTGATTTCATCCACCAGCAGAAGATCGGTGAAGATCGGCCCACGATGCAGCCGGAAAGTTGCCGAGGACGGCTCGAAAATATTGCCGCCCAGGATATCCGCCGGAATCAGGTCCGGCGTGCACTGCACGCGCTGAAATTGCAGGCGAAAGATGTGCGCCAGCGATTTGACGGCGAGCGTCTTGGCCAGCCCCGGCACGCCTTCGACCAGCGCGTGGCCACCGGTCATCACGACGAGCAAGAGCTGATCGACCGCATCTTCCTGCCCCACGATGACCTTCCCGAATTCCTTTCGTACGTGCGAGGCCAGAGCGGCCGCGTTCATTTCCATCAGATCGTCTCCCGTTTTGTGTGCCGCGCGGATTCGATGCGATCCGAGTAGTCGTGCAGCTGCCGGACCAGCTCCAGCGCCTCTTTTTCGTCGAGATTGATATTCCGCATCGCGCGCTCCGAGCGGGCGAGTGTATCGAGAAGCGCCGCCTCCGGCCAGCCAAATCGGCCAGACGCCGCGCGAGCGAGTTCCGGAATCTTGGCTTTTGTCGTCGCGCCAAGTTTTCGCGAAAGCAACGTGCGGAATCGCTGATATGCGACCCCCACGGCAGCCGGCGAAGCATGCGCGGACTGATACAGATCGCCCAGCGTTTCCACAAACTCAAGCGGCGAAAGCCGTGATTCGACAGCGGGCACCCGCACCGGTCCTGCCCTGCGTGAAAATGTGAATACAGCCGCAAGAAACGCGATGCCGATCTGCAAGCCAGCCCACGGCAGTGGCGTTTCCGCAAAATACGAAGCGAGCGTACCTCGCGCGCCATGAAAATACTCATCCCACAGGACGCGCGACGATGTCGGTCCCACCGCATTCAGGAAGAACGCGAGATTGCTCTTCTCGCGAATCAATCCGTTCGAGAGCGGCGCCGACGACGCCCACCAGATCACTTCGCCGCGCCCGACGCGGTAGGAAACCACGACGGGTTTCTCCGCGCTGCCGTACAGCCCGAGTTGCGCGGGCTTGTGCGCCGTCCACTCATCCGGCGCGATCATCGTGATCTCGGGAGCGTCGTGCGTCAGCGGCGAAGGCAGCAGCGACGAATAGGTCTTGGAGCTCAAATCCCAGCTCGGAACTTCCTTTGCCGAGGCATCCGGCGCCAATTTCGCAGCCGCGCCGCCGAGCGCAAGCACGCGCCCGCCGTCCGAAACGAATTCGCGAATGGCCATCCGTTCTTCATTCGATGCATCTTCGGACGGTTCGGCCAGAATCAGGACAGCGCCTCGCGGATCGGCCGGCAGCTCTTCCGGAGGGCGATCCCAGCGCTCCGCGTGATATCCCAGTTGGTTGAGCAGCAAAAACGCCGCCTTGGCGCCGGCCCATTCCGGTGAATAGCTGGAAGGATAGCCAATCGACTGCTGCGCGGGCGCCGGCGCGAGCGCAAACGTCAGCGCGAGCAGCACCACCATCGCAACTCCGGCGCCGATCAGGAGGCGGCGGTCGCCGGCATCGAGGAAGGCAGGCATCCGAGTTTCTCCAATTGCTCGATCGCGTCGCTCCAGTCCGTTTGCGTGGCCGAGCGATAGCCGTACCAGACGAGTTCAAAACGCCGCGTCAACTGCGCGAGCGGCGCGTATTCCGCGCTTTCGCGGCGGATCAGCCGCAGCGCCTCGCGCGGGGTCCTCGCGCGATCCTGCGGCAGCCGATGAACCTCTTCGAGCCGCATCACGCCGGCCCAATAGGCGCCATGAATCGCGGCGCGGTAATCTCCGCGCTCGGCCGCTGCCCGCGCGTTCCGCAGCCAGTCTCGCCAGCCGCCTTCGGGCCGCGCGGCGCCGCCGAGATCCATCTCCGTCCGCTTTGCGCCGCGAAGCGAAGCGCGCACCGCCCAGAGCGCCAGCAAAAGCGCCGCAAGCCCGATCACGGTCCACGCGATCACGTTTCCGATCGTGCGCCCATGGCGAAAATGGCCCAGCAACCACTCGAGTTTTCGTCCGATCCAATCGTAGATGCGGGCCTTCAGGAGATCGAACCACGAAGGTCCGTGGCCATTCTGAAATTCTTTCGCGCTCAAAATGTGGTCCAGTTGGGCGCGCGATTGCTGCAAGCTGGCCGAATGCGATTGCTCTTCGAGGCCTTCGGCCGCCGCACGCAACGCCGCGAGCCGCTGTCGCGTCCCCGTAAGCAGCGCGTTGTTTGCCGGCGTGTCGGTCCGCAGCCCGGCCAGCGCGCCGGTCAGCCAGTCGGTGCTTACCGTATAAACTTGCCCGCCATCGGCGACGGTCCACTGCGCAGGCAGCGTCGCGCGAAGATCGCGAAACGCCGCAGCATCGCTTTGGTGGTTGTTGAGGACAGCCGAGCAGCGATCCAGCTCCGAAACATACTCCTGCAGGGTGAGAGGCCGCGTGGATCCCGCCCCGGCTTGAGAGAAAGCCGCCGGCGCAACAAGCGCCAAGAGGATCAGAGAGAGAGATAGCCGGGCCGCGCGTTTCAAAATCGTTCCCAATCGAGAGCTTGCCTCACGCCGGAGAAACCGTTCCTGCCGCGGGCGCGGGCCGGTCGAGCGAAGAAATCATGAATTGCAAATCGAACGCTTCCTTGCGAATCCGCGTGTCGTAATACAAGAGAACGATCACGATCAGCGAAATTGGCCCGGTGATCGCGCTTCCGATCGCGCCTGCCACAGCCGACGTGGATGCAAGCCAGAAGGGCCACTGCCCTCGCATCGCATCAATCATCGCAGCGATCGTAAACGGTCCCTGAAAAAGGAAGTTCCCCACATACGCGATGATCGTGGCCACCAGCAACCCTAGGAAGATGTGCCCCCGGCGTCCGCGCGTCAGAAAAACGCTGCGGCGGATCGTGTCCATCACTCCCAGGTTTTCGATCATCAGCACGGGGATTGAAACCGCGTAACGCAGCGCGAACCAAACGCAAAAAACCAGCGCCGCAACGTAGACGAACAAAAAGAGCAGAAGCATCACGGCCACAACGATAGGATTAGGGCTGCCCCGCATCCCGCTGGCAAACGCGATTGCCACAGCGACACCAACCGCGACCGACAGGATGAGCAAAAGGATGCCGAAAACTCGCAGAAAAATATTGAAGACGACCCCGATCAGCTTCCAGAATTTCGCGCGAATTCGCGCATAGGCCCCGCGCACCGTCGACGGCCGCCCGAGGTAGGCATCCGCCACGGCGCCGGTGGCGGCCCCGATCGCGATCGAGTAGACGACCAGGAAAACTGCCATGAATGCCATATAGCCCAGAATCACCCCGGCGATATATCCAGGCGCGGGAAGCACGGGAGGGCGGCCCGGAGAAATGTTCATAAACGATCCCTGGAAGCTAAGGATCAGAATATTCGCGGGAATCATGAACGCCGAGGGAATCGCCATGATGCCCACGAAAAGCCAGAAGTGCTTCTTGTAAAGGCTGAACGTGCGGTCCAGAAGCTCGCCTAGGCTGAGCGGCCTGAGATCGATCGTCTCCACGGATGCCTCCGGATGACCCCGAAACGCGACGCGCGCCAGCCATATAACCATAGGGTAACGCTCGAAGCAATATGCCGCCGCTCGCGTTTTGATCTATAGTTACACGCTCGGCCGAGTCGTAAAGCTTGAAAAGCTGGGAGCGCGCGATGGTTTCTTTGAATCGGTACATGTCGCAGTACGATCACGAGCACACCAACCCGTGGAATAAGCTGCTCCACGGAATCGGGATCCCCTTGATTCTGGCGGGAATCGTTCTGCTGGCCCTGACGCACTGGCGAATCGGCCTGTCCCTTTTCGTCGGCGGCTGGATACTTCTCTTCGCCGGCCATCGAATCGAGGGCAACAAGCCCGCGTTTTTCCAGGGCGTAGTCTATTTTCTCGTCGGGCCGGTTTGGGTGGCGAAGGAAATCGTGGACTCATGTGCCGCGCCGTTTCGCCTTCACTCGCGCCGTACACGCGCCCGTTCTGATTCGCGAATGAACTAGGAAAGAGAAAGAGCGCCTGCTTCAAGACGGGCCATCACCGCTTCATGCGATGCTCTTTAGGGGGTCGGAGCTTCAGCTCCGACATTCAGGGCAGGCAGTACTTCGGCTTTAGCCCCTGAGGAAACTCTTCCCGCTATTCCCAGCCGGTCGGCGCCTTATATGTCCCCGTAACAATCACCGCGGTAATTTCGCGAATCTTCCGATTCTCCACCTTGAAGAGCTCCGCGATCTGCGTGCTGTTCGGCCACTGCGAGAAAGCGCCCATGCTCATCATCCCACGCCCGGGCACATCCACCATCTGCTGGGAGCCCGGGTGGTTGAATCGCACCCGCGCGAGCACCAACCCGCGCTCCCTATCGACGATCGGAAACCGCCGCGGGCTCACGGACTGAATGTACGTAAATATTTTCGTGCTGAGCTGTGCGCCGCAGCTCAAAGCGCCGAGCCGCGAAGAGGCGGACCCCGGGCAGGTCTGCACGCCGTTCTCGATTCGCACGCAGTCCTTGTCGAACGGCACGATGTCGCCGTTGCCCTGCTCGATTCCGTCGAAGTACTTGTTGACGATCGAAACCATCTCCTCGCGCGAAGGACGCTCCGCTTCCGGCACCGTCTCGGTGAAAATCGGCGGCGGTGTGGTCAGATTGTTCGTGTTCAGCAGTGAAGTCGTCTGCTTGCGCGCGACGAGCGTTTCGATCTGCGTGATTTCACGCTTGGCCACTTTCAGCCGCAGCCACAAAATCGCCGGCGTGCCGTTCTCTTGCACCAACGCATAAGTCCCGGCTTCGCCCGCTTCGGGCTCCGCGAAATCGAGCCGGTAAGTTCCGAGGCCCGTCGCCGTCGCCCACAACCCATCGCCCGGCTTTAGCTCGACGCCGTCCTCGGTGAATTTCGCATTCTTCGCGAGCGGCAATTTCGAGGGATCGTGCGCCACCAGCGCTTTCAAATATTCATCGACGAATCCGCCGAGGCATGCCCTGTCGCAATTATTCGACGCGGCAGGACGCGGTTCACCCGCCGATGCTCGGACGCCATTCGGCTTGCTGATCGCGAAAGCACACAGGAAGACAAAGATCGCCGCGGCAATCCAAAGTTTCCGTCGCATTGTCCCCCCGCTCACCTGCCCTTCGGTGGAAGGGCGGGGTTTCAACCCCGCCGTAAAGCCCTCAGAATCTTCCGGCTTTAGCCCCTGAAGCCAGGTTCTGGACTTTTTCCGCAAGCAACTAAAACTGCGGCTGGTCGGACATCGAGTCGTCCCAGCTGCTCCATCCCGACCCCATCCCGTAGGGCGATTGGGTCAGCACCGCCTCGATCTGATGGAGCTGTCCTCCGTAGACCTTGAAAATCTCCGCGATCTCCCATGTCCACGGAGTGGTCGGCCCGGCCGTCACCTTTTCGCCCGTCGGCGTTTCGAAGTTCCGCGTGTCGCCTGCCTCGTGGTCGAAAAATCCAAAAGCGAAAACAATCCCGCGTTCCTGATCGACGATCAGGTAGCGGCGGTCGCGAATTCGAGTCACAAAGTGAAGCAGCCCCGACCGGAACTGATCCTTGCACGACCACGCCGCCGAATACATCGTTTGGTGCAGCGCCGGATCGTATCTCGGCGAAGGCGCGGGCCGGGGAGCGCCCGAAGCTGCCGCGCCGCCCATCGGATTCGCATTATTGGTCGTCTGCATGCCGTTCTCCAGCCGATTGCAGTCATCCGCAAAGAACGAGTAGTCGTGCTTGCCATCGTCCTGTTGCATGCCCGAAAAATACTTGTTCGCCGTCATAATCAGGTCGATTCGCGACATCCGCTCGGCCGGCGGCACATCCTCGAGGAACGGCTTGCGGGGCTCACCCATCTTCTCGAGATTCTTCACGCCGCCCGCCGCCATCGTTCCGCGCGCGATGATCGTTTCCACCTCGGAGATCTTCCGGTCGAAGATTCGCAGCCGCAGCGCGATGAGCACCGGATCGCTCGCGTCGCCGCGCCCCGCTTCGTACATCGTGCCGAGGAAACCGACCTCGCCCGACTGCGGATCGTCGATGTAGAACTTGTACGTGCCCCTCTTCACGGCGCTCCGCCAAAATCCGTCGCCGAGCCTGAGATGCTGCCCGTTCTCCGTGAATTTTACGAATTGCGTGACGGGAAGCCGCGACGCGTCGTGCGCCACCACCGCGTCCAGATATTGATCCACGAATCCGTTCAAGCATTCCCGATCGCACATCGGCGGATTCACATCAGGGGCTTGAGCAGCCTTCGACGATCCTCGAGCGATCGCCGGGTACAAAATCGCGGCGGCAAGGAGCGATATTCCAATCAGGCCAATTCCAGCAAATGTTCGTTTCATTATTCTCCCCCGGTCTGAGTCTTTGCGGGGCATGTATATCAGAAGCAATTTGCGCCCGCAACCTGCGGTTCGTTGTCTTGAGCTGGAATGTGGATCAGGTCGTGCGGCTTCGCCGTCAGGCTCCGGACCAAATCATCTCGACCGGATATTTTTCAAACATTCGATCCGCCGTCAGCAACACCATGCCTTCCGTCACCGCTTGGACGATCAGGATGCGATCGAAAGGATCCTGATGATGCGCCGGCAGGTCACCGACCGCGAGCGCGTGCAGATGCGAGATGTCCAACGCGCGAATGCCCCAATTCAGCATCCATTTCGGGACGTACTTTGCGGGCGGCTCGGGTAGTTCCAGTTTCCCGAGTCCAAATTTGAGGCTGATTTCCCACGAACTGGCGGCGGACAAAAATAGTCCCTCGCGCTCATTCGAGAGGAGACTCCGTGCCCGCCGATTCAGCTTGCCGGGCGCGGCAAGCGCCCAAAGAAAAACGCTCGTGTCGAGCAGGTACTTCATCGCTTCCCGCGTCTCGAACTCTTTTCCCGGCCCTCGAACGCAGCCAGGATGGCCGCCGGCAGTGGCGCGTCGAAATCATCCGCAACCTTCAAATGCCTGCTCTCGATCCCGAGCTCGCGGTGCGCCTTGGCCTGGCGCACAGGAACCAGCCGCGCCACCGGAACGCCACGATTCGCGATCACGATCTCCTCGCCGGCAGTAACCCGCTGAAGGAGCCGCGAAAGCTGCGTCTTGGCTTCATGAATGTTGACCTCTTTTTTCATTCGGGCGAACCTCGTCTCGACATAGTCTAGTTTAATAGACTAAGTCCTGTCAATCCTTGCGGCCTGAAATAGCCTGCACGCGGGGCAAGAAAAAGACGCGAATTTTCCGAAGATCGGCGAGTTGCTCGCCACAAGGCAAAAGGAAATCCGTCTCGCAACGGTCAGCCGCCTCTTGGCTACCCGGGGGAGAACTTCACACGCGTTTACGGATTGGATTGCGATGCCTGAATGGCGTTGTTTGTCGTGCCGGTGAGCAAATTGTAGTAGATCTGCTCCGCACCCACCTGGGTCGCCGCCGGAACCTGGTTGTCAATCACGATGCCGCTCGTACCGCCCGCAGCCGGGAACCCAGTGGTCGGCGTGCCGGTGGTGCCGGCGCCAAGGACACTGTAGTTGAGCAGGCAACCAGAAGCGGCAGTGCATGTACCCACGGTTGAGTTAGCCTCTACGCTCGTGAACATCCAATCCTGGATTACTTGCACGGCGGTGCCGGAGGGATAGCTGGAGCCAGCCGTGGTGCCGAGGCTCCCCCGCGTAACGGTCACAGAACCGGTGCCGATTGCGGTGATTTTCATGATCTCGGAACCCACCAGGAGATAGTTGTTGGGCGCCGTCGTGCTCATCCCCGAGACCGAAGCCAAAGGTATCGTTGTTTGCGCCGCGGACGTCACGCCAGTGCTGTTGATGGTTGTGGCCGTCGACACACTCTGGAACTCCGTCACCGGTGCGCAAGCCGAGGCGATGCCGACGGTGCTCACTGGCGTGTTGTAGACGTTCACGGTAGGCGTCGTGGCCGTGATCGTAGCCAGCGGGATCTGATACATTGTGCCGTTTTCGCAGGTGTAGATATTTCCCGTGGTTCCGGCTCCAATATAGTATTGGAAGTCGAAGTCGCCGGCACGCATGTGTGAGGTGGCGGGATTGCTGGCGCCACCGTTCGGAAAATACACTCCCGTGCCATAGCCAGAGCCTGCGCCGGTGGTCACCGTGCCCAGGGCCGCAGCCGGGAACACATTGATGTAGCTGGAGTGGCCGGTGTGGCCCGGGTCACCGCTGTAGCCGATAAAGGCGTAAACCTCCTCCGTTGTCCCATCGACGATCGGCGAGTCAAACACGTTGCTCGTATTGTTCTCCAAACGGCCTGACGTAGAAACGCTGCCCGGGGGAGACGTCACCGCGAATGTGTGCAGATAGCCGGCTTGATCGGTCACGAAGATCCGGTTGGATCCGGAATCGTAGATGGGAGAGGTCAGCGTTGCCGGAGTATTCGTGCTCGCGGTGACCGGCCAGTTGGTCGTGGTCTCGGCCGGCGTTCCGTTAAAGACGCCGGTAAAAAGGTGGACCTTGCCGCTGCTGTCGCCGACGTAAAGATCGTCGGAGTCGTAGCCGTAAAACGGCGCAGAAACCGCATCGTTGGGATTGCCGTTGAGAGCGATCGCGGTGAAGCAGGGAGCGGTGCACTTGCGATAATTCGCCGCCGTCACGGAGCCGGCTCCTGAGCCGAACGTGGGTGCATTGTGGGAACCGCCGGAGTTTGCCATCTTGAGGACCACCAGGCTGGCCACGCCGCCGGAACTGACCTGGATGAACGCCACTTGCGTTCCGTCGAGAGAAAGAACGGGCGAAAGATTTGCCACGGCTCCCGTACCCGTGTTGTACGCCCAATCAACCGTAGGATTGCTGCTAGCGCAAGAGTCGGCGCCGGTGCCGACGTAAAGATTGTTGAACGCCATGATGGTCGCCTGAGTGCCAGATCCCATCGCTCCCGTGGGATAAACGACATAGTCGCTGCAGCTCGCGGTTGTAGTCGCGAAGGGGTACTTTGCGGGATACTGGCCGTCGGCGAGACCCGTCCCGCCCAAGGACTGGCTCCAATCTTTCCTGATTTCCGACAAGCCCCAGGCCCGTCGAATTCTCCCAATGATCCAAAAGCGGGCGCGGTAGCCTGCCTCGTCCAGGATCCACCGGGACCTGTAGTCTGCGTCCAAAGACGCTGGCCCGTGCACCCGCGCATTTCTCTTCAACTGCTGAATCACATAGCGAGGGTTGTTAACGACATTCTGCCACTGTTCGTAGCGACCGCTCTGAAGCGCTTCCTCCTCGGTCCCGGGATCTGAGAAAACCTCATAATGGTGGCTCCAGTCCTCGGGAATGTCTGTGATATCGACGTTGCCGACGCGAACGGACGGCGCGCTCTGGCTGTGGACGGGGCGGCAAAAAGCGGCCACTGAAAGCAGCGCCAAACCGAGAAACGACCACCTCATCCACGAACCAATTCCGATCCGCATGTTCGGCGTCCTCCGGTCGAACCAATCGTCGACTCTGGCCTTCGTCATCGCTCTCTATCCAGACTGCCACCCCGCGACGTCCGCCCATATCAACCGCAGGCAGACTTGACCGGCGCTTTCTCGCTCAGGAGTGTCACGAGGTCGGATTGCTTAAGCCGTGCAATGGCCTATGCTTAAAGGCAATCCCGTTCACTTGAACTTAGCTTGGCGCTCCACCTGCGGCAATCGGGAACTCGTCCCATCGCGCTAAAATGTCACTTGTCGCACCAAAAACTTCACGAAATGAACAATACCGCGTTCAGATTCAACCTACACCTTGCTCCGCGCACGATCATCGACATGTAAACCGAACTTCCTTACTAATCGCGCCACAAGAAATAATCCGCTTACGATTGTTAAGACGCCAACAGGGTATATCGACCCAAAGCTTCGCTCAGTAGTTGACAGGCGAGCTATAATCGCGCCTCATGAGCCCCGAGGAGAGCGGAATCGCGCGAAGGTCCGCGCGCCGGGAAGATGCGGGGTCACCTTTGCATACGAGGGATTGATGACATGAGAAGACGAAATCGCTCGTTCCTTTTTGCGTTGCTCGTTCCAGCAGTCTTCCTCGTCAGCGCATTCGGCGTCGTTGTGGCGGCTCAGGAACAAGGATCGCAGGCGGTCAAGCAGGAGCTCTGGTCCAATCCCGCCACCTGGCCAGACGGGAAGGTGCCCCGCGCCGGGGACACGGTCACCATTGAAAAAGGCAAGGATGTGCTGCTCGACGTCAGTCCGCCGTCGCTGGGCGCCTTGCAAATCAAAGGCAAACTCAGCTTCTCGGACAAAGCCGACATCGAGCTGACCACCGAGTCGATCGTCGTGCACGGGGAACTGGAAATCGGCACCGAAGCCAAACCTCACACGCGCAAGGCGACCATCACCCTCACCAACAATGTCCCTGGTAACGACCGCGGGATCGTGATCGCGGGCGGAACCCTGAACCTGCATGGTGACCAGACGAATTCCTGGACCAAACTCGCTGGAACAGCCGAGGCCGGTAGCGCCAGAATCAAAGTATTGAATGCCAGTGGCTGGCGAAAAGGGGACGTGATCGTCCTGGCGTCGACCGACTTCGATTCCACGCAGGCGGAGAAGCGAACCATCGCGGTCATCGCCGGGAACGTGATCCGGCTCGATCAGCCCCTGAAGTACATGCATTTCGGCAAAATCACGTTCGGCGTCGACGAGCGTGGTGAAGTCGGCATGCTGACGCGAAATATTCTTATCCAGGCTTCGGAGGACGCAGAACGCTCCTACTTCGGGGGGCATATCATGGCGACGGCCGGGTCTAGAATGTATGTCTCCGGCGTCGAATTGAATCGCATGGGTCAGAACATGCATCTGGCCCGGTATCCGATCCACTGGCATCTGGTCGGCGAAGGCAAAGGGCAGTACATCGAAAATTCAGCGATTCACGACACCTACAGCCGCTGCGTGACGGTGCATGGCACCAACGACGTGCGAGTGGAAAACAACGTGGCCTACAACACCGTGGGTCACTGCTACTTCCTGGAAGACGGCGTCGAAACGGGCAACCAGTTCATCCACAACCTGGGAATGATGACCAAGTGTCATCCGGACGGCAAACCCTGCGTCCCGACAAACCTCGGCCCAATCGGATCGGAGGGCAAAGTTGTGTTCGATCCGGCCGGCCAGAACGCCAAGGATGTCCTGATCCCTTCCGACAACACGGCGTCGACTTTCTGGATCACGAATCCAGACAATATTTTCCGGGACAACGTGGCCGCGGGGTCCGAGGCGACGGGTTTCTGGTTGGCCTTGCCGCAGCATCCGACGGGCGCGTTCGCCGGCACGGAGATCAGCAAGACAACCTGGCCACGTCGAATGCGATTGCGGGAGTTCAAGGGCAACACCGCCCATTCGAACTTCGACGGGTTCTTGTTCGACCGCGGCCCTGAGCCCGATGGCCATATCAGGCCCGGCGGCCATATGGCCCTGGCCAATCCGGCTGACGCAAACAGCCCGATCGTGGAGACGGTGATCGAGGATTTCACCAGCTACAAGAACCGGAATAGCGGAATGTGGGCCCGCGGTGAGATGGACACCTTCAAGAATTTGAAGCTGGCCGACAACGGCATCGGCTACACGCATGCGTCGGGCAACTTCGGACGTTCGGCGTTTACGTCACGGGTGGTCGACTCGCTGTTCGTGGGCGAAACCGAGAACATCGGCAATCCCAGCACGCCGGCGGAGATCGCTTACGGCCGCAGCTTGCCGGAGCCCGGAATTCCGGATTTCCCGATCCGCGGCTACGAGTTTTACGATTACCGTCATGAACTGGACAACGACACGTTCGTGAATTACCAGGACAACGCCACCCGCAAGACGGGAGCGATCTCGTATCTGCTGTTTACCAGCTTCGGAATGAGCACCAACAACACCGTACAGCGCGCGAAATTCATCAACGCCAAGCCGGTGTATTTCCCGCCGATGGAGAACAGGTGGACCAACGATGATTACGGCAATGGGAGCTACAAAACATCGGTGTTCCACGACGTGGACGGCTCGGTCAGCGGCGTCCCGGATTCCTACATTCTGATCAACGACGCAGATGACGGAATGGCCATCGACGACGCCTGTGAGATCAAGCCAACCTGGAATGCCGCCGTGTGCAAGGGCGATGTGGGACGCTTGGCTGTTGGCGCCCCGGGCGACGGCGGCGGCTTCCCCCCTATCCCCGGTGGCGGCGGCGCCCCTGCAGTAGGCGCTGCCAGAACGGCATCCGCCGGTCCCGGCGCAGCCATGGGTTCGGGTGCAGCAACGCGTCCCGGCACAGCCGCTCCTGGCCAGGTGGTAGTTCGTCGCGATCCCGGCTCGGTGTTTGGCCGGCCCAGCGGACCTCCTCAGACGCCGGTCATTCTGAGCCGCAACGGCAAGGAGTTCACCCTAACCGGCGCAACCAACATACGCGCCGGCACGGAGATCGAGGTGACCACCGAAAGGCCGTCCGTCGCACTGCGCCTGAGCGAACTGGATAGCGGCTCGTGGGTGATCTTCGAGCTGCCGGGATTCGCCACGGCAGCCTCGGGTACGCCGCAGGAGAGCCTCGATGCGCTGCGCAAGGCCAGCGCTACCTCGTACTACAAGGGCAAGGACGCGCTGTGGGTCAAGATTGTCTCCAACGGTGAAGGTGCCCGCATTAGCGGCCCTGGCGCCGGAGGAACAAGCGTCGAGGTCAGCCGGTAAGCGGGAATTTGTAGTATGAGCAAGCGCCCCCGGCACAGGCCGGGGGCTTCCCCAACGCTGAGAACCGGCGCCTCGACGCGCGCGCACGATAGTCGTTTGGCCATGGACGAGGGCTAACAGCAAAAAGTGCGTAGCCTAATTTTTCCCTATATGTGTTCTAACCCCGATCGGGCATTCAACGCGATTCCAATCGGGGTGTATCACTCTTCCCCGCCTTGTAACCTAACCCCGAGTACCTTTGACTCCATCGGGGCAAGCCCTTAGACTCTAGTCCGTGGGCTCCTTTTCCCGCGGCTACGGCTACCGCTTCGACCTCGGCGAATACTTCCCGCGCGCCGTCAAAACGCTTTGCATCATTTGCATTGCCGTATTCCTCATCCAGGAAGGTTCGCAACTGATCTGGGGGCCTGCCGGCGAGGGATTCCTCGCCTATTGGTTTGGGATGGTGCCCGCCAATGTCATCCACTTCGGATTCGTGTGGCAGCTCTTCACGTATCTGTTCCTCCACGACGGAATCTGGCACATCCTATTCAATCTTCTCTATCTCGCCATGTTCGGCGCCACTCTCGAGCACATGTGGGGCTCGCGCAAGTTCTACGTGTACTTTTTCATCTGCGGGGTTGGGGCGGGCCTCACCGACCTGATCGTCAGGACGGCGCTCGATCCGCGCGGGCACGGGATCGCGGCGATTCCGACCATTGGAGCTTCCGGAGCGATCTACGGAATTCTGCTGGCGAATGCGGTGTTGTTGCCCGAGCGGCGCATCTGGATGTTTCCGCTGCCCGTCAGCATGTCGATGCGCCTCTTCGTCATCATCATGGGCGCTCTCGAGTTCTTCTTCACGATCGACGCGTCGGGCGATCATGTGAGCCACATCTGCCACTTGGGCGGCATGCTGGCGGGATACATCTACCTGCGGCGCGGCTCATTCCTCTACAACTATCGCAACTTCTTTTCCGATTGGAAGCGCCGCCGCCTGCGCAAGAAATTTGAAGTTTACGTCCGCGACCACGACGACAAACCGCCCTCTCACCCCGACAGCTGGGTGAATTAAACCCGCCTCACTTCGCCGCCGCGAAATTGCTGACGATTCCGTAGAGGAATTCGATCCCCTTGCGAAACGAATCCACGGGCACTCGTTCGTCGTCGCCGTGCATCCGCGCGTAATCCTCCGCGGTCAGCGGAAATGGCATCAATCCATACGCTTGCACGCTCCGCAGCCGCAGGTACATCGAATCCGTTGCGCCCGTGCCCATATACGGCACGGCCGGAGCGCCCGAGAATGTGGTCGCGGCCGCGACTCCGATGGCGTTGTACAGATCGCCGCTTGTCGATGAGGACGGCGCCGCTTCGCCCTCTGCCGACTCCACTTCGAAGCTGACCTCGGGATCATTCACAAGCTGTTGCAGCTTGCCCAGCAGCACATCGATCATATTTCCCGGCAGCAGGCGGATGTTCAGCACCGCCCGCGCCTCCGCAGGAATCACATTCTGCCGCACGCCCGCCTCGAGCATCGTCGGTGAAATCGTGTCGCGCAGCATCGCATTCCACCCCAAGTTCGCGCTCGAGATCCATCGCGCCGCGTGATCGCCGCGGTCGGAAGACTCGAGCGCGCGCATCCACTTGCCCGTCTCGTCGTCCTCCAGCGGCGCCAAGGCTTCGAAATACGCTCGCGTCACCGAATTGAACTGCACCGGCGCCTCGTACGCCCCGATCTTGGCGATCGCCGCCGCGAGGTGCACCACCGGATTGTCCGGCCTCGGAATCGAGGCGTGTCCCGAAGTTCCCTTCGCGATCACATCCACGTTCACCGACACTTTTTCGCTCACCTGCACGCCGACGTACTGCACTTTCCCGTCCTGCAAAACCGAGTGCCCGCCTTCGTTGATCGCATAGCCGCAGGCGATTTTGTCCCAATGTTGTTCGACGGCGAACTTCATGCCCAGCGTGCCCCCGGCTTCCTCGTCGCCTTCCGCCAGGAAAATCACGTCGCGATCGAGCCGCACATTGGCGCGCTTGAGCGCCACGAGAACAGCCAGATTCGCCACGGTCATGCCTTTGTCGTCGAACGCCCCGCGTCCATAGATATAGTTGCCCTGAATCACCCCACCGAATGGATCGACCGTCCATTTCGATTTGTCCACGCCGACCACATCGAGATGCCCCAGAAGGAGCAGCGCCTTCGATGGATCGGGCACCGCGCTCGACGACAGCCGCGCCACCAGAAAGCCGCGTCCGGGCGCGCTCTCGAAAGTTTCGGAGGGGATGCCTTCCTTGTTGAGTATTCCCGCGAGATATTTCGCCGCAACCAGTTCGTTGCCCGGCGGATTCGTCGTGTTGATCCGAATCAACCCCTGCAGCCACCCGATCGCATCGCTCTCGATCTGCGACAGATCAGCGGCCGACGATCCCGCACCAGCCGCTGGCGCGGCCGGCGGAGTCCCCTGCGCGTACATGGGGAACGCAAACAGCACTGTGCCGAGCGCCCATTGCAGTGCCAAGCTCGTGATCCTGCGCGCCATCCTTTTCTCCTCCTCGTGAATCTCAAAGTCTAGCGTACCGGCTGGGCCGTTGATACGATCGCGGCTGCTCTCGGTGCTGCAATGCACACGTGTCGCTTACGATTGACCCCGCTGGGGTGGACGTGGCAGCATCCAGATCAGGGGATGCATAGATGCAATGGAAGACGTGGTTTCGCGTCGTTTTGATGGCCGTCCTGATCGTTGCGTTGGGCGTTCCCTCGAGCGCGTGGACGGCTCTCGCGCAAGACGATCAGGGCCCGCAGACCCCGCCCCCGTCCCAGCAGCCAGAGCCTCCGAAGCCTCCCACGGGAGAGGCGCAGCCGGCGCCGAAACCCCAGGCCCCTCCGCCCGTCGCCATCTCGGTCCGGTCGACCCTCGTAAATGTCGACGCGGTCGTCACCGATCACGACGGCAATCTGGTGACGGGATTGAAGCAGGATAATTTCCGCATTCTCGACGATGGCCAGCCGCAGCAGATCACCAATTTCTCGCCCACCGACGCGCCCATCACCATCGTGATGCTGGTCGAGTTCAGCGCCGCCATGGGCGGTTATTTCGGATACAAGGCGCAGTACTGGGCGGACGGTTTCTTGCAGCAGCTCCAACCGAAGGACTGGGTCGCCCTGAAGACGTTCGACCTGAACACGACCCTCCAGGTCGATTTCACGCAGGACAAACGCCAGGTCGACCAGGCGATTCGCACTCTCGGTTTCCCGGCATTCCACGAAGCGGATCTCTTCGATGCCGTCTACGAGACTCTCAACCAGCTCCGCGATGTGCGAGGCAAGAAATCGATTCTCGTCCTGGCCACCGGCTACGACACGTTCAGCAAGCACACGCTCGATCAGATCCTTACTCGGTTGAAAGAATCGGACGTCGCGATTTTCTGCGTCGGCATGGGCTCGGAAATTGAACTCGGCACCCCGAACGGCGGCGGCGTCGGTTACCTTCAGGCGCAAAACCAGCTCACCACGTTCGCGCGTCTCACGGGAGGCTACGCCTGGTTTCCCCGCTTCGAAGGCGAAATGAACGGCATCTTCAGCTCGGTCGCCGCTTTCCTACGCAACCAGTACACGATGGGTTTTTCCCCGACCACGCCGCAGGATGGCAAATATCATAAGCTCACCGTCGAGGTCGTCGACGATCAGGGAAATCCCCTCGAGCTCGCCAATAAAAAAGGGAAGAAGAAAAAAGTCGAGGTTACGGCGCGCGAAGGCTACACCGCACCAAACGCCCCCGCAGGAAACTGAACCGTCCCGGCTGATAATAGCCGCCTCAGCGCGAGGATCGCCCGTTCACAAACTTATCCAGCAGTAACCGCGCCAGCCGCAGCTCATCGTGCCGCACCACGTTGCTTTCATGCAGAAAATTTCCCGTCACGTACCGCACGCCCAGTTTCTCAAGCTCCTCAAGCGACGGATCGACCGGTTCCGCTCCCTGCTTCTTATACCGCCGCAGCAACGGCGGCGAAACAGCCTTTCGATTGATCACCGCGAAATCGAAAAGCCTCCGCCCCGTGTGCTCGTAAATCGCTTTGACGTGATCGGCCACTGAGTAATGCTGCGTCTCGCCCGGCTGCGTCATCAGGTTCGCGATGTACACGCGCGTCGCGCTCGAGTTGGCAATCACCTCCGTCACTTGCTCCACCAGCAGGTTCGGCAGGATGCTGGTATAAAGCGATCCCGGCCCCACCAGGATCAGGTCGGCCTCGCGCAGCGCCTGCAGCACTTCGGGAACCGGCTGCACCCGTCGCGGCACCAGCCTCACGCGCGCGATGCGTTTGCGCGAGCGCGAAATATTCGTCTCGCCCTTCACCAGCCTGCCGTCCTCAAGCTCGGCTGCGAGCGTAACGTTCTTCGTGGTCGAAGGAAAAATGCGCCCGCGAATCGCCAGCACCTGCGCCGAAGTCTGCACCGCCTTCGCGAAATCTCCGCCCGTGCTGTTCGTCAACGCCGTTAGGAAAAGATTGCCGAAGCTGTGGCCGCCCAGCCCCGGACCCGCCGGAAAGCGATATTGAAATAGTTTGCTGAGAAGGAGTTCATCCTGCGAGAGCGCCACCATGCAGTTGCGAATGTCGCCGGGCGGAAGAATCCGGTACTCGCGCCGCAACCGCCCCGAGCTTCCGCCGTCATCCGTCACCGTCACGACGGCTGCCAGATCGGCGATCGGCCGCTCCGGCCCGCGCCGCTTCCGCCCCGACACATACTGCTTCAGCCCTCGCAGCATGGTCGAAAGCCCGGTGCCTCCGCCGAGCGCGACCACGCGGACCGATACGCCACGATTTTCTGAGCGATTTTTCATGGAGCAGAAAAAAACTAGCCGAGCGAGCCGTCTCGTTCCGGATAGAGCAATTCCGTAAAGCGCGGGTCTTCCTGCAAGAATGCGAAGTCTTCGTCGTTGCGGGCGTGATAGCGATTTTCCGGGCGCAGCTGAATCGCGACTTTCAGATTTTCCATCGCCGAATCCGCTTCGCCGGTCAGGCAATCGAGCGCTGCCATCGCATAGACGATGTGGTCGGCCTTGGGCGCGGCTTTGCGGGCGCGGTCCAGATGATCGCGCGCCTCGTCCCAGCGGCCCAGGTTCATCAGCGCGACGCCCTGCGTGTAGTGGTCCTCCGCTGACTTGGGCACAGCCGCAGGAACGCGCGCGATCCGCTGGTCGCAGATCCGCAGGTGAACTCTCGCCCGGTCAGCCAATTCCCGGCTCGGCCCCTTGACCACATCCTCCAGCACTTCCTTGGCTTTCGCAAACTTCTGCTGCTGGAACTGCTTCAGCGCCTCTTCGTAGAGCTTCAATTGCTGCTGCTTGGCGGGCGCTTCGGGGTCCGGCGGGAGGGCCTTTGCCTTCGCTGATGCTGCTAAATTCTTCTTTTTCAATGTCTTATGACTTCCGTGAGAGGAGCCGCTGCCTCGGGCCACACGATGCTTCACGCTTCACCCCAAAGGAAAATGAAATTGAAACATAGCAAAATCGCGCACTTGCGTCAATGTGGGTTCTCGATCAGCCGAGGATGTGAGGCGCTGCCAGGTCGAGAAATTCGCGGGACGTGATGACCTTGGTTCTCTTCCAATAGCGGGGAAAGTGGCGCATATTCCCGGTGATGAGATAATCCGCTCGGGCCGCGTCCGCACACTCCACAAACATGTCGTCATCCGGATCGCGCGCCACGCGAAGGCGGCGTGCCGGAGTCACCCAATAGGATTTTGTTTCGATGAATCGCAGCAGTTGGCGGCGAAGACCCTTGCGAATGTGGAATTCCGGCCGCGAAAGCACGGCCTGATACTCCTGGAAAATCGGGGCGGACAGATATAGGCGAGCGGGTTTGGTCAGCGCGAGCGAAAGAACCGTGCGCTGAAGTCCCACGGGCTTTAGAGCGGCGGAGACGACGATATTCGTGTCGAGGACAAGGCGAAGCGGGATCATTTGCGCTTCGTTCGTCTGGCACGAGTCTCCCGGATAATCTTATCTATTTGCCGCGAGCTAAGCTTGTCCGTGCCCTTCGCCTCGGATTCCTGGCCGATCGCCTTCAGAACCTCGGGCTCCGGCGCGGACAGCCGGACGTAATCGCGGAGGCTGAGCAACACGGCGCGAGGCGTTCCCCGCTTTTCGATCACCAGCGAGCGGCGCTCGTTTTCCACGCGGCGTAAAAGATCGCCGAAATTCGTGCGGGCGTGGAGCGCGGAAACGACGATGCCCGTATTCTTATTCGCTTTCGCCATCAGCCAAACTCTCCAGTTCGATTATACCAACTAAGCGGTTCCGTCCATCATGTTTCAATCCTCGCCGCGGTCGTTGCGTCAACAGATTCTCGCTCGTCGTGTAGTTCTCAGCGCCGGCCTGCCCTGACGTAGGAAGGGAGGTGCGCCAGACGTTAGCCCGGCGCGGAAGCGCTGGGAAAACGAGGGGGGACTGAGTCGGAGCGCCGGCTTGCCCTGACGCAGGAAGGGAGGTGCGACACATCTCCCTCACCGCTACAAAGACCGCTCGTCCACATCGAAACCCCACCTCAGCCGAACGCGATTCACAAACGCCTCCACGACCTCTCGCGCACGGCTTGGATTCAACGTGAACTCGGCGAAGGCAGTTTGAAACCGCTCCAAATCCTGAGCCGGCACCTTGTCACACCTCAAAATATGCCGGCCGATTTCAGCAACCGCCATCGGCTGCGAACATCCAAAACACCTCGGACGAATCCGCGGGAATTGTGGCCAGTCCAGAAGCCCCGCAGCAATGTTCTTGCCCGGCGGCCCAAAGCGGCTGCCGGAACTCTGCGGCTCCGGCTCTTCTTCCCGCCTCGTGAATTCATACATTGAAGAAAATATACTCCCGTGCTGCTGGATCGTCCACGACGCGAGGCCGCGCACCCACGGTTGGGCGGTGACCTCAGCCGTCAACTAATGGTGTGGTATTATCCGCTCTCGCCCGAGTGTCAATGCGCAAAACTATTCGGCCGGGGCGCAAGGATGCGCCACACACCCGAAGCTAGAGGAAACTGTGATCATGCAAGGAAGCACGAAGCAACCTAAGGTTTTCATATCGTACAGCTGGACGAGCCCGCAGCATGAAAAATGGGTCGTGGATTTTGCTGAGCGACTGGCGGGTGACGGAGTCGTCGCGGTTCTTGACAAGTGGGACCTGAGAGAGGGACAGGACAAGCATGCGTTCATGGAGCAGGCAGTCCACGATCCGACGATTGAAAGGGTCCTCGTTGTCTGTGATCGGGGATATCAGGCGAAAGCAGACAATAGGCAAGGCGGAGTAGGAACGGAGACCCAGTTAATATCCAAGGAAGTCTACGACAACACTGCACAGGAGAAATTCATTCCCATCGTTCGGGAATTCGACTCCGAAGGACGACCCTGCATCCCGCACTACATGTCCAGCAGAATATACATTGATCTTTCATCAGACGTAGTCTTCGAGGAGAGTTACGAGAAGCTTATGCGAAATCTGTATGGCAAGCCGGCGCTCAGCAGGCCCCCCACGGGCCCCCCTCCGGCTTACGTTATTGAATCCGAACCGACGACGCTTAAGACCGCCAACAAGGTCCGAGCCATTAAGGACGCACTCATCAATGGGCGGCAGAGCGCGAACGGCCTGATTTCAGATTATCTTGATGCTTTCGTTTCTTCCCTCGAGGACTTTCGGCTGTCCGGCGGCAACACCACTGGATTTGACGACAAAGTCATCGAGGCGATCGAGAAGATGGAACCGCTCCGAAGGGATTTCACGGACTTCACATTCATTCTATTTCGATACCAGCAACCTGTTGATCTCGATCAGATACACGGCTTTTTTGAGCGCATTCTCCCTTTCACGTTTCGCCCCGCGACAGTCACGAGCTACACGGGATCGATTTCGACAACTACCGTTTCTTCAACTATGAACTGATGCTGTACTTTATAGCCGTTTTATTGCAAGCTCCTGAAGTACAAGGAAGTGAGTTATTTTGTCAACTCAACCTATTTTCTGCCCGACCTGAACTCGGAACTCAGCCCATGGGGGATATCAATCTTCAACCACTACGTAGCATCTCTCGACCAGATAAGGAACAGCAGACTAAACCTGGCCCGCGTGAGCGTCACAGCCGATCTCGTCAAGACAAACTCAACCCGGCCAGATATGGCCTTCAATTCGATCAGGGAAGCCGATTTGGTTCTGCACTACCTTACAGAGCTTGCGGGATCAGGGCCATATTCGTGGTTTCCCCGGACTTCCGTTTACCACAGGGGCGGATTACACCTGTTCGAAAAGATGGTCTCGAAGCGATCGTTTGAGAAATTGAAAGCGCTCTTCGGCGTCGAGAGTCCCGAACAACTAAAGGGCCTGGTTCGTCTTTATGTCCAGCGCTCCAAGGGGATCCAACGCTCCTATTCGTGGCAATACGAAGTAAGGCCCTTGGAAAAAATCATCCCGGTCGAACAACTCGGAACGCTCGCCTAAGGCGGGTGGCGCATCCTCCGAGGAATCCCGACCAAATCACGCCCCGAGTTTATTCAAGCCGCGAGGACGATTCAGGGGTGCCGCATCCCTTCACGCTTCTTGTGAAGGGTGCCCGAGGCAGCTGACAAATCGAGCGCCCAACCCGCCCGCCACTGCCACTCTAAAACTTTCGACCCCGCAATCCCCCTCGGCTCCTGAGTCGCTCTAACTCAGACGTCACCTGCTCCGCCAACTCCGCCGCTTCCTCGTCTTCGTCTACCATTCGAATTTCGCGGAGAAACTTGGCGGCGTCGCCCGCGCGCAATTTCCGGCAGAGCCGGCTCATGGTCTCCTGCTCGCGCCCGTCGAGCGCGCGCATCAGCGCCTTCACCACTTTCGAATGCCTCGGCAGGACGTTCCCGATGAACTTCTTCCCCGATTTCGTCAGGCCGACCACGTTGATTCGCCGCCCCTCCCTCGGCTGGTCGCGCCTGGACTTTGCCAGGTGCGTCCGCTCAATTTCCACGGGCGGCAGCGCCACAACCCTTCGCGCCAGCCATCCGCGCCTCGCAAGACGCGCGATCGTCACGTCCACGCCTTGCCGCTGCAACCTCCGCCTCCGGGCGACGTCCGAGATGAACATCGCCCCCTCGCGATACAGCAATTCCAGCAGCCGGAACTCTCCCATCGTTAAGTCGAACGACATCAATGGCCCACGGAGCTCGCCCTTGACCCAATCCGCCGTGTCCATCAGATCCACGTACGCCCCGAACGCCCGCTGCGTCTTCTCCCTCTGGGTCACGTAATCCGTCATGGTGGCAAACCTCCCAAAATTGGCTTTTTTCGACCAGTTAAGCCGGTATAACCTCCCGACGAGCGCAATATTATTGTATCTGTAGGAGCAGAAAAGAAATGGTGGCACAGACAATCTTGTCTGTGCTCTTCGGCTACTGGCGGAAGATGACTTTCACGCCGCGGCGCCAATTTTCATTCAAACCGATGCGCGCCACCTGGATCTCGGGCGAAAAAAATCGCACGAGCGTCGCCGTGGCCGGATGGAAGTGCAGGCCGGGAGCGACCAGCCAGACCAGCGGTGGCTTCGGATCGAATTCCTTCCCGGCAAAATAACCGTACCGTTGGAAATCGCCGCTCAGCTGATGGCGGCGGACGCGCAACCAGTAGTCGAGGGCCTGGATGGAAAGCTGAATGTCCTCGCTCGCCTTCAGCTCGATCACCACGAGCCTGCCGCGGCGCGTGATGCCGAGCAAGTCGATCACGCCTCGATCGCCAGCGGAAAGCGCGGGGACTTGCGAATATAGGTGGGCCGGATCGAGCTGCGCGTCGAGCCGGTCCGGCTCTTCGAGGACGAGCGTCTCGAGCCATCGCTCGGGCGCCGCGCGATACAGCGGATGCTTTACATCGCTGGCGAGCGGGCTGCGATAAAGGACGAGCTGGCGAACGAGCTGTTCGAGCTTTGGAGCCGTCGTGCCCGTCAGTGGCTTGAGGCGATCGCCCAAGCCGAAGCGGACGCCTTCGCGCGACCAGCGGGCAAATTCCAGCCCGTGAAAAGAGAACGCCACTTCCCTCGCGCCCGGCAGCGCATTCGCGCGCATCCGGCCGGCAACGTCGCCCAGCATCGGCGCGAGCGCGGGAATCCGCGCAGCGCTGTCCTGCGCCGCCGTGAGCGCCGATTCCACTTCGCGGCGCATCGTGAGCCTGCTCTCGAGGTTTCCCAGCTCGGCTGCGTCCATCTTTTCCACGCGGCCGTCGACGCTATCGAATTCGAAGACTTCCGTGCGCGCCGCGCTGGAAAGCGCCAAAGCTCGCGCGCGCAAAGGCCGGCTGGTTCCCTCGGGAACGAACAGCCGCACGCCTTCGACCCCGTGGGTATGGGAGTGCGCGCGGACCCAGTCCAGCCAGAGAAGTGCGAACGCGAGGATTCCGTCGATCGTGGCCGCGCTTTCGCGCGACGAAACTGCGAGAAAAGCCCAGAAATGCGGTCCTTCCCGCATGCGCCCCCGGACGTAGAGGCCGGAAAACGAATGTTCGAGATCGGGGGCGGCGGAGAGCGAATCGACTTCGGCGTCGGGAAAGCGCTCGTTGAGAAAGCGCTCGAAGCGCGCGCGGAATTGTTCGCGGGTGATGCGCGCCGTCGCGCGCGGCGAGTCGGTACGCAGGAATTCGAGGCGGCCCGGTTTCGCGCGGCCGAATCGCTGCACTTCGAGGACGATGCGATCCTGGGATTGTTCGCGGACGCGGAGGATGCGGCGGGTCAGATTGCGTTCTTCGGACCACAGGTGAACGAGCGGATTCTTGCCTTCGGCGCGAAATTCACAGCGCAGCCCGGTCAGCTCGGCCAGCCACTGGCCGTCTTCGCGAACTTCCGCGCTGCCCGAGGACGCCATCGCGTCCAAAGCCCGATCGAGCTCGGCCCATTCATTCATAGACAAACCGTCCTGCGTTTAGAAACAGCCAGCCCGCTGCTGCAAAACGACCGCTACTGCAAAACGAGGCCCGATACCCGGATAGAAGGATACTGCTGATTCCACATGGATGGAATATGTTGTTCGATCGTGATCTGGAAATCGCGCGCCTGCCCCGGCGGAAGCGGAGCGCCGGTAAGGTCGACCGGCCGCTGCTTTTCGCGCAAGATCACCTGATTGAATTGGTCGTGGAACTCGAGCGTGAGTTCGAGCGCGCGCACGGCGCGGCTGCCGTCGTTCGAGATTTTTCCGGTCGCATACGTGAATTCCTGATTCAGAAGATTCGAAGCCTGCGAAAAGTCGACGTCCTGGAAATGAATGTTCGCGGCGTAGTTTTGCTCTTCCGCGCCAAACGGCAACGCGGCCGCCGCAGCGGTCTTATGCGGCTGATTTGAGCGAGTAAGAAGCAGAAGGCCGCCAAACAAAAGCAGCACGACCACCGCGCCAATGGCAAACGCCGCGGGAAAGCCGCGGCTGCCGTTGCGTTCCTCCTGGCTGGTTTCGGGGTCCATCGCGTTGTCGTCTCTTAGCTGCCGAAGGAGAGCCGCAGAATCAAAGGCTCGGGGAGTCCCGCGGTTCTCATGCGCCCCTGCACATCCTCGATGTCATAAGGGACTCTCCAGAACGCGACGGATTGGGCGTCAAGATCCGCAATCGCAAACCCGGCGCGAGGATCGCCGTCGCGCGGTTGGCCGATCGAGCCGGGATTCAGCAGGTAGGTGGTGCCCTGCTCGACAGCGAGAGTCGAAAACTCATGGCCGCCGGATGGCTTGAAGTGCAGAAGCGTGACATCCTCGCCGCGAAGAGAAAACCCGCCCTGCAGATGCGTGTGGCCGAAAAACGTTACCGGAGTGGGAGCGTCCCGCAGCCCGTCGAGCGCCAGGGACGGCGACAACACGTATTCGTCCTCATCATGCACGGCTCCGTGCACGATCGAGAAGCCGTCAACCGTCAGCGGGCCCATCGGTAGATTTTCAAGATACTCCCGATTCTCGGGCCGCAGTTGCGCGCGCGTCCAGAGGACGGCATTGCGCGCGATGGGATTGAACTCATCGGCATCATCGATGCCGGCGATGGCCTTGTCGTGGTTACCGCGGATTGTGACCGCGGGGAGCGCCCTAACCCGATCGATCACTTCGTTCGGGTCGGGGCCATAGCCGACGAGATCGCCCAGGCAGACAGCTTTCTGCCAGCGGCCTTTGGCGACGCTCAGGACCGTATCGAGCGCCGTAAGGTTGGCGTGAATGTCGCTCAGGATCAGATAACGCATGGTTTTGGCATCACGGCAATCTGCGAATCATATCAGATGAATGGCGCTCCTTTGCATAGCGACAATGGCGAAGAGCATACGCGCGTCCAGGCAGATCGCCTAGCGGATCAACATGGCGTCGCCGTAGCTGTAAAAGCGATAGCCGGCGTCGACGGCATGGCGATACGCGCGCAAGACATTTTCCCTGCCGGCGAAAGCCGCTACCAGCGCCAACAAGCTTGACTGCGGCAAATGAAAGTTCGTCAGCAACTGATCTACGATGCGAAAAGGCTTGCCGGGGTACAAGAATATTTTGGCTTCGGACTTTCCGGCCGCGACCGGCTCGGCGTGTCCCTCATTTTTTTCCGCGGCATCCTCGAGCGCTCTTACGACTGTGGTTCCGATTGCGAGCACGGGCCGCTTTTCGCGGCGGGCGCGGGCCAGAGCGACGGCCGTGGCCTCGGGAATTTCATACGCCTCGGCATGAATCGGGTGGTCTTCGAGGCGTTCGGTGCGGACCGGCTCGAAAGTGCCGAGCCCGACGTCGAGTGTGACTTCGGCGATCTCGATGCCGCGCGCGCGAATTCGCGCGATGATTTCCGGCGTGAAGTGCAGGCCCGCTGTGGGAGCGGCGACCGCGCTCCCTTCGCGCGCAAACACCGTTTGATAGCGCTCGCGATCTGAAGGCTCGTCCGCGCGTTTAATGTACGGGGGCAAAGGAATGTGGCCGAGATGATCCACGGCCTGGCGGAAGCCGTTGCGCGACGTGAATCGGATGACGCGCAGGCCATAGTCACCTCGGCCTTCGACTGTGCCTTTGAGTTCCCCTTCGCCGAAGACGATGCGCTCGCCGACCGGCACTTTGCGGCCCGGCCGCACAAGCGTCTCCCATATGTCGTCGCCCACTTGCCGGACGAGGAGGACCTCGATCGGGGCTTGGAGGAATTCGCCGCGCTCCGGGTTATTTCGTCCCGGCGGCTCGGCATGGATTCCGGCGCGGCGGCCGAAAAGGCGCGCGGGGAGGACGCGCGTGTTGTTGACGACGATGAGTTCGTCGCCGCGCAGCAGATCGGGCAGTTCGCGGAAACGGCGATCTTCCCAGGCGCCCGTTGCGCGGTCGAGGAGCAGCATTCGCGAGGCGGCGCGGTCTTCGAGAGGGTGCTGGGCGATTTGGGCGGGCGGTAGTTCGTAATCGAAGTCGGCTACGTTCATCGGAGGGACACGAAGAAGGGCCGGCGAGACGCCCTTCGAAACGACTCAGGGCAGGCCAGCGCTACGCGAGGCCCTCCTGGCTTCGGCATTTCGATCGAGCTGCGTTGTCTTGCGAACATTCGCGATGGCTGCAAACTTTGTGTCGCACCTACGGCGCTTGGCTCTTATGCGCCATGTACCCAGCCCTTCCGGGCTGGGCTAACCTCTGACGCACCTCCGGCGCTGCTGCAGCGAAAGGCGAAGATGCCGCGCTGCCCTTCGTTTCCCAGGGTAAAAAGGCCGCGGCGCTACATTTAGACCTAAAACCGGGCACCTACATTTTTCCGGCGCGCTCGGCTAGCTCGGAGACTTCCTGCATTTCCGTGTGGATGAGGCCGTTGGATGCGAGCAGCGATGGGCCGCCGAGATGGTATGGTCCTCCTTCGATGGCGGTGACCACGCCGCCTGCTTCGCGGACGAGCAGCGCGCCTGCGGCCGTGTCCCACGAATTCAGGCGAAACTCCCAATAGGCGTCGAACCGGCCGCACGCTACGGAGCAGAGATCGAGCGCCGCGGAGCCGTCGCGGCGCACGCCGTGCGAACGCAGCGTGAACTCCCAGTAATAGTTCATATTGGCGCTGCGCTTGCGCTGGTGCGTGGGGAATCCGGTCGCGACGAGGCTCGTGGCCAGCTTGTCGACCGACGAGACGTGGATGCGCTGCCCATTCAGATAAGCGCCCTCGCCGCGCGCAGCGGTGAAGAATTCGTTACTGACAGGATTGAAGACCACGCCGGCAATCGGCTCGCCATCTTCGCTGAGGCCGATCGACACGGCGAAGCAGGGATAGCCATGCGCGAAGTTGGTGGTACCGTCGAGTGGATCGACGTGCCAGCAATATTTCGCGCCTGCGGCGGCTGCGGACGCTCCTCCGCCCTCCTCGGCGATAATCGCGTGATCGGGAAAGTGCTCTCTGATTCTTGCGACGATAATTTCTTCGGAGCGGCGATCCGATTCCGTGACGATGTCGACTTCACCCTTGTAGGAAATCTTCTTGGGGCGGTCGAACTCGCGACGGAGAATCGCGCCAGCCTCGCGCGCTGTGTCGCTGGCTACCTTCAGGAACTCATTCATTCGGCTGGCCCCGCGTGAGGTATTCCTTGCGATAGCGCACCACGTAATTTCCCTTCACGACGAGCTGCACGTGGCGATAGCTTCCCGCCGGCGGCACCGGCTGCGGGTAGTAACCCAGCAGGTACTGCGTGCGCAGCTCGCGATCGATGCGAGCGAAGATTTGATTGAGCTGACTCATGTCGTCGACGAAAAACATCGCGCCGCCGGTGCTGTCGGTAATCGTGATCAACGCATGTTCTCCGGCGGTGTTGCGGCCATTCTCATTGTTCACCGGACGAATGATGATCGAATACAGCAGCGTACCTGAATCCACGGCCGTCCGGCGCGCGTCGTCGAATTGCGAGACGCTCGTGGTTTCGCCGCCATCCGTGACCAGCACGATCGCGCGTCTCCGGCCCTCGGGACGCCGCCTGAGAGCATTGGAACCCAGCACGAGTGCATCATAAATCGATGTGCCGGCACCCATCCGGATTTGATGTACGGACTCTTGCAGCTTCGGCACGTTATCGGAAAAACCGGAGAGCTGCGTCACAGATTCGTCGAATTCGAAAACACCGAGCGTGTCTCCCGGCCGCACCACCTGCCGGATGAAATGCGCGGCGGCTTCCATCTCGACTTTCAGGTCCTTGTAGGCGCTCATGCTCGAATCGACCATGAGCGCGAGATCGAGCGGGCGATTCGTTTGCGCCTCGAAGCGTTCGATTTTTTGCGGCACGCCCTCTTCGGAAAGAGAGAAGGCATCCTGGGTGAGATCGGGGATGGGCCTTCCGTTGGCGTCGGTGACGCTCGCCAAGATATCGACGAGGTCGGTTTGCACCCGGATTGCACCGCCGCGCTGCTGCCGCGCGCGCAGCGGAAGCACAAATGCCGCGCTGCCAATTGCCGCTACCGCCAGGAGAATGCCGTACCGTACACCGCGAGCAGGGATTGCCCTCATCTAGGAGGTAGATTCACCGGGCGGCGAAATGGCTTCCTGCGAGGGCAGTTCGCCTTCGGCCCAAACGGCGCCACCGGCGAAATACTCCTTCTTCCAGATCGGGACGGAGCGCTTGAGCGTGTCGATGGCGTAGCGGCAGGCATCGAAGGCCGCCCCGCGATGCGGCGAGCTGACGGCGATCAGAACGCTCGTCTCGCCGATTTCGAGGCGTCCCAGGCGGTGGACGATCGCGAGGTGATGGATCGGAAACTTCTCGCGGATTTCGGCGCCGATCTCGCGCATTTTGGCGTAGGCCATCGACTCGTAGGCTTCGTAATCGAGGTAGAGCGTCTGGCGGCCTTTGAAATTGTTGCGGACGAAGCCATCGAAGACCACGAGCGCCCCGTCCTCGGGGGCTTTCAGGCTTTCGACGATTTCATTTGGGCGAATGGGCTTGCGGACCAGCTGGAAAATGTCTTCCGCGATGGCGGCTTGCTGGCCTCCGCTGACCGGCGGGAGGAACGCGACTTCGTCACCATTCGCGAGCGGCGAGCGCCAGGGGGCATATTCCTGGTTCACGGAGGCGGCGATGGACGCGCGGAAATCCGCGAGCTTGGGGAAGCGGCGGCCGTAGCGCTCGAAGAGATCCTCGACGCGGGCGCCATCGGAGAGATCGGTCTCTTCCTGGGCGACACCCGTGATTTCCTTCAGTTGGCCGAAAAAGAGGACTCGCACACGCATCGGTTTATTCTATCGCGTGGCTGTGCGAACGAGAAGCGGCGGCCGGTCGGCGGTAGCGTTGTCATTGAACTGCGGGGCGAATTTGGGGGCACAGCTCAACACAGAGGGCACTGAGGAGGCACAGAGTACACAGAGCAAAAACGAAGATTACCGCAGAGACGCAGAGGGCGCAGAGAAGAACTACCGCAGAGCACTGCAACGTAGAGTGCACCGAGGAGGTACGTAGTACACCGAGAAAACCTAAGGATTACCGCACCCTTCGTCATAAGCAGACTCAGGGCAGGGAGACGCAGAGGGCGCAGAGAAGAGCTACGGCGAACCGCCGCACGGGTAGCGTTTTCGTTTGCTTCAACCCAATCGCGCGGGATACAATGCGGCATCCTTAGTTGTTCCGCTCTGGGCGCGCACAGCGTTCGGATGAATCGGGGGGTTTGGAAACCATGAAGCTCCTCATCGCAGTCCTTGCGTAGACCGTAGCCGCCGGCTATTTGCGGCGGATTCTCTTTCCGGCTTTTCTCCTATAACGTTCTTCAATTTTGGTTTTTCAGCAGCGTTCGCGTTGCAGCAGCGTTTTTCGCAACAGCGCGCAGAAAGCGGCAGATTGCGATGAGTGCGACGGCGTCTCAGCCGGCACAACAGAGTTTGTGGAGCGAGATTCGCGAGGCGATTCGGGGGTCGCACCAGGACTTCACCACGGGGAGCCTGAACCGCTCGATCGTGCTGCTGGCGATTCCGATGGTTCTGGAGATGGTGCTCGAGTCGCTGTTCGCCGTCGTCGACGTATTTTGGGTGGCGCATGTGGGATCCGACGCTGTGGCGACGGTGGGCCTGACGGAATCGCTGCTCACGCTCGTGTTCGCGGTGGGCATGGGGCTCAGCCTATCGACGACGGCGATGGTGGCGCGGCGGATCGGCGAGAAAGATCCTGAGGGCGCGGCTGTGGCGGCCGTGCAGGCGATTTTTCTGGGGCTGACGGTTTCGTTCCTGATCGGCGTGCCCTGCTTCATCTACGCGCCGGAGCTGCTACGGCTGATGGGCGCTTCGCCTGAAATCGTCAGAACGGGGACGTGGTACGCGCGGATCGCGCTGGGCGGCGGAAGCGGCGCGGTGGTGGTGCTGTTTCTGAACAACGCGATCTTTCGCGGCGCGGGTGATGCGGCGATCGCCATGCGGCTGCTGTGGGTGTCGAACATCATCAACCTGGCGCTCGATCCCTGCTTGATTTTCGGGCTGGGGCCATTTCCGCGGCTTGGCGTGACGGGCGCGGCGGTGGCGACGTACACCGGCCGCAGCATCGGCGTGTTGTATCAATTTTACCGGCTGCTGAAAGGCACGGAGCGCATTCGCGTGCTGGGCAGGCAGATTCGCCTGAATGCGGAGGTGCTGTGGCGGTTGCTGCGGGTGTCGTTCACCGGGATTTTTCAATTTGCGATCGCGAATACGAGCTGGATCGGCCTCGTGCGCATCGTGAGCATTTTTGGCGCAGCGGCGCTGGCAGGGTACACGATCGCGATTCGGATCGTGATCTTTGTGATCCTGCCTTCGTGGGGGCTGAGCAATGCGGCGGCCACGCTCGTGGGACAGAATCTTGGCGCCAAACATCCGGACCGCGCGGAAAAATCCGTGTGGCGCACGGGAATTTACAACATGGTGTTTCTGGGCGGCGTGGGAATCGTACTGATTGCGTTTGCCGGGCCGATCGTACGGCTATTCACGAACGATCGGGATGTGGTGGCACTCGCTACGTCGTGCCTGCGCATTGTGAGCTGCGGCAACATCGGCTACGCGTACTCGATGGTGATGCTGCAGGCGTTCAACGGCGCGGGGGATACGGTGACGCCGACGATTGTGAATTTCTTCGGATTCTGGCTGTTTGAGATTCCGCTGGCGTACTGGCTGGCGATTCCGCGGAGGCTGCATTCGAACGGAGTCTATTTGTCGATTGCGATCGCGGAGTCGGCGATTGCGCTCGCGAGCGTGATTTTGTTTCGACGCGGGAAGTGGAAGACGCGGCAGATTTGAGGAGTCGCATTTGACTCCAGGGTGGATTTGATCGCCCAACTCAACACAGAGTGCACTGAGGAGGCACAGAGTACACAGAGAAAGACCGGAGATTACCGCACCCTTCGTCGAAAGCAGACTCAGGGCAGGGATGCGCAGAGGGCGCAGAGAAGAAAGGTCAGTGGCCCTCGGGCGCGGGATTTGGCGTGACGCGGGCGAGGCGCGCGATTTCGTCGAGCTGGGCCGAGGCGCGCAGCAGGGCCGCCGAAAGCGAATCGGCTTCCTGGCGAAGCGTGACGAGGTCGTCGCGGTCGAGGGCTTCGGTGACGCCGGGCATCATTTCGGATGCGTAGCCGGCGTAGCTGCCGGGCGCGTATACGGTGTGCTTGAACCAGGGACGGCCAACGAGGCCATCGGGCGCGAGCAGCGCCTGTTCGACTTCGGGCAGCGCCTGGTTGATTTTCTCCGCGTTCGCGGGATCGACGGACGCGGTGAAAATCATGCGCAGCGCGTCGGTGGCGCGCGTGGCGGATGCCGTGAATTGCTCGGACGCCTGTTCGACCGGCTTCAGGAGGCCGGCTTCGTCCGGTTGGCCGGCCGCCCGCGCCGCAAGATCGGTCACGTTTCGCTGGACCGCCAAAGCGTAGGAGTCGTAATTAAACGGAAGAATGTCCGCCTCGTCGAGGCGGAGCGCGATCGTGCCCAGGATTCGCGCGAGCGCGACGTGATAGCCGAACGTCGGATCGCCGAAATGCTTCATCCAGTAGAAATCGTCGTAGATCGAGTGGTAGACGCCGTAGTCGCCGCCAAACCCCATGTCGATCGAGGGAATTCCGGCGTAATCGAAAAACGGTGAAAAGTCCGATCCCGCTCCGAGATCGCCGACGGGAGCTTTGACCGAAGCCTCAACCGTCAGCGCCTGCCGCCCCGTTTCGGAAGGCTTCTCTTTCTCCTTCACATTCTCCGTGGACTGAAGCCAGGAATCGTACACGCTGCCGCCCGTTTCCGGATCGGCTACCTCGCGCGTTGCGGCGCGTATCAAGTCTTTCAGCGAGGGCGTGGCTGAGGCGGCGAAATCCGGGCCGGCCACGCCGACGTCCGTGTTGATGTATGCGACCGCCTTCGATTGCAGTTCGGCGCGATTCGCCTCAACCCATTCGGTTGAGCCGAGCAGGCCGGGCTCTTCGCCATCCCAGTGGCAGATCACGATCGTGCGGCGCGGCTTCCATCCGGAGCGCACGAGTTCGCCGAGCGCGCGGCCCGTCTCGAGCATCGCGGCGGTGCCACTGCCAGGATCGGCGGCGCCAAAAACCCACGCATCGTGGTGGTTGCCGAGGATCACCCACTGGTTGTCGGACGTGCCGCGCAGCGTGGCGATCACGTCGTAGAGCGGGCGCTCGGCGTAATCCATCACCAGCTTCATGTGGACTTGCGTGTCGCGCGAGCCGCCGATGTGGTAGGTGAATGGAAGGCCGCCCTGCCAGCCATGCGGGACGTGCTTGCCGCGAAGGCTTCCGAGAATGACGGCCGCATCCTGTGCGTTGATCGGCATCGTGGGAATGTGAGGCAGGTCCGAAGCGGCTGAGGGAGCAAGGCGCGGGGCGTCCGGCACTGCCGCTACGCCGGGCGTCAACGGGTCGCCCGGATAAATTTGCGTGTAGAGAATGGAGCCGCGCTGAATGCCGCTCATCGGGCGCCACGGACCTTGCGGATACGGATCGCCCGCGGCGTAGCCGTCCTCTTCAGGATCGGAATAGATGATCAGCGCGGCGGCGTGATGCTCTTCCGCGAGCTTGGCTTTTATTCCGCGATAGCCCTCGCCGTAGCGCGCGAGGACGACTTTTCCTTCGACGCTCACGCCCAGCGAGGCCAGTTCGCGGTAATCATCGAGCATGCCGTAATTTGCGTAGACGACGGGGGCCGTTACTTCTCCCGAAGGAGAATAAATGTTGAATGCGCGGACGGCGCGCTGGTCGTATGTGGCGGGATCGCCGTCGAAAGGCGCCTCGGGAGTGGCGAGCGCTTTGCGCACGGGCTTCACCAGTTCGAGTTGCACTTCGCGCGGCTGTGGGAGCCATGCGCTGTAGCTGACGATTTGGGCGTCGAAGCCGAAACTCTTGTATTGATCGCGGAGCCATTCGGCTACCTGGTGGCTTGCTTCCGTGCCCGCCAGGTGAGGCTGGCTGGTGAGGTGGCGCAGGTCGTCCTCTGCGTGCGAGGCATCGGGAACGAGGCGAAATTTTCGCTCGAGCTGGCGCTCGGTCTCGACATGCGAAGGCAGGAAGCCCGAAATATAGTCGGGAGCCTGCGCGCGGCTCGACATCGCGAGCGAGAGCAGAAACAAACCCGCCGCAAGCAATGCAAAACGGCTTTGTGGCTTTGAAACGTTCATCTTGAACGCGCACTGAAAATTTGATTCTATCGCACCGTGGCGCGCCCGGCGCGTGCAGATCCATTTTGTGCGCGAAGATAACGCCCTCAGCTAGGTCCCTTTTGTATACTTGAGGGGCTCGATCTTGACCGGAACGTTGGTTAGCGGGCTTGGGGTGCGGCGCTCGAACCACACAGTCGAAGAATAAAATGAAAATCCTGATTTCGGGTTCCTCCGGGCTTGTCGGCAAAGCGCTTTCGAGCGCTCTTCGTGCGGAGGGGCATGCGGTTGCGCGGCTGGTGCGTCCCGGTGGCGCGCTTTCCTCGGGCGACGTGTCGTGGGATCCAATGGCGGCGACGATGGACACGGCCGCGATGGAAGGCACGGATGCTGTGGTGCACCTGAGCGGCGCAAGCATTGCCGGAGGCCGCTGGACACCGGCGCGAAAGGCGGTCCTCCGCAGCAGCCGCATCGATACGACGCGCGTGCTGGTTGATTCCCTGATAAATCTGCGCACCAAACCTTCGGTATTGGTCTGCGCCTCGGCCACTGGATATTACGGAAATCGCGGCGACGAAATCTTGACGGAAGCGAGCAGCGCTGGCACGGACTTTCTTTCGCTGCTCGCCCGCGACTGGGAGGGGGAAGCCGCGCGAGCCGAAATGAACGGGATCCGCACGGCAACTCTCCGCTTCGGCTTGATTCTCGCGACGGATGGCGGCGCGCTTCCCCAGATGCTTTTGCCTTTTCGGCTGGGCTTGGGCGGCCGATTCGGTACGGGCGCCCAATGGATGCCGTGGATTGCGCTGGAAGACGCGATCGCAATTGCCAAGTTGGCCATCGCCGATGCGCGCTTCTGCGGACCATGCAACGTGGTGGCGCCAAATCCCGTGCGCAATTCCGAATTCACGCGCATCCTGGCGGGCGTTCTTCATCGGCCGGCAATTTTTCCCGTGCCTGCCTTCGCTCTGAGGCTCGCTCTCGGCGAAATGGCCGATCCGCTCTTGCTGGCAAGCCAGCGAGCTGTCCCCGCGCGGTTGCTGGCGATGCAGCACAAATTCCGCTTCGAGACGCTGGAGACCGCGCTGCAAGCGGTTCTCGCGAAAGCGTGATCCGCCCAATCCGGCACTGGCGAGTTCCGTTGTGGCACAGAAATTCGGTCCACGCTCCGATCAGGCGAACGCTCTGATGCACGCGTGCAGCACCGTGCATCTGAACTAACTCCTCATCAAAATAGAACTTAACCGAACGAAGCTCGGCTAAGCCGCGCCGCGAAGGCTTTCCTCCGCTCGGCTGCTCCGCTCTGGCACATCTCTTGCCTCCACCGCTGGCATGCGAGAGGCAAGCGATCGCAAAAAGACGAGCCGAACCTTCGCGCGGCGCGTTCGCGTGGCACGAAGCGTGGCGCGGAGCAGCGCCTCAATCGTCTGCTTCGTTATCGTCTGCGTCTGGGCAATCTTCGAGTCAGCTTGCGCCGGAACTGTAGGATCCAATTCCTCGCCACCACCGCCGCCGAACGTCGTGGTGGAGATATCGCCGACCACGCCCAGCGTGCCAACTGGCGGCGCCCAGGTGTTCACGGCGACCGTAACGGGAACAGATGGCGCTTCCGCCGGCGTGACCTGGAGCGTGAACAACACGCCCGGCGGGAATTCAACCATCGGCACAATTGCGCCGACCGGCACATCGACGGCGCTCTACACGGCGCCCGCGGTCGTCCCGTCGCCCGCCGCCGTGACGGTGACGGCCACGAGCACGGTGGACACTTCGGCGTCTGGCAGCGCGACCGTGACGATCACCTGCACCGCGACAAATGCGATCTCGCCTCCGTCCGCGAGTGTCGCACTCAGCCAGCCGCAATCATTTGCCGCTTCGTTCTGCCTAGCCGCCGACGCGAGCGTCACGTGGGACGTCAACGGAATCGCCAACGGAAATTTGAGCGTCGGCACAATCAGCGCGACGGGCACGGAGACCGTGACCTACACCGCGCCGGCAAGCCTTCCCGCGACGAATCCCGTCACGATCCACGCCACGGCGAGTTCCGTGACCAGCGGAGCAACGACCGAATCCGCCACAGCCACCATCACGAGCAACGTCGCGGTGGTGGTTTCGCCACCGACTGCGACGGTCGCGACGGGCCAGCGTATGGCGTTCGCTGCAAGCGTCGCGAACACATCCGATACCACGGTTACCTGGTCGGTGAACGGAATCGCGAACGGCAATTCCAGCGTCGGCCAGGTTTGCGTGTCGGGGACGATTCCGTGTGCCGCGCCCGCCGGTCCCGCGTCGGGCAGCATCGATTACCTTGCACCCGCTGTTGTGCCGTCCCCGAATTCTGTCGCGCTCGTAGCGACGAGCCACGCCGATCCTTCGCGAACGGGAACGTCGGCGATCACAATTTCCGAGGCATCGGGGGCTGTGGGCGTGACAATTTCTCCGACGTACGCATTCGTGCCCGCTTCGGGCGGCTCCACGAGCACGTGGCAGTTTTTCGCCAGCGTGACCGGCTCCGGAAATACGAGCGTGACGTGGAGTGTTCGGAGCGCGGTGTCCGGCCAAGGCTGCAGCGGATCAGCCTGCGGCTCGGTAAGCGCCAGCGGCCTCTACTCCGCCCCAAGTGTCGCTCCATCTCCCAATGCGATTTCTGTGGTCGCGACGAGTTCGGCCGATCCCACGAAATCCGCTTCGGCGACCGTCGCCGTTACGAGCGGTCCTACGATCGAGGTGCTCCTGCCGTCGAGCGCGATGGCCGGCGCGGTCGAAAGCTTCCCGCTGTCGGTCCAAGGCACACATTTCGTCGCGGGCGGCGGAAGTTCCGCGTCCACGATCCTGATTAACGGCGCGGCGCGAACCACGACCTGCGCCACTACGTCAATGTGTACCACTGTGCTGAATCCGTCCGACGTAGCGGCGGCCGGCACGCTTACGGTGCAAATCCAAAATCCGGGCAATCCGGCTGCGCTGTCGAATCTCGTGCCGTTCGTCGTCGTGCCATTCGATGTCTCGGTCGGCACCATCGCGCTTACGCCGGGACAACCGGCCGCCACCGGGAATAACATCGTCGTCGTCGAACCGACAACGGCTGCCGCGTCCTCACCGATCAACGTCGATTTCATCGGCTTGCTCACGGGCGGAAACAACTGCGGCGTGCAAGGCTCGCCGCTGACCGTCACGCGCCCTTCCTCCGGCACGGCCACGGTCAGCATCTGCGTCCACGGCACCGGCCTCGACCCCACGTTCACGTACACGTTCGGCGGGCCGGGCTCGCCACCGAATGCCAGCGACATCGGCATCGTCGCTTCCGCCATCACAGGGCTATTCCCCAACATGATCGAACTCGACCTGCAACTTTCGAGCACAACCGTCCCCGGCGTGCGCACGCTATTCGTCACCACGCTCAACAACGACGGTGCTGTAGCAACCGGAATGCTCGAAGTGAAATGAAACGAAATCCGAGATGGAAGCTCTCGAGGTGAATTCGATATGCGCAACTTACGACAGCAGTTTACGACAGTGCTTCGCTATGTCCTTGCACCGGCGGTCTTGCTGCTCGTCGCTAGGCACGAGTCAACCGGCAAGCGGCACGACTCTGATGCGGATGTCCCTCGCTCAAATCACCCAAGCCGCCCAAGTGATCGTGCGGGCGCGCTGCATCGGCAACTCGACGCGCTGGGACGCGGGCGAAATCTGGACGTTCACGTCTTTCGATGTCGAGGAGACCTGGAGCGGCTCGGCGCCCGCGCAAATTTCCGTGCGGCTTCTTGGCGGGAGTGTTGGCAATCTCACCTCGACTGTTTCCGGGGTTCCGCGATTCTCTCCGGGCGAGGAGGTGGTTCTGTTTCTCGAATCGACGGCCGCGCGGCGACTTTTCCATTGTGAGTTGGGAGCAGGGCACCTTCCGGATTCGCCGCGACGCTCGCACGGGCGACGAAGTCGCCGTGCAGGACACCGCCGATTTCCCCGTTTTCGATCCGGCCACGCGCCGCTTCGAGACTATCGGGATTCGCAATCTTCCGATCGCGGACGTTTCGATCGCGCGTCGACGCCGCAGTGCGTGGCGAAGTGAGGAGAGCAGCCGTGAAACGCGAGCTCGCAATCGCCACAGCCATGCTTCTCGTTTTCAGCATGCTTCCACTCCGTCGGCGGACGCTTACCTGATGGATTCGACGGTGCCGCAATCCGGCGGATGCCCCGCGCTCGACCGGTGGAATCTCTCCGTGTCTTCGCCGCTCGATCGCCAGTGGAGCACGTCACTGCCGCTCACGCCGCAAACGATTCTCACGGTCGCCACCGGAGGAACGAGCGCGCAACTCACCGAGATCGAGCAGGTGATCTCCGATTCTTTCGGTGCGTGGTCCGGCGTCACCGGCACGACGATCAATTCGACAGCTTATCCGGGACGAATCGCTCCGCTGGCGCGCGTCACCGCGGCCAACTCATGCACGAACGATCAGGAAAGCAACATCGACGGCCTCAACACGATCTGCTTCAACCAATCGAGCATGGGATTTACCGCCGGAGTCCTGGCTTTCACGCGCGTGATCACCGCCAACGCGGCGGGCGCCTCGGTTGGTTCCGGCTCGCCTGCATCGTTCGCCGGACAGATCCTCGACGCGGACACGCTCTTCCGCAACGAGGGCCAGGCGACTTTTGCAACTCCCGCCGCTCTCGCGACCACGCAAGGCCAGGGCGCCTACGATCTCGAATCGCTTCTCATCCACGAAATCGGGCACTGGTTCGGATTCGATCATTCGGCGGTCTGGCGAGCCATCATGTTTCCGTTCGCGCCGCCTCCCGGACAGTTCCTCGGTGACCGGCCGACGGCGCAGGCACCCGACGGCCCGCTCTCGGACGACGACCGCACCGGCATTCGCATGCTCTACCCTGATCCGAACGACACGGTGAATATCGGCGGCATCAGCGGGCGCGTTATCCCCGCAAATCCATTCGCTCTTGCGACGCTCGCCGCGCCCTCGCCCGGCTCGTTCGTTACGGGAATCTTCGGCGCACACGTGGTCGCCGTGGATAGCGACACGGGAGCGGTGATTGCAGGAACGCTGGGAGGCTGGACGTGCGACACGTCAACTTCTTCGCTGCAGTTCGATGGCTCGTTCGACATCGAGCGTCTGCCTGTGGGGCACAACTACCTGATTTACGCCGAACCGCTCGTGGGTCTCGCGCAGCCGGCCGATTTCAGCATCGGGCTCGGCGATATTTGTGCGTCCTCCACGACGACCGTCTGCACCACTCCGTCCGTCGACACGAACTTCAATCCGCGCATTCTGCCGGCCGGCCCGTAGGACAGCGGCGCGTCGCCCCCCCAAAAAAAGAAGCGGCTCCCGGGAGGGTGCGGGAGCCGCTCTGGGTGTTGCGCGTGCTGAAACGCGAACTGCTAGTTGGGCAACAGATACTCCGTGAAGCCGATCGTGTTGGTGTCGCGGAACATTGGCGTGCGCGGCGGCAGCAACGACGGCGTCAGGAAGTCGCTGTCGAAGTTGTAGGAGCGGCTTGGAGGGGTGTAGACCGTGTAGCTCGAACCGTCTTTGTAGACCCCGACCGCCTGGCGGTTGTAGTACAGGCTGACGATCGAGCCCTTGTAGTTCACGGCTGAGCCCGACCTTCGAGAAAGCGCAGGAAATTGTGCACGCCGCCGTCCGTTCCGAAGTCCTGATAGCAGGTGTACGCGGTCGGTTGCGTAAACGAGATCCCTTTGCCTGCAGCGATCGCGACGCGGTAACTCGTGGCGGTTGACTGGCGCAACGCCGGATTATAGGTCGAGCTGAACGAATTGACGTCGTTCCAATTGTCCGAGAGGAGCGAAACGGCGTCCGCCATGACCGATGTGCCGGGGGCCGTCGCAGTGAAGGCGCCACCCGGAGCGTTGAAATCCCCTTGTATGTACACCGGATTCTCCGAAGCAACCGCCAAGCCGCAGCTATCGCCGTTGGGGCAAGTGCCGAGGCTGATGGTGCTGCCGTTGACAAGCTTTAGCGCGCGACGGAAAAAGAGCGCGGGATTCTCGCGAGGCTCTTGCGCCTTATTCGCATACCAGCCGGGCCAGATCGCTGGGGTCCAGGTATCCCAAGCCGGATTTGCACATTTCCAATTCGCCGTCAGCGCCGCAATGGAACCGAATTTCCCTGTCCCCTTTCCATCGTGTTGATCAGATTGTTGACGACATAAGCGCCGCCCGGAGTCAATGGGTAGGGTGCGCTCCCAGGCATCGCGCCATAGGTCTGCAAGGTAGTGTCCTGGGGACTGTCGAACTCCTCCGATGCCTGCAGTACGTTATCCGGGCATCCATACTGGCTCGCGGGGTTGACGACGTCGTTGAACCCGTATTCTCCGGTCTCGTGTCCCGAGGGTGATGGCGGAGGCCATCCGCTGGGCAGCGCGGTAGCGATGTAATTACCCCTCCGGTCGGAGAAGTAGACCGAGAAGTCGTTCGAGGAAGTGTTCGGATCCTTCGTTGAGTTCCGCTGGAGCCGATGGCTCCCGTGAGCCATCGCTGCAGATTGTTCACGTCCAGTTCGACGTAATACATTACGCCCGCGAGGGTCGGGCTCACCGAGCATGGCGAGGTCCCTCCGTTCGGGCACCAGTCTCGCCCATTTCCTTCACGCGCATCGAACAAGGCGTTTGGCCAAAGGTCTTTGGTTGGAGGGCACTGATGTGGCTGCCGTGGTCACGCACGAATCCGTGCTCCACGATTCCGGGTTGTCGCGGATGCGCTCGAAACGAATGACCGCGTTTGGGTTCGGCTCGGCGCAACTGGACGGACTCACTGCACCCGACGGCAACGAGGGCAACGCGGAGCGCTGACCCAAGACCAAGACTGCTGCTAGTATACTGATCTGTATTCTTGCCTGCGTACCCGAGGCCGAGGATCTCAGCAGTCACATCCTTGTACGTCCCACACGGGACCCCATAGGATGTCTGCGCCTCAATCTTGATGAATCCCTTGATGATTGGTGTGCCGCTTGGCACCCAGTAACCATCCCCTGTGGAAGAACCCGGAGTATATGTGGTATTTACAGCCCCGGATGCTGCGAGGGGGAGCAGGTTCGCACCGGCGCCGCCAAGCTCGCTCGCTGCTGTCTCGATGGCCTCCAATGTAGGATTCGTGGCCCACGCACCCGCCTTTGTTTGGGCTCCCGTCTGTGCCAACAGGCTCAGGTCCACCGGGGCGCTGGCCGTCTCGCACGGCAGATTCGCAATGTCGGCCGCGTTGTCCGAAAGCAGGATGCGAAGGCTTGCTTCTGAGAAGTACCTCTCGCCCAGCTTCCCGGAGTTCGTGGTATCTTCGTTTTGCACTGGTCGCCGGATCAAGTCGATGGGAGTCCCGCCGATCAGAGGTGTCGCGACCTCGAGGTTGAGCGTGCTCACGCCTGTTCCATTCGTCCCCGTGTAGGTCGGCAGATCCAGGTCTCCGTTGCGGATGTAGCTGTTGTACGTACTGATGGATATGCTCTGCCATTTGGAATTTTCGGCGGAGCCGAGAGTCCCCACCAGGCTCCCCTCGGTCGTCGCGAGAGCGCGGTAGTTGCCGGGCGATGTTAGAACGTCCACAGTGCCGGTGTACCCGCTGGACGTCGACCACCCGTTCGACAGATTGGTACGGATCACTTCGCCGACCGCGGTTACCTTGTCGCCAAGCGTCAAGGTTCCGCCATCCGCCAGGTACAGGTTCCCGTTGGTATGTACGCGGCCACCAAAGTTAAAGTCCGGGCCGGCGAAGAAGCTGAGATCGGTCTGGGAAAAGATTCCGAACTGGTACAGAGGAATGCCCACGGTCTGAACGACCCGTTGCAATTTCACCTCTCCACCAGTGGTACCCTGCGCGATCACGTTGAGCGTGTACGGGGTTACCAGTCCCTGCATCCCCTGGTAAGGTCCGGACGTGATGGTATCGTTGACAGCGAGCGGGTCGCCATTTTTGTCGGCCGTGAAATTGATCGAGTAACCCGAGCCCGGCGTGCCCTTGGTCGGATCGATAAAGGTCGTACCCGAGATATTCGGCTCATTGGCGACCCCAGCCAGCGCGTTGATCTGGGCACCCGAAGGTGAGTAATTCTGGGCGAACAAGTTGTTCAGGTTGGCGGTCAATTGCTCCATGCCGGCCTCGGCGGCGTAGAAGGCCTTCTGACGCTGGTTCGTGGCTCCGCCCATGGTCTGGTCCGTCATGACCGCCCAAGAAAATCCGATGATGATCGCAGAGATCAGCACGAGTACGAGCATTGCTGTGATCAGCGCCATCCCTTTTTCGCGATTCGTTGTCACCGGCGTTCTCCTTCTGATGGTTGGGGGTTTCAGTTGTATCGGTTCTCAAATGTCAGGCTGCGCATGCTGACCTGGGTCAGCAGGTTCGTGCGGAAATACTGGTTCGTGACGCTGTAAGGATACTCAGACCGCGCGGCCAAGTAGATATTGATCTTGCGGATCTGGTTCGGCGTGTCCGGCGCCACAATATTTCGCTCGTCGACACCGGGAAGCACGCTGGGGTTTGTCAAATCGTAAGAGAATTGCAGCCCTTCGATGACTTGTCCGACTTCCTCAGGAGCATTGAAATTCACCTGGCGCATGAGCATCGGAATCTGCGGATTGGCCGTGCTGATGAAATAGGTGATCATCCAGATGCGCTTGGCGCTGATCGGCGGGAAGACGCCCCCGACTTGCAGCTGGGTAATCGTTCCGGAAGTCGCTGCCACGCCATTGAGGCCGAACGCGTCCCCCGCAGCGAAGAACGCCTCGTTTCCAACGACGTTGGTCACTGTTTGAATGATGTTCCCACCCTGGGGGCTCGTCAGCATTAGGAGGTCGCCTGGGTTGAGCTTGGAGTTGCCGGCCACGACCTGCGTGCCTGCGCAACTGGCGGAAGTGTCAAACGTGATCGACGATCCGGTTCCCGCGATGATCCCGGCGCAGGTCGGATTCGCAGCGTTGTTGATGGGCGGCATGCTTGACCATGGCAGCGTGTTATCCGCATAAATCACCGTGATGACGTCGGTTCCAATGCCCAGCGAGACAGGTCCGAGCACGTCACCAGGGGTAATGGCCGTGAGCGCCGATTGCACCGGAAATTGCAGTCCGACGGGGCCGGGACGGTTGAGCGCCGGGCTGCCCGCGCCTGAGTAGGGGATCAATATGCCGCCAATCGGAATGCCCGAACCCGCTTGCACGATATCGCGTGCCATCAGGTTCATGCCTGAACGCAGATTGTCCTGAACGTCGGCCATTTTCGTGATGGCTTCGCTGGTGTGCATCGCCTCCTGGAGCGCGGTGAGCGTGCCGGCGACGACGATGAGCATGACGACGAGCGCGATCATCATCTCAATAAGAGTGAATCCCTTGGACCGATTCATGCCCGGCTCCCTTGTCGCCCGTCAAAAGGACGAAGAAATGTCAGTGACCAGCTGGTATTGCCTGCTGAGCTTGCCCGACTGGTAGTTGATGGTTACCGTGATCTGGTTCAAGCCCGCCGAAACCGGCGTAATGGCGATCGTTCGCGTGAAGTTTTTCAAGGGGGTGCAAACGTCATCGGCGGTTCCCAGGATCCCATCTGGCCCCGGCGCCTCGATGCAGTCAATGGCGTTGGCGGCGCAGTTGTCGTCGACCGTGCCCACGATTCCGTCGGGCCCGGGATCGCAAAGGGGCGTCGCACCGACCTTAAATATCCCGCCATTGCTGGTGTTTGCAATCGACGTAAACGGCACGGAACTGGAATCGCGAGCCGTGAAGATACTCTCGACGGCTTCTTGCGCCTTTTGCTGCGCGATGAAGTCGTCTTGCGAAGACATCATGTACGTGATGCCGCTCGCGAAGGTGGCCGCCAGGGCGAGCACGCCGAAGGCCAGCACGAGGATGGCGATCATGGTTTCGACGAGCGTGAAGCCTTGTTCCTGCTTTCGTCGCGACACTGCGCAAATCCTGTTTTTCGCGTTCATTGTTGCCACCCTGACCCGCTTGCCTTGTACATGCGAATCTTCCCGGTCGCACCCAGGACGGTTACCGCTCGCGCCGACGACGGTATGCCTGTAATTCCCAGGAACACCGTCCCATTCACAAGATTCCCAGCGCCATCGATGAACGTTCCGTCACTTTGAAATCCCATGCCGACTGGTCCATCGGTGACATTCTCGAAATAGATCGCGCTTTTGTCTCCGAAGCCATCCGGCGTGTCGGACATGCCGGGCATCAACGTGAATTGCGCCGGCACCTGGATCGGGATCGTGCTGAGGACAGTCGACCCCGCCGGGAGGTTCTGTTGGGTCAGCGTGATCGTATTGGGGTTGGCGGTCGTGTCGAATGACACGAGCACATCCCGTCTCTGCTCGATCGCCCTCTCGCGCGCCAGTCTCAGCTGCGACGCTACTTGAACCATCGCGGCGTCCGCTTGGATCTGCTGGCGCGTCGGATCCAGTGCGATGAGCGCCATCGCGGCGACGATCATCGTGATCAACACCACTACCATCATTTCAATCAGTGAGAAGCCTCGCTCGCGATGGTGCGTATTCATCGAATTCGGTTTCCGCTCTCTCACGCTGACACCCTCATCCGCCCGCCCAAAATCCGCCTGGGCTGAGCTTTGTCGTTCCTCGTTAGTGCATGTAGCAGGCCAGCTGGGGAGAGAACTAAGTCCTTAGTGCAAAGATAGTTGGAGGTAATGACGCGGATTGTCCATGCAGACAATTGAGAAGGCGGGGTAGAAACGTAACCGATCCAAACGCCGTCTACAGGTTTCGCTGCATCAGATCCGGCACACGGCGATCCGGCTTGGGGTCTTACTTCCTGCTCAACCTGCTCGCGAACAATGGTTGCCGCTCGCTGGCGGTCGGCATAATATGCGCACCTGGCTTATTGTGTGTGGGTTGTAGTCCTATGACGTCAATCCGTACTCGCGAAAATCGCCGCAATCCGCGAACCGAGGTTTCGAAAGGAATCTGGGTGTCCTGGCAGACGACGGGAGCGAGCACCGTTTCGCGCGTGCGAGATCTCAGCGTCGGCGGAGTGTTCGTCTCTACGCCCGCACCGCCTCCCCTAGGTACCACGGTGAAATTATTGTTCGTTCTTCCGGAGGGAGAAGTGCGCATCGAGGGCATCGTGCGTTACGCGGAATCGAAAAAGGGAATGGGCGTGGAATTCACGCGCATGGGAACTGGAGACGGCGCACGCTTGCGCGAACTCATGCGCCGGCTCAATAGCTGAAATTACACGCAGCTACTTCAGCGATTTATTCAGGAATGCGACGCTGCGTGCCCATGCGTCGGCTGCCGCCTCTGGTCGATATCCCTGCACGTTCGTCGAATTCTCAAACGCATGGCCCGCGCCGTCGTAAATCTTGACGTCGACGCGCTTGTCGAGTCCGGTCATCGTCTTTTCGAATGCTTTGACGTCATCGGGCGTGATGCCTCGATCCAGCGCGCCGAAATTGCCAAGCACTGGCGCATTGATTTGCTGAAGCTCCGTGGGATCCGTTGGTAATGCGCCGTAGTTGACGACGCACGCCGCCAGCCGCGGCTCGTGAATCGCGAGTTGCAAGGAGAACCCTCCGCCCATGCACCAACCGATCGAGCCCACGTGTCCGCGCTCGACGTCCTTGCGCGTGTTCAAATAATCGAACGCCGCCTTCAAATCGCTTAGCGCGCGATCCTCCGGCAACCCCCGCATCAGCTCATGCGCTTCCTCCGGATCGCTCGTCACCTTCCCTCGATACAAATCGACGGCTAGAGCGACGTATCCCTGCTCCGCGAGCTTTTGCGTTTCGCCCTTCACCCAGTCGGTGAGTCCCCACCACTCGTGGACCACAACCAGCGCCGGATAGTGCCCCGGCTTTTCCGGCGTCGCCAGATATCCGCTGAGCTGCTCCGTGCCGTTCGGGATCTGGATCATCTCGGTTTTCGGCGCGTCGCCCTGCACGGTCAACACAGCGGCCGCAATCAACGCGAACAGCATGGCCCCCGCGACAATTCTCAGCCCTTGTCTCATCGCTCCTCCACGCCCGCAAATAAGGCGCTACGCCGCGCGCTCCACCTGCACGGCTGTCCCGTACGCAATCACTTCGGTGACGCCCTGCATCACCTCGGTGGCGTCGTACCGCACACCGACCACGGCGTTGGCCCCGCGTTCGAGCGCGTGCTGCATCATCCGCTCGAGCGCCTGCTCCCGCGCCGTTTCGCACATCTCTTCGAAGAGCGTGATATTTCCGCCCATGAACGTCTGCAGCGATGCGCCCATCGTGCCGAGGACGCTGCGCGATCTGACCGTGATCCCGCGCACGAGGCCGAAAGTTTTCGCGATACGATAACCCGGCAAGTCGAAGGCCGTCGTCACCATCCCTGCATTCACGCTCACATTCATCCGGCTTCCCCTCGGTTTTATCGCGCCGACGCGCTCTGCTGCTGCACCGGAGCCTTCTGCTTCAGGATCTTGATGAACTCGCGCATCCACGTGGGATGATCCGGCCACGCGCGCGCCGAAACCATCTGCCCGTCGATCACCGCATCTGAATTCACAAATTCTGCTCCACCCGCTCGCACGTCGGGCTCAAGCGCCGGATACGCCGCCGTCCGCTTCCCTTTCAACACGCCTGCTGCCAGCAACGCGAGCGCCGCGTGGCATATTTGCGCGACCGGCTTATCCTGCTGGAAAAAATGCTGGATGATTCGCTTGCAGTCTGCGTCGTTGCGAATGTATTCGGGCGCCCTTCCGCCGGGAATCACGACCGCCGCGTACTCCGCCGGATTCACGTCGGCGAAAGCGAGATCGGCGTCCCAACTGTAGCCGGGCTTTTCAGTGTACGTGTCGTAGCCCGGCTCGAAATCGTGTACCACAAAGTGCAGCTTCTTTTTCTTGGGCGCTGCAATCTTTACGTCGTAGCCTTCTTCCTGCAAGCGCTGATAGGGATACATCACTTCGAGCGATTCCGCCGCGTCTCCCGTCAGAATCAAAATCTTCGGTGCCGCCATGGTCTACCTCCGTGTCCCATTCAAGCGGGGAGGATACCATACCTCCCTCTGAGGGTTGTGATGCCGCTGCTATACTCGCCGGTGCCGGATCGAAGGGAGAAAAACCGCTATGCCGGAACTCGCGCAAAGTGTCACGTCCACACTCGCGTCCTACTACGAAGAAGTTCGCGACAGCATTCACGACTGGCTCGCGCCCATTTCGACGGAGCAGCTCTGGACGAATCCTTATCCTTACGGCAACAGCATCGGCCATCTGCTGCTGCACGTCACGGGAAACCTGAATCATTATATCGGCGCACGTATCGCAGCCACCGGCTACGTTCGCAATCGCCCGCTTGAATTCAGCGACACATCCAACCGCCCGAAGGAACAGATTCTCGCCGATTTCGATCGGGCCATCGACATGGTCGCCGTAACCATCCGAAAGCAATCGGCCCAAGATCTCGTCGCGCGGTATTCCGACGACACGCAGCCCGATTGCCCCGACCGCTTCAGCGCCTTCATGCGCATGGCGGCCCACGCCTACCATCACACCGGCCAGATCATTTACTTGTCGAAGGAATTGACGAAGGCACCTGCCTGAAGGACTGCTTTTTAAGGCGTCGATTGCGAAATCTGAATGGCGCAACCACCGGTCGTGCCGGAATTCGGGCAAGACTGGTTGGCAAGCGGCGTGTAATAGATATTGGAAGCGCCGCTGAACGCCGACGTATTGTCGACAATGATGCCACTCGTTCCACCGGCCTCGGTTGTCGCGCCGGTTGGTGTTGTGCTGCTGTTGATCGTCCCGCTGGTGACATCGAAGCCCATCACGCATCCATTGCTCAAGGTGCTGCTGCAACTGCCGGGCTCTCCGTAGCTGAGCACGCTGAGGAAAACGTAATCCTTGCTGTCGGTATAGATCTCGGTCAGATCGAGTCCCGCCGAGTAATAGCCATTGGTGTAATTTGTGCTCACCGTGGGCCCGGTGGTAGCGGAGGTGCTCATGACGCCGGCATTGATGGCAACCTGGAACAATGCGTTGTTAGCTGGCCCCGTATTGCCGACGACGTACAAATGCCCTGTGGGACTCGAGGCATTGCTGGACGAGAAGTATTCGTTATCAAGCGTTCCGGCCATCAAGAATTGGTAACCCGGTCCAACGGGTGCCTCAGCGCCGTTTCCGGATGTGAAATTCGCAGGAAACTGGAAGACTCCACTGCACGGCACATCCGTGCCGCACGCCGAAGATGATCCGAAATTCGCGTCCGCACCCACAAAAACGAAAGCGCGGCCCGCGCTTGAATCCACGAGCGGAGCGTCGACGACTCCAAAGTTATAGTCGAGCTGGCCCGACATACCCACGATCGAGCCGGACGAGGACCCCACGGAATAGAAATGGCCGCACGTTTCGCCTGTCGAGCCGCAATACGATGTCAGGTTCAGCAAATAATCCCCCACAAAAACGTTTCCCGAGGAAGAGTCATAGACGGGCGAACCCAGAGGGGATGAGCTTACGGAGACCGGCCAGGGGCTTGTGACTTCACCGGGCGTTCCTTGAAAGACGCCCGAGAATTTGTGCAACTGTCCGGCGTCGTCACCGACGTAAATGGTGTCCGTCGCATAATCACAAAACACCGACGAAGCGCTGTCGTTCGCCGAAGTTCCGCTGAAGGTCAGAGTCAGAGAACAAGGGGCGGCGCAAGTGCGATAGCTGGACGCGGTCGCAGCGGTAGGTGTTGCCGGAGCACCGGCTGATTCGGTTGTTGACGCCTTCCATTTGAGCAGCACGAGGGTTGCCGCGCCGGCGGAGTTTGTTTGAGTGAATGCCACCTGCGAGCCGTCCAGCGAAAGAGTGACTGACGTCACGACAGTGCCGCCCGTGTTGTACGCCCAGTAGGTAGCAGGCACGGTCCCAGAGCAGCCGGTGTAGAGGTTGTCGTACGCAATGATGCTCGCTTGCGTGCTCGATCCCGCGAGGCTGGTGTTATACACAACGAAATCCGGCTGCGTCGCACTACCGCAATTCGCGCTGGAGATGTCAAACGAATACTTGGCCGGATAGACTCCCATACCAGCGGTGGCTCCGCTTCCCATGTTTTCGCTCCAGTCCTCATGCAACGACGACTGGGGCGATCGCCCCCGCCAACGTATGGGGCGGCGGGGTTCTGGCCTGTAACCAATACGTGCGGAGCGCGCCGCGAGCGTAAGACCCCTATGCAACCCGTTCGCATCGGTGGCCGGAGGAGCAAACTCATCGTGCTCTTCATCCACGATGGGTTGCTCGTCGGCTGGCGGCAGCATCTGATCGAAGTTCAGCTTCCCCTTCGCGGCGGCATCGCGCTTCTCGCGCTGAAGGACGTAGCGCGGGTCGTTGGTGATTCTCTGCCAACGATCGAGTGTGCCGCTGCGGGCTGCCTGCTCGGAAGTACCCGGATCCGAAAAAATGACGTGATGATGGCTCCAATCATCCGGGAACCCTGTCTTCTGCGGAGGATGCTCTTGCGCGGAAAGCAGGGGGACAAACAGCAAACTCATAAGAAGAGCCGCGGATATCCGCAGTCTCGCCAGGACAGCACGTCCGTTCGTCATGATCGCTCTTTCTTCGAATTCATCGGATGTCACCAAGAAGGGCTGTAGACCAGGTTATACGCGTTGACTGTTCCGATCCCCGTCGCGAAATCCCAACCAGGCGTCGCCCCGAAAGCAGGCTGATAGGAGCCCGGCGCGGTCGTGTCCGTGATCTGCCCGCGGCATGTTGCACCGGAACCTCCGCCGCCAGAAAGAGTGCAGACCGGATTACCCTGGTAGCCTGCTCCGGCGTTCACAATCGTGATGCCTGTTACCGTCTTGGAGGTCGCAGAGATCGTGGCTGTACACGTTGCTTGTGTTCCGCCCGGGTAGATAGTCGCGCCCGTGGGCGAGAGGTACGCAGTGAGGTTGTTGGGCGCCGCGAGCGTGCATGTGGGCGCGCTCGCATAGCCTGATCCAGCGTTCACAACGGTCGCCCCGGTAATCGCCTGCGTGGCCAGGGCGCCGTTGGTGCTGGACGGCCTATAGCAACCCTCGTGAATCGTGCCGTTGTACCTACAATCCACGTCGATGTCACCTTGCGTGACATCGTAGAACGCGCAACCGCTCGCGATCCCCCTGCGTGGGACCTGATTGACGGAGTAACAGGCTGAATTTCCGCCCGACCCGAATTCCGCATTAGCGATCTGATAGTAGATCGGGTCGGGATTGCCTTGCTTGGAAGCCGTCTTTTGATTCACAAGGGCCTGAATGCCGGCCATCATGGGAGTGGCGACGGAGGTGCCGCCAAAGCCGGCCCAAGTGCTCGGGGCGCCGCTGCAAGAGGCACCGCCAGTTGCGGTGTCCGAGAAACAGACGACAGCGTAATGTCCCCAGATGCCGTTGCCGGCAAACAGCGATACGTCTGGAACGTCGCGCACACCGTCGGCGGGATTGCCGAAGATCCCGGCCTGCCATGACGGCTTTGCGTATCCGGCGCAGGTTCCGTTGACGAGAGCCTGGCCAGGATTGGCCGACGTACCGGTGGCGCAGCCGCTCGGACCGCCGCTTCCCGCAGCCGTTGAGAGAAACGCGTCGTTCCTCGTAGCCGTGGTGCTGTTGCAGAAGCCGGTCGTACCGTAGGTGTTGGTATAGCCTTCCAGGTGCGTGACGAGCCAACTGGCGCAGGAATCGTTCCAAGGAATTTCGGGAGTGTAGGATTTTGCAGAACCACTGACGGGTGTGTTTGTCGACTCCCAGTAGGTGCTGACCGAAGCGCCACCCTCGGCGGCATTGTAAGTATCTTCGTAGTCCGTGCCGCCTACGGACACGTTGTATACCGATTCTCCCCAGCCAGTTGCACCAATGCCCGGATACGCCCATGTGGACCCGCCCGCAAAGTCCGGGGCGCAGCTAGACGCTCCCGAATCGCCGGCCGAAACGAAAACAGAAACCCCGGAAGCAGCGGCGGACTGGAAAGCGCTGCTAAACGCGGCGTTCGATGTCGCACCGTTCACCACTTCGCACTCGCCGTAGCTCATGCTGATGATCGCCGGTGGGCTCCCTGCACTAACAAGGTTCTCAACGGCGATCAAGCCGCCGAATGTCGCGGTGTCCGCGCACGCCGCGACCTCGATCGTCGCATCCGGCGCAGCGGCGGCGGCGATTTCAGCATCCAAATCGGCTTCGCCATCGGCTGCGTTGGTTTTGGGATCGGTACAGTTACCGCCGGAGTTGGGGTGCGTGGTCGTTTGAGTGCCAGAATACTTGCTGAGGAATGTGCTGCGATATATCTCCGGGTCGTTGCTATATGTATCGCTGTCCTCGACCACCGCAATCGTTTGACCCAGTCCCAGGATATTTTGGGCGAATAACGGATTGAAATTGTAGATAGTCTCGATATCGCCCGGCACCAGCGCGTAGCAGGTGCTGCCGCAACCCGAGAACGTGAAATTCGTGCGCGGTACCGCCATCGAGCGCGGCATAAAGTTGTGCATCGAGACGACGCCAACAACGACTTCAGCAAGGGCCGCGGGAATTTGCGGATCGCTCATGTTGGCGTAATGAGTCTTGCCGTGGACGTCGAGGTAATGAATTTCGGTGTGAAACGCGTCGCGGATTTGGCCCGCGGTGCCCGAAAAATCCATCACCACGCCGCTGGGATAGGTATAGTTGACCGTGAAGCCATACGACTCGAGCCAAGCCGCCACTCTCTCGATGTCCACTCGCGAGGGACCGTACGTCTCGCCGAGCTGTGCGGGCGTCAACCAATGGTGGTAATTGGGCGACGACTTGTCGGTAAGTCCGCTGATGTATTCCTCAAGCGCTGTTTCCTGCTCGGGTGCCCGTTTCAATTGCAGGAGCATATGCTCCATCGGGAATCCGTCATTCACGGGACCGCGATCGTTCGCAGCATTCGCCTCCGGGCGGGTGTTCCCGCCGAGGCTGACGAGATTGTTTTCGTCAATTGGACCAACAATCAAAATTCGCTTGTTGCGGTCTTCCTGGGCGGCACGAACGGAAGAAGTGTTGCGGAATGTCAAGATCAGCGCCACTGCGAAAATCGCCAACGCGGCGAGCACAAGTTTACGGTTCATCAGCCTCACCCCAGCCTGATATCAACGCCTCTGAGAGTTTGTTCGGTTCACGGCACAGCGGAAACGGCGACCTCCGCATCCGCCTCGATGTGGCTGATTCTAAGCCGCAAAACTACTTTCCTACCCGCTTTCCCTAAGCGCGTATTTCGATTTAGACACCCCTCAGCTCTTCAGCCGCGCCGCCAGGGCACGTATCTTCGCTGCTAATTCCAAGGCAATGATTTATTTTGTATTTAAATTCCCGCGACCTTCATCGTCTGCCAAGGAGGAGCAACAAGAGCGGGGTCAGGAGCAATACATCGGCGGTGATTCTCACAGCATAAGACGAAATTCTTCGCCACTGCCAGCCGAGCATCCCGAGCCCGAGCGCGCTAAGCCCTTCGCCCAGAAGGATCAGCCGACTCAGCGGGAACCAGCCGCTCGCGACTGCGCCAAGCGCAAGCGCACCCACCGCGCACCCGAACGCGGCCGCGTATCGTCCCATGAGAACGGTTGACTCGTGCGGCCGATCCGTGTCGCGCCGGCGCAGCGTCACCCATTCCGAGTATTCGATGATCAGCGTATTCATCCACAGCACGAGGAGAAACAGCACGAAGGGCAGCAGAAATCGCAAATGGAACTGTTGTACGCGCACGCCGAGCGGCATGAACGTCCCAATGCCAAACAAGATCGCCACCGCGATCTCTTTTGGAAACCACTTCTGCGCGGAGCCTCCCAACAGATGAACGATCGCAAAATATCCGCCCACAATCGCCGCCAGCAGCGATCCGTCGCGCCATGTCTTGAATCCAAGATCGGCGTATGCCATCCACCCCGTCACCAGCAGAACGGTGAAAAATGCCGGCAGGAACGCCATGCGGTGCGCCCGGTAAAATCGATGGCGCAGCGCTTCTCCCGCACCCTCTTCCGTCCGATAGCTATCCAGAATCCGGTCAGCCACATAGATCAGCCAGATTACCAAAGCGGTGACGAGGTTCACGACGGGCGGCAGATGCACGCGAAAGGCCTTCGTGAAAAGCAACTGCCACACGACGCCGACCAACGGCGCATCCAAGCTCAACAAGTGAAGCCAAGCCCAGGAATTCCTGGCCAAATCTGATAGGAGGTTCGCGCAGGGGAAGCGCTTGCCAGTACCGGCCCAAGCCTCGACGCGCTCCAACGAACGGCTACTCCATTCCATGGCCGCCGTCGGGCTCGCCTTCACTGTTTTATGGGCTATCTCGACTTGTTCCACCCTACAGAATACCGCAGTTCGACCATATACAGCTGTGTGCTTCACTTCGTACTGCCGTGGAACAGTGATGGTCGTCACATCCGTCGGTGACGCCTGTCCTCGCACCGAGCACGAGTGCCACGTAGCTTACATTGCATGTTCTCGGCACGATGCTCGAAACGGGAGGCGGGAAACAAATAGATGTCGCCTGCCTCCAAACCAGCTGGCGGGATTTTAGACCTGATTCGCGCGGGTTGGCATCACCTCATTGGGACTGCCAATCGGCCTCCTTGCCGGGTAGTCGCCTTCTCCGCGGCTCGATGGATATGCCAGTCCCACCTTTGCCTCTTCCCTGTTTTCGCTCCGGTTGATTCCTGCGCCGGCCGCGAGAACGCTGATAGACGGGTGCACCAATGAAAACGAACAGGTTCAAGGACACGGAGCATCTGTGGCGCGTCGCCTTGGTCTTTGCCGCTGGAATCATAGTCTTTGTTCTGGTCCGGGCGATCCTTGTGCCTCGGAGTTTCGGTGAGTACGGCCACTACCGCGGCAACGCAATCGCCGAAATCGCAGCCAAGCCGGTGGTGTTTGCCGGACACCAAGTCTGCGAGACTTGCCATTCCGATATTCTCGCCGTGAAGAAGGATGGAAAGCATGCGGGCGTGCACTGCGAAGCCTGCCACGGCGCGCTCGCAGCACACGCGGACGATCCGGGCACGGTCCAGCCGCCGAAGCTCGACACAGCCGTTCTCTGCGTCCGTTGCCACCAAGCGAACGCCGCCAAGCCCAAGGATTTCCCTCAGATCGATGCCCAGGAACACAGCTCTGGATTGCCCTGCGAAACCTGCCATCAACCCCACAGTCCCCTGCTGGGCTTAGGAGGCAAACCATGAACATTAGTCGCCGCCAGATGCTCATACTGCTGCCTGCCGCAGCGGTCGCCTGGGAGGCCGTCCTCGCTGGAACGCCGGAAGCCTCGCCCAATTACAAGATGACCGAGCACTGGTGGGGCATGCTGGTGGACATCTCAAAGTGCATCGGCTGCGGAAATTGCGTGCGCGCATGTGCCACGGAAAACGACGTGCCGGAGGGCTACTTCCGCACCTGGGTTGAACGCTACCACGTCTCCGATTACGACATGGCCGATCCTGTGGTGGATTCTCCCGATGGCGGTAAGCATGGCTTTCCGCCAACTCTCGAAGCTGGCGGCAAGGACTTCTTCGTTCCGAAGATGTGCAATCACTGCGCCGATTCGCCCTGCACCCAGGTCTGCCCGGTAGGTGCTACCTTTATGAGCCCAGATGGCGTCGTGCTCATCGACAAGACATATTGCATCGGCTGCCGGTATTGCATCCAGGCCTGCCCCTACGGCTGCCGATTCCTCAATCCCAAGACGCAAACGGCGGAAAAATGCACGCTCTGCTATCACCGCATTACCAAGGGACTGACGACCGCCTGTTGTGAAGCCTGCCCCACCGGAGCCCGGCAGCTCGCGGACCTCAAGAACCCCAACGATCCGATTCATGCGTTCTTGCGGACTCACGAAGTGCAGGTGCTGAAGCCTTACATGGCCACGGGAGCGAAACTTTTCTACAACGACCTGGACGGTTCGGTGCGCTAGGGAGGCGCGAGAGGCTATGCCACCAGTTCAAGGCTACATGTACCCGAACGAAGTCGAGCTCGCCTGGAGCATCCTCATCGTCGTCTACCCCTACGTCACCGGCCTGGTTGCCGGCGCATTCATCCTGGCATCGCTTGAGCGCGTGTTCCACGTCGACGCCGTCAAGCCCACTTATCGGCTGGCGCTCCTCACCGCGCTCGCGTTTCTGCTGGTGGCTCCGCTCCCGCTGCAACTGCATCTCGGCCATCCCGAGCGCTCATTCGAAATGTATCTGACGCCGCACCGTAGTTCCGCGATGGCCATGTTTGGCTTCGTCTACCTCTGGTACCTGATGGCCGTGCTGTTGCTGGAAATCTGGCTGGATTTCCGGCGGGACATCGTTCTCCTCTCGCAGCGCACCAAGGGCCTGAAACGGGTGTTCTACCGAGTGCTTACGCTCGGCTCGACGAACATCAGCGAAAATGCGCTGCGCATCGACGATCGCGTCGGCTACATCGTCACCGTGGTGGGCATCCCCTCCGCGTTTCTCCTTCATGGCTATGTCGGGTTCATCTTCGGGTCGGTGAAGGCAAATCCCTGGTGGTCATCGCCGTTGATGCCGGTAGTGTTTATCTTCTCCGCGATGGTGTCGGGCATCGCCGCGGTTCTGTTGGTCTACATGTTCTCGACCTGGTACCGCAAACAAACAATCGATATGCGCTGCGTGGACACGATCGCGCGCTACCTGTTCTACACCTTCATCATCGATTTCACTTTGGAAATGCTGGACCTCGTTCACCGCATCTACGAGGCGGATGAATCCTTTCGCAGCCTGGATTTCATGGTCCATACGCGCCTGTACCTTTCCCAAATTGTCATCCAGATTTATATCGGCACGTTGGCGCCGATCGGCTTACTTGCCCTGACTCAGTTGTTCAAGCTCAGCGAAAAAGTCCGCAAGCGCATTTATGCCGCGGCCGGAAGCCTCGTGCTTATCTCGGTTTTCGCCATGCGCTGGAACGTGGTGATTGGCGGCCAGCTCTTTTCCAAGAGTTTTCTGGGCTATACGACCTACAAGCTTGGATTAATGACCAGGGAAGGTTTGGTGACAGCTGTTGTTCTGACTCTCTTGCCCTTGCCCATCCTGTGGGTCTTGGTGAAACTGCTTCCGCCGTGGCCAGACGCCGAATCACTTGCCCCGGCGGGCCCGGTTGCGACCCACGGCGACGACTAGGCCGCGCGCGAGTTCGGAAAGCGTCGAGGTGGACCGCCATGCCTGCCGAAGACGTTTCATCCAAGTTGGAACAGCTCAGCGTGCGCGTGGCGGAACTTGAGCGCCGCCTTTCCACGCTCGAGCATCCCTCGCAAGCGCATTCTTCTCCTCTAGAGTCCCCTGCGGCTCCGGCTACCCCCAATCCTGGTTCGGGCGGAGTGTTGTCGGCTCAGCCGCAGCCAGGCTTGTTTTCGGTTTTCGGCAGGGCGGTTCTCGGAATTGCAGGCGCCTATGTGCTGCGGGCCGCCGCGGAATCTGGAGCTATTCCTCCCTGGATGGCCGTGACGCTCGCGCTGGTTTATGCCGCCGGCTGGTTGACGTGGGCGGCGTGGCCTCGCACTCAAACGCAACTCGCACGCGCTTCCTACGCCATCACGGCGGCGCTGATTCTCGCTCCCATGCTGTGGGAAGTCACCGTGCGCTTCCGCATCCTCGACCCGCCCGTGACCGCGGGGGTCCTTGCTGCATTCGCGCTTCTGGCAATGATCCTGGCTTGGCGCCGGGATGTTTCTTTCGTTATTTGGGTGGGAACGCTCACCGCAGTAATCACGGCCTTAATCCTCATGGCCGCCACGCGCGCTCCCGTGCCCTTCACATTGACACTAATCGGCATCGCACTGTTCAGCGAATTCGCCGCCAGCCGTGGCCGCTGGCTCGCCCTGCGTATGGTCGTGGCAGCGGCAGCTGATTTCGCGGCTCTAGTTCTAATCATCATCCTCGGGAATTCCAGAGCGGTCCCCCCGGAGTACCAGCCTGTGTCTGCGGGCCTCATGATTGGTCTCGTTGCCGCTCTCTTCGCCACTTATGCCGTCAGTCTAGTCACCCGTTCCTTGATTCTTCGGCTCAAGATCAGGATCTTTGAGGCCGCGCAATTTGCTACCACTGTTCTGCTGACGGGTTGGGCAGCGCTCCGAATTACGGACGGCGCCGCCCTGCCCGCATTAGGGGTTTCCTGCCTCATCGCGGGAGTCGCGTCTTATTTTGCCGCGTTTGGCTTACTCGCGCGGCGCCGCGAGCGGCTCAACTTCCATTTCTACTCCGCCTGTGGAGTTGCATTTGTGATGGCAGGGAGTTTCTTCGCCCTTCCGTCCCTTCTGCTGGCGATTTGGCTGTGCCTGGCCGCGGTGATTGCAACTGGGCTGGGCGTGCGGATGCGCAGTCCCGCGCTTGATTTGCACGGCGTGGTCTACCTGGCTGGCGCTGTCTTTGCGTCGGATTTGCTCGCGTACGCGTTTCGCGCCCTTGCCGGAACTTATCCACCCGCGCCCGGAGCGATGCCAATTGTCGCCGCCGTCGCAGCTCTTCTCTGCACCGCGATGATCTCCCGCTATCCCGGCGAGCACCAGGGTGAGCGGCTGCTGCGGCTCCTACCCGCGATTTTGGCGGTCTACGCGCTCGCCGCGCTCGCCGTTGCCGCACTCGTTTGGCTCGTCGCTCGCGGGGCCGCACCGGGACTTCCGCAACTGGGCGTCATTCGCACCATCGTGACGTGCGCGGCGGCGCTTCTGCTGGCCTTTGTGGGCGCGCGGTGGAAACGCATCGAGCTCGTGTGGATGGCCTATGCCGCCGCCGTTCTGGGAAGCTTGAAGCTTGCTTTCGAGGATCTGCGCTTCGGCACCACTCAGTCGCTGGCCGCCTCACTCCTCATTTATGGCACGGTCCTCATTCTGATTCCGCGCCTGGTCCGCGCGGGAAAGCGGTTGGCCTGAAGGTATCCTGCACATGGTTTCTTCCCCGAGTTGCGCTGAGTAGTCGATCCCAGCTCTGCCCTTCCGAGTCACAAGAATGCGAACTGACCGGCCATGGCTTCAGTTTGCGTCTCGCGGACTACGCCGGAACAGGGTAAAATCCCTGTGTCTCGGACCCCACCGCCAAGGAGCCACGCCGATGAGCGCTACCCCAGCAGCAGGACCCTCCGCCTCGACGATTGATGCCGTCAAAGAAAAAGCGCGCAGGCTCGCGATCCTCTCGATGATGTCCACCACCGCCGCCGGATCGGGCCATCCCACTTCGTGCCTTTCAGCCGCAGAGATGATGGCCGGAATTTTCTTCTACGCGATGAAAATCGATCCGAAGGATCCCAATTCAAAAGATGGGGACCGCTTCGTGATGTCCAAGGGGCATGCCGCTCCCATTCTCTATGCGGCTCTGGCGGAAGCCGGCGTGTTCCCAGAGTCGCGCGTGATGACGCTGCGGCAATTCTCAAGCGAACTCGAAGGCCATCCGACGCCGCGTATTCCCGGGGTTGATGCCGCTACCGGGTCGCTTGGCCAAGGGTTATCGGTCGGCGCGGGACTCGCGATCGGCGCACGCATGGATAAGAGCCCGACGCGCGTCTACGTAATGCTTGGCGACGGTGAAATGGCCGAGGGCCAAGTCTGGGAAGCCGCGGAATTCGCCGGATACTACAAGCTCGACAACCTGACCGTCCTTGCGGACGTCAACGCGCTCGGCCAGAGCCAACCCACCATGTATCAGCACGACATGGAGGTCTACCGCAAGAAATTCGAAGCGGAAGGATTTGCTGCGGAGGTGATCGACGGACACGATGTGGCCGCCGTGCTTGCCGCTATTGACCGCGCCAAAGCAACGAAGGGCCGGCCACAGGCGATTCTCGCACGCACTATCAAAGGTCACGGCGTCAGTTTTGCAGCCGGCAAGGAGCACTGGCACGGAAAAGCATTTTCGAAGGACGAGTTGGCGATCGCCCTCAAGGAAATCGGTGAGACCATCAACGTTCCGCCCGACCCGGGAAAATCCTACGCCAGGACTTCCCTGCCCGAGCCTCCTGATTTCCCCGCGCCCGCCGCGCCGGACTACGCGGACGGAAAGCCCGTCGCAACTCGCGAGGCGTACGGGTATGCTCTGAAGCGGCTTGGCGCGGTGAATCCGCACCTCGTGGCGATTTCGGCCGACGTGAAAAATTCCACCTTCTCCGAGATTTTCCAGAACGCGTATCCCGATCACTTCTATCAAGGCTACATCGCCGAGCAGAACATGGTCAGCGTCGCCGTCGGGCTTGCCGCGCGCGGCAAGGTTCCGTTCGCCGACACGTTCGCCTGCTTCCTCTCGCGCGCCTACGACCAGGTGCGCATGGCGGCGATCAGCCGGGCCAACATCAACCTCTGCGGATCGCACTGCGGGGTTTCGATCGGAGAGGATGGCCCATCGCAGATGGCGCTCGAGGATTTGGCGATGTTTCGCGCCGTCCACAGCTCGGCCGTTTTTTATCCGAGCGACGCCGTCTCCGCCGAGCGCCTCACGGAAGTGATGGCGCGGCGGCCCGGAATCAACTACATGCGCACCTCGCGGCCCAAGACGCCGATCCTGTATTCGAAAGACGAAAAATTTCCGGTTCCTGGATTCAAAGTCTTGCGCCAAAGCGCGCAGGATAAAGTGACCGTGATTGGCGCGGGTATCACGCTGCACGAGGCGTTGAAGGCCGCGGACGAATTGAAGACGCAGGGCATAGCGATCCGTGTCGTCGATCTCTACTGCGTGAAACCTATCGACGGCGAAGCATTGGCTAAGGAAATCGGCGCGACCAGTGGAAAGCTCATCACCGTGGAAGACCACTGGCCCGAGGGCGGGATGGGCGAAGCGGTGCTTTCGGCACTCGCACAAGTGGGTGTGACGCCGTCAAAATCGCGATTGCTTGCGGTTAACGGCATGCCCCATTCCGGCAAGCCCGATGAGCTGATCGAAGCGTTCGGAATCTCGGCCCGGCACATCGCCGCCGCGGTGCGGGAAATCGCCTAAGGCTTTAAGACAGGAAAAATGAGTGGCCGCTGAAAAAATCGTGATGGTGGGAGTGATTCCTGAGGTAGTGGCGCTCGATGCGGGCGATCAAGTGACTTGGTTTTCAAACGCGGGAAACATCAAGATCGAATTCGATCCGCAGCGCTGCCCGTTTGCTTCCAACATATTTCAGGCGCCGCCCGGCGTCCGCCTCTCGAGCGGAACGCCTCGCTCCGGCCTGAATCCGGGCTCCTACAGATACCGCCTTTCACTCAACGACGTGGTTGTCGGTCACGGCGAAGTTCTTCTTCGCGGCAAATAGCTGAAGGACGATTCAGTCGCCAGCGAGCGCGGCCCGGTCGTGGGAATGAACCGGCCGTTCGTCGGCGACAGAGTCGGCGAGAGTGCGCCGCAGCGACGCAAGCATCGAGGCCGGAACCGCTCGGCCGCGGCTGACGCTTAGCTCGCCCATCTTGCGCGGGAACTCGCGGCGCCGGTCAAGCCAGAGACCGGATTCCTCGAGCAGATCACCCGCAACGTTCGGATCGTCGCTGCGTTCGATGCTCCAGAAACGCAGCCGTTCTTCATTCTTCTGCAGGAGTTGGAGTGATTCTTCGAGCTTCTTCATCGCTGCGTTGAAGGACGAGGCGAGGAAATAGAGCGTGATGTTCCAGCCGGCGGGCCCCCCGAAAACCGCCCGAATGCGCACGTTGTACTTGCCGTTCTGATTGCGCTCAATGGCGCACAAATAGTCGCTCGTTCCGGCCGAACTCTTCATAGACGTCGTGCTCCTCACCTTAGTGCTACCCCCTGAAACCGCAGATGCGGCCCGACGAGACTGGCGCCGGGCACCCCCTGGTCCAGGCAAAACTTGAAACCTGCGCGATTTTGACCTCTTCATCGGCATCGAAATTCTCCTCAGGAAAGGGCTGCTTTGTGCGGCCAAGCCTTTTTCAGGTCGGGGGAGGGCTCCCGGCATGCGCGTCAGAACCCCGCTGGCTTCGGGGCAGGCTCTGCGGAAAGACGGATTCTAGCGGAGTTGCAAGAGGCGGGCAATAGTGTTGTTAACTACATATTTTACTATAACTTACGGAGTTGACTCGGCTAGCTCGGATGCACGATGCGATTCATCGCGTCGGAGTTGATGACGAGCTTCCCTTCCTTCTCCAAACGATTGACAAGAGCCGTGTGGAACGCTTCGAAGGCAGCATTCTGCTTCGTTTGCAGGAGCTGCTGCTCGATGGTGCCTTCCTGTTTTGCGAGTTCGGCGGGATCCGGTGCACTGTGCGAGGCGACACGATAGACGACCCAGTTGTCCTCGATCTTTGCCGCGGGACTCACCTGTCCGATCGACATATCGAAGGCGGCCTCAAGCTGCTTGCCCGTGCCCACGTCTGGAATCGAGCCAGACCGGGCGAACGGATCGGACGTCTTCACGGTCAAACCGAGTGCTTTGGCGGCTTGATCGAAGCTTTCGCCGCTCTGAGTTTGCTTGGCAAGTTCCTGCGCGCGCTGCTGGGCGACTTCGATGGATTTCTCGTGCTGGTAGTCGGCGAGGACGCGGTCGTGCACCTCGGCGAGAGCGGCCTGATGCGCCGGAAGAATGTTCTTCACGGTAACGATCGCAAAGCCGGTGTCGACCTGAATCGGCTGGCTGATTTCGCCGGGATTCATCTGAAAGAATGCTTGATCCAGCGCCGGTGCGCTACCGAGGGGTCCAACCGGCTCGGTTGCGCTAACAGGAGGAATATCTCCAGTTTCGAGATCGAACTTCTTTGCCAAGTCGTCGAGAGACTGGCGGTCGGACTGGCGAACGGCGGCGGCCATCTGATCGGAGATGTTATTCGCCTCATTGTTCACCTTCTCATCGAGCATCGGCTGCAGAATCGAATCGCGGACTTCCTCAAAGCTCTTCGTGTGCGCGTCCTCGTGATCGAGAACCTTGATGATGTCGAAGCCGTACTGCGTTTTCACCAGATCCGAGATGGCACCCTTTGGCAGGCTGAAAGCGGCCTGCTGGAACTCCGGAACGGTTTGTCCTTCGACGATCCAGCCCAAATCGCCGCCTTTCGGCTTGGTAGCATCGTCTTCGGAGTATTTCTTGGCGAGGTCTTCGAAATTGGAGCCGTGCTTTGCTTGCTTCAGTACGTCTTCGGCCTTCTTTCGGATCTCGGCGATCTCGGCGTCCGTCTTGCCAACGGTCTTAAAGAGGATCTGTTCGACATGGACGCGGTTTTCGACCTTGTACTGGCTGATGTTCGCGTTGTAATAGGCGCGCAAAGCATCGTCGCTGACCTGCGTGTTCGCTCGGAGCTTCGCAAGATCGAGCAGAGCGTAGCGTCCCGAGCGCTTTTCCGGAATCTGGTAATGCGAAGCGTTTTTCGCGAACCAAGCTGAGAGGTCTGCGTCCGACGGGTGAATCGTGCCGGCGAGGTCCGACGGTTTGATCAGCGCGTAATCGATTGCCACTTTTTCATTGCGCCACCGGAATTCCTGAGCGACTTCGGCGGGGCTGACGGTGATGCCGTCGGTGATCAGCTGGCGGAACTTCTGCTGCAGCATGTCGTCGCGCATCGCGCTTTCGAACTGCGGGACGGACATCCCAGTTCGCTGCTGGACTTCATCGACGTAGCGATCCTTTTGCCAAACGCCGCCGAGCCACGAGTCCGGAAAAATCTGTTTGAGGCGGTCGCTTTCTTCGTCGGGTGTCACCTGAAGGCCCAGACGGGTGGCTTCATAATCCAGAGCCTGCTGGAAAATCATCTGATCGAGAATCTGTTGGGCATAGATGCTGCGCATCATGGCGGGGACGGACTGGTTCTGCGTGGCCTGCGTGAACTCACGCTGAAAATCGTCCACCGTAATGGATTGGCCATTGATGGACGCGACTGCATCCGGACTCGCATTGCCCACACCGCCACTGAACAACCCTGGGATCAGGTAGGTCAACATGCTGAGGCAGATCAGACCGAGGAAAACGGTCATGGCAATCTTTACCCAGCGCTTTCCGTGCCTGTCCCGTTGCTGAATCGTCTTCAACATGTTGGTATCGGCGACATCCCTTCACACCTGCCAAACGCTTGATTATAGAAGAGTCTCGGCGGATTCCAAAATCAATCAGGCTCCGGCCCGCGAAGTCTCCTTGCCGGTGATTTGCGATGGATCTGCTCCTACGCGGCCCGAATGATCTTTCGCCGAGGCTTTGGCAAGCTGGAAATCATATCGAATGCTGGGCAGATTCGGAAACGGCGAAGAGGGGTCATTCTCGTTGACCGAAGTGATGAGCGAATCGCTGACGCCAAAGACGGTGTCGGAATCGATGTGGTCGTCTCCGGCGATGTAGAGAGCGGTGACGAGCTCGCGATACCCGGGAGCGCCAATCACAAAGTGAATGTGGGCGGGGCGATAGCCGTGGCGTTTTTGCGCGCGGATCATGTCTCCAACCGGACCATCCATCGGAATCATGTAACCGGTTGGGCAGACCCCGCGCAGGTAGTAACGACCGCCGGAATCCGCATGGAAACAGCCGCGCAGATCCATCACGGAGGGATCGTGTTTCTGCAGGTCGTAGTTCCCGGTCTCATCCGGCTCCCAAATCTGCACCAGGGCGTTGGGAATGCCCTGGCCGGCGGCGTTGCGCACGTATCCATGAATAACGACCTCGGAGCCCGCGTCTTGCGAAATAATCGAAGAGCCCAGCTCCATCATGGGAGCGTCCTGGCGGTAGAAGGGCCCGAGAAGGCTCGACTTCGTCGCAGGCTCGGTCCCGCGCTTATCATGCAGCGCGTTGACGAGGGAGCTCAGCCCGAGCGTGTCCGAGAGAAGAATAAACTCCTGGCGATGCTCGGTGCACTTCTGTCCGACCGCGGTGAGAAAGCGGATTCCCTCGAGCCACTCCTCGGGTGTGAGATCGACCTCGCGCGTGAACGCATGGAGATGACGCACTAGGGAGGACATGATTTCCTTGAAGCGTGGATCCGGAGTGGACGACATCTGGTCGAGCGCTGCATCGGTGATCGTATTTTCGTCGATGATTCTCATGACTTTACCTTACCCCCTTGATCTGTTCTCGTTTAAAGTGGGGACGTTTCGCCGAGCATCGTTGCAATATCTGTCGAGGATGATAGACCTTTAGGGAGGAACTATTCCAGCGGTGTGCATCCAGAAGCTGCCTCGGCTGAATCTTGGCCATGGAACCTGAGGGCTTTTGGGAAATGCGGGCTGGGACTCAACGGCTCGCCAGGGTCGCGATCGCGCCTGTGCCGAGCAGACGTCGATCAGCAGTGACGAGCGTTAGACCGAAGATGGTCGTCGCGGCCGCCAAAAAAGCGGTCGGCGGGATCGGGATGAGCCAGCGGCAAATCGTGCGCCGCGAGAACGATCTCGTGCGTCAGGGGAGCCTCACGAAAATAGCCGGTTGCGTTAGCCACCCAGGTTCGCAGGTCCTTTTCGAGACGTACTCGTCCTTGGCATTCAACAGTAGTGCCTCCCACGTGCTCACGGGCGACATCGGCGATGGCTTTGCCACGCCTAGTCACACACAGCACGATCTTCGTCTTGTTTACTTCATCCAGTAGCCACAGGCACTTCGCCTTGAACTCGGAGATCGCCACCTGATTGGTTGGTTTCTTCCCGCCCTGAGATTTGGTGCGTTGGCTCATGACCGCCTCACATTAACATGACCATATAACATAGCTAACTCGACGGAAGCCACCGACGGTACGGTTGAAAAGATCGAGACCACAGGGGAAACAATCTCCGAAAACGCGGTGCGCGCGGCCTCGGATCTCGCAGAGGGCTTGCGTCGGCTCCGGTGTAAAGCCTGCGGAGGGAAAGACATGGTCACTTGCCCCGTATGGCCCACAAATATGGGAGGATGGTGGCATGTAGACGACGCTTGAAATTCCCGATTCCATATTTCGCCGCGCGAAGTCCGCAGCCGCTCGGCGTGGGATTCCGCTCCGCGCACTTATTACCGAGGCATCGCTGATAAGCTTCGGACCGACGAGGCGGGCGGCAAGCCTTGGATGACCGCTTTTGGCAAACTCCGGCACCTTCGCAAGGAAACCGCCAGAATCAACCGTACGATCGAAGAAGAATTCGAGCGGATCGAACCTGAGGATCGGCAGTGATTTTGGACCCGGCCTCGGAGATCCGCTGCGGATAATGCGCTCATTATCGGAAGCGCCGCGCGCAGTGTCCTTCGCGTCTTACGAAGCCAAATGTGCTATACTTGTATAGCAAGAAAGGGTTCCCGTGGTCCCGGCGAGGGGCGCACGAGGGAAAGGTTGCTTATGCTGGCCATTCGTCTGCCGCAGTCCGTCGAAAAACGCCTGGAGAAGCTCGCCCGGCGCACCGGGCGCACCAAGACCTACTATGCCCGCGAAGCGATCCTCGAACACCTGGAGGATCTCGAAGACCTGTATCTGGCCGAAGGCGCGCTGGAACGCATCCGCAGCGGCGAGGAAAAAACCATCCCTCTTAAAGGCGCTCTGAAACGTCATGGCCTGGAGCGTTGAACTGTCGGAGTCCGCCGACCGCGAACTCGGCAAGCTCGACGCGCAGCACAGAAAACGAATCTTGAAGTTCCTGCATGGACGAGTGGCGAAACTCGACGATCCGCGCAGCGTTGGAGAGGCGCTGCACGGCTCGCGGCTGGGGGAGTTCTGGAAATACCGCGTGGGCGATTACCGGCTGATCTGCAAAATCGAAGATGACCGCTTGGTGGTTCTGGTTCTCCGTGTGGGGCATCGCAAGGGAGTCTATCGCTGAGGGAAGGCACATCGCAGAAAATCGTTCGAGCTTTCGTCCCCGTGGACGTCCAATCCCGGTTAATGCTGGCGGCGGCTAAACAGCGCCGCACGATCACACGTCTCCGCACATCACGAGTCAAGTTGTTCAGGACATTCAGACACGAGATCCAAAAGCGCAGACCGAATACGACTTGGAAGAATACTCACTCAATTGGTGGCGGATGAACCCGAGAGCAGCTTACGGATGTCGTTGGCGTGGGCGTAATTCGGACTGATCTGGAGCGTGTCGTCGAGCTGTATTTTTGCCTGGGCATAATCGTTTGACTTCTCGTAGGCCATGCCGAGGTGATAGTGGTAATCGGGATTCTTGGGCTCGGCCTTTGCGGCCTGCTGGAGCATATCGATCGCGGCATTGTAAACGCCCTGATGGTAGTAGGCCCAACCTAGCGTATCCGCGGTGCTTGGCACGTTGGGCAAGCCACGGCGACCCGTCTGCGCAAGAGAAACAGCGACGTTGATATTGCCGCCGTGTTCGAGCATCAGATAGGCCAGATTGTTTGCCGCGGCTGGATAATCCGGCTCGATCTGCAGGGCTTTCTGATACAGGTCTTGCGCCTTTTGCCACTCGTCGCGACTTTCGAAGAGGACGGCTTCGGCCACGTAGATCTGGACTACACGAGGATTGGAATCGATCGCATGCTGGTAGTTTGCGATGGCCTGATCTACCGATCCGCGCGCAACCTGCACTTGGGCAAGTAACGCGAATGCGCCGACGTTATTCTTATCAAGGTCGACGGCTTTTTGGAGCGCTTCTTCGGCCTTAGCGGAATCCTGATTGCGGAGCTCGACCTGGCCGAGGAGAAAATAGAGGCCGCTATTGGCCGGAACGTGGGCAATCCGATCCTGGACGAGTCGCAAGGCTTGCGCCGGCTGTTTCTGCATCAGGTCCAGGTTGACCAGTCCGGTAAGAGCGCCATTCGATGCGGGATCAAGGCCCAAGGCCTGGTTATAGAATTTTGTGGCTTCAGCGAACTGCTTTTGTGCCGCGCGCAAATTCCCCATGCGTTCGTAAACGATCGGGTTCTGGGGGGCGATCTCCATCGCCTTTTTCAAATCTTGCTCCGCGCCGGCTTTGTCCCCCTTCGAATAGAGAGCGCTCGCGTGGTAGAGATAGCCTTCGGGCGAACGCGGCTCGATCTTGATCAGCTGCTCGCTACTATCGACCAGAAGGTCCGCATTGCCGGATTGGGCCGCGTAGGCAGCGATGGCGCGCTCCGGCTCGGGCATGCCCGGACGAAGGCGCTCCGCTTCCAGCCAATGGTATTGAGCCTGCCCGAAGTTCGAGGCCGCCGCATAAGCAAGACCCAAGTAGTAGTGGCCTATGGCATTGTCTGGAGCCGATTTCACCGCAGCCTCGAGGATGGGAATCGCATCGTTCGGCTTGCCCTGACGCGTCAATATTTCGCCGTGAAGAACTTGGGCCTCGTAATCGGCTGGGGAATTCTTCAGGATCGCATCGTCAATTTTGGCGGCGTCGTCGACATGGTTCTCGAGAAGAAGGATTCCTATGTAGGCTCTCGCAACTTGCAGGTCTTTTGGATGAGCAGCATACAAGGAGGCAAATTCGGCTGAAGCTTTGTCGAGCTCGCCTTGCGATAGATAGAAATCACCTAAGAGGCGATAGCCCGCAGGGTTGTCCTTGAGCGTGGGTGAATCCTTGGCGTTCCGCAAAGACTGCTCGGCCAGATCTTTTCGCCCTTCGCCGAGGTAAAGACGGGCGAGTGTGCCTCGCAGTGTCGGGTTGTTAGGCTCGAGAGCAATGGCTGTTTGAAACTGCTGCTCGGCTTCTTGCCAGCGCTTTTGCGACTCATAAAATTGACCTGCTGCAAGCGCAGCGGGCACAGATTTCGGATCCAGTGCAAGAGCCTTCTTGAGGTTTTGTTCGGCGTCGACGACGTTATTATTCCGCGCTTGGAGCAGCCCCAGAGTTACATAGGACGCCGATCGGTTGGCGTCCATTTGAATAGCCTTCTGAGCTTCGTCGATTGCTTTGACGATATCCCCTTGCGAGGCGTCTGCTTCGGAAATAATAACTTGCGCTTGTGCATTTTGCGGATCGCTCTTCAGCACGATTTCCGCGTGATCGCGCGCGTCGGAAGTCTTCCGGCCGGCGAGAAGCAGATCGGCTAGTTCGAGTTGCGCCTTCGGATCGCTGGGTGCGATTTGTACAGCCCGCGTGAGTTCCACGTAAGCGCGCTGGAACGCGCCTTGTTTTAGGTAACAAAGCGCGAGTTCGTAATGTGCGGGCTCAAATTGCGAGTCGATTTGAATGGCGTTTTCGAACTCGATTTCAGCTTCGTTGTATTTGCCCTTTTGAGCGTACGCCTTGCCCTTATCGAGGTATTTCTGCTTGGCGACCTGAGGGTTCCGAGAACAGCCGACAAGGGCCATAGCCAAGAATCCGACGAGAGCCCAAACGGACAGCTTGGCGAGTGCAGGCCCCTTTTTCGCGCTCGCGTTTAGCGTGAGAGTCATTTGCAAAGCTTCTCCGGGAAGTCCCCGGTCTTGTCCCGCGACGGCTGCGGTCATTATGCAACAGGGAAACCGAGCAATCTAGCGTCCGTCTGGGTGGGCGTTCGAGAGATGGGGCTTATCGCGGAGCACTTCAATGGCGAGGGCAATAGATTTCCTCTTTGTTGCCACGAAATTGGCACAAAGTACCCAATATTGGGGGTTCGCGAGGCATCATACCACAGGCTAATTGCTTATAAGTGTCTTATATACAGTACTTTGAATCCGAAGTGGAAGAGCTTTACTCCTAGAGGGAAGATACTCAGGACTCCGGGGACTGGTTCGAGAGCACTCCTCGGCCTTTGTCAATTCGGAAGCCACCTCTTATGTGTATCTTACGGCCAAATGACGAGTCGGGCCGAGATATGCGCGGTGGCCACCGTATTGCACCAGGAGGGATGGACTGATGTGCCGAATGGGAGCCATAAAAGGACGAGCTTGATGGGTTCGCGGCTGGAAGACATACGAACATACGGTCTGGGTGGGCAGGCCGGAAATGATGAGGCCTTCGTTCGCGGACTGAGTCCGACGATGTTGACGCTCGAGAGCGTGATCGGCGACATCGCGCGAACCAATATCCCTGTGCTGGTGGTAGGAGAGAGTGGCAGCGGGAAGCAGATGTTCGCGCAAAGGATTCATCTGTTATCCCTGCGGGCTGATGAGGAAATGGCGAAAGTGGCGTGCGCATCGATGAAGATCGAGGAATTTTCCGCTGAACTTGAAGGCCACGGAACGCGCCCCGTGGGAACCGTGCTCTTCGACGAGATCAGCGAGCTCGATACGGCTTGCCAACGCTATCTGCTGCACTCGCTTCCGGATGGCGATGAGCATCCGCGTCCGAAAACACTGACGGCGCGCGTGATTTCGACGACGAGCCGGAATCTGGACGAGGAAATGTGCGCCGGGAGATTCCGCAGCGAGCTCTTCTACCGAATGAACGGCGTATGCCTGCGCCTGCCTCCGCTGCGGGAGCGCAGGAAAGATATCACGGCGCTCGCGGAATTTTTCGTGGTAAAGCACGCAACACTTTTCGGCCGACCGCGGCGAGCCCTGAGTTCGCGGACGCTGCAGATTTTGTTGGAATACAACTGGCCTGGCAACATCCGGCAGCTTGAGAACATCGTGAAGAACATCGTAGCCCTTGGTGATGAAGACTTAGCCGTGGCCGAACTAGCGGCAGGGCCGTCGGAAAAGCGACGGGGCAATAGCGTTCCACGTTCGGACTCTCTGAAAGCGGCGGCCAAGGCCGCGTCGCGCGAAGCTGAGCGAGAATTGATCTTGAGGGCGCTCGAACGAACACGCTGGAACCGCAAGCGGGCCGCGCGCGAATTGCAGATCAGTTACAAATCGCTGCTTTACAAACTGAAGCAGATTGGATTGCAAGATGCGGAAGCAAATTAGCAAAGTCCGTCGGGGAACGATGACGAAACAACTGGTCACTTGGGCCTCACTGTTGCTATCGATCGCGGCCGTGCCCACACGAGCACAGGACACAAAACAGCAAGCGACAGCGGCGGCAACGGCGAAGGCGCCCGCGACGTCGGATCCAAACTACGTGATCGGCGCGCAGGACGTGCTCGATATCGATGTGTGGAAAGAAACAGAACTCACAAGATCGGTGCCGGTGCGGCCGGACGGTAAGATATCGTTGCCGCTGCTGAACGACGTTCAAGCCGCGGGACTGACGCCGACACAACTTTCGGAAGAGATCACGACGGAACTGAAGAAATTCATAACCGATCCGCAAGTGACCGTGATTGTGACCGAGATCAATAGCCAGCGCGTGTACATCCTGGGAGAAATGACGCGGCCGGGCGCCTATCCGCTCTTGCCAGGGATGACGGTGCTGCAAGCTCTCTCCAGTGCGGGAGGCTTCACGCCGTTCGCCAACATGAAGAAGATCTACGTGCTGCGCAACGAGGGCGGGAAGCAAGAAAAGTTTCCTTTCAACTACAAGGACGTCGTCAAGGGCAAGAACGCCGAACAAAATATAGTGCTGAAGGCGGGCGATCAGATTGTGGTGCCATAGGGACGGAATGCACATCTTACGTCACAGTTCGTTGGCGGTCGCGTTATGCAGTCTCGCGCTGGGACTTCTAGCAGCGAGCGCAGTAGCGCAGCAAAGCCAACAATCGGGCTCGCAGGACCAGCAGGCCCAAGGGCAACAGAATCAGGGCGAGACACCTCAGGACCAAAAGAACGAGGAACAGGCCACGGCTCCGATACCGGCATACCATTCGCCCCTAGCATCTGAGGCTGGCAACGACGAGTCGGATCAAGGGGAGGCGCAGCCGCTGACTCCTGACACGCGGGCGCTTTCGGGAGCGCAAAATCTGTCTTTGGGCAATCTCGAGAATGATCATAGCTACTGGCAACCGCACATCGATATCTCGGGCTCAGTCGACTCGAACCCTGAGGAAGGACCAAACGGCAGCGATTGGGGCACGTGGGTTTCGTTTTCGGGCGGAGCGGACGTTCATCGCACTTCCGGCGACTCCGACTTAACCCTGACCTACCTGGGCGGCGGAATGGTATCAACCGGTGCGAATCAAGTAGGCAACGGGGTCGTGCAGCAGCTGGGAGTGGTACAGAAATTCACACTCCGCCGCTGGACTCTTTCGTTCCTGGATCAGGTGAGTTACTTGCCGGGTTCGGCTTTCGGCTTTGCTGGATTGGGTGGCACTGCAATCCCCGCGACCGGGCTTGATACTACGTTCGGCGCACCGCCGCAGACGGCTCTCACTGGCTTTGGGCAAAGCATAGCGAACGCATTTACCACGGAAGCCGATGTGAATCTAACGCCGCGTGCGTCGCTTACGTTCGTCGGCGGCTATTCTTTGCTGCATTACTCTGAGAGCGGCTTGCTCGACTCGACCGACGCGAGTTTCCGGGGAGGCTACAATTACTTGCTGACGCGCAAGGACACGATCGCCTTCCTCTACACATACAGCGGGATTAATTATGGGAACTTCAATCAGTCGATCCGCACTCACACTGTTGAAGGTTCATTCGCGAGACGTATAACGGGGCGGCTTGCCTTTCAGGTCGCTGCGGGTCCCCAGATCGCACTGTTCCGCACACCGATTCCAAGTGGGTCTGGATCGAGTGAAAGCGGAACGTCGACGAATACCTCGACGGAGCTGTATTGGTCGCTAAATATGAATGTGCGGTACCAATTGCAACGGACGGCGCTGGCTCTCTCGTATAATCACGGTGTGACTTCAGGATCCGGCGTGCTTGGGGGCTCCGTAGCAGATATTGTTTCTGGATCGGTAACACGCCAGATGTCGCGGACTTTTTCGAGTGGGCTGACAGGCGGATTTTCTCACAACAGTGGATTGGCCATCAGCTCGGAGACGCCGACAAGTCAAACCTTCGATTACTGGTTTGCTGGTGCAACCTTCAGTCACCCGATGGGTAGAACGCTCGGCCTTACTTTCTCTTATCAACTGCAATATCAAGATTCGAGTAGCTCCTTTTGTATTGGGCCCACATGCGGGACGAGCTTGGTACGCCATGTGATCTCATTTGGGGTGGGATGGCACGAAAAGCCGCTTCTGTTTTAGTGAGGTAATGGGGAGTTTGGGCGAAGAACATGGCAAACGAGGAGATGGTGGAATGACCCAACGGGATCTGACGCCAGCGGATTACATCGCGATGCTGCGGAGACGATGGGTCCTGATTTTGGTACTGACGATCATTGGACCACCCCTGGCATACGGTGCTGCGAAACTGCTTCCTGCGAAGTACAGGTCGCAAACACTGGTGCTTATCCAACCGCCGACCGTGTCGGACAAGATCGTTCAGCCCTTGGACACGATTGATGTCAGTGAGCGATTGGCGAGTATGGAGCAACAAATCCTGAGCCGAACGCGCTTGGAACCGATCATTCGACAGTTCGGACTGTACTCCCAAGATATTAATCGCGTTCCGATGGATACGTTGGTTGGAAGGCTGCAGGAGGCAATTGAGGTAACGCCGATACAGCCGATGGCCGAAACGCAGACAAAGAATTTGCCGGGATTCTTCGTCAACATAACCTTCAACGATCCGCGGCTGGCACAACAGATCTGCACGGCTGTGACGTCGATGTTCATTGAGGAAAACCTTCGACTCTCGCAACAGAATTCCGAGATAACGACCAACTTCTTGTCGCAACAGTTGGACGACGCGAAGAAGAGTCTCGATGATCAAGACGCGAAATTGGCTGCGTTCAAGAGCCGCTACCTAAACTCTCTGCCGGACGAAGAACAAACGAACCTGAATCTTCTCACGGGTTTGACTTCACAACTCGACGCCGCAACGCAATCGCTTGCGCGCGCGCAACAAGACAAGAGCTTCGCTGAGTCTCTCCTGACTCAGCAGATCGGTGCGTGGCAGGCATCGCAGAGCGGAACCGAAGCCAGCCCGGACACACTCGAACAACAGCTTGCTTTGCTTGAAACCCAACTCACAAGCTTGCAGGCTAAGTACACCGACGACTATCCGGATGTGATCAAGACGAAAGCCGATATTGCTCTGCTGCAAAAGAAGATTGCGGATAACGCGTCCCAGAAGGCACCGACGGATCCCAACAAAGTCAGGGCCGGCCTGGTCGAGCCTGCTCAGATCACGCAGCTGCGAGCACAGATACATTCTTACGAGCAGGTGATTGCGGAAAAATCAAAGGAACAAGAAACAATCAAGGAGCAGATCAAGGTTTACGAGGATCGGGTCCAATCGAGCCCGGTGGTTGAAGAAGAGTACAAGGAATTGACCCGCGGCTATCAAACGGCTCTCGATTCTTACAACGATCTGCTCAAAAAACAATCAGACGCGAGAATGGCGCAAGACCTAGGTCGCGCCGACGCCGGAGAACAGTTCCGCGTTCTGGATCCGGCTAATTTGCCAGTAAAGCCCTCTTTTCCGAACCCTCCTCTTTTCGCTTTAAGCGGCGCTGCGGGCGGATTGGGACTGGGGCTCGGCTTAGCGTTCTTACTGGAAATGCGCGATTCGTCCCTTCGATCCGAGCGGGATGTCGAATTTGCGCTGCACCTGCCGGTTCTCGCGGTAGTGCCGAACATCGTGCCAACTTCAAGCAAGCGAACGATGCGTCCGACCGGGCGACTGTCGACTGATTCGAGCACCGGACTCGGCGTGAGGGTCTAAGAACACATGTATCAGAGATTCTTTGGGCTGCGAGAAAGCCCGTTCAACGTCAACCCAGACCCCCGCTATCTCTTCCTGACCAACCAGATTCAGGAGGCACTGGCGGGGCTCACATATGGCATTCAAAACCGCAAGGGCTTCATCCTGTTAACAGGCGAGGTGGGGACCGGGAAGACCACTTTGTTGAATCGCCTGCTTAATTGGCTTCACGGACAACGGGTCGCCACTGCGTACATTTTTAACTCGCGTCTGGATGTGAACCATCTGTTCGATTTCATCATGGCCGACTTTGAAATTCCGTGCGAATCACGAGAAAAAAGCCAGGTTCTCTTGCGGCTCAACCAGTGGTTGCTTGAGCGGTACCGGGCCGGTGAAACAGCAGTGCTCATCGTCGATGAAGCACAGAATCTCTCTCCGGAAGTGCTGGAGGAAATACGCCTGCTGACGAATCTGGAGACGTCCACGGAAAAGTTGCTGCAAATCGTACTTACAGGCCAACCTGAGCTTGAAGAGAAGTTGAAAATTCCATCGCTCAGGCAACTTCGGCAACGAATTACATTGCGCTGCCGCACGGCTCCACTCACCCTCGAGGAAACATTCGGCTATGTCGCCGAGCGGCTGCGGATCGCGGGTGCGAACGGCGAACCAGTATTTTCCAAGGAAGCCATCCAAATGGTGCATCTGTATTCGCGGGGAATTCCACGTGTGGTGAATTTGTTGTGCGAGCATTCGATGATCAATGCGTATGTGGATAGCCTGCGGCCGATACCGGCTCATCTAGTGGAGGAAGTAGCGCGAGAATTCCAACTCGATGAGATCGCGCCGATCGTTTCGGACGGGTTTTCTCCGGCAGCACAGACTGCGAGTACGCAGGCGTTACTCGAGAACCTCGATGAGCTGCTTGGGCGCCTGCGCCAAGTCAGCACGGTCCCATCTCGCGAAAGGAAGCCATGAGTCGTATCCATGAAGCTCTGAAAAAGGCCGAACAGGAGCGCTCTGCGGCCCCGAGCGTCGAAACGGTGGCTTCCTTACAAGAACATGTCCTGATTTCAGCGCCAGCCCGGAGGGCCGAACCACCGGCCCTGGCAACTGAAGCGTTGTTGCCCGTGCCAGAAGCCTCAAGCATCGTGAAGACCTCGGTTGAGTACCTGCGGTTCGATGATTTGCGGGCGCGTTGTGCACACCCACACTGGAATCCTGATCCCAACTTGAACGTTTTTCTCAATCCGGCGCTGAGCCCACACGGCGCGGAGCAGTTCCGCACGCTTCGATCCCGTCTCTATCAGCTGAGAAGCAACCAACCGCTGCGTACCGTGTTGATTACCAGTTCCGTTCCCGCAGAGGGAAAAACGTTCGTAACGAATAATCTGGCCCAAGCAATCGTTCGTCAGCCGGATCGCAGGGCGCTTATCATTGACGCCGATCTTCGCTGCGCCCGCCTGCATATACCGCTCGGTGCACCGGCCGCGCCTGGCTTGACGGACTATCTACGCGGTGAGGTGGATGAAGTGTCGATCATTCAGCATGGAATGGAAGGAAACCTTTGCTTTATTCCAGGAGGAAATGAAGTAACCAATCCGAGTGAACTACTATCGAACGGCCAGTTAAAGAAACTGCTCGATCGACTTGCGCCCGTTTTCGATTGGGTTTTGCTCGATTCGCCCCCCTGCGTTCCGGTTGCGGACGCCAGCATTCTTGCCGACATCTGCGACGGGGTGCTTTTGGTGGTGAAGGCTGGATCAACGCCCTCGGAAGTGGCTCAAAGGGCTTGCCAGGAACTGAGCGGCCGAAATGTCGTTGGGGTCGTGCTCAACGCGGCTGATGAATCTGAGCTGTACGGATCGGCGTATTATCAACGGTACGGATACGGCTACGGCCACGATAACAGATCGACATCGAAGGAGAGTTCGTAAGCGGGCCTGCGTCTGCCGATGGAATGCTCAAGATGAGAATCAACGCGATTGGCCGGGCGCTGAAAACCCCTCCCAGTTCGACGGAAGAATCTACGGAAGTCCGTAACTGCTGTAAGCTATTGGACATACCTTCCTTTTTTGCGCCTCCATTCAGAAGGTTCACCCCCTTCGGATGGCTGCAGAACCTAACGAGGAAACGCATTGGCAAATCGTGGCAACAGTTTTCACTCAAATGCCCCCAGTTAGACTAGCTCCTGAGAACGTGATCCCTAAGCTTCTTGTCAACCCACCTCTTATCAGCATGTTAGAGTAACCCGGCTCGTTAATCCCTCATGGGGTGACAGTGGCAGGCCGCTTGCGATGTGTTGGGTGCCTCGGAACGGAGCTTTATGGCGGTAGCCTCGACGGCCCCGCTAAGGGAGAGGGAACCCTGAAATGAGCCTCGACGTGGACGGCCAGAACCTAAAGTGGTTTGCGCTCCAAGTTAGGACTCGATGGGAAAGCTCGACCGCCGTGTTGCTTTCGGGCAAGGGTTATCAGGCGTTCCTCCCAACGTTCAAAGCTAGGAAACGTTGGAACGGGAAGTTTCGTGAGACTAATGCCCCATTATTCCCAGGGTACGTCTTCTGTCAATTCGATGTGCAGAAGCGCCTGCCGATCTTGGTCACGCCAGGAGTGCTGGCCGTTGTGGGTCGAGGCAAAGTGCCGCTCCCCGTGGACGATGGCGAAATCACCGCGATTCAGACGGTCGTTTCGTCAGGATTCCGAGCGGAACCATGGCCCTATCTCGAAATCGGTCAGAAGATTCGAATCGAGAGCGATGCGCTCAGTGGTTTAGAGGGGATTTTAATCAACTTCAAAGGTAATCAACGCATCGTCGTTTCGGTTACGCTGCTGCGCCGTTCAGTAGCTCTTGAGATTGACCGATCCTGTGTGAAACCTGTCGGTTCTGGCCGGGAACACGCGTTCAGGCCAGCGACTCATCCATTGTTGCAGGGCGTCTAGGGCATACGAACTCAAATGGGAAACAGTGATCTGAGAGTGTCACACCTCATAGACCGGGCCGCGCATCCTGGACACGGACGCAAGACTTTGGCGCATGTTGGCCACGTTCCGACCGGACGTGATGCAGTGCTTAAAGAAGAGACCTTCCACGCGATGCTCACGCGCGAGCGTCGCAGAGCGGAGCGTTCCCGCAAGCCTTTCGTCCTGATGCTTCTGGACGGTCATCTCATTCACGGATCTCATGCGGGCGTCGTTGAGCCCTTGATTTCAGCTGTCAGTGAGGCGACGCGAGAAACCGACTTGGTCGGCTGGCACGAACAGGGGAAGGTTCTCGCGATAATTTTCACTGAGCTCAATTTGGAGGGAACGGCCCCGATTACGGAAATTTTGCATTCCAAAATGCTGAATGCCTTGCAGCACAACCTGGATCATAAACTAGTCTCAAAGCTCGTAATCACAGCTCATGTGTTTCCCGAAAGCTGGGATATAGACCGTCCCAACAAGGTAGCTGACGTCAAGTTGTACCCGGACATATCAGAGAAGACCACAAGGAAACATATTCCGACTGTCCTGAAGCGCGGCATAGATATTCTCGGTAGCGGCATGCTGTTGCTGATTCTATCTCCTCTGTTGGCACTCATCGCGTTAGCTATCAAGCTATCGTCTCAAGGTCCTGTGATTTTCGAGCAGGAACGACTGGGGCAATTCGGAAGAAGTTTCAAGTGCCTCAAGTTTCGCACGATGTACGCTAACAACGATCCGAAGATCCATCGGGAATACGTACAGAGTTTCATTGCCGGCAAGGCCGAGAAACAACAAGCTGGCGAAGCGGAGCCGGTGGTTTACAAAATCAAAAACGATCCGCGGATCACTCCGATTGGAAAGCTTCTTCGCAAGACAAGCCTTGACGAGTTCCCACAATTCTGGAATGTGCTGCGGGGCGACATGTCGCTCGTTGGACCTCGCCCTCCGGTACCTTACGAGTTCGAAGTGTATGACCTCTGGCACCGGCGGCGAGTTTTGGAAGTGAGGCCGGGCGTCACAGGATTGTGGCAAGTGAGTGGGCGGAGCCGCACTTCTTTTGATGACATGGTCAGGTTGGACCTGAGGTATGCGCAAAGATGGTCTCTCTGGCTGGATCTCAAGATCCTTCTCGCCACACCGCGAGCGGTGTTCACAGGCGAGGGTGCCCTATGATCCCCCAGCACGGCACCGCTTCGACCGACGCGGACATTCAGTAACCGTCATTTATCAGCAAGTGAGGTATTTCTCCCCGATTCGTTCCGAGCGGCCCAGGCTCCGATCACTGAGGCATTTCGGGGTGTATTCGATCCGCACCACAAGCAGCCTGCATGATGGTATAGCGAGACGGCCTAATTTGCTCCGCAGATTTCAGAGGAACCATGATTAAAGTCGGCGTCATCGGTTACGGGTACTGGGGTCCAAATATCGTTCGGAATCTGCACGGTTTGGACTCAACGCGGGCCGAAATGGTCTGCGACAGCAGTCCGAAGGCGCTTGCTCGAGCGCAAAAGGCATATCCCAGCGTTCGCGCCGTTTCGGATCCTGCCGAGCTTCTACGCTCACCGGACATCGACGCGGTAGCGGTGATCACGCCGGTGTGGACTCACTACGAACTGGCGAAGATGGCTCTTGAGAACGGAAAGCACGTGTTCATCGAGAAACCGTTCACATCCAGCGCCGCGCAGGCCGAAGAGCTGATCGAACTCGCAGCGCGAAAAAAACTCACCATCATGGTCGATCACACGTTCTTGTTCACCGGGGCGGTGCGCAAGATCCGAGAACTCACGGAAAGCGACGCGCTCGGCGACCTCTACTATTACGATTCTTTACGCGTGAACTTGGGATTATTTCAACACGACGTCAGCGTTATTTGGGATCTCGCGCCCCACGACCTTGCGATCATGGATCACATCATCAAGGGGGAGCCAGAGGCCATCGTGGCGACCGGCGAAAGGCACCTCAACGGTGTGGAAGACGTCGCATTCATGACGATCTACTTTCCGCGAAACGTGATTGCACACATCAATGTGAATTGGCTTTCACCGGTGAAGATTCGGACAACGCTGATCGGCGGCCAGAAAAAGATGCTCGTATGGAACGACCTTGTAGCGGATGAAAAAATTCGGGTGTACGACAAGGGCGTTCAAATCGCTTCTAGCGAAGGACTCCGCGATCTTCTCGTCAGCTATCGCACAGGCGACATGTGGGCGCCGCAAGTGGAACAGTTGGAAGCGCTCCACGTGGAGTTGGACTACTTCGCCGACTGCATCATGAACGGTAAGACTCCTTTTAACGACGGCCACGCTGGCCTACGCGTCGTTCGGATGCTGGAGGCTGCCGAAGCATCGATCCGAAAAAGAGGGGAGTTGGTCCGCCTTTGAACGGAAGATCCTCTGTCCCAGCTTCTCGTCGAGTGCTTGAATAGCTTAGTTCTTAATCTCGGCGAGAAAATTGGCTATCCGTATCTTTGTAAAGCTGGTGCAGGCAGCACACTGCTGTGAAATCGCCTTTGTCTCGAAACTCCTGCCCTAAGAACGACCGCTTTAATCGAATCCACCTTGACGCAAGCAATTTCCTTCGGGAACGGAATGCCTCCACGGCCGCTCGCCAAAGGCATCTCGCGCGAGGTACGTGAGACTGCTACGGCGCGTTGTTATTCCCAGTTGGACATTCCCGCACTCAGGGCCCTTTGCGTGCGGTCGCTCGCGTCGTTATATCACGAGAAAGAAAAGCTCTTCTCCCGACGCATGACTCTGACAGCAGGTGGATTTCATCGAGAAGGACCTTCACGGGAGCACACGATCATCGCCCTCTTGGGCTTGCAGCACCTTGCTGAGTCGGGTGGAGTCCACCCGTTCGACACCGCTGCGATTAGAGATAGCATCCTGGAAGACACGAGCTCGGTCAGCAGCTTGGGAGAACTCGGACTCTTGACGTGGTTCACGGCCGAGTGCGTGCCGGAGAGGTTGGAAAGGCTTTTCGACGAATTCGACTTCGAGAAGGCGCTCGAAACCTACGTGGATGGCCGTCAGGCCTACACCCAGGGATTAGCATGGCTTTTGTCAGGCATCGCACATGCGAGACTCGCAGGTCCCACCACGCTTCCGGACCTGACAGACGTCGTCGTTGATGCCTACCATCTTCTCGAAGACAACCAAGGAGAGTGCGGAATCTTCGGACACGCAGGGCGCCGCCGGCTGCCTGAGCGATTCTTCTATAATCGCTTTGGGACATTCGCAGATCAAATTCACGCCATTTATGCTCTTACGACTTTCGCTCGAGCGTTTCAAATCGAGGAGCCGCTCGTCTCCGCATTGGCTTGTGCCAACTCGATTTGCGCACTCCAAGGGGAAATGGGCCAATGGTGGTCTCTTTACGACAAGCGCACCTGTCGCGTCATCAATCGATATCCTGTGCTTTCCTTACATCAGGACGGAACTGCGCCTCTCGGGCTCCTGGCTTTGTGTGAAGCTACCGGCCGAACCTTCCACGATTCGATAAGCAAGGGACTGTCTTGGATTGCTGGAGAAAATGAGCTCAAAGATGACCTACGGAATCTCGATCAAGGCCTGATTTGGGACTCGATCGGACCGAGGCGGTGGGTAACGGAGTACTCTGAAACGGCCTTTAGCCTTCTCAAGATTTCCCATGTGCCGCGGGCGGAGAGCCTCGAGATTCGGTATGAAGCCCGGCCTGATCATTTCGGCTGGTTGTTGTATACCCTCGGCAGGTTTAGTGCGCCGAACGCTGTTCGTGTTGCTCAGGCCACAGCTGGTCACTAAGATTGCCCGACACAGAAGGTCGAAGCTTTGGGCAAAATGTGGTAAATGTCTTCCCACAGCATGGGTTCGCCCTCGAGAGAGCTGCGCTACCTGGTGTGTTTTAGGCCGCATATTTCCTGTCAACCATATTATTATCAGTCAGTTGCGATGTGTTCTACGTCACCGACCCTTCCATCCCACTGGGGCTAATCTGGCAATCTGATTGCACATCCAAGCACGTGGAGCCAAGCTTCTGTTCTGCTCCTTAAGTTGTTTACAATGTGCTTCTTAGGTCCTGCTCAAAAGATTTAGCCCTCTTCCAGGTGGCTTAATGGCGGTAGCTTGTCAGGATGCTCCCAAGCAATGACTCCAAGAGGTGATGCGCCGGTGAATGAGTTCTGCTCGATCGCCCCGGATGTGAAATTGGCTCGCGGAGTCAAACTTTCTAAGTTCATCAACCTCTATGGCTGCCAGATCGGCGAGGACACGAAAATCGGGGCGTTTGTTGAAATCCAGAAGAACGCGACCGTCGGGAAGAACTGCAAAATCTCTAGCCATACTTTCATCTGCGAAGGGGTCCTGATCGAAGACAATGTGTTTGTCGGCCACAGCGTGACGTTCATCAATGACTCCTATCCGCGGGCGACAACGCCGGGCGGCCAATTGCAGACCGAGGCCGACTGGACGGTCGAGAAGACGATCGTAAAGAAAGGCGCTTCCATCGGGTCAGGCTCTACGATCCTCGCAAACATTGCGATTGGAGAGAACGCGATCGTAGGTGCCGGAAGCGTTGTAACGAAGGATGTACCCGCGAATGCAATCGTAGCCGGAAATCCCGCCAAACTGCTGCGATATCTTACCGAGGAGTCGAGGATCGCCTAATGTCCTTAGCCGAAAAAATTCCGTTTCTGGATCTTGTTACTCCGCACAGGCAGCTCGAACCTGAGCTCACCGCAGTCTTCCATAAGGTGTTGGAGACGGCTGGCTTTGTCGGCGGTGCGATGGTTGAAGATTTTGAAAAGGAGTTCGCGGCGTTTTGTGACGCAAAATATTGCGTGGGAGTATCCAGCGGCACCGACGCGGTGCGGTTTGCTCTGACAGCCGCAGGAGTGCAGCCGGGCGACATCGTCGTTACGGTCCCGCACACCTTTATCGGCACGACAGAAGCCATCAGCCAAGCAGGCGCGCGGCCCGATTTTGTGGACGTCGAAGAACAAACATATTCGATGGATGTTGCGAAACTGCAGGAGTATCTCGAACGTGAATGCTATCTTGACCGCGAGACGGGGAAACCTTTCCACAGAAAATTTCGCGCTCCGGTCAGTGCCATTGTCCCGGTTCACCTATACGGGCAATGCGCAGATATGGATCCGCTTCTCGAGTTGGCGCGGCAGTACAACCTGATTGTAGTGGAGGATGCTTGTCAAGCGCATGGCGCTGAATACTTTTCCCAGAGGGAAAACCGCTGGAAAAAGGCCGGCTCGATGGGTCACGCCGCGGCGTTTAGCTTTTATCCGGGCAAGAATCTCGGTGCCTGCGGAGAAGCCGGGGCGATTACAACCAACAGCGAGGAAACCGCTCGCCAGATGCGCACGTTGCGCGATCACGGCCAGTCAAAGAAGTACTACCACAACGTCGAAGGATATAACGGGCGGTTGGATTCTCTGCAGGCAGGCCTGCTCAGCGTGAAGCTACAGCACTTGGCGGAATGGAATCGGCAGCGCCAGGACGCAGCGGCCCGGTATGATCGGATGTTGTCGTCAGTCGATGCCATCGTCATTCCTCATCGGCCCGCATGGTCGCGCCCAGTCCATCACCTCTACGTGGTGCGAGTGCTTGATCGCGAAGGATTGCAGAAGCACCTCGCGGAAGCCAAGATCGACACTGGCATTCATTATCCGATTCCACTGCATCTGCAGAAGGCCTACGAAGCGTTTGGATATAAGAAGGGTGACTTCCCGATCACCGAAAAAGTTGCTTCCGAGATCCTCTCGCTTCCCATGTATCCGCAACTTCAAGAGGCAGCGCAGGAGCGCGTCGTCCAGAAGATCCAGGAATTTGCGGCTGTTACGGCCCTTCGCTAGGAGGTCTTTCCGAATCTGGAGGACGTTTGCTGATCTGATGGCTTCGGGAAGTTGGGCCGAACGCCCTCTAGATTCGAAAGCTCTTGTTCTATCATGCCGACTCTTCCTAACTATGTTCTGATAACACCCGCAAGAAATGAGGCGGATTTTATCGAGTTGACTCTCAAGTCGGTCATCTCCCAGACTGTGCGGCCCGTAAAGTGGGTAATCGTCAACGACGGCTCAAGCGACGGCACCAGTGACATCGTCGCAAAGTACGCCTCGGCTCATTCATGGATTGAATTGATCCATATGCCTGAGCGGCGGGAGCGAAACTTTGCAGGAAAAGCTCGAGCGGTCCATGCGGGACACGAGAGAGTTAAAGAGTTACATTACGACGTGATTGGCAACTTGGACGCCGATGTTTCCTTCGACCCGGATTATTTTTCTTTCCTCATGAGTAGATTTGCAGAGAATCCAAGTCTGGGCGTGGCCGGCACGGCCTTCCTTGAAGGGAATTTGACCTACAATTACGAGTTTGTCGGCACGGAGCATGTATCAGGCATGGTTCAGATGTTTCGACGGGAGTGCTTCGAGGCCATCGGCGGCTACTCGGCCATTAGGTCGGGGGGCATTGATCTGATTGCTGTGCTAAGTGCTCGAACAAAAGGCTGGCAAACACAAACTTTTCTCGAGAAGACATTCATTCATCATCGAAGCCAAGGTGGGGCACTGCATACCGGGCTTCGCGGCAGATGGTATATGGGCCGGAAAGACTATCTCCTGGGTAACCATCCTGTCTGGGAAATTTTTCGAAGCGTTTATCAGATGGCGCATAAACCTTACTTGATCGGTGGCTTTCTGGTTCTCGTTTCCTACTTCTGGAACATACTTCGCGGCGTCGAAAGAACCATACCTGAAGAACTGATGATCCTTCGCCGGAGCGATCAACTGCGGCGCTTGAAACTGGTCGTGCAGCATCGTTTCCGTCCAGTTGCACGACTGAACTAGAAGACAATGTCGACGTGGAGACTCATCCGCAAAACCCCGCGAACTACTCATTTGTGACGACGGTGGAAATCCGCGACCTAGGCCGCGATTGCTTGGTTGCGCGTCGCTAGGGACATCAGCTTGAGTGAGAGCGCACAGGGTGACGCTCGGCCCGAGTCGAGTCCGACACCGTGATATATGGGGACAAGCGATGACAAAACGAAGTAATCATATCAGCGTTTGCATTTGTACGTACAAGCGGCCGACCTTTCTGCGGCGCTTGCTTACCGAACTCGGCAATCAGGAAACTGGCGGACGTTTTACATATTCGATCGTGGTCGCCGATAACGATGGCCTGCGTTCAGCCGAACCCCTCTTATCGGAATTCGCCGCGACTTCGAATATTGCTGTCAAATACTGTGTAGAACCCCGGCAGAGCATCGCGCTCGCGCGCAACAAGGTCGTCCAGAACACGACAGGAGACTATATCGCCTTCATCGACGACGACGAGCTACCAGAGAGAAACTGGCTCCAGTCGCTGTTCGCCGCCTGCGACAAATATGGAGTGGACGGCGTGCTGGGGCCGGTGAAGCCCTCGTTCGGAGACGGTGTCCCACGATGGATCGTGAAGGGTGGGTTTTTCGACCGGCCCTGCTACGAGACTGGCTTCGTCCTCGCGTACAGGCAGACTCGAAGCGGTAACGTCCTACTCAAACAATACCTTTTACGAGGGACTAATTCGCCGTTCCGGCCTGAGTTCCGGGCTGGAGAAGACGTGGACTTCTTCAGAAGAGCGATCGAGCAAGGGCGTGTCTTCATTTGGTGCAATGAAGCAGTGGTGTATGAAGCTGTGCCGCCCACGCGATGGAAGCGCATGTACCTGCTAAGAAAGGCGCTGCTGCGGGGCGCCTCCGCCGCGCTGCGGCCGACCGTGGGCGTGCGCGACGTCGCTAAGTCGATCATTGCTGTTCCGATCTATGGGGCAGCCCTGCCTTTTGCGGCTCTGTTGGGACAGCACAGATTCATGAACCTGCTGGTTCGGCTGTGCGACCACCTAGGGAAGCTTCTCGCGCTGGTGGGCATAAACCCCATAGCTGAGCCTTACATCACAGGTTAAATGCGAGTTCCATCATAGGGTGAGTCCTTTTCAGGCTCGGGAAGGGACACTTGAACAAAGGGACGGATTATCCGAGTGGCTCGTCCGGATCTCTGAATCCCACACCCGCACGAGCAGCGCCGTGGGAAATCTGTACACTGTTCGCGGCAGGCGGCGAGAATCTTGCAATGACAACGGAGAGGTCGCCGATGGCTAAGGCAGCGGTCGGTCCGCCGGCCGCGGTGGGGTTAACCCCATCCGGAGGGTTCGAGTCCCTTCCCTCTCCGCCAACTTTCGTGGCACATTCCCCTTTGAACTCCGGTTCCGACCTGCCATCGGTGAGGAGTGCGCTTCATGAAAATACATAAAAATATAGGTTCGGGTGATGAAAAAGGTAATTAAAGTCGGTGGCACAGAAATCATTATCGAGGGGCGGATCCTGCGTATCGCGCAACCGCACGGCGACCGATACCGGTTCCTAGACGACCCGAAACCGACTGTGAACGGGTTGCAAGCATGCGGGGCTCGAGTAGATTTGTTCACGTTCTCTCAGAGACTTCCCGAAAGCGAACCGAGATTCTCCTACCCGGTTGAATGGGACAACCTTGCGGTACTACCCGTATCAACGTTCGATAATTGGTGGACTCATCAAATCGGGTTTAAGGCGAGGAACAAGGCCAAGCAGGCGGAGAAGAACGGCGTCGTGCTGCGTGAGGTGCCTTTCGGCGACGCATTAGTGGCCGGGATCCGCGAAATCTACAATGAATGCCCGATACGGCAGAGACGGCGTTTCCCTCATTACGGGAAGGATTTCGAAACCGTGCGCCGCGAAGAAGCAACATTCCTCGACAGCAGCATTTTTATCGGCGCTTTCTCCGAGGACAAGCTGATTGGCTTCGTGAAACTAGTGCCCGATGAGAGCTGCACTCAAGCGGGGCTCATGAACATCATCTCGATGGTCAAGCACAGGGAAAAGGTACCGCAGAACGCTCTGATTGCTTACGCCGTCCGAGCGTGCGCAAACCGTGGCATTCGGTATTTAGTGTATTCGAAATTCGACTATGGGAGGAAGGAGCGCGATGGTTTGCGTGACTTCAAAGAACGGAACGGTTTCCAGAGGGTCGACATCCCCCGGTACTACGTTCCTCTGACGGCACTAGGTTGGGCTGCGTTCCGCTTAGGATTCCACCATAGCATGACAGAGCGCATTCCGGAGGCTGTCGCAGCTAGGCTTCGTGACATTCGCGCTGCGTGGTACGAGCGAAGGTACCGTTCCACGAAGGAGGCTTTTTAGTGCCTGGCATCGTGGGACTGATCACCAGAATGCCCGGGGAATGGGCCGAGCGCCAACTGGCCGCTATGCTGGACACGATGCGCCACGAGTCGTTCTATGTCACGGGGACGTGGATCGATGAATCCCTAGGGGTGTATGTAGGGTGGAGTGTGCAGAAGGGCTCGTTTGCAGATGGAATGCCTCTATTGAACGAAAAGGGCGATCTCGTGCTCGTGTTTGCAGGGGAGGATTTTCCCGAGCCCGGAACGGCAGCGCGATTGAGAGCTCACGGACACGCTCTTGGTGCCGCAGAAGCCTCTTACTTGGTGCACCTATATGAGGAGGACTCCAGGTTTCCAGCGGGCTTGAATGGGATGTTTCATGGACTCCTGGTGGACCGGGCTCAGGGAAAAGTCATGCTTCTGAACGACCGCTACGGCATGCAGCGGCTCTATTACCACGAATCAAAGGACGCTTTCTACTTCGCCGCGGAAGCAAAGGCGATTCTTGCCATTCGCCCTGAGCTACGCTCGTTGGATCCGGCGAGTCTGGGGGAGCTTATCGCCTTGGGGGCGGTTCTCGAGAACCGGTCTTTATTTCAAGGGATTTCCGTAATGCCTGCAGCTTCGCTCTGGAGGTTTCGCAACGGCGCCATCGAACACCGGGGCACCTATTTTAATCCTGCAGAGTGGGAGGCTCAGTCGGCTCTTGATCCAAATGCGTACTACCGTGAGTTGCGCGACGTCTTCTCTCAAAACCTACCACGGTACTTCGTCGGCCGTCAGCGTGTGGCGATGTCGCTCACGGGCGGATTGGACACGAGGGCGGTTATGGCCTGGTATAAAGGGCCGGAGGGCTCGCTGCCGTGTTACACGTTTGGAGGAGTTTATCGTGATTGCCGTGACGTTTTAGTTGCAGGCCGCGTGGCTCGAGCATGCGGACAGCCGCACCAGGTGATTCAGGCGGGCGCAGATTTTTTTCCGCGATTTCCTCAGCTCGCTGAACGGACCGTATATCTGACGGACGGTTGCGCCGATGTGAGTTGCTCCCCACCGTTCTTCGTCTGCCAGCAGGCGCGCGACATTGCCCCCGTAAGAATGACCGGCAACTACGGAGACCAAATCCTTCGCCGATTCCGGGCGTTCAAGCCCACTACCCCCGCTGCCGAGGTATTCCAGCCGGGACTGCTGGCGCATGTAATTGCCGCCCACGAAACATACAATCGTATCGCGAACACGCATCCGCTTTCGTTTGCCGCATTTCGCCAGGCTCCGTGGCATCACTCCAGCCTTCTAGCCTTGGAACAAACTCAGCTCGTCCAGCGTTCTCCGTTCCTCGATAACGACTTGGTCCGGATCAATTTCCGAGCGCCAACCTCCGCCATTGAAAGCAATCAGGCGCGCCTGCGGCTGATTGCGGACGGGAACCCCGCACTGCGACAAATACGGACGGATATAGGCGTCGGAGGCAAGCACGAGGCCTTCCCAGGCGCAATCGTTCGCCGTTGGTACGACTTCACCTTCAAGGCCGAGTACGCCTACGATCACGGCATGCCCCAATGGGTGGCCCGAATTGACCATGCACTATCGCCGTTCCATTTGGAGCGGCTGTTCCTTGGACGTCACAAGTTTTACCATTTTCGCGTCTGGTACCGTAACGAGCTCTCCAAGTATGTTCAGGAGATGCTGCTTGACCCGTTGACGCTATCCCGGCCGTATCTAGATCGTAACTCGGTGGAAGCCATCGTCCGGGGTCATCTGAAGGGCGGCCGCAACTACACGACCAAGATCCATAAGCTGTTATCTATCGAACTGCTGCACCGACTCTTCGTAGATGCTGCATGACGTTGTAGCCGAGCTTTAAGGCGCCTTATCAACTGACTATGGATCCATCACTTGCCAGCCTGATTTGCGCGTGCGGAATCATGGGGCTCTTCTACCTCGACCGGGACAAAACAGTCCGTACCTCGAAGGCTCTCTGGCTTCCTGTTATCTATCTCTGGATCGTTGGATCGCGACCCGTATCAGTTTGGCTGGGCATAACTCCGGCTGCAGGCTCAAACGTTCAGCTAGAGGGTAGCCCACTCGACGCGGCTGTTCTTGGAGTTCTCTTGATCGCTGCTATTGCAGTAATTGTCCGGCGGGGCCAGCGGGCTCTCTCTTTCATAACCATGAACTGGCCGATAATGATTTACTTCCTTTACTGCCTTATCAGTGTTGCGTGGTCATATCATCCGGATGTTGCGTTCAAGCGTTGGACTAAGTCAATCACCGACCTAGCGATGTGCCTTGTCATCGTGACTGATCCTCAGCCTGTTGCCGCTCTTAAGCGTCTAGTCTCTCGAGTAGGTTTCGTTCTATTACCGGTATCGGTGCTCCTCATCAAGTATTATGGCGATCTCGGTCGAGGATACACTCCGGATGGGACGCAAATGAACACTGGCGTGACAACATTCAAGAATTTACTCGGCCTGACTGTACTTGTTATCTCAATCTTTACGTTTTGGCACGTGATAACTCTCCTGCGCACTAGGAATCGATCCCACCGCGGTCGACATCTGCTGGCGCAAGGTGCGCTATTGGCATTCGGAGTCGAACTTTTTGCCATGGCCGACTCGCAAACCTCTATCGCCTGCTTCATCCTTGGCTGTGGGCTCATCCTCGTAACAGCACTGCATATCATGCAAAGTCGACCCGCCATAGTGCATGTCTTATGCCTGCTGGTTCTTCTCACAGGTGCGTTGACCCTGTTTTTCGGGGGTGGGGCAAACGTTGCGAGTGCCATGGGGAGGAATTCAAATTTTACTGGGCGGACGGATATCTGGGCTGCCCTGACTAAAGTAGCGCCAAACGCAATCGTCGGCGCCGGATTTGAGAATTTCTGGATTAGTCCGAGCGTGCGGAAGTTTCAGGACACGCTCGAAGCCGAGGGCTGGTGGCACCCTGAGACCCTCAACGAATCGCACGACGGCTATCTTGAAGTCTACATGAATCTTGGCCTCGTGGGTGTCGGCTTAATCTTATGGATTCTGGTAAGGAGCTACAGGCGAGCCGTGGCAGCATTCCGGCTAAATCCTTCATTAGGTGGACTGATGCTGGCATACATCATCCCCTCGGCTTTTTACAACTTAACGGAAGCTGGATTCAGACTACTCTCGGTTATGTGGATTTTCCTTCTATTAGCTAGTGTCAGTGCGAGCGGCATAGCTGCAGGGATTTTCGGGAGCGAGATGCCGGGCATTTCCGATACTGGTAGAAGCAAGGCGAAGGTGATCCCCGCCACCGCTAACTCATGCCCGGCAGGGCAACCGTTCGTACCTTCGAGGACAGAGCGGCGTAGTTTGTAAGAGCTCGCGCAGTCGGCACTCGGCAATGCTTCAGTGGATCTTCAAGGTGTAGTGATTTCGAGGCTATATCATTTCTGAAGAAAGCAGCGGAACTGCGTTGGGCGCGTAAGCGTCCGGTTTAGGCCGTGTAGACGGACAGTCGGAGGGCAAGGATGATGGCCTTTGTGGACACGATGATCGTGTCCACAAAGGTGGATCGTGGACACTTCGCAGCAAGCCATACAAGTGAGGGGCAGGGAGTCGAAGCGACGATTTCGCACCGTGGAGGAGAAGCGGCGAATCGTCGAAGAGACGCTTCAGTCCGGCGCTTCGGTCGCGCGCGTGGCGCGAGCGCATGGAGTGAACGCGAACCAGGTGTTTGGATGGCGGCGGCTCTATCAGCAAGGACGGCTGGAACGCGGGTCCAGTGAGACGCCTGATCTGCTGCCGGTTCGCGTGATCGGCGCCACAGCGATGGAAGCAGCGCGATCGACGGGCACGCGGAGACGGCGAACACCTTCCGGGATGATTCACGTGGAGCTTCCGAAGGGGCAACTGCGGATTGCCGGGCGCGTCGATGCGGAGGCGCTGCGCGTGGTGCTGGAGCAGTTGCTCGGATGATGGGCTTGCCCGCAGGAACGCGCATCTGGATTGTAGCGGGCGTGACGGACATGCGGCGCGGTTTTGTGGGACTGGCGGGCATGGTGCAGACGGCACTTCGGGAAAATCCGTTCTCCGGACACGTATTCCTCTTTCGTGGGCGTCGCGGTGATCTCGTCAAAATGCTCTGGTGGGATGGCGACGGGCTGTGTCTGTTTGCCAAGAGACTGGAGCGAGGGAGATTCACCTGGCCGCAAGCGGCGAGTGGAACGGTTTCGCTCACACCGGCGCAACTCTCGATGTTGCTCGAAGGGATCGACTGGCGACGACCGGTACGCAGCTACACTCCACAGATGGCTGTGTGAGCAAAGAATTTTCAGCTTTCTTGCGCATTTTCATCTGGCTGTAAAGAATCTCGTGTAGAGTGGCGGTGTGAGCGGCACTTCTTCTTCCCTGCCGGATCTTCATCAGCTTGATTCCGACGCACTGAGAACACTCATCCTTTCCCAGCACGAGCAGATTCTTTTGAAAGAGGAACAGCTCGCCTCGCGCGATGCGGAGATCGAACAGTTAAAGCTGCTGATCGCCAAGCTGCGGCGGATGCAGTTCGGGCGCAAGTCGGAGAAGGTGGAACAGCAGATCGAGCAGTTGCAGTTGCGGCTGGACGAACTGGAAGCGAGCCGGGCAGAGCGGGCATCTTCTCCTGCTACGCCTGAGACACATCGTACGACGAAACCAGTACGGCGGCCACTGCCGGAACACTTGCCGCGCGAGACGAGGCAGATTCTGCCGAAGCCAACCGCATGTCCGGACTGCGGCGGAGAGTTGAAGCGTCTGGGCGAAGACGTATCGGAGATGCTGGAGTGGGTTCCGGCGAGTTTCAAAGTGATCCGGCAGGTGCGGCCGAAGCTGGCCTGCGGGCGCTGTGACAAGATCGTGCAAGCCGAAGCACCGAGCCGTCCAATCGCGCGAGGTAGGGCCGGTCCGGGACTGCTGGCGCACGTGCTGGTGTCAAAGTACTGCGATCATCTTCCGCTGTACCGGCAGGAAGAGATCTACGAGCGCGAAGGCGTGGAACTGGACCGCGCGACGCTGGCCGATTGGGTGGGCAGCGCGAGCGGATTACTTCAGCCGCTGGTGGAAGCGCTGCGGCATCACGTGCTGAGTGCGACGAAGCTGCATGCCGATGACACGCCGGTGCCCGTGCTGGCGCCAGGACTGGGAAAAACCAAGCTGGGCCGGCTGTGGACCTACGTGCGCGATGATCGGCCTGCCGGAGATACGACACCTCCAGCGGTGTGGTTCGCCTACACGCCGGACCGCAAGGGCGAGCATCCGAAGGCACACTTGAGCAGCTTCACGGGCACGCTGCAAGCCGATGCCTACGCGGGTTTCGACCAACTCTACGAAACAGGACGCATTCAGGAGGCGGCCTGCTGGGCGCACGTGCGGCGGAAGTTCTACGATCTTCACGTCGCGCACAACTCGCCCGTGGCTCAGGAAGCGCTCCGGCGCATCGGAGAACTCTACGCCATCGAAGGAGACATCCGCGGGCGGCAGCCGGAAGAACGTCACCTGGTGCGCGGCGAGCGCAGCCGCCCGCTGCTCGGATCGCTGAAGCAGTGGCTCGAAGAAACTTTGCTGAAGCTGTCGAGGAAATCGGAGACGGCCCAGGCCATGCGTTACGCGCTGGGACTTTGGGAAGCACTGCGGCGCTATGTGGACGATGGACGACTGGAGATCGACAACAACGCCGCCGAGCGAGCGTTGCGTGTGGTTGCCTTGGGCCGGAAGAATTACTTGTTCGCAGGATCGGACAGGGGCGGCGAAAGCGCCGCCGCGATCTACAGCCTGATCGGCACAGCAAAACTGAACAATGTTAATCCCGAAACGTACTTGCGCGAAGTGCTCTCGCGCATCGTTGACCATCCGATTAACCGCATTGCGGAACTGCTGCCCTGGAATCTCGCTGCTGAGCGACCTGCTGAATCAACTCACGCTGCATAGTCAACCGCATCGGTCAAGACGGCCTCCGAACGACGCTTACTTGGGCGCTATCGGTCGGTAATCATCTCGAGCCATTGGTGTAGGGAGTCGAACGGCGGCTTGAACAAGAGTTCTGCAACTCGCCAAGCCGAAAAGGGTGTTGTGTTTTCCTTGATGGCAAAGCGAGTGCCGAGATAAACGAGCAAATTTGTGGATCGCTTGCGTGTCCTGGTGTTGGGGCCGAGCTGTAACCCGGAGCAAGTTAGCAGTCCTTTGGTCATATATTCGCCAAGCCTTCGCCAAGAAGGACGAAATGATTCCATTTGACGCTAATGGTGCGTTCCGCCCTAGAGCTGGAAGCCACGATTTACGGCACCTCGCCATTCGCGGCGCCGCAGCGACAATATCCGCTTCGGGGTTGTCTCTCACAGCCCAAACGGTCAGTACAGTCATTTTGGCCCGACTGCTGACGCCTGCCGACTTCGGCGTCGTCACTATGGTCACCACGGTCAGCCTCCTCTTGGTCAACTTCGGCCTCAATGGATTCTCGGAGGCGGTCATCCAGTTTGAGCATGTAGACCATAACACCGCCAGCAATTTGTTCTGGCTCAACTCAGGCGGTGGGCTGGTACTGTCAATTTCGTTTGCTGCGGCGGGATCGCTGCTGGCGCGATTCTACCGAAATCCGTTGGTGGCAAATGTCGCCCTGGGCTTGTCGGTGGGGATCGTCATTTCGGCTACCTCGGTCATACACTTGGCTCTTCTAAAGCGGGCCATACGCTTCGCGGGAATCTCCATCAACGATGTCGTCGGGCGTGTGGTATATACAGCGGTCTCAATCCTGCTGGCCTTGAGAGGCTCGGGGTACTGGGCCCTGGTGGCAGGGATCGTTGCGCAACAGCTCAGCGTGACAGTCGGAGCCTGGTTGCTTTGCCGATGGATTCCGAGTTTCCCGCGCCGAACGGGTAAGACAGGTGCCATGGTCCGGTTCGCGGCGAAAGTCTACGGGCAGTATTGCCTGCTCTACTCGACTCAGAATATCGACAACCTGCTGGTTGGCTGGCGATTTAACGCCGTGGCTCTCGGATTCTACAAAAAAGCCTATGACTTATTCACTCTTGCAGCCGCTCAGCTCACTTGGCCGCTCAACAATGTCGCAATCGCAGGGTTGAGTCGGCTGAATCAGGACCACCTTCGCTTACGGAGGTACCTCGCCAGTTCGCTAGGAATGATTGCGTTCGCTGCCATGGGAATGAGCGCCGATCTTACCTTGGTTGGCAGGGACGTTGTGAGGCTAGTGCTGGGACCAAAATGGTCGGAATCCGGCAGAATTTTTGAGATATTCGGACCGGGAATCGGTGTCATGCTGCTCTGTAGTGCTGTTGGCTGGATTCATCTTTCCATCGGGAAGCCCGGGCGCTGGCTTCGCTGGACTCTTGTGCAGCTGGCGTTGACCGTCTCCCTGTTTCTGGCGGCGTTGCCTTGGGGGCCTTCGGGAATTGCCGCTGCGTGGAGCATTTCCTATTGGGCCCTTCTAATTCCCGGCTTCTGGTATGCGGGGCGTCCGATTGGGTTTGGTGTCTCAGCTTTGATTGCCACCATCTGGAAATACGCTGCCGCGGCGCTGGCGGCGGGCTTGATAACTGCCGGGATCATCCGAGGCACGGGATTCTGGGGCACCGCTTCAGGCACAAGCTCCGCACTCGTGGCGATCGTCTTCATTTCAACCCTGTTTATCACACTGTATTTGGGCACGGTCATCCTTTTGCATCGAGGTATGATGCCGCTGCGCCAGGTTGCCAGCCTTCTGCGCGAGTTGGCCCCGCCACGGAAGGACACGAAACCGGCCGCCGAGGCCCTGGGAGGATACAAATGAGCCAGCCAGCAACCCACCGAGAGCGCGCCGCCGGCCGTCTCGCAGGCCCACGAGAAAAAAGTGACCCGCCTACTTCGATTGTGAACGTCGAAGTAGCCTCCCTAATTTACAGTTGCTTTAAGTCCTGTCGGGCTCGCAGGGCCGGTTTCGCTCTTCGCCGCTCGTCGTTTCGGAGGACGAGTAGCACAGGCTGGCATCGAAACTGAGAACGCTGCCTCTTCCATCGGGCCGTCCACCCATGATAGTAGCGCCCCATTTCATTAAGCGGAATCATGCTAGCAGCCTTTTCTACTAGGCAACATCTGCCTGCGTCGAGCATGGCCAAACAGAGAAACGCGGCAACGAGCGTACGCAACCCATGAGTCATCATCAATTGGATACGCGCTTAAAATGGCGAATAAAGCGCACATTGCTTATGAGAAGAACCCCAAGTGATCGGTCGCTATCAGGAGGGCTATAAATGTACGAAGCAGAGGTGAACCACGGCAAGGAACCGATTACATCACTGCCCTGGGAGATTCGCCAGAAGTTCAACGAATTCCGCGCTAGTGTTGTAGCACGCACCACACTCCCGTGGGGAGAGCACTGCACTGAGTGTGTTTGGCCGAGCTGTTATTCCACATGCGCTCTTTATGACAGGCGGCCAGACGGGAGCTGTCGGCAATTCGTGGGCTCGGCCGTGCGTCTCGATAACAACCATGGCCTGAATCCCTATGTTCTTAAAGTACACTTCAAGCGATGGGCGAAATTCTGGACGGTCGGCAATATCGACCTTAAGACGCTATCCGCAGCTGAGCGCGAGGAGCGAAAGAATATTACCGTGGGCGCTTTGGCGCGCACTCTCCCCCTCCCATCCCCTATCAAATCGCGCGTTCTAGGAAAGGTTAACTATCTGCGCCGAGCAGTTGCGGAGAACGCTCCTGGAGCGAATAATCGTCCAGACTATTTCCTTCTTGAATGCTACAATCCTGGCAAAACTCCGGTTTATCTCACATTTATTGTCCGGCTGAGGGACCGATCCGTTCCCAGAAGCTATGAAAACTATATTGAAGTTTCTCCGGGCTACACAAGGGCTAAGATTCCTTTTTCTGAGATTGAAAGTATTATCGATGTCGCCCTTCCCTTCGAGCTCGAAATTGTCCCGAATAATGTGAGTGAAAGCACGACGTTGTACTTTGGTTTGATGGACTTCATCCGCGAGTTACTCCCCTCACCGCTCGCGCCCGCAAAAACAAGACCGATCAAATGCATTATCTGGGACCTAGACAATACTCTTTGGGATGGAATCTTAATAGAGACCGGCCTAAGTGGTATTCGGCTTCGAGAGTCGGTCGTCGATGTTATCAAGGAGCTTGACCGCCGTGGCATTTTGCAGTCGGTTGCGAGCAAGAATAACCAAGAGGATGCCCTGAATGCGTTGCGCCACTTCGACATTGAAGAATATTTCCTTTATCCTCAGATCAATTGGGAGCCGAAGAGCCAGTCGGTTTCTCGCATCGCGAAGAGTCTCAATATTGGTCTGGATTCTATAGTCTTTATTGATGATCAACCATTTGAACGAGAAGAAGTTCGTGCACGTTTGAACTCCGTGGTTGCCTTGGATGCTGGTGCCTTTCCCGGGCTTCTCAGTATGGCGGGGTGCCAAATACCCGTTACAGAGGAGAGCAGACGACGGCGGCAGATGTACCGGGAACAGCAGCTGCGGGAGGACACTCTCCAAGTCAGCGGGGGAGATTACCTCGAGTTTCTCCGCTCGTGCCGGATGGAGGTTAACATCGGGTCTTTGGACGCGACCAACCTTGAGCGGGTCTACGAATTGGCTCAGCGCACCAATCAAATGAATTTCTCTGGCAACCGCTATCGATTGGAGCAGTTGGAGGAAATCGCCAACAATTCACGTATTCGGACGTTAGTGATCAGTTGCCATGACCGCTTCGGCGACTATGGCATTGTGGGTTTTGCTGTAGTCGACCTCGATAAGCAGGCGCTTCTAGATTTGATGTTTAGCTGCCGTGTCCAGGGTAAGCGCGTCGAACACGCTGTACTGAGTTATCTTCTGCATGAGTATGTTTTGGATAAGGGAGTTGATTTCTACGCGAACTACCGCCGGAGCAGCAAGAACGCTAACGCGGGTATCGTCTTTCAGGAAATTGGGTTCGAAGCGGTGAAGGAAGAAGAGGGCGTTTCATTGCTCGTCTTCCGGCACGGTAAGCTAATTCCCGACGATGGACTTCTGACGGTGAATGTACAGTCACACTCTAGGCAGTGAGATAAGGACGTTCCTGATGACGAGTAGTCTTGCGAGCAGGATCTGGGGAAAGTACGTTCGAGTTTCTTCAAACTGGTTCAACAGACGCCCGCTTTGTATAAACGGGTTGGGTCCAGTCGCGTCTTTCACTTTTGACGATTTCCCTCGTTCGGCTCTTCACGTGGGTGGGGTCATCTTGAACAGCTATGGTGCGCGGGCAACTTATTTTGCTTCGCTGGGCTTGATGGGTGGCACAGCGCCCACTGGTGCGATGTTCGAGCGCGACGATCTAGACTATGCCCTCAGTAGGGGCCACGAGATCGGTTGCCACACGTACGATCATTACCATGCAGGGAATACCACTCCGCGACTATTTGAGGACTCCGTCGCCCGCAACGAGAAAGCTTTTGGTGCCCTTTTTCCTGGCTATTCGCTGCGAACGCTCGCCTACCCGATTTCTGAACCAAGACCGGGCGTGAAGCAGCGGATGCAAACCCGTTTTGTCTGCTGCCGGGGAGGTGGGCAGAGTTATAACGGCAAGACTGCCGACCTCAACTGTCTCCATTCCTTCTTTATTGAGCAAAGTCGCGACGATCCGCAGAAAATCTACAATATCATCGACGCGGCTTGTCTGGCCCGAGGTTGGTTAATATTCGCGACCCATGATATTGATCCAAGGCCGACGCCTTGGGGATGCACGCCAGAGCTCTTCGAGAATGTAGTCCGCCGGACATTGGCATCCGGAGCCCGCATCCTGCCAGTAATTGAGGCCTGGAGCACGCTTTCCGCTTCAGCGTAGTGCCAGTCTTGTGCAGGAGTTGGCCCCATCACGGAGAGCCAGGAGACGGACCATCGTCCCCATCGGAGATTACAGATAAGTCGGCCGGCAACCCACCCCCAGAGAGCGGGCCGCCGGCCATCTCGCAGACCCACGAGAAAAAAGTCACCCGCCCACCTGGCGATCGACTTCGGAGCCGTGTCTTCAATTCACCGTAGCGGTCAATTCTGTCGGGCTGGCAGGCGGATCATCTGGTGGATCACCACTCTGAAATCCGGCTCCTATATTCGGTCCGCCGCTGGGCAGCACTACCGTTCCCTCCGCATCGGAATAGAGCCAAACGTGGTCTCCGGCTGATCGAGTAATACCGCTCGCAAGCGTTATCGTGTTGGTAGAGTAGTTGATGGCGGTAGCGCAGACATGATTCGTCGTCGTAGTCACCGAAACGCAATCATTACCGACGCCTTGAATCCCCCATCCAGCCTGGAAATAACTGGCATCGTTTACCACGAGCGAGGTACCAGATCCGGAGTCTCCCGACGCTACGGTGGTCAGATAAGTCCCGGCGTTCAAGGCCGGGGAACCTGCTTGCAAAGAGTAGTTGCTGCCGTCCGTGGCGGTCAGCTTGGGATCAGCCCAAATGTTCCCCGTATCGGTTTTCATCTGCCCGCTGGTGCAATTGGCAAGGGTACTCGTGGAGCACGAGGAATCGAAGGCCAGATTATATCCAGAGTTAACTGGGAGGCACGCCCCGCTCCACACGTAGTAGTTTTCTCCGGTCGTTCCCGGCGGGCTCCCGTCGTTGTAAAACAGATTGTTCAGGTTAGAGCCATTCGCTCCGCCGTTGCCATTGCAGCCGGACCAAGGCGGATTGATCACCTGCTGCTGGGACTGAATGTAAGTGTCATTGTAGTCTTTCCAGTACGTCGCCCCATAGCTGCCGGTATTGAGCGAGTTTGCGATGTCGCTCATCCCCATTCGATAGATTTCTGAAAATCGGGTGATGAACAAGGTGCTTCCGGCAGAGCCGAAAGAAAACCAAGTTTGGTGCGCCCCGTTCGTGCCCCAAATGTTCGATGTCCTGTTGCCTTCCATGAGGATGTTCGTGGTTCCGGCATTGAATCCGGCCATGAGGTCAAGGTCAGTATCGCAACCGTTCGCCTCGTTGCAACCAAGCGCATCATATTCTGGAGGAGTAGGGCCACCAGAATAGGTGAGAATGGAGCCCACGTAAAAATCGTGGAAGTAGTTTCCGAGGATCGCCCAGTAGGACGTGCCCTCGACCTCGATCCCCCCTCCAGCGTGGGATATGTCGTTGTTCTGGATCAAGATGTGATCTCCCACTGGCTCTATGGCAAAGCCCATGTGGGCATTTCCACCTGACACGTTCATCTGTGAAGAAAGTGCTGAACACCACGAGATTGTGTTGCCCTTGATGGTGAGATAGTGATTTGCCGAATTAACTGCTAAGCAGGCGTAGCCGCTGCTCGTTTGTCCAGAGGTGGCAGCCCCGCATTGCGTGATCGTATTGTTGAGAATTTGCACGCCGGACAGGCTGCCATCGATAGTGACGCAATTAGTTCCGTGGCTAGAGCTGAAGGTTGGATCGGTAATTAAGAACCCTTGGACAATCACATAGCTCGCACCAATAGTCCAAGGATAGGTCTGAACCGTGTCACCCGGATTGACTGTGAACGTGATGCAGGATGAGCAGACGCCGTTTGATCCGGTTCCAGAAGTCGTCGGATTCGGACTTTCGTTGTAAGTTCCGGCGTAAACCGTGCAGGTATCACCGGCTACGGCAACAGCTATACAGCCCCCGATGGTCGTGTAATTGCCGCCGCCTCCGGCCTTCACCGTGTAGTTCGTGGCGAAGGCCGGAAGTGTGGAAAAAAGAAGCAAAAAACAGACGACGCTTGCTCGCATCATGGAATCACCGACGGATTGAGACATGCCTGCATCGAGACAATCTGGCCTCGCGTGCGTGCAGAGCCGTTTCCATCACCCCAGTTGTAGACGATATTATTGAACGTGGCACAACTTGTGCCCTGCGAACTGCAAATATCCACGTAGGTCGGATTATTTAGTTCGCTGATGACTAGGTTCTGGCCTGCTGACATACCAGTTACGCTGGACAGAGTAAGGCTCGTTGAACCTGCCGTCGCTCCGGCTGTGACATTGACGGCCCCTGCCGCGCTGAGGGAATCATCTGTACTGTTGCCGATATACACGCACGGGCCGGATGTTCTCAAACAGTTCAGGATCGCGGCATTGGCTCCTGCGCCGCGAAGAACGCAGTTCGAGGGAACCGACAGGTTTCCGTCGATGACAAAGGTTTGTGGCGAACTAGGTGTGCCGCCGAGAAGAACATAGTGATTCGTCCCACAGGAGTTCAGCGCCGATTGAATGGCTGAAGTCTGATCGCTCCCGGTCGTTGTAATCGTTGTACCCGATTGCGTCCATGACCCGGACGGTATCTCTCCTGGAACGCCCGTATAGTCCTGCCAGTCAATTCCGCATCCCGCATAGGTGCTGGTCGGCAGAAGCGTGCAGGCTCCCGATCCATTGGTGGGCGAAAGGATGCCGCTCCACAGTTGTGCATGGGACGGGTGCGGCAAGGCGAGCAGCAACGACGCAGCTAGGAAAATTCTACGCATCTTCATGTCTATATCTTGCCTCGAAGCGGGAGCGAGGTCTACTGTACCTTGGTCCAGTATTGGGACAATCATCAGAATCCTGGTCACTTCCAGGAAATACTGAAAAGGAAGGACATAGCGCGCGTAACAACGGACCACGTGGGACGGGCACCCTCAATGCGCAGCTTAGGTATCTGTGAAAATGCGGGTGCGCGCTTTCGCATTCCGTGCAGATTAGTTCTTGTTACTTTTGATCTTCAGAGTACGGGTATTTACGATTGCATCCCTTCATTTTAAGCGCCCCGCCAATCTACTGGGCGCATAGGAGTGACCAGTAATGAACCTTGTGGATCGTACGACGAATTTTCTCGTAGCGGCACTGAAGAGCTATGGTCCTTCGGGTCTCAAGAAAATTCTCTGGGATAAAGAATTTTCAGGGACGAAGTGGGACTTTATTGACAACACTGTTGGGGATTACGTTTATCCCAATCTGGAGAAGTATGCGATGAATGGGAGCATCCTAGACCTCGGGTGCGGCCCAGGCAACACGGCGAACGAATTGTCGGCCACGGCCTACGAGAGCTACGTCGGCGTAGACATCTCCGAGGCGGCGCTTGAAAAAGCCAGAAGAAGGACGGCGGAAAACGGCCGGGGAGGCAAGAATATCTTCTTCCAGAGTGACTTCATCAATTTTCAACCGAATCAAAAGTTTGACGTGATTCTCTTCCGGGAGTCGTTGTACCACGTACCCTACGGTCAGGTTTCGCCGATACTCGAAAAATATTCCAAGCATCTTAAGAAAGATGGCGTATTTATCGTCCGGCTCTACGCGAGGGATATCCCTGCGGGGAAGATCAAGTTTCGCGTGACAAGAAAACTGAATTTGGTCAAACGCGAATTCGACATCGTCGAGGCGCAACAATATGACACGCCCGGAATGCCGACCGTCCTCGTGTTTCGGCCGCGACACTATAGGTGAGCGGTGGAATTGGGCGTAAGTTGAAAGAAAAGACCGGGAAATCTACTGCAATGAAACCGCTCGTTTCGATCCTGATACCTGCGTATAATACCGAAGAATGGATCTCCCAAACCATCGAATCTGCGATCGCGCAAACCTGGTCGCACAAAGAAATCGTCGTCGTGGATCATGGTTCAACGGATCGCACGGGCCGAAGTGGCCCGGCGGTTCGCGTTACGGGGAGTCGCAAGCGTTTCCAATTGAACACGAAGGTACGGCAGCGGCGCGCAAACCATGCCATGCGTCTCAGCCCGGGGGGGGACTATTGCATTGACCGTGCTGAGTTTAAGCCGACTTCGCTGTGGCAAGACCTGTCTCCAGCCGAGTGGCTACATAGAAAGATGGCCGACAATCTGTATATGCAGACGGCCACTTGGCTGACTAGCAAGGAGCAAACCGAAGCAGCCGGACCTTGGGACACGCACTTACTAAGCGATGACGATGTCGAATATTCTTGCCGGGTGCTTTTGGCGTCCGAAGGTACACGGTTTGTCCCAGAGGCGAGGGTTTTCTGTAGAAATACTCCTTCAGTCACCGCTTGAGTCACATCGGCACGTCAGACATACGGAAAAACGCGAAGTTCCTGTCGATGATGCTGCAAATTCAATACGCGCGTTCGCTTGAAGCAGGCGAGCGTGTCCGAAGGGCTTGTTTAGCATATCTGCAGAGTGGGATGGGCGATTTCTACCCAGAGCGCCCCGACATTGTTTCAAAGCTCCAAACCATGGCTGCACACTTCGGGGGTCGCCTAGTGGTGCCCCGTTTGGAGCGGAAGTACTCCTGGACGAAGCCCGTCTTTGGGTATAAGGCGGCGAAGTCGGCTCAAAGGCTGTTTCCAGAGTGAAAAGCATTCCTGCTTAGGAAGTGGGATAAGGCCATGCGATCACCGCAAACCAGTCGACAGTCCCGTCTCAGATAGCTTAAGCGTCCGCCAACAAGATGATTAGAGGCTGAAATACGAACATTGTGATCGTGAAAGGAAGCTACCGTGAAGATTAGTGTTTTCGGAATGGGCTACGTTGGAACCGTGTCAGCTGGGTGTCTCGCCAGCGACGGCCACGAGGTGATCGGGGTGGATCCCGTGCGGACAAAGGTGGACCTCATCAATGCGGGCCAGTCTCCGATTATTGAAGCGGAAATCGCAGAGATCATTGCGGAAACTGTCCGCTTGGGCCGGTTGCGCGCAACAGATAGCGAAGAGGAAGCCATCTGCCAAACTGAGCTCTCTTTCGTCTGCGTTGGGACTCCGAGCCAACCGAATGGCAATCTTGAGTTGACCTATATCCGGCGCGTTTGCGAAATGATAGGCAGAGCACTCAAAAAGAAGCGGGATCGTCACACCATCGTGATCCGTAGCACCATCTTACCGGGCACGATGGTCCAGATTGTGATCCCCGCCTTGGAAGAATACTCGGGGAAGAAAGCGGGAGTAGAGTTTGGTGTTTGCAACAACCCGGAGTTTCTTAGGGAAGGTTCGGCAGTAAAAGACTTCCGATGCCCTCCCAAAACGGTTATCGGCCAGTTTGACCAAGCCAGTGGGGAACTGTTGGCTTCACTATACGCAAAACTCGATGCGCCGCTGATTCGAACAGAGCTCGAGACTGCCGAAATGGTCAAGTATGTCGACAACAGCTGGCATGCGGTTAAGATCGGATTCGCAAACGAGATCGGGAATCTTTGCAAGGCCCTTTCAGTCGACGCCCATGAGGTTATGAAGATCTTTTGCCAAGACAAAAAGCTCAATATATCTCCCGCATATCTTTCGCCCGGCTTTGCTTTTGGCGGATCCTGCTTGCCTAAGGATTTGCGAGCGCTGGCGTACAAGGCCAAAATGCACGATTTGGAGTTACCGATTCTGACGGCTGTTTTGCCGAGCAACGAATTGCAAATCACTAGGGGGCTACAGCTCATCATGGAGAAGGGCGACCAGCGGATCGGAATCCTAGGCCTGAGTTTCAAGGCAGGTACGGACGACTTGCGAGAGAGCCCAATGATCGAGATCATCGAGCGCCTCATTGGCAAGGGATACGACCTGCGTGTTTTCGACAAAAACGTCAATCTGGCGAGTCTCGTGGGTGCGAATCGGGATTTCATTCTTAACCATATTCCTCACATATCGCGATTAATGGTCAGCGGCGTTGATGCGGTTTTGGATCACGCGCAAACAGTTGTGATCGGAACTAACGAACCGGAGTTTCGGTGTGTGCTGCCCCGTCTGCGCGACGGCCAGCGCTTGGTGGATTTCGTGCGAATAACAAAGAGTAGGAGCGAAAATGGCAAGTACGACGGTATCTGCTGGTAAAGAGCCAAGTGGTCGAGACAGTTATCGAGTTCATAAAGATCGGATTGGCGAATCGATCGGACGACTCTCCGAGTGGTTGGAAAAGAACGACTATCGCGGCTACGACACGTTTGATGGCCTAAATGCAAGGTACCTCCGCCCGCTCACTTTCGAAACCAAGTTTCTGCGAATCGTACTTCAACAGGGGGTGCGCCGGTTTCCGGTTAACATGCGCCCCCTGTTGGGAATCGCCAAGGCTCGTTCCACGAAGGGAATGGGGTATTTGGCAAAGGGATTTACGCGTCTTCACCAAGCCACAGGCGACCAAGTTTGGCAGGAGAAGGCCGAGTTTGCGTTGCAGTGGTTGATTGAGAACGAATCCAATGGCTACTCGGGAGCATGCTGGGGGAATCATTTCGACTACCAGAGCAGAGCGTCTTACTTTCCTAAAGGAGTGCCGACTATAGTCTGGACTTCACTGATTGGCCACGCATTTTTGGACGCGTACGACCATTTCAGGAAAGATAGCTACCTACGGGTAGCGGTCAGTGCCTGCGAACATATTCTGCGCGATCTCGAGGCGTATGTCGAAGGGGATGCTCTGTGCCTGAGCTACACACCCATTGAGAATCAACCAGTCCACAATTCTAATACGCTCGGCGCCAGTTTTTTGGCTCGGACCTATTCGCACACGGGAAACAAGTCCTACCAATCCACGGCGCGCAAGGCAATGCAGTATGCCGCCAATCATCAAAGGGCTGATTCGTCCTGGTACTACGCGGAGGCGGCGAATTGTCACTGGATCGATAATTTTCATACGGCCTATGTTCTGGATAGCTTCAAATACTATGTCGAGAGCACGAACGATGATCGTTTTGTTCAAAACATGATGAATGGTTACAAATATTGGAAGAGAACGTTCTTTTTGCCAAACGGTGTTCCACGCTACTATCATTACAAAACTCTGCCGGTCGACATCCAGTGTTCTTCTCAAGCGATCGACACGCTTGTTTTCTTCCATGATCGAGATCCGGACGGTATTGCTCTCGCCTCGCGTGTCGCCAAATGGACGATCGAAAACATGCAAGATCGGACGGGTTATTTCTATTACCGTAGATATACGCCGTGGCTGGTGAACAAAACTGCCACCCTGCATTGGGGGCAGGCAACCATGCTGTGTGCGCTCGCCGGACTCTATAGACTCCTCTAGCTGGACACCAGGCAAACGTGAAGAGAAAAGTGCTCATCATCTTGGAGAATTCTACGGTTCCAACCGATCCGCGCGTGTGGAAGGAAGCTACTTCGCTGCACTCGGAAGGTTACCAAGTGACTGTGCTCTGCCCGAAACGGAAAGGCTCGCGCGGATATGACCTGATCGACGGCGTCCACATCTATCGACACCCCATGCCGAGGGAACGTAAAGGCAAATTAAAATATCTATTTGAATACGGCTGCGCGCTATTTTGGGAGTTTCTATACTCGTGGTGGATTTTTCTGCGACGTGGGTTCGATGTCATTCAGGGTTGTAATCCCCCTGACGACATTTTTTTAATCGCCCTCCCGTTCAAACTCTTGGGGGTAAGATACATCTTCGACCATCATGATGCCAACCCGGAGTTGTACGTATCGAAATATGGCAAAGAGGGAATGCTTCATAAGGTCTTGGGCTGGCTTGAACGCATGACCTATAAGTTTAGCGACGTCGTTATTGCCACTAACGACAGCTACCGAGAGCTCGCCATTAATAGAGGAGCGGTAGATCCCAGGGACGTCTTTATTGTTCGCAATGGGCCCGATCTGAAAACGTTCACGGCCGTTGCTCCCGATCCTGCTCTGAAACACGGCAAACCGTACCTTGTTGGATACGTCGGTAGTATGGATATTCAGGAGGGCATAGATATTCTGTTGGATGCTGCCTGGCACATTAAGAATTTGGGACGGCGCGATGTTCATTTCACCTGCATCGGCACGGGACCGGCTCTGGCCGAGCTCAGGCAGATAGCAGTGGAAAAAGATCTTCAGGACATGGTCACTTTTACTGGATGGGTTCCAGACAAACTGCTTCTCGAAATCCTGTCGACTGCTGACGTGTGTGTTAACCCAGACAAGCCTTGTCAAATGAATGAAATTTCAACGATGATTAAAATCATGGAATATATGGCTCTGGGCAAGCCCATTGTCCAGTTCGACGTGAAAGAAGGAAGGTTCAGCGCCATGGACGCATCTGCCTATGCAGACAAACACATAGGCGCCAGGGATTTCGCCGCCAGGATCCTTGGCTTGTTGGGCGACCCCGAAGCAAGAGAGAGGATGGGAACATTCGGCCGAAAGAGAGTTGAGGAAGCACTGGCTTGGGAGTATTCGGTTCCGAATCTGCTCGCTGCTTATTCAAGGGCGCTCAGCAAGTAACCTAACCTTTCTAATGCAGTCTGCCGCGATAGGGCGCCGGTCCACGGCAAGTGAAAGTCCCGCCCGGGAGCTGTTCATTCCACCGGCAGCAATCGGAGGGCGGTGGAGGCAAGGAAGTCCCCTTGCAGGAAAAACTGCTGCCGCGCGAATTTGCGAACTCGGCCCGCTACAGCGATCCATCCCTGCTACGGAGCTCCCTTAATGGATGCCGTGTTCTGTCTGGACAAACCCACATGCGGGACTTGCTAACTTGAACAGGTCGATCTATCGGGTGGATCCCATTCGGGATCCGCGCTGGATGGAACTTGTCGAGAAGCATCCCCACGCGACTGTGTTCCACACGACAGGCTGGCTTAAGGCGCTTTACGACACGTATGGTTATGAGCCGATAGCTTTCACAACGTCCGCGCCCTCTGGGCGACTAGGAAACGGTTTGGTTTTCTGTCGGGTGCGCAGTTGGCTCACGGGCGACAGAATGGTGTCATTGCCATTTTCGGATCATTGCGAACCGCTGTTCGATGCCCACGAAGATTTCCAGTTCGTTATAGACTACTTGCAAGCAGATTTCGAGCATCAAAACTGGAAATACTTAGAGCTCCACCCGATCAGCGACAGATTTGTCGATAAATCTGTGGCCGACATCCTGCAACCCGCCAAGCTCTATTACGTGCATCTACTGGACCTCCGGTCGGATCTCGACCGCATTTTTCGCAGGCTTCACAGGAATTCTGTCCAACATCGAATTAAGCGTGCGGAGCGTGCAGGCCTCGGTTATGAACGAGGAAACTCGGATAAACTGGTACGGGAATTCTATGCGTTGCTCCTCTCTACCAGAGCCCGCCGCAGCCTCCCTTCCCCACCATTTGCCTGGTTCCAGAATCCGGCTCGTTCCATGGGTAACGCACTCGAGATACGTTTGGCTCAGCGAGGGCGAATATCGATCGCTGCGATCATGCGCTTACAGTTTCGAAACACTGTTAACTACAAGTATGGCGGCTCAGACCTCCGATTCGAAGAACTGGGCGCAACACCGTACCTGCTGTGGAAGGTGATCGAAGAATCTAAGGCCGAAGGGGCATTGGAATTTGATCTCGGTAGGTCCCCTATCGACAACAGCAGCCTAATTGCGTTTAAAGACTGCTGGACGACTCGCCGCTTTCCGCTGTCCTATTGGAGATTCCCCGCATCTGACACGATCGCCTTGCGAGAAGCCCGGAAGTCGCGCTTAGCGAAAACCGCATTTGCGCGGATGCCAAAACAGGTAAATTGATTTACCGCCACATCGGGTGAGAGATCAGTTCGTCGATAAACGCTCCTTCCGATTCGCAAACGAGCGCGCATACTAAAATATGAGCGAACTTTGCAAATATTACCGGGTTCCGGCACATGTCCTTGGCGGAATGGATTGCTCGAACCCTGTGGGAACACCGGGTTTCTTTCGATTTGGAGCAGATGCCATTTGCTACGGTGTGTCGGACGCTGGCGTCACCCGAGACCTGCTGCGCTCCGAAGCGTTTGACGCTTCCGTAAAGGTCGAGACTAAGAATTCTACGATTCATCTTCCGTTTGATTTCGGTGAAGTTGTCGATAACCTACGGCGGGAGCGATACGAAGAATGCTTACTGCCGAGCCGGGAGCGAATTGTCACCCAAGAATGGGTACGCATCGCGTACTATTTTGTTCGCGAACTCTTGCCGGTGCCGATACGCCGCCATCTGCAGAGGCTCTATTTCAGTGATTGGCGAAATAGGTCGTTTCCAAAGTGGCCCGTGGATTTCAGCGTAGACACGCTTCATCGAGAAGTTTTGCGACTCCTCATGCGAACGGCAGGGCTGTCGAAAATGCCGTTCATTTGGTTTTGGCCTGAAGGCGCTGCGAACTGTCTGATCATGACTCATGACGTCGAAACGGCTGCAGGCCGAGATTTCACGCGCCAACTCATGAACATCGACGAGTCGTATGGACTGAAGGCCTCGTTCCAGGTTATTCCTGAGGATCGCTATGAAGTTCCCGAAGAGTATATTCAAGAAATACGAAGCCGCGGCTTCGAGTTCAATATCCATGACTTGAACCACGACGGGAAGCTGTATCGAGAACGCCGAGAATTCCTCCTTCGTGCGGCAAAGATCAATGAGTACGCTCGCCGGTACAAGGCTCATGGCTTTCGTGCTGGTGCCTTGTATCGAAATCTGGATTGGTACGATGTGTTCGAGTTCTCATACGATATGTCAGTACCAAACGTCGCTCATCTGGAACCGACGCGCGGTGGATGCTGTACGGTTTTTCCCTTTTTCATTAGCAACATTGTGGAGATTCCCGTTACCATGGCGCAAGACTATTCGATATTCCACATCTTGAACGACTATTCGATCAATCTGTGGAAACAACAGCTCGACCTCATCCGGGCACAGAACGGTTTGATGAGTTTCATTGCGCACCCAGATTATCTGAACAGCCGCAACACTCGTCGCGTGTACGAGGAGTTGCTTAGTCACCTGCGTCACAGAATTGAATGCGAAAACATTTGGTCCGCGCTGCCCGGAGAAGTCGATCGGTGGTGGAGAGCACGCAGCCAGATGAACCTCGTGCAAAATGGCGGCGAATGGGAGATTGAAGGGCCCCAAAAAGAGCGGGCGCGAATTGCCTATGCCGTTCTCGAAGGTGACCAGCTCGTCTATAACGTTCCTAGTACCGCTGCCAGAATGGGTTGATAGTGAAGTCTGATCCATTCGCTGCCTCTCCATGACGCAACGGCGTCTTGTCTTGGAGGACTTGACGGGGCAAGGCGGAAAACCGGCGCTCTCTGGCGCGAGAGCATAGTCTCGGCTGGATACATTTGTGTGACCAAGATGGAGAGCGACGAACTATTATTTTCGTTTGGTGACTCCGGCTATTTCATCTCATATTCCCTGTGACTTGGTCCGGTCGCCAAGCGGCGATATCCCTGCACGACTGGCCGCGTGGGCGAAGGCAAGTGGCGCTTAAATCCAACGTTGGCGTCGGGGCTCTCGTCGTCGCAGGCGACTGTCAAGGGTTCGGAATCTACAGGCCCCGGGGCCGTTGTGGGATCCCGATCTGCATAATCGATGACCAACATTCCGTCGCATGTGAATCGTGCCATACGAAAATTTCTCATTCTGTGCCATCGCTTCGGAACGCCTGATTTACCGCTTACTATACTTGTGAAGGTTTCATCTCCTGAGTTCAGTCGAGCCAGCGAGCTTCCTTCGGTTCGCTCGTTCAATTGGCAAATCAGCCTAGCAAGTATGCTGCGATGTTCGATCAGCTACGCTCTAAGCTTTGTGGACCTCCCGCAGCACCGTCAAAATTGGGAACCTGTATGACGTACTGCCGCTCTACGCTAACTTCTGTGGCGAAACGCAATCCATGAACACCTCGGTTCGAAATGTCTCCGATACTGCCCGTTGGGTCGCTTACTTTCGTGCACTTGAAACGGAGCGCGACGATGCTTTGTTTCGCGATCCGTACGCGAGGCGCTTGGCCGGAGAACGTGGCTTTGAAATCGCGGGCACTCTATCCGACGGAAACAAACACGAGTGGGCGTGGGTGGCCCGCACGCTACTTTTTGACCAGTTCGTGTCCCGTGCGATTATCGAAGGCGCCGATCTGATCCTGAATCTTGGCGCGGGGCTCGACGCTCGCCCTTACCGCATGGATCTGCCTCAGGGGCTGCGTTGGATCGAAGCAGACCTCCCAGAAATTGTTGCCTACAAACAGGCCGTCCTAGCGGAGGACCGCCCAAAGTGCAACCTCGAGCGAGTTTCTCTGGACCTCGCGGATCGAGAATCCCGACATGAACTGTTCATCCGGGCAAATCGTTGCGCAACGAAGGTCTTCGTCATCACAGAGGGTCTGCTAATTTACTTAACGAATGATGAAGTGGCGGCTCTTGCGCAGGATCTCTCCGCGTGCTCGAGATTTGAAAGTTGGGCAATTGACCTGGCCTCGCCTGGGCAACTGAAGCTGATGCAACGGACGATGGGAAAACAGCTAAGTGAGGCAGGCGCGCCGTTCAAGTTCGGACCGCCCGAAGGGCCGGAATTCTTCACCCGTTATGGGTGGAAAGCTCGTGAGGTTCTGGGAATATTACAGACCGCAGCCAAGTTCGGCCGGGCGCCAGCCGAACTGCTTGCACTTCTGCCTGAACCAAAGGTCCCGCTTGGCAACTATCCTTGGACGGGCGTCTGCCTGCTCAAGAAGCGCTGAAGACAGCGTTGTTGTGGGAGCCATCCTCTCTGGCCCGATGGCAAGACGGAGCTTAACGAACCGAATTGAGACCCAAAAGCGCAACAATTTGCAGCACCGGCGTTCGTAAGCCAACACTTAAATGGAGGACACCAATGCTGACCACATTTGCAATGGGAACTGCGGCGGCGATCGAGCTTGACCCTGAGCCGATCAACAAAAAGTGGATTCTAGCCGGCAACCCAGTGGCGCGCAGTAAGGTAGTTGCTCGGAGTGCCGACTGGGCCTCGAGTATCGTTGTTTGGCACTGCACCGCAGGGAAATTCCAGTGGCGCTACGGTCAGGACGAGGCGATCATCGTCATTTCCGGGGCGGCCTATCTCCTCCAACAGGATGGCACAGAGCGTCGGTTCGGCCCAGGTGACTACGGATTCTTTCCCGCCGGGAGTGTCGCCACATGGCGTGTGGATGAGTCCATCCGCAAGATAGCGGTACTCCGAGAGCCCTTGTGGCGTCCGATTGGCCTGAGTCTGAAGCTCTGTAATAAACTCTTGCGAAAGTTAGGTTTGGCCAACAGGTCCGCGCTTGGCGCAACCTCGTAGTGGTAGTGCAAAGAATGCGACAATGAGTTTCTGCCGATATGGCTTTGGAACGGAAGATCAGTTGGTCGAGAGAGCCGACTAGTCATGAATGCAACAGCCTGTAAGTTGCGTCGGGGCGATCTTGTTGAAATCAAGTCCGCCGATGAGATTCTGCAGACACTAGATGAGCACGGCACGGTAGACGGGCTCCCCTTCATGCCAGAGATGATTGCGTTCTGCAGGCAGCGTTTTCGCGTGTCGCTTCGAGTCGTGAAAACATGTTATTACGGCAAAACCAGTGGAATGCGAAAATTTACGGCTGAGGACGTGGTTTTGCTGGACAGTGTGCGGTGTTCAGGCTCCGATCACGGCGGGTGCCAGAAGTCTTGCCTGATTTTTTGGCGCGAATCGTGGCTTCGCAGAGTGGAGGAAGGCAAGGAAGGAAGTGCTTCAGTAGAGGGTCGCGAGCGCCTGCAGGCCAAACTCAAAACGACTACCGCTCCGAAAAAATATTTCTGCCAATCGAGCGAAATTCTTCGCGCAACGGTCGAGCTGTCACGCTGGGATCGCCTTGGCAAATGCTATGAAGACGTTCGTCTGGGAAACTGCAGCGCGATCGAAATGGTGCGAAGAATTGCAGTTTGGACGTACTGGAAGGGGAGACGCATGCTCTTCGGCCCATACGGGCGTGGGAAGGCCACATCCACTCCATCCCAGAGCCTGCACTTGCGGCCCGGCGATCGCGTGGAAGTGAGGGCCATGAAGAGCATTCGTGAGACTCTGGACGAGCGTGCCCATAATCGGGGGCTGTTTTTCACTCCGTCGATGAAGCGCCTGTGCGGTCAGCAGCGTCAGGTGGAGGGTAGGATCGAGAAGATCATTGTCGACGGCACCGGCGAGATGCGCGAACTCTCGAACACGGTGTACCTAGATAACGAATTTTGCGGGTGTTCTTGCGTTGCCTTCGGAGGTTGCCCGCGCGGAGAGTTCTCATATTGGCGCGAGATTTGGCTCCGACGTTTGAACGACAATAACCAGTGATGAGCGGCCCGAACGCGCAGTCTCCCGGCGCGCTGTGTGTTCACGGCCCATCTTTATGCCGTCGAGAGCAAAACTTGATAACCCGGCTCTTGTCCGAGCCATCGAATTGCAGCGTGCACACATGACAAAACCGACGTTTCAATCGTGGTGCCGGCCGTAGGGTTCGATGAGGAGGCGCTGGAGACGCAGGCCAGGGAACGGATTGAGGTACCGGCGTCTGGGCGAAAGCCGCCGGCCAACGGCTACTCTCCGTTCCTGTTGCTGTGGCGCCAGCGAACTACTCCGCAGATCGAGAACGTGATGAGCTATTTGCCCGAGCATCTGAAGGAACAAGCCCAAGCGGCGCTGTGCGGGGCGTTTCTGCTGCATTCCGCCCAAGGGGTGACGCGGTTGGAGAAACGAGCCCGCTGGCTGAAGCGCGAGCGTCCCGACGCAGCGGCAAGTTTGCGCGAGGGCTTGGAGGAGATGTTCACCATCCACCGGCTCGAGCTATCGCCTCCCTGTGCCGCTGCTTGAGTTCGATCAATGTCATCGAGAGTCCGCAAAGCGGCGTGCGGCTGCGGAGGCGTGGGATTTGCCGCTGGCGCGATCGACGCATGATCCTGTGCTGGCTGGCCGCTGCATTCCTGATGACGGAGACGAATTTTCCGAAGATTCAAGGCCACCCGGACCTTCGGATGCTTAAAGCGGTGTTGAACCCAAGCACAGCAGAAAATCGAACGACTTCGATGGAGCAGGGTGGCGTAAGATGCTTCACGGAATCTCGTACACCGGCCTTACGCGATCCCGATTTCGCAATCCTTCGCTCAGAAACGTGGTGGCTTTTCAGATTGTGCCGGCTGATAAGAATTGTCATTTTGCTTGGGGTTACGGGAGTCATCATCGAATCTATACCCTGCGGAGCTGCTTTAAGCGCAGGTCAGAAACGCCTTGACATAGTGAATCGGGTCAGTTTTATCGCCCAACATGACTATAGTATAGGAGAGGATGAGTAAGACCCATGGGAGACGCAAGGAGCGTTGAAACGGAAAGGCCTTCCCTTAATAAACGACGAGATCGGCGGAAAAGAACAATGCGTGCTGCTCTGCGGGTTTTACTTGTTTTGAGCATCGTTGTAATTGGTGCGATGGTTGCGGGGGCATTCTACTGGGAATCTTCCTCAAGACAGAGCCGACTGTCGACTGGTCAGGCCCGAGAAGCGATCGCTTGGCGCGTAGAATTATTCGCCCGCAAAGCGAGAGGCGGCATTCCCGACCTGTCATGGACTGAACTGTGGCAAATGGCGCACCATCGAGGTGGTTTTGGTTTGCGCGGCTTTGTGGACGGTGTCAGTCTGAATGGAACCATCGTTAACGCCTACGACTCCAACAATGATCATCAAATTGCTTCGCACATCTTTAGCGTCCAGTGCGCGATGTGCCACGGCGACGATGGAGCAGGGGGACATGTCGGTCCACCGCTGAATCACCCAGGTCTCCGGCATGGCGACACCGATCTAGCCATCTACAAGATTTTGAGAGATGGCGTTCCTAACACAGCCATGCGCCCCCTTTCCCTTTCTATGGTGCAACGTTGGCAACTCGTAGGGTACATCAGGGAACTGCAACTCCACGCTGCTGGCTTGGGCACCGGGAAAGCCCCGTTGGATATCGAGGTAAGCAACGAGCAGCTGCTCTCGGCTGGCAGCAGAACGGATGAGTGGTTGACATATTCAGGCTCTTTTGATGGGCACCGCTACACGCCCCTAAACCAAATCACTCCTGCAAACGTCGCGCAACTTCGGATCCGATGGGTTCGACAGTTCGATACCACGATGCCGACGATCGAAGCGACTCCGCTGGTAGTTGACGGAGTAATCTTCATCACGGAGCCTCCTTCCGACATCATTGCCGTGGACGCCTTAGAGGCCAAATCCGGAGACCTGATTTGGAGATATACGCGAAACGTTTCCGACGATGCTCGGGCGTGCTGCGGTCGCGTGAACAGGGGGCTCGCAGTACTCGACAGTAATCTATATCTAGCTAGCTATGACGGATATCTGGTTTGCATCAATGCGAACAGCGGCAGACAGGTCTGGCAGACTCAGTTAGCGGACCCTTCTCACGGTTACTCCTTGAGTATGGCGCCATTGATTGTCAATCGGTCCGTTGTTGTCGGGATTGCTGGAGGCGAGTACGGAATTCGTGGTTTCTTAGCTGCTTATGACGCGGAGACCGGCAAGAACCAGTGGCGCTTCAACACCATACCCGAACCAGGGGAAGCGGGTCATGAGACGTGGAGTGGTGATTCCTGGCGAACCGGCGGAGGCCCACCCTGGGTGACGGGGAGCTATGACCCATCGCTCGACCTAATTTACTGGGGCGTTGGGAATCCATCGCCAGATTTTTCGGGAGAAGAGCGTGCCGGCGACAACCTATATACCGAGAGCGTGATCGCGTTGCACGGCAGTACGGGAAAGCTGGCATGGTACTTCCAATTCACTCCCCATGACGAACATGACTGGGATTCGGCCCAGACGCCGATTCTGGCAGACATTACGATCCGCGGTCAGAAACGTAAGGTGATCTGCTGGGCGAACAGAAATGGCTTTTATTATGTTCTGGACAGAATTACCGGAGAATTTTTGGCAGGGGCGCCTTTCGCTAAACAGACTTGGGCGAAGGGCCTTGACTCCGCAGGAAAACCGATCCTTGCGGATACCGGAAATCCTTCGAGTGCGGGGCAACTTGTTAGTCCTGCTGCCCCAGGTGCCACAAATTTCCAAAATGCGGCATTTGACCAGCGAAGGGGACTGATATTGGTGCCGGCAGCTGATTCGGCTGAATTGTTTACGAAATCTCTACATGTAAGTTATGAGGCCGGGCTGCCTTTTCAGGGTAGCGGAGGACACTACTTCGGCACGTTTGCTCCGGTTGTCCGCGCACTCGACGTTGCCACGGGCACAAAGAAATGGGAATACTTTTCACCATTGGGCAGCAGTTATTCACCATTGCAGAACGACAGCACGTCGTACAGCGGCCTGCTTGCGACGGGTGGAGGCTTGGTTTTTGGTGCTTCCGGCGGTTTCGCATTTGCGTTGGATTCCGCAACGGGACATGAGGTGTGGCGCATTTTTCTTGGGGGAGATACTCGCGCGGCCCCAATTTCCTTCACGGTAGACGGACGACAAGCCGTAGCGATATCGGCAGGTCGTGCGTTGTTCCTCTTCGGGTTATAGTCTTTGGCAATATCACGATCAGCCCTGGTGACGCGAGCCTTACTGCTCGTAGCGGCGATTCACAAGGTTCCGACGTCGAGCGAGAAGTGCATACGCGTCACGATGTCGACGCGACATTTGATCCCCGTCCCGAATTTCTTAAAGGGCACTGCAACGGTCTGAAAATGGGATTCTTAGAAGCGTGGTGGTTTTAACAACGAAGCAACATGCCCCGATTCTGACGATAGCCACCATTAAAAGTGAAAATTGTTACCGCGATTGGCCAAGCTCTTTCCGGATTGTGGCTCGCCAGACACAAATCTTGCAGGCTACCCGGATCCTGTTCATTAACAGTGATGAGACCGTATCGTCTGCGAAATAGTGGCTGGATTCGACGTCTGCATGCAAATACGTGCACGGTTTCCTCGAATCTTTGTGTTCCGGTGAAATTCCATGTATCTTACTGTAAATGGGACTATTTTCGGCTGCTCTTCGCGATCGGCGTTGAGGAAAAACATTTCCACCCGGGGCGTCACTTGGCGAACTTTCTCACGCCGCGTCCCGTTAAGTGGCTTTTTTTGCTGCTGATTGCGAACGAAGCAAAGTGGTCAAGGTCTTGCACGAATATTGGCAGAAAGGTTTGCCCGAAAATAACGTGCGAGGAGTGGCTTTCAAAGTTGCGATTGGGATGTGGGATGAAAAACGAACTTCACTATCTAGATCAAGGGCGTGATCCGATCCCAGAACCTGCGAGCAGTGCAGTGCCGACTCCCCCATCGTCTCTGCAGAATGATCTTGCGAGACAACTCGCTCAGATTTGGCAGGAACTTCTGGGCGTCGCCGCCATCGACCTCGATGAGAACTATTTCGATTTGGGCGGCGATTCGCTGACGGCTGTCCGCTTGTTCGCGCAGATTGAGCAATCCTTCGGAGCCAAATTGCCGCTGGCTACGCTTTTCGAAGCCCCTACAATCCGGGAACTCGCCCGGATTCTCCACGATGAGGCGTCATCATCCTGTTGGTCGCCGCTTGTGGCCATTAACCCTCTGGGCTCTCGCCCCCCTTTCTTCTGTATGCACCCACATGGCGGCGAGGTGCTAGTGTACCGCACCTTGTCGCGCTATCTCGGTCCCGATCAGCCATTTTACGGCTTACAATCCCGTGGTTTAGATGGACACCTCGAGCCGCTTAGCACGATCGAGGATATGGCGGCTCTCTATGTGCGAGAGGTGCGTAGGGTGCAGCCGCAGGGACCCTATTTCTTGGGCGGCTATTGCCTGGGGGGGGCGATCGCATTCGAAGTCGCTCAGCAACTCAGCGCGAGCGGAGGCAAAGTCGCATTGCTAGCGATGTTCGACACCATCAATTGGGCCCAGTCTGAGGCTCCCGGGTTTTGGGAGAACGCCTACCAAATGGGTGAGCGACTCATCTTCCACGCCGCCAACTTCCTTGCTCTTGATAAGGGGGGAAGAGCTGGCTTTATGCGAGAAAAGATCGAGACGCTGCGCTGGCGTTTCTCTGTGTGGCGCGAAATGCATTTCGGGCGCTCACCTTCGAACGCGGATCAGTCCAGGTCCGCCGCGGCAACGATAGGACGAATTTGGAAATCGAACCAGAACGCAGCTGCAAACTACGTGCCTCGTCCGTATTCCGGAGCGGTGACTGAATTTCGCCCTGCGCGGCAGTATCGATCGCTGCTCCGTCCGGAGCTGACCTGGGACAAGGTGGCACTCGGCGGACAGAATATTGTTGTTCTGCCTGTCACTGCGCCAGCCGTGCTCATCGAGCCGTTTGTCAAGCATTTGGCAGCCGCTCTGACGGCATCGATCGAGGCCGCCATTCAGAAGGAGCACGTCTCAATCTAAGCGCCTGCGCCTTCGAGAGCGACGTCCGGTTGATTTGAGACTCGATTCGGCTCGGACGCGATGTCGCCGTACGAGAAAGAAGAATCCTAGATTGGTGGTTAGTAGCTACAACCGACAAATGGTCGTCCATGAGACCTGCCCACTCACGGATCATCGATGGGGCCAGTTTGTTCGGAAATCGTCACACTCGTCCGTTTTCCACACGAATGGGTGGCTTGAGGCGCTGCACCGGACTTACGGATACAAGCCCGTCGTCTTCACGACATCTCCTCCTCATGCGCCCATTGAGAACGGTCTAGTCTTCTGCCACGTCCAGAGCGCACTGACAGGAACTCGCTTGGTATCGCTCCCGTTCTCAGACCACTGCGAGCCCCTGCTAAGCAGCCCCGAAGACATTCATCCTCTCCGTTCGGCTATCGAGCAAGAAATTGCGGCTAAGAAGATGAAATATCTGGAGATTCGCCCGAAAACGCCGTTGCCCTGCTCCTCTTCTCTCCTCTTCCCATCGAGCCATTCTTACTATTTACATGAGATTGATTTAGAGCCCCGCCTGGACGAGTTGTTCCGCAACTGCCACAAGAGCTCGACGCAAAGGAAAATTCGGCGTGCCGATCGCGAAGGCTTGACCTATAAGGAAGGTCGCTCCGAGCAACTTATCGATGACTTCTTCAACCTGTTCCTGCTCACTAGGAGGCGTCACAAAGCACCTCCTCCGCCGAAGCGGTGGTTTTGGAACCTGGCTAATTGCCTGGGAGAATCGGTAAGGATTCGCGTCGCGTACAAGGACGGAGAAGCCAGCGCAGCAATCCTTACGATTCAACACAAGGATTCCCTGGTCTACAAGTACGGGGCGTCCGATCCTCGCTTCCACCATCTCGGTTCTATGCATCTGCTCTTTTGGCAATCCATTGAGGAGGCAAAGAGAGCCGGATTAAGGAGATTCGACTTGGGCCGCACAGATACTGACAATCAGGGCTTGCTTGCTTTCAAGGAACACTGGGGATCCACGCGGTCGACGCTGACGTACTTGAGGTACAGTACGTCAAAGCGGGGCGGTTATGCGCCGAGCGAAGCCTGGCGGGAGCGAATGTCGAGGCGCGTTTTTTCCCTTCTTCCGAACCGCCTTTTTCAAGCTGCCGGTGCGCTGCTGTACCGTCACATTGGTTAGCCATCATGGCAAAAGAGTGTTGTAAGAGCCGAAGGGAAGTCGAATCAACGCTTCGGATCGGAGGGAACCGGTGACACCCGTTAGAGCGGACTGTTCTAAGACATGGACATTCGTTGATGATCACTGGTACGAGGGCAACGTGCCAATTATGGGCTCGCGCACACATGCAGCCTGGCTCTGTTCTCTCGTCTTTGATGGAGCTCGGTCGTTCGAAGGAGTAACACCCGATCTCGACCTTCATTGCGCGCGGGTGAATGAATCGGCAAAGAAGCTCTTTCTCAAGCCGACGGTTTCAACCGAGCGGTGGATGGAACTAGCCCGGCAAGGAATCGCAAAGTTCGACAAAGACTCTTCGCTATATATCCGGCCAATGTACTGGGGCGAGAAAGAGGGCCCGTGGATTCAGGCTGCCGATCCCGAATCGACCCGCTGGTGCCTGGTCGTCTACGAGGCACCGATGCGCAAACCGACCGGATTCTCAATCACGCTTTCCCCGTATCGTCGGCCGACACTCGAGACCATGCCGGTCGACGCCAAGGCTGGATGTCTCTATCCGAACAATGCCCGCGCGCTCGTCGAAGCACATTCTCGTGGATTCGACAATGCGGTGGTCTGCGATATGGTGGGGAACGTGGCCGAACTCGCCACATCGAATATTTTCATGGCCAAGGATGGCGTAACCTTTACGCCAGTTCCCAACGGCACCTTCCTCGATGGCATCACGCGCCAGCGCGTCATCAAGCTGCTGCGTGGAGCGGGCGTAACGGTGGTGGAGAAAACTCTTACGTACAAAGATTTTCAGCAGGCGGATGAGATTTTCTCGAGTGGCAATTATTCGAAAGTCGTTCCAGTAAAGAAGATTGATGACCGAGATCTGACGATTGGCCCAGTGTACGCGAAGGCGAGGGAGTTGTATTGGGAATTCGCGCATTCGTGAGCGGGCGACAAATTCGGCCGACACGAACAGTGGAGTGAGGGCGGAAAGTAGTTCCTCTTTTTTGCGATCTTTACGGGGTCCTGACGACAATGTGAGCGGGCCCCAGGCTATGAGCGCGAATTAGACGATTAGACCAAATGAAGCAGCTCTTGCAGATTGTTTTCGAGCGTGCGTCTGTCCGCATGCCGTCGACTCGAAATCACATCCCACGCTCGCAGCCTAAATACCGGCGAGATTTAGTTCCCTCACCTGCCAGAATTTCAAGAGATAACCTATTTGAGGCCTGCGACCGATGAACGGCGCCGAAGGCTTGATTCGCACGCTGCTAGCCGGCGGTGTGGACACGTGCTTCACGAATCCAGGCACGTCCGAAATGCACCTAGTAGCTGCGCTTGACCGCTCGCCAGAAATGCGCTGCGTACTCGCGCTCTTTGAGGGCGTGGTAACGGGAGCGGCGGACGGCTACGCGCGGATGGCGGGGAAACCGGCGTGTACCCTGCTTCACCTGGGGCCCGGCTTTGCAAACGGTATGGCAAACCTGCATAACGCGAGCAGGGCGCGCGTGCCGATGGTCAACCTGATCGGACAGCATCCCGCGTATCACCTGCGCTACGATGCGCCGCTCACTTCAGATATCGAAGCCATTGCGCGGCCTTTTTCGAAATGGTTGCGCACGACCCAAAGTACAGCGGAGGTGGGTCGCGATACTGCAGAGTGCATCATAAGCGCCCGCACGCCGCCGGGGCGGATCGCAACACTGGTCGTGCCAGCGGACGTAGCCTGGAGCCAAGGCGCTTCGCCCGCAGGCATGTGCGCCCCGCCGCCAGCGGCCCTGCCTCCGAGCAAACGAATCGAGTGCGCGGCGGCGATGCTCAGCTCTGGCCGGCCGACGGCGATAGTGATTGGCGGGAGAGCGCTCTATGAAGAAGGACTAGCGACAGCAGGGAAAATTGCCACGGCCGCGGAGGCGAAGCTATTCGCGCCGTACCCGTTTACGCGCCTCCGCCACGGAGCAGGTACGCCGACGATCGAGCGCGTTGCGTACGTCCTAGAACAGTCTGCCGAACAGTTCAAGGAATTTCAGCAGATCATTTTGGTGGGCGCGGCCGCGCCGGTTTCCTACTTCGCGCACGAGGGTAAGAGGAGCGAACCAACGCCGCCCGAATGCGAGATTTTCACGCTGGCGCACGCAAATGAAGACGGAAATGGCGCCCTCGCGGCGGTGTCCGAAGCACTCTCCGCGAACAATGCTCTAGCGGCAGTAGAAAAGCCGGACCGCCCTCTCGAACCCGCAGGAGAAATCACGCTGGCCGGTCTGGCGGTTGCCATTGCGGCGACGCTTCCCGAAAATGCGATCGTGGTCGACGAATCCATGACCTCCGGCAGAGGAATTTTGGCCGCAACGCGAGGCTGCGCTCCGCACGATTGGCTCGCGTGCACCGGCGGTTCGATCGGAATCGCGATGCCTTTGGCGGTTGGAGCAGCAGTGGCTGGTCCAGATCGGCCAGTCCTGTGCCTGACGGCAGACGGCAGCGGGATGTACACGATGCAAGCGCTATGGACGATGGCGCGCGAAGGACTCCACGTCGTAACGGTGGTATTCGCGAATCGCGCTTACGGCGTCCTGAAGCGCGAATTTTCGAATTTGGGGATCGGCGAGGCAGGCCCGCGAGCCAAGGCCCTGTTCGAGATCGGGCACCCAGATCTCGATTGGGTTTTGCTGGCGCGCGGCATGGGAATGCCCGGCACGCGCGTGACCTCTCTCGAAGCTTTCGCGACCGCACTGCGAAAGGGATTCGAGGACCTCGGGCCGACGCTTATCGAGGTACCGATTTAAGTGTATGCTTTGCGGTCTCGATCGTATTGACATACCCCCGGAACGGCGGTGTAGTGTCCCCAAATGCTCGCTGGCCCTCCGAGTCAAATTGGCCAAGCACACTTCGCACAGAAAAGCTTAGATATGGAAACCAAACCCGCACAGATACCGGCCGGGCCTCAAGAAGAGTACAGAGTTACCGACGACCTCCTTGAGTGGATTGGCCGCCAGTTCACAGTGTTCGGTGACATCTATAAAGCGTCCATATATGGATGTAGCGCTTATGTGATCAGAAACCCGGAGTTTGCGTACCACGTTCTCGTCAGGAATTGGCAGAATTATGTAAAAGGTATGATGATCCAGCGCGTTGCGCTACTTCTTGGCAATGGGCTCATGGTCAGCGAAGGAGAGGTGTGGAAACGGCAGCGGCGGATGATACAACCGACATTTAATCACCCGTCGATCGCACCCCTAATGAAGCTGATTACTTCGGTCAATTCGGAACTTCTGAAGAAGTGGCAACTGGCCGCTCAAAGAAATGAAAATATCAATGTCACGCGCGATGTCAGCAGTATGGCCCTCGAGGTTGTGCTTCGGTTCATTTTCGGCGACGATTACGAGGAGGTCGGTTCCCATTTCGATCTTCTCTTCAAGGAACAAGTACGCAACGTGGCATTTGCACGCTCGTTCAGAGCCCTAGGAAGTATCGTTCTTCGAGTGGTTGATCGAAGACTTAAGAATCCTTCGCCGTCCACGGATGCTTTGGGTATGCTGATGAAGGCGCGCGACCCGGAGAGCGGCCGATTGATGGAGCGTGGCCAACTCTTGGATGAGATTTTCACGCTGATCGTCGCGGGTCACGAAACCACAGCGAGCACTTTGAATTGGACCTGGTATCTTCTCTCACAGCATCCGGAAGTTGAACAACATCTGTCTCGCGAAATCAACCTGACGAGCTTTTCTGAGTTCGATGATCTGTCCAAATTTGTCTATGCTCGACAAATCATCGATGAGGCTATGCGTTTATATCCTGCCGGGTGGTTGCTTACCCGAAAAGCACTGCGTGACGATTGGCTTGGTGACTATTTCGTACCAGCCGGCACCGAGATCTATCTTCCGCCTTACTTTATCCAGCGAAATCCTAACCTATGGGAGGAGCCGGACCGCTTCGATCCAGATCGCTTTCGAATTGAGAGTTCAAAACGTCGGCATCGACTGGCAACAATCCCTTTTTCGGCCGGCCCGAGAAACTGCATCGGGGAGCATCTTGCGCGCATGGAAATGCTAATTCATCTCATAGTAATCGCCAGATACTTGCGAGTTCGCCACATTCAGTCGGAACCAATTGCGCTCGACGCTGGCGTAAATCTGCGCAGTAAAAACGACTTTGTTATGCGGCCTCAGATAAAATAGCACAGTCTGGAAACGCTCCTATGCGCACCAATTTCAGTCCGCCACGGAGGCGGGGCGGGTCGCCCCCGGATAACGTACGATTTCTTTCGCGCATTTAGATGGAAGCAAGCCTGGTTGGTAGAACAGAGGGTCTGAAGAAGGCGGAGAGGAGAACTGATGAGCCGACCAGGCAGAAGGAGCACCGCAAGTAACGAAACGAAGCGAGGTGATCCAGATCGATGAAGGGAACCAGCCCGCCAGGTCAACTCATCGCGGCCTGCCCGCCGATATCTTGACGAGTTCTCCCTTAGAAACCTTTCCGGTTGGCGTGACAGGCAGTTCGTCTATCAGAAGAATCTCCGTCGGAAGTTTGTACGGCGCAAGATGTTGCGCGGCGTACTTCGATAACTCCGCAGTCGTGACCGTCGAGTCCAGTCGCGGTTGTATGAAGGCAACGATCTTCTCACCCATGTCTTCAGCCGGCCGGCCAATCACAGCACAACGGGCCACCGCCGGGTGAGCGCCGAGCACGGCTTCCACTTCTGCCGGGTATACGTTGAAGCCCGCGCGAATGATCAGTTCCTTCGTGCGTCCGACGATAAAGAGGCGCCCATCCTCCAGCCGCGCAAGGTCGCGGGTATTGAACCAACCGTCCGGATCGATTGCAGCGCGGGTGTCTTCTGGTGATCGATAGTATCCTTTCATGACGTTTGGACCGCGCACCCACAATTCTCCGGTATCGCCCTCCGCTACGATCGCGCCGTCATCTCCCGCGAGCCTGATTTCCACTCCGGGGAACACGCGTCCTACCGATGTATCACGGCTGGGCTCCTCGATTTTCGCTTGTGCAATCGTGGGAGAACATTCTGTCACGCCATATCCATTATGTAGTGGCATCCCGAACAGACTCTCTACATCCCGTTTGAGTGCCAGCTGGAGAGGAGCCCCGGATGAGGAGATGATCCGGAGGTCAGGAAAGCGAAACGAGCCAATTCCCTTCATCTTTGCATATTCGACGAACAGGGCGAACATCGCCGGCACCCCGAGAAATACTGTCAGGTGCTCTTGTTCAAACGCCGTGCGCGCCGCCACGGGGTCGAAGCGTTGTGACAAGTACAAAGTGGCGCCGCTCAGCAGCGTCCCCAAAAGGACCACGGACAAGCCCACCGCGTGCGACATAGGCAGAACACCGTACATGCGGTCAACCGGAGTGAGCTTGCGGATTTGCGCTGATCCTGCGGCCAAAAACAGAAGGTTTCGGTGCGTCAACATAACGCCCTTGGGGCGCCCGGTCGTGCCGGAGGTGTAAATTAAGGCCGCCACGCGGTTGCTCGGATTTGGATCGAGAGGTTCCGGTGCGACGGTGTCGTTGAGTGGCCCGATGCCAATCGTTCCGAGAAGCCCGATTTCCTCAATCACTGCGCCATGGCACCGGGCATGTTCCCGCGCCTGCAGTGACGCGGCGACCGTGTAAAGTACACGCCGGGCTCCGCAGTGCTCTCGAATTTCGTCGACCTCGCGTGCCGACAGGCGGGCATTTACCAACACCGGCCAGGCATCAAGACTCGCGAGTGCCAACAGCGTTGCGACGAAAGCACGGCAGTTCTCGCACACGATCATCACGCGATCGCCAGGGCGCACGCCCCAGGCGACGAGCCTTATTCGCGCTTCGCTCGCTGCAGAGGCCAATTGCCCGTAGGTCCATGCCCCACCGGATTCGACAAGACACAAACGATCCGGCGAACTCCCGGTCCAGGCGCTAATGACGTCGCTGATTCGTTCGGGGAGAGAATTCAGGATCTCGGAAGCACGATCGTCATTCATGAACGGGCGCTGGCAGAGTCATGCGGGAAGGCCGCCGACGATTTCTTAGTAGAAATCGGACCAGGCGCCGCGTTCGTTGCACAGCACTGCGCCGCTTGTCTCACGCTTATCGGAGCTGCGGCTTTCACTCGATCTGCCTTTCTTACGATCAAGTATTCGAGCCAGTTGCGATAGATTCGGACGGCCGCACCATGCCAGGAGTGTTCGAGCGAGCTGGCAATAGCCGCTTGTGGAAAACTTGATAGGCCTTCGTCCCGCCGCTTCGATGCCACGTGCGCTTCAAAATCGCTTAGCAATTTCGCCGATCGTTCATCAAAGTAGCCGCGTGGCATCGACGGGTATGCTTCGCGTTCTCCCCGAAGATACCTGCTGATGTCTCGTCGGTATTCCTTGAGCAACGTCTGCGGTCCATATTCCGGGTGGCCCTGAAAATGTACAAAGAGGCTTCGCCCTCGTCTCTTGACAAACGTGTCCACACCCGCTTCATCCGAGTGCGTGAGCACGGAGTAGCCGCGCGCCTCTAGTTCTGCCTGCTCTAGCCCGTTCCACCGGGAATGCGGAATGCGCACCGGCTCCCGAACCCCTCGCGTCAGCGGATGTTCGCCGATAATCCTTTGAGCGAAGATGCCAAACTGTTTTTCCTTCTGCGCGCAGCGCGGAATCCCGTCGCCATGCAGCACGCCTGCATGAGCTGCCAAACAGGATAACACCGCCGAGTCGGTGTTCACTTCAGCCCACTCGAATAGTTCGCATAGCTCACGCCAGTATGGTTCGTCCCGCAGGTCCGGCATTCGCGGTTCGGCTCCCGTAACTATGACGCCATCGACTGGGCTATTCGAGAGGGACCTCCAGGGCAGGTAAGAGCGGCTGAGGTGCTGCTTTGCGCGATCCCCTCGTCGAATCTGGGGTAGCGAATACAGCCCAACACGGACGGGAAGATCACCCGCGGCGGAGCCGAGAAGCCCGAAAAACTGCTCTTCGGTGTCCTCGAGGGCCGAGTCCGCCATGTTATTGATCAACGCGATGCGAAGGCCCTCTGACGGAACGCTGGAATGTTCGATGGTTTCTACGGACAAGTGGCCATGTTTTTTTGCCGACCGTGACGGATTCTTGTCTGTTTCCATCAGTAAGGGCATGATGCGCCTCCCAAGACGACGCCCGTCTAAACTTCCTATTCCCAGTTGACCAAGTTGAGCGCCTGGCCGAGATCGTCAAGGATGTCGTCGATGTGTTCGATGCCCACGCTCAAGCGAATCATCTCCGGAGTTACACCCGCTTTCGCCTGTTCCTCGGGGGTCAACTGGCGGTGCGTCGTCGACGCCGGATGGCAAGCGAGCGACTTGGCATCACCTAGATTTACCATTCTCTTGAACAGCCGCAGGGCGTTGAAACATTTTCGACCTGCTTCGAAGCCGCCTTGCACTCCAAACGTAAGCACTGAGCAGCGCCGCGAGCCTAGATAGCGCTGCGCCATAGCATAGAGCGGGCTGTCGGGGAACCCTGCATAATTCACCCATTGGATACGAGGATGACGTCTAAGAAATTCCGCTACCTTGCATGCGTTTTCAACGTGGCGTTCGACACGAAGCGCAAGGGTTTCGATGCCTTGGAGCAATAGGAAGCCATTGAAAGGCGACAGAGTCGAGCCGGTATTTCGCTGGCAGACCGTGCGGCAACGAGCGACGAAGGCGGCATCACCAAATTGTTCGGTATAGATGACTCCGTGGTAGGCGATCTCGGGACGGTTCAGCATATAGAAGCGGTCCGGGTAGTCGCGCCAAGGAAACTTCCCGCTGTCCACGATCATTCCGCCGAGTGTCGTACCGTGGCCTCCCATAAATTTCGTCATGGAATGTAGGACGACGTCAGCACCGTATTCGATCGGCCGCAGCAGTATCGGGGTAGCGACCGTATTGTCTACGATTAAGGGCACCCCATGCTTGTGCGCGACGCGCGCCAGTGCTTCGATATCGGCCACGTTCCCGGCCGGATTTCCCACGCTTTCGCAAAAGACGGCCCGGGTATTTTCGTCGATCAGTTCATCGACCGCTTCGGGCGCCTCGCTTTTCGCGAACCTCGCGGCAATTCCTTGCTTTGGGAGGATGTGCGCAAGCAGCGTGTAGGTGGCGCCATATAACTGCGGAAGCGAAACAATGTTGTTGCCCGATTCGGCGATATTTACGAGCGCATAGTGAATGGCGGCCATTCCGGAGCTGACGCTGAGGGCGTCCACACCACCCTCGAGCGCCGCCACGCGCTTTTCGAGAACAGTGTTCGTGGGATTTCCGATGCGCGTGTAGATGTTGCCAGGCACTTCGAGATTAAACAGGGCCGCGCCATGCTCGGCGCTGTCGAATTCGAAGGCAATCGTCTGATAAATGGGCACGGCGACCGCCTTCGTTGTCGGGTCACTGTCGTAACCTGCGTGAATCGCAATGGTCTCGGTCTTCATCCCTTCACCGGTCTCACGATAACGTCGCAATACTGGGACTCTGAACCGAGGCGCGTTCGTAGGGACTGGATTTCGCAAGAGCCCTCGAGAGACGGCGTGCAGCGAAGCCAGCGCCGAAAGCGAAGCGCAAGGACGGTCCGAAGCTATTGGCGGCCGCAACACCGACAAAATAGAGGCCTCGAACAGAGGATTCAAAATTCGATGAAAGCACGGGAGCCTTGTCGGCCGTCTTGAGTGCTGCACGAACATCGGGACTCAAAAACTTCAAACGGTCAACATCCACTCTGTATCCGGTCGCCGCGATCACGTGTTCGGTCTGAACTTCGCGACTCGTTCCATCCGCGTCGCGAAGACGGAGCCGTACCCCATGGTCCCCGGCTTCTGCGCTCTCTACCGTGCATCCGAGCAGCAATGGCACTTGGCCAATTACCTTGTCTTTTGCGAACCACGCGCCTGAGGGCCCAAGATGAGTCCGTACGATATAAATCCGTAGCCGTTCCGGCAAGTGACGGAACAACTGCGGTGCATCCGTGTAGAGGCGGGATCGAAGACCAGGTCCAAGGCCGGAGCTCGGATGGCGAATTTGCTCCCACCGCGATCGGCGCTTGCCGATTTGGGGCTTGCTATGGAAAAACAGTGACTTGCATCGAGCGACGAGATTGACATCAGCGCCGTTCTCATGGAGCAGTCCCGCGAAATCAGTCGCCGAGGATCCGCTGCCAATCACGGTGACCCGGCGGCCCCGAAACCGATCGAGATTGTGATGGTGAAAGCTGTGCGACAACAGTTCCGCTGGGAGATGAGCTAAATCGGATGGTATGTGTTCAAAATGCGTTATGCCCACTGCAAGGACAACCCGCCGAGCGGCGACCGTTTCACCGCTCTCCAGATGGAGGTTGAATCCGCTGGCGCTGCGTTCAAGATCGCTCACTGATTTGTTTTCGAGCTCGGGAACAAATCGATCTCGAAACGCCAACCCGTAGGCTGCGAAAGTATCGAGCCGCACCGGAATTCCCGAGTCTGCATATTCGATCCTTCGTTCGGCACAAAAACGTTGAAGCGTGAAAGCACCCTGTGGGTCGTAAATGTTCGATGCAAACCCTTCGGATTTGAGCATCATGCCCTTTGGCATGTGCTCAAGCCAACTGTCCATTGGCTGGCCAAAGATTCGAAACCGAATACCGAGGGGACGCAGATGCGCAGCTATTGAGAGTCCATATGGACCAGCGCCTATAATCGCGATATCTACCATATTGTCGTGGAAGGACTCCTTTTCTGACCTACAACTGTGCTAAGCAGAGGACCGACTACTTCCAGTCGAGCGTGCAATCATATTACCAAAATTGCGTTGTCTAAATTACTGAATTAGAAAGGCTTATGCTGGACGGCAGGAGTGGCTCCAGGGAAGTGTTTGCCCCTCGTCGGCAATCGTTTGCCCAAAAGTTCTCTTTTGTGAGACTATTTAGCAAGATTGTTGCCATTGGCTTCTCAGTTTGAGCAAGAATTTATACCGTTCTTCTCCCCTCGGCCTCGGCAAGATCCGCATTCTACCGGCTGGCATTCTAGCTATGTGATTGGCTCTAAGTTAGTTAGCCCGTTTCACCGGCACGATAGTCTTGGTGTTGCATTGGTTTCCAAACTGCCTTGTCGTTCTTTTGGCGTTCCTAATCCTCTTTGGTTTGAGAAGTTGGGACACGGAGAGTCGGGGTAGGCACAATCCGAGCGGGGATTTGCAGCATTACGGACAGTCTTTGTCCGCCGCTCTCGTTGGAGCGGGATTGAGACGCTGCCATAATCGCGGGTGACTCGGGCTCGTCTCAGGCTACATTCAGCACTCTTGGGCACGTGATCGGATCTCGTTTCGTCGAATACGGGGAGGCAACGGTCGTGTACGCGAGCAAGCGCAGAGCGGTTCTCCTGGCCGTGCTGTTGGCAGCGGCATCCCTAGTGTCCTGTTCGCGCCGGGTGAGCCGAGTCTCCGACTCTTGGAACCCTGCGGCAGCGGCCGCATACTTGGATCGCCGAGAAAGTTGGTGGATGCAATGGAGCGGCTCTGCCCGAGCTCACGGCACGTTTTGCGTGTCATGCCATACAGCCCTGCCATATGTATTTGTAAGGCCGGCATTGAGTGTGGTGCTCGACGAACCAGGACCGACACTTGACGAACGTAGACTCATCGATGATGTCGACGAGCGGGTGCGACTTTGGGACATCATCGGACCGTACTACGACGGCCAAGGTTCTGACGGCAAGACGGCGCAATCCCGTGGCACAGAGGCCGTTCTCAACGCACTGGTACTAGCCGAAGATGACGCGCAGCGCGGAAAGCTGAGTAACGACACGCGCATCGCGCTCAACCGTATGTGGGAACTCCAGCAAACTACGGGCAAGAACAGCGGATCGTGGCATTGGCTGCAGTTTGATCAGGAACCTTGGGAAGCAAAGGATTCGGTGTACTACGGAGCATGTCTGGCCGCGATCGCAGTCGGCGTGGCGCCTGGCGATTACGCATCGAAACCCGAAATACAGACTCATCTCGCGTTATTGCGCGAATATCTCAACCGCGAAAGCGCATCCCACTCGACAATCAATCATGTCTTTTTGTTGTGGGCTTCGATGAAATTGCCCGGACTAATAAGCCAAGCCAATCAGCGCGCGATTGTTAAAGAGATTCTGGCGAAACAGCAGACAGATGGTGGCTGGAGGCTCGCATCAATTACCTGGAGCTGGCACGACTGGACGGCCAAGTCTCTGGTTAATATGTGGCTGCGGGAGGAGGGCACGCCGCTCTACGGAAAGAGCGACGGTCTCGCTACAGGGCTCGTCACGTTTGTCTTGCAAGAAGCAGGCATAGCTCGAAGCGACGCGCAACTGCAGCGCGGACTTTCCTGGTTGATGAGTCACCAGACTGCCGAGGGCAGTTGGCCGACAGCTTCGGTGAACAAACGCAGGCACATCTCCCTAGAGACCGCGCGCTTCATGACCGACGCCGGCACGGCCTTTGCTGTTTTGGCACTGACAGATGGGCGTTCAACGTCCGAGCCGTTGGGTCATACCACCCCCAATCGGTAGATTTACCGTGTAACGGATTCGCCTCTTCGGGACGAGTACTTCTTTAGCCAAAAACGGCAAAGTTTTGGATATTCGCCGGTCGCTTTCGTGCATAGGTTCGTGGCGCTAAGATCAGCAACGGCTAAGTGCGGTAAGAACCCTCCTGTTTCCAGACGGTTGCGCAGATTTTTCCTTGCACAAGCCTGGCCGCAGTAACAGGCGATTTGGAAGGCATTTTGCAACAGCGCATCTGCGGCTCAGACAGCTTGGGTATGAGCCCGTGTGGCGCGAGATGCGACGCGGGGCTCACATGAGTTCTTCGCGAACGGCCAAGTGAGCGGCATTTTCAGAAGTACCAGAACTCCTTTGCCATTACTTGAGGGCTCGTGACATCTGGACCAGTTGTCGGAGACGAAGACTAATCTTGAAACCAACAGTTCTGCTGGCAGCAACATCTCCTTGGTTTACGACCCCTCGCCTAGCGATAGGGCTGACCAATGCAGGATGTAGGGTCAAGTCCGTCTGCCCGCCATTTCATCCGCTGCGAAAAACCAGCGCAGTTCAGCACTCCTACCCCTATCATGCGCTGGCGCCCCTGATGTCGCTCGCCCAAGCCATAGCCGCCGCGAATCCCGATGTCGTCATACCGGGCGATGATTTTGCGGTCTCGCATCTTCTGCGCCTCCATCATCGCGAGCGGCGCAAGGGAAAATCCGCCACTTTCATTTGTGATTTGATCGAGCGTTCGATCGGTTCGGCTTCGAGCTTTCCGATCGTGGCTTCAAGAGCCGCGTTTATGCAGGTCGCCCGCGAAGAAGGGATCCTCGCTCCCCGAACTTCTTACATTCGAAGCGTCCAAGAATTGAGGCAATGGGTGAAGCGGATCGGGCTGCCGGTCGTGCTAAAGGCAGATAGTACGTATGGCGGCAAAGGCGTGCGGATCGCTCGAACTTTGGAGGACGCCGAGCAGGCTTTTCATTCTCTGGGAAAGGCGTCCCTGCTATGGAGAGCAGCAAAGCGCTCTTTCGCAGACCGCGACATCTCGTTGCTTTGGCCTTCGCAGTGCCGTCGCTCTTTCTTGGAAAATGCCCAAGAGTTCGTGGCCGGAGGCGAAGCAACCAGCGCCGTGGCGTGCTGGAAGGGCACCGTGTTGGCGAGCCTGCACTGTAAAGTGATCGCCAGGCAGTACGCAGGAGGGCCAGCTACGGTAATGCGTGTTGTCGATAATCCCGATATGTCGGCGGCGGTTGAAGCGATGGTTCGCCGTCTCGGTCTCTCTGGCATGCACGGATTTGACTTCATCCTGGAGGCAGGTACTGGAAGGGCGCATCTAATCGAAATAAATCCTCGTGCAACCCAGATCGGGCATCTCGCGCTCGGCCCAAAACGTGATCTTCCCGCGGCCCTTTATGCGGCGATTTCCGGCACGCCGGTTCAAGAGGCTGTAAAGATCACCGAGAGCGAGACGATCGCGCTCTTTCCTCATGAGTGGTTGCGGGATCCGACAAGCCGGTACCTCTTCTCCAGCTATCACGATGTTCCCTGGGAAGAGCCGGGGTTGGTTCGCACCTGTGTCCGTGAGCATCACGATCAATGGGCGTCGTACACCGAGCAAAAGGCCACCCGTGCTCTTTCGCCGGTTCGCGTTCCGCGGCAGTAAATATCGTATCAGGCGGATGTCGCGCTTGACGCCGCAAATGGCTGGCCCGGCTTGACCTGATCGGGGGTTTTTGTACCAGCGAGGGTTCACTCTGGAGGCAAGCCGGTACCCCGATGAAGAAATACAAGCCGCAGCAGATCGTAACGCTGCTGCGGCAGGTTGAGGTCCGGAGGTTCCAGTCTTGAGCAGCACACAGATTCAAGAAATCCTCTCGTGGCACTCAATTTCCTCCAGCGTGAATTTCACGAGCGCCCATGAGTACGAGCATTGGCTTTGGAACTAGTGACGTGCTCGATCACTGAACTCGGGTTCGTACGGGTTCTCCCGCAAGCTCCACAGTATGGGTTACTGCAGCCCACGCACACATCCTGCTACTGCGCCTGAAGACAGAAAACACATTGAAGTTCACGTTTATCCCCGACGATCACGATCTCTCTCTCTCCCTTCCAGGATGGGTCAAATCCGCAAAACAAAGCACCGATGGTCATCTCGCGCAGCTCGGTAAAGCGAACGGTGCAATTCTTGCGGTGCTGGATAGAAGAATGAATTTCGAAGACTTTCCTAATCTCTCCAAGTAAGTAATGTCACTCGACGAGCGACTCTTTCGTTACAGACCACGGGCGAGCCTGCGCGTCGAGCATATATCTTTTCGCCTCTCCACTTTGTTATTCCACTTACGCTCGTTCAAGCCGCGGGTTATGCTTCGCTCGCAAACGGACTGGTCTGACAGAACGGCTTACCTTTGCGAATCTCAGTAATCGGTTGCGGCCATGTGGGTCTGGTGACGGGAGCATGCCTCGCCGAAATCGGGCATCAAGTGGTGTGCACTGACAAGAATGAATCCATCATCAACAGCTTGAGAGCTGGGAAATCCCCCATTTATGAGCCGCACCTCGACAGCATCCTAGCCCGGTGCAGCCGGGAAGGCCGCCTGACGTTCACCGCCAATCCCGCGGAAGCCGTTCGCTCGAGCGATATCATCTTCATCTGCGTGGGCGTACCGCAGCTGGACACTGGCGATGCCGACCCGTCCGCCATCGAAAGCGTGGCGCGGCTCATTGCGACCGCATCGCCTTCCGCGGAGCTTGTCGTAGTGAGAAGTGGCGCTCCTATCGAAACGGCGCAGAAAATTCGGCATGTGCTCGCCGTCTACAGTCGGGGAGACGGACGCAACTTCCGCGTGGCTGCGAACCCTCAATTCCTCCGGGAAGGGACCGCTATAGAAGGTTTCCTTCATCCCGACCGCATCCTGGTAGGTGTGAGCGAGCCGGAAACCGAGCAGCGACTCCGTGAAGTCTACCAACCGATCTTGGACCGCCGATTCGTCTGTCCTGTGCATTCCACGGGCTGTCCGCCGTTCGCGCCGCCAAAGTTTGTGACCACAAGCGTCCAGAGCGCTGAGCTGATCAAGCACGTCTCGAACTCGTTCCTAGCCATGAAAATCTCGTACGCCAACATGGTCGGTGACCTCTGCGAACAGGTCGGCGGTGATGTGCAGCAAGTGATGCGGGCACTTGGACTCGACCGGCGCATCGGCCCTCAGTTTCTGAACGTCGGGCTCGGGTTCGGCGGTCCCCGTTTGCCGCGTGACATCCGCGCACTTTGCCGGCTGGCAGACCGGATCGGAATCGATTTCGGAATGCTCGAAGAAGCCGAACGCATCAACCGGCAGCGTGTCGATCGCTTCCTGGCAAAGATGCAGCGGGCCTTGTGGGTTATCGAAGACAAACGCATCGGTTTTCTCGGGCTCGCCGCCAAGCCCGATACCGACGACATTTGCTCTTCACCCGCGATCGAACTGCTTCGACGCCTCATGGCGGAGGGAGCGCAGGTGCGCGCCTACGACCCGCAGGCGCTGGCCAAGGTGCAAGCTGAGTGCCCGCAACTTACCATCGGCGCGAGTCCGTACGAAGCCGCCGATGGCGCGGATGCTCTCGTGATCGCAACGGAATGGAGTGATTTTCGGAAGCTGGATTGGAAGCGTATTCGCGATGTCATGGAACGCCCCCTCGTGTTTGACGGACGCAACCTGCTGGCTCCCCGCGACATGAAGGCGCTTGGATTCGAGTACCATTCAGTCGGACGGCCTGACTAATCTGATCCACTTCAGAAAGCCCGCTCCTTGCAGAAGCATTCGTGCATTGGTCTTCGACCCCGCGATACTCTCGAAAAATGGGCGTAAGGCGTTCAGGTTCTTCGCGCAAACTAGTTAAGAGCAACCGCGGGAACCGAAAACTCCGCGGGCATCAACTCGCCAGGACCATCAGGGTGCATCCGCCAAAGACACGAACGGCCAGATCCTTGTAGATCGCCAAAGAGATTGCTCTGGTTGGGGCGAACAGTATCTTGAAGTAGCGTTGCTCCGATCTCATCAGACCGGGGCAAATACAAATGATCGAGCACTTGATATCGTGTGTCCTTCAAAGTCTTCGAATGGGATATGACGCTAGGAACCGGCGCGCGTGGAAAAAACTTTTCTGGAAATCGGTGTGGGCCGCGGACTCGACTCGCGGATTTGCAAACAATCGTTCGAAGACGCCGGCGCACAGGTCGGAGCAGACGACGAGCTTGTCGCAAAACTCACCGAAAACTGGCGGTTCGAGCGCCTCGCCGCCGTCGATTTTCCTCGGCCGCGGCGCTTGCGTTTCTAAACAGCATCCTCAGACGCCGCATTCAGGAATCTCGAAAGAGGCCTTCTGCCTAAAGCTGCTTGACGAGCGCCATCACTTCCTCGAACAAGTGGCGCGTTGTTCCGCGCGCCGTCGTCTCCGAATACAACCGCAGCATGGGTTCAGTGCCTGAGGCGCGCATCGTTCGCGCCCCAGGCGACTCCTGTGCACTAGGTTAATGCGAATGCTAGACAACGGAGCCCGCTTGGGACCCTGGATATCAGACGCCGATGGTCAGGGGCACACGTTGGGAGCTGTTCTTGACAACACGCGTTGTTAAGTTCGTGTGCCTGCAATCAAGACTGAATAAAATGGCTCTGTTCGAGGCAAAACGTTGATGTCCACAGCAGCACTCAGCGTCTTGTAAAAGGCAAGGCTGGAAACCGCGATCAATGCGATGAAGCCGGCATGCCTTCTCGCGTTCCGCGTGAGTGGAGTAGTCGCTGCGTTGGTTGCGTATCGGACAGCATGTGGACAACCGCGTCGCACCCCGGCCCGACTTGGTGGCAAAGGCCATCACACCGGACATGCTGCTCGGCACTCATGTCGCTCCGCTCGAGTTCGCGTTCTACGAAAAGCAGCAATTCTCTTCTGTCTATTGGCACGGGACCTTCGTAGCCGAACATGGTTCCTGGAATCGGCGCATTCGTAGCGGATATCAAGTCGTGTCTATTCCGTTCCGCAACGGTCTTCCGTCGGGAGAACCGCAGCCTTTCTTTTCTGGATTCGTGCCTGATCCCGCGAGCAGGCAGGTTTACGGGCGCATGGTTGGCATTGCAGTCGCTGACGACGGCTCTCTCCTGATATCAGACGACGGGCAGAAACTCATTTGGCGTATTTCGTACGGGCTTTCGCCATCTGCCACGCAATAGGTTAAAGCGAATGACACGCAACGGAGTCTGGGGGCGCAATTGCGGCCGTTCTTGACAACACCGGTTGTTAAGTTCGCCTGTCGGCAACCAAGACCAGATAAAAATAGCTCCGTTCGAGGCGAAACGTTGATGTCCACAGCAGCGACCACTCCACTCACGCCAACGCGAGAAGGCATGCCTGAGAGTATCGACTACTCCCCTGGTAAGAAAGATGTTGGTTCAGCCTCTCCCTACAGACATCCTTGCGCAGTAATTAGAGAGTCTTGCAAGCACAAGGAACACGCGATCAGGTTTGGCCGGCAGTAGCAGAGAGGGAACAATCGGCGGGTCCGGTCCGCGCCCAGCACCTTTTCCAGCAGCTGACTACGAACAACGCCGAAGAAGACCGAATGCTCACTCGCCGGAAACCGAAGAATGCGAACGGTTCGTCGTCGAGGTACTAACGCGATTACCAGACCTTTTGAAGATTCTTGAGTCCCTGGAGGTAGTCTTCTTTTTCCAGCCGGCTTTCGACTCCGAATTCAGTCAGGATCGTCATCATCTGTCCGACCGGAACCCCCGCCAATTCCGCAGCCCTGCCGAGCGAGGCCTCTCCCTTTTTGTACCTCTCGACCGCAAGCAGAATTCTTCCGCGCGTGACCATGTCCCGAACAGCTTTGGATAGATCACTCCCCTCCTCTTTGGTTATTTCGTGAAGGAAATCATAGTTCTCGCGATCCATGCGAACGCTCATCGTCTTGCTCATGGCTTTGCCTCCAATTTTCGCCTCGCGTCCTCGATAATTGAATCCTTGTACCGACCATACTTCGCCAGTAGGACGAGTTTCTCAAGGGCCTCAGACTCTTGCACCAATCCATTTTCCCGGCTTCTAATCAGGATGCCCACCGCCGTGGTGAACGGGATTCCCAACAACTTGCAGGCGTTGATCCCATTTTTGTCGTCAATGCCGAGCAGTTGAGCCTTCTCGTTGATTGCAAGCGCGATGGCCTCTGCTTCGCCCTTCCCTAGGCTGAAGTCTGCCTGCAACTTGGCGACTAGCTGGCGGTTCTTAACCACGACTGTTTTGATGCGTGACTCATCGAGGGCTCGTTGAATGATGACCGCATCCAGCGCCTTTTTGAAGCCACAGCATTCCCTCTCGACCTCACTGGGAATTGCTACCCGCACGCTGACATTGGCAAGGAAGAGATCGAGCAACTCGGCCTTGGCGATCAAGATCAGCGTGGATGCGTCGAAGGAAATCATTATGACAAACTATTACAAACGTAATTCTACCATAGACTCCAGATAGATGGCCCCGAATATTCAACCCTGACTAAGTTGCATAAAGCGCGCGTGTCTATGTAAAGGGAGCCTGAATCGGTGAAGACTGGCTGAGCTGGGGCGGACTGGATTTCTCGGGCTGGCTTCCTCCAACTGAACACAATGCTAAGTCCGAGTGCCGCACAGATCACGATCCGCATTCACATCACAGGCTGTTTCCCAGTTTACGGGCAAAAACTTGGTTCTCGATAGCATATCATTCTTATAAGAAGGACATCGTGGAATCGCCGTATTCGTAGCGGATATCAAGTCGTCTTTATTCCATTCCGCGATGGTCTCCCGTCGGGAGAACCCCGGCCTTTCTTTTCCGGATTCGTGCCTGATCCCGCAGGCAGGGAGGTTTACGGGCGTATGGTTAGCGTTGCAGTTGCTGCCGACGGCTCTCTTCTGATATCAGACGACGGACAGAAACTCATTTGGCGCGTGTCGTTCGCGCCCGAGCCGCCTTCTGCGCACTAGGTTAAGGCGCATGCCAGACAGCGGAGCGCATCTGGACCGCTGGACGTTAAATCACGATGATCAGATGCGCACGTTGCGACTGTTCTTGACAACATGCATTGTCAAGTTCGCCCGTCGGCAACCGAGACCGGATAAAATAGCTCTGTTCGAGGCGAAACGTTGATGTCGACAGCAGCGACCACCGCACTCACGCCGAACGCCAGACGGCATGCGATCTTCATTGCATTGATCGTGGTTTCCAGCCTTGCCTTTTACAAGACGCTGAGCGCGTTGGTTACATATTCCTTAAACAATGCATCCAGCTCGCACATCGTCCTCATTCCTCTGGTCGCTTTTTTCCTGCTCTACGTAGAAAGACAGCACATATTTTCAACCACCAGGACGAACATAGGTTCAGGCATCGGCCTGATGCTTGCCGGATTCATCCTCCATTGGGCGGCGAGTCGGCCTCCGTTTCCACAAGATGGAAATTGGCCCCTGTCCCTCGGGGCATTTTCGGTGGTTCTGGTTTGGATCGGCGGATTTGTACTCTGTTATGGGCTCGCCGCGTTCCGAGCGGGTGCGTTTCCGCTATTGTTCCTCTTGTTGATGATTCCCTTCCCGGATGTCGTTTTGGACCGGGTCATTCATGCGCTGCAGACAGGCTCAACCGAAATCGCCTATCTTTTTTTCCAAGCGGTCGGAGTTCCTGTTGTGCGACAAGGGTTCGTGCTTGCGGTACCAGGGGTCACGATTGAAGTGGCGCAAGAATGCAGCAGCATTCGTTCCAGCATGGCACTTTTCATTACATGCCTTCTGGCAGCTCATCTGTACCTGCGCACAGGCTGGAAAATGCTGCTGTTCGTGCTCTTGAGCCTTCCTGTGTCGATCATCAAGAACGGGATCCGAATTGCCACCCTGACGTTGCTTAGCATATACGTGGACCCGGGTTTCTTGACCGGAAGGCTTCACCGTGAGGGAGGGTTTGTATTTTTCTTCATCGCACTGCTGATTCTCTGTCCCGTGTTTTTGTGGCTGGAGAAGTCAGACAAGCCGCGCGGGCCTGTGAGTTCCGCCATCCATGCACAGGGGAACAAGCCATTGGTAAGTGTCGACGCGGCGGACAACACGCGATCGAATTGATCGCCGGGGAGTCTAGCTATCGATCGGGCAAATGTTGTTATCATCGGCGGCGGGATTGTGGGTTGCGCGATCGCGCACGCGCTTTCGGAGCGGTGGGACGACGTTTTCGTGCTCGAAGCGCTGCCGAAGGTCGGCATGCTTACCAGCACGCGCAACAGTGGGGTAATTCATTCCGGCATCTACTATCCTCCAGGTTCTCTCAAGGCGCGGTATTGCGTGCGCGGAAATCAACTGGCGTACGAGTTTTGCGCGGCTCATGGAGTTCCCCATCACAAGATCGGCAAGATTGTGGTGGCTTCGTCTCAGGAGGAGGTTAAAGAGCTTACCGCGTTGATGGAAAACGGCAGGGCGAATGGCGTCGAAGGCCTTCGCATCATCGACCGGGCCGCGATTCGCGCCCGCGAACCGCATGTGGAAGGCTTCGCCGCGCTGGAAGTTCCCTCGACTGGCATTCTCTCGAGCGAGGACTTCGTAAAGACCTACGCACGGCTTGCAACGGCCAACGGCGCCCACATTCTCAACCATGCGAAGGTCGAGCGACTGGAAGCGTTTCCCGACACGATCCGCGTGACGAGCACTGCCGGAGAAATCGAAACGCGATGCCTCATCAATAGCGCCGGGCTATTTGCCGACGACGTCGCGGCGATGCTTGGATCGAGCATGGCGCGGCACAAGATTTATCCGGTTCGAGGCGAATACTGCGAACTGGTTCGCGCGAAGCAGGATTGGGTGCGCGGGCTCGTCTATCCGCTGCCTCCCGCACAGGGGCTGACCCTCGGGACGCATCTTACGAAAACGCTGTGGGGCAGCGTGCTGGTGGGTCCGACGGCGCGATACATCGAAGACAAGAACGACTACGAAAGCGATCGAGAACCGGTGGAGGATTTCGCGAGAAGCGCCAAAGTCCTCTTGCCCGGCATCGAGCCTTCCGATTTCGTTCCCGCTTATTCGGGGATCCGGCCGAAACTCATTCCGCCTTCGTCGCCCTCGGTGCATGCGCACGGGAAAGGGATGGCCGATTTCATCATCGAACGGGATCCCGAGTTTCCGCGCGTGGTGCAGCTGATCGGTATCGAGTCGCCCGGCCTTACTTCGGCACCAGCCATCGCCGAACACGTCACCGACCTAGTCGCCGCTATACTTGCGTGAACTACGTGGATCATGGCCTAGGTATTCGACCGCAGCCATTTTGTCTATTTTCCCTGCCCGTTAGAGGCGGCAGCCAAGGTGGCGGCCGCCCTAGCGCGCATGCAACAGGGCAATTTCTCCATTGCCAAAGGAGTATCGAATCGACTTTGGCCCAGGTTACGGGATTTACTTCGGCAAAGACGGAGACAGGCTTGTAATCCTGGTTGGCGGGGAACAAAGAATCGTCAGCAGGAAGACATCAAGACCGCGCTGGCCCGGTGGCAAGACTACAAACAAAGAAAAGAATCCCGAGGGTGACAGCAATGGCTCCCACGCGAGATTTCAAGGAAACAATCCGGGCGCGCGTAAAAGCGCGATCCTGGTTTCCGCAAGGCGCTCCTTCGAGAGGGAATCGAAACTTTCTTTCGGGCATATTTCTGAGCGATAGGCTCGAACTCTGTCAATCACGACGAAAGGGTTCTAGCAATTTTTCCGAGATGCTATGAGGCTATCTACTATGTTGGTGCAGCTTTTCGTGACAGTCAGCACAAACCGTTATGAGGTTGCTTTCTTCGTCGCCCCCGAGGTGACCTCGGGACTGAATGTGATGCACTTGTAGGTTTTTCAGGCCGCCACAATGCTGGCAGCACCAGCCGTCACGGTTCAGTATCTTCTTCCATAGTTTCCTGTAAGATTCTGGGTTGAGTCTCAATCTAGGACGTCTGCGCGGTCTACGGTTCATGACGCAATCGACATTCGTCGCCGGAGCTCTGCCTTCATCGGATCCGGAAGAAACTCAATCAGTCGACAGAGTGCCATGAGCAACGTGCCTGGATCTCCCTCGGCAAGGTGTGCTCCAGCCAGAAAGTCCGCGCAGATCATCTCGAGGCAGTAACCTCGTGATTTGTCACTTCCCAGCATGAGGGCCGCTGTCTCAATGGCCTGATCGATCACCGGTAGCTGGCTCTTGTAAAACTTGAAGTAGACGATCTCCCACGGCTCGGTATCCCGGCCCGTCAGATGGCGTTCGACTTCCCGCTTAAATTCCTCCTTGGGTAGCTCCTTGGCTTTGTGCACCCAGGGTGCACAATCGAATTCCCTTCCCTCCCGGCGCGCCACTTTGACCAGCTCCCTTGCCTTGGTCCAGCCTACCTCGCGAAGCTCCCGCTTCGGTACTTGCGTCAGATGCTCATGAATGGCCATCAGGTAATAGGCCTTCCGGCGCGATTCGGGAAACTTCTTCTCGAGGAACTCATCAAACGACTTCAGATTCTCGAGCCTCCAGTACTGCCCCGACCGAGTCTCACACAGGTATTGGCCGAGCTCGACGAATCGCGCGTCGCGTTCCGCTTCCTTTCCCCGGTCCCAGACCAGGATCTCGTCGATATTGCCCAGAACCAACAGGGCGCGCTGGCGATTGAGAGTCGGTGCCACGAGGGGCGCTCCGTTAGACCGAAAGTTCGTCAAGCCAATCAAGATCGCTCGCTCCTGGCCTGCGAATCAAATTGACGTCGATCCTCTGCGGGTCGTTCAAGCAAAGCCCTAATTGGGGACAGCTGACGCAGCCGTTCTGTGGGAATCGAATACCGCTGTGGCCAGGAAACTGACCAGATTCGACCTGGCCGATTGTCGTCTCAACCAGCCGGCCAAACTCTCGGCGTTGTTCTTCTGAAATCGAGGCCTTCAGGTACTGAATCTCGGGCCGCTGCTTTCGCACGAACACAACCATTGCGACATCGGAAACACCACTGATCCAGGAATAGCAAATCAGCTGCAGATCGAGGGATAGAAGCCCTTCCGGCTCTTCCGAATAGCGACTGCTTGTGGTCTTCCAGTCGATCACGCAGCGCTTGCCATCAAGTTCGCCGATCGCATCAATATAAGAAACGAAATCGTTGCCTCGCTCGAGGGACCGAGTGATCTTAAGCTGCAGATTCTCCTTGGGGCGCCGGATACAAACGCGATCCTCGCGCACGAACTTCTCCAGCAAATGCGTTCCTTGGTGCAACACACGATCCCAAGATTCCCCTTCCCGGTACTCAAACGGAGCGTCACGGAAGGCTTCCCATTCTTTGAACAGCGCCACGGTCGAGTCCCGTTGTTCGAAGTAAGCACCAAGGGCCTTCTCGAAGCATCGACCAAAAACCATGGCTGCCCGAGTGTCCTTCTCGCGCCAGCCATCTAGTGTCCCGTCCCAGTAGAAAGTGAAATAAGTAGCACTGCCCGTGCGTACTGCACTATAAGGAGGCGAACATGCGCACGGGACGCCCGAAGGTTATGTTGATGCTGACCACGGAGGAGCGCCAACGGCTGCAATCGCTGGCCCATCGCTCGCGGTCGGCGCCGTTCTTGGCGCGTCGCGCGCGGATCGTGTTGGCGTGCGCGGAAGGGCGCGACAACAAAATCGTCGCACGAACGCTGCACGTGACACCCGCGACGGTGGGTAAGTGGCGAGGCCGATTCGTGCGCGACCGTCTCGAAGGTCTCTACGACGAACCGCGACCGGGGGCGCGGCGGACGATCACCGACGAGCAGGTCGAGCAGGTGATTATTCGGACGCTGGAAACAACCCCGCGGGGAGCCACGCACTGGAGTGTGCGGGGAATGGCGAAAGCCACGGGCTTGAGTCGCATGGCCATTAGCCGGATCTGGCGTGCCTTCGGCCTGCAGCCGCATCGCAGCGAGACGTTCAAGCTGTCGCCCGACCCGCTGCTGGTGGAAAAGGTGCGGGATATCGTGGGGTTGTATCTGAACCCGCCGGAGCATGCGGCGGTGTTCTGCGTCGACGAAAAGCCGCAAATCCAAGCTCTGGATCGCACGCAACCACTGCTGCCGATGCAGCCCGGCCAAGTGGAGCGCCGCACGCATGACTACATGCGGCACGGGACCACGTCGCTCTTCGCGGCGCTCAACGCAAAGACCAGTGAAGTGATCACGCAGTTTCATCGGCGGCACCGCTCGGTGCAGTTCCGCGAATTCCTCGATCTCATCGACGCCCGAGTTCCGCGGCACTTGGATGTTCACATCATCATGGACAACTATGGCACGCACAAGACGGCGCTCATCCGCAACTGGTTCGCCAAGCGCCCACGGTTTCACATTCATTTCACGCCCACCTATGGGTCGTGGCTGAGTCTGGTGGAGCGTTGGTTTGCGGAACTGACCAACAAACAACTGCGTCGCGGGGCGCATCATAGTGTGTCCCAACTGAAGGCCGCGATCCAGGCATTCATCGAGGCGCATCAGGCGAATCCGAAGCCCTTCGTGTGGACCAAGACCGCCGATCAAATCCTGGCGAGCATTGCGCGATTCGCGCAGCGCACCGTCGAGGTACAGGCCGCGCAACCAACACATAAGGCACGAACCATTGGGACGGGACACTAGGTAGCGGTAACGATAACTGCGGGGGCAGCGCAAGTACTGGCTGATTTGGGTATAGCTATAAGTCATCAAAGTTCCTGCGTGTGAGTCTGGCCAGATTCTGCAAGGGAAAGTTCTTCCCACTCGGTCGCGGAGGCGAAAGCTTCAAGATTCTGGAACGTGTGACCGTTCAGGGTTATATGTGTGGTCCTGACGACACCGCGGAGATTGATGAGGGCCTTCTCGTCCATTTGATCCTGGCTAAGCAATTCCATGTCGTAACCGAAGTCGCGCAGGAACCAATTGAGCTTCCAGAGGGCGCGTTCGGTGCAATAGAGCCGGCCAGAGAAAGAACGACGTTCAAAGGGTTTCGGTTCCAGCACAACAAACCGAACCAGCACGAAAGCCTTCTTCGGATGCCACCGGTAGGAGGCCCATTCGACACGAACTAGGAAAAGGCCCTCGAGGGGACGATCGCCATCCTGCTGCCGGGAATGAAGACCCACGATATGGCGCCTCATTGCTTCACCTCCGCAGGGCGCGAATACGAATTGAGTTTGCAAATCAATCCATCGAGATCTTCTTTCGCTGAAGATGAGAGATGGGAGATGAAGGATTCGACCACGTCTCGGCTAGCTTCTTTAAGGGTTTGAGTGCCACAGAACTCAGCGGCATAGGCCTTGACGAGTATCGGATCGAGGTTGTACTGGCGAATTAGAAGGCAGAGTTGGTCGCGGAGGCGTGGCTGCCCATTATTCGAACCGATTCGATTGTAGGAACCGTTCGAAGCACCTGACACCGGGGCCGGTTTCGGCGGTTCGGAAAGCCATCCCAGTTCCTCGACGGAGCAGAGTCCGATCCCATAGGCTTTCCGCAGAGCTCGATTAACGGCACGAGTTTCGGCAACGCGCATCTCGGCGCCGCGGACCAGTGGAGAAACGTTCGAAGGATCGGCATCTCCATAGCCGACAAATCTTTTCTTTCCGCGAGCCTTATAGACAGTGGCTCTGAATACCCATTTGCCACTGGGAACGTGGGATGCGAATCGATCGATTGAAGTCGTTATTCCCGAACACCGGGCACGCCTGGCGATTCGCAATAACCCAGAATGCGTCACGTACCACCGACCATCCAAGAACTGCAGATCGCCCGCAGCTACTGAGAGAGAATATCTTGCAGTAAGGTGACGAAGGCCCTGAAGAGCGACCCGCGAAGGCTCTCCCCAGAGTCGACGCGCAAGCCTTGCATTAGACCGAAAACTAACACCAGTCGTTTTCATGAATTCTCCTTCACTGCGACACAAAATGAATGCCGTTCATTGACGACAAGGGTTTGGTCGCCGTTTCTTTGATTGCCTTCCAGCGCCCGGCAGGGCTAAAAGAGACAAGGTGAGAAACCGGGGCTTTTGAGACGGGGCGGTCGCGTATCTTCATGCACATAGTTTAGCTGTATACAGATATACATGTCAAGCAACCACCCCAAAGCGAAAGCTCCAGCAATCGACTGGACTGCTGTTGGTCGAAGGATTAGGGGCCTGCGAGGATTTGATATGACCCAAGCAGATTTTGCGAGCCGGATTGGCGTGAGCCAGAGCTATCTGTCTGCTGTCGAGCATGGACGCAATGAGATCGGAGCGCAAGTCTTGCTCGCGATAAGCCGGGAATTTGATAAGTCGCTGGAATGGCTACTGATCGGCGAGGAATAGTATCTACCTCTGTTCTGAATCGAGGAACCTCGAAAGCGGAGCGAGAGTGGTCGGGGAAGTGAAGCAGTTGCGAATCCGCTTTGCCTCGGCAATGTGAGGAAGATAAGAACTCAGGCGTGCACGGCCAGCGAGAGGCATGGCACGTCCTGATTAGCTGAATCTGCGGGATTGTGAATCCGGCGATTAGTGCTGCTAAGACAACTCCGAGGTTATGTCCCGCACCAAAGACTCTTGACCGAATATTTTTCAAACATTCGATCCGCGGTCAACAACACCAAGCCTTCCGTCACTGCCTGAACAATTAGAATGCGATCAAACGGGTCCCGATGATGCAGCGGCAGATCGCCGACGGCGAGTGCGTGCAGATGTGAGATGTCCAAACCGCGGATACCCCAATTCAACATCCACTTTGGAACGTACTTTGCCGGTGGTTCCCAGAACGCCGTTGTTCTGTTCACAGCTATTCTTCTCTGTCGGCGATAACTGCTTGAATCGCGTTGTTTCCTGCAACACGGCCCGTTGGGATCCTCGAGAGCTCCTTTAAATCAAGCCGCATTTTGGGGGGACGCAGTTTCCCGGCCGCAACCGGCATCAGTTCCTGGTCGTCGGCGCCTTCCGCCAAAAACGGAACGAGTTTCGCCACCGGGAGATTTCGGTCTCGGATTACCACTGATTCACCGCCCTTGGCGAATGTAAGGTACTTGGTCAGCCGGTTCTTTAGTTCCGCTACATTTACGCCGCGCATTCGGCTCCCCTCTCTCATGGCTTCTGCTCCACGCCAGCCGGCATCGCGGAAGTAAGCGTGCCCCCCGCATTGCACACAAGCACGTCCAGTCGATCGCCGGGTAAGCGAATTATGGGATGATTAAGGGACGGATCCGACCATGAATTCTGTAGACACCGAAGTCTCTCTTGTCCACGGTAAATATTTTGCGGATACCTTCTCGCTCGGCAATCCGGATAAGCGCTGCGTCGGCAAGGTCCATCGGGCGATCGGCATATTTGCGCAGAAGTTCACGGATGCGAGGCAAATCGACCAAGCCAAGCGGCAGCAGCTGCAGCGCCTTCCTCACCAACATCTCCCATAAAGCTTCCTGGGCCGTCGGCAGATCGCTTAACAGATACATCGCTTCGGTCAGGGGCGGCCACACCGTTGCCAAAGGTTCGTGTAAACCCTTGAGGGTCGACACGCATTGCCCATGGTATTGGTCATCTGCGTCCACGAGAGCCACGAGGGGCCCCGCATCCACCAAGATCACCGGGAGTCCCGTCGGCCCTTTAGCAGTGCGGCAAACTGACGGCCCGCTCCCGCCGAGCGTTTTCGGTTTCCGCCGTGGACAATTCCAATCAAATCCGAAACCATTTCATAAGGCGATCCGGCTGGTTCCTGCTCTTCGATCCATGTCTCGATAGCTTGGCGAATCACCTCCGACGCGGACACTTGCTTGCGGCGCGCAATGCGGGCGATACGCTGCCTGGTTTCCTTATCCACCCTCAATGTCACTGGAGATGGCATAACATTACCTCAAAGGGTTAGTCTAATGTATTACGAGCCGTAATACAAGAAGCTTGCGCTGGGAAACAAAACAGCGCATGCTTACAAGACATTGTTTCTCATCACGTCCACCACGGTGAGTTTTCCTTCCATGAACTTGTTTGCTAGCCGCTCTTGCTGACTCTGTCCATTTTGTGAACATTGCTGTCCACCCAAGTCGGAGTCTTCTGGGACCGCCTGTGTCGGTCCCTCGATCGGCCCGATTCGTTCGGCCCAATTGCTGGGCATTCTGCAACGCGCACCGTTTTCGGACAAAGCAGCAGCTGTAATCTTTCCCCAATTCGCCACGGCAAGATGATGCTGGAAGTGTATTCCGCTGACCGAGCGATCCGCGAGGCTGTCAACGATAAATTTACTCTGCGAAAAGTCGGTTCGACAACCGATGCTCATGCGGTTTTTAAGTCGATGTTGCATGCAGGTGATCTAGGCCACACGCTTGAGGCTCTGCTGAAACGTGCCAAGGAATCAGAGCGAAAGAGAAAACGGACTAAAGTGTTCCGTGACACGGGTTCTTGGTTGGGCCCGAGGATGCGAAAGCTATGAGCCTTGGACCGCCCAAGGATTCAGGAGCAATACCGTGGGCTGGAGTCCTCGGCACTCCGAGTCATGACGTGGAGCCCATGGCGTCATGCGTGGCAGCAATGAGACCGTCACTGGCGGGAACAACCTTGCCAGTTTTCTGCGCAGCAGCCGTTAATTCTCCCCAGATATGGCTGGTTTCCAGATCGACGGGCAAGATCCGGTCCGCGTAATCGCGTTCCAAGGTCTGCAACCAAGCCTGAAGATTGCGCTTGTTCTTGCTTTCTTTGAGAAGAGCAATTTCTGCAGCGATCTCCCCAACCGCCAAAACACTGATGAACAAATCATCGCTTCCGAGAACGTCGACCGCATGACGAACCCTCTGATCGCCTTTTGATAGGCGCAGTTCGGAAAGCACGCAAGTGTCAAGGAGGACTCTCAAATTTCACCTCCCGCAGAGGCGAATGGTCACGGGCAAGGTCCAATCCTTCAAGGCTGGGACCGGCGCCGTTTAGGAATTTCTTGAAGCTCGGTCGCTTGCCAGTGAGCTTTTCGTAATCGCACTCGGACATTCTCACTACCGCATCCTTATGGCGACGAACCCGCTGCGGTCCTTCTGCGAGGGCCCGGCTGAAACGGTTCCGCGCCCGACACTTGCGTCTCGCCGCTGAGGCCGAGCCCATGTGGACTCATCCCGGAGCTTGTCTCGGACATCATCGATATCTTAATCTTATGGACGGGTAGCGCCGCTGGGATCGATGCACTAGTTGGTTGCCTTGATGTAGATGTCCACCTTGACCTTCCCGTCTTTTCGATTCTTGCAGTGGCTGTAAATTTCGCTTCCCTGATTCCGCTTTCCATGCGACGTCACGACATAGCTCTGTCCTTTACGAACCGCTCGTAGCAACTTGGAAAACTTGCGGTTCGCGGCGGCGGAACGAGCTTTTCCATGATCCTCTCCATAATATAATGATATTACGTACTGTGACGCAGGTCCCCGGGGAAAATGACAACACACTCCCTTCATGCCGAGCATTGCTGGCGAGTGTGAAGACCAGTCATGCGTCGCGGACACTCTACGATGGCTGGATTGGATGAGACGAATGCGAAGCGAAGACCTGCCGCTCGAGAAAAATCGGGGGGACTATTACCAGACCAGGTCTTGACACTGGAGCGCTCTTAGTTCATCTTTAGGTAGGTGCTCGCGTATTTCTGTTTCGACAGAAATGCGCGGGCTTTTTTTTGCTGGCATGAGATTCGAGGAGACAACAACGTTGGCGAGTACCAGGCGCTGCCGTTGGCAACTTCGAATCGGTGGGAGAACTCAGTTGAACACGGGCACAATCGAAGAAATCGACTTTAAGGAACTTTCGGACGGCACCCTGCTCGAAATGATCGAGGATCCGAGGGACACGACGAAGACGTGTTTTGCCGTGTATTCAAATAAGTTGGTGCTCTTGGCCAACAAATTCGACTACCAGGGAAGGGTCCTGGTGCCGCCCTCGAGAGTTCACACAGATGTAGAACACGTGCGTCTCGCCTCGGGCGCCATGGCCTGTGGCGAAATTCACGATCTCATAAGGGACATCACCAATATCTTAGCGGATTGCCTCGACCTTGAGCGGGATTTTCGATACCTAATCAGTGCCTTTGCAATCAGTACTTGGTTGCCCGAAAAATTACCGGTGGCCCCGTATCTAGCCCTGGTTGGTCCTCCGAGTTCCGGAAAAACGACGGCAATGCGAGTTCTTACTTCACTTTGCTACCGTGGCCTCCTGACGGCGGACATCAGCTCTTCGGCCTTTTACGACATCTCGCATCGCTTCCGTCCAACCATCCTGCTTGATGAGACCTTGACTGCCGGCCGTCCGCGTGAGTTGATGCACCTTCTGAAAGCCAGCAACAGTCCCGATTGTGTTTCCTTACGGAAAGACAAAGCGCGCTTGGCGTACGGCCCTAAAGTTTTCTCGTGGCTCGAATTGCCGCACGATCAGGCACTGAACAGTCGCTGCATCATCGTGCCGATGCGCAGGAGCTCGCGGACCGATTTGAAGCATCCGCGTGACCCACAGGTATTGGCGGACGCGAGAGAGATGAGAATGCGTTTGCTGCAGTTTCGATTCGAGCGCTTTCAGAATGTATCCGTGAAGAAGATTCGTTCCGATGCACGCTTATCCGCGCGATCCCTAGACCTGTATCGGGCACTCGCCATTCCGGTTGCGGAGAATGAACTTTTTTGCAAATTATTGGCTGATTTGATCGTGAAACAGAACGAGTTCCAGGCATGCGTGTTGTCACCCGAGCAGGCAGCGGTGATACGGGTCCTCTACAATGTCATCCATGAAGATCCGTTTCCCCGCGGTTACACAATGCGCGATTTGACCATCAGGTTAAATTCGGACCTGAAGGATCGTGGCGAACCTCATGGGTTGGAGGAGCGCAAGCTCGGGGTCATTCTGACATCGCTGTCGTTCGCGAATCGATCGCGAGAAAACGGTGGATTTGTTCTGTGGCTGGACCGCTCGGACCGGGAGCGGATTCACAAAGCCCCCCGTGATTACGGACTGGAAGCGCCCTATGGCGACTCAATTGAGACGTGCAGAATATGCGCTCCGAGCAATGTATCAGCGCTAGCAAATCCGACGCGAGCACAGACGGCTGCGACTCCTCCGGTTGAACCACAAATGAAGACAAACGACGGATACGTAGACCTCGATTAATGAAGGCCGTAACGTCAGTTCCGGGTAGCCGATTGTGGTCTCCGATTGCACTGGGCAAGGGTCGCGGTCTTGGGCGCGTTTGGAGCCTAATCAACCCGGGATTGTAGCGACCACCAACCGCATCGATCGCGAAAACTGGCTATGGTTAAGACGAAGTTCGTATACACCGAGCGTGCAAGAGAATTGCACAAGGGAATGCTAGCTGAGAACGGGCGAGAGATCCGTGCGGTTGAAGTCATGGCCCTTGAACAATATCGGTTCCCCGGTCGCCTTGGCCAAGGCATAGGCGAAGCAATCCCCGAAATTCAAACTCGCAGGATGACCACTGCCCTTGCCGAAATCACGGTAGGCTTCGCGTGCAATTCGCGCTTGGTCCTCAGTAACTGGCTCAACGACAAACTGTGCCTCCCGGACGAGATCGTCAAACCGTCGGCTGGCAATGGGATCTCGGTTTCCATCGACGACAATCGCTGCCTCGACGTAATTAACTGCCGAAATGCGACGGATGCTCGCGCCGGCAATTGCCTCCGCACAAGATCGTGCTTCCGGCTCATCGCGAAGGATGGCGATGATCGCTGATGCGTCGATAATCATCGCGGCAGCCCTTTCTCGTCGTAGAGCAAATCCCCATGATCAACAGACCGGTAGGGTTCCTGCAGATGCGCCGCACAATCCCTGCCAATCTTCACTAGGCGGTCCGCAAGACCGCTCCCATGCTCGCCGCGTACCCGGTCCAGACGCTCGCGAACTGCCTCCGTAATTGCGGCAGTCATGCTTTCGCCGGTCAGCTTTGCCAACTCTTGGGCTAGCTTCTGGGTCTCCACATTTTTGATATTTAGAGCCATGCTATACACCATTACACCCAATGCCGTACACCATGCTACCAAATAATACGCTAGACTGCAAATGAGCCCGACCGTGAACGTTGTGAACGTCGTGAACGTAAACGAGGATTCGCTCGTCGGGTCGCGGGGACCGCTAAACCAGTGGCTCGCCGGTGTTGCGGGCGATGATGGCGCGCGTTTCATCGCGCAAGCGAACGACTTCGCGCCAGTCGCCGCCGACGTTCGGAGTGGGCTTCACGAGGGGGCCGAACGTGACCGTAATCTTGCCGGGCTTGGGCAGGCGCGTCTCGTCGCGCAGAATCCGGCGCGCGCCGCGAATCGCGACGGGGCAGATCGGGCGCCGCGTGATCGCGGCTGCTTTGAACGCGCCAAGATGAAATGGCCTGATCCCGACAGATGGCGTGAAGGTGCCTTCGGGATAGATGGCGACGGATTCTCCGCGCAGCAGGGCTGCGTCCACTTCATTCGCCAGCTTGATGCGCTCTTCGGGATCGCTGCGGTCAAACGCAAACTGTCCTGTGCGCCGCACGATTAGGCCTATAAACGGCATTTTCAGCGTTTCGCCTTTCGCTGCAAACCGCACGCCGGCCGGCAGCAGCGCTAGCGAGACGAGGACATCCACATAGCTCGAATGATTCGGCGCGAAGATGCAAGCGCCAGCGGCAGCCGCCTCCTCAAGCACTTCCCTCCCCTCGATCCGCACCGGAATTCCCGCAATGTAGAGCATGAGCCGAGCGCCGATGCGAGCCAGCCGGGCCGCGCGCATGCGGTTGGGCGTGAGTGCAATCGCCAGCCACAGGATCAGCAAACCGACGCCGAAAGTCGCCAGGACGTAGGCGGCATACAGAAGCTCCATCACTCTCGTCGCGCCGCGCTTGACGAGCGACCAGGCTCGCGGAGCTGCACCGCCTGCTCCGAGCTTCGCGATCTGCATCCATGGCGGCGCGGCCTTTTTCCCGAGTTTCCCGTTAATGAAAAGCGTCCGCGTTTCGTTGCGACGCAATTTCCCGCTCGAAGTCTTGGGAATCGAATGCGGCGGCAGTAGTTCCACGACATCCGGCGGCGCGCCCATCGCCTGATCCACTTCGCGCGTGATTTCCGCGACGATTCGCTTGGCGTCCGCCATGCCTCGAACCTCCGCCGCGACGACAAGCCGCTCCGTCCCCGTGCGGGCGTCGGGCGCGCCAAAGGCGGCCACGCATCCTGTACGCACGCCGGGCACACGCCCCGCAATTTCCTCCACTTCCTGCGGATAGAGATTGCGCCCCGCCTTGATGATGACGTCCTTCGCGCGGCCCGTGATGAAGATCTCGCCGTCCGCCAGATAGGCGCGGTCGCCCGAGTCAAGCCATCCTTCCCCGCGCATCACCGCTTCAGTGGCCTCGACATTCCGGTAGTAACCACTCGTCGCAGAGGGGCTGCGGAACCAGAGCCGACCTTCGGTTCGCTCGCCCGCATCGCGCCCTTCTTCCGTGATCACGCGCACTTCGATATTCGGCAGCGGCCTTCCTGCGCCGACGAATTCGAGCGCTGCTGCGTCGCCGGATGCGGCCGGAATGGCCTGTCCCTCCGTCTCGAAAGTCGCGCGTTCGATGCGATCGACGGTGTGCCCGAATCCCATTCGGGGAGCCGACACGGCGAGCGATGCCTCGGCCAGCCCATATACGGGAAGAAACGCCTCGCGGCGGAAACCATACGGCGCGAAGCGCGCGGCAAATCGATCAAGCGTTGCGGGTTGCACGGGCTCGGCGCCATTCAGCGCGCCACGCCACGAACTGAGGTCGAGTCCTTCGAGATCCTTGTCCGCAATCTTTCGCGCGCACAATTCGTAGGCGAAATTCGGCGCAGGACTCACGGTGCCGCGATGGCGATGAATCGCGCGCAGCCATCGCTCCGGCCGGCTAAGGAATGCGAGCGGCGACATGATCACGACGGGATTGCCCGAGAAAAGCGTGACGAACCAGGCGCCGATCAGCCCCATATCGTGATAGAGCGGCAGCCAGCTGATGGCTACGTCGTCGGGCACGATTCCGAGGCCATCGACAATCGACCGGATGTTGGCGAGCAGGTTCGCGTGCGTCAGCGTGACGCCCTTGGGATCGCCGGTCGAGCCCGAGGTGTACTGCAGGAACGCGATATCTTCGCCACGCGCCTGATGCGAAAAATATTCGACGGGCCGCCAACCGCTCGAGCGCGGGCCGTCGTGCGCAGGCTCCACTGCAAACCGCTGCGCGTTCAGGACTCCCTTGAGCGTGGGGACGCGCGGCTGCAGGAGCCGCGCCAATCCCTCGGCTTGGCGGAACGTGAACAGAAATCGCGACTCGGCATTGCGAAGGATGTTGGCTTGCCGCGCGGCATACTCGCCGATGCGATCGGCGCGCAGGGGAGGATAGATCGGCACAGGAATGCCGCCGGCGAGCAGGATTCCGGCAAACGTAAAAAAAAATTCAGCGCACGTGGGCAGCATGATCGCGACCGTCTGTGTGGGCTCGAGGCCGCGGCGGCGCAGTTCGTCGGCCACCAGCGAAGCGCGCTCGTAGAGTTCGCCGAACGTGATCGGGCGCAGACGATCGTCTTCTTCGTAGAGCTGGATGTGCGCGCGGCCGGGTTCGCCAAGTCCGCGCAGGCGCAAAACTTCGGTCAGCGTTTCAGCGGCACGAATCCGGCGCTCGAGATCGACTAGAAATTCAGGATCAGCCGCCGGCGAAATTGCAGTGACGGGAAGTGCGGCGTATTCCTTAGCACTCGCGCGAGGCGTTCTTGCCGCGGATTCTCGACCCAGCTCCGCATGCAGGAGGGCGTCGATCAGATCTTGCACGGTTTCGGCGTCGGCGACGACGCGGTCGGGCAGGCGCACGCCGCAAGCGTCGCCAAGGCGCAGCATCAATTCGACGCGCTCGAGGCTGCCGAGACCGAGTTCGCGCTCGAGGTGCGCAGCGGCTCCGCGTGCCGCCAATTCCTCGATCCCGCGCGGCGAGCCGAGTTCGCCGAGGATCTGCCGCACGACCACGAGAGTTTGCGCGGAAACCGCGGCCGTGCGATCGAGTTTTGTTCCCGTAGCGCTCATTGGACCATCACCGCTCCGGACGTTGCCGGATCGAACGCGCGGAAGGGGCCGAAGAAGAACGGAAAAACGAACCGTCAGGAACCGTAAAGGCTATGCGCAGCGGCTGCCGAACCTACTCCCCCGCGGCCAGCCTATCACTCGGGCTCACGGCATTCAAATCGTTTGGTTCTCGGCCGGGGAGTTCAGAGGTTTGCCAACGTGGCGATCATCCCGAGGCCAAGCAGACGATGGTCGGCAGTCACCAGGGTTAGGCCGAGCTCGGCCGCCGTGGCAGCCAAAAAACGATCGGCTGGGTCCTGGTGCGGGAGCGGCAATTCGTGTGCCGCCACGACGATTTCGTGAGTTAAGGGAGCTTCGTGCATGTGCATCGTTGCTTTTGTGATCCAATCCCGAGCATTGCCGCGCAACTGTATTCGACCCTTGGAATGGAGCAAGAGCGCTTCCCACGTGCTCACCGGAGAGAGCCAGAGCTCGTTGGCTGGGTCTTTCAATTCGCGATGTACGCGCGGGGAGAGTTGCTTCGGCTCCGCCAAACTCCAAATCCAGATGTGCGTATCGAGCAGGAGTTTCAATTCTTCAGAGCCTCGATGGTCTCGGTATCGATGACCGGAGATACGATATCCCCGGTGATTTCAATGCTGTCCGACATGGAGCCTATCCAGCTTCTTTCTTCCGTTTCCGAAGCCGCGGGAATGACATCCGCTATCGCTTTGCCGCGCCGGGTCACTCGAAGCGGAGTCTTTGTCTTACTCACTTGATCCAGCAAGGACAGGCACTTGGCCTTGAACTCAGAAATGGCAACCTCCTGGATCGAATTCTTGCGCTTACCGGGCATCGCATCCTCCGTTGACCATTAGAACATACCATAGTCATCTATAATGGTCATATCTCCGCCGAGATTGCAAGCATCCTGCGTATTATCCAGGTGACCCGCCGGACATGGCCGAATTTGACCCGGGCGCGCCTGGGGATTATACTTTCAGCTATCTGCGATGTTTGCCGCGTTCCATTAGCGCTCTCTCTTCCGCTCCTCGTGGAGCGCCGCCGAACGGTACCTTTCTACTTCGACCAATTTCAATTTTTCTGATTTCGCGATTTCGGGTGCATGACGATGGCAAATTTGACGCTGTTTGAAAAGCTCGACCAGATCGAATCGCGCTACGAAGACATGACGCGCGAACTTTCTTCGCCCGAGGTGCACGACGACTCGGCGCGCTACCAGAAGCTCGCGAAGACTCATTCCGAGCTGGGCGAGATCGTAGCGAAGTACCGCGAGTGGAAAGACATCGAAAAAGGTCTACAGGGCGCGAAGCAGCTCGCCGCCGAATCGGATGATGCGGAGATGCGGCAGATGGCGCACGATGAATTGCGCGACCTGGAGGGCCGACGCGAAATCGTCGAGCGCGAATTGAGATTCCTGCTCGTGCCCAAGGATCCGAATGACGAAAAGAACGTGATCGTCGAAATCCGCGCCGGGACGGGCGGCGATGAGGCCTCGCTCTTTGCCGGCGAACTTTTCCGCATGTATTCGCGTTACGCCGAGTCGCAGGGCTGGAAGGTCGAGATTCTCGAAAGTTCGCCGTCGTCCGTGGGCGGGCTGAAAGAAGTTGTGGCGGCGATTCAGGGGCGCAAGGTCTATTCGAAGCTCAAATACGAGAGCGGCGTGCACCGCGTGCAGCGCGTGCCAGCAACCGAGCAGCAAGGCCGCATTCATACGTCCGCCGCGACGGTGGCCGTGCTGCCCGAGGCGGACGATATCGACATCAAGATCGAGGCGAAGGATCTGCGGATCGACACGTTCTGCTCATCGGGGCCGGGCGGGCAATCGGTGAATACGACGTATTCGGCCGTGCGCATCACGCACATTCCGAGCGGGCTCGTCGTTTCGCAGCAGGACGAAAAATCGCAAATCAAGAATCGCGCGAAGGCTATGCGCGTGCTGCGCGCGCGGCTCTACGAGCTGGAACAATCGAAGCAGCACGAAGCCATCGCGGCCGAGCGCCGCGGCCAAATCAAGACGGGCGACCGCTCCGAGAAAATTCGCACGTACAATTTTCCGCAGAATCGCGTGACCGACCATCGCATCAACTTCACGCTTCATCAACTCACGGAAGTGATGGACGGCAAGCTCGGGCCGCTGGTCGACGCGCTCGTGACGCATTTCGAATCCGAACGGCTGAAGCAGGAGTTGGTGGAGGCGTAAGAGCTTTGTCTCACGCAGAGCAACGAGCGCTGTCCCTCGACGTACGGTCGATCTTGAGAGAAGGTATCGCACGGCTTCGCGCGGCTCGGGTTTCATCGGATACGCTTGCCGCGGAAGTTCTGCTTCTGTTTTCGCTGGGCCGCGACCGCTCGTGGCTTTACTCGCATGCGGACGAGCAGCTCGATCCTTATGTGGTTGCGAACTACTTCACCTTCATCGCTCGCCGCGTGGCGGGCGAGCCCACCCAACACCTCACGGGCAGGCAGGAATTCTGGGGCCTCGAATTCGAGGTCACGCCGGCAGTGCTGATCCCGCGGCCGGAGACCGAACATGTCGTCGAGGTAGCCCTCGAGCGGCTGGGCGCGGCGGGCATCAAAGTCGACATGAAGACGGGCGCGCCGAGCCCGCGGCTGCGGATTGCGGACGTCGGCACGGGATCGGGATGCATCGCGATCGCGCTGGCCCACGAATTGCCGCACGCGGAGATTTTCGCGACGGATATTTCGGTGGCGGCGCTGCACGTCGCGCGCGGCAACGGCGCGCGGCATCGCGTGGACGATCGCGTCCATTTTGTCGAGACCGACTTGCTTCAGGGCATTTTCCTCTCTCCGCTCGCGACTGCCCGTTCGCCACAGCTCTTCGATTTGATCGTGAGCAACCCGCCGTACGTGGCGCGAGACGACGCGGCAACGCTCGAGCGCGAAGTGCGCGAGCATGAACCGGAGACTGCGCTCTTTGGCGGGCCGACGGGTATCGAAATTTATGCGCGGCTGATCGAGCAGGCAGGCGCGCGGCTGCGGCCGGGCGGGAATCTCGTGCTCGAGCTTGGCTATGGCGCGGCGGATTCTGTCCGCGCGATTCTTTCCGCGCAACCGGGATGGGCGAATATCTGTGTCACGACCGACCTCGCGGAGATTCCGCGCGTTATCGCCGCGGAGCGAATCTGACTCGTTGAGCTGCGGCTGCCCGCAAGGCGCCCACATCACCTCGTTCTTGCAATCCCGCGCCCTTCTGCTAGCGTAATCTCGAATAGCGCCATGCCGAACCTGGCTCACTTTCGCGCCAAGCACGATGCGCTTCCCCTCGCAGCATCCGCGCCCGAGACTGCCGCGGCGATCCTACATGTGGATATGGACGCGTTTTTCGTTTCCGTCGAGCTGCTGGCGCGGCCGGACCTCAAGGGATTGGCGGTTGTGGTCGGCGGGCAACGAGATCAGCGCGGCGTGGTCACGTCCGCGAGCTACGAGGCGCGGCGATTTGGCGTTCATTCCGCGATGCCGCTGCGAACGGCGGCGAAGCTTTGCCCTCACGCCGTTTTCCTGGATGGCCATCACGAGCTGTATGGCCAGTGGAGCGACCGCGTCGCTGGCATCCTCGCCAAATATTCGCCGATTGTCGAAATGGCGTCGATCGATGAGGCGTACATCAATCTGACCGGAACCGAGCGGCTGCACGGGCCTGCTTTCCGCGCAGCTCATGAACTGCTTCGGGAGATCACTTCGACGACAGGGCTTCCGTGTTCGGGCGGGCTCGGCGCGACGCGCCTGGTGGCCAAGGTAGCCAGCGAGCAAGCGAAGCCGCGAGGGCTGGTTTGGGTTCCGGCGGGTCGCGAGGAGGCTTTTCTCGCGCCGCTCGCCGTGCGGAGGATTCCAGGTATCGGCAAGGTGACCGAAGCAGCGCTCAAGAATATCGGCATCGAAACGCTCGCGCAGCTGCAGACTGTTTCGCTCGAGCGCCTGGAGGAGATTTTCGGGCGCTGGGGCACGGCTCTTTATCGGAAGGCGCGCGGAATCGATTCTTATGAGTTCTTCGTCGACGCGGAGGCAAAATCACTTTCGCACAACCAGACTTTCGGCGAAGACACAAACGAGCGCGAACTGCTGCATGCGACGTTGAGCCATCTCTGCGAAAAGGCGTCGAAGCGCCTTCGCGACGCTGCCCTTCACGCTCGTACCGTGACGCTGACCGTACGCTTCGCCGATTTCCGGACGATTACGCGCAGCCAGACGCTCGCGGAACCTTCCGATCTCGATGCCGTTTTCCTGAAGATGATTGGCGAACTCTTCTCGCGCTCGTGGGACGGCAAGGCAATGCTGCGACTTGTCGGCGTGGCGCTATCTTCGTTCTCGACCGGGCCGGGCCAGCTGGAACTGCTCGATCCGGGGCGACTCGAAAAGCTGGAGCGGCTGGCGCGAACGGCCGATCGCTTGCGCGACAAATTCGGATTCTCGAAACTTCAGCTCGGGGGTTCGCTCGGAAAGCGCGACCGCCGCGACGAGCGCCCGCAATGAGCGAGGCGCGAGCGCTTGCGGAACGTGTTTGCCGCATCCTGCGGGGAGCCGGCTACCAGGCGTATTTCGTGGGCGGATGCGTGCGCGACATTCTGCTTGGCCGCGAGCCCGCCGACTACGACGTCGCGACCGATGCGACGCCGGACCGCGTTCAGCAGCTGTTTCCGAAGAGCCTGGCAGTGGGCGCGCAATTTGGCGTGATTGTTGTAACAGAAAATTCCCCTGCGGGCGATTCCCTGCAGGTGGAAGTCGCTACGTTCCGCTCGGATATCGGCTATTCGGACGGCCGGCATCCGGATCGCGTCGTCTACGCGAAAACGCCCCAGGAAGATGTGAAGCGCCGCGACTTCACGATCAACGCGCTGCTCCTCGATCCCGAAACCAACGAAATCCTCGACTTCGTTGGCGGGCGCGATGATCTCCGCGCCGGAATCATCCGCGCCATCGGCAATGCCGAAGATCGCTTTCGCGAGGACAAGCTACGGATGGTGCGCGCCGTTCGATTCGCTGCGCGATTTCGCTACGCGATCGAAGAGGCTACCTTTGCCGCCATCGTGAAGCTGGCGCCGGAAATCCGCCAAGTCTCCGCCGAACGGATTCGCGACGAACTCACCAAGCTCCTCACGGAGGGCGAGGCGCGCCGCGGCTTCGAGTTGCTCGACGAAACCCTGCTCTTGCCAGAACTCCTGCCCGAAATCGCGCGGATGAAGGGCGTCGAACAGCCGCCACAATTTCATCCCGAAGGAGACGTATGGATTCACACGCTCCTGATGATCGAGAAGCTCGAGCCAAACTGCTCGCCCACCATCGCCTGGGGCGTTCTCCTGCACGATGTCGGAAAGCCGCCCACATTCAAGCCCCCGTCGGGACCCGGCGACCGCATCCGGTTTGACGAACACCCGGAGGTCGGCACGCGCATAGCCGAGGATATCTGCCGACGGCTGCGTTTCTCGAACGAAGACACCGCGCAGATCGCGGCCCTCGTGGCAAACCACATGCGCTTCAAGGACGTGCTTCAGATGAAGCCCGCCACGCTCAAGCGCTTCGTGCGGCTCGACCACTTCGAGGAACACATGGAGTTGCACCGCCTCGACTGCTCGAGTAGCAACGGGAACCTCGACAACTACAACTTCATGCGCCGGTTCCTCGCCGAGACCCCTCCGGAGCAGGTACGCCCGCCGAGGCTGATAGGCGGCGACGACCTGGTTCGCCTGGGGTACAGGCCTGGACCGGCCTTTAAGGCCATTCTGGAGGCCGTAGAGGAGGCGCAGCTTGATGGCACGCTGCAAACCCGTGAAGATGCCCTACAATTGGTCCAAGCCAGATTCCCATCGGCGAAATGAAATAGTTAAGCCTTTGAGATACAGAAGCTTACAGAACGTATCGATAGCGACAGGTTTGCAATTGAATCTTTAGCGTAATATACTCATATCTTCTTACATCGAGCTGCGAAAAAGAGAGATACTTTTCCGGACCGCCTGCATCTAAAGCCGTGTAGGCCGATAGGGGTTAGGTCAGCTAACTGCAAGTCGATTCATTTGTTTCTGAACGGGGTATTGAGGGGGTCAAATGAATAAAACAACACGAGTTATTCCAGCTGAGCTGGCGGTCCTTCCGGTGCGGGATACGGTCCTGTTTCCTGGTGCCGTAATGCCACTGCCGGTGGGCCGGGAGAGCTCGCTGGCGCTGCTCGATTCGCTGGAGGGGCCTGAGAAGCTGCTGGGAGTGGTCGCACAGCTTGATCCGCGGGTTGAGACGCCCACCGGCACGGATCTTCACAGCGTTGGGACGTTGGCGAAGGTTCACAAGATGGTGCGAATGCCCAACGGCAACGTTGTGGCTTTCCTCGAGGGTTTGGACCGCCTGCGCGTCCTCGAGGTGGTCGGGCTGAAGCCGTTTCTGCGCGCTCGCGTCGAATTGCAACCCGATATCGAAGGGGAGCGCGATGCGGAGCTCACTGCGCTCGAGCGCAACGTCCAGGAGTTGTTCCGGGAAGTCGTGGCGCGTTCGCCGCAGCTCTCGGACGATCTCCAGACGGAGGCCATGAATATCGATTCGCCGGCTCGCCTGGCGGACTTCGTTTCTTCGACGCTTCCTGCACTGAACACGATGGTGCGGCAGGAACTGCTCGAGACTTTCAACGTGCGCAAGCGCCTGGAAACACTCGTCAACGAGCTCTCCAAGGAGAAGGAAGTTCTCGAGCTGCGCAACAAGATTCACGAGCAGGTACAGGAACAGGTCAACCAGAGCCAGCGTGAATTCCTGCTGCGCGAGCAGATGAAGGCGATTCAGAAGGAACTTGGCGAGTCCGACGATTCTCAGACCGAAGTCGAAGAGCTACGCAAGAAGGTCGAGGAATCCGGGATGTCCGCCGAGGCAAAGAAGGAGTGCGACCGAGAGCTCAAGCGGCTCGCGAAGATGACTCCCGCTTCCGCCGAGTACATGGTTTCGCGAACGTATCTCGAATGGATGACGTCGCTGCCGTGGAACAAGACCTCCGGCACCGGTGAAGAGCAGATCGACATCGCGAAGGCGCAGGAAATCCTCGATGAGGACCACTACGACCTCGCGAAGGTGAAGCAGCGCATTCTCGACTATCTCGCGGTGAAGAAGCTGCAGCCCGGAATGAAGGGACCGATCCTATGCTTCGTCGGGCCTCCCGGCGTGGGCAAGACTTCGCTCGGGAAGTCGATCGCGCGCGCGATGGGCCGGAAATTCGTCCGCCTCTCACTCGGCGGAATGCATGACGAGGCTGAACTTCGCGGTCACCGGCGCACCTACATCGGCGCTTTGCCGGGCCAGATCATTCAGGGAATTCGCCGTGCTGAGACGATGGACCCCGTCCTGATGCTGGACGAGGTTGACAAGCTCGGCCGCGATTTCCGCGGCGATCCGGCGGCGGCGCTGATGGAGGTACTCGATCCGGAGCAGAACTCGACGTTCCGCGATCATTATCTGGATGTGCCGTTCGATCTTTCGAAGGTGCTCTTCGTGATGACGGCGAACTGGCTCGACCCGATTCCGGAACCGTTGCGCGACCGCATGGAGATACTCGAACTCCCCGGCTACACCGAGGAGGAAAAGGTCCACATTGCGAAGCGTTTCCTGATCCCTCGGCAAACGAAGGAACACGGAATCACGCTCACCGAGCAGATCGAGTTCACCGATGAGTCGCTACACGACCTGATTCACCACTACACGCGGGAAGCAGGAGTGCGGAACCTCGAACGCGAGATCGCTACGCTCGTGCGCAAGCAAGCGCGTCGCCTTGCGGAAGGCCAAACGGACAAGCTCGCCGTGACGCCTGACGTCGTTCGCGAGGTGCTGGGCATTCCGAAGTTCCGCCTCGAGAAGGAAGTCGAGGAGCGCGTCAAGAAGCCCGGCGTTTCGGTCGGGCTCGTCTGGACGCCGGTGGGCGGCGACATCGTCTTCATCGAAGCCAGCAAGATGCGCGGCGGCAAGCAGTTCACGATGACTGGGCATCTCGGCGAGGTGATGCAGGAGTCCATGCGGGCAGCGCTGAGCTGGGTCCGCGCAAACTCCGATCGCTACGGCATCGATCCGGACTTCTTCCGCAAGCTCGACTTGCACGTTCACGTGCCCTCGGGAGCGATCCCGAAGGACGGGCCATCGGCCGGCATCGCGATGGTCACAGCGCTGGTGAGCTTGCTCACCGGGCGTCCCGTCCGGCCGCGCGTCGCGATGACGGGAGAGATTTCACTCTCGGGCATCGTGCTGCCGATCGGCGGCGTGAAAGAAAAGGTCCTCGGAGCGAAGCGCGCCGGAATCCGCGAGGTGATTCTGCCTTCGGAGAACGAGCCGAACGTTCTGGAAGACCTGCAGCCGGAGATGCTCGAAGGCGTGCAGATCCACTTCGTGCGGACGGTCGAAGAGGCGCTCGAAATCGCGCTCGGCAAGTTCGAGAAGCCGGTGCGTCCGATTACGGGCGGGCCGCATGGAGAGAATCGCCCGATTGCGGGCCCCTTGCACTAAACAAAGACGGAAACTGAATCTGGGAAACACAAAGGCCCGGGAAGAAATTCCCGGGCCTTTTCACTTATAGGCACTGCGCCGCTTTTCCTATTGCGCCGGTGAGCGCCTTCGCGTACAGCTAGAAATCCTCCATGCCCTACCGACCTCGAGAACTCGTCGTGCGTGCGCGCGAGGCCGCGACGCTGCTGCTTGCCGCGCTGGACCGCGACGAGATGGTGGCGCGTTTTCTTGACGTCTACGCCGCCCAAAATCGCCGGCCGGGCCGCGCCGACCATCCCGTCTTCTATCGCGATCAGCTGGCCACGATCCGGCGCGAGTCGATTCTGGCAATGGTGCAGCGGATCGAAGCGGCGCTGCCTGCTCGCCTAAAAGTGAGCGTGACGGTGCGCAGCGCGAATCGGCCGCGAAAAGCAAAGAAGGGGAAAAAGTCCAAGAAAACGAAGCCCGCAAGGAACGCGGCGATGGAGCTTGCGATCCCGTTTCTCGATCTGTTCCGCGAGGAGTTTTTCGTCGCTCTGGGGCGTGCGCTCGATTGGACCGACCGCGACGCCGAGGAATTCTGGCGCGACCTCGAACTCTACGAACAGCTCGCCGCGCGCGAACCCCGGCGCCCCGCGCAGCGCGTATCGCGGACAGCCGCTTCAGGGCCGTTTGTGGATCGCGTGGCGATGCTGCTCGATCCATCCCTGATGGAACAGGCTCGCCGCGCCGCCGGGGCATTCCAGCTCGAACTCAACGCCGCCGCCGACCGCATTCTGCGCAAAACATTCGCACGGCATCACGGAGCCTGACGCAGCAAACTGCCAGGTCAGGACAGCCGGAGAATTGTGTCCGATTTTATACGTGCCGATCAGGCACGCCAACTAGCGCAATACGGCATCTTTTCGGGCGATTTTGCTATTCTCGCCAAGTGATCCAGATCTTCTACATTCTCGTGGTCCTGCAGATTGCCCTCGGGCTCTATTCCCTGTGGGAGGGCTTCGAATGGATGCGCATGGTCGGCCAGCGGCTCGGCTCGCACCAGGGATTTTATTCGCCACTCGTGGCCTTGATTTGTCCTTGCAAGGGCACGGAACCCGGGCTCGAGGAAAATCTCACCGCGCTCACGCAATTCGACTACGCAAACTACGAAATCTATTTCTCGCTCGCTACCAGCCTCGATCCGGCGCTGAAAGTGATCGAGCGCGTGAAAGCAGCGAGCCAGCGGCCCGTGCACATCGTGATCGCCGGCCCGCCCGAGGCGTCCGGCGAGAAGGTGCACAACCTGAAGCGCGCCGTCGAGGAGGCGCCGGAGAAATTCGAGGTTATCGCTTTCACTGATTCGGACGTCCGCCTGCCGCGCACCTGGCTTACCAAGCTTGTCGCTCCGTTGCACGATCCGCGCATCGGCGCCTCGACCACCTACCGCTGGATTCTTCCGAGCGGCACCTTCGGCGCGGGAGCCTTCGCGAGCGCGATGGCGTCCGCATGGAACGCATCCGTGGCCACGATGCTCGGCCGCCCGCGCGACAATTTCTGCTGGGGCGGCGGCACAGCCATCCGCCGGAAAAATTTCGACGAGGTCAACGTGGCTGAGGCGTGGAACGGCGCGGTCAGCGATGATTTCGTCCTCACGCGGGCGCTCGATGGCGCCGGCAAGCCCATCGTCTTCTGCCCCGAGTGCATGGCTCCGACGCTGCATCCCTGGACGGGGACGAGCCTGCTCGAATTCACCAACCGGCAAATCGTCATCACGCGCGTGTATTCCTTTCGCCAGTGGGCGCTCGGAGCGGCGGCACATCTGAGCTACTCGCTTACCCTGATCTATGCCGTTTTCGTAATCATGGATACCCTCATCTCCGGAGATCCGTGGCTTCAGCTGTTCCTGATGGCGATGACAATCCCACTGCTGGCCGCCGCAAAAGGCGCCATGCGCACGATTGCCGTCGGGGAACTGCTGCCGGCGTGGAAAGCCAAGCTCAGCGAATGGAGCTGGGTCTGGATGGTCCTCGCCCCCGTTGTGCCCTTTCTCTTCGCATGGAATTTCGCGTCCTCGCTCTTGACCAAGCGCATTCGTTGGCGCAACATCCGCTACGAGCTTGTCTCTCCCAGCGTCACTCGCATCCTGAAGCGCTAGCTGAACCGCGTCTGTGGTAACTTTCCTGCGGCTCGAGCGTAGTGCAGAGTAGAACGCGGCCCCCTAATTCTCACTCTTTGGAGGATCGACATGGCCAGCGCGACCCTGCCATCAGCGGAAACACCGGAACGAGGGAATTCCCTGGGACGCATTTTCGGGGTCCTCTTCAGTCCGAAGCCTACGTTCGAATCCATTGCGCGCAGACCTACATGGCTTCTGCCGGTTCTGCTCCTTTGCGTCGTCGAACTCGGCGTCGTCGCCGTCTACGGCCATCGCGCAGGCTGGCGTGGGCTGATCGAAAAGCAGATGTCGAACAGCTCGCAATTTCAGGAACTGCCCGCGGCACAAAAGGAGCGACAGATCGAAATCGCCACCAAAGTGGCTCCGTACATTGCGTACACCGAAGTTATCATCGGCCCGTTTGTGGCGGTCTTGCTCTTCGCAGGCATATTTTGGCTGATTTTCAACATGATGGTGGGCGCGAAATTCGGTTTCAAAACATCACTCGCAATCGTCGCCTACGGCCTGATGCCGGGGATTCTGCTAAGTTTGCTGGGAATTCTCATTTTGTTTCTAAAGGATCCCTCGACGGTGGATTTGCAACATCTTGTGGCATCCAACGTCGGGGCGTTTCTTTCGGACAATTCGCCAAAGTGGTTGATCGCCGCTCTTAGGGCGGTCGACATCTTTCTCTTCTGGGAGATGATTCTGTTGGCCATCGGATACAGCGCAGCGGCGCCGAAGAAGATTTCCTTCGCCAAGGCATTTGCCTGGATTCTGTCGCTGTGGTTCCTTGTCGTCCTGATCATAGCCGGAGTTACCGCCGCCTTCACCTGATACACTCGCCCGGATGGGTTTTCATTTCGAGGTACTTGCCACCGATCCGACGGGCGCGCGGCTCGGGCGTCTCACCACGCCGCACGGCGTGATCGAGACGCCGGCGTTCATGCCGGTGGGCACAGCCGCGACGGTCAAGGGACAGACGCAGGAGGATCTCGAAGAGCTCGGCGTCCAGATTCTGCTCTCCAACACCTACCATCTTTATCTTCGCCCCGGTCATGAATTGATCCGCCAGATGGGCGGCCTCCACAAATTCATGTCCTGGCCGCATCCCATCCTCACCGATTCGGGCGGCTTTCAGGTCTTCAGCCTAAGCGATCTCCGCAAAGTAACCGACGACGGCGTCACGTTTCGTTCGCATCTCGACGGCTCCGAGCATTTTCTCTCGCCGGAAAAATCGCTCGAAGTTCAGATGGCGCTCGGATCGGACATCGTGATGGTCCTCGACGAATGCATCGAAGCGCCGGCGCCCGAACCGCGCGCACGCGAAGCTGCCGCGCGCACTCTCGCGTGGGCTCAGCGTTCGCGCGATCATTTCGCGCGGCACGGCGATGCGTCGAGGCAGGCTCTGTTCGGCATCGTGCAGGGCGGAACGCACGCCGCACTGCGCCGGGAAAACGCGGAGGCGCTCGTCGATCTTGATTTTCCGGGCTACGCGATCGGCGGGCTCGCCGTGGGTGAGACACACGCGCTCACTTGCGAGATGACGCAAGCGGCAGCATCCCGGCTTCCAGCCGATCGCCCCCGCTATTTGATGGGCGTCGGCAAACCCGAGCAGATTCTCGATTACGTCGGTCTCGGAATCGACATGATGGATTGTGTTTTGCCGACGCGCAGCGCGCGGCATGGCTGCCTGTACACGTCGCAGGGCCGCGTACTGATCCGCAACGCCCGGTATGCAAACGATCCGCGGCCCATTGACGAAAATTGCCGCTGCTCCGTTTGCAGGCGATACTCCCGTTCCTATTTGCGGCATCTTTATTCCGCGGGAGAATTTCTCGCGCTCATCTTGAACACCCACCACAACCTCTACTTTTACCTTGACATGATGAGGGAAATTCGCGAGGCTATCCGTTTTGGGAACCTGGAAAGATTCCGCTCTGACCTTCAGGCACGCCTCCAATAGGCAACCCAAGCGGGCGCTGGGTGCGGCAAGGGATGGGGCAGCATCTTTGGGGAATGGGAAGCCTGCCGCCCCGGCAGGCAGCACGGTTCGGGCGGAAGAGGCACAACAATCATGATAGTGAGCCTGATGATTCCGGCAACGTTCGCCCTGGTGGCGCAAGCCTCGCAGTCGGGCGGCGGGCTTGCACTTTTCCTTCCCTTGGTCCTCATTATGGTGATCTTCTATTTTCTGATGATCATGCCCGCGCAGCGCCGTCAGAAGAAGGTCACGGAAATGCTGAAGAATCTGAAGAACGGCGATAAGGTCATCACCAACGGCGGCATCCACGGCACGATCGTGGGGCTCGAAGACGACGCCGTGCAGCTTCGCATCGCCGAGCAAGTGAAGATTAAGGTGTCGCGCAGCGCGATTGCAGGGCTCCAGGCTGAAAATAAGGAGAGTTAAACAGCCCGCATGAGTTCCCAGATCAAGTGGAAGTTCGTTCTCGTAGCCGCCGTAATTCTGGCATGCATTTATGGCTTGATCGGCTTGCCGCAGTTCCCCACCTCATTGACACAGATCAAAACGAACCTTGCGGATCGCATCAAACTCGGCCTTGATTTGAAGGGTGGCAGCCACCTCGTCCTCCAGGTGCAGCTCGAAGAGGCGGTCGCGCAGCGCTGCAACGAGGCGCACGACGATCTCATCGAGCAGCTCCACGGCAAGAACATCACCTTCAGCGAAGTCCGCCAGGTGGACGACACTCACATCCTCGTCCGCGGCGTGGACCCGAGCGGCTCCGGCAGTCTTCGGGACCTGATCACCAGCCAATTCACCGATTGGGCGATGTCTCCGGCACCCGGAGAGATAAACGCGTTTCTGCTGACGATGAAGCCGTCCGTCATCAGCGATATCAATTCGGAAACCATGAATCAGGCCCTTGAGACGATCACGCGCCGCATCAATGCGCTCGGTCTTACCGAGCCGACCATCGCCTTCACGGGTCGCGGCAACGACGAAATTCTTGTGGAGTTGCCTGGCGTCGGAAATACTATTGCCGCCAAGGAAGTGATTCAGGCGGGCGGACAACTCTCATTGGTTCGGGTCGCCGATGGACCTTTTGCGTCCGAGACGGAAGCGCTTTCGAAATACGGCGGCGTTCTTCCTGCTGGCACCGTTCTCGTCCCTGGAAAGCCAGAGTCCGCTGGGGTCAGCCAGCCGTCGGGACAGGTTTTCTACTTACTGGATCGCGCACCGATTGTTACGGGCCAGGATCTTCGCGACGCCAGCGCGAGCCCCAGTACGGATAGCCCTGGCGCATACGAGGTCGAATTCAAACTCTCGAACGCCGCCGCCGCTCGCTTCGGCCCCTTCACGGAGCAGCAGGCGGCCATTGGCGGGCGCATGGCAGTCGTCCTTGATCATGAAGTCTACGAAGCTGCGGTGATCAAGAGCCGGATCGACGATTCCGGCCGCATTACGGGAGGCTTCAGCCAAGAGTCAGCCCAGAATCTCGCCCTCGTGCTGAAGGCCGGCGCCCTCCCGGCCTCGATCAAATACCTCGAAGAGCGCACCGTGGGGCCGTCGCTCGGAGCGGACTCGATTCGCGAGGGCGTTCGGGCTTCGGTAAGCAGCCTGATCGTCGTGATGATCTTTTTGGTGGTCTATTACCGGCTCAGCGGTGTCAATGCTGTTGTGGCTCTGATCCTGAATTTGCTGATCCTTCTTGCGTTCATGACGTTCGCGGGCGCGGTCCTTACATTACCCGGCATCGCCGGTGTCGTCCTCACCATCGGCATGGGCGTCGACTCGAACGTGCTCGTTTTCGAGCGCATTCGCGAAGAGTTGCGCGCGGGCAAGGCGCCAGCGCCGGCGGTAGACACAGGTTTCGCCCGCGCTTTCCTGACCATCATTGATACGCACATCACGACCCTGGTTTCGGCGGCATTCCTATTCCTCTTCGGCACGGGGCCGGTGCAGGGCTTCGCGGTCACGTTGAGCGTCGGTTTGGTGGCCAATTTGTTCACTTCGATCTACGTCTCGCGCGCGATTTTCGATTTCCACCTGTCGCGCATGGGAAGGCAGGAGCCTCTAAGTATATAGGGGGCTTCAGTTACGGGGCTTTGTCGGAGGGCGAGCTATTCGAATTCGCGGCAAGGTTGAAAATAGAGGTAGCGGGAACAAATCGTGAGTCGATGGTGTCAAATCTAGCCGGATAGGACTGGGATGGAATTCTTCCATGGTGTAAACGTTGACTGGATGGGGAAGGCGAAGTACTTCGTCAGCGTTTCCCTGATCCTGTTGGCGATCGGATGGGCCACCGTGGCAAAGAACCACGGCCTGAGTTACGGCATTGACTTCCGGGGGGGCACCCTGGTTTACGTTCGATTCGCGGGCACTCCACCCGTTAATAAAATCCGCAAGGGTCTCGCGGACGCCGGTCTCGGGAACAGCACCATCCAGTCGATCAGCGACATCTCGGACACCAGCTCGAAAAACGACGTGGTGATCGGTCTCGAGCAGAGCGGCGCGACGGAACAGTCCTTGGATGCGGGGAAAGAGAAGATTGTGGATATCCTCAACAAGACCTTCGGCGTCGACGCAAACGCGAGCGGCAAACAGGACTTCAATTCCGTCACCGCGTCGGCGCTGGCCGCCTACCTCACGCAGAAAGATCCGCTCGCTCTCGGCATCAAGGCCGGGGACCGCTACAACCAAATGGCGCAGCAACTCGTTGACGCGCGCGACAAAGACCACGGCGGCGTGATCACGAATTTCGACGAGCTGAAGAATGTCGACGGCGCGACTCCTGCTGTTCTGAACGATCTCTCGGGCGGCTTTTCGCTTGGTCAGTTCGCGGTTCGCGACGTTGAGATCGTCGGTCCCAAGGTCGGGGCCCAGCTCCGCCGCCAGGCTCTTCTTGCAACTCTGTATGCTCTCATAGGCATGTTGGTGTATATTGCGATTCGCTTTGAATGGGTGTACGGAGCCGCAGCCGTCATCGCCGTCTTCCATGACGTCCTGATCACGCTCGGCTTCTTCTCACTTTTTCATTACGAGATTTCGCTGACGGTGATTGCGGCCTTGCTGACTCTCGTTGGTTACTCGATGAACGACACGATCGTGATCTTCGACCGCGTGAGGGAAAACCTCCGCCTGATGAGGCGCGAATCGTTCACCGAAATCGTGAACAAGTCTATCAACCAAACTCTCTCTCGCACGATCCTGACGAGCGGGCTGACTTTCCTCACCGTCCTCGTTCTGTACCTCATCGGGGGCGAGGTGCTCCGCGCTTTCGCCTTTGCCATGGTGGTTGGTGTTGTGGTAGGAACGTACTCCAGTTTCGGCATTGCAGCACCCATCGTGGTCGCTTGGAACAAGTACACCGGCGGCAAGGGAGTCGCCACCGCTCGCGTCGGATCCGCAGCCGAGAAGCGCGTGCCGGCAGCCGCAAGGAGATAGCAGCTATGTTCGATCAATTGATTATATCTACCAACCAGACCAAGACAAACAAGCCTTGGGCGGTGGGACTCTCGGCGCTGATTCAGCTGCTCGTGGTATTTGTCCTGATCTTGATTCCGCTGATCTACACCGAGGCTTTGCCCAAGGAATTGACCTCGATGTTCCTGGTCGCTCCTGCGCCGCCGCCGCCGCCTCCGCCTCCCGCGGCCATTGTAAAAACCGTGCGGCCGAAGTTCGTTGAGCCGCAGCGCATGGTTGCTCCGACCGTGATCCCCAAGAAGGTCGAAATCGTCAAGGATGAGGCGCCGGATGTCGCCGGAACCGCCGGCGGATTCGGAGTTCCGGGCGGCGTGGCCGGTGGCGTTCTCGGTGGCATCGTCAGTGGCGCTGCGCCGCCTCCGCCGCCGAAGCCTGTTCAGACGGGTCCGGTGCGCATCGGTGGCAACGTTATGCAGGCGAAAGCCATCGATAGAATTCAGCCTATCTATCCGGCGATTGCCAGGGCCGCGCACGTTCAGGGCACGGTCGTGTTGCACGCAATCATCTCGAAGGATGGCACTGTGCAGCAATTGCAGTTGGTGTCCGGGCCTCCACTGCTGGTCAATTCGGCGATGGATGCCGTTCGCCAGTGGCGCTATTCCCCCACGGAATTGAACGGAGATCCGGTCGAAGTGGACACAACGATTCAAGTCGTCTTTACGCTTGGCGACTAGGCAGTATTCGTATTCGGGGCTCGTTCGCGGGCTCGGAAATTGCAAGGGGTGGTGATTGGCGACCGGCAGAATCTTACTGCCGTGATCGATAGGCAGGAACGGAGGAGGAGCAAACGCTATGCTTCTGAATTTAGTGTGGGCCAGCTTGGTGATGTTGCAAGATCAGGGCAGCAGCGACGCCGGTATGAGCTGGAACCTGATCGACATGTGGCACAACATGGGTTATCCGGCGAAGACCGTTGTTTTTATTCTCTTCATCATGTCCGCGTGGTCGGTGGGCATCATGATTGACCGTGCGCTGATGTACAGTGCCGCCCGGAAACAGTCGCGCGTGTTCGTCCAACAGGTAGCCGGCGCCCTTAAGGACAACAAGCTCGACGAAGCCATCTCGATCGCCGAACGCAACAAGAAGAGCCACATCGCCAAGGTCGTCGCAACCGGCCTTTCCGAGTTTCAGGCGGCCTCGGCGCAGGTCAGCGATGAGGAAGTCATCGAAGCGGCGAAACGCGGCCTCGAGCGCTCCGTCGCCATCGTTCACGCGGAAATGAAGCGCGGCCTATCGGGCCTCGCCACCATCGGTTCGACTGCTCCCTTCGTCGGACTGTTCGGTACCGTCATGGGTATCATTAACGCGTTCAAAGGCATCTCGAACCAGAAGGTCACCGGTCTTTCGGCCGTGGCCGGCGGTATCGCTGAAGCCCTCGTCACCACCGCCCTCGGCTTGCTCGTGGCCGTGCCGGCCGTGTGGACGTTCAACTACTTCACGAATCGCGTGGAAGCCTTCGACGTGGAGATGGATAACTCCTCCATGGAGTTGATCAACTACTTCATCACGCGCCGGGGCGGAAAGAAGTAACCAATGGCTTACAAACCCAAAGCACCGCCGGTGATGGCCGCCCCCAACGTAATTCCGATGGCGGACATCATGCTGGTGCTGCTGATCATCTTCATGGTGATCACGCCCATGTTGCATAAGGGCATCCCGGTGAACATGGCCGCGGCTCACAACGTGGATCCGATGCAGCCGGCGGACCGCGACGACGCGATTATCGTGGCGGTCACGCGCGACGGCATCACCTACCTTGGCAACAACAAGGTCACGTCCAACGAGATCACCGATCAGGTCAAGGATCTGATCTCCAATCGTCTCGACAAGACCGTGTACGTCCGCTCCGATGCCCGCGCCAAGTACGGCGACGTGGTGCGGGCGGTGGATGCGGTCCGTGCCGCGGGAGTCGAGAACCTGGGCCTCCTTACCGACAGGCTGGCTGCCAGCAAAGCTGGGCCGCCGCCACCGCCGGATGCATCGGGCGGCCAGGACTAACGAGAAGCGCAGTAAAGGAGTATTTCCATGGGAATGGCAGTTGGTGAACAGAAGGGCGTCGTATCCGAGCCGAATATCGTTCCGTTGATCGACGTGCTGCTGGTGCTGATCATCATCTTCATGGTGATCACACCGAGAACGCCGACCGGTCTCAAGACTCTGGTTCCTCAGCCTCCTCCGCCGAACCAGAAACAGGAGCAGCCGGACAACAAGACGATTGTCGTTTCGGTGCTCGCCGGCGGCAAGCTGATGATCAATCAGGATAATGCCACCTGGGATGACCTCGGCAGCCGGCTCTTCGAAATCTTCAAGCAGCGGGCCGATCGAATCGCCTTCATCAAGGGCGATGACAACGTCGAGTTTGCCGACGTCGCCAGAGCGATCGACATCATGCGTGGCTCGGGGATCGACCATGTCGGTCTCATCACCGCTAAAATCGAAGCGGGGCAATAACTAAGGAGAGCAAGAATGCAGCGAAAGCCCCACATTATATTTCTCGTGGCCGTACTTGCGGCCGCGGTCGCTGCGGGAGCAGGGTGCAACAAGCTTCGCGCACGCGACAAGCTGAACAAGGGCGTTCAGGCGTACAAGAACGGTCAGTTCGATCTGGCCATCGAGGATTTCAAGCAAGCCAAGGAGTTTGACCCCACTCTTACGAACGCTCAAATCTTTCTTGCCACCGCTTACGCGAGCCAGTATGTTCCCGGCGCGCCTTCGCAGGCAAACATAAACAACGGCAAGCAGGCGATCGCCGAATTCAAAGAGATTCTCGATAACGACCCCACGAATCTCTCCGCGATCGATGGCATCGGTTCGATTATGTACGCCATGGGCAGTTCGCCCTACGACGAAACCCAGATTGAGGCGTCGAAGGCGTATCACTTGAAGCATATCGAATTGAAGCCGGACGACCCCGAGCCTTACTACTGGGTTGGCGTGATCGATTGGGACGTCGCGTTTCGCGCGAACCGCGAAATGCGCGACGACTACAACAAGAAGGCCAAGAAGCCCATCAAAGAAACCGATCCCCTGCCCCCAGCCCTCGCCAAGGACTTCGCGGATAAGCACGGTGCGGACGTCGATGATGGCATTGCCAAGATCCAGAAGGCCGTCGACCTCAAGCCGGATTACGACGACGCGATGGCTTATCTGAACCTTCTCTATCGCCAGAAGGCCGATATGGAGACGACGGAAGAGGCTCGCAACGCCGATCTCGATCAGGCCGACAAGCTCGTCGATGAGGTCAAGGCAATCAAGCAGAAGAAAGCCAACGTCACGCCGAGCTCTTAGAACGTTCTTCGCTTAAACGCGCAGGGCGGGCTTTTCGGCCCGCCCTGTTTTCTTTTCTGCCTGAGACTTCCTCAATCCTTGCCTGAAGCAATGAAGCAATTACGTGTGCGTTTCAACTTCCATGTCTTCTGCTTGGGAGTCGAGCAGATCGCCCAGCTGCAGCTTCAAGTTGCCGGGATTGGTCGCGTACGAAAGGCCCGTATGGATGTCCACCAGGCCTGCGCGAATCACCTTCTCGATTTCGCCGTCGAAGAACTGCATGCCGTCGTTTTCGCCGTCGCGCATCGCGTCCAGCAGTGATTTCCCCTCGATCTCGCCTCGTTCGACGTATTCGCGCGTTCGCATCGTGGATTTCAGGATCTCGAAGACCGCTGCGCGCCCGCTTCCGTCGCGTCGCGGAATGAGCCGCTGGGATATAACGAAGCGAAATGCCTTGGCGAGCCGGTTCCGGATCGCGTTCTGATCGCTCAGCGGAAACACGCCGATAATGCGCTCGACTGTCTTCGAGGCGTCGGTCGTGTGCAGCGTCGAGAAGACCAGGTGGCCCGTATCCGCCGCCTCGAGAGCGACTTCGATCGTCTCCTTGTCGCGCATCTCGCCGACCAGGATCACCTCCGGCGCTTGTCGCAGGGCCGCTCGCAATGCCAGCCCGAAGCTCGGCGTGTCGCTGTGGAGCTCGCGCTGGTGGACCGTCGCACGCTTGTGCATGTGCAGGAACTCGATCGGATCCTCGATCGTGATGATGTGATACGCCTTTTCCATGTTGATCTTGTTTAGAATTGCGGCCAGCGTCGATGATTTACCACTCCCTGTGGGGCCGGTGACCAGCACGATTCCGTTGCGCAGATTGGCGGCCTCGGTGAGCTGCGGCGGCAGGTTGAGTGCCGCAAAATCCGGCACGGAACTCGCAATTACACGCATCACGATCGCGCAGCTGCCCCGCTGCGTGAAAATGTTCACCCTAAAGCGCGATACTTTCGCGAGGCTGTATGAGATGTCGCACGAGCCTTCGTCCTTGAGCTTCTGCAGCGCTTGCGCGTTCTTCCCGATCAGGTCGGCGGCGATCAGTGCGGTGTCTTCCGGCGTAAGCACTCCCACGCCTTGAATTCGGAATGGGACCAACTGGCCGTTTGCTTTCGCTTGGGGCGGCTGGCCGGGCGAGAAAATTAAATCGCTCGTCTTTGGATTGGCCGTAATCATTGTCGCGATCAGGTTAGGCGTGGGCACTGGTTTTGCGGCGGGTTGTGGCGGTGCGGCCGGTTGCGGCGAAGACGGCTGCGGTGCGTCCATCGGATGATCCTCCCCAGGGCTCGCCTGGGGGAGGGCCCAGACGCAGTATCAAATGCGATTATGGAACAACTTACCCCTCCGTGCGCATGAACCGCGGGGTGTGTCGACAATCAGTTAACTAAACTTATAATTAACGCAACGTTTGAATTGGCCGGGGAATGCGGCATTGCTAGAGTTTGTTGAGACCATCGAGCGCTGCGACTTTGTAAGCCTCCGCAAGCGTAGGATAGTTGAAGACAGTATCGCGGAAATATTCGATCGAGCCGCCGTAGGCGAGCACGGCCTGGCCGATATGAATGATTTCCGTCGCGCGCTGCCCAATCACGTGTACGCCAAGCAGCTTGCGCGTATTGCGATTGAAAAGCAGTTTAAGCATGCCGGTTTCGTCGCCCAACATCATGCTCTTGGCCAGCTCAACGTATTTCGAAATGCCCACTTCGTAAGGAATTTTGGCCGCCGTAAGTTTCTCTTCCGTCTGTCCGACCATCGAGATTTCCGGGATCGTATAGATGCCGTATGGAAACAGCTCCTGCATATGTTCGGACGGTGCGCCGAACATACGGCAACTGGCAATGCGCCCCTGCTCCATGGACGTGCTCGCCAGTGCGGGAAACCCGATCACGTCGCCCGCCGCATAGACATGCGGTATCTCCGTCTGGTAGGAATCGTTCACCTTGATCTTCCCGCGAGAGTCGGGCTGCAGCCCGGCTGCCTCTAGGCGAAGCTGGTCGCCATTGGCTTGGCGCCCGACGGCGTAGAGCAGGACATCCCCGCGCACTTTCTTGCCGCTCTCGAGTTCCGCGAATACGCTGTCCCGCTCGGCATCGTAGCCCACCCGCGTCACTTTCTCTCCGAGCCGGAACGTCGTGCCCATTTGTCTCAGATGATACGACAACGCCTCGATGATCTCGCGGTCGACAAAATCCAGTATCACGGGCCGCTGGTCAATCAGCGTCACTTCAGCGCCCAGCGCGGCCATGAACGACGCATACTCCAGTCCCACGACTCCTGCGCCGACAACGATGATCTCCTTCGGCACGCTGTTGATGTTCGTGAACTCGTCCGTATCGAGAATGCGCTTGCCATCGAAAGGAATGTCCGCGCTCCGCGCCGGTCGCGTGCCGCAGGCGATCAGAATGTTGTCTCCATGGAGTGTGATTTTGCCTTCTTCGCCTTCGACCTCGATTGTGTGCGGATCGGCAAACTGGGCGAGCCCTTGATAGACCGCGACACCATTCCGTTTCAGTTGCGCGCGGATCACGTCCGTCTCGCGTGAGACGATGCTGTTCACCCTGAACGAGAGGTCCTGCAGCGAAACATCTCCATTCCCCCGGTAGTTGTTGCCGTAAAACGTCCGAACCGCGATTCCCGTCAGTTGAAAAATGGCCTCGCGGACGCTCTTGCTCGGAATCGTCCCGGTATGTACGCACACCCCGCCCATCATCAATCGCCGGTCGATCACCGCAACCCGCTTGCGGAGCTTGGCGGCGCAGATCGCCCCCTTCTGCCCGGCAGGGCCGCTCCCGATAACAATCAGATCAAAGGATTGGTCATTCACGATGAGGTACCGATTATCGACCGCTAATTATTACAGGAAAATGAATGCACGTGTCCAAAACCAACTACCAATTCATCGGCAAAACCGTGAAATTCTCTAATGCAAATTATGCAAGAACGATTAAATCGATTTCCACACGGATGTCCATCGGCAGCCTCGCCGCCTGAATCGTCGTGCGCGCCGGCGGATTCTGCGGAAAATAGCGCCCGTAAACCTCGTTCATCGACGCGAAATCCTGCATGTCTTTCAGGTACACCGTGGCCTTCACGGCTCGGTCGAGCGACGAGCCGGCTGCCTCAACGATCGCCTTCAGATTCTCTATCACGCGCGCCGTCTGGGCAGCCGTGTCGCCCTCGACAAGCTTGCCCGTTGCGGGGTCAAGCGCACCCTGCCCGGCCGTAAAGATAAACCCGTTGGCCTTGACGGCTTGCGAGTAAGGTCCCAGCGCCTTTGGTCCTTTTTCAGTCGATATGATTTCTTTCACGAAGCCTCCGCTTCCCATTATCGCTTTATTGGTATCGTTCCCTGAAATCCTGTGGGATGTCCTTTTGATTGAGCCACACGCGAAACAGCTCGGCAAGATTCTTGCCGCTTGCTTCCTCGAGCGCTGAGCGCAGGGTGTCGTAACTTGCTTCCTGGTCCCGCAGCAGTTCGACCATCTGCTTGAGCCCGCTGCGCATCGCCTCCGCCCCGCAGGCGTCTTCCAGCTCTACGAAGAAGAGCGCCGCTTTGGCGAGGGCGATGCGGCGCTGGCCCGGCGAGTCGGTCAGCATCGTAATGCCCAATGCCTTCTCGTCGGCACTTTTGCGTGCCTCGTCGTACTCCTTCAGGTACCTTTGGACGCGCTCGCGGCGAGCCGCGGTACCATTCCGCGCTTCGTCGATGACGATCGTGGCGTACTCCGGCAGGCCCTCGCCCAAGCCCAAAGCCGCGTCTGGCGCCGGGTACATTTCATCGCCGAACCAATCGTGCGCGAGCGAATGCGTCACCATTTGAAGAAACTGGTCGCTGTCGATTCCGAGCGCGAGCGCTGCGGGATTCACAAGCACGCCTCCCGGAAACGCCGCCGCCGCTGGTCCTGGCTCATCCTCGGAGGTATGCCCGCGCAATTCGGGCGACTCGACCACGTGCGGCGCCGAGATGTTCCTATCGAGCGGCCCGAAGTCCTTCTCGAGAATGTCCCACGCTTGCGCGATTTGCGTGGCCCCTTCCTGCGGGCTGGTCGGCAGCGGCCTCAGCGTCCAAAACGTCGCCGTGTCCGGCGCGCGTTGAGCGGGTGATTCGACGTAGTTCCCGGCAATCACATAGGGCGGCAGATCACCCTGTAGCAGCGCGAAGCGGAATTCGGTTTCGCCGCCTTCTTGTTTCCTGCCTTTCGGAGTCCCTCGCGCCAGCACCAGGAAGTTCGAAGGGACGCGGACCGTGTACGGCGTGACTTTCGGCCGCTTCGAGGAAGCGGAGAATACATGCTTCGGAGGCTGCAACACCGGGAACCATCCGCGCGAGCCGAGATGGAACTCGTCGGCGCCGAGCGTGATGCGCGGCCCTGCATCTTGCGGCGACACCAAGTCGTATTCGACCACGAGTTCGAGAGACTTCTTGCGCTGCCACGGTGGACTGAATGGGATGCGCACCGCGTTCGGATTGTCCTGCTGATACTCCGCCGGGATATTCTCGGGAGCGATCTCGCGGCCGTCCAACTCCATGCGAACGTTCCGTCGCCCGAAGCCGTTTTCCTCAGGCAGCGTTACATCCACGAAGGTCAGATCGCTGTCGCCGCTGTTTTGGAGCTTGAAGCGGCCCGTGATATGGAGCGTTGGAGATCCAGTCGGAAGAAAGTGGACCTCGCGCGATTCCCGCACGATCTGATAGCCGGGAACGATCGGCACATCGCACGAAAAAGCGCACAGAAAAAGGACGACAGGAATCAGGGCGATGGCTAGCGTGCGCGGCGCAGGTCGATTCAAGATGCGACGATTCTACCGGGAGGGCACGCGCGCGGGCAAACCGTACTTCACGAGCCGGCGAAATGGCGCAGAATTTCCCGATCGCTCGCGCCGTGACGCCGGAGAGCGAGAATCGCGTTCGTCTTTGAATCCGGAACGCTGTGGCGCACGAGATCGAGCAACGTCGATTCGCGCATCCCAGCGTTCTGCAGCGTGGCGAGCGAAACACCGCCCAGTACCGGCTGGCCCGCGGCGTGATGCTGAGCCACTTCGAGGATGATTTCGTCCGACAAGCCGGCAAGCCGCATCGCCTGCAGCTCGCCCGCATTGAGTCCCAGTTGATCCAACTGCACGAGCTTGAGGACCGTACCTTCGCTCATTCCCGCCTGCATGAGGCCGGCGATCGCATCGCCTGCGTCGAACTTCTGCTTTCGGCTGCGGTAGAGCCGCAGGACTTGGAGGCAAGCGTCGTCGGAGAATCCGCTTTGGCGCGCCGCCGCGATCTGCGCGATTTCCGGCGGCGTCACGTCGAGCGCCTTTAGCTGGTTCTCGGCGTCGTAGCTCATGCCGGCGTTGTCGAGCGGCGTCGTGTCCAGCGGCGGGACGGTGTGGCAGCCCAGGAATGCGAAAGCGACCGCCAGAGCGCAGAAACGCGCGAGACGCTTCCCCGCCCACGTACTTCCACCTGAACCGCGGAAAATGCGGTTTGCCAGGATGTACCCCATAATTTTCATTCTACGCGCCTGACGGACTTGCAAGACCTCGTGTCGCCGATGAATTACTGGGGTAAGTAGTGTGAAAGTTCATACGTTGTAGACGCGTTCGATATCGAATACGCCGGGGATGCGCCGGATGCCGGCGAGGATATGCTCGAGCTGCTTGCGGTCCTTGACGTCGAGGCCGACATCGATGCGCGCACGAATGTCTTCGCCGCCGCTCTCGAATGTCCGGATATTTGCGCCCGTGTCGCTAATGACGCTTGTGATCGCCGCGAGCATGCCGGGGCGGTCCTCGGTGAAGATGCGCAAGCGCACCGGGAAGGTGGTTTGATTCGACTCGGCCCACTCGACGGGGATGCGCCGCTCGCTTTCGTACAGCAGGTTCTCGACGTTCGGGCAATCCTTGCTGTGCACGGCGATGCCGCGCCCGCGCGTGACGTAGCCGATAATGTCGTCGCCCGGAATCGGATTGCAGCATTTCGAGCGGTAGACCATGAGATCGTCGTGTCCTCGCACGACGATCGCCGCATCGTCCATGCCAAGCATGCGCTTGACGGTCGACGTGACTTTTTGCGGCTTTTCTTCCCTCTCCTCGGCGAGCGGTTGGCCGGTGGCCTTCGACAGGACTTGCCGCGCCGACCATTTGCCGTAGCCCAGCTCGGCGTGTAGATCCTCGATCCGCGAACAACCGTATTCGGAGGCGACGCGCTGCCAATCCTCCGCCGCGATTTTCTTGAGGCTGACGCCGGCCTGCCGGGCTTCTTTTTCGAGCAGCCGCCGCCCGACATCCGTGGCCTGTTCGCGCTCGTGCAGGTTGATCCACTGGCGAATCTTGCTGCGTGCGCGCGAGGTATGAACGAACGAGAGCCAATCGCGCGATGGCGCATGGCCCTTTTGCGTGACGACCTCAACAACATCACCATTCGCGAGCGCATGGCGCAGCGGCACCATTTCGCCATTCACCTTCGCGCCCGCGCACTGGTGGCCGACTTCGGTGTGCACGGCATACGCAAAGTCGATCGGCGTGGCCCCGCGCGGCAGCACCACCACACGGCCTTTTGGCGTGAATGTGTAGACCTCTTCCGGATACAGGTCGACGCGCAGGGTCGAAAGGAACTCGCTCGGCTCCTGCATCTCCTGCACCCACTCGATCAAATGACGCATCCAGACGATGCGCTGATCGTCCGCGGAAGCTGGCGGCGCCTCGCGGCCGCCATCCTTGTATTTCCAGTGCGCGGCCACGCCCTGCTCGGCGATCCGGTGCATCTCCTGGGTCCGAATCTGGACCTCGAACGGCTGGCCCGAATGAATCACGGCCGTGTGCAGGGACTGATACAGATTCGGGCGCGGCATGGCGATGTAGTCCTTGAACCGGCCCGGCACCGGCCGCCAGATCTGATGGATCACGCCGAGCGCGCCGTAGCAGTTCTTCACCGTGTCGGTGACCACGCGGATCGCCAACAGATCGTAAACCTGATCGAGATTGCGCTGCTGCTTCTGGATTTTCTGGTGCAGCGAATAGAGGCGCTTCACGCGGCCTTGGACTTCGGCGGGGATTCCGTTCTCGACCATTTTGCTGCGGATCGCGTCCTGCACTTCGAGAAGGAATTTGTCGAAGACTTTCTGCTTCGACGCGACTTTCTTCTGCAACTCGAGAAACGCCTCGGGCTCGAGATAGCGGAATGCCAGATCCTCGAGCTCGCCGCGGATCAAGCCCATGCCGAGACGGTTCGCCACGGGCGCGTAGATATCGAGCGTCTCGCGCGCGATGCGCTGCTGGCGTTCGGGCGCGAGGAATTCGAGCGTGCGCATGTTGTGCAAGCGGTCACCGAGCTTCACCATCACCACGCGCACGTCGTTGACCATTGCGAGCAGCATCTTGCGGACGTTTTCCGCCTGGCGATCTTCCGGGGCGAGCAAATCGAGCTTGCTGATTTTGGTGACGCCTTCGACCAGCCGCGCAACGTCCGGCCCAAACGATTCCGAGATTTTTTCGAGCGGGATTTTCGTGTCTTCGACCACATCGTGCAGCAGCGCGGCGCAGATCGAGGTCACGTCGAGCTTCATGTCCGCGAGGAGATGCGCCACTTCGAGCGGATGCGATAGGTAAGGCTCGCCCGAAAGGCGGAATTGCGTCTTGTGTTGCTCAGCTGCGAAATCGTAGGCGCGGCGCAGCAGGTCGATGTCGTCCCCGGGGCGGTTCTTGCGGACCTTGTCCGTGAGCTCGACGAAGCGCAGATCGACGGTGCGCCGCGCGCCAACGCTCATGGTGGTTTTCCCGGCCGCGTCCATGATCTGTATTATAGCGCTCTGCCGCTTCGCGCCGATCATTTCGGGCGCCTTGGTGACCTACCACAACCGTGTCGATTAGGATGTACACCCATCGTTTGTTTCCAACGAGTTGCAGCCATTTCTAATCGCCAAATGTCGATTAGAAAAACCGTGATTCGTGACTGGTGACTCGTGATTCGTAGCTTGCAAAGCGGCCCCGAGGATGAGGAAGAGCTCAGTGGATACAGTGAAAGTAGAGGAATTGAAAAATGCGAACGGCCGCCTTTCGCGCCGCGTACGTCTCGCCCGCCGATTGTGACCGCCATCGCGCATATTCGTTTTCCATGGGGGCGTAAAAGTGCCCCGACTCACGTTAATACAGGTGGCGCCCCGGCGTCTATTGTGGGAACTACGCAGGCCCGTATGTGCAAGAAAAAATGGGGGCTGATCAGTGGCAGGATTTCTTCCGCCGTCTCTGCCCACAATCGACGGCAAGCTCCCAACCGAACTCAAGTTCCCACAGGTGGATTATCGGGAGTTACCTTCCGAGGAACAGAAGTGGAACGTCATTCAGAGCATGGATACAGCTTGCGTAGTTGTGTGTCACGCTGGTTTCCGCGCTCGAGCCATTCGGCATCATGCGGAGTTATATCAGGGAACATCTGGATCTCCCCTTCCACGATAAGTGGTGGCCCCTCGCAACCAAAGGCGCACCCGCCCTTTGGGCATGGAATAGGCACGACGAGCGTGGATATGCGGGGGGCCTGGCGTTGAACGACCAGATAGATACTCTGGGACGCATGTCGGCTTGGGTCAAACAGATAATACTGAGCAGTGATCCTGAGTTTTCCCCGCACCGGAATCTGACGCCACAGTTGGTTCATCATACTTAGGACATCTACAGTTGAAGGCGCACAGAATCCACCGCGTCTGGCCGCACCCGGCGCAAGCGGCTCGACCACAAGACCCGTAACCACGTCAGAAAACCCGTAGAGATTCAGCCATTGTTCCCCGTTGTTTTTTCCAGGATCGCTGGACAGGAGTTTCGCGGATGAATCAATGTACAGGCCTATCTCAGGAAGGAACATAGTCCTCGCCGAGCGGTTCATGCTATCGAAGTTGATTTGTAAGCAGCCATTCTCCCACCCGAGGGGTCTCGTGAGCCGAATCTCAAGACTTTCTGAGGTTTTCGCGCCGGAATGCCTGGCGGGCGCAGCTTGCACCCCGACAAGCGTCACGGCGAATCCCAAGGCGACAAACAGTGGCGCATTCACGGCAACTCCACGAGTATAGGGGGAGCTAATTCGTTTGACACCGCCTGCTGGGAGAAAGTGCCCCTGCTCATATTGGATGCCGGTCGGCGAGGCCCGCTAAATCTGCAAGCCGCTGGTTGCGATTGCGTGAAATATCCTGCGGCGCGCGCGCGTATCTAGGCAGCAGGAGAACTCCTGGACGGTGAGGCGCGACGGCTCGGCCGGCGTCGCGTAGCGGCGGAGGAAAATCGGTGGACGCGATTTCACTGGAAAACGTGACCAAGTCGTACGACGAGGTGAAGGCCGTCGACGGCGTGAGCCTGCGGGTGAAGGAAGGCGCGATCCTCGGGCTGCTCGGGCCGAACGGCGCGGGGAAAACCAGCACAATCCGCATGGTGATGAATATTCTGGCGCCGGATGAGGGGTCGATCCGCGTTTTCGGGCAGCCGGTGGGCGACGAGACGCGGCAATCGATCGGCTATCTGCCGGAAGAGCGCGGGCTTTACGCGCGAATGAAGGTGATCGATGTGATCGTGTTTCTCGGGGCGCTGCGCGGGCTTTCGGAATCGGAGGCCGAGAAGCGCGGGCGCGAGTGGCTCGACCGGTTCGAGCTGAAGGACTGGGCCGAACAGAAGGTACAGGATCTCTCGAAAGGGATGCAGCAGAAGGTGCAGTTCATCGCGGCCGTGCTGCACAAGCCGAAGCTGCTGATCATGGACGAGCCGTTTTCGGGCCTCGATCCGGTGAACGCAGCGACGGTGAAGGATACGATGCTCGAATTGCGCGACCAGGGCTCGACGGTGGTGCTTTCCACGCACCGCATGGAGCAGGTGGAACGAATGTGCGACTCGATCTGCCTGATCAACAAGGGACAGAACGTCCTCGACGGCGATCTGCGCGCGATCAAGGAGTCGTACGGCAAGAATACCGTGAACATCGAATTCAGCGGTCCCGACGGATTCCTGAGCCATCCGGCGATCGCGAGCGTGAACCGGTTTGGAAGCGGCGCGGAAGCGAAACTGAAGTCCGGCGCCGATCCGCAGGAAATCCTGAAGGCGGCGCTCGAGTCGGGGGCGCGGATCAACCACTTCGAGCTGCTGGAGCCTTCGCTGAACGACATTTTCATCGAGAAGACCTCACATGCGTAAAACCTGGCTGATCATCAAGCGCGAGTACGTGACGCGGGTAAAGAGCAAGGGATTCGTGATCGGCACGGTGATGGTGCCGCTGATCGGCATTGTCACCGTCCTGCTGATCGGCTTCCTCGCCCGCCATCAGTCGGACAAGGCCCTGCGGATCGCGATTGTGGACAACGCGGGCGGGATGGCCGAACCGACGGCTCGCGGACTGGGCGCCATGCTTTCGGGCGGCAAACCGATGTTCGCCATAACAGAATCGATCGAGAAGCCGGTCTCGCCGGACGCCACTGAACACGACCTGCGCGCCAAGGTGAATTCAGGAGCGCTCGACGCGTACCTGGTGATTCCGAGCGATCTGAACCAGTCCTTCGAATTGCACGCGAGAAACACGGGCAACTTCGGCATTCTGGCGCCGCTCAACGGAGTTTTGAATCAGGCGCTGATCGAGGAGCGCTTGCGCGCGCGCGGCATTCAGGTGGATGACTTAAAGCAGATTTCCCGCGGCGCGCAGCTCGAAGTAATTAAGGTGAGCGAGTCGGGAGAGTCGGTCGAAAGAGGCCAAACGATCGGCGTTGCGATAGGCCTCGTGATCCTCCTGTACACGTCACTGCTGATGTACGGGATTCTCACGATGAGATCGGTGCTGGAGGAAAAGACGACGCGCACGATGGAGGTGTTGATTTCGTCCGTGCAGCCCTTTCAGCTGCTGGCGGGGAAGATTCTTGGGGTCGCCGGAGTGGCGTTTACGTAATTCTTCATCTGGATTGGGTCGCTCGGCCTGCTGCTGACTTATGGAGCGGTGATGGGCGCGGCAATGGGCGGGACTTCGTTTCCCAGCATGCACATTCCCGCTTCCATCGTTATCTGGACCGTGTTTTTCTTCTTCGGCGGATACTTTTTGTATTCCTCGATGTTCGCGGCGATCGGGGCTGCGTGCTCGTCGGAACAGGATGCGGGTCAATTGCAGTGGCTGGCGATGGGGCCGCTGGTGTTCACGATGTGCGTCTACTGGGTCGTCTTGACCAATCCATCGTCGACCGCGTCGATCGTGCTTTCGGAAATTCCTTTCCTCTCGCCGGTGCTGATGCCGCTGCGCATTTCGATACAAACGCCGCCGGTGTGGCAAATGGTGCTGTCGGTGGCGCTGCTGTTTGCGACGATCTTTTGCGCGATCTGGGCGTCGGCGAAGGTGTACCGCATCGGCGTGCTGATGTACGGCAAGCGGCCCACGGTACCCGAACTCGTCCGGTGGCTCCGCTACTCGTAGCAAGCAAGATCCCTCCCGGCTCCACATATCCGAATCCGAAGTAGCCCGCGGCGGCGTGTGTCGCGTACAATTGCGCGGGGCGAGGACGGAGAATCATGAGGAGACTGCGAGTGCGGGAGCAAAAGGCTGTGCGTACAGCGGCGGGGATGTTCGTTGCGATTGGCGCGATCGCGATCGGAGTGGCGTTGAGCGCGACGCCCGGTTCGAACGCGCAGACGGCGACCGCGTTTGGTCCGAGCAATCCGTTTTATGCGCCGAGCACGCTGCCGTTTCAGGCGCCGCCCTTCGACAAGATCAAGGACAGCGATTACCAGCCCGCGTTTGAAGCGGGAATGGCGCAGCAGCTGAAAGAAATTCAGGCGATCGCGGACAATCCCGCGCCGCCGACATTCGAGAACACGTTCGTGGCCATGGAGAAGAGCGGGCAACTCCTCACGCGCGTCGAGGCGGCGTTTAACGACGTGAGCCAGGCCAACCTGGACGACACGCTCGAAAAAGTGAGGGACATCGAGGCGCCCAAACTAGCGGCGACGCAGGATGCCATCTTCCTCAATCCGAAATTATTTCAGCGGATCGCGACGATCTACAAGGAGCGCCACTCGCTGAAGCTCGATCCGGAATCGCTGCGGCTGGTCGAGTTCGATTACAAATTGTTCGTTCATTCGGGGGCCAACCTGCCGGATGCCGACAAGGCCAAGTTGAAGAAGCTGAACGAGGAGGAATCGACGCTCGAGAGCACGTTCATGAACAAGCTGCTCGCCGGAACGAAAGACGGGGCGTATCACACCGCGGATAAAAATGCGCTTGCGGGATTGAGCGACGCGCAAATCGATACGGCCGCGCAAGCTGCGAAAGAACGCAAGATGAACGGCTACGTGATTCCGCTGCAGAACACGACGCAGCAGCCGAGCCTGACTTACTTGAGCAATCGTTCGACCCGCGAGGCGCTTTTCGAGGATTCCTGGAATCGCACCGAGCGAGGGGGCGCGGACGACACGAGAGCCACCATCGCGCGCCTGGCGCAGCTCCGAGCCGAGAAAGCCAAACTGCTCGGCTTTCCGAATTTCGCCGCATGGCAGCTGGAAGATCAAATGGCCAAGACGCCGGACGCCGTGCAGAAATTCATATTCGCACTGGTGCCCGGCACGATCGCGAGCGCCGACAAAGAAGCAAAAGAGATTCAGGAAGAAATCGATCAGCAGAAGGGCGGCTTCCAGCTGCAGCCCTGGGATTGGAATTACTACGCCGAGCAGATTCGCAAAAAGAAGTACGAGATCGACGAATCGCAAGTGGACCAGTACTTCGAGCTGAACAACGTGCTGGAAAACGGCGTCTTCTACGCGGCGAACCAGCTCTACGGGCTCACCTTCAAAGAACGCAAGGACATTCCGGTGTACAACCCGGACATGCGCGTATTCGAGGTGTTCGACGCGAACGGCAAGCCGCTGGCGCTGTGGTATTGCGACTACTTCAAGCGCGACAACAAGAGCGGCGGCGCCTGGATGGACGTTCTGGTGCAAGGATCGAAATTGATGGGCACGCTGCCGGTCGTCTATAACGTGGCAAACTTCACCAAGCCGGCGCCGGGGCAGCCGGCGCTGCTCAGCTTCGACGACGTGACGACAATGTTTCACGAGTTCGGCCACGCGCTGCACGGCATGTTTGGCCAGACCGAATATCCGAGCCTTGCCGGCACCAACACGCCGCGCGATTTTGTCGAGTTCCCTTCGCAATTCAACGAGCACTGGGCGAGCTATCCGGCTGTGTTCGATCATTACGCGAAGAACTACAAGACGGGCGCGCCGATGCCGGCCGCGCTCGCCGAGAAAATCAAAAAGACCAGAAATTTCAACCAGGGTTACGACTTCACGGAACTGATCGCCGCGGCAGAACTCGACATGCAGTGGCATATTTTGCCGGCGAGCGCCCCGCTGGAAAATCCGGATACATTTGAGAAGGAATCACTCGAGAAGACGCATCTCTGGCTTCACGACGTGCCGCCGCGTTACCGCTCGAGCTACTTCCTGCACATCTGGGCGAACGGGTACGACGCCGGATACTACGCGTATCTGTGGAGCGAGATGCTGGATGACAATGCGTTTCAGTGGTTCGAGGATCACGGCGGCATGACGAGGGCCCACGGCGACCGTTTTCGCAGGATGGTTCTCTCGCGCGGCAATACCGAGGATCTGGCGAAAATGTACGCGGCGTGGCTTGGCGCGGAACCCACGGTCAAACCGATGTTGAAATACCGCGGCCTCAGCGAGCCCGCGAATGCGCCGGGAGCCGGGAAATAGGGTTATTTGCCGGCCGCAGAAAATCGCCAGCGATTCGAGGAGCCGTGGTTTCTAGGGATTCAGGCGGCGATTCTGGATTTCGTTGAGGTGGTCGTTCAAGCGATCGAGGACGCGTTCGCCGTTCCCGCTGCAGATCTCGCGCTCGACTTCGTCCAGCGCAAAGTGGACGACGTCGTGATGGTGGATTTCCCGGCCAGGCAGCTTGTCGCTTAGTTCCAGCCACACTTTGTGCAGCAAATCGATTTCTTTCGAGGTGAGGCGCGGCGCGTGCGGGCCGAGATAGAAGATCTGTTCCTGTCCCGAGGGCGAGAAGATTTCGAGCGTTACCTGCGGGCGCGGCTCGGGCATTTTTTCCCACGAGATGCCGATTTCGCGCGCCTGCTCGGCCACCGGCATTTTGGAGGAGCTGCCCGTCGCGATCGAGCTCGATTCAAGATTGCATGCCGCCCGCAGGATGCCTTCCCAGAGATCGTTCGCGGCGGCGATCGCGAGCCGGACCGGTTTGCCCTCCTTTTCGGCCATCGCGAGAACCTTGGTGAAAAGCATCTGCTCCATGTTGGTGAAGAGCTGGTCGGGGGCGAGGTCGTATTCGCCCGATGCGGCGCGGCGCAGCATGCGCACGTGGAGGACGACGATCTCAGCTTCCCTGCGGTTGGCGCGGCGCAGGGCTTGTTCGAGGGGATAGAGCGCGTAGTAATTGCTGATGGGGACGAGCACGTTGCCCGGCCGCACGCCCACATTGTCCTGCGTGAGGTCGGCTGCCTGCGTGAGATTGAATTTGTCGAGCTCGGTATGCTCGCCGGCGCGTTTTTTTGTGATGTGCTCCGAAACTTCGAACGCGATGAAGAAAATGACCGTAAAGGCGACGCCGGAAATCGTGGCGATCTCCTTGGTGAAGAGGTTGATAATGCAGAGCGCGAAAAGCATCAGCGTGATCAACGCGACGCCGACGGGAATCTCCACGCCCGCGATCGTCAGATTCAGCGGCACTTTGAATTCGCGGCCGCCCGGCTGCTTGTAGCGGAGGACTAAGACGGCGAGGCCCTTCATCGCGAAGCTCCACATCACGCCAAAGGCATAAGCCTCGCCGAGCAGGAAGATGTTGCCGCGGCTCAGAAGGATCGTGAGCAGCTGCAGGCCAACGACGAGATTCAAGATGCGATGCGAAGTGCCGTAGCGCCGATGCGGATGGCGGAACCAGTCGGGGAGGATGCCGTCCTCCGAGACGCGGTTCAGCACGCCGTTCGAACCGACGATCGCGGTGTTCACCGCTCCGGCAAGCATCAGCACGCCGACCGTAACCACGAAAATCCGGAACCCAACGCGCAGCGAAAGCGGCCCCACCAGATGCATCGCGAGGCCGCTGATCGGATTGTCCGAATAGTTGCCGCGGACCGAATCCGGAATGATCATCACAACGAAGAAGGCGACGCCAGCGGTGAAGATCAGGCTGTACAGGAAGATCACCAAGCCCGCCTTTTTGAGGTTGGGGAGCTTGGGATGCTCGATCTCGCGGTAGACCTGCGCCATCGTTTCTTCGCCGCTCATGGCCAGGACGGAATGTCCGAGCCCAATGAAGATTCCGATCAGGCCGACCGTGTACGGGAGCGAGCTATGTTTCAACCAGCCGAGAGAGTCAGGCGCGTATACGATGTTTTTCAGGTGAGGCAGCGGCGGAAGATGGACGCCTCGAACCATCAGGGTGTAGCCGCACCATATGATCATCATCACAACCATGACTGTGGTGACGTACATGATGCGCAGCGCTTTCTCGCTCGATTCGGGAATGCCTTTGATGTTTTCCCACCAGAAATAGAGCGTGATCAGCGCGGCAAAGACCGCGGCTGCCGCATTCACCGGCAAAACAAGATTTAAGTGGGCGTAGCGGAAAAGTTCGTTCAGCAGGCCGACGAGATACAGGCCCGCCGACACGCCGCTGATCGGCCCGGTGAGGATGTAGTCGAACATCAGCGCCGATACGGAGAATTTTGCGAGCGTCGAGCCCATCCCCTCCTTTACGACGCGATAGACGCCGCCGCGCACGAACATTCCGCAGCTCTCGTAATAGAGCTGCTGGACGGCGAAGGCGAACAGCATGATGGCGAGGATAAACCAAGGGGCCGTCTTGCCGATGAAGTGTTCCGCAATCGCGCCCGCGTAGAAGGCGGAGGATCCGAGGTCGTTGAGCACCACCGCCGCGGCGCGCCAGAAGGAAATGAACGCCAGCATGGCCGTGGTGGCCACCAAAACTCGGGCTGCAGGCCGAATAGTATTTGAGAGAGGAGAGTCCTGAGGATTGGAAGCCATTGGCACTTTAGGGGGTCGCGAACTCAATTTCGATCTAGGGTCGATGACATAAACAAAGTCTAAGCATTGTATAAAGCTCTCATAAGGACCGTCAAGGAGCCTCTGTTCGACGAGCCGCATCCGCACGGTGCTCCGGCGCCGCCGCGATTCGGTACTCCGATGATTCGCCGGGCGGTGTAAGCTGTGCTTTGCGAGCGAACCGATGGCCTCTATTTCGCTGAAAGTGAACGGTCGCGATCACGCGGTGGATGTCGATCCGGAGACGCCGCTGCTCTACGTGCTCGGCGACGAGCTGCAATTACGCGGACCAAAATTCGGCTGCGGCCTCGCGCAGTGCGGAGCCTGCACGGTGCTCATCCAAGGCCGGGCAGTGCGCTCGTGCGTGATGCCGGTCAGCGCGGTGAAGGATCGCGAAGTCACGACGCTCGAGGGCGTTGGAACTCCGGAAAAGCCCCATGCGATCCAGCAGGCTTTCATCGATGAGGGAGCGTCGCAATGCGGATTCTGCCTCAGCGGCGTAATCCTGGCGTCGAAAGCGCTGCTGGACGAAAATCCGAGGGCTTCCGACGAGCAGATCCGGCAGGCGCTGTCGAATGTGCTATGCCGCTGCTTCACGCATGCGCGAATGATGCGCGCGATCAAGCGCTACCAGGGGAGCCGCGCATGAAGAAGGAACTCTCCCGCCGCGACTTTCTCAAGGCTTCGGGCGCCCTCGTGGTGAGCTTCAGCCGGGCAGCGGTTGCCGAACCGTTTGCCGCAGCGCAGGGACCATTCGACACGCATCCCTCGCACATCGATCCACTCAAGCTGGACTCGTGGTTGGCGGTCGCATCCGACGGCAGCGTGACCGCCTACACCGGAAAATGCGATCTCGGGCAGGGCATGTACACCGTCCAGACGCAGCTGGTGGCCGAAGAGCTGTGCGTGTCGCTCGATCGCGTGAAACTGATTCAGTGCGATACGTCCATTACGCCGGATCAGGGAACAACCTCCGGAAGTCAGTCGACGCCAACGAATTTCAACGCTCGGAATCTCGCGCAGGCGGCGGCAACCGCGCGTGAAGCCCTGATAGGAATGGCGGCGGAGCATCTGGGCGTGCCGATGGATCAGCTTACTGCGGAGGATGGAGAGGTCACCGCGAAAGACGGCGGCCGCGTAAGCTACGGCGAGCTGATTGGCGGCAAGCAATTCAACCTGCCGGTGAATCCTACAGCCAAGCGCCGATCACCAAGCGAGTGGACGATGCTGGGGCAACCCGTCCCATCGACGGATCGAGTCGCGCTGATGACCGGCACTTTCGAATTCGTTCACAACGTGCGTGTGCCGGGAATGGTTCACGGCCGGGTGGTGCGTCCGCCGGAGATCGGCGCGACGGTCGCCAATGTGGACGAAACATCCGTGCGGCATATTGCCGGGATCATCAAGGTCGTCGTCCGAAAAAATTTCATCGGCGTCGTGGCGGAAAAGCAGTGGCAGGCGGCGCAAGCGGCGGAGGCACTGAAGGTGGCGTGGAATCCGGGCCCCGGTCTGCCGGCGCAGAGCGGCTTCTACGAGTACATTCGCCAGCAGCCATCGAGCGACTTCCTGCTCGTGGATTCCAAAGATGTGGACGAAAAACTGAAGGCGGCTTCGCACGTTTTGAAAGCCACCTATTCGTATCCCTATCAGGCGCACGGTTCGATCGGCTCGTCGTGCGCGGTGGCCGACGTGCAGGCGGACCGCGCGACGATCTGGTCGCCCACACAATCCGTGTATCCGACGCAGCACGGAATCTCAATGCTGACAGGCCTGCCATCCGAAAGCGTGCGCGTGATCTTCGTTCGCGGCTCGGGCTGCTATGGACTCAACGCAGCGGATACGGTCTCGTACGATGCGGCGCTGCTCTCGCAGGCGGTGCGCAGGCCCGTTCGCGTGCAACTCACGCGGGAGGACGAGTTTCTTTCCGAGAACTACGGCTCGGCAAGCGCGATCGAGCAGCAGGCCGGGATCGATGCAAGCGGCGCGATCGCGGCGTGGGACTGCGTGAGCTGGTCGGTGTCGCTCGGCAACAGACCCGGATACGACAAGCCGGGAAACGTGATCACGGGCATGCTGGCCGGCTTCGATCCCGAGATAGTTTCGCCGCGGGCGGCCGTCGAGCCCACTAGGCCGCTGCGCAACGGCAGCAATGCGGTGCCATCGTATTTGGCGGGATGCGTCGGCGACCAGTGCGGCGGAGGCGGTTCGATCCGCAGCGAACGCGTGATGATGCGCACCGTGGCCTCGCCTTTTTTTACGGGGCCGCTGCGTTCGCCATTGCGATTGCAAAACACATTCGCGCACGAATGCTTTATGGACGAAATCTGCGCCCATGTGAAGGCCGATCCGGTCGCGTACCGGCTGCAGCATTTGAGTGAGACGCGAATCATCGAGGTGCTGAAAGCTGCGGCACAGAAAGCCGGCTGGGCGGCGCGCCCATCGCCCCAGAGCGGCGATCGACGCGGCGCCAGCGCCACTGGGCGTGGCGTTGCGTGCGTGGCGTACGAGGGCGGCAACGGATACGCGGCGGTTGTCGCCGAAGTGGATGTGAATCGAGCGACCGGGCACGTGCAGCCCAGGCGGTTTGTCGTCGCGCTCGATTGTGGGCCGGTGTCGAATCCGGACGGCTTGCGCAACCAGATCGAGGGCGGAATATTGCAAGGCATGAGCCGCGCGCTCGGCGAAGAAATCACGTGGGACGATCGCAAAGTGACTTCGGTCGACTGGCGAACCTACCACTCGCTGCCGCTCGGTTTCGAGGTCCCTGCGATTGAGAGCGTTCTCATCGACCGCCGCGACGCCCAAGCGACGGGCGCGGGAGAAACGGCGATCACGCTTTCCGCCGCGGCGATCGGCAATGCGATCTTCGATGCCACCGGCGCGCGCGTCCGGCAAGTGCCGTTCACGCCGGGGCGCGTGAAGGCGGCACTCTCCGCGAAGGCGTAGCGGTTCAAGATAATCGCTTCATTGACAAAACGCGCTCGCTCGGAATAATGGAAGCACCTCTCATGAGCCCCAGCTCGAGCGCCATTCGCAAAATCATCGTTTGCTGCGTACTGGTGGGATTTTCCGCGAGTCTTAGCGCCGCCCAGGAAAAGCAGGCGAAACCGGATTCGTCGCTCGCGGCCGGCGCGAAAATCTACAAGCGGGATTGCGCCGTCTGCCACGGCAACGACGGAAAAGGAAACGGGCCGCCACCCGCATCGTCGCCATTCAAAGAGCCGCCGCCCGATCTGACGACGCTCGCCAAACGTCACGACGGAGAATTTCCTGCGGCCTACGTGAGGTCCGTCCTATTGGTCGGCGTGAAAATGCCCGACCACGGTCCCGCGGAGATGCCGGTGTGGGGCATCATGTTCAAGGCCGCGACGAAAGCTGACGAAGCGAAAGTGGCGGCGCGCATCGCCGATCTCACGGAGTACATCAAGTCCTTGCAGGTAAAATAGGCCGCCGCGAAGGGGCGGAGGCTTGCGTTTTCAATGGCTTGGGGCGCTATAATGCTCCCCAAGTGCGAACCAGTTTCGGCCACCCATGCGCTTGCTCGACGTAGCGTGAGCCATGGTGGCCGGGGAGGGCGGCGATGGACCTGCGAATTTCGGGGCGAAAATCCGAGAACGTCACAATTTTGGACCTGCAGGGCCGCGTCGTCATTGGCCGCACCAACGATTCCCTCGCCGCGGAATTGCGCAAACTGGCCGAGAGCGCGCCGTGCAACATTCTCATCAATTTGAACGACGTCGCGCAAGTGGACAGCTCGGGTCTGAGCACGCTGGTGCGATCGTTCGTCACGCTCCAACGCGACGGCGGCAGCCTCAAGCTCCTCAATCCGAACGGACACGTGAAGGAGATTCTCGAGTTGACCCGGCTGGTGCAATGCTTCCCCACCTACACGAATGAAGCAGAAGCCCTCGCCAGTTTTCGCGACAGCGCCGCCCACGCCTAGCCTCCGGCGATCGGCGCCGGAAGTCCCAAAATGCTCTTTGCCTGAAGCGAGTTTATACTCGGTGAGTCGGCTAAATTCGGAGGCCCGCCATGGCGCAAACCTGCAAGCACACCAAGGAAATTCGCGACGTTAAGCCCAGCGGCAACGGATGTAAAGAGTGCCTCGAGATGGGCGACACCTGGGTCCATTTGCGGCTGTGCCTCAGCTGCGGCCACGTCGGATGCTGCGACAGCTCGAAAAACAAGCATGCGACGAAGCACTTCCACGCAACGCACCACCCGATCATTCAGTCGTTCGAGCCCGGCGAGGACTGGCGCTGGTGCTACGTCGACGAGATGACCGTTAGCTGACACTTCGATGCTTGGCGCTTTCGTGGACGTAACTGAGCGATTCCTGAAACGCCCCTGTCTCCGAACGCAACGGTCACCGAACGTCTTGACCAATGCGCCGCGCGCCGCCTATCATGAATAAATCGTTTCTGCGTTGTTTGCGGGCCTGTAGCTCAGGTGGCTAGAGCGCACCCCTGATAAGGGTGAGGTCGGTGGTTCAAGTCCACCCAGGCCCACCATCCTTCGCCCGCCGCAGCGGGCTTCGGCTCGGCAAGCCAGAGACAAAACGATCCGGCGGAGCGCTTGTGAATGACGCGGCTCAGTGTTCGCTTCCACGTTCCTTCTCGTAAAGCTGCTCGAAAAACGCGAGCTGCGCGCGATTCGGCGCCGGCCCAATCTCGGCTCGATCGCCCAAGACCATTGGCCGGTCCTTCGTTTTGTCGTTAAAAGCCGGCCACTTCGCCAGGCCCTTTCCGTTTGGGTCGCCGTTCTTCGCGAAGTTCACCCAATACGACGAGAGCATGTCTGAAACTTGATGATCGAGGTCCGTCCACGCGCGGGGCGGCAGCAGATTTTGGAAAATAAACTGGGCTTCGGATCCGTGAGTGGCGCCCGAACCAAAGCCGCCGCGGGAAGTCGAACCAGGGGGCGGAGGAGGCTGGTGCGTGAAGTAATAGAGAAACGCTCTCGAGTGCCCGGTCTTGGCCTGCGCGCGCGCCCAAATGCGGTTCACAAACGCGAGCTCATCGCGAAACGCGGCAAGTTGCGACGCGTTCGCTTCCTCATCCGAGCCCGCCGGATAGAGCTTCAGAAACGCGTCCGCCTGATCGCCGAAACGCCCGCGCGAACGCTCGATGAACTTCGCGGCCGTCGTGGGCTGAAGGAAAAATGTTCCTTCGTCCTTGTTCGATCCGCTGATTAACGGCACATCATTCTGCTTGCCCTCGGCGAATACCGTGCCGACGTCTTCCGGGAGAAACCATCCATCGATCACGGGTCCGCCGCCGCGGCCGCCCTTGAGCAGATCTTCCGCCGGCATCGCGCGCAGGTCTTCCAGGCTTTGAGCGTGCAGCGACTCAGCCATTTTCACGCCAGCTTCTTCCGCCTCCGCGAGCGTTCGCATGGGTGCGACAGAAATGCCCATCCACGCGCCACTTTCGCCGGACGCCCGCTGGAACAGCCCTTTCGCAAGCGGCGATCCCATGAGATTGGCGATACTGGCTGCTCCAGCCGAATCGCCGAAAACGGTCACGCGGTGCGGATCGCCGCCGAATGCCGCAATATTCCTCTGGATCCATTCGAGCGCTGCGACTTGGTCCATGAATCCGTAGTTGCCCGAAGCATGATGCTCGGACTCCTTGGTCAATTCGGGATACGAGAAGAATCCAAACACGCCCAGGCGGTAGTTGATGGTGACGACCACCACGCCCTTCTTGGCCAGTGCTTCCCCGTTGTTGACTGGGCTCGACCCGGAGCCGGTTTGGTAGCCGCCGGGATGAATCCAGACCATCACGGGCCGCCGCTCGCGGGCCCAAGTGGCCGCGGTCCAGACGTTGAGGAAGAGGCAGTCCTCGCTCATTTTGGGCGGATTCGCCCTGGGAATCGCGCCGCCGCGGAATGCCGGCTGCATACAGTTCGCCCCGAATTCATCGGCTTTCCGGAGGCCGTCCCAATGGGCCGCGGGTTGCGGCGGGCGCCAGCGCAGTTGTCCGACGGGTGGCGCGGCGTACGGAATCCCAAGGAAAACGCGGACGGCAGGATCCGAGCCCGCGATACCGGAGACTAATCCGGAATCAACATGAACGGGCTCGTCGATGACCGCCGCGGAGACAAACCATCCTGCCAATACAAAGATCGTCGCGATACAGAACCGCGCGGATCGCATGAAGAACGCTCCTGTGAAAAACTTTGGTGCCGCATTTCCGCAACCGGTGCGGCTGGCGCGATCTCGTTACGACGCATCGGTAACCAGCGTCTTGAAATGCCTCGTACGACTCGGCGGTATTCGTGCCGTGAATGGCCAAATGGCGTCACTGAAACGACGCAACCGCCTGGGGCAAATCGTCGTACGTGGGGAAAAGATTCAGCAATCCGACCATCTTGAGCGTCTGCACCACAAATTTCGCCGGCTTGAAGAGCCTGATCGATCCGCCGCTCTGTTTCGCGGAAGTCAAGCAGCGAACCAGCATACCGATCGCGCTTGAGTCGATCGTCGGCACTTCCTCGAGGTCGAGAACGATCTTGTTATGAGACTGGTCCAAAAGTTCCTTCACAATCACGCCAAAGTGGTTCAGTTCGGGTCCCATTCCCAGGCGGCCTGTCACCTTCACAATTCTCACTTCGCCCTGCGTTTTCGTTTCGATGCCCAAGAATGTCTCCCTCGAGCGGGCGGGAAGGTCGGGATTCCCGCTGTCGTTGACACCTACAAGTGCCTTTGCTAGAGTGCGCGCACCCAAGTTGTAGTGAATCCTGGCCCAAAATGCAAGGAACTCAGTCCGCCGGGAAGTTTCCCCGAAGGAGTGAACGGGCGGAAGGCTAGAACGCCGTTGAGCCGCAAACAGGAATCCATTCTGGATCTCTCTGTCCTCTCTTCCAGTCTGCTGACACAGCAGGAGGTAGCACCACGGGCGCAGGTGCTGGCTCGTTTCGTCGCCGAGTTATTTCCTGAGTCTGCCGTCAATGTCTATACGCTCGCGGCCCATTCCGATGCCACTTACTGGACACCGAAGGCAACGGTCGGCGAGGCCAACATCAATGACCAGGCAATCGAATCAGATTCCGGTTTGCTCGGCCAGTTGACCGAAGACGTGTCTCCTATCTTGCACAGCGGGGCGGCGCTAAGGCGTGAGGATTATTCCCACGTTGACATTCGCAAGACGCTGTGTTCGCTTTGCTGCCTTCCGTTACTCAAAGACGAGACCCTGGTCGGGGCGCTGGAGATTCTTTCATTCGACGATGAGCTTGGCGAGGAAGCCGTTGAAGCATTGCAACCGGTATGCCACTTGGGAGCCGCAGCCATCGTTTCCGCGCAATCCTACGAAGAGGAGCGAAACGGAACGCTCAGGTCCATCACTCGCATCACGCAACTCTACGATCTGGAAAAGGTATTTTCGTCGACTCTCGAGATGGAAGAATTATTGCCGCTCATCGGCTCTAAGTTCCTGGAAATTCTGGGAGCCCAGGCCGTGAACATCTGGCTTTTGCATCCGGATGAGAGTCTCGAGTTGATGCACCAGAACGGCGAAGATCACACCTCCTTCCAGGGGCAGGTTCTCAAGCCGAACGAAGGAGTCGCAGGCGTTGTTTCCGACAACGGAGAAGGCGTTTGCATTTCGGACCCAGCGGATCCACGACTCGCGCAGCGGAACGCGGCGGCTGGGGAGCCGTTGGTGCACTCGCTGCTGGCGGGACCGATCATGGATCGCGGCTCGCTCGTCGGCGTCGTGGAAGCCGTAAACAAGTCCGACGGCGCGAGCTTTGGCGAAGATGATCTGTTCACTCTCACGAGTCTGAGCGACACGGCATCCACCGCATTGCACAACGCGAGCCTTTTGGTGGCCGAACGCAAGGTGGAGATCCTTGAAACGCTCAACACCGTAAGCCACGAGATCACGTCAACGCTGAATCTCGAGCGCATGCTGCAGACCATCGTAAATGCGCCGCAAGCGGTGATTCCCTACGAGCGCGCCTCGCTGGCTCTCGAGCGTCACGGTCGCTTCAAACTCAGCGCCGTTACGGGCTTAACGCAAGTGAATGCCGACTCGCCGGAACTCGCGCCGCTGAATGAAGTGCTGCAATGGGCCGCGCTGTCGTCCGAGATCATTCATGTGCAGCAGCACGGCGAGGAGATCGACGCGGACCGGGAAGAGACCCGGGCGAAGTTCCGGAAATATTTTGCGGAGTCCGGGATGCGCGGCTTCTACGCCATGCCTCTCAATGACGATACGGGCCGCGTGGGAATGTTGTGCCTGGAAAGCCGGGATCCCGATTTCTTGAATGCCGCTCATTTGGAAATTTTGCAGGTCCTCTCGAGCCAGGCGACGGTCGCGCTGCGCAACGCGCAGATGTACAAGGAAGTGCCGTTCATCTCTGTCCTCGAGCCCGTGTTGGTCCGCAAACGGAAGTTCATGGCAATGGAAAAGCGCCGCCGCGGGCTGATCCTTGCGGGCTCCGCGGCAGCTGTGCTTTTTCTTGTGGCGTTTCCCTTGCCGCTCCGCGTCGATGGCGATGCCGTGGTCGCGCCGCTGCGCCAGGCGGAAATTCAGCCCGAGACGGACGGCGTAGTCAGCAAAGTTCTCGTCACGGAAGGTCAGATCGTACGCGCCGGGCAGGTGGTTGCCGAGATGGAGGACTGGAACGCACAATCCGCGGTGGCGGAGGCGCAAGCTCGGTACGAATCAGCGCTCCTGCAAATGAATCAGGCGCTCGCAACCAACGACGGAACCACGGCCGGCGTGCAGCGCGTTCAGGCGGCGTACTGGAAGGCGGAGCTCGGTCGCGCACAGGAGCTCTTGGATCACTCGCAACTTCGCTCGCCGATCGATGGGGCTATCGCTACCCCACACGTCGAAGATTTCGTCGGCCGGAAACTCGGCCGTGGCGACTCGTTCGCCGAGGTTGTCGACACTTCGCGCGCGATCGTGGACGTCGCCGCGTCCGACACAGACGCGGGCCTGCTGCAAGTTGGGCAAAGGGCGTCTGTCAAATTGAATAGCTACCCGACGCGAACATTTCATGGCGAAGTCGCCATCGTCAGCCCGAAAGCAACAACCGTCCAAGATTCGACAGTGTTTTATTCGCGCGTGTCCATCCCCAACCCGGACGGCGCCATTCGCGCTGGAATGGAGGGGCGAGGGAAGATTCGCGTCGGCTGGCGCCCGGCCGGCTACGTCTTCTTCCGCGGCCCGCTTTTCTGGGCGTATTCAAAATTGTGGTATTGGTTCGGGTGGTAGAAATGCGCCGGAGGCAAGCCATGCGAAAAATCCTCTGTTGGGCCGTCGTGGCTGCCGCAATGCAATTGGCAGCCTGCGGTAGCGATAAACCGCCGCTAGAGGCTGTTTCAAACGCGGCGAGTCTTCCTGCAACCGCCGCGCCCCCGCCCACTCAACCGAGTCCGCCACCGCTGGACCCGGCCATGGTGGTTTCCGGCCCGATCGTCGTCGAGCATGAGGTTGACTTAACCGCGCCACGCGATGGCGTGGTTGCAAATATTTTCTACGACGTCCCATCACGGGTGAAAGCCGGGACCTTACTGGCGCAATTGGATGACCGGGAGCTCCAGGCAAACCTCGACTCCGCGCGCGCAAAATCCCGCAGCATCGAAGACGATCTGAACAACTGGAAAGCCGAAAGATCCGTAGTACAGGCTGATTACGTTCGCGCCCAAGAATTATGGAACGAAGGTCTCACCTCCGCCGAGCAGGTGCAGCACGCGAAATATCAGGTCGAATCGCACGATTGGGATATCAAGCGTGTTACAGAACTGCTGAACAACGCACGGGACGACGAACGCTCGATCGAGCTCGAACTGGACAAGACGAAAATCGTCGCGCCGTTTGACGCGCTGGTAGCGCGCCGCTACGTCCGGCAATGGCAGACGGTGGCCAAGGGCGACCGCCTGTTCTGGATTACCAGCGAAGCGCCGTTGCTCGTCCGGTTTACGCTGCCGGAGAGGCTTTTCGGAAAAGTCCGCCGTGGGGAAGCATTCGAGGTGGATTCGCCCGACGCGCCCGGAGAGCGGCATTCGGCGCGCGTGCGTGAAATCAGCCCGGTGGTCGATCCGGCCAGCGGAACATTCGAAGTCCTGGTTGAACTCATCGGCAACCGCGGCTCGCTGCACCCCGGCATGACAGCTTCCGTCCATTTAGATCACGTGCAATGAATCTCACGCGCGTTCTCGAGGTAGCCCTGCCCGAGCTCCCCGCTCGGGTGATCTTGGAACGCGCGCCGCGCTTCCCTCCGGACATTGTTTTTAAGGAACACATCGAGGACGGAAAACCTGTCATCCGGGCTCTTGTGCCCGGCCAGGACGCGGTGTACCGATTCCAAAAGCCGAATTGGGAACTCGCAAAGCTCTTTGACGGCAATCGGTCGTATGAAGAGATCGCGAGACTCTATTCTGCACAGCACGGCTGGGAATACAGTACCGAAGAGGTTCGTGAATTCGCCGCTGCGCTCGAGGCCGACGAATTCTGGCACAAGACTCCGCAGGAAAAAAATGTGCTGTTGATGCAGAAAGACGCGCAGAAGCGGCGCAAAGCCCTCAGGGCGAAAAAGAGCAAGTGGGGAGACCTCGCGGAAATCGCCTTCCCCGCCGTAAATCCTGACCGTTTTCTCACCTGGTTTCACAATCGCACGTCGTTCGTCTACACCTGGTGGTTCACGCTGCTTTCCTTCGTCCTCTTTGGGGTTATGGCCGCCATTACGATAGAGTATTGGGGAGACATCGGACGCGACACCCTGCGCTTTTTCAATTTTTCCCAAAAGACCTGGGCGGACGTAGGGATTTTCTACGTCGTCGCCGTGGTCGCCGGGTGCTGGCACGAAATCGGCCATGGCCATGCTTGCAAGCATTACGGCGGCCGAGTGCCCGCCATGGGTTTTCTCCTGATTTATCTCACGCCGGCGTTTTATACGGACACGTCCGAAGGCGACATAATGGGGTCCCGCTACCAGAGGATGGTGATCTCTCTGGCGGGCGCATGGTCGGAACTCTACATCTGTGCCGTGGCGACGATCGCCTGGTGGCTGTCGCCTCCGGATACCACGCTGCACTCCGTCGCCTACATGATGATGCTGATCACAGGAATCGCGTCCCTGCTGATCAACTTCAATCCGCTGATGAAACTCGATGGTTACTACATCATGAGCGAGATTCTGGGCGTGGCGGATTTGAAGGAAAATTCCACCGCCTACGTGTCCGCGTGGGTGAAACGGCACATCTGGAAGCTCCCGGTGGACGTGCCCTACGTTCCGCGGCGCCGTCGGCTCGGTTATGCGGCCTACGCGCTGCTCTCAGGCGCCTATAGTTATACCGTGCTGTACATCGTAGCGGCCTTTGTCGGAAACGTCTTCCGCAATTTCGATCCCGATTGGTCGTTTATTCCCGAACTCGCCACGGCAGGCCTCATATTTCGCTCGAGAATTCGTATATTGGTGAACTTTATGAAATTCGTCTACTTGGATAAAAAAGATCGCGTTTGGGCGTGGTTTCGTTCCCGGCATCCTTGGGCCATCGGAGCGTCAGCTGCATTGGTGCTTCTGCTGCCGCTTTGGCACGACTCGGTGAAAGGACAGTTTGTACTCGAGCCCGTGCAAACCGCGGTCGTACGAAACGTCGTTGCCGGAAGCGTGACGCGCGTTTATGCCGACGAGGGCATGCAGGTTCAGGCGGGCGCGCCGCTCATCCAGCTCCGCAACTTGCCGCTTCAATCGCAGCTCGCCGGTACCGAGACGGATTACGAGACGGCTTCCATACGGGCAAACTCGGCGGCACTGCATTACGCGGACTTCGGCGCCGCCGATCAGGAACGCGACCGCCTCGCCAAACAGGCCCGCGATCTTCAAGCGGAAACAGCCCATCTCGACGTCCTGAGCCCGATTTCGGGCCTTGTGCTCACCCCGCGCGTGCGAGACCTATTGGGATCCTACGTGCCCAGCGGTACGACGCTTACGGAAATCGCGGACCTGAGCCGGATGCGTGCGCGCATTTTCGTTTCCGAGCACGACGTCTACAGGATTGCGATCGGCGCGCGCACTCGGCTGGGGATTGATGGCCTCTGGTCAAAGTTCGACGCCCGGGTTTTGTCGCTCGCCCCAAAATCGTCGGAAATAGATCCTGGCATTGCGCAGGCAACCGAGTACAAGGGACTGGCGACTCCCAACTTCTACGTCGCTCAGGTAGTGGTTGCTAATTCGGAAGGACGACTCAAGCCGGGAATGGTTGGCACGGCGAGAATCTACGGCGCGCGCCGCAGTCTGGCGGGTCTGATCTGGAGAGAGGGCTGGCTCTTCTTCGCTCGAAAGCTCTGGTAAAGTGAAAGGACCTCGAATTTGGTCGAGGCCCTTTCACTTCGGCAGGTGTCGAAGCCGGAAGTTCTCAATCTCTTAGAACTTCTTCAGCTTCTTGAGCTTCTTGAGCCTCACGGTGGGTTTCAGCACCAATGGCATCTTCTGCGTCGGGCTGACGGTCGTGCCGCCCGCGAGGTCGTCCTTCACCGCGTTCGCCTTCTTGGTGGTCTTGAGGGTGCTGATCAGGCTCTTCTTCTCGATCGACATGGCTGCCTCTCCTGGCTCGATTTTGTTTTCGCCGTGCGACATCACCTATTGCATGAGAATTGCCAAACGCCCGAAGCCCTGGACGCCAAGAAACTCCAGCTGGAAATAAAGGGCTTAGTACGAAAGCACCAATCCGCGGACAAGCTGCAATGGCAAGAATTTAACCGATAGGTTAAAAGTTAAACCTTCCATGGTCAATTTTTAACCAATTTTCTGGCCCTACTGGATCCTGAGCTTCCGGCAGAGGTATTTCATCCGCTGCCCGTCCAGCCGCAAAAGCTCGGCCGCCGCGCTTTTCTTTCCGCCGGTGCGCCGAAGCGCTGCGTTCAGATAGGCTATCTCGACGCGCTCCATCTCCGCATCAAAATCCACACCTTCCTCGGGTATTAGAATAGCCTCCTGGACCGTGGCGCTGTGCTGCAGAAGCTGCTGGGGCAGGTTTTCGAGGGTCACGACGGGGCTGCTCACCATGACGACCACCCGCTGGATCACGTTCTCGAGCTCCCGGACATTTCCGGGCCACTCGTACGCCTCCAGAACCTCCAGCGCATCGGGTTTTAGCGTCTTCTGGGGCTTCTTCATCGAGGCGCAGTAGATGCGCAGGAAATGGTCGGCCAGGAGCGCCACGTCGCCCCGGCGTTCCCGCAATGGCGGAACGGTGATGGGCACGACGTTGATACGGAAGTATAGGTCCTCGCGGAAGCGGCCTTTGCGGACACAGTTCTCGAGGTCCTCGTTCGTCGCCGTAATCAGGCGGAAGTCGATTCGTCTAACCGAGCGGCCGCCCAGCCGCTGCACCGAGCGTTCCTGCAGGACGCGCAGCAATTTGGCCTGCAGGCTAGGATGCAGCGTCGTGATCTCGTCGAGAAAAAGCGTCCCCGAATGGGCGAGTTCGATGAGGCCCGGCTTGGCCGAGTCTGCCCCGGTAAACGCGCCCTTCTCGTAGCCGAAAAGCTCCGACTCCATGAGGCTCTCCGGCAGAGCAGAACAATTCAGGCACACGAACGGCTGCGCGGCGCGATCGCTGCACTGGACGATCGCCCGAGCCACGAGCTCTTTTCCCACACCGCTTTCGCCGCGAATCACCACGGACGCCCCGGTGCCGGCCACGGCCTCAGTCGCCTGGTACACCTTCTGCATGGCGGGGCTCGCGCCGACCAGTCCGAAAAACACGGCTTTGTTCTCCACCTGTTGAACCAGGCGGCGGCCTTCGAGTTCGAGTGCGCGTTTCTCGATCGCACGCGACAGCACGATTTTGAGCTCGTCGTAGTTGATCGGAAAAAGGAAGAACTCGTCCGCGCCCGCTTGGCTGGCCTTCAGCGGAATCGTGCGCTGGTTGATCCGTGTGAAAGCAACGAGAACCACATCGTCACGAATTCTGCGAATCTCTTCGAGCACCTCGAGGGCGTCGCCGGGTCCCTCGCCAATCGCATCCAGGCTGAAGAGAATGGCGTGAACGTCATCTCGGTCGATGACGGCTCTAATTTCGTCTTCGCTGGTCGCAAGCGATGTACGAAATTCTCCGCCTAAATATTTTCGGATTTCAGGGAAAATGTCGGCGTCATCGGTGATGACGGCGAGCGAATAGCGCTCCGGGCTGGGGCCTGGTTCGGGCAAGTGTAAGGTAGCCTTGGTGATTGGGATTATAAGTCGATCCGCCACAAACTCGAAATGGAAGAAGGGGCCTACGAACCGAGGTAGAGCTGAAAGGGCGCCCGGTACGTTCGCCACTTCAGCAGCCGTCGCCGCCCATGTTGCTTTTCTTAGTTGACCTCACCAACAAAGTTGCATCGCCTGTCACAGCCTCAAGTGATGGGGGTCACTGCGCAAGCGAGTCCCGCGGTTATAAATGATGCGATAACTGCAACTGGCTTGTTGGTTCTGTCGGCGGCTGTGCCCTTCGCCGTCGAAACGAGACCGTGCAGCGTTTCTAATCATGAACATACTGACTATGGGCTTTGGATCGGCGGCATGAAGGGAACCTCAATGCAAATCCTAAATGGAAAGAAAATTTGGCTCTTTGCTGTAACGGTCGCTCTGTCGGCCTCGGTCGCTGCGGCTCAGCAATCGCGGCCTGTGAACGATGCCGCGCTAAAAAACGCAGCCAAGCATGGCGAGGAATGGCTGTCGAACGACCGCGATTACGCGGCGACGCGGTACAGCCCGCTCAAGCAGATCGATACGACCAACGTGAGCCGGCTCGGGCTGGCCTGGTATTACGACACCGGTTCCCTTCCCGGAACGGTCGAAGCAACACCGATCGTATCGAACGGAACTCTCTATGCAACCGTGACCTGGGGCGTGGTTTTCGCCCTCGACGCGAGAACCGGAAAAGAAAAGTGGCGCTGGGATCCGAAAATTAGCCACCAAAATTTCCCGCCGGGATCCGCCGGAAAGCCCGACAAGGTTCGCACGGGACCGAGTATTTGTTGCGGCCCCGGAAACCGTGGAGTCGCCATTTACGACGGGAAAGTCTACGTCGGCACCCTCGACGCGAGACTTGTAGCCCTCGATGCGGAAACCGGCAAGGTCGTGTGGGACGTCCGGACGGCGGGCGCAAACGAAGATTACAGCATCACCGGCGCGCCGCTTGTCGCGAAAGGCGCGGTCATTATCGGCAATGGCGGCGGCGAATACGCCGTTCGCGGCTACGTTTCCGCCTACGATGCGGAAACAGGCAAGCAACTGTGGCGCACCTATACGGTTCCGGGCGATCCCTCGAAGCCATTTGAGAGCAAGGCCATGGAAGCCGCGGCGAAGACATGGACTGGGGACTGGTGGAAATTGGGCGGGGGCGGCAACCCCTGGGACAGAATTTCCTACGACCCCGACCTCGATCTTGTGTACGTGGGTACCGGCCAGGGCGGCCCATGGGTCACAAAATATCGCAGCCCGCAGGACGGAGACAATTTGTACATCTGTTCGATCCTCGCTCTTAGGCCGGAGACGGGCGAGCAGGTTTGGTATTTCCAGACCACGCCGGGCGACGAATGGGACTACGATTCCGTACAGGGCATGACTCTTGCCGATTTGACAATCAACGGGAAGCTGCGGAAGGTGCTCATGCAGGCTCCCAAGAACGGATTCTTTTACGTGCTCGACCGCAAGACGGGGCAGTTCATCTCCGCCGCGCCGATCGTGAACGTTACTTGGGCAAAGGGCGTCGACCCGAAAACAGGGCGCCCGATTGAAGCTCCCAATGTCCACTACGATGCCGATGCCAGCGGCGTGACAATGTGGCCGGGTCCCGCAGGTGGGCATAACTGGCCGGGGATGTCGTTCAATCCGCAGACCGGGCTTGTGTACATTCCGGCGATGGACGGCAGCTTCCATTACGTTGCGGCGTCGGAGTTCAAGCCCCAGCTCGGCGTATACAACTGGGGAATCGTCTTCAGGCCCCCGACTCCACCGCCTCCACCGCCTCCCGGCCAGGCAACCCCGCCCCCGCCGCAGCCGAGTGAACGAGGGGGTTCCCTGATAGCTTGGGACCCGACGACTCAGACGGCACGCTGGCGGATTCCCCTGATGAACGGCGGCGCACTTGGCGGCGGAACGGTAACCACAGCCGGCAACCTTGTGTTCACGGCTGCGGGTGACGCAGATTTCGTTGCGTACAGCGCCGACAAGGGTGAGAAGCTTTGGTCGGCCAAGCTGCTGGGTGGGTTTGCGAGTCCTGTGACGTACATGCTGGACGGAAAGCAGTACGTTTCGATTCTCGTCGGTCGTGCGGGTAAAGCACGCATATACACGTTCGCGCTGGATGCGAATGCCCCCATGCCGCCACCGCCAGCTACGCCGGCGCCCGCGCCATATACTCCGGGGGAATGATAAAAAGTTGGGCGCGCCAATCCTGAACTCGCGAGGTTCGTAGGGAACGTCTGCGTTGACCTTGCGCCGGGCATATCGCGTTGTGCGTAAAGAAAGGTAAGGTTAGAATCAGCAAATTCCGGTTGAAGAATCAGGGGGACAGGGATTGTATGGACTCCGATAAAAACGTGGATTTCTCAAAGCGCACAAGTTCTGTCACGCGTGGCGTGACCGTGCTGGCCATCGCGTTGGCTGCCGTATTCGCCGCATACGCAGGTGCCACGGCACGGGCGGGTGGCACAGCACGGGCGGCGCAGACCAACGCGAAGCCGACGAAGACAACTCAGGACGGGGTTTACACCGACGACCAAGCCAAGGAAGGCAAAGCGCAGTACAGCCAGAACTGCGCCAAATGTCACTTGGATGACCTGAGCGGGAGCGGCGAGGCCCAGGCGCTCGCCGGCGACTCCTTCACCCAGACTTGGGAAGGAGAGACGGTAAACGATCTCTTCCAAGTCACTGATACGACCATGCCGCCGGATAGCCCGGGCAGCCTCACCCCAGAGGCTGCTCTCGATGTTGTTGCTTACTTGCTTCAGGCGAATCAATTCCCAGCGGGGAAGGATGCGCTCAAAAACGACCCGGAGGCGTTGAAGAGCATTATCATCACCACCAAGAAAACGAGTCAGTAGGAGCCGCAGAGAAAAGAGTTGCGCCAACCAGTTTTTCCCCACGGACAATGAAGTTTGCCTTAGAATAAGCGGCGTTTCGGTCAGCGTCAGGTGTGACGCAGGTCACATTAACTTGCCGGCGCTGCGTGATATCTTGCGCGACTCCATTTCGGATGGCTGCGTGAAGCGGGCGATCTCGGGGAATCCGGCTCTATCTCGGTGTCTTCCTTCGTGAGGGGTCTAGCAGGTGCGGAAAAAAACTGCTCGGTCGTGGCTCGGTCCTTCGCTGCGAATCGCCGCTGCGATTTTCTGCACGGCCAGCGCGGCCCTGGCCGACTCGCACACCCCCGACCTTAGCCCTACAAACATTTTTGCGCCGGATTCCACGCCCGCGCATTCCATCTTCCGCCTCTCGATGTTCGGGCTGGAGGTTGAGGGCGCGATCTTCGTGGTCGTCTTCAGCCTGCTGGCCTACGCTGTGGTCAAGTTCCGCCAGCGCAAGGGCGATGATGACGACGAGCCGCCGCAGGTCTATGGCAGCAACCAAATGGAACTCGCGTGGACGGTTCTTCCCGTCCTCATCGTCGTCGTGCTATTCCTCAGCACCGCGCAGGTGATTCACCGCGTGCAGGATGCGAAGCGCCCCGCGGACGCGATTCAGGTCACAGTCACCGCTCACCAGTTCTGGTGGGAATATCGCTACGATCAATATGGCTTCGTGGCCGCCAACGAGCTGCACGTGCCGGTGAGCGATCCCCAGCATCCGACGCCGACATACCTCGCGCTGCTTTCCGCCGACGTGGATCACAGCTTTTGGGTTCCTCGCCTCGCCGGGAAGACCGACCTGATTCCCAATCATCCGAATTCCATGTGGATCGACCCACAGGAGACGGGGCTTTTTCTTGGTCAGTGCTCGCAATACTGCGGGACGCAGCACGCGAAGATGCTACTGCGCGTCTACGTACAGAACCGCGAAGATTTCGATCGCTGGGTGCACGAGCAACAGCAGCCCGCCGTTTCGGACCCTTCAGTCGCCGCCGGTCGCGCGCTGTTTCAGGCCAAGCTGTGCTTCATCTGCCACACGATTCGCGGCACGCCGGCGATGGGGAAAGTGGGGCCCGACCTGACGCACTTGATGAGCCGCGATACGATCGGCTCGGGTGCCGTGCCGAACACGACCGAGAATCTGCGCAAGTGGATTCGCGATCCCGGCACGTTCAAGCCCGGCTCGCTGATGCCGCCGCAAACTCTTACGGACCCGGAGCTGGATCAGATCGCGGCGTATCTCGAGACGCTGCGCTAGAGGATCGAAAGAAGGAGATCGAAGAAAGAGCTTCGATAAAATAATGGCTTCCGAATCCATACCACTGACGCTGCACAAGAACCCGCTGAGCGTGGTCTACGAATGGCTCGCCACCGTCGACCACAAGAAGATCGGGATCATGTACATCGTCTACGCGTTGCTGTTTCTCGTCGTTATGGGAATCGAAGCGATTCTTATGCGCATTCAGCTGGCGCACGCGAATTCCACGTTTCTCTCGCCCCAGGCCTTCGACCGTCTGTTCACGCTGCACGGCACGACCGGCGTCTTTTTCGTCGCCATGCCGATCCTCTTCGGCTTCGGAAACTATCTCGTTCCGCTGATGATCGGCGCGCGCGACATGGCGTTTCCGCGCCTGAATGCTTTCAGCTTCTGGATGACGGCCCTCGGCGGGTTCCTCCTGTACGGCAGCGTTTTCGCCGGAGGCGCGATTTCTCAGGGAGGCAGCGCGCCCGACGTCGGATGGTTCGCCTACGCGCCGCTCACGGCGCCGGCCTTTTCGCCCGGCCACAGCACGGACTACTGGACTCTCTCGCTGCTGGTAGCGGGCGTCGGCAGCATCGGCGCTGCCGTGAATTTCGTCGCCACGATTCTCTCGATGCGCTGCAAGGGCATGACGCTCAGCCGCATGCCGCTCTTCGCCTGGATGAACCTGGTGATGGGCGGACTCGTGCTCGTCACGATCAGCCCGCTCACGGCCGCCCAGATCATGCTGATGGTCGACCGCTACATCGGCGGGCATTTCTTCGATACCGACGCGGGCGGCTCGGTCGTGATGTGGATGCATTTCTTCTGGATCTTCGGCCATCCCGAGGTCTACGTCCTCATCATTCCGTGTTTCGGATTCGTCTCGGAAATCATCCCCGTGTTTTCGCGGAAGGCAATGTTCGGCTATCCGGCGATGGTCGCGGCGACGGTGAGCATCGGTTTCGTGAGCCTCGGCGTCTGGGCGCATCACATGTTCACGGTCGGGATGCCGTCGTACGGAAACGCCTTCTTCGTGCTTACGACGATGGTGGTCGCCGTGCCCACCGGGATCAAAATTTTCAATTGGCTCGCGACCATGTGGGGAGGCAAAATCCGTTTTGCCACTCCCATGCTTTTCTGCGTGGGATTCATCTTCCAGTTCCTGATTGCCGGATTGACCGGCATCATGCTGGCGATCGGCGCCCTTCGATTGGCAGCTCGCAAATTCCTATTTTGTGGTCGCTCACTTTCACTACGTGATTGTGGGTGGCATCCTCTTCACGATCTTTGGCGCTTTTTACTATTGGTTCCCGAAAATGACCGGCCGCATGTTGAACGAGACCATCGGAAAATGGCACTTCTGGCTCTTCGTAATCGGATTCCACTTGACCTTCGATTTCATGCACATCCCCGGCCTGCTCGGGATGCCGCGCCGCGTTTACACCTACGAAGCCGGCCGCGGCTGGGAAACCTGGAACATGATCGTGTCGATCGGAGCGGCCGTCCAGACGGTTGCGATCCTGATTTTCGTTTACAACATGGTCCAGTCGTATTTCAAAGGCGCGCCCGCCGGGAACGACCCCTGGGATGCGTGGACGCTCGAGTGGGCCACCACCTCGCCGCCGCCGCATTACAATTTCGCGATGGTTCCCGTCCGTCCAAAGCCGGCGCCCGCTGTGGGACATCAAGCATCCGGAAGACCCGGATTGGAAATACGAGTGAGCGATCAAGTGAGAATCGCTATGAGCGCGACACCGATCGACATTTCCGCAACCGAGAGCGCCTGGAAACTTCCCTCGCGCGGCCGCGTGGGAATGCTGTGCCTGATTCTGGCGGAGTCGGCGATCTTCACGATCTTCATCGCCGCCTACATCTTTTACATTGGCAAGAGCCTGAGCGGCCCCACGCCACAGCAAATTCTCACCGTCCCGATCTTCACAAGCATCGGTCTGTGGCTCAGCAGCTTCACGATTCACTGGGCTGTGTCGGCTTTGGCCAAGGACAAGACAGCCGTGTTTGCTGGCCTGTGGTTTATTACGCTGGCTCTCGGCGCGTTTTTCATTGGTGGGACGGCCCGCGAATGGCACCACCTCATCTATAGCGAAGGCTTCACGATCCAGACGAACCTCTTCGGCACCACCTACTATGCGCTCGTGGGCCTGCACGCGTCGCACGTCATCATCGGCCTGATCGCGCTGACGACCGTCATGATCTTTGCGCTGTTCGGCAAAGTGAAGCCCGAACATCACGAGCGTTGCGAAATTCTTTCGCTGTACTGGCATTTTGTCGACATCGTGTGGGTCGTCGTGTTCATTGTGGTCTACGGTCTCAAGTGATCGCGGGAGAGTTGATCTCGGCGTGGAATAGCGGAGAAATTATATGACTTCGGCGCACGAACCGAATCCAACGGGTCAGTCGGGCAAAGAGAGCGTGCAGCTCCCGTCGCCGACGCTTTGGCCGCCGCTGCTCGCTCTGGGCATCGCGCTCGCCGCCACGGGCCTGGTGACCAACAACATCGTTGCGGCGATCGGCGGCGTGCTCGCGCTGGCGGGCGGCGTCGGCTGGTTCCTGCAGGTTCTGCCGCACGAGCGCCACGAAACCGTGCCGGTGACCGCGAAGCCGGTCACAATCGCCGTATCGACGAGGAAGGTCGCGCGCATCGCCGCTTCAGCCGAAGCGCGGCCGCATCGCGCGCGCCTGCCGCTCGAGATCTACCCCATTTCGGCGGGGATCAAGGGCGGCTTGGCGGGCGCCGGCGCGATGGCGTTGCTGGCGGTGCTGTACGGGGTGGCGAGTCATCACAGCATCTGGTATCCCATCAATCTCCTCGGCGCGGTCATCTACGCGCAGACGCAGGTGAGCACGGCGCAGATGGAGGCTTTCCACATCGAGCTGTTGGTCGTGGCGACGATCTTGCATCTCACCACGTCGATTTTAGTCGGACTGCTCTACGGCGCGCTCTTGCCGATGCTTCCGCGCCGGCCGATTGTGTTCGGCGGCCTTTTCGCCCCGCTCGTGTGGACCGGCTTGCTCTATAACATTCTCGATATCGTCGATCCCGCACTCAACCAGCGCATCGACTGGGGATGGTTCCTCGCTTCGCAAATCGCTTTCGGAGTCGTTGTCGGCCTGGTAGTCGTGCGGCAGATGCGCGTGCCGACGTGGCAGTTCCCGCTTGCCGTAAGGGCGGGCGTCGAGACGCCCGGCGTCATGGGCGATGAAGGCCACACGCCATGAGGTGGCCGCACAAGTTCCTTCAGCAATTGCGGGCGCCTCTCTAAGCAGCCGATGCAGTCGGTCGTCCAAGCCGCGCTCGCATCCTGGTCGTTTCCGCCGGTCGTCACCGCGCTCAATCTGCTGACGGCTCTGCTCTACATCCGGGGCTGGATCGAACTTCGCCGCGTCATGCCCGGCCGCTTCACTCCCGGGCGGCTCGCCTGCTTCCTGAGCGGCATCGCGGCGCTCCAGATCGCGCTCGCTTCTCCCATCGATACGTTCGATCCGTTTCTCCTCACCGACCACATGCTGCAGCACATGTTCCTGATGGTGATCGTGCCGCCGCTCGTGCTGCTCGGCAATCCGCTGATTCCTTTGCTGCGCGGCCTGCCGCGCTGGGTCGCGCGCAACGTGCTCGGCCCGTTCTTGAGCTGGCCCGCGCTCGCGCGCCTTGGTGCTCTGCTGATCGATCCGCCAGTCGCGCTGCTCCTGCTGTCGCTCGCGATGGTCGGCTGGCATATTCCTGCGGCCTATGAACTCGCCCTGCGCTCTCCCGGCTGGCATGAAGTCGAGCACGCCTGCTTTCTCGTTGCGTCGCTGCTCTTCTGGTGGCCCGTGATCCAGCCCTGGCCCGGCCGACCGCACTGGCCGCCATGGAGCGTCCCCGTCTACTTGCTGCTCGGCGACTTCGTCAACAGCGTCGTTTCGGCATTCCTCGTTTTTTCCGGGCGCGTGCTCTATCCGTGGTATCTCACCGTCCCGCGTCTCGGCGGGTTTTCGGCGCAGAACGATCAGGTCGCGGCGGGCGGCGTCATGTGGGTGATCGGGTCGTTCGCGTTCCTGATTCCCGCCGCGATTATCACGGTGAAGCTGCTCTCGCCGCAGCCGCCGGCCGCCGAACATCGCCGCATGCACGCGCCGGCAAACTCGCGCCTCCGCCGCTCAGTTCTGCCGGCGCTGATGCTGGCGCTTCCGCTCGCCGCCATCGCATACACATGGCTCGCGCCGGATACGGTCGATCTCGATGGCGATGTGGTTCGCTTACAGGGGGCCTCCGGCTCGTTCCAGGTCACTGTTTTCGGCGAGCCGGGATCGCTCGCCGCGGGCGCAACGGATTTCGCCGTGCTCGTCCAAGATCGGAATTCAGGCGCGGTAGTCCTCGATGCGGATGTTGATCTTGCCGTTCAATCAGCCGGCGGCGCGCCAACGGTTGTCCGCGCCACACACCGGCAATCGACCAACAAATTGCTCGAAGCCGCCACCGTCGATCTTCCCGCCGCGGGACCATCGGACCTGCGGATCTCGGTGCGCCGCGGCAGCGGCGCAGGCGCGGTGGCGACAACGCTCGTCACCTCACCGGCTGTGGAAAGCAGTTTCGGCTGGGGTTATATCGTCGCGCTCGCAATTGGTGCCGCCCTGCTCATCCTCCACCGCGTCCTGCGATCCAAGCCTTTGCACCGCGGCGCGGGCCTTTCCCACGCCCCTTGAGTTGCTCGGCCACTTCCGTCGGGCTCCCACCGTAGCGATCACCGGAATCGGTATCCCGGCTTCAGCTCGCAGCGATAGAACTTCGATTCGTCCTTGGCGACTCTCACGTTGCAATCCGCCCAGCTCAGTATCGGCGACAGTGTCGGGCCGAGCGGAAACACCGTATTGGTGCCGTTCACTTCCGCCTCGAAGGTCGGCCCTTCGGCGCTCGCGGGCAGCGTGAAATTGATCGAGTCTCCGAAAATTACGGGGTAAGACTCGCGCACCGTGTCGCCGATCTCCTCGCGAAAAACTTCCGCCTGCAGAAGAAACGTCGTCGTGTCCGACCAGCCCAGCACGGACGCCGAGATCACTGGCCCTCCCCGCGAAAATTCGTCGGATTCGATCTTCGTGAAGGGACACGGCCCGGCGATGCACAATAGCCGCGCATCCTGGTAGACGTTTCCCGGCCCCGCGTCCAACGACACCGACGCGGTCGCGGCCTTCCACCTGCCGTCGGGCGAGCACGGAGGCCGCCCATTGCACCGCACGTTGCCCTTGTTCACCACTTCGAAAGTCCGCACTCCGGTGCCGATATTTGCCGAAGTCTTTGTCTCGGTCGTGTACCGCACGAAGACGTTCGAAATCTTGATGATGGCCCGGTCCGGCGGCAGCTCGACGAGGTGCTGCAGCGGCTCGAGGTGCGCGATGTACAGCTGGTCGCCGGCGATTTCCTTCACATCGAGCGGCACGTAATCTGCACGGTGGAACTCGAGCGTGATGGCGCGGCCTCGCTTGATGGCCCGCGGCAAGGTGAGCTTGAAGTAACCGGAAAAATCGGACTTCGTGCTCGCCATCACCGCCCCTTCTCCCACGCGGACATCCACGTCCACATCGGTGATCGGCGATTGCTTGCGCGGGTCCGCGTCTTGCTTGATCACCGCGCCGTACAGCGAGACCGGCTTCTCGTACTGAATGAGAACGGCAATCAACCCGATAGCGAGCACGCCGCCGAACGTCACCAGAATCACCAACATCCATACTGGCTTCTTCTCTTCACTCATCATGTGTTAGCGTAGCAACTCTCGTTGCCGCAAACGGTTTCGTCGCGCCTGCGGGAGTGACTATAATCCTACAGATGCGTGGAGATTGCAGGTCGAGACGCATTGCGCGACGCGAACTTCTCCAGGCTCTCTCGAGAGCCGGGGTCTGCCTCCCTTTCGCGGGCATTTTCGACGATTCCCTCGTCCTCGCGCGCCCCGCAAGACAAGAACGCGCGCCGTTCACTCCTCTCGCAGGCCAACCGACATTCTCGCAGCAGGACGAGGCGCTTCTCCAGGAACTCGAAAGCGCAAATTTCCTCTACTTCTGGGAACAGGCCAATCCCGATACGGGCCTCGTGCGCGACCGTTGCAATGTGGTCGCGCCGGATAAGAGCAATCAGCTCGGCAGCATTGCGGCGCTCGGATTCGCCCTCACCGCCATCTGCATCGGCGAAAAGCGCGGCTTCGTTTCCTATCCCGAAGCGAGCGGCCGCGTCCTCAACACCCTGCGCTTTCTCTGGAAGAAACTCCCGAATCATCGCGGCTTCTTCTATCACTGGGCGGATATCAATACCGGCGAAAGGCTCTGGGATTCGGAGGTCTCCTCGATCGATACCGCGATCCTTCTCTGCGGCGTCCTCGCCTGCCGCGAGTATTTCCATCATTCCGAAACCACCGAGCTCGCGCATCTCATCTTCGATCGCGTCGATTGGACTTGGCTCTCCGAGGATACCAGCATCCTTCCCCACGGCTGGACTCCCGAGTCCGGCTTCCTTCAGTATCGTTGGGACAACTACAGCGAGATGATGATGATGTATCTCCTCGGCCTCGGATCGTTCACGCATCCGCTGCCCGCTGATACGTGGGACGCCTGGAAACGCGTCCCATTCGAATACGACGGCATCCAGTACATTGGTTCCTTCGCTCCGCTCTTCGTGCACCAGTATTCACAGGCTTGGTTTGATTTCCGCGAGCAGCGCGACAAATACGCCGATTACTTCAGGAATTCGATCCTTGCCACGCGGGCCCATCGCCGCTTCTGCATCGACCTTCACTCCGAGTTTTCCGATTACACCGACAATCTCTGGGGGATCACGGCCTCGGATTCGCAGCGCGGCTACGTTGTCTGGGGCGGCCCTCCCGCCACGGGTCCGATCGATGGCACCGTCGTCCCCTGCGCCGCCGGAGGTTCCTTGCCTTTCCTGCCAATGGAAACAATGCAAGTCCTTCGGAATATCAAGGATCACTACCCGCACGCCTGGAGCCGCTACGGCTTCGTCGATGCGTTCAATCCTCTCACGAATTGGTACGACACGGATGTCGTCGGCATCGACACGGGAATCACCATGCTGATGGCCGAAAACGCCCGCTCCGGTTTCGTCTGGGACATATTCATGAAAAATCCGGAAGCCCAGCGCGGCATGATGCGCGCCGGTTTCCACGAGGAAGGCTAGGTTCAGGTAGCGCCGACAACCCGCCGACTCTTCGTAGGCAGGGGTCGGAGCTTCAGTTCCCTGCGGTCGCCTTTGAAGTTTCGGGTGCCCCATCCTCGTTTTTCGAGGGTGGGGCCTTCGGAGCTAGCGCCGGGGCTCGCGCAACTCGATCAACACAAGTCCATCCGGCGGAAGCACAAGCGTCAGTCTCCCATTCCGAAAATATTCGACGTCGGGCGCCTGCAGTTCCGCGGCCTGGCGCAGCTCCTCAATCTGCTTTTGTGTGGGATCGGCCGGCTGACCCATCGCGTCGTACGCGTTCAGCAACGAGCCGTGCGTCGAGTCCACTCGCGAAACGAGCGCGCGGCGTTTGCCCGATAGACCCTTCACCACAATCGTCACAGTCTTCGGCTCGCTTTTCTCTTCCGGCAAGAAAATATTCCACACGGCTATCACGAGCGTGCCGTCCTTTCGCCGCGTCACCAGCGCCGAATCCGAGCTCTCCGCGATTCGCTGCTCGCCCAGCTCGTGCAGCAATTTGAACGCGTTGAACGACGGCTTGGGCAGCTCGTCCTCCGCGATCAATCCGAATCCGCCGTAAAACGGCTTCTTCACCACGCCCTGCTCTTCGAAAACATCCGAAAAAGTCCAATACGACATCATGCCCGCCAGCCCGTCGCACTGCCGGATCGTGTCCGCGATCCACGGCCCCATGAACGTCGAATCCGTCACGTCCGGCTCGTTCTTGTAGCTCGCGTTGTACTCGCTCCAGATGATCGGCAGATTCGGCTCGGGCGACGCCGCCACTTCGTCGTGAACTTTCCGCGCCGCTCGGCACACCATCTGCGTGCGCGGCACGGATTCGTCGATGCCCAGCACGTTCTCGGCGGGGTCGTTCCCGTAGACGTGCGTCGAAACGAAATCGAGCGGCACGCGATTGTCGACGCAGTGCCGGATGAAGCTCGCGACCCACGCTGCCTGCGCCGTCGCGGGACCTCCCACGCGCAGTCGCGGGCTTACACCTTTCAGCGCCCGCGCCGTCGCGTCGTAGAGCTGGTAATACGTCTCCTGTTTCGGATCGCCCGCCCAGAAGTCCAGATTCGGCTCGTTCCACACTTCGAAATACCACTGCGAGACCTCATCGGTCCCGTAACGATCCACCAGATGCCGCGCGAAATGCGAAATGAAATCGCCCCACTTCCCGTAGTCTTTCGGTGGCGAAACGTTCGGGTGATACCAGAAGACGTGCAGCGTCTGCTGCGCGGCCAGCTTCTTCGGCATGAAGCTCAATTCGACAAACGGCCGCACGCCATTCGCCAGCAAGCCGTCGTAAACCTGATCGATGTAGGAAAAGTTGTAAACCGGATTGCCGTCCGCGTCTTCGTTGTAGAGCCCGGTTTCGTCGTCGAAAATTCCGTGGAAGCGGATGTACTCGAGGCCGGTCGCCTGCTTCACCTCGCGCAGGTCCTGGCGATAGGCGTCGCGCAGGCTCAGGATCGCGCGTCCCGACCCGAACATCTGCTCCCAGAAGTGTGAAAATGGATGGCTCGGCGCGGAAGGATCGACGTCGATGGTTTCTGTGGATGTGGATGCGGAGGCGGCTGGTTGGGTTGAACTACTCTGCGCCCAAAGCGCGCCGGGAAGCCTCGCGAAGAGCCCCACGAAGAGCATTGACGCGCACAGAAAAATCGCCGTCGCGCGCCGCAGAACATCCCCTCGCATGAGGTCCCTAGTGTAGCCTAATTGCGCTAGCGATAATTTGCGGCTTGCAGTTCGAACATCTCCGCGTAGATTCCGCCGCCCTTCACGAGCTGATCGTGATGCCCCTGCTCCGCGATCCCGCCTTGTTGGAGCACCAGGATGCGATCCGCCATGCGCACGGTCGAAAACCGGTGCGAGATCAGGAGCGACATTTTACCCTGCGTGAGTTCCGCGAAGCGTTGGAACACCTCGTGTTCCGCCCGGGCGTCGAGAGCCGCCGTCGGCTCGTCGAGAATCAGCAGCTGTGCGTCCCGCAGATACGCCCGCGCCAGCGCGATCTTCTGCCACTCGCCGCCCGAAAGGTCCACTCCGCCCTCGAATCGGCGTCCGAGCAGTTGATCGTAACCCTTCGGCAGCTTGTGGATCACTTTTTCGGCAAACGTCTTCATCGCAGCCGCGCGAATCCGAAATGGATTGTTCGCCTCTTCGATTCGCCCCACTCCGATATTCTCGGATGCCGTCATCTCGTAGTGAACAAAATCCTGGAAGATGACGCCGATTTCTTTCCACAAATCGTCGAGGTTGTAGTCCCGCAGATCGACGCCGTCGAGCAAGATCTGCCCCTCGGTCGGATCGTACAGGCGCGTCAGCAGCTTCACGATTGTGGTTTTGCCCTGTCCGTTTTCGCCCACCAGCGCGATCCGCTCATGCGGCTCGATCTTCACGTTGACGCCCGAAAGCACCTGCCGGTGGCTTCCCGGGTACGCAAGCGAAACGTTCCGAAACTCGATTCCCTGCCGGATGGGCCGCGGCGCCACCAGCGCTCCCGGCTTCGATTGGATCGTCGGCTGCACCGCGAAGAAATCGACGAGATCCGTCATGAACAGCGCCTGGTCCGCAATTCCCGAGAACGTCGTGAATACCGCCTGAATCCCCGCGCTCGCCCCTGCAATCGCGCCCGCGAGAAACGTCAATTGCCCGATGGTCAGCCTGCCCATCACGGTCTCGTAGATCACGTAGGCATACCCGCCGTAGTAACCGACTGTGCCGAGCACGGTCAGCAGTGCGCCGAAGAAAAGCTTCGTCTTGGCTAATCCGACCGTCTGCGCGTGCAATGCATCCGAAAGCCCCTTGTACCGCTCCACGAGAAAGGGCCCGAGCCCGAAGAGCTTCAGTTCCTTCGCGCTTTCCCTGCTGCCGCCCAGAATCCGCAGATAATCCATCTGCCGTCGCGCCGGCGTCTGCTCAAAATTCAGCGAATAACCGATAAAAGCGAAGTGAGTCTCGCCCAGAAATGCCGGCACCACGCACGCAATCAAGAAGAGCAGCAGCCACGGAGAGAAGAAAACGATGCCCAAGGCCAGGCTGAGCGCTCCGATCACATCCTGGATCAGCCGTCCGGTCATCTGCACCAGCATCACGCGGTCGGTGCCCTGCACGCGCGCGCGCTCCATCTTGTCGTAGAAGAGCGGGTCCTCGTAGCGCGTCAGATCGAGCTTCGAGGCATGCTCCATGATGCTTGTGCTGATGTGCCGCGTGAATTTGTCGGCGAGCACGGTATCGAAAAACGTAAGGACGCGCCCCAGCATCGCCACCGCGCTCGCCAGCACGAACTCCAGCGCCACCAACCACCAAAAATGCGGCCGCAGCGCCGCGTGGTAAGCAAGGTGGCTGTTGATCGAATCGATGATGATTCGCGTCACCCACAGTAGCGCCACCGGGATCACTGAAACGACGACGCGCGCCAGCGAACTCAGCAGCACCACCTCGGGCGCGCAATTCCAAACCATCCGGAAGATCGGCGGAATCCGGCGCAGGGCTTTCAGCCGCTCGCTCCACCGAGCGTCTGCTGCCTGCGCCTCGCTTCTGTTTCCTTCGTTCGCTACCGTTTCGGCACTCGATGGCATCGTTACTCCCTCATTCAAACATGTGCACGGCACGGGCCACGGCGAAAGACTCGTAAACTGCTCCGTACACTACACTTATCCAAAGGGGCGTCCTGCGCCCGTGTGCGCTTTTTTCGGCATCCCGCAATTTCTATCTAGTTGAATCGTCAAGATCTGCGGTGAATTTCTATCGCAATTTGCATAGAATCAGCCATTGATGCGCTCTCAGAAAAAGCCCGGCCGCAACGAGGGAAAACCTTCGCGCCGGGACTTTCTCTCGTCCAGCTTGAGAGTCGGCGCTGCGTCCCTGGCCTTTCCAGCATTCTCTCATGCGGCTCATGCCGATGCCGGCAATTCCGCCGGCGGTGTGCCGCCTTTTGAACTCGATGAAATCACCATCGCGGAATTGCAGGAGGGCATGCGGTCGGGCAAATTCACGTCCCGCGGCCTCGCCAACCGGTATCTCGCACGGATCGCTGAGATCGATAAAGCCGGCCCCTCGCTGAACACCGTAATCGAGCTCAATCCCGAGGTGCTCGCCATCGCCGACAAGCTCGATGCCGAGCGCAAATCCAAAGGCCCGCGCGGCCCGCTCCACGGCATCCCGATCCTCATCAAGGACAATATCGGCACCGCCGATAAAATGATGACCACCGCCGGATCGCTCGCGCTGGCGGGCTTCACGCCCGCGCAAGATTCCGCCGTCGCACGCCGCCTGCGTCAAGCCGGCGCCCTCATCCTCGGCAAAACCAATCTCAGCGAGTGGGCCAATTTCCGCTCCTCGCATTCGTCGAGCGGCTGGAGCGGTCGCGGCGGCCAAACGCACAATCCCTACGCGACCGACCGCAATCCATGCGGCTCGAGCTCCGGCTCGGGCGCGGCAGTCTCCGCGAATCTCTGCGCGATCGCCGTCGGAACCGAAACCGACGGCTCCATCGTCTGCCCCTCCTCGGCCAACGGCGTCGTCGGCATCAAGCCCACGGTCGGATTGGTTAGCCGCACCGGCATCATTCCGGTTTCGCACAATCAGGACACTGCCGGCCCGATGTGCCGTACGGTCGCCGACGCTGCCGCGCTCCTCGGCGCGCTCGCAGGGCCCGATCCTGCCGACTCCGCGACCGCCGCTTCGCGCGACAAAATTCCGCCCGACTACACGCGCTTCCTTGATCCCAAAGGGCTGCACGGCGTGCGCATCGGCGTCCTCCGCAAGACATTCGATTTCAGCGAAGTCATCGCCCCCGTTTTCAAATCCGCTCTCGATGCCATGCGCGACGCGGGGGCCCAGCTCGCCGATATCGAAATCGCATCGCTCGGAAAATTCGACGATTCCGAACTCACGGCGATGCTCTACGATTTCAAAGCCGATCTAAACGCCTATCTCGCCGCGGCCGGCCCGAAGATCCTCGTGAGTTCCCTCAAGGAACTCATCGCCTTCAACGAACGCAATCGCGACACCGAGATGCCGTATTTCGGCCAGGATTTATTCGAGAAAGCGGAAGCGAAGGGTCCGCTCACCGAGAAGGCTTACCTCGACGCACACGCGAAGAATCATCGCCTCGCGCGCACCGAAGGCATCGACGCCGCGATGGACAAGCACAAGCTCGACGCGATCGTCGCACCCACCGCCGGCCCTTCCTGGCTCACCGACCACATCGACGGCGACCACGATACCGGCGGAACATCTTCGCTCGCTGCGGTCGCCGGCTATCCCAATATCCACGTCCCCGCCGGATTCGTTTTCGGCATGCCCGTCGGCGTCTCGTTCTTCGGCCGCGCCTGGAGCGAGCCTCAACTCATCCGCATCGCCTATTCCTTCGAGCAGGCCACCCGCGCGCGCAAGCCTCCGCGCTTCTTGCCGACAGCGAACCTCACGCCCACGGTGTGAAGGTATCGCCGGATCTGAAAGCTCCGGCGAGGATCGTCGGTGGAAGCGTGGACCTTCAGAGTTTGCGTGAAAACCTGAGAATCTTTGTGGGTCGTGGCTTCTAGCCACGACATTAGCGTCGGAATTATGAGGGCTTCAGCCCCTGAAGTTCCCAGCTGAGGTTGCCACAAGCATTGGGTGCCTTGCGCCAACCCCAATGCACCCTTCCCTGCGTTTGACGCATCATTTTAGTAGAGGCCAAATACATGACCGCATACCCGATCAAGCTCAAATTACTCGCCGGCTCCGCATTCATGGCATTTCTATCATTCGCACTCTTCGTTGCGCACTCCACATTCGCTGAACCGGATGGCGCCCCTTCGACCGTCCCCGTTACGACTGTCGTCACCGTTCTCGGCCCCAGTTTCACGGCGCCGCCTCCGCTCGGCAAAGACGACGTGATCGTTCACCTGAAAGACCAGCGGGAAGACGTCACCGCCTGGAATCCGGCGCAAGGCTCCCGCGGTGAACTCCATCTCGCGATCCTGATCGACGACGGCATCGATCTCGGCCCTCGCCTCGACGAACTCCGCAAATTCGTCCAAACGCAGCCGAACTCTTCGAGCATCGGCGTTTTCTATGCCAGCAACGGCACCACCCTTGCCGCCGCCCCCTTCAGCACGAATCATGAGCTCGTCGCGCGGAAAATCCGCATCACCTTTGGCCCCGGAAGCGCTTCCACAAGCGTCTATCTCTCGCTGGTCGACGTCATGAAGAAAATGCAGGCGATAGGCGGCCGCCGGGAAATTCTTCTGATCAGCGACGGCCACGACCCTCTTCGCGGCGATCTGCAGGATCCGGATGTCGATCGCGTCGTCTCGATCGCGGAAAAAAACGGCGTTGTGATCCACACGCTCTATTCCAGCGTCGGACGCAGGCGCAGTTCGTTTGGCCTGACTCTCGCTCAAGGCAGCCTCATCAAGGTGGCAAGCGGGAGCGGCGGCCAGTCCTTTTCCCAGGGGTTCTCGACTCCGGTTTCCTACACGCCTTTTCTCAATCAGTTGGACATGGTTCTCCACAATCAGTATTTCCTCACATTCAGCGCGCCTCGCAGCGCGAAGATGAAGGGCGAATTCCGGAGCCTGAAGGTCGCCACCGAGCAGCGTGACGTCGCGATCACCGCGCCAAGCCGAGTCTTCGTTCCCGGCCCCTAGTCTGACGTATCCTAAGTGTATTTACTAATGGCGGCCAGCGGTGCATACTCACAATATGCCCCTTCCACCTGCGCCCAAACTGTCCCTTGCGGACTCAGATCGCAAGCAGTTGCTGGAGATTAGCCGTCATCGCAGCACACCCCGAGGAATTGTTCTCCGCGTCAGCATTGTCCTTGGCGCGGCCGAGGGAATTGCCAATCACGTTCTGGCACGGAACCTCTCTACCTCTTTGCCAACCGTATTGCTGTGGCGGAGGCGATTTGACAGCCGGGGCTTAGCCGCCGTACTGGAGGACCGGCCGCGTAGCGGACGCCCCAAGCAGATCTCCGCAGAACGGGAAGAAGCTATTGTGGATGCGACCATGAAGACCACTCCGAAGGATGCCACTCATTGGAGTGTTCGGGCCATGGCGGCGAGCCAGAAGGTCAGCCCCGCTACCGTGCAGCGGATTTGGAAGAAGCACAGATTGCAGCCCCATCGAGTGGAGTCCTTCAAGTTCAGTAACGATCCGGAATTTGCTCGGAAAGTGCGCGACATTGTGGGGCTCTATCTGAACCCACCGGATAAGGCGATCGTCCTCAGCGTGGATGAGAAAAGCCAGATTCAGGCCCTGGAGCGCACGCAACCCCTTCTTCCCTTGCGGCCCGGCTTGCCAGCACGACAAACGCACGATTATGAGCGGCACGGAACGACCACACTGTTCGCCGCGCTCAACGTTTTGGAGGGAAAGGTGATCGCTGCCTGTCAGCCGAGGCATCGGCATCAAGAGTTCCTACGGTTCCTGAATCGGATCGATGAGTCGGTCGATTCTGGTCTGCAAATCCATCTCGTGCTCGACAACTACGGAACGCATAAACACCCAGCGGTGAAGAAGTGGCTCGCCGTGCAGCCTCGCTATCACGTCCATTTCACGCCAACCAGTTCTTCGTGGCTCAATCAGATCGAACGCTGGTTCGCCGAAATCACGCGGAAACGAATTCGCCGAGGCACATTTCGCAGCGTTCGTGACCTGACCAAGGCAATTCAAGATTACGTCCAGCGCTACAATCGGAACCCACAACCATTTCAGTGGGTCGCCAGCGCCAGTAAGATCATCCGGAAGGTCAACAAATATAAAGAAACTTTAGAGACGGGAGACTAGTTGTTACGCGCATCTGCCTTAGTATCGTGTGTAGGGGCGGGTTTTAAATCCGCCCTTTTGTTCTGCTCGTCCCTGAAACCAAACGGGTGGACGCGCGATCCAAAAGCGTGGTAGAGATACCTCGCTGAAGCGCATTTTTACGCAATTCCGTTTGGGGGGGGAAATGAGATGAGCAAGATGCTGCCCGCACGTTGCTTCTCTGCTTTCGCCGCTTTGGCTTTCGCGTGCGCGTTTGTCGCCTCTTCGTCCCTCGCCGCGCCTCAATTCGGCGCCAATGCCGGCCAAGTCGTCGGCATCGAGTTCGACGGCCGTACGGTTTCGAATCTCGACAAATCCGTCGAGTTCTACAAACTGCTCGGCTTCACCGAAGTCCCCGGCGTCGACAAGTCCTGGCGCAACGATCCCGTGATGAATCGCATTCATGGCACCAAGGGCGTCGAGTCGCGCATGGCCAAGCTCACCATCAACACCAATCTCGGCGAGCAAACCCCATTCACCCTGTACCTGCGCGAGTTCCGCGGAATCAAGCGTCGCAACGTGATGGCGGGAAAAACCCCCTGGGAACCGGGCTCGACTCACATCGAAGTCGTTGTCCCCGACGCCGAGAAACTGTGGGCGGATTTAAAGGCGGCCAACATGCTGTGGCCCTGCACCTGGGGCGGCAAACTGATTGCGCTTCCCGGCCAGACCAAAGGCACGATGGCCTACATCACCGATCCAGACGGCATGGACGTCGAGATCGTCGAACAGCGTCCCGGCGCGCCTGCTGCGGAAGGCCGCCCCGCGCGGCCCGCTGATCCGCCGGGACTCAATCACATCGGCCTGATCATCCTCGATCCCGACAAGGCCGAGGGATTTTATGGATCGCTCCTCGGTGCGCAACTGCCCGCGGCTCCCACGCGGTGGTTGAGCGGCGATTTTATGGATTCCGCCGTGGGCGGCCACGGCAATATCCTGCGCATGTATAACGGAACGTACGCCCTCGCCGCCGATCGCGACGCCCGCATGCGCTTTGAAATCATCGAATACGAAAACCGCAAAAAACCCGTCGAGCCCTACGACATCACCGACATCGGCGTGAATTGGATCGGCCTCCAAGTCACCGATATCGACGATCTGCTCGTCCGCCTCAAGGGCGCCGGAATAAAAGTCGTCTCCGATGGCATCGTCGAAATGAAGGGCGGCTATCGCGTCGCTCTCATCCGCGATCCCGATGTCCACGCCTTCGTCGAACTCTACGAGCCTCCGAACAAATAGCCGATTCCCGCCGACGCTTTAAAATGAAGATAGCCCTTTCTCGATTTCTTTCACGGCATGTGTCGGGTGTTTGAAAGTTTCGTTAATTCGCTTTCATCTCTCGCCGTATTTTCCCGCGCCTTTTGACTGCACCTTAACGCTCGCGTCACCTCACGTTCACCCACGAACTACTCTCCTCCGTTAAGGTTCTTCCGCCAGCTTGTCTCGCTCTGATGCTCGCTTAAGTTAGATCGAAATCGTTTCGACTCTAGAACAGGAGAATAGGAACATGAAGAAGCTGATCGCGCCCATGTTCGTCGCGTCGGCCCTGATGTTGTCAGGTTTCCTCGAGTTCCCGGCTTTCGGGCAAGCTCCAAAGGCAACGCCCCCGTATCAGCTCTCGGTATTCGCAAATGCTCCCTCCGGATTGAGCGCACCGGATTCAGTCGCAATCCTCGGAGACAAAGTCTTCATCGGATACGGCGACAATCACCTTCCGGATGGGTCCGACGGATTGAGCAGTCAAGTCGTCGAATACACGATGGATGGGCACGCGATCCATACCTACACGGTGCTGGGCCATAACGACGGCCTGAGGGTCGACCCGTCCACTCATCTCCTCTGGGCTCTCCAGAACGAGGACGCCAACGCAAACCTGGTCATTATCAATCCCGAGACTCACCAACAGAAGTTTTACTCCTTTGGTCCGACCCTCCACGGCGGCGGCTACGATGACCTCGTTTTCCGCGGCTGCAAGGTCTATGTCAGCGCCTCAAATCCCGCCAACAACCCGAACACTGGCCCGGCCATTGTGAGCGCCCATATCGAGGGTGGCTTGGTTGATGTCGAGCCGGTCCTCGCCGGCGAAGCAAGCGCGATCGACATCCCCACCGACGCGACGATTCAGCTCAATCTTCAGGATCCCGATTCCATGACGCTCGACCCTCTCGGCAACATCGTCCTCGATAGCCAGGGAGATCAGCAGTTGATCATCGTCAGCGATCCTGGCCCCAATCAGCGTGTACTGCGCTTGCCGTTGAGCTATCTCACGTCCGGCGGGCCCATGTCCGTTGAAACGGACGACACGGCTTTCATCACTTCCACCGAAGGATTTCTTCTCTTTGCCGACAAGGGCTTGAACGCGGTTTACAAGCTCCAAAAGAACGCCTTCTCGCCCGGAACCGCCTATACGGCTGCCGACGGCGGACCCTTCGTGGGAACGCTCGACTTTACAACCGGAATCGTCACCCCGATTGTGACGGGGCTTTCAGACCCCGGCGGCATGATGTTCGTCGACACATCGAAACACGACGGAGATTCCGATCGTGGTGGCGATGAAGATGCCTGCCGCGATCGTGACTGGGATTCCCACTAATTGACTCCGTGCTCTCTTCCCGCGCCCCAGGGCATTTTCGCTCTGGGGACGCAACGACCCACTCTCACTGCGTTCCAGTGGAGCGGCCGGGACGGGCGGCGACGAATCGCGAATCGCCCGTACGCGCTCAAATCTCCGCTCGGAGCGCCCGCGCCAAGCTTTCCAACGGACGTTTGACACGGCTTTCACCGAAGCGAAAACGAAAAGCGATATCGGTTCTCCCGAGGAGGATTTCTAATGATGAGCGAAAGCAAGAAATGGATTGGAGCCGCCGCGAGCGCATTGCTCCTGGCGGCGTTGCTGGTTCCCGTCGCGCATACGCAAGACCGCGATCGCGATGGCCACGGAATTCGCCACGTTCTATTGATCAGTATTGACGGAATGCATGCGCTCGACTTCATCAATTGCTCGAAGGGAATTGCGGGAGTAAACGGCGGCGCACCGTATTGCCCGAATCTCGCCGCGCTCGCTGAGAACGGCATCAATTATCTCGACACCAGCACATCGAAAACATCCGATTCGTTTCCCGGATTGATGGCTCTTGTCACCGGTGGTTCTCCGCGCTACGTAGGCGCGTTCTACGATGTCGCCTACGATCGCTTCCTCGCTCCTCCGAAAGTAACGACGGGCAACGGCGTTGCCGGAGGCACGTGCACGCCCGGAGTCGCAAATGGCACCACCACCGAGTACGACGAAGGCATCGACATCGATCAAACGCAACTCAACGGAGGCGCGCCAGCCGGTGTCGATGGCGGAATTCTCTCCATCGACCCCGACAGATTGGTTCGCGATCCGAGCAAGAATTGCGCGCCCGTTTATCCGTGGAACTTCATTAGAACCAACACGATCTTCGGGGTGATTCATGCTGCCGGTGGTTACACCGCATGGTCCGACAAGCACCCGTCGTACTCAGCGGTCTCTGGTCCCGGAAACGGCACCAATGTGGACGACTACTACTCGCCGGATATCAATTCGATTCCCGTGAATCTCGCCGGAGTTCCCGGCTGCAATCCGCTGCCGGATCAAAACGAGGTTTCCTCATCGAATGCCTGGACCGACAGCTTCCAGAACATCCAGTGCTACGACACCCTGAAAGTTGACGCAGTTCTGAACTGGATCAACGGGAAGACGCACAATGGCAAGTTCCCGGCCCCCAGGCCCGAGTTGTTGGGCATGAACTTCCAGGTAGTCAGCGTCGGGCAGAAGTTGATCGAGAAGGCGCTGGGCCTGAAGGGCGGCTACGTAGACGCGCAGGGAACGCCGACTGCGTCGCTCTTGAGTGAAATCGAATTTGCGGATGCCTCGGTCGGCAAAATGGTCGCGGCGCTAAAGAGCAACGGCATCTACGACTCAACGCTCGTCATCATCAGCGCCAAGCACGGCCAGAGCCCCGTCGATTCCTTTCGCTACGCGGGAATCACCACCAGCGGCCCGGTAACCATCGACCCGGCAACGATTCTCGACAACGCCGGTTGCCTGCCCGAATCCGAATCACCGTCGAATCCCACCGGCATCGGCCCGACCGAGGACGACGTCGCCCTGCTCTGGCTGAACAGCAGCTGTTCCACCGAAAAAGCGGTCGGCCTGCTCGAATCGCAATCGCCGTCGACGAACAACATCGCCGGCATCGGCCAGATCTTCTGGGGCCCCGGAATCAGCCAGATTTACAACACGCCCGGGCTGCCGCCAAACGGCGATCCGCGCACGCCCGACATTCTCGTCACGCCAAACGTCGGAGTCACCTACTCGGGCAGCGGCAAGAAACTGGCCGAGCACGGTGGCTTCTCGCATGACGACACGAACGTGATGATGTTGCTCTCGAATCCCAGCTTCGATCCCAAAACCGTCACCAGCCCGGTCGAGACCATCCAGATCGCGCCCACGATCCTCGAGGCTCTCGGCCTCGACCGGAACCAGCTCCAGGCCGTTCAAAAGGAAGGCACAGAGGTCCTACCGGCCGTGCAGTTCGGCAACGACCATTAGAGCGCAGCGCGCTTGATCGGCGCGCTCTTCGCGCCGCACAAAAACAAAAAGCCCCGGTTCGAGTTGATCGAACCGGGGCTTTCGTTTGTCTGAAAACTCTTTGACTTACCGGATGAGCCAAGCCAGAACCCGAAGGTTCCTCCGTGCGATTTATCGCGCGGACTTTGAGTAGCCGAACGGGCCCCGTGAGAGGCCTTTGGAGAGCCGTGCCTGTTACCGAAACAGGCCGTGCTCCCTTTTCTTTTAGAAAGGAGGTGATCCAGCCGCAGGTTCTCCTACGGCTACCTTGTTACGACTTCACCCCAATCATGAGTCATACCTTGAGCGCCTGCCTCCTTGCGGTTGGCACGGCGATTTCTAGTACAACCCACTTTCGTGATGTGACGGGCGGTGTGTACAAGGCCCGGGAACGTATTCACGGCGCCGTTCTGATGCGCCATTACTAGCGATTCCGGCTTCATGCAGTCGAGTTGCAGACTGCAATCCGAACTGAGCGCGCTTTTTTGCGATTAGCTCCCCCTCGCGGGTTTGCAACGCTTTGTGGCGCGCATTGTAACACGTGTGTGGCCCTGGACATAAAGGCCATGCTGACTTGACCTCATCCCCACCTTCCTCTCCGTTATCCGGAGCAGTCCTCATAGAGTTCTCCCTTGCGGGTAGCAACTATGAGTAAGGGTTGCGCTCGTTGCGGGACTTAACCCAACACCTCACGGCACGAGCTGACGACAGCCATGCAGCACCTCTACACAGGTCCCTTGCGGGAAGTCTCGATTTCTCAAGATGGTCCTGTGCGGTTCAAGCCCAGGTAAGGTTCTTCGCGTTGCGTCGAATTGAACCACATGTTCCACCGCTTGTGCGGGCCCCCGTCAATTCCTTTGAGTTTCAGCCTTGCGACCGTACTCCCCAGGCGCAGGACTTAACGCGTTAGCTACGGGACTTGCCCCGTACAGGGCAAACCCCAAGTCCTGATGGTTTAGGGCTAGGACTACCAGGGTATCTAATCCTGTTTGCTCCCCTAGCTTTCGTCCCTCAGCGTCAGAAATGATCCAGCAAGCCGCTTTCGCCTCGGATGTTCCTGCGGATATCTACGCATTTCACCGCTACACCCGCAATTCCACTTGCCTCTCTCATCCTCTAGCACGGCAGTTTCGGGAGCAGCCTCTGGGTTAAGCCCAGAGATTTCACTTCCGACTTGCCACACCGCCTACGGACCCTTTACGCCCAGTAATTCCGAGCAACGCTGGCCCCCTACGTTTTACCGCGGCTGCTGGCACGTAGTTAGCCGGGGCTTCTTATACCCGTACCGTCAAACCCTTGCGGGCATTCGTCCGGGTCGAAAGGGGTTTACACTCCGAGAAGCTTCATCCCCCACGCGGCGTTGCTGCATCAGGCTTTCGCCCATTGTGCAAGATTCCCCACTGCTGCCTCCCGTAGGAGTCTGGACCGTGTCTCAGTTCCAGTGTGGCCGGCCAACCTCTCAGTCCGGCTACCGATCATTGCCTTGGTGGGCCGTTACCCCGCCAACAAGCTAATCGGCCGCGGATCCCTCTTCTGGCGACTTGCGCCTTTGAAGACAACAGCATGTGCCATCGTCTTGTTATGCGGTATTAGCCCAATTTTCACTGGGTTATTCCCCACCTGAAGGAAGGTTATCCACGTGTTACGCACCCGTTCGCCACGAATGTATTGCTACACTCGTTCGACTTGCATGTGTTAAGCACGCCGCCAGCGTTCGCTCTGAGCCAGGATCAAACTCTCGTTTGAAATCTGGTGTTTCGGCCGTCTCGACTTGCGTCGCCACGACCGGAACGAACTTGTTACATCGCTCGGTTTATCCCGCCTCATACACTGAAGCGGAACTTTACTCAAATTCCTATTCGCCCACCCAACTTTCGCCGGGCAGACTTATAGGCAAACCAAACGGGTTCTGGCTTGTATCATCCGATTGTCAAAGAGCAGGTACTCCCAGGCCAGCTGGAAGGACGACAGACAATCGCTAATTCTACAGATGCGATCGCTCTGTGTCAAATCAAATCTCGATGCAACAAATCACGATCGCTGATTCCGCGGCACCGCGAGATTATATCCGCAGAGGCGCCTCCAAACATTGCAATAAGATGTGACTGGAGCACCCCCCTAGCGGAGGGTTTAACGGGCTTCAAATGGCCAGAAAAGGACGCTTTTGGCACTTCCTCACGCTCTCCGCCAACTCTGCGCTACTATCGATGCGGCGATTTCAACCATGCGTAACGCGCTCCTCGCAGCGGTCATCGCGCTCTGCACTCTGCTGATCGCTCTCTACGCCGGAGACTACGCCGTACTTCGAATTCGCGTCGCCCGTCACGGACCACATTCCGTCCTCTCGACCGTCACCACTTTCTACGCCGCCCCGCTTAACGGCGGCAAAGTCAGCGTCTTCTACGATCAGCCGCAAACTCAGCCCTGTGTCCGCTCGCTCTTTCCTCAGCTGGGTTACTCGCCCTGCTGGTATCTGGAGCGTCATACCGTCCGCGTCGTCGACTAAATTAAATCGCGCGGGCTTTTAAGATTTAAACGTAGCGCCGCCCTGCCCTGAGCGAAGTCGAAGGGGGACCTTAAGCGCGGCAGCCTTTGGCATAGTGTGGCGCTCGCACCCGCGTTCGCCTCAGAGATTTAAACGTTTCTTTTGCTACTGCGTGGCTTCGGGAGCGGTGGCGGTCGTTGCGGATGCCGTCGGCGGCAGCTCGGACTCGATCAGCGCTTCCACGCGCTCCCACACGGCGGGATCGCATTCGATTTCCGTGTGTGCCGTCGCGAGATGGCGATCCCACCATGGATACGCAGCGTAGCAATCGACCGGATGCTTGCTGTAGTCGAAAAGGAAATTGCCGAGAATCCTGGTGCGTTCCGGGTCGGCGGCGCGAATGTGGGTTTCGCCGTGGAGCCAGCCGTGCGGCTGGTAGAAATTGACGGCCTCCTCCACGTTTGCCGGAATCACCACGTCGTTTTCACGATTCTTCTCGATGCTGTCCACTTGAATCGTGAGCAGCACCGGGATTCCCTGCTTTTTCAGGTTTCGCGCGAGCGTCACCGCCTCCGAAGCGCCCCAGCTGTGGCCATAGAGGATGATGCGCGCGTCTTTCTTCTCTTGCTTGCTGAGCTTGCCGTCGTGGTTGGCGTCGAGCAGGCGCAAGATCGCCGCCTGCGCTTGCTTTCTCCTGTGATTCTCAAAAGCTGCAGCGTAGACGCCCGTCGGGTACGCAGCGCGGATCTGCGCCGCGAGATGAGCCTCCATGTGCGACAGGTTGTTGTGGCTGACGTAGCCACCGACAAAACCAATCACAATCGTCGGCGGGCTCGCGAAATTAGTGGAAGAAGCGGCAGTAGCCGCGGGCGCTTCGGTAGCGGCGGCAGCGCGCGCCTGCGGCCCTCCACCGAAGACAAGCGCGCAGCAACCCAAAACGGCCAACGCAATGAGGCAAGCACGCATCGGGGCGCCCTGAAGGATGCGCAAATCATAACAAGGAATCGCGCGCGCGTGAAGTTCCACGGCACGGCGCCGCAAAAAAAAGGCCCCGTCCTCCAGAAACGAGGAACGGGGCCGCTGAGGTTGTTTGCGCCGCCTAGAAGCTAAACTTCACGGCGAACTGCAGCACGCGCGGAGGCACTGAGCTCTCGGTGATCTGCCCGACACTAGCAGCACCAACGTTTTGAAGGGGCGGGTTGAACTGTGGGTGGTTCCACAGATTGTAGAATTCCGTCCGGAACTGCATGTTCAACACTTCGGTGATCTTCGTGTTCTTGATGAGCGAGAAGTCCCAGTTGAACTGGCCGGGCCCCATGATCGCCCCGACTCCGGAGTTCCCGAAGCCGGTACCGCCGCCGGATGCAGCGCACGCACCTGGAACAGTGCCGCCGATGCACGGCGCGGACCCATATGCCGATTTGTTGATCCAGCCGTTTCCGCCTGTCAGACCACTCAAAACCCGTTGGTAGTTGCTTCCAGAAGTAGCTACGCCGATCGATTGGCAAACACCAGCCGCGCTGCACTTCCCGGTATTGGCCGAGTTCAACTCGGCTCGAACGCCGCCGCCGCCGAATGGCACTCCGCCTGACCCGTAGTAAATGTAGCCGGCATTGCTGTCGGTGACCGTGAAAGGCTCGCCATCTTGGACGGTGGTCACGCCGGAAATCTGCCACCCGCCCAGAACCTTGCCGCTGAACCCTTCGCTGTGGTGATACGGCAGGTCGTAACTATACGAAATGACAAGGCGTTGCGGACGGTTGAAGGCCGCGAGACCGTACTGCTGCCCAAAGTCGAGCGGATCGTTGCTGGATGCGCCACCCGAGAGAACGTTGCCGGGGGCCGCAATGCCGCCGCCGGCCTCGGGAGAGTTGATGTTTGTCATGAGCTTGCTCCAAGTGTAAGACGCTTGGAAGAACAGGCCATTGGAGAATTGGTGCCTCAGGGCAAGCTGCAAGCTGTTATACAGAGAGTCCCCAACGGTGTTGGTCGTCGACATTCCCCCGGTCCCGAAGCCGAGGTAACTTACGCGACCCAAGGCGTTTCCGGGGTTGAACAGATTCCCCGTATTTTCGAGGACTTGGGTGGTCGCGCTGGGGTTGGCCGCGTTAAATGGGAAAGAATTGGGCGTGCCCGGTGCACCCGATCCGATGATCATCCGCATGTTCTGCGCATCGGTGGGCTCGTTGGGGGCATTGGGGGCGAGGAAAGCGATATTGATGGGGCGCGCCCAGTCGTAGAGGTGCGTACCGTGCGAGCCGACGTAGCCGACTTCCACGACCCAGTTGTGAGCAGCTTCATACTGGATCTGGGCGTTGTACTGCTGAATCAGGGGCACACCCAGATTTTCGCTATCGGAAGTAGCGCCCAAACCGTTGGTGCCTCTGGCATCTGTTATGAACGTAGTGCCAGTTGTCGTTGTACCAGGCGTCACGACCAAAGTGCGAGGGATCCAGCCGAGGATTCCCGGAGGAGCAGGCACATCTAACGAGTTAGCCGGCGTGTTGGTAATCGGGCCAGAATAGGGCGGATTCCCCGCGTTGTTATTTGCCAGCAGGTTGGCATACACCGCGTCGTAAAAAATGCCATAGCCGGCCCGGAACACCAATTTGTTGGTGACCGAATATGCGAGGCCGATGCGGGGCCCAAAGTCATAGGCGGGCGCGCCGTGCACCAGCGTCTTGTTGGTGTTGAAGTAGACTCCGGTCGCTCCGCCCACATAACCCGGGAAGACATTGGCCGGGGCTGTCAACCCGCACGCGGCGGGTACGGCAACACTTCCGCACCGGACGATACCCGGATTGTAGTTAGACTGCACCACATAGCCCACAAGAGTGCCTACGGGATTGTTCAAGAAGTCGCCACCTGTGTTCACCAGGGCAGCTTGACTGGGCCAAGTGTTCGTGAAGAGACCTGATTTGTCCGACGGGTATCCGTCATACTCCCAGCGGAGGCCCAAGTTCAATGTGAGTTTTCGCGTTGCCTTGATGTCGTCTTCCACAAAGGCGGAGAACTCATTGGTTCGCTGATAGTGCGGATTGCCATTCGCCTGACCGAGACCGTAGAAGTTGATGAAGATGCCGCCCGGCGCTGCCGCCGTGCCGGTGGCAGGCGCACCGCTGGAACTGGTTAGGAAGTCGGCCGTGGTCCAGAAAACCAGGCCGCCTCTTCCCGGGAGGGTCCAGTTGTACTGAATGCGGTCGAATTCGCCGCCCGCGCGAATCGTCTGCTTGCCTCGGTTCCACGAAATAATGTCCTTATACTGAAAGGTGTTGAAGAAATTGGTGGCCGAGGCAAAGAAGTTTCCGCCGTTGTTCCACGTGCCTCCGGCTCCAAACCCCAAGAAGGCAGCATTTTCGATCGTGGGGATTTGCAACGGGATCGGATTTAGGTCTTTTGCGCTGCTAACGTTTGCGCAATTGCCATTCGAGACGGGCGGCGTGATTCCGACCCCGCAAGCAGTAAGGTCGGCTCCTGGCAGGGCCTGCGTTGTGGAGCGCTGGAATGAGAAAAACGCCTCGTTCACGAAGTTGCTGGTTGCGACTGTCGTTAGCTTAAGCACCGCGCTATCGGCGGTATACGTTACGTCTTCAGGAGCGCCTGGTTGGCAGGGGCCAAGGCAGACGAAGGGCTGGTTCTGCGGGTCCTTGGAGATAAAGAACCGTTCGGACAGCGTATTCTTAGGGTTAACAACGTAGTCGAGGTTAGCGAGGTATTGGTCCTCATTAGCCTGAATCGGTTGCGAAATAGCTATCGTGTTGCAGGTCTCAGTGAAACAGTTGACCACTGGGACTCCGTTCTTAAACGGCACGCTGGGGAAGTAGAAACCACCGTTCACCCCACCCTTGACGCCCGGCGCACGAAGAATGTTCACTGCAACGTTGTTGATGACCGTATCCGCATTCGACGGGGTTATGGTGACGTGCGTGCCGAATCCCGTTTGTCCGTTGAACACGCAACCCAAATACTGTTTATAGTCCGCATAGCCGCAGGCGGCGTTGGCCGGATTGTAGTTCAACGGTATGCTGCCCGACTCGTCCGCGCGGGTTCCGTCCGGCTCGTTGAAGGGCAGTAAAGTGAGGCCGGTGGTCAGACCTGTCGCGAAGCCGTTGCTACCGATTCCGTTCTTCTGGCGGAAGCCCTGGTACGAACCGAAGAAGAAAAGCTTGTCTTTTTTGATCGGGCCGCCAATCGTGCCGCCGAACAGGTTCTCGTTCAGAATTTCTGGTTTGTTCGCGGTATGGAGCACATTCGCTTCAGAGTATTTATTAAAGAAATCATTAGCGTCAAAGTAGCTATTGCGGAAGAACTCCCATGCGGCGCCGTGGAAATTGTTGGTGCCTCCGCGGGTAACCACGTTGACGCTGGCGCCCGGGTTGCGGCCATATTCGGCATCGTATTGGGCCGTCTGAATCTTAAATTCCTGAATCGAGTCCGGATTCGGAATCCCGATACCGGGGAAGTTGCCGGACTGTGCTCCGCCGCCGCTGCCGTAGTTCGTGAGGGTGGCGCCGTCCATCATGTAGTTGTTCTGGTCGGAGCCCATGCCGTTCACGTTGATGTCCTGCGTGCCGTTGCCCACCGCGGCGGCGCTCGCGACGTTGGCGACCACACCGGGCGAGAGGTCAATGATCTGCGTGTAGTTACGCGAACTGAGCGGTAGGTCGGTCACCGTCTTCGCTCCAACCAGAGATCCCACGGTCGCATTCTGCGTCTGGAGACGTTCGGCCGTGGATTCGACGGTGATCTGCTCGGTTTGCGCGCCGACGGCGAGCTTTTGGTTCAGCACAGGAGTCTCCGTGATGTTCACGGTTACCGACGGAACTTCAGCGGTCTTAAATCCCGTCGCGGAAAATTTCAAGCTGTAGTTGCCGGGAGGCAGCAGGGAGAACTTGTAACTTCCGCTGGCGTCCGTCGTCACAGTGCGGGCCTGGCCTGTGCCGATATTCGTGGCTGTGACGGTCGCTCCGGCGATAACAGCGCCCGAAGGATCGGTGACCGTCCCAGTCAGCGCACCCGTGGTGCCCGATTGGGCCAACGTCACAGAGACGCAAAGGAAAAAAACTGCAGAGCAAGCAAGAAGCGCAGACACAAGTCCGCGCAAAGACAATCGTGTGTGAATCACTGGAGTCCCCCCGTAGATCAATTTCAAAAAAACCACCCACGCGCGAAATAGCCGCGCGCTCCACCGACAATTCGCTCCACCACAGAGCGTAAATCTACTTGGCCCGTTGAAACACCACCCTGCTACATGCGCGTGGGAATATCACAGCGCGAAAGTGAATGTCAAGGGAATATGAGAGAGGCCACTGAATGGGCCCGGGCTTCCGCAGGATTTCCCGCGATGGAGCTCAGCGTTTTTGGCCGACGAGGCCGGCGATTGTATCCATTAGATCGAACTTTGTGAGCACTTCGAGCTTGCCGTCTTCCATCTCGACGAATACGGCCGGGCTTTCGTGGCTGAGGAGATGCGTGACGCGCTCGATCGGCGCGTTGGAAGGCACCTGCGGGAGCGGCGGGCCCATCACTTCGCGAACGATCAGCTTGCGCAGATCTTTGCCTTGCAGCGCGAGATTCAGGATCTGATCTTCGAAGATGGTGCCGACCGAGCGGTCGTCCTCGAAAACGGGAAGCTGGGAAATATCTTCCTGCTGCATGGTGTGGAGCGCTTGAAATACCGTGCGGTTCGGCCCGACCACCACGGGCTGGCGCGTTTTGCCATTTTGATGCTTGACGCGAATCACGTCCGAGGCCGTCAGCGTGACTTCGGCGTCGGCGTAGCCGTGCTCGCGCATCCAGCCGTCGTTGTAGATTTTGCTGAGATAGCGGCTGCCGGTGTCCGGCAGAAACGCCACGACGAGATCGCTCTTCTTGCAATTCTTGGCGACGCGAATCGCCGCCGAAACGCATCCTCCGCCCGAGCCGCCGGTGAAAATTCCTTCACGCTTCGCGAGGCGACGCGCCCAGAGGAAGCACTCCTCGTCGTTCACCTGCAGCACGTCGTCGAGTACCGAAAAATCCATCGTCGACGGCAGGATGTCCTCGCCAATTCCTTCGACCACGTAAGTGTGGGCCGTGCCGATGTTGTGCGTCTTGAAATATTCGTGGTAGAGCGAGCCGAGCGGATCGACGCCGATGATTTTGATCTCGGGATTCTGTTCCTTGAGGAAATGCCCCACGCCTGTGGCCGTGCCGCCCGTGCCGAGGCCGCAAACGAAATGCGTGATCTTGCCCTCGGTGTCTTCCCATATTTCGGGGCCGGACGTATGGTAGTGCGCCTCGGGATTATTCGGATTCTCGTATTGATTGGGGTAATAGGAATTGGGGATTTCGCGCGCGAGTTTTTTTGCGACCGAATAGTAGCTGCGAGGATCTTCCGGCTCAACGGCGGTGGGGCAAACGATTACCTCGGCGCCAAACGCCTTGAGCGAATCGATCTTCTCGCGTGACTGCTTGTCCGTGACCGTGAAGACGACCTTGTATCCCCGCACCGCCGCAACGAGCGCCAAGCCGATGCCGGTGTTGCCCGAGGTTCCTTCGATGATCGTGCCGCCGGGCTTGAGCTGGCCCTTGCGCTCGGCGTCGTCGATCATGTGGAGCGCGATGCGGTCCTTCATGGACCCGCCGGGATTCAGGTAATCGGCCTTCACGAAGATTTCGGCAGGCACATCCTTCGCCACGCGGTTCAGCCGGATGAGGGGCGTGTGGCCAATGGCTTCCAGGATGTTGTTGCATTTCACGGGAGGCGTGTCTCCAATAACACTTTCAGCGGAAGTAGCTTAGAGACTTCGCGAAATTCTGTCCAGAAGCAGTTTCGGTTCGGCGGACTGCCGCAGGAAATCGCCAGATGGGCCGGCGTGTTATGCTTTTGCCAGAGTGCCGCAGGACGCGCCTACTGCCGAGATGCTGTTTTACGACGGACACTGCGGCTTGTGCCACGGCGCCGTGAAATTCGTGCTAAAACGCGATCGCAGTGGGCAGGCCTTCCGCTTCGCGCCGCTGCAAGGCCCCACTTTCGAGTTGCGCGTGCCGGCGGAACGCCGCGCCGGCCTGCCGGATAGCATCATCGTGCTCACGAATGAAGGGGCGTTGCTCGCGCGCTCCGACGCGGTGCTGCATATTCTTCGGCGTCTGGGCGGTGGGTGGAAAGCTCTCGCGGGCGTGCTGGCGCTTGTTCCGCGCACGTTGCGAGACGCAGCTTACGATTTTATCGCGCACATTCGCTACCGTATCTTCGGCAAACGCGATGAACTTTGCCCGATCGTGCCGCCCGACTTGCGCGCGCGCTTCGATCCCTAAAGGAGAAACGATGCAACGGCAGAATATTTCATCCGGAACAAAGTGGGAACCGATCATCGGCTATTCGCGCGCCGTGCGCGTCGGCCCGTACGTGCATATTTCGGGCACGACGGCAACCGACGCGGAAGGCAAAATCGTGGGCGCGGGCGATGCGTACGCGCAGACCGTGCAGGTGCTGCGGAATATCGAATCGGCGCTGGTGAAGGCGGGCGCGACAATGTCCGACGTGGTGCGCACGCGCATGTTCGTGACGCGGATCGCCGACTGGGAGAAGATCGGGCGCGCGCACGGCGAGTTCTTCGGCGAGATTCGCCCGGCGACGGCGATGATCGAGATCAGCCGCTTGATCGATCCGGAGATGCTGGTGGAAATCGAGGCGGAGGCGATTGTTGGAGGGTGACCGGAGAGATCCTTCACCCGACAAAAACCAACGGCGTCGGGCTCAGGATGACGATCCTGGTCGGATCGTCAGGGCAAGCAGGGTGACGATCCCTGCCTGCGGCGGGCAGGCTCGCCGGATCGTCAGCTGCTCTTTTCCAATTCCTCGATCAGCGCGGGAACCACTTCGAAGAGATCGCCGACGATACCGTAGTCGGCCACTTCGAAAATCGGGGCGTTCGGGTCTTTGTTGATGGCCGCGATCGTGCGCGAGCCTTTCATACCGACGACGTGCTGAATCGCGCCGCTGATGCCGAGCGCGAGATAAAGCTTCGGCGCGACCGTCTGCCCGGAGCTGCCGATTTGCCGTTCCATCGGGAGCCAGCCCTCGTCGCAGATCGGGCGCGACGCGGAAATTTCGCCGCCCATCAATTTCGCAAGCTTTTCGGCCATCTGAATATTTTCAGGCGCTTTGATTCCGCGGCCCACCGAAACCAGAATGGGCGCCTGCGTCAGATCGACCGCCTGCTTCGCTTCCCGGAAAAGTTCGAGCGGCTTCGTCCGGATCTGCTCGGGCTTGAGATCGACGCTCACCGCTTTCACGGGCGCTTTTCCGCTCGCATGTTTCGCCGCAAGATCGGCGCGAAACGCGCTCGCCTGGAACGATGCGATCCACGGGGCCTCGCCGGTAAAAACAACGTCCGCGGCAGTGCGGCCTTGAAACATCTGGCGCACGAAAATCAGCCTCCCGTTTTCGTAGCGGTAGGCGATGCAATCGCCGATCATTCCCTTTTGCAGCGAAGCCGCGAGTTTCGGCGCGAAATCGCGGACCTGATACGTGTGCGGGAATAACACGAGATCGGGCTTCGCCGCCTCGACCACCTGGCGCAGCGCGAGCGAAAAGCCATCGGGCGTGTATTCGCGGCTAGCAGGTCGTGCTCGATGAGGAGCACTTCGTCGAGCTGGTAGCCGGCGAGTTCGATCGGCAAGCGCGGCCACGCCCTTGCCGATCACGGCGCCGGAAAGCGATCCCTTCGTCTGCTGCGCGATCTGCTGCGCGGCGGCAAGAGTCTCAAAGCTGACCTTATTCCACTTGGCGTCGCGCTGCTCGGTGATGAGGAGAATTTTCATGGCTTAGAGCACCCGCGCTTCGTGGCGCAGCTTCTCGATCAATTTCGCCGCGGCCTCTTTCGGCGAACCGGTGATGAATTCCGTCTTCTTCGTTTTCTGCGGCACGTAAATGCGCTCGACCTGTTCGGTGTGCGCATCCGCCACGCCGAGCGACGCGCGATCGATGGTCGCGATCTCTTTTTTCTTGGCGGCCATGATGCCTTTGAGCGTGGCGTAGCGCGGCTTGTTGATGCCGGACTGGATCGTGAGCACCGCGGGCAGCGGCAGCTCGACCCACTGGAACCATCCTGCTTCGAGTTCGCGTTTCAATTTCATCCGGCCGTCGGTCACTTCGATCGACATGATGATCGTCGCGTGCGGCCTGCCGAGAATTCGGCCAGCAAGCACGCCGGTTTGGCCGAAGCCCTGATCGTCGCTCTGGAGGCCAGTGAGGATGAGATCGAAATTTTCCTTTTCAATTGCCGCTGCGAGCGAACGCGCCGAAGCGAGCGGATCGAGCTTGAAGAATTCGTTGTCGGCAGATGTGGATGCCGCGTTCGGCGCCTTTGGCGAGAGCTTCCTTGATGGTTTGCTTGGCGCGCTCGGGGCCCATCGAGATGCGCGACGACCTCGCCGCCGTGCTTTTCCTTCAGGCGCAGCGCTTCTTCGAGCGCGTACGTATCTGGCTCGTTGGTCTCAAATCCGATGTCGGATTCGCGAATCCACGCGCCGCCGTCGACAATCGCGAGCGGCGCATCTTTCGCGGGAACCTGCTTTACGCAAACGCCGATTTTCAAGAGTGCATCCTTTCCAAGTCGTGCCCTGAGCGCTACTTCAAGCGACGCACCGAAGAGAAATCCTTCGTCGCGTTACTCCTCAGGATGACGATGCTGGTCGCATCGTCACCGTCCCGTCCCATCGCTTGAAAATTAACGACGCGTTCGTACCGCCGAAGCCGAAGGAATTCGAAAGCGCGTAGACTGCACTTCCGCTTTCCGCGAGTGATTCGGGACGTAATCGAGATCGCACGCGGGATCGGGACGTCTCCTGATTGATCGTCGGCGGAAGAATCTGATCGCGCAGCGCCAGCACGCTGATGCCTGCCTCGAGGCCGCCCGCGCCGCCGAGAAGATGGCCCGGTCATCGACTTGGTCGAGCTGATCGGAACCTTTTTCGCGCGCGTCGCCGAAGACGCGGCTCAGCGCCGATAGTTTCGATTGCGTCGCCCATGGGAGTCGAAGTGCCGTGCGCGTTGACGTAGCTGACATCATCCGGTGTGATTTTGGCGTCCTTGATGGCCGCGAGTGACACGCGATAGCCGCCGTCGCCTCCCTCGGCGGGCTGCGTGATGTGATACGCGTCGCCGGACATCCCATAGCCGACGATCTCGGCGATGATATTCGCGCCGCGGCGCTGGGCGAATTCGAGCGACTCGAGGATCAGGATGCCCGAGCCTTCGCCGACGACAAAGCCGTCGCGGCTCGGCGTCAAACGGGCGGCTGGCGCGTTCGGGCTCGTCGTTGCGCGTCGAAAGCGCGCGCATGGCGCCGAATCCGCCGATGCTCATCGGCGTCACTGCCGCTTCCGAGCCGCCGGCGATCATCACTTCGGCGTCGCAGCGCTGGATAATCTTGTATGCGTCGCCCACGGCGTGGGCCCCGGCGGAGCAAGCCGTGGCCGTCGCGGAATTCGGGCCCTTCGCTCCGTAGCGGATCGAGACGTTGCCCGCTGCAAGGTTCACGATTGCGGAAGGAATGAAAAACGGGGAGATCTTGCCCGGGCCGCCATTCAGATATTTCGAATGCTCGCGCTCGATGACGTCGAATCCGCCGATGCCCGATCCGATGTAGACGCCGGCAGCGTCGGCGAGTTCCGGTGTGATCTCAAGCCCGGCCATGCGAATCGCGAAATCCGACGCAGCCATCGCCAGATGGATGAACCGCGCCATCTTCTTGACTTCTTTTTTCTCGATCCAGTTCAGCGGATCGAAACCCTTCACTTCGCCGGCGATCTGGCAATCGAAGGCGGACAGCGTCAAACTGGGTGATGCGGGCAATGCCGCTTTTTCCGGCCAGCAGGTTGCGCCAGACCTCATCGGTCCCGATGCCGCATCCGCAGACCAACCCAACGCCCGTCACGACGACTCGGCGGCTCAAAAGAAAATTCTCCTGTTCGGAATGGGACGACCGGCGAGACTACTTGCTTGCCTTGGCGTGCTTCTCGATGTACTCGATGGCGTCCTTCACCGTGGCAATCTTCTCGGCATCCTCATCCGGAATTTCGACGCCGAACGCTTCCTCGAAGGCCATCACCAGCTCGACCGTATCGAGCGAATCGGCGCCGAGATCGTCCACGAACGAAGCGCTGGGAGTCACTTCGCCTTCATCCACACCGAGTTGCTCGACAATAATCTGCTTCACGCGTTCTTCGACGCTGGCCATTCTAATTATTCCTCCGATTTCGGCTGTCTTCGCCCCGCGGGGCGGCACGCTAGGCAGGGGTCGCACCCCGCATTTAACCTGCCCATTCTATGCGCCGCGTATCGCGGGGTCAACCTTTGCGGCGCATAAATGCAGCGATCCACGCACCGTAAACGCAAACCTGCACGAACTCCGCTGCCCTAAGCTGCGGTCAACAAGATGGGCGCCTTTTCGGTGATGACGATTGTGTGTTCGAAGTGGGCGGAAAGGCTGCCGTCTATCGTCCGTTCGGTCCAGCCGTCCTTGGCCGTGCTCGTTTTCGCGGCGCCCATCGAGATAATCGGTTCGACGGTAATCACAAGGCCCGCGGTCAAACGCTGCCGTACTCTCCAGTCTTCATAGTTCGGCACGCTCGGCGGCTCGTGGATGGTCCGTCCGATTCCGTGACCTCCGAGCTCGCGGACAACGCAGAAGCCGCTGCGCCGCACCTCGTGTTCGACCGCCCGGCCAATCTCATTCACACGATGGCGTGCCCGCGCCACGCGCATCGCTTGATAGAAGGCGCGCTCGGCGCACCGAACCAGGCGGCGAGCTTCATCGGAAACCGGTTCGACGGGAACGGTGACCGCAGCATCGCCCATATAGCCGTTCTTCTCAAAGGTGACGTCAAGCTTTACAAGATCACCGGGCTCGAGTTTTCTCTCGCCGGGAATTCCGTGAACCGCTTCTTCGTTCACACTGATGCAAATCTCTCCCGGGAAGCCGTAAACCATCGCCGGAGCAGATCGTGCGCCATTTTCTCGCATCACTTTCGCACCAACATCGGCCAATTCTGATGTGCTGATTCCCAGGCGTACGTTCCGTGCCATCTCGCGTAGCGCGAGGTGGCAGATTCGCCCTACTTCTCTCAGGAGAATCAACTGCTCGGGTGATTCGATGGACATTCTCGGTCCTCGTTGCCGGATACTGGCTAGCCCATGTGCATGCCGCCATTCACGTCGAGCACTTGCCCGGTGATGTAGGCGGCTTCGTCGCTCGCCAGGAATACGATGGCGGCGGCGATCTCGCGGTCCTTGCCGAAACGCGCGAGCGGGATGAGCGACTTCATCTTATCTTTCAATTCCTGCGACAGCGGATCGGTCATCGGCGTTTCGACGAAGCCGGGCGCGACCGCATTCACGGTGATGTTGCGCGAGGCGACCTCGACGGCAATCGCGCGCGTGAGCCCGATGAGGCCCGCCTTCGACGCCACGTAGTTTGCCTGCCCGGCGTTGCCGGTTTCGGCGACGACCGACGAGATATTGATGATGCGGCCCGAACGCTGCTTGAGCATCGCGCCGAGCGCCTGCTGGATGCAGAGGTGCGCGCCCGTCAGGTTCGTCTGCAGCACGGCGTTCCAGTCGTCGAGCTTCATCCGTAGCGCGAGCGTGTCGCGCGTGATGGCGGCGTTGTTCACGAGGATATCGAGTTTGCCGAATTTCGCGAGCGCCTGCTGGAAAGCGGCTTTCACCTGCGCGGCGTCGGCGACATCCATCGGGACCGCCAGCGCTTCGCCCCCAGCGGCTGCGATTTCCTCGGCGAGCGCGGCGAGTTTATCCGTGCTACGCGCCGCGACCACGACCTTGGCGCCCGCCTCGGCCAGCGCAAGCGATGTGGCGCGGCCGATGCCTTGCGACGCGCCGGTAACCAGAGCGACTTTATCTTTGAGCGAAAACATATAAGCAAAAATCCTACCGTACTGCTAACTCACCGCACAAGCTAAGCATCGGACGTCTCACTCAGTAGAACCTTGCGTGTGGAAATTTCAGGCGGTCTGTCGTTCGATTCCCAACTCACGCTCCAGCTGCTGCACTTTCGCACGATCAAGATTAGCAAGCAATTGAGTCACGTCACTTGGCGAACGCAAGTTCTGGAACTTCTTCTTGGGGGCAAAGTAAACCACGACCATTTTGTTCTGGTGAACCATATTGATGACGCTATTGAGGGTGCCTTTGCTCTCACCGTCCCACAGCATGAAGCCATATTCAGCGTCTTTGACCATTGCCAGGTCTTTGGTTGAGTAGTAGGCGAAACCTCGGGCGCCCGGGGCGGCAACAATTTCCCGGGTGGGCCAGCCCGCCACGTTGTTGCGGCAATTACCCGCCATGCAATGGACGATGACGTTCCGGAAGTGCTTTTCAGCAAGATACCGCTGAACAGCCTTGTCCGCGCCATTTGCATCACCGACCAAGATCGTAAAGTCTTTCTCAATCATGGCGTCGATTCGGCGCTTCACGTCCGCGTTGAGGCGCGACAATGCCCTGGACCCAGCAATGAATACTTTCGTCATCTTCGCGTCCGCGTCTTTGTCATCGCAAGCATGCACACGTGAGTCGCCCCGCCTGCAAGAAGACTTTGCGCTACAACGACCGCCGTCGCTCCGGAACGATACAGATCGTCAATCAACAGGATCGTCTTCCCGCGAACAACGTCATTTGCCTTAAAAGCGTCTTGGAGCAACTTCTCCCGTTCAGCAAAGTCGTAGACATCTTTGAGTTGCGGCGTCTCCTTGATCTTGCTTACCGCGTCAGCGGCCACCGGCTTTTCCAATCGAGTGCCCATGGCATTTGCGATCTCAATGACGGGTTGATACGCCTCGCGCCTTCGAGACGGCGGTACAGGAACGATCAAGTCGAAATCTGGCTTCCAACGCTCACTGATAAATTGTACCGCCGTATCCGCGATGGAATCGACAGTGTTCTTATCCCCCCTGTTCTTCAGCCGGTAAACGAGATCGCCGAGGGCGGAGTATTTCGAGTCGAACTGCGGGTGTCCAAAGGAATCATGGCCCAAGAACTCGCTGCTGACGGTGTGTTGCCTTTCGAGAACGTAGCCCGCAGTCCAAGGCCCGTCCAGCTTCATCGGGTTAATCGCAACAACCACCATCTAAGGAGACCTGACACTGTGAAAAAACAGGGCCTACGTGTCCGCGAATTCGGCGCGCGCCTGGGCGATTTTGTCGAGCGACGCTTGCAGGCTTGCGGCGTCTTCCACGTTGAAGCAGCGCACCGAGCGGTCGATCTGCCGCAGCAGCCCCGAGAGAACCTTGCCCGGCCCGACTTCGACGAAGATATTCACGCCCTGGTCGATCATTTCGCGCACGGACTCGAGCCAACGCACTGGCGCTGTCACCTGGCGGATCAGCGCCTCGCGCGCATCGTCGCCGGACTCGATCGCCTCCGCATCGACATTGGTGATGACCGGAAAGCGCGGTGCGTCGAATTTCGTCGCGCGAAGATCGGCCTCGAATCGCTGCTGCGCCGGAAGCATCAGCGCGCAGTGGAAGGGCGCGGACACGGCGAGCATGACGGCGCGCTTGGCGCCCGACTGCGAGGCGATTTCGACGGCGCGTTTCACAGCGCCCGCATGACCCGAAATGGCGATCTGCTCCGGCGAATTCACGTTCGCAGGCGAGACCACTTCGTTGTCCGCCGCCTTCCGGCAGACTTCGGCGACATCGGACGGGGAAAGCCCCAGGATTGCGGCCATCGCACCTTCACCGGCCGGGACGGCCTCCTGCATGTACTGTCCGCGCCGCCGCGCCAGCTTCACGGCGTCGGAAAACGCAAGCACCCCAGCCGCCACGAGAGCCGAATATTCGCCGAGGCTGTGTCCTGCAACTAGATCGGGTGTCACGCCGTGTTTTTCGAGCGCGCGGTACGCCGCCACGGAAACCGTCAGGATCGCGGGCTGCGTGTTTGCGGTCAGCTTGAGATCTTCTTCGGGGCCTTCAAAGCAGAGTTTCGAAATCGGGAATCCCAGCGCGGCATCGGCCTCTTCGAAGACCGCGTGCGATTCGGGAAAATTCGCGTCGAGTTCGCGGCCCATCCCCGGATATTGCGAGGCCTGGCCGGGAAAGAGGAAAGCGATCTTGCTCATGACGGTTGCGTTTTCCGCTCGTTCAGCCGCGCGCCAGGATGGCGGCGGCAGCGGAAAGCTCCTGTTCGATTTTCTCGTTGACGCGCGCGCGGCAAAGCTCCGCCGCCACGCGAATGGCGTTCTTCACCGCGTTGGGATTCGACCGGCCGTGTCCGATCACGGTGATGCCTTTCACGCCGAGCAAGGGCGCGCCGCCGTATTCGGAATAATCCGTGCGCTTGCGGAAATCGTCGAAGGCGCGCTTCGAAAGCGCGTAGCCGAGCTGTGAAGTCAGGCTGCTCTTGATTGCCTTCTTCAGCATTCCGCCAAGGTGCTCGACCACCCCTTCGCTGATCTTGAGCGCGATATTCCCGATGAAGCCGTCGCAGACCACCACTTCCACATTGCCCCGGAAGACGTCGCGGCCCTCGACGTTGCCCGTGAAATTCAGGGATGTCAGCTTCAGCAAAGCGGCTGCCTCGCGCGTGAGCTCGTTGCCCTTCATCTCTTCTTCGCCGATCGAAAGGAGCGCCACGCGCGGCCGCTTCACGCCCCAGATGGTGCGGTAATAGATTTCGCCCATCACGGCGAATTGTTCGATCTGTTCGGGCTTCGAATCGACATTCGCGCCCACGTCGAGAATGATCGAAACTTTTTCCTTCATGTTCGGGAAAGCCGCAGCCAGAGCGGGGCGATCGACCGAAGGCAGCGTGCCGAGGACGAACCGCGCCACGGTCATCACCGCGCCCGTATTGCCTGCGCTGACGAGCGCTTCGGCCTTGCCGTCGCGAACCAGCCGCGCGGCCACATGCAGCGAGCTTTCCTTCTTGCGCCGAAAAGCGTGCGAGGGCGAATCGCTCATGGTGATGACGTCGGTGGCGTTCACCACCTCGATGGGCAGGTCGCCGAGTTTGTGGCGCGCCATTTCCTGGCGAACGGTCTCTTCAACGCCGACCAGCAGTACGCGCACCCCCAGCTCGCGCGCGGCCAGAATCGCGCCTTCGACCTCTGCGCGTGGCGCATGGTCTCCACCCATGGCATCGAGAGCGATGGTAATCATCTTTGCTCCAGGGAGCACCTTACAGACGACCGGCGGGGGAAACTTAGGCCGTCTTGGCCGAAGTGTCAATCACTTCGCGACCTTTATAGTGGCCGCACTTGGGGCACGCCCGGTGAGGCAGCTTCTTTTCGTGGCAATTCGGGCATTCGGCCAGGGAAAACGCATGGAGATGATCGTGGGCGCGTCGTGTGGAGGTGCGCCTCTTCGAATGGCGTCGCTTTGGATTGGGCATTCTGCTCCTCGTGACAGGCGTCGACTCACAGCGGCCTGTAATGAATAGGATAGTGTAGCGTCTTATTGCTTCTTGAACCAGTCCTGCTTCAGGCGCGCGAGCGGGGCAAGCCTGGGATCGCTGCCGTTTTTCTCGCAGCGGCACTCTTCGTTGTTGAGGTTTGCGCCGCAGTGGGGGCAAAGCCCGCGGCAATCGCTCGAGCAGATCACCTTCATGGGCAGCGCGAGGTTTACCTGCTCGGCCAGGACATCCGCCAGAAACAGGCCGTCGCCCTCGAAGAAAGCGATCTCGGTGTCGCCAAGAGCCAACCGCACTTCGTCGTCCTGCGCGATCGAGGTCATGGGGCGGTAGAAGAGATCGAAGTCGCGGCTGATCTCCTCGATCACCGTGTCGAGGCAGCGCGCGCAGACCAGCTCGATTCTCGTGTGCAGGTTGCCGTAGACGCGGATCTGCCCTTCGATAAGTTCCGCCGTTGCACGTACTTCCAAGGGTTCGACCTGCCGGAATTCGCCGGAATGAAAATCGATCGTTCCCGGGGCATAGCTTTTCCGGATGCGGATCTTTCGGACTGCCAGTTCTTTCACATCCAGAAACATGAGATTTCCCCTGAGCTTTAAAGCTCATTATATGTCGCTTGGCAACGGTGTCAAGGAAGCCTCCCAGCAAAGGTGCGGCGGGGATACGCGCAAGTTACTGCGTGGGATGCCAACGCCACAACGCTACGAGACGCGCGATACCGGAGCACCCAGCAGTTCCTGGCACTGGCGCAGCAGGAAATGGTCCGTCATCCCGGCGATGTAATCGCACACCACCCGATGGCGCGGTTCATTCTGGGCCAATTCGGCATAGTGCTTCGGCATGCGATCGGGATGATCGAGGAAAAAACGGAAAAGCGCGTCTAGCGCGGCCACGGAGCGGTCGCGCTCCTCGGAAATCGCCGGATGGGAATAGACGCGCGCGTTGAGAAATTGCTTGAGGCCGGCGTTCTGCCGGGCCACGTCGGATGAGAACGCCGCCAGCCGTTTCGCGTGGCGCCGTACGTCCTCCACGTCCTTGATGCCGCTCGCTTCCACCTGGCGGCGCGTGTTGTCGATCAGATCGGTCGCGAGGCGATCGAGGATCTGCTTCAGCGCTTCGTTGAATTTCAACTTCCGCAGCCCGCCCCGATGGCGCCGCTCCACATCCGCATAAGCCATGTCGAATACGGGAACCTCCGCGCGCAACTGCTCGAAGTCGAGCAGGCGCGCCTCGAAACCGTCGTCGAGATCGGCCGTGTTGTACGCGATTTCATCCACCAGATCGATGAGCTGCGCTTCAAGCGGCGGCCTTTCATCGAGAAGATACTCGGCTAGCGCCGGAAATTCCGCCGCGGAATAGTCCCGCGAATGCTTGATAATTCCCTCGCGCACCTCGAACGTGAGATTCAACCCCGGGAAATCAAGGTAGCGCTGCTCGAACTGCTCGACGATCCGCAGGGCGTGGAGATTGTGATCGAAGCGCTCCCCATGCTCGCGCATGCGCGCATCGAGCCGGCGTTCCCCAGCGTGGCCGAATGGCGGATGCCCGATATCGTGGACCAGCGCGAGCGCCTCGACCAGGTCGGTATTGAGATCGAGCGCGCCCGCCACGGTGCGGGCGATTTGGGACACTTCGATCGTGTGCGTGAGGCGGTTGCGGAAATGATCGGAGAAACGCATCGTGAAAACCTGCGTTTTCGCCTCGAGGCGGCGAAACGCGCGTGAATGGATCGCGCGGTCGCGATCGCGCGCGTAGTCGTTTCGGTAGGGGTGCTGCGGTTCCGGGTAGCGCCGGCCGCGCGACCGCCGCACGTCCATTGCGTAGGGTGCCAGCGGCATCGCACTCATTTTAGTGCATCGGAGCGCGCCTCGGCTAGCCGTGGCCGCCGGGCAGGCAGCAGTTGCTTAGGACTTGCTGCCGAGCAGCGCGAGCGCCTCATCGGCCCGCTCGGCGATCGGAGTATCGGGGTATTCCGCTTTGATCTGCGCGTAGAGTTTCGCCGCCGCGGAAGGATCCTTTTGGGTGTAGTGTTCGGCGAGCGCCATCATCGCGACCGGCTTCGGCACGAGCGTACTCGGCTTGGCGATCAAGCCCTCATACAGCTTGACGGCTTCGGCATCCTGGCCCGTGCGGTCGTCGATGCCCGCGAGTTCGAGTTGCGCGAGCGCGGCCACTTCCTGATCGCTGCTGCCGGCAAGGTCCTGGAGCGACTTCTTCGCATCCGCGGTTTTGTCGAGCTTTTCGTAGCTCAGAGCGGCGTAATAGCGCGCGAGCTGGCCCGCGTGCGTGCGCGGGTACTTCGACGCCACACTGGAGAATTGCTGCGCGGCCGTCGTGAATTTTTGGTTGTCGCTCGCGTAGGAAGTCTCGCCCGGCGTCGGCGGCGTCCCCACGGGCGCCTGGAAAACTTGCATCGCGCTGTCGAACCCGGCCGAAGCCTTCACGGTCTGCCGCTCCGTGTACGTCTTCCAGCCGAAAACGCCTACCGCCGCGAGCACCGCAACGAGCAGAAGGTAGAGGGTGAGCTTCTGGTGAGACAGTACGGCGTCCGCCCCGTGCTGGAGCGTTTCGCGCACTTCATCTTTCTTCAGCTGCTTTCGAGGAATATGCTGTGGCAAATCTTGACTCCAGCTTAAAATTTCCGATATTCAGATCGTATCACAAAGCCTCATACGAAAGTGTATGGCCCCGCAAGAACACACACCCAGCGCCTGCAATCATGCTTCACGAACACGCTCTGGCTAGGAGGAAAAGCCCCTCAAAGACCAACGGACGGGGCCAGAAAAACCCTGCCGCGCGTTAAACCTTTGTGACGCTTTCGGCCTGGTAGCCCTTGGAGCCCTGGCGGACCTCAAACTCCACAAGCTCGCCTTCATTCAGCGACTTATACCCGTCCATCTGAATGGCCGAGAAGTGAACGAAGACGTCTTCTCCCGATTGCCGTTGAATGAACCCGTACCCCTTCGACGCGTTGAACCACTTCACCACACCCTGTTCTCGAGCCAACGGTGTCTGCTCCTGTCAATGAAGTCCCGACGCAGGCGACGCAACGCCGGTCGCTCGCGCAGCCGTGGCACTGCATTTGGGCTCGCGCTCCCCACAAGCGGCGTTACCACACCCCAATCAAGCGGCGGGATTTTTGCATAAACCGAATTCGGTGTCCAGAGTTTGAGGCTGCAGGTAGTGGGCTGTTTTGAGTTTTCTTAGATGCTCCCGAAAGAATGTGAGACTATTGACCGCGGCAGGGGTGGCACCATGAAATACCGAATTGCTGTGTGGGCGAGTACGGGCTTTCTAATTGCGGGCTTTTGGGCACTTTTTGCCTTCGCAACCTTCCCAGCCACAAACGAACGAATGCGGGATGTCTGGGCTCTCATCTGTTTAACCTGCCCCGTTGCGATAGCTGGCAGGCATTACGCTATTAGTCTGTATGAGGCTCTGGCGGCGAATGCCCTTGCGTATGCACTAGTCGGTCTGATCGTGGAGAACCTGCGGCGCCAACTGCATCACGCGAAATAAGTCAAAACACCCGACCACCAAGCTGGAGAAAATCAGGAAAGCAGAGGGCTTGCAATCGCGTCACGCGGGTTCGGCGAGGGTTGGATTTAGCGGGCGCCGTTGCCCGCCACGCGGGCCGGGAGCTTCTTGACCATCACAAGCTCGGCCCCCCCGCAGGCTCCGCGCTGCACGGCGAAATCGTCCATAAATGCCTTCATGAGGAAGAGGCCGCGTCCCGACGTTCGCAATAGGTTTTCCTCGGCCAGAGGATCGGGGACATCGGTAAGTTCGAAGCCCTGTCCCTCGTCGCAGACGTGGACGATCATCCGGTCGGGCTCGAATTCCACGGACAGGCGAATCTTCTTCGTCCGGTCCTGGCGGTTGCCGTAGTTATAGGCGTTGATCACGCCCTCGCGCACCGCCATCCCGAATTTGTGAACATCCTCTTCGCTGAAGCCGGCGGCCTCGGCCACGCGCTGCACGATGTTTTCGGCCAAATCCACGCTTTCGAGCAACGTGTCCAGCGTCACTTCGAGCTTCGATGCCTTGGTCGCCATACGATCCTTGGGAACGCCCCCAGTGGATGACGGTCATATGGGTATCATACCGTCAGCAGAGCCGTCAATCGCGGTCCGGTACTATAAAGGGGAGGAAAATCATGTAGAAGAGCTCCAGTAAGTCCGATCGAGGGTTCGGTATTGAATCGCTTCGCTCAGGTGTTTCGGCTCGATGGATGCGGTGGCCTCGAGATCGGCGATCGTACGCGATACCTTAAGGATTCGGTCATGGGCGCGGGCCGACAGTCCCAGCCGCGCAATTGCAGACTCCAGCAGTTTCTCGCCATCGGCGCTGATCGCGCAGTGCTTTCGGATCAGCTTGGGCGGCATTTGCGCGTTTGCGTAAAGCTTTTTCTCATCTTTGTAGCGGTCGAGTTGAATCTGCCGTCCTCGCAGCACCCGCTCCCGCACGCTCGCGGAACTTTCGATCTCGACGTTGCCGCGCAGCTCCTTGTACTTCACGGCGGGCACTTCGATATGAATGTCGATGCGATCCAGCAGCGGCCCGGAAATCTTCGAAACGTAGCGCTGAATCTGCGGCGGCGAGCAGTGGCAGTCGCGTGTGGCGTCGCCGAAAAAGCCGCAGGGGCACGGGTTCATCGCGGCCGCCAGCATGAATCGCGAAGGGAAGCTGACGGATAGCGCGGCGCGCGCGATCGTCACGCACCCATCCTCGAGCGGCTGGCGCATCACCTCGAGCACGTTGCGCTGGAATTCCGGCAGCTCGTCGAGAAACAGCACGCCGTTGTGCCCGAGCGACACTTCGCCCGGCCGCGGAATCGCCCCGCCGCCAATTAAGCCCGCGTCGCTGATCGTGTGGTGCGGCGAACGGAAGGGCCGCGTGCCGACCAGCCCGCGCGCATCCTCGAGCAGCCCCGCAACGCTGTGAATGCGTGTGGTCTCAATGGCTTCGTCGAGCGACATCGGCGGCAGAATCGTCGGGATACGCTTGGCGAGCATCGTCTTGCCCGCGCCCGGCGGCCCGATAAAAAGGATGTTGTGGCTTCCGGCGCAGGCCACTTCGAGCGCGCGCTTGGCCGCCATCTGCCCGCGAACGTCCCGCAGGTCCACCGCGTATTGGCTCGCTTCCGCCAGCATCGCCGATGTGTCGACCGCAACAGGCTGAAACGACTCCGGAGAGTTGATCAAGTCCGCTGCCTGAGGAAGCGACTTGACCGGGAATACTTGTATGCCTTCGACGACGGCCGCCTCGCGCGCGTTCGCCTCCGGCACCACGACTTTGCGTATCCCGCGCTCGCGCGCCGCCAGCGCCGCCGAAAGCGCGCCGCGTACCGAACGCACGCTGCCATCGAGCGACAGCTCCCCAAGAAAAACGTAGTCGTCGAGGATCTTGCCGAAAAACGTCCCCTGGCAGCCCAGAACCCCCAGCGCCATCGGCAGGTCGAACGCGGAGCCCTCCTTGCGAATATCGGCGGGTGCGAGATTCACGGTGACCGCATGCTTGAATGGGAAATCGAAGCCGCAGTTTCGCACCGCGGATTTGATGCGCTCCCGGCTTTCCTTCACGGCGTTGTCCGGCAGGCCGACAACGTTGAAGCTGAATTCATAGGCCTGCGTCACGTCCACCTCAACCTCGACGAGGTAGGCGTCGATTCCAAAAACAGCGGCGCTGAAGGTCTTGAAGAGCATTCCGGGACAAGGCTGGAGCCTTGAGCCGCAGAATGTAACCTAAATCCCTACGGATAACGATTGCGGAAACTACGTATACTCACGCGTCGGAAAGCGATTCACCGAAGCCGCCCGAATCCCTCTTCTCGATCTCGCCCGCCTCCAGAATCTCCCCGCACTCGAGGCATTCCACATATTGCGCGTCGCTGTCTTTCGCGATCAGCTGGGTGCGCTTGTGTTTGCAAGCGGGATTCGGAGGGGCGGCCATCGTCGTCGAAACCTGCCTGAAGTATAGCATCGGCCCTTCTCATACGGGACGTTCGGAGTTGACAAACTAGCGGATTGCCACTATCAGTCATTCGTCAGCCATTCGGAAAGCGGGGTTCTTTGAGCGTGGAAACCACGTTACAGAAGCGAGTGGGCGGCTTGCTCTTTTACGGCCTTGTCATCCTGCTAGCCTACTTCGTCTATCTAATATTCGAGCCCTTTCTCGTGCCGCTCGCGTGGGCGGCCGTGCTCGTGGTCGTCTCCTACCCGGCCTACGAATGGCTCAGGCGCCGCATGCGTCCGACCACCGCTGCGCTGGTTTCCACGCTCGGCGTGACGCTCATCCTGATCGTGCCTTCCGTGCTGGTGATGATCGCATTCGTCCGTCAGGGCGTCGAGGCTGTGCAGTCGATTCAATTCTCGATTGCGGCCGGCCACTTTACGTGGCTCGCAAACGCGTGGGCCCGTCTGCACAGTCGCTTTCCCAGCATCGGCTCGGAAGATGTGACCACTGCGCTCCACCGTTATACGGAGCAGGCGGCGGAGTTCGTGGCGGCGAGGCTCGGCACGATCCTGAAGAACACCGCTGTCTTCTTCTTTCACCTCTTCGTGACGATCCTCGTCATGTTCTACCTGTACCGCGACGGCGATGCCATGGTGGAGCGCCTGCGCCAGGTGCTTCCCTTCGAGTCCGGCCCGGGCGACCGCATGCTCGGCGACGCCCGCGAACTCATTTTCGCCAGTGTCACCTCGAGCTTGGCCGCCGCCGTCGTCCACGCGCTCCTCGGCGGATTTGCCTTCGCCGTGACGGGAATCAAAGCGCCGCTCTTCTGGGGCGTGATGATGGGCTTCTTTTCGTTTATTCCGGTCGTGGGTTCCTCTCTTGTTTGGGTTCCGGCCGCAATCAGTCTGATGGTTGGAGGCCACCTCAGCCGTGGAATCTTTCTCGTGATTTTCTGCGCGCTCATCGTCGCCCTGGTGGACAATGTGATGCGCCCGTGGCTGATCAGCGGGCGCGCCCAGCTCGGCGGGCTGCTGGTTTTCATCAGCGTGCTTGGCGGAATCAGCGTGTTCGGGCTGCTGGGCGCCGTGCTCGGGCCGATCATCGTAGCAACCACCGCCAGCCTTCTCGATCTTTACGCCCCGCGCGGGCCGGATGGAAACAATCCGCCCAAACCGGGTGGGAAGAGAGGAAAGGCCGTGCTAGAGTAGCGCCCCTCGAACGGGTAGGCGTCGACCGAATGGCCAACAACTCCAAACCGAAGCCGAATCACTCGGGACTGCCGCCGGAAAAACTGCGCTGGCGTTGCGATCCGGCCCGCATTCCGTTCGAGACGACGGCCGATATCGAGCCCGCCTCGAACGACCTCGGGCAGGACCGCGCGCTCCGCGCGCTGCGCATGGGCGTCGAGCTCACCGCTTCCGGCTACAACCTCTTCGTCTGCGGCCTTTCCGGCACCAGCCGCGGCGGCATGATCGTGCGCATGATCGAGGAGATGCATCCGCAGACGGAGCCCGCGCCCGACCGCTGCTACGTGAACAATTTCAAGAATTCCGACCGCCCGCGCCTGTTGACGCTGCCTCGCGGCCAGGCCAACGCCTTCCGCAAGGAAGTCGAGTCCGGAATCGACTTCCTGCGCCGCCGTATCCCGCAGGTATTCGAAGGCGAGCCTTTCCAGCGGCAGAAAACGCGCATCGTCGAGCGCTTCACCCTGCGCGAAAAGGAATTGATGGACGATTTCACGCGCCGCATCGCCCGCGACCAGTTCGCGCTCGGCCGCATGCAGGTGGGCGCGGTCGCGCTGCCCGAAATTTTCCCGGTGCTCGACGGGCAGATGGTGCCCATCGAGGAAATCCCGAAAATGGTCACGGAAGGAAAACTTGAAAGCGCCGCCGCGGAGGAACTCGAGCGCAAATACGATCAGTTCCGCCAGGAATTCACCGTCGTCTACCGGCGCACGCTTTCGCTCTCGCGCGAACTCGCCAGCGAGATGAGCTATCTCGAGCAGGAAGCCGCGTCTGTGCTGGTGGATGGCGTGATCGAAGAGCTCAAGGAAAAATATCCCAGCACGCAGATTTCCGAGTATCTCGAAGAGGTTCGCCACCACATTCTCGACAATCTCGATCCCTTCAAGGAACGCGAAGGGGAGGACGATCAGCCGCCGTCCGAGGGAGGCGGAGCGCCGCGCCCGGAGCGCTCCGACCGCGACCCCTTCCGCGTGTACGGCGTGAACGTGATCCTCGCGCACGGCGAGCAGGAAAAATGTCCCGTGATCTTCGAGACGATTCCCACCTACGCGAACGTCTTCGGCACGGTGCATCGCAGCTACGACAATCGCGGCGGATGGAACTCCGATTTCATGGATTTGCGAGGCGGATCGCTGCTCCGCGCCGATGGCGGTTTCCTCGTGATGTACACGCTCGATACGCTGACGGAAGCAGGCGTCTGGCGCACCTTGAAGCGCACGCTCAACCACGGCAAGCTCGAAATCCAGCCGGTCGACACGTTCTTTCCGTTCAGCGCCGCTGCGCTCAAGCCCGAGCCGATCGACGTCCACGTGAAGGTGATCCTGATCGGCGATCGCAATATGTACGAGCTGCTCTACGATTTCGAGGACGACTTCAAAAAGATTTTCAAGGTCCGCGTCGAATTCGACGAAGAGATGAATTGGAGCGACGAGGTTTTCCGCCAGTACGGCGGCCGCCTGCGAAAGCTTGCCGACGACGAAAAGCTTCTCCAGTTCGACCGCTCCGCCGTCGCGTCGATCCTCGAGCACGGCGTTCGCTTGGCCGGACGTCGCGGCAAGATCACCACGCGCTTTTTCGATCTCGCCGACCTGGCCCGCGAGTCTTGCTACGCTGCTCGCCACGACGGCAACAAGATCGTCACCGCCGGTCATGTCCGCCAGGCTCTCGACGCGAAGATCGAACGCCACAACCTGCTGGAAACGAAAATCCGCGAGATGATCGAACAGAATCTCGTCTTCATCGACACCACGGGCGGGCGCGTGGGCCAGCTCAACGGCCTAAGCGTGCTGGAAATCGGCGGCTACGCTTTTGGCAAGCCCGTGCGCATTTCAGCTTCGGTCGCGCTGGGCAAGAGCGGCATCATCAACGTCGAGCGCGAATCGAATCTCAGCGGCCGCTTCCACGACAAGGGCGTGCAGATCATTTCGGGTTACCTCCGCCACACCTTCGCGCAGGATAAGCCGCTCTCTCTTTCGGCGAGCGTCTGCTTCGAGCAATCGTATTCCGGCGTCGACGGCGATAGCGCCAGCTCGACTGAAATCTACGCGCTGCTATCCGCGCTTTCGGAGCTGCCCATCCGCCAGGAACTCGCCGTCACAGGTTCCGTCAACCAGCAGGGCGAGATTCAGCCGATCGGCGGCGTAAACGAAAAAATCGAGGGCTTCTACGACGTGTGCCGCCTGAAGGGACTCACCGGCAAGCAGGGCGCGCTGATCCCGGCCGAAAATGTCGACGACCTGATGCTGCGCGACGAAGTGATCGAAGCCGTCGCCGAAGGCCGCTTCCACATCTATCCCGTCGCGACGATTCCGCAAGGGATCGAGATTCTCACGGGGGTTCGCGCCGGCGCTCGCGGCGCATCGGGAAAATTCGAGCCCGGCAGCGTGTTTGCCAAAGTTGATGCCCGCCTCAGCCGCATGGCCTCGACCCTGCACAAATTCGATTAGCCGCCCCGAAAACTCGCGACGAGGAGAAGGCAGCTTGCCCCTGACCAAAGCCGAGACCGAAGCCCTGAATAAAAGGGTCGTCCTCGAATTCTTTGAAAAAGTGCTGATCCCGGTAGACTTCACTCTCGCGCCGCCGTTTTTCGGGCCGCGGTACATCCAGCACAGCCCGCTCGCCACGGACGGCCAAGAGGGCCTGCGCGCATTCCTCGAAAAAGCGTGCGTGGAGACTCCTCTCGCCAAAACGCACATCAAGCGTGTTTTCGCGGATGGCGATCACGTGATCGTGCACAGCCACGTGATCATCGAGCCCGGCACGCCGGGCCTTGCGGTCGTCGACATCATCCGCCTCGAAAACGGCAAGCTCGTGGAGCACTGGGAAGTCTCGCAGCCCGTGCCGGAACCAGGACAAATGCTGCATTCGAACACGATGTTTTAGCGTGGCACAGACAATCCTGTCTGTGCTCTTGTCTTTCTGCATTTCAGGGGAACAACCTTGAGCGCCAGATTCTCCAACAAAGTAGTCGTCGTGATCGGAGGCAACAGCGGCATCGGCCTTGCCTCGGCAAAAGCATTCGCCGCCGAGGGCGCGTACGTCGTGATCAGCGGGCGCAACGCTGCCACGCTGCGAAGCGCCGCCGAAGAGATCGGCGCTGCCGCAATCGCGATTCAGTCGGACATCGCCGATCTTCAGCAGATCGCTTCCCTGATGGACGAAGTGCAGCGCCATCACGACCGCATCGACGTGCTCTTCGTCAACGCGGGAATCGGCGGATTTATTCCGATCGAAAAAGTGACCGAGCGCGACTGGGAAGAAATCATCGGAGTCAATCTCAAAGGCGTCTTTTTCACCGTGCAGAAGGCGCTGCCGATGATGAAGGCAGGCGGATCGATCGTGATCACTTCATCGATCGGCGGCCGGATGGGCATCCCCACCAATTCGGTTTACGCCGCAAGTAAAGCGGGCGTGCGGGCGCTCGGCCGAAATTTCGCCGCGGAATTGGTCGGCCGAGGGATACGCGTCAACGTCGTCAGTCCCGGCTGCGTCGAAACGCCGATCATCCATCGCACTCCGGGCTTGCCGCCCGAGGCTATCCCCGCGTTGCGCGAAGAGATGATCAAAAACACCCCGATGCATCGCCTCGGCGAGCCCGGCGAAGTCGCTCGCGCGGCGCTCTTCCTCGCATCGGATGAAGCCACCTTCATCACCGGAATCGACATGTTGGTCGACGGCGGGGCTGCCAGCTTCTAAGCCTCTAATGGGAAGAAGGCTTCGAAAATCAGCCTTCGTTGTCGGGCAGCAGCCGCTTCAGCTTCATCGTGAGATGCAGCGTCTGGTCGTTTCGCTGGATCGTCAGCAGGTACGGATGCCCGAGCTGTCGAAAGAGATCGCGCACCTGTATCAGCGAAAGATCGGCGGCGGGGTCCTGATCGATGCCCTCAATGATGTCGCCCTTTTGGAGCCCCGCTTCCGCTCCCGGCGTTCCGGGCCGCACCCGAGTCACTTTGAACGTTCGCAGCCCGGGACCTCCGGCCATCACAGAGATTCCGCTCATATCCTCGAATTCTTCGGTGCGCCGGTTGCTGTTCGGATCGAAGATGACCTGCATGTGCGGATAGTCGAAAATAACCGTGAAGCGCCGCAATATCCCTCCGCCGATCTCGCCCGCGAGCTTTTCGCCGCCCGTCGTGCCCGCATTTAGCTTTGAAAATGTCGCAATCGCCTGTTGCACCGGAAACGGCCCGATCTGGAAGAGCCTTATGCGTCCGAGGCGGGCATCCGCCGAGTCGTCCGATACCTCATCCATTGCCGGAATCATCTTGAGGTGCGACAACATGCGGTGGGCGTTCGCGTAACTCTCGGAGAACAGCACCGAGGCGTCGAGAGCCGTATCGATTCCGAAATCGCCCTCGACCGTTTTGCCGTTCGTGTTGGACTTCGCCCGCACCACCGGCGTATCGCCCGCAAACGAAAGATGAAAACTCTTCCCGCGCCCCGAATACCGGTAGGCGCCGGGGTCGAACAAGCGGACCGTCTTCCGTTCGTAATCGATGGCGACAACGAAGCTCTCGAAGAAGTCGCGGCCCAGCGTCCCTTCGTACTCGCGGCCGAATCGCGCATCGAAATTCGGTTTCGGAGCGTGCGGCAGTTCGGGCAGCGTCAGATCGACGCCTGCGAATTCCATCTCCACGCTCTGTCCGGCGGGAATGCCGAGTTCTGTGGCGCGTTCCGGATCGATCGACGTGGCCGCGGCCGTCGAATCCAGCACGAACAGGCACGGCTGACTCTGATTCACATGCAGGGGCAGCAGAATGAGGCCGCCGATGAACTCGGCGGGAATCTCCGCGACATTTCCTCCGTACGCAAATCGCACGGAGCTTGGGGCGGAATTCGAGGAAGGTGGCGTTTGCGGCGCCGCGGCCTGCGTTTGCGCCCAAGGCCCAGGCCGCGCACCCAGGCTCGCCGAGAGCGCGGCCACAACGACTATGACGCTTGTCTTCCAGCGTTCCATCTAGTAGCGGGCCAGTCTCAATTGCCCGGTGGCGAGGCAGGTGCAGCCGCAGGCGCAGAAGGCGGCGCGGCCTGCGCGGACTTCGGAGTGCTCAGATAGCCCTTCGCCGTGTCTTTGGTGAGGTCGAATACCACGATCTCGTAGGGTGCGCGCGCACCACGGACGTAAAACTGCACCGGCTCGCCCACCGTCTTGTCCTTCTTCTCGATCGACTTGTCGTCGGCGATCACGTTCAATGTGTACCGGTAGTGTTTCGTGTCCACCTTGCGGAGCTGCACCTGGATCGGTCCGACGTGCTCGGAATTCTTCGACCTCTTCAGCGAAAATTCGAAGATGTCGCGCTCGCCAAGCCGCTTCAATTCCTCGACCTCGTCGTGGTTCGTGGCGATCAATCCGCTTTGCACGCCCAGGTCGCCGATTGTCGACTGCAGCTTGCCTTTGGTGGCCTCCAGATCGGCCTTGGTGGCCGAGAGGTCGTTCTGCGTTCCATTGAGCTGCGTGGCGACTTGACCGAACTTGGTCGTCGTGTCCGCCTGCACCTCGCCGATCTGCTGCTTCAATTGGGCGTCGCTCTTCTGTTGGTCGGAACGGATCGTCTGCGCCAAGCCCCGCGCTCGCGCCAATTCATCCTCCGTCAAACCCAGCTTCTGCGAGGTAACGTCGAGCTGCCCTTTCAGGTCGGCGATCCGCGCGTTCGTTTTATCCACTTCCGCGGCAAGCGCTTGTGTCCTTTTGTTCGCCTCCTGCGCGCTCTTGGCCAGCGCCTGGCGCTGCGTATAGGTGGCGTACAGAAGATAGCCGACCAGCGCAAATGCCGCGACGAAGAGCACCATCACCCAGCGTGGCAGCGAAGCAACTTCGGTTACAGGGGGAGTATCGTCGGGCGTGTTCGAGGTCAAACTCATCAAGCCTCCTTCGCGGCCATAGCCGCCTTCCGTGCATCGCGGACTCGGTGGCGGGATTATCGCCGAGCGGCACACCGAAGTCTACCCCAGGCTCCAATTAGCCTTTCCGGCGGTGCGGCCAGCGCGCTTCGACCGTCGTCACCAATCCTCCGCGAGGCGTGAATTCGCCCGCCACCGTGCACCACAGGGGATGCACGGCTGCGACGATGTCGCGCAGCATGCGGTTCACGGCATTCTCATAGAAAATTCCCAGGTTTCGATAGCCCAGCAGGTACATTTTCAGCGCTTTCAGCTCCAGGCAGACCTTCTTCGGCTCATAGTGAATCGCGATTGCGCCGTAATCGGGCAGGCCCGTCTTCGGGCAAATCGACGTGTACTCGGGAAAACGAATCGTGATTTCGTAGCCCGGGAAATGATTCGGCCATGTTTCGAGCTTGGGCAGCTTGACGTTGATTCCTGCGCGTGCGTGTTCGGCGGTATAGTCGGGCATCGATTCCTCTCTCCGCTTATCTTACACCGCGGTTGTCTCGCCCTATTTGCTGTTGTATAGTACGCAGCCGAATGTTTTGGGGCGCAGGGCGAATCAGGTCGCCGCGCGACATAATCGTATCTAGCAAGATATATTGGACATGCCAACCCTCGCACGGGACGGGAGGCGCCTGCTCGAATGATCTGTCCGCAATGCCGAAGCGCCGATTGCCTTCGTTCTCGTCGCAGCGGCATCTTCGATTTCTTAGCCGGCCTCACCGCGTTGCGTCCGTGGCGCTGCCACACATGCGATCTCCGGTTCTACGCGAGAAGCGTGGCGCTTCCTTTCGCGCGGTACGCGCACTGCCCCAAGTGCGGCAATTTTGATCTCCAGCATATCGCCAGGGAGCGCGTCGAGAAGGGGACCCTGCTCATCCTGAAGCGCATGCTCTTGTTTCCGGCGTATCGTTGCGACCCCTGCCGCGAGAGATTCTTTAGTGTCCTGCCTTATCGCCGCATCCTGCCTTCGATGATGCCAGCGCCGCAGCGCCGGATTTCGGACGCCTAAAAGCCCCCCATTTACACCGTCCCTCACTCGAAGCCTTTTCTCAGACACTTGCAAGCAAGGGCTGGCCTGAGACATACTGCCCGCGCAAGGGGGGAACATGGCGCGCAAATCAAAACAGCCGAAAAGCACGACCAAAAGTGCAGGAATGGATCGCCGCAGCTTTATCGGAACGCTCGCAGCGGCGGGCACGGGTGCGGTGGCGGGCGGTTTGTCTCTTGGCGCGACGCCCGCGAAAGCCGAGACCGTACACTTCTCGAATCCGCCGGGACTCGGTGGCGGCGGACCCTTTCGAAGCGAGTGCGACATTCGCGATTGCGACGTCGACGGAGAAATCCCGCTCAATATCGACGGCGCCTTCTATCGCGTCGGCCCCGACTGGCAGTATCCCCCGATGAAGGGCAACATCCCCTTCGACGGCGAAGGCCACGTCAGCATGTTCCGCATCCAGAACGGCCACGTCGATTTCAAGAGCCGCTACCCGCGCACGCAACGCTTCGAAGCCCAGGCAAAAGCGCGCCGCCGCCTTTTCGGCATGTATCGCAATCCCTTCACCGATGATCCGAGCGTCAAGGGCGTGAGCCGCGGCACCGCGAATACCCACGTCGTCTATCATCACGGCTATCTCTTCTCGCTCAAGGAAGACAGCCCGCCGGTCGCGATGAATCCGCTCACGCTCGAAACGGTCGACAATTACTACACCTTCGGCGGCGGCCTGCACAGCCTCACGCATACCGCTCATCCGAAGTTCGATCACGCCACCGGCGAGATGGTTTCCTACGGTTACGAGGCCAAGGGGCTCGCCACCGACGATGTCTACGTCTTCTCCGCCAACGCAAAGGGTCACATCACCTGGGAATGCTGGATCAAAGTCCCCTACGTCGGCATGATCCACGACTTCGCAGTTAGCCAGAAATACATCGCTTTCCTCATTCTTCCGATGGCGACCAACGTCGAGCGCATGAAGCAGGGCCAGGTGCACTTTGCCTGGGACTCCACTCTCCCCACCTGGTTCGGCGTGATGGAACGCGGCGGTGACGGCAAGGATCTTCGCTGGTTCAAAGGACCCGAGCGCTGCGCCACGCACGTGATGGGCGCTTTTAACGATGGCAACAAAATTTACGTCGACATGGACATGGCGCTGAAGAATCAGTTCCCGTTCTTCCCCAACCTCCACGGCGAGCCGTTCGATCCCAAGGCCGCCGCCGGCACACTCCATCGCCTGTCAGTCGATCTCTCGGACAAGACGCCGCGCGATTACAACATGGAGCAGCTTTTCCCGCAGACCGGCGCGCTGCCTCGCCAGGATGACCGCTACCAAACGATTCCCTATCGTTACGGCTTTATGCCCACGAGCGATTCCACGAAGCCACTCAATCCGAAACTCGGCAACATCGCGTTCCGGCCGACCAATTCCTACACCCGTTTCGATCACGCCACGCGGACCACGTCCGAATTCTGGGTGGGCGATGATTCGAGCCTGCAGGAATGCTGCTTCGTCCCGCGCAGCAAAGACGCTGCGGAGGGCGATGGCTACCTCGTCGGCATCGCGAATCGATTGCTCGAGGGCGGCCGCGCCGATCTGATCATCGTCGATACGCTGCACATGGAAGACGGGCCGATCGCCAAAGTCCACCTGCCCTTCCGCTCCTATAGCCAGGTGCACGGCTGGTGGGTTTCCGCGGACGATCTGCCCGAGACGTAGTTGCGGGAAATTGTGTGAAGCTAGAGTGGTTTATTCGGTTCGGTGTCGACGTCCCCGAGCGAAATCAGCAGCCGCCGCAATTTCGAGCGATCTTCGAGCGCCATCCCGACCATCTCGAATCCGGCTTGGTGCGGCCGCACGAATCTCACCACGGCCTGCATGCTGATCGATCGCAGCCCGGCGGGAATCTTCAGGGTCGCCTCCGTTCCCACCGCGAGCTGGACGTCGCCGGTCAGCAGCCCGCCTTCGAGGCTCATCACGCTGATCGCCGATGGATACTTCCCGCGGGCCGAAGTCAGCACCGCCGGCACGCTGCGTGGCAGCCGGATTCTACGGTAGCGGCGATGCCGCACCACGTCGCGTTCGGGAATCGCATCGAGCGGCGCCAGAGCCATCACGCCTGCATCCAGCCCCGATCCCGGCAGGAACTGCTGCATCCACTCGGGCTCGATTTTCATCAGCGCCTGGGCTGCCGCCGTGCGAATCTCTTCGGGATACGTCCAGCCGAACGTCTTGCGGTCTTCGACGAACTTTCGCAGCGGCCCCACCGCATCCGGCGCCCGCATCCTCCCGAGCGCTTCGATGGCTTTCACGCGCAGGTAGTCCGCGCCTTGCGGCAGAATGTCTCCCTCGGCGAGCCGCAGCATCGTCGCCGCCGTCGCCGGATCGCCGCACATCCCGATTTCGTCGAGCGCGAGCGACACGGCTGCCACATCGAGCAGCTCAAGCGAATTCGCCAGCAGGCGCCCGCGCTCCGGCGCTCCGCTGATCGAAAGCTGGCGCACGAGTACGTCGTGGAAACTGCGCCCGCTATGGCGCAGCCGCATCGGCAGCAATTCCTCCATCGACGCGGGATCGAGGCGGGCCAGCAATCCCGCCACCACGACTGCCTTTGCTGGCGCCTCGGACTTGAATATTTCCCTCAAGTGCCGGGCGCACGCGCCGCCCACAGCCTTCGCCAGTGCCACGATGCTCTCGCGTTCCGTGCGGCGTCCCGAGCGCGACAACCGCGCCGCCAGATGCTCGCCCGCGCCTTCCGGGACACGGCTCAGCACAGCCACAAGCCCTTCGGGCATCGCTTCCGCCGTCAGCGCCTCTTCGACGAATTCCGGCAGCCGGTTCTCGACGCCGATGCGCGGCCGCAGGCTGTGCGCCCACGTTGGCCGCAGTTCCTCGAGGTCGGCGAGCGAATCGAGCGACTGCTGCATCGCCCGGTAGTAACGCCGCTGTGCCGCCTCCTGGCTCAGCCGCACGAATGCCGCGCCCAACAGCGTCTGCAGCTCCGGATCCTTCTCCGCCACCAGTTGTTGCCCGATTTGCGCGAGCGCATCCTGCAACCTCTGGCTCGCGGCCTTGCTGTAAAGTTCCGCCAGCTGGCCCAAACCGATCGCCGCTTTTTTCCGCGCCTGCGCGTCCTTGTTTCGCACGCACGACGCGTACTTCAACAGGACGTCCCCCGCCATCGCCGATTCGCCGCGCCCGAGCAGCTCCTCCACGTATTGCTGCACGTTTCGCGGCGGAATGCACCACGCCTCGCTCGACGTCAGCACCGCGCGCTTCCCCGAATCCGGCACGGCCGCCCAGAACTGCCGGTCGAGCACGTCCGCGTGCGATTCCATCGAAATTCCGGCGCTGTTCATCTTCTCTTCGCGGGCCTTCAGCAGCTTTCGCAGCGTCTCAAGCTCGTGGCCCATCTTGTCCAGCATTTGGCGGACGGCGTTCACCCGCACTTCGCCGCGCTGGAACCGGTCGAGCGCGAAGCGGATCGCCAGATCTTCCGCCAACCGCAGTAGCATCGCCTCATCCACTTTCGCCGACGGGGTTTTCGCCGCGACGCTCGCGAGCGCCTGCCGCAGCGTCACCTGCGCGTTTTGCGGAAGGTCCGCGATTCTCTGCTGCCAGACCATCGCATCGAGGGGCTTCTGGGAAGTCTTCCCGTGCGTTGCCTCGCCAAACTGCGCGAGTAACCGAAGCAAACTATGCATCTGGCCTTCATCGAGCGGCTGAGGCTCAAGGTTTCCCCCCGCGCCAGGGCCCAGGCCGGCGTCGGTCCCTGCGAGTCTGCCTGACCCACTCCCTGCCGTTGCTCCGAATCCGAAGCTAAGTCCTCCCGCGGCGGCTCCGCCTCCAACAACGCCCGTTCCCGTGTCGCCGCTTCCCGTCCCGTGGTCGTACGCGCTTCCCGACCCTGTGCCTGTGCCAGTTCCCGTGCCCGTTCCGGTTCCGCTTCCGCTGTGCGCGCCTTCGGCCGCGGCAATCAGCTGGATCATCTTCTCCGGGCTGCGAAACCAGTCTTGCACGCGGTCGGCATCGGCTCCGAGCGTCCTCACTGCTAACTGCGCTGCAACACGCGCCTCTGAATAGCCCGCATCCTCGGCGACAAATCGAATCTCGTTGATCCGGATTCCGCCTGAATTGTCTTTTCCAAAATGCTGTTCCAGCCGCTCGCTCAACGGAGCCACGCGCGGACCGGTTTCCATGAACACCCGCACGAGGTTGGCAAATTCATCGCGCTGGACACCTGCCTGAAAGAAGATGCTGGCCACGCCCGCGGCATTCAGCAAGTCGGCGAAACTGCGCTCGGCGGGGGTTGTTTCGAGCGGAACGCCATCCAAGAGGAGCTGAGACCCCGAGGCCCCTAGAAGCACGCCGACATCACCTGAAGCCTCGACAGCTTCTTTGAGCTCGCTCCATGCGGAGTCAAACTGCGACGCCGACCTCGCGTGCTCTAAACCATAGAGCCGCGAGTACTTAAATAGCACATTCAAGCTGCGTACAAACGCCCGGGCGTTCGGAACTGTCGTCTCATTCGACACTGGTAGCTCACCTGGAAGGGGTCCCATCTACTTTGTCTCAATATAAGTGTACTAGAACCAATAGCAGATGAAATGGTACGGAAATACTAGGGTAACGAACGTATCAACTACGCCTGTAGAGGCCTTTCGCTAGGCTGGCAGGAGAATTTCGACCTCAAGTCCCTTGAGCACCGGCCGGACGCGCCGGATCACTTCGCTCGCCCAAAGTTTCTCGCTCAATACCACGAGCGATCCGTTTTCAAACCCACAAACCGCGCAGAAAAAGTAATTCGGAAACGCTTTGTCGTAGGCGTCCACGCCGCGCCGCGCCAGATTGCCTGCAAGGGCGGCATCTTCCGAGGTAACCAAGGCCCCGGCGCGTGCCCCGAAGGTCTCGGCTTGAAAACGGTCGATCAGCAACTCAAGGGCCTCGGGCTCCGGCGCCGGAATCACCAGTGACCGCGCGCTCGCCTCACGATACCCGATCCCGTGGCGATCGCAGAAATCCCGCACCCGGTCGAGATGGCTGAAAAAATCGAGCGCCCACGGTTCCTGGCCCGCCGTCGCCGGCAGCACGCGGCTCCAGATGCGCGCCGCCTCCGGCCCGCGGACCGGCTCGCGATTCTCATCGTTCTCCGCGAGCTCGAGCCCCACCGCCTTGATGCCAGCCCCGAGATCGAGCGCTTCGATTTCCAGCAGGTAGCTCACGATTCGTCGTCTTCCGCGTGAACGAATTTCTTGAACCCGGGAGATTCCTTCCTCACCTCCAGCCAATCGAAGAAAGTGTCCGGCGTCTCGAGCCAGATGCCGAACCAGTGCGCGATCTCTTCCTTCTCCTCGCGCTTCTCCGGATCGACCTTATGATTCCGCGCGATCATCTCCGCGCGCCGCCTGCCCAGCCGCGCCACTTCGCGGACACGCTCCGCGGCGCTCTGCTCCCCTTCAATCGCGAATTTGCGCAGCAACTCGTCGAGCCTCACGAGGCACATCTCGGCTTCCTCGAGTGTCGAGAAGTGCAGCAGATCCGTGAACTCTTCCTCGTAGCGCCCCTCCGTATCCGCGCGCGTGGACCACACCACGCGCATCCCCGCCTCTTCGAGAACGCTCACGATGTAGTCCGGCGAGGTCTTCCCCTTTCCCCCAAGGTGGGCGATCAACTGCCTGCGAATCTGCTCGATTTCCGCGGGAGTATAGCGCGGCGTTCGCAGCCCCTGTGCCGCCTCCAGGATTAGGGCCTTCTTCGTCGAAGACCGCTCGGAGAAATCTTCGTGGGAATGTTCTGCGCTCACGTGTTGCCTCAGTGCTGCGGTTTCTTGGATGCACCGTCCGCGGACTGAGCGTCGGCATTCAGCCGGCGCCGCAGTAACTTGACGTTGCGGTCGTGCTCCGCAAGGGTCTTTGCAAAAAAATGGCCGCCTTTGTCGTTCGCGACAAAATACAGATAATCCGTCACCTCCGGCGCCAGCGCCGCTCGCAACGACGCCTCTCCGGGATTAGCGATCGGACCCGGCGGCAGGCCCGCGTGCGTGTATGTATTGTACGGCGAATCAACCCTCAAATCCTTCGGCTTCACGTCCTTCACAAGCTGCCCTTCGAGCGCCAGCGCATATTGCACCGTCGGATCGCATTGCAGCGGAACTCTCTTGCGCAAGCGGTTGTAGAACACGCCCGCCACCAGCGGCCGCTCCTCCCGATCCGGAGTCTCTCGCTCCACCAGCGACGCCAGCGTCACAATCTGCAGCGGCGTCAGCCCCCCGGGCAGCGTCTGCAGATCGGCCGGCTTGATCGAATCCCACACCGCCTTGAAATTTTCCACCATCCGTTTTGCGACTTCCTCGCACGAATTGTGCCGCGTGAACTCGTACGTCGACGGAAAAAGAAATCCCTCGAGGCTGTGCGCTTGTGGCGCGATACTGGAAATCAGCGACGTTTCGTGCGTGGCAGCCAAAAACTGCTCGCGGTCGCAGATCCCCTGCTCCTGAATCTCCTCCGCGATTTCGAAGCTGGTCCATCCCTCCGGCACCAGAATGGTGCGAACGTAGACATGACCGCGCGCCATCTTCCAGAAAACCTCGCGCGTGGTTACGGGCTGATCGAAATAATATTCGCCCGCTTGAATGGGCTTGCGAAAGTGCCAGTAGCTGAAGAGCGTGAACGCCAGCCGGTTCCGGACGACGTCGTCCTCCCGAAGAATCCCGGCGATTTGCCATCGTGACGATCCGTGGGGAATATCGACGAACACCTTTTCCGGCCGGTGCCCGCGGTACGGCCGGCTGATCTGCGAATCGAGCCACCCGGCGCCCGCGCCGATCGCCGCAATCAACAACAGTGCCAGCAGGCCAAGCCGCTTCATCGTCGGCTATACCTTCTCCGCCACGGCGCCTCGCGCCGGCGATTGGCGATCGAGGTATTCGCGCAAAAGAATTGCCGCAGCCACGTCGTCGAGCGCTGCGCGGTCTCTTCCTCGTGGCGATCTCGTTCCGGCCACCGTCTGCTCCGCCTCCCAGCTCGTCAGCCGCTCGTCCAGCAGTTCCACGTCGATGCCCAGCTCCTTCTTGAGCCGCGCCGCAAACCGCGCTGCTTCCTCGGCCATTGGCCCCGCCTCGCCAGTCATGTGCACGGGATGGCCGACGATAATACGCGCCACGCCCTGCTCGCGGCAAATCTCGCGCAGGCGCCGGACGTCTTCCGCGCGGTTCTTTCGCGCCAGGGTCTTCAGCGGCTGCGCTGTAAGTCTTAGCTCATCGGACACCGCCAGGCCGATCCGCTTTCGGCCGTAGTCCAGCGCCAAAATCCGCCGCCTTTCCCGCGCAGGGGCCGCCGTCGAACGATTCCCGCCAGTTTCTGGATTTGCCGCCGCCATCTCCATCTATTTTTATTCTAACGGACGCAGGCTACGGCTGTCTCCCGCGCCCGCCATTTTCCCACTCCGGCCAGAGCCCTTCGGTTTCCATTTCCTGGCCGAGGTTCGTATCCTTCATCAGCTGCTCGATCGCGGGACGCGTCAGCCGCGGTCCGACTCGCGTTTCCGCGTCCGCGAGCGCGTAGGCCGTCACCGCGGCGATTGCGACATTGTGTTTCAATTGCCCGATGTCCACTTTGTCGAACGTATCCGAAGCCGCGTGATAATTCAGAATGTAGTTCGCCGGCTCCTGGTTCGCCACCAGCGTCGGAACGCCCTCGAGCAGGAAATCAAAGTTGTCCGTGTCGACGCCCGCATCGAGCGTGAAATCCTTCACGCCGAGCGAGCGGACCGGATCGAGGTCCGCGCGCACCGTCGCCAGGATGTCTTTTCGTCCGCCCAGCGAATATCCCGTGATCGGCCCATCCCCCGCGTCGAATATGACCGCCGCATCCATGTTATCGAGTTCCGCGCCATGCGCGCTCGCGTATGCCCGCGAACCCAGCATCCATTGTTCTTCACCGGTAAACAGGACAAAGCGGATCGAGCGCCGCGGCACCGATCCCGACGCGTGAATCACCCGCGCCGCGTCGATCAGCATCGCCACGTTGCATCCGTTGTCGAGCGCCCCGGTTCCCAGCTCCCACGAATCGAGGTGCGCGCCCAGTAAGACGAACTCGTCCGGCTTCTCGCGCCCGCGGATTTCCGCCACCACGTTTTCCGACTCCACCGGGCCGCTCACGTGATTCGGCATCTCGAAATGCACGCGGACCTTTTGCCCCGAAGCCAAAAATCGCGCCATCCGCTCCGCGTCCTCCCGCGCCACGATCGCCTGCGCGATCAGCTCGAGCTGCCCGTTCGAGGATGACATGTGGCGATATAGCAGCAGGTTCGGCCGCGATGACATCCAGAAGATTGCCGCGGCGCCCGCGGCCTTGGCTCGCTGAATGATCGCTGCATCACTCAGGTATTCGTTGAGCAGGTCGTCCCAGGTCGCCAGAATTTTGGTGTGCACCAGCACGATCGCGCCATTGGCGTCCGCCCCCGCCTTCTCGAATCCGGCGTCGTCTCCGTCGCCGACATCGATCACGTCGGCGGTCATTCCGCCATCCGGCGTCGGCGGCGACCATCCCGTCGAAACCAATCGCAGCTGAAACGCCGCGGGCGAAAGCACCTCCGCGTGCGTGTTCCCTTCGCTCCATCCGACCGGAATCATGAACTGTTCGGTGTGCACCTCGTCGACGCCCGCGTGCCGAAATGCTTCCACCGCCCAGCTTACGGCACGGTCTGCTTCCGCCGAACCCGTCACCCGCCCGCCGATGGTGTCCGTCAGGTAGCGGAGATTTTCCTCGAGCGGCGACGGGCCCAGCGCGCTCTGAATCATCGCCGGCGCCACTTCCGCGCACGGCTTCCCAACCGAACACCCTCCCACACCCTGCGGCACCTTCCAGCCGGGCGGCAGGTTGATGGTGCCCGTCTGGCCAAGCGCCGCCGGCCCTGCCAGTAGCATCGCGGCACACGCCAGCTGGAAAAGCCGCCTTTTGGTTTCACGGCTTGGCCGAGTCTGAGAAATTCGGTCGATCACGGTCGCATTCCCCCTGCGCGCGCGATTATAACGGGTCTCTCGTCGAATGGGAGAACCGAAGAAAAAGCTCGGGAAAAGCCTCAGTACCATCAGAACGGCAGAAATTTCTTGCGCCACGAACTTTCTACATAGGATACAGCCTTTGCTGTAGTTCGATTTAGACCTAACCGTCTCTTTTTGAGACGCTTACACAATCGACAAAGTTTGGCAATCGAGCTGCCCTCGCCTGCTGCGGCCTCGCAATAAAGTTTACAAATTAACGGGGCGGGCCAAATCTTCGGCCTCCCCAAATAGTCTTAGCGGTTCCCGTTTGCGAAGCAAACCAGCTCAGTTTGCAGTGTCGCATTGAAACGAAGTCAAACCAGAGATTTTGCCCGCTAGGGCAGAACGGGAAGGCCTACATTGAAGAAAGCGCTTCCGAAGTTCACCCATCAACCCAAGAAACCAGACCTCAACCAATCCAGCTCCTTTGTTTTTTGCGAACGCTCCAGCGGTTCAGCCCAATTTCGTGCCGAATCCACGGCCGATCTCGATTGCACCCTCGAGCGAATGGCCGGCTTGCTGGCCATGCAGTGCCTCGTCCGCGGCACCGATCCGGCCGATTTCGAGATTCTCGTCGCGGCGGAAGGAAGTTTCGCGAGCCGATTGCAGTCCCGCGCGAAGGAACTCCTCGAAGAGGGCCGCGCGGTCGCGAGCCCTTCCTGCTTGAGCCCGCGCCAGCAGGAAATTCTCCACTCCGTGATTCGCAATCAGGCCAATAAAGAGATCGCTACGAAGCTCAACATCACCGTGCGCACCGTCAAGTTCCACATTTCATCGCTGCTGAGCCGCTTCGGCGTCGAAAATCGCGCCGAGCTCGCCCGCCGGGCCGCCGGCTTCCTGCGTCCGGCGATGGACCGCGTGAATGCGGAACCCGTGTCGGAGGGTTCCGGGCGTCGTCTTCTCGGACCAATGGCCGTGGAACGTTCGCCCATTCAGATGACGGCCAAGCACCGCAACGCGTCGTTCGCGCGGCGCGTTCTTTCCGCTTAGGATTTGCGCGGGCCGGGATGCGCTCCTGGCTCGCGCACCTCTTTCGTTACTTCTATTCCTTTACTTCCATTTCAGTTTCTTGATATCGACCGTGGGCGCGGGGAATTTCATGTCCATGCTCTCGAGCGTTTCCGTGATGATGTGCGAAACCGCGAGGTTGCGGAACCATTTCTTGTTCGACGGAATCACGAACCACGGCGCGTGCGGCGTGCTGCACTTCGCCAGCGCGTCTTCGTATGCACGCGTGTAGTCGTCCCAGAATTTCCGCTCGGCGAAATCGGCCTCCGAAATTTTCCAGCGGCGGTCGGGATCGTCGATGCGCTGCTGGAACCGTTTTTTCTGCTCGTCCTTGCTGATGTGCAGGAAAAATTTCAGAATCTTCACGTTGTTCTGGTGCAGCATTTTTTCGAATTCGTTGATCTGATCGTAGCGCTTCGTCCAAACATCCTTCGCCACCAGCTCGTGCACGCGCACCACGAGCACATCTTCGTAGTGCGAGCGGTTGAAGATGCCGATGTCGCCATGCTCCGGCACCGCCTTATGGATGCGCCAGAGATAGTCGTGTTCCATTTCCTCCGCCGACGGCTTCTTGAACGGCGTCACCTGGCATCCCTGCGGATTCACGCCGGACATCACGTGGCGGATCGTGCCGTCTTTTCCCGCGGCGTCGAGTCCCTGCAGGACGATCAGCAGCGCGCGCTTGTGCTCGGCGTAAAGCAGGTATTGGAGCTTGTCGAGCTTCTCGATGGTCTTGTCGAGGGCCGCGTTCATCTTGTGGCCTTTGTCCCAGCCGAGCGTGTCCTCGGGATCCCAGTCCGCCAGCCGCATTTTCTTGCCGGGTTTGACCAACAGCTCCTTGCTGAAGTTCGTCGCCATCGCGTTTGCGGACCTCCTCGTATCGTGTCGATTAGAACGGGGCGCTTCTTTTGTTTTCATGCGATTACAGCCATTTCTAATCGGCAAATGTCGATTAGAAATTGCGCGAAAATCGTGGCCCTTCGGCTGATTTTCGCTCGGACCCACTCGCACTTCGTGGCTTGCGCGCCAGCACCCAACGTGGCACATTTCCGAGTGCCGCGCAAGCATGCGCGCCGCCTTTCAGGTGGAAGCGTGAGCCTTTTTACCCTGAGGAACGAAGGGCAGGCCCTCGAAAAGGCGCGGCGATAAAGGGGCTTCAGAGTTTGTGTGACAACCTGCGAACGTTTGCGCCGGTCGTTGCTTCAGCCCGCAAGCGCAAACCGGTGGAAGCGTGGGCCTTCGGAGTTTGTGTGACAACCTGCGAACGTTTGTGCCGGTCGTTGCTTCAGCCCGCAAGGGCAAAACGGTGGAAGCGTGGGCCTTGAGGCCCTCGAAAAGCGCATCCCAATAAAGGGGCTTCAGCCCCGGGCTTTGATTGCCTAGGAGGGTCGGACTCGTTGTTGCATGCGTGTCGAGCGCCGGAGGGGCGATTGTAATTAGCCCGGCACGGAGCCCGCCTGCCGGCGAGGCAGGCGCAGCGAAGTGCCGGGCATCCCGGCGAAAAGCAGCGAGTCCCGTAGGAGTCTGTGTCATAGCTGGGACTTGTTTTTGGTTGGGAGATGAAGGAAAAAGGAGCATGTCACGATTTTTTCCTTACGATCCCAATCAAGCGTATTTGTTGCCTCCGAACGTAAAGGATGTTTTGGGTTCGGAGCACCTGTGCTTCCGGCTGCACGCCATGATCGAGCAGTTGGACGTGAGCCGATTCGAAGAGGCGTATGCGGCCGAGGGACGGCTGGCGTATCCGCCAAAGATGATGTTGAAGGTGTGGCTGTACGCGTTTTGTTTGGGAGTGAACTCGACCCGGCGTTTGGAGCGGCGCGTTCGAGAAGACCTGGCGTTTCGGTATTTGGCCGGCGGGTTGACGCCGGATCACAAGACGCTGAGCGAATTTCTGCGGCGGCACCGGCGGGCCATTAACGACGTGTTCACGCAGATCGTGCAAATGGCACGTCGAGCAGGTTTGGGCAAGCTGGGCCACGTGGCCATTGACTCGACGCGAGTGCGGGCGAATGCCTCCCGACACCGCATGGTCGATTGGGAGCGGGCTCAGTGGGCGCGAGATCGACGGCAGGTGCGCGCGTTTCAGCAAAAAGCGAGCCAGGAAGATCCGGAGGAAGACGGCGGCGTCAGCGTGACGACGAAGGAGCAAGAACGCCTGACGCAGCAGCCCGTGCCAGCGCTGCCGAAGAAAGGGCGGCAGCAAGTTTCGCGGACTGATCCGGAGAGCCGATTTTTGCGGACGTCGCAGGGGTGGGAATTGGGATATACAGCCGACTTAGCGGTGAGTGACGATCACCTGATTGTGGCCACGCGCGTGACGCAGAATGCCACGGACAACAGCTCGTTAGTGCCCATGGTGGAGGAAGTCGAACGGCAGTGTCGCGCCCGTCCAGAAAAGGTCAGCGGAGATTCGGGTTTTTTTAGTGGCCAGGCGCTGCATGTGATGAAGGGACTTGGGATTGACCTTTATGTGCCGGACAACAATCTGAAGCACGAGATGGGAACGGGAAAACGCGCTGCGGGAATTGGGAAGAACCGCATTCGCGATCCCGAGCATCTTCGACTGCGGGCGAAGCTGCGTGGTCGGGCAGGGCGTGACATTTACCAACGACGGCAGGCTTTGGTGGAACCGGTGTTCGGGATTTTGAAAGAGCAACGCGGCATGAGGACATTCCGAAGGCGCGGTTTGGCGGCGGTCAGCACCGAATGGATGCTGGCGGCCATCGCCTACAACATCACGCGCATGCTGCGCGGCTGAAAATGCGGCGCAGCCGCACAACTAAACTCGCTTTCAGTAAAAAACATGGAGTCCACACTGCGCCCCAAGAAACTTCCGGATGCTATGACACAGACTCCGTAGGGACGGTTGACCTCCGCCGGGAACAAACGCCCCGTCATTCCGAGGGCGCCGTTGGCCCGAGGAATCTGTTCTTTTGTCCTGGGCTTTGTTGTGCGCTGTCATCCCGCCTGCCCTGACGCAGGAAGGGAGCGAAGCGAGGCCCGCCCGCCGGACGGCAGGGATCTGCTTTTCGCTTCGCAAGATTGTCCGACCGGAAGATCGATGCCGAGACGAATCGCATTTCTGCGAGCCATCAACGTCGGAGGCCACTTCGTGACGATGGCGGCGCTGCGCGGCCATTTCGAGAAACTCGGCCTCGAGCAGGTCGAGACGTTCATCAACAGCGGCAACGTGATTTTCACCACGGGCGCGAAAGACGACGCCGCGCTCGAGCGCCAGATCGAAGCGCACCTCGAAAAGGCGCTGGGCTACGAGGTGAAGGCGTTCCTCCGCAGCGAGGCGGAGATTGCCGCGATCGCGCGCTACAAGCCGTTTGACGAAGCGCGCATGCAGGCCGCCTTGACGCTCAGCGTCGCGTTCCTCGCCGCCCCGCTCGATGCCGCCGCGCAAAACCTCCTCATGGCGATGCGCACGGACATCGACGACTTCCACGTCCACAACCGCGAAATGTACTGGCTCTGCACCCGCAAGCAAACCGAATCGAAATTCTCGAACGCCCGCTTCGAGCGCGCCCTGAAGCTCAGCGCCACCTTTCGCGGGCTCAACACCATCGCCCGCCTCGCCGAGAAATACGCCACCGCGTCCTAGCGACACCCGATCTTGCCGCTGGCTATCATTGCCCTAACTGTTAATAACTGGCGAGGGTTAAAGTCGGGCTACGCCGCTCTTGCCTGCTAGACTTTCTCGAACACTAGTATCAGGAGGACCAATGAAGGAGCTAGTTGTCAAGGTAAAGGGGCCGATTAAGATTCCCTGCCACGTCGGAAAGGGAGGCCGAACCATTAGCGATGACAACATTCGGGATTTCTGGCGATCTTACAAAAAGTATGAGGATCGTCGTGGGTGTTACGTTTTCGGAATTCGCGCAGGCAAGGGATGCACCCCCGGATACGTGGGCATCCGAACCCTTCCAGGCGCTCGATCATCGCCGCCAGGTTGTGCCGCTCGCTTCTGCGCCTCCGGCTCACCTCGACAATCGGAAGCGCCCCCTCCCGGTACAGCAGGTGCAGCGTCCGAAATTCCCCCAGCGTCAGCCCAAATGACGCCAGCGGCACCCGCACCTCCGCCTTCAGCCAGTCGGCCGCGTCCAGCAGCTCCAGGTACCCGCGAAAGGCGCGCGCGGCTCGCTCCTCCCGGGTCGGATATCTCGTCATGGTGCAAAACCCTCCCAAAATTGGCTTTTTTTGACCCTATAAGCGGCTTTAACCGCCCGACCGATGGGTCATTCATATACTGCGCGGAGCCAAGATTTCATCCGTTTGAGTACGTAATTGCCGGCCGCATTTTTGCGGCTGAATTTCCAGAGGCTTCGCAAGGGTGGAAGCGTGGGCCTTCAGGCCCGCGAAAAGCGTGCTTAGTTGTGCGGCTTCAGCCGCGGGCCTCTTCTTTAGGGGGTCGGAGCTTTAGCTCCGACATTGGAAGCGAAGAAAAAACTGGGCTTTAGCCCCTGAAGAAACTCTTTGCTTCCGCCGCGAACATTTGTGAGGCACCGTCTCCACAAACCTGGAGAAATCGGCGCGAGTTGGGATTAGTATGTGTGCGCGTGCGGAGACTGGGTGGGGCTCGAGGGACGCAATCATTTGCGTGGGGGAATGCGAACATGAAATTGCGAAATGTGAAGAAGTGGAGCGCACTTGCGCTCGTGGTGATGCTGGGCGGGCTCGCAGCGTGGGCTGCGGCTCCTGACGGCGCTGCCGTCACCGATGCGGCGCTGCTCAACGGCTGGAAGAGCGGCGAATGGCTGATGGCTGCGGGAAATTATGATGCGACGCGCTACAGCCCGCTGACGCAGATCGACGCGTCGAATGTGAGCAAGCTCGGGCTGGCGTGGTATTACGACACGGATTCGCTGCCCGGGACGCTCGAAGCTTCTCCCGTGATTTCGAATGGGACGCTCTATGCGACTGTGACGTGGGGCGTGGTGTTTGCCGTCGATGCGCGCACGGGAAAAGAGAAGTGGCGCTGGGACCCGCAGGTCGGCCACCAGAATTTTCCCACTGGCTCGCTGGGGAATCCGGACAAAGTGCGCACGGGGCCGAGCCTGTGCTGCGGGCCGGGAAATCGCGGCGTGGCAATTTATGATAACAAGGTTTACGTCGGGACGCTCGACGCGCGGCTCGTGGCGCTCGATGCGGAAACGGGCAAGGTGGTGTGGAGCGTCCAGACGGCGGACAAAAACGCCGACTACAGCATTACCGGCGCGCCGCTGATCGTGAAAGATAAAGTGATCATCGGCAATGGCGGCGGCGAATTCGCGGTACGCGGATTTATTTCGGCGTACGACGCCGAGACCGGCAAGCTCGATTGGCGCTTCTACACGGTGCCGGGCGATCCTTCGAAGCCTTTCGAGAACAAAGCCATGGAAGCGGCGGCGAAGACGTGGTCGCCCGATATTCAATGGTGGAAATTAGGAGGCGGCGGCAATCCCTGGAACGCGATTTCCTACGACCCGCAGCTCGATCTGCTCTATTTCGGCACGGGGCAGGCTGGGCCGTGGGTGCAGAAGTTCCGCAGCAAGCCCGGCATGGACAATCTTTACATCTGCTCGATCATCGCCCTGAAGCCGGAAACGGGCAAGTTCGTCTGGTATTTCCAGACGACCCCAGGCGACGAGTGGGACTACGACGCGATCGCCGATCTGGTGTTGGCCGACGTGACGATCGACGGGAAGTTGCGGCACGTGATCATGCAGGCGCCGAAGAACGGCTACTTTTACGTGATCGATCGCAAGACCGGAAAATTTATTTCCGGCGCGCCGCTGCAAAAAATTACCTGGAACAAAGGACTCGATCCCAAGACCGGGCGGCCGATTGATAATCCCGAGGCGCATTATGGGACGACGCCCACGATCGTCTGGCCGGGGCCGGGCGGGGGGCATGTGTGGCAGGGAATGTCGTTCAATCCCGAAACCAATCTCGTGTACGTGACGCCGGGAATGGCGTTGAGCTTTGCGTACGTGCAGGCGCCGGAATTCAAGCCGGAGCTCGGTGAGTACAACTGGGGCATCATTTTCCGGGATGCCGCGGGCAGAGGCACGGGTCCGGTCGCGGGCCGCGGCAACGCCGCGCCGCCTCCGCCACCGCGTCCTCCTACACCGCCTGCGGGGAACTTCCTGGTGGCGTGGAATCCGGCGACAGAAACGGCGGCCTGGAAGGTGCCCGCTACCGGTGGCGGCGGGACGATGACGACCGCGGGGAATCTCGTGTTCGCCGCTTCGAGTGGCGGAGATTTCGAAGCGTTCAGCGCGGATAAGGGCGAGAAGCTGTGGAGCGTGAAGCTCGAGCCGGGATTTGCGAATCCGGTGTGCTACATGCTCGATGGCAAGGAGTATGTGTCGGTGCTCGCGGGACGCCAGGGCAAGGGGCGGCTGTACACGTTCACGCTCGATGGGAACGTGCCTGTGCCTCCGCCGCCCGCGGCTGCCGCGCGCGCGGGTGCGCCTCCGCCAGCGGGCGAAGCGCGGTAGTGGGTGAGCCTGTTTCACGGACGCCGCCCGCACTAGGCTCGATAACTAAGGAGCCTGTGTGGCGGCGCGTGTGAAACCAACCAATACATGCCGCGGGTGAATCCGCGCAAAGGAAGCGCGCTTCGCGCGGCCTTTATGTCGGAGCTGAAGCTCCGACCCCCTAAGGACTGAAGCCAGGGGCTGAAGCCCAAATCTGTTTGGCACGCTTTTCGAGGGCCTAAAGGCCCACGCTTCCACCCTTTCGCGCTTCGCGCGGCTTCTATATCGGAGCCCTCCACTTCGTTCAAAGGACCAAAACCCTTCCACACGGCGAAGCCCTTCGACAAGCTCCCTTCGCCACAGCACTCAGGGCGGGCAGGACGAGCAAGCTTCGCCTCAAAAGAGCGGCGGCCCTTCGACTTCGCTCAGGACAAGCGAGCCGCCGCACTCCACGCGGAGATGTCCCAGTGGTCCGATGTAACAGAATTTTCATGCCCGGTTGAGGCTTTGGACGTATCATGGAAATTGCGGTTTAGGTGTGCCATGGCGACAGTCACTCCCGAAATTCCCGTACTGACCGAGGCGACGCCCGAAAAGGCGGCAGCGCCGAAGCGCGAGTATCCGGGCGCGCTGGTGGTAGTGGAGGGGATCGACGGGTCGGGCAAGAGCACGCAGCTCTACCTGCTGAAGCGGTGGCTTGAGATCGGCGGCTACCGGATCCATTTCACGGAGTGGAATTCGTCGCCGCTGGTGAAATCGGCGACGCGGCGCGGGAAGCAGAGGCGCTTGCTGACGCCGACGACCTTCTCGATGCTGCACGCGGCGGATTTTGCCGACCGCTGCGAGCGGCAAATCCTGCCGCTGCTCCATGGCGGGTATCTGGTGCTGGCCGACCGCTACGTTTATACGGCGTTTGCGCGCGATGCGGCCCGCGGCTGCTCGCCGCGCTGGCTGCGGAATTTGTATAGCTTCGCGCCGGTGCCGGATATCACTTTTTATTTCCGCGCGCCGCTCGATGTGGCCGTGAATCGAATCACCGCGGGGCGGCCCAAGCTGAAATATTACGAAGCGGGCATGGACCTTGGGATTTCGCTCGATCGCGCCGAAAGCTTCCGCATCTTTCAGGGACGCATCCTGGACAACTACGACCAGATGATCGATACGGACCGGTTCGTCCTGATGGATGGCACCGTGCGCGTGAACAAGCTGCAGAAGCTGATGCGCCATCTAGTGGCCGAAAAGATCAATCTGAGCCAGTTCGCCGCCAAGAAAAAGAAGTGACGAGGACATGACGCGCAACGGCTCCACATCTACTGCTGCTTCCGGGAACGGCCGGTCAAATGGCGGCTCGAATGGTCGCTCGAAAGCCCGCGCAGAAAAATCCGCGAAAAAAAGCCGCAACGGCTCGGACCTGCTCTCGCGCTTCTACGGCATTCCGCTGCCGGGCGTGAAGCCGGAAGAACTGAGCGGCAGCCTGATCGTGGTCGAGGGCACGGACGGCTCGGGCCGCTCGACGCAGATTTCGCTGCTCACCGAATGGCTCGAATCCGAAGGATTCGCGGTGCAGACGATGGGGCTGCGGCGATCGTTTCTGGTGGGCGAGGATATCGACGCGCTGCTCGCCGAAAATACGGTGACGCGCATGACGCTCGCGCTGATGTACAGCACCGATTTCTTCGACCAGCTCGAGCGGCGCATCTTGCCGGCGCTGCGTTCGGGGTTGATTGTGCTGGCCGACCGCTATATCTTCACGCTGATCGCGCGCGCGGCGGTCCGCGGGATCGGGCGGGACTACCTGCACGGGATTTACGAAATCGCGCTGCGGCCGGATCTGACGTTCTGGCTCAACGTGCGGCCGGAAATCGCGTTCGACCGCGAATTCAAGAAATCGCAGACGATCAGTTATTGGGAGTCGGGCCGCGACATGTCGCTTTCGAACGATCTCTTCCAGTCGTTCATCCGCTATCAATCGCTGGTGAAGCGCGAATTCGAATATTTGTCGAAGCGGCACGGCTTCATTGAAATGGACGGCGAGGGAAGCGTCTCGGACGTGAACCGGGTGCTGCGCAAGCGCATCGCTTCGCACCTCGGCATCCGCAGCACGCACTACAAGCCTTCGCACGCACTCCAGCACCTCTGGCGCTAACGAGTGGCCGCCCCGGTACAACTGGCAGCGATCGACGCTGGATCGAACGCCATCCGGCTGGTGATCGCGCGCGCCACGTCCCGGCAGCACATCGAGATACTCGAAACCGAGCGCGCGGCCGTGCGGCTCGGGCATAACGCCTTCACGCGGCACATGCTCGACGACGACACGATTTCGCGAGCCGCGCGCGTCTTCCGCCATTTTAGGGATCGCATGGACCGGCATCAGGTGATTGCGTATCGCGCCGTCGCCACGGCCGCCGCGCGCGAGGTGCGCAACTACCGGAAGCTCATGGAGCGCATTCAGCGAAAATCGGGCATCGAACTCGAGGTGATCGGGAGCGAGGAAGAGGCGCGGCTGGTCTGCTCGGCCGTGCGATGGGCTCTCGGCGACAGAATTCAGCCGCGCGTGATTTTCGATCTCGGAGGCGGCAGTCTCGAAATCAATTTTCTTGACCGCGGGGAAGTGGGCGAGCGTGTCGCGCTGCCGCTCGGAACGATTCGGCTGATGGAAACGTATTCGATCGACGGCGCGATCGACGAAGACAGGGAGCGGCGGCTGAGGCTGCACATACTGGCTCTGCTGCAGAGCGCGATGCCCTCGCCGCCGAAGCTTTCACGCGCGATCGCCGTCGCTTCGGGAGGAAACGCCGAGGCGCTTGTGCGGCTCGCGCCAGGCCCGATGGTGGGCCGGACGCCCGCGATCAATGTGCGGCTGCTCAAGGACCAGACGCTGCGGATCCTGCGCCTCGACGTGCCAGGGCGCATGCGCGTGTTTCGCATGCGCAAGGACCGCGCCGAAGTGATCGGCATCGCCGGAATCATTATCGGCACGGTCGCGAAGTGGCTCGACCTGCGTTCGATTCTCGTGCCCGGCGTGGGCGTGCGCGAGGGGCTGCTGCTCGATCTGGTGGCCGAGCAATATTCGGCGGGCAAAGCGTCGGCGGAAGAAAAAGACCGCGCCGAGGAGCTGCTGACCGCGACGCGGTGGTTCGCGAGCCGCCTCAACTACGACCCGCAGCACGCCGAGCAGGTCTCGCGCCTCGCGCTTTCGCTTTTCGATCAGCTGCGCCCGATCCACGAGCTTGGGCCGGATCACCGGCTGCTGCTTGAAATCGCGGCGATGCTACATGACGTCGGGCATTTCGTTCATCGCAAATCGCACAATCGCCACGGCGAATATTTGATCCGGTACAGCGAGATTCCCGGCTTGCGCGGCTGGCGGCGCGACATGGTCGGCGCGCTGGTGCGCTACCACAACTGCAAATCCGAGCCGCAGGTCGAGCACGCCTCCTACGCCGCGCTCGATGGTTCGCGGCGGCGCGAGATGCGCCTGCTCACTTCGCTATTGCGCATCGCCGAGAAACTCGAATCGGAGCACGCGCAGCGCGTGGAAGGTGTCGACGTGCAGATCGCCGGGCATCGCGCGATTTTCCTGATTCGCGCGGCCGAGGGCACGCGGCTCGACGTCGCCGGACTGGAACGCAAGGCGGCGCTCTTCGAAAAGGAATTCCACCTGAAGGCGGAGTTCCGGCGGGTGCAGCGAAAGGAGAAGGTCGCTTAAAACATGATCCTCTATCTCGTCCGCCACGGCATCGCCGTCGACCGCACCGATCCGAAATCCCCGGCGGAGACGGAGCGGCCTTTGACGGCGCGCGGCGTGCAAAAAACGCGCGAAGCGGCGCTCGGATTCTGCGCGCTGGGCGCGAAGCCGGAAGTCCTGATCACGAGCCCTTTCGTCCGGGCGGCGCAAACCGCGGAAATATTCGCTGAGGCTCTTGGATTTTCACCGGAGAAGATTCGCGTGAGCGACGCGCTGAAGCCCGCGCAGAATCCAGCCGAAATATTGAAGGATATTTCTCACCTGAAAGCGAAGGAAGTCGCGCTCTTCGGCCACGCGCCTCATCTCGATCTGCTGATCGCACAGCTGGCAGGCTCGCGCGGCCCATTCACGGAACTGAAGAAGGCTGGGGCGGCGTGCTTCGAGCAGGCCTCGCCTCACAGCCGGTGGACGCTGCGCTGGCTGCTCACCGCGAAGTTTCTTCGGAAACTGGACGGGTGAAGGACGGACCGTCCGCGCAATATCGCGATAGAGACGGAAAGTCAAAAGCCCACCCTCACAAACCGAGGATGGGGCACCCGGAAAACCTTAGAGTCTTCAGGCGGTGCGGCGCTGCGGGAAGGATGCGGCGACGAGCGCGTGTCCCCACTGAAATCCTGCCCGCCACACGAGCCAGGGCGATTCGGGCCCGGAGGCTTTCGCGAGGAATTCGTCGAGGCGCGCTTTGCGCGTCGTCGCGATTTTCTCGATCCATTCGGCGAGGGCCGCGGCGTCAAGCCTCGCAGCCTCCTTGCGCAGCCTGCCGCGCAGCACATCGAGATCGTGGACGTCGCCGAGCTGATCCTGCATCACCTTCAAATCGGCGGCCCAGACCTCGTAGCGCTCGGGCAGAAAATTCTCGACGATGTAGCGGAATTCCTTCAGGCCGATCCGCAGCCGGTGCCAGGCGACGGCGCTGCGCCTTTTGCGCGCCTGCTGGTAGAGTTCGACGGCTTCGTTGAGCTTCGCCAAAGCCAGGCGCTGGAATACGACGCTGCCTGACGGGAAAAAATCGGCCTTGGCCGGCAGCTTGCGCGCGAGCCTTTTCCATTCCTTGCGATCGAACCCATCGAGCGCCTGCGCGGCAAGCGCCCGCTCTTTCTTTTCTTCGCCGACCAGCAGGCGGAGCACGTGTTTCCGCACCGGATCGCCCGCCGCGCCCAGCTTCTTCACCCAGCCGCGCTGCACCTGCGTATCGCGAAGATCCCCGAGCGTGTGAAAGAGCCCGCGGCTGGCTTTCTTGAGCTTCCGCCAGCCCGAACTAGCGCTCACTTCGCTCAAAGCCTCGGCCATCGTCCGGCAGCGCCGCAATGCCACGCGCAGATCGTGGACCTCGTCTGCATCCCACTCAGGCTCGATGTTCGACGCCTTGTCGAGCGCGCGCTCCATCCACACGTCAAGACCAGCGCGCTTCTTTGAAATGGTTGGAGGTAAGGAAATTGTAACCGCCATGGAACGCCCAATCGACTCGGGAAGGCCGGAACGGAAAATGTATCTTAGCGCGCCGCGCCCGATTTTTCCAGTAATGCCCGGGGAGCCTACGAGACGAAGGAGCAGCCGACGCGCATGCGGCCGTCGTCGGCCGAAAGCACATAGGACTTGCGGAGGATCACGCGCACGGGCGGAAGAATCGGCACGTGAAGGACGGCGTGAAATTGCGCGGGGAGGTCCTCCTGTTGCTCGAACAGCAGCGCGACGCCACCGTAGCTCAGGTCAAGGACCTTCGCGGTCTTCTGGCCCACATCCGTCAGCACGGCGTGCGCCTTCGTGCCGCCGAGCGACACGCGTTCCCACTTTCGCTGCTCGGAATGCGGAGGAGGCGCGGCCTGCTGAGGGGAAGACGGTGGCGCTGGTGGACGCGGTGGCGCAGGCAGCGCAGCCGCGACGGGCGGGACATTTGGCGGAACATTTTGAGGAACGGGGGGAGGAACCGCGGCCGGAGCCTTGGGCGGAGGGGCCGCAAAAGTCGGCGGCGCGGCAGCAGTTCTCGGCGGCACAGCCGCAACGGGAGCGGGAGCACTTTCGCGAGCCGGATGCGTCTCGATGGGAACCACGCGCGGTGCGCGGCCCGAGCGCTTGAGCTCGTAAAGCCGCTCATCCGCCGTGCGCAGCAGATCGCTTTTCTGATCGCCATCCTGCGGATGCACGGCGACGCCGAAATCGAGCGTTACACCAACGTCGATCTTAAGCGAGACCGCGTCGCTCTCGTAGAGCGAGCGGACGCGGCGGCACAGCGTGACGGCCTGCTCGGTATCGGTCTGCGGCAACAGCAGCGCGAATTCATCGCCGCCGATGCGAAACGCGAAGTCGGCGGCGCGCAGCGTCTTGCGCAGAGTGGTCGCCGCGAGCTGCAACATCTGATCCCCGCGCAAATGCCCGTGCCGGTCGTTCACTTCCTTGAGCCGGTGAAGATCCAGAATCACGATGGCGAGATGCTGGCCGTAGCGTTTCGCGCGGTTCAGTTCCTTGTCGCAATATTCGTCAAAGAGCCGCCGGTTGTAGAGACCGGTCAGAGCATCCGTGGCGGCGTTGATCTGGAGCTTCTTGAGTTCCTCGTACTCCATCACGATCGGCACGCGGATGAAATTGGTCGAGGAAAGCACGTCGACCATCGCCGTGGCCAGCGCTACTTTTCTGCCGAGGCTTTCGGAAAGTTCCCGGCGCCGCTGCAGAATCCGCTGCCAGTAATCGTTGCTCTGCGGTTCGGGCAAATCGATTTTCGCGATGGTATGGAAAAACTGGCGGAGAAATTGTCCACGGACCGTCTCGTCGAGACCCTCGAGGGTCTCGACGAGCAGGTCCAAGAAAGAATCGTCCGCCGATGGCTGCGACGGCGAAGCGTCGGAGGGCTGGGGCATCAATGAGTTCCGAGTCAAGCGAACGTACTTCTAGTTTGTCCTGTGTCCAGGACACCTGCGGGGCGGTATCACTGTAGCAAGGGACAGTCCAATCCCGGACAAGAATATAACCCGGGCCTTGGTCCTAAGTCGCTGCTAATGCGTAGATTATTTGATCGCCCCCTGGGGTTGCAAGCGGAGGCGAACATGGATGGAAAAGCGCTTCCATTTTACGGTCGGAGCTGTGCCGCGAATGGGCAACGCCCGGTCTGTGGAAAACTTCCTACCCGATAGGCTTCAAAAACTCGACGCCTACGAGGTGTGCTTCGCCGGCTTCCTGTTGCCGCTTAACCCTCGCTTGGATCGGCGGCATCCCGGCCGGCACCAGGCCCGACGAGATGATTGAAGGAGCCGGAATTGTGAGGATAATGATGTCGTTGATCGTGAGGGAGCGCGGACAGATGACGAAGGCCCCTAATCCGCTGATATCAAGTGTCTTACCCAATTCCACAAATTGCTCCCCATGAGCATCCTTGCCGCGGATGAACAGCGGCACCTGGAGATGGATCCGATGGAATCGGCGCCGATCGTCGTAAGATTGCGCAACTTTCTGCTGCACGATGTTTTCTCGTACGCTCATTGGTACCCGAGTATTAGTACTCCGTTGGACTGCCCCTTCCCTTGCAAGTTCTCTACCCCTCCATTCCGCTTTCGTAAACCACTCACTTTCAATTAGATGCCGAAGCGGTGCACAGGGGCGCATCTCGTATAGCCTTTAAAATGTTCCGGTTTGATGCAATTCATTTCCACGTTTGTACAAACGCTAGGACGCTTTTACCATTGACTCTATTTGGCGCCTTTGCGAGCATACGAGCCTTCGAGACCATCCCCACTCGATTCTCTGAGACAAGGATTCGAGTGGTGTCTTTGCTCGTTCCCGGAGCCGGTGGAGGGCGAGTTGACCAAAGGTACGGCAGCGGCTGAAAAGCAGACGAGCGATCAGGTAAGCTTTCAAGCAGTCGCCAGTCTGCTCGATGCGTTGGATCGCCCCTTGCTTGTTTCCGACCGCGCGGGGCTGATTATCTTCACGAATCTCCACGCGCAGAACGCGTTGAACCCCCTCGCGTGGAGCGCCAAGCCCGACCCGAACCTCTTTCGAGACATTCTCAACGCCGATGGCAAGGAAATCCTAAGCCAACTGGAACGAGGCAAGCAGGACGTGCTGCTCCCGATCGAAGCCGGCCAAGGCAAGGCTGTCGCGCGTATCCGCTGGCTCCCGGAGCCCGACTGGCTCGCTGTCTATATCGAGTCGCTCACCGAAGAGGTCGCTACGGACGAGGCGCAGATGCGCCAGACCGTCCAGGAACTGATGCAGGAGCGCGAGATTACCTACCGGAATCTTCTGGCCGCCTACCTGCGCCTGCAAGAGGCCAATCGCCAGAAGACCGTGCTGCTCGGCTCCGCCGCGCACGAATTGAAAACGCCGCTCGCGGTGATGAAGGGCTATTACGATCTGCTGCTTTCGGGTTCGCTCGGAAAACTGAGCGAGCGCCAGCAGGACATTTTGCGCGAATCGAAGGAGAGCTGCGACCGCCTGGTGCGCCTCGTCTCGATGTTCCTCAACTATTCGGCGCTCGAGAGCGGCAAACTCGTTCTACAGCTTTGCGAAAACGATCTCCGCGACTGCATCAACGATCTGGCGAGCCGCTGGGGCGACGCGTTTCAGCGCGCCAGCGTGCGCCTCGACGTGCAGGTGCATCCCGATCTGCCGCTCTTCAAATTCGATTACCAGAAGGTGCAGCAGTGCATCTTCAATCTGCTCGACAACGCGCTCAAGCACACGCCGACCACGGGCTTGGTTACGTTGCGGGCTCAGCCGCATTTCTGGGAGCGGCGCGTTTCCGACGCATCTCCGTCGCAGGAGCGGCGCCGCGCCACCCCCGCCAAGGCCAATAGCGTGTTGATTTCAGTCACGGACACGGGTCACGGGATCGCCGCCGAGTTCCACCAGGAAATCTTCGAGGAATTTGTGCGCGTCGATCCTTCGTCCTCGGGCATGGGCTTGGGATTGGCGATCACGAAACGATTGATCCAGGCGCATCGCGGAAAAGTCTGGGTCGATAGCGAACCGGGCCGCGGAAGCTCTTTTTCCTTCCTGCTGCCTACGGATGTGGAATAGGATGAGCGGAACACTCGCTCCATAGGATGCCGATGGCACACAAAGAAAAGATCCTGATCGTCGATGATGAGCCGAGTATCCGGAAGTATCTTCAAACGCTGCTCGAGGTGGACGGGTTCGACGTGGAAGCCATCTCCAGCGGCAAGGAAGCGCTGGTGCGCGTCGGCCGCGGCGAGCGTCCCGACTTCATCATCCTCGATGTGCTGATGCCCGAAATCGACGGGCTCGAGACGCTCCGCCAGCTGATGCAGATGGATCGATCGCTCAACGTCCTGATGCTTTCCTGCTCGAATGAGGTCACGACCGTCGTCGAAGCGATCCGCCTCGGCGCGCTCGACTACCTGACGAAGCCTTTCGAGAAACCCGAGCTCGATGCCGCCTTCCTCAAGTGCCGCCAGAAAAAAGAACTCCGCACCGAAAATCAGGCGCTGCGCGAATATTGCGAGGCCCTCACCGAGGATATTTCGTTCCTCGCCGCCAGCCCGCAGATGCTCAAGATTCGCCAGCAGATTCTGCAGATCGCGCCGGTCGACGTGCCCGTGTTTCTGAGCGGCGAAAGCGGCGTGGGAAAAGAAGTGGTAGCACGGATGGTCCACCTGCGTTCGCTGAGACGCCAGCAGGCCTTCGTCAAGGTGAATTGCGCGGCGCTGCCCGGCGAACTTCTCGAATCGGAGCTTTTCGGCTACGAGCAGGGCGCTTTCACGGGCGCCGTGCGTTCGAAGCCCGGCAAATTCGAGCTCGCGAACAAGGGCACCATCTTTCTCGACGAGATCGCCGAAATGAGCCCGCACCTTCAGGCGAAACTCCTGCACGTTCTGCAGGACGGCCAGTATTCGCGCCTGGGCGCCCGCGCCGTTGTCAACGTCGACGTGCGCGTGCTGGCAGCCACCAACATGGACGTGAAGGAGGCCATGAAAACGGGCCGCTTCCGCGAGGACCTCTACTATCGCCTCAACGTACTCTCGATCCACATCCCGCCGCTGCGCGAGCGCACGGCCGAAATTCCTTTGCTCTTCCGCCACTTCCTGGCGAAGTACAGCGAGAAATATCAGAAAGCCGCGCCAGAGCCTTCGAAGCATCTTCTCGAAGCCGCGTTACGCTATTCGTGGCCCGGCAACTTGCGCGAGCTCGAGAATTTCGTCAAGCGCTACGTGATCCTCGAGGATGACGAAGGCAGCTTCCGCGAGCTGCTCGAAATGACCGGCCAGCAACAGCGCGTCGTTCCTCGCGAAGAAGCAACGGCCGCGCCCAAGGAACAGGGTCTCAAAGCGCTGGTGCGCGGTTTGAAGGATGAAGCGGAAATGGAAGCGATCGCCGACGCGCTTGAGAAAACGAACTGGTGCCGCAAAGATGCCGCGCGCATGCTGGGAATCAGCTACAAAGCGCTGCTCTACAAAATGCGCGCGTTCAATCTGGATTCAGGGCGCGGCTCGCGCTCGGCCGCAGCCCGGGAAGCCGCCAAGATTGCCGCCGCCGCGAAAGAAAAAGAGAGCGCGAAGGAAGAGGCTCCTGCGGTGGTTCGCGGTTCTTAGCGTCGCGAAGGAACGATTGGCGAAGATTACCGGGGAATGACCGCCCTGCGGCCTCGCAGCTTCAGTCAATCATCGTTTTCGTTCATTTGGAGGTTCTGGCACGCGGGCCACGAGTCGAGGTAAATTGTTGCATATCTTGGGCACACGCAGCGAAATAGCACTACCCATTTGACCTTGCCTTGTTCTAGTATTCCGCTCCGATAGAGGCCGCGCACAACCATCTTTCCGCGCGAATCGGGTTCTGGTGGTCATGTATCGCGCGAGGATGCTTGTTGTCGCGAAAGGGGTTGCTGCTCGATTGATTGCGAGCAGCCGACATGGGCGCCCCAGCGGCCGGCAGCACCTGACAAGCAAAACTTTGGTATAGCGATTGCTCCTCCTTTGCGGGGGAGCCGTGTACCTGAGTAATCCCAGCGTTCAAGGAGCCGCACGGATGACGGAACGTCGAATGGCACGCCGGTACGACCTTTCGCTACCGGTGAACGTCCGCCTGCCCATTAACCGGGAGCCGAGATCCCACAGCGGCCAGACACGGGATATTTCCACACGCGGTGTTTACTTCACCGTGGAAAACGATCTCACACCCGGCACCGAGCTGGATTTCACACTCACGCTGCCTGCGGAAATCACGCGCGGTACGGAAGTTTTCGTGCGCGCTCACGGGCGCGTCGTTCGCGTCGATCGGCGCTCAGCCACGGACGATCAGGAACCCATCGGAATCGCCGCGGTGATCGAGCGTTACGACATCATTCGCGGCGAAAATTCGCGCGCCTGAAAGCCTCGGAGAACGCGGCATTGCAGCCGCGCACTCGCGCGTTCTCTTCCCTATGGCTAGCAGTTTCCTTCAGCCCACCTTCCCTGGCGAAGAAACTCCGGGAACGAAAGTTCGTCGAGCGTACAATTACGGATTGGGATCGCTAAAACCACTGTCAACTAAGGCTTTCACACACCATGGAGTACTAGAACCGTAGTTGGAATAGTCCTTCCCCAAAGTGCTAATGATTTTCAGTCTCTTGTCTGAATGGACCGGATCGGTCCACCTGCCGGCCACAACAACGCAGTCAGGCCTCCCTTCAAAAGCGCGCGCTACACGAGCATTTTCGCGTGGTCGACGGCCGGGGTGTGCAAAGTGCAATCTATCCGGCTTTTGGCGTTCGATGTGCAACGCACTTCAGTCGATGGCCTCTGTCGCACCCATAAGGACCGACACTGTAGCGTATCAGGCCGAAGTTCCGCCAGAATCCATCTATTTCGGTCCATCGCCGGCAATGCAGTCCGTCCGTCAGAAAGTGGAACGGGCCGCGGGACTAAACGTACCGATACTCGTCCTGGGTGAAAGCGGCACAGGCAAAGAAATCCTCGCCCGGTTTATCCACAACCAATCGCCTTGGCGAAATGGTCCCTTCGTTAAAGTCAATTGCCCGGCGATCCCCGGAACGCTCATCGAAAGCGAGCTCTTCGGCTTTCAAAGGGGCGCTTTCACGGGCGCGCATGCCGATAAGCCCGGCCGCATGGAGACGGCGCAGGGCGGCACGCTCTTCATGGACGAAATTGCGGAGATCGATTCCGGCCTGCAAGCCAAGCTCCTCCACGTCCTGCAGGACGGCCACTTCACGCGCATCGGCGGCCACGACGAAAAGCGCCTCGACGCGCGCGTGATCTGCGCGACGAATCGCCAGCTCCAGAAGGAGATCGAAACGGGCGGCTTTCGCTCGGATCTCTTCTACCGCATCAACGTGATCAGCATCACGCTGCCGGCGCTTCGCGAACGCCGTGCCGACATTCCGTATCTCGCCGACTACCTGCGCGGCGTGTTCAATCGCCGCTTCCAGCGCGATGCGACGCCGCTCTCGAAAGAAACGATTCACCTGCTCCAGCAGCGGGATTGGCCCGGCAACGTCCGCGAGCTCGAGAATTGCATGGCTCGCTACGTCGTGCTCGGCTCGGAAGACTCGTTCTATAGCGAGCGTGTGGAGTCCGCTCCCGTCCGTTTCAGCTACGAACCGACGCCCGATGGCAACATCCCTCTCAAGCGCATCGCTCAGGAAGCCACGCGCCGCATGGAGCGCGATGTGATCCTGAAGGTGCTCCAGGCCAACCAGTGGAATCGCCGCAAGACCGCCGAAGTGCTGAAAATCAGCTACCGCGCTCTGCTCTACAAAGTTCGCCAGGCGGGCCTTCCGGCGAAGCGTCCCCGTCGCGGCCTGGAAGCTGAATCGGATTAGCCTGCGCGATTACCCGCTGGAACTGCTGTTTGCAGAGTTTCAATCGGCGATTCGCTTACCTCCCGCTGACCCCGTGTCTGGTATGAAATCGCCCGTTGCGTCCGCCTTGCTCCCGCTTGCCAATTCCGTTAGCCTCAATTCAGGTAAGCGCCATGTCCAAGAACAACGGCAAATCGAATCTCAAGGTCTGCCTTCTCTCGCCGCACCCCATGGTGCTGGACGAATTACATCGCCTGCTGGAAGACTCGGGATTTCAGATCACGTCGAAGCAGCTCGATTCGATGCTGGCGCCTGACTTGCGCAACCTCGACCTCCCCAAGGCATCCGTTTACGTCGTCGACGCTCATGCCGCACATCAAGCCACAGGCGCCCTGCTCGGCAATATTTTGGACAAGCATTCCGGCGCGCGCCTCCTGGTGGTCGGAGACAAACTGAAGGAAACGGACAGCCATGCCCTTCTGCGCCAGGGCGTGAAAGGCATCCTGACCTATGCCGAGGCACGCGAGCAGCTCGCGCGCGCTTTGCCGCAAGTCGCTGCGGGTGGCATTTGGGTGCCGCGCCCGGTGCTCTCGCGCTTCGTCGATTCGATCCTCAGCAACACGCAGGGACGCCGCCTCCGCGCCGATTCCCCGAGCGAACTCAGCCGCCGCGAGCAGGAAGTCCTCAGCGGCCTGCTCGAAAATCTCGCGAATAAGGAAGTCGCCGACCGCCTGCATATTTCCGAGCGCACCGTGAAATTTCACGTCTCGAATTTGCTCGCGAAATTCGGCGTCCGCCGCCGCGCCGACCTCATCCTCCTCTGCTATCAGCGCCGCGCCGACGAGTAGCTCGCCATGTTTTTGCGTGGGATAGCAGCGTTAGCACTTCTTGCCATCGCGAGCACTACCTTGTCCATCGCTGGCGATGCGTGGGTCGTCCGCATGGATGGCGTGGGACCGGTCAAGATCGGGATGACCCTGCCTGAACTGAACAACATTCTCCACGAGAAATTTCGAATGCCGGACAACAAGGACGATCAGGGATGCTTCTACGTAAATTCTGCGAAGCACCCACATGTCGCTTTCATGATTGAAGACTCTCACTTAGTGCGTCTCGACGTCGATGGACGCGGTGTGCCGACGGTTCAAGGAGTTGAGGTCGGCGACTCGGAGGCGCGCGCGTTGAAGATTTACGGTCCGAAACTGAAGGTTGAGCCGAGCGCATACACGGGCCCCGAAGGGCATTATTTGACCTTGCGCTCCACCGACGGTCGATATGGCGTCAGGTTTGAAACGGACAAGGGCAAGATTCAAACGTTCTACGCAGGCCGGTTTGAAGCCATCCAATACATTGAAGGCTGCGAATAAGCATTTCCGACACCTTCACCGCCGCGTTCGAAACCACGTCGACTTCATTGCTATACTCTCTGCTGATGCCCAGTTTTTCCATTGAGAATTTCGGCTGCCGCGCGACGGAAGCGGACGCTGCGGCGCTGCGGCGCGAATTGCTCGCGAGCGGGATGACGCTCGCCGGCGATCACGCGACCGCCGAAGTCGTTGTGCTGAACACCTGCACCGTGACGGCTGCTGCGGATTCGCAGGCGCGCGACGCCGTGCGCAAGGTTCATCGCGCGAATCCGGGGGCTCGCATTGTCGTCACTGGCTGCTACGCGCAGCGCGCGCCCGACGAGCTTGCTTCGCTCGGTGGCGTTTCGCTTGTCGTTGGCAACTCGCACCAGTCGCAAATCCCGGGCCTGATTCGCGAGATGGGCCCGGCGGCTGCGGGCGCACCGACGGATTTCATTCCGCTCGCGCGGCTCAACGACGACGCGATGTCACTCGCGCGCGGCCCGGCGAAAGTCCTCACCGGCGACATCTTCGCCCAAACCGGCGTGAATATCCCGCTCTCGGCACCCGCCGATGCCGCGCCGGCCGATCGCACTCGGCCGATCCTCAAGATTCAGGACGGCTGCAACAATCGCTGCTCGTACTGCGTGATTCCATTCGTGCGCGGGCGCAGCCGGAGCCTCGCGCCGGACGCCGTGATCGGCGAAGTACGCGGCATGGTGAATGCTGGCGCGCGCGAAATCGTTCTCAGCGGAATCAATCTCGGAAGTTACGGCCGCGATCTCACGCCGCGCGCCGCGCTGGGTGATGTGGTGCGCCGCATTCTCGACGAGACTGATCTCGAGCAGCTTCGCTTCAGCTCGATCGAGCCGCAGGACGTCACCGAGGATTTCGTCGCGCTCGTCGCATCCTCGCCGCGCCTCGCGCCGCATTTTCACGTGCCGCTGCAGTCGGGTTCCGATCGCATCCTGCGCGCCATGCACCGCTGGTATCGCGCCGCGCACTACGCCGAGCGCGTCGAGCTGATTCGCCGCCTGCTCCCCGATGCGGCCATCGGCGCCGACGTAATCGTCGGCTTCCCTGGCGAAACCGATGCCGACTTCGACGCCACCGCGCAGTTCATCGCCGCCCTGCCATTCACGTATCTCCACGTCTTCTCGTTTTCCGAACGCCCCGGCACCGCCGCCGCAAATCTCGCCGATCGCGTCCCCGCACAGGTGATCCGCGAACGCGCCCGCGCGCTGCGTGATCTCGCGCAGCAAAAGGCAGCCGCCTTTCGCGCTTCGCAAGCGGGCCGCGCGCTGCGCGCCCTCACGCTCGCGCGCGACGGTGATGATTGGACTGAAGCGCTAACGGCGAATTACCTGAAGGTCCGCGTGGCCGGCCGCCGTCCTGCCAACGAATGGCACGAAGTCTGTTTGGAAGATTGATTCGAGGAGTAGTCGGTCGCCGCGCTAGCTTTCGAAAATCACCTCGGCGAGCGCGAGGTTGCCGCTGTGCGTGATCGAGAGCGAAATATTTTTCACGCCCATGCGCTTTGCGATTTCCGCGGCGACGCCTGCGAGCCGCAGCGTGGGCTTGCCGCTCGGCTCGCGCGTCACTTCGATATCGCGCCACCGGACGCCGTGGCTCCATCCCGTCCCGAGCGCCTTCATCGCCGCTTCTTTCGCGGCAAACCGCGCGGCGTAGCGCTCGTACTTGCCCTTGTGGCTCTCGCAGTACGCCACCTCGGACGGCGTGAATAGCCGCTCGAGAAACGGCGCGCCGTGGCGCTTGATGGCCGCCTCGATCCGGTCAATTTCCGAAATGTCCAATCCCAGCCCGACGATCATGTCTTCCCGCTTTCGCGCGCCGGGCGATTATATAATGGCAATGCCTTCTGCCATGGCCACAGCTGCCGCCAAACCGAAGCCTTCGCGATTCAAGCGCGCCGCAAAACCTGTGCCGCCGAAGAAACACGCCGCGTGGAAACTTCGCCGCACCGGCAGCCTCCAGATTCTCGAAGCTCCGACGCTCGCGCGCCTCACGTGGCTCACGCACGGCTTCAGCACCCGCCTCGGCGGCGCAAGCGAGATCCGAACCACGGGCCACGCGGAAGGTGCGCAACCCAAACGCGGTGCGAAGGCGACCTTAGGCGCGCTCAATCTGGGCTTCACCGACTGGGACTCGCGCGAGCGCGTCCTCGAAAATCGCGCGAAATTCTTCCGCGCGCTCGGCACCGAGAAAATGCGGGCCGTCACGCTGCGGCAAATCCATTCCGATCTCATCCACCGCGTCGATCGAGCGGACGAATCGAACAGCAAATTCTCGGAAGCGCCCAAGGCTGACGCGCTTTTCACGCGCGAGCCGGGCGTCCTGCTCGCCGTGCAGACCGCCGACTGCATCCCGATCCTGCTCGCCGATCCGAAGCAGCGCGCGGTGGCCGCGATTCATTCCGGCTGGCGCGGAACGCTTGCGCGCATCGCCGCAAAGACGCTCGGCCGCATGCACATGGAATTCGGCACGCGTCCCGAGGACGTGATCGCCGCGCTCGGCCCCGGCATCGGCCGCTGCTGCTACGAAGTCGGCTCGGACGTGGCGCGCGAATTTCAGTCGCAATTTTCCGAGGCGCGCGAGTGGTTCGATGGCCCGTTCGATGCGCTCTCGTCCGGCGAAAACGATCCCAACTGGCTCCCGTGGCTCACCATGCGCCCGCCGGGACATCCGCCTCCGCCGCCGAGCGTTCATCTCGATCTGATCGCCGCGAATCGCGCGATCCTCGCGGCTGCGGGCGTCCCGCCGCGCCAGATCTCGGCGTCGGATTATTGCACGGCGTGCCGCGCCGATTTGTTTTTCAGTTATCGCCGCGAACGCACCACCGGCCGCCTGATGGCCGCCATCGGAATTAAGCAGCCCGGTTGATCCTGAGCGCGGCCCCTCGGACAGCGCCTCGTCACGGCGACGCACGTCAATCGTCCCTCCGGACTTTCACGCTTGGCTTCCGCGCTCCCGGCACTTCGCCGACGATCCGATGAGGATCGCCATCCTGAAGGAGCAACGCGACTGAAGGATCTCTGTCCGTGGCTCGTAGCAGTTAGGCCGAAGTCGGCACACTCGCCGCCGATTCCGCCAGGGCCAATTGGCCGCAGGCGGCCATCACGTCTTGCCCGCGCGAATCGCGGATGAAACAGGGCACGCCTTTGTCCATCAGGACGCGCTGAAATTCCGCCACGCGCTGCGGCTCGGGGCGCTTGAGCGGCAGGTCGCCCGGGTTCCACGGGATCAGATTCACCTTGGCGCGCAGATTCGCGAGCAGCTTTACGACGCGCCGCGCATCGTCCACCGAATCGTTGAATCCGCCCAGCAGAACGTACTCGAAGAGCAGCCACTCCCGCGGCTTCAGCGGATATTTGCGGCACGCATCGAGCAGCTTTTCGAGCGGATATTTGCGATTGATCGGCATAATCTGGTCGCGCTGCTCGTCGGACGACGCGTTCAGCGAAATCGCCAGGTTCGGCCGCACCTTTTCCCGCGCCAGCCGCTCGATTCCCGGAATGATCCCGCTCGTCGAAAGCGCCGCATGCCTCGGCGCAATCGCCACTCCCTTCGGGTCGAGCAAAATCCGCAGCGCCGCCATCACCGCGTCGTAATTAAGCAATGGCTCGCCCTGGCCCATCAGAACGATATTGGTCTGGGGCTTCAGCGCCGCCCGATTGTCCTCGAGCGCGACGAGCACTTCCCCCACAATTTCGCCTGCGGTCAGGTTGCGCATCAAGCCGAGCGTCGCCGTGAGGCAGAACCGGCAATCCACCGCGCAGCCCGCCTGCGTCGAAATGCAGATCGTTTGCCGGTTTTCTTCCGGCATGAATACGGCTTCGATCGCCGCCGGCTTCGCGCCGTTCGCGGAATCGCCCACCGCGAGCACGTAGCGCACGGTCCCATCCGACGAGAGGTGCCGCCGTACGATCCGCGGCACCTCGATCGCCGCCTCGCGCGCCAGCCGCTCGCGCAGCGCCGCAGGCAAATTCGTCATCGCGGCGAAATCGAATCGCCGCTCGCGGTACAGCGCGTGATAAATCTGCGCCCCGCGATACCCCGGCTCGCCGATCGCCTGCAGGAATTCGCGCAGCTCTTCCGGCGATTTCCCGAGCAGGTTTACTCCGGTATGCGCAGCCTGGGGAGCCATCTTGAATTCATCATAGCACGCGGCCAGGAAACGCTCGGCCGGTCCGAAAATGGCATTCGCCGCGACGGCATGCCACAATGGAAGCATACATGACGAAGACAACTTCAACCGTGCAGAAGGAAGTGCTGCCGAACGGCTTGGTGGTCCTCACCGAGCCGATGGAACATGTTCACTCGGTATCCGTGGGCATCTGGGTGCGCTCGGGATCGCGCCGCGAGCCCGCCGAGCTCAACGGCATCTCGCATTTCATCGAGCACATGGTGTTCAAGGGCACGGCGCGCCGCACCGCCGAAGACATCGCGCGCGAAATGGACAGCGTGGGCGGGATGCTCGACGCCTTCACCTCGAAGGAAATGGTCTGCTTCAACGCGCGCGTGCTCGACGAGCACCTGCCGCGCGCCTTCGACGTGATCGCGGACATGGCGCTCGACCCGAAATTCGCGGACGAAGACATCGCGCGCGAGCAGTCCGTGATCCTCGAAGAAATCCGCATGACGCAGGACAATCCCGAAGACCTCGTCCACGAGCTCTTCACGCAGAATTTCTGGGCGCCGCACGCGCTGGCGAAGCCGATCCTGGGCACGCCGGAAACGGTCTCGTCGTTCACGCGCGATACGCTGCAGAAATGGTTTCGCCAGTGGTACGCGCCGAATCATCTGGTCGTCACCGCCGCGGGGCATCTCACGCACGCGCAGCTCGTCGATCTCGTCGCCGAGCGATTCTCGAAGCTCGCGCCTTCCGGCAACGGCGCGGCGGACTCGGTGCCGCAGGCCGCGCCGCACGTCACGCTGCGCAGCAAGAGCGAACTCGAGCAGGTCCACATCTGCATCGGCGTGCCCGCGCTTCCGCTCACTGACCGGCGCCGCTTCGCCGTCTCGCTGCTCAACAACATTCTCGGCGGCGGCATGTCCTCACGCCTGTTCCAGAATATCCGCGAGCGCCAGGGCCTCGCCTACGCGATCTTCAGCGACATGAGTTCGTATCGCGACGCGGGCGTCCTTTCCGTCTACGCCGGCACGTCGCTTGAAACCGTCGACAAGCTGATCCGCTCCGTCCTCGACGAATTCCGCCGCATCAAGGACGAGCCGATCGGCGCCGAAGAGCTGCGCCGCGCCAAAGACCATCTGAAGGGCGCCACGCTGCTTGCCCTCGAAGGTTCCGGCTCGCGCATGAACAGCCTCGCACGCTACCACATCTACTTCGACCGCCATTTCACGCCGCAAGAGCTGATCGCCATGCTCGAAAGCGTCACCGCCGAGGAAATCCAGCAGATCGCGCGCGAATTCTTCGCCCCCAACCGCATCGCCGCCTCGGTCGTCGGCAACCTCAACGGCTTCAGCCTCACCCGCGACCAGCTAGCGATCTAGCACCACCCGCCGAAACGCTGTCATCCCGACAGAGGCCGTCTTCTGGCCGACGAGGGATCTGCTTTGGCTTTTGAATTTTCGCCTTAGGGTTTCTCAGTGCCCTCTGCGTCTCCTCGCCCTGAGCCTGTTGGGGCGAAGGGTGCGGTGGGCTATTCTTTCTTCTCTGTGATCTTTGTGGAAGTTCTCAGTGCACTTTGTGTTAAGTCTTTGCCTTTTTGCCTCTTTCCTCGCGGCCGATTCGATTGAGCACTCGCCGCAGAAACCATGGGTTCACACGCGGCATCGAACCCGGTATCATAAGCACTTAGGCAGAATCCTGCTCTGAGGAGACAATGGGCGTACCTGGACCCGTATCGCAGATGTGGACGGTGGCGACCTACGTCATCGGCCAGAAGCTGAAAGGACGCAAGCAGTACCCGCTCGTCCTGATGCTCGAGCCGCTGTTTCGCTGCAATCTCGCCTGCGCCGGCTGCGGGAAAATCCAGTATCCCGCGCACATCCTGAAAAAGCAGCTTACGCCCGAGGAGTGCTTCCGCGCGGTCGAAGAATGCGGCGCGCCGGTGGTCAGCATCCCCGGCGGCGAGCCGCTGATGCATCCGCAGATCCCGGAAATCGTCGCAGGCCTCGTCGCGCGCAAGAAGTACATCTACCTCTGCACCAACGCGCTGCTGCTGAAAGAGCGCCTGCACGAATTCACGCCCAGCAAATATCTTTCGTTTTCTGTTCACATGGACGGCAAGCGCGAGCACCACGATTTCGCCGTGTGCCGCGAGGGCACGTACGAGACGGCCACCGAAGGCATTCGCATGGCGCTCGATCGCGGCTTCCGCGTCACCACCAACACCACGCTTTTCGAGGGCGCCGATCCGCAAAGCGTCCGCCAATTTTTCGACGACATGATGGACCTCGGCGTCGAGGGCATGATGCTTTCGCCCGGCTACACCTACGACAAAGCGCCCGACCAGGAGCATTTCCTCAGCAAGAAGAAGACGCGCAACCTCTTCCGCCAGATTCTCAGCAACCGCGCGGAAAAGTGGCGCTTCAACCTCAGCCCGCTCTTCCTCGAATTCCTGATGGGCAAGCGCGAGTACAAATGCACGCCCTGGGGCATGCCGACGTACAACATTTTCGGCTGGCAGAAGCCCTGCTACCTGCTGCAGGATGGCTACGCGGATTCGTTCGACGAGCTGCTTCGCGAGACGGAATGGAGCCGCTACGGCACCGAGAGCGGCAATCCCAAGTGCGCGAATTGCATGGTCCACAGCGGCTACGAGGCCAGCGCCGTAAACGACACGTTCAGCTCGCTCGGCGGTTTCGCAGCGACGGTCCGCGCCACGCTGTTCAACAAGTATCGCGATCCCGACGCGATGGGCGGCGCCACAAGCGCCCCGCCGAGCCGTTCCGGCGAGCTCGTCCAAATCGCCGCGCCCAAGGCGTAGGAGTGGCACAGACAATCCTGTCTGTGCTCTTCGCCCAGCGAATGCGAATCCCGAGGCCTCGGAGCCTAAGAGAATGACGGACACAAATACAAATTCGTCGTCCGCAGCCCCCGCCGAAGAAGAACATCTCGGCTTCGCCCACGAGAATCTCGAAGGCTGGATTCCCTCGACGGCCACCGAACCCGAAATCCGCGAGGCCCTCGAAAAGGCGTTCGACTATCGCGGCGACATCACCATCACCCTGAAAGACGGCCGCGCCATCGAAGGCTACGTCTTCGACCGCAAATCGACCGGCCCGTCGCTCGCCGATTGCGCGATCCGCGTGATGCCGAAAAACGAGCAGGGCAAGCTCACGATTGCCTATAGCGACATCGCCGCGCTCGCCTTCACAGGACGCGACACCGCCGCCGGAAAGTCCTTCGCCGCCTGGGTCAAGAAGTACAACGAAAAGAAAGCCGCCGGAGAAAAGAACATCGGCATCCCCTCCGAATCGCTCGAGTAAAGCGAAGCAGGGAGGCAGGAAGCAAGGATGCAGGGAAAGAGCGTCTCCCCGATCTCGTCGGAGTCGCTGGACTAGTCCCCGCGGTCTCCGTGCCCTCAGTGCGTCCTCTGTGCTCTCTGTGTTGAGTTCCTTCTCCGGTTTCCTCTTCTCAGCGTCCTCTGCGCCTCTGCGGTGAACGCATTCTTCTTAGTTTCCCCGCCTCTTATATCCTGTCTCCGTCGCCCGCGAGAGAAAACACACCGAGAAACCGAAGAAGACTCACCGCTGAGACGCAGAGAGCGCAGAGGAAGTCTCTCGCCGTTCTCCCTGCCTCCTGCTTCTCTGCCTCCTTGCATCCATCTTTTGCGTTTTTCCTTTGACCTTGCCTCCGCGCTCTGCCAAGATGCAAAACGTCTCCCGATTCCGCGGGGCTGAGGGCAACCGCATCTCGTTCCGGATCTCCATTCTCGCTTCCGGCAGCACGGGCAACTCGACGTTGCTCGAAACCAGCAGCACCACCCTCCTTATCGACGCCGGGCTTGGCAAAAAGGAAATGCTGCGCCGCTTCGAGGCGCTGGGCCGCGCGCGTCCCGAGCGCGTGGACGCGATCCTGGTCACCCACGAGCATTCCGACCATTCCACCGGCCTCGCGCAGATGGCACGCGAATGGAATTGTCCCGCGTACCTCACCGAGCCGACGCACCGCGAAATCGTGAAAATGTTTGCGGCCGAGGATCCCGAAAAGCCCGCCTCCCGGCAGGGCAGGCCCGACGGCAAGCCGAGCCGCAAACCCAGCCGCAAAGCCCAGATCGATCGCGTGGAATATATTCGCGCGGGCGAGCGCTTCGAGATCGGCGACATCGAAATCAATCCCTTCGCGATCCCGCACGACGCCGCCGACCCTGTCGGCTACGCCTTCCGCACCAATGGGACGAAAGTCGCGCTCGTCACCGACCTCGGCTACATGCCCGAGCTCGTGAAGCATCATCTCCGCGAAGCCGATTTCCTGATCCTCGAATCGAATCACGATCTCGACATGCTCAAGGTCGGCCCGTATCCGTGGTACATCAAGCAGCGCGTGATGAGCCGCACGGGACATCTCTCGAATAGCGTCGTCAGCGATTTCCTCTCCGATTCCGAGGTCTTCGACGGCCGCGCGCGCCATCTCGTCCTCGCGCATCTTTCCGAACAGAACAACACGCCCGACATCGCCCAAATTTGCGCCGAACAAGCCCTCTCGAGCCGCCCCGCGGACTTCGCCTTCCGCGGCTCGCTCCACATCGCCTCCCAGCGCGTCCCCCTCGGCCCCTTCGAGCTGTAGCAACTCCTTCTCAGTGCCCTCCGTGCCATCTCTGTGAACTCTGTGTTAAGCCTTTCTCCTGCTTCTTCCCTCTCAGCGCCCTCTGCGTCTCAGCGGTGAGTAACAAGCTGCTATTCATCTACACGTGTGATGGTGTATCTTCGCCTCACTTCCTTCTAGGAGCTGCACATGGACCTTGGCATCGGCAGCATCGTCGCGCTCGTCGTCGGCGTAATCGTGGTCGTGCTGGTTCTCCGGCTGATTTTTGGCTCGTTCTTTACGGTCGAGCAGGCGCACTCGGGAATCGTGCAGCGGCTCGGGAAGTTTCTGCGCATCGCGCAGCCCGGCCTGAATTTCAAGGTGCCGTTCATCGACACGGTCATCGCCACTCTCACGCTACAGGTGCAGCAGCTCGACGTGAAAGTCGAAACGAAGACCAAGGACAACGTCTTCGTGCAGATCCCGATTTCGGTGCAATACAAAGTCACGCCCGAAAAGGTCTACGATGCCTTCTACAAGCTTTCCGATCCGATCAAGCAAATCGAGTCGTTCGTCTACAATGTGATCCTCGGGCACGTCCCGAAAATGACCCTCGACGAAACCTTCGATCAGCAAGCCCAGATCGCCATCGACGTGAAAAACAATCTCGACGCATCGATGGCGGAATTCGGCTACTCGATCGTGAAATCGCTGATCACCGATATCGTCCCCGACGAGAAAGTGAAAGCCGCGATGAACGACATCAACGCCGCCGCCCGCGAGCGAGAAGCCACCGTCTCGCGCGCCGAAACCGAAAAACTGTTGCTCGTGAAAAAGGCGGAGGCGGACGCCGAATCCAAGCGCCTGCAGGGCGAAGGCATCGCCAATCAGCGAAAGGCCATCATCGAAGGCCTGCGCGATTCCGTCGCAAAATTTTCCGAATCGGTCGAAGGCGCCACGCCGAAAGACGCGATGGCCATGGTCCTCCTCACGCAGTATTTCGACACGCTCAAGGAAGTCGCCGGCACCAATCGCAGCAACACCATCATGATGCCGCACACTCCCAACGCGCTCACCGACCTCTTCTCCCAATTCCGCAACGCCATCATCACCGGCGACCTAGCCGCCAAAGGCTCTGACGGCACCGCAACGCTAGTCTCAACCCCGCACACCTGAGAATGATCATGTAGCTCACCCCGCTTCCCCGGGGTGAGGCTTTTCCTGTTGCGGCATTCATCTTATGGGGTTGGCTTTGCAGCGGCCGCCGTGCCTTTCTGGCGGACGGTGACTCACTTGGCAGGCGGTTGGATTCTTACGTCCTTTGGGTGCAGGACAGTGAGGTCAGGTATTTGCTTGAAGTCGTCCTTCTCGTCAAAGGTCAAAATGTCCGCGATCCCGTTATTTTTCATGATGACGCTGTGGATTATGTCGCCGAGCCCCGAGTGGTACCTCAGAATTCCTTGCCTCACGTGGTAGAAGAATTCAGGGAAGTCATAATCCTGCCGCGGACTCACATCAGCAAAATATATTTTGAGGTTTTCCAGACGCTTCTCACTGACAAGCTGGTTCTCAATTTCCGCAACTTCGCCCCGGGGCATCTTCTTCTGGGACACCAGGATGTTCACCATCTCGGTCACAGCCCATATGGAAGTGCAGAGCTGCACATCCTTCAGTTGGGCGAATACGGCCAACGCATTTTCGACCAGTTTCTTCTTTGGTTCTTCGGCTTTGTCCGAGGAGTAGTAGGCGATGAGGACATTGCTGTCCAGATAGATACGGTTCATTTCTTTTTCGCGCGAAAGTGAACGACCTTCTTTTTTCGGACGGTCTTCAGAGCCTTAAAGGAGACCGTTTCGCCGGACTTGGTCTTGAACTTTACCCGCGCAGGCTTTTTTACAGTCTCGACCGCGACGAAGCTGACGTTCTGTCTGGCCATTTTCATATACTATCATTGGGTGCGGCCACAGAGAAACTGAGAGAATCGTGTTCATCCCTTACGCTGTGGCTATTTGGCGAACGAGTTCTACCACGTTGCTGAGGAGGTCATCGTAGGTGTAGAAGTCAAGATCGCTCCAGGGCAGGGCTCGGAGCAGTCTTACATGATCCTCATCCGCCGGGGTCCTACCCGCGATCACTATTCCCTTAACCTTGGCCACATCGTCTAATTCCAAACCAAGACAGCTCAATACGGCGCCGCGATGATCATCTGCTTCCTGCTTCCAGCGCCTGACTTGGTCCACTGCGTGTTGAAGCTCCGAGTGGAGTCCACCATCTTTTTTAAGCAGCTTCGTGTTGTTTCTCTCGATTTCAATCAGAAAAAGCTCCTTTCGCTCATTCAATATCGCGAAATCTGCCGTGTACTTGGACATTATCGGCGGCTTCGGTTTTAGCCATTTCGGATTGAACCTCGAGAAAAAAATTGGGTGGTTCTCTAAGAAGTTCTGAACGGTTTCCTCTGAACACTCTCGGTGAAGCAGTTCGAGGAACTGCCGACAATACTCCTCAAGGGTCGTCTTCTCGTAGAGACGAATCATTCCTGCATTCAAGTCCGTCGTCCGATCGACCGTCCTCAGAAGAAGTCCATGAAGGCCTGTTCGTAGATACTGCAATTCGATGTCTGTTTTGCCGCACGCGCAGGTAAAACGGGTTGGAAGGGACCTATGGTCGACGTAGCCTTCGGCCTCGAGCCTGTCACTCCTCTCGATTCCGGCATACGTCTTGAGCATGCTCGGACAGGACTTGCATGAGTAAGACGCTTTCACAAACTTTAGTGCGAGCGGGTCAGCTTTGATGGCCCCGATTTGCTCGGCGGTGAAGGGCGCCACGATACCGTGCAGAAGGTCGAGAGAGCCGCAAAAGGTCTCGCGATCTGCTTCCAAATAGAAAGCTCGGATCGCGCCGGGACCCATGACCAAGGCATCTGCGTTAAGTTCCAGAGCGGCAACGAACCAACCCTCGGCCACAGCCCCGCCATCTAGCTCGGTCTCGATGCCTGCCTCCAGGCGGGCGCCCTTAACGCCAACGCTCGCGCGGGCCACTTCGAGACCCGAAGGCAATCGAAATACGATCCCTAGTTCTTCTCCAACCCGGGCGTTGAACACACCGAGAACGACTCTGTGCCCACGCAAGTTCAGCGGGTACAAGCACGACATCCGCGCCCGAGACAAGGCCCAGATGTGTGTATGCCAAAGCGGGTGCCCTGGCGAGACCTCGACCGCACGGTCGCACCAACCCAATATTGCGACCCGGGGTGCCGAGTCGGCGGTTGCAGGCATATTCCGGATGGTGTCCGTTGCTTTGCCTTGGTGTCCCGTCACTTCGGTCGAGTATACGACGACCACGGCCTCCGTGCCGTGCTTTCAGGTATGATGGACAGGGAGTTTCCCCCCGCCAATTGGTGTAATCCGAGGAGCTGAGATTGATCGCACGGTACACGCGTTCGGAGATGGGCCGCGTCTGGAGCGAGGAGAACAAATTCCGGAAGTGGCTGGAAGTGGAGCTGGCCGCGACGGACACGCTGGCGGACGAAGGGATCGTCCCGCGCGAGGCGGCCGCAAAGCTGCGCGAACGCGCGCGCATCGACGTGGCGCGCATCAACGAGATCGAAGCGAAAGTGCGGCACGACGTGATCGCGTTCACGATCGCGGTGCAGGAAACCGTGGGCGATCCCGAAGCGGCGCGCTGGCTGCACTATGGACTCACCTCGAATGATGTGGTCGACACCGCGCAGGCGCTTCTGATTCGCGAGGCCTCGCAGCTGATCGAAAAGGATCTCGCGCGATTCGCCGAGGTGCTCGAAAAGCGCGCGTGGGAATTCAAGGACACGCCCGAAATCGGCCGAACGCACGGCATCCACGCCGAGCCGATCACTTTCGGGCTGAAAATAGCGAACTGGTACGCCGAAAATCGCCGCGATGCCGAGCGCTTCGCCGTCGCCGCGCGCGAGATGGCTGTCGGGAAAATTTCAGGCGCGGTCGGCACGTGCACGCACCTCGGCCCCGAAACCGAACAGAAAATCTGCCAGCGTCTCGGCCTGGCCACCGCTCCGATCACCTCGCAGGTGATCGAGCGTGACCGCCACGCGCAATATCTTTCGGCGCTCGCGATCGTCGCCGCGTCGCTCGAGCGCGTGGCAACCGAGATTCGCCACCTGCAACGCACCGAAGTGCGCGAAGTCGAGGAACCTTTTGGCGGCGAGCAGCGCGGCAGCTCGGCGATGCCGCACAAGCGCAATCCCGTGTCGAGCGAGCAGATTTGCGGGCTCGCGCGCGTGGTCCGGGCGAACTCGATGGCGTCGCTCGAGAATATCGCGCTGTGGCACGAGCGCGACATCTCGCACAGCTCGGTCGAGCGCGTGATTCTTCCCGATTCGACGATCCTCGCCGACTATATGCTGAACAAAACGGCGGATATCGTCGCGAACATGAAGGTGTTTCCAGAGCGTATGAAACGCAATCTGGACTCGACGCACGGCCTCGTTTTTTCCGGGCAGCTCTTGCAGGATCTGGTCGAGCACGGAGCGCCGCGCGAGGATTCCTACAAGTGGGTGCAGGGCCACGCCATGGCCGCGTGGGAGTCTGAGACAAGTTTCAAGGAACGCGTCGCCGCCGATCCCAACATCCGGAAATTCCTCGACGAGAAGGCGCGCGCACATACTTTCAATTTGCAGCGGCAGCTGCGCGCGGTCGACGCGATTTTTCGCCGCGTCTTCGGCGCGAAATCCTCCGCCGCGCACTAGAGCTCGTCTCGGCTGTACGCAGGGCCAGTTCTAGAACCACTACCAAGCGCTGTCGCGGGTGTTTCCTCCGCTAAGCGCACACAGCCAGCCAATGGGGGCCATTTTGGGGCGTTTAGCCGCGATTTAAGCCCCCGACGAGAGACTCCACGAGTACGCTGTCGGAGCACATTTTCTTGACCTTCGGGCCGTCAGTTCGGGACGGCGGGGCCGAGCGTGGCGCCAACTCGGAATTTCTTGTAATCCGAGTAATGGTCGATGAAATTCTGCTTTAGGTTCACGAAGACGATGCGCGCGCTGAAGTGCACCTCGGCGTAAGACGGCAGCCAAACCTCGTTGTTTATCTTTTCCTGCTCGAAAACGAAGTTCGATCCTCTGTGAACGGACGCCAGAAGGCCGCCGCCCACCTTGGCCGATTCTGCAAAGTGCGCTTCCAGACGCGCAATTTCGCGCGCCTGCTCGTCGACCCACATCTCGCCGGTGAGTTTCTGGATGATGCGGTCGATTTCCTTTTTCGGCTTGTAGTCGGGATTGCCGGCGAAATCAAAGGCGATCACCTCCTGGCCGCGAAACACGACACGCCGCGGGTTGGTGAATTTCTCCGCGCGGAGGAAATCGGAAAGCTCCGCCTCGTCCTGCTCTTCTTTCTTGGCGCGCTTTTTCGGATCGTTGGCGAGCTCGGCCTGCTTTTTCTCGAGATCGTCGTAGCGCTTGTTGAAGCGGTCGTCTTCGCGCTTTTTGTCGTCGCCGACGAGTGGCTTGCCGTCCTTCGCCAGCAGGTGAAGGACTTGCTCATCGCCGATGTAGAAGACGTCGTAGTCCTTCACGGTACGTGATTTTACGTTGCCGTCAGAATCGGTTTTGTCGTCCTCTTCGGAAAGATGGCAGGTGTAGTTCTTGCGAAGATCCTCGAGGGCGCTTTGATTTTTCTGGATATCGAGCAGCAGCGTGGGAATGTCGGGCAGCGGCCGCGTGTCCGGCGAAGGCTGGGATTGCGCGGCGGAATCGGCAGGTTGTGGGGCCTGAGCTCGTGCAACCGGTGGCGCGATGCCGGAAGCAAGAAGAGCAGCTATCAAGAGGCTGGCGAACGAATTGGAGCGGAGCTTCATGCGAATATTGAAGCAACTACATGCTGCGGATGAGCCTGCGCAATGGATGCTCGCTTCGCTCGCAGTCTTTTCGCGGGGCTGAAGCCCCACGCTTCCACCATGTCCTATTGCACGCGCTGCATGTAGCGGCCTTCGGAGGTATCGACGCGGACTTTGTCGCCGGTGCCTACGAACGGCGGGACGTTGATGACCAGGCCGGTTTCGAGCTTTGCGGGCTTCATCACGGCGCTGGCGGTGGCTTTCTGGATGCTGGGCTCGGTCTCGACGACCGTGAGATCGACGGTGTCGGGCAGCAGGACGCCGATCGGCTTCTCGTCGTAGTATTCGATCTTCACGGGCATGTTGGCGATGAGGTAGTCCTTCGAATCGCCGACGATATCGTTTTGCAGGGCCATCTGCTCGTAGTTTTCGGTGTTCATGAAGTGATGGCCTTCGCCGTCGCTGTAGAGATATTCGAAATTGACTTCGTCGACGGTGACTTTCTCGAGCGAATCTTCCGCGCGGAACCGGTAGTCGATCATCGAGCCGGTGCGGAGGTTGCGCATCTTGGTTTGCATGGCGGCGCGCTTGTTGCCGGGCGTGCGGTGATCGACGCTGTAGACCGCGAAGAGATCACCCTCGTGCTTGATGATCATTCCTGCGCGCAATAATGTTGCCTTCATCGTGACTGCTCCTGAATTCTTCTGTGGAGTTTCCCCTACGGGAGATTCCGAGCCGGGGGTGTGCAACCCGCCGAAGCCGTATCCAGCGCGCGTTGCGCGCCAAACGCGAGTCGACATTATAGCGGCCCGCAAGCAACGCGGTCAAACGCGCGACGGCAAGTGAGTGGTTACGCCGTGACTCGCGTGGGGTCTATTGTCATCTACTTCTTTTCGTTTTTATTTCCTGCCCTGGGCGGTGATCCAGCCCTTTGCCGAGAGCGCATCGATCCGAACGTCTGCGAATCCGGCCGAGACCAGCAGATCGCGATGCTCGTCAAAGGTAAGCATCTTCATTCCAGTGATCGGCGCTTGCTTTTCACACAAGCGAGACACGAATGCGTCCGCACCCTTGTACACTTCCGCGATCAGGATGAGAGTGCCGCCTGGTTTCAACACGCGCCGGATTTCGCGCAAGCCGGCGGCGATGTCCGGCCACCAGAAGTGCGTCTCGACTCCAGTCACCAGATCGAACGTGTTGTCAGGGAAAGGAAGCTTCCCGACATCGGCCAGATGAATCTCGACGCGGCCGACCCGGATTGCCTGCGCGTTGTAGCGCCGGGACGTGGCGACACTCTCCTTCGAGTAGTCGATTCCGTGGACGTTGCCTTGCGCCGCCATCGCGGCCAATTTGCTGATGGTGCGCCCGCCACCGCAGCCCACATCCAGCACCGTAAATCGCAACTCGACAGTGGTGTGCCTCAGGCCCCAGTCGGTCAGCTTCGAGTGGCTCTTGTTCATTCGCCACAGAGTCAAGCGTCCGAAGACTCCCTTCGGCTTCTTGCACTGCGTTTCCTGCGGCGGCGCCTCGCCGATCTTGATTACGGGCATGGGAACCTCGCGCAAACTATACGCACCCCGCTAGCACTCGATTCCACACTCGTGCGACTTAATAGCATATTTTGAAGTCAGGTCCTGGGTGCCAGGCGCGCACTAGAACTCTTCGTCGTCTTCGAGTTTCTTGAGGTGAGTGGTTTTCATGGCGAGGCGGAAATCGCGGGAGCGGACGTCGGCGAGGATGGCGCGGCGGGTTTCGACGGCGAGGCCGCCGGGGCCGATCACGCCGGCGGCGTCGCGCGGGAAATGCTTCACGAAGATGGCGGCGAGGTGCGCGGTGGCGTAGGCGATGGGAGTCGAGATGAGGCCGCGCTGGCGGATCGTGTACAGCGTGGGGAAGCTGGCGTCCCAGCGGATCAGAAGAGGATCGTCGCCTTTCTTGCCGCGGACGACGACGGCGGCGGCGAAGCGCGCGTTTTCGAGCACGCCGGTGCGGATGAGCTTGGCGACGCTGCGCGGCGTGAGCGTCTGCGGGAAGCGCTTGCGAACGATGCCCGCCGAGCGGTTGAGGCGTCCCTGGCGATGCCAGCGGCGGAGGCGGTCGAAATCGTTGCCGCCGATTTTGGCGTCGACGTCGCGCACTTTCAGGGTGTAGGGCAGCATGCAGACTTCGTCCTGTGCGGCGAGATAGACGGGCACTTCGCCGATGGGAGGCGGGAAGCGGAATTTTTCGCGTTCGTCGAAGCGCTTGGCCAAAGCGAATCGGCCATTGCGATAGATGCGCGGGAGCGAAACGGCTTCGTCGTAGGCGACATCAGCCGACCAGGTGGAAATCGGGTCTTTGCTTTCCGTACTTTCGAAGAGGCGAATCTGGATCGACTCGACGGAATCGAGCATTTCGGCGGCGCGCTCGGCGAGCAGATTGGTGAGGCCTGGGGCGACGCCCACGCAGATGAGAGCTGCGCGATTTTTCGCGACGAAGCGCTGGTGAAAGCGAAACTGCTCGGGGCGAAACGGATGCGCGGTGAGATGCGAATTCAGATCGAGGTAGTGGCAGCGCAGGCGCAGCGCGGCGCGCAGGATGATCTTGTTGAAAACGGCAGGCGAGGCGTTGACGATGAGATTCGCGCCGCGGCCCGCGCGCACGATCGACCAGAGATTGCGCGCGTTCGCTTCGACGACCCTGATTTCGCTTTTCTTGCCGAGAAAACGGCGGGCGCGTTCGATGTCGCGATCGCCGCACCAGACGGTGTGTCCCTGGCGCGCCAGGAGATTTGCCAGAAGGGAGCCCGTGCCGCCCGCCCCCAAAACGAATATCCGCATCGGCTTGAAACTCTATCATATCCGCCGTGCGCCACACCCGCCGCGCGCTCGATACAGTTCGCCTGCGGCGATCGCTGATAGGATGTTCTAGTTGGCGAGTTTTGTATCTACACTCAGCACCAAATCCGCGGTTACTTCATGCCGACTAAGGCGAATTTCCACGAGCCGTCGCTTTGCCGTTTCAGCAATCGCATGCCTTTAGTCCTCGGAGCACTGACCGGAGGGGCGTTCGCTGACATCTTGTACGTGGCGTCGATATAGCCGACCTCAATCGCCCATTCGTCCACGACCGCAGTTTGCATATTTTGGTACTCGGGCGCGTATTTCAAAACCTGAAAGTCAGGGTACGCGGCCTTGAACTTCTCATAAGCCTCGCGCATGGCTTTGGTTCCCACGACGGGTGGTCCAGGAAACCCGAGGTTGATCCCATCGTCCGACCACAGGTCAGTCAGCGCGATCGGGTCTTGTGACAGAGTGGCTTCTTCATCCGCTCTGTGGAGTTTTTCGATGGCCGCCAAGTCGGCCGCGTGCGTGTCTGCCGGATGCGGGGCGGCCACAACGACGGTTCGGGCGGAGAGCCCCACGCCGAGTCCCACGAGGAATGCGATGGTCACAAATGCAGAAGTGCGTCCCATAGAACCTCCTTTGTGCCTCACTTGCGGTGACCGGATGGGCTTTCCTACACGCGATTTCTCTTGCAAGCGTCATTTCTTCAACCCCGCCTGCCAGTTCAGCACCACGGTGAAAAATGGCCGCGCGCCCGTAGCAGAAGGGGCAGCAAACAGGAACCGCTTGCCATCCGGGGTGACATCCCAATTGACCAGGCCGGCCGGCACCTTGAACAACGGTTTGGGCACGCCCGCCTGAAACGTGCCGGTCGTGTTGAGTTCAACCGCCGTTGCCATTCCATCGGACGACAGGTAGAAGATCTCTTTGCCATCGCCGCGCCAGAGCGGGCTGCCACCGCCGCAATTGGATACCATCCGCTTGCCCACCCCGGGCGCGCCCGTCGTTGGCGATTTCGCGGCGGAGGAAGCGTCGAACGGCTGCACGTAGATTTCTGTCTTGCCGGATTCATCGGACTGGTAGGCGATCCAACGCCCGTCCGGAGAAAAGCGGCCCACCGCCTCGTTGAACTGCGAGCTGGACACGGGAATGGGTTGGCGATCCGCAGCGCCGCCGCCGAGCGGCAGCGCCCAGATACGGGTGGGGGGGCCGAGAGTCCAATACAATAGAAAGCGCCCGTCGCGCGTCCAACTGGTCGGGAACTTATAGTCACTCGTTTTGAGCAACAGTTGATCCTGGCCGGCGAAGTTCGAGGCCTTCGCATAGAGATCGAGCGGGCCGCTCCGAATCGCATTAAACGCGACACGGCTGCCGTCCGGCGACCACACTGGGTCAGTGTCAAGGAACTGATCGAACGTGAACCGTGTCGCCACGCCTCGTGCGATGTCGTAGAGCCAGATATTCCTGTTTTGAGCCTGAGGGTCGACGCGCTCGAAGGCCACGCGCTTTCCGTCGGGGGAAAGCGCGAGACTGCCGTACAGGCCGGGATCACCAACCACCCCCAGAGATTTCCCCTCGCGATCGAACCACGTCAGTTGGCCCTGAATGAGGCCCGTGGGGGCCGAGTTCAAGGCGACGCCTGTCTCGTAGACAAGAACGCCTATGCCGCCGGCCGAAAAACCTGCAACGGAAGCTCGCTCGCTCATCGCGACAGGTTCGCCCGTGAGTTCGAGACGCCCGGCGTCGAACGGCTGCGCCATCAGGGCTCCGTCGCGGATGAAGAGTAAGTGGCCCACTTCAGGATTATCCGCAGAGGGCGCGTACGCGACTCCGCCCGCGTTGGCCAGGAGCCGCTTCCAATCCTGTTCTCCGGGCTTGGCATCGAGGGAGCCTATGTAAGTGCCGGTGTATTCCGGCATCGTCGAACCGCGCTCATAGAGGAAATGGCGCCCATCGGGAAGAAAACGTGGAGCGTTGTCACTGATTTCGCCTCGCGAGGAATCGAGAGTGGTGAGCGGCGAGGCAGGCCCGCCATCCGCAGAGACTCGCATCAAGGGGCCAGGGGGCATTCCAAAAATGATCACGCCGTCGCGATTCCACGACCCGCCAACCGGACGTCCGCCGATGGTGCAGAGTGTCTGCGGCGGCCCGCCAGAGATATCAATTTTCTCGAGTTTTCCCCCGTCGTCGAAGGCGATGAACCGGCTGTCCGGCGACCAGAAAAACGGCGGAATTCCGGCGGATGATTCCCCACCGGGCAGGGGCCGCGCCTCGATCGAATCGAGGGGGCGAACCCAGAGGCGCGAGACTCCGTCGGCGCCGCTGGTTGCGAAGGCCAACTGGCGGCCGTCGGGCGAGAGCTCGAAAGCTCCGGCGAATACGGCCGTCGTGTTCTCAGGCAGCGGGATCTCTAAACGCATCAGTTCGGCGGGAGCAGGTGGCTTTTCGCGGAAATGAATGAATGCGAATAACGCAGTTGTGAGCACAAACAGGGCCGCAACGGCCCACGGCAGCACGCGACGCCAGAGCGGGGCCGCAGCTTGCGGAGCGCCCGCGAGGGCCGGGTCGGGCGCTCCGGCAAGGACTTCGTCGAGCGAGATGCGCGCATCGCCGATGTCGCGTAGGCGCTGCTTCGGATCCTTTTGCAAGCAGCGCTGCAGCAGAACCCGTACTCGCACCGGAGTTCCGGCTGGAAGCCGGGACCAGTCGGGGTCTTTCATAATCACCGCTGCGAGCGTGTCCGTCACCGTCTCGCCTGTGAATGTCTGCAGCCCCGTCAGCATTTCGTACAGCACGCAGCCGAACGCCCATATATCCGCGCGGCGATCCACCGACTTCCCTTTCGCCTGTTCGGGCGACACGTACGCGGCGGTGCCGAGCAAAACTCCCTGCATCGTCGCCAAGCGACTGATCGTGGGAGAAGTAGAAATGTCGAGCGAGGCTGCGTCTCCTTCGAGCGCTTTTGCCAAGCCGAAGTCGAGGACCTTGACCACATCGTCATTCGTTACCTTCACGTTGGCCGGCTTCAGGTCGCGATGCACGATGCCGCGCTCGTGCGCGTATTCGAGCGCCTCGCAAATCTGCTTCGCGATGCGCAGAGATTCATCGACTGGAATCGGACCCTGCTTGATGCGGTCGGCGAGAGTGGGCCCTTCGACCAGTTCCATCACCAACGCGTGCGTGCTGCCGGAATCTTCGAGACCGTGAATCGTGGCGATGTTGGGATGATTGAGTGAGGCAAGGACTTTGGCTTCGCGCTGGAAGCGGGCCATGCGCTCGGCATCGCGCGCGAACGCCTCCGGCAGGACTTTCAGCGCCACATCGCGTCCGAGCTTCGCATCTCGCGCGCGATAGACTTCGCCCATCCCGCCGCTGCCGACGAGCGCAACGACTTCATAGGCTCCGAGTTTCGTCCCCGCCGCAACCGTCATTTCGTCAGCGCCGCCTGCCAGTTGAGAACCACGTTGAGCGGCGTGTCGTCTTCGCGGCCCGCCGCTTTCGGGAAGAGAAACCGCGTTCCGTCTGGCGCAGCGTCAAACGCCGGGAATACTTGTGGACCTGTCCCGATCCCGGCAAGCGAAAAAAGAGCTTTGGGAGCCGCCGACTGAAAGTTCGGACCGCCGCTTACATCCGCTTCCATCAGCTTTCCATCGCCGGAAATGAAGTAGATCTCCTTCCCGTCGCGACGCCAGCGCGGCTCCGTCCCGCCTCCGGAGGAAATCTGCCACTTCCCTCCCGTATCCGTTCCGGACGAGAGCGCACCCGGCGAAAACGTTCGAACGTAGATTTCGTTCCGGCCGGATTCGTCGGATTGGTAGGCGACGAAGCGCCCGTCGGGAGAGAACCGGCCTTCCGCCTCGTTGAATTCCGTCTTGAGAAACGGCGCAGGCTTCTTGTCGCCCGTGAGCGGCAATACCCAGATATCGCTCTTCGTTTGGGGATTGGTCGAGTTGTAGAGCACGAACCTCCCGTCGCGAGACCAGTCGGTCGCCACTTTCAATTCGTCCGTGTGGAGCAGAAGTTCTCCTTCATGCGCGCCGTTCGCGGGCTTCTGGTACAGGTCGAACACGCCCCTGGGGCTGGACGAAAATACGATTTGGCTGGCGTCGGGAGACCACGCGCCTCCGACCGCGTACGCCGAGCCGAACGTGAACCTCGTGCTCGTGCCGGTTGCGAGATCGTCTTGCCAGACGATAAATGTCTGGTCGAATCGGCTTTCGAGCACTCGCTTTCCGTCCGGCGAAATCGATACGGTCGCAAACGGTGCCGGCCAATTTGCCTTGCCGGTCCAACCACACCAACCGTGCATTGCCGGTAGTTACGCTTGTTTTGTAAATCAGCACGTCGTTGGAAGCTTGGAATTCTCCAACGGATCGAAATGTTCCCACGTGATCCACCACGGTCACGGGCTCATCGACGAGTTTCATGAGGCGAACGTCGAACCGTCGGGCCATCAGCGCCTCATTGCGCACGAAGAGCAACTCTCCCCAGGCGGGGTCCGATGAAGGGACGTATTCCGCACTGGTGTCACTTTCCTGAAGCCGGTTCAGGTTCTGACCATCGGGCTTGTCGTCAATCGAGCCGATATAGATGCCGCTCAACCGGGCATCGGTGGAACTGCGCAGGTAAATGAAGTGCCGTCCGTCTGGCAGGAACGTCGGGAACAGATGATCGAGCTCCCCGCGCGAGCTGTCCACTTCGGTTACGGGAGACGCGATTCCGCCGCTCGCCGGTACCTTCATGATGGCGCCGCCGGCCTGACCGAAGATAATGGTGCCGTCCGCGTTCCACGATCCGCCCAGTGCCGGCGAGCTTGGCACGTCGCATAGATTTTCCGTCTCTCCGGTGGACACGTCGGCCCTTCTGAGTGTCCCTGGGGAGGAGCCCTCCCCATACGCGATGTAACGGCCATCCGGTGACCAGAAAAGCGTGGCCGGGCCCTGGGAAGACGCGGGAAGCGCAATTGACCGCGCGTCGAACGAATCGAGTTCGCGCACCCATATCTTCGGTGGACCTCCTGCGCTGTCATCCGAGAATGCCAGACGGTGGCCGTCCGGCGACACCGCGAAGACTCCTCCCGTCGGCGTACTTTCCGTGGCGGGAATCCGGAAGCGCACAACCGCCTCGGGCCGTGCGGGAGCCCCCGCGATTCGTGCGTAAGCCCACCCGAGCGCCGCAAGCGCTATCGCCAACGCAGACGCAGCCGCCCACGGCAAGGCGCGGCGCCAAAGCGGCGCTGCAGCTCGAGCGGTGCCGGCGAGCGCCGGGTCGGGCGCTCCGGAAAGAACTTCGTCGAGCGAAATGCGCGCGTCGCCGATGTCGCGCAGGCGCTGCTTCGGATCCTTCTGCAGGCAGCGCTGCAAGAGAACGCGAGCCCGGATCGGCGTCCCGGCGGGAAGTTGCGACCAATCCGGCTCGGCGCGGATCACCGCTGCCAGCGTGTCCGTCACGGCCTCGCCTGTGAACGTCTGTTGCCCTGTCAGCATTTCGTAGAGCACGCAGCCGAACGCCCAAATGTCCGCGCGGCGATCCACTGATTTGCCCTTCGCCTGCTCGGGCGACATGTAGGCGGCGGTGCCAAGCAAAACTCCCTGCATCGTCGCCAAGCGACTGATCGTAGGAGACGTAGAAATGTCGAGGGAGGCTGCGTCACCTTCGAGCGCTTTTGCCAAGCCAAAGTCGAGCACCTTCACCGCATCGTCATTCGTCACCTTAATGTTTGCGGGCTTCAGGTCGCGATGAACGATCCCGCGTTCGTGCGCGTATTCAAGCGCTTCGCAAATCTGCTTGGCGATGCGCAGAGATTCGTCGATGGGAATCGGACCCTGCTTGATGCGGTCGGCGAGCGTGGGCCCTTCAACCAGTTCCATCACCAACGCGTGCGTGCTGCCGGAATCTTCGAGACCGTGAATCGTGGCGATGTTGGGATGATTGAGTGAGGCAAGGACTTTGGCTTCGCGCTGGAATCGCGCCATGCGCTCGGCGTCCCGCGCGAACGCCTCGGGCAGGACTTTCAGCGCCACGTCGCGCCCCAGCTTCGCGTCCCGTGCGCGATACACCTCACCCATCCCGCCCGCTCCTATCGCGCCGGTGATTTCGTACGGTCCAAGTTTTGCCCCCGCCGCAAGCGTCATTTCTTCAGCCCTGCCTGCCAGTTCAGCACGACCGTAAACGGGGCGCGGGCATTTGGAGCCGAGGGAGCGGGCATCAGGAATCGCTTTCCGTCGGCGCTGACGTCCCAATAGAACAGACCGGAAGTTACCTTGAAAAGGGGCTTTGGAATTCCGGCCTGGAAGACGCCCTTCGTGTTGACGTCAACGGCCATCGCCATTCCGCCCGGGGAGATATAGAAGAGCTCCTTGCCGTCGCGGCGCCAGAGTGGAGTTCCACCGCCGTCTTTCGAAACCATCCACTTACCGGTGATCGGCGTGCCACCTGCAGCGGAGGACCCAGCATCGAACGGGCGCACGTAGATTTCGTCTTTGCCGGATTCGTTGGACTGGTAGGCGATCCAACGGCCATCCGGAGAAAAACGGCCGATGGCCTGCTCGAAGGTCTGCTCGAGGGGGAAAGGCTTGCGGTCGGCTGCGCTACTGGCGAGCGGAAGCACCCACACGTGGGTGGTCCCAACAGCGTTGTAAAAGAGGAGGAAGCGCCCGTCGGGCGACCAGCTGCTTGTAAGCTTCTGGGTGTCGGACTTGAACAAGAGCTCGTCCTCGCCTGCAAGATTCGAAGTCTTTTGATACAGGTCAAAGGTCGAGCCCCTCAAACTTGCGAATGCGATATGGGTGCCGTCGGGGGACCAGACAGGGTTCGCATCCCAGCCGGAGTTAAACGTGAACCGCGTGGTGACACCGCGAGCGAAATCGTAGAGCCAGATATTTCGATTGGTGAAATTCTGAGGATCGGCGCGCTCAAAGGCGACTTCTTTCCCGTCCGGGGAAATCGCAAGGGTTCGGAGCAGGCCCTCATCGCCGATCACGCCGAGCGGCTTGCCGGTTCTGTCGAACCAAGTCAATCGGCCTTGGATATTGCCCCTGCTGGGTCCGTTCACCGTCGAGGTTCCATTCCAGTAGACCAGGACGCCGGTCGGAGAGGCCGAAAAGCTCGTGACCTGCTCGGCTACAGGCACAGGCTCGCCGGCGATTTGGAGCCGGTGTGGGTCCAAGGGAAGCGCCATCAATGTACCGACTCCGTTCGATCCCGCCGCACGCACGAACAGCACATAACCAACCGACGGATCCGAGGAAGGCACATAGATCGGCTGAGACGACTCTCCTGACAGCTTGATGACTCCAGATCCTCCTGATTTCGAATCGAGACTGCCGATGTAGACCCCAGCGTTCGGTGTGCCCGGCGGACCGACTGAATAGGCGAAATGCACTCCATCCGGCAGGAACGACGGAAAGCCGGCTGTACCCGTGACGAGCGGGGAGGGCGTTCCGCCAAAGTCGGGCACCTGCTCGAGTTGTCCGAGAACGGAAAAAATAATCTGGTGATCCTGCTTCCATACGCCGCCAAACACAACTGAGGAAACGTCACACAGAGCTTGGGGTGGACCACCCGAAACGTCGACTTTCATGAGCTTTCCGGTGGTCGCAAAGGCAACGGAGTTGCTGTCTGGAGACCAAAACGGCCAGCCAATCGCACCTTCCGTACCGTCCAGGCGCCTGACTTCGACCGTATCGAGCGAGCGGACCCAGAGGTGGCTGAGCGCGTCCGCACCCGTAGCGATGAACGCCAGCTTGCGGCCGTCGGGCGAAAGACTGGGCGCGCCGCCTGTGAAGGATGTTTTCTCGGGCAGCGGAACCTCGAAGCGTACCGCCTGAACAAGCGCCGCGGTGTGAGCTTGGCGAAAGTAGAGAAACGCCAGGAGAGCCGTGGCGAGGATGAACACGGCTGCGACTCCGGAGAAAAGCCAGATCCAGCGCGAGCCCTTCGCGGCGGCGCTTGGGGGCAGTGCAGCGCTGTCGGGCGCTCCGGTAATCACTTCGTCGAGCGATATGCGGGCGTCGCCGATATCGCGCAGGCGCTGCTTGGGGTCTTTCTGCAGGCAGCGCTGCAAGAGGACGCGAACGCGCATCGGCGTCGCCGCGGGAAGTTGCGACCAGTCGGGCTCGTTTTTCAGCACCGCAGCCAGCGTTTCCGTGACCACTTCGCCGGGGAATGTCATCTTTCCCGTCAGCATTTCGTAGAGCACGCAGCCGAACGCCCAGATGTCCGCGCGGCGGTCGACGACTTTGCCCTTCGCCTGCTCGGGCGACATGTAGGCGGCGGTGCCGAGGAGCACGCCCGCTTGCGTGGCCATGCGGCTGATCGTGGGCGAATTGGCGACGTCGGTGGCCGCGGTGTCACCTTCGATCGCTTTCGCGAGGCCGAAATCGAGAATCTTCACTGTGTCGTCGCGGGTTACTTTGACGTTGGCGGGCTTCAGGTCGCGGTGCACGATGCCGTGCTCGTGCGCGTATTCGAGGGCGTCGCACATCTGCCTCGCGATGAGCAGCGCATCGTCGATGGGAATCGGACCTTGCTTGATACGGTCGGCGAGAGTGGGGCCTTCGACGAGTTCCATCACCAGGGCGCGCGTGTTGCCGGAATCCTCGAAGCCGTAAATCGAGGCGATGCTGGAATGATTGAGCGAGGCAAGAAATTTCGCTTCGCGCTGGAAGCGCACCATGCGCTCCATGTCGTGCGCGAAGGCTTCCGGCAAAACTTTCAGGGCAACATCGCGGCCGAGCTTGGAATCGCGGGCGCGGTAGACTTCGCCCATACCGCCGACGCCAAGGGGAGAGAGGATTTCATAGGGGCCCAAGAGCTTGCCGGACTCAATCGCCATAGGTCCCCGTCAACTGGAATCCGCACAGTATAGATAACGCGCGGGTCTTTGCGAACGAAAGAATTTCTTGCGAGCCGCGTTACTGCACCGCGGGAAAATTCTTTGCGGCGTCCTGCGCTGTGGGAAAAAGCTCGATCGTCTTGTGGACCTGCGTGAGCTTTAGCACGCCTTCGACCATGCCCTTCGCGCCTGCGAGGCGCAGCGTCCCGCCGGATTTCTTCAGCTTGGAATAGCTTTTCACGATTTGGCCGACGGCGGCGCTATCGACGTGGTCGACGGCGGAGAGATCGAAGATGAAGCTCTTCTCGTTGCGCTCGATGTGCGCGTCGACTTCCTGGTCGACCTGGCGGCAATCAGGGCCCATGACGAACCGGCCCGTCATTTCAAGAATCACGATGCCCGGCGCGATCTGCTTCTTTGTGACTTTCATGAGGATGGTCTCCGGGCTCGCTACTCCTCGTACGGGAATTGATGGATCATGCGCATACAGTCGGATAGCGCCTCGAGCACCGAATGGCCCCAGCCGTGGGGCAGGATCGCGGCAAGCTTCTGGTTGACGTGTTTATCGGCTTCCGCGAAAAAGCGCGCATGCTGGCTGGCGGGCTTCACGGCGTATTCGCGCACGGTGATGCGAAATTCGATTTCCCGGCCATCTTGGTGCTTCTTGATGGAATAAAACGAAAGCTGAGCGAGTTCGTTGGACGGATCGGATTGCGCGTAGTGCCACTCGGCCACGGTGAGTCTCCTCGGGAAATGTGAGGGGCGGATTATACCCTACGATGTGGCGATTGCGCCGGGATGTCGAGCCTAAGGGCTCACGCTTCCACCTGCACGTTGGCGGTCGCTTTCGGAGGCGGAAGAGGATAGAATGCCGCGCATGTCAGCGGGGTCATTTCAGATTGCGGGGCGCACGGGAGCGAATGCGGGTGTGCACATCCTCAGCGTGAAGGGCGCGATCACGCATGCAACTTCATCCGCGTTGCAGGAAGCGGTGAACGCGACGGCGGCGCGAGGCCTGATCATCGACCTGACGGAGGTGCCTTCGGTCGATTCCATGGCGGTGGGGGCGCTCGTGCGCGTGTACGTGTCATGCACCAAAGGCGGGCGCAAGCTGGCATTCGTGGGACTGAATCACCGCGTGCGAAACGTGCTGCAAATTGTGGGCGTCGATCCTCTATTCGATACGTATGCGACCATCCCCGAAGCGGAATCCGCGCTAAGTTGATCGGCTTTCTCGCAGAAAACCTGCGAGACCGTCCCTGAAGCCTTCGCCGAACTCGGCCGAATAACCCGGAATTCACGGCGGGTTTCATTGACAAGGCACAAATCTCACGCGTATCATTTCAGTCGGTGAAGCGCCGGGAGTTTGGTCGCTTCATCCCCTTCATGCTCTAGCCCCCAGTCAGGGTGGAGTGACCGAGGCCGTACCCTCGGTAAGCAGGGCAGGAAGCCTTACGGAGGCCGCTCCGCATGTCACCCGAAAACGACCCGAACCTACAACCATCTGCCATCGACGCTGCTCCCGCGCAAGCCGCGGGTGAGGAAGTAACCGCTGCGTCAATACCCATGAGCGCCAGCCCGCAGGACGGCGGAGGAGCCGCTACGGGTGTGGCGCCAGCACGCGAACGAGAACCCATCGTCGATGCCGCGGAGGAAGCGGATTCGAGCGAGGCGGTAGCGGAAGCGCCCGAGGCAGCGCCGATAGCGGCGGAGCCTGCTGCGGCGGCAGAACCCGAACAGGCCGAAACGCTCGAAACGATGGATCAGCTGATGGACCAGTTTTCCGCGCCCGAGCCTGTGGCGGCGGAGGGCGAGATTTTCGACGGCCGGGTGCTGGCGGTGACGGAAGCGGGCGTGGTGGTGGACGTCGGCGGGAAATTCGAAGGGCTGGTTCCCGCGCAGGAATTCCTCGATTCGGGCGCGCCGATTGAGTTCGGCGAAGGGCAGACGATTGAGGTCGAGCGGCTGCATGAGCAGAAGGACGGCTACGTCCTGCTGTCGCACGTGCGGGCGCACAGGCGTCGCGTGTGGGAGCGGATCGAGAAATCGTATCGCGAGCACACGAACGTGAACGGGAAAATTCTGGAGCGGATCAAGGGTGGGCTGGTCGTCGATATCGGCGTGCGGGCGTTTCTGCCGGCGTCGCAAATCGAGCTAAGGCCGGTGCACGATCTCGAGGGATGGAAAGACCGCGAGATCGAAGTGCGCGTCCTGAAGCTGAACCGCAAACGCGGGAACGTCGTGGTGAGCCGGCGCGCGATATTGGAGGAAGAGCAGAAATCCAAGCGGGACGCGCTGGCGGCAACGCTTTCGGAAGGCGCGATCGTGAACGGCCACGTGAAAAACGTGACGGATTACGGTGTGTTCGTCGATCTCGGCGGGATGGACGGGCTTCTACACGTCAGTGATTTGGTGTGGGGCCGCGTGCCGCATCCTTCGTCTATCGTGAAGCCGGGCGATGAGATTCAGGTCCAAATCCTCAAATTCGACAAGGAAAAGCAGCGCATTTCGCTGGGGCGCAAACAACTGCTGCCCGATCCCTGGGCGACCGTACCCGAACGGTTCCCGACGGGAACGCGGCTGCAGGGAAAAATCGTGGGCGTGACGGACTACGGCGCATTCGTGCAGATCGAGCCAGGCGTCGAAGGGCTCGTGCACGTGAGCGAAATGAGCTGGTCGAAACACGTGAAGCACCCGTCGAAAATCGTGAAGGTGGGCGACGAGGTCGAGGTGGTGGTTCTCGAAGTGAAGACGGACCAGCGGCGGATTTCGCTCGGGCTGAAGCAGACGCTGCCCGATCCATGGGAACAGGCTGCCGAGAAATATCCGGTGGGATCGCTCGTCGGCGGGCGCGTGCGGAATCTGGCCGATTTCGGAGCGTTCGTGGAAATCGAAGAGGGCATGGAAGGGCTGATTCACATCAGTGACGTCAGCTGGACGGAACGCATCAAACATCCGAGCGAGAAATTCAAGAAGGGCGACAAGATCGAGGCGCGCGTGCTGAAGGTGGATTCGCAGAACCGGCGTCTCTCGCTTGGCATCAAGCAGGTGAACGACATCTGGGCGAACTGGTTCGCGGAGCACAAGATCGGCGAGGTGCTCAAGGGCAAAGTGGCGCGGACGACGGATTTCGGGGCGTTCGTGGAACTGGCCGAAGGCATCGAGGGGTTGTGCCACGTTTCCGAAATCGAGGAGCGGCGTCCCAAGGGCGAGCGCGACAACCGCGACAGCAAAGTGAAGGGCTCGCGCGCCGAGCGCGTGAACGCCGTGCTTTCGCCGGGGCAATCATACGATTTCAAGGTTCTGCGGCTCGAGCCGGAGCAGCGCAAGATCAGTCTGAGTTATCGCGCCGCCCAGAAGCAGGTCGAGCGGCAGGAAATGGAAACGTTCCGATCGTCGAAATCGTCGCCGAATGCGACGATCGGCGACGCGATCATGGCCAAGCGCCAGTCGTCGTCTTAGGCGATTCACCCGGCGGCGCAGGCAAGCTTTTTTGCAAGCTAAGGGGCGGGGCCCGAAAAGGCTCACATTGGGGCGTTTCCGAAGTAAAATCATTTACGTCGTACTCATTTGGTGATATGCAGGGATTGTGCGGCGACCCCGCCTTGGCGCGCAAACGGCCCACGCACGAATGCTGAGAGGAGGCTGTTCAACAGATGCCTGAAGGTCCGGGAGAGCGCGAAAACAAAGACCATAACACCGTGACGAAAGCCGATCTCGTCGAAGAGGTCACACGGGTGACGGAACTGCCGCGGAAGGAATCGGAAGCGGTCGTCGAGACGATTTTCGAGAGCATCATCACGGCTCTGCAAGGCGACGACAAGATCGAGATTCGCGGGTTCGGAAGCTTTCGGACACGGCAGCGGCGCGGACGCACGGGACGGAATCCGAAGACCGGGGCGAAGGTGGAAGTGCCGCCGAAGAAGATCCCCTATTTCAAGCCCAGCAAGGAACTGAAGGATCACGTCAACAATCCGCAGGCGACCGGCGCTGCCGCGGGTTCGTCCGAGCCCGCGCGGGACTAAGGCGGATGGACTATCTTTGGACGCCTTGGCGGTACCGGTATATCGCCAATGCGTCGAAGAATGACCGCTGCGTTTTCTGCGACGCGCTGGCCGCGAAGAACGATGCGGAAACGCTGATCGTCCTGCGAGGCGAGAAGAACTTCATCATCCTCAACCGGTTTCCCTATACCTCAGGGCACACGATGGTCGTGCCGTACGCGCATATCGCCGATTTCGCCGCCGTTGATCTGGACACACTCGCCGAAATGATGCAGCTGGCGCAGCGGGTGCAGACGGCGCTCGGCCAGAGCTATCATCCCGACGGCTATAACCTCGGCATGAATCTTGGACGCGCGGCGGGCGCGGGCATCACCGAGCACCTTCATTTGCACGTGCTGGCGCGATGGTCGGGCGACGCGAACTTCATGACCGTTGTGGGCGAGACCCGTCTCGAGCCGGAAGACCTTTCAACCACCTACGAACGAATGCGCAAGGCACTCACGAGCTGAGCTGATCTATTCTTCCCGCGCGATTTACGCGAAACCCCTGACGGCGTCCGGTTCGGCGGACTTGTGTATACTGGCGCTGGCGTTGTCTGGGGGCGGCCATCACGTCCAAGCCACAGAGTTCGATCGAGCGGGCAAGCGCGCCCGTAGTGGTCGCGCCGTACCGGCGGTACCCGGAGGGCACGCAGCCGCCGCTGCTGTATCCGGCGTATCGTTCGACCGTGCTGCGCAGCCCGCGCCATGCGCTGATTCTGCTGCCGCAAACGCTTTCCGAGGTGACCGGGCCGGTCTACGGGCACGGCGACATTCAGGAAACGGACAACGATCTGACGCGGCACGGTGAAGGCGAGCCGATCGGCGAGCGCATTATCGTGACCGGGTGCGTGGTCGACGACAACGGGCGTCCCGTGCCGCACACGCTGATCGAGATCTGGCAGTGCAACGCCGCCGGACGCTACCGGCACAAATCCGACGAGCATCCCGCGCCACTCGATCCGAATTTCACGGGCGCGGGGCGGACGCTGACCGACGCGCAGGGCAACTACCGGTTCACGACGATTAGACCGGGGCCGTATCCATGGGGGAATCACCCGAATGCGTGGCGGCCGGCGCACATTCATTTTTCGCTCTTCGGGACGGCGTTCGCGACGCGCTTGGTGACGCAGATGTATTTTCCGGGCGATCCGCTGTTCGCGTTCGATCCAATCATGAATTCGTTGTCGGATGATAAAGCGCGGCGGCGTCTGATTTCGAAGTTTGACATCGACCTGACGCAGCCGGATTGGGCGCTTGGTTTTCGATTCGACATCGTGCTGCGCGGGCGCGAAGCGACGCCATTCGAGACGAAATAGCGGATCACATGGACATCGATCTGATAACGACGCCGTGGCAGACCGTGGGGCCGTATTTCGCGATTAGTCTCGCGGGCGGGCATTCCGTGGAGCATATCGCGGGTCCGAACACGAAGGGCGAGCGCGTGAAGCTGATGTGCGCGATGTTCGACGGCGAAGGGCAGGGCGTGGATGAAGCGCTGATTGAAATCTGGCAAGCGAACGCGGACGGCAAGTACAACCATCCCGACGATCCGCAGGACAAGCCCGTCGATCCGGATTTTCTGGGCTTTGGGCGGCAGGCGACGGATGAAAACGGAGTCTGCGTATTTGAGACAATCAAGCCGGGGCACGTGCCGGGGCCAAATGGGACGATGCAAGCGCCGCACCTGGTGGTTTCCGTGCTCGCGCGCGGGATTATGAGGCGGCTGCCGACTCGCATTTATTTTGCAGGCGACCCGGCAAACGAAAAGGATCCAGTGCTGGCGCTCGTCCCGAAAGAGCGGCGCGAGACGCTGATGGCGCAGCCGGTGGCGAACCAGCCGGGCGCGTGGCGGTTCGATATTCATTTGAGCGGCGAGAACGAAACGGTATTTTTTGACGTCTGAGAGGAGACTGCGTGGCGGTGCGGCTTATCGATAGTCTCGCAACCACCGGTCCTCTGGCCGAGTTGTTCTCCGACGATTCCCTTCTGCAAGCCATGCTGGATTTCGAAGTGGCGCTCGCGCGGGCGGAGGCGCGCCTCGGCATCGTGCCGGTGGACGCGGCGGATGCGATTCGAGCGGCGGCGAAGGCCGGTAATTTCGATGCGGCTGCGCTGGCACGCCAAACGGTGCGCGGCGGCACGCCGGGCATTCCTCTGGCGAAGGCGCTGACAGCAAAGGTGCGCGCGGCGAATGCGGAGGCCGCGCGCTGGGTGCATTGGGGCGCGACGAGCCAGGACGTGGCCGACACAGGGTTGATGTTGCTCCTGAAGCGCGCGCAGCCGATTCTTACAGCCGATCTTTCGCGCCTCGAAGCGGCGCTGGAGCGGCTCTCGGATCAGCATCGAAATACGGTGATGCTGGGGCGGACGCTTCTGCAGGCAGCGCCGCCCGTGACGTTTGGGCTGAAGGCGGCGGGATGGCTTGCGGCAATCCGGCGGAGCCGGCTGTGGCTGGACGACGCGTTTCAGGACGCGCTGATTTTGCAGTTTGGCGGCGCAAGCGGCACGCTGGCGGCGCTGGGCGAAAAGGGCTTCGAAGTAGGGCGCGCAATGGCGAAGGAGCTGGGCCTCGGCTTTCCGGATGCGCCATGGCACGCGCACCGCGACCGTCTGGCGTCGCTGGTGGCAGCGTGCGGCGTGCTGACGGGCACGCTCGGAAAAATGGCACGCGATATCAGCCTGCTGATGCAGGGCGAGGTCGGCGAAGCGGCCGAACCGGAAAGCGAGGGACGCGGCGGCTCGTCGACGATGCCGCAAAAGCGCAACCCGATCGCGTCGGCGTTGACGCTGGCGGCGGCAAATCGCGTCCCCGGGCTGGTTGCCGCATTTCTCGCGGGTATGGTGCAGGAGCACGAGCGCGGCGTGGGAGGCTGGCAGGCGGAGTGGCCGACGGTGGCGGGCGTGATCCAGTCTACCGGGCTGGCGATTTCGTCGATGGCGGAAGCGGCCGAGGGGCTCGAGATCGACGCGGAACAGATGCGCGCGAATATTGAGGCTACGGGCGGCAGGGTGTTCGCGGAGAAGGCGGCGATGCTGCTCGCCGCCAAGCTGGGCCGGGATGCGGCGCTGGAACTTGTGGGCGAGGCGGCGCGGCGCAGCGAAGAAGAAGGACGCACGTTGAAGGAAGCGCTCGGCGAAATTCCGGAGGTGGCGCGAGCGCTCGGCAACAGGGCGCTGCGCGATCTCGAAACGCCGGAGAAGTACCTGGGCGCAGCGGAAGAACTGCGAAAGCGATTGCTGGTGAGCGAAGGCCGCGAGGGTTCGAAACCCAGGAAACGCTAGAATTGGTCACGGCGCCTCGCAAATGTTCGCGGTGGAAACGAAGAATCACCCGTAGTTGGGCGGATTCACCGACTGGTCCATGCCCATCGTTTTTTGGCCGCCTTGGGCGACGTTGACGCTGACGAGGCAGGGTTCCTTCGAGGCTAGCGCGGATTTCAGGGCTGGCTCGAGATCCTCGGGGCGATCCACTTCGCGCGCGGCCATGCCGTAGCCTTGAGCGATTTTGACGGCGTCGATGCCGGGGATGTCGATGCCAGGGACGTTCTTGCCGACCTGCGTGAAATCGCGGAAGCCTTTCAGCGCTGAATAATTTCCATTGCGGACGACGAGAAAAACGACGGGCGCTTTCTGTTGCACGGCCGACCACAGCGCCTGAATCGAATATTGCGCGGAGCCGTCGCCGACGGGGCAGACGACCCGGCGATTCGGATGCGCGAGCTGCAGGCCGACGGCCGCAGGCAGGGCGAAGCCGAGGATGCCGCTGCGGACGGAATAGAACGAGCCGGGCTCGTCGAGCTGGATGTAACGGTCGAGATCGCCCTTCGACGACGGGCACTCCTCGGAAAGGATGGCGTCGCGCGGCAGGAGCTTATTGAGCGTGCTGAAGAGATATGCGGTCGTGATCGGATATTCGGGGCGCGGCTCGGGCGGCTTCGGGCACGGAACGACGCTGCGCTCGGCGGGCTTTACACGCTGCGCGAGATATTTTGCGGCGACCGAGATATTGCCGACGATGCTGGTTCCGGCAAGCGCGGCGGACGCATCGCGCGTGGAATTCGTGATCTGGAAAAGCTTCGTGCCGGGCGCGATGGCGTCGCCGGGCACGTAGGCGTAATACAAGAAAACGGGCGCGCCGAGGACGACGACCGTGTCGTAGGCGGCGAGCTGCTGGGCGAGCGGCTTCTGCGCAGGCAACAGGCCGCCGCGAAACAGGCGATGGCTGCGCGGAAATGCCCAGCGCGGCGCGATAGGCTCGGCAAAAACGTCCGCATTGAGGCGCTCAGCGAGCGCGACCACATCGTGGAATGCGCCATCCTGCTCGATCTGCGAGCCGGTGATGAGCGCGAGATTGCGGCTCGCGTCGATCGCGCGCGCAACTTCGTCGAGGAGCATAGGATCGGGCGAGACGGATTGACTCACCTTGCGCGCGACAACCGGCTGGCAGGGCTTGTTCCAATCGTCCATCGGGATCGAGAGGAAGACGGGGCCGCGCGGCGGCAACATGGCGAGGTGATAGGCGCGCGCGATGGCGGCTGGAATGTCTTCGGGACGCAGCGGCTCGTACGCCCATTTCACATAAGGCCTCACGACCTCGACGGCGCGGCTCACGAGGAAAGGCTCGGCGAGGATCTGGCGGCGGTCCTGCTGGCCCGTTGTGACGACGAGCGGCGCCTCCAGGAGTTGCGCGTCGATGAGGGCGGAAAGGCCGTTGCCGGCGCTGGCAATCGAGTGGAGGTTGACGAAAGCGGCTTCGTTACGCGCCAGGGCGTAGCCGAGCGCCATGCCCGCCGCGACGCGCTCGTGCAGGCCGAGGACATACTGGAAATCGGGAGGCATGTCCTTGAGGAAAGGCAGCTCGCTCGAGCCGGGATTGCCGAAGATCGTGGTCATCCCGAGATCGCGGAGGACTTCGTAGGTGGCTTCTCGAATCGTGGTCACTGCTGCGGGCCTCCCTGAGATTGTGCCAAGAATGCTGGTGCGAATATATATCCGGGCGGCGAAATATCCACGCTCTTTCAGCCGCTGTCCTGGTGACGCCACAGCCGAAGAGAGATTCTTCGGCCAGAAGACGGCCTCAGAATGACGGCGCGCAACGGCGAGGAATGCAAGAGAAAAGCGCGATCTAAATTGGCGCGTAACTTTGGGTCCTGTTGGGCCGTTATAACCAATTGCCCGCGCGTGCGGATACATCGTATTCTGTGACGCCTCCGGGTGGGCCAGTTCAGGCCATGGGAAAACACGAATGAACGAAATGATCTCAGTGCACGACCTCGTGAAGAACTACGGGCAATTCTGCGCGGTGAATCACATCTCGTTCACGGTGCCTGAGGGAGTGATCTTCGGCTTTCTCGGGCCGAACGGCGCGGGGAAAACCACGACGATCAAGATGCTGACGACGGTGCTCGATCCGACGAGCGGCAAGATCCTGGTGAACGGGCACGACCCGACGCGTGACCAGAAGCAGGTGCGCCGGTCGTTCGGAATCGTATTCCAGGACCCGAGCCTCGACGACGAGCTGACGGCGTACGAGAACATGGACCTGCACGGGATTCTTTACGGCGTCCCGCACGGCGAACGGAAGAAGCGCATCGACATGCTGATCGACTTCGTGGGGCTCGGCGACCGGAAGAACAATCTCGTGAAGGAATATTCGGGCGGGATGAAGCGGCGGCTGGAAGTGGCGCGCGCGCTGCTGCACAAGCCGCGCATTCTTTTTCTCGACGAGCCGACGATCGGGCTCGATCCGCAGACGCGCAATCACATCTGGGGCTACATCCAGCAGCTGAGCAAGGACGAAGGCGTGACGGTTTTTTTCACCACGCACTACATGGACGAAGCGGACCGCGTGGCGAACAACGTGGCGGTGATCGACCACGGCAAAATCGTGGCCCAGGGTTCTCCCGGCGAGCTGAAAGAGCGCACCCAATGCCCGAATCTGGAAGACGCGTTCATCGCGCTCACCGGGCACGCCATTCGCGAGGAAGAGGCGAACGCGACCGACCGGATGCGCATGATGGGACGCGCGTGGCGAGGCGGAGGGCGGCGATGAAAGCGATCTACATTCTCTGCGTGCGGCAATTGAAGCGTTACATCCGGTCGCCCGCGCGGATTATCGGTTCGCTCGGGCAGCCGATACTATTTCTTGTGGCGCTGGGATTCGGATTCAAGGCGATGTTCGCGCGGGCCGGTGGCGGAGATTACCTCGACTTTCTCTCGCCGGGAATCATCTCGATGGCGATTCTCTTCAACGCCGTGTTTTCGGGAATCGAGATCATTTGGGACCGGCAGTTCGGGTTCCTGAAGGAAACGCTGGTGGCGCCGGTTTCGCGAATCGAGATTGTGTTCGGCAGGATGCTCGGCGGCGCCCTTGTGGCCATGGCGCAGGGGATCGTCGTTTTCGTGATTTGCCTGATTGCCGGATTTCGGATCAAGCCCTCACCCTATCTGCCGCTGGCGATTGTTTTCATGTTTATGATCTCGCTGCTCTTCGCGGGCATCGGTACCGTTTTCGGGTCCGTGCTTCAGGACATGCAGGGATTTCCGCTCATCATCAATTTTCTGATCATGCCGATTTTCTTTTTTTCGGGCGCGATCTTTCCCTCGGCCGGACTGCCGAAGGTGCTACAGATCGGGCTGCGGCTGAATCCGCTGAGCTATGGCGTGGATGGACTGCGCGGATCGTGCAGCACGGTGTTTGCTTACGGCCTGACAACCGATCTAGCCGTCGTGACGATCATGACCGGGATTCTGCTTGGCATAGGCAGCTACTTCTTCTCGAAAATCCAGTTGTAGGAAACGCAAACGCTAGGGCGCGCTAGCGGGCCATTCGCTACATGGTTCCGCCTGGCGGCAGGGCGCTGATTGCGAGGCGTTCGTCGCGGCCGGGATCGTCCTCGAGTTTGCACTCGTCGTTGAAGACCATGGTGGCGCGCGACTTCGTGTCGTAGGCGGGCCAATGCGGCAATGCGCTGGTGCCGGGATTGCCGGTGTGCGCGAAGGCGGCCCAGGCCGCGCTCACTTTGTCGGCAAGCAGCGCAACGTCGGGGGCGCTGCCATTTAATCCCACCGTTTTGTCTGTGTTGTCGAAAACGAAAGCGAGCTCGATCCCGTGCGGCGACATCAGCTTGCCGCCGAGGACCGGCGTCCGCCAGGCGAAAATGTACATATAGGCGGGCGCGGCGCCTTGCGCGACTTTGCGCTCGGCCTGCGTGATGGCGTTCATGCGCATCATGCGATCGGTGGTGACGGCGAAGTAGATTTCGCCGGGCGACGTACCGGGGCGATCTTTCTGGTACGTCGCGATGATGCTGTCGAGTTTCGCGTCATCTTCGAGATGCAGATAGGATTTCAGGCGCGAGCGCATGTCCGCTTCGTTCAGCGAAAAGAGCGCGGGATCGCCGAGACCAAGCAAGAGTGAGGATTCGGTGCCGTTGGTGCCGATCAGCATCGGAACGTTTGCCGATTGCGCGGGCGCGTCCGGATCGAAGGGATTGCGCGGCAGCGAGCGGCCGTCGACGACGGGCCCGAGGCGGATCGCGTTGGGCCCGGTGAGTGAGCGCATCGCGTCGAGCAGCTTTTCCATCGGCAGCTTCTGCAAATCGTCGATGCGATCGGGAGTGATATCGAGCTTGGCGATGAATTTCTCGGCGGCTTTGTTCGCATCTTCGCGCGACGTGGCCTTCAGCATCGAACCGCTCTCGACAATCGCCTTGTGGAACAGGCCCTTGGCCGGCGGCATCGCCATCAGCGTGCTGACTTTCGCGCCGCCGCCCGATTCGCCGAAGATCGTAACGTTGCCGGGATCGCCGCCGAAGTGCGCGATATTGTCGCGCACCCATTCGAGCGCGAGCACGATGTCGAGCATGCCGACGTTGCCCGAATCCGCATATTTCGCGCCGCCAAGTTCGCCGAGATACAGATAACCGAAAACATTCAGCCGGTGATTTAGCCCGACGACGACCACGTCGCGCTTGTGCGCGAGATTCGTGCCATCGTAGGTGGGAGCGCCGTCCGACCCGCCGGTGAAGCCACCGCCATGCAGCCAGACCATCACCGGGCGCTTGCCGCGATGCAGGCTCGGCGTCCAGACGTTGAGGACGAGGCAATCCTCGCTGATTTCGCCGGGGCCGAAGATATCGCCCATGGCTTTGCGAATGTCGGAGCCGCCGCTCGCGCTCGATACGAACTGTGGCGCAAGCGGGCCGAGATTGATAGCGTCGCGCACGCCCGTCCACGCCTCGGGCTTGACCGGCGGTATAAAGCGCATCGAGCCCTCGGTGGAAGCGCCGTAGGGCACGCCTTTGAAGGAATAGACGCCGTCGCTGGAAACGCCGCGGAGCTTGCCGCGATTCGTTTCGACAATGGGGCCCGTGGATTCTCGGTTGCCCGCGAAAGCGCGAGGCGCGACGAGCGAACCCAGCGTGCCGCCCGCAAGTGCGGCACCGCAGCCGACGAGCGACGATTTCAGAATCTCGCGGCGGCGAATCACCGGGCCGCTTCCTGTTGCAACGCAGGCGCGCCCACCTCGCTGCGCGGTTTCGGCATGGCCGCAAATACGATCGCAACGATGCCCACGGCCGCCAGGACGGCGTTCAACTCGAACGCCGGCGTGTAGCTCTTGTACTGGTCGAAAATCCATCCGCCCACCGCCCCAGCCGGCGAAGCGCAGAACGACACGAGCAGCGTCATCATCCCGTACAGCTTCGGAAACGCGCCCGGCCCATAATAGTGCGCCACCATCGTGCCGATGCACGTGAACGCCCAGCCGTACGCCGCGCCGTTGAGCAGCGCCGCGAGATAGGCCATCCACAACGCCCCCGGCATCGCCGCAATCGCCAGGTACGAGCCGACAAAGTACACCGCCAATCCGAGCACGAACGCCACCCGCGCGTTGATGTAGTCCATCAGCAGCCCGCCGAGCCAGCGTCCGAGCAACGTTCCGATCGTCAGAAAGCCCAGCGCCAATTCCGCATCGGAGGCCTGGAATCCCACTCCGATCAAACGCCTCGTCCAATGCGCCACAAAGAGAAAAAACGGAAATGTCGAGACGATGCCTGCGATCGCGATCAGCCAGTATGCGCCCGTCCCGTACGCCTGCCCAGCCGTCCACGGATGTTTCGTCGCCAGCGCATCGGTGCGCGTCGCCTGGCTTTGCTGTTCCGGCGGGATTCCATCCACGGTCTGTCCCATCGACTCCGGACTTTCCTTCACGAAGAGTAATGCGAGAAGACCCGCCACCACCACCGCGCCCGCCACGATGAGCCATCCCATCCGCCAGTTATTGTGGTGCGCCCGGATCACCCTGCCCAGCAGGGGCGCGGCCAGACCGGCGAATCCCGAAGCCGAAACCGCAATCCCATTCGCGCGCCCGCGATATTTGCGGAACCAGCGCGCCACGGCCGTGAACGCGGGAACCAGAGTCGCGAAGCTGATCCCTGTCCCCATCACCACGCCGAACATGATCAAGTACTCGATCGGCGTCTTCGCCACCAGCGCCATGTAGAGCGCCCCCGCGCAGATGATCGCCGAGCCCAGTGCAAACGTCGCCCGCAGGCCGATCTTCACGATCGAGATCGCCACCGCCACGGCCGCCACGCCTACGAAAATATTCAGCAGCGTGAAGCCCCACCCTCTCATGCTGCCGCTCATGGTGATGTCGTGAATCATGAAATCGTTGATGATTACGCTGCCGCCGTAATACGGGAACCCCATGTTGATGAAATCGAGGGCGAAAAGAACGGCGACCAGGTTCCATCCGTAGAATTCAGGTTTCTTCGGCACTCGGCGTCTCCTCTAGATGCGTTCTGCGAACTTAGAATCTATGCAGCCTGTGCTACGGCGACGCGGGCGTCGCGGGGACGCGGCAACGTCGCGAAAGCCATGGCGATGATACCAACGGCAGCGATCAGAATGTTGAGTTCGAACGCGCGTGCGTAGCTGCCATAGACGTCGAAAATTCTGCCGCCGATCAGGCCCGCGGGTGAAGCGCCGCAGGACGTTAACAGCACCATCATTCCCGCGAGTTTGGGGAAAGCGGCGGGACCATAAAAGTGGGCCACGCAGGTCGCCATGCAAATGAACGTCCAGCCAATGGCCAGGCCGTACAAAACCGCTGCCGCATCGGCGATCATCAGCGAATCCGGCCCTACCCTCAATGCGGCAAGAGAGCCGACCACGTAGCAGCAGAGCCCGATCATGAAGGCGTAGCGCGCGGTCATCGTGTCCATCAGCCATCCGCCGATCAGCCTGCCCGCGATGCAGGAAATCGTGAACAGGCCCATGGCAAAGGCTGCGTCGCTCGACGAAATCCCCGCGCCCTGCAAATGAAGAATCCAGTGCGCCGTGAAAAAGAAGAAAGGAAACTGCGCGGCCAGGCCGCCGATCACGATCAGCCAATAGGCGCGCGTCCGGTAGGCCTCCGACGGGGTCCACACATAGCGGGTGATGAGCTCGTGGGACTCGCGGGTAGCTTGCGACTGCGCAGGCTGAGACGGAATTTCTTCTTCCGGCTTTCCGTCGGCGACTTGCCCCAAATCTTCCGGGCGCTCCTTGATGAAAACCGCAGCGAGGATTCCGCCGACGATGGCGATGGCTGCGATGATTTCCCAGCCCAGGCGCCAATTTCCGCCGCCCACTCGAATCAGGCGGTCCATGAACGGCGCGGCGAGGAAGCCGGAAATGCCGGAACCGCTCAGCACGAGGCCCGTGGCCCGGCCGCGATAGCGCTTGAACCAGCGGGCGACGGCCGTGGTCCCGGGAACGATGTCGCCAAAGCAGACGCCGATTCCATTGATCGCGCCGAAACCGAGCAGAAAGTGCCAGGGCTTCGTCGCGAAAAACGCCAGGAAGAGAGAGCCGAGACAGATCAGCGCGGACCCGATCAAGTACGTGGCGCGAATTCCCAGTTTCAGGATTGAAATCGCCACGAGCGTCGCGGGCAATCCGACGAAGAGATTGAGCAGCGTGAATCCGAAGCCCAGCGTGCTGCGGCTCATCGGAATCTCGCGCAGCATGTAGCTATTGATCACGGTGCCGCCATACACCGGCAAACCGAGATTTAGAAAATCGAGCGAGGAAAGCACGCCGACCAGCTTCCAGCCATAGAATCCCGGCTTCTTGGCCACTGCAAGCCTCCCTCAAGAAACGGTCGTCGAGCCGCGGCGCAAGCTTCGCGCGATCGGCACGCATCGATTTGCTGGCCCCGCCGCCCAAATCGGCGGGTACCGGCGGCAAACGTGCCAGCATTCTAGTTTGATCCCCTCACTTTGCAAGATGAATATAGAATGGGCGGCGACATGATACGCACACAGGTGGGAATCGTTGGCGCAGGGCCTGCGGGCTTGCTCCTTTCGCATATGCTTCACCTGCAGGGGATCGAGTCCGTGGTGGTGGAATCGCGCAGCCGGCAGTACGTCGAGGAACGCGTGCGCGCCGGGCTGCTCGAACAGGGCACGGCCGATCTGATGGTCGAAACGGGCGTGGGCGCGCGGCTGAAGCGCGAGGGCCTCGTTCATCATGGGATTTATCTACGCTTTGGCGGAGGCACGCACCATATCGACTTCAACGAGCTGGCGGGCGGACGCACGGTGATTATCTACCCACAGAACAAAGTGGTCGCCGATCTCGTCGACGCACGGCTGGCAGCGGGCGGGCGGATTTTCTACGAATCCGAGGGCGTGAGCGTGCACGACTTCAGCGGGAGCGGACGCGAGGCGCATGCGAAGATCCGCTTTCGCGCGGGCGGCAAGGCGGAGGAAGTGGTCTGCGATTTCATCGCGGGTTGCGACGGCTTCCACGGCGTGTGCCGGCCTTCGATTCCCGAAGGCGCGCTGACCGTATACGACCGGATTTATCCCTTCGGGTGGTTGGGAATACTCGCGGAAGCGCCACCTTCCTCAGATGAACTCATCTACGCATATCACGAGCGCGGCTTCGCGCTGCTGAGCATGAGGTCGCCCGAGATCAGCCGGCTCTACGTGCAGTGCGCCCCCGATGAAGACATCCACGAATGGCCCGACGAACGTATCTGGGGCGAGCTTCACAAGCGGCTGGCGACGGCGGACGGCAAGTGGAAACTCACCGAGGGCCGGGTGCTGCAGAAGGGCGTCACGGGGATGCGCAGTTTCCTTGTCGAGCCGATGCAGCACGGCAAACTATTCCTCGCCGGCGACGCGGCGCACATCGTGCCGCCCACCGGAGCAAAGGGGTTGAATCTGGCGGCTGCGGACGTATTCGTGCTCTCGCGCGCTCTGACCGATTTTTATGCTTCCGGGAGAAAGGACCTGATCGAAAGCTACTCGAAGACCTGCCTGCGGCGCGTGTGGAAGGCGCAGCGCTTTTCCTGGTGGATGACGTCGATGCTGCACCTGTTCAATACGGACAATGCCTTCGACCGGCGGCGACAGCTCGCGGAACTTGATTACGTCACCAGTTCGCGCGCCGCCTCGCAGACGCTCGCGGAAAACTATGTTGGACTTCCTATGGAATGAGCGATGAAATGAAAATGCCGGGCGCGAGGAGTTCCGGCGCCCGGCGATCTTCGTGCGTGATGATGCCTACTGCGTGACGGTTTTCACCGCGTCGCCCACCTTGAATCCTGCGCCGGAAACGGGCGCGGCGACCGCGGAAATGTCGTCGACGTCGGTAATACGCACCACGCCGACCGGAGTCGAGAGACGGCGGATCACTTGACCAGTGGCCGGGTCTTTGATTTCTTTGGTCACGCGCTCGACAGAGAGCTGGTCGCCGACTTTCAAGCCCGCTTTCGCGCCGACGTTCAGAACAATCTGGCCGCCATCCACGGACGCCACAAGGCCTGAGACGACGATCGTCCGCACGGAAACCTTCGTGTTGTCGGCGATTAGGCCGGCGCTCAATTGCGCGACGGACGCTTTCACCGCTTCACCGAGGATCGTCTGCTGGAAGTTGCTGTCGCCGAAATCGACCGCCCCACCCCCAAAGCCGTGCCAGTTGCCGCCACCGCCCAGCAAGCCCGTGCTGGACCGCGAGGACTCGCCGTGTCCCTCTGCGACGCCGAGAATTTCAGCCGTATCGATGTTCACAATGCGCGCGTCGATATTCACGATTGCTTTGGTATTGGAGTGATGAAATCCACCGATTCCGAAACCGCCAAAGCCGCCGCCCCCGCCGCCGACGTTGGTGTTCTTGGTATCATTGCCGAATTGCGTGACGGCGCCAACGATGATGGCGTCCACGCCGAGCAATTGGCCGATCTTGGCAGCCGAATTAGGATTGGCGCGGTCGCTATTCGAAAAATTCTGCTCGGCCATAATTTTATCGAGCACCTGGCGCTCGATTACCGAGTACGTGCCATCCTGCACGAGATACTTCACGAGCAGATCGGTGATGCCCTTGCCAACGTCGACGTTGGTGCCGAACGCCGCAGCAGAAGCTGTTTGCACGGTCGCGTAATCGAAGTCGAAGATGGCGACGCGCTTCTTGCGTCCCTGCGGCGCTGCGGGAGCCGCGCCTGGTGCGGCCCCTGCGGTTGCGCCTGGTGCGGCCGTCTGGTCCTGCGCGTTTGCGCGCAATGCTGAGATTGGCAGAAGGAGAGCGACAGTGAGAATAGCCCACAGAGTTCTGGTCATAATTTGGTCTCCAGCCCGAAGGTATACGCAGGGATTACACCGCGTAATCCCCTAGCTGACCCGGAATCTTACTGGCGTCATGTTAGGGTGTCAACCACGGCTTCGTTGCGCGGTTCGCCGCACTAAGCTGTCTGGCTGGCGCCGAGATATTTGTGATAGCTTCCAATCGGTCAGGGGAAGGCGGCGTCGAACAGCGGACGCTGGGGGTGCACCGCGGCAACAACGATGCCGTCGATTCGGTTTGGGAGCACTCATGCCTGATATCGAAGTTCCCGTACTGATCGTGGGGGGCAGCCTCGTCGGAATGTCCGCCGCGCTGCTGCTCGGCCACCACGGCGTACCTGCGCTCGTCGTCGAGCACCATCGAGGGACGGCGATCCATCCGCGCGCGGCAATGATCACGCAACGCACGATGGAAGTTTTCCGCACCGTGGGTGTGGAACAGATCGTACTGAAGAAATCGGACGAGCAGTTCGTGCAGGACGGCGCGATCATGGCGGTCGAGACGCTGGCCGGAAAAGAACTCGCCTGGTTCATCGCGAATCTCAACGAAGGCGTGCGCGACGTCAGCCCGAGCAGCCGGATTTTCATTACGCAGAGTTTGCTCGAACCGCTGCTCAAATCGCGCGCCGAAGAGTTGGGGGCGCAACTGCGTTTCGCCACGGAGATGACGTCGTTCGAGGAGGATGCGACCGGCGTTACAGCCGAGATCCGCGAGCGCGACACGGGCAAGACCTCGACCGTGCGCGCGCGGTACCTGATCGCGGCCGACGGCAGCCACAGCCGCATTCGCGAGCGCCTGGGAATCAGAATGCTCGGGCGCGGCGTCTTCTCGAAGAGCATCACGATCTACTTTCGCGGCGACGTGAGCCCGCTCCTTCGCGGCCGCAATCTGAGCGTGATGTACGTCCTGAATTCCACGCTGAGCGGATTCTTCCGCATCGAAAAGCCGTTTACCTCGGGGTTTCTTGCGGTTCATTGGCTGGGTGACCCCAAGAATCCCATCACCGACGTATCGAAAGACCTCACAAATGAGCGCGCCCTCGAACTGCTTTACGCGGGTCTCGGCACCCGCGACATACCAGTAACCATCGAAAACGTAATGCAGTGGGACGCGACCGCCGATACCGCGGAATCCTTTCAGCATGGCCGCATCTTCCTCGCGGGAGACGCAGCGCATGTAATGCCGCCCAGCGGCGGATTTGGGGGCAACACGGGCGTTCAGGATGCACACAATCTCGCGTGGAAGTTGGCGTTGGTCCTGAACGGCGCGGCCGGGCCCGAACTGCTTCCTACTTACGATCTCGAACGCCGTCCAGCTGCTGCCTTCACCGTCGAGCAGGCATATTCGCGGTACGTCACGCGGTCGGCTCCCTATTTGCGCGCCGACGATTTGCAGGCGATCCAGAACGACCTCCACATCGAGCTCGGCTATTGTTATCACTCGCCGGCCGTGATTCCCGAAGACGCCGACGACGGAATCCCGCACGAGAACCCTCGCGACTCAAAGGGAAAGCCGGGCACGCGCGCACCTCACGTGTTGCTCGAACGAAATGAAGAACAGATTTCGACGCTCGATCTGTTTGGCCGGAATTTTGTGCTGCTCGTGGGACCGGAAGGAGATTCGTGGCGGGAAGGCGCTCGCGCGGCCGCCAAGCAGCTGGGCATCGAGCTCGATATCCATGAAATCGGCAAGAATGGAGTCGCGGATCCGGCGGGAGTTTTTTCGAGCGCCTACGCCATAACCCGGTCAGGGGCTGTTCTCGTCCGCCCGGATGGCTTCGTCGCCTGGCGCTCTAAAGACGCCGGCGGGGCCGCGGCCTTCGCCCGCGCGCTCACTTCCCTTCTGTGCCGCAGGGCTTCGTAGGAATCTCAGAATCGGCGTTCACCCGATGCAACGATTCAATCACAATGCAGTCATCGAAATATAACTTGTAGTATGCAAGTGAGTTTGATATCGTGCCGCGCCGTGCCAGCCAAACCTAGGTCAAAGCCACGATCCGGCTGCCCGGTGAGCATTTCGCTCGAAAAATTCGGGGATCGCTGGTCGCTGCTGATCATTCGCGATCTGATGGTTCGCGCGTATGAAACGTTCAAGGAATTTCAAGAAGCAGGCGAAGGTATCGCGACGAATGTCCTGGCGGACCGTCTAAGAAAACTCGAAGCGGCCGGAATCATCACGGTGGAAGCGGACGATAAGGACGGGCGGAAGCTGAATTACCGCCTGACGGAAAAAGGCATCGATCTCGCGCCCGTGATGCTGGAGCTGCTCGTTTGGGCGTCGCGGCACGAGGAGACAGGAGCGCCGTGTGCTGTGATCGAGAACATGGCGCAGAATCGGGAGGCGGTGCTCGCCGAGACGCGGCGGCGCTGGGCCGAACACGATCCGACTCCTTTGCTGCCGAGATTCGATGGCGCTGACAGCAAGCGCAGCACGTGACGCGTTCGTGATCGCATTTCCAGGGCCACTGAATCTCAAAATTCGAAAGGGAGGGCAAGATGCAATTGAATACTCATCTGAATTTCAACGGCCAGTGCGAGGCGGCCTTCAAATTCTACGAAAAAGCGATGAGCGGCAAGATCACGTCGATGGCGACGTACGGCAGCACGCCCGCGGGCGAACATGTCTCGCCGGACTGGCGCGAAAAGATTATGCACGCGGAGATGAAGATCGGAGATGCCCTTTTGATGGGCGCGGACGCTCCCGCCGATCGTTACCAACCGCCACAAGGGATCTCCATAACGTTTCAGACCGACCAGCCGGCCGAAGCGGATCGTGTGTTTGAAGCGCTGGCTGAAAACGGCCAGGTGCAGATGCCGATCCAGCAGACTTTTTGGGCGGCGCGCTTTGGAATGCTCACCGATCGATTCGGAATACCCTGGATGGTGAACTGCGCTCAAGCTGCATCGGCATCGTCGGGTCAATGACCTTCGCTGCTGGCGCCGAAACAGAAAGAGACTTCTTGGGATCTCGTCCCACCACGTAACCAACTCATGCCCTTGAGGGAGGAGCAAAAATGAGCAAAGTGCGAGTACTTGTCGGCACGCGCAAAGGCGCGTTCATTCTTACGGCGGACGGAAAGCGCGAAAAATGGGAGGTGAGCGGCCCGCACTTCGCGGGCTGGGAGATGTACCACATGAAAGGCTCGCCCGTTGACCCGAACCGGCTCTACGCATCGCAAACGAGCGGCTGGTTTGGGCAAGTAATTCAGCGTTCGAGCGACGGCGGCAAGTCTTGGGAGACGCCGGGAGGCGAAGCGATGCCAACGCCAGGCAGCATGCCGGCCGGCGCGAGCAACAAATTCGTCTACGATGTTTCTCCCGCCACCGGCAAGCCGCTCACCACACATCAGTGGTACGACGGCACGCAGCACCCGTGGGAATTCAAGCGCGTCTGGCATCTCGAGCCGTCGCTCACGGATGCGGACACGGTCTACGCGGGCGTCGAGGACGCCGCCTTGTTCAAATCGACCGACGGGGCCAAGTCGTGGCAGGAACTCTCCGGCCTTCGCGGGCACGGCACGGGTCCCAAATGGCAGCCGGGCGCCGGCGGGATGTGTCTGCACTCGATCCTTCTTGATCCGAGCAATCCGCAGCGGATCTTCATCGCGATTTCGGCGGCAGGGGCCTTTCGCACCGACGATGGCGGCAAGACGTGGAAGCCGATCAACCAGGGGCTGAAATCGCAATACATTCCCGACCCCACCGCGGAAATCGGCCACTGCGTTCACCACATCGCAATGCATCCTTCGCGTCCGGGCGTGCTCTTCATGCAGAAGCACTGGGACGTGATGCGCAGCGACAACGCGGGCGACATGTGGCAAGAGGTGAGCGGCAATCTGCCGACCGACTTCGGATTCGTGATCGACGTCCACGCGCACGAGCCGGAGACCATCTACGTCGTGCCGATCAAGAGCGACGGAGAACATTTCCCGATGGACGGCAAGCTGCGTGTCTACCGCAGCCGCACCGGCGGAAACGAGTGGGAGCCGCTCACCAAAGGCTTGCCGCAGAGCGATTGTTACGTCAACGTGCTGCGCGACGCGATGGCCGTCGATTCGCTCGATTCCTGCGGCGTGTATTTCGGCACGACGGGCGGGCAAGTGTACTGCTCCTCCGATGCGGGCGATCACTGGGCGCCTATTGTCCACGACCTTCCGGCCGTGCTATCTGTGGAAGTGCAGACGATTCGGTGATTCGGGTGCCATGATTCACGTCATACTTCCGGCGCATTTGCGGACGCTGGCGCACGTCGACGGTGAGGTGGCCGTCGACGTGGAGGGGCAAGCCACGCTTCGTTCCGTGCTCGATGCGCTCGAGGCGCAGTATCCCGTGCTGCGCGGGACGATTCGGGATCACGTCACCCTCCAGCGCCGCCCGTTCCTCCGCTTCTTCGCCTGTCAGGAGGATTTGTCCCTTGAGCCTCCCGATACCCCCCTGCCTGAGGCGGTCGCTCGCGGGACCGAGCCTTTTATGATCATCGGCGCCATCGCTGGTGGTTAGATAGCATCCCGTCGCATGCTTTCACGCCGGTAGTTTTCTGCCACTGCCGTATAATAGGCGTCGCTTTCATCCTCTTACCCTGGATTGCCCATGATGACGATCCGCCCAGCTACGGCCAACGATGCGGCGCTGCTCACCGCTCTCATTCACGAACTCGCCGAGTACGACCGCCTCCTAAACGAGGCCAGCGTCCTCGAGGAAGACATCATTCGCGATGGCTTCGGCACGCACCCGAAATTCCGCGCGGTGATTGCCGAGTGGAACGGCGAACCCGCCGGGTACGCACTGTTTTTCGAGTTCTATTCGACATTTCAGGGACGCGCCGGATTGTTTCTCGACGATCTCTTCGTACGGCCGCATCTTCGCCAGCACGGGATCGGCACGGCGCTGCTCGCGCACGTCGCCGGAATCGCGTGGCGAGAGGGCTACTTCTGCATGCGCTGGGAAGTGCTCGACTGGAATAAGCCCGCGATCGAGTTCTACGAGAAAATGGGCGCCGTCTTTATGGACGAGTGGAAGTCGGCCTGCTTGATCGGCGATCCGCTCGAGGGCGTAGCCAAGACTGCGCAATAACCGCTCGCTTCTCGAAAGCTTCTATTGCTTCGGTGAAATTACCTGCGGCTGGACGCTGAGTTGAGGCGCGGCGGGTACGGAGTGGTCGACAAGGTGCGACCGGTCGGGCCGGTCGAATTCGAAGATTCCCCAAGGATCGGCCGCGACGAGGAACCGATCCGGCTCGACGAGCACTGCCGAGGGCTTCAGCGGCGCGCCGCCGGTCATCGTGAGGTAGTAGATTCCGATCGGGCTGCCGTCTTTGCTGAAACCTACCAAAGTGTTTCCGATGCCGGCCCACATTTCCTGCGTCGACGGGTCGACGCTCACCGCAGTGATCTGCGGTTTCTCCTCGGAACTCCCGCCGAGGTCTCCGAGATTTACGCGCGCGGTCGCCGTGATGCCCGTCATGCCCGATCCGAAGCGCCTGCGAGGGTCGAAGCGTGCGCGAGGTTCGATGCCGGGTGATCCAAAATTTGCCAATCGCGCGCCCGGAGCGTTCGCGCGCCCGCCGAACGAATGGGCGATTCCATTCGTGCCGCCTGCACCGCTTGGACTGCCCGGCCCGTTGGGACCACCGGGCACGGATCCGCCTCGCGGTCGATAGTCCCTCGCGTTTAGAATCGACCAGGCGGTGAAGGCTCCCGGCGAGCCGAAAGTTGGCTGCGAGCCAATCCCGGTCGGCACCGGGTTGCCGTTCGCGTCCAGAGAACCGAAGACATCGGTCGCCGAACTCGCATCGAGCGTCAAATCCTGACTGGTGAACGATGGCTCAGCGGTGGCGTCATCTTGCGTCGCCGCGAAGGAGTTCCCCGCCCCGAAGAACTGCAGGACGCCTCCTCCCTGGCCAGTCGATTGATCTGAGAACGATCCACCAGCGCTGGCGCCACGACCCCGGCCGCCGCCGGACGGGCCCGACATGGTGCCCATGCCAACGTGGAATTGCGCGCCTTTCGTCGAGAGCTGCCCCGAAACCGTCCCGGCCAGCGAATCGTTGCCGAAATTGTACGGGGCGCCGCCGAAGTCGGATTGCCACGACCCTTGCTGCCCGGACCTCCGCCCATAACCGCCGCCCGACGCAAATACCTGGTTGAGACCCATGCCCAGGCCGCCGCCGAATTTGACGTCGCCGGATGAACCCACGCTGACCCAGCCGCCGGTCCGTTCCGACAACCCCAATTCGGTGAAGTTCAAGCCCACCTCGACCCGGTCGCGCGGCCCCGTGTCAGGAGCCTGAAAGAAATTGTCGGGAAGAGCAGTTTCGTAAGCGACGTAGCCGAAGCGGTCGTACTTCCGCACGGTAGGTTGGGGCAGCGACGTAAACGCGAAATAGAGTCCGCCGGTGGAATCGCCGGTAATTTTGCCCCAGTCGATCACGCGGTCTTTGCCTGCCTCGTCTTCGGTGATGTACTGAGGATCGCCGAAGCTGCGGATCACCTTTCCGCGTTCGTCGATGATCTGCACCAGGCGGGTCGAGGTCAGAGATGTAACTGCGAACTGGCCTCCCGAGAGCGCGACGACCGAAGTGGGCGCGACAACCGGCACCTTGGCCACCAGCGAACCATCCGGGCTGAAGATATCAATGGCGTTCGCGCCGCGGTCCGCGACGAAGAGGTTCCCGTTCGGACCTAGATCGATATCCACCGCATACCGGATCACGGCGCCCTGAGACTTGGCGTTCGGAATTTGGCCGATCCGGTTTCCCTCGGCGTCGTAGATCGAAATGACGGTGGCCGGCTTAGCGAGAATATAGTAACGCCCGGCGGAATCGACCTTCAGGGCAGTCACGCCCGGCCCGACAGACGCGAAGACGCGCGCACGCGGCTCAACGACACTTCGAATTTCCTGTCCTTTGACCGGCGGAGACAAACTGGCGAGCAACAGCCCTAGTACAATCGCCGTCGATACCCCAAGCCCCGTTCTACATGCCATCCCGCACCCTTGCGCCCCCCGGACATCGAGGCATAGCTGTTTAATTCCTCTGATGCAGGATCAGGGTTCCCGGGTTTTTCGCCAGTCGACAGGCGGGGAATTGAAGTGTCAGGCAGGAGGCTACCACAGCAATGAATTCTGGCGGAGAGGGGGGGATTCGAACCCCCGACACCCTTTTGGGGTGTAACTGCTTAGCAGGCAGCCCTGTTCGGCCACTCCAGCACCTCTCCGCGGGGCTGACGGGAAGATCAGTGTACTGTAGTCTCCGTCGCTTTTCCATTGCTCGGCGCGGGACAGAAGGCGCGGCCGCTCGCCGTAAAGGCGGGCCGAAAAACATTCGGAGGGCCGGCGAGACGTCTCCGAGCCCTCCGATCGTCGATCCGGCGTGTGGCTGGGCTCCCATCATACCGGTCAGAAGGCAATGCTGATCACGTCAGCGACGCGCCAGTGGCGGTCAAGCAGTACAACGCGGCCACCGATCACGTAATACCGATAGTGGGGCGGCGGGGGCGGCAATTCGGCGTAGAGATCCGGCGGCACCGGATGGCAGCGCCCGCGCCAGTCGCGGTCGAATACAAAACCGACCTGCAAGCGCGGCTCCCAGTCGGGAGGAAGCCGATCTTCAACCCGAAACCCGATTACCGGGTGGTCGCGGTGATGTTCCCACCAGTCGCGGCCCACTTCGCGTTCGTGGTCGTCGAACTGCGGATGATTCGGATCCCAGTGATGTTCGTGATGCTCGTTGTCGCGGTGATCCTGATCGTGATGATCCTGGTCGTGATCGTGATTATCCTGCGCGTAGAGCGCGCTGCCGTTGAACAACACGAAGAGCGCCGCGACACACACAGCCATCCACCAGCGAGCCTTCATAGTGAGAACCTCCAGTTAGAATAAGGTGGCGCCGAGGGGGTGGCGCGCTCGTAATAGAGTAACAGGATGAGCCGCTTAAGGCACGATCGGCGGGTTCGCCGTTTCCTCGCCCGCGCAGTGTGCCGGAGTTGGCACACTCGCCCCGAGTCGAACCCAAGCATGCAACCCCGGGCGGGCATTCCGGTATCATCCAGAGCATGACGTCCCGGCCCGCCCAGCCGCTCACAGCGGCCAATTCAGGGCAAGCGGAGCGCGCATCGACCGAGTCGCGCGCTGATTTCCGGTTTCCCGCCTCGCTCGCGGACGCCGTGGAGCGCTGCTGGCGGAAAGCGGCCGCGCCAGGCGAGTGGAATCTCTCCCGAGAGCAGTTTGAAGCGGCGCTGGCCCGGAGCGTGGCGCACCGTTTTTCGGATGCCACCACGCAGCCGTTAGCGGGCGCGATTCAAAGCTATCTTGAAACCTTGCACCACGCGGATCTCGCGCTGGCCTGCGCATGCGGCGCGGGAAGCGAAGCCGCGTGGGAATTTTTCGTCGGGCAATTTCGCCCGGAACTGTATCGCGCCGCGCGTGCCATCACACGCAGCGCGAGCGCAGGCGATGCAAACGCACGCGAACTCGCCGATTCGCTTTACGCCGATCTCTACGGCCTGCGCGAATCGGAAGGCCGGCGGAAATCGCTCTTCGATTACTTCCATGGCCGCAGCAAGCTCGGCACGTGGCTGCGCGCGATCCTTGCGCAGCGCCACGTGGACGCGATTCGCCGCGCGCGAAAGCTCGAGCCTCTGGAGGACGAAACCGGCAGGGAGCGCAGCGAAATCACCGAGCGAGCGGCGGCAAACGCGCCAGCCGGGTCGGGCACATCACGCACCGCGGCCAGCGATCCGCCCGATCCGGATCGCGCGCGATACCTCAGCCTGTTGCAAGCGGCTCTCACTGGCGCGCTTGCTTCACTCGAGCCGCGCGACCGCCTGCGGCTCGCCTATTACTACGCGGACGAGCGAACGCTCGCCGAAATCGGGCGACTGCTCGGCGAGCACGAAGCGACTGCCTCGCGCAAGCTGGAACGAACGCGCCGCAGGCTCCGCGAGCGCGTGGACGCCGAATTACGCGAAAACAAGCAGCTGAGCGAGGCGCAAATGCAGCTCTGCTACGAATATGCTCGCGAGGAATGGCCATTCGATTTGACGGCTCCCTTGCAAGCTACGCAGGCGGCCGGTCCGGCGGTGGCGGCTTCCGAGGATGAATCGTGACGCGCGGCGCAAGATTCGAAATTTGGCGCGTTCTAAGGGATGGAGGAGAATAGCTTCATGGCTTCGCGAGAACGAGACGATGCGATGGCCGGCCTGCTGAAGCGGACTCTTGCAGGCGCGGGCGCGGGAGACGACTGCCCCGCACCGGACATCCTCGCGGCCTATTTCGAGCGCTCGCTCGATGCGAATGAAACCGCGCACGTCGAGCTGCACTTGTCGGAATGCGCGCGCTGCCGCGAACAGCTTGCCGCACTGGGCCGCGCGGAGGAGGCCGCAGCCGCGCCGATCGTGCAGGCGCCGCGCCATCAGCCTCGCGCATCGTGGCTCTGGGATTGGCGCTGGCTGGCGCCCGTCGCGGCCGTGCTGGTGATCGCCGCGGTGTGGGCGACGCGACGTCCCGAGTTTACTCGAATCGCGGAGCACCCGGAGCAAGCTCCGGCCACAGCGGCGACTTCTCTGCCCACGCAGCAACCTGTTCAACATGCGGATCAGCAACCGGCGCAACAAGACAAGAAGCAGCTTTCCTCGCGGGTGGCCACTCCTGCGCCGAGTGCGGCGCCGGCATCCCCCGCGCCCGCGGCCAACTTCACTGCCGGAGTTGGTGTAGGCGCGTCGGCGGAGAATTCGCGATCCACAAATGCCGTGGCTCCCACGTCCGCTTCGCCCGATGAGCTTTCGAAGAAAGCTGCGCAACAAGAAGGTGCGACCGATCAAGCGTCGAAAGCGCCCGCTGTCACGAGCGAGACCCTCACGGTTCAGCCCGAGTCGTCCCCGATCGCATCTATCGCGCCTGAGGCTGCCTCCCCGCACAGCAATGGAGCGGTGGGCGGCGTAGCTGGCGGTGCTTCGGGCGCGCCCAGCGCCAAAGCGCAGACTGCGAAAGAGAAAGAGGCGCCTGCGCTCGTGAGCGCCTTCCGCGCGCGCCCTGAAATCATCACGGAGAACCAGGCAGGAGAACTTTCGGCCGCGCACATCATTCCGACGTCGGATTCGAAAATCATGTGGCGGATCGCGAGCGGCGGATTCGTCGAACGTTCCAATGACGGCGGCCTCACCTGGAACGGAACGCTGCCGAAACAGAACGCGCACTACGCGGCAGGCTCGGCGCCGAGCGCGAAAGTGTGCTGGCTGGCGGGCAACGATGGAATCATTCTTCTGACTCAAGACGCGGCGAACTGGCAAACGATCCCGCCTCCGGTGCAGACGAACTTCGTAGCCATCGCCGCGCGCGACGCCTGGACCGCGACGGTGACGACGGCCGATGGCCGCAAATTCACAACCACCAACCAGGGCGAGAGCTGGACCCCCGCAAAATAGCCACGGATTCGTCCGCCGATCGGCTGCAAGAAAACTGGCCCGCGCCGTTCTAACCTTGAAGCGTTGCCATACAAAAGGAGACATACCATGCCCTCACGCAGAACCAGAATCCTCGGCTCGTGCGCAGCGGCCGCCATCCTGCTGCTGGCGCCACTCGCCGGAAAGCTGAAAATCGCGCACGCCGCAGCGCGCGCCGGCGAACAAACAACGAAAGCGGAAACGGCCACGCCCGCGACGACCACCGAAAAAGACCAGACCGATCTCTCCGTCACCGTCTACAACTCGAATCTCGCGCTGGTGCGCGACGTCCGGCAGATTCACCTGCGGTCGGGCGTGTTTCCGCTGCGGTTTGAAGACGTCGCCGCGTCGATCATGCCGGCCACGGTGCATTTTCGATCGCTCACCGATCCGGCGAAGGTGAATGTGGTCGAGCAGAACTACGAATACGATCTGCTCGACCCGCAAAAGCTCTTGCAAAAGTACGTAGGCCGCGAAGTAACGCTGGTGCAGCGGGAAACCGATTCGGGCTCGACGAAATGGGTGGATACGAAGGCGCTGCTGCTTTCCGACAACGGCTCGCCCGTATGGAAGATCGGCGATGAAATCGTCACCGGAATGACGGCGGAATCCTACCGGTTTCCCGATTTGCCCGCGAACCTCTATAGCCAGCCGACGCTCGTCTGGACGCTCGACAATCGCGGAGCGGATTCCCAGCGCGTCGAAGCTTCCTATCTGACGAACAACATGAACTGGAGCGCGGACTACGTCCTCAATGTCGCGCGCGATGAGAAGACGGCCGATCTCGACGGCTGGGTGACGCTCGTGAACAACAGCGGCACAGCCTACGAGAACGCAAAGCTGCAGCTTGTTGCCGGCGAAGTCCATCGCACGAACCAACTGCGAGAGTATGATGCGATGAAGGCAATGGCGGTGAACGGAGTGGCAGGAGCGCCCGCGCCGCAATTCCAGCAGGAAGGATTTTCCGAATATCACCTCTACACATTGCAGCGGCAGACGTCGATTCAGAACAACGAGACCAAACAGATCAGCCTGCTCAATGGCACGAACATTCCGGTGGAGAAATACCTCGAGGTCGAAGGGCAGCCCTACTACTACCGCAATCCGCAGGGAATCGGGAATCCGATTCCGCAGCCGGTGAAAGTCTTCTACCGATTGAAGAACGACGAGAAGTCGGGTCTCGGCATGCCGCTGCCTGCGGGAACCGTGCGCGTCTATCAGGCTGATTCGCAGGGCGGGACGCAATTCGTGGGCGAGGATGCGATCAACCACACGCCGAAAGACGAGACGCTACGGATTTACATCGGCGATGCGTTCGACGTGGTGTGCGAGCGCAAGCAGACGGACTTCAAGCGGCTCGCGCCCGATCTTTTCGAGATGGAGTATCAGATCACGCTGCGGAACCACAAGGACGGACCGGTGACGGTGGAAGTGCGCGAGCCGATCGGGGGCGATTGGGACGTGCTCAACTCAAACTATAAGTACACGAAGCTCGATGCGACAACGATCGGATTTCAAATTCCGGTCGAGAAGGACGGAACATCGACGCTCGACTATCGCGTGCGAGTGAAATGGTAATGCCGGAAGAAAAAATCAGCTCGCCGCAGCGGCGACGCGATGATCGAGCAATTCGATTTCGTGGGCGTACAGCGGATTCGACGGAAACTCGGCGGCGAGTTCGGTGAGGAGTTTGCGGGCGCGGTCCATCTGATTTTCGCGCTCGCAGGCCAGCGCCAGCAGAATTTTCGCGAACGGCCGGAGATAGTGGCCGTGCTCGGCGGCCATTTGCATTTCGTCCATGCCCTTTGTGCGATCGCCGTGGACGCCGCCGAACCATAGGAACGCGCGTTTGAATCCGGGCATGCAGCCGATGATGTAGTTGCTCGCGCCGAGGGCCACGTAGGCGTCCTGCGCGTCGGGATCGATCGCCAGGAGCGTATTCGCTTCACGCTCGGCCTGGCGCATCAAGTTCAGGCTGGCGAGCTGCTTCTTTTCGATGATCCCTTCGTAGTCGGATTCCATCCCGTCGGTGAGAGTGAGAACGAGAAGCCCCTGCGGATCGTTGGGTCTCGTCTTCAACCATTCCTTGGCCATATCGCGAGCTTCGCGGTTGGTATCAACGAATTCGTCGTTGCGGTTTGCTGAAGGCTTTCCATCGACGCCGCCGAGAAGTTTCTTGTCGTTCAAGAAAAACTCGGAGGTGAACACGCCCTTGGTGTTGAATTCCTCGTAGAGGTAGCTGGCCGCTTCGGCCGCTTTGCCCATCGGGTCGCCGGGTTTCATTTTCTGGTAAGAGAGGAAATGCTCGCGCGCGCCCGTAAAATTCAGTTCGTAGAGCTGGCGAAATCCCGTTTCGAGAAGGGCTTCGGCTGGATCGGCTTCGACAGTGGCGCCCGCCTGCGCGGCGGGTTCATCCTGCGCGCGCACCGAGACAACAACGAGGAGGCACAGGGCGCAGACCGTCGCGAGCTGGATCGCGATTTCGTTCCGCCGCCTCCACATCTTGTTGCGCATTTTCTCTAATCTCCGGAAACCCACGCGGGATGCCGATTCTACTCCATCCGCCCGCCGTGTCTACTATTGTGTCTGCCAGTCTATTCGAGGGCACGAGGCGCGGCGAGGTTGCTCCGCGCGAGTGTGCTCTAAAGGTTTCGGACCAGGAAATCGGTGATCCGCTGATACAGCTGTACTCGAGCCGGCCAATCGTTCATGCCGTGGCCGCGGCCCGGAAGAATCATCACATCATCGGGATACCCGCCGTCGAGGATGAGTTCGTTGATCAGCTCGGTGGTGTTGGCGAAGTGCACGTTGTCGTCGCCGGTGCCGTGGGCGATCATGAGCTTGGCTCGAAGCTGCCCGGCCTGGTGCACGGGCGACGAATCCATGTAGCCTTCGGGATTATCCTGCGGGCGGCCCATGTAGCGCTCGGTGTAGATCGTGTCGTATAGCCGCCAGTCGGTGACGGGCGCGACGGCCACGCCCGCCTTGAAAACGTCCGGTGCGTTGAAGAGCGCATTCGAGGACCATCGTGCCGCCGTAGCTCCAGCCCCAGATGCCGATCCGCGAGCCGTCGACGTAGGGCAGAGATTTCAGATATCGCACGCCGGTCAGCTGGTCTGAGAGCTCGACCTTTCCGAGGTGATGGTAGATGGGCACTTCGAAATTATGGCCGCGGCGGTAGGAACCGCGATTATCCAGCGCGAAGACGATGAAGCCCTTCTCGGCCATCATCTCAAACCACAGAAAATCCGTATTGCCCCAATCGTCCTCCACATACTGATCCTGCGGGCCGCCATACACCTCAACGAGGACGGGATATTTTCGCGAGGGATCGAAATCGGGCGGCTTGATCATTTCGGCGTCGAGCTGGGTGCCGTCGTTCGCCTTCACGGTCAGAAACTCGACGGGAGAGAGCGCGTAATCGGCGAGTTCGGGCACGCGGTCGTCGTTGATCACAGCCGTGCGCGAACCATCCATGCGATATAGATCCTGGCGCGGCGGAGTCATCGCGTTCGAGAAGGTGTCGACGAAGGCCGAGGCGTCGGGCGCGACAAGCGGATCGTGCCAGCCGTCGGCGCGAGTGATTCGCGTGATGCTTTTATCCGCGAGCGAAAGGCGGTAGAGCTCAGCGTCCAAAACGTTGTCTTTATTCGAGACGAAATAGATGTAGCCGCGCGCCTCATCAACGGCCGGATGGCTGGACGCGCCTGGACCAAAGCCGCCGTTGCCGGTAATTCCCCACTCGCCGCTGGTGAGCTGCTCGAGTTCGTTGCCGGCGAGATCGTAGAGATAGTAGTGGCGAAAACCGGTGCGCTCGCTCGACCAGAGGAAGCGCTTGCCGTCGGAGAAGAAATAGAGGTCGTCCGCGATGTTGATCCAGAATTTGTCGGTTTCCGCGAGAATCTTCGATGACGCGCCGCTCGCCGCATCGCAGAAAAGCAGGTCGAGTTCATTCTGCGCGCGATTGAGGCGCTCGATGGCGACGCGGCGGCTATCGGGAAGCCATTCGACGCGCGCAAGGTAGACGTCCGTATCCGCGCCGGTATCCATCCAGGTAGTTGCGCCGCCAGCGACCGGGACCACGCCGACGTGCACGATAGGATTTTCTTCGCCCGCCTGCGGGTAGCGCTCGTACTCGATTGCGCCGAGGGGCGAGCTCATGTCCATGATCGGGTAGCGCGTGACGGGGCGTTCGTCCATCTGGTAGTAAGCGACCTTCGAGGAATCGGGCGACCACCAATACGCGGTCGAGGTTTCGAGCTCTTCGGGGTAAACCCAATCGAGCTTGCCTTTGAGGACATCCTCGCTGCCGCCGGTGGTGAGCGGCTTTACGTCACCTGTGGCGAGATTCACGACCCAGAGATTCGATTCGCGCACGAAGCTGACCCATTTGCCGTCGGGCGAGAATTTCGGATCGTCGATATCGAACGCGCCGGAGACGAGCGTCTTTGGCGTCATCGTATCCAGATCGAGAAGAACGAGGCTGCTGCCGCCGATCAGGAGCAGCGAATTGCCCGATGGCGACCAGATGTAATTGACCGCTTCGACGCGGCCGAGGCCGGTGGACTGAATCGCTTGGATTTTTTCGGGCGGCATCGCGGACTTGAGCAGATTCGCGTTGACGAGGATTTTGCTCTGGCCGGTGGCGGCGTCGGTGGTCCACAGTTCGACGCCGGAGTTATCACGTCCGAAATAGGAGACGCGCTTGCTGTCCGGCGTCCATTCGAGCCCTTCGGTGAGATTGCCGCTGAGGTTGGGCGCACTGTAGATGCGCTCGACGGTGAGCATTTTCGAGCCGGCGGGACGCGCGGCGGTGGCGATTGCGTTGGTCGCAACAGCGAGCGCCACGCAGGTCACGACGCGCAGAGCGGCGGCGACGCGGCCACCTGATCCGCGGCGCGCAGACCACTTTTCTCTTGTCGAGCTCTGACTCCTCTCGCCGAGACCCATCATGCCTCCCTATGCAGCCTTAGCATGATGCCTTCCGCGACCTCGGTTTTCAAAGCCGAATCCGCCGCAGGAGGAGGTCGATGCCGAAATTAATTTCCCATTGGGGCGCGAGGTTCAAATCGATGGCGGGGAAAATCCAGCCTTGAGGTCCCCGAACGCGCTTCCCCCACGTTCTCCACGCTTCTTATGCGTGCGGGTGCGCCTTGTCGTACACGTCCATCAGCTGCCGGATGCTGGCCTGCGTATACCGCTGCGTCGTCGAAAGCGAGACGTGGCCCAGCAGCTCCTGGATCGCGCGCAGGTCCGCGCCGTCCGCCAGCAGGTGCGTCGCAAACGCGTGCCGCAGCGAATGCGGGTGCAGGTCCCAGTTGACGTTCGCCAGCCGCGAGTATTTCTTCACTAGGTGCCGCACCGACCGGTCCGTCAGCCGTCCGCCGAAATGGTTCAGGAACACGGCCTCGGGATTCACCTCCACTCGCCCGGTCGTCACAAGCTCCTCGCGCACCGGCCAGTACGCATCGAGCGCCTCCTGCGCTTTCCTGCCGTACGGCACCACGCGCTCCTTGTTTCCCTTGCCCAGCACGCGCAGCATCTGCCCGGCCTGGTCGATGTCGCCCCGATCGAGCCCCACGAGTTCGCTCACGCGCAGTCCCGAGGCGTAGAGCAATTCGAGGATCGCGCGGTCGCGCTTCAGCACCACTTTCGCTTCCTGCTCGGATTGCGCCGTCGGAGGCCGCTTGCGCTGCGTTTTCTTCCCCCCGGTCTTCTGTCCGAGCGTGTCGAGGAAGTCGTTCAATTCCTCCGCCGTCAGCACGCGCGGCACTCGCCTCGCCAGCTTCGGCGTTTTCACCAGCCGCGCCGGGTTCTGCTTCGTATATCCCTCGCGCACGCAGAATTTGAAGAAACTCCGCAGCGACGCGAGCCGCCGCGCCACCGACGCCCTCTCGAGCCCCCGGTCGTACATCATCCCCACGTATTCGCGCACGATCCGGTGATCGATCAGGCTCAGCGCCGGCGCGTCCTGGTCCGGCGGCGTCACGAACGCCGCAAATTGCTGCGTGTCCCGCCGGTATTCCCGGATCGTCTGCGGAGAGGCATTGCGCTCGTAGCGCAGGTACAGTATGAATCTCTCGATCGCTCGTTTCATCTCGCCCACAACGCACCCGTCGCAATTATATGCCGATGTTCGACATTACGGCCTGGAGACTGTCACAATCGCACCAATAACTACTAAAATGGTTCGCCGTTTTCGATCGCGGTCAACACTCCTACAACCTCGTCGGCGATCTCGCCGCGTCGCAGCGTCCGCGCCACGCGCGCCCCACTAAGCGCAACGCCATACCGTTCCTGGGCCCACGTCGAGAGCTTCGCGAGGAGTTGTTTTCCAGAAACAAGCGAGAGCCTACCTTCAGTCGTGTCCCACCTCGCAGCCATGACATCTCTCGCCGATCTGTTCGCCTGAGTGGGCCCTCCCGCCCTGTTCTCTGACAAGAATTCGCTGGCGTATGCATCCATCACCTCGTGTTCGAACTCGCCAGCGAGTTCAAACAGTTTCTCCGAGATGAGTTGGACAGAAAGGTTAGATTCACCCTCCCGCGGGGTGTGACGTGCGCCCATGCTCCTTAGGATTGCCTCTGGCACCAGCAGATAGTTCTCAATCTCCTTTCGTTCCCAAATGTGCAGGTAAATGTCCTTGCTTCCGGCTTCGGCTTTGCGTTGTGCAATCTGGTTCGGCGTATGAAAGTCGGAGTCGAAAATACAGTACGATCTAATTTCCTGCCCTACGGCGGTGCGCAGCAACATCGACGAGCCCACCGCGTAGCTCCAGCCGCCCCACCCGCCCACGGACAGGTTCGGGACCGCGTCGATTGGGTCAGCACTCCTTGGGAAGAGTATGTTCTGGAATTGCTTTAGCAATCCGAGATCGTCACCTTCAACGAACAGACACCGTCGGGTACCCCAAAGCCTCGCCAGTTGAAGATTATGAATACCACCGATCTGGTCAACGACCTGTTGCACCTGAGGGATATCGGTCGTGAACTGCGCTTGGCGTCTATCCCTGTCCACGACCAAAATGTTCTCTGCGTCTACCTCGGACATTATCTCAACAGAATGGGTAGCCACTATCACTTGAGGATGGCGGTGGCGCAGGAAGCGGATCAGCCGTCGCTGCAGGTCGGCGTGCATATACACGTCGGGCTCATCAAGGATCACGGTATCAAACGCGCGGCACCGAGCGAGGAACCACATTGTCTGCAGCCACATCTGGAGCCCGTGGCCCATCAAGCCAACTTCGGCCACGAAATCGTCATTTCTTAGCATCAATTCCAAACCCGCTCCCTGCTCTCCACCGTGCCCTCTAAGCTCCCTGACCTCCAGCCCTGGCCACGTATCCTCGGAGATTCTTTTGAACTCTCGAAAATCCTCCTCATAGAGGAGGTTGAGCTGATTCCGAAAGTGCAACGATGCAAGCGTGGATGACATTGCGCGACGAACGTAACTAGGTGCGAGAATCGTCTCACTCGCCGACAGCGGTGATATTTGAGGGAGAATCCCGACGCTCGGCATGCCAAGCCGCCGCGCTTGTCCTTTCGAGATGACGACGCTTCGATGCGCGTCTCGTATAACAGCATGCAGCCGCTCCGGGCCCCCCACGTAAATAACGACACTCACATTCGTGGTGAATTTCGCTGTGATCTTGGCCGGGGGATCACCGTATCGGTGGAAAACATTCGAGAAATCGAAATCCTGGTTCTCTAACGATGGGGCGACTCCTCGGTTCACGCTCGGGATGTCGAGCCAGCCAGGGACCTCTCGAACCGGCAGGTGATCAAGTCGATTTGCCACCAACGAGACCAACCGGAGGGCCTCCACAATCGTCGACTTACCCGCGTTATTCCGGCCGACGATCACCGTCAATGGACGAAGGGGTATGGTATGGCGGCTGAAACACTTAAAATTCTCGAGAACGACCTCGGTTAGCATATCGGGGCGGTATATAGCAGACATTACGCTCATCAGTAAACAGCCACGGTGCACCCCGGCCAGCCACAGGCGCTGGGACGGTAGGCATGTCAATCGCCTAGGATTCCCCGATCTTTGAAAAACTGCCAAAGCTTGGCCAGCAGCCCTGCGGATTGACCACCGAGATACCTGCAATCCCCGTGCAAGTCATATGTAAGTCCTATCCGTGACACAGCTTCTCGTACCCGCTCGGCCTCGGCGAGCAGACGTTTGGTCTTAGTTTCAAGGTCGCTGATATTCCACCGCTTCTCAATCCTTTGTCGACTCGCCTCAACCCACTTCTCGACATTCTCGCGGCTCCCAACCGCGACGACCTGACTATCCGAAGGAGCCCTGACTAACAGTTCTCCAGACGTGAACGGCCTCGCTCCCTCGAAACGAAGCTCCGGCCACTCACCTCGCGTCAGGTACGGCAGGCACAATGCAATCAAACACAGATTCTCCGCGTATTCCCGAGGATAGGCATCCCCGATCCGGTTCGGAAGCGAAGTTACTTTTGATAATTCTTGGCTGCACTGTGTTGCCAATTCCAAGTACTCCTGCCACAACGTGTCCAACTCAGATTCGAAAACATCTACAGCCTTCAACGGCGACCGAAAGTGAGTTCGCTTCGCGTGGGAGAAGAGATGGCTCATTTTCGGGAAGTCAACAGACGAACGCCCAAGTTGCAGTACGAAGTTAGATTGAGGCTCCCCGGTTTTGGCGCCAGGCCTCACGGTCTTGACGTATATCGTCGATACAAAAGGCAGCTTGCCGCCCAACATTGGCAGGACTCGATCATCAAACCAAGCGAGCAGGGGCTCCATCACATCCGATTTGATGTCCTGCAAGTGTCGGATTCGGAACTCACGTAGGCTTTCATGTTTTAGAGACTTCAGCATTTGGTAAGTCAGCCAAACGTAGATCAGAGTCAGGCAGGCAAGCAGGAGGTTGGCGTATCGATTCAGAGTGTCGACAACGTGGATCACTAAGTCCATCCTTGCAAATAATACTACTCGTTCGTTTCCTCGGTCGGAAACCTTACGGCTTCTTGTCGCCTTTCAGATGGGGCACGGAAGCTTTTGTTTTGCCTGCTCGACCCATACAACTATGCGGAGCCGACGACCTCGTACAGGGTACTATGCCCCTCCCTTTAATTGTCCTTGAGTACAGTATTTCCTCCGCGCCATCCTGCTAGCCTACTTCGGTAGTTTGAATTTGAAAAATGGAGACTCAAATGACGACCAACCCAGCCCACCTCGACGACGCCTCGGGGGCCGCGAACCAGCCCGCCCCCGTCGGCCAGTCGTCCGCAATCACGCTGCGCCCCAGCCCAGCGCTCGCCGCCGATTTCCCCGCGCTCAATCGCGCCATCGTCTTTCTCGACGAAGAACCTCTCGAAGTTTCCGCGCCGGCCCCGGCCATGCCCGCGAAACGCGCGCCTCGCCGTCGCCGCAGGAAAGCGCCGCGTGTTCGCGCCATTCGCGCACCGAAGCGCTTCATCGCGCGCCCGCCGGAATCGGAGACGCCGCTCGAACGCCACGAGCGCAAATGCCTCGTGTGCCATCATCCGGAACGCGAAACGATCGAGGACATGTTCGTCCACTGGCACCAGCCCCCCCGCATGGCTCACGATTACGACTTGCCGCTTCGCTCGCTCTACCGGCATGCACATGCCACCGGCCTGCTCGCCGCGCGCCGGCGCAATCTTCGCTGCGTCCTCGACCACATCCTCGAACGCGCCACATCTATTCACGTCACCAGCGATTCGATCGTTCGCGCCGTGCGCGCCTACACCTGCCTCACCGACGACAACAAGTGGGTCGAGCCGGCCACTCACGTGATCGTCTCGCCCGGATCAACCACGCCACCACCGCAAAATGCGCCCAAATCTAATCGACATTTGGCGATTAGAAAATGACGCAACTCATTGAAAACAATACCTGGGTGTCGTGTCTAATCGACACGCCTGCGGCAGGCGAATTCGCGCCAAACTGCAAAGCCGTCGTTGTGAGCGGCTCTTCCGAAAGTCGGCGCGACGATTTGTCGGTGCGCGCATGCGCCGCATCGCGTGGCTTTTCCCTGCAGAATTTGTATGATGGTGGACCATGTTTTTCCCGGGACATTCTGAGAAGTGTGCGCGCGGGCTGCGATGACGGCCGTGCGAAAGAATTCGCGGCGCGCGAAAACTGCGGCAAGCGCTGATCCGACCGCGTACACGCCGAACTACGCGTATCGCGGGGCGCGCGCGGCGGGCGAGGTTTACTGCGAAGATGTGGCGCTCTCGCGGATTGCCGCGGCGGCGGGCACGCCCGCCTATGTCTACAGCCGCGCGAGCATCGAAGGCGCGTACCGGCAGCTCGATCGCGCGTTTGGCGCGTTGCCGCACACGCTGTGCTACGCGGTGAAGGCGAATTCGAATCTTGCGGTACTGCGAATTCTCGCGGGGCTCGGGAGCAGCTTCGACATCGTCTCGGGCGGCGAGCTTGACCGGCTGCGGCGGCTGCGCGTTCCCGGCAAGCGCATTGTGTTTTCGGGGGTGGGGAAAACGCGCGAGGAGATTCGCGAGGCGCTGGCATATCCGGGGTCGCGCGGCGGGATTCTGGCTTTCAACATCGAATCGGGCGCGGAGCTCGAGGTGCTGATCAGCGAAGCGGCGCGACATGTGGCGGCGGGCGGCGCGCGGCCATCGCTTGCCATTCGCGTGAATCCGGACGTGCTTGCGGGCGGGCATCCGCACATTTCGACCGGGCATCACCATCACAAATTCGGAGTTGACTGGGCGGAGGCGCGGCGGTTGTATCTCGCGCACAAGAATTCGCGCTGGATCGAATGGCGTGGAATCACGTCGCATATCGGCTCGCAGATTCTGAGCGTGGCGCCATACCGGCGGGCGCTGAAGCGGCTGGCGTCGTACGTGCGAGAGCTGGCGCGCGAAGGGATTCGGCTCGAGCACGTGGATATCGGCGGCGGGTTCGGCGTGCGCTACACGAACGAGGCGGCGGTGGTGCCGGCGGCGTTTGCGCGAGCCCTGGCGGAGATCGTGCGGCCGCTTGGCTGCCGGCTGCTGATCGAGCCGGGGCGCGCGGTTGTGGGGCCCGCGGGCGTGCTGCTGACACGCGTCCTTTACGTGAAGGAAAACGGCGGGAAAACGTTCGTGATCGTGGATGCGGCGATGAACGATTTGATCCGGCCGGTGCTGTACTCGGCGAAGCATGCGATCACGCCGGCGATGCGCGATGAAGCCGGACCGAAGAAGCGAGTGGACATCGTGGGGCCCGTGTGCGAATCCGCCGATTTTTTGGCGCGGGACTTGCCGCTTCCTCCCGTCGAGGCGGGCGATCTGCTGATTGTGTGGACGGCGGGCGCGTACGGGTTCGTGCAATCGTCGAATTACAACGCGCGGCGGCGGGCGGCCGAAGTGCTGGTGGAGGGGCGGCGCTTCCGCGTCGCGCGGCGGCGCGAGACGTACGACGATCTTGTGCGCGGCGAAACGGTGTAGGTGCGGCAGCGATGATTCTCTTCCCGACTTTTCTGAAGGTTGCCGGACGGCGATGCCTGGTGGTGGGCGCAGGGCCGGTGGCGGAGGAAAAGATCGAAGGGCTGCTGCGCGCCGGAGCAGATGTGCGCGTGGTGGCGCCCGAAGGCACGCGGCGGATTCGCGAACTCGCGCGAAAGAAAAAACTTTGCTGGGACGAGCGCCTGTTTCGCGCGTCGGATCTCGGCGGTGCGTTTCTCATCGTGGCTGCGACATCTTCTCCTTCACTGCACGCGAAAATCTATCGGCTGGCGCGGCGGCGCGGCGTGCTGTGCAATGTGGTTGACGATCCCGAGCACTGCGATTTTTACTACGGGTCGGTGGTGCGACGCGGCGAATTGCAGATCGCGATCTCGACTGGAGGGCATAGTCCCGCGCTCGCGCAGCGATTGCGGAAGAAAATGGAAAAGGAATTCGGCGCCGAGTACGAGGAGTGGCTGAAGGAACTGGGAAAAATCCGGCGGCGGCTATTCGCGAAAAAAATCACGACAGAACGGCGGCGCGCGCTGCTTCACGGGCTTGCGAGCGAGGCTTCATTCGAAGAATTCCTGAGGCAAAAGCGGCGAAAGCCACGTGTCTAACGTATAGATATCGCGTGAATTCTGTGTAAATCGGGATCGCCGATAGGTTCAATCGATAAATCGACGAACCGGATTTTGCGAGAGCCTGCTAGTATCTGCCCATTCGCCGAAGCGGTCGGGCCGCGGCATTCCCCCCCACCCAAACCTTCCGTCGCCCGACCGCTCGCCGAAACTTTCGGAGAATTAACCGGAAGCCAACCGGCGCTTCTCGTCAAGCAGCAATCTTCCCCGCTGGCCTGCTTCGTTCAAGAGGAAACCCATTTTGGGATGTACCGGTTCGAAGTCCGGCGTAATGCCCTGCTCGCGCAATTCTTCGGACGTGACCGGGCCGATCGAGCCGACCACGATGCGCGCGAGGCCCTCGCGAACCTGCTGCTCGAGATTCATCTCGCGAGCGATCTGAAGCAGATGGACGATTTGAACCGAAGTGGTGAAGACGGCGACGTCGAATTCGCCGTTGACGATTGCGTGGACCGCGGCGCGCAGCGGGCCGGTATCCTCAGGCAAAGCCCATTGATAGACGGGGACGCGCGTGACTTGCGCGCCGCGTTCGGCGAGGCCGGCGAGAAGCTCTGGATTCGATACGCCATATTCTTGGACGGCGACGCGGCGGCCGGAGAGAGGAAGCGAATCGCGCTTTTCGTCGAGCGCGCGAAGAAGGTCGCGCCAGGTGTTCGGTTCCGGCACGGCGAGCGCGACCGGCACGCCGAGTTCCTTGAGCGCGGCGACGGGCTTGGGCCCGCGTGCGACAATCGGAATGCGACGAAGCGATTCGGCGAATTGCTCGATCAGATAAATCGTTTGGACGACGCGCGCGAGCGCCCGCGTGCCGACGCCGGTGAGAAAAATCATCATGTCGAAGCCGCTCGCGGCCAGCGTGCGCGCGAAGGCGATCACTTCCGTATTCGATTCGAGCGGAACTTCGCGCATCGACGGCGCAACGGTGCCCTTGCCGCCGTACGCTGCGATCAGTTTTGCCATCTCGCCGGCGCGGCGGCTTTCGAGCGCGAGGACGCGCAGGCCGGTAAGTCCGGTGGGCTTGGTCTGTTCCGTCATAGTTTCAGTCTAATGCCGGAAATGGCGCACGCCAGTGAAAACCATCGCCATGCCGAGCTTGTTTGCGGCGGCGATCACATCCGCATCGTGGACCGAGCCGCCCGGCTGAATCACGGCGGTCGCGCCGGCCTTTCCCGCCTCCTCGACGCCGTCGGCAAACGGGAAGAATGCGTCCGATGCAACGACGCTGCTCGCGAGAGAGAGGCTCGCCGTTGCTGCTTTCATCACCGCGATTTTCACGGAATCGACGCGGCTCATCTGGCCGGCGCCGATGCCGACGGTTTGCCCTTCGCGCGCGAAAACGATGGCGTTGGATTTCACGTGCTTGGCGACTTTCCAGCCGAAGAGCAGGCCGCGCAGCTCGGATTCGGTTGGCGCGCGCCCGGTGACGACTCTCAGTTCGGCCTGCGTCAGCTCGTGGCGATCGGCTTCCTGCACGAGCATGCCGCCGGAGATGGGCTTGAGCATGAGTTCGTCCAGCGCAGCGGGCGCGGACGAAGCGGCAGTTTCAAGCTCAAGCAGGCGCAGGTTCTTCTTCGACGCGAACGCCGCGAGAGCGGCCGGCTGATAGCCCGGCGCGACGATGCATTCAACGAACAGCTTCGCGACTTGCTCGGCCGCCGCCGCGTCGAGGGCGCGATTAAATGCAATCACGCTGCCGTACGCCGACACAGGATCGCACGCGAGAGCTTTGACGTAGGCGTCGCGAAGAGAATCCTCTTCGGACGCGCCGCACGGATTGTTGTGCTTGATGATGGCGGCGGCGGGCTGCTTGAATTCCTCGACCAGCGCCCAGGCCGCGTCGAGATCGACGAGATTATTGTAGGACAGTTCCTTGCCCTGGAGCTGTTTCGCGCCGGCAAGGCCCGCGACCGGGCGCCCCGCGGGAACGTAGAGCGCGGCAGCCTGATGCGGATTCTCGCCATAGCGCATCGACTGGCGGCGTTCGAGCGCAATGTGGATTCGCTCGGGCAATTTTTCGAGTGGGCCGACGGTGACGCCGCCGTCGGCGGCCGCGAGGCGTTCGAGCTCTGTTGCGATTTCGCCATCGTAGCGCGCCATGCGCGCGTAGGCTTTGCGCGCAAGCGAAAGGCGCGTCGCGAGGCTGAGTTCGTGTTTTTCTCGCAGTTCGGCGGCGATCGCGGCGTAGTCATCCGGATCTGTGACGACGCCCACGCTCTGGAAATTCTTCGCCGCCGAACGAACCATGGCCGGTCCGCCGATATCGATATTTTCGATCAGCTCGCCGGCGGTGACGCCGGGCTTGGCCGCCGTCGCCGAAAAGGGATACAGATTCACGACCACGAGATCGATCGGAACGATGGAGTGCTCGGCGGCCTGCTTGCGGTCTCCCGGCTTGCCGCGCTGAAAAAGGATTCCGCCGTGAACTTTGGGATGCAGCGTCTTCACGCGCCCGCCGAGCATTTCAGGCCAGCCCGTGAGGTCGGACACGTCGCGCACGGGGATTCCTGCATCGCGCAAAAGCTTGGCGGTTCCGCCGGTTGAGACGATTTCCATGCCCAGCGACGCAAGCTCGCGGGCGAATTCGACGATGCCGGTCTTGTCGTAAACGCTGATGAGCGCGCGCTCGATGGCCACGGGAAATGCCTCCGCCAGGAAAAGAGATCCGGAGAAAAGCCGCGAGCCAGTGTAAGCGTTTGCAAAAGATTTCGGAAGGGGAGTTCCAGGGGAATATGGAAGCGGGGTCAGCGGGAAACGCGTGCCTTCAAACGGACGCGGCCACCCTCGATGCCGACCGAGTATTCGACTTCGTGGCCGCCTTTGTCCTGAAGCTCTTTGGTCTTTTGCTTCACGAAGCGCTCGAAATCCTTGAGGCTCGGCGCGTTGGCTTTTTCGCCGGTTTCGCCGCGAGCCTCGATCAGCTTTTCGTAGAGCGTATAAATCTTTTCTTTTTCGTGCTCGGGGCTCGAGAGGGCCAGGGCGAATGCGGCGGGCTCCTGCGGGCGGGGCTCGCGCCGGGAGGCGTCACCGATGGCCCCGGCGCGCGGGATGGCTCGCGTGCTGACTTCGAGGGCCGCTTTCCGTGCGCGCTCGGACTCGATGGCTTTGGCGGCCGCGCCGAAATGGTGCTGCGCGAATCCAGTTTCTTTCTGGGTCGTCTTCTTCCGCCACATGTCCTGATACTTCGCGTAGCTTTGTGTCATATTGTTGAGGCGGAAGCGCTGCGCGAAGTTGAACTCGTTGATGCGCTCATTCATGCGGCGCACGAGCGAATCGACGCGCCATTGCGTGTCGGTGGGGGGGCGTTTGCGCCCACCGCCGAAGTACTGCTCGTATTCGATCTTGAGCGTGCGGATGTCACGCTCGATCTGGTTCAAGTCCTCGTCGACAGTAGCCATAGGAATCCGAAAAAGGGCGAGATTCAAGCCTACGGGGGGTGGCGGATGGAGTCAATCGAGGCGTTCGAAGGCTTGTCGCAAAGGGAAAGCCCGAGGCGGCGATCGAAGGTTCGCCTTGTCGGGCACCCTCGGATCTATGCCTACGGAGTCTGCGATGGCGCGTCTGGCAGGGCAAAAACGTCCACTGAATCCGTGGCGACGATGGCCACGTATTGCTTGCCACTTTTGCCCTGATAGGTCATCGGATCGGCGTTGGCAAGTTTCCCGAGGTCGGTGACCCATAGCTCCTTGCCCGTTTTCGAATCGATCGCGCGGAAGCGGTTGTCCGGTGTCGCGCCGATGAAGACTAAGCCGCCCGCCGTCGCAATGGGTCCGGCGTTGCCACCGCCGCCGGTGTTCTGCTTGTCCGGCGGCAGTCCGGGAGTAATGCCGATCACGGACTGCCAGGCGATGTCGCCGGTGTTCGCGTCGATTGCATACAGGCGGCCCCAGGGCGGCTTCTGGCAGGGCCAGTTGCCAATCACGTGGCCATCCTTGTCTTTCATCACGGCGCTGAAACTGAAATAGGGGCCGGGGCCGTCGACTCCTCCGCGGTCATAGAGCTGCGTGGAATCTGCGTTGCCGCGGCCATACGCGCCACCAGCCTTTCTCTTCTCGAGCCAGCCGATGAGGGACATATCGTGCGTTTGGACGAACACATACCCAGTTGTCGGGTCGACTGCCACGCCGCCCCAGTTGGTGCCACCGGTTCCTCCAGGGAACTGGATCGTCGGGTTGGGCGGCGCGCCGTCCGGATGGTAAAGCCATCCGGTGAACGGGCCGGCGTTGTAGAACTTTCCGCCATTCTTGGCGAGAATCGCCTGGCAGGCCTTGACATGCTCGGGAGAGGTGTCCTCCGCAGTGACCATATCCTCCGGCTTGTAGCTCATGCGAGCGAGCGGAGGAGGCTTCAGGGGAAACGGCTGCGTAGGTGAATACCACTCGCCGGGAACATCACCTTTGGGAACCGGGCGCTCCTCGACGCCGAAGACGGGCTTGCCGGTTTCCCGATTGAGGATGAACATCAGGCCGGTTTTGCCGATGGCGACGAGCGCGGGAATTTCCTTGCCGTGCTGCTTGATATCGACGAAGCCGGGACCGGGCGGCAGATCCATGTCCCACAAACCGTGATGGATGGTCTGGAAATACCATTTCAGCTTTCCGGTGTCCGCATCGACGGCGACGAGGGAATTGCCGAAGAGGTTGTTGCCCGGACGATCGCCGCCATAGTAGTTGGGCGAGGGACCGCCGATGGGCATGTAGAGAAGATTACGCTTCGGGTCAACCGTCATGTACCAGCCCCAGACGTTGGTGCCGGAACGTCCCTTCCACCCGTCGTTCAACCAGGTGTCGTGGCCGACTTCGCCCGGCTGGGGAACCGAATGGAAGTCCCAGACCAGCGCGCCGGTGAGAACGTTGATGGCGCGCGTGTCGCCCGGGGGGCCGACCGGCAGTTCGCCGACGCTCGCGCCGAGAAAGGCAAGATTCTTGTAGATTGTCGGAACGCCGTTGTAGCCGACGGCGAGTTCGATCATGCCGTCCTTGCCGAAGGTGGGCACGAGCTGTCCGGTGGCAGCATCCAGTTCGATCACTTTGCGGCTGAATGTGGTGAAGACGATGCGCGGGGGATTGTCCTTATCGCCGGGCCAGTACGCGACGCCGCGCGTGGATGGCAGCGTGACATCGTATTGCCAGATCTCTTTTCCGGTGTCGGCGTCGAGCGCGAGCACTTTGTTGAGGCCGGGAACGTACATCACGCCCGCAACGACGATGGGCGTCACTTCGAGCCCGCCACGGCCGGAGAGCTCAAGAGACCACGCCTGCTTCAGGTTTGCGACATTGCCTGTGTTGATCTGCTTGAGTGACGAATAGCCCATGCCACTGAGAGAACCTCTGTACATGGGCCAATCGGCGGCGGCTTGCGCCTTGGCCGCGGGCGAAAGCAACGGACAGATAATTGCGATAGCAGCCAAGCCAAGGATCGATCTGCGCAGCATATTCAAGTTCCTCTCGTCACCGGCGGATGCCTGCATTTACCGGCAGCGCCTGGCAAAGCTTGCGATGTCACTCAGGTCAGCGCGTGCTGTAGCTCAGCGGATTATCCCTGTGTGCATGAGGGGCTTCCCGGTCGTCGAACAGGCGCACGGGAAACATTCCCCGAACGCTGTTGCACAAATAGATGGCGTCCGCGCGAAGGAGATCGTCGAGCGTCATCACATCCTCTCGCACATTGCGGCGGCTCTTCAGGATGGACGCGCGGTACGTGCCGGGCAAAACCCCGCAGGCAATCGCCGGAGTTCGCCAGAGGGCGCCGTTCACGACAAAAACGTTGTGAATCGCACCTTCGGTCAACTCGCCTCGTTCGTTGAAGAAAAGAGCGTCATCGCACTGCGCGGCTCTCGCGGCCGCCAGTTCGTCATTGTAGAGCTTGCGGCGAGTTGTCTTGTGGTAGAGAAAACGATCCGAGCTGAGTACCGTTTCCGCGGACAGACGGACGCGGCCAAAAGGAGCGACATCGATGATCTCGCCGGGATCGAGCTCGAGTGAGCCGTCCTGGGCTAGCAGAAGCCTTACTCTGTGCGGACGATCTCCGAACTTCGGGACGATTTCGTCGAGAGCTTCGCGGGCCTCGCGTTCCTGGAAGCGAAACGAGAAATACTCGGCGGAGGCGCGCATTCGTTCGAGATGCTCTTCGAGAAGCGAGTACTTCCTTTCCCAGCGCATCGTTTCGATGATTTTGAAGTCTGGCGCGTCCTGGGTGAGAAAAGCTGCCTTGGATTGAGATTCCTTCCATTCATCGGCGCTTGAAGAATCGTAGGTGATCCCGCCGCCCACGCCGAGGAGTCCCTCTGTGCCTCGCAAAACGGCCGTGCGGATCGCCACATTGAATTGAGCCTGAGTGGGAGCGAAATATCCGATTGCACCCGTGTAGACGCCGCGCGGCGTGGTCTCGAGCGCCGAGATGAGCTGCATGGCGCGGATTTTGGGCGCGCCCGTGACCGATCCGGATGGAAACAGGGCCCTGACGATTGAATCGGGCGTGCATTCCTCGCGCAGGTGGCCCTCAATCGTGGATGTCATCTGCCAGACCGACGGGAAGCGTTCGACTTCGAACAAATTGGTTGTTTTCACGGAGCCGTTGGAGCAGATGCGGCCGAGATCGTTGCGCATCAGATCCACAATCATCACGTTCTCGGCGCGGTTCTTCTCGCTTACTCGGAGCGCCTCGGCGTGGCGGACATCCTCTTCGAACGTCAGGCCGCGGTCCGCCGTTCCCTTCATTGGCTTGACCACGATGCGCCGCCCTCGGATGCTGAAGAATAGTTCGGGCGAGAGCGAAACGATCTGCTCGCGTCCGGTATTGACGAACGCAGCGTAAGGAACGGGATGCCTCTGACAGAGCGCGGTGAACAGGCACCACGGACAGGACATGGATTCAAAAGCCAGCCGATACGTGAAGTTGATCTGGTAGACGTCGCCGGCCGAGATCCAATCGTGGATCGCGCTCAAGGCTTCGTCATATTGGCCCCGAGCGACCGTCGGCACGCTATGCTGAACGAGCTCTTCTGGCCCGCCGGGAGGGAACGTAAGGTTATCGAGCGTAGCAGCTGTATCGTACAGGCCGAACCAACACAGTGCATCGTTCTGCGTGCCGAGCAGGGGGCGTAGCTTGGGCTCCAGCGCGTAGCCTGCTTCGTACGACAGAAAACCGGCAGCTTCCCCGCCTGACTGTATGTGTTGATCGATCTCCGCGAGAGTGCGAGCGAGCGTCTCGGGGCTGCTGGCCGACAAAATTCGGGCGGGACGACGGTACATGCGCCAGCCGGACTCCTCGCGCAAGAGGATGAAGCCCGGCTCGTTGGCGAATTTCGCCAAAGCTCCGATGTCGGTCTCTACAGGTGTAATGAGTGCGACTCTTCTCTGCGGAAGCGACGCTTTGCCGGCAACCGTGAACCCTGGCCGGCAGAGGCACGGGCGCGGCCTCAGCCGAAACCCGTATCCTCAATCAGCCCGGATCACAAAATCATACCTCGCGGAGCAACCTACTTGCGACTCGCAACCTCGCCTGCCTTCTGATGCGTGCGCCAACCTTCGGCGTAGGAAGTTCGCGCCACTTCGGAATACGGAACCGGGCTGACGACCGCGCGAATTTCCGTCTGGACGTGGCGCTCGACCGTCGGCTTCGACGATCCGCCGCCTTCTTCGCCCCAGACGAAGGTTACGTCTGTGCCGGGCTCGGCGTATTGCTCATCGAGAATCGCCAGAGTGAGCATCTTACCTTCATTCGAGCTGTAGCCACACCATGTCGAGATGCCGACGGTCTTGCCGTTGCTCAGCACCTTGTCGTAGGGCAGCGTGGAATAGACGGCCGACGGAAAATCGAAATACTTGGCTCGGTTCGTCTTCTGGAACATGGTGGCGAGCGCGCGGGTCATATCCTCGTCGTTCAAGGCGAGCGTGACCTTCTTGCGGTGTGGCTTGGTGGCCAACTTTTCAAGCGCCTCGCGCCCGATGAAATCGTGGTCGAACTTCACGATGGGCCCGTAGCCAAGATCCCAGGGCGTGAGGTAGTAATCCTGAATGTTATCGGAATAGAAGCTGCCACCGAGAGAAGCGATCGCTTCGTAGCAGTTCGCGGGAAGCCACTCGCGGTACTTCTTCATCTTTTCGCCGCTGTAGATCGCGGGCATCGGGGAGGGAATCCAGCCGGACTCGAGTGTGTTGGACGAATAGGCGCGTGCGCCGACAAGCCGAAGGCCGAATTCCTTGCCGGCCTCGACGATCGCCGCCTTCACCGCTTCGCCGTCGTCCCAGGGGCCAAAGAGTTCCAGACCGGGCTGCCCGGCCATGCCGTGGCGCAGTGCGCGCACGCTGCGTCCCGCGATCGTGATCGAAGTCATGTTGAAGAATTTGAGGTCAGGGGCGGGTTTGCCAAGGACCTTCTCGATCACTTTCATCGCGTTCGGGCCTTGCACCTGGTAGCGGTAAACCTTGCGGGTAAACGATCCTGGCCTGCTCGCCGATCTCTCGTCCCGCTCCACCTTGGCGTTGTAACCACCGGTCTCGCAGTGGAATTGCACCCAGTTGTGGACGGAAGGGCGGCCGACCAGATTGAAAAGGTCCTTATCGAGATAGAAGAGGACCACATCGCCGATTACGTAGCCATCATAATTGCAGGGAACAAACTGCTTGGCCTTGTTGGGCTCGAAGCCCTTGAAGCTGTTTACGCCCAGATCGGACAGCAACTTCAGCGCGTCGGGGCCTTGCACGTACATATCCGTCATATGATAGGACTGATTGTAGAGAACGCACGTCTGCTGCCAGGCGCGCTGCTCGTCCCGCCAGTTCGAGTACTCGCTCGCGACGACCGGGTAGACATATGGCCCCGTCTGCGAGTTGCGCAGCAGTTTCACCGGATTCCCGGCGGCTTGTAGCACGTCCTCTAAGCTCTTGTGACCCACTGGTTCGTTCTCCTTTTGATGGAAGGAGTATCTGGTCTACGGAAGCTCTTGCAGTCCAGAACTCCAATTCAAATTCTACGCCCGACGAGAACGGGACAGTCCCATCGCACCACTCAGGTTCTCGCGCGATCTTCTTTCGATAGGTGTCGACTTCGACCCGCCAAATTCCCCGCCGAAAGTATACGCGCTGGCCCTATTGTGTACAAGAGTATGCATAAGGTTCAGGCGGGTGCGGTCAGCTCTGCGAAGTGTTTCCCGCTGCTTGTTCCGGGGGCGGCTCGGCATTTTCGGGAGTCGATCGCCACGTTCTTCGCTCCATGTTGATGCTGACCTTCGTCCCGACAGCGTGTTCGAACATGAGGGCCGCGACTCTTCCCCCTTCGCCCAACTCAAGCGCCTGAACGATCGCATGGTGCTGACGGTGCGCGTACCAGAGCAAATCGTACATGCGGCGAAGTTCCACACGGTCGAAGGCGATGGCGTGGGCGGCGGCGAATGGAATGCGGCCATTGCGCTCGATCGCATCCGCGATTACCTTGCTGCCCGCTCCATGGATGATCACGGCATGAAACTGCTTGTTCATGTCGCCGTAGCGGTCCTCGTCCGATTCGATGAGATGCCGCTTGGAAAAAATCTCGTCACCCTCGCGGAGACACTCGTGAAGCGATTGGATCAAGCGCCGCGGAGGTCCCTGCTCGGCCAGCGAGCGCGCGGCAAGCCCTTCGAGCACACCGCGAACATCGATCGCGTCCATGATCTCCTGGGGCGTGAATTCGCGCACCACGAAGCCGCGCGTATCCAGCTGCATCAGGATGCCTTCTTGCGCCAGGATCGGCAGAGCTTCGCGAACCGGAGTGCGGGAAACTCCGAGGCTGCTTGCCAGCTCCACCTCGCGCACTCGCTGGCCGGGCTGCAAGTCGCCATGCAAAATCATTTCGCGAATTCTTACGACAACACGTGAATGCTTGCCTGCCATGTGCACACCAATCTTGCCGAATCTGCTCGGAAGTCTGGACCGGCCTGTCGCGGCCGTTCAGACGAGCGCTTCAGCGCCCCACGATCACGCGGATGGTATCAACTCTGCATGGCGCAAGCAAATCGCGCAGATTTTCTGCAATAAGAGGTGACTGGAGCATCCCCCTAGCGGGCCGTTTAACCGGCCTCAAATGGCTGAAAAAAGACCAAATTGGGCGGGTTCTCGTACCTTGTCGCGCCGGCCGCGGCGGTTAAAAAGAAAAAGCTGCCCGGCGAAGAGGGTGGTGGACCTCCGCCGGGCAGCGCACGGCGTTCCTAGAAAGTCGGGGGGTGGAGCGCCGAGTTGGCCGTAGTGTATACACAATTATGCAGTATGTATGCAAGCATAATCTGTGGCTCAACCTGTGATTACGACAAGGAGTGCGAGGCGGAAAGTCCGGCCTGCGCGATGTTTGGACATCGCGCAGGCCAGAACCTTCACAACTTTAGAAGTCGAGCTTCACTGCAAACTGGATCTGGCGAGGCGGCGTCGCGTTCCCTGCACCGTAGCCCGTTGGGTCATTGCTGGCGCCGAAGGCCGTGCCCAATGTTTGGTTCGGAGCAGCGGGATTGAAGTGATTGAAGATATTAAAGAACTCGGCCCGGAACTGCATGTTGAGCCTCTCCGTGATCTTCGTGTTCTTTAAGATCGAAAAATCCTGGTTGAAGATGTGGGGACCCTGCAGACTGTTCCTTATGACGTTGCCAAGGTATCCACTGCTCTGAGGAGCATAACAGCCCGGGTTGAACCATTCGACAGAGTAGTAGGGATACTTGGTTGGATCCGAAGCAATGGATGTATTGACCACCTTTTTTACTAACTGGTTCGGGGAGCATCCCGTGGCCATCGTATAGTTGGGCCTGGTGCCCCACTGTTCGTTAAGCCCGCTGGGATCACCGAATATAAAGGTGTTTGTGGGGTTCAGGGGAGTCCCGGTGTTGAAACTCACAATCGTGGCAAACTGCCAGCCTTCCACGAGCCGATTTCCCTTGAACGGAAGGGAAAGGAGGGCGTTCGCGCTGAGGTTGTGGCGAATGTCGAAATTGCAGTTTCCGTAATCGTAAGGTTGGTTGTAGGCGTCCGTCATAAGCTGGCCCCATTCCTCGAGGCTTGTAGCGAACGAACCATCGTCTATGCAATGCGACCAAGTGTAGTTCACTTGACCGGAGAAATCCTTGGCGAACTGCCGATTCAGGGTCGCCTGCAGGGAGCTATAGCTCGACGAGGAGGTAGTAAATTCCGTTACCCTCGAACCGTAATTCGGATTGATTGTGGTGATCGCTCCGGTAGCAGGATTGATATTCGTATCGCCGCAAGCTGCTGAGAAGCACGCGCCCGAGTTCGGGTCACTCACGGTTGGGATCGCCGAGCAATTCGGGAACGTCGAGCACTCCAATGGATTTTCGTCGCGCTGCATCCACTCATGGCGGCCAAGAGAACCAACATATGCAACGGACAAAACCGTGCCGGCGGCGATCTGCCGCTGGACGTCGAAGTTGAACTGCATCAAGTAGGGAGAGCCATTCGGATCCTGATAACCCACTGCAGCGAATTCACCTGGCGCAGGATCAAGATAGCCGCAATATCCCGCGGAGATCGCAAACGGATCGGGGAAACACGGGTTCCCGGATTGAGGCAGCGCCCCCGACAGATTGTTAACCTCGACGCTCGCAGCAGGAGCCGTGCCAATGAACCCGGATTCGTAGATGCGGGCAGCCACAGGATCATGGAAAATGCCGAAACCTGCCCGGATCGAGGTCTTGTGATCGTTGAAGGGATCAAAGGCAAAGCCGACGCGAGGCGCCCAGTTTGCGGCGTTGATGTTGTTTGCAAATACGTGTTTCACGGGCGTGAAAATCCCTAATTTACATTCCGCCAGAGCGGCTGTGCTCGTCGCGGTCAACAGCGACGCCGGGCAACTCGGCACGACCGCCAGCGGGCCGATGGGCGGGAGAAACGAGCCGGTAACGGTGTGCAGCGACTGCCCGTCGCCAGCCCATCCCACGGGATTGGTGTCATAATCGTAGCGAATGCCCAGAGTCAACGTCAGCCTGGACGACACTTTCCAAGTGTCTTGGAAGTATGGCGCCAAACCGATCTCTCGGAAGTACCGCGTGGAATTTGAATTTCCGGGTGGGACGAAGTACCCAAAATCCATAGTGCCCTGGAGGAAAGGCTCGAGGTAGCCGAAGGAGCCAAAGCAGAAGACGCCGGGAATAATACAGCCGAGGGTAGGGAAATTATTAGTGTTAGTGATAACATCGGTCGACGATAAATAACCCTGGCCACTCGAATAGGCGAGCTGGAGATTGTTTGTCTGGACTCTCTGGACCACGCCGCCAATCTCGAAGGTGTGCGCACCATGGGTCCAGACCAGGTCGTCGCCCCCACTAAACTTGCTCTGAATGATGTTGTCCGGCCGGTCTGCATCCGGGCCCAACGCCGGAAAACCGACGCCGGCAATAGCGTTTACCGAAGCGCCGATATCACCGTCGGGGCGCTGCGCTGCATCCGCGTAGCCAGAGGCGGCCACGAAGTTGAGCGGGTCGGAGGTAAGCCCCGCTGCTGACAGCTGGGCCGAAGTGAGGTGACTCTGGGAGTAGGAGGCCTCCTTGACGCGCGTGTAGCCGAAGTGCAGCGAGTTCACCATCGTGGATGACACGATGCGCTTCTCTGTGATGGTCAGGAACTGGTTGCGCGAGTAGTCGTTCTCGAGGAAAATCCCCGCCCCAGATCTCGGACCATCGGCGACGCGCGCATCGTCAAACGTATAGCGGCCAAAGAGTGAATCCTTCGGAGACAGGACGTAGTCCACGCGGCCCATCACGTAGTCTTCATCCGTGTTCAGGGGAGGGGCCTCGCTCGTTACGTAATAGCCTCCAAGATCGAGCGGGCTGCCCGTCGGGGGCGGAGTCTTCGAGACGCAAAAGGCGCAAAGTGAATACAGTTTCATAATGTTCGTCATTTGCGCCAGATTGGAAACTGCTAGCGGAGTCGCCGAGGCGCCGCCATACGGCGGAACCGCTACAAGAGGATTCGACGCGGATCCAGGCGTGCCGGAATATGGACCAGCGCCGCATGCGGCAGTGACTTCTCCGTTGCCGAAGATAGCATTAAGGGGTCCCGCCGTTTGGCTACAAGGCAACTCGCCGGCCATCTCGTAGCCCATCGGCATGTAAACGGGAGCGAAACTGGTTGTAAGCCTTTCGCGCAAGCCCTCGTAATTGCCGAAAAAGAACAACTTATCTTTCTTGATGGGGCCACCGAGGGCGACGCCAAACTGATTCCTGGTGAAGGGGGGCGGCGACGGCAAAGAAACCGCCGGCACCAGCGAGGAAGCAATTGTACTTGCGTTTTTATCAGCAAGCGCTGCCGAATCCAGGTGGTTGTTGCGGAAGTATTCGTATGCTCCACCGTGCAGGTCGTTGGTTCCGGACCGCGAAGCGGCGTTTATCACGACGCCGTTGCCGTTAAATTGAGCGTCATAGGTATTGGTGAGCACCTGAAATTGGCCGATGGCCTCGACTCCGAGAGAAGTGCCGGCGTAGCCGGAGCCCGTACCGTGCTCCCAGAAGTCGCGGACGTCGGTACCGTCCAATAGAAACGCCTGTCCAGTGGGTCTGGAGCCGGAAACCGAGTAGTTATCTTGCGCGCCGTACAGGCGCCCAACCACGAAGTTTGCGAGGTTCTCCGAAGCGGGGATCGTCGCCACACCGGGCGCCAAGGTAATCAGCTGCTCGAAATTGCGTCCGTTCAGCGGCATATCCCGCATCTGCTGCGGGCTAACCAGGGTGGAAATCTCAGACGACTGAGTCTCGACCTGCGAGGCGTTGCCTTCCACGTTGACCGTTTCAGATATATTTCCAACGGGGAGAGTAAAATCGACAACGGGCGCCGCGCCAACCGAAAGGGTAATGCCTTTTCGGTTCACGGTCCGAAAGCCCGAGAGCGAAGCAGCCACGTCGTAGGTGCCGGCCGGGAGCTGAGCAATCGCGTAACGACCCTGCGCGCCGCTGGCCGTCGTCTGGGAGATGCCCGTCTCTTCATTCGTCACGACAATCTTGGCGCCAACCAAAGCGGCGCCGCTGCTGTCTGTCGCGGTGCCCGAAATTGTTGCGGTCTCAGCTTGCGCCCAGACCGACTTTGGGCTGATTGAAAGCACAAACAATGCGGCAAACAAGTAGAGCAGAACACACGTGATTACACTGAGGCACTTCTTCATTCCCCACCTCCCGATGAGACTCTAAGTCCTGTTCAAGTCCGGGCGCCCACCCACACACAAAGACGCTCGCTCTGTGCTGAGCGTAATACTATCGACCGCCTGCCTTTGTCAACATAAATATGTATACAAAAGGATGATTCAGGCGCGTGCTGGACGTTCTCTACCCCGGAAGCTCTTTGCAATGTGGAAATATATGTGCGGTTTAGGACATTTCGTTGCCTGCGTCCAACTGGGAGGCGCTCGCCTGAGAATGGATACACAAGGCACAGTGGGAGTACAATCCGATGTTGACAGGGCCTCGCTTTCGTCTTTATCGTGCGCGGCTGGGCCTTGGAATCATAGGCCCGAAGAAGAAAGCCGCATGCCACGAATGGGATGAGAGATTTGCGGCGCTGATCGTGAGCGTCTCGATCGACAAGTGGGCTTAGGCTCGAAGAGAGATCCTTCAGCCCGCAACAAACCAAAGCGCGGGCTTCCCTTCCTTCGTCAGGGCAGGCAGGATGACGATCCTTGTCGGATCGTCAGCATCGCTGTTGACACTTCTCGGCGAACGTAGTAATTACCGCAACGCTGTGGACGCGAAACGCGTGCCAGCTTGGCGGTGCGTCTAGCAGCGTATCGAGCTTGGCGAAATCATCGGAGGTGCGGCATGAGTTACAATTATCCTGCGACCGGATATCACCACATCACTGCGTGCGCCGGTGGCGCGCAGGAAGACGTCGACTTCTTCACGCGGGTCGTCGGGCAGCGCCTCGTCAAGCAGACCGTCCTGATGGACGGCAAGTTTCCGCACTATCACCTCTACTATTCGAATGCGAATGCCGAGCCCGGCTCGGTGATGACGACATTTCCGTACAACCGCATTACGGGCCGGCGCGGATCGGGACAGGTCCAGTCGATCGCCTATACCGTGGCGAAGGGTACGCTGCCATTTTGGAAAGAACACCTCAAGCGCCATAAGGTTGAACAGGGGCCTATTGAGGAGCGATTCGGGCAGCGGTTCATCCGATTCACGCATCCCTCGGGAATGAGCTTCGAGGTGCTGGAAGATGCGAAGGACGCGAGAGTCGGCTGGACCACGGATCAGATAAGCCAGGGCGAGTCCGTGCGCGGTTTCCACGGGCCCGTACTTTCCGTGCGGGATATCAGCGAGCAGGAACGATTCCTCATCGAGGCTCTTGGGTTTCGCAAGACCGGCGTGGATGGCCGGTATCATCGTTTCGAGATCGCAGGCGGCGGCGCGAACAAAACTCTGGAACTCCAGCACGATCCGGATCGCGCTCCGGGCAGCTGGACTTTCGGCGCAGGCACCTTCCACCACATTGCGCTTTGGGTGGCGGATGACGAAGCGATGGCGGCGCAGAAAGCGATCTACGAGGAGCTCGGCTACACGGATGCCTCCGAAATAAAAGACCGCTATTATTTCCACTCGATGTACGTGCGTTCGCCCGGCGGAATTCTGGTGGAGTGCTGCTGCAACGCCGGCGGCGGATTCCAAAGAGATGAGCCGGCCGACCAGCTGGGCCACAAGCTTCTGCTGCCGCCGTGGTTTGAAGACCGCCGCCAGGAAATTCTCGCGGGACTCGAACCGATCACGCCCCCGGCGATGGCCATCTCGCGGTCCTGAGCCGCGCGGCAAATCCCCTGACAATCGGAGACCCATGAAACGGAGCGAGGATCGCATTCTGACCACGCACGTCGGCAGTCTGATTCGCTCAAAAGAACTGAGGGATGCGGCCGCTGCCGCGCGGACCTCGCCGGAGAATCAGCAAAGCTACGAGGCTCTGCTGCGGCGCTCCGTGGACGATGTGGTGAAGATGCAAGCGAAGGCCGGCATCGACATCGTCGACGACGGCGAATACGGCAAAGCGAATTGGGCGAATTACATTCTCGACCGCGTTACCGGTTTTGAGCTTCGTCCGGCCGAATTGCGTCCCGTGCTTTGGCTCGGGCGCGACCTTCAGCGGTTTCCGGAGGTGATGAAGGCTGAGTTTCCGTTTATTCCATCGATGGAGGCGGGGCTGCCGACGCGCGCCTGCGTCGCGCCCATTCAATACCGCGACACGGGCAGCATTCAGCGCGATATTCAGAATCTGAAGGCCGCGCTGAAATCGGTTGCTGTGGAGGAAGCGTTTCTTCCGGTGGTCGCGCCGGCGAGCGCCGCGTACGATGGCGTCAACGAATACTACGCGAGCGAAAAAGAATATGTGTACGCCATGGCCGATGCGTTGCGCCAGGAATACCGCGCGATTCATGAATCCGGCCTGCTGCTGCAAGTGGACGACGCCGTGCTGGCCAATATGTACGACCATCTCGTTCAGAAGAGCCCGGAAAATTATCGCCGGTGGGCGGGCCTGCGGATCGAGGCTCTCAACCACGCGCTCGAGGGAATTCCCGAGGATCGCGTTCGCTACCACATCTGCTTCGGCAGCTGGCACGTGCCGCATATGGCGGACGCTCCGCTCGAAGAGATTGTCGGCTTCATCCTAAGCGTGAGGGCCGGAGCGTATTCGATCGAGGCTGCCAACCCGCGACACGAGCACGAATGGCGCGTCTGGGAATCGCACAAGCTGCCCGAAGGCAAAATCCTGATTCCCGGCGTGGTGACGCACCACACGATCACGGTCGAGCACCCGCGCCTCGTCGCGGACCGCATCGTGCGTTTCGCGAGGATCGTGGGACGCGAAAATGTGATCGCGGGAACGGATTGCGGCTTCGCGCAGACGGAAATGGTCCAGCGCGTGCCGCCTTCGGTGATGTGGGCGAAATTCGAAGCTCTGGTCGCGGGCGCGCGTCTCGCCAGCCAGGAGCTTTGGCGTTAGGCGATATTTCAAAGGCAGCTCGGCGGACACAGCGGCACCGCACACCCCCTGAAGTGGCAGCGCTGTCGCTAGATCGACGCCTACGCTACAATCTTGGAAGACTTAAAAACGGAGGGGTGGCCGAGTGGTTGAAGGCGGCGGTCTTGAAAACCGTTAGGCCTGAAAGGGTCTCGTGGGTTCGAATCCCACCTCCTCCGCCAAATTTCTGCTTATCCTCTTCGGAAGCCGGCCAAGAAATTTGGCTGGAAGATTCGGGAACCTCGCAGATCTAAGTATGGTTTTAGTTATAATCCTCGCGATCGAACGACCCGCTAGCGCGAAATGGAAATTCCCAGATAAAAGATGACCGTGCGCTCGCAGTCTACCGCGCAACCAGGCTCAGCGAGCCAGCACGGCTGAGAAACGAAAGACAAGGAGCGAAAATATGTGCGATCGAGATCATTCTGCGGAGGATCAGGAACGGTACGAAGCCCTCGGTTTAATCACGCGAAAGCAGTTCGGCATCATGCTGGCAGCAGGCGTCGCCATGCTGCTGCCGAAAGTAGCCAACGCCGTAACGGTCACCGAATCAGACGTGACCGTGAAGACGCCGGACGGCACTGCGGACTGCTACTTCGTCCATCCATCTACTGGCACCGCGCCCGGCGTATTGATGTGGCCGGATATCTTCGGGCTGCGGCCGGCATTCCGCCAGATGGGTAAGCGGCTCGCCGAGGCGGGCTATTCGGTGCTGGTGGTGAATCCGTTCTACCGGACCCAGAAAGCTCCCACCGCGGCCCAGGGCGCGGCGACTCCGATCCAGCAGTTGCTGCCGCTCGCGCGAACCCTGAACGAGACCACGCAGGTGACGGATGCGAAGGCATTTGTCGGATGGCTCGACCAGCAATCCTCGGTTGCCAAGAATCGCAAGATGGGGACGCAGGGTTATTGCATGGGAGGGGCGATGGCCTTTCGTACCGCTTATGCAGTGCCGGACCGCGTCGGAGCTGTGGCCTCCTTCCACGGAGGCAACGGGTTGGTGACCGCTATGCCGGACAGTCCGCATCTTCAGGCCGCGACGACCAAGGCGCAGTTTCTGGTCGCAATTGCGGAAAATGACGATATGCAAGCGCCCACCGAAAAGACCGTGATGACGGAAACCTTCGCCAAGGCAGGACTGCCCGCGGAAATCGAAGTGTATGCGGCCATGCACGGCTGGTGTCCGCCGGATTCGGGCGTCTACAACGAGCCGCTCGCCGAGAAGGCATGGAGCCGTCTGCTGGTACTGTACGGCAAGGCTCTCGCGTAACCTGTTTCTGATTGTTGGGTGCGGATTCAGGCCTTCTTGATTAGTTCGATATCGAGATGGACGTGCACGTCCTCGCCGAGCATCACGCCACCGGTTTCGAGCGGAGCGTTGAATTTCAGGTCATAGTCGCTGCGCCTGATCACCGCAGTGGCTTCAGCACCGGTGCGGAGATTGCCCCACGGATCCTTCGCCTCGACGCCTGCGCTTTCGACATCGAGGGTTGCCTCCTTCGTGACGCCGTGCAATGTCAGATCGCCGACGATCTTCCACCGGTCTTTGCCATCCGGCGTCACTTTCTTGGACACGAAGGTGATGGTGGGGTACTTGTCGGTCTCCAGAAAATCCTTGCCTTTAACATGCGCATCGCGCTTTTCGTCCTGTGTATGCAGGGTGGTGGCATTGATGCTGGCCGTAACCTTAGTGTTAGCTGGGTTGGTGGGATCGAGAATCACGTCGCCGGTGACGCCGCCGAATCCTCCGCGAATATAGGCGATCATCAAATGCCTGATTTTGAAGCCGGCGCCGGAATGGGCCGGGTCGATAGTGTAAGCAACGGCGGTTGGCGCTGTCGAGGCGGTGCTCATGAGGTTCTCCTTTAGGGCGGAAGACGGGCTTCCGCAACTCCCCGTTTAGATGCATCAGCTGCGCGGCTGATGCGGCCCATTTTGTTCGGTTGGAAAGTTACCACAACGGTACGCTCGCAATGGACCGTTCGTCTAAGTCGATCTGGCCAACTTGATTAGTCAAATAACCGGACATCTCTAACAATGTCGGCTCTGTCAAAGCTTTTCTGAGCGCACTTCTCCGTTCACTTCGAAGAGTGTCCTGTTTTGCTTTCGTAGGGCCTTTGCATTGACGACCGCGGCTCGCTCGTAATCGATCGGTCGGCTTCCGTCCGACCCAAACATCTCTCCGATCAAACTTCGACCATGATTACTTCTTCAAACTCCCTCTTGCGAGGGAGCGGGATGCCCAATCAAGTGGACGGCGCTCTAGTTCACGCCATGTCCGGTTACGAGCTGTCCCGCGTTCGAACCGAACTCGACCCATTGCGAATATTCCCAACCATTCCGCCACATCCAGTACAGCCGAACCGCGAGTCTTCGGGCCATGGCCACCTTGGCGATGCGACGTTCTCGACGCATCGCCAGATGCACATACCGACGACGCCAGTCCGGGTCGTAACGCACGGCTGCCTGTGCGGCCTCCACCAACAGAAAACGCAGCAGTGAGTTGCCTTGCTTGCTGATGTGTCCCAGCCGTTGCCGTCCGGCACTGGAGTCTTCCGAAGGGATCAGCCCCACATAGCTGCCGATCTGCTTGCCGCACGGAAACCGATCCGGAGTTCCGATGATCAGCACGAAGGCCAGTGCCGTCAGTGGACCCACGCCAGGGTGCGTCATCAGCCGCAGCACCTCGGGCTGTTTCTTCGCTTCCTGCTCGACGGCTGCGGTTAACGCCTCGATCGTCGGATTCATTCGGTCCAGCAGCTCCAGCAAATCGTGCCGGCGCCGGCTGGCCCAGGTCTCCAACGGAAGCTTCTCCAGTTGTGCTCGCCCTTGTTCGCTCCACAGCTTTTTCTTCCGCCGATTCCCTTCGTTCATTGCCAGGGCCTGGAGTTGATTCATGATCCGCGTTCGCATCTGCACCAGACGATGCCGATGCCACAGCAGTTGCCGCAGATCCCGATTCTTCGGACTCGGTACCCAGACGCGAGGAAAGTTATTTTCCAGCAGCAGCTTCAACAGAAGCTGGGCATCCTGACGATCGGTCTTCTGCTTGCGGATTCGCTTCGCCTTGATCTTCGCGGCGTCGCCAATCCACACCTCGATACCCAGTTCCATCAGCAACCGCTCGAACCAACGTGAATATCCGGTGGCCTCCATCCCCACGCGCACGCTGACTCCTCGTGCGGTCAGTTCTCGGTAGAACTTCTCTGCCTCTCCGCCACCGTGGTTCAATCGCCGTTCGCTGCTCTCCCCGGTTTCTGTATCTACAAACGCGATGTACTGATCGCTCGGGTGATAATCCACGCCTATAATCACCATGTTCGGCTCCTTCCTCCCGAGCCTTGGTCGTCATGCAACCAAAGTCTACTCGGGTCGAGGGAGCCGACATTGTTATGAAATCAAGTGGCTCCTAGTACCCACTTTCCGGAGCCACATGCGAGCCATCAAGAAACAGAGTGCGCTTCGAGAAGCGAATGTAAGGCCTGAGATCGTTCGATTCGTGAACATGAACCCGAAGCGGAGCTAAGTATTTGGGGGCTCAGTGCGGTGTGGGACTACGAATCCCACCCCCTTCGCCATTCCGCGTCCGTGCATAAGGCGCCGGCCATCATCAGGGCATCCCGCGTCTCCAGCTTCGCGGCCCAACCCGTGACAAAACAACGCGTTCGTGACATCCAACCAGTGCATGGGTAGCGTATTCAGGTGCGAGGGTCCCATGCGCGCTTCACTTTTGGCGATCGCGGTTTTCGGAATTATTCTGCTGTCGATTGGTTTTGGCCGCAGCATGTGGGGCGGCGTCCCGTATGCCGGGAACGGCGGCGCTGAACCAGAGCGGGCGGCCGATCCGGGCGCGCATCCCGTGATCGTCGAGCTCTTCACATCAGAGGGCTGCTCGGATTGCCCTCCCGCGGATCGGCTGCTGACTCACCTGCAAAGCACGCAGCCCGTTGCCGGCGCCGACGTCATCGCGCTCGAAGAGCACGTGGATTATTGGAATAGCCAGGGCTGGAACGATCCCTTTTCCTCCGTGCAATTCACCGAGCGGCAGAACGATTACGTGCACTCCTTCCGCCTGAATTCAGGGCCCTACACTCCTCAAATGGTCGTCGAGGGCAGCGCGCAATTTGTGGGCAGCAACGAACGCGCCGCGCTGGCGGCCATCGCGAAGGCCGCGGAGAATCCGGAAATGCCCGTGACGATCGAGCAGACTCCCGATTCCAACTCCAAAGGCGGCGACATGCGGCTGCACATGCAGGTTGGGCCGGCCGCGAGCGGACACGCCGGCGACCGCGCCGACGTCCTTCTGGCGGTTACCGAGGACGATCTTTCGTCGAACGTGAGCGCCGGCGAGAATGCGGGCGCCCATCTCGACCACTACGGCGTCGTCCGCGAGCTTCGATCCATTGGACACCTCGATGCGAACGGGGCTTTCTCGACCGACACGAAAGTGAATCTGTCGCACCATTGGAAACGCGACAATCTGCGCGTGGTCGTTTTCGTTCAAGACCACTCGAGCCTTGCCGTGCTGGGCGCTTCGGCGGTTCAGTTGTCCGTCCCGGTTAAGCAGTCGTAGCCCTCGTGCCTTAGTGCGACCATCGGATCGACGCGCATCGCCCTCCGCGCACGTCAAAGGCGAGAGCCCCGGGGCTGAAGCCCCTTTTTTTGCTGCATTTTCGAGGGCCTGAAGGCCCACGCTTCCACCCTTTCGCGCTTCGCGCGTGATCTCACACGGGATCTGGAAGCCCTGATCCCTGGAGAGAAATGCAGTGAACTTGCGGGACGCGACAGCAGGACAGACGCGGCCAAATCGCTTCCTGCTTCGCGCATTCTCTGTTAGCATTGGTTTCGGGCTTTTTCGAACGACTTCCTCGGTCTGGAGCAACTGAATCATGGCACTCGCATGTGAAATTTGCGGCAAGAAGCCGCGTTACGGCAATACGATCAGCCACGCGCACAACGTCACGCGCCGCCGCTGGAATCCCAATCTCCGCCGCGTCCGCGCGGTCGTCAACGGCGCGCGCAAGCAGGTGCGCGTCTGCACGGCCTGCATTCGCGCCGGCCGCGTGACGAAAGCCGCCTGACGCCATCCCATCCTTTCGCAAGGAGCTCCCGTTGAAGCGCAGAACGATCGCCCTCGCGGCGCTGCTGTCTTGCGCGTTCGCTGTGTCCTGCAATCGGGAAATGGCGCCCGGCCCGGGCGTCTGGGCCGTGGTGAACGGCAAGCAGATCATGCGCGAGGATGTGGAGAAGCTGTATCGGTCGCGCGTGAATGCGGATACCCCTCCTCCATCGCCGGAGGAAGCGCTCTCGCTCAAGCTCAGCATCCTCGACGAGCTGATCAACAGCGAAATCCTGATCGAACGCGCGCAGAAGATGAACCTCGTCGCCAGCGACGCGGAGGTCGAGGATAAATTCACGGAATCGAAAAGCCCTTACACCGAGGAAGAGTTCCAGAAGAAGCTGCAAGAGACCGGGCTCACCGTCGACGATTTGAAGAGCGACATCCGCCGCCAGCTCTCGATTCAAAAGCTGCTCAACCGCGAAGTGGTGGCGAAGATTTCCATCACCGATCAGGACATCACCGACTTCTACAATAAGAACCGCGCGCAGTTCAACGTCACCGAGCCGCAGTATCACATCGCCCAGATCGTGATCACGCCGCGGCCCGATCCAAACATCCACAATCGCAAGAACGACAAGGCCATGAACGAAGCGGAAGCCGGGCGCAAAGCAGCCATGCTCGAGCAGAAACTCGCGGCGGGAGCCGACTTCAGCGAGCTCGCGATGGACTACTCGGAGGATCCGAGCGCGTCGACCGGCGGCGATCTCGGCTTTCTTGCCGAATCTTCGCTGAACCGTTCGCCTGCCGCGCTGAAAGCGGCCGTGCTTGCGCTGAAAGTCGGCCAGGTGAGTCAGCCGATTCCTGAAAACGGCGGCTACCGCATTCTGAAGCTGGTGGGAAAAGAAGCTGCGGGCGACCGCCAGATTTCCGATCCACAGGTGCAACAGGCGATTCGCGACGCGCTCCGCACGCGCAAGGAACAACTCCTGCGCTCGGCCTACCTGATCGAGGCTCGTGACGAAGCACACGTCACGAACTATCTTGCCCGCGAGATCCTCGAATCGGCCGGCAAACTCCCGGCCCCGGATTCTCCCTAGCCCACAACCGCGAGGACTTCGCCGGCGCTGACGGCTTGCCCTTCCGACACGAGAAGGCGCTCGATTTTGCCGGACTTCGGCGAACGGACTTCGTTCTGCATTTTCATGGCCTCGACCACGAGAATACCATTGCCGGCCTCGATTGCGTCGCCCACCTTCACCAGCACGCGAACGACTTTGCCCGGCATTGGCGCGATCACGCGCTGGCTTCCTTCGGCCTCGATCGCCGCGCCGCGATTGCGGCACCATTGCCTCGGATCGCGGACCCGAGCCGCGTATTCGCGTCCGGCAACCGTGATCCGCAAGGCCGCCGGGCCCGGTTCGACGCGAACTTCAAAAGAAGAAGCCCCGATCAGAATGGAATAGATTCCCGGCGCTACTTCAGTTGCGTCGACCTCGAGGGCGCGGCCGTCGATCATGCAGAGCACGTGCCCGTTCGCGCGCGTGGCATCGGGGCCGATTTCGATCGTGCGCAGCTTTCCGTCGAGTTCGACTCCTAGTTTCATCGGTCAGTCTGGCGCGCGATCTAATTGATCGCGCCGTCCCTCGTTCTTCCATCGTGATTCGTTCGAGTGTGAACGCTCGGAGGCATTGTTGCCCGAGGCGCCGTTTCGCGCGATATGCCACAGTGCCACTGCCAGCAACACTGCATCTTCCGCTGGCGGTCGCGAGGAAATGGCCTCGATCTCTGCCCGCCGTGCCGGGCGGGCTAGAAAATCGTCCAGCCAGCGCGTGTAAATCTCACCTTTCTGAAAATCAGGGGTGGCCAGAATGCGGCGGAAGAGCCCGACGTTCGTTTTGATTCCCGTGGCGTAGTGTTCTCCGAGGGCTCGCTCGAGTCGCGCGATCGCTTCGGGGCGATCGCCGCCCCACGCGATCAACTTGCTGAGCATGGGATCGTATTCGTTCGGCACGGTCCAGCCCGCGTAGACGCCGTCGTCGAGCCGGATTCCCGGGCCGGTCGGGACGCGCCGCTCGAGGATTTTCCCCGGCGAAGGGAAGAAATTGTTGTCGGGATCCTCGGCGTAGATGCGGCATTCGATTGCGTGCCCGCGCAGCGCGATATCCTCTTGCGCGAACGGCAGCTTCTCGCCCGCTGCGATGCGAATCTGCAGCTTCACGAGGTCGAGCCCGGTCACCATCTCGGTTACCGGATGCTCCACCTGCAGGCGCGTATTCATCTCGAGGAAATAGAAGTGCCGCTCGGCGTCGACCAGAAATTCCACGGTCCCCGCATTCGCGTACTTGCCGGCGCGCGCGAGTTTCACGGCGGCCTCGCCCATCGCGCGGCGCAGGTCCGGCGTCATCACCGGCGACGGCGCCTCTTCGATCACTTTCTGGTAGCGCCGCTGCACCGAGCACTCGCGCTCGCCGAGATAAACGACGTGCCCGTGCTGGTCGCCGAGAATCTGGATCTCGATGTGCCGCGGACGCAGCAAATATTTCTCGATGTAGAGGCGTCCGTCGCCAAAGGCGTTTTGCGCTTCTGACGAAGCGTCGCGCCACGCGGAAGACAGCGCCGCCTCGCTCTCGACGAGCCTCATGCCCTTGCCGCCGCCGCCCGCCACCGCTTTCAGCACCACCGGAAACCCGATCTGTTTTGCTGACGCGAGCGCGGCGTCGGCGTTTTGAAGAGGATCGAGCGTGCCGGGCACCGTGGGAACGCCGATGTCGCGCGCGACGTGCCGCGCCGCCGTCTTCGATCCAAGCTGTTCCATCGCCTCGGGCGAAGGCCCGATGAACGTGACGCCCGCGCCAGCGCACGCGCGCGCGAATGCCGCATTCTCGGCGAGAAAGCCGTATCCGGGATGAATCGCATCGCAGCCCGCCGAGCGCGCCGCGCCGACGATTTTTTCGATGGAGAGGTAGCTCTCGCGCGGTGGGGCGGGGCCGATCGGGTAAGCCTCGTCCGCCAGACGGACATGCAGAGCAGCGCGATCCGCCTCGCTATAAACCACCGCGGCCGGCACACCAAGCTCGCGGCATGCGCGCAGGATGCGCACGGCAATCTCGCCGCGGTTTGCGATCAGGATTTTCCGGAACATTCCCGCCCCAAAGAAACGCGAATCGGCAAGACCGAAATTCTAGCACGCCAATCCCGAAAGCCTCTGCGCTTGGCAGCCTCCGGCACAAACCGCTATCATGGCTGCGCATCGCGATGGCGATCCGTCGCGGCGCGGAAAGCGAGCGATCTTTGGACTCGTCGCAACAGAATCAATGGAAGAAAGCGGCCGCCGAAGCGGCGGCGAAGCTCGTCGAAGACGGGATGATCGTCGGCCTCGGGACCGGTTCGACGTCCACATATTTTGTGAACGCGCTCGCGAAACGCGTTGCGCACGAACATCTGCACATTTCCGGGATACCGACTTCCCAGAAAACGGCCGCACTCGCGCGCTCGTTGAAAATTCCGCTTTCAACATTCGCCGCGCATACCCAGATTGACCTGACTGTCGACGGCGCCGACGAAGTCGAGCGCGGCACGCTCTATCTGATCAAGGGCCATGGTGGGGCGCTGCTGCGAGAGAAAATCGTTGCGGCGGCGAGCAAGCGCATGGCGATTGTGGTGGACGAAACCAAGCTGGTCGACCGGCTCGGCTCGCTCTTTGCCGTGCCCGTCGAAACCGTGAAGTTCGGCTGGCAGGCCACACAGGCGAAGCTTCAAGCGCTCGGCGCGAATCCGACGCGGCGGCTCGGCGCGAATAAGAAGATCTACGTCACCGATGGCGGAAACTACATTATGGACTGCGCGTTCGGTCCGATGGAGAAACCGAAGGAAGTGGCGCACCACCTGGACCACGTGGTCGGTGCCGTCGAGCACGGGCTTTTTCTGGGATTCGCGAAGGAAGTCTTTGTGGGCGGGCGCGACGGAGTGAGGATTCTGAAGCCTAGCTGAAACCGGCGGCTTGCAATTTGCGAAGGGCGCGAAAGAATCACAGCGGGATGTTGCCGTGTTTCTTTTTCGGATTCGAATCGCGTTTATTTTCGAGCGATCGCAGCGCGGTGACGATCTTCGCGCGCGTCTCGGCGGGCTCGATGATGGCGTCGATGTATCCGCGCTCAGCCGCGACATACGGATTCGCGAAGCGCTCGCGAAAATCCTCGATTTTCTCCCGGCGCAGGCGTTCGCGCTCGGATTCCGGCGCGCGGTCGATCTCGCGTTTGTAGACGATATTCACGGCGCCCTCGGGACCCATCACGGCGATCTCCGCAGTGGGCCAGGCGTAGTTGATGTCCGTGCGGATGTGCTTCGACGCCATCACGCAATACGCGCCGCCATAGGCTTTCCGCGTGATGACCGTAACTTTTGGCACCGTCGCCTCGGCGAACGCGAAGAGCAGCTTCGCGCCGTGGCGAATAATTCCACCGAATTCCTGCTGCGTGCCCGGCAAGAAGCCCGGAACATCCTCGAACGTCACGAGCGGTATGTTAAAGGCGTCGCAGAACCGGACGAACCGCGCGCCTTTCACCGACGCGTCGATATCGAGAACTCCGGCGAGAAATGCGGGCTGGTTTGCGACGATTCCGACTGGGCGGCCATCGAATCGCGCCAGGCCCACGACGATGTTTTTGGCGTAGTGCTCGTGGACTTCGAAAAATTCGCCATCGTCCGCCACGGCGTGGATTACATCTTTCATGTCGTACGGCTGTTGCGGATCCTCGGGGACGAGTTTATTGAGCGCGACGTGCGCGCGATCCCAGGGATCGGTGGTTTCGCGGCACGGTGGATCATCCACGTTGTTCGACGGCAAGTAACTCACGAGCTCGCGAATCATGGCGAGGCAATCGGCATCGTCGCTCGCGATGAAGTGGGCGACGCCGCTTTTCGCATTGTGGGTCATCGCGCCGCCGAGCTCCTGCTTGGTCACGTCTTCGTGCGTCACGGTTTTGATCACGTCCGGGCCCGTGATGAACATGTAGGAAGTGTCGCGCGTCATGAAAATGAAGTCGGTGATGGCCGGCGAGTAGACCGCGCCGCCCGCGCACGGGCCGAGGATCGCGCTGATCTGCGGGATCACGCCGCTCGCGAGCGTGTTGCGCAGGAAAATATCGGCGTAGCCTGCGAGCGACATCACGCCTTCCTGAATGCGCGCGCCGCCCGAATCGTTGAGGCCGATCACGGGCGCGCCCTGGCGCATGGCGAGATCCATGATCTTCGTGATCTTCGAGGCGTTCGCCTCGGAAAGCGAGCCGCCGAAAACCGTGAAGTCCTGCGCGAAGACGTAGACGAGGCGCCCGTCGATGCGGCCGTAGCCGGTGACGAAGCCATCGCCGGCAGGCCGCTGCTCTTCCATTCCAAAATCCTGGCAGTGGTGACGGACGAATTTGTCCAGCTCCTCGAACGAGCCTTCATCGAGAAGCAGGTCAATGCGCTCGCGCGCGCCGAGCTTGCCCGCTTTGTGCTCGCGTTCGCGGCGCTCGGCTCCGCCGCCTTCTTCGGCTTCCTCGTTTCGCTTGCGAAGTTCAACGAGCGGGTCGTGACGCTTCAGATTTTCGGCTGGCTTTGCCATCGTTTTTTGACCTGCGGCGGCCTGCCACAGTCGTGTCGATTAGACTGTACACCCACTCTGTGTTTTCAGTAAGTTGCAGCGAATTCTAATCGCCAAATGTCGATTAGAACTTGGTCATATCTGGGCTCGCGTTCACCCTAGCAATGTGCGGGGAGGGTTTCAAGCGGTTGTTGCGACGTCAGTCAGCCAGTAGCTAGTGCAAGCCCGACCAATCGTCCGCGAGGAGAATTGAGTTCGATGGATTGGATGGATCGTACTTTACGCTGGCGATTTGGCCGGTGGCGACGCGGGTGAGGTGAAGGCGCTCTTCGAGGCCGGTGATATCTTGCGCGGTCTCATAGGTAACGCCGGAGATCGAATACGTGTAGTAGAGAAGCCTTTGCGCGGCGTTCGAAGACAGATTCGCATGGTGCCTGGCGAAAGGACTGGAACCCTTGGCGTGCCCATTCGACGACGGTGCCGGGGCGGCCTTGCGTTCCGTGATTTCGAGCACCTGGCCTTCGACGATGCGGCCTACCCGGTTGAGGTAGGAGCGGCGCTGGCGTTCGAGCTCGGTCTCGTCCTCGGGCTTCTTCTTCAGCCAAAAGATCATGCTTATGGCCGTCAGGACGATGAGTCCCGCCAATGGAAGAAGGTTGTGCCAATCGGAGAGCAGGCTTTTCAAAGCAATTCTATGTTAGCGCAGGGCGGTCGGCGGGCAAGTAGGGAGATTCGGGATGAAGCCAGTCAATCAATGGGCAGGGCCCGCGGGCGGGCCGCTGCGGACGTGGCGTGTGCGGGGAGCACGCCCGGGCAAGCCCGGCCGGCAAACAGCGGGAGCGAGCTCCCGCACTCCACGGGCGTTTCGGTTCATGAGGCAAATCTCAGTGGTGGCGTCCGTTGCTCGAATCCTAAGTTTTCAAAGAGCGCGCGGCCCTCGTCGAGAGGGCGGATGACATTTGTCATCGCAACTATGATGGCAGATTGCGGACGGCGCGGCAGCTGTCCTCCAGGACAGTTTTGGAGCAGGCGCGGGGAGCCGGCTTTTTGCGCGGCTAAAGTCGAGACCGAGGGAAAAAACGAAGAGAGAGAGATTCTTCGCTTCGCTCAGAATGACGGCTTAACCACGGGAATGCCTAATCCTGGGGGACGACGGGGTTGCGCAGGGTGCCAGCGCCGGTGACGCGGACTTCGACTACGTCGCCAGCGGCGAGCGGGCCGACGCCAGCGGGCGTGCCGGTGGGAATGACGTCTCCGGGTTCGAGCGTCATGGCTTCGGCGATCCAGCGAATCACGACATCGAGCGGAAAGATCAGATCCGAGAGCGGCGCGGATTGTTTTACTACGCCGTTCACCAGCGTCTCGACCTTGGTCTCCGGGCCAGGAAAGTCAGTCTGCAGCACCGGGCCGAACGGGCAGAAGGTATCGAAGCCCTTGCCGCGAACGTACTGTCCATCGAGGCGCTGCAGGTCGCGGGCCGTGACGTCGTTGAGGCAAGTGTAGCCAGCAATGTAGGGCTTCACGTCGTCGGTGGGGCGCAAGCGATGGCAGCGGCGGCCGATGATGATGGCGAGCTCGCCTTCGTAATCAACGCGCTTGGAAATCGACGGCATGACGACCGGATCGAGCGGCGCGATGATGGCCGAGGGAGGCTTCGAGAAGATGATCGGCGTCTCGGGCGGCTTGCTATCCATTTCGATTGCGTGGTCGACGTAATTCTTGGCCATGCAGATGATCTTGCTCGGCCACGACGGCGGCAAAAAGCGCACCTGATCGACCTTCCACTCGCGGCCGGTCGGCTGGCGTGATCCCCAGAGTTCGCCGGAGATTTCGCGGATGATTCCATCGTCGAGAATGCCGGCGCGCGATTCCACCATTGTTTCGCGCATGGTGCGGCCCGGATTTTGTTTCGCGGATTCGATTGGTTCAAAGCGGCAGAGTTTCATCGGCTATGAGGTATCTCGCTGCCGGCCCGCCTGCGGCCCGGCAAAATAGGATGGCGCCGCGCGTGAAAGAGCATCCCTGCTACCCAAGAGCCTCCGGCAAAAACGCCGTAGACGATTGCCCCTTCCACCAGCGCTTCAAACGGCGTTCGCAGCACGTTGAAGAGGCTGTGAAAATAAAGCCCCACCACGTCGTACGCGCCCACGAACAGCAGCCATCCTATCATGGACGCGCCCAGCATCGCCTGCGGCCGGTTCAGAAAACGGAAGACCGGAATCAGCATGAACAGGACGAAGAAAGTGTAGAAGACGCCGTTGCGTTCCAGGGCGTAGCGCTCGAGACTGGGGAACCGGTTTGCAGCCACCAGGGCTCCCAGCATGGTGACGATTAGCAACGCGCCGGTATAGATGCCTGTGCGCACCGCCGGGTGCCATCGTTTCGTTTGGCTCGATTGCTCGGTTGGGATGGATGTGTCGTCTGTCATGGCGTGGCCTGTCCTTCGGCCGGCACGCCGCCAGAGACAACTGCGCTCGCAGGACTTTCGTTCCCAGAGCGGTCTACCGCGGTGACACTGTAGAAATATCGGCGGCCGGGTAAGACAGTGATATCGCGAAACGCAGGCGCGATCAATAGTTCTGCGTTCAGGCGCGTGCCCTGAACGCCAGCCTGCTCGCTTCGATAGACGTTGTAACCCGCGATGTCGGTTTCAGGGCTGATAGCCCAGGACAGTTCAAGGTGCGCGGGGATCGTTCCCTGCGCGGGAACGAGAACGACCACGAGGCCGAGCGGCGCGGCGGGCGGGAAAATATCCTTTTGGGTGATCACCGCGAGATTCGAATCGGCGGATTCGATCGCTTGGTCCGGATACTGGATCACGCTGCGCACGGAGTATTCGTAGGTGACGCTGAAAACGACCTGAGTATCGGAAAACGGAGGCGCGTCGGTTTCGCCGATTTTGACGAGCGTCGGCTCCGGCGCGGACTTTTCGACGCCCGCGGCGGGCGATGCCGCGTTCGTGTTGTTCGGAGCGGCGCTCACCGCTGCGGACGCCGACGGCGGCTCAATTTCCGCGCGATAGATGCGGTACGGCCCGACCGGCGGCGCGGGGCCGGCAATCGTATTTTGCGGCGGCGTCCATGTAAGCACGACGGCCGAAGGGGCAATTTGCGCTTTCAGATCGGCGACGGGATCGGCCGCCGGATGGATGCGCAGGGTGACCGCATTCGAGTCCTGCGAATCGCGCTTGGGCGAGACGCGCGTGCGCACGACGTAAACCACGGTGTCCGGATGCCCCTCGAAATCGGACGCCTGAAGCACGTCAACGATGCGTGCCCGGCCATTTTTCGAATAACGATCCACCATCCCGGAAGGGACGGTCAGCACCAGCGTGGGATTCGCCGGCGGGATGGGCTGGGAGGTGGCGGCGGTCGGAGATTCGAAATCGCGGAAGATCTCGATGGAAGGAAGCTCGTCGAGATCCCGGCCATCGACGGTTTCGTCCGGCAGCGTGAACGTGAGAATCACGTCGTTGCCGGATTGCTCGGCGGAAAGATCAGCGACGGCTTGCGGGACGGGAGGCTTGCGTTCGTTCGGCTGTCCCGGCGAAGCGCATCCGGCGAGAATCGCCCAGCAGGCCGCAACCGCTACAAGAAGCTCGACAATTCGGAAAGGGTCGCCGGCACAGGCCATCGACGAGCGGCTGGAAGCTCGCCAGTTTCGAATTTCCATTTTCGAATTTCGCGCCTTTAGAGAATGTAGCGGCTCAGATCCTGATCCTTCACGATATTCGCGAGCTGTTTCTGGACGTACGCCGCATCGAGCTTCACAGTTTTCTTTTTCATCTCGGGCGCCTCGAACGAGATTTCTTCGAGGACTTTCTCGAGGATGGTGTGGAGGCGGCGCGCGCCGATGTTTTCGGTGTGCTCGTTGACGGTGGCCGCGAAGCGGGCGATGGCAGCGATGGCATCTTCGCTGAAGGAAAGCTTCAGGCCCTCGGTATCGAGCAGGGCGATGTATTGCTTGATGAGCGCGTTTTTCGGCTCGGTGAGGATGCGGATGAAGTCGGCTTCGGAAAGCGAGCTCAACTCGACGCGAATCGGAAAGCGGCCCTGGAGCTCGGGGATAAGGTCCGAGGGCTTCGTAGTGTGGAACGCGCCGGCCGCGATGAAGAGGATGTGGTCGGTGCGAACCATGCCGTAGCGCGTGTTGACCGTGGTTCCTTCGACGATCGGAAGAATGTCGCGCTGCACGCCTTCGCGCGAAACGTCGGGGCCGTGGCCGGCTTCGCGGCCGGCGATTTTATCCACCTCGTCGATGAAGAGGATGCCCATCTGCTCGACGCGATCGACGGCGATGCGCGTGACCTGGTCCATGTCGATGAGGCGATTCTCTTCTTCCTGGATGAGGTAATCGAAGGCCTCGGCGACCGTCATGCGGCGCTTCTTTTTCTGCTGGCCGAACATGCCGGAGAGCATGTCCTTGACGTTGATGTCCATTTCCTCGACGCCCTGATTGGTGATGATTTCGAAGGAGGGCATCGAGCGCTCGCGGACCTCGACTTCGACGAGGCGCTGATCGAGCTTGCCCTCGCGGAGCTGAATGCGGAGCTTGTCGCGGGTGCGCTGGGTTTGCTCGCGGCGCTGGGCTTCCGTGGTGGCGCCGCCGGGCATGCCCGGTTCCGCGGTGGGCGGAGGCGAAGAAGGCAGCAGGAGATCGAGCAGGCGCTCTTCGGCGGATTGCTCGGCGCGCTCGGCTACTTCGTCGAGCTTTTCCTCGCGCACCATGTCGATCGAGGTCTCAACCAGATCGCGGACCATCGATTCGACGTCGCGTCCCACGTAGCCGACCTCGGTGTACTTCGACGCTTCGACTTTGACGAACGGGCAGCCCGCGAGGCGCGCAAGGCGGCGGGCGATTTCCGTCTTGCCCACGCCGGTGGGGCCGATCATCAGGATATTTTTCGGCAGGATTTCCTCGGCAAGCTCGGGCTGGAGTTTCTGGCGGCGAACGCGATTGCGCAGAGCGATGGCGACGGCTTTCTTCGCCGCGTTCTGGCCCACGATGTATTTATCGAGCTCGATGACGATTTCGCGAGGCGTGAGCTCGTCGAATGACGGGAGCGGTTCAGGCTCCGCGGCCTGCTGGTCTCCGGACAAGTAGATCACCATATCTTTCTCCGACTTGCCGCTCATAGTTCTTCGATGCTGAAATTGGCGTTTGTAAAGATGCAAATTTCGCTTGCGATGCGCATCGCTTCCTGGGCGATCTCCTTGGCGCTGAGCTTCGTATGCTTGGCAAGAGCTCGCGCGGACGCAACCGCGTAAGGGCCGCCCGAGCCGATGGCGCAGATGCCGTCGTCGGGCTCGATCACGTCGCCATTGCCCGAGAGCAGCAGGGTGTTTTTGGCGTCGGCGACGATGAGAAGCGCGTCGAGATGGCGCAGCGAGCGGTCTGTCCGCCATTCCTTGGCGAGCTCGACGGCCGAACGCGGCAGGTTGCCGTGAAACTCCTGCAGCTTATTTTCGAAGCGCCCGAAAAGCGAGAGGGCGTCCGCCGTGCTGCCGGCGAATCCCGCGACGATCTTATCGTTGTAGAGGCGGCGCGTCTTCTTCGCGTTGTGCTTGATCACGCCCTCGCCCATGGTCACTTGGCCATCGGCGGCGAGGACGACTTTGTTGTCCTTGCGCACGCATAGGACCGTGGTGCCGTGTATCGGTTGCGATTCCCGGGTCGTTCCCATCCGGCCATTATACCCGCGCGGCGGCACGCGAGCCAAACGCGCGCGGCAAGTATGTCGTACCGTGGCGGCAAATTGCGCAAAATTTCTTGCGGGTAACGAGAGATCAGTCCTTATCGGAGTCCTGGCCGGAGTCGCTCTGGTCGTCTTTGTCGGACTTGTCCTTCTTGTTGTCCTTATCTTTGTCTTTATACTTGTCCTTCTTGCCGACCTTGTCCCAGCGCTGTTCGAGTGATTCACGGGTGAAGAGCGAATTATCGAGATCCGTGTTGTACTCGCACTTGTCGAAAAATACCTGAAAGATCTTGATGCCGTTGCGCTCGCGCGTCACTTGGAACGGAGTCTGGATGCCCTCGAGCGGATGATAATTCGAGTAGATTTCAATCTCCTCGCTCTTCATTCGCGACCTGGGATCGCGCGTGTCGACGATCTTACGGAGCGGCAGATGCGTGGCAGTGGCGATCGCGATGCGAATCGTGCGATTGTCCGAATCGACGAGCTCGACCCAGTCCGCTTGCTTCAGGTCGACGATATCCGGGCCGCCGTAACGGAAGACCATGCTGGGCTCGTGAATCCGGTAGCGAAGGATATTGTCGATATCGATTTTATTGCCTTGCATAAAATCGATCAGATCGACCTGCGGAGCCTCCGAGACGCCGCCGCGATCGAGTTCCCATCCTTTGTCGCCGTTGTACACCTCGATGATATTGCGTTTGGGGAGGTTCTCCTGGCGCTCCTTGTCCGGCGGGACCTCGTAATCGATGAAGTGTCCGAAACCATTCAGATTGCCGCCATGGTCGAACTGGCCGATCCGGCCGGTGCACGTGGAGTTGTGCACGTTCAGATACGTGTTGCCGCCGAGCGCAACGATGGCCTCCTGCAGGAGCTGCTTGGCTTTCGCGGCGCTCTCTTCCGGCATCAGGAATTGGCCATCCTGAGCCGCCGCGGTGCGCGACGCGCCAAAGCCGAACAACACCACCAACAATGCAGCCCAGATTACGTGCTTGCTCATCCGCACGGGAACGAACCTCCGTTTACATTGATCACTTCGGCTGTGACGAAGGTTGCCAGATCGGATACGGCGAAGAGGATCGGTCCGGCGACTTCTTCGGGGGTCGCCGCGCGGTTCAAGGGATACGCCGCGAGCGCCTGCTTGAGCTTCTTCTTGTTCTTCGACTCCGATTTCCAGATGTCCGTTGCGACAAAACCCGGGGCCACGCAGTTCACGAGGATGTTGTGCCGCGCGAGCTCCAGCGCAAGCCCTTTGCTGAAGCTGATGATCGCGCCTTTCGCGGCGGTGTAGTGCGTGTGAAAGGGGGTGCCGCGCTGCCCGGCCACCGAAGCGACCGTCACGATGCGCCCGCCCCGCTGCGCGATCATGTGAGGGACCGCGAAATGCACTGTCGAGTACACGCTCTTGAGATTCACGCGAATCATTTCGTCCCATTCGCGCTCGGCGAGCTTTTCGATGGGCGCGTCATTGTGGTTCCAGATGCCCGCATTGGCGACCAGGATGTCCAGCCGGCCGAGGCGCTCGCGCGCATGCTCCACGAGCTTTCGCGCGTCTTCCGCTTTGCCCAAGTCGGCCTTGAATGCTTCGATGCGTGTACCGTGCTTGCGCGTCTCCTGCTCGACCTGCGCGGCGGCGTCACGATTCTGATGATAGCTGAAAACAACGTCCGCGCCCGCCTGCGCGAACATCTTCACCGTTGCGGCGCCGATGCCACGCGATCCGCCCGTCACGAGTGCTGCCTTGCCCGCCAGCGAGATCATGTGTCCCCCAAGAATATGGATCGCGAGTGAGAATCGAGAAATGAGGCGAACGTGCCGCCCTCGAAGGATTCCGTTCAGATGCGAGCGGGCGCCCTTCGCGTTGCGGCCGCGGTCACCAAATCGCGAAATAGCGCCTGAGCAAACGGGTCCGTTTCCGCCATACGTTCGGGATGCCATTGCACCCCGGTGACCCGGTTCGCGGCGGTAGCCCATTCGACTGCCTCGACCACGCCATCCGGCGCGCGCGACACGACCCGCAGGTCGCGTCCAGGCTCGAGGACCGATTGGTGATGCGAGCTGTTCACCGCCGCTTTGGTCGCACCGGCAATCTGGGCGAGCCGCGATCCAGGCTCAATGGCGACCGGATGGAACGGCTCCGCTTGGCCCGCTTCGTGGTCCCAGTCGTGCTGAATCTGCGTGTGCAGCTCGGCAGGAATGTCCTGGACGAGCGTCCCGCCCAGGAACACATTCAGGCTTTGGATCCCGTAGCAGATGGCCAGAATCGGTTTGTGCTCGCCGAGGGCGTGCTCGATCAGCGCAAAATCGGTGCGCTCGCGGTCGGCGTCCGGCGCGTTGGTCTCAGGATGCTTCGGGGCGCTGAATAAGGACGGTTCGACATCCGCCGGACTCCCCGTAAGCAAAATCGCGTCGAGCGTCCACGCGATTCTCTCGAGATGTTGCGCCGAAAGTCCAAGTGAAATCGGCACCGGCGCACCGCCCGCCGCATTCACTGCCTCGACATATCTCTCCAGCTTGGCAAAGTCTCCCGTAAGCTCTTCTTTTCGTGTGCGATACGGGACACCAATGCGCGGCTTGGAGTTGGCCTCGGGGGACATACAAGCCACATCGTACCATCGCGCAGTCGCTGCGGGCAACGGCTCACATCAGCCGTTGGTTGGGTCAACGCGGAAAGGCAGCTCCCGATATCGGCCCGAATCTCGCCTCTGCCATTTCTACGCCGAAGATCGCAAATGCTTCCTTCGCAGAACGCACCACATGCAGGTTCGGACGGGTAACCTCTCCCTCTATTTCAAAAATTCGCGCCATCCCGAACGCGTGGTCGGAGGGCGCGACAATGACGCGAGGGCGGTTCACTTTTGGCATGGCCGGCGGCAACTTTGCCAGCTTGCGCATCCCATCGGAAGTGACCTCGAGGGGATCGGCGGCTGAGAAATCGATCATGGCGAAACGTGGGTCGAGAGAGGTGACCAACAGCAGCCCTACGCGCTGGTGATTCAGCAAGTCTTCATCAGTCACCTTACCTGAGAATGTCGATCGGAGGATTTGATGGGTCGGGTCAAAGTCGAAGACAAAGCCCACCGTACTGGCCCCCTCAATTTTCGTTCTGAGCTTGCCCGTTGCACGAAAGGTTAGCCCCCCTGCCCCGGCGTGTCAACTCGCACGTGAACGGTCCTTGAGCGCGCCCGCCATCGGCCCGCGCACTATCGTTTCTCGCGATGCCGAGGGTGGCGTTCAGCAGGTTCCGACGGAAAACGAGATCATGTGTGACGAGGAATTCGTCTTCGGCGGCGAGGCCGGTTTGCGCGGAGGATGCGTCTTGAGCCAAAGCTCGTAGTTTCCGCGCATCTGGTCGATGTGGTGAGGAATGTGGCGCTCCTGGCGCTCCATCCAGCTTTCGAGGCTGATCCTGCCCTCGACTGGATGTTCGACGATGAAAGACCACACGGGCTCCGGGACGGCAACGAGGAGCTGATAGGTCATCTTGCGCAGCCGGCGGATTACTTCGAGCGCTTCGCGTGTGCTCTGGTGGAAGTAGCCGAGCGTGCCGGCCCAGCGGCCGGCGTCAAATTCCGTCACCAGCCGCTCGGGTTCGGCAATTAAGTGACGGCATCGTATGTAGGAGCTCGCTTCGCTATCGGCGAGGTGCAGGATGATTTCATGGATGCTCCAGCGATCGGGCGCGGGCTTATAAAGCCACATTTTCTTCGGAAGCTGACCCAGAGCGGTTGAGAGCAAAACGGGCGCTCGCCCGAATGACTCCAAGATCGGCCTCCGTTCGTTGCGGGTCATGTTGTCACTCCCCACTTCCCAGGTTCTCCACTTAGACGCGGCAATCCCCTTTTGGGCTTGCTGCTCTTATAAGAACAAACGAAAGAAGTCTGTGTTTTGTTCCACCAGCAAATATGGGCTTTTGGACATTGAGTGCCAACAGCCAAATTGGAGCCACAGCAGGCTGATTTCACCGTATTCCGAAATACGGAAGTGTTCTATCCGTTTCTTGCGGAGAACTTATCGCTTTGTTTCGAGGGCCTTACGTCGGTGCCAGTACGTTCGGAGGTCCCCAACGAGATAGAGTGAGCCGGTGGCAAATACCGCGTCTTCCGGCGTGGCCATTGCGACGGCGCGTTCCAGCGCCTCGCCAGGATCGCGCACGACATCCGATTTCTTTGCGAGGTGGCTGGTCATCTCTGCAAGCAAGGGCGCGGAGATGGCGCGCGGCTGGCGCGGCTCGGTGAGGATCACGAAATCAACGGCTGGGAAGAGCAGCCCGGCGATTTCATCGACCGCTTTGTCGCGCATCGCACCATAGACGAGCAGGATGCGGCGGCCCTTGAAATTTTCGTCCCAAAATCTCAGCAGTTCGCGCGCACCGGAGGGATTATGCGTGCCGTCGAGGTAAATCGCGGGACGCTCGGCGAGCCGCTCGAGCCGGCCCGGCCATCGAGCGGCGCGAATGCCGCCTTCGATCGCCTTGTCGTCGATGGAGAATCCGTGCTCCCCGAGCAGGCGCGCCGCCGTGGCCGCCGCGAGTGCGTTTCGGATTTGGAATCGGCCGGGCAACGGCGGCTCGATCGCGATCGTCTTGTGCGAGTGAACCGGCGAAACCGTCGCTCGATAGCATCCGCTGGATGCGCGTTCTTCCTCGATGCGCCACGCAGCGTCGATCTCGACCAGGCGCGCGTCAACTTCCTTACAGCGGCGGGCGATCACGGCGCGCGCTTCGGGCCGCTCGGCCGAGCTTGCCACCCACGCGCCGGGCTTGATGATCCCCGCTTTTTCTGACGCGATTTCCTCGATCGAGTGCCCGAGAAAATCCTCGTGATCGAAATCGATCGAAGTAATCACAGCTACTTCGGGCTGGACGATGTTCGTGGAATCGAGCCGTCCGCCCAGGCCGACTTCGTAGATCGCGAAATCCAGTTCGCTCTTCGCGAAAGCGACGAATGCCATCGCCGTCACACACTCGAAATATGTGGGGTGCGCCGCGAGCTTTCCGGAAGCAAGCAGCGCCTCGATGACGGATTGCACGCGCGTCCACGCGGCCGCGAAGTCGTCGTCGGAGATGTCGTTGCCGTCGATGCGGATGCGCTCGTTGATGCGTTCGAGGTGCGGCGACGTGTAGAGGCCGGTGCGCAGGCCCGCCGCGCGCAGAATTGAAGAGAGCATCGCCGCCGTCGAGCCTTTGCCGTTCGTTCCGGCAATGTGCGCGCACGGCATGGCGCGGTGCGGGTTTCCGAGGGCTTCGGCGAGAATCGAGATGTTCTCGAGGCCGAACTTTTGAACGCGAGCCTGCTGCGGCGAGGCCAGCTCGCGCCCGAGCGCCAGCAGCGCTCGAACGGATTCATCGTAGGTCATGCGGTGTCGAGGAAAAAGCCGAGCGCCTGCGCGATGTAAGCCTTCAATTCCTTGCGTGGGACTACGGCGTCGAGAAAGCCGTGATCGAGAAGAAATTCGGCCGTCTGAAATCCCTCGGGAAGCTTTTGCCGCAGCGTCTGCTCGATCACGCGCGGGCCCGCAAAGCCGATCAGCGCGCCGGGTTCGGCGATATTCAGGTCGCCAAGCATCGCGTAGCTCGCGGTGACGCCGCCCGTGGTGGGATCGGTCAGAATCGAAATGAACGGCACGCGCGCTTCGTCAAGCCGCGCCAGCGCCGCCGAAACTTTCGCAAGCTGCATCAGGCTGACGGCCCCTTCCATCATCCGCGCGCCGCCGGAGCAGGACACGATCAACAGCGGCCGCTTCCGCGCCGCCGAACGCTCGACCGCCCGCGCCACTTTTTCTCCCACTACGGCGCCCATCGATCCGCCGATAAAGCGAAACTCCATCGAGCAGCAGATTACCGGACGCCCGCGGAGCCTGGCCTCGGCGGTGATAATCGCATCGCCCATCTTAAGCTTCTGCTGCGCCTCGCCGAGCCGCGTGGCGTAAGCTTTGGTGTCGTGGAAATGCAAGGGATCGCTCGACACGAGATCGGGATCGTGTTCGGTCCACGGTTCGTCATCGAGCAGCAGCTCGAGCCGCCGCCGCGCGGAGAGGCGGAAATGCTGATCGCACTTGGGGCAGACTTCCCAGTTCGCTTCGAGATCCTTTTTCCAGATGATGGCGCCGCACGCGCTGCACTTCGTCCACAGCCCTTCGGTGCGGACGCGGCGCTCGTCGACGGGCGTCGGATTCTCGATCGATTTTTTGTCGCGCTTAAACCATGCCATTTGGAAATCTCAATCTCGCATGCTTCCTAGTAATCGATCCCGCGCTGCGCGAGGATGCCTTTCGTATACGGATGCTTCACCTCGCGCATCTCGGTGACAAGATCGGCGGCCTCGACCAGCTTCGGATGCGCGTTGCGCCCCGTGCAGATCACGTGCACGCGCTCGGGCCGCTTCGCCAACGATTCGACCACGCGCTCCGCATCCAGCATCTTGTAGCTGATCACGTAATTGATCTCGTCCAGCACGACCAGATCGTATTTCTCGCTGTAAATCTGCTCGCGGCCGAAGTCCCAAGCCTGCTCGCACAGGCGAATGTCCTCCGGATCGGTATCCGCACCGCCAACTTTCACGAAGCCGCGCCCCATGGGGCGAATCTCGAATTTGTCGTCGCCCAGCATCTTGGCGGCGTCGAGTTCGCCGTAATGCCACGAGCCCTTGATGAATTGCACCATCAGCACGCGCAGCCCCTGGCCCACCGCGCGAAACGCCGTGCCCAGCGCGCAAGTCGTCTTGCCCTTACCGGGCCCCGTGTAAACGATGAGAAGCCCCTGGCCTTCCGGCATTCAATCGCTCCCCGAGCCGCAATTTCCAATACTGGCCGCGCCCTCCCCAAAGGTCAAGAAGCGACTTGCCGCGAAGTCACCAAAGCCCACAGGAGCGCCGGTTCTCCATGAATCCTGGCTCCGTGCCTCCTGTCTCCGTGGCTATTTCGGATAAGGATGCCCCGCGAGAATCGCAAAGGTCCGGTAAATCTGTTCAGCAAGCACGACGCGCGCGAATTCGTGCGGCATGGTCAGCGTCGAGAGCGAGATTTTCTGTCGGGCGCCATCGCGCAGATCGGTGGGGAAGCCCTCCGCGTCGCCACACAGGAAAATGAGCTCGCGCGCGCCGCGGTCGCGGAGGTCGCCGAGCCAGCGGGCGAATTGCTGCGACGTGAACTGCTTTCCGGCGGCATCCAGCAGCACGACCGTCGCGCTCGGCTCGATCTTCAGCTTGCGCAGCGCGGCTGGCGAGCCATCGCGCAATTCGCTAATTTCGATTTCGGCGTAACGCTCGATGCGGTGGACGTAATCATCGAGCAGTGCGCGCATTTCCTGGCGCCGCGTCCTGCCGAGCATGAGCAGCCGGATTTTCATCGTGGCGACGGAGCCTGAATACGGTTGCGGCCGGCCTCGAAAGCCGCTGGCCCTACATCAGGCCGTATTTCTTGCGTTTTTCGAGCAGCGTCTTGCGGCTGATGCCGAGCGAATCCGCTGCCTGGCCGATCTTGTAGTGCGTCGCCTCGAGCGTCGCGCGAATGGCTTCGCGCTCGAGATCTTCAAGCGAGCGCAGCGAAGCCACGGAACCGCGCGAATTGGCCGCGCGCAGAATTTCCGGGAAATCCTCGCCGCGCAAGACGGGCTCCTTCGCAAACACGAGCGCGTGCTCGATCGCGTTTTTCAATTCGCGCACGTTCCCCGGCCACGCGTACGACTCGAGCAGCGCCAGCGCCGCAGGATCGAGCGCTGCGTCGGCACGCCCGTGCACGGGGCCGAGCCGGGCGAGAAAGTGCGCGGCGAGAGGGGCAATATCGGCGTGGCGCTCGCGCAGCGGCGGCACCGAAAACGCCAGCACGTTGAGGCGGAAAAACAAGTCTTCACGAAAGCGGCCCGTCGCGACGGCCTCGTCGAGCTTCGTATTGGTCAGCGCCATCACGCGCGCCTCCATGCGCAGCGTCTCCGTGCCGCCGAGCCTTTCGAACGTGCGCTCTTCGAGAACGCGCAGAAGCTTCGCCTGCATCACGGATGAGAGCGCGGCAACTTCGTCGAGAATCACCGAGCCGCCGAGCGCCATCTCGAGCCGTCCCGGCTTGCGCGCCACAGCACCCGTAAACGCGCCGCGCTCGTGGCCGAAAAGTTCGGATTCCACCAGCTCGGCGGGCAGGCTGGCGCAGTCGATTTTGAGGAATGGCGCGTCGCGTCGAGGACCATGCTCGTGAATCCAGCGCGCGAGCTGGTCTTTGCCCGTGCCGCTCTCGCCGGTAATCAGAAGCGTGGTCGCCGTTTCGGCAAGCTTTCCCGCGATTTCGAGAACACGCTGCGAGGCCGGATCGGCCGCGACCCAGACGATTTCCGCGGCGCTCATCGCTGAGCCGCGTCTCCTTCGGATTCGGCATTCATCTCGTGAGGCCTGCCGGGCGCGGGGATATCGAACCGCTCGGCGTTGCGCCAGAGCCGCTCGAGATCGTAATACTGCCGCGCGCGTTCGCTGAAGATGTGCACGATGAAATCGCCGTAGTCGAGCAGGACCCATTCCGCGCCGGATTTGCCCTCGCGATGCGCCAGGTGGACGCGCTCGCGATCCAGCCGCTCCTCGATCGCTTCGCCGATGGCCTTGATCTGCGGCTGGCTGCTTCCCGAGCACAGCAGAAAATATTCGGCGAACGCAGTCGTCCCCGCGAGTTTCAGCACCGTCACGTCCACGGCCTGCTTGTCCTGAGCCGCTTCCACGGCCCACCGAATTTCGGGGCGCAAGGTTTCCAAGTTCACTGGTACAGGGCCTGTCCGAGAATGTATTCCTCCACGCGCGCCGGCACAAGCCCGTGGATGCTCTGGCCGCGCTCGCGCCGCACGCGCACCTCGGTCGAGGAGACGTGGCTCGCGACCGTGGTTAGCAGATAGACCGTCGATTTCCGCAGCACGATTTTCTGCGGGCTTTGCGCCGCCGCCCGGCCCAGCTTTTCCGGAGGAATCACAAGGCGCAGCGCATCGAGCCGGAAACCGGGGCGGCTCGCGATGATGAAATCGCAAAGGTCGAGCAGCGTGTCGTAGTGTTTCCACGTCGGGATTTCGAGAAACTGGTCCGCGCCGACGATAAAGTACAAATGCGCGTCGGGATGCTCGCGGCGGAATTTTCGCACCGTCTCGATCGTGTAAAAGACGTGCGGCGCGCCGCTCAGGGGCGCTTCCGCAAGCGAGGGGATGAATCCCGGATGCCCTCCGCACGCCAATGCCACCATTGCGTAACGATGCGCGAACTGCGTCAGCTCGCGCTGCGGCTTGTGCGGCGGGTGCGACGAAGGAATGAAATGGATTGCGTCGAGATGGAAGCGCCGCTGCGCCGCCTGCGCCACGGCGATGTGGCCCGCGTGCACAGGATCGAACGTCCCGCCGAAAAGCGCCACAGAGCGGTGATGCCCCGTGCCCGGAGATTCAAGAGCCGGCTGCGGGATCAACGTTTCTCCGTATGCGGCGCTGCGGCAGTCGCATCATCGACGTGCGGCACTTCGACCGCGCTGGTCTCGGGCAGCTCGCCCTCTTTGGACGCGTCCGTCGCGACGACCGGTTTCGGGATCTTGTCGAGTGCGTTGGCGATTGCCCGCACCAGCTCGACGATGCCCTCGCCGCTTGCCGAAGAGATCGCGTGGAATTCGAGGCCCCGTTCCGCCGCGAAGGCTCGCAGCTCTTCGAGCCGCGTGCGGTCGGTTGTCGCGTCGAGTTTTGTCGCCACCACGATCATCGGCTTTTCAGCAAGCGCCGGGCTGAACGCCGCGAGTTCGCGCTCGATGATCTCGAAATCGCGCACCGGATCGCGGTCGTTGGCGTCGCTCGTATCAACAAGATGCGCGATCAGCCGCGTCCTCTCCACATGCTTCAGGAACCGAATGCCCAGCCCCACGCCTTCGTGGGCGCCTTCGATCAAGCCCGGCAAATCAGCCACTACGAACGTGCGTCCCTGCCCCGGCGCCGCATCGGGATCGGCGGAAACGACTCCGAGATGCGGCTCGAGCGTCGTGAAAGGATAGGCCGCGATCTTCGGCCGTGCCGCCGAGATGCGCGAGATGAACGTCGATTTCCCGGCGTTCGGGAAGCCGACCAGCCCTACGTCCGCCAGTAATTTCAATTCGAGCCGCAGATGGAGTTCCTGCCCCGGACGCCCATCCTCGTGCTCGCGCGGCGCCTGGTGCCATGGCCGGACGAACGCCGGATTCCCGTTGCCGCGCCCGCCGCGCCCGCCGCGTGCCGCTCGAAACTGTTGCCCCGGCTCGGTGAAATCGAAAAGCTGCTCTCCGGAATCCGCGTCGAAAATCACCGTGCCCACGGGAACTTTCAGCAGCGTGTCTTCGCCCGACCGCCCGTGGCAATCGGATCCTTCGCCGTGGCGCCCGCGCTCGGCGCGGAATTCGCGGTTGTAGCGATAGCGCAGCAGCGTGTTGTCGTTCGGATTCGCTTCGATCACGATGTCGCCGCCGTGGCCGCCGTCGCCGCCCGATGGCCCGCCCCTTGGGACATATTTCTCCCGCCGAAACGCGACGCAGCCATTGCCGCCGTCGCCGCCCTTCACCAGGATTTTGGCTTCATCTACAAACACAAGTCACCCGTTTCAAAAGTGTACACGAAGGAAGCGTATGCCGCGAATGAGGGACAGGCGGACGCCTCCGCCGCGAAAAGCCTTGGTAGAAACGCCGTCCTGCGATTGGGGGTCAATACCGATCAGTGCCAGCCAATGCCAGTCAATACGACCAGTGACGCGATGAACGATGAGTCTCTAGTTGGCCGCAGGTGCCGCGGGCTTCGCTTCAGCGCCGCCCACGGCGGCGCCGTCTTCGACCAGGAGCACGCTGATGAAGCGCCCCTTCGCGCCCTTATCCTCGAAGCGGACCACGCCGGTCTTCAACGCGAACAACGAATCGTCCTTCGCGCGTGCCACGTTCTTGCCGGGCTTGTAGCGCGTCCCGCGCTGCCGGATCAGAATGCTGCCACCGGTCACAAGCTGTCCGCCGAACCGCTTCACTCCGAGCCGCTGTCCATGCGAGTCGCGCCCGTTTACGGATGACCCGCCGCCCTTCTTATGTGCCATGACGAACCCCTAGGAAAGTTGAATCTCGCCGACTTCCACGGCGGTGAGTCCCTGCCGGTGGCCGGTTTGAATTTTGTACTGGCCGCCCGTCTTGAATTTCAGCACTTTGAGTTTCGGGCCGCGCAGGTGCTTCACGATTTTTCCGGTGATTTTGGCTTTCGCGGCCTGTTCGCCGCCCAGAATCTTTTTGTCGTCGGTGCGCACGGCGATCACGTCTTCAAACGTCACCTTGCCGCCCACCTTGCCGTCCAGCCGCTCGACCTCGATCGTCTCGCCCGGCTCGACGCGGTACTGCTTTCCCCCACTTCGAATTACGGCGTACATGCTGCCTCCCTGCTCAATTGACAAACCCCAATTATATGGCCCGCAAGCCGCTTCCGTCAACGAATACGCTGCAAAGGCAGCAACTACTCGCCGAGAGGCTTTCCGGAGGATGGCGCCGGGGAACCAGGCTGCGCACCTGGATTCGTCGCGGGTGAGGGCGCGCTCTCCGGCGGGCGCGTGCTGATGCCGATCGTCATGGCCGTGTCCTTGGGGAAAATTACGTCGCGGCCGCGCGCGATGAAATTCGTGTAAACCGACATGCCCGCGCCATACGCGCCCATCGAATAGCCGAACGCGCGCGAGTGGACCAACACGCCCATCACCATGCCTACGGCTTTGAAGCCGGCCGCGCCGCCCGCCACTCGATTGCTCGTGTTTCCCGCGGGATTCGGCGTCTTCGCGTCCGCATCGCCCAGGGTCGACACTCCCGCAAGGCCGATCGAAATAGCCGCATTCAGATAGCGCGTCTTCGGCGACGTCGCTTGCGCACCGCCTTCGGAATCGAGCTTCACATTGTCCGCCTTCGCCGCTTCCACACCCGCGAGGCTTGCTTCCACTTTCTGCTCGACGCCTTCCGGCAAAATCAAATCGTGAAACACCAGACGCAGTTGGCCGTTTTTGTCCGGCCGATGCGCGGGCTGCACCTGCACCACCAAGCCTTTCAGAAAGCTGCCTTGCGGCAAAATCAGCCTGTCGCCATCAAACAGCGGCCGCGAAACCACCGCCTCGACCTCGTCGCCCTTCTTCGCAGTCGCCGAACTGAGCGGCGTCATCAGCCGTGCCTGGACCACTGTGCCATCCGCCGGCGTCGTTCCGATCGAGCTCGCCATCTGCGTGGTCAGCGGCTCCGTGCCGAAATCCAGTGGCTCCTGCAGTTCTGCGAAGTAGACCGTTCCGGCGTCGATATATTGCGGATGCACGGGAAGCTGCGCGACGGCGAAGCGCTCGATGCGATGGATCTTGCCGGGCGCTTTTACCTGGCTCATCGCGTTGTTCCATTCCTGCTTGGCTTGCTGCTTTGCTTCTTTCGTCTTTGCCGCGGCGGCATCCATCACACCTTTTTTCTGGCGATCATCCGCGGCGGAGACAAACTCGATCACCTGCCCCGATCCCGGGATCACTTTCGTTTGGACGGGAATCTGTTTGCCATTCGCCAGGTTGATTTGGTTGAACTCGACTTCGACCTTGTGCGCAGGCGTGAAATCGGCGTCGAGCCCGGACACCACCCGCTTCCCGGTGGAGACATGCTCGATCTTCGAGATCTGCCCCGTCACTTCCGATCCCGCCGGGATCACCAGCTTATCGAACGCGTACACCGGCTCGACCACGTGCCCGCGTACCGTCTGTCCGACTTTCTCGATGCGCACTTCCTTATCGAGCGCCACCTGGATCGGCGTGCCCTTGGGGACCGTCAAAGCGACCGTTGGACTCGTGAGTGCCTGCTCGGCCGGCCGGTGCGTCAGGGCGGGTTCGGCGTCTTGCTGAGCAGCCGGCGCGCTCGTGGCGGGATTTTCCTGAGCGCGGACTGAGAACGTAGCCATCGCGATGCACGCGCACGCCAGCACGAAAGCGGCGGCCCAATCCGCGAAGCGGCGTGCCGGACGCTCGTGAGAGAGTCTTCGGCCCGGGAAGCGAAATCCGTGTGTAGCTTTCATCGGGAACCTCAGTCGCAGCGCTTTCGGAATAATGACGTAGATGCCGTTCGGCCGAACAGGTGTTGCATTCTCCCGGCTGGCGTGGCTGGTGGCTCTATCTTAATCCCGTTTCACACGGCGAAACGGGCGTGTGCGCTTATGCGCTACGGGCGTTCATGAATATGCCTGGCGGCAACTCTCGTGCTCGCGGCATGTGGGCGGGCAATTCGTTTTGTCGATGAGGATGTAGTTGTGGCATCCGGCGCAGACCGCGCCATAAATCGTCTCCGTGAACTGGTCGTGCCCGGCTCCTGCCTGCGCGGCATGCTCGGTGCGCGCTTGCGTTCTGCTGATGGCCATCGAAATCGCTCCTGATTCTTACGCTTTCCATGCCGCCGAGATCGTGAATGGATACAACGGATAGACCTCGCGAAAAATCTTGGCGACCTCTCGGTCGAATCCCGAGCGCGTCGCAGCCGCCGTCGCGAGTTTCCTCCGCACCACCCATCCCTGCAATTTCTTCCAATTCTCCGGCTTCACGGGCCAGCCTTTGTGCTTTGCCCACTCGCCCTTTTCGGTCGCGTACCAATAGCCTTCGTATTTCGCGAGCCGGCGCTTCTGCCGCTCGATCCACGCCGAATTTTCGCCGCCCCGCGCGCGGCCGATCTGCACGAGCGGCGAAGTCCGGCCCTCGCTATACACGCGGAAGCCGCACGTCACGGCGTCGGCCGAAAGGCCGACGTACAGCTGCGCTCCGCCTTCCGGCTCCGCGAAGAAGAGATACATCTGCGTGCGGTAAGGCGATTTGTCCCGCGCGAAGCGAATGTCGCGATTGATGCGCGAAAAATTCTCGCCCACGCGCCCGCCGACAGCAAATCGCGGATTCAGTTTCCGCGCGGCCGGTGTGAGCCTCTCGAGCAGCTCGCGCAGCGGATCGACGAGCACCGCGCGGTATCGCTCGCGGTTCTCGTCCATCCACGGCTTGTGATTGTTGCGCCCGAGCTCGCGAAAGAACCGGGATGTTTCCTGCGAGAAGATGCTGTTCTTGGCGGTCATCATCTGGTCTGATGCGCGCGTTCTGGCGCGATTCAAGCGTAGCACTGCATGCGGCGAAACGTCTCATCGCTGAATTGCGCGGCTGGCGCGCCGGAACGCGCACCGCTCGGCGGGCGATACGGCATCGCTGTGCCCGTGGGATCGAGGTACGGCCGGTCCATGTGGAACGACACGACCGGCGTGCGGGATTGCACGAAAGATGCGGATTCCTTGGCCGTCCATGCTGCTTCGGGCGCCAGCGCAAACGCGCCGATCGCTGCGCTCGCCACCGCCAGCTTCGCCACGAAATCGCGTCGCGTCAGCATGCTGGGCTCCTTAGGCGAACGGCAGCTCATCTTCGTCCATCCATCGCCCGTGGACCTGCGCCGTCGCGCGAAATGGCAGAATCACGCGCGCCACATCGCCATCCTCGAGATGCTGCGCGTCGGCGATGACCAGCTCCGAACGCATCTCCGCGTAATTCGACGCCACGCCGATCACGTAGCCTTCGCCCTCGGCGCCGTTTTTCTTCGGAACGAAACACACTTCCTGCAGGCTGTGCGTATCGCCCGCGAAATACGAGCTCATCTTGCCGGTCGCGAGGTCGAAGCGCCCGTAGCAATTGTTTACTCGCCCGCCGAGGTTGCCGGCCTTCCACTCGTCGAACGGCCGCTGCTTGTCCGCGAACGCCGTGAAAGCGTAGCGGTAAGGCAGCGAAAGATAGCGGTCGTCGACGCGCCCGAGGTCGCTCACATTCATCTCGAAAAGCTTCTCCTCGGTGAAGCCGTCGTCTTTCGATGCAAGATTGAACGTATTGCGGCGGATGTACGCGCGCGCCTTGGTCGGATCCCACGGCGAGCCATCGATCGGCGGGAAAAATGGGAACGGATTCCCGTCGTAAATCGCCGCTTCGAGAATCACCTTTTCGCCTTCGGTGCGCGCGTTCAGCGTGTGCACCGTGGCGCGCGAAGGCCCCTTGAACCAGCGAATGTCCTTCGCCTCGCCGTCGCGCGGAATGATGCCGACGTAGGCGGGCTTCGTGTTGTCCCAGCCCCAGTGAACCTTGCCTTCTTTCAGGCCCTCCATGCTGCTGACGAACCCGAACACCGGGATGATCACGTGCTTTTGCGTCAGCCCGATATCGTGAACCATGGCGACGTAGGGCGCCTGGAAACGGACCTCGCGCTTCACGTGCCCCGTCTTGTCGATCGTGTACAGAAAGACGTCGCGCGTCTCGAGCCCCGTCGCCTCATAGCCGTAGCAGATCATATCGCCCGTCACAGGATCGACTTTCGGGTGCGCGGTGAACGTGAGGCTCTTGTACTTGCCGTGAAAATCATATGGCCCGATCGTTTCGAGCGTTTTCGGATTGATTTCGTAGGGCAGGCTGTCCTCTTTCAACGTGAAGAGCTTGCCCGCAAAGCAGAGCGGGGTCGTATTCTGCACGGAGCGATCCAGATTGTGGACGCTCGGATCGTCGGTGAAAGGGTTGCGGTACTTCCCGAAGAGCTGTTTGTGCGCCGCAAGGTCCGCCTTGTATCGCGGCGTCTTCACCCAGCGGCCTTTGTAATCAACGATCCCGTTCTTGAAGCGGAACATGTTGATGTAGCCGTCCATGCTGAACGGCGAGTCGTCCTCGAATTTCGGTGGATACAGCCAGTCGCCGCCGAGGCGCACGAACGCGCCGTTCAGGTCCGTCGGAATCTTCCCGGTCACTTCGCAATCGTAGACGTCGGCCTCGAAGCGCGTCGGCGCGAAAAATCCCTTCATCGTCGGCTGGTTCGAAAAATCAACCATGGCGCAATCTCCTTCCGTCGTTCGTCATTCTGAGCGAAGCGAAGAATCTCTCTTCCCTTCGCCCTCGCCTCGGCATGAAGGCTTACTCGCCGTCTCGTACCCACGGCGACGGCATGTTGTACGGCACGGTGATGAATACAGACTCGGCGTGCCGAATCTTGCCGTCCACGATCTTGAAAAGCTCGAGGTAGCAGAATGAATGCGGCGATTTCAGCGGCGTGTCGTGGACCACTCCGTCCGTCGTCGTGTATTTTTCGAGGCGCGCGGAATGATCGATGAACCCGCCGGCGAGGATCAATCCTTTTTCTTCGTCCACCAGAGGAAAGCGCCGCGCGCGCAGCCGGTCGTCCCAGCGGTAGTTGCCGAGCTTGAATCCTTCCTCGCACGAATATTTTCCGAATTGCGAATAGGTCGATTTCGGGTCGGGATGCGGATCGCTCGCGGTCCACACGCCGTTCTCGCGGCGGCTGCACGCCGGATCGAATACCGTGAAGATGTGGCCGTCGTTGAGCTGCAGCGTGTTGAAGTAGCCGTCGGCGAGCGCGATCATTTTCGCGCGCAGCGTGCGCTGGTCCGGCGGAACATCCGCGAGCAGAATCGGCAGCGGCTGCATCGTGGCAGGATCGCCGAAGGGTCCGGGGCCCATGCCCTGGCGATCCACGATCGTTTCGACCTCCGAGATCTTGTGGTCGTCCACCTTCATCCGCAGCACGAGAAAGGATTGGATGCCGTGCTCGGCCACCACGCCCATGTACATCACCTGCCCGTTCGCCGGATCGGCCGCGCGCACGTCCTCGGGACCCAAGCCGCTGATCGTGCCCCACAGGCCGTCGCCCACGTCGAGCACGACGTTGTTTTCCGTGAACTTCACGCTCTTCGCCCAGGGTAGCCGCGAAGGATCCTTCGCCACGAGAGCTTGCAGATATTGATCGACGAAGCCGTACAGGCACTGGCGGTCGCAATCCGCCGCTTGCTCGATCGCAGCGGCGGAGTTTTGCCCGCGCGCGGCGGCACGCGCCTTCACCGCGTTCGCGCACACCACGATTCCAACAATTGCCACGGCGGCGAACATTGCGGACCTCTTCGGCATCACTCCCCCCTTCCCGACAGTTTCCCCGGGGCAGAGTGTCTCACAAATTGCAGGTGAAGGTGAACCGTTGCAGGTGGGATTTCGCCAATCAAGCGCGCGTGCAGCCGCGCTCCATTACTTAGTGGCAGCCGCAGGCTCCGCCGCAGCAGCCGCCGCCCGAGCCGGATGCCGGCGACGATCCGCCCGACGCTTTCGTTCCGTTGCCGTGGGCCGCGAACACCGAAAGCTGGATCGTGCTCTTCGAGCTCGCGCACTTCGGGCACGTGATTTTCGTGCTCCCGTTCATCACGATTCGCTCGTAGTGCTCGCCGCAGTCGTCGCAAATGTATTCGTAGATTGGCATCGGAAGTAGCCCTCAAATCGCGTCAGTCTAGATGTCCAATTGTACCAAAATTGGACGGATAAGCCCGTTTACGGCCCCACTTTCGGCCGCTTGTAAAGCACGCGAAAACGGCGCACCCACGGCGGCTCCGGATCGGCGAAATCCTCGAACGATTCTTCGCGCAAGCCTGCGCGAACGAAATCTGCGAATTCCTCGCGCATGAGCGGCCACGGCAATTGTCCTTCGGGCTCGTCTTTTTCGCGGCCTCGCGCGATCACCAGCAGCACGCCGTCCGGCTTCACGAACTCTGCGATTTTTTCGGCCGCGCGTGGGCGCAACGAAGCGGGCAGCGCCTGCAGCGTGTTCGTCTCGAAAACGAAATCGAAGCTGTGGCGCCAGGCGGGCGGCGGATCGAATAAATCCGCCACCACATAGTTCACTGGCGAGTTCGGGAAGCGCTTCTTCGCCGCGGTGATGGCGGTCTTCGCGATGTCGAATCCGGTCGTCTGAAATCCCCACGCAGCGATCTCCTCGGCATCCTCGCCAAAGCCGCTTCCAACCACGAGGGCCGATTTGCCGGCCGCCTCAAGCGGGTGCGCCTTCCAGAATTCGCTCAGGTGAGAATTCGCCTTGTGGTCGGCCCAGGGAACGATGCTCTTCCCTTGCTCGCCTTCCTGATACAGCACCTCGAACCATCCCGTGGGGTCGCCTTTGGCGACAAATTCGGTGGCGAGTTCGCGGGCGCGTGCGCGGCGATCGGTCATACGCTCATTTTATCAGGTGCTGCCGGGCTGTCGCCCACGGGATCGGAATTTCGGAAGCGCGAACCGTCCATTCGGCAAACCCCGTCTTGCCCATATGAGGCGCCAGTTCCTGCATGATCCGGCTGTGCGGAATCTGCTCGACGAAATCCCTCAGCGATTGCCGGTCTTCCCAGACCGACAGCGTCCAGAATCGCTTCAATGTCAGTTCCGCCCCGAGCGCGTAACCGATCAGTCCGTGCGCCTTGGCAAGCTGCCGCATCGTTTCCATCGTCAGCCCGGCAAACTTCGGGATCATCCAGTAGCGTTTCAGCGGCAGGAAGGAAAGCAGCGCTACGTATCCCCTGTCGTCGCGCGGCGCTGCAAAACTCTTCCACGGCATAGGCAGCATGTAGCGATGCTATCAGAACAGTCTTGCGCAAAACAAAAGCCCCGGCGGAAGCCGGGGCCTTTTTGCGATTCAATGTTGTCGTGTAGGGGTGGGCTTGAAACCCGCCCCACGGAGTCGATCTGGGGCGCTAGTCGCCCGCGACGGCTTCGGCGGCCTGATCGAGCTTGGCTTCGCCGTTGCCATTGCTGCCGTTAGCCGGGGCAATCTGCACCGGTTTGACGGTTGCGCCTGGGACCGCCATCTGAATCTGCTGGATCGTGCCGATCTGCACCACGGTCTCCTGGGGCTTTTTCAGGACGAGCTCTTCGTAAATCTTCCGCACCTTGGCCGCTTCCTCGAAGGCCTTCTTGCGGCGGATGCGGTCTTCTTCGGCCGCGGTCTGCGGAATGTCGTGCTCGAGGTGACGCACGCGCGAGGCGTCGTCCGAATTAATCCGCAGTGAATGCTCGTAGTGCTCGAGACTCACGGCCTTGCCCTTGGCGTAGATTTCGTGCTTGCCGTGCGTCTTGTACCACTCGGCGACGGTCGCGTTCTTGTACATGTTCTCGATGATTTTCCGCCAGCCGATGCCTGTGTTGTACGCGCAGAAGGAGATTTCGCCCTGCTGCGTGGCGTACGGGATGATGCACATCTCGGTGCGGCGGAAATCGTAGTTGAAGAGGTCCTGGAACCACATGCCTGCGATGAACAGCATGTTCCACGGGTCTTCGGCGCGGCGCTTCATCGCGTCTTCGTAGGTGCGCTGCGGGTTGGTGCGCCCGTATTTTTTGTCCGCGTCCTTCGAAACCGCCCACGTCTTGTCGAATTTCCTGAGAATGTCCTTCAGCTTCAAGCTCGGCGGCGCCTCGTAGGGGTCGTAATTCTTCAGCATCGCCAGAGCCATCATGAAGGCCGAAAACTTCTTGCCGCGGGCCGCGTCCGTGATCGCCGAAACGTCTTTCACGAGCTGCGGCGCGTTGAGGAACCGCGAAATCGGCGCCCACTCTTTCGTTTCCTTGTGAATCATCACGGCCGTGCCCACGCCGCAATTCGGGTGGCAGCCGCAGGAGAGCGAGCCCCACATCGCGTCGGGGCCGTGCACCATATCCGCAAAACCCGCGAAAGGCGAAATGAACGACAGCGGGAACCAGTCACGCGTCGGCTCGATCTTGCCCACCTGCGAGCTGACGTCCTTGGCGAGGTGCGAAAGCGTGTAGCGCTGGCGGATGCGCCGCTCCGGTGTGATGTCTTCGTCGCGCCCGGTGAACGACACCGGCTGGAACGAAACGAACGCGATCTTCTTGGGGTTCTCCATCGCGAACTTCACGATCGGACCCACCTGATCGTTGTTCACGTTGTTGACGATCGTGGTGACCAGCACGATTTCGATGCCGGCCTCGTGCATGTTCTCGATCGCACGCAGCTTCACGTCGAACAAATTGCCGACCTGACGGTGGCTGTTTGCGTCGTTGCCGATTCCGTCGAACTGCAGATACGCGTAGCGCATCCCGGCGTCGAACGCCTTCTTGCAGAATTCCTTGCTCTTCGCGAACTCGATGCCGTTCGTCGCGGCTTGCACGCTGTTGTAACCGATCTTGCGCGCGTAGGCGACCGCATCCGTAAATCGCGGGTGCATCGTCGGCTCGCCGCCTGAGAACTGCACGGACATCTGGCGGCGCGGCTTGATCCTCAGCGCGTTGTCGAGGATTTCGGTGATTTCATCCCAATCCAGCTCGTGGACGTAGCCCACCTGGTTCGCGTCCATGAAGCAGGGATCGCACATCATGTTGCAGCGGTTGGTCAGGTCGACGGTGAGCACCGCGCCGCGTCCGTGCCGGACCGTGCTCGATCCGTGCCGGTGCAGGTCTTCGTCGTTGTGCGCGGGAATATCGCGGCCGGGGAAATTCTTCTCGATCCATTCGAGGAATTTTGCGTCGATGGCCATCAGGTCTTCATACTTCCCGTGGATGGGGCATTCCTTCACCATCCAGACTTGGCAGTCGCGTTCGATGATCTGCGCCTTGATTTCGCCGACCTTCTCGTGGACAAGGTCGGTCCAATCCTTCTTGCCGTTGGTTATGGCGTCGCGCGCTTCTTTCACACAATCGGGGCAAAGGGAATCCGTGGTGCGCGGCCAGCCGAGCGTAGGCTTCGACTTCTCCCACGACTTCAACAGCGGCTTGTCGGACCATTTCGGAGTAAAGGAAGGATTCGGATTGTATTTATTGAAAAACTGGATCGTGTTGAAGGTGACTTTCGCGCCCTTACACAGCGTCCAGTCAAAAACCTTCCAGAGATGATTGCTTGCCGTGTTTCCCATTTTGCTGCACCCCTCCTCAGTGAATCTTAATCTCTTGGATACCTGCTGCGCCCCTGGGTAGGCCCAACACTTACGACTTACGGTAAAAGTGCTCTACGCCCTAAAGTCTTACCGTAGCATAGTTTGCTTGGTATTCGATTGGTCCGTCCACAGGTGTGCGTTCAAAGGGGCAAATAGGGGGTTGAACGGGCACATAAGCGGGCTAAACGGCGCCCGGTTCCAGGACCTAAGTCCTGTTCCCGCTGGTATTTACTCGACGTTGAGAGGCGTCCGCAGAACTCCGATGGCAAAATGCGCCAAATGCGGCGCCTCGTCGTCGAGCTGTATCCACCGGACCACGCAATGGTCCTTCATGTACTGCGACACTTTCGATTCGCTGATTCCCAGATGCTCGGCCAGTTTGGACTTGAGACCTTCGGAATCACCACGGCCCCCTCGTTGCGATCTTCCGCCGCGGCTGCCGCCGCGCGCGAGATTGCCAAGACCGATTCGCAGAGTCTGGCAAGCCTCGATGTAATACGACGTCACCTGATCGGAATCCGAAAGCAGGAAGACGCCCGGCCCGGCCGGAGCTTCGTCCGCTTCGTCGAGCCGGCGTAGGGGACTGCCCACGAGCCGCCGCAAAAGAGATTCGAGGTGCGCCATCCGTGAGGCAAGAGCCGGATCGCCTCGGCCATGCGCCGCGCGTTCGGACGGCAGTTGCGGAGCTGGCAGCTCCATGGGCGCGGCTCGCTCAATCGGCGCCGGGCGCTGGCTGCGCGCGTCATATTCGGGCGCGGTCTCAACTGGACGCCGCTCAAAAGCGGGCCGCGGCGTTGGCTCTGGTCGCGCCGGTTTCGTTTCGGCGCTCTCGGCGAAGGCTTGCGCAGGCAGTCCCGGCGCACCTGCAGGTCCCTTGCGCCGGCGGCCTCGCCCACCGCGCCGGCCGCGTCGCCGTTTTTTCTTGTCCGGCGCGCCAGCTGCCGCCGCGCCGCCGTTTGCAACGGTCAGCGCGAGCGAACCCTCGCCGGCTTCCGTCGATTCGTCCTCCGGAATTTCTCCCAGCGCCAGCGGCATGCGCACGTTGTACGGGTCGGGCGCTTCTTCTAATTCCGTGGCTGCTTCCGCGCGATCTTCCGATGCGCCCTCGGATGAACGTTCAGTCGAAAATGAAATCGGTGCGGGAGCGTTCGCCTCGGCCGACGCGGCAGGCAGTTCGATTCCCAGCCGCGCAAGCGCCTCTTCGGCCTTCTTCTTCCAGTCGGCGCGGCGAAACCGCTGCGCGGCGATCGTGTACCACGTCCCGGCCTCGTCGTTGCGTCCGGCCTTCTCTTCGACCACGCCAAGTTCCCACGCCACCATCGCGTCGCGCGTGCGTTGATACAGTTCGGAGAGTTTTGCCAGCGCTTCGGGGCTATTCTTCGCCTTGCGGATACGCGCTTGAATCTGCCGCCAATCAGCCATGTCGGAGCATTGTAGCAGCGAGCCGAGTTATAGGCCAATCAACTCTGCGCCCGCCCTGCGGGAATAGGCCGCCGCGAAGTCGTGCGGTAGAATTGCCTAAAGGACGCGTGCGTCAGGAGGCCTCATGAAAGCGAGTCGCGTGGTGGGCGTCGGGGCGGTGCTGCTAATTCTGTCCGCAGTGGCCTTGGCCGTCTCCGCGCAGTCCGCGTTCGCGCCGCTCGACCTCTGGGCGAACGCCGTGAAATCCGGCGACACCGCAGCTCTCACACAGCTCTATTCGATCGCGCCGCCCGCGCAGACAAAAACCTCCCAAGGCGTGACGCAGGAAATCGGGGCCGAGCCCCATTTCTGGGCGGCGCTCGCGGCGAGCGGCCTGAGCAATTTTCAGCCGAAGATACTGGCGATCGAGCATCCGCAAGCGGGCATCGTCGTACTCGTGCTGCGAATCCAGTTTGATCTCCACACCAATTCCGGCGTGCAGCCGTTCGTCGTCGAGGGGGATCAGGCCTGGGCACGAGAGGATGCGGGATGGCGCATTCTGCAGACCTCCCGAAGCGACTTGGAGCCCAATCCGCCGCTGCGCCTGCCCGATCCTGCGAAACCCAACACGGATCTTTATGCTCCGCCGGAAAGGGCTCGCGCCGAAATCAAAGCTGCGCTGGCGCGCGCCGCGAAGGACCACAAGCGCGTCATCCTGGTTTTCGGCGCAAACTGGTGCTACGACTGCCACGTTCTCGACGCGGCGTTTCGATCGAAGGCGATCGCCCCGCTCGTCGAGGTGAATTATCACGTGGTGCATATCAACGTCGGCGACGACGGCGATCAGAACCTCGACCTTGCCAACCATTACGGAATTCCGTTGAAGACGCCTCCTCGCGTGCCCAGTCTCGCCGTCCTCGACCCAAACGGCAAGCTCGTCTATGCCCAGCAGCACGGCGAATTCGACAACAGCGCGATTCTCGCTCCCGCCGACGTGACGGGATTCCTCAAAAAGTGGGCGCCGCCCCGCCAGAATTAGCTCGCGCATCAGCAGAATCGCTCGCCCGCGTTTCTCCTCAAAAAGAACAAGGCTCACCGAGCGGACATCGCTCGGCGAGCCTTGGTTGGACGCTGACCGTATTGCTGGTTCTTATCCGCCGATCAGAGATTCCCCAGAAATGGGAAGCCGGGGCCGAAAAAGAAGCCGTCGTCTTCGGGGGCCAGGGCGACACCGCGGAACGCTTCGCCGGCGCGGGCCGAGCGAATCGTTTCGAAGTTGTCGAGTTTGCCTCCAGTCGCTGGCTCAGTGGCGCTGATTTGATCGGTTACTTTGACCAGCTTGTTGGGGTCGGCCCCGTTGTCGCCGTTGTTGCTGATCGTAGACGTGATCGCGTAGATTGTCGCGGTGCCGTCTCTGTTCACAACGCCGATAATGTTGCGGCATCCGCCAGTCGCCGGCTCGATCGACGCAGGATAGTTCGGCACGCCGTAAGGTACACCAAGGTTCAGTCCATTCTGGATGACGTACTCGCGCACCCAGGTTGGGCTACCGGTTGCTGACGTGGTGAGTACCCACTTTTGCAGGCCGGCGGTTGCCAGCGTACCAGCGTCGGCAACGTTCACCTGTCCATTGATCACCTGATTCGGCGCGTCGATCAGGTCGCCCTCGTCGCAAACGTACAGCGTTGTGGCGTTCGCGAACCAGATCCCAAAGGGATAGTCCCCGCCCGGGCTGTTCGTGCTGGCAGCGGTGTCGGGGAATCCAGGAAGGACAGTCCATGGTTCGTCGATCAGGCCGCCAACGGGGGCGTTCGCTGTAGTCGGCAGCACGCCTGGCGTACCCAGCTGATAAACGGTATTAAGGCCGTTCCCGCCGCTGCCTTTGGCGACGTACAGTGTGTTGTTAAAGATCGTCATTCCGCGGAAGTTGGTGTCTTTACCCGGCTTGTCTCCGGTGACCGAGATAAAATAGGAGATCATGTTGTTGTTGGGCGGGACGAGCGGCGCGGCGCCAGGGACGAAAAGCTCGGCGCCTGTCGAGTGGGACAGGTTGTAGCCCAGTTGCGTCGTCAGGAACGTCTTCTTCGGCAGGTTACCGCTGTTGTCGTTTCCCACCGAGTAGTACATCCAATTGTCTCCCTTAATCGAGGCGCGGGAGTTGTCACCGCTGTAAGCGTCGCCATCGGTGTACCAGATGCGGCCCCGCGCATCCACTTCCGCGACCGAGCGGTAATAGGCCGTCGGATTCGTTGCGCCGATATAGCTCGCGACCGCGGGATTGGTTGGGTCACACAGGCCCGGCGTACTGGAGGCCGAAACGTCGATCAGGTTCGGTGCAGTGGGCGATGTGGGCCCGACGTTCGTTCCCTGAGTGATGATGTTGGTCGCCGCGTCCAGGGTGAGAGTCGGGCAGCCGGGACCACCGCGATAGCCCATGAAGGTGAGGCTCTTGCCGTCCGCCGAGCGATTCAAGGCAAGCTCGGATTTGGAGCTAAAGCTGGTCACGATCTCGTTGCTCGGAACGTGCAGCGCCCCCAGCATATGGCCGTCGGTGTTAAGGTCCCAGAGAACGATGGGCGAGGAAACACCAAAGCTGCCGTCGGTGCTGGCATTGTTCCAAACGTTGTGATTGTCCTCGAGATTTGGCGCTTCGCCATTGTCGCTCGAATAGCCGCAGGGGACCTGTACAGCCAGGATGCCACCTTTCAATGTCGGCACGTTGACCGTCGCGGGGTTTGGGCTGGCGATCTGGCTGGCGATCGTGCTGGTCTGCAAACATCCGGGCGGCAACACTTCGTTGGGAGTAACGGTGTCGGCGTTTCCAACGTAGACGGTGCCGCTCAATACGATACTGCCCGGTACAAAACCATGGAATTCGGAATGGTCTTGATCGCGATCTCGATCGTGATCGAAGTCTTGAGCTCTCAGTTTAGTGGCAAATGGTCCTAATGCCAGTGCGGCCGCGAAAGCTACAGCAAACACCATAACGATAGTTTTCTTCACGTTTTTCTCGCCCTCCTGGGTGTTGTGAGTTGTGGGGACACGGAACACTCGCACCCTCATGTCACGTCTCGCTAAAAGTTGTGTGAACAAATGAAGAATGGCCTGCGCCGGGCAAGTGGTTGACATAAAATGGAGGCGGTATGGCGCCCAAGCTGCCGATCTACATGGACAATCACGCGACCACGCGCGTCGATCCGCGCGTTCTCGACGCGATGCTGCCGTACTTCACCGAAAAATACGGCAACGCGGCGAGCCGCAACCATGAATTTGGCTGGAAAGCCGAAGAAGCCGTCGAGACGGCGCGGGGCCAGATCGCGCGCCTCATTCACGCCACCCCGCGCGAGATCGTCTTCACCAGCGGCGCCACCGAATCCGATAACCTCGCGCTCAAAGGCATCGCCGAGGCGTATCGCGCGAAGGGGAATCACATCATCACGCAGGCCACCGAGCACAAAGCCGTGCTCGACACCTGCAAGCGCCTCGAGAAATCCGGCTGCGAAGTCACCTATCTGCTGGTCGCCAAAGACGGACGCATCGACCTCGACGACCTGCGCCGCGCAATCACGCCGAAGACGATCCTCATCTCGATCATGCACGCCAACAACGAAATCGGCGTCCTGCAGCCGATCACCGAAATCGGCAAAATCGCCAAAGAAAAATCGATGATCTTCCACGTGGACGCCGCGCAATCCGTCGGTCGCATCCCCATCGACGTCGAAAAGCTCGGCATCGACCTCCTCGCGATCTCCGCGCACAAAATCTACGGACCCAAGGGCGTCGGCGCCCTCTACGTGCGCCGCAAGAATCCGCGCGTCGAGCTTTCGCCCCTCATCGACGGCGGCGGCCACGAACGCGGCATGCGCTCCGGCACGCTCAACGTGCCGGGAATCGTCGGCTTGGGCAAAGCCTGCGAGCTTTGCGAGAAAGAGATGACGGCGGAAAACGAGCGCCTTGGCATCCTGCGCGACAAGCTGAAAGAAGCGATCCTCAGTCGCCTCGAAGACACCTCGATCAACGGCACGATGGAGCATCGCCTGCCCAACAATCTGAATCTCAGCTTCGCCGGCGTCGAAGGCGACGCGCTGCTGATGGGCATCAACGACGTGGCCGTGTCGAGCGGCTCGGCCTGCACTTCGGCGACCCTCGAGCCCAGCTACGTCCTTCGCGCACTCGGCGTGCCCGAGGATCTCGCGCACAGTTCGATCCGCTTCGGCCTCGGCCGCTTTAATACGGAAGAGGAAGTCGATTACGTCGCGGGCCGCGTCGTCGAAACCGTGAAGCGCCTGCGCGAGCTTTCGCCACTCTACGAAGCGGCGAAGGGCACGCCAGGTCGCTAAGCGACCGCGGTGTAGGGGCAAAGGAGCAACGCATGGCAACCGACCTGCGCTATCCGATCGGCGAATTCCAGCCAGTTCAAAGCAACACGGACGCCGAGCGCCGCGCATTCATACATGCGATCGCCGAGACACCCTCGCGCCTCTCCGCTGCCGTCGCCGGCCTTACGCCCGCCCAGCTTGACACGCCGTATCGCCCCGGTGGCTGGACGGTCCGGCAATTGGTCCATCATATTGCTGACAGCCACATGAACGCGATGGCGCGGTTCAAACTGACTCTCACCGAAGACGAGCCTATGTTGAAGACCTATGAAGAGTCGCTTTGGGCCGAACTTGCGGACACCAAAACGCCGCCCATAGAGATTTCGCTCGCGTTGATCGAAAACCTGCACAAGCGATGGGACGTGTTGTTACGTTCGATCGCGCCTGCGGATTGGTCGCGGAAATTCCGTCACCCTGGATGGGGCTCGGGTACATTGGATTTTCTGCTCGCGCAATACGCATGGCACGGCCGCCACCACGTGGCCCACATCACGTCGTTGCGCGAGCGCAACGGCTGGTAAGCCCGCACCTCTACGCCTTCACCGCCTCGATCACCGCGAGCGGCGAAGCCGTGCGCACGACTCGCGCGAGCCGCAACCCGGCCTTCGAGAGAAGCTCCGCGTGTTCGCCTTCGGTGCGCTCGCGCCCGGCGGCCACCGCCAGCATTTCGATGTCGATCCATTTGGCTATGCCCGGCTCGTTGGCCGCGCCGATCAGCATTTCGAGCAGGATCACTTTTCCATTCGGGCCACGCATCGCGGCAACGCAGTTCCCGAGGATGGCGATCGCGCGCTCGTCGTCCCAATCGTGGATGATGGACTTCATCACGTAGTTGTCCGCTGCGGGAACGCCCTTGAAGAAGTCTCCGCCGATAATCTGGCAACGCGTCGCAAGGCCTCGCGATTCGATCAGCGATTTGGCGCCTTCGGCCACGTACGGGGCGTCGAAGACGATTCCATGAAGGCCGCGGTGTTTTTCCAGGACCGCCGCCAGCAACGCGCCGTGGCCGCCGCCGATATCGGCCAGCGTGCCCGACTCGCCGAAATCGTAAACCTCGATCACAGGCTGAATGAATTGCCTGCTGAGGGAGGTCATCGCGGCGTTGAACAGCCTATTCTCCTCGTCGTTCCGCTGGAAGAATTCGAATGGCCCCAGGCCGCTGACCTTCTTGAACGCCGTTTCGCCCGTTTCAAGGGTATGCGTCAACTGGCCGTAGACATTCATATGCAGCGGGTCGGCCATGAAAAGAACGGCGTCGCGGGCCGAGTTAGGCGCGTCGCTGCGGATCGCCTCGGAAAGCGGCGTGTTCGCAAACGTGCGCGAGTCGGTTTCGCGAAATACATCGATGGACGCGAGGGCGCGCAGCGTTCGATAGAGAGCGTCTTCATTCGTGTGGCTCTCACGAGCCAGCTCGGATACCGGTTTGGGACCGCCCGCCAGGAGGTCGGCAATTTTTAGCTTCGCCGCAGCGTACAAGCACGCCGAGGCCGCGTAGCTCCTTGAGAGCATGATGATCTGGCCGAACAAGGCGGGGCTTTGGTTTTGTGGGGCTGGACTCGACATGGGATCTCCTGTGTCAGAAGTGACGTCGACGATTGCGGCGCATCATAATACAAGCGGCCATACATCGCCATTCGCCGCCTTCGTTTGTAGTCGCGAACGGGGAATCCCTGCTTTGCGTTACGCGGGCATGCGGTGTCGCTGCAAACGGAGCAATGTAGAAATATCGCGTCGCGTGCAAAACATTCGTACAGGGTTTTCCCTGCCAGAATAAAGTTCCTCCCCGCGCGAGCCCACACGTCTAATCTGGGTAAGCCGTGGGCGAAGTTGCACGGAAAATTCACCGAGGGAGGACGATCCAATGCGCTTCTTCAAGCAACACCTTATTTCTTTGGCTATGATAACCGCGCTCGCTTCACCGGTTGTGCTCGCAGGCTGCGCCGCACGCGTCGAAACGGGCTATCGCGTCTACGATCCGGGCTACCACGATTACCACGTCTGGGATAACGGCGAGGCCGTCTACTACGAGCGATGGGAAACCGACACGCACAGGCATCACAAGGATTTCCGCAAACGCAGCAAGGACGAGCAGCAGCAATACTGGAACTGGCGCCACAATCAGCACTAGAGATCGCGGGCCATTTGAATCGGAACTGAAAAACCGCCGGCAATTCACTCGCCGGCGGTTTGTTCTTGCCGCGGACGAAAGCCTCGCTAGCTACGCAGCCTTCTTCTTCCACGCGCCCAGAATCGCCCCCATGAGGCAGAGCCCGAAGAGCGGATAAAACTCGTTGATGGCGAAGAGCTCTTTCGACCGCATTTCGTACATGTACGTGGTATAGACGATCGGCGCCACGATGCCCAGCCACAAAAGAACGCCAACCGCAGCGCCCCGTGCGGCCGTGTTTGCATTGCGCCAGACGCAGATCTGCGCCAGCACAAACGCGATCAGCAGATTCAGCAGAAATGTGAGAATGAACGGCCAGATCCACGCTGGATTGGCCGAGCTGGCCATCGTTGCCGGCATATGTTCGAGCGCCATCCATTCCTTGCTGAACAGCACGTCGTACCAAAGCCCGCCAAGCAGCCAGTACGCCCCGGCGCAAACCAGCACTGCCCAGTAATTCGTTTTCATGAGAAGCCTCCCGCGGATTCGAGGGCCCGGTGTTGCCGGGAGTCTGCTTGCTGGTCGCTGGGTTGTCAAGCGGGGACCTTGGTGGCTAGCGTTGCCCAAAGACGGGCCGGTCGTTAACTTTCCAGCACGCGCCCGCACAACATTTTTCGCCGAATAGGGTTCTAATCAGCAAGGATAGACTCGCAGGGCGAGGGCCGTTCCAAGCCCCCGCGCTGCGGTGCCGATTCTTGCTGGTGGCGCTGCTCGCGGGAACAAAAACAGTGCCGTGCGGCAATAATAAGGAGTATCTATAAGTAGGAATCATTTCCGGCCCAGCCGGGCGAAAGGAAGTTCAGCCATGAAAAAATTCATAATCGGTTTGGCAGTGCTGCTGCTGGTGGGATTGGCGGGAGTGGCCCCAACGGCGAAGGCGGAGCCTCCGGCTTCGGCCAAGCCACTCAAGATCGTGCTGTCGCGGCAGTCCACGGTCGATCCCGTCGAAATCATGAAGCACCTCAGCCAGAAGTGCCCCAACGTCACCCTGACCACCAATCCAAAAAGATCGGACTTCATGCTGCACGCGGGCGGCTGGTCCGGGAACTATCGCTTCCTCGTGATCGCGAAGGGCGGAGACACATTGTACGCCACTCAGACCACGCTCCTGAGCAACGCCGTCAAAGACGTGTGCCACTACCTGAACACGCACGACTAACCAGAAGGTCTTTGCGCTGGTCTCAAAGCGCACCACAGATAACGTAGACCGATCATGCAAGAGAACATGGAGAGACTTGCAGGGGTCTCCGTGTACTCCAGTGCTTCTCAGTGTTCTCTGTGTTTAGCTGGGCGATCAAATCGATCCGCGATTAAAACACTCCACTGGCCCCCTTGTTGCGCCTCCCGCGTTTCGCGTCCCCTATGCTAGAGTCTTGGCACGCCGATGGACGTTCCAGCCATCTCCACCGAGCATCTCTCGCGCCGCTTCGGAGACCTCGTCGCCGTCGACGACATGAACCTCCGCGTCACGGCCGGCCAGTTCTTCGGCTTCCTCGGCCCCAACGGCGCCGGCAAATCCACCACGATCAAAATGCTCACCGGCCTCCTCGCGCCGTCGTCCGGACGCATGGAAATTCTCGGCCTCGATCTCACCAATAATCCAGTCGAAGTAAAGCGCCAGATCGGCGTTGTGCCGGAGGGCATGGCGCTTTTCGGCCGTCTCACCGGCGCCGAATATCTGAATTTCGTCGGCCGGATGTACGGCCTCGGCCGCGACGTCGCGGCCAAGCGCACGATCGAGCTGCTCGATTTCATGCAGCTCGCCGATCAGCCGAAAGCCCTGATCGCCGACTACTCGCACGGCATGCAGAAGAAACTCGCGTTGGCGGCCGCCGTGATTCACGGCCCGAAGATTCTTTTCCTCGACGAACCGTTCGAGGGCGTCGACGCCATCGCCTCCGGCACGCTCAAGTCGATGCTGAACGGCATGATCGCGCGCGGCGCCACGATTTTTCTCACCTCGCACGTGCTCGAAATCGTCGAACGCCTCTGCAGCCACGTCGCCATCATTTATCGCGGCAAGCTCGTCGCGCAGGGCTCGCTCGAAGAGCTCCGCACCGGCGTGCAGGCGCAGGGCACGCAACCAGAAGCTGCCGCCTCGGGCGAAAAGCTCACCCTCGAAGAAATTTTCCTGCGCATCGTGGGTGGCACGCGCGCCCCCGAGCAGGAGCTTTCGTGGCTGGGGTAAACTCCGCGCCCGAGCCGCTCGCCTGGCCCGCCGCTCGCGAGCAGTTCGCCGCCATCGCCCACCTTCGCTGGCGGATTTTCGTCAACTCCCTGCGCACTCTTCGCGGCCGCCTCGAAGTGGTGTCGTGGATTTTCATCGGCCTCGGATTCGCGGCCATGGGCATCGGCGGGACATTCGGGCTGGGCGCGGCCGCCTGGTTTCTCACGTCGCGGCAGCAATTCCAATGGCTGGCGCTCATTCTCTGGGGCGTGCTTGTCTATTGGCAGCTTTTCCCGGTGATGGCGACCGCCTTTACCGAGAACTTCGATTCCTCGAATTTCCTGCGCTTCCCGATTCGTTACCGCGCGTATTTCTTCATCCGCATGGTGTATGGCGCGCTCGATCCCACCACGCTGATCGGCTCGCTATGGCTCGTCGGCATCGCGCTAGGAATTGGAATCGCCGACCCCGGCCTGTTCCCGTGGGCCGTGCTGCTTCTCGCCACATTCGGCGCGCTCAACATCCTGCTCGCGCGCACGATTTTCGCCTGGATCGAACGCTGGCTCGCGCGGCGCAAAACCCGCGAAATCCTCGGCATCGTTTTCCTGTTTTGCATCATCAGCGTTCAGTTCATCGGCCCGGTGATGAATCGCTACGGGAATCACCGCGGGCAGCACTCGCGCGTCGCAATCCCCGGAGTCGCCGTGAATCTTCTGCCGGCCGAGAAATTCACGCCGCCCGGTCTGATTGGCGCGGCGCTCGGCGCGGCTTCCGAAGGCAATCCGGCCATCGCCCTCGGATCGTGGGCCCTCGAATGCGGCTACGCGGCCATTTTTCTCTGGCTGCTCGATCTGCGCCTGCGCGCGCAGTTCCGCGGCGAGAATCTCAGCCAAAGCGCCGCGCCGCGCGCTGCGGTCACGGCCAAAGAAAAAGCCACGGTGCGAGAAGGCCTCGCGCTGCCCGGTTTTTCGCCGCCCGTTGCGGCCGTCTTCGAAAAGGAACTTCGTTATCTTTCGCGCAGCGGTCCGATGCTCTTCAATCTGGCGATGCCTCTCGTGATACTCGCCATTTTCCTGCTCGGGCCTGCGAATTCGCCGCGCCACCCGGGAACAATCGGGCATCGTCCCGATTTCGCGGCGTTCGCGTTTCCGCTCGGCCTGGCTTACGCGGTGTTGATTCTCAGCAACCTCATGTACAACTGCTTCGGAACGGAAGGCGTTGGAATCCAGTTCTACTTCGTCGCGCCGGTGCGTTTCCGCCAGATTCTGCTGGCGAAGAATCTGATCCACGGATCGCTGATCGCGTTCGAGGCGTGCCTTCTGTGGGTGGCCGTTTCGCTCGTGCTTCATCGGCCCACGATTGGAATGACGCTCGCAACTCTCGCGGGTGCGCTTTTCGCCGCGCTCGTGAATTTCAGCGTGGGCGATCTCTTCTCGCTCTATTCGGCGAAAAAATTCGACTACGCGGTTTTCGGGCGCCAGCGCGCCTCGGGGACCACCGCGCTCGCCGTGTTCGGCGTGCAGGCTGTGGTGTTCGGAATCTGCGCGGCTACGTTCGCCCTCACCACGCATTTCGACGCGCTCTGGCTCGCGACGCTGATCCTGCTCGCGTTCGCGGCGGCAGCGTTCGCCGGCTACACGATCGTGCTAAATCGCATCGACCGCGTCGCCATCAACCGCCGCGAAAGCCTCATCACTGAACTTTGTCGAGCGCAATGAGCCGCGCGCGATAATTCCCGCTTACGCGATCGCGCGGGCGAGGTACGCGTCGATGCGCGCGTTCGCCGGCGTTCCGAGCGGCATCGGGAAAAGATTGAACGCGTGCGGCGCGCCCGGATAGACCGCGAGCTCGGCCTCGTTCCCGGCGGCAATCCAGCGCGAGTAGAGGAAGAGCGTGTCGTCGAGCAGCGGATCGAGCGTGCCCACCGTAAAGAGCGCCGGCGCGAGCCCCTTCAGATTCGCGTAGATCGGCGAGACATCCGAGTCGCGCGCATCGACGCCTTTCGGCAAGTAGGCTTCCGAAAATTTCTCGATGCTCTTCCTGCCCACGAGCAGTCCTTTTTCAGGCGTCAGCCTCTGGCTCGGCGTCATCGACGAATCGAACACGCCGTACGAAAGAATCGCCGCGCGGAATCCCGTGTAGCCGTGACGGTCGCGCATGCGCAGCAGCGTTGTCGCGGTCAGCGTGGCGCCCGCCGATTCGCCGCCGATCGTGAGATTCTCGGTACCGAATGCCGATTTCGCATTTTTCACCAGCCACGCCGCAGCCGTCTCGCAATCGTCCCACGGGGCCGGATACGGATGCTCGGGCGCAAGCCGGTAATCGACGCTCGCGCACGCCATTCCCGTGTTTTGGACGATGCGCTCGAGCATCTGGTCCTGCTGATCGCCGCCGCCAAAGACCAAGCCGCCGCCGTGAATGTGCAGGTAGACGCCCTTGGCGCGTTCCGGCGCGATCACGTTCAGCGCGATCCCGCCGCCCTTGCCTTCGATCGTGATCGTGCGCGCCTTATCCGAATGAACGATCGGCGGAAACGGCCCGGTCCCTTTCGTGCGCATCTCGCGAAACGCCGGCGCGCCAATGTCCCACCAATCCGGCCCGCCCGATGTGGCCTTGCGAAACGCCTCGTTGGCCGCCAAAGTCTCGGGTGCGATCGCCTCGGGACGAAACACCGCCGGATCCAAAGGATTGCTCTTCGCCGCAGTTGCCTGGCTCATCTCATCACCTCGACGATCTTGCCGTCATTGCCTTTGTAGCGGCCGCCTTGCATTTAGGCGGGCGCCTTTTCTGCCTCATGTAGCGCCGCGGCTTTCAGCCCGGCAGCCGTTGCCTTCGTATCGGGCGGACCTGCCGCGCAAACGGCGGGAGTATACCACCGCAGGCATTGCCGTCGGTTTTGCATTTTGCTTCCTGTAGCGCCGCCCTTTGAGGGCGGCAGATTTTCTCCGTTTTCGCGCGCGAAAACCCGCGCGAGAAGGGTCCCGCAGCCGTGTCGATTAGACTGTACCCGCATCGTGTGTTTCCAATGACTTACAGCCGTTTCTAATCGCCAAATGTCGATTAGAATGCGGCGATTTGCTCGCCCGCCGAAGGAGTGCCCGCCCGCCGAAGCCTTGGCGAAGGAGGGTGACGCAGGTTTCCCTCCCATTGATTTCGGCTCGCGTCTTGCCCGCCTCTTCGAGTCATGTCCATACACACTCCTCGCTCGACGCTACCATGCCGGCAATGAATTTCGGGCTGTTCCGAAGGACAGATTAAGGACAGGGAACTTCGGGCGCGATGTTGACTCGGCGGCGACCTGTACCTCCAGCTCGCCCCTCCGTGCCGGGGCCGTTCTCCTGGTTTCTTCCGGAATTTGACCGCGCACGATAATTAGCGTATATACAGAAATGTGTTCTCATGGGACACTGACAAGGCGATGAAAAATGCGAAAGAAACCATTCGAATCATCAGCGCGCGACAAGCGAGCCGCAAGGAACGCAAAGCCTATTCCGGACAGCAGAATTGATTTCTCGGACATCCCGGAATCGACCAACGCCGAACTGAAACGCGCCCGCCGCGTAGGCCGCCCCAAATCCGCTCATGCCAAACAATTGATCGCCATCCGGGTCGACCCGCGCCTGCTCGCCCGCCTCCGCCGCCTCGCCCGCAGCAAACAAAAACCATACCAAACCCTAATCCACGAGCTGCTCGAGAAAGCCACGGGCACCCGCTGACTAAATCGCGTGGGAGGGCATCAGTCAGCTATATGGAGCTTGCTCCCGCCCCGCCCGGATGAGGCTCTGCGAGCAGCCGATCAACCTGGAACATGTGATCGGCCGTCTACGCGCGCGGCTCCGTGAGAGGCAAGAAATTGTAAGCACCCGCAAGGAAGCAAGAGACTACCTTCGTCGGGCCCAAGAACACGTCCGCTCAACCCTAAGACTGGCGACCGATTCCACCGATGCCCTAAGACGCGTCTACGGTGAATCAGGAGCAGTGAAACTGGACTCCCTTAGCAAAAGGCTGCAGGAGATCAACGGGGCACTGCAGCGCGATGTCCGCGAAATCGACCCGGCCGAGCTTCGCGCTCTGGCAGCGGCACTGGACCATCACGGTGCCCCCAATCAGAACCTTGACCTACTACTCGCAGAGCTCAGGCAGGCGCTCCAAGACCTTCCTTCCCAAGACAAGGCAAGAGAGATTCTTGGGCTGCGACAGCAACTTCTGGACATTGCTCGAATCTGGACGGAATACGTAGCCAACAGGCTGGCCCTGCGAGGGGCAATCTTGCTCGCGGACAACACTGAGCACGCCTTCCGGCATTGCCAGAACGCCCGAAAAGAAATCGTGCAGTCGCTTTTCGACGAACTTTCGGCGGACATTGATCGCATTTACATGCAGTTTCACCCCCAGGAAAGCCATGGCGGGATCCACCTAGAAGTGCGCGAAGCCGTTCAGGGCAGTGTAAACCTCAGAGGCACCTTCTATGATCGACCCGACGAGGACCTGCGGGCATATTACAGCGACGCGCACCTTGACACCCTCGGTCTCAGCATCTTCCTAGCGCTCAGGCGTTGGCACCGGAAGAATCATCCTCAGTTCGACCTGCTGGTCATCGACGATGTTTTGACCAGCGTGGACAGCCAACACCTCGTAAGGGTTTCGGAGTTCCTGCTGAAGGAATTTGGCGATTACCAGATACTCCTCACGACGCACGATAGAATCTGGTTTGAGCACCTCCGCGATATCCAGAGCCGATGCCGCGTTTCAAACCGCTTCATCAATAAGATCATCCACAAGTGGACCATCCAGGACGGTCCCGATCTGCGCGAGCCGGAAGACGAGCGGGCTGATCTCGGCACGTTACTGCAGGATGGCGAAGCCCGGGACATCGCCGGTCTGGGTGGGCGCCTCCTCGAACATGTCCTCCAAGAGATGAGGTACAGCTTTGGCCTAAGTATAGAGGCGCGGAGGAGCGAGCGATACGAAATCGGGGACCTTTGGCCCGCCTTCTTATCAGAGATCCGAAAGAACTACCCGTCCCTCTACCAGACGGCGAAATCCACTCTCGAATCTCTCGACGTCCGATGGCCACTTCGCAACTGGGTCGGAGCACACTTCAACGAGTGGGCTGGCCGCGAGTCCCGTCAGGCGAGTGCTGAATTCGGGAAAGCGGTATGCGACCTATTCGATTACGTCTTCTGCTCTGAATGCAGGAGATTCGTTGAGCCCTCCAGCACGCCGCTGGGCCAAGTCGCTTGCAGGTGTGGCGCGAAGCTGTATGCGGCTCAGGGAAAGCAAGGGATCAAACCACGCCCGCGCAGCGAAGTTGTGGCCGAAACTCGAGCTATTTTGCGTGACGCGAAATTGGATACAAGTGTCTATCTCGAGATGAAAGAGACGGAGGGGCGAACTGAGGATTAATGGCGACGAGGCTCACACACGTCCTGGATGCTTCCGCCTTGATTGCATACCTTAAGGGGGAACCTGGTCACGAGATTCTCGTCGAACTTCTGCGAGATGACGCTAACGCCTTCGGCATACACTGCATGAACCTCTGCGAAGTCTACAACTGCTACTACACGACTGACGGGCAGGCACGAGCTGACGCTGCGTGGGAAAACACTATGCGGATATGTCAGGTCTGCCCTCATGTCGACGAGGGATTTATCAAGCGCGTCGCGAGGTGGAAGGCCGACCGAAAGCTCCCAATGCTGGGTAGTGGGTCAGTTTGAAATAAAAGGCTCAAACTGACCGCTGAAAGACGCCAAACTAGATATTTCGCGCGAGGCAAACCTTGCGGCTCCTCCTGATATAATCGCGCGGCATGGCCGAGCCTCCCTCTTTCAATTTTGGCGCGAGCGATCCGGGCGACGCGCGCGGCAAGTCCGGCAGGGGCGCGGGCGGGGAGCCGGCGTTCAAGGCGCCACGGTACATTGTGATCGAGGGGCCGATCCGCGTGGGCAAATCGACGCTGGCGCGGGTCCTCGCCGAGCAGTTGCACGCGCGGCGCGTCTTCGACTGCGAGGACAATCCCTTCCTCGCGGATTTCTACGACGAAAAGCCGGGCGCGGCCTTTCGCGCGCAGATGTATTTCCTCTACGAACGGCACCGGCGGCTGATCGAGACGCGTCCGGAAGATGATGCGGCGCCGATCGTGAGCGATTTCCTCTTCGAGAAGGACAAAATTTTCGCCTACATCAATCTCGACAACGAAGAGCTAAATCTCTACGAAAAATATTTCGACATGCTTGCGCCGTCGGTCCCTACGCCGGATTTGACCATCTACCTGCAAGCCAAGCCGGAGGTGCTGCGGAAGCGCGTCTCGAAAAAGGGCGATCCCACCGAGACGCAGATTTCGCCCGAGTACCTCGAGGCGGTGGCCAACGCCTACGAGCATTTTTTCTTTCGCTACTCGGCGTCGAATCTGCTGGTGGTGGATACGAGCGAAATCGATTTCGTCGAGCGGAATCAGGATTTGCTGGAGCTGCTGCGCCGCCTGCGCCAGCCCGTGAAAGGCACGCAGTATTTTCTTCCGCTCGGGCAGGGCTGAGCCGAGGCTCCGGGTCGGCCGCGGCGAATCCGAAAACAACACATGCTGCGAGAGAGGCGGCGCATCGGAAAGCGCTTCGCGCGGTTGTCTTATGGCGGGGATGAATCCCCGCCCTTCCAGCGCATCTTCGGACCGGCGGGTTCGCCGGATCATCTTTTTTGTAGGTCGCGGCTTCAGCCGCGACATAAGACCGGGCGCGGAGCGCCTTCCACTGCGCTGCTTCACCCGCAGCATGTACCCTCTTTTGCCGCTGCGCTCTTACGCCGGGCTTCGCGGGAGGCGATTTTGACGCGGACGTCCCGCTGCTGCCGGTTACGTGGCAAGAACCCGCCAAAATCGGCATTTCGCGCCCACATAAGCTCCCGACGGGGGCAACATTGTTGCCGCCAGGGGAGCAGGTTTTTGCGCCGGTTCTCGCTGCATCCCACGCCCGCAGAATGGTCCTTCCGTCGTCGGGCAACCGGGAAACGCAGAAGGGAAATCTGCCGCCCTCGAAGGGCGGCGTTACATGAAGAGAAAATCTCACACCAAACGGCAAACCCGCCCGCCTGCCCTTCACTTCGTTCAGGGTAAAAAGGCGGCCTTTCGGCTCCGCTCAGGACAGGCCGCTACGAAAGCAAGGCCACAACACGATATTAGAAGAGGGGAATCCGGGGCGGGCCGCTCGCGGGCAGTCCGCCCCGGACTACTGCACGGGGAAAAACATCGTTGGCGGCGCGAAACTGGGCGCCGCGATTCTTAGGCCGCTTGCGTCGGGCCGGCCAAGCGGTGGCGCCACTTGCCGAGCGTGCGATTGAGCGGATGGCTGCGATGCAGGAACGTGAACACCGGCTCGCGGCGGTTGCCGATGCGCTCGAGCGCGCGGCGAATGCGGAAATCGCGGCCCGCGGAAACGAGTCCCTTTTCGAGCGTGGAGATCGCGTCCTGCTGGCGGCCCGCCTGGTGATACACCTCGGCCAGATTCAGGTAGAGCTGCGCGTGGTTGTGGCGCATCCCCAGGGCTTCCTGGCAGAGCGATTCCGCATCTCCGTAGCGTTTCTCGGCGAGCGCAGCCAGCAGGCCCGTATACGAGAGATAAAACGGGTTCTTCGGCGCAACACCCAGGGCGCGGCGGGCATGCAGCAGCGCATCTGTCGGATGCCCGTCGCGAAGATTCTTGAGACATTCTTTGAAATCGTTCATTCCGGCGTCGGTGGGGGAGGTGGTTCCAATCCAGTGGGACATAGGCTCCTTCCTTTCCCTGAGGCACCAATGTGGGTGGCAGGGCGAGTGAAGAGTACGCCCGGCGGTTTGGGAGCGAAATAGAACGTAGGGACAGATTTGGTACCAGTTCTATTTCCTGTACGGATTAACAGGCGAAGATAGATCGTAGACCGAAATCGCGGCTAGTGGACCAGTTCGGAGGCAAAGACGATGCGGATGCCTTCGGCGCGGAGGCGCGGTAGCCCCTCGGCGAGCGCGGCGATGGTTGCGGGATGCGGATGGCCGATGGCGATGGCCGAGCCGTCGCGACGGGCGTCGCGCGCGGCGAGCTCGAGCTGCGCGAGGATGGTTTTGCGCGTGGGCGTGTCGTCGAGAAAAACCTTGCGCGAGGCTGCGGGCACGCCCGCGCTCTCGGCTGCGTCGTAGGCGACGGTGGCGGCGGTGGTGCGGCTATCGATGAAGTAGAGGCCGCGCGCGCGAATCGCGGGCATGAGCGCGGCCATGAGGGCGGGATCGGCGGTGGCGCGCGAGCCTTCGTGATTGTTGACGCCGGCGGCGTGCGGAACCGTCGCGAGCATGCTCGCGAGGATCGAGCGGACCTGGTCCGCGTTCATTCCGACGCGCAGCTCGATGGCCTCGGGCTGCGCCGCGCCGGATTCGGACTCGGCCTCCATTGGGAGATGGAGGATTACGTGGTCGCCGCGGCGATAGGCTTGGCCGGCCACTTCCGCCGAGTATTGCAGATTGGGCAGCACCGACGCGGTGAGCGGAAACGGCAGCGCGAGAACGGATGCGGCGGCCGAAGGGTCGCGGCCGAGATCGTCGATGATGATCGCGAGGAGCGGAGCGCCGGAGAAATTTTCCGCGGGCGCGCGCGAGGCCGCGCCAGCGGGCGTGGTGACGAAAATCGAGTGCGTGCGATTGCCGTGAAAGGCGAAATCGAAGCGCATCGTTCCCGGCGATGACGATTCGGAGAACGACAGGCGATGGCGGCGGGCAATCTGCGCGAGCGCCTGTGCGAGCGCGCTTACTTCCGCGGGATTCGCGGCTGGGATATCGATGTTGTCGGCGACGAGGCGGCCCTTGCCGCCGAACCACGATGGCTCAAACTCGGGGCGAATCGCGATTTGCGAGCGGTAGCCGGTGACGTGCTCGGCCGCGGCAACCACTTCCGCAGTTACGCCGCGAATTTCACGTGTGGAGAGCGAACGCTTCGCGCAGCCTGCGAGGGAAACTAGAGAAATGAGGAGAATCGCGAGCAGCGCTGTGAGCGCAGGGGACCCTCGGCGTTTCAGCAAGGGATCGTCTGCGATTTCGGCCTACGCCGCTTTCTGCGCGGCGGCGCCCTGCAAAACTTCCAGCGCCTTTTTCACGACGGGATCGGTGGGCGAGCTGGACGGCGGAGCGGGATTCTGGTCGGTGAGAGCGGCGATGTCGCCCGGCGGAGCGGGCACCACCACGTCCGTGGGAGTCACGCCATCGACGGGAATTTCCTTGCCGCCGGGCGTGTAGTAATTGGCGACGGTGAGAATCAGCGCCGAACCGTCGTCGAGCTGGATCAGCTTTTGCTCCGAGGCGACACCGTAGCTGCGCTGGCCGACCGTATCGCCGCGGTGATTATCCGCGATGGCGCTGGCCAGGATTTCGGCGGGACCGGCGGTGCCGTTGCCGATCAGCACGGCGACGGGCTGCGTCCAGACCACTTTGGCGGGATCGGCGGACGAAACGACGGAAGTCATCGTCTGGCCCTTGAGCGAGGTGATCGTGCCGGATGAGAGGAAGAGCTGGGCGGCCGAGATGCCTTCGGTGTCCTGCCCGAAGGCGCAATCGCGCAGATCGAGAATCAGCTTGTGCGCGCCCTGATGCTTGAATTGTTCGAGATCCTCGCGGAGCTGTTTGGTGGTGCCGGCGTTGAGATCGGAGAGATGAATGTAGGCGACGTCGCCTTGCTGCAGCTTATCCTCGACGACCTTCGGAGGCGCCAGCTTCTCGAGGGTGATTGGTATTTCCTGCGGCTCCGTCTTGCCGCTGCGGATCACGGAGAGCTTCACGACCGTTCCCGGATCGCCGGTCAGCAGAAGATTCGCCTGCTCGATGCCCATTTGGCCGGTGGTGAAGTCGCCGATCTTCTCGATGATGTCGCCGATCTGCAAGTTGGCTTTCGCGGCCGGGCTATCGGGCAGCGTGGCGATCACGCTGATGTAGCCGAAACGCTTGGTGAGGGCGAGCCCGGCTTCAGCCTTCGCAGGGGTCGCGCTTTTCTCTTCGTAATCCTTGTATTCGAGCGGGCTGAGGTAGCTCGATTGCGGGTCGAGCGAGTCGAGGAGACCGTGCAGAGCGCCACTGGTCACTTGATGGATGTCGGGCTGGTCGACGTAGTCGCGCTGGATGTGATCAAGGACTTCGCTATAGACCGTGAGCGCGCGGTAGGCTTTGTCGTCCACGGAGCGGCCGCGCACGTAGCCGACCGCGACGAAACCAAACACGACCGCCGACAGCGCGATGACAACGTTTCGAGTGAGAGAGCTCATGCCCGTTCCTTTTCCCGCCCCTGAGAGATCGAGGTCGCCCGTTGACGACGAAGAGTCATTATAGCATCGAAGGCGGATTGTACGGACGCTGTTGCTCCGGTTGATAGTGGGGTCGTTTGACCGAGGCTAGATTTGATCTCACTACTAGACACCGAGACCACAGAGAAGGCACTGAGTACACAGAGGAACACCGATATTTCTCCGTTTCACCACGACTCCACATCACCTCCCAAATCGCCGATGCAATGCACGCGCAATTTGGCCAAATGACCCTCTACCCTCCACTTCAGCGGATGGCTGGGCTATTTGTGGGCGAATGTGCGGCGGGCGGCGGCAGCGTCGAGCGGCTCGATGCCGGAGATGGGCATGGCGGCGGTGACGTAGGTTTGCGAGATGCGGTCCTGCCAAGTGAAATGGTCTTCGTCCCACAGCGCCCACAGGAAGCCGAGCATCAGCGTGGCGCCTGAAAGCACGTAGCCGAAGCTGCGCCACAAAAGCTGGCGCGTGTCCGGCAAGCTGCCATCGAGGCGAACGATCGTGAGGCCGCGGAGCTGCATTCCCGGGGTGGCGCCGGCCAGCGTGGTGAAGAGCGAGAAATAGAGCGCGTAGAAGAGGTAGCCGACGATCAAGTAGACGACCGCGTCCGCTTTGTCGACCACGATCTGGCCGCCAAGCGAGTGGAAGAGGCCGAGAAATCCTGCCAGCGTGAGGCCAAGGAAAAACGCGTCGACCAAGCCGGTCCACCCACGCTCGGAGCAGCTTGCCACCGGAACGAGCGCGGTTTGCGGCCGTGCGCGATCGTTCGGGCCATCCGCAAAATCGAGCTTGGGCTGAACGCAGATTTCGACGCGTTCGGCGCGCTGGCGCGCAGCCGGCCGCGCGCGCTTTCGCTCGCGAGGCGCTTCTTCGGCTGCATATTGGATTGTGGGCTCGGCCTCGCGAGCGTGCGCGCTCCGGCGTTCTTCGCGGAACGACAGCCCCGACTGGGAATCGTCGTCCTCGCGCGGCCGGGCGTGGCGCGAGCGGTATTGTTCGAGGCGGCGCGAGACTTCACGGCGCCATTCGGGCTCGGAGTCGTCGTCTAGCGACGCTTCGCCCGAGGCCACAGGCTGAAGAACTTCTTCGTTTTCAGTTTCCGTGGGAGGAACTTCGCAAAAAGCGCAGTACTGGTTGTCGTCCACCAGCAGCGCTCCACACTTCGAGCATATTCGTATCACTGGTCTGTTTTGCGCTGCGGAGATTCCAGTGTCGGATCGCCAGCGATCATAGCACGCGCGCATTGGGCGAAACAGGTGGCTATGAAATGCATGTGCGCGTATGAGGTAACTCCTGCGAAGGGTCGCCGAGTCTCCTGGCAACTGCGTTTTTGGGACCTTCAGGGGCTAAATGAAAGTCCGTGGTTGGATGTTCGTTGCAAAAGCCCCACCCTCACAAACCGAGGATGGGGCACCCGGAACGTCAGAGGCGAAGGCTTCACAGAAATCGGCGCTGCCGATTGCTCAGTTCACCGCGGGGGCGATGGCGACCGGCTGAGGCGCGCCGCGCAGTTCGACGAAACGTTGGGGCGCGCAGCATGCGGAACCGAGGCGCGCCAGGTCGCGCTGCATCTGGGGCAGGCTTTTCAGGTGCGCCAATGTTGCGCGGAGGATATCGGCGGCTGCCGGCTCGCGCGGGGTCGCCAGGCGATAGTGCATCCAGCGTCCATCGCGCCTCGCGGCGACGATGCCGGCGCGGCGCAGGTATGCGAGATGGCGCGAAACTTTCGGCTGGCCGATCCGGAGGATGCCCACGAAGTAGCAGACGCAGACCTCGCGATCGGCGATGAGATTCAGGAGGCGGAGGCGCGTGGGATCGGCCAACGCGCGAAAGAGCTGGTCCAGAGAACTGCGGTTCGTTTGCGTGGCCACGAGCCGAGTATAACACATTCGCCTTGACATATATGAGAGGAGTCCGGTAGCCTTGAACATATCGGGACAGACGAATATGTTCGCGGAGGCGGCCATGGCTGAAAACGAAATCAGAGAAGTGGTGAGAAGCAAGTACGGCGAAGCGGCCAGGAGAGTTGTGGAAGGCGGAACGCCGAGTTGCTGCGGCGCGGGGCAGGGATGCTGCGATCCGGTGTCCGGAAATCTCTACGACGCGAGTGAAAAATCGCTTCTGCCGGCCGACGCCGTCACCGCGTCGCTTGGCTGCGGCAACCCGACGGCGCTCGCGAAGCTCGCGCCGGGAGAAGTCGTCCTCGATCTCGGCTCGGGCGGCGGCATCGACGTGCTGCTTTCGGCCCGGCGCGTCGCCCCGAACGGCAAAGCCTACGGCCTTGACATGACGGACGAAATGCTCTCGCTCGCGCGCGCCAACCAGCGCAAAGCGGGCATCGAGAACGTGGAGTTTCTAAAGGGCGAAATCGAAAATATTCCACTGCCGCAGGATTCGGTCGACGTCGTGATCTCAAACTGCGTGATCAACCTCTCGGCGGACAAGGATCGCGTCCTGCGGGAGGCATTCCGCGTGCTGCGGCCGGGCGGGCGATTTGCGGTGTCCGATGTAGTGGTGCGCGGCCCTGTGCCGGCTGACATCCGCAGAAGCGTGGAGCTCTGGGTGGGCTGCGTGGCGGGCGCGATGGAGGAATCCGAGTACCGCTCGAAGCTCTCTGCCGCGGGCTTCGCCGAAATCGAGATCGAGCCGACACGCGTGTACACCGTCGAAGACGCCCGCCAGTTTCTCGCGGCGGAGGGAATCGACGCGGATGCCATCGCGCCCCAGGTGGACGGCAAATTCGCGAGCGCGTTCATTCGGGCCCGGAAACCGGCTGGCCCGGCCAAAGGATGACGGAATGAAAGGTCTCTACAACGTGCTTTTCCTGTGCACCGGGAATTCGGCGCGGTCGATCATGGCCGAAGCGATCCTCAACCGTAAGGGCAAGCCGACGTTCGCCGCCTACAGCGCGGGAAGCCACCCGGCGGGCCGCGTTCGGCCCGAAGCGCTCAAGCAGATCGAGGCGGCGGATCTCTCAACGGAAGGCCTGCGCAGCAAGAGTTGGGACGAGTTTGCGAAGCCCGGCGCGCCGCAAATGAACTTCGTCTTCACGGTTTGCGACAATGCGGCCAAGGAACTGTGTCCCATCTGGCCCGGCCAGCCGATGACGGCGCATTGGGGAGTGCCCGACCCCGCGGTGGTGATGGGCAAGCCCGAAGAGATCGAGCGCGCCTTTCGAGATGCCTTCATGATTCTCGACCGGCGCATCAGCCTGCTGCTCTGCTTGCCGCTATCGAGCCTCGATAAGCTCGCGATCCAAAGAGAAATCAACCGCATCGGCCTGCAATGATGCGCTGTCACTTTGCGCCTTCGGCGCGCGCCGTATTCGGAGGCATGTAAATGTCCTTGGCCCCGCCTATTCAGGGAAGCGTTTGCGCACCGGTTCCGCGCGGGCGGCTTTCGTTCCTCGACCGTTATTTGACGCTGTGGATCTTCCTTTCGATGGCGATCGGCGTCGCCATCGGACACTTCATTCCGGCCGCCGGTGCTTTCGTGCAACGCTTTCAGGTGGGGACGACGAACATTCCGATTGCGGTCGGGTTGATCCTGATGATGTATCCGCCGCTGGCGAAAGTTCGCTATGAAAAATTGCCGCAGGTCTTCCGGAATCGATCATTGCTGGGGCTCTCTCTTTTGCAGAACTGGGTGATCGGACCTGTAATCATGTTTCTTCTCGCGATCATTTTTCTTCGAGGCGAACCCGCGTACATGCGGGGGCTGATCCTGATCGGGCTGGCGCGCTGCATCGCGATGGTGATCGTGTGGAACGAACTCGCCGCGGGCGATTCGGACTACGCGGCCGGGTTGGTGGCGTTCAACAGCGTTTTCCAGGTGCTCTTCTACAGCGTTTACGCATGGGTTTTCATCACCGTGCTGCCGACGTGGTTCGGCCTGAAGGGGAGCGTGGTGAACGTCGGCATCGGGCAGATCGCAGAAAGCGTGTTTTTCTATCTGGGCATACCGTTCCTCGCAGGAATGATTACGCGCTTTGCGCTTTTGCGCGCCCGAGGCGAGGAGTGGTACCGCACACGGTTTATTCCGCGCATCAGCCCGATCACTTTGACGGCTCTGCTTTTCACGATCCTGGTGATGTTCAGCCTGAAGGGCGATCTGATCGTGCGGCTGCCGCTCGACGTGTTGCGTATCGCCGTGCCGCTGCTAATCTATTTCGCCGTCATGTTTTTCGTGAGCTTCTGGATGGGCCGCAAGGTCGGCGCGGACTATTCGAAAACGGCGACGCTTTCCTTCACGGCCGCGAGCAACAATTTCGAACTGGCGATTGCGGTGGCGGTCGCCGTATTCGGCCTCAATTCGGGTGAGGCCTTCGTCGGCGTGATCGGGCCGCTCGTCGAGGTGCCCGCGCTGATCGGGCTCGTCAACGTGGCGCTGTGGTTCCAGCGAAAGTATTTTGCGCCCGCGGCGGCCGGCGAGGAACCCGCCGTCGGCGCGTAAGCCCCCTCATCTCGGTCGCGTGATTCCGAATTCGACGGAGCGTCTGCCGGAACGGTCTTGATTGCGGCGACCGTAGGCGCGTGTTAGGCTCGCCTTTCTCTTTTGAGCTTTTCCCAGGCGATGCCGAACGCGACCTTCCCGACAGCTGTCCGCAGACTCGCTCTTCTGGCAGGGCTGCTCGTGATTCTGCCGATGCTGGCGCGTGTGGCGCCGGCGCAGCGTGCGCACCCCGCGTCTCCAGCGCCGCTCAGGGGGCTCACTTCGGGCGGTGAAGCGACGCTCGAGGCGGACCAGCAGCGCGAAGTGGGAAAGATGTTCTACGCGGATGGTCACGTGGACGTGCGCTATGAAAACGCGCGGCTGCGGGCCGATCACGTGGAATACGACAGCGAGGCGCAGGTCGTCGTGGCGCGCGGGCACGTCCAGCTGGATTACCTGACGCAGCATGTGGAGGCCGACGACGCGCGGTACGAATTGCGAACCGGACGCGGCATTTTCCACCACGTGCACGGGACGTTCGCGCTGCAGCGGCGGCCGTCGCCCACGCTTCTGATCAGCCCGAACCCGCTCTATTTCGACGCCGAAGTGGCCGAGCGGCTCGATCCAAATACCTACCGCATCCACAAAGCATGGATGACGGTTTGCGATCCGGGGCATCCGGTGTGGAAATTCTACGCGCCTTCGGCGACGGTCCGGCTGCAGAAATCGGTGCGGCTGGTGAACGGCAACTTTCGCGTGTTTTCGATTCCCGTCCTTTACATGCCCTACGCGACGATACCCGCCGAGAAACGGCGCGAATCGGGCTTCCTGGTTCCCGATCTCGGGAATACCTCCCAGAAAGGCTATGTGCTGGGCGACTCGGTTTACTGGGCGCCGCTTGATTGGCTGGATATGACGCTCGGCGCGAACGATTACACCAAACGCGGCTGGAGCCAGCGAGCCGAGTTCCGCATGAAGCCGTGGGAAAACGCGGATCTCGAGGCGTCGTACTACGGCGTGATCGATCGCGGACTCGAGCAGCCGACGGGTCCGCCGCTCGAACAGGGCGGGCACGAAGCGAAGCTGCTGTTCACTTCCGACTTGCCGGGCGGCTGGCGTGCGGTGGCCGATCTCGATCAGCTGACGTCGCTCACCTTCCGGCTCGCATGGTCCGAGACGTTCGCGCAGGCGGTGAATTCGGAAGTGCGCAACACCGCGTTCCTGACGAATAGTTTCGACGGCTTCAGCCTGAACGTTGCGGCGCTGAGCTACCGGAACTACCTGAGCGCCACGCCCCAGACCTCGATTGTGCTGCGAACTGCGCCGGAATTGCGGTTCAGCTCGGTCGACCAGGAATTTTTCAAACGGCTGCCCGTCTATTTCTCGTTCGATGCGTTTACGGGAGCGGAGCATCGCGGCGAAGATGTCACGCCGTTTGAAACGCCGCGTTTCGTGGAGCGCAGCGAGATTGCGCCAAGCGTGACGATGCCGCTGCATTTCGGCGACTGGTTCAACGTGACGCCGAGCTTCACGTTCCGCTCGACGTATTACGGCGGGCAGCTGCAAGGCGGCACGTATCTTGGCGAAGGATTGTTTCGGAATACCGAGGAATTCTCGCTCGACATGCGGTTCCCCGTTTTGGAGCGCGTGTGGGACGGCGGCGACACGAAGTGGAAACACGTGATCGAGCCCTTCGCGGTGTACAGCTACGTGAACGGCGTGAACGATTTCGGGCGCTTCGTGCGCTTCGACGAGGACGAAACGCTGACGGACACGAACGAGCTTGAGTACGGGATCACGCAGCGTCTCTTCCGGCGCAAGGGATCGGGCTCCGCGCAAGAGTTCATCACCTGGAGCGTGAGGCAGAAATATTTCTTCGATCCGACGTTCGGCGGGGCGCTGGTTCCGGGGCAGCCGAACGTGTTTCAAACGCTGGATGCGCTCACGCCGTTTGCGTTCGCGGATACGGCGCGACATTTTTCGCCGATCGTGAGCGATCTGCGCGTGGATCCCGGAAAGCATTTCGACACGCAGTTCATCGTCGACTACGATCCGGTGTGGAACCGCCTCTCCGCGATCGGAACGCTGCTGAAGCTGAAGCCTTACAAGGAATCGTTCATCACGCTGGCGCATTTTTCGGTGCTGAACCTGCCGCTCAATCCCGCAACGCCTCCGCTCAATTTCGAGCAGCGCTCGAATCAGATCCGCACGCTTTTCGGCTACGGCGATATGAACCGGCATGGCTGGAACGTGGAGGCGGGCGCGAGCTACGACTTCACGCAGCAGGAGTTTCAAAACCAGATCGTCGAGGCGACGTACAACGGCAACTGCTGCGGCATCGGCTTCGAGTACCGGCGGTTTTCATTCGGCACGATCCGCAACGAGAACCAGTACAGCATTGTGATCCGCATCGCCAACCTTGGATCGGCCGGAAACCTGCGGCGGCAGGAAAAGATTTTCTAGTCGTAATTTCCGCCGGGCAGCGCGGTGCGATCTCGCATCAGCCTGCTTCCCAACGCAAAGCCGGCGGCGCCCACCATGAGTCCGGCGAGTACATCCGCCACGTAGTGATACCGCCCGTACACGGTTGCCACGCACATGCAGAGAAAAAACGGCAGGCAGACCCAGAAAAGCCAGCGCCGATAGCGCCACACAGCGAGGACCGCGACCATCGAGCCGGCCACATGCGCCGAGGGGAACGCCGCGCCGTGTACGCGGCCGAAGCGTTCGATGAGGCCGATCAGCGCGGTGCAGTAGCCGCCGCTGAGCGGCTTCGGCTGAAGGCTCGCGAGTGAATAGTAGGGGCTTTCGATCGGCAGCAGGATGGCGATCAAGTAGATCGAGTAATTCGCGATGGCGGTCGAGGCCATTACCGTCCAGAACGCGAGCCGCTCGCGCCGCGCGTAGAGAATCGCCGGCAGGATCACGAGGTTGAGAAAGTAGGTCATGTAGGCGAACTGCATGAAGTCGTTGAGGGCAGGCGAGGCGAAACGCGCGAGCCAGACCGAAGGGTGGACGCCAGTGAGCGCGTAGTCGAACGCGATGAGCCAGCGGTCGAACCAGCCGGGGAAAATGGCGTGAACCAACCCCTGCAATTCCTCGAAGAAGAAAATGTAAAGCGGAAGCGGATACCAGTGGCGGGCGAAACGAACGAGTTCCCCGCGCGATTGCGCGGCGCAGGCGGCCAGGCAGACGACTCCCGCCGCGAGCAGCAAATGGAGCGCAAAGTAACGCTCGGCATGAAGAATATTTCGGTGGAACGCGAGCACGATCGCCTCGAGCCAGGCGAAATAGGCGAGAGTGACCCACTCGAATGCACCGCAGGCTTCGCGGATTTCGTCGAACCAGCGTGACACTGTGTGCGGCCGCGCGAGATCGGGATCGGCGGCGACCCATGCGATTGCGCGCTCGCTTGGAATTTCGATGCGAGTTGCGAAGCGCGAGAATCTCATCGCGTCCCTCGGACGGAGACAAGATGCTGGTAGCGCGACGGCTCCGTCGTCTTCCATTTGCAGACTCGCCAGTCTCTTGGGGCGCGGCCGCGATTCGAGATTTCGCCTTCGGAACAGGCGATGCGCTCGAGGCCGACTTCCGGATTCACGGCCACTGGATGGCCAACGGTTTCGAGCATCGGCAGGTCAGCAAGCGAGTTGCCGTAGGCGTAGCTCTCACCGAGATCGAGTGCGTGGCGCGCTGCGAGCCTGCGAATTGCGCGCGCCTTGGCCTCGCCGCGCATGTGCTCGCCCGCGAGGCGGCCGGTCCAACGGGCGTCGCGCGCTTCGAGTTCGCTGGCGCAGACCTCGATTGCACCCGGCAGATGGCGAGCGGCTGTGCACGCGAGCGGCGCGAGCGTGCCGCTCACGAGAAACACGCGATGCCCTTGCGCGTGATGCCACACGATGCGCTCCGCGCCAAACGCGAAGAAGCGCAACGAATCGGGCCCGAGCGAGCCCTCCCAATCGGCGGCCAGGGATTCCCGAAGCCCGGCGAGGTAGCGTTTGTTTTTGAACGTCGCCCCGTACGGATCGTGCCAGATATTGCGCGCAAAATGCCCGAGCCAACCTGCGAGGTGGCCGCCGTCGATCGCATCGCGCGCGGCGAGCCACGCGATAAATCGCCACTCGAGCGAAGGAGGCGGCAGGAGCGTGCCGTCGAGGTCGAAGAAGGCCGCGATTTGTTCCGATGGCGTCATGGGCAATCTCATCGAATCGCCGCAGCGGCCAGCGGTTTTCGCGCCGGCCTCTCGGCAGCCAGATGGCGCCGCCCCTCCCAGATGACGGGAATCGCGCGCACCAGACAGAAGACGATCGTCACGCCTGTGAGGATGCGCCCAGCACTCAGCAGCCGATAGGCAACCGGCACGTTGAGCCACCCGGCGAACCAATGACCGAACGTCGCATCCGAAACGACGCCGGACGGATGCCGCAGCGGCAACAACAGGCCGAGATAGCAGAAACAGACGCATTTCAGCGCGGCGTACGCGGCCCGGCTCGCGCGCGAAGCGACGAGACTCTTCCCCCACCACGTTTCGAGCATCGACTTGCCGCCGAAGCCGGTGCGACCCGCGCGCGCGGCGAGTCCGCGCAGGAAATCGGTGAGCGCGCCGCGCACGAAAAACACGACCGGCACCCACAGCGAGATCAGCCCGGCGACGGCGAAGCACGTGAAGAACAGATTCTCGACCACGCGATCGCCGAGGATATCGAGTTGCGCTCCGAGCGGCGTGGCCAGGCCGCGCGTGCGCGCGAGGTAGCCGTCGACGCCATCGAGCGCGATCGCAGCCACGGTCAAAAGGACGGCCGCGAGATCGGCCGCCAGCACATTTTCACTGGCGGTGAATAGTGCGACGGCGGCAAAGCTGGCGGCGACCCGGGCGAGCGTTACTTGATTCGGCGTCATCGCGCTTCTCCTCGCAGAACTTTTTCGAGCCCGCCACCGCATGCGGCAACCAGTGTTGCCGTTTGCGGTTCCAGCGGCGGGCCCGCGCGTTTCGATAAGGCACATGAGCCGCCACGCGTCTCGGCGGCTATTTGCGCAGCAATATCAGCGGCTTAGCGAACGAACCTTTGCGTTCGCATCACGGAAAGCGGCGTTTTCTAATGTCACGTGGCGGGAATGCCTTGCGGCACGTTTCCAGAACCAAAAAGCTGTGGCGCACGTCTAAGGTATGTGGTCAAATCACGGTTTGGCTAGCGCCCGGTGTGGGGCTGGGTGCTGGTTTTCCCCTGAGGGATTGGAGAGGTTTCGAATGTCTGTAGCCGTACTTGCTGGCCTGTTTGTGTTTGCCGCTGGATTGGTTTCGTTCTTATCGCCGTGTGTTCTGCCGCTGGTCCCGGGCTACCTTTCCATGCTGTCTGGGGTAGGCGTGGATCAGCTGAAGGAAGGGGAAACGGGAACCAGCAAACTGCTGCCCCCGGCCCTGGCCTTCGTCATCGGTTTATCGGCGGTGTTCATTACGATGGGAGCGACGGCGAGCGCCGTCGGGCACTTTTTGCTCCAGCATAAGAACCTTTTAGCGCCGATCGCGGGTGCGCTGATCATTCTCTTCGGTCTGCACCTGATTGGCGTGCTCATCAAGATGTCGGTTCGGGTCGGGCTCATCGTTGGCATCGTGCTCGTCGCGATCGGCCTGTTCCTGAATTTCGGAACCCACGCAGAGATGGCGATCAAGCCGGTGCACCTCTACGCGGCGTCGCTCATCTTTCTTTTCGGTCCCCCGATGTCGCGCTGGTTGAACCGCGACGTCCATATGCGTGACGTCGGCGGAAAGACTCCGGGGATCGTGAGCGGCTTCCTTCTTGGCTTCGCGTTTGCGCTCGGGTGGACTCCCTGCATCGGGCCGATTCTCACGACCGTTCTGGCGGTCGCGGCCTCGCGCGGGAGCGTCAGAGATGGCGTGATCCTTCTCACACTGTACTCGGCCGGGCTTTCCATTCCATTCCTGCTGACTGCGGTGGGAGTCGGGCGCTTCATGAAGTTCTACCAAAAGTTTCGGCGCCATCTGCACACGGTCGAGGTTTGCAGCGGAGTTTTGCTGCTGTTGATCGGCGCCTTGATTTTCACGAACGGTCTTACGATGGTCTCGAGCCGAGTGAGCGGAGCCAGTCTCGACGTGTGGCTCGAGAAAATAATGCCTCCAAGCGTCAAAAAATGGTTTGAGACAACCACGAACCCCGGTGGCGGGAGCCCCAAAATCGATGCCAATCTTCAGCCTGAACCGAACGTGACGTTCAAGAATCTCGAGGGCGGCGATGTAGCGTTGTCAAGTTTGAAAGGGAAAGTCGTTCTCCTGAATTTCTGGGCCACGTGGTGCGAACCCTGCCGCGGCGAAATCCCCGTCTTGATCAGCCTGCAGCAAGAGTACTCGAGTAAAGGCTTCACGATGCTAGGCGCATCGATGGACGACGATCCCACAAAGGTGGTCCCACAGTTCGTGAAGACCAACGAATTCAAAGTTGACGGCAAGGACGAGACGATGAACTACCCCCTCGTCGCCGGCAGCGACGCGATCACCGATAAGTTCGGTGGCCTGCTCGGCATGCCCACCAGCTTCCTGATTTCACGCGACGGCAAGATCGTGAAGAGGTACATCGGCGTAGTCGACCCAACTCAGATCACCAAGGATATCGAGAGCCAGCTATGATCTCAGCCAAGCCATTCCGCTATTTTCTTGCAGCGTGCGCGCTCGCCTGGGTGGCGGGGGCCGGCGGGCATGCGACTGTGTCCGCGCAGGAAGCCCCGACGCTATCTCCCGCGCAGGTCGTGAAGACGCACACATACGTTTCGCTGGAGCCCGTGCCGCGCGGCAAGGATTTCGAGGTCGCCGTGGTGGTCGACATCAACGAGGCGTACCACATGAATTCGCACAAGCCCTCGGACGCCTATCTGATTCCGACCACGCTTACGCCCAAGCTTCCTGACGGATTTACCCTGGTCGACTCGGTCTATCCGCCGGGCCACGACAAGAAGTTTACGTTCGCGGATAAGCCGCTCAACGTCTACGCAGGCAAGGTCACGCTGAAGCTGAAGTTATCCGCGGGAGACAAGGCGCCGGTCGGCGAGACCACGATTCCCGTCACGCTGCGCTACCAGGCGTGCAATAGTTCCGCGTGCCTGCCGCCGGTGAAGATTCCGCTCGACGTGCCGGTGAAGATCGCGGCCGCCGGAGCGCCGGAACACGCCGTGCACCCTGAGATCTTCCGCTCAGGGAAGTAACGCCGCGTCTCTAAACGATTCGATTTATCGCGATCCCAGAAATGTAACCGCGCGCCGGAGGCGTGCGAGCACACGCTCCCTGCCCAGCGCGACCATCGTATCGAAAAGCGGAGGAGCCACCGCCCGGCCTACGATCGCGACGCGCGTGGCATTGATCAGCAAGCCCGCTTTCACGCCTTCCGCCGCCACGCCGCGCGACGCCGCATCGCAGGCGTCGTGATTCCAATCAGGCAGCGCCGCAAGCGCATCGGCAAGCTTTGCCAGCATCCCGCCGAGCCGTTCATCCTTCCAGAATTTCTCGCGCGCCTCCACCTCGTACTCGAAATCGTCGCTGAAGAATGCGCGCGCCCATCCGGTAAAATCGCCGAGCAGGCGCGTGCGCGGCCGGATCAGATCGACCGTTCGCGCAAACCACACGTGGTCTTTGCTCGCCTGCGAACCCTCCCACAATCCGGCGCGCTTCAATTGCGCTTCCACGTAAGGCAGCAAATCCTCGATCGGCAATTTCTGTTGATATTCCGTGTTAAACCACTCGAGCTTGGGCCGGTCGAACACCCCATTGGTGCGGCTCACGCCGGAGAGGCTGAACCGCTCGATCATCTGCGGCGTGCGGAGAAACTCCGAATCGCCTCCCGGCGACCATCCCAGCAGCGCGAGGAAATTGCGAAACGCCTCGGGCAAGAAGCCTTCGGCCGCGTACGAGCCCACACTCGTGGCGCCGTGGCGTTTCGAAAGCCGCGTCCGGTCAGGGCCGAGGATCAACGGGACATGCGCAAACACCGGGACCGGAGCGCCGAGCGCCTGATAGAGCAGCGCCTGCTTCGGAGTATTCGAAAGATGATCGGCGCCGCGGATCACGTGCGTGATGCGCATGTCGATGTCGTCGACGACGGCGCTCAACTGATAGGTTGGCAGGCCGTTGGAGCGCAGCAGGACGAAATCCTCGATCTCTTCGTTCTGCACCTCGCGCGGACCGAAAACAACGTCTTCGAATTTTGTCGCGCCGCTTCGGGGCACACGAAACCGGATGGCCCGCGGGATTCCGTCCTTTTGCCTGGCCGCGCGCTCGGCCTCGCTCATATCCCGGCATGGACATGCGGGGCCTTTCTGCAGCTTCGGTCCCTCGTCGTCGCCTTCGCCCTCTTGCTTCTCGACGTCGGTAGCCGGCGCCGCATCGCCGCCGGCGTAGGCGGACGCTTTGCAGTAGCATGGGAAAGCAGCTCCGCTCGCGAGCAGACGCTCGGCTGCCTCCCGGTACATCTCGATGCGCTGAGATTGAAAAAACGGCCCCTCATCCCATTCAATTCCCAGCCATTTCAGATCATCGAGGATTCCATCGACCAGCTCCGGCCGGTTGCGCCCCACATCGGTATCCTCAATCCGAAGCAAGAGCGTGCCGCCTTCGTGCCGGGCGAAGAGCCAATTGAACAGGGCAGTCCTGGCGCCTCCTACGTGAAGGTAGCCCGTCGGCGAAGGGGCGAAACGGACGCGCGGTTTTTCTGCGGGAGCCATTCGGATTCCTCGGTTGTCGCGAAAGAACTTATCTTAGCGGAAGCACCCACCAAAATCGAGCGAACTAACGCTGTAACTCCATCGAGGTATGGCACTTGATACCCGGGATGCGGACAGATACTTGCTTGACCTGAGCCATACCCTTTGCGGAGCAAAAGTGAGCGGTGGCTGAGGCCAGCCGTCCGCAATGGGTGGTCGCAGGTGCGGTATGAGGTGACACCCAAGAAACTTAACTGGACACGGCCGCAGGGCGCCTGCACATTTTCTGATATTCTCAACCGAGTGTAGGGGTGGTAAGTCCGGAGCGTCACGTTGCCGATCCATGTCACCACAACATACGTGGTCCTTCTCGCGAGCACGCTCCTGCTCGCCGTCTTTTTCTCTTTTCTGTACCGCCTGAAACGCCAGGAATATCTCCTCGCATGGTCAGTCGCTTGGGCTTTGTTTTGCCTGCATTTCGTCACCGGAGTCTTGAGCTCGCTGGGCGGAAGCAAAGCCTGGCTGAAGGTGGATGGCATCCTGAACGAGACAGTGCTGGTGATGGGATCTTTGGCGTTCTACTGCGCGGCGCGACTTTACGCAGGCCTTCGAATTCCGGTCCGGATTATCGGAGCGGCGGCAGGCGTTGGCTTGGTCTGGGCGATCGCTCACGCGAATCACTGGGTGGAAGTCCCTGTGGTCCTCGCGATGGGCATTCTCTTTCTCCTCGTTGGATACACGTTCTGGGAAGAAGGCCGCAAGCAAGAAGCCCGCGTTGATTTATTGCTCGCCGTCACCTTCGCCGCGTGGGGGCTGTTCGCTCTGTGGGGGATAATCCGCGTTCGGATGGGCCTCCTGCCGGGAGTTGATCTGTTCCCGCTGATGGCTCTGCCGGAACTCTTCACTTGCGCGCTGATGGTAATGGCGATCTACGAAGAGGAGCGGCGTCGTGTCGAGCGCAACATGCTCGCGCTCTCCAATTTAAACCTGGCTGCTTCGGGTTTTGCGGGCGGCGAGATCCACAAGATGCTGGGCCAGGCGCTCGATCGCGTCTTGAACGTGGTCCGCATTCCGGCCGGCGTACTTTGCGTCCAGCAAGCCGAACCGCGCGCATCGAATTCGGTGATCGTTACAGGATTGAGCGAAGACCTCGCGCAGACGATTCACGACGGCAACCTCGACGAATATATGGTGAATCTTGTGGCCCGTCTTGGCGGGCTCGTCGTGCTGCGGGACCTGGTGCGCGATGCAAATTGGGAGGCGCTGGAGCAGGAAGAGTCGTTTCGCCAGGTGCGCCAGTTGCTGCTGGGGCACGGGCTGCGCACCGTGGTCGGCATCAGCCTTCAGGCGAAGGGCCGCGTGTTTGGCGTGTTGCTGCTGGCGACGCCGGACAATCGCGGATTCACTCCCGCGGAGCTTCGCCTGCTGATGGCGCTCGGCCAGCAGATCGGGATGTCGGTCGAGAACAGCTACCTTATGCAGCAGACGTCGCGGCGCACCGAGGAGTTGCACGTCCTGAACGAAATCGGCCGGGCCCTCAGCTCGACGCTCGAGCTCGACGCCCTGCTTGAGCGAATTTATTCTGAAATGCGCCGCGTGCTGGACGTCACCAGCTTTTTCATCGCCATCTACGATGCGAAAATCAGCGAAGTACGCTTCGAGATCGAAGTCACCGACGGCGAGCGGCGCCCGAAGCGCTCGCGTCCCGCCGGGAATCATTTGGTGGAGTACGTGGTGCGCTCCGCGCGTCCGCTCCTGATTCGCGAGAATTTTTGGGAAGAGACGAAGCGTCTCGGCATCGAGCCGCTGCGCGAAATGTGCAGCACGTGCGCCGTGCCGCTGATTCTCCACGATCAGCCGGTTGGCGCGATGGTGATCCACAGCCCCAAGGAACGCTCCTTCGACGAGGGGCACGTCGAACTGCTGGCCTTGCTCGCCAGCGCGGCGGGTATTGCGATCGAAAACGCGCGGCTCTTCGCGGAAGAGCAGAGAAAATCCCGCCAGCTGACGCTGATCAACAACGTCTCAAGCCACGCGATCACCACTCTCGATCCCGACGAGATGCTGGCCCGGATCGCAGCCGAGGTCGAGAATCACCTGCCCTACGATCACATCGGAATCGCGATTCTCGATTATTCGGCGAAGGATTTGGTGGTGCGGGCCGAGGCTGGCACGCGCCGCGACGCGATCGGCCGGCGCATTCAGCTGGGCGAGGGCTTGGTCGGACAGGTGGCCCGGAGCGGGCAGATGGCGACGATTTACGAGGTGAATTCGTCGACGCCGCGAACGGTGCTGCCGGGTTCGACGGCCTCGCTCGCTCTACCCATCACTTATGGCGAGCAATTTCTCGGCGTCCTTTACGTGGAATCGACCGATCCTTGCCAGTTCCCCGATCACGACGTGCTGCTGCTCCGCACGCTCGCCGATCTCTTCGCCGGAGCTTTGCACAACGCGCTCACGTTCCAGCGGGTACAGGAACAGGCCATCACCGACGGCTTGACCGGCGTCAAGACCCATCGCTTCCTCATGGAAGCGCTTTCGTCCGAATGGAAACGCTCGACGCGCGCCAACCGCCCGTTCGCGCTCGTCCTGATGGATCTCGACCGCTTCAAATTCGTGAATGACTTTTACGGCCACCTCGAAGGTGACGTCGTCCTCCAGCGCGTGGGCCACATCCTGGAACAGAACTGCCGCCGGTCCGACGTGGTCGCGCGCTACGGCGGCGACGAGTTCGTGATTCTCATGCCGGAAACCGGCGTCAAACAGGCACGGCAGCTCGCAGGCAAGCTCCGCGGCTGGATTGCCGCCGATCCGCTGCTGCGCGACAAAAACATCACCGCCAGCTTCGGCATCGCCGCGTTCCCGATCCATGGATCGACGCCGCAGGAGCTCATTCAGGTTGCCGACTCCTCGATGTACATCTCGAAGCATCAGGGCGGGAATTCCGTTTCGAGCGCCGAGCAGGGAGATCCCAACGACCGCAAGCGATGGAAGAAGGATGTTCTCGAAGCCTACCTCGGCGTCACGCTGAAGCGGCTGTTTTCCACCGGCCCCGAAGCGTTCGAGGAGATTTACCGGCGCCTCGAGCAGTTCACGCGGTCGCTCGAGGAGCAGGGCGGCGCTACGGACGCCGACGGGCTTCCGCCCGCCGTCGTCGAGACCGTCACTTCGCTCGCGCTCGCGATCGACGCCAAGGATCATTACACCCAGGGACATTCGCGCAAGGTTTCCGCGTACTCCGTGATGATCGCGCAGGCGCTCGGCATGAGCGCGACCGAAGTTGAGGATATCCGCCTCGCCGGCCTGCTGCACGATATCGGAAAAGTGGGCATCCCCGAGGCCATTCTGAATAAATCCGGCCCGCTCGATGCCTCCGAGTGGGAAACGATGAAGACCCACACCGACCTCGGCGCGAAAATTCTCGAGCCGCTCAAACCGATGGAGCGCATCCGGGAAATGGTGCGCCATCACCACGAGTTTTACGACGGCAGCGGCTATCCCGACCGTCTTGAGGGCGACAAAATTCCGCATGGCGCACGCGTGATTGCCATCGCCGATGCGTACGACACGATCACTTCCGCGCGCACCTACAAGAAAGCGCGCACGCCCGAGGACGCCTTCGCCGAGCTCGAACGCTGCGCCGCAAATCAGTTCGATCCCGAAATCGTGCGCGCCTTCATCGAAACCATGCGCCGCGCCCCGCGCTTGACGATCGAAGCCGGCGTGATCCTGCCGAGCCCCACGCCCACGTCGACTTTCTAGCGGCGGCCAACTCGCTACGAGCTCCCGATCAGAATCCCGACCGCGAAAACCGAGACTCCGCCCACGACCACCTGGAAGGGAGCAGCTTGCGCGTGTCTGGATTCGACACTTGCTGCAGCGCGCGCTCGTAAAATTGTCGCGTCTCGGCTTCCATTACCTCTACCTGCTTACGCACCGCGTTGATGCCCAGCGGACGCACCAGCCACGTCGATCGGCGCTCGACGAAGCCTTTCACGTCCTGCCGCCGGATCAGGGGAATGTGGTCGCCAAACCGCTGCCGGTACATCTCGATCAGCCTCTGGCGGTGCCGCGATTCCTCGGCCTGCATGTCGTCGAACGCTTTGCCGTGACGGGATAGGTCTCGCGGAGCCCTTCGGCGAAGTCGCCGTAGATGCGGCTATCTTCTTCCTCGAGTTAAATCGCGAGTGCCAGAATTTCCCGTTCGCTCAAATCCTTGAAACTCTTCTTGGCCATGATCGAATGCTCCCGGTGGAATTGTCGAATCGTGGAATCGGTCGAGAAGAAGATGCCGGCGCGTGACGACGTCCGCTAGTGCGTCATCGCATAAATGATGTAATTGATCCCGATGCGGTAGGCGACCGACGCCGGATGCTCCGGATATTGGGGGCTGTCGGCCCACTCCCACGCGTCGCCCACGTCGGAATTGTGGCAGATCGCCACGATGATCCGGCCCTTGTCGTCGCGGATCGCTCTCCACTTCGGCGTCGCGCTATCGACCGTGTAGCGCCATCGCTCGCCCCAGATGTAACGCGTGCCCGGCACCTGCACGCGGTCGTCGAGATCGTAGGTGACATGAAAAAGTTCGTCTTTATTCGCCAGGTCCTCGATCGGACGATTCGGAAAAATCATCCGCATCCCGGCGACGAAATTCTGCCACTCCTCGTCGCCGTGCGAATCGTCGACCATCAGGAATCCCCCACGCAGCAGATATTCGCGCAACCGCGCCGCCTGCCTCTCGCTCAGATTCCACGCGCCCGCGTCCTCAATGTAAACCCATGGATAGTTGAAGATGTCTTCGCTGTTCGCGTCGACGACGTGCTCCGTCGACCGCGACTGGATCAGGGTGAGCCGTTTCACACCCAGAATGAATTGGCGATCCGCCTTCGGCCAGTCCGCAGCCCAGCGCTGGAAGCGGTAGAATCCGAATTCCTCGCCCAGATCGTAGTGAAATCGCGCGAACGTCCACTCGGCCTTCTCGTTGGGATTCTCCGGCGCGAATCGCTCGCCGTCCATGTCGATGATCCCGCCGCTCTCGTAGTTTTGAATTTGAGCCGCCGCGGAAAATAGCATTCCCGCCGCAAACACACAGATCAACGCGCCCGCCAGGATTCCCGGCAGTATGCCGCGCCGTTTCCCCGATTGCCGCGGGCTCATCGCGCCGTGCCTCTGCGACCGACAATAGCACATCCCATCACGTCGACTCGCCGCTGGCGCCGCTTCCCGACCGGTCGCTCTCACGCTCTGACAAGCCACAATTCAGCACGCCGATCCATGTCCTGGTTTAGAATACGCGCCGCTGCCGCCGGGTTGCTGTGGCCAGCGACGCCAGGCAAAGGGTTTGGACTTCAGATTTGGACTTCGCTCGGAACGTAGGGTACTCTGCGAATTCAGGAGGCCAAAGCTATGAGCACGAGCCTGAAACTCAGCCACGTGATCGAATTTGTGGCGGATATGGACGCTGCGGTGAAGTTCTATCGCGACACAATCGGGCTGCCGCTGAAGTTCCAGTCGCCCGGCTGGAGCGAGTTTGTGACCGGTGAGACGAGCCTCGCGCTACATCCGGCATCGGACAGCAAGCCCGCGGGCAGCATCGAATTGGGCTTTACGGTGGGCGACCTCGCGAAGTTCCATCAGGAGATGAGCGCGAAAGGCGTGAAATTCAGCATGCCTCCGACGAAGCAGGAATACGGCAGAATGCTCGCTCAGTTCGCGGATTCGGAAGGCGCGCATTCGAGCGTTTCCGCATCGATGTAGCAGCGACAAAAATAAACGCAACGAAAGCTCAGCGGGAGAATAAATTTGGCGACGCTACCAAAGCCGGCGGACGTGCAGCCGGAACCGCAGGAAGAAATCCTCGTACCGTCGACCGGCGGAAATGGGCCGGGATTTCGCGGTGGCGATGTCGACGACTGGGACGACGACTGGCGCGCGCGCTTTTACGCGAGACACCGTCCGGTGCCGCCCGACGTCTACCGCGCGGGAATGTTTTACGGCATCGGGTCGATCGTTTCGCTGTTTGCGACCTTGACCGCGATGTTGACCATTCGCTGGGTAGCCTCGCGGGAGTGGAGGCCGATTCCGCTGCCGGAAATTCTGTACGCGAATACGATCGTGCTCGTGCTGAGCAGCTTCGCGCTGCAGCTGGCGCGGATCTATGCGGACGATGCGCGACGGTTCACCCTCTACCTGGGGGCGACACTTGTGCTGGGGTTTGCGTTCGTCGTGGGGCAAGTGATTGCGTGGCGGCAGCTGCTTTCGCAGGGCGTCTACGTGGCGTCGAATCCCGGCAGCGCGCTCTTCTATACCATGACGGCGGCGCATGCCGTCCACCTGCTGGGGGGAATCGTCGCGCTGGCGTGGCTCGTTTCGAGGGCGCGCCATTTGCGCACAACCGGCAAGCTCGGGCTCGCGGCGGAAGTGGTCGGCATCTACTGGCATTTTATGGATGGCCTTTGGGTGTTCTTGATGGGGCTGCTGCTGCTCGGAGTGCAGGGGCGGGGATTCGGGATTTCGCTGTGAAGCATCGAGGCGGGAAAGCGAACTTTCCCGCCCCTCACAAAACGCGTGGGTATCAGCTGCTGAGCCTGTAATCAACCTTGACGGTGAGGCGAATCGCGACGGCCTGGCCATCGAGGATCGTGGGCGCGTACCTTCTTTCCGCCACGGCTTTCATCGCCGACTGCACCAGCATCGCGGGGCCGCTGATGAAATGGACCTGCGTGACGTTACCCTGCTCGTCGATGATAGCTTCTACGACGACCGTGCCCTGCACGTGCGCCATCCTCGCGACCGGCGAGTAGACGACCGGCGGTTCGTACAACAGCGTTGGTTCCTTCATGCCGCTGGTGATGCGGATGGGTCCCTTGGGCCTTTCAACGGCGGGCGGGGGTGGCGGCGGGGGGCCTGAGGCGATTCCTCCGAGGACGTCGCCCACTCCTCCCGGCACTCCTCCTACCATGCCGGCGATTGCGGGAGCGGCCGCGCTTGCATCCGCTACTTGCGCGATTTTCTTCGGAATCATGGTGGGCGCGGTAAGTTGCGCCTTGATGAAGGTTGGCCTCGGCGCGACTTCCGCGTGTGCGACGGGCGGTGGAGGCGCGGCCGGCGGCGGAGGCGCGATCAGGATCGTGCTGTTGACCTTGTAGAGGTCGAGGCCTTCGGTGAATATGAGCGGAATGAGAAGCAGCCCGCCGACGACTGCGAGTTGTACGGCGAGCGCGAAACCGGTTTGCGCGGCGCGTTTGCCTTTGGCGCGCGCATCTTCCTCGATGATGGCAGTGGAGAAAAGACCCTGTTTGCGTGGCGTGACCGGAGCCGGAACCGCGAAAGGACGCTTGGCCGTCTCACTGGAACTGGGACCCAAACTACTCTGCTGTAATGCACCCTGGTTAACCGCTGACATCTTTCATCTCCTTTTCCAACCTGGAAACATCCGGCCGTGCGGGATTAGAGGAATCTCAGCCGAGATCCGAATTGAGGCCCGCACTGCACCGCCGCTGGACGATAGCGGCGGGTAATCCCGTCTCCACGTGGAAAAGCGAGATGCGCTTGCTACACTAAAAACTCTCCATTAGTTTGCAGATATAGGCTGAAAACGACAAACTCAAAATATAAATCGGTAGCATCAGAGAGGACGATGAATCCAGCGAGCGCATGCATGAATCGCGCCGCGGCAGAGATTCCTTCAGCTTCCGAGTGGGCAGCGTATGCGGCTCAGCGGCTTGACGGGGGTGCGGCGACGTGAAATTATGCCGAGGCTTGCGATAGGAGCACGAAAATGGCGACTCAGTTGGCAACAGCGTATGCGGAATTAGGGCTTTTCATCGGCGGTGAATGGCTGGGCGCCGAGGGGCGGAAGACTTCGCCCGTGATCAATCCGGCGACCGAGGAAACGATCGGGCAGGTGCCGCACGCCTCGAAGGCCGATCTCGACCGGGCGCTCGCGGCGGCGCAGCTGGGATTCAAGACGTGGCGCGCGATTTTTCCGGATGAGCGTGGGCGAATTTTGAAGCGCGCGGCCGATCTGCTGCGCGAGCGCAAGGAAGAGATTGCGCGGATTGCGACGACCGAGACGGGCAAGTCAATCCACGAGACGCGGATCGAAGTGATGATGTCCGCAAATATTTTCGAGTGGTACGCGGAAGAGGGGCGGCGCGCCTATGGACGCGTCCTGCCGCAGCGAGCCACGGGCACCCGCATGGCCATCGTGAAGGAACCCGTGGGGCCGGTGGCGGCGTTTGCGCCGTGGAATTTCCCGCTCGGCAATCCGGCGCGGAAAATCGGCTCGGCGCTGGGCGCGGGATGCTCGGTGATCCTGAAGCCGGCGGAGGAGGCGCCTGCGGGCGGGCTTGCGGTGGCGCGTTGCCTGGTGGATGCGGGGCTGCCCGCGAATGTGTTGGCGATCGTCTACGGCGTGCCGGCGGAAATTTCGTCGTATCTGCTGGCGTCGCCGGTGATTCGCGCGATTTCGTTTACCGGATCGATTCCGGTGGGCAAGCACCTGATGAAGCTGGCCGCGGACGGGATGAAGCGCACCACGATGGAGTTGGGCGGGCACGCGCCGGTGATCGTGTTCGATGACGTCGATCTCGAGAAAGTGCTGGATGCGTCGGTTGCGGCGAAATACCGGAATGCGGGGCAGGTGTGCGTTTCGCCGACGCGCTATTACGTGCACGAGAAGATTTACGGCAAGTTCGTCGAAGGATTTACGGCGCGGGCAAAGCAGGTGCCGGTGGGCGACGGGCTCGACGAGAAAAACAAGATGGGGCCGCTGGTCCACGCGCGGCGGCTGGCGGCGATTGAAGGTTTCGTGCAGGATGCGCGGGAGCACGGCGCTCGTGTGCAGACGGGCGGCGCGCGGCTTCACAGCCCGGGATATTTTTACGCGCCGACGGTCCTTTCGGATGTGCCGAATACGGCGCGGATCATGAATGAGGAGCCGTTTGGGCCGGTCGCGGTGATCAATCCCTTCACGGATTTCGACAAGGTGATCGAGCAGGCGAACCGTTTGCCGTACGGGCTGGCAGCGTTTGCGTTCACGAATTCGTCGCGCACGGTGAAATTGCTCGGCGAGCAGCTCGAAGCAGGAATGATCGGGCTCAACACGTATCAGATTTCAGTGCCGGAGTCGCCGTTTGGCGGCGTGAAGGAGAGCGGGCACGGGTCGGAGGAAGGCATTGAGGGGCTGGATGCATGTTTGGTGACGAAGTTTATCAGCGAAGCGTGAGAGAAGCGGAAATTGGAAAATCGAAAATGGAAAGTGGGGTTCGATTGGTCGACCCGAACTAGAAAATGTGTCGCACCTACGGCGCTTGGCTTTAGCACCCCGGCCTTCCGGCCGGGGCTAACTTCTGCCGCGCCTCCGGCGCTGGTGCGAGAAGAAGCATGGGAAGCGCGGCGCGGAATGGCCGCGCGTTACGACGGTGAACGCATCGCCCGTGAGACGATCAAGAGAGATTCTTCGCTTCGCTCAGAATGACGGAGGGCAAACAGGAGACGTTCGGGGATGACAGCGGATGAAAGAATTCAGGCGCTCGAGAGGCGCGTGGATGAGCTGACGAACCAGCTTGGGTTGGTGCAGGACGAGCTGGCGATCCGGCGGCTGCAGCACGCGTACTCGTATTTCATCGACAAGTGCCTTTACGATGAGGCGGTCGATCTCTTTTCCGAGCGCGGCGAGACGTATTTTCTCGGCGGCGTCTTCAAAGGCAAGGCGGGCGTGCGGCGGCTCTACGGCGGGCGGCTGCGCGAGAAATTTTCGGCGGGGAAAAATGGTCCGACGCACGGCTTGCTGCTCGAACATCTCACGATGCAGGACATCATTCATGTAGCGCCGGATCGATTGAGCGCGAAGGCGCGGTTTCGCGCGTTCATGCAGGGCGGCAGCCACGAAAGCGTGCCGCAGATTACCGAGCCTTTCTGGGAAGGCGGCGTCTACGAGAACACATATTTCCGCGAAGACGGCATCTGGAAAATCGGCGTGCTCGATTACAACGCGTTTTTCTACGCGCCGTACGATCAGGGCTGGGGGCGCGTGAAGCCGGGCTACGCGGTGCCGGCGTTTTCAAAGACGTTTCCCGAAGATCCGCTCGGGCCGGACGAACTCCGGCCAAAGAAGGCCGCGTTCTGGCCGAAGACCGATGTCGTGCCCTTCCATTATGTCCACCCGGTGACGGGGAAGCCGCTGAAGTGAATAAACGGATCGTACGGAAGTCTCACAGAAAAGCAGATCCCTCGCTGCGTCCCGCGCCCGCACAGAACGCGGGAAAGGCAAGGCGCGCGGGACTTCGCTCGGGATGACACTCCGAGGTGGGAGTTGTGTTCGAAATTTGCTGAAGTGAACACGCCCGAAAGGAAATTCCATGGCAGGTAAGCTGGCTGGAGACGCAGCGATTGTTACGGGTGCGGGCCGCGGCTTTGGCAAGGCGATCGCGCTAGGGTTGGCGGCGGAGGGCGCGGCTGTCACGGTGATGGCGCGATCGAAGGATCAGCTCGAGGCTGTGGTGCGCGAGATTGAGGCGGCGGGTGGGCGCGCGCTGGCTGCGGCGGGCGACGTGACGAAGCGCGACGATGTGGAACGTGTGGCGGCGGCTGCCGAGCGAAAATTCGGGCCGACGTCCGTGCTGGTGAACAATGCCGGGATCACGGGACCGTTTGGTCCTGTGTGGGTGATGGACCCGGACGCGTGGTGGAACGCGCAGGAAGTGATGGTGCGCGGGACCCTGCTGTTCATGCGCGCGGTGATGCCGGGGATGGTCGAGCGGCACAAGGGCAGCGTGATCAATGTGGCGAGCCTCGGCGGGCAATGGTTCACGCCATATGTGAGCTGCTACGGAATCGGCAAAATGAGCCAGATCCGATTGTCGGAGCTGGCGGCGACCGAGGCGAAGGGCACCGGCGTGTGCGTTTACGTGATCGAGCCGGGCACCGTGATTACGGACATGGCGGAAACTACGATGGCGGCGGAGGACGCGAAGCGCTGGGTGCCTCACCTGGTCGCATCGCTGAAGCGGCTCAAGCAGAATGGCGATCCCGCGCCGGGGCTCGCGCGATGCGCGGAGATGTGCGTGCAGCTGGCGACTGGCAGGTACGCGGCGCTCGCCGGGCGATTTCTGATTCCGCGGGATGATTTCGACAAGTTGGCGCTCGAGCCTGCGCCGCCTCCGGGCTCCGCCACGCTGCCGCGCGAGGCGCCGCGGACGCACACGCCTTAGCCGACGGGCAAGGCAGCTTGCGGGTGGTAAAATTGGGCGCCAGAGAACCTCCGGGACGTTGAGCCATGAGTTTTGGTCGCTCGAAACCGTTTGGTCATATCGCTCTGCTAGGAGCGCTCGGCCTGCTGGGTTTCGTTTCTATCGCGTCGGCGGACACCTTCGATGCGCCAGTCAAAAGGAAAGTTGTGGATATGGGTCTATCCTCCGGCAATCTTCCGGGACAACATTTTCGAGTGCAGTTGTACTGCTGGTTCTATCCGAATTTTATGGTGAAGGAAGAGGACGATCCCCAAGAAAAAGGCGCAAGGTGGCTTGCGATCATCCCATTCGAGCAAGGGGCAGAGCCGGCGTGCACTCGCGTTCAAATCAGCAGCGAAATGAGGATCAAATGGTCCGGGTACTTTGAAGGTGTCAAAGGGAATCTCGTCTTCTTTGGTGCCGCCGACGGAACAGACGGAGGGCTTCCATTTGTCATTTATGACTCCAGGACCGGTAAGAAGATTTTTGAGGACTCGGCTTACGACTCAACTATATGGAACTATAAAGCTGGGGATTCGCCCTTCAACCACATACGGGTCAGCGGCGGTCCAGACAGAGATTTCACCATGACTTACCTGCGCGTGGTCGAGGCGGACTGCGACCTCCATACGGAAAAGGCCGCTTGCTGGGAGCGGGTCAGGAAAAAACTTGCGTTGAAGAGCGATCAAATGCCCGTCTGCACTGACTATGAAGGGATCTCGAGTTTCTGGACCTCTGCCGTGGCATATCCGGTTGAGGTTTCGCTTTTCCCGCGACCCACCAGAAAGACGGTCGCTGGGCCGGTCAAGTGCTGGCCAGTCGACTAAGAGGATGGAAGCCAGCGAGATTGACGCGCGGCTCATCGAAGTGATAGGACTTTTGTGTAAGTAGCGATTGCTGATAGCATCGCCCGGCCAAGGACAGGAGCCAGCCACCATGACAACCCGTTTCCCCGATTCATTTGATTACCAAGGCTTCAACGCGCCCATGCGCACCGAGTGCGACGTCTACGATCTCGTCGTCGAGGGCAATCTGCCGAAAGAGATCAACGGCCAGTGGTACCGCACGGTTCCCGATCCGCAGTATCCGCCGATGCTCGGCCACGACACGTACCTGAGCGGCGATGGGATGATCAGCTCATTCCTATTCGAGAATGGGCACGTGGATTTCAAGATGCGCTACATCATGTCCGACCGGCTGAAGGCCGAGCGCAAGGCGCGGCGCGGGCTTTTCGGGCTGTACCGGAATCCCTTCACGGACGATCCGAGCGTGCGGAATGTGAATCGGTGCGTCTACAACACGACACCGATTTTTCACGGCGGGAAATTGCTGGCGCTCAAGGAAGACGGCCGCGCGATGGAGCTCGATCCCGACACGCTCGAAACCCTGGGCGAATGGGACTTCGGCGGAAAACTGAAGAGCAAGACGATGACGGCGCACTCGCGGCTCGATGAGGACACCGGCGACTTGTACTTTTTCGGCTACGAGGCCGGCGGCTTGGCGACGCGCGATATTTCCTACTGCGTGGCCGACAAAGAAGGCCAGCTCGTGAAGGAGGAGTGGTTCGAGGTTCCCTACGTTTCTTTGATGCACGATTTCGCGGTGACTAAGGAGCACGCGATCTTCCCCGTTTTCCCGACAACCTGCGATCTCGACCGGCTGAAGGCGGGCGGCGTGCACTGGGTTTGCGAGCCGGACAAGGATACGTTCATCGGCATCATGCCGCGCGACGGCGGCGTGAAGCACATGCACTGGTTCCGCAGGCCGGCGTGCTCCGCGTTCCACTTCATGAACGCGTACACCGAGGGCAAATACGTGCACCTGGACTTCGGCATCGGGAAATATGCGCCGTTCCCATTCATGCTGGAGGCATCGCACATTCATCCGAAGCCGGAAGACATGGCGTACGGGCGCGTGGTGCGCTGGAGCTTCGATATGTCGAAGCCGGGCGAGAAATTCGAGGAGTACAATATCGCTCCTTCCGGCGATTTTCCGCGCATCGCCAACAAGGATCACATGAAGGATTACTCGATAGGATACTACGAGCGCTTCGATATGGAGGCGGCCCCCCCGCTCATGGCTGGTCCTGTGGGAGTGGGATTCAACACGCTGAGCCGCCTCGAGGTGAAAAGCGGGAAGCTGCAATCGTGGCATTCGAACAAGCCCGTGACGATCCAGGAGGAAGTGCATATCCCGTCGAAGCAGCCGGGGCACGAAGGCTATCTCGCGTTGGTCGCCGACCTGCACGAGACGCAGCTCTCGGATCTGCTGGTGTTCGAAGCGGCGCACGTCGATAAGGGACCCATCGCGACGGCTCATTTGCCGCTGCGGCTGCGCAATCAGGTGCACGGCAACTGGGTGCCTGCGGAAGAGCGGCAGTAGACTCCGCGCGTTACGCCGAAGATGCCGCGCTGCCCTTCGCTTCGCTCAGAGTAAAAGGGCCGCGCGCTACATTCAAACCTTAACCGCGGGCGGGATCCTACTTCGGATGACACAATCATCGGGATTCTACGGCTGGAAGCTGCTCGCGGTCTTCTGGCTGATCCTTTTCACCAACTTCGCTTTTCCTCTTTACGGCGCGAGCGTCATCAACGCCTACATGGCCGCCGATCTGCATATGGATCGCGCGGCGCTGGGCGCGGCCTACGGGCTGTTCCAATGGATGGTCGGGCTGCCCGCTCCTCTCATCGCGATCTGCATCAATAAAAAAGGCGTGCGATTCACGATGGCGCTGGGGTGCGTCGGCGTGATGATCGGCGCGCTGCTGATGGCTTTCGTGGTGCGCACGACGCTCGAAGTGAATCTTGTGTTCGGCGTGCTCATCGGGCTGAGCGCGCTTTCGGGCGGCATTCTCGGCGCGCAGGCGGGGATCGGGCGGTGGTTCGTGAAGCACAAGGCGCGCGCGATCACGCTGGTGCACACGGGCAGCAGCTTTGGCGGGTTCGTCGCCGCGCCGGTGCTGAATCATGTGATCGCGAAGTTCGGCGGGAACTGGCGGGCCGGATGGATGCTGATCGCGGGGCTGAGTTGCGGGGCATCGCTGCTGGCGTTTTTCTTCATCAAGGAAAACCCCGCCGATCTGGGGCAAGTGCCCGATGGCGCGCCGAGCGGCGAGGCACCGGCTGCTTCGCCTCAAGTGCGCGCAGTTGCACACGGCGTTTACAAGACGGCGGATACCTGGACATTCGGCGAAGTGTTTCGCACGCCCGCCATCTGGATGTTTCTGATCGCGATTCTCGGATTCAGCGCCGGGTATCCGCTGTTTCTCGCGCACGGCGTGGTCCATCTGCGCGACCTGGGATATTCGGCGAGCGCGGCGGCATTTTCGATTTCGGTGATGCTGTTCGCGAGCCTGGGCGGGACGTTATTTTTCGCAGGGGTGGCCGATCTCGTCGAACCGCGGTTCGTGTGGGCGGCGGCTTCGGTGCTGTTTGGCGTCGGAATGATTCTGGCGCTGCGCGCGAGCGGCGCGGCGGGACTGTATCTCTACGCGATTTGCCTCGGCGCGGGATTCGGCGTTTCGTTTTCGTCGATGATGGCGATACCGGCGAATTACTACGGGACGCACGCGTACGCACCCATCGTGGCGGTGGTGATCGCAGTCGGGACGACGGCGGGCGCGGCTGGTCCGTTTGCGGCCGGGTATATCTACGACCGCTTCGGCAGCTACGAGCCGGCGTTTTATGCGGTTTCGGCGCTGAGCTTCTTTGCCGCGCTGCTGCTGCTTTTTGCCGCGCCGCCGGTTCGTAAGGCGGCCCGTTCCTTTGCGCCCGCCGTGCGCTAGATTTGGAATAGAATCGAGCGTTTGATTTTATGCTTTTGCGCGCCGCCGAGAACTGGCCGCGGACAAACGAGGAGACGTGGATGGCGGGAGATCTTAAGGGGCACGTTGCGATTGTGACCGGCGGAGGAGGAGGATTTGGCCGCGCGATCGCGGAGCGATTCGCGGTTGAAGGTGCGGCGGTCACGGTGACGTCGCGGACCAAGGCGCAGCTCGATGAAACCGTCGCGGAAATTCAGGCGAAGGGCGGACGCGCGCTGGCCGTAGCGGGCGACGCGACGAACCGCGCGGACGTGACTCGCGTGGTCGTCGAGACGGAAAGGGCGTTTGGCTCGGTCACACTCATGGTCAACAACGCCGGAGTCCCCGGCCCGTTTGGCCCCATCGGGGTGATGGATCCGGACGAGTGGTGGGCAGCGCAGGCGGTTCACTTGCGCGCGCCGTTTCTTTTCATCAGTGCCGTCGTGCAGGGAATGAAAGAGCGGCGCACGGGCTGCATCATCACGATCTGCTCGCCACGCGCGAAAATGGCGACGCCGTATCTTTCGTCGTACTGCATGGGCAAGACGGCGCAGATGCGGCTCACGGAACTTCTCGCAGCTGAGGTGAAGGATTACGGAATCACGGCCTTTGCCGTCGATCCAGGCAGCACGCCGACGCACATGGCCGATAAAACGATCGATTCGCCCGATGCGCAGCGCTGGGTGCCGGAAATGGTGGCGAAGCTGCGCGCGATGCGCGGGCAGCCGGGCGGCGAAGAGGTGCTGGCGAATTGCGCGCAGCGTTGCGTCGAGATCGCGGCGGGTTGGCACAACGAATGGAACGGCACTTATATTGGAAGAAACGAAACCGCGGAGGCGTGGCGATAGACATGAGAAAACTCGACATCTTCACTCATATTTGGCCGAAGGCGTTTCACGAACTGCTTCTGAAGCAGACCGGGCAGATGAAGGATATGCACCGGCGTAGCGAGGCGGTCCCGATGATGACGAACCTCGACCGGCGCTTCGCGGTGATGGACATGTTCGACGAGTACCAGCAGATCCTGTCGCTCGCGTCGCCCCCGCCCGACGTGGTGGGAACGCGCGAGGCGTGGCGCGAGCTATCGCGCGCCGGGAGCGACGGCATGGCTGAGCTGTGCCAGAAATACCCGGACCGGTTTCCCAGCTTCATCGCGTCGGTGGCGATGCGCGATCCGGAGGGTGCGGTCGAAGAGGCGACGCGCGCGGTCAAGCAGCTCGGCGCGTGCGGCATCCAGATTTATTCGAACATAAGCGGCAAGCCGCTCGACGCGCCGGAGTTTCGTCCCGTATTCAAAGCGATGGAGAAGCTCGGCAAGCCAATCTGGATTCATCCGGCGCGCACCGCGACTTTCCCGGATTACCAGACCGAGCAGGTCTCGCAGTACGAAATCTGGTGGACGTTCGGCTGGCCTTACGAATCGAGCGCGGCGCAGGCGCGGATCGTTTTCTCGAAGATGCTGGACGAAATGCCGGAGCTGAAATTCATCATCCATCACGCGGGTGGCATGATTCCGTTTTTCGAGGGGCGCGTCGGCGCTGGGTGGGACCAGCTGGGCGCGCGCACGTCGTCTGTGGATTACAAGCCGCTGCTCAAGGAATTAAAAAAGCGGCCGCTCGATTACTTCAAGATGTTCTACGCGGATACGGCGACGTTCGGCTCAAAATCGGCGCTGGTGTGCGCGCTGGATTTCTACGGGATCGACCACGTGCTGTTCGCGTCGGATGCGCCCTTCGATCCCGAGGGCGGGCCGATGTACATTCGCGAAACGATCAAGGTGATCGACTCGCTCGATATTTCGAAGGAAAGCCGCGAGAAGCTCTACTACAAGAACGCCTGCAAGCTGCTCGGCATCAAGTAGTCGTCGCGGCATTCGCCATTAGCTTTTGCGAACGCGGGGCGGAGCGGCGAGGCGTGCGGACTGCTCCGTTTCGGTACAATCCGCCCATGCCCCTGGACTACGTGGAGATCATCACATCCACCGGAGAACGCGGCAGCCAGACCGTGCTGCGGCTGCTGGGACCGCTGAGCGCCTACACGGTCTCCGAGTTTCAGGATGCGGTGCGCGCGAACGCCTCCGATGTGCTGATCATCGATTTCAGCGGGGCGTCGCATATCGATTCGGCGGGGCTGGGCGCGCTCGTGGGGGCGTACGTCGGCGCGAAAAGGGCGCGCCGGAAATTCGCAATCGCCGGATTGAACGACCAGGTAAAGACACTCCTCGGCATGACCCACCTCGCCGCGCTTTTCCCCACCTACGGGAGTGTCCACGACGCCGAGGCCGGAATCTTCTGACAGTTTGCAGCGCACCCCGCAAATCAGCCCTTAATTCAGAAACTAAGACGCTATCCAAACGCCGATTCGGGCTCGCCGATGCGATAGAATGGCGGAGGGAATGGAAGACCGGTTTTACCGCGCGACAATGAAGATCGGCGGCGGGACGCTGCTCGGGCGCCTCGCGTTCGCCTTCCTCGTCCTCTGCGCGATTGCGTTTGGCGCGGCGGCGGGGCTGCTCTTTGTCTACAGCAGCGACCTGCCGCAAATTCATGCGCTCGAAAATTACCGCCCGATCACCGAGACGGAACTCTACGCCGACGACGGTCAGGAGATCGGCAGTTTCGCGCTGCAACGTCGGATTCTGGTGACGTACAACCAGATTCCGAAAATCCTGAAGGCCGCAATCCTCACCACCGAAGATCAGCACTTCGAGGAGCACTGGGGCGTCGATTTCCCGCGCGTGCTCGAGGCCGCCTGGCACGACATTTTGCGCCGGCGAGTGGCCGAGGGCGCGAGCACGCTCACGATGCAGCTGGGCGGCGGACTTTTCCTGAATCGCTCGGACCGCAGTTTCCACCGAAAAATCCAGGAAACGATCCTCGCGCTCGAGATCGAGCGCCACTACACGAAGGACCAGATTTTCACGATGTACTGCAATCAGATTTACCTCGGCGCGGGCAACTACGGCTTCGAAGCGGCCTCCGAATACTACTTCAGCAAACCGGTGAGCCAGGTGACGCTCGCCGAGGCAGCCACGCTCGCCGCAATCATTCGCGGCCCGATCTATTCGCCGATCAATCATCCGGACCGCGCGCTGGACCGGCGGAATCTCGTCCTTTCGTTGATGCTTCGCGACCGCAAGATCACGAAGTCCGAGTACGAGGCTGCAAGACACGAGCCGCTGGGCCTGCACATCGAATCGCTGCGCGACGATCTTGCGCCGTATTTCGTCGAGGAAGTCCGCCAGTATCTCGAACACACCTACGGCACCGAGGCCGTTCACGAGGATGGGTTGCGCGTTTATACCACACTGAACGTCGCCATGCAGAAGGCCGCGGACCAGGCGGTGCGCGACGGCTTGCACGCGTACGATCGCAGGCATGGCTGGCGCGGCAACCTGCCGAATATCTTGCGCGATCATCTCGGAACGATCGAGAAATACGACAACGACGACTGGCACGCCCCGATCGCCAAGGGGGATTACGTCACCGGGCTGGTGACGGAAGTGCGGCCCACGTTCGCGTCGATCAAGCTTGGCGCGGTTCACGCCATGCTCACGCCCGCGGATTTTGCGTGGACCGGTGAAAAGTCGATCGAGAAGCTGCTGAAGGTGGGCGATCTCGTGGTGGTGCACATCAACGAATTGTCGGGGACGACGGCGGAGGTCCAGCTCGAGCAGCAACCGACGGCCCAGGCAGCTCTGCTCGCGATCGACAACGCCAATGGCGAAATCAAGGCGCTGGTCGGCGGCTACGATTTCGAGCAGTCCAAATTCGATCGCGCCACGCAGGCCATGCGGCAGACGGGCAGCTCGTTCAAGGTGTACGTCTATTCCGAAGCGCTTACGCAGGGGATGTCGCCCTTCGACACGTTGGTCGACGAGCCGGTGACGTATCACAGCGGCGGCCAGGACTACTCGCCTCACAACTACGATGACAAATTCGAGGGCCGGATCACGCTGCGCCGCGCGCTCGCCGATTCGCGGAACGTTCCAGCGGTGCGCTTGCTCGACCGTGTAGGAATCGAGAATACGATCGACCTGGCGAGGAAGTTCGGCCTCACGAGCCCGCTGCCGCCGTATCTGCCGCTGGCGCTTGGCGCGGCCGACCTCACGCTGATGGAGCATACTTCGGCTTTCTCGGTATTTCCGGACGACGGCATCCACATCGAGCCGCACTTCATCCGGCGAGTCACTTCGTACGACGGCAACGTCCTCGAAGAAGACCGGCCGAACGTGACCGACGTGCTTTCGCCGGACGTGGCGCACACGATGACGGCGATGCTAGAAGATGTGGTCCAATTCGGCACGGGCGTGCGCGCCAAGGAGCTCGGGCGGCCGTCGGCCGGCAAGACGGGCACGACGAACGACTTCACCGACGCGTGGTACATGGGCTTCACGCCGCAGATTACCGCCGGAGTCTGGGTGGGCAACGACAACCCGGGTGTCTCGCTTGGCATGAAAGAGACGGGCGCGCGGGCGGCGCTGCCGATCTGGCTCGAGTTCATGCAGAAGGCGATGCAGGGAATGCCCGTCGAGAATTTCCCGAACGTGGTGCCGCTCGAAAAGCAAGTGGGCGAGCATGTGGAGCAGGTCGACACGCCCGACACGGCTCCGCCAGCCGACGCCGCCGAGCAGGGGCTGACGCAGACCAAAACGTCCACTCCTTCGCCGTCGACGCCCGCCGCGCCACAGAAAACTTCCCAAACACCGCCGGTGCCTGCGCCCGTACCTGTGTCTGCACCCGCACCGGCGCATGGCGACGCGCCTCCTGGCACGCACTAATCAAACCGGGTCAGCGTTTTCGAAATGGATCCCAGCCGCCCGGTTTGAGCGGCTTTGCGCGCCCGTCTGAGTCGATCAAGAGGATCTGCTTGCCGCGCTCAATTTCGCCGATGGCGGTAATGTCTCGAAATTCGGGCGCCGAGCGCAGGCTCTTGGCTAGCCTTCGAGGAACGGTGAAAAGAAGCTCGTAGTCGTCGCCGCCGTGCAGGGCCATTTCGAGCGGATCGAGTTTGAGCTTGCGAGCAAAGTTGGGGAGACTGGACGCGGTATCTACGCGCGGGATGCGTTCGGCCCACACGCGTGCGCCAACTCGGCTGGCCGCGCACAGATGGCCGAGGTCGGTTGAAAGGCCGTCGGAAATGTCGATCATCGAGGACGCGATCCGATGCTTCGCGAGCCACTCGCCGAGCCTCGAACGAATCTGCGGGTAGAGATGCTGTTTCAAAAGCGAATTTCGGCTGCGAATGAGGCGCTTAATCTCGCCAAGAGGACAATTCCTGATGACCTCCAAGCCCAATTTCGCCCGCCCGAGCCTGCCGGTCACGTAGAGAATATCGCCCGGTCGTGCTCCGGCGCGGGTGATTGCGCGACCAGAAGCGATTTCGCCGAAAACCGTGATGCTGATTGAGATCGACGGATATTGAGTGGTATCGCCGCCGATCAGCCGAACGCCAAGCTGTCGTGCCGCTCGCCGCATCCCTCGGAGGAATCCGCTAAGCCACTTGCCGGTGCGGTCTTGCGGCAGAGCGAGCGTGAGCAGAAAGAACCGGGGAGTGGCGCCCATGGCGGCGATATCGCTCGTGGCCCGCGCCAGCGACTTGTAGCCGACCGAATCGGGCGGATGGCGATCGGCGAGAAAGTGGACGCCTTCGAGAAATGCGTCGCAGGTAACAACTAAGTCGGTGTTCCGGCCCGGCAAAATGACTGCCGCATCGTCGCCGATTCCAAGGCGGGCGCCCGCACGAGGCGAACGACCGGCCGCGCGTGTCCCGATCTCGGACGGCACGGTAAGGGCTAACTCCTTGATTAGCTGATCTTCCCGGCCCATTACTGTCCCTCAGTACAGTTGTTGCGATATCTGCCGATCAGGTAGACTCTGCGAGGCGCAAAGGATTATAGGACGCTTGGCGACCCAGAAGCCAGAATCCGGCGCCTATGTGAAATGAAAGATTGGGGTTGACGCTGGCCGGTCCGGTTATTACAATTCCCCGGGGTTTCGAACCAGGGCTCTCGGTTCAAACTTCGAGTAGGGTCGTTCGCAGGGAATCGATGGACCGCCGCACGGGGCAAGCGGTTCAAGCCAGCCGTCGAAAACTAAATCGCAAGGGTAAGACAGACGATGAGGGGTAGGTCTTACACATTTTTTATTGCATCGAGCGCATCGGGCGGCATGCGACGCGTGTCGGTGCCCTTCTACGTCTTACACCTGCTGACAATTCTTGCCGTTGTGGGCAGCATTACGGTGGCGGCGGCTGTCGGATCGTACTCCCGGATGCTGTGGAAGGCAACGAGCTACAACTCGTTGCGCCGCGATCAGGATAGCCTCAAGCAGCGGTACGTCCAGCTTCAAACCCAGGTAAAAGACACGAACCAGCGGCTGGATTCACTGCAATCGCTTGCCGGCGAAGTGGCCATGGCCTACGGAATTGCGCGCTTCCGCCAGAGCGCATTCGGGCTGACAGACGACGATAATGTGACCCCGGAAGCCACCGAAGTCGCGTTCCAGCAATCGGTGGACGAATTCAGCTACCTCGAGAAAAACGCCGCGATTGTGAGCACGCTCGGCGCGCAGCAGCGGATGCTGCCGACCGATGAGCTCAGCAGCCTCGGAATTGTGCCTTCACTCTGGCCTGTGGTCGGCGAGATTACGGGGCATTTTGGCGAGCGGCTCGACCCGTTCAGCGGTGAGGGCGCTTTCCACTCCGGCCTCGATATCGCATCGCACTACGGAGACGAGATTCGCGCGACGGCCGATGGCGATGTGGTGCAGGCGGGATTGTGCGCGGGCTACGGAAGGCTGATCGTGATCGACCACGGCTTTGGCGTAAGCACCTGGTACGGGCATCTTTCGGGCTTCAACGTTCAGGTAGGAATGCACGTGAAGCGCGGCGACGTGATCGGCTATGAAGGCAACAGCGGCCGCTCGACGGGCCCGCACCTGCACTACGAAGTCCGCGTCAACAACACGCCGGTAGACCCATGGCGGTTCCTCAAGAATATCTCGCCTACTGCGACGGCGGACGCATCAACCACGACTACAACGGCCAAGGGCGATTAAGCCCAGCAATCCCTCGCTTTTCCTCTCGGCAGCTGCGCCACAATCCGATTCTATTTGCGGATGCAGGCCTACGTAGCTGGCGCTACGCCAGAAACGGCCGCAGCATTCGGCTTGCGGCGAATCCAGAAAGAGCCCGCGAGTAAGATGAGAGTCGGCAGAAGGAACTTCAAACCGTCGCGCAGCAACGCCGCGGGCCCAGCCTCTTCCGGAGGGCCAACTCCGCAGCCGCAATCGATCTTCAAGCCTTTATGGTAGGCGTAACTAATCGCGATCATGAATGCGCAGAGCACGAGCGCCGCGAGGAGCGATGAAAAACGTCTCCCGATGCCGCTGACCAGCCACAACCCGAGGAAAATCTCGAAAAAGGGCAGCAGATGAGCGACCAGGTTTGCAGCCGACGGCGAGAGGATTTGGTAGGACTCCACCTGAATCGCGAACATCGAAATCGAGATCCTCGCGGAACGCCAGGACCAGGCGAAGCCGGGCAAAGGCTTGAGCTTTCCGTACGCGGCAGTCAAAAATATCGACCCCACCAGAATGCCGCCGAAGATCAGCAGAATTCGGACGACGCTGCGTCGCTTTTGAGGATCGCGGATGCAAAAGGCCGCAACCAACCCGGCCAGGACAAACCAGTAGCCGTGCAGCGCCAGCCACGTCAACAATGAACCCAGTGTGTTCATCGGAGATTTTTCGCCAAGGTGCTACTGGCTCAGGAGCGAATCAAAAAACTGCTTCAGGATCGGCCAGGAAACGAATCCCGTCGCGGCGGGCAGGTGCTGGCCCTTGTAGGTGATGATGTACGTCGGCGTTGCCTGGACGGGAATCCGCATGCCAATGGCGCGGTCCTCTTCGATGTACGCATCCAAAGCGCAGCTGTGGCTATTCTGTGCAGCGTCGGGGGATGCAGGTACTACCATGCAACCGTCCATCTGTTTTTGGACACGCTTGAAATCCGCGGCAGACATTGCCGCCGAGACATACTTCGCGATATTGCCGTCGGCCCCCCAGGCATCCTGGTTGTCGTAAAGAGCCGCCTCGACGGCCCCAAACTCGCCCACGCGCGCAGCCGCGTTGGCCCACCGGGCTGCTTCAAAGCCGTACTTGTGCATTGGCAAAGGAAAATCGTGGTGAATGAGATAGACCTTTCCGGAGGCTACGTAGTCGTTAATCATCGGACGCAGGGTGTTCTCGTAGAGGTTGCGGCACGATGGGCACTCGTAGTCGGTGAATACTTCCATGGTGATAGGCGCGTCCTTAGAGCCATACGCCTTCACGGGCGGACCCATGGGTTCAACGGCCCGAGTGGCCTTGCGGGCTTCTTTGCGGCTGGTCGCAGTGGCTGATGGCGACGTGATCCCGAGCCCCAAAATGAGGACGCAAAGAATGGCCAGAACCGGCCACCGTAGGCGGCCCTTCCGCAGGGCGCTTGCGAGCGACGAAAGTCGAAAACAGAGATTCAACGTGAGCCTCCCCCAAAGTCTTTACCCAAGCGGCGATATTGTAACGCCAAACGGACTCTAGTCGTCCATGCGTTGACGCGGCGTGTCGCGCATCCGGCAAATCACCCGAGCCTATTTGTTAGGATGCGGCATCTAGGGATAGAGGTTTGCGGCACGGAAGCCTGCGTGGACAGTCGCCCAACAGGGTGCGGTTTCAAGCTCGGCCCCGATGCGAATACACGTATAAGGCTAGCATGTACAGCAGAATACAGACACACAAGAAACTTGACAATGATACACTCAATGTGTAAGATACCCTTCGGCGGCCCAGATTCCCGAGAACTGAGCCAGTCTGATCTAACAGGAGCGGATTTCTTATGAGCAAGATTATTGGTATTGACCTGGGCACGACCAACTCCGTGGTAGCCGTGATGCAAGGCGGCGAACCCGTGGTGATTCCCAACCAGGAAGGCGCGCGGACGACGCCGTCGGTGGTCGCGATCACGAAGACCGGAGAGCGCTTAGTAGGCCAAGTGGCCAAGCGGCAAGCCATCACGAACCCTGAAAACACCGTTTATTCGATCAAGCGGTTTATGGGCCGCCGCTACGATGAGGTCGTGGAAGAAGCGAAACGAATTCCTTACAAGGTGGCGAAGGGCCCTCACGACGACGCCCGCGTCGAGATTCAAGGCAAGGTGTACAGCCCGCCTGAAATCTCGGCGATGATTCTTCAAAAGCTGAAGTCGGCCGCGGAGGATTTCCTCAGCGAAAAAGTGAGCAAGGCGGTGATCACGGTTCCCGCCTACTTCAACGACAGCCAGCGGCAGGCGACGAAGCAGGCCGGCGAAATTGCAGGGCTCGAAGTGCTGCGCATTATCAACGAGCCGACGGCCGCGGCGCTTGCGTACGGTCTCGACAAGAAGAAGGACGAAACGATCGCCGTGTACGACCTGGGCGGCGGCACCTTCGATATTTCGATCCTCGAGGTCGGCGAAGGCGTCGTCGAGGTGAAGTCGACGAACGGCGACACGCACCTCGGCGGCGACGACATCGACCAGCGCATCGTCGACTGGATGGCGGCCGAGTTCAAGCGCGACCAGGGCATCGACGTCAGCAAGGACAAGATGGCGATTCAGCGCCTCAAGGAAGCTGCTGAAAAGGCCAAGATCGAGCTGTCGCAGCTGCAGGAGACGGAAATCAACCTGCCCTTCCTGACGGCGGACGCTTCCGGGCCGAAGCACATGCAGCTCAAGCTGACGCGCGCGAAGCTCGAGCAGTTGATGGAAGACTTGCTGCAGCGCACGGTAGAACCCGTGAAGCGTGCGTTGAGCGACGCCGGAATCACGCCGGACAAGATCGACGAAGTGGTGCTGGTCGGCGGATCGACGCGCATTCCGCGAGTGGTCGACATCGTGAAGGGCCTTTTCAACGGCAAAGAACCTCACAAGGGCGTCAATCCGGACGAAGTGGTGGCGGTCGGCGCGGCGATTCAGGGAGGCGTGCTCGGCGGCGAGGTGAAGGACATCCTGCTGCTCGACGTGACTCCGCTTTCGCTGGGCGTCGAGACGCTCGGCGGCGTGATGACCACGCTGATCCCGCGCAACACCACGATCCCGACGCGCAAGTCGGAAACCTTCTCGACGGCGGCGGATAACCAGACGTCGGTCGAGATCCACGTGCTGCAGGGCGAGCGCCCCGTGGCCAGCGGCAACCGCTCGCTCGGCAAGTTCCATCTGATGGGAATTCCGCCGGCGCCGCGCGGCATGCCGCAAGTCGAGGTGACGTTCGATATCGACGCGAACGGCATCCTCAACGTGTCCGCGAAGGACATGGCGACCAACAAGGAGCAGAAGATCACGATCACCGCGTCCACCGGCCTCAGCAAGGACGAAGCCGAGCGCATGAAGAAGGAAGCAGAGTCGCACGCCTCCGAGGACAAGGACCGGCTGGCCGAGGTCGAAAGCCGTAACCGGCTCGATAATCTCGTCTATCAAACCGAAAAGCTGATCAAGGAGAACCGCGAAAAGCTCGCCGAAGCGGACGTGAAAGCGGCCGAAGAGGCGCTCGAAGAAGGAAAGCGCGCGGTAAATGAAGGCGGCCTCGAAAAGCTCAACGCGGCCGTTGACAACCTGACCAAGGCGTCGCATCGCATCGCCGAATCGCTGTACAAAGCGCAGAGCGCGGCTGGATCGCAGCCGGGCGGCGCTGGACCAGCCGGCGGCAATGGCGCTCCAAGCGATGACGCAGGCCAGGGTGGACCGAGCCACGGGCAAGGCGATGTGGTCGATGCCGAGTTCGTGGACGTGGATGAATCGAAGAAGCCGAATTAAGGCGGGCGCCTAGCGCGCTCGTCATCCCGAGGCCCGGCCGGTTAGTGGCCGGGCCGAAGGATCTCTCTTTAAGCTGACCCATCAAGATGGCAACCACTACAAAGACCGATTACTACGAACTACTGGGAGTTCCGCGCAAGGCGGCGGTGAAGGAAATCCGCGCCGCGTATCGCAAGCTCGCCCGCAAATATCATCCCGATCTGAATCCCGGCGACAAAACCGCGGAAGAAAAGTTCAAGCAGATTCAGGAGGCGTACGAAGTTCTTTCGGACACGAAGAAGCGCCAGACGTACGACCAGTTCGGCTTCAACGCGCCCGGGTCGGGCGGCATGCCGCCCGGAGCTGGGTACGGCGGCGGAGCTTCGCCGGAGGACATTCATTTCGATTTCGGCGGCTTCGATTTCGGAGCCGGCGCGCAAGGCGGCGCGGGCGGATCGAGCTTCCGCGATCTTTTCGGCCAATTCTTTCGCGGCGCCACTGCCGCGCAAGCGAGCCACGATGGCGGCGCCGAGCCCGGAAGCGATCTCGAATTTCAGATCGATATCTCGTTTGCTGAGGCGATGCACGGCGCGGTGAAAAAGATCAGCTTCACGCGGCTCGACGTGTGCAACGTGTGCCACGGCGCCGGTTTTGCCGGCGAAGAGAAAACCTGCCCCACGTGCAACGGCACGGGCCAGGTGACGCAGGTGAGCGGCAAGATGCGCTTTCAGATTACGTGCTCGCGCTGCGGCGGGCGCGGAAAGCTGCGCACCATCTGCCGCAATTGCGGCGGCGAAGGGCGCGTGCAGCACGTGGAAACGATCGACGTCCGCATTCCGCCGGGCGCGAAGACAGGCTCGCGCGTCCGCGTGGCGGGCTACGGAAACGCGGGAATGCACGGCGCGCCTCCGGGCGATCTGTACATCATCACGAACGTCCAGCCGCATCCGTTTTTCGAGCGCCGCGGCGACGATCTTTACACTGTGGTACCTGTCACCGTCCCCGAAGCGTCGCTCGGCGCCAAAGTCGAAGTGCCGACGATCGACGGGCGCGCGCAGGTGCGCATTCCGCCCGGCACGAACAGCGGCAAGAAGCTGCGGCTGCGCGAAAAGGGCGCGCCCGCGGCGGGACGCCCCGGGAAGCGCGGCGATCAGATCGTCGAAGTGCAGATCGTGGTGCCGAAGCCGGAAGACGAGCGTGTCCGCAATCTCTTGAAGGAACTCGGAAAGATCGACGTCGAAGATCCGCGCAGCGAGCTTTTCGCGCGCGCGACGGTGGGAGAAGCAAAGTAGGAGAATTCCAATGGCAATGCGTCCGAGAAAAAGGGCCAAAGCCGGTTACATGATCAGCGCGGTCGCCGAGTTGTATCATCTGCACCCGCAGACGCTGCGGCTGTACGAGCGCGTCGGGCTGCTCAAGCCGTCGCGATCGCAGGGCAACACGCGCCTCTATACGGACGAAGACCTTGAGCGCCTCGAAGTGATCCTGAATCTTACGCGCGAGCTGGGCGTGAACCTCGCCGGAATCGAAATCATCCTCAACATGCGCGACAAAATGGCGGAGATGCAGCTGCACATGGAGGAGTTCATCCGTTACGTCCGCAGCGAGGTGGCGCGCGATTTCGTGGCGTCGCAGCAACCGTCGTCGAACACGCGCAACGCCATCGTTCGCGCGGCCCCGCGGCACACGATTCGCGTGATCAAGTAGCGGCCCGAGGACGGTTAAGGTGTACACATGGTGCCGCGGTCTTCAGCGCGGCATCTTCGCCTCGAAACCGCGCACGATACGTCACCGTCGCAAATTCCCACAGGACATTTCATTTTGCACAGCGCCGGTGCGCTTGCGTCGGGCGCGCCCGCCGCTTATTCTCTCTTCATGGCGCGAGTGGATTGTCCCATCTGCCAGGGCAGCGGCTGGAAAGTCGTCGAGCGAAGTGCGGAAGGCGCGCAGCCGCTTGCCGCGGACAAGCCTGGCGGTTCCAGCGGCGAACCCAAAATGGTGTGGGCGGTGCCCTGCGATTGCACCATGGGCGACAAGACCGATCGCGTCCTCGCGAAGGCGCGCGTCCCCGACCGCTATCGCCACTGCGACTTCGAGAATTTCGAGACGGACAACGAGTACGGGGAGGTTTCTGCGCCCCGGGTTAAGGTGTGGAACCAGAGCCTCGCCCAGGCGAAAATTGCCGTTCAAGGCTTTGTCCGAGAATTCCCTCTCAGCACTGAACATGGCTTTCTGCTGATGGGCCCATGCGGTGTGGGGAAGACACATCTCGCTGTGGCGGCGCTGAAGGAAATTGTGTGCCGCGGGCACAGCGGCCTCTTCTACGAGTATCAAAGGCTGCTTAAAGAAATCCAAGACAGTTACAACGCCGCAAGCCAATCGACCGAGATGAGTGTGCTTGAACCAGTTCTGAAGGCCGAAATCCTCGTGCTCGACGACGTCGGATCAAGCAAGCCGTCCCCGTGGGTTGTTGAAACGGTGGGCCACATTTTGAATTCCCGCTACAATGATGAGCGTTTCACCCTGATAACCACCAACTATGTCGATCCGGAATTCAAGAAGCTCACAGATTACGCATCCCCCAAAGACTTTGGTACTGCGTTAAGGGATTCTTCCGCAGATGCACGATCAACGCATGTCGTGAAGCTACCCTCGGGAGAAATGATTGCCGTGAAGCAGGAGGAAACATTCGAGGACCGCGTTGGTCGCCGAATTCGATCTCGCCTCTACGAAATGTGCCGCACTGTTGAAATGAGCGCACCGGATTACCGCAAGGAGATCCGCGACGCCGGCCGCTTCCGCGCCTAGTCTTTTCCCCGAGACAGCCATCGGGATAGCCCTATTCGTATAGGTGTAGCGTTATCAGGCGGATCGAAACATATCGCCTATGCGGTTTGCTTCCTCTGGGTTGCGCGGGGTAGAATCACGGCTGAAATTCTCCGACCTCCGCGGCCTGACGGAGAGAAATCCAATGGCCCGCGAGGCGACATCCCGCAATTAGCGGGGTTGAGGGTTCGGACGGAAACGTCCGGGCCTCCCGTGTTTGGAAAGGGGAATGCCGGGCGCGCCGCAGGGCCGCCGGGCGTGTCGCCCAAGTCCAAACACGGATTTGGGCGTTTTTGTTTTCTGACGCGAAACGAGAAGGCTGGGCATCCAAGAGAGCGCATGCAGCTAACCGACAAATTCGGCCGCCAGATCACCGACCTGCGCATCTCGGTGACGGACCGCTGCAACTTCCGGTGCGTCTATTGCCGCTCGGCCAACCCGGAAAATCACATGCCATCCGACACTCTGCTCGCCTGGGATGAATACAAGCGGCTGGTGCGGATTCTGGTCCCGATGGGAATTCGCAAGGTGCGCGTCACGGGAGGCGAGCCGCTGGTGCGCGCGGGCGTCGAGGATTTCGTCGCGCGCCTGAAAGCCGTGGGTGTCGAGGACGTTTCGATGACCACGAACGGCTACCTACTGGCCGAGCGCTGCGACCGCCTCGTCGCCGCAGGAATGAACCGCATCAACATCAGCCTCGATTCGCTCGACCGCTCACGATTCGAGCGCATCACGCGCACGAAAACATTCGACGACGTGATCGCCGGAATCGACGCCGCGCAGGCGTCGCCGCTGCGGCCCGTGAAGGTGAACGCCGTGCTGGTGCGCGGGATCAATGACGATGAGGTCGAGGCTTTCGCCGAATTCGCGCGCGACCGCGACCTGATCATGCGCTTCATCGAATACATGCCGCTCGACGCGGACCGTGCGTGGACGCGCGACTCGGTGGTGACAGGCGCGGAAGTGCTCAGCCGCATCTCGGCGCGCTGGCCGCTGGTCCCCGTGGCGCACGAGCGCAGCGAAACGGCGCGCAAGTATCGCTTCGCGGATGGCCGCGGCGAAATCGGCCTGATTTCGCCAGTGTCGCAGCCCTTCTGCGGACACTGCTCGCGCATCCGGCTCACGGCCGACGGCAAGCTGCGCACCTGCCTCTTCAGCAAGGACGACCACGACCTGAAATTCCTCCTGCGCGGCGGCGCCACCGACCGCGAAATCGCCGGCGAGATCATCTCGATTGTGGCCGAAAAAGAGAAAAGCCACCACATCAACGAGCCCGGTTTTGTCCCGCCCTCGCGTACAATGGTTTCCATCGGCGGCTGAAGGTTTAAACGTAGCGCCGGGTCCTTCTTGCCCTGAGGAACGAAGGGTAGCCCGGCAGTCTTGATTTCGATTTTGCCGCGGCCCTGGAGTAGCCTTACTTTGTCCGACGAAGAATCCAAACTGTTTTCGCTATCGGAAGCGGAGCGCCTGCGCGTGCAGCTCGAGCCGGTGCTGATCGAAGCGATCGAGGCACGCCGCAAATTCGGCGAGTTCGACGACCAGCTCTCGGCGCTCGCCGAGCGAATCCAGCGCTCGGGCGGGATGCTCGTGGAATTCAACAAGACGGCGACGCTCCGCCTGGAGCGAAACCGCCTCGAACAGACCATCCGCGACGCCCTCGACAAGATTCACTCCACGGGCTGCGTCGTGAAGGATCTCGAAGTCGGCCTGCTCGATTTCCCGTCGCGCATCGACGGCGAGGAAGTCTATCTCTGCTGGCGGCTCGGCGAGGACCGCATCCGCTTCTACCACCGCCAGGACGAAGGCTTTGCCGGCCGCAAACCCATCGACCCGCGCGACGCCGATTACCGCAATCCCATCCAGTAAGGCTCCGCCGTTCGGCAAGCCCTTCGAATTTCCCGATGGTCCAACCTGTCAGAGCTGGCCGCGTCCGCAGGCGGACGGAATTTAGGATTCCGGTGTGATAGAAATCACATCGCGCCCTTGACAGAAGGAATAAAAGGGGCCATATGAGTCCTTGCATGTGTCCTTGCCGCTTGAATGAATGGGAAATCTCGGCCAGGTCTTCAAAAGGAGAAACAACATGCTCATGAAATTGGCGATCGGCACGGGAGCCCTGTTTTTGGTTCTCGGAGCCTTTGCTCCCGCCTATGCGCAAGGCGACCAACACGAAAAGGAGCAAGGCAAAGCGGAGCAAGGGAAGCAGCAGAGATCCACACCCGAGCAGCATCAAGCCGCACCCCAACAGCAACAACAGCATCAGCGCACGGCAGCGAAGCCTGTGCAAGCGGCGCAACGACCGCAGCAAGCCTTCGGGGGCAACTACCATGGCGGCGTCAGCCCCACCGAACCCACGCATGGCGGTGTTCACCCGAGCGGCGTCCCGCAGCATCAGGGGCAGGTGCGCAGCGGATTCCTCCAGTCTCGCGCCAGTTCGTGGAGTAGCGAACACCGCACGTGGCAGCAACGCGGCGGATACAACGGTTACCGGATTCCCGACAACCGCTTCGGACAGTACTTCGGAAGCGGCCACGTCTTTCGCATCAATCGCCTTCCAATGCTATTCGTCGGCGGGTATCCGCGTTTCCAGTACGACGGTTATTGGGTCACCTTTATGGATCCGTGGCCGGAAAACTGGGCGCCAACGTGGTATGAAACCGACAACGCGTATATTGATTGGGCTGGCGATGGGTACTATCTATATGATCCCGCGTACCCCGGCGTGGCCATCGCAGTCACCATATCGTTCTAATAATTTGAGGGAATGGGCGAGAGGTTCCCGGACCCACCCGGGTCCGGGCGTTCCTAATCGAACGCATTTCGCTTGATTGGCGCACCGCCGTCCCGTTGACAAACCCGCGGTCCGAAGGCAACATAGATTCGCCTCGTAGTGCCGCACGACTTGCCCAAGTGGCGGAATTGGCAGACGCGCTAGCTTCAGGAGCTAGTTCTCGCAAGGGAGTGGAGGTTCGAGTCCTCTCTTGGGCACCAACATCTCGCAACATCTGTCCGCGGCCCATCCGCATCTAATCCGATCGGCCTGATGACCAAGGAGAATTGATATGGATTATGTGAGGCTCGGCAATACCGGCTTGCAAGTATCGCGGATTTGCCTCGGCTGCATGAGCTACGGCAAGGCGACCGGCGGAATCATTAACTGGCAATGGACGCTCAGCGAGGAAGACAGCCGGCCCCACATCAAGGCCGCGCTCGAAGCAGGCATCAATTTCTTCGATACCGCGAACATCTATTCGAGCGGGCAGAGCGAAGAGGTGCTGGGCCGCGCGATTCGCGATTTTGCAAAGCGCGACGAACTCGTGATCGCCACGAAAGTGTGGGGACCCGTGCGCCAAGGACCGAACGGCCGCGGCCTCTCGCGAAAATCCATCTTCTCTGAAATCGACAAGAGCCTCAGCCGGCTCGGCACCGATTACGTCGATCTCTACCAGATCCATCGCTACGACTACGACACGCCTCTCGAAGAGACGCTCGAAGCGCTCAACGACGTGGTGCGCGCAGGCAAGGCGCGCTATATCGGCGCATCGTCAATGTGGGCCTGGCAGATGATGAAGGCGCTCGGAATCCAGCGCGCCAACGGCTGGGCGAGGTTCGTCTCGATGCAGAACTATTACAACCTGATCTACCGCGAGGAAGAACGCGACATGCTGCGGCTGTGCGCCTCCGAAGGCATCGGCGTGATTCCGTGGTCGCCGCTCGCGCGCGGGCGACTGGCGCGGCCATGGTCGCCCGAGCCGCAGACGGAGCGAGGCCGGACGGACACTTTCGCGAAGGCTCTCTTCGAAAAGACGAAAGCCATCGACAAGCTCGTGATCGATCGCGTCAACGAGATCGCGAGCGAGCGCGGCTTGCCGCCGGCGCAGATCGCACTGGCGTGGATGCTGCACAAGCCCGTGGTCACGTCGCCGATCGTGGGCGCGACGAAACCGCGCCACCTCGAGGATGCAATTGCCGCCGCGAGCGTAAAACTCTCGCCGGAGGAAATCGCGCGGCTCGAGGAACTGTATCAGCCGCACCCGGCGCCCGAAGGATTTTCCTGAGGCTCGCCCGCCGGGCAGCGCTTAGCGGCGCGCGTCAAACGACAACGGGCCGGCGCCGACGATCAGCAGAAATAGCAGGCCGAGCAGCATCGAGAAATCGGTGCGCGCCTCGGAGAACATCGCCCACGGGCCGTAGCGGCTGAGCTGCGGCGCGTGGAAGCGCCAGTATCCGTGGCCGAGCAGGATGGGAATTTTCGTCGAGGCGATGGCGACGGAAATATCGATGAGCAGAGGAATCGCGGCGAGGCGTGTGAAGAGGCCGAGAACGATGAGCGCTCCGCAGATGACCTCGACTGCGCCAACGAACTGCGCCATGGCGGTAGGCGCCGGAATGCCGATTCTGGCGAAGCGGCCCGCGCCCTGGATCGCGGGAAACAAGAACTTCTGAATTCCCTCTTCGAAAAAGACCAGCCCGATGAGCAGCCGGATCAGGATCACGGCGCCCGGGGCGTGCGTTTCAGACCATCGATTCATCGAAAACCTCCCACAAGAAAGGCGTGAGATTAGCGAGAACTATCTTTAAGCAGAGCCTCGGCGTAGAGCGCGCCTTCGGGCGTGTCCTCGTGCTTGAAATAAACGAAGACGTCGCCGCGGCCGGCCGCATCGGCCACCTTTTTCGAGAGCGCTTTGCGAGCGGTCGCGGAATAATCCTCTTTCCGCAGCCGGAAATAGGTGTAGTCCGCGGTGGCCACATCCGGCGTCTCGATTTTCTCGCTTTCGGCCTGGCAGAGAGCGTTGTTCGCTTTGCGCAGCAGCTTGTAGACATCGTCCGAAAACCATGATTCGTTGCGAAATTCCATCGCCGCGCGCGTGCCCCGCGGCAGCGCGGCCAGAAATTCCTCGAGGCGCGCGAGATCGCACTTCAGAAACGGCGGCAGCTGAAACAGCACCGGGCCAAGCTTGCCCGCATCGCGCAGAGGATCGAGTGAGCCGATAAATTCGAGCGTCGCTTTGCCGGCGTCGCGCAATCGCAGGACGTGCGTGATGCTCTGATTGGCCTTCACCGCAAATTTGAAATCGGGAGGCGTGGCGGCGACCCAGCCCGAGAGAAGTTTCTCGGTGACGCGGCGGCGAAACGAATAGTTGAGTTCGACGGAATTCAGCCGCGTGCCGTAATAACCGAGGAATTTCGCCGACGCCAGCTTTGCGGGATAGAAGTCCGGCTTCCATCCCGCGTACGCCCACCCGGAAGTGCCTGCGTAGATTTTTCCCAAGGATATTTTCCGCTCGTCCGGCTTCGCGACTCAGCTAGCGGACGCGCCGTTCCGATTCCTTGATTGGCGCGTCGTTGATGCTGGCAATGCGGTGGCGATTGAGGCCCTCGTCGTCGTATTCCCACAGCTCGTTGCCGTAGGAGCGATACCACTGGCCGCTATCGTCATGCCATTCGTATTCGAACGTGACGGCGATGCGATTGCCGGTGTAGCACCACAGAGTTTTCTTGAGGCGATAGTCGAGCTCCTTATTCCATTTTCGGCGGAGAAACGCTTTGATCTCCTCGCGGCCGCGCATGAATTCGTTGCGATTGCGCCACACCGTATCTTCGCTGTAGCCAAGCACGACGCGCTCCGGATCGCGCGAATTCCAGCTGTCTTCGGCGCCTTGCACCTTGGCGCGAGCGGTTTCTTCGGTGAAGGGCGGCTTGATGACGGGCTTCGCGGATTGGACGGCTGAGCCTTGCGGTTCTGGTGTCATGGTGTTCCCTCCCGCCGAATTTGATGCGCCATCGTAAGGCCGGTGGCGCAAGAATCGCAACTGGCAAAGGGTCCGATCGAGGCTCCGTAGATCGCTTTTGGGCTCGTTCAGCCCCCCTTCTAACCGTGTCGATTAGAATGTGTGCGCATCGTGTGTTTCCAGTGAGTTACAGGCGTTTCTAATCGCCGCAGTGTCGATTAGAAAAGTCCTCTGTGGCGCACCTACGGTGCTGGGAGCAAGGCGAAGAGCACGCGGCCCGATGCGGAGTCTGCCGGCTCGCTGAAAGTTGCGACTCTCTTTCGATCATCGAGTTTTCAAAGAGCGTTCGGCTCTCGTCGAGAGAGCTGACGATTTTTTAATCGTCGAGACCAGAGTGACACATTGCGGAGCGCGCTGCAGCTGTCCTCAGGTACAGAATTGGCACAGGTCTGCGGACCTGTGCGAAAGAGGTCGGGGACTGGGGGCCTATCGCTTGTAGCGGGCGATGAGCTGGCCGCGGGCGAGAATGTGTCCTCTGACGGCGGCTTCAAGTTGGCTGCGCGTCGCGCGGGGCGGCAAGTTCAGCTTCGAATCGAGAGCGTAGAGCGAAAACGTGTAGCGGTGCGAGGAGCCGCCCGGCGGGCATGGGCCGCCGTAGCCGACCTTGTCGAAATCGTTTTGGCCCTGGCGGGAGCCGTCGGGCAGTTGGCCTTGTTTGGGCACGCCCTCGGGAAGACCCCGCGTTTCGGGAGGCAGATCGTAGAGCACCCAGTGGACGAAATCCCCGACCGGCGCATCGTGATCGACGATGGTGAGCGCGAAGCTTTGCGTGGCGGCAGGCGGCGCAACCCATTCGAGTTGCGGCGAGGTATCGTCGCCATCGCAGGTGAATTTTTTCGGGATTTCGCCATTTGCAAAGCTCGGGCTGGTTAATTGCAAGTCGGGCTTGCCCTCGCCCAACGTGGTAGAACCGTGGCAGCCCGAAAATATGGCGACGGTTACCAAGAGGGCCGTGGCAAAGGCAAATGCTCGCATGGCAACTCCCCCTCGCGATATTATGCCAGTCCTGAGCGGAGGGGAGTGTCACTCGACGATCGCAACCATGGCAGTCGAGCGGATTGACTTCCGTCCGAGCCCACGTAAAATGGCGGTAGCGGCGATGGAGTTCGCCCTCAACCGCTGTCCGCCTTATGCCGGGACAGATGATGACTCCTGACAGGGATCCTGTCGCGGAGGCATGTCCCCGGCACTGATCCACGCAGAGCCGTACGAGCGAGGTCGAACCATGCCCGGCGCATCGCGCAGCGGACAACTGAACGAGTATCAGGCGCGCAGGCTGCGCGTGACGTGCCAATACATCGACAAGCTGCTCGGCGACATCGAGTCGATCCTGAATTCCTCCGAATCGAAGACGGCGTTTCCGCGATACTCGGCGGAGCTTTCTCCGGAACAGCGGCGCAGCATCGAGCGGTATGTGGCCCAGTTGCGCGAGCAGATTTTGCGTGTGCTGGACGCTCAGGGAATCGCCACGCAGCAGGCGCCGATTCCCGCGTTGCATGCGATTACCGTGGCGCTCGACGCGATCGGCATCGAGATCGAAGAACTGATGCCGGAACACATGCGGGGATACGGCGATCTGCCCGAGGCTGCGGCGAAAGATCTGAGCGGGATCGTGGAGCAGTTGCACGGGCTGACGCAAGAGTTTGAAGGATACCTGCGGCAGGCGAAGTCGAAGCCGACGAAGCAGGTGTAAACTGCTGGACCATGCGGGGCGCGATTTTCGGCCCCTCCATGACGGCACGCCGAGCCGGAATCAGAGAGCGCAGACAGGATTGTCTGTGCCACTAGGGAGAGACATTTGCTCACATGACTAAATACCTCATGGTCGGCCTCGGCGGATTGCTGGGAGCGATCCTGCGATTCTGGATAGGCGGATACTTCGGCAATCGCTTTGGAACGCGCTTCCCTTACGGCACATTTTTCATCAATTGCACGGGATCGTTTCTGATCGGATTGGTGGTGACGCTGCTGGCCGAGCGGACGCACTGGAGCCCGAACTGGAGATACCTGATTCCGATCGGGTTCATCGGAAGCTACACGACGTTTTCGACGTTCGAGTACGAAACGCTGCGCAGCCTCCAGGACGGCGAGTTTCTGATGGCCGGGCTGAACGTGTCGCTGAGCGTGATCGTGGGATTCGTAGCCGTGTGGCTCGGCATGATTACCGGAAAGAGCATTCCATGATCGCAGCGACGATTCGAGGTACGGTTGTCGCGAGGGGCGGAACGATGAGACGGGAGGCGTCATGCTGAACGCCGGGCCAGCGAAAAAGGTGAGCATCTACGTTGGCGAGGATCACAAGTATCACGGGCAGTCGCTCTACTCGGCGATCCTCGATTTCCTTTTCTACCGCGGGATTTCGGGCGCAAGCGTGGTGCGCGGGATCGCGGGATTCGGCGCGGACCATCACATGCATACGATGCGGATCGAGCGGCTGACGGAAAATCTGCCGATCAAGATCGAGTTTGTGGAATCGGCCGAAAAAGTGGAAGAACTGCTGCCGAAGCTGCACCAGATGGCCGGGACGGGGCTGATCGACGTGCAGGACACGTTCGTGGTGAAGCCTTCGGAGGAATCACCGAAAAGCGCGGCCAAGGGCGCGGCCGTCGCGCTGAAGCGCGAGGGCAAAGCAAAGCTGATGCGGATTTTCATCGGCGAAAACGACAAATGGCACGACAAGCCGCTCTACAAGGCGCTGGTCGAGGCGATGCGCGCGAACGACGTCGCGGGCGTGACGGTCTATCAGGGCATCCTCGGCTACGGCGCGAACCGGCGGATTCACAGGGATGGCGCACTGCATTTATCGCACGACCGGCCGATCATGCTGTCGGTGGTGGATGAGGAAGCGAAGCTGCGGGCGTTTGCGGCGATTCTCGATGAGATGGTGCAACAGGGTCTGGTGGTGATGTCCGATGTCGACGTGATCAAGTACACGCACGAAGTGCCGTCCGCGGAAAAGGACGCAGTAAAAGGGAAGGAGGCGCAGAAATGAAACTCGAAGGCAAGGCGACCATGCTGCGCATCCATTTCGGCGAAGATGACAAGTGGCACGGGAAGCCGCTCTACCGCGCGATTGTCGAGAAATGCCGCGAGCTGGATATCGCGGGCGCGACCGTATTCCGCGGGATCGAAGGCTACGGCGCGAGCACGCTGATCCGCAAGCCACACCACCTGCTGTCGTTTTCGCACGACGCGCCGGTGATGGTCAGCGTGATCGATTCGGACGATAAGGTGCGGAAGCTGATTCCGCAGCTCGATGCGATGGTCGCCGACGGCCTGATCGCCATCTCGGAAGTCGAGGTGATCAAGTACGTCCACCAGGATGGCGCGCGCTCGTAGCAAGCCGCACGAAGCGGAAGTGCCTACTGGCCCGAAGTGGAAGGGACGTTCTGCGGTGGCCGCGAGGTGAATCTGGATACGATGAACTCTTCGAGCACGTTGGCCGCGCTCGAGCCGGCGATGCCGATCAGCGATCCCTCGAACGTTCGGCTGGCTCCGCGATCGGTCGACGGATAGTACGCGTTGCCGATGGCACTCGAGACAAAGATCCCGCCGAGTTCCGAATAATTCGGCTCGTAGCGACCGTTATCGCCTTTGCAGAAGAAGGTATAGCCGAGCGCATATAAAAGGCGCGATCGCTTGCTGCCCGTTCCTCGGTAGAAGTAGCGGGGATCCTGTTTCAGGAGCGACGGCAATACCGCATCGCCGATGAAGGTCGATGTCAGGAAGTTGGCGTAGGTGGCGCCGAAGCGTTTTCCGTAGCCCTGCGCGCCCTGGCCGTATCCGCTGTAATAGTTGGTGGCCTGCTCGAATCCCGCCGTTGCGCCAACCACAGCGATGGTGACCGGGTCGATCGTCGCCTTCCATGCCAGCTGAAATTTTTGCCTCGGCGCGAGAGGCGCAGCGTCCGGAACGTAGGTGACGTAGAAATTCGGGACCACGCCGAGCACGCGCTGCTGCTCCTCCGCGTGCAGCTCGACCTTTGCCTCTTCCGCCGGAGACACGTGCACCTCCGTCACGACAGTGGCGAGCGGCATTGCGATCGGCGGCGCCGTGAACGACTCGCCCGCGTGCAACATTCCGGAAGCCGTCTGCGCCGCGAAGCCTTGCGCCGTCACTGCAAGCTGGAATGGTCCGGGGGCGATGTTGGCGAAAAAGAATTGCCCCGTCGCGTCTGCCACGGTTTGCTGCGCTGGCCGATCGCCGCCGGTAAGCTCGATTCGGGCCCCGGCCACGGCGGCGCCGGTCGTATCGACCACCGCTCCCATGATGATTCCCGTTCCGGTGGATTGCGAGTTCGGCCGCTCGGCGGCAGGTGAGGATGGAGTTGCCTTCGGAGCGGTCGAAGGCTGCTGCGCCCGTGCGAAAGCCGGGATGCTCAACGCCAGGATGCCGAGCCAAAACAGAGTGCCTGAGCGGCGAAGCGATCTGAACAACATTCCCGTCAGAGAGTTCGGCATGATCCTCCTGGCACAGGGAGCCGGTAACGAAATTGTAGCGCGTCGCCCGCTTGATTCTGCAATCGGCGCTTCTGATCCGATGCTTGACAGTAGACAATGAGATGCATTCCACCGTGCGATTGACTTGAAGTGTGCCGATCCGGTAGCGTGGCGCCAGGCCGCCGCGTGAGGCGCGCCGGAGGCTTCCGCATGTTTGTCTCGCCGCATGCAATCGCTCTGCTCGCCGGGCCGTATTTCAGCTTTCCGCAAGATCCCGTGGCCAACGAGGAGATTGCGCTCCGCTGGATTCACATCGTGGCGGGAATTAGCTGGGTCGGGCTGCTCTATTTTTTCAATCTCGTGGGAACACCTACGATGAAAGGGCTCGACGCGCCGGTGCGCGGCAAAGTGTTTCCGGCGCTGATGGAGCGCGGGATGTGGTGGTTTCGTTGGTCGGCGGTGATCACGGTGCTGATGGGGCTGCGCTATTTCTGGATCATTCTGGCGGCGGACGCAAACAACGCGGGAAATTCGTGGCTGGCGTGGCGATGGATGGGCTGGTGGCTGCTGGTTTGGCTCGTGGCGTACGCGCTGATCTATCCGTTGCAATTGCCGCATACGGGAATTCTCGATAACGCGTGGGTGCGAACGATTGCGATCGTCGCGATCGTCACCGCGGCGTCGCGGGCGGCGCTCTACACAAACGCGAGCCCGGATTCTTCAAACGCGCACTTTTCGATCAGCGTGGGCGGCGGATTGGGTCTGCTGATGCTGCTGAACACGTGGGGCGTGGTGTGGCGCGCGCAGAAGCGGCTGATCGCCTGGACGCGCGCGAGCGCCGAGCAGGGGACGCCGATGCCTTCGGAAGCGGCGCGGCTGGCGCGTTGGGCGTTTCTCGCGTCGCGCACGGGATTCTGGATGTCGCTGCCGATGCTATTCTTCATGGCCGCCGCGGAGCATTATCCCTTTCTGAGCGGCATCGCCAGATGATCCACCAAAGTTGAGGGATGGGTTATCCGATCGCGGAGGTGAACCCAGCGGCGGCTGCGGTTCGTCTAATCTCCCAGAAGAGTGACGATTGCCCAGGAGGACAGCTATGAAATCGCGCGCTCGATGGAAATGGCCGATTCTGCTGTTCGCGATGGCGCTCGTCGCCCTCGAGCCCGCGCTTGCGTACAACAATCCGCTATCTTCGGAAGCAATTCGCGAAGCTTATTTCCTGGGGAAACGCAACGACGAGCAAACGGCCGCATTTTTCACGAAATACGTCCATGCACTGCCGGCGCCCAAAAGCGGCCCCTATGTGTCGGCGATCGGCATCGAAACGCCCTATTCAGCGATCGTGCGGCGGGTGCAGCGGGCTCCGATCGGCTACCACGCCCAGGAGGCCGAGCAGGAGTTTCTTGGCAAGGCCGGAATTTTCACCGTGTTCGTCGAGATCGATTTCACGCCGTCGTATCCCGATCCGGCCCAATTCAGCACCTACGTGAATGGCGCCGTTCTCGTCCCGGATTTCTGGAAGGATTTCAAGATCCAGCTCACACAAGATCGCAAAGTCGAGGCGCAGTCCGAGAGAGGCGGGCCGATCTATTCGGACTATGCCATCGACGAGTACGGGTTGGCGGGAGCTGAGGTGGAACTCGAGTACGATCCGGCCAAGATCGATTCGGCGATACCCGCAACCGTGGACGTCCTGACGCCCGACGGGCAGGACGTGCAGACGACGTTCGATCTCGCGCAGCTTCCCTAGCCGCTAGCGGGTCGGCGCCTGCTGCTGGATGAAGTTGAACGCATCCTCCACCGCTTTTGTCGAGGCGTGCAATCCCTTCGCCGTCGATTCATATTGCGGGCGGCGGCGCGGCGAAAATTCGGCCGGGTTGAAGGCGCCTCGCCTCACGTGAAAAACCCAGGCAAGTTCGTAGTGGGCTTTGTCCGCCTCGGTGGGCGACATCAACGCCGTGTCGACGGTGGTCAGGGGATCGAAATCGGAGAAGCCGTTGCCGTCGGTGTGAACGGCCGTGGGCATGGCGGAAATATAAGAATCGGAGTCGTGGGTGAAGAGGATCACGAAATCGACGCTCTTGAGGTTGGGCGCAGGACAGATGCCCGAGAATTGCTTCTGGCGCGTGTCGGAAAGCCATTTGTACTGCTCGGCGCCGAGGCCATAGGCCGAAAAGTAGATGCGGCAATTCGGGTCGGCGCTGGCGTCTTGCGGCTGCGTGAGAGGGTAGTCCTCGGAGTCGGGATCGGTTCCAATGGGTTTCGTGGCCACTTCGCGTATGGACGCGTCCGCAGGCGCAGCGACCGCAGGCATCGCAGTGGGCGCAGGGATCGGCGGATCCATGGGATCTGGCGTAGCCACCGCGACGGCGGTGGCGGTCGGGGCCACCTCTGGAGCAGCCGGCGGCGGAGCCGGCGCGGCCGTCGCAACGATCACAGGCTTGGCTTCCACAGCCGCTGCCACTGAAACCGCGCGGCGAGGCGTGGAAACCGGCTCTCGTGGCTCCACGACTACAAGCTGTTTACGCGCTGAAATATTCGCAGGGCTCGATGCACGCGGCGCCACGGGAGCAACGCTGGCGGCGATTTCGGGCGGCGCAGGTTGCGCAGTCATCGCGACAACCGCAGGCGAAGGCTTTGCCGTGGCAACCGGGGGCACTTCCGCAGTGGCGCTCACAACCGGCGCGGGCTCACGCGGGCTCGCCGCAGCAGCCGCAACCCTCTCTCGTGCGCGATACGCTGCCGCAACGGCCGCGAGGCTGCTGGAATCGTTCTGCGTTGTTTCGACGGTGGGCGCCGTGTTGTGGTCGCCGAGTTTTTCCTGGTCATCTTTCAGCGGCGGCAAATCCGGGAAGACGCTGTCCGGCAGATAGCCCACCACGCCGCTCGCGATTCGCACTTTCACGTAACCCTTCACGCGCGACACGATTTGCACGGTGTCGCCGCAGTGCAGCTTAGCCTCGACGTCAAGGCTGGTCACCGAATCGTAGACCCAGACTCGATCCTCATTCACAGGGCAGGTTACGGTTGTGACGCCGGGCTCCGGCGCAGGCGCCGCGGGCAGAGCCGGGCAGAGTATGACGCAAACTCCGGAAAGAAGCAGCGGATAGCGAATCCAGCGGTTCATGGGTCCCCCAAGTTGGAGCTTTGCCTTCAGCATAAATGGCCCCGAATCAATGACTCTTGGCAGCCGGGTGCCAGCCGGCAACCTGAATATGAGCCTCCTTCTTGGGGCATACAACTGGACGAAAGGACAGAATTGGTGCAGCCGACCAGAGGGAACTCTTTTCGCCTTATGAACGCCAGCGGAGCGTGACGGGACCCGCCACGGGATGGCGCATGGGTTCGCCGGTGCGGCGCGATTCGACGAGCGCCGCCTTCAGCTCGAAATACCAGCGCGCCTGGCGGTCGGCATCGTCGACCAGCATCATGCGGTCTTCGTACCTCAGGCCGAGCCCCTGCTTCTCGATCACTTCCGTATCCTGCTGGATGAAACGCGGGCCCAGCACGTGCAGGATGAACGAGACGATCGGAAACCACGGAAGGATATTCCACGCGGCGACGAAATCGAGCCGACAGAGATCGCGCCTGACAGGCGTTACCGTCGTGCGGCTCGAAAGCCAATAGCGACCCGCGCGAATCTGCTCGAAGCGCTGATTCGGCAGGACGAAATCGATCGTGGTGGTCGCAGGCTCGCCCGTGATCAGCTTGAGAATTTTGTACGGCGCGCTATTCGCCGAGGGCGCGTGCGGGCTCATGCGGAAGCCGTCGGGAATCGGCTCGAATTGCTTGGCTTTGTCGCGAATGCTGCGGCGCGTCCGCCACCACCACGCCTGGTGGACGAAGGGGCCGTGCGCCGGATCCATCAGGCCGATGATGCCGTGATCGACGTTGCATGGCAGGTCGGCCCAAAGGTGCGCGATCTGGTAGCGCGGGCTGAACGTTGGCAGTTCAGGCGCAGGCGGCGCGGGCGCATCGCCGGGAGCGGCGGAGCGGCCTTCGGGATTCGCCATGAACGTCCAGATATAGCCGTCGCGCTCTTCGCAGGGAAAGCTGCCCGCGTAAATGCGCTCGCACTTGAGTTTCGAATCGGCCGTCAGCGAAGGAATGTGGCGGCACTGGCCGGTGTGCGCGTCGAATTGCCAGCCGTGATAGGCGCACTCGACGTTGGCGCCGTCGAACTGGCCGAATGACAGCGGGAAGGCGCGGTGCGGGCAGACGTCGCGCAGCGCGAAAGGCTTTCCGGCGGAATCGCGTCCCAGTACCAGAGGCACTTCGAGCAGCAGCGCGCGCACCAGTTTTCGCCCGCGCAGCTGGTCGCTGCGCAGCGCCGGATACCAGAATCCCCATAGCATTTCGCCGGCTTGCTCGGTCGGCTTGGAAGGAGTGCCTGTGCCTTCGCTCATCGCGGCCGGCTATCGTAGTACATTCGCAGGCTTGGCGGCAAAATGGATGGACGGCTTCGGAGAATCAATCCGACGTGTCGATCTTGTGATAGCGCCCTTCCGACCAGTAAAAAATGTAGGAGGCTTTCTGGATGAATTCGACGCCGATTCCATCCAGCTTCAGGTGAACCGATTTTGTCTCGTCGAAGCCGACATACTTTCCCGGCGGCGCTGCGTAGATCACCGGCGCGAAGCAGTCTTTCCCTTCGCAACGCTCCAGGCGTTTCCAGGCGGATGGAGTGGCACTCGACCCGCGTCCGAAAATTACGATCTGCCACGGGCCGACGCCACCGCGTTGCGCGGCGGGTACCAAAAGGAACGCGTAGGACACACTATTCTGGCTTTCGAAATGACCCGGCGCGATCCCGGGGCATGCCTTCGGATGCTCTTGCTGCCAGATATTGGGATCGTCGCCATCCAAATCGGAAAGCCGCAGCGGTCTCCAACCCCCGAAATTCACTTTGAGAGCTTCGTTAATCGGAGCGGGAAGGACTGCCTCACTGCACGAGGCCAAGGGCTGAACCGCCGAAGCTTGACCGAAAGTTGCGCACGGAAAACCGACGCCAACGGCCAGCGCGGCAGCCGCCAGAAAAATCCTCGCTTGTTCTCTTGCCAGCCTCGTAGCTGCCATACTCGGAAGTGTGAGGCAAGCGCGACGCGGCATTCAACGGGCCCGTGGCGGCGAATTCCTTATTGGTAACTCAGCCCGTCGGTTAAATTGCGGCGGAATCTTGACTGAATTTTCCTAAGTTATGGGAGCGAAGACGGCGCGAAGGCTTTCGCCGGTACGTTCGTACCGGAGGGAATTGAACCAAGCGACCTATCGACCGTGCCGAATGGTACCGGCACAATGTCTTCAGATTCGGGGCCGTGCGGCAACCGGCGTAAGTCCAGGAAGGGCGACCTTCGCGGCAGCCACGAGCCTGAAGCACCCTCGGATTGTTAAGCACCTCCATCACCCATGCCCCGAGCGGCCGGTCCCCCCACCGGCCGCTCCCCCTTTTAGGCTCACCCTGCGAAATTAAACTCGATACCGCGATGCTGTGTCAGAACAGGCGCGGCAGTCTGCCGACAAGCGGGCAACTCGTGCCCAAGTGACGACGGACCTGCGGCGAGGACGAGAGCCTCCGCTTTTTCCGCGGTATGGCTCGAGCCGCTTCCGATCCGTGGTGGTGCTATCCGCTCCGTGCGCCTCAGCGCCGGCGCCCCATCGGGCGATAGCCGGAAAGCGTGCGCGGCCGCATCCGAAAGCGCGGCGGGAGCGGCGGCGGCACGTTGTGAAGCGGCGAACCGCAGTTCGAGCAGATCTCAATTTGGGTGGTTTGCACGCGCAGCCAGTGTCCGCGCGCGGGACACTCGGCATTGAGACACTGCACGGTCCAGCCCGGCAGATATTGCATCGTCTCGCCTCGCAGTGAGTGAGGGCACGCGGCGGAAGGAGATGCAAGCCGCCGAAATGCCCGTCCAGCAAAAACGCCCCCTAAAACAGGCCGGATTGTGCGCCGCCGTTTCTAGTGTGTCAAGAAAAATATCCACAATTAGTAGGGGTAGGCTTGCCGAAGTAGTTTGCACACTTTTCCGACTCAGTTGGAGCGAGGTTTGAGGTTCGGGCGAGCCTAGTTCGGAGGCAGGGGCGGAGGCGAGTTCTCGTTTTGGTCCTGGTTTTGGTTCTCGTTCTGATTCTGGTTCTGATTCTGATCGGTGCTCGGTGAACTGGCGCTGGGAGAATTGTCACTGGCAGGGCCGGACTGCGATCGCAGCGCGTCGATCTTCTTCTGCAGGTCGTCGATCTCCTGCTGCTTGGCGTCGATTCGGCCCTGCTCGTCTTTCAGCGCGGCGGCGCCGGCCCTATCGGAGGAATAATCGGGCTTGCCGTAATACATCTGCTGATCGAGGACCAGCTTGCGCTGCGCAATGTCGAGATCAGTTTTCAGGCTCTTGAGCTGCTGCTGATCGGCATCGATCGCGGCAGATTTCGCGGCCTTGTCCTTGGCATTGGCAGGCGCGGCCTGGCCCTGAACGCCCTGGTCAGATGACGCTGGGGCGCTCTGGTTCGCGTCGCCGATGACGCTGACCGCGCCGGGGCTGCTCGGGATGTTGTCGTTGTCCCAGACCTTGGCGGCCTTGGGTTGGTCCTTCTTCTCTTCGCGCGCCCGGCGTGCGGCGGCGGCAAGCGCGTCCTGCTGCTGGCTTGACTGGGCGGCGTCCTGCGATTGCGCCGAGCAAGCCGGAACCGTGGCGATCGGAGATGCCAGCAAGATCGCGAAGCCCCACTTGGCCAGTTTCATCGCACTTCTCCCGTCGACAACCGTTCGGACGCCGGAATCACGTAACTATGGTAGTCGCGCTGCTCGCGCCATAGCAACTCGCGTTCGGCGCCTCATCCCAAAGAGGCAACTCGACCGACCAGACCCAGAATCGTCGGTCTCAGGGTGGCGATCCTTATCGGATCGCCACCAACATCTTTCCGATATTCTCGCCCTGCAGAACACCGATCAGCGCGCGCGGCATATTCTCGAAGCCTTCGATGATGGTTTCGCGGTACTTGAGCTTGCCTTCCTTGATCCACTGCGCCATCTGCGCGATGCCTTCCGGAAAACGCTCGGCGAATTGATAGACGAGGAAGCCCTCGGCGCGCGCCGTTTTCGTCAGGAGGTAGCCGAAAACCGCGGGGCGCGGCTCCGGCTTCGCCAAATTGTATTGCGAAATCTGCCCGCTGATCGAAATGCGCGCCTTCGTATTCAGCACGGGGAAAATCGCGTCGGTGACGGCGCCGCCGACGTTGTCGAAATAGCAGTCGATGCCGTTGGGGCACAGTTCTTTCAGCTTGGCCACGTAGTTCTCGGTCGTCTTGTAGTTGAAGGCGGCATCGAAGCCCAATTCGCCGGTGAGCCATGCGACCTTGTCGTCGCCGCCTGCGACTCCCACGGCGCGGCATCCCTTGATCTTGGCGATCTGGCCCGCGACCGAGCCAACCGCGCCCGCCGCGCCCGATACAACCACCGTCTCGCCCGCCTTCGGCTGGCAGATGTCGAGCAGGCCGAAATAGGCCGTCATGCCCGGCATGCCGAGGACGCCGAGCGCGGTTGAGGGCGGCGCGACATTCGGATCGAGCTTGCGCAGACCCGCTCCATCCGAAACCGCATATTCCCGCCAGCCCCAATACCCGTTGACGATATCTCCCGGCCGAAACCTCTGATTCGCGGACTCCAGCACTTGGCCAACTGCACCGCCGACCATCACCTCGCCGATATTCACCGGATCGGCGTACGTCCGCACGCCATTCATGCGGCCGCGCATGTAGGGATCGATGGAAAGAAAGAGACTGCGCACAAGAAGCCGCCCGTCCGTGAGCGCGGGAATCGGCACCGAGACGAGCGAAAAGTCAGACTCTTTCGGCATGCCCACGGGGCGCGCCGCGAGGACGAATTCCCGGCTGAACGTCGGGAGAGGGCTTGCAGCGCCTGCTGAGGTGGATGTCATGGCGATCCTCGGCGGCATTATGCCACTGTTCTCTTTGCGTGTGGTATATCGGTAGGCGCACCGCCGGGTCGGAAAGGCATCGCGATGAGAAAACAGACGCTCGCTCTGCTGGCACTCGCCCCGGCCCTCGCGCTCAGTCTGTTTTCGGCGCCAGCCCACGCTCGATCCCGGAATTCGCAGCAGCGCGATCTATCTGTTGCCGCGCAACAGGGCGGCCAGAGCGCGCCAGCGTCGACGGCAGAATCACAGCCGCAGCAAAGAGTGACCGAATACACGCTGCCGCCCGAACTTTACAAAAAGGCGCGCCACCTCGGCGAGATTCGGTTCCGGCTGGCGATCATCGATTTCGTTTACGGCGTGATTGTGCTGTGGCTGATCCTGCGATGGAAGTTCGCGCCGAAATATCGCTTTTGGGCGGAGAGAGTTGCATCCAACCGCTTCGTGCAGGCGGTGATTTTTGCGCCGCTGCTGGTTCTCACGATGGATGTCCTGGGCCTCCCCGCTGAAATTTACGAAAACTGGGTCGACCGGGCATATGGCCTTTCCGTGCAGGGCTGGGGCTCGTGGGCCTGGGACTGGACGAAGAACGAATTCCTCAACGTGATCATGGGAATTATCCTCGTCTACATCCTCTACCTGGTGATTCGCAAGAGCCCGCGGCGCTGGTGGTTCTATTTCTGGCTGGCGTCGCTACCGCTCGGCCTGGCCCTGGTGTTCCTGCAGCCGCTGGTGATCGATCCGATGTTCCACAAGTTCGAGCCACTCGCGCAGAAGGACCCGGCGCTGACGATGTCGCTCGAAAAACTGGTGCAGCGGGCGGGCGAAAATATTCCGCCGGAGCGAATCTTCTGGATGGGGGCCTCGGAGAAATCGACGGAGCTGGATGCGTACGTCACCGGATTCGGCGCGTCCAAGCGAATCGTGGTGTGGGATACCACCATTAAGGACATGACTACGCCCCAAATCGTTTTCGTGGTAGGCCACGAAATGGGACATTACGTGCTCGAGCACATTTCGAAAGGAATCGCGCTCGCCGCGATCTTCTTCCTGATTGTGTTCTATCTTGGCTACCGCTCGATCGGCTGGGTCCTCGGGCGATGGGGGCAGAAATGGTGGATTCGCGGCCTCGACGACTGGGCGTCACTGCCGGTTCTCTTATTGCTACTGAGCATTTTTTCGTTCGTGGCCAATCCGATCCCCAGCGCCGCCAGCCGCTACTTCGAGCATCAGGCCGACCAGTACGGCCTCGAAGTGACGCACAGTCTGACACCGAATTCAGGCCAGGTGGCAGCGCAAGCCTTCGAGGTTCTCGGCAAGGTCGATCTCGCCGATCCCGCGCCCAATCCCGTGGACGTTTTACTCTTCTACAGCCATCCGCCAGTTGCCGACCGCATCCATTTCGCGCTCACCTACGACCCATGGGAAAACGGCGGCCACGGCGAATTCGTGCACTAGTTCGCGGCGCGGATAGCACGCGAACGCGACGATAGTCGCGGTCCTACTGGCTAGGTGACTGGGAGGTAATGATGAAGTCGCTCTGCTTATTCTTTCTAATTTGTGTCCCCTGCACGCTAGCGGCTACGAGAACCGGAATCAAAGGTACAGTTGAGGATGTGCACGGGGTCGCGGTTTCGGCTGGTCTGAAACCTCGCGTTTTGGTCCATTGGGACGCAAGCGGTTCCCACATCGGGCTGAAAAGCAACGTCGGCATCCGAAGGGACATCGTGGTTGACACGGACTCGACCGGGCGTTTCCTAGTAGAACTTCCTCCCGGGTTTTACGACATTTTCGTCTCGGCGTTTGCCTTCTCCCCAGCCTGCCGGAAAGTCAGAGTCAGGTCCGGCGAAGTAATAATCTTCGACGCCAAACTCCGACCAGATCCACTTGTATCGAAGGAACTCGCCGACAGGCCATTTTGACGCCGCGTGTTTGATTCAATTGCGCGCGTGCAGCGTCATGCGAATGCCGTTGCGCGGCCGCAGCGTGACGAGCGGCTCGGGCACCACTTCGTGCCCCGGCACAAGCCGCAACCGGAATTTCTGCGCGAGCGCGCCGATCACGATGGCCGCTTCCATCAGCGCGAATCCCTGGCCGATGCAGCGGCGCGGCCCGTCGCCAAACGGAAAATACGCGCCCGCGGGCAGCTTCTGCATCAGACCGTCGAGCCAGCGCTCGGGGCGGTAGGTATCCGGATCGTCGAAGAAGCGCGGATCGCGATGCGTCACCCACGGCGCGAGCAAGATCGTCGAACCGAGCGGAATATCGTAGCCGCCGATCTGGCAAGGCTCGATGGCCATGCGCGCGAGAATGTACGCCGGCGGATAGAGCCGCAACGATTCGTTCATCACGGCTTGTAAATAGGGCAGGCGCTGCAGATCGGCCACTTCCGGCGTCCGCCCGCCGAGCACGCCGTGCAACTCCTCATGCAGACGCTCTTCGATCGCGGGGTTCTGGCTCAGCGCGTACCACGTCCACGAGAGCATCTGCGAGGTGGTCTCGTGTCCGGCGATGAAGAGCGTCATCGATTCGTCGCGAAGCTGCTGCTTGGTCATGTGGCTGCCGTCTTCATCCATCGCGTCCATCAGGAGCGCGAGCAGATCGTTGTGACGGGCCGCGCCGTTGGCGGACTGGCGCTCGGCAATCATGCGGTAGACGAGCGAATCCATGAAGGCAAGCTCCTGATTCGCGCGGCGGTTGTTCGGCGTCGGCCACGTCTCGGGAATCCGCACGGGGAATCGCTGCCGCCGCAGCGAGTAGCGCATCAGAAACGTCATCGCGCGGCCCACCTGCTCGGCTTCGCCGGGAAGCGTGGTGCCGAAGAGCGTGCGCACGGCGATGTCGAGCGTGAGGCTCATCATGTCCTGCGAGACGTTGCGCTCTTCGCCGTCGCGCCAGCTCGCAATGTGGCTCTCGGCGATTTCGGCCATCGTGGCGGCGTAGTCGTTCACGCGCGCGCGATGAAACGCCGGCTGCGCGAGCCGCCGCTGCCGCCGCCAGAAATCGCCTTCGCTGATCAACAGGCCCTGGCCGAGCATGCGCCCCGTGATGCGGCGCGTCAGCTCGCTCTTATGAAACTTGCTCTGCTGGACGACCAGCACCTGCTCGATAAAATCGGGATGATTCAGCAGGATGCGCTCCTGCATCATCACGTGGAAGCAGACGATATCGCCGTACTCGCGCGCGTAGCGCCGCATCACGCCGAGGGGATCGCCGCGGACGTCGAAGGCTACGCCGACGATGGGCAGGCCCTTCGGCCCGGGCAGCACCCGTTTTCCGTTTGACGACATTCGATCGTTTGCGCGCGAGTCCGCGCAGCCTCCTGAATCATCCAATTGTACCGTGAGGCTGGCGTTTTGGCGCTCGCGCGGGACGGTATAAAATGCTTGTGAAAATCGGACAGCCTCAAAAAGAGAACCGCATGGAATGCGAAAAGCCGGAATGGATCGCGGGGGTCGAGGGCATCCTCGGGGCGCTGAACGAGGGCGTGCTGATCGCCGACCAGTGCCACAAGATTGTTTTCGTCAACGAGCGCCTGGCCGAAATGGTCGGCAGTCCCGCCTCCGAACTCATCGGCCAGTTCGCCTCCGAGTTTTACGCGCCGGGCGAATACGCTTACCTGATGGCGCACTCCGCCGAGAACGCGCTGGACGGGCAGAGCCGCTTCGAATTCGTCCTGCCACAAAAAGACGGGAAGCGCCTGCCGGTGATCATCAGTTCGCGGAGCGTCGAGGATCTCGAAGGCCACATGTTCGGCATCGTGATGTTCACCGACATTTCGGAACAGAAGCGCGCGCAGGAGCAACTCCGCGAAGCCAACGCGCAGCTCGAGAAGCGCCACAAGGAAATCGAGGAAGATCTCGCGCTGGCTGCGCGCGTGCAGCAGAGCCTCGCGCCGCAATCCATCACCTGGGGCGGCATGCGCGTTGAAACATTCCTCGATTCGGTGCGGACGATCGGCGGCGATTTCGGCCTGGTAAGCGCGCAGGACAACGAACATCTCACGCTGCTCGTCTGCGACGTCTCGGGCCACGGCATCGGCTCGGCGCTGGTGGCCAACCGCCTCTACGCCGAAGTTCTCGCGGAAATGCGCAGCGGCGCGCCACTCGGTGAGATGCTCGGCGAGCTGAATCGCTTCGTGCTGCAGAGTATCGGCGGCTCGTCCTTTCTTTTCAGTGCGGCGGCCGCGCGGCTCGACCGCGGCGGGCGCTGCATGGTTTTCGCGGGCGCGGGGCATCCGCCGGGAATGGTGGTGACGCCGGGCAAAGAGCCGCGCCTGCTCGAATCGCGCAGCATGCTGCTCGGCGCGTTCGACGACGCAGTGGGCCCGGAGGCGGAACTTCAGGTCCCTCTCGATCCCGGCGACCGCGTCGTGCTCTATACGGACGGCTTCACCGAGGTCTTCAATTCGCGCCGCGAAATGCTCGATGTGGACGGCCTCCAAAAAATCGTCCGGGAGACGTCGCACCTGCCGCTCGGCGAAATGAAGCAGGGCATCCTGGACCGCGTCGCCGCATGGCGCGCAGGCCCGTCGCGCGACGATATGTCGCTCGTCCTCCTCGAAGTCCTCTGACGCCGGGTGGCACAGACAATCCTGTCTGTGCATGACCGGCGCGCTATAATCGCTTTTCGGGCCTCTGGTGGAAGCGCGAGTGCGGCTTAGGGGTGGACGCGGGAGCGGAAGGTTTACGGGTGGAAGCGTGGGCCTTTAGGCCCGCGAAAAGCGCGCCTTAATAAGAGGGCTTTAGCCCCGGGCCGTCTCCGAGGCTGCGACATTCGGAGTAAGAGACAACTTCCGGCGCCGTTTTGGGAGGAGTTTGTGGCAGAAACCGTCCGATTAACAACCACCGCCAAAGCCGCGGGTTGCGCGGCGAAACTCAGCCCCAGCATCCTCGAAAATGTGCTGAAGCGCCTGCCGGCGCAGCACGATCCCAACGTCCTCGTCGGCTTCGAGACGAGCGACGACGCGGCCGTCTATCGCCTCTCGGATGATCTCGCGCTCGTCCAAACCGTCGATTTCTTCACCGCCATCGTCGACGAGCCCGACCTCTTCGGCCAGGTGGCCGCCACCAATGCGCTGAGCGACGTTTTCGCGATGGGCGGGCGGCCGATTTCGGCGCTCACGATCGTTGCGTTTCCAGCCGCGCAGCCGCCGGAAGTGCTCGAAGCGATTTTGCGCGGCGGCCTCGCCAAAATGATGGAAGCGAACTGCACCGTCGTCGGCGGCCATTCGATCCGCGACGACGAAGTGAAATTCGGCTACGCCGTCACCGGGCTGATCGATCCGCGGAGAGTCTGGCGCAATGTGGGCGCGCGCCCCGGCGACACGCTGGTGCTGACGAAGCCGCTCGGCACGGGCGTGATCGCGACCGCCCTGAAGCAGACTCAGGCCGAGCCCGAATGGGTGGCCGCTTCCACCGCTTCGATGACGCGCCTCAATCGCGACGCAGCCGACGCGCTGCACGAAATCGATGACGCGGCCGCCGCCGGCGCAAAGCCGGTCCACGCCGTCACCGACGTCACCGGATTCGGCCTGCTCGGCCACTCGCGCGAGATGGCCATGGGCAGCGGCGTCTCGCTGCGCATCGACCCCACGCGCATCGCCTATCTTCCCGGCGCGATCGAGGCGGCGCGCGGCGGCTTCCTTTCCGGCGGCCTCGCCAACAATCGGCAGTTCGTTGAAGGCTGCGCGCAATTCGCTCCGTCGATCCCGGAGGAATTTCGCTCGCTCCTGCTCGACCCGCAAACGTCCGGCGGCCTGCTCGCGTCGCTGGCACCCGAAGCCGTCCCCGTGGCCCTGGCCGCCTTCGAGCGCCGTAACGTCCCCGCGCGCGTGATCGGCGAAGTCGTCGCCAAGCGCTCCCCACTCATCGAAGTGACCTAGTGCTTTCGCAGTGTTAGTTTTGTAAGACGATTGTCCGTCGGAGGTCGTGTTTGAGCATTCCAGGCGTAGACGGCCTGATCGAGGATCTTAAGGTCACCTTCGCTGTGCCGGCTGCGGGCTTGATCATAGCCCTTATGAACATCAGGTTTACTCCTCGCAGCAAATTTAACGGTTTGAAGCTGCGACTGTTCTTGGTTTTCGTGCTCTTGCTGTTCGCGACATCTCTGAGTGTGCTAATGTTTCAGGATCGCGCGGTATTGAAAGCACTGTGGCAAAGCAATCCCACTCTTTACTCTGTTGTATACCTTCTTAGTACTGTTGTAGTGGTCATAGGTGTGTCGGCCCTAGCCTACTGGAAACTACGGCCCGCAGTATGGACATGGAAAGACCGCGAATAAATAATCGAGGCGTATTAAGCCCTGCCGAGCGGTCCTTGAACGGCACAACGTCCCCGCGCGCGTCAACGGCGAAGTCGTCGCTAAGCGCTCCCTGGTCGTTCGACTGAAGCGGGACGAATCGTGTACACTCTCCCGCGTTCACTTCCCTCATGGACCCGGTAACCCACGGAATCGCGGGCGCGCTCCTCGGCAAGGGATTTTTCTCGAAGCGCCAGGAGAAGGTCGCGATTTTCGCGGCCACCCTCGGCGCCGTTTTCCCCGACATCGACACCTTCTACGAGACGTACGCGCAAATCGCGCATCACGATCCGCTCGCGATCGTGAAGTATCATCGCGCGATCACGCATTCGTTCGTGGGGCTGCCGTTTTTCGCCGCGCTGCTCGCCGCGCTCACTCCGCCCGTGCTCAACCTGCTCAAGAGGCACTATCCGCGCCTGCACGATTGGGAAGCGCCGCCTTTCTGGCTGCTCACCATCATCTACGGCGTCGGGATCGCGAGCCACATCCTTCTCGACGTCATGACGTCGTTCGGCACGCGCATGTGGTATCCGATTTCGACCCGGCGCTACGCGTGGGATTTGCTCTTCATCATCGACTTTACGTTCACGACGATCATGCTTGCGCCGCAGGTGACTGCGTGGATCTACCGCGATCCCGCGAAAAGCCGCGGCCGCGCGCTGAAAATGTGGATCGCGTTCACGGTGGGAGATTTCATCGCGTGGCTGCTGACGGCCGCGGCTTCCTATCCATTTCACCTGTGGGTTGCGGTGCTGATCAGCGCGCTGCTGGCCGTGCTCTTCTTCGCGCCGGCGCTGCGTGGCTGGGGATTCAAAATCACGCGCGCGGAGTGGTGCCAGGCCGGAATGTTCTGCACGATCGTATATCTATTCTTCTGCTCGGTCGCGCACCACCGGGCGATGCTCAAGGTCCGCGCGTTTGCCGACGACCATCACATCGAGGTCGATCGCATGGGTGCGCTGCCGATCCCGCCGTCGCTGCTCGATTGGGGCGATGAGATTCGCACGCCCAACGGCATCTACGTCTCGCAATTCGATCTGCGCGAAAAGAATCCCCCGGCCTTTTATTTTGTCGCCGATTCGCCGCCCGACGATTACATCCTGCGCGCGTTCGCGACGCCCGAGGTCCAGCTCTACTGGCAATTCGCGCGCTTTCCGGTGATTCGCAGCTACGCCGAGGGCGGTATGCACGTGGTCGAGATCGGCGAAAACCGGTCGATGCAGGGAGGCCGCCGCGGCCCGCAGCCATTCACCTATCAGGTGGTGTTTGACGAGGCGGGCAAAGTGGTCGATCAGGGCTGGCTCACCGAGGGGATGCCCGGGCGCCGGATGCGTTATCTCGTGCCGCAACAGCCGGTCGCGCGGCCCGCGCCTCCCGAAAAGAACGCGCCGTGAAAATCCTGATCTTCAGCGACATTCACGGCGACGTTCGAACGCTGAAAAGTATCGTCGCGCAGCCCGCCGACCTCTACATCGCGGCGGGCGACCTCGCCACATTCGGCCGCGGCCTCGAGCGCTGCGGCGAGGCGCTCGAGCCGCTCGGCGAGCGCCTCTGGGTGCTGCCGGGAAACCACGAAACGCACGACGACACGCGCGCCCTCTGCGAGAAATTCGGCTTCATCGATTTCCACCGGCAGGTGCGCGCGCTCGAATCGGCCAAAGGCGCCACGCAGTGGGCCGGCCTCGGTTACAGCAACATCACGCCGTTCAAAACGCCCGGCGAATATTCGGAGGAGGAAATCGCGAAGGCGCTCGCGGCATTCGACGGAATCCGGCCGCTCTACCTCGTGGTCCATTTCCCGCCGCTCGATACCAAGCTCGACGAATACGCGCCCGGAAAACACGCTGGAAGTCCCGCGCTGCGCGAATGGGTCCTACGCGAGCAGCCGGTCCGCCTTTTCTGCGGCCACATCCACGAAACCGCGGGCCTCACTGACCGCCTCGGCTCAACCGACTGCATCAACGTCGGCAAGCGTGGCTACACCATCGAGATTTAGCGGACTCGTTAGCTCTCATCTCCTCGTGCGCAACCCTGCAAACCGTCATTCTGAGGCCCGTCTTTGGCCGAAGAATCTCTCTTTGCTTCCATCCTGGCGCGCGCCACGCCGAAGAGAGATCCTTCGGGCAGACGACGCCCTCAGGATGACGGCCGCTTCGATGGGTGGCACGGTGATTCGGATGAGAACGAGATTGGGACGCTATCGGGGGCCTTTTCTGGCGGGCGGCGTGGCGGGATAAATCACGAGCTGGCGGCGGTCGCCCGAGCCTTCGCTCATGGTGCGGACGCCGGGCGCGCCATTCAATTCCAGGTGGACGATGCGCCGCTCGCGCGACGACATCGGATTGAAGCGAAATTCCTGGCCCGTCTCGCGGACGCGCTGAGCGGCCACGCGCGCCGAAAGCTTCAATTCCTCGAGGCGCGTCGCGCGGTAATCGCCGCAATCGAATCGGACGCGGTCGTGGAGCTGCGGATTGAGCTTCAGCCAGCGATGCGCCACGTGTTCGAGCGCCAGCAGCAGCTCCGCGTTTCGTTCGAGCAGGAAATCCTGGTCCGCGCCGCGAAACGCGACCACCAGCGCGTCGCCATCCGGCCCGCCTTCGGTGCGCACGATTTCGTATTCGATTTCGAGCTGCATCTCGCCCACCACCAGATCGACGAAACGCTTCAGCTCGGCGGCCGCGTGTTCGCGGTCGAAAGGAATATCGCGCGGCGGCTGTTCCCGGCGCGCGGGACGCGATTGATTCCTGTGCGGAAAGGATCCTCGCTGTTCGCTCATTCTTTTTTCTTGGCCTTGAATTTACTCCGCGACGGCAGCGGTTGCGACTTGTTCAAATACCATTGCTGCACCACGCCGATCAAGTTGCTCGTGAAATAGTACAGGTTCAAGCCGCTCGACAGGTTGAAGAAGATGAATCCCATGAAGACCGGCATCAGCATCATCATTTTCTGCTGGGCCGGGTCGGCCGCCGCCGTCGGCGTGGGTGTCATTTTCGTCATGAAATACGACGTAATCACCATCAGGATTGGCAGCACGTAGTACGGGTCTTTGGCCGAGAGGTCGTGAATCCAGAAAATCCACGGAGCGTGCCGCAGCGCAATCGCTCCGTTGAGCATCCGGTAGAAAGCCCAGATCACCGGGATCTGCACCAGCATCGGCAGGCAGCTTCCCAGCGGATTGATGCCCTCGCGCTGGTACACCGCCATCACTTCTTCGTTCATCTTCCGCTTCCGCGGATCGGACATCGAATATTTCTTGTACTTGTCCTGAATCGACTTCACTTCCGGCGCCACCATCTGCATCCTGCGCGCGGAGTGGAAGGTCCAGATGCGAATCGGGATCAGCGCCATCGTGAGCGCCAGCGTGAAGACGACGATGGCCCAGCCGTAGTTCGGGATGTACTTGTGCATCCATTCGAGCGCGAAAAGCAGCGGCTTGGCGATCGCGCCAAACCATCCGAATGAGATCAGCTCCTCGAGCGATGGATGCACTTTCCCGAGGGTCACCAGGTCCTTCGGGCCCACGTAGGCTCGCAGTTTCACTGGGCCGGGATTCATCGCGCCGACGGCCATTTCCGCCTCGGGATCGCTCACCGCCTGGCCGTTTGCGGTGGAGTGATGCCATTGCTGCCAGTTCCACATGGCAATATCGGTGCCGTCGGGAATGAAAACCGCGGCAAAAAATTGGTCCTCGATGCCGGCGTATTCCATGGGGCCGGCCTGCTCGAGCGGCTCGAGCTGGTTTCCCGTCGTGCCCAGCTTCTTGAACGCCAGCGTTTCCAACTTGCCGTTTTGCTTGTAAATGGGAGTGACGTACTGCGATTCCCGGAAAGCGGCGCGGTCGCCGAATCCGCCGCGCCACGCGACGGTCGCGGGCAGCGGCGTGCCGTCGAGCGTCACGGCGGCTTCAATCGAAAGCTGGTAGTCCTGCGCGAATTTCAGCTTCTTGGTGACGTCGAGGTGGCCATCGCTCCAGTGAAACGTCACCTCGACGGGCGCCGAAGCGATTTCTGCGGAAGGCGTCATTTCATAAAGCGCGGAATTCGCCTCCGCCTCCAGCTGCTTATCCGCAAGCACGAGCGAGAAGGGCCAGCCGAGCTCCTTCGCGGCGTCCGGATCCACCAGATCGAGCGGGCGCGGCGGCGTCTCTTCGTCCAGATATTTTTGCAGCTTCCAGCTGCGCACCACCCCGCCGCGGTTCGAAAGCTCGATGTCATAAAGGCTGCTATCCACCACAAGGTTCGTTTCGCCCTTCGCCTCGGCGGGTTTCGTAATCACGGGCCGAGCGGGCGCGGCATGGGTCGCGGGCCCACCAGCAACGGGTTTCGAGGTTGTAGGCTGTGCGGGCGCGGTCTGGACGGCGGATGTAGCCGGCTTCTGCGGCGGGACCGGGGGCTGAACGTAATGCATCCAGAGGAATGTGATGGCGATGACGATGACAACGAAAACGATGCCGCGGGTCTGGTCCGACATCTCCTTCACTGCCGCAGCTCCAGTCCGCGCAAGTCGGCAGCCGGTTTGTGGGTCGCGGTCTTGGACGCGACGCCAGCGCCATTAGCCGCGGAGGGCTTCAGTCCTTGATGTTCCGGAAGCTCCTCCGGCACAGGATCGACTCCACCTTGCGTGAAAGGACGGCATCGCAACAGCCGCTTGATCGCAAGCACGCCGCCGCGGCGGGCGCCGTGCCGCGCCACCGCCTCGTACGCGTAATTCGAGCAGGAGGGATAAAACTTGCACGCGCCGCCCACAAAAGGCGCGAGCAGCATCATGTAGAGGCGCAGGAGAAAGAGCAGCACCCAGGCCCCCAGCGATCTTGCCGCGGCGCCTACTGCGCGGGTTTCTCGGCGCGGGGCAGCAGCGCCAGCAACTCGGCGGCCAGCGGCAAGAACTTCGCCGTCGCTGCCGAGCTGCGCGGATGAATCACAATGTCCCATCCCGGGGCGATCTCCTGTCGGTGCAATCGTACGGTTTCGCGCAGCCCGCGCCGGATACGATTGCGCCTCACCGCGCTTCCCAGCGCCTTTTTGATGCTCCAGCCGAACCGGCTGACGCCGAGGCCGTTGGGGCGAAGAAAAACCGTGAACTCGCGGCTCGTCCGCCGCCGCCCTTCGCGATACACCGCGTCGTATTCGGCGCGATGCACCAGCCGGCAGGCGCGCGGCAAATCGAGACGCGCGCCCTCAGACGCGCGTGAGACTGTGGCGTCCCTTCTTCCGGCGCTGCGCGAGTACTTTGCGTCCACCTTGGCTCTTCATGCGCGAGCGAAACCCGTGTTTCTTGTGGCGGGCGCGCACGTGCGGCTGAAATGTCCTTTTCGGCACCGATCTCTCTCCTCTGCTTGGTTGGCCCTTCTCGGCGGCGGACTGCGCGCTCGGATACGCTTCGAGGCCTAACGTGAATTACGTAGTGTAAGCGACGGAAGTTGCACGGTCAAGGAAGCTCGCTGCGCGGAATGGGCATCTTCGAACGATCCCGATCGTCAGTCACGGCCCAAATGGGGTTGCTGACAAATCTTATTGCGTCGGCAGGCTCTTCCAGTCGGTAATCGTCACCGCGCGCCCATTTCGAATCATCGTGGCGTAGACGGAATCGAACCCTTTGTGCCGGTCGGCCTCGTAATTCAGAAGGAATTTTGAGCCCAGCCCGACATCCTGGTCATGGATCGACTCGATCGCGCTGATGAATTTCTCCCGGGTCGGCTCCGGCCCGGCGCGCTTCAATCCCTCGGCGATCACCATCGCATCCACGAATCCCTCGAAGCTGACGAAACTCGGCGGCGTTCCCCCCATATACTTGTTCAGCGCATCCCGGTAGAGCTGCACCGTGGGAAGTTCCGTGCGGTCGTACGACGGCACAACCTGCGTGATGATCATTCCTTCGGCGTCGCTGCCGGCCGCGCGAATCAGGCCTTCCGTTCCCACGAACGACACCGTGAGAAACAGCGGATTCCATCCGGTCGCGTGAGCTTGCTTCAGAATCGCTGCCACGGGCGCGTACGGTCCCACCACGATCACAGCCTCAGGATTCGCGGCGCGCACCGCCTTCAAGCCCTCCTCGACTTCGAGGGTATTGCGCGGAAACGTTCCGAGCGCGACCGGTTTTGCCCCATGGGTTGTAAGCGCCTTCTCGACGCCATCGAGCACGGTCGTCCCAAAAGCGTCGTCCTGATAAATCACGCCGATCTTGCGGATTCCGCGCGCCTCCCACAGATGGTCCACTTGCTCGCGCGTCTCATCGAAATACGATGCGCGCACGTCGACGATGTAATGTTTCAAAGGCTCATAAAGCACCTGCGCTCCGGTAAACAGACCCACCACCGGAATCTTCGCTTTCTCAGCCATAGGAACATACTTCACCGCCGTCGGCGTCCCCACAAAAAAGCCCATGGCAAACACGCCCTCTTTCTCGAGCCGGTCGAAGCAGCCGGACGTCTTTTCAGGGTCGTAGCCGTCGTCGAACGAAACCACCTCGATCTTGCGGCCGTGGATGCCGCCCTGGTCATTCACCATATGAAAGTAGGCGAGCGCTCCGATTTGCGTCTGCATCCCCAAAAAAGATGCGGGGCCCGAGAGCGCCGAGCAGGAACCGATGCGGATCGAATCCTTCGTAATTCCCGGCGTGCTCTCCTGCGCCTGCAGGGAAACCCCAAGCAGCAAAATGAGGGCTGCGAATACCGCGAATGCTGTCGAACGAATGTAGTTCATTTGTCTTGCTCCGTGAGACTCGAATGACGTGGCGGGACCGCAGGCCCAAGAGTCGCCCAATCTCGCTAGGATCGATCGATTCTCACATCGCCGGATACGCATCTCCACCGGAGCCGATGCCGGTTGTGCTGCGTCCAATATTAACGGATGTCTTAGATTTGTTAATCCGGCGCGGGGGCGGGTCGTCAGGCTTGGCGTGTCGGTGGCCACTTCGGGAGATTTCCGCGAACGGCCGAAAGCCTCGCGTAGCTTCGGCCAGCGGCTGCGGATCGGTTTGAAATTACACGCTGCTCAGCGGCGCCGCCTGGCGCGGGGGCGTGCGGCGCGTTTCGTTGCTCCGCCTCGCGGCTCGCTTTCCAGCGCCAGCTTCAACTCGCGCTCGATGTCTTTTTTCGCTTCCGGATCAATCCCGATGAACTCCACTCCCACACCGACACCCGGCAGGCAGTAGCGCACTTCGCAGCGCGTCTGCACGACCGCGTTCGTCACTGCCATGCGAAATTGCAAGTTCAGCACCGCGCCCTCCGGAAAACGCCGGCTCGTGCTGATGAACATCCCATTGACGCTCAGGTCCGGCGCCTTCACCACCGTGCGTTCGTTTTGCCCTTCGTACGTCACCGTGATTTCGCGCAGGCAATGTACCCGCGAATCGGCGCGCGCGTATCCGGTTCTTCCGTTCGAGCCTTTTTCATTGCTCATTCCAGCACCGTTTCCCGCGCCGCATCGCGCGTGTTGTGCAGCAGCCTCGCGTGCCAGCTTTCCCGTTTCGCGCCGCAGGCGGGACAAAACGCGAATCCTACGGAAAGTTCCCGCCCGCAAGACACGCAGGCTTCGCCCCCGGTCTGCGCGAAAGGCACCACCCGCTGCGCCTCCTCGAATGTCGTGACGCCGTCGCGCACCAGTTCCAGCGCGTGCTCCTGCATGAATTTGATTCCGTTGTGGCGCGCCAGCGTCTTCATCTCGTCGTTGTGATTTCCGGATCGCGCCGCCTGCCGCAGAGCATCGTTGAAGCGCAGCATCTCGTATATCCCGACGCGCCCGCGATAGCCGGTGAAATCGCACTCCTCGCATCCATTCGGCACGTTGTACGTCTCGGGAGGCTCAGTCAGGCCCGCCGCCATCAAGCTGTTGACGTACTCCTCCGTCGGCGCTGAGGTATGGTGGCACTCGCACAATTTCCGCAGCAGCCTTTGCGCGACAATGGCCGTCACGGCGCTCCCAATCTGAAATCCCGGCACGCCGAGGTCGATCAGCCGCGTAACGGCCGATATGCTGTCGTTCGTGTGCAGCGTCGAAAGCACCAGATGGCCCGTCTGCGCCGCCTTGATCGCGATCTCCGCCGTTTCCAGGTCGCGAATCTCGCCGACCATCACCACGTCCGGGTCCTGCCGCAGCACCGACCGCAGCGAACCCGCGAACGTCAATCCCGCTTTCGTGTTGACCTGCACCTGGTTCAAGCCCGGGAGCGTGTATTCCACGGGATCTTCCACCGTGACGATATTGATCGCCGGCCGCTGGATCGCCCGCATGCAGGAATAGAGCGTCGTGCTTTTGCCCGATCCCGTGGGTCCGGTGACCAGCAGCATCCCTTGGGGCATCCGCAGGATTTCGTTCAAGCCCTCCACGATCTCCGGCGGAATTCCCAGCGAGCCGAAGTCTTTCGTCGGTGACTCGCTCTCCAGCAGCCGCAACACAACCTTTTCTCCATACTGAGTCGGAAGCGTCGAGACCCGCAAATCGATCCGGCGTCCGTTGATCTTTACGACGAATCGGCCGTCTTGCGGCGCCCGCCGCTCCGCAATATCCATGTCCGAGAGAATCTTCACGCGCGACGCCACCTGATTCTGCAGCACCCGCGGAATTCGCTGGAAATCGCGCAGGATGCCGTCCACGCGGAACCTCACCGCCGTCTCCGCCTGTCGCGGCTCAATGTGGATGTCGCTCGCCTGCTTGGCCGCCGCAGCCTTGATCATGCCGGCGACCAAATGGACCGCCGGCGTCGTCTTCGACTTCTGCTGCAGCTCCTGCTGCATCTCCCGCATGGCTTCGATGTTGCGCTGCTGCGAGCTCGACGAGATGAATTCCATTCCCATCGTGTCGTCGGCCACCTGCACGGCCTCCGTAGGCCGTTCCAACGCTCCATACAGCCGGTCGAGCGCGCCCACCACCTCGCCCTGGAAGCCGAAGCGCGGCGCAATTCCAAGTCCCGTCTTGAACTGAAGCTCGTCCAGCACTTGTATGTTCTGCGGCTTCGCCATCACCACGATGAGCTTCTTGTCCTGGATTGCCACGGGCACCGCAAGCGATCGTCGTGCCAGTTCCGCGGGGATCAGTTTGAGCACGCTGGCAGGCGGGTCGATTTTCTGGCAGTCGAGGTACTCCACGCCCGACACTTCACTGACCGCCGCCGTCAATTCCTTCTTCGAGACCAGCTTTCTCTGCAGCAAGAGTTCGCCTAGGTGGACGAACTTTCCCTGCTGCTCCTGCAACGCCTTCTTCAAATCGGCCGCGGAAATCTGCCCGCGTTCGCAGAGAACTTCGCCCAGCCGTTTCCTCTTCATTTGTCGATTTCCCTCCGGCGGGCGCACAGCAAGCGCCGCCAGAATAGGCGGTATTACGGAAGGGGGTTACCTACTCCTGGACTACAGAAATACCATGTCTGGCCGCGTGCCGAGCGATTTTCGATAGCCGGCGTGTCGCCTCGTGCAATGCCGCCCGGCCGCCAGCGGGGAAAGGCGCTTACTTCACAGGACCCAGGACTTCTTTCGCCCGCTGGACGTCTTCGGCTCGTACGAGGAGCTTCACGCCGCCCATCCAGAGTCCCGGCTCTTCGCCGCCGGCGTCATCGGCGCTGACAATCGAATGGATGCCCGCGGCCTCCAGCGCGCCGTGGGCGAGTTCCGCCTCGAGCTTATCCAGAAAATCGCGTAGTACGACCAATCCTTCACGCCCAGTTTTGCTCATTGTTTCACTCGGTGGGCCAAGCCCATTTCATTCTCTCATAGAGAGCTGGCGAGATGGTGCCGGATCGCAAGTCCCCTGCCAAAAACGCTCGTTGAATTTGGATGAAACTCCGGCGGCAAGTGGATCAGAAGCCGGTGGAGCCGAAGGCCTGCTTCACGTTCGGCTGGAAGAGATACCAGAGAATCCACGCGTAGATCGCCGCGAGAATCAGCCGCCGGATCAGGAACACGAAGAAGAAAACGTGCATGTGCCCAAACGGGCTGACGATCGAAAGAACGGAGCCCAGCAGGCCGATACCTATGAGCACGATCGTTATGATGCGAGCCCAGTTCTTGAGCTTCCACAAGCCGACCCCGACCACGATGTCGACGGCCGCAGCGATCAGCAGAAAAATGGCGATCACCGCGGCGCCCACTCCCGCCAGCATGCCCATGCGTGAGGCGCCCATCGTCGAAACCAGCATCCCGCCCAGGAGACTGAACAGGGCGGCCACAACCAGCAATCCGGCCCCGATAAACGCGAGAACCGCAAGAATCGTTACACCAGTCGGACGCTGCATCGTCTGCTCCTTCGCACGGGATGGTCGGCTGCGCCTGCGATTCGTTTTCGGGGAAGGTACAGCCAAGCCCGTCGGCGGTCAAGCCCAAACATGCCGCGGCACACCACCAATCGGCCGGGAAAAGCCCATTGGGCCGGGAGCGCCATCGGGTGTAGACTCCGACCCAGCCAGGAGTCGCGCTCCGCCCGGATTCCGCCTGAATCCGGCTCGCTTAAGGAGTTCCACAGTGAGCAGGCCAGCAAGAAGCCCGGTGGCAAGGTATCTCCGACCCTCCGCAGCAGTCGTCTTTGGCTTGCTCCTCGTCTGCGCCGGCGCCGGATGGGTTCCGTCGACCCTCGCCCAATCGGCACCACAGGCGGTGGCGCCGCCAGCTTCCCCTTCGGCTTCGACCGCTACGGCCCCGTCCGCGACTCAGACTGCCGCCAACGCTCCCGAAATGAGCACCCACGACAATCCCCTCCCCCTCGAATCGCGCGTGAACCTGGTTCCGGTTCGCGTTGTGGTCCGCGACTCGAATGGAAATGCCATTGCCAACCTGCACCGCGAGGATTTTCAGCTCTTCGAAGACGGCAAGCCCCAGATCGTCTCGAACTTTACGGTCGAGACGCTGTCGTCGCTTTCCGGAGGCGCCGCCGGCTCGAGCGCGAGCGAAAGCAAGCCCGGCGAGGCAGCGCCGGGGAAACCGAGCGCAGCCTTCCTGCCTCCCGGGCGATTCGTGGCGCTGGTTTTCGACGATCCGCACCTGAACCTGCAGGATCTGATGCAAGCTCGCATCGCCGCCACCAGTTACGTCCAGAAATATCTGCCGCCCACGGATCGCGTCGCCGTCTTTACGGTCTCGGGACAAACGCAGACCGATTTCACCGACGACCGCGCGAAGCTGCGCGCGAACCTTGCGACGCTGCTGCCGCGCGGCGTCACGGCGGGCGATCCTTCTACGCCAGCCGACTGCCCGATCATGGACTACTACGAAGCGGTTGAGATTCAGGACCACCATGATGAGAACGTCATCGACGTAGCCACGCAGGACGCGGTCGCGTGCATCGAGTCGCAATCGGGGGCTTCGATCTCGCAGCAGAGTGCAGCCGCTCAGGCCGCTCTGATCCAGCAGGCGCAGGCACTCGCTCAATCAACCGCGCTCCGTATGGAAACCATGGGTGACGAAGAGACGGAATACGCCTTGCGCCGTCTCCGAGAAGTCATCGACCGCATGTCGGTCTTGCCGGGCCAGCGCAGCATCGTGCTGATCTCGCCCGGCTTCATCTACCCGAATCGCGAACAGGAGTTTTCCGAAATCGTAGATAAGGCGATTCGCCAGAATGTATTCATCGATACGCTCGATGCGCGCGGGCTGTACGTTCCCGACCTCGGCGACATCTCGCAGGCCACCAACGACCCGAACCCGACGACGGCAGGCTATCGCACCAGGCTGCACCTCGACGGCCAGTCCTCTCAGGTGGAAGTGCTGATGGACCTCGCCTCGGAAACAGGCGGCATATCCTTCCACGACAACAACGATCTCCTCGTTGGCCTGCACGAACTCGCCTCCCCGCCGGACGCGTACTACCTGCTGGCATTCGTGCCGCAAAATCTGAAGTACGATGGCCACTTCCATTCGATCAAAGTCGGGCTGGCGGGAAAAAATAAGTATACGATCCTGGCGCGCAAAGGATTTTATGCGCCGAAACATGGAGAGACGCCCGAGCAACTGGCGGCGCGCACGATTCAGGACGCGCTCTTTTCCCAGGAGGAGCAGCACGGGCTCCCAATCGCGCTGCAAACGCAGTTCTATAAAACCGGCGCGACCGACGCGAAGCTCGCGGTCCTCGCACACGTCGATCTCGCGCATCTCCGCTTCGACAAGGCCAACGGCCGCAACGACAACGACCTCACCGTGGTCGCCGCACTCTTCGACCGCAACGGCAACTTCGTCACCGGAACGCAAAAAGTGATCATCATGAAGCTGCGCGACGAAACGCTCGCGAGACTCAGCCAGACTGGCGTGACGGTGCGAACCAATTTCGACGTGAAGCCGGGAGATTACGTCGTGCGCCTTGTGGTGCGCGATTCCAATGCCGCGCAACTCGCGGCCGAGAGCGGCTCCGTGGAAATCCCATATTAGCGACGCGGGCGTGAAACGCGAAGGAGGTGTCTTATGACGATTCGGCAAATCACGCGAGGCTCTGCAACCGTTGCGCTGGCGATCGCGACGGCCGCCGTTTTTTGCGCGGCGGCCGGCGCGCAGCAGCCGCCTCCGCCGCCGCCGGCCAGCCAGCCGCCCGCAACGAAAGCGACCGCAGCGCCGGAAACGCCCGCGAGCTCAGCTCCTGTGATCCGCGCCGAATCGCGCGTCGTGCGCGTCGATGTGATCGTCACCGACAAGAAAGGCAACTACATCCACGACCTCACGCCGAAAGATTTCCGCGTCTACGACAACGACAAGGAGCAGCAGATCGTCAATTTTTCTTTCGGATCGTCCGAAAGCGCCTCTCAGGCTCCCGAGCGCCACTACATGGTGCTCCTCTTCGATGATTCCACGATGGCCTTCGGCGATCAGGCGCGCGCGCGCGAAGCCGCCCTGAAATTTATCGACGCGGACGCCGGACCCGACCGCGTGATGGCCGTCGTCGATTTCACCGGTGCGCTTCGCATCATCCAGAATTTCACCGGCGATCCCGCGCAGCTCAAGCGCGCCGCCGAGTACGCCAAATCATCCGCGGTCTCGCCCAACGATTCGGATTCCTCCGCGGGAGGCGCCGAGGCAGGTGCGCCGATGCCGAGCCTCTTCAACACCGGAAATGATTTCGGCGTCTACACGCTGCTGCTGGCGATTCGCACGCTGGCCAAGGATCTCGCGGCGGTTCCCGGCCGCAAGAGCGTGGTGCTCTTCACCGAAGGATTCCCGATGACGCCCGACGCCGCGATCGATCTCACCGCGACAATCTCCGCGTGCAATCAGGCCAACGTCGCGATCTACCCGCTCGACGTCCGCGGACTCACGGCGCCGATGCCCACCGGCACGCAGCTTTTCCGCCGCGATGCTCCGAGCACTGGGCCGCATCTCGTCCTCGCTGCGTTTCCACAAAAAGGCGGCCCCGTGGGCGGAGGCGGTGGCCGAGGTGGCGGAGGCGGAGCTCCGGGTGGTGGAGGCGGTCGCGGCGGCGCACCGGGCGGCGGTGCACCAGGCGGAGGCACTGGCGGAAGAGGTGGCGCGCCAAGCCCCGGCGGCGGAGGCGGCATGCCTTACAATCCGTACTCGCCCCTCGGCACAAATCCGTACGGGAACACGCAGCCTCATATGATTCTTCCCACGCTTCCGGATACGGGCGTCGCGAATCAATCGGTGATGTACGCGCTCGCAGAGGGCACCGGCGGATTCCCCATCCTCAACACCAACGACTTGCTGGGCGGTCTCGCCAAGATCGCCCAAGAGCAGGACGAATATTATTTCCTCGGGTACGCGCCTTCGGATTCGCCCGACGGTTCTTGCCACACGCTGCGCGTCAAAATGGACCAGGGCGGCTACAAAATCCGCTCCCGCAGCGGCTACTGCACCATGAAACCGAAAGACATGCTGGCCGGAAAGCCGGTCGAGAAGGATCTCGAAGCGGACGCCACAAAATCCGCGTCCGGTGAAATCGGCGGCACGCTCGAAGCGCCTTTCTTCTACACGTCGCCTAGCGAAGCGCGCGTGAATGTCACGATGGACGTTCCCTCCTCCTCGGTGCAATTTTCCAAGGACAAGGGGAAATACCACGCCGATATCGACGTCCTCGGAATCGCGTACGCGCCGGATGGCTCCGTCGGCGCACGTTTCAGCGACCAGATCACCTACGATTTCGAAAAAGATGAATGGAAGCATTTTCTCGAGTCGCCGATGCGCTACGAAAACCAGTTCGCGATCGCGCCGGGAAAATACCGGCTCACGGTCGTGCTGTCCGCCGGCGGGAAGGATTTCGGGAAATACGAAGAGCCGCTCGACATCGATCCCTACGACGGCAAATTCAGCCTGAGCGCGATCGCGCTCAGCAATCACGTCGAGCTCGAGGCCGGCATGGGCGCCGACATCGAGGCCGACCTGCTCGCCGATCGAACGCCGATGATCGTCAACGGCATACAAGTGGTTCCATCGGGCAGCAATCGCTTCAAGAAAACGGACTCGATCGCGTTGTACGCGCAAGTCTACGAGCCCAAGCTCGCCGATCCGAATCCTCCGACGATCCGTCTCGCCTATCGCGTGGTCGACGTGAAAACCGGCAAGCAGATGTTCGAGAAGTCGAATATCGACCCCGCGCCGTCGATTCAAAAGGGCAATCCGGTGGTCCCGGTCGGCCTGATGGTTCCCGTGAAGGACATTCCGGCGGGAAATTACCGCCTCGACCTGCAGGCCTACGACACGTCCGGCGGGATCACCACGATCCGCACCGTCCAATTCGTGGCCGAGTAGCGCGCGGCACGCGCCTCGGTCGGGTTTTCCGTCTGCTTCATGTAACGCTGGGCTTTGAGCCCAGCAGCCTCTGAATTTGCCTACCCCGTGACGAAACGCCGATCTTCCATTACGATCTTCCCGAAGGAGTTTCCCGATGTGCAGGAATATTAAGACGCTCTACAATTTCGATCCGCCCGTCACCCCGGACGAGGTCCGCGCCGCCTCCCTCCAATTCGTCCGCAAAATCACCGGCTTCAACAAGCCGTCGCAGGCCAACGAACCCGCGTTCACGCGCGCCATCGACGAAATCGCGCACGTCTCGCTCCATCTCCTCCACTCGCTCGAAACAACCGCGCACCCCAAGAATCGCGAAGGGGAAGCCGCCAAAGCAAAAGCGCGCGCCGCCGAAAGATTCGGCACGTAGGTGACTTGTAGTAGAAGTTCCGGGTGCCCCATCCTCGGTTTGTGAGGGTGGGGCTTTTGACTTGATGTTCGATCCGTACGAATTCAGATTCACTCGACACGATCGATCGGAATCAAAATCTTTCCCTTCTCCTGGTAGAAGGAATAACTACTCCAAATCCAGTCGTCCGGTTGGTCCACCAGTCCACGCTTTACCGGATTCATGTGCATATATACGAGTTTTTCGACCTTCTTCTTCTTAGTCCGAACATTGAAATCGTAGAAACGTGTCTCCCAAAAGCTGTGGTCTTTTCCGTCCTCGGTTCCCTGCCGTGCCAATCGTGAGACTCGCTGCTTGAGCATCTGCATCGCAGTCGACGGTGTTCCGACTAAGGGCTCGCTGATCAGAAGATGGACGTGCTCGGGCATCACTACGTAGCCCACGAGCTTGAGCACGAATCGGTACCTGACCTGATCGAGAACTTCGACGAAAATATTTCGGGAGCGCGTTGTCCCAAGAAGAGGTAGACGACGATAGCAGCTGAACGTAATGAAGTGCAGATGGCCGAGTCCGTAGATGCGTTTGAGTCCGAGAGGCATCGTGCAAGACCAAAAGCCCCACCCTCACAAACCGAGGATGGGGCACCCGAAACACATACTCCACTGTTGAAGTATCGCGATGGTATCATGCGCCGCAAGGCGGCCAAATGAGCGCCACGGCGATAGGGGCTGGCCGCCCGCCAATCGAAATGAAACAGACACGATCAATTCTCATATCGGACAAGGTCTTTACATCTCAGGACCTCATGCGGATCGCCAGAATTTTTAATGAGCAGGAACCGGTCGCGAAGCAAGATCAGGTGAGCACTCAGTATGAAGTCACATTCGATGACGACACACGCTTTGAGAGCGAAACTCCAGAGGTGCTTCAGGAGGAGTCGCTGACCGCCTACGGTCGCCCCGTCGCTATCGAAATGTCATATCGCAATTACACACGAAACCGTTACATGTTTTTGTCCCTCAACCACGGCGACTCGTCTCGCCGCAACCGAGCCGAGGTCAGCGCGAGCGAACCCACCTGGCTAAACGCAAACTTCCAATCGTTGCACGACGCGCTAAACAGGGTGAGACCACAGCAAATTTGGTTCCACCGACATCCATACCTGCTGCTGAATCTGATCGCGTTTGGAATCGGGTGTGCGTTTTTCTTATTGATGGATGCTTTTGATTGGCTGATCGTGAAGATCGGATGGCACGACGTAATTTTTCAAGCGCCGGCCTCGTGGATACCCGTGTTGACAAAGTTGCTCCCTTTTCTCATTATCGCGGACCTGCTCCTGCGATGGGTGGTCGGTCTCGCGTGGGGCGCATTCGGGGTCCAGAGATGGCTTCTCGCAGCATGGCCGAGCATCGAGTTCGATTTCGGTCTGCCGCACCTGCAAATTGAGAAGATACGCCGTCAACGCCTGGTTTCAGTCTTTGTTTTGATCGTCGTGCCGATATTGACGTCACTGCTCTACGATCTAATTAAACACGCATTTGATTGAGACTGGCCGCTCGCGGGCCACTGAGGAACAGGTATGAGCGAGACTCAGGCTTTGACTTTTGGAGTCGATCCACCCTCGGACCACACGATGCTATCGATTTCCGGGGAACATCCTAAAGCCTCGCTGCCGCCGATACCCGCTGATCTGATACGATGATGCGCCACGCGTGTCCGCGCGCGGAAGCTACCAAATCTGAGATGAGGTGACTGGGCGTTGGCGCAATCGCGTTCATCGAAGAGCAAAGGCCCGAGGAAAGCTGGCGGCGGGAAGAAGCTGAGGATCGGGCTGATCGGATTCGGGACCGTGGGGCGTTCCGTGGCGAAGATCCTCGCGCAGGACGCGAGCGGGCCGCTGCTGCTGACGCACATCTGCAATCGCAACATCGAGAAGAAAAAAATTGCGGGGCTGGCGTCGCAGATTCGGTGGACGTCCGATCCGGACGACGTGATCGGCTCGGATGTGGATGTGGTGGTGGAGCTGGCGGGCGGGATCGAGCCGGCGGGCGAATGGGTGCGCAAGGCGCTGCGCAAGGGCAAGTCGGTGGTGACCGCGAATAAGCTGCTGATTTCCGAATCGGGGCCGGAGCTCGTCGATCTGGCGCGCAAAGCGGGCAAGCGGCTGGAATTCGGCGCGTCCGTGGCGGGAGGAATTCCGGCGATCATCGGGATTCAGGAAGGGCTCGCGGGCGACCGCCTCTACAAGATCGCGGGAATCCTGAATGGCACCTGCAATTTCATCCTGACAAAAATGGAATCGACGGGCGCGAGCTTCGCGGACGCGCTGAAGGAAGCGCAGGAACTGGGCTACGCGGAGGCCGATCCGAGCGCGGATGTGGACGGCATCGACGCGCGGGCGAAGCTCGTGATCCTGACGCAGGCCGGGCTGCGGCTGCGCGTGCGGAGCGAGCAGATCGCGGCGCGGTCGATCGCGCCGATCGAGTCGGCGGACTTCATGTACGCGCGCGAACTCGATTGCACGATTCGCCAGATTTCGCTGGCGCTGAAGGACGCGACCGCCGGCGTGCGGCTCGCCGCCGCGGTGCAGCCCGCGCTGATCCCGGAAGCGTCGCTGATGGCGCACGCGCAGGGCAGCCAGAATATCGTGGCGGTGACCGGCGAATTCGGCGGCCGCATGATTTTTTCGGGCTACGGCGCGGGCGGCGATCCGACGGCCGTGGCCGTGATTTCGGATTTGTACGCGATCGCGCGAAGCACGGGCGCGCCGCGCGAGGCGCTGCCGGGCGCGGCGGAGACGCCGGACTCCGTGAACGGCGATTTCACGGTGCGGCACTACCTGCGATTCGTGGTGCGCGACCGGCCTGGAATCGTCGCAGGGCTCGCGGCGATCCTCGCGAAATATCAGATCAGCATCGACGCGCTGCTGCAGAAGCCGGGGTTTCCGCATTCGGCGCTCTCGTTTGTGATGACGCTCGAGCCGTGCGACAGCGCGGTGCTGCAGCGGGCGCTCGAAGAGATCGCGCGGCTCGACTTTCACGTCGAGACGCCGCTGTGCCTTCCTATTTTCCTCGACTGAGCGCCGCCCGGCGCGCCCAATGCAAAAAAACCGGCAAACTTGGCCTTTTCTGGCCTCGAAGCCCGTTTTAAGCGCCCGCTGGGGGGATCATTGATCCCCCAGGCGGAGCAGAAATGCACGCCGCCGATCGGCCTCGTATCCTCCGGGCCAGATCGCCACGCCAATTGACAACCGGCGCGGGGTGCGGTACCGTCTGCTGCAAATATTTACTCTCTGGTGATATTCCACGGGAGGAATTATGGGCGCTGCCATTCAGCCGGTGCCTCCGTTCAGCCTGCGAAGCGCGAAGCAGGCCCTGCTCATCATCCACGGCATCGGAGAACAGAATCCCTACGAGACTCTCGACAGCTTCGCCCGCGGCGTTTTCAGCTACCTGCGCGACACGCTGCATTTGAATGCGAAGCTTTGCCCGATCGAAAGCGCGCACAAGGATTGGACGCAGGTGGGCATGCGCATCGGCATCTTCGATGCGAATCGGGAGTTGCCGAAGTGTCCTGAGAGCAGCGCGGACGCGGCTGAAGGGAGCGGGGACGAGCCGGACGCGCGCGTCGACCTCTTCGAATATTATTGGGCGCCGCTCACCGAAGACAAGCTGAGCGCGGTCGAAACCGTGAAGTGGGTGCTCTTCACCGACCTGACGCCGCTGAAGTATTTTGCCGACAACCTTCAGGAGATGATTGGCGCGCGGGGCATGAGCCGCGCGAGCGCTTTTGGGAATGCCCTGAAACTTTACGCGCGCGAGCTGCTGCGCGTCCTCCTGCTCTACATTCCGCTGGCGGCGGGCATGGGACTGCTGCTGCACTGGCTTTCGGGGACGCACTCGTGGACGGACGCTCTGAAAAACATTTTGGCGCATTCGCTGGCGTATCTGACGGTGATGCACGGGGCCATTTTGCTGCTGTATTTTCTGGCCGCGCTGATGGCGTGGTTCGGGCTGCAGGGGCTGTGGGAGCTGAAGCAGTATCCGGGCGCGGCGATCGAAACGATCGGCGACGTTGTCTGGCTCGTGCTCGATTGGTTGGGGGCCGCGGTGTTTCTGGCGGTCGCGGTGGAATTGGACCTTCGCCCGGAGCGTTACGTGGCGTGGCACGTGCTGGGGCGCGTTTTCGGGAACGGCCACTGGGAGCCGATTGCGGGAGCGGCGCTCGCGGGGATCGTCGGTTACGCGATGACGGCGTACGTGGCCGACGTGGCCGTGTACACGAACATGGACGCGAAGTCGAAGAACTTCGAGGCGCGCAACGCGATTCTCGACGGTTCCACGGCTGCGCTGAAAATGCTGCTCGCGTGCGGCGAGTACGACCGGGTGATCCTGGCGGGACACTCGCTCGGCAGCGTGATCGCGTACGACACGATCAACGAAATCCTGGCGGAGTTCAACGCGAACTCCAATCCCCAGCAGGACGACCGTCCCGAGCTGACGCTAACGCTCGCGCAGCTGGAATCGCTCAAGGGCCTGGTGACGTTCGGCTGCCCGCTCGACAAGATCTACTATTTTTTCCGCGAGCACGTGAAGCGCGACCAGGCGATTCGCGCGCAGATTCTTTCGATGCTGCACTCGTTTCGCAAGAGGCGGTCGGGACGAGATTATGGGGAATTTGCGTTTAACTACAAATTCAGCCAACTCGATGAGCTGGTCTGGCTCAACGCATGGGCGCGGATGGATTTCGTGAGCGGCGATCTGCAGTTTTATCGCGTGAACGACCAACGGCGGTTTCCTTACCGCGTGCCAGCGCTCGCGCACCTGAGCTACTGGGGCGATCCCAACTTCTACGAATACTTCTGCGGAAGACTGCTGTAGGAGGAAGGGCGCGTTCCACCACGCGCCCCGCCGCGAGTCCGTCTAGGCCGATTTGGATTTGGCGTTGAAGAGGGGGACGAGTTCGTCCTCGACGAAAGTCTCGTAGGAGGTGGGCGTGGTGTTGCTGTCGGTGCGCTCCTCGAGCGCGGCCATGTGGCCGGAGTTGAGCGCGTCGCACATTTCGAGCATCAGGTCCGTGATGTTTTCCGACATTCCCATGCCGATGAACGCGGCGCGCACTTCCGGTGCGGGCAGCTGAAGGTAGGAGAGATCGGGATTATCGATCGCGCGGCCGATGATCGAAGCGCATTCGATCATGTTCAAGTCGCGCTCGCCGAGAAGCTCCTGCGTGTTCGGGCCGCTGAAATCGAGGGCGAGCAGCGTGTCGGCGGCGTATTCGCCGATGTCCTGCGTGGCGATCAGCGGGAGATCGAGGTCGCCGCGCAACGGGCCGGCGGTCGCGCCCATCGCTTTGATGATGCCCACTTGCGCGAGCGTGTTCTCCATGAAGTAGCCGGCGCGAAGGAAGCAGACGTTGAGGTCCTCAATCTGGCTGAGGCGCTGTTCGAGGTAATGCAGGCCGACGACGGGGCCGGTTTTATCTTTTTTGTCGGCGCCGAAACTGCTGAGCGCGACGGCGTACTCGACTTCGGAGGCTTCGAGCGCAGCGGCGATCGAGTCGGTGACGCGATCCTGGAAGGCGCGAAAATCGCGGCTGGTGGTGTTCGGCGGAATCATCACGTAAACGCCCTCGGCGCCGGCGAAGGCTTTTTCGAGCGCGAGGCGATCGGTGAGATCGCAGATGCAAGGCTCGGCGCCCTTCGCCACGAGGCGCTGCAAGCGCTCGGCGCTGCGTCCGATGACGCGGACCTGCTTTCCTGCATCGAGCAGGCTTTCCGCCACGACGTGGCCGCTGTTGCCGCTCGCTCCGGTGACGACGTACATGATGTCCTCCTTCTCGGATGGGAACTCGTACCTTCGGATTCGATGCCGGCGCCGGTGAGGCGCAGGCAGTCCGATTGGCGCCGCGAGGATCGCACTGACAGGCGAGGCTACGCGCCGTGCGCCTCGCCGGGGGCGTTGCGGGCGCGAGGCTGCCGCCATTCTTGCGCCGCGCCGTGGCGCTAGTCAAGCGAACGGACATGAGCACACGCCGCGAAGCGCGATGATGGGGGTGATTGGCCGGGGGCGATGATGAAGCGGGCGAAGATCACAAGCAAGGGGCAAATCACCGTCCCGCACGAAATACTACGCGCTCTCGGCGCGCGTGCCGGCGATCACCTGCTATTCGTGGAAGAGGGTGCCGAGGTCTGCGTCCGACTCGAGAGGATTGAAAGCCCCTTCGAGAAGTTTCGCGGCATTGGAACTCCGGGTATTTCCGGAGGGAAGAGGGGAATCGCGCGCTGGGTCCGCGGACTGCGCGGTCGATGACGTCTCCATAGCGTCGGCGTTTGACCGACCTCCGGTGCTCCCCTAGAATGAAATCGCGATGAGCGTGACGCAAAGCGAGAAGGCAAAGAGATTTCGGGCGCTGCACAGGCTGCCGGCGGCGGTGGGCGCTGCGATTGAGGCGGCTGGGCCGGGAGCGTTCATCATTCCAAATCCGTGGGATGTAGGCAGCGCGCGGATTCTCGCGGGAATGGGATTTGAGGCGCTCGCGACGACCAGCAGCGGGTTTGCGTATTCGCTCGGGAAGCGCGACGGGATGACGACGCGCGACGAATTATTCGCGCATTGCCGCGCGGTGAGCGAGGCCGTGGATGTGCCGGTCGCCGTGGACCTGGAGAAATGTTTTGGCGACGATCCGAAGACGGTCGGCGAGACGATTCGGCTGGCGGGCGCGACAGGAATCGTCGGCGGGTCGGTGGAAGACGCGAGCGGCGACGATGGCCGGCCGATCTATGATTTTTCGCTCGCCGTCGAGCGCGTGGCGGCGGCCGTCGAAGCGGCGCGGGCGCTGCCGTTTCCATTTACGCTGACGGCGCGTGCTGAAAATTTTCTGCATGGACGCGCCGATCTCGATGACACGATTCGGCGGCTGGTGGCGTTTGCCGAAGCGGGCGCCGAGGTGCTGTTTGCGCCGGGATTGCCGAGCCTTGACGCGATTCGCGCGGTGTGCGCGGCCGTTGCGCCGCGCCCGGTGAATGCGCTCGCGGGCATCAAAGGGTTGGCGTTTCCGGTGGCGGAGCTTGAAGCGGCTGGCGTGCGGCGGATCAGCTTGGGCGGCGTGTTATGCCGGCTGGCGTTCGGCGGATTGATCGGCGCCGCGCGCGAAATGAAAGAGAAGGGGACATTTGGATTTGTGGATCGCACCGCGCCGACCGCAGAGGTGGCCGCGTTTATGGCGGCCAAGAAGAACCGCGCCGGTTCCGCGAACTAAAACCCAAGCTTCGACTTTAAAATAACTTCGCCCTTGCCTTTCTTGAGATTCGCTCCAGCCTCTTTGAGCGCCTGCGCCATCAGCCCGCGGATGTAGGGATCGTCGAGGATTGCAGCGCGTTCGTCCAACCGGATTGAGCGGACCTGATTGCCCGTGCCTTCGAGGCGGCCTTCCGGGTCATCAATGATCACGCCGTCGAGGAAGAAAAAACGCACCCATCGCGGGTAAAGAACCACAGAAAATACAGCAGAGCCGCCGACCGCCGGGGCGAAGCCGATGGGCAGCGAACGCGGACGGTCGTATACCATCTGCCGCGCACCCGGAAATCGCGCGCGTAGCTTCTTCAGCGCGGCCCGCGCGGTCGCGGCGACCTCCGGTGGATATCGGTCGATCGCCTTATCGAGATACGCCTTCTCTCCGGCCATTCGGCTCCTCACGCCCACCCGGGTCAACCATCATGCCAGAGTGCAGGCTATCGGCAGCGCGTTTGACCCACCTGCGGGGCTTACCTACAATAAGAATTCGCTATGTTTGAAACGCTCACAGAGAAACTGCAGCGGACGTTCAAGAATTTGCGCGGGCAGGGGAAGCTCACCGAGGAGCACCTCGATGCGGCGCTCGGGGAGATTCGCGAGGCGCTGCTCGAAGGCGACGTCAATTTGCAGGTGGCGGACGAATTCATCGGGCACGTGCGCGAGAAGGCTCTTGGGTCCGAGGTGCTGCTGCAGCTTTCACCCGAACAGCAGGTGGTGAAGATCGTGCGCGACGAGCTGGCGGAGTTGCTCGGGCGCGAGGCGCGGCCGCAGTTTGCGTCGAGGCCGCCTTCGGTGTGGCTGATCTGCGGATTGCAAGGATCGGGCAAGACGACATCGACCGGGAAGCTCGGGAAATGGCTCGCGGAGCACGGGCACCGGCCGATCGTGGTTTCGACGGACGTGTACCGTCCCGCGGCGCGCGAGCAACTGGCGCAGGTGGCGAAGGCGACGGGCACGCCGATCTGGCCCGGCACCGGCACGGACAAACCGCTCGAGATCGTGCGCGGCGCGGTGCGCGAGGCAAAGCTTTCCGCGTGCGACGTGATTCTGGTGGACACGGCGGGGCGGCTGCACATCGATGATGAGCTGATGAACGAGCTCTCGATGCTGAAGAAGGAGCTCGGCCCGGCGGAAATCTTATTCGTGGCGGACGCGATGATCGGGCAGGACGCGGTGCGGTCGGCCGGGGAATTTCACAAGCGGCTGGGCGTGACGGGGGTCGTCCTGACGAAGATGGATGGCGACGCGCGCGGCGGCGCGGCGCTTTCGATCCGCAAGGTGACGGGCGCGCCTGTGAAGTTCGTAGGCGTGGGCGAGAAATACGATGCGCTCGAGCCGTTTCTGCCGGACCGGATCGTCGGGCGGATTCTCGGGATGGGCGACGTCCTCGGGCTGATCGAGAAGGCGCAGAAGAACGTCGACGAGAAGAAAGCGCGCGAGCTCGAACGCAAGCTGCGCGAAAACGAGTTCACGCTCGAGGATTTCCGCGACCAGTTGCAGCAGATTCGGAAAATGGGCTCGATCGAGCAGTTGATGGGGATGCTGCCGAAGGTGGGGCCGTTCGCAAAGATTCCGAAGGACGCTTCGATCGATGAGAAGCAGCTGAAGTCGATCGAGGCGATCATCAATTCGATGACGGCGGCCGAGCGCGCCGATGCGAACGTGATCGACGGCAAGCGGCGCAAGCGGATCGCGCGCGGCAGCGGGACGTCCGTGCAGGAAGTGAACCAGGTGCTGAAGCAGTACCTCGATATGCGGCGGATGATGAAGCAGTACGGCAGCATGGCGAAGATGAAGATGCGCGGGATCGGGAAATTGGCGGGATTGAAGTAGCAAGTAAGAGAGATTCTTCGCTTCGCTCAGAATGACGGACGCACTTTCCCCAGATAGGAGGAGCGATGCCGATTGTGATGGACAACACGCTGAACCAGATCCGCACGACGGCTGCGAGCGGCGGGCTTCGCGCCGAGAGGGCCAAGCGGCTGGCGGAATTGATTCGGAAGATTGGCGACTATCGCTGGGTGGGCGTTTATGAGGTGGGCGCGGAGAACGTGTCGATCATGGGCTGGAGCGGGCCGAGCGCGCCGGAGTTTCCGACGTTTCCCGTGACGAAAGGGCTGACGGGCGCGGCGATCGAGCAGAAGCGGGCGGTAATCGTCGGAGACGTGCGTAAGGATCCGCGTTATCTGACGGCATTCGGCAACACGCTCTCGGAAATTATCGTGCCTGTGATTTCGCCCGATGGGCGCGTGATCGGGACGGTCGACGTGGAGAGCGAGAAAGCGGATGCGTTTTCAGCGCGCGACCAGCAGACGATCGAGCAGTGCGCGGAGGCGGCGAAGCTGTTGTGGCTGCTGGCGTGAAATGAAGCCGCGCGCCTAGAAGCAAAGTCAAAAGCCCCACCCTCACAAACCGAGGATGGGGCACCCGGAAAAACTTAGACCCGACGCAAGCGCGCCTTGCGTGCGTAACGAGATGAGCGCCTAAGGAATTCGAAGCGGGCGTTCGTTCCAGGCGACATCCCAGTAGCGGCCGAATTTGCGGCCGTTTTCCGTGAAGATTCCTACGCGCTGGAAGCCGAAGCGTTCGTGAAGGGCGGCGCTTGCCGGATTCGGGAGCGTGTAGCCGGCGACGATGCGGCGAATATCCTCGGCTTGCAACGCGTCGAGTAACGCGCCGTACAGGCGCGAGCCGATGCCTTTGCCGATGGCGCGCTGGTCGCAGTAGATCGTCGTTTCGACCGTGGTTTCGTAGGCGGCTTTGGGGCGGAAGCGAGTGGTCCCCGCGTAGCCGACGACCGAGCCGTTTTCTTCGGCGACGAAGAGGCGGTAGCGTCCCGAAACACCGAACTGGCTGAACCAGGTTTCGCGCCGCTCGACGGTGTAGGGCTCGACGTCGAACGTGACCGGGGTGTGGACGACGTAGTGGTTGTAGATTTCGGTGAGGCGGGGCAGATCGGCGCGAACCGCCGGGCGGATGGAAATGTCGGCCATGTGTGTTCTCTGCGGCATAATAGCCCGGCTTGGGCATAGATAGCGATTGGTGAAAGGGGCGGGGTCCGCTATACTGGCTGGATTGAAGTAAGGAGGAATCGCTCGTGCTAATGATACGCCTTGCCCGGATGGGCAAGAAGAAGCGCCCGTTCTACCGCGTGGTAGTGACGGAAAAAACGCGGCCGCGGAACGGCCGATTTGTCGAGATCGTGGGGACGTACGACCCGCTGAAGAAGCCTGCTGCGGTAGAGGTGGATCGCGAGCGCGTGCAGTATTGGCTCAGCAAGGGTGCCCAACCCAGCGACACGGTTCGGAGTTTGCTGCGCAACCCCAAGCCCGCCTAGAGCGTCCCATTCTACAGAGTGTCATGTTCATAGTTATCGTACCCGCTCAAGCGAATTTCTCCGCTGGGCACGGCACACTGTGGAGGAACGGTCATGAAGGAGCTCGTAGAGCAGATTGCGAAAGCACTCGTAGATCATCCGGATCAAGTACAGGTGAACGCAGTGGACGGCGAACAGGTGACGGTCCTCGAACTGCGGGTCCATCCCGAAGATTTGGGCAAAGTAATCGGGAGGCAGGGACGCACGGCCAAGTCGATTCGTACGCTGCTGGGCGCCGCAGGCATGAAGCTGAAGAAAAGATTTACGCTCGAAATCCTAGAGTAGTGTGACCACGCGGCAATTCCCACCGGCGGCGGGTGTCACCGTGGCGCGCATCCTGCGCCCACATGGACTGCGCGGAGAAGTAGCTGCCGAGATCCTCACTGATTTTCCCGAACGCCTTACACAGCTCAAAAAAATCTACCTATACGACGGCAAGAAAGATGCAGCCCGCAGTCCCGATGTGAATGTGGAACAGGTAGGGCGGCGCGTCGGTGTGCGTTCGTGCTGGCTGTCGCACAGCCGCGGCGGGCAGGCCATCTTTCATTTCGAGGGCGCGGATTCGATGTCGGATGCGGAGAAGCTCGTGGGCCTAGAGGTGCGGATTCCGCTGGCCGAGCGCGCGCCGCTTCCCGGCGGCAGCTACTACGTGACGGATCTGATCGGGTGCGAAGTGCGGGAAGAAGGCGCAGCGGTGGGAGTGGTGCGCGACGTGGAGTTCACGGGCGGGACGCCGCTGCTTGCGGTGGATTCGCCGAATGGCGAAGTGCTGATTCCGCTCGCGGATGAAATTTGCGTGAAGGTCGATCTTGCCGCGCGGCGCATCGATGTGGTTCTGCCCGAGGGCCTGCGCGAATTGAACCGCAATTCCTAAGCAATCCCTGTTGGCGTAGACTGGCTCCCGCGCGAGAGCACTGGCTGCGGCGGTGCCCCATGGCGAACGCCGGTCGAGAAAATCTGACGACTTTTCTGCTCCTAGCGAAACTGGCGGTCTTCACTGTGCTGGTGCCGGGAACGGTTACGGTGTGGCTGTCGCTCTTCCTTCTGTACCCGGGCATTCGCCACCGGCCGATGGCGGGGATGGGAACCGCGATTGCGGGCGCGATCGTGATTGCGGTCGGCACGGCGGGCTATCTGTGGTGCGCGCTCGACTTCGTTTTCTTCGGGCGAGGAACGCCGGCGCCGATCGACATGCCGAAAGTGCTGGTGGCGCGAGGGCTGTACAGATTCGCCAGAAATCCGATGTACATCAGCGTGTTGTTCGTGCTGGCGGGCGAGAGTCTTTTTTTCTGGTCGGTGCAGCTGCTGGAATATGCCGCGATCGTCGCAATCGGCTTTCACCTGTTCGTTCTGCTGCAGGAGGAGCCTACGCTGAGGAGAAAAATGGGCGCTGCTTACGAAGAGTATACGCAGGACGTCCCGAGGTGGATTCCCCGAGTGAGGCGGAAGCGGCGAAGCGATGCGCTTTGATATCGTCACAATTTTCCCGGAGTTTTTCGGCGGGCCGCTCGATTACGGGATCGTGCGGCGGGCGCGCGAGGCGCGGCTGATCGAGACGCACGTGCACGATCTGCGCGCGTTCACGCACGACCGGCACAGGACCGTGGACGACCGGCCGTTTGGCGGCGGCGAGGGGATGGTGATGAAGCCGGAGCCGCTGTTCGAAGCGGTGGAATCGCTGGCGGGCGAGGCGGGCACGAAGGAGCGGGCGGGCACGGCGATCGTGTTGCTCTCGGCTGCGGGGAAATTATTCCGGCAGGAGACGGCGCGGCGATTCGCGAAGCTCGAGCGAATCGTCCTGCTGTGCGGGCGCTACGAGGGAGTGGACGAGCGCGTGGCCGAACATCTGGCGACGGATGAGATTTCGATCGGGGATTTCGTCCTTTCGGGCGGGGAGCTGGCGGCGGCAATGGTGCTCGACGCGGTGACACGGCTGATTCCGGGGGCGCTCGGGAACGAGGATTCGGCGGTGAATGAATCCTTCAGCGAGGCGGCCGATGCAGCGGCGGATGGGGCGGAGCGAGCAGCGCCTCTACAGCAGGAGCTGGACCGATCGCGCCTCTCGAGTCACGAATTGCGAGTTACAAATCGCGGCATCCTCGATTTCCCGCACTACACGCGGCCACAGACCTTTAGAGGATGGGATGTCCCTGATGTCCTGATGAGCGGGAACCACGAAGAAATCCGCCGGTGGCGGCGGCAGCAAGCGTTTGCGAAAACGCTGCGAAATCGCCCGGACCTGCTCGGTCCGGCAGCGCAGAGTGCCGATGGCGAGCGCGCGCCGACGAAAAGCGCCGGATAGGATCGTCTTTTCTAGCCCGCCCGCACCGTTTGAACCTTGACACAAGGCAACGATCAGTAGTAAACGCTTCGGGCACAAGTCTGGGTAGTTGTGTCTAGCAACTAACTGTCAGCCTTGCTTGATGGCTTGCGCCGGGGTGGCGCGGCCTCAATCCGCAGTTTGCATCAGACCCGCGCCGGGGGGCGCGAAACTCAGGGCCACGTTTCTGCATGTTGGGGGGGATGAAAATGCCGATGCTCGCCAAGCGGTCGGGTGTGTGCGTATTCCAGTCGAAATTTTCGGGATTCAAAATCGCGTGCGGGCTACTGGTCTGCCTGGTGGCGCTGTGCATCTGCGTTCCCTCCGCTTTGGCGCAAAGCGCCTCGACAGGCGCGCTGGCCGGAACGGTGACGGATCCTTCCGGGGCGGTGATCGCGGGTGCGAGTGTGACGGCGACGAGCCTGGCGACGGGCCAATCGCGCACCGCAACCACCGACGCCAACGGCTTGTATAAGTTTTCGTTGTTGCCGCCAGGGAATTACAGCGTGAACTTTTCCGCAAAGGGCTTCAAGACGATCGAGGTGCCATCGACGACGGTGAACGTCACGGAGACTGTCGAGCTGGATCGCAGCCTGGAGATCGGCGCCCAGACTCAGGAAGTGACGGTTTCGTCGACGGCGGTGACGCTGCAGACCGAGAACGCAACGGTTGGAGGACTGGTTTCCGGGGCGACGGTAACGAACCTGCCGCTGAGCACGCGCAACTTCACCCAGGTGATCGACCTCTCGCCCGGCGTGGTGGCGAACGTCGCGACGGCGACGGCGGTCGGAAACGGCACGATGGACATCAACGTGAACGGTTCCGGCTCCGATCAGAATACCTACATGATGGACGGGGTCGTCACGACGAACTACGGCAGCGGTGGCGCGGCGCAGTCGGGCAGCTATGCCGGGATCCCGATTCCCAACCCGGACTCGATTCAGGAGTTCAAAGTCCAGACGTCGCAATACGACGCTGCTTATGGCCAGAACCCGGGCGCAAACGTGAACGTGGTGACGAAGAGCGGCACGAACCAGTTCCACGGAGCGGCCTGGGAGTTCAATCGCAACAACATCTTCAACGCCAACGACTTCTTCTACAAGAACTCTGAAAATAACGAAAGACTGCCAAACAAACCGCCGACCGTGAAACAGAACCAGTTTGGCGGCACCTTTGGCGGGCCGATCAAGAAAGATAGGATTTTCTTCTTTGGCTCGTATCAGGGCACGCGGCAGCTCAATGGAATCGGCAGCAATGGCTTCGCCACTGCCATCACATCGGTCGGCCTACTGCCATTCAACGAGCCGAGCGAACCCGGGTTTCCTGTCAGTATCGCAAACGCCCGCTCAGACCTTGGATCGGGATACATGGTGCCAGTCGATTTTGGCCTCACGGGCCTGGGCGCCAGCCCAAACAGCGGCCACCTTTGTCCCGCAGCCACATATCGGGCGTACCTGGGATGCGCGTTTGCAGGGAATTTCGACTTGTTCGGTGGCACAGGCCAGCCCGTACTTCAGGACGGATCAAACATCAGTAACACGGCCATCAATCTCCTGCGGCAGACGGAGAAAATTCAACAGGTCAAGGGAGGATTCAACAACGGCTATTACATTCCCAGCCTGCGTTATAACGCGAGCGGTGTGCCCTTCTGCGTGGCCAACGCGTCATGCGCTGTACCCACAACACTTTCGCAAGCCACGATCGCCAATGAAGATCAGTACATGATCAACACGGATTACGTGATCTCAAGCAAGAACACGCTAACGGAAAAGTATCTCTTCTCCAGCGATCCGCAGACCCAAAGTTTCAGCTGTATTGTGACCGGTTGCGACCCGGGCGCCCCGGAGGATGCTCAATACGGCGCGCAATCGGCGGTTGTGAGACTCACGACGGTGGTCACCAGCAATTTCGTGAATGAAGTATTCGGGTCCTTCCAGCGGCTGTTCCTCAATGTGAGTGACGGCGTGACGGTCCAATCCTGCGCAGGTGACGGTATCACGCCCCTGAACATCATTCCCGCGATCAATAACGGGGTTGCCGGCGCCCCGGCTGGCTCCCCGTGCGTCCTCTCGCCGGCTGCCGCCGGCAATCGCGAGGACTCCTTGATTCCAGTGATCGGCGAACTCGGGTTTCCAGGGTCGCCATGGGGATCAATGAGCGCCGGAGGGAATTTCTTTTCGGCGACCCATAGCCTCCAGAACAGCTTCCTGACCGGCGACCAGATTTCCTGGAACCATGGCAAGCATTCGCTGCGAGCGGGCGTGAACACGCAGCGGATCCAATGGAACTGGAGGCAGCCGAACAGAGAGCGGGGCTGGATCATGGCGGGGAATATAGCCGACCTTTTGACGAGCAGCAGCGGCACCGCTGTCGACGGCACCGCGTTTGAGGGCATCAACTGGGCCATAAACGACACCAATCGCCTGTTGCCGAATGGCTCGCCAAATCCTCACCACTGGCGCATCAACGAATTCTCATCGTTCGTTGAGGACGACGTTAAAGTGACGCGGCGGCTCACCGTGAACCTGGGCCTTCGCTGGGAATATGACGGATGGCCCAGCGACGCCCATGGAGTGTTCACGAACTTCGCGGCTGCGGAGGCCGGCCTGGTCGATACGGGCACCGAACTTCTGAACAATCCCGTCGGCACGCTCGCTGGCTATATCGTGCAGTCGAATTACAACAAGAATTTCCCCGGCTACGCAGGCCTCACTGGTGAGTTCGGGTCGACGGGCATTTTCGTCAACCACAACAAGACCCTGCTGTACGGCTCTCCCATTGACAACTTTTCGCCGCGCATCGGACTGGCGTGGCAGCCGTTTAGTGACAAGCTCGTCGTGCGGGCGGGGTACGGCATGTTCTTTGACCGGGTTTACGGCAACCTGGTGGGGGACAACATTCTGGGCAACGAGCCGCCCTACGCCACTGTCGTCGGCACAACGACTTCGGAAACCCTGCAGAATCCGTACGTGGCACAGGCATTCCTTGGATTTATCCCACGGACTCTTTCCACGATGGTTGCGCCGCAGCTTACAAATGCGAATCCTGCGTTCGGCCTGAGCAATATAACGGACATAAACGGAGGCAACGCCTCGGGGCTCATCAATTCGGGCGACGACCCGGCGATGCGCACTCCGAAGATCCAGCAATACAATCTCGATGTTCAGTATGAGTTTGCGCACGGCTGGGTGGCGGACATCGGCTACGTTGGATCGCATGGAATCCACCTCTACGATTGGAACCGCGATCCGAACGTCGCGTATCTTGTGGACTGCGGTCCAGCTTCCGCTACTTGCAATCCGCCGACGGACCAGGTCAACATCAATCTGGAGCGGCCCGCGAGCTCATTCCCCATCAATGATAACGGCAACAACCGGGTTCTCGAGAACACCTCCAGCAACTATCTTGGCCGCGTAGCCTACCTGGGCGTGAACCCGGGAAATTTGCAGCAAGTCGAAACGGACGGGAATCACCTATACAACAGCCTGCAAGCCCAGCTGCGACATCAGTTCTCACATGGCTTGCTGATTCAGGCTTCCTACACTTGGAGCAGCCTCAAAACCGACATTAACGCAAGTGAAGCCGGGGCTGGCATTGCCACACCCGGCAACGTGCTTTCTGGCAGCGCATCCTCCAACGACCCCTTGAACGATCGGCAGCAGTACGGGCCGGCGGCGTTCAATCGCCCCAACCGCTTTGTGCTCAGCTACAGCTACGAACTTCCCTACAAGAGTGAGGGGTGGAAAGAAAAGGCTTTGGGCGGGTGGGGTGTTTCCGGTGTAACCACGATTCAAGACGGTCTGCCTTTCACTGTTACTAACGGAGCCCCCGCCGGTGTCGCCACCCTTCTGTACGGCAGCTCGGTTCCCGCCACCGGCCCTGTCGACAGGGTCGAACTCACGGACCCGGTCGATTGCAATTCTCTCGGCAATTGCAAGTCGGGGATTCCGCTCGCCTCGACTGGCAGTATGTACGCGCGCGTGGTGAGTGGGCTCACCGGAGGCAGTGGGTTCTTTAATTCGACAAGCCCGTTCACGGCATTGCCCGAGTTTGGCGGAACTCCGAGCGGTCTTCCCGGCCCCTACACAGGTAACTGCACTGGAGCCAACCCCGAGTTCCTTGGCTGCGGCACGGGCTTCGGCGACTCCGGTGTCGGAATTATGCGCTGCTGCACGCAGCTCAATTTCGACATGGCGATCATCAAGAACACGACTGTCGGAGGGCTGCGAGAAGACGCCAGCCTGCAATTCCGGGCGGAGTTCTTCAACCTCTTCAATCACGCACAATTCAATGAGCCCGGCAACGGTTACGGCGCGGCGGGCTTTGGAGAGATAACCTCAAGCTCGGTGCCGGGGCGCATCATGCAATTCGGGCTGAAGTACACCTTCTGACGATTGCGCTGGGCTGGCCGGCGTGGCCCCTGCGACACGGATCAGCCCAGCGCCCGCATTCACGTGGCGTTAACTTTCGTGTAGGCTCTGCGACGCAAATTCGCTATAATTCAAGATTGTGCGTTGTGTGCTGGCCCCACCTGAGCGGGTCTGCAGGGAAAAACTGTCATGAAACCGATCATCGCTAAGGCGCAGGAGTCGCAACTACGCAAGGACCATCCGGTGTTTCGTCCCGGCGACACGATCCGCGTGCACGTCCGGTTGAAGGAAGGCGACAAAGAGCGCATCCAGCCGTTTGAGGGCGTGGTGATGAGCCGGCGCGGCGAGCTTCTGGGCGAGAGCTTCACCGTGCGGCGCGTGAGCTTTGGCGTCGGCGTGGAGCGCATCTTCCCGGTGCACTCGCCAATGATCAGCAAGATTGATGTGGTGAGCGAGGGCCGCGTGCGGCGCGCCAAGCTGAATTATCTTCGCGCGCGCAAGGGCAAAGCCGCACGCATCAAGCGCGCCGCTCCCAAGCTGGAAGCTGTCGCCGCTGCCGCCGAGTAGTTGCAAATCCGATTCCGCGCAATTTGATTGAAAAACTTTTTTGCCCGCCCGGCGTTTCCGGGGCGGGCTTTTGTTTTTCCGAGCAGCTTCGTTCAAATCTTTCGATCGCACCACGCAGCATCGCGCAGGCGTGTGCTAAAATCCGTCGCCGATGAGTCGGCTCTGCTGCTCACGCTACGAGCGCGAGGCGCGCCAGCACGGATGGCAGCGCATCGCAGGATTGGACGAAGCAGGGCGCGGCTCCCTCTTCGGCCCTGTGGTTGCCGCCGCCGTAATTCTGAACCCTCGGCGGCGGATCGTGGGGCTCGACGACTCGAAGAAGCTGGCGCCGGAACGCCGCGGCGAGCTCGCCGTGCGCATCCGGCAGCACGCGCTGGCGTGGGCGGTGGCGGAGATCGATTCGAGCCGGATCGATGCCTGGAACATCTACCAGGCGAGCCGCCAGGCGATGGTCGCTGCCATCTCGCAGATCAATCCCTTTCCCGACTATCTTCTGCTCGATGCCATCGAGATCGATCTCCCCATCGAGCAGAAAGCTCTGATCCACGGCGACGCGCGCTCGGTGTCGATTGCGGCCGCGTCGATTCTGGCGAAAGTCGAAAGGGACCGGCGGATGGAGGAATTCGACCAACTGTATCCCCAGTACGGGCTCGCGCAGAACAAGGGCTACGGCACGCCCGATCATCTAGAGGCGCTGCGGCGGCACGGGCCATCGCCGCTGCACCGATATTCCTACGCTCCGGTGCGGGAGGCGCGCTGCTGGGCCGCCGGAGCCGAGCAGGCGCCGCTGCCGCTGGAGGCTGCGGCTGATGGTGCTGGCAGCGCGCTCGCGGATTCGACTCCTTGAGCCGGGTATGGGCGCTCCCGCTCGTCCGGGCGTCCCTGGCGGAACCGTCCGGTCCACCACCCTATTATCCCCTTCGGCACCACCCCCTCTCCGTCACATAGACCCTGGTTTTTCGCGCGTGCTAACCTTCAAGCCTGATCCGCTCTGACCCCACGACCTTCCTTAAGGCCAGACGCGGGTGGGGCATGCGGAACCGTTCATGGCGTTTAACAAAAGCAAAGCGCTCGAAAACGCGCTGAAGTTTCTCAACCAGGGCAAGGTCGCTCAGGCGATCGGCGAATACCAGCAGATCCTCCGGCACGACGCGAAGGATCAGGCGACGCTGATGACTGTCGGGGACCTGTTCGCGCGCCAGGGCGACATGCCGCAAGCGGTCGAGTACTTCGAGCGGCTCGCGCAGGTCTACCTGAGCGACGGCTTCAACAGCAAAGCCATCGCCATCTACAAAAAGATCGCCAAGCTCGCGCCGAACGAACTTCTGCCACTCGAACGGCTGGCCGATCTCTACGTGCAGCAGGGCGTGCTGAGCGAGGCCCGGCCGCTGTTCCTGCAGATCGCCGAAGCTCACCTGAAAGCGAACCAGGCACCCAAAGCCGTCGAGGTGCTGCACCGGCTGCTGGACGTCGAGCCTGAAAATCCGCGCGTGCAGATGCGGCTCGCCGAACTCTACAACGTGATGGGCCAGAAGAAAGAGGCGGCCCAGACCTATTTCAATTACGCGCAGCGGCTCTTCGAGCATGGCGATGCCGAGGAAGCGCCGAAACTGATCGACCGGGCGCTCGACGTCGATCCGACCAACGTGGCGGCACAGCTTCTGAAGGCCAAGATTTTGATCGCGGCGCACAAGAACGTTGAGGCGATCGCCATCCTGGAGAAGCATCCGGAAGCCGAGGCGGGCGGCGACGTCACGAACATGATCCTCGATCTGGAGCTGAAGTCGGGCCAGACGGAAAAGGCTGCCGACCGGGCGCGCAACCAGATGGTGCGCGGAAGCTCGCATTCCGGATTGCTGGCAAAAGTGGTGGACGCGCTGACCGAGGAGGGGAAAGCGAAAGAAGCGCTCCCGTTGCTGCGCGAACTCCGCGACCCGATGACGGAGGCGAACGAGCAGGATAAGTTCATGCAAGCGCTTCTGAAAATCACCGAGAAACTGCCCGGCGATATCGAGGCGAACGAGCTGCTGGCCGATTTTTCGCGGCACACAAGCGATCCTTTCCACCTGGACTCCGCGCTAAGCGAACTTGTCGATGCCTACGCCGATGCCGGAGATTTTGCGAAGGCCGAAGAGCGGATGCAGGAACTCATCGAGAAGAATCGAGACGATGAGCGCCTGTTGATCCGCCTCGACGAGCTTCACCAGCGTGCGCGGGGAGACGCACCCGCTCGAGCGCCGGCCAAGCCACGGGCTTCGGCGTCGCTCAAGCCGATCGCCGAGGAGAAACATGTTGTCCAGGCTCAGGGCGAGTCTGAGGAGCCACGGAGGCTATCTGCCACTCCCGCCGCCCAGCCGGTCATCGCCGAAGAGGCGCTGGACGAAGAGACGCAGCGGTATGTATCGCAAGCTCTCACCGACGTGGACCTCTTCTCGAGCTACGGCCTGACGCACAAGGCGACGCACCTGCTCGAAAACGTCTTGCAACGCGCGCCGCGACATACGGCCACGCTCGAACGCTTGCTGGATTTCTACCTGGGCGCGGGCGATGAACGCCGCACGGCAGAACTTGCCGCGCAGCTCGAACAGATTCACCGCGAGCGAAACGATTCAGCCAACGCCGAGCGCTTTGCCGAGCTGCGCAGCCGATTCGAGAAGGCGGCCGGCACGAGCGAGGAAGAAAAGGGCACGGCGACGGAACAGGCTTCCGCTCCAATGGCTGCGACGGCCGCGCCGGTGGCGAGCGAGCCCGAGGCAAAGATCGAAGTTGCGCCGGCGGAAGCCATTTCGCAGGACGCAAGCCCTGCTCCGGCTGCGCCTGCCGGGCCCGCCGAGTTCGAAATCGCGGTCGCGCCGGTCGAGACGGAAGAACATGCGCCGCCTCAGGCAGCGCCTGCGCCCGCTCCGGCGGCTCCTGTCGCTGCGGCACCAGCGCGACCAAAGGCGGAAGAGGCTCCTGCTGCGGCCCGGGCGTCATCTGGCGAAGAAGTCGATCTCTCGGATGAATGGGAGGCGATGGCACAGGAAGTGGCGGAACCATCGAGTGCAGCGCCAGAGGACGCGCCCCACGCGCCCGCACCAGCCGTCGAAGAACCAGCGCCGGTCGAGGCGGCGGAAGCAGAGATGGAACAAATCGAGATCGAAGAGGCCGCGGAACCCGAGGCGGCTGAGATTCCGATCGAGATTGAAGAAGTCACCGCCGAGCCGGCTGCGGAAGAGCCCGTTCTTGAGATTGCGGAGGAACCCGCTGAAGAAGCGAGCCCCGTGGAAACGGCTGCTGAGAGTAGCCGCGAGTTTGAATTGGAATTGAGCGCCGATCCCACCGAGACGGCCGAAAAACAAGGCGCCGCGACGACCGAAGATTTCCTCAGCGAACTCGCGGCCGAATTGGACGACTTGGAAGCGCCACCCGCAAAGCCAGCGAAAGCTGCGAAAACTCCTGCAGCGCCAGTGAACGGTGGTCATCCGCCAGTACCGGCGGCGCCCGTGGTGGCAGCGCCCGTAGCTAAAATTCCGATTGCGCCTGCTGCGCCGGTTTTGGCGGAGGCTGGTCCCGTTTCCGCGGCGACGGTCGAAAGCCTCAACGAGCTGGCGGAGGTTTTCCAGGAATTCCGCTCCGAACTGGGCGAAATGGCTGACGAGGACGAGGATCTCGAAACGCACTACAACCTCGGCATCGCCTACCGGGAAATGGGCCTGCTCGACGAGGCGATCGGCGAATTCCAGAAGGTCGCCAAGGCCGTGCAAAAGGGCAAGCCGTTCCCCTATGCGATGAACTGCGCGACCCTGCTCGCGCTGACCTTTGTCGACAAGGGCGAGCCGAAGATTGCGTCGTTGTGGTATCAGCGGGCGCTCGAAACGCCGCGACTCGATCAGGAAACCGTGATGGCGCTACGGTACGATCTCGGAGTGGCGCTCGATCTGGCGGGCGAATCGTCGGCCGCGCTCGACAGCTTCCGGCAAGTCTACGCAATGAACATCGACTACCGCGACGTGGCCGATCGCATCGCCACACTGCAAAAAGCTTGATCTCCGGTTGCAGCACCCGCGAGAATCTCCCATAATCTTAGTTCCGCAATGAGTCGAATTGTGCGCGTCCCCGTACTTTTGATCTGGTTCGTGCTCGGGTTGATTCTGATACTCGTGCCGTGGCTGGACTCATGGGAAACCAACTACCTCTTCTATCAGTATCCGGCGCTGGGGCTGCTGCTGAAAAATCCGTTCATCCGCGGCGCGATTTCCGGGTTGGGATTCATGAACGTTCTGCTGTCGCTCGAATCATTTCGCAAGCGAGTCGTCAGTGTTGCCAGCCGATCCTGAGCGCGTCGTCTGCTACGTCACAAACCGGAAGTTACTCGGCGCGGACGATCCACCCAAAAACATACTTGCGAAAATCGATGCGGCGATTGCAGCCGGAGCAAACTGGGTGCAAATCCGCGAGAAGGATTTGGCGGGGCGCGAATTGCTTGCACTCGCGCGCGTAGCTGTGCGTGCGACGGCGACGCGGGCGGCGTCTGTTTTTGTGAACGACCGGCTGGACGTGGCGCTGGCGGCTGGGGCGGCGGGCGTGCATTTGGGAGGCGAGTCGATGCGCGCGCGGGACGTGATTCGCTGGTGCCGCGACGGGAACGCGCCGGCGGGATTTCGCATCGGCGTCTCATGCCACAGCGTCGAAGATGCGCGGGAAGCGGAACGCGCCGGGGCGGCGTACGTTTTTTTCGGGCCGATCTTCGATACGCCGGCGAAAAGAAAATTCGGGGCGCCGCAAGGGATTGCGAAGCTGGCGGAAGCTTGCTCCGCCGTTCGGATTCCGGTGATCGCGATCGGCGGCGTGGACGCCGGCAACGGCGCGGAGTGCATTCGCGCGGGCGCGGCGGGAATCGCGGCAATTCGAATGTTCCAGGAAGCGACGGATGCGGCTGCGCTGCGCGAAGCGGTCGCGCGACTACGCGCCGCGAGCGGCAAGCCCTAAGCGCTGAGCCAGCGGCCGATCGGCTGCCAGCCGGGAGCGTGATCGCAGATCACTTTGACAACGGCAGTGATCGGGATCGCGAGGATCAGTCCCATCGCGCCCCACAGCCATCCCCAGAAGAGAATCGAGATGGTCAGCGCGACCGCATTCAGGCGCATGCGCCAACCGACCAGCGCCGGGACCAAAAGGTTCGCCGCGACGATATGGAAGAAAGTGAGCATTGCTACGATCCCGATGAAAGGGCCGATTTTGTGGAACTGAGCGGCTCCGATCATCAGCGGTGGCACCCAGGAGAGCACCAAGCCGATATAAGGCACAAGATTGCAGATCCCGGAAACCAATCCCGTGAGGAACGGGAACTCGAGCCCAATGGCCCAAAAGAAAAGCCAGCTCGCGAGGATCAATATCAATCCCACAAGCGCGGTGCCCATCAGGTAGGTGCGCAAGACGCGCGTGACGTCCTCGAGCGCCTCTTTCACTTGCGTGCGTTCGCTCGAGCGGAATAGCTGCATCGTGGCGTGGACCACCTGACGTTTCGCGGTGAGCATGAAGAACACGAGGAAGGGGATGAAGCTCGCGGCCAGGATGAAACCGTAGAGCGAGCTGAGGCGGCCGAGCAGCGCGTCGCGTACCGCGTGTGATTCGGTGACCGTGACGACATGCTCGCCCACGTGCGGCGCTGGGGCGATTTCCGATACGTGCGCCTCAAGGTTCGCCAGCCTCGTATCGACGGCCTGGAAAACTTCGCGGAGCGGCGCGCGATATTTCGGCCAGTCGCTGCCGAACTGATCGAAACGCTCGACCAGCGTCCAGCCGAGCGCAGCCATCATTGCGAGCGTCACCAGAACCACGAGCAGCGAGCCGACCGCGCGCGGAACGCGAATCGTCTCGAGCCAGCTGACGATCGGGTCGAGAAAGTAGGCGGTGAGGACGGCGACCAGCAGCGTCACCAAAACGGTCGAGGCCCAGTAGCAAAAAGCGATGAGGATCCCGGCCGCGATGATCTTTCCGCTGACGGAACTCGCGCTAACCTTCGTCTCTGTGGGGGACATTGGTCACAACGATATCACAAGCGCTTGCCGCGGCAGATGAATGCGTGCGTGTTGCGTTAACTTTTGCGCAAATAGGCGCGGCGACAGCGGAGCGCGAGCACAGCGGTGCTAAAATTGAGATTCACGTGTTTCCGCGCGGGGGGGAAGCTCCAACTAAATGGTGAAACAGCTTTTTGGCACGGACGGAATCCGCGGGATCCCCGGGGAGTATCCGCTGGATGATGCGACGATCGAGCGCGTGGGATTCGCGCTCGGCGAGCATCTCGCATCGCGGAAGAAAGCGCGGGGCGCGCGGCCACGCGTCTTGATCGGACGCGATACGCGCGAGTCCGGGCCACACATCGCCGAGCAGATCGCGCGCGGCCTGGCCGCTTCGGGCGCTGAAGCTGTGTCCGCCGGCGTGCTGACGACGCCGGGCGTTGCGTGGCTCGTGAGCCGCGAAGGATTCGACGCCGGCGTGGTGATTTCCGCTTCGCACAACCCGTATCACGATAATGGCGTGAAGCTGATCTCGTCGCTGGGAATGAAATTCCCGGATGCCGAGGAAGCCGCCATCGAAGGACTCATCTTCTCGGAAAATGGCGCGGCAGCAGGAAAGACGAGCCATGCCGCCGGCAAAATGGGCGCGGCGGGAGCCAACGGCAATCAGCAGCTGCACGAAGATTACCTTGCCGGGCTGCGCGAGGCGATCTTGCCCGGCGCGAAGCTCGCGGGAATGAAAATCGTGCTCGATTGCGCGAACGGCGCGGCCAGTGAACTCGGTCCGCAGCTCTTTCGCTCGCTTGGCGCAAACGTGACCGCCATCAACAATGCGCCCGATGGCCGCAACATCAATGCCGGGTGCGGATCGCTGCATCCCGAGGGAATGCAAAAGCGCGTGGTCGAAACGGGCGCTGCGCTCGGCGTTGCGTTTGACGGCGACGCCGACCGCGCCATCTTTTCGAGCGCGACGGGCAGGCTCGTCGATGGCGACGGCGTGCTACTGGCCGCCGGTCGCTTCCTGAAATCGACGGGCAAGCTGAAGGGCGGTGTGATCGTCGGCACCACGATGGCGAATCTCGGGCTCGAACGGGCGCTCGAGAAATCGGGGCTGACGCTGGTGCGCACGGCCGTCGGCGACCGCTACGTCCTCGAAGAGATGCGGCGGATCGGCGCAAACCTCGGCGGCGAGCAATCCGGCCACATCCTCTTCCTCGACGACGCCACCACCGGCGACGGCATGCTGACGGCGGTCAAGATCGCTTCACTCGTCGCGATCGCCGGGCCGCTCGATTCGCTGGTCGCCGACCTCAAGATCTTTCCGCAGAAGATCGTCAACGTGAAGGTGAAGTCGAAGCCGCCGCTCGAGTCGCTGCCCGAGGTGGCGCGGACGCTGAAGCAGGCGGAGGAAGCGCTTGGGAAGTCGGGGCGCGTCGTGCTGCGCTATTCGGGCACCGAGCCGCTTGCGCGGGTGATGGTGGAGGCGGAACGCCCCGAGGACGTGGAGCGATGGACTGAGGCGCTGGCAGCGGTGTTGCGGGCCACTATCGGGGTGTAGATGCTCGATCACAAAGCATTATCAAAACGATAGGTAAGATTGATTCTTCCAAAGAATGTAGGAACAAAAGCCAAAAGCTTTCAGAAAGTGGATTCGCCCTTCTCCCGGACCACCCACTAGTATAATGTGGATTATCTAAGCATTTTATTATCAGCGCGATAGAGGGTCCAGGAGAAATGGGCAGACGTGGCACGGCGCGTGCAGATTAGGCCTCCGGCTGTCTCTTATTCCCGGGGTGGGCCGGTTTCGTCGCGCCGAGACCGGAACTTGGGGGTAGAGCAAGAATAAGGGGGTCCGGGTGGGCCCCCTTTTTATTTGCCCGGTCGCTTCGGGCTGAAATACGAAGGGCTCCCGTGGGGACGGGAGCCCTTTTGTTTTTCGGATGATGCGCCCGGTCTAGCTGCAGCCGGATGTGGAACCGCAGTTGGAGCACTTGTAGCAGCTGCCGTTGGGCGTCATGAGCATGCCGCACTCGGAGCAGTACGGTGCGTCTTCGATGGCGGCGCGCGCCCGTGTGATCGTTTCGGCTTCCAAGACCCTGACTGGAGCGGCGGTTAGAGGTGCCGCTGAGCCCACAGCGGCGGCTGGCGCCTCTTCGAGCGCTGCGCCGTCGCTATCAAGGTAATCGGGCGAGATGAACTTGCCGCCGAGCCACCGGCCGATGTAATCGACCACGGACTTCGCGTAGCGAATCTTCGGATTGCCGGTGTAGCCCGAAGGCTCGAAGCGCGAATTGCAGAACTTGTCCACCAGAGCGCGGAGCGGCACGCCGTACTGCAGCGAAATCGAGACGGACAGCGCGAAGGCGTCCATGATGCCGGAAAGCGTGGAGCCTTCCTTCGCCATCTTGATGAAGATTTCGCCGGGCTTGCCGTCGTCGTACATGCCGACCGTGATGTAGCCTTCGTGGCCGCCGACCGAGAACTTGTGGGTAATGGATTTGCGCTCCGAGGGCAGCTTTTCGCGGCGGGCGCGATCGAAGAGTTCCTTCTGCTGCGGGGCATTTTCCGCAGCGGCAGGCGCGGCCGCCGAGGCCTGCACCACAACCGGGGCAGGAACGGATTTCGCGGCGGCCACGGGAGCCTTCTCGTCTTCCTTCTTGCCCGCGGCCGAGAGCGGCTGCGAGCGCTTCGAATTGTCGCGATAGATGGCCACGGACTTCAACCCCAGTTTCCAGGATTCGGTATAAGCTTCGGCGATGTCTTCGACCGTCGATTCCTCGGGCATGTTGATCGTCTTGCTGATCGCGCCCGAAAGGAACGGCTGAGCCGCTGCCATCATGCGCAGGTGGCCCCGCCAGGCAATCGAGCGTCCGCCGCCCATCGGCGTGAGCGAACAATCGAATACAGGAAGGTGCTCGAGCTTGAGTCCGGGCGCGCCTTCGATTTTGCCCTCGGCGTCGATGTAGTCGACGATCTTGGCAACGTCCTCCGGCGCGTAGCCGAGCTTCATCAGCGCCTGCGGCACCGTGTTGTTGACGATTTTGATCACGCCGCCGCCCACCAGTCTCTTCTGCTTCACGAGCGCGAGATCCGGCTCGATGCCGGTGGTGTCGCAATCCATCATGAAGCCGATCGTGCCTGTCGGGGCGAGAACGGAAACCTGCGAATTCTTGTAGCCGTATTTTTCGCCGAGATCGAGCGCCGCGTCCCACGATTCCTGGGCGGCGCGGAGCAGCGAGGGCTGCACGTTTCCCTCCTTGATCGGGCGGAGGGAATCGCGGTGCATGCGGATCACGTCGAGCATGGGTTCGCGGTTGGCGGCATAGCCGGCGAACGGCCCCATGCGCTCGGCGATGCGCGCCGATTGCGCGTAGGCCTCGCCGGTCATCAGGCCGGTGATGGCGCCGCAGAAGTCGCGGCCGCCGTCGGAGTCGTAAGGCAGCGCGAGCGACATCAGGAGCGCTCCGAGATTCGCGTAGCCGATGCCGAGCGGGCGATATTCGTGCGAATTCTTCTCGATCTTCGGCGTCGGGTAGCTGGCGTTGTCGACCAGAATTTCCTGCGCCGTGATCGTGACGTCGACCGCGTAGCGGAATCCCTCGCTGTCGAACTGGCCGTTCGAGCCGAGGAATTTCATCAGGTTGAGCGAGGCCAGGTTGCAGGCGGTATCGTCGAGGAACATATACTCGGAGCAGGGGTTCGAGGCGTAGATGCGGTCCGTGCCCTTGCAGGTGTGCCAGCGATTGATCGTGGTGTCGTACTGCATGCCGGGATCGCCGCACTGCCAGGCGGATTCGGCCATCTTTTGCATCAGATCGCGCGCGCGAAATTTCTCGAGAGGCTTGCCGTCGGCAACCTGGTGGGTCCACCAGTCGCGGTCTTCCTCGAAGGCGCGCATGAAATCATCGGTGACGCGGACCGAATGGTTCGCATTCTGGAAGAAAACGGAGGAGTAGGCCTCGCCGTCGATCGCCGGATTGTAACCCTGCTCGATCAGGACCTGAGCCTTGCGCTCCTCCTTCGTTTTGCATTCAATGAATTCCACGATATCCGGGTGATCGACGTTGAGGATCACCATCTTCGCCGCGCGGCGCGTCTTTCCGCCGCTCTTGATGACGCCCGCGAACGCGTCGAAGCCTTTCATGAAGCTCACAGGGCCTGAGGCGATGCCGCCGCCCGAAAGCGTTTCGTGGCTGCCGCGCAGCGCCGAGAAGTTCGTGCCCGTGCCGGAGCCCCACTTGAAGAGCATGCCCTCGGTCTTGGCGAGGTCCATGATCGAACTCATGTTGTCCTGCACCGAATTGATGAAGCAGGCGGAGCACTGCGGCTTGGCCTGCACGCCGACGTTGAACCACACCGGGGAGTTGAAAGCCATCTTCTGCTCGACGAGCAGATGAGTGAGTTCGTCGCGAAACGCGTCTTTGGATTCGGCTGTGGCGAAGTAGCCGCCCTGATCTCCCCAGCGGACGATTGAGTCGACCACGCGGCCGATCAGGTGGCGCACCGAAGTTTCGCGCTCGGGCGTATTGGGCTTGCCGTGAAAATATTTCGAAGCGACGATGTTCGTCGCCGTCATCGACCAGGACTTGGGGACTTCGACATTCTCCTGCCGGAAGATCACCTGCCCTTTATCATTACCTATGAGTGCGGTGCGGCGTTCCCATTCCACCTTGTCGAATGGGGATGCCGTTCCGTCCGTAAAGCGGCGCTTGAAATCCAGGCCAGTGGTGCGCCTGGCTGCCGTCTGTTCTACTTGCGAACTCAAAGCCGTTCTCGTTTCCGCCATCTCTGCCTCCGCGCCGGCAGTCGTGCCGCCGAACAGTTGGCCGGGGTGCCGGGCAGGCAGGAATTACAATTGCAATTCCAATTATACGCCCAACCGGAACCCGGAATATTGTTGCGTGTATCGAGGGATACACGAAATGAGAGGATTTCAGCATCGCCGGCAGACACTCGACCCCCGAAAAGTGCCTGCCAAAAACCGAAAAAAGAGAAAAAGCGCTGCTAAGCCGCGTCTAACACTAAGCGCGGTCTGAGTAGCGCACGCCTATAACGATTCGGTTGAACCCGGTCGGAATCTCGCGTGTGCGGCCGTGGCGCTGGGCAAAACGACCGTGCACGTAATGCCGAGTCTGGATGCGGAGTATCGTGGGTTGTGGAAAAGTTGTCAAGCTAAAATCGCAAGGGGACCACAAAATATTAGGTGTCGCGTGTCGAAACTATCTACCGGTAGTGGTTGCGCCGCGTGGGGCCACTATCGTTGTCGGACATGCAAATGTGCTTTGCGAAGCAACAGCGACAGTATTGACATGATGCGGGGCGCTGAAAAAAACTATAGTTGAACAGCCATGAATACGCATGCGATCGAAATCATAGGTCTTACGAAGGACTATCCAGTCGGCTTCTGGCGCAAACGCATGCGCCGGTCGCTCGACAATCTTACCCTGCAAGTCGAAGAAGGCGAAATCTTCGGATTTCTCGGACCGAACGGCGCGGGAAAAACAACCACGTTGAAGCTTTTGATGGGGCTTATCTTTCCGACGTCAGGCACGGCGCGGGTGCGGGGGCGCTCGATCGACGACGTTCGCATGCACCGCGAGATCGGCTATCTGCCCGAGCAGCCCTACTTCTACGACTACCTGACGGCGCGCGAACTGCTGGATTACTACGCGCGCTTTTCGAATTACACCGCGACGGAACGGCGCGAGCGCGTGGAGCGATTTCTCGGGCTGGTCGGCCTGGCTTCCGCGGGCGACGTACAGCTGAGAAAATTTTCCAAGGGCATGCTGCAGCGGGCCGGCATCGCGCAGGCGATCCTGCACGATCCCGCGGTGGTGTTTCTCGACGAGCCGATGTCCGGACTCGATCCGATCGGAAGGCGTGAAGTGCGCGACATCATTCACGACCTGAAACGGCAGGGGCGCACGGTATTTTTCTCGACGCACATTCTCTCGGACGCAGAGATGCTGTGCGATCGCGTAGCCGTGCTGGCGGGCGGGAAACTGCAGGGCGTGGGCGCGCCGAACGAATTCGTGTCGCCCGAGGTGTCCGGGATGGAAATCCTCTTCGAATTGCACGAGGGGCACGCGCTGCCGCCGGCGCTGGCAGCGGCCGTGGCCATCGGGGCGCGTTATCGCCTGGAAGTGCCGGAGGCCGACCTGTACTCCACGCTCGACCGGCTGCGAGGCTCCGAAGCGAGGATTCTTTCGATTACGCCGGTGCGGCCGACGCTCGAGGATTATTTCATTCGGATCGTGGGACGCGAGCAGGCGCCCGTCCATGCGGTGGAGGGGATGGCCCGATGAGCGCAATGCCCGGCATCGTCGCGATCAACACGTTCCGCGAAGCGGTGCGCGACCGCGTGCTCTACAACCTGGTTCTCTTCGCGCTGATGATGATCGGCGCGGCGATCCTGGTCGGCCAGATTTCGATCGGGATCGACCGGCTGGTGATCGTCAACCTCGGGCTCTCGGCGATTTCGATTTTCGGGCTGCTGATGGCGGTGTTTATCGGCGTGGGGCTCGTCTACAAGGAGATGGAGAAGCGGACGCTTTACTCGCTACTCGCCAAGCCCATTCGCCGGTCGGAATTCCTGGTGGGGAAGTACGGCGGGCTGCTGCTGACGCTGGTGGTCAACACGTTTTTCATGGCGCTGGGGCTCGCGGCTGCGCTTTATTACGTCGGCAGGCCGTTCGTGCACGCGGACATCTGGATTCCGGTGGCGATCTATTTCATTCTGCTGGAACTCGCGCTGGTGACGGCGCTGGCGCTGTTTTTCTCGTGCTTCTCGAGTCCGATGCTCTCGACGCTGTTCACGCTGGCGATCTACGTGACTGGCGTCTTCGGCACGGACATTCGCGATTTCGGGGACTATACGAAAAGCCCGGCGCTGAAGGTTGCCACGCGTGTCCTCTATTACCTGATACCGAATTTCCACAACTTCAACGTGATTGGGGCGGTGGCGCACGGCGAAGCGATTCCGGCGACGCTGATCTGGCAGAACACGCTGTACGCCATTTTGTACGTCGCCCTGGTTCTGGTGGCGGCCTCGGCCGTATTTTCGCGGCGAAACCTGAAATGAGCTCCTCGGGATCAACGCGCACGCTATGGCTGTTTCTGGCCGGAGTGGCCCTGCTCTTCGGAGCGGTCGCAATCCTGCAGATCCGGATCGACGCGCAAACACGCGACTTTGCGACGCAAAAAGAGGAGCTGCTCCTAAGCTCGCCCTCCGCGATACGAAAACTCAGCCTCGGCTACGATTCGCTTCTGGCCGACATTTACTGGACCCGCGTCGTGCAGTACTACGGGTCGCACCTGAACGCGCCCAGCCATTTCCAATTATTGTGGCCGCTGCTCGACGTCACCACGACGCTCGATCCAAAGCTCGTCGTGGCGTACCGGTTCGGCGCGATCTTTCTCTCCGAGCCGCTGGCGGGCGCCAATCGAACCGACCTCGCCGTCAAGCTCGTCAAGCGAGGGATCCAGGCTAACCCGGACAACTGGCATCTCTACGGCGACCTGGGCTTTCTCTACTACTGGCGCATGAAGGATTACCCAGACGCTGCGACTGCTTATTTCGACGGAGGCAAAATACCGAACGCGCCGGCGTGGCTCGGGGTGATGGCGGCGCGAGTGTCGGCACTGGGCGGTTCGATCGACACTTCGCGCATGATGTGGTCCGAGATATACGAGTCGACGCAAGACGCGCGCGTCCGAAAGATGGCTCTGAAGCAATTGGAAGGGCTCAAGGCGCAGAGCGACGAGCAGCAACTGGACCAGCTTGCCGCGGAATACGAGAAGCGATTCGGGCGCTATCCGACATCGACTGAAGAATTGCGGGCGGCGGGACTTGTGAGAGGGACTCCGCTCGACCCGGAAAGCTACCCTTACATTTTCGGCGCCAACGGGAAATCCAGCCTGAACCCACAGAGTCCTGTCGTCATCCCGGCTCCGCCACAGGTTCCCGGCGCATCCAAGTAGTGACGGCCCGGGTTCCGTCGAAGCATGGCCGTGTTCTGAAGCGTCGGTTAAAATACCGGGCGACGATTTGCAACCCCAGCGAGTCTCATTGGAATGCCGCAGGTTCGATATGCTCAAGCGCGCCACAATTTCGGCCGGAGTATCAGCGTCGCTCCACATAGCTTTGGCGGCGATTCTGGCGACCGCGTGTGCGGCGCGCCCTCAAGCCGGCCCACAAACGGCCGCCTCCTCGACGAAACCCGGAGGCGCGCCGCAGGCGCACGCGCCATCCGCTGATGAAATCCGCGCGCGCGCCAAAAAGCTGATCGAGAATCAACACAAAGACGATCGGGCGCTCGATGAATACGAGCGTGTCGAGCGGCATGAGGATTTCACCAGCGGACCAAACCCGCAGACCATCGAGGACAAGCTTTTTCGCGTGGTTCCCGACGGCGGCGGAACGCTGAAGATATTGCTCAAAGACAAGGGCGCCCCGGCCGACCCCGCGGACTACCGGCGCCAGTTGCAACTCTGGGAAGACATCCTGCAGCGGATGATACGGCCCGATGACTCGAAAGCCAAAGCGGCCCGCGAGAAATACGAGAAGCGGCAGCACGAACGAGCAGAGTTCCTCGATGCGATGAACGACGCCTATATCGTCAAGTGGGTGGGGCGGGAAAACCACGGCGGGCGCAACTGCGATGTCTTTGAACTCACTCCGAGTCCGGATTTTCATCCGCGCTCGATGTTTCAGAGCGCTCTGGTGCACGTCACCGCCAAGATATGGGTGGATCATGATGCCGACGAACTCGTGCGCGGCGAGGCGCATATCCTCAGCGACATTTCGTTCGGAGGGGGCCTGCTTGGGAAGCTCTACCGTGGAGGGTTCGTTTCGATGGAACAGGCTGAGGTGGCCCCGGGAGTCTGGCTGCCCACGCGCACCGAATACGAGTTTACGGGCCGAAGATTCCTGTTCCCGTTCGCGGAACATCAGGTGATCGAAGCCAGCCATTATCGCCGCCTGGGCTCGCTGCAACAGGCGCTCGTGGTCGTCCAGAACGAGTTATCGAGTGGGAAAACCTTCAGCGAAGATCCGTAACTTTACCCCCCGCCTGGTGTTAAATAGACGAAACGATCCTTGCTACTAAGGAGAACTTCCTATGCGTCCTCCGATACGCGCGGTTCTCGAGGCGTTTCTTGCTGGCTTGTTTCTGTGCGCGATATTTGCATCTCCGGGTGCCGCGCAAACCAACTCGAACGGCCCGGCGAATCCATCCGGGCAGAATGCCGAGCTCCCCACGCAGGCGCAGCAGCCGGCGGCCACCCAGCCGGCAAGCAAGAAGGTTTGGACGAATGAAGACGTGATCGGATTGCGGGCGGATTCCAGAATTTCCACGTTCTCCCAACCGAATGCGAAGCCGGCCAAGAACGCTGCGAAGCCGGCGAATTCCAAAGGTAAGGACGCCGCCTCGTACCAGAATCGAATCGCCGGCTTACAAGCAAAACTCCCGCACCTCGACGACCAGATCGCGCAGCTCCAAGCGGCGCTGAACGGTGAGCAGGTGAATTTGGTACGCAAATGGGGAGGCGTGAGACCGGACGACTGGAGAGTGGAACTGGACACGCTTCAGAAAAAGCGCGATAGCATTCAGGCCGAAATCAGCACGTTGGAAGACCAGGCGCGCCACGCTGGTGTCCCGGCGGGCGCACTACCTTGAACGAGTGACCTGGAACGCAGTGTTCTACCGCGCTCCTGCGGCGAGGATCAGAGACTGGACGAGAGTACAGGTGCACGAGCGAGAAACACGTCGTGCGGAAATCAGCCAAGAGCGGCCATCGGCCCATAAAATATGGGTGTAGGACGCGAGGTGACTTATGGCGCGTATTCGATGGTCCAGCTTCTTGATTCTTTTTGCGGCAACTTTGGGCTTCGCCATAGCGGGCAACGCCGGGGTGAGAATCGGCAATCTTGCGGGAACCGTGGTAACGGCACACGGCGAGCCCGTGGCGGATGCCACCGTCACGATGCAAACATCCTACGGCCAGAGCCCCTCCGCCACGCACACCGACGCGAACGGTCACTTCAAGTTCGCGCGATATGAGACGGGTCAATACGATCTTCAGGCCTACTGGCACGGCATGTTTTCGGACTGGAAGAAGCGCGTGGTGATCCGGTCAGGCAAAACGACCGATATCACCTTGCGGCTTCCGCCCGCTGCCGACGTCACGGTAACCGTCCCAGAGTGATCTCTGTTGGCGGAAGTTCTAGTACCATGGTATCAGCTAACTGCGCCTCAGGTGCCATTGGTCACCGCAAGCCTCCTCGCTACCGTGAATTGCGGGTTGTGGGAGCTGCCTTGCGGGGACGACGGCTCAAAAATGAGCCGGAGCACGCTTCCCGGCCCGCCTACTTCCCTCCTGCCGGCGTAACACCCTTCTGACCCCAGCCGCAGGAGGGGCGTGTCTGTGCCATTGGCCCCTCGCAGCACGGATCGATTTGAGCCCGCCGCAGGTAACAGCGAGTCTAGCGCCGCATTGCGCATCAAATTGCATCCAAGAGGGTATCAGAGAGGCTGCAGGGCTCCAGCCGCGTAAGCCCCTTGCAGTCAGATACGCGGCAGAGCGCGTGAACTGTCGAGAGGCTGGGGATTGCGACAGATGGCGGGAAAACCGGGCAGGCGAGCGTGGTGCTACCTTGCGCCGATTGCGATCGGGTTGTGCCTCGGCGCACTACCTGTCAACGCAACCGATCTAGAGCCCAAGACGGTGGAGGCGTTCAATCGCTACGTGGCCGTGGCAGATGCTCAGATTGACGAGCAGCTCTCCCGGGGCCAGCCCTACCTCTGGATCGAGAGCCTGCCGCCCGCCCGCCGCGGCGCGGCGGAGGCACAGCTGCGAGCGGGGCAAGTGGCGATCGAGCGCCTGGACGCAACAGGAAAAAACGATGCGGAGAAACCAATTTCGGTCCCAAACGGGATGATCCACCACTGGATCGGCACGGTGTTCATCCCGGGCGCGACGCTCGCGCAAACGCTGGCGCTCGAAGAGGACTACGATCATCAACAGGAATATTTTCATCCGGACGTCGTGCGCTCGCGGATTCTCCGCCACGATGGAAACGATTTCACGATCGAATTGCGCCTGTACAAAAAGAAGGTGATCACGACCGTCCTGGACACCGAGCATCAGGTGCACTACACGCTCGTCGATGCGACGCACGCCTGGAGCCGCTCTCGAGCCATTCGAATTCAGGAAGTGGAAAACGCGGGTGAGCCCGACGAGCGACTCGAACCGGAAGGCCGCGATCGCGGTCTCCTGTGGCGAATGAATACGTACTGGCGCTTCGAGCAGAAGGACGGCGGGACCTACGTGGAATGCCAGTCGATATCGCTCACGCGCGACATACCGACGGGGCTGGGTTGGCTGATCGGGCCGTACGTGAACAGCGTGCCGCGGGAATCGCTCACTTTCACGCTGGAAACCACGCGCTCGGCGGTCCTGCAGCGCGTCGCGAAGCAAACGGAAGGCAAGCCGGAAAACTAGAAGGAAGTAGCCGAGAGAAAGACGTCGGCCAGGCCGTTCGAATCGACCCCAACCAAATTATTCGCCGAGGAGATGAAGGCGACCGCGTGGCCGTCGCCGCTGATGGCCGGGATGATACTGTCTCCGTTAGCCGCTGGCGGCGAAGAACCGCCAGCTTGGCTCGCTAAGGTGGTGCGCGGCGTGCAGGCAGTGGTGGTGCTCGATAGATCGACGCAGGTGCTGCGCACGAAGACGTTTTCAATGCCGTTGACCACATTCGGCGCCAGGTTCGTGGCCTTCGAGGAAAACGCGATCAGGACTCCCCCGGGGCACGTTCCGGTCGTCGTGGTCGTCGCGCTGCACACGCTGAGGCTGGGGTTCTCGCTCAGCGTGTTTGCGGGCGTCGTCGGATTGGCCGACGTGTCCGGCGTGGAGACCAGCGTCGGGCTGGAGGGCGTACACGTCGGCGGCGTGGTCACCACCACGTTGATGCATGTATCGAAAACGTAGATCTGTTGCGTTCCCGCCGAGGCGATTCCGAAGTCTGTCGCTGTCGAAGCAAAAGCCACGAAGCGGCCATCCGGCGAGATAGCGGGCTGGATGCTCAGGCCATTCGCCGCGGTGGCGCCTCCGTCAGGAGTGGAAATGAGATTCGTGACGGGTACGCAGCTATTGCTGATCGTTCCAATGGTTGTCACGCAGGTGGCGCGCTCGAAAATCTCCTGGGCGCCGCCAGGGTTGGGCGCGGTCGGGCCGAGATTCGTCGCGGTGGATGAAAAGGAAACGTAGAGACCTGTATTCGAAATCGCGGGATCCGAACTCGGTTCGTCGCCGGGCGTCACGCCATCCGGCGTGGACACCAGATAGGTGGTCGGGACGCACGAGGAGGTCTGCGTCGAGGGAATGGCGCCGGCGCAGATCGTGCGGATGTACACCTGAGGCGTTACGCCGTCCACGGAGACGCCCGAGACGAGATTTGTGGCCAGCGAAACGAATGCGACGTACTGCCCGTCCGGACTGATGACCGGATTGTAGCTTTCGCCGTTGCCGGCGGTCGCGCCATCGGCGGACAGCGACACGAGCACAGGCGCGCATGCGGTTGAGCTCGAGTTGGTCTCGCAGGTCGGTTGCCAATAAACCTGGCGCGTACCCACCGGCGTCGTCACGTAACTGACCAGGTTGCTCGCTGTAGAGGTGAATGCGACATCGTCCCCACTGCTGTCGAGCGAAGGCTCGGAACTCGGCCCGTTGGCAGGATTTCCTCCCGTTCCCGTCGTGATCAGGAGGGTCTTCGGCACGCAACTGCTGCCGGCCGACGTGCCCGAAAGACACGTGTCGCGGTAAAAGATCCCGCTCGTGCCATTCGTCAAGAGGTTCGGCTGAGTGACGGTCGACAGCAGGTTGGTCGAATTGGATGCAAACGCGACGAATTCCCCCGTCATGCTTGCCGACGGTCCGGCTGTAGCAAGAGTTGGAACGCCGCTCGTGCATGGCGTGCCGCAGACCCCATTGTTCGCCTGGGCTCCCGAAGGCGCGAGATCGACAAGCACTGGCAGCCCGGCCGAATCGCTAGGATCGACAGCGAAAGTAAGCGGGTTGGAAGTGCCCCCGCCCGGTCCCGGACTGAACACTTGCACCTGATCCACGCCGCCCGCCGCAAGATCGGCGGCCGTCAGCGTGGTCTGGATTTGCGTGCTGTTGCCGAAAACAGTCGCGTGCGGGGCGCCGTTGATCATCACCGTTGAATTCGTCACGAAACCGATCCCTGACACGGTGACGGCCGTCGGCGTGGTCGTTCCGGCTTGGGCAACGGCAGGGCTCAGGGACAGGAGGTTCGGCACGAGATTCGTGACGTTCAGGGACACGGTATTGGAAGTGCCGCCATTCGGCGGCGGATTGATCACGACAATCTGTACGCTTCCCGAGGTCGCAATGTCGGAGGCGTAGATGGAGGTTGCCAAAGAAGTCGCCGTCCCGCCCGCCGCACGAATGTTTCCGTTCACGGACACTTCGGATTGCGAAACAAAATTATTGCCGTTAATCGTCAGTGTAAAGCCAGCGCCGCCCGTGAAAACGCCCGAAGGCGAGAGCGATGAGATCCTGGGTAGCGGGCTTGGCGCTGCGTTGATGACGAAGGTGGACGGCTGGCTGCTCCCTCCGCCCGGGGAAGGCGTGGAGACGATGACCATCGCCGAACCCGCATTTTGGATGTAACTCGCGGGAATTTGAGCGGTCAACTCGCTGGTCGAGGTGAATAGCGTCAGCAGCGGATTGTTGTTCCAATACACGGTGGTGGCTGGCGTAAAGTTGCCGCCCTTTACCGTCAAAGTGAAGCCGGGCTGGCCCGCCTCGATGCTCGACGGAACGAGTGTGATCGTTCGCGAAGGCGTGGGGTAGTTGATCTGCTCCTGGCAGGCCGTCAGCAGCACGGCCGCGAGACAAATCGAAAACCAGAAAAGAACGCGAGATCGACCCTGCAAATCCTCACCCCTGATTCCACAGATCGGCTGGAACGCCTAAACGCAATCGTAGAGACTACTAAAGATGTCTCTTGCGGGCAATCGGGATGCCTCGCCGGAGGGCGATTTGCGGTGGTTCGCCCGGGTCCGATCATTCACTCCAGGGATGCCTACAGTACGGCGTAATAGGTAAAAATCGTGTAGTCCGGGTTCGCGTGGCGCTTGCCCGAGCCCACGATCACGGTGCGGGTGAGCCAGTCGTGCGGCCCGATCGGCGTGTCGAAATAGGGCGTGCAGCGGAAATAGAACGGGCGATCCCCGCCCCAGCTCGGGTCGTCGCGATCAATCGGCTTGCCATCTATCGGATAGAGGTAGCCCGTATTGTGGATGTAGATCATCGTGCCGTCCGATGCTTCGAGCATGTAGTGAGCGTTGAGTACGCCGTTGCCGGCATAGTCCGCGCCGCTGCGCGGCACCACGCGCCCCTGCAGCCGCGGTCCTTCGATCACCCCCGACATGGCGGGAACGTAGGCGCGCCGCCCGTTCGGCGTTTTGAACGAAACGCGCTCCTTGAAGTCGATGCGTATCTGAAACGCGTATTCGAGCTTGATGGGCTCGATCTCTCCGAGTGGCTGCATGGTTGCTCCCGCCGGCTTGGTTTCCGATTGCGCCGATTGTGCCGATTGTGATTGACCCGCCGCTTCGCTCGCGGCGAATGCGTCCTTCGGGAGCAGCGCGCCGAAAGCGCCGCCCGCCAGCAGCGCTCCGCCGCCGAGCGCGGAGCCTTTCAGCATCGAGCGGCGGCCGATCGGCCGGGTTGCGGATGAACTGCTGCGTTTGCTTTTCATAAAAGCGCTCCTAATGGCCTGCGCGGCCAAACGAAAGATTATTCGAGAAAAACGGCACCACTTTTTTCTCCAGGCGATCCTGGATGCCGCTGATGTGCGTGCCCTCGTAGGTTTCAAACGTGTGCTCGATTCCGTACGCGGTCAGGATGCGATCGAGCTCCTCGTTTGAAGCCATCAAACCGTCCTTCGTGCCCACGTCGCCCGCGATCGCGTGGAGTTCCTTCAGGCTCGGAATATGTTGGTCGATCATGGCGAGAGGCGCATTCGCGTCCCATTTCGCCGCGATCTGGGGCTGCAGCTTGCCATCGAGCCAGGGCACATCAAAAAAGAGCGGCGGATTTTTCGGATTGGGAGACCATGCGGCTGATTCGGCGATGGTCGCTCGCGTTCCGAAATCGGCTTTGTCGAGATCAGCCGCGCTGCGAACCGATTCGGCCTTGATCATCGCGGGACCCTCCTTGTCCCAGGGATTCGCGGCAAGGCAGCAGGCGCTCAGCCAATAAATGCTCGAAAACACCTCCGGGTGCGTCATCCCGAGTCGAATCGTGCCGTATCCGCCCATCGAATGTCCGGCGAGCCCGCGGCTCATGCGATTTGGAATCGTGCGGTAGTGCGTATCGATGTAGGAGACGAGGTCGTGCACGATGTAATCGTCCCAGTCGCCGGTCGTGACGGAATTCGAGTACATGCTGCCGTAGTAGATGGTGTGGGCGCTCGGCATCACGAAGATCATCTCGCGCGAACCCGCTGCCAGCGCGGCGTCGATCGCGGCAGGCGCGTTAATGAAAACGTGCTTTGCGCCGAACCAGTTGTCGTCGTTGTCCATGTAGCCGTGCAGCAGGTAGACCACCGGATAGCGCCGGTGCGTCTGCTTCTTGTAGCTGGGCGGAAGATAAACCGAGACGTATCGATCCGGCGAATCGCCCTCAAGATTTCCTTCGAGCGATTTGCCATGCACCTGTATCCGCTCGACGGTGCCGTGCAGCTCAGGCTTTTCCGCCTGCGAGACGGCGAAGCTGCACGCCAGTAGGATCAAGCCGGCCAAAAGGGCTGCGTTTGCCGAAAATCTGAAAAAAATCGGATAGGATTTCATTGAACGGGCTCTCCTGTGGCGCATTCGAAGTTTTCCGCCTTCTCGGGATCGCCAGTGCCCTTGTAGCGCGCATATTTCGGATACGCGCACAGCGGCCGCGAGCGGCCCGGAAACGACTTACCCGTCGCGACCACAAACTCGGGCGATGTTCCCTTCTCAACCCAGTTGACGATGGCGGTCAGCATATCGAAATCATCCAGCGTCGCAGCGCCGCCCATGCAATGGCTCATGCCCGGGACAAGGAAAAAACGGCTCCAGGTTTGTACTTGATCCACTCCACCGTTCGCAGGATCCTGTCCGAGCTGCTTGTAATAACCCAACGTAGCCAGAAACGAGAACCAGGGGTCGCTCGTGCCGTGATAGAAGATCAGCTTTCCTCCGTGTTCCGAGAACGTCGTTAGATTCGTCCAGGTAGCCGTGTCGGTCAGCGTCTGTTCGGCATCCGCACGAACGCCGGCGACTTGCTGATCGACGGACTCGTTCGGCGGCAGAACATTTCCGAGAATGTTGGGGCCGGGCGTGGGCAAGAAACCGAGGGTGAACCCCGGGCCCTTGGGTTCGGCCACCATGTCCGCGTCGAAGGGGAATCGCGGATAGACTTGCTCGCCACGCGAATCCTTGGGCCCGCCAAAAGCCTGCTGCAGAGCTGTCACCTGCCCGGCCGAAAGGCAGCTGTCGGTTTTCTCGCCGCTGCATTTCAGAGCGGCGGGATCGAACTGGCAGGCCGCGCGGTTGAAAATCATGCCGTCCTTCAGGCCGTCTTTGTCGTCGCATGCTTTCAGGATCGCGTCCGCGATCAGTTTCTTGTCGCTGCTTGAGAAATCCTTGGTCGGATCCGGCTTCCCGTCCGGCCCTTTGGGCGCGATCTCGGCGAACGCACGCCTCGCCCAGGAAAGCCCGATATTCGAATAGCCGGTTTCCATGGCCGGATCGCCGGAAATGATTCCATCGAAATACGTCGGGTAACGCTGCGACATCAGCATCGCCTCGCGCCCGCCCGTCGAGCAGCCATCGAAATAGGAATGTTTCGCGGGCTGGCCGTAGTAGCTCGCAATCACCTGTTTGGCCAGCACAGCCACGCGGCCGACCGCGAGGTAAGCGAAGTCGAGCGCCGCGAGCTGATCCTTCATGAACGAAGAATCAAACACCGCGCCTTCGTGCCCTGTGTCCGTGGAAACCACCGCAAAGCCGCGCGTGAGCGCGGGCGCGTTCCCCGCGGCCTGCGTGCCAAACGGCGCGCCCACCGAACCATTCAGTCCCCCTCCGCCCTGAAACAGGAATCGTCCATTCCAGTTGTCCGGCAGCGCGATGGCGAATTCGATCGCGTAGTGCTTGCCGTCGAAGCCCGTGCGCGGATCGATCACGCCGTCCGCGCGGCAATACGAAGGAACCGCGACCTGGATCGTGTCGCCAAATTGCGAGGGCCGGATCATTCCGGGTCCGGCAGCTGGCACGGATTGCGTTTTCGTGATCGTCATTCCGCTGCCGGGTATCTGCAGTTTGGTCAGGTCGGCGCACTTTTGCGCCGGCTCGATTCCGGGCGCGCCATCCTGCGCCTGCACGCGCCCAGCCGACACAAGCGCCAGACAAACCAGTGCGAGATAAATTGCCTTCATTTTGAAATATTTCATACCGAATCCCCCCACCACCAGATACGGATTGCCGGACGCGGCGGAGCATAACAAACCGCGTGTGCACGGGCAACGTTTCGATGGGCTCGGCGGGGCCGGGATCCGAAGCATGGAACCACCGCAGACAGCGGCAGAATGCCCCCGGCGAAAGCCGGTGCCAACTGCCGCTGCTGCAAGTGGCGCATGCTAGAGCGTCGAGTCCAGAGAGAGCTCCTCGATCATCTTGTTGAGCTCGTCCTGGGCCTCATCGTGCTTCGCCTGCAGGTCTGCGGACTCCTTCTTGAGCGCGTCGAGCCGCGTCTCCTGATCCGCAAGCTGCTGCGTGTAGCGCAGCATGAGCGCGCGCTCCTCGGCGTCGCCCGTGAGGGCCTTCAGATTTTCGCGAAGGCGTTGCTGGTCGTCGTAGATAGCCTGTTTTTCGTCGTCGCGATCAGAGATTTGGGTGCCGAGATCGTCGACTCGGTCCTTCTGTTCCAGGATTTTCCGGAAGGCGGCTTCGATCTCGGGCGTGATGGATTTCTGTCGCACGAAGACCTTGATCTGGTCGTCCGTGAGGTTCGTGAGAGCAAAGCTTGCCTCGAGCGGATTCGATTCCCGGACGGTGAGCGTAGCTGTGGATTTGGGGGCCACGTTGAGGCGAAATCGGTAGACGTCGGAGGTGGTCTCCGCCGGCTTCGGGCCATCGTCGGCAAGCGACCAGCCCGACCGAAGCGGGTGCTCGAGTAGGACCACTCGCGGCGTAGTGTCGTCATCGCGCACCGTGTAGGTAGTGTACTGGCGCAGCTCGCTGGCTTGAAACATCGTGCCGTGGGCGATGTGCACGCGCGTGACTCGCTGCGGAACGCTCTCGGTTTGGGCCGTAACGCGCACGCCAAGGTCAGCGGCGTAGGAGAGCAGCCGCTTCTCGCCGGGCTTTATGGGGTCCGTGAGGCCTTCGCCGGCAAACGCTTCTTTCTCGAGAATGGTGAAGCTGCCGCCATCGAGCGTCAGTGGGCTCGAATTCGTCAGCCAAAGCGCGCGAAGTGGCCGCGGCGAATTCAGCCCCGCGTTCCAGAGCGAGACTTTTTCCGCTTCCACGTGCGCCTGAACAATCGGAACGAGAGCTGACTCATTCTTGCGGATCGTCACGCGGTCTTTCAGCTTGTATTCGAAAAGATCGCCGAGTTCCGAGCCGCTTGCCGCAGATTCCATCGCGCTGCGCGCTTGGTTGAGCACCGCCGCGCTCGGCGCGCCTCCGCCAAAGCCAACGCCAAAGTTAGGAGCGCCCCCGGCGCCGATGCCGTTACCGTTCCCACGGCCGGAGCCTCGCCCGGAGCCCATTTCGCCGCCAGCGCCAATGTTTCTCGATCCCACTACGGATTCCTCAGCGGTCTCCGTCTCGATAGATTGGGGCTGTGCCGTCACCATCACGGTTTCGGCGGTGCTGCCGACTTGAAGCGTCATGTTCTGCGCCTGCTCGTGCCCGCGTCCCAGCGTCAGGCCCTGCAGCACGCTCGTACGAAAACCCGGGCTGCTGAATTCGACGCGATAATCGCCGGACGGAACGTCCGCGATTCCGTATCGCCCCTGACCATCCGTGGTTGCCGTCACGGAGAACCCCGTTGCTGGCGAGTACACTTTCACTTGCGAGCCCGGAATCACCGCGCCGCTCGCGTCCGTGACCACGCCGGAGAGCGCTTCGAAGCCGCCTGTCATTGCCCCCTCGTGCGTTTGCGGTGCAAGTTGCGCCGTTTCGGGAAGCGAAACAACCGGACGTCGCGCGTAATACGGCTGCGAGAGCTGCTCGATAAATGATTGCGGCGCGCCTGCCACCAGCGAAAGCTCGACGTTGTTCCAATCCTCGCCGACCGTGTTGTCCACGATCGCCCACCCTTGCAACAGAGGTTCATCGCCGGGCTTTGACGGCATCACGATGCGATACGTCGTCTTCCAGACGGGCACTTCGCTGATGTAGCTGACGTAGAGCTGGCGGTCGCCGGAACCCGCCGTGGCGATCGTCAGGCGGCGAAGATCCTGCTCGCGAACCGAACTCAGCAAGCCAAGATAACGGTTGACCTCGCCCGTGAGGCCCGGCTCCGCGAGGCGCACACTGACCGCAGGGGTGATTTCGACGCTGCGCACCTCGCCCGAGTCGCTGACGAGCGTGGCCAGATCGACCTCGAGCGTCGTCCCGCCGCTCACGCGCGTTTTGCGTTCGACGCTGAGCAGCCGCCCGGTGATCGTCGTGGTCCCGCTGCGAATCTCCAGGCGCGCCCCGCGCAGCGCCCCGTAAAAGTTCGAGATGTTGGTGTTTTGCTCGAGCGGCAGGCGCAGCGTGCCAAGCCGTTCGCTCAGTGGCGCTTCGGAGTTGTAATCCACGCCCGCCACCCGGCCGCCATTCAGGTCCAGGATGGTCAGCGACTGCAGGACGTCGTTGAGCTGGCCGCTGGTGAAGTCGATCTGCACCGTCTGGTCGCCATCGACGCGCCCCACATGCTCGAAATAGCCGACCCCGCTTTTGTAAAGGATCACGCGGCGCACGGGAAGATTCGCGGGCGACGACAAATCGCTCACGTTCGGTGACACCGCGGTATGGGAAGCTACTTTCCCCTCGGATTTCACAGCGCGGAATTGTGGATGCTGCGAGGAAGCTTGCTGAGGAGCGGCTGCGTTACGAACGGCAAAGCTCAGAACCGCCAAGGCACACACGCACACCATAAGCATTCGCATTTTCGCCTCCTAAGTTTCGCTGACTACTCTCCCTCAGGGGCCCGACGTGCTTTTGCTTGGATTCGCCGACGGCAGAGTCGCCCATCGCGCCGGGTGGCATGAGCCGAATGTCGGTGAATTGTTTAGAAGCAAGTACCGTCAGGGATGTTGTATTCGCGGGTTGCCCGCGAAGAAGAAAAGCCGGTACTAGAGCTTGAATATCTTTCGCGCGGTTTCGCCGAGGATGTTGCGTTTGGCCTGCTCCGTCAGAAATGGCAGCCCGGCGATCCGCGCGGGCACGTCGAAATCCCAGTGCGGCCAGTCCGAGGAGTACATCAGCTGCGTCTCGGCGCGCACGGCCTTCATCGTCGCCTCGAGCATGTGCGGCATCGTCACCTCGAGCGGCTGCGAGGTGAAATACATCTCGGCAATGTACTCGCTCGGCAGGCGCTTGAGCAGCGGCGCGTCCGATTGCCGCATCAGGTATTCGTGGTCGAGCCGCTGCATCATGAACGGCACCCACGCCAGCCCGCTTTCGATCCAGATCACTTTCAGCTTCGGGAATCGTTCGGGCAAGCCGTTCACCACCCAGTTCGTCAGGTGCGTCATGTTGCAGGTGACGAACGACATCGAATGCACCGAAAGAAACCGGTTCATCGTGACCGTCATCGAATCGCCCCAGGTGGGGCCCGCGTGAAACGCCAGCGGCAAGCCGCGCTCCTCGAGTTCGCGGTAGATGCGCATGTACATGTTCTTGTGCACGCCCGTGTGGCGCTGGCTGGTGATCATGAAGCCGACCACGCCGCGCGTTTCGCCAAACTCCGCGATCGTTTGCAGCGAAGCATCGGGATCGTGGAACGGCAGGCAGAGCAGCGTCTTCACGCGCTCTTCGCGCGGCAGGATCGTCTCGGTGAACCAGCGGTTATACGCGAACGTCATGGCCGTCACGATGTCCGGCTCGGGATGCAGGCCCATTTCAAGCATCGGCTGCGGAAACACGACCTGCATTTTGATTCCCATCGAATCCATGGCGCGGCGCACGAGCGTGAGGTCGCGGTGCTCGTCCGTCTTCTCGACGTATTCCGCAAGCTCCGCCTGATGCGGGATGCGGCCGAAGACATCCTGAAACGTCAGCCCGACCGGATGATTGCTGAAGGCAAGCTGTCGCGCGCGCGGCCAGTCCTGCGTCATCGTTTTCGCGTTGTGGCGCAGCACCGGATTTTCGAGCCGGTCGAGAATCTCGCCCCAGGAATCGAATTCCACGTGGTGCGCGTCGACGTCGACGATGAAGTAGTCGTCGAGATGATAGCGCGCGATGTCGCGGCGGGCATTCGCGAGGATTTCGCGCGAGTCGGTTCGCGTGGTGATCTGCTGCACCGCGTGTTCGGTAGCGGTCTGCGTGCCGTTCAAAGTCTTGGTTGTGCCCATTTGCGTATCCTTGCCCGCGGTCGCGTGCCGCTCAGGCTCCCGGCGCGGTGCGTGAAAACCAGAGCGCCAGATCGAACGGATTCAGGTGGTGCGCGCGAAGCAGCGCGCAGGCCATCACCATCACCTCCGTGGTCGAAACCGTGCCATCGATCACGGGAATCGCCTTCGCTCCCGGCTCCGCATCTTCCACTGCCGCCGCATAGAGCTTCACGGCGCCGCTCACGAGATTCGTCAGGTCCGCGGGCGGCACGCCCGCGATTTCGCCCGCCTCGGTGGTTCGCTCGATCTGCTCGCGCAGCTTGACGAGAAGCGCCGATAATTTCGCGGCCTCGTCAGACGGTGACATAAATTCCGTCGGCCGCTTCTTCCACGGCCACCCGAATCAGTTTGGCCGAAGGCCGCCCCGGATGCACGCCGGTCCGGATGTCGTATTCGAATCCGTGCCACGGGCAGACGATGTGCAGGCTCGACTCGTCGAAAGCGAAGCCGCGGCTCTCGCCGCCCGGCTCGATGATTTCCGTGACGCGCGGGATGATCTTGCCCTGGCAGACGGGCCCGCCTTGATGCGCGCACCTGTTTTCCCAGGCGTACAGTTTTCCTCCGACCCGGAAGATTCCGATCGTTTTGTCGCCGATGTCGACCACGAGCCGGCCCCCTTCGGGAACCCGCTCGCCTGCACCGACGTAGACTCGCTGTGAAGTTGCCGGCATGTTTCACCAGGGCTTGTAAACGGGGCGATTGTATGTTGATTGGTGGTCGTGTCGCAATTCCAGATTGCGACCGTCCGGTTTTGCAGGCTCCCTCGGTGGATCTAGCGTACTGCTCGGGTGCCATGGCGTGTTCGGGGCGATGACGTGTGGTGGCAGCGTCTCACTTCAGACTAAACCGAGCGATTCGAAGGCTGGGTCTACAGGCTAATTCACCGGGCGCGAGGGAACATCGCCGGCCCAGTCAGGCTGCGCAAATTCGACGCCCCAGAAGTGCGGGCTGGGCGAAAGGAATTCCACGCCGATGCGCGTGCCCTTGTCGGAAGTGTCGCCGATGTAGACCACCCGGCACTCCTGCTCTTCTTCGGTGGCGGGATTGATCAGCAGCATCTCGGATCCGAGTTCGAGCGTCTCCTGCAAATAGAGCAGGCCGCCGTGCGCGTTGATCACGATGGTCTGGCTGGTCTCCCGGAACTTGCGGCCGTCGGTGTTTTTCCCGGTGGCGCGGACGGGCAGTCGCGTGAACACTCGCGAGCTCCGGCGTTCCTTCGTATATGGCGCGTCGGTCATCATCACGCATATCGTGCAATGCATGCCGGGGTGAGTCAATTGCGCGAAACGCCTGCGTGCCCAAAGAGGCAGTTTGCGAAAACACTGTCGGATTCGCGCGGGCTTCCGTAATATTGTGACGTTGAAGCCGGCGCCGAAAAGCGCTGACGATGCGGTTTCGGCCGCCGGAGCGTGCATGAACGTCCTCGACTACATCGAATCCAAGCGCGAAAACAATCTCAACGAACTGAAGGAGTTCCTGCGCATCCCGAGCGTGAGCGCCAAAAGCGAACACAAAGCGGATATCGAGAAGGCCGCGCACTGGGTGGCGGAAAAGCTTCGCGCCGCAGGCCTGGAAAAGGTCGAGATCGAGCCGACGAAGATGCATCCGCTCGTCTACGGCGAGTCACTGCAGGCGCCGGGCAAGCCGACCGTGCTGATTTACGGCCATTACGACGTGCAGCCCGCTGAGCCGCTCGATCTCTGGACGAGTCCCGCTTTCGAGCCTACGGTGCGCGGCGGCAATCTCTTCGGCCGCGGCACGGCCGACGACAAGGGCCAGGTTCACATCCACATCAAAGCGCTCGAGGCCCTGCGCGCGGCCGACGGAAAGCTCCCGATCAACGTCAAGGTGATGGTCGAGGGCGAAGAGGAAATGGGGAGCGTGAGCCTTTGGGATTTCGTGCACGCGAACCGCGAGCGGCTGAAGGCGGACGCGCTGATCGTTTCCGATACGTCGATGCTCGCGAAGGGCGTGCCCTCGATCACATACGGACTGCGCGGATTGAACTATTACGAGATTGAGCTGACGGGTCCGGCGCAGGATTTGCACTCGGGCGCCTTCGGCGGCGCCGTTCCGAACCCGATCACGGTCCTCGCGGAGATGATCGCGAAACTACACGACAAGAATTTCCGCGTCACCGTGCCGGGCTTCTACGACGAGGTGGCCGTGCTTTCGCGCCAGGAACGCGGGGCCCTGAACGCGCTGCCCTGGAAGGAAAAGGAATTTCGCAAGACGGTCGGCGCTCCCGCGCTCTTCGGCGAGAAGGGCTATACCATCGTCGAGCAGCTGTGGATACGTCCCACGCTCGACATCAATGGCATCTGGGGCGGATACATCAGTGAAGGCGCGAAGACTGTGATCCCGTCGAAGGCTTACGCGAAGCTTTCCACGCGGCTCGTGCCGAATCAGGATCCGGCGAAGATCGCGAAGCTCGTCGAACGGCACATCCGGAAGCTGCTGCCAAAAGCGGTGACGTGCAAGTTCGAAGTGTTGAGCACGGGCAAGCCGTGGGTCGCATCCTACTCGCATCCGATTTTCCAGAAAGCGCTTCACGCGCTCGAGGAAGGCTTTGGGAAAAAAGCGGTCTTCATCCGTGAGGGTGGCTCGATCCCGTTCGTCACACAGATGCACGACACTTTCAAAGTGCCGTGCGTCCTGCTCGGATTCGGATTGCCGGATGAGAATGCGCACGCGCCCGATGAACACATCGCCCTCGAAAATTATTTTGGCGGCATCAAGTCGGTCGCGCTGTTTTACGAACAGCTCGCCAGCCTCTAAAATAACGCGTGTTGTTCCGCAATGGGAAAAGCCGCATTTTTGCGGGGTTTTTGAAACGTTTCGCTTGCGTTCGCCTGGTAGGACGGCTATAGTGCCACGCGGCATCAGCGATGCCCGCACGAAACATCCGCTAAAAAGTCACAACACTGAGGAGGAAAGAGAATTCGATGGCTACTCCGTTGAGCAAATCCAAGATTATCGCCCACATGGCCGATAAGGTCAGCACGCCCGAAAAGCCGGTATCGAAGAAGCAGGTTGCATCCTTCTTCGACGAGCTGTTCAAGCTTGCCGTGAAGGAAGCCAAGGGCGCGGGGAAATTCGTGATCCCCGGCATTGGTCGCGCCGTGAAGGCGCACCGCAAGGCGCGCATGGGACGCAACCCCGCAACCGGGGAAGCAATCAAGATCAAGGCCAAGACGGTCGTCCGCCTGCGCGCAGCGAAGGCCTTCAAAGACGCCGTTTTGAAGTAGGCCCGTCGGCGCAGACATCCCGGCAAACCCCCAAGGTTGCCTCCTGACCCGCAAAGCGGCTCGAAGGCTTGGGGGTTTTGTCTTTTCATCCGCTTCCTTTCAGAGCCGTAATTCGCATGCGTGAATACTCCGGCCTTCTCACCGATCTCTACGAACTTACGATGGCGGCCGGCTATTTGCAGACCGGCTTCGACGCCCGCGCGACATTTGAGCTTTTCGCAAGGCACCTGCCTCCCAAGCGCAACTATCTCGTCGCCGCCGGGCTCGAACAGGCGCTCGAGTTCCTGGAAAACGTCAGCTTTACCGCCGGAGAAATCGACTTTCTCATAAAGCACATTCTCTTCAGCCGCATCAGCCCGAAGTTCTTCGACTACCTGGCCGGCTTTCGCTTTACGGGCGACGCGTGGGCCGTGCCCGAAGGCACGCTGGTGTTCCCGGGGGAACCCCTGCTGCGGATCACCGGTCCGATCGCCGAAGGCCAGATTCTCGAAACGTATCTGCTGGCGACGCTCGGCTATGAAACAACGGTTGCGAGCAAGGCGGCGCGGATCGTGACTGCCGCCCAGGGCCGCCAAGTGGTTGACTTCGGCGCGCGCAGGGCCCACGGCGGGGCGGCCAGCCTGCTTTCCGCTCGCGCGTCCGTGATCGGAGGATGCCTGGGCACCTCGAATACCCTCGCAGCGCAGATGTTTGGGCTCGGCGCCTACGGCACTCAGGCGCATTCATGGGTGATGGCGCACGACGATGAGGCCGATGCGTTCAATCAGTTCCTCGACACCTTTCCCGATGGCGCCGTCCTATTGGTCGACACGTACAACGTCCGGAATGCGGTGAAAAAGATCGTTGCGAGCGGCCGCAAGCCCGCCGGAATCCGCCTCGATAGCGGCGACCTGACGGCCGACAGCAAGTGGGCTCGCCGCGCGCTCGACCGAGCGGGCTGGAAAGATGTGCAGATCTTCGCGTCGGGAGACCTGGACGAATATCGCATCGCGGAATGCCTGCGCAAGGGCGCCGCCCTCGATTCTTTTGGAGTCGGCACCGCCCTCACCACGCCCGGCGATGCGCCGCATCTGAGTCTGATTTACAAGCTGGTAGAAGTCGATCGCGGCGGAAAAATTCGCGAAGCCGCGAAATTCAGCCGAGCCAAATCCACGTATCCGGGGCGCAAGCAGGTGTTCCGCCACATCTCGAAGAAAGGCGAGTTCGCAGGCGACACAATCGCGCTCGCGGACGAGCCGCCGAACGGGGGCCAGCCGCTGCTCGTCGAGGTGATGCGAGGGGGACGCCGCGTGGGGCCCGCAGAGCCCGTCAGCGCGTTGCGCGAACGCTGCATGGCCGGACTCGCACACCTGCCCGGGAAGTATCGCCAAATCAATAAAGCCGCCGTTTATCCTGTGCGCTATACGAAGCGCCTGACGGCGATGCGCGACGCCGTAAAGAAACGCGTGCGCCGCTTTGCGCTAAAATAGAGTTGCAGGTCTCCGGAGTTCGAGACTCATGGCATCGCCGAAAATCATCTTCTGGGAAGTCGACGCGCAGGCGGACTTCATGCTGCCCGGGGGAAAGCTCTACGTCCCGGGAGCCGAGAAGATCATTCCCAATATCCAGCGCCTGGTTCGCGGCGCCATGGACGCAGGAATATTTCTCGTGTCGAGCGGCGACGCCCATCCGGAAGGCGACCCTGAATTCGCGAGATTCCCGCCGCACTGCCTGCGCGGAACTCCCGGCGCGCGAATCATTCCCGAAGGGATGGCAGCGAATTCTCGCGTGATTCCGAACGATCCGTCGCAGCCGCTGCCGGAAGATACTCTTCGTTCGCCGCAGGTCGTGATCGAGAAGCAGACGCTCGACGTCTTCGACAATCCGTACACGAGCGAACTCGTCGACCGGTTGGGCGAGGACGCCGAGTATGTCATCTTTGGCGTGGTCACCGAATACTGCGTTCGGTGTGCCGCGAAGGGCTTGCTCGAGCGCGGCCGCAAAGTAATCGTGGTGAAAGACGCGATCGAAACGCTCGATGCGGTGGCAGGGAATCAAACGATCGCGGAATTGCAGGCTCTTGGCGCGCGAATGATCTCGACCGACGAGGCGCTCGCGAAAATCGGCGTAGCCGTTTCTAACTGATTCGCGATAAAATCCGGGACGAATTAGTATGGATTCCAGGACGCCCGAAGATCGCCACGAACACGCGCAGGATCTCTTCCAGCAGGCGTACCGCGCGCAGATGACGGGCGATTGGGAGCGCGCGGCCGAGCTCTACAAGGCTTCGCTTGAAATCCTGCCGAGCGCCGAAGCCCACACATTTCTCGGCTGGACCTACCACTTCCAGGGCAAGATCGAGGACGCCATCGCCGAGTGCAAGCGCGCCATCGAAGTCGATCCCGACTTCGGCAATCCCTACAACGATATCGGCGCATACCTGATCGCTCTCGGGCGCCTCGACGAGGCCGTGCCGTGGCTCGAGCGCGCGATTGAGGCTCCCCGCTACGACCCGCGCCATTTTCCACATTTCAATCTCGGCCGCGTCTATCTCGCCAAGGGGATGTTCGGGCGGGCGCGCGAATGTTTTCAGCAAGCGCTGCGGATCGAACCCAACTACGCGCTGGCCAGCCGGGCAATCGAAAACCTCCGCCGCCTCGTAAATTAAGAAGCGCTCGCGTCCGCCGAGAGCGGCTTCACGATCTTGCCGTACAGCCACATCAGTCCGGACGTGGCCACGCCGATTGCCACAATCAGCCACCACATTTGCGCAGGCCTGTGCAGCACGTCGCCGAATTCGTGGACCAGGTGCCCCCCGAGCGCGCCGGCTACGAAGTAGCCAATCGCGATGGGCAGAAATGCGTAACCCATGTAAAGTCCCTGCTGTCCTGCAGGAGCAAGGCGCGAACAATATTCGTAGTAACGCGACGCCTGCGCAATCTCCCCGAGAGCGACGATAACGAGCGTCGCAGCCAACACCGGAACGCTGGGATGCACGGCGAGCGGAGCCCAAGCTAACCCCGTGATCAGAAAGCCGAGTGCGATGGCGTGGATCGGCCGCATCTTGCGCGTGAGGTAGGTCGCGAGAATCTGAAGGCAGATTACAGTGATGCCGTCGATCGAAAGCATCAAATCGACATCCGCCGTCCGATTCACGTAGTTGCGGATGAAAAGCGGTACCGAAACGAACATTTGAAAGAAAACAATGTAGAAGCCGGAAACGATCAGCAGGAATGTGACGAAGCGAAAATTCTTCAGCACGACGATCATGTTCTTGAACGCGCCCGCGATGGTTTCCACTTTCTGATCGCCCACGCCTCCGGGCTCCTGATAGAACAGCAGCGTCACCCAAAACATCAGAAACGCGCAGCAAGCGGCCGTGCGAAAAACGGCGGGGATTCCGAGCCCGAGTTGCTTCCTGACGAACCATGCCATCACGGGCCCCACGGCGCCGCCGATATTCACCAGCGTGTAGTAGATCGAATATCCGAGCGAGCGAACACTTTCAGATGATGCGCGGGCCGTGGTGCCCGCCACGCAAGGCTTCACCATCGCGGGGCCGAGCGACGGAATCAGAAGCACGGCAAGCACGAGCCACTTGTCGCCTAGCGCAGCTCGCACGCCTTCCATCCAAGGCGCTGCAAGCGAGCCGAGCAGGAAGTAGCCGAGCGTCAGCACGAGGTAGGCAAACATCAGCGCCCGCCGGAAACCGAAACGGTCTGCGAGCGTTCCGCCGAAAACGGGAAGAATGTAAACGGCCAAGCCGAAGATTCCCATCATCCAGCCGGTGAGTTCGTCCGAGAAGTGAAGCTGCTCACTGAGATAAATCGCGAGCACGGCGGTGGTGGCGTAGTAGGCGACGCGCTCGAAAATTTCGGTGAAGTTGGCGACCCAGAAGGGGGGCTGGAAGCCGGCGCGGATTTCGTCGAGACGCTGTGCGAAGGGCAAATTTTCCTCTTCGGGCGGCCAGGGAATCGCGCCGCGACAGGCGCGATTGTAGCGGAAGCGAGGCGTTTTACGGCGTCAAATCTGATTTCCGGCGAGGCCTAAAGGCGAGGAAATTTCTGCAATAAGAGGGGACTCGATGATCCCCCTAGTGGGGGCTTAAAAGACCAGAAAAAGGACAATTTTGGCAGGCTTCTTGCACACTCCACGGTAAGGGGCGTGGGAATTCGCTGCACCGCCCGTTCGGCTGACCGCTCAGGCGGCGACGGGCGAGCTGCTCTGCGTGTGCATGCGGCCATAAGCCGCCAACACCAGCGCGCCCAGCCCCCAGATGGGGACGATCACCCACTGTACCCACCCGCCTATAAAAGGCACCATCATCAAAATGTGGATGACGGCCAGACCTAGGGCCAGCCGACCTGCCGCAGCGCCAATTCCCGGACTGAAGCCGAGCAATTGTTCCCCAAGCCACGAACCGACGAAGATTTGCGAGGCGTAAAACGCGATGACATACAGGAAGGCAGCTGAAATTCCAATGCCGAGGCCTACAATCGTCGCGCAGGCAATGATGATGGCGATCGGAGTGACAAAGAAGAAGAGAGCACCAAAGCCCGCGGCCGGTCCAACTCGCCGGGTTTGCCGCACGGCGTCGGCGAAGAATCCAGGCACGAGAAGCAGGAGCACAAGACCAAAGAGGAAACTCGCGCCCCACAAAAAGACTTGGTTCCGATAGTAGTTGACGCGCGTGTAATCGGGACCGCGCTTGGGAACCGTGATTTGAATCGGGCTGCTGAGTTTTGCGCCGGAAACAATGTCCGGCTGGCCGCGGCCTGCATACTTGGTCTGCCCATCGATCTCGGCGGTGGAACCAATCGTGAGACGACCGTCTCGAATCGTAACGTCCCTGTCAAACTTGCCGTTTAGCGTGAGGTCGCCCAGGTCACCCACGAGAGCGAGCACGTCGCCTCCGACGTGGCCGTCCAGCTCGGCGTTCTGAGCGCCCAGCATCATCGAGCGGCCCACACTGGCCTTTTCATCCAAACTCGCCTGCCCAACCCAAAGCGTGGCGTTCCTGCCAACCGTCGAATTTAGAGAGATGGACTCGCACCACACGCGGACGTTTCCATCGACGGGACCGTTCACGACGACTTCCCGCCCGAAAGCGATGATGTCGCCTTTGACATGGCCATTCACCGTCAGGCTGTCGGAAAACGAAATCAGGTCGCCGTCGACATCGCCGTCGATGCGCGTCCTTTCGGCGGCCACGATGAGATCGTTGTTCACTTCCCGGCCGGCGGGCAGCGTGTAACTGGGATTGCCGCGCTCCATATCCGCGGCCCGGGCCGAAGGGGGCAGCCCGAGGACGCAGGCGAGCGCGCCCATCACGAACGCGATCGTCGTAAAGCGCTGCCAATGTCTCCGGAGCAGCCAGATTGCAACCATTCCCAAAGTTGCCGCTGCCATGAATTCCGGGAGGTCTCGCATCGTATCCCATCCTTTCCAGAAAGCGCCCGTGAAGAAGAGCATCGTGAGAACATTTCCCTGCGTGAAGCCGGCCTGGGCCGCCTGCGTGAGCGACGGTTGTACGAATCCCGTCCACAGCGTATAGGCGCCGCCAACGCCGAGCCCGAACGCCACCACCCATCCCCAGCCGACGCTTCCTCGCTCCGGCTTGGCGACGAGGTGCGCCGGAAGCGGCTCTTCGTCCGAGATGAGAGATTCATGGAGCCAGATGGCTTCCTTTTCAAGCGCGCCGAGAAGCTCGCGGCAGAGACCGCACGCGGCGACGTGCGCCGAGACGTCGCGCGCGCGGCCCGCATCGAGCTGGCCTTCGAGATAGAGCAGCCCCGTCATCTCGTCGAAATGATCGTCGATGCGGGCGTGAAGATTGTCGTCGGGACTCATGTTCGTCTCCCTGCAGCAACTCCTGCCGCGCTCGCGCCGCCGAGTGCTTCGCGCAATTGATGACGCGCGCGCAGCAAGAGGACTCCCACGAAAGCGCGGCGCACGCCGAGCGTGTCCGCGATCTCGTCGTAACTCATATCCGCGTAATAGCGCAGGACGAGCGCCATGCGCGCGCGGTCGGGCAGCTTGGCGAGGCCAGTGCGAACTTCCTTGCCCGTGTGCTCGAGCTGCAGCCGCTCGAGCTGGCTCGGGTCGGGATGCTCGAGCGGAAGCGTTTCGAGGTCGCCCGTCTCGAGGTCCTGGCGGATGCGGCGGCGGCGCAGCGTGTCCCAGCAGTGATTGCTCGCAACCTTGTAGAGCCACGCGGTGAAGGGCCGCGCCGAATCGTAGGTGGCGAGTTTCTGCTTCACTTTCATGAAAATTTCCGTGGTCGCGTCTTCCGCATCCTCGCGGGTCGGCAGCACGCGGCGGCAAAACCGAAACATGGCCGCGGCGTATTGGCGATACAGGTCGCCCCAGGCGTCGGAATTGCCCGCCCGGACCTGGGACAGCAACTGCGCCAGTTCTGAGTCGCTCATCGCCCCGGTCGTCTTTTGCCTGTCCATTTGGTAATACGCAGATTGCTATGCGAATATTTCACAAGTATCACAAAGCGCCCGAGTTGTCTGCCAACTCGACCGTCTGGCAGGGCTCACGCCGCCCTGTCTGCTATACTCCCGTTTTCGCCGATTTGCATGCCCGCTAAGAATCCAACGCCAAAACGGCTGTTCCTGGTGGACGCGATGGGCTACATCTTTCGCGCCTTCTTTGCGCCGATGGACCGCCTGCAGACCTCGACAGGGGTCCCCACGAAGGTGCCCTACCTCTTTGCCACTATGATGCGACGGCTGATCCAGCACAAGGACTTGCGGCCGGATTATGTTGCGGTGGTCTTCGATGTTTCCGCGCCGACCTTTCGCGACAAGCTGTTCGCGTCGTACAAGGCGCAGCGGCCGCCCATGCCGGACGATCTTGCCATACAGATTCCGTTCGTGCGGCGGTATTGCGAGGCGATGCGATTCCCCATCCTGGAGTACCCGGGGTACGAGGCCGACGACGTGATCGGGAGTCTCGCGCGCCAGGCGGCGGGGGAGGATCTCGACGTCTATATCGTGACCAGCGACAAGGATCTGATGCAGTTGGTGGGCGGGCGCGTGAAGGCGCTGAACCCGGCGAAGGGCGACCTGATTGCCGATGAGAAAAAGGTCGAGGAGATCATGGGCGTGCCGCCCTCGAAGGTGGCGGACGTGATGGCGCTGATGGGCGACCAGATCGACAACATTCCGGGCGCGCGCGATCCGAACGAAAAAACGCCGCCGGGCGAACGCCGCAAGGCGGGCATCGGCGAAGTGGGCGCACGGCAACTGATCCAGCAATTCGGCAGCGCCGAGGCGGCTCTCGAACATGCGAGCGAAGTGAAGCGGGCGAGCTATCGCGAGGCACTCGAAAAGTACGGCGAGTTCGTCCGGCTCAGCAAGCAGCTGGCGACTATTCCGACCGACGCGCCGGTGCCGCTTTCGCTCGATGAGTTGAAGCTGAAGGATCCGGACGCGGCTGCGCTGCGGGCGCTGTATGGCGAATTGGGATTTACCTCGCTCCTCAAGGAAATCGGGACTGTGGCCGACACGCGGCCGACCGATTACGCGGCGCTCGATTCTCCGGGTGCGCTGCGAAAATTCCTCGAATCGGTACCGAGCGGAGAAGAAACGGCGATCTGGCTCTCGCTCGATTCGGAAGAGCCGGACGACGAGGGGTTCGGGACGCGCGTGCTAGCAGTCGAGGCGTCCACGAAGGCGGGATCGGCGCGATTTGCGGCTAATGAGGCCGACAACAAAACGCTCGCAGCAATCGGCGAATGGCTGGCGGACGGGAAGCGGCCGAAAGTGGTGCACGATCCGAAGCTGTTCCAGTTGCTCGCTGCGCCCGATTCGCAAGGCGGCGACGAAAAGGTGGGCGGAATTCGCCATGCGACCGCGCTCTATTCCTTCCTGATCCGGCCGACGACGGCGAATCACGCGTTTGCAGAAGTGGTCCTGCGGCATTTGAACCAGACGCTTTCGGGCGCGCCGGGCGAACGCGCGGATTTTCTGCTACGGCTCGCGCCGATCTTGCGAAAAGAGATCGAAGCGCTGGGCCTGGCCGACCTCTACGAGAAGATCGATCTGCCGCTCGCGGGCGTGCTTGCGCGGATGGAGGCGGCGGGCGTTCGCGTGGATCAGCAAGAGCTCGAAAAGATTTCGGCTGCCGCCGAGGAACAGATCGTGCAGCTCGAGAAAAGCATCTTCGAGCTCGCCGGTTTCGAATTCAAAATCAATTCGCCGCAGCAGCTTGCGGAGGTGCTTTTCGACAAGCTGAATTTGCAGCCGCCGCGAAAAACGCGGGCGAAGGTGCGGTCGACCGCGGCCGAAGTGCTGGATGAGCTGGCGCTGATTCACGAGCTGCCGCGCAAGGTGCTCGAATTCCGCGAGCTGGCGAAGCTGAAATCGACGTATGCGGACGCGCTGCCGCGCTTGATCCATCCCGCGAGCGGCAGGCTGCACACGCGGTTCAGCCAGACGGGCGCGGTAACGGGGCGGCTGAGCTCGTCGAATCCGAATTTGCAGAATATTCCCGTGCGGACCGATCTCGGGCGCGAAATCCGGGCGGCGTTCATTGCAGCGCCGGGACATCTGCTGCTCTCGGCGGATTATTCGCAGATCGAGCTGCGAATCCTCGCGCACCTTTCAGAAGACCCGATCCTGGTGGAGGCTTTCCGGCGCGGCGAGGACATCCATTCGCGCACCGCGCAGGAAGTGTTTGGCGTGGCGCCACTATTGCAGACGCGGGAGCACCGGCGCGTGGCCAAGGTGATCAATTTCGGCGTGATTTACGGGCTATCGGCGTTTGGGCTGGCGCAGCAGCTCGGTATCGAGCAGCGCGAGGCCGCGAAATTCATCGCCGCCTATTTCGAACGGTACAGCGGCGTGAAGAGGCTTCTCGACCGGGAGATCGCGGAAGTGCGGCGGAGCGGATTCACGAAATCGATGTTCGGGCGCATCCGGCCGATCCCCGAAATCAATTCGCCGCAGCCGAGCCTGCGAAATTTGGCCGAGCGCACGGCGATGAACACGCCGATGCAGGGCGCGGCGGCCGACCTGATCAAGCTCGCGATGATCGAGCTCGACCGTCGGCTGGCGCGTGATTTCAAGTCGCGGATGATCCTGCAGGTTCACGACGAACTGCTTTTTGAGGCGCCGGAAGGTGAAATCCCGCGGCTGACGGAAATCGTGAAAGAAGTGATGCAGGGCGTCCACAAGCTGCGCGTCCCGCTGGTGGTGGATACGAAGGTAGGGCCGAATTGGCGGGACATGAAGTGACGATCCGCATCAAATAATCGACGAGGTGACGCGATGGCGCCGAATCATAGCGAAGCGTTTGTGAAGCTAGTGAACGAAGCGAAGCAGCGGGTGAAGGAGGAGGATTTTCGCGAGACGAAGAAGCGGCTCGATGCGGGCGAGAAAATTGTGCTGGTCGACACGCGCGAGGAATCGGAATGGTCGCGCGGACATATTCCCGGCGCGGTTCACCTCAGCAAAGGCATCATCGAGCGCGATATCGAGAAGACCGTCCCGGACAAGGATGCGACCGTGGTGCTCTATTGCGGCGGCGGATACCGCTCGGCGCTCGCGGCGGACAACCTGCAGAAAATGGGCTACCGCAACGTGATCTCGATGGACGGCGGCTGGCGCGGCTGGACCGAAGCGGGATTCCCGGTGATCAAGGATTGAAGACGAACCTAGCCGGGAGACCGGCGTTTTTGGAACGTGCACAGACGCTTTCAACCGTCCCATCCGGGACTTGGGATGTTGGCTAAGCGTTCCCGGCATTCCGCTTCGCTCCATGCCGGGCTAACGGCAATCGCGCCTCCGGCGCTTCGTCTGTTCCGAGGGCTGCGGCGGTACGTTTCCCGGTTTCGGTTTTGCGCTGCGGAATTCGGCGAAGCTGACCGAAATATGGACACCTATTCGGACAGTACCGGCCGACGCGGATTCCAAGTACTTGCGAAAGGGTTGGCTGGGGCGGTTGGACTCGAACCAACACCGTCCTCATTAACAGTGAGGTGCCCTACCGATTGGACCACGCCCCAACCCGGTTGGAATGAGCCTAGATAATTTACACGAATCTTGCGCGTACGGTAAGAGGCTCTGCGTGGCGTTTGGGGCTGACGTGTGAATGCTTGCTGATTGAGCGCAAAGGCCCCACCCTCGGTGTATGAGGGTGGGTTCGCGGCGCCTACGAGCAGAACAGAAGGTCCTCCGTGTTCTCCGTGCCTTCTCTGTGCCCTCTGCGTTTAGCTGTGTATTCGAAATCCACCCCGCAGTCCAATCACGCCCCGAAAAAATTCGCCTCTTGCGGCAGCCGCAAAAGAGTAGTAGAGATTGCACCCCGGGGGGGGAATCATGAAAAGCTGCCGCATCGCGGGCTGCTTGCTGCTCGCCTTTGTTTTCGTACTTTTCAGCGCCACTCTCTCTCACGCGCAGAAGCTTCCGTTCGCGCCGGATCCCGCGCCGGAGTGGAATCCATCCATGGTGAAGCCGTGCGATCGCGCCTGCCTGATCGCGATGATGGACGGCTACATGGACGCCATCTTCAAGCACGATCCTTCGGCCGTGCCCACTCTTGCGCGCGACGTCCGCATGACGGAAAACACGGCGGAGTTGAACATCGGCGAGGGAATGCTCTGGCGCTCGAAGGTCGAACCCACGAGCTTCAAAATCGAAGTTGCGGATCCGGTCTTCGGCCAGGTGGCGGAGCAGACGCGACTGAAAATCAACGGGCAGGATTCGCTCGTCGCTGTGCGCCTGAAAGTCGACCGCGGCCAGATTCAGGAGGTCGAGCAAATCTGGACTCGCGGCGTCGATCCCACGGCGATTCCTCTGCTCACCACGGCGCGTCCCGACTTCGTGGACGATGTTCCCGCGTCGCAGCGCACGTCGCGCGACGCCCTGATCTGGGCCGCGAACTCCTACTTCGATGCGCTCGAAGGCGACGACGGCAAAATCGGCGCCTTCGCCGACGATTGCGTCCGCCACGAAAACGGCTATCAGACCGTCAACAATCCTCCGCCCGGCGGCCGCATGATGCCCTCGCCGATGCTGCCGAATCCGAATACGCCGCAGGGCCAGGATCAGCTGAAGATCAGCATGATGACGTGCTCCGCGCAAATCTCCACAAAGATCCTCCGCTTCATAAAGAAGATTCGCCCGCGCAGAGTGCTGGTCGTCGACGAGCAGAAGGGCGTTGTGGCCACGTTCCCCTTTTTCATTGAAGACGGCACTCGCCGCGGCGCTCCTCCGAACTCGCCTCCGGGAATGGTGCTGAATCTCTACACGATGGAGACTTTCGGAATCCGCGGCGGCCTGATTCACGACGTCGAGGCGTTCCCGTTCGTCACGATTCCCTACGGCCTCAACAACGGCTGGACCGAAGGCTCCGGCCACTGAGTAAAGGAACTGGCATTGGGCATTCTAGACGGCAGTATCGACGATTTAGCCGAGTCGAAGACGCAGCCGGGAAGCTTGATCTGGAGCGTCGGCGCCTTCCTGCTCGGATTGACGGTATTTTTTCTCTTTCTCCTTGGCATCGATTACTCTTTCTTTCCGAGCGACCATTCCAGGTCAACCGGTTACGTGTATCTCGCGATTTCAGCTCCACTGATCGTCGTCACGACCGGCCGATGGCCCAGGTACGTGGCAGGGCTCCTCGGATACGGCTTTTTGCGCGGCCTTGTCCTGCTGGGAGGGGACCACTTTCCCGGGACACCTTCCGTCATCTACTCGTGGGCCGAACGTCTCTTCCTGCTGTCGTATTGTGCGGCTGGCGCGCTGCTCGTAGTGACATTCGAAAACCGAAAGCTGCGCATAGTGGACCGAGTTGCTCTTTGTGCGTTCGTGCTCAGCGCCTGCCTGGGGACAATCTTGGCTGATCCGACTTTGTCCGGTGTGCAAGAAACAGCGGCGCACCAAGCGGTTGGTGCCGGCGTCACCGCTGTCGGCTTGGGGGGACTCGCCACCGCCTGGGCGTACGATCGCGCGAGGCGCCCTACGGCCGGGCGCGGCCAAGCTTTGTTGGAGAAGAACACTGCGGCAATGAGTGAAGGAGAATAACGATGCGAGCAAAATTCATATTCGCGGCCACGATCTGCTGCCTGGCGCTCGGCATGGGCGCAGGAATTTTCGCGCCGAAGGTGGTCCATGCCAACGGCCCGATCCCGACCGATTGCGATCGCGCCTGCCTCGAAGGCCTCGCGACTCAATATCTGAACGCGCTCGTGGCCCACGATCCCAAGCAGTTGCCTCTCGCAAAAGACGTCCGCTACACCGAGCAGGATCAGGTGATGGACGTAGGCGATGGATTCTGGGGCACAGCCACCGAGGTCGGTCACTTCCGGCTGTGCTTTTCCGATCTCGTCGTGGAGCAGATCGGGTGCATGGTCACCATGCATGAGGGCGATCATCTTCTGATCATGGGAATGCGGCTGCGCGTCGAGCTCGGCCGGATCACCGAAATCGAAACAAACTATTACCGCCAGGGCGGCGGCGGCCCGAACGGCATCGCGGCGCTCGATGCGAGCACGCCCGACCCGATCTTTACCGCTACGGTGCCGGAGGCGGATCGCGTCTCGCGCGCGCAGATGATCTCGACCGCCAACATGTATTTCGCCGGCCTCGAGAATAACGACGGCAAGGGCGTCTATCCCTTCGCCGACGATTGCAATCGCGTCGAAAACGGCATGCAGACCACGAACAATCCCACGCTCTCGCCCAACGCGCCCTTCAACGCTTTCGCAATGAGCTGCATGGCGCAATTCAAGAGCGGCTACTACGCGATCGTCACGCGCATCGATTACCGCCGCTTCCCGATCGTCGATCAGGAACGCGGCGTCGTCTGGGCTAACGTGGTCTTCGATCAGAATGGCACGGTGCAGACAATTCATCTCACCAATGGCCAGACCGTCTCGATGAAAAATTTCAACCGCCCGTCGAGCCTCGAGGTCACCGAGGACTTCAAGATTCAGGGCGGCTTGATTCACCGCATCATCATGGTCGGCTCGGGTTTGCAGTATCATCTGAATTCCGCCTGGGGCGGCATCAGCGACAAATAAGCAACAGCAGATCCCTCGTCGGCCAACGGCGGGCCTCTGTCCCTTCCTCCGTCAGGGCAGGCGGGATGACAGCGCCACGAGAGATGCGCGGCTTTTCGAAAGGAACGATCGATCATGAAACAATCTGCGCGGGTGGCAGCATTTGCAGCAGCTGGAATCGCGGCATGGTTCGCATGCGCGGGCGCGGCGCGCGCACAAGCCCCCGCGGCGCAAACTCCGCCGCCGGCGCCGGCCGCAGCTCCCGCCGCCGGCGCGAATCTCTCGCAGGGCACCGAGACCGGCATCGCCACATTTCTCCAGCGCTGCATGGGCTGCCACGGCAATCCGCACGTGCCGCAAGCGCCGTCGCCAGACGCCATCCGCCAGATGCCCGCCGAGCGCATCTACGAAGCGCTCACCACCGGCGTGATGAAGCCGCAGGGCGACGCGCTCACCGACGGCCAGAAAAGAATGCTCGCCACGTTTCTGAGTGGACGCCCGCTCGGCGCCGCGCAGGAGGGCGACGCGAAGTCGATGCCCAATCACTGCGCGACGAATGCTCCGTTCGCCGATCCCGCCGCCGGCCCCGAATGGAACGGCTGGGGCAACGGCCCCGCCAACACGCGCTTCCAAAGCGCCGCAGCCGCGGGACTCACCGCGAGCGACGTCCCGAATCTGAAAGTGAAGTGGGCGTTCGGCTATCCGGACGGTCTCTCCGCGTTCGGCCCGCCCTCGATCGTTTCCGGCCGCGTGTTCGTTGCCACCGACATCGGCTACATCTATTCGCTCAACGCGGACACCGGCTGCGTCTACTGGTCGTATCAGACGAAAGGCTCGGTGCGCACGGCCGTCACGGTGGCGCGCGTGACTGGCCACCCCGGCGCAAAATACGCCGCGTACTTCGGCGACGCGCATGGCAACGCCTACGCGATCGACGCGCAGACCGGCGTCGAGCTCTGGGTCACGCGCATCACGCATAATTTCATCGAGCGCATCACCGGCTCGCCCACCGTCTACGGTGGCCGCGTCTACGTACCGCTCTCGAACTCCGAGGAATTTTCCGCATCCTCGCTCGACTATCCTTGCTGCACGTCGCGCGGCGCGGTCGTCGCGCTCAACGCCAATACCGGCAAAATCATCTGGGAGACCTACGTCGTCCCGCCGCCCGAGCCCAGCCGCAAGAATTCCAAGGGCGTGCAGCAGTACACGTCCTCGGGCGGCTCGGTGTGGAATGCGCCCACCGTCGACGTGAAGCGCCGCGCCCTCTATTTCGGCACAGGCGACGGCCAGAGCAATCCTGTCCCCGATACCACCGATTCGGCGATGGCGATCAACATGGACACCGGCAAGATCCTCTGGCACTACCAGGTCACGGCGAATGACGCGTTCGTCGGCGGCTGCAACGGCCCCACGCGCACCGACAATTGCCCGCCGGTGAACGGCCCCGACCAGGACATCGGCAATTCGCCGATTCTGAAAACGCTTCCCAACGGCAAGTCGGTCGTCATCTTCGGGACGAAAAATGGCCGCGTGTTCGCGGTCGATCCGGATAACAAAGGCGCCAAGGTCTGGGAGACGAAGGTCGTCGACGTGCCCCCGGGCCAGGAGAATTCCTTCTACGCGGAGCTCAATGGAATCGTGTGGGGCGGTTGCGCGGACGATGAAAACGTTTACTACGGCCTGCAGAGCGGGGGCATCGTCGCGCTGAAATTGGCCACCGGCGAAAAAGTCTGGTACACGCCGTTCCCGCCGAAGTTTGAGGACGCTGCTGTGAGCATGAACGGGGACACCGTCTCCACCGCCGTTACAGCTCGCCGCGCTTCGAATTCCGCCGCGGCCACGATGATGCCCGGCGTCGTCTTCGTCGCGGGCTCGGACGGGCACCTGCACGCCGTCTCCGCAACCGATGGCCACATCCTGTGGGACTACGACACCGCGCGTCCATACGAGACCGTCAACAACATCCCGGCCCACGGCGGCGCCATCAATTCCATCGGCCCCACCATGGCCAATGGCATGCTCTACATCGCCTCAGGCTACGCCGTCGTCGGCAGCAATTCCGGCAACGTGCTGATCGCCTTCTCGGCGCAATGAAGACAAAAGCAAAGGCAGGAAAAGTCCCCCGCCGCCACAAAGCGGGACGCGGCGCTGATTCTGAAGCTGCTGCCGTCTGACCTTGCAGCTGTTCCATGGCGATGAGCAACCCCGCGCGCATATCGCCGCGAAGAGGCGTATGCTGTCGCGAAATTGTTTTTCGGGGTGATGCGGCATGGGATTTCAGGTGCACACGCGGGAGACTGGGCGCGTCATCGTGGTCGAGGCGGTGGGGAGGCTCACGCTGACGGACGGCCAAACGAAGCTTCGGGACCAGATTCACGTCTCGATCGGCTATGGAGCGAAGAAATTCGTCCTCAATCTCGCGCGCGTTGAATTTGTCGACAGCTACGGTATTGGCGAGCTAGTGCGATGCTATTCGGCCGTGCGGCAGGCGGGAGGAGAAATGAAATTGGCCGGCGTGAACCAGAAAGTGCTGGAGGTGCTGGCGATTTCCCGGCTAAACGCGTTTTTCGAAATGTATCCTGACGAAGACGCGGCGCTTCGGGCATTTGGTTCGACGTGATTGATAGGAAAACGAAGAGAGATTCTTCGGCCAAAGGCGGGCCTCCCTTCGACTTCGCTCAGGGCAGGCAGAATGACGCGCGATCTGCACCCCGGGTGCGTTGACACTGCTTTGGCGCACCCGTAAGATTCCTGCACCATGCCCCTCCCGGATTCGCTTGCAGGCAAATCGGTGTCGCATTACCAGGTGGGCGAAAAGCTCGGCCGGGGCGGGATGGGTGTGGTTTACAAGGCCGGGGACACGACGCTGGGGCGAACCGTCGCGTTGAAATTTCTTCCGAGCGAAGTTTCAAGCGACAAGCAGGCGCTCGAGCGTTTTCTGCGCGAGGCGCGCGCGGCCGCGGCGCTGAATCATCCGAACATCTGCACGATCCACGAAATCGGCGAGCACGAAGGGCACCGGTTCATCGCGATGGAGCTGCTCGAGGGGCAGACGCTGAGGGAGCGCATCGGGAAAAGGCCGCTGCCCGCGGCGTTGCTGCTCGATCTCGCGACGCAGATTGCGGACGCGCTCGATGCGGCGCACGCGAAGAGCATCGTTCACCGCGACATCAAGCCCGCGAACATTTTCATCACGGCTCGCGGACAGGCGAAAGTTTTAGATTTCGGCCTTGCGAAGCAATTACCGCAAAGCCGCGCGGCAACAGCGGGAATGGAAGGGGCCACATTAGCGGGCACGACGGCGGACGGCACAACGAAAGAGGACGATCCGCATCTCACTAGCCCCGGCGTCGCCGTTGGCACTGTTGCGTACATGTCGCCCGAACAGGTGCGCGGCGGCGATCTCGACGCGCGAACCGATCTTTTCAGCTTGGGCGCGGTGCTGTATGAAATGGCGACGGGACGGCAGGCGTTTGACGGAAACACGTCGGCGGTGATCTTCCACGCGATTCTTGCGGGCGAGCCCGTGCCGGCCTCCGAGCGGAATCCGGAATTGCCGAAAGGGATCGAGGAGATCATCCGCCGGGCGCTCGAGAAAGACCGCGAGCTGCGGTACCAGAGCGCGTCGGGAGTGCTGGCGGACCTGAAGCGCGTGAAACGCGATTTGCACATCCCGATTTCGGCGGCGCCTGCGGCGGAGACGCCGACCTCCGCGCGAACTCCCGCGGCGCGGGCGGGAAAGGCGGAACGGTCGTCGTCGACGAAACATGCGAGCGCGATCGATTCGCTGGCGGTGCTGCCGCTCGAGAATGCGAGCGGCGATCCGGAAGCGGAGTATCTGAGCGACGGAATCGCGGAGACGTTGATCAACACGCTGGCGCAGCTTCGGAAGATGCGCGTTGTGCCGCGGACTCTTTCGTTCCGCTACCGCGGCCCGGCGGTGGACTCACTGGCGGTAGGGCGCGAACTGGGAGTGCGGGCGGTGCTGGCGGGGCGCATGGTCCAGCGGGGCGATGACCTGATCGTCTCGGTCGAGCTGGTGGATGTGGACCGGCAGGCGCAGCTCTGGGGCGGGCGCTACAACCGGAAGATGACGGACCTTGTCGCGCTGCAGGAAGAGTTGACGACGGAGATAGCGGAAAAGCTGCGCCTGCAGCTGAGCGGCGAGGAAAAGAAAAAGCTCCGCAAGCGGCCTACGCAAGACAATGAGGCGTACCGGCTGGTCCTGAAGGCGCGGCACTTCCTGAACTTTTCGCTGCCCGAGCCGCTACAAAAGGGCATCGTGCTATGCCAGCAGGCGATCCAAATCGATCCCACGTACGCCGCGGCCTACGCATGGATGGCACACGCCTACGGCGTGCTCGTCGTACTCGGATACATACCGATGGCGGAGGGTTACCCTCGCGCGAAGGCGGCGGCATTGAGGGCTGTCGAACTCGACGATACGCTCGCCCATGCGCACGCCACGCTGTCGTTTGTTTTGGCTCAGGACTGGGATTTCCGGGGCGCCGAGCGCGAGGAGCGGCGCGCCCTGGAGCTGAATCCGGATTTAGCCGACGTGCAAATCGCGAGGATGATGTTCAATCTGGTTCGGGGCCGCTTCGACGACGCGATCGCGGCGGGGAAGCGCGCCGTCGAACTCGATCCTCTTTCCGCGCGGATCACCCAACGCTTGGGCCTGGCTTACTATTTTGCGAGGCGGTTCGAGGCTGCAGTCGAACAGCTGCGGAAAGGCATGGCGATGGATCCGGTAAGCCCGCAGTACCACCCGATGATCGCGGATACCTACGCGTGCGCTGGTCAGCCGGAAAAAGCCGCGGAGGAATGCGAAAAGGCGTTGGCGGGCAGGCAGGGCGTGCCACCCATCCGCTTGATGGTGGCAGCGACCTACGCCAAAATCGGCAAGATCGCGGAGGCGCGCGCGATCCTGGACGAAGACAAAAAAGCCTGGAGCGCGGGTTCCGCCATTTCGTTCTACATCGCCGCCGTTCACGCGCGGCTCGGCGAAAAGGACGTAGCGTTCGAGTGGCTCGAGAAGGCGTTTCAAGACCGCATCGGCTTGCTCGTGCACCTCAAGACCATGCCGTTGGTCGATGCACTGCACGGCGATCCGCGGTTCGATGCGATGGTGAAGCGCATCAGAATCCCGGATTGAGCGAAAGTCTGGAAGTCGAGAGTTCCTTCGGATGTCAGAGTTCAATCTGAAATTCGGGATTTGAAATTTCAGACATAAGAGAGACATGCAGGTCCCTCGCGGTCAATAGCCTGCCTGCGCCGCAAAAAGACTCACGCCGGGGGTGTGGGGTGAGCTACATTTGCTTCCTCAGCCGGGGACGGGCGCGAGGGTCTCACCATGAAAATTGAGATTTACGACCAGATGTACAACGTAAATGCGGACGGGCAGAACGAGGAGCATCTGCGCGAGCTCGCGTCGTACGTCGATGGCAAGATGCGGGAAGTGGCCGAGGCGACGCGAATGGTCGATTCGGTGAAGGTGGCGGTGCTGGCGGCGCTCAACATCGCCGACGAGATGTTCACGCACCGGGCGCGGCAGGAGGCGATCGAAGGGCCGCTGCGCAAGCGCGTCGAGAAGTGCGTGGCGCTGGTCGAGAAGGCGCTCGAAGCGTCGAATTGAGTCGAGGGTTTCTCGCTGCTTGGCATGAAGGCAGCAAGCAGCGCCCCTACAAGCTGCGCGTTTTGCGGCGGCACGGAGCTGAACGTCGGCACACCCTCGTAACTCTTTCTTGCAACTCTGCGTATGCAACCCATTCCCCGTTGGTGCCGTCTGCTATATGATTGAAACTCATGGTGCTATCCGCCTCCGGGCGATATGAATAAGCGACGGCCAATCCGGCATCTGATCGTCCCAGTAGCGCTGCTTTCGCTGCTGCTGATCGGCATGACGGTTGTGAGCGTGTGCCATCATCACGCCGCCGACTCCTCGGAAACAACCTGCTCGATTTGTCATCTGAGCCACCAGCCAATCGACCGGCCGCTGGCAATCGATACGGCGCCGGCGATGGCGCTTCTCGCGTCCGCACCTGAACCGCGGAACACGGGGCTTGCAGCCACGCCCGTGATCCGGCGGCTTCCTGCTCGCGCTCCACCTTCCGCGTAAGAACGCTTCGCTCGTTTCTCGTGCCGATTGCGGGCACGCCGGTCCATATCCAGATCCATTTCCATTGACTGAGGATTGAAGTCCATGCGTACACGATCCATGCAATTTGCGCTATTCGCGTTTGCGGCGTTTGGTTTGTGCTTTTTCGCCAGCGGGCAGCTGGCTATCGCACAAGCTACTTCGTCGATGCAAGGGCCCGTGAAGATCACGCTCGACGATGCCATTCAGATGGCGCTCGCGCACAATCACGCTTTGCTGGCGGCGCGCACCACGATCCAGCAGAGCGAGGACGAAGAAATCACGGCGAACCTGCGGCCGAATCCGGTGCTGTTGGGCGACGCGCAGTTCCTGCCGGCCTTCAACTGGAATCAGGCCGACTCGAACTATTTCGACAATTTGGCGCAGTTCGATCTCGGAGTCAGCTATCTGTTTGAGCGCGGCAAAAAGCGGCAGCACCGGCTGCAGGCGGCGAAGGACCAAACAGCGGTGACGCGCTCGACAGTGGCGGACAACGAGCGCAGCCTGACGTTTCAGGTAGCGTCGGCCTACACCGGCGTTGAGCTTGCGGAATCGGCGCTGGACCTCGCGAATCAGGACCTGAAGAGCTTTCAGAATACGGTCGACATCAGCCAGGACCGCTACAAGGCCGGAGACATCAGCGAGGACGACTATCTAAAGATCAAGCTGCAGATGCTGCAGTTTCAGACGGACGCGTCGCAGGCACAGCTCGCGAAGGTGCAGGCTCTTTCGGATTTGCGGCAACTGCTCGGATACGAATCGGTGCCGGCCGATTACGACGTAGCGGGGCCCTTCGAATATCAGCCGGTCGCCGGGAACCTCGAGGACTTGCAGATGAAGGCGCTGGCGACGCGCCCCGATCTGCGAGCAGCGCAGCAGGGCGTGACCGCGGCGAACAGCCAGTACCTGCTCGCAAAGGCGAACGGCAAGCGCGACATCACCGCGCAGATCAATTACACGCACGTCGCCGATTTGAGCACCACCTCGCTCTTCGGCCAGATCGAGCTGCCGATTTTCGACCGCAACCAGGGCGAAATCGCGCGCACGCAGTCCGCCATCACGCAGGCGCAGGAGCAGGCGAAGTTCACGAGCGATCAGGTGCTGACGGACGTGAAGGACGCCTACGAGGGGCTGCGGACGAACGATCAGGTGATTCAGCTCTACCGCTCGGGCTACCTCGACGAGGCGCAGCAGGATCGCGACATCAGCGAGTACGCCTACAGGCGCGGCGCCGCGAGCTTGCTGGACTTTCTGGATGCCGAGCGAAGCTATTGCGCGACACAGCTGGCCTACCGGCAGGCGCTCGCGTCGTACTTGCTTTCGCTCGAGCAGTTACGCGAAGCGGTGGGAACGAGGACACTGCCATGAACACTTCCAAGGTCGCGCGCCGTACTTGCTCGCTCGGCACCGTCGCAGGGCTTGCGCTCGCCTGCGCGCTCGCGGGATGTAGCTCGAGCCAGAACGCGAATGAAATGACGTCGTATTCGTCGCAGGCCTCGAAATCGGCGACGCCCGAGCTTTTCACGATCCCCGAAGATCAGATGTCGCACGTGCAAGTGGTGACCGTGAAGGCGGGAAAACTGACGCGCACGCTGCGGCTGACCGGAGCCGTCGCTTACAACGCGTTCAAAACGACGCCCGTGATCACGCAGGTGGGCGGGCCGGTGAGCCGGATTCTGGTGGTGCCGGGGCAGCAGGTGCGCGAGGGCGAGCCCATGCTCGAAGTGGCGAGCCCCGATTATTCGCAATTGCTCGATACGTATCTGAAGGCGCGCGACACCTTCCGCGTCGCGGACAAGAACTACGCCCGGGCGCAGGACCTTTACCAGCACAACGCCATCGCCGAGCGCGACCTGCTGCAGGCGGAGTCGGACCGCAATCAGGCGCAGGCGGACCTGAACGCATCCGAGCAGGCCATGAAAATTCTCGGCATCAAGAATCCCGACGATCTCGCGAAGGCGCCTTCTTCGGCGGAAATTCCAGTGATCGCGCCGATTGCCGGCGAAGTGGTCGAGCGGCTCGTCTCGCCGGGGCAGGTGATGCAGGCGGGGCAGACGCAAGCATTCACGATTTCGGACATGAGCACCGTATGGGTGCTGGCCAACGTGTATCAGAACGACCTCGCGTACGTGAAGATGGACGACAACGTGGTGGTGCAGACGGACGCCTACCCTGACAGCTTCCACGGGCGCATTTCCTATATTTCGGCGGCGCTCGATCCGAATACACGCACGCTGCAGGCGCGCATCGTGGTCGACAACCCCGGCGAAAAGCTGAAGAGGGACATGTACTGCACGGTGACCGTGGCGGCGGGCGCGATCCAGAACGCGATCGCCGTTCCGGATGCGTCCGTGCTGCGCGACGACGAGAATCAGCCGTTCGTTTACGTGGAGAACGGCTCGAATCAGTTTGGCCGGCGGTCGGTTGAAATCGGCGAAAGCCAGAACGGCCAGACGCAAATTCTGCAGGGACTTTCGGCGGGAGAAAAAGTGGTGGGCGACGGCAGCCTGTTTCTGCAATTCGCGAATTCGTTGCAGCACTAATTGTGGGCAGGGCTGAGTCTTTGGGACACGCTCGGCGAACGCTTCACACGAAGAGAGATTCTTCGGGCCGCAAAATCGGCGGCCCTCAGAATGACGTTGTAACGTCATGTTTCGTCGAGGTAACAGAAGCGGGTAAATCAACGAGGTGCGGTAACTCAACGAGATGATCCATCGAGTCGTCCAATTCGCGCTGCGGCAGCGGTTCCTGGTCATGATGCTGACGGTGTTTCTCGCGACGGCGGGAGCGGTTTCGTTCGAGCACATGCCGGTGGACGCTTACCCCGACCTTTCGCCGCCGATGGTGGAGATCATCACGCAGTGGCCGGGACACGCGGCGGAAGAAGTGGAACGGCTGGTCACGCTGCCGACGGAAATCGAAATGAACGGCGTGCCGAAGATGGTCATACAGCGCTCGATTTCGCTCTACGGCCTTTCGGACATCATCCTCACGTTTGATGAAGACACCGACAACTATTTCGCTCGGCAGATCGTTTTCCAGCGCCTGAGCGAAGTGAGCTATCCATCGGGAGTGACGCCGACGCTGGCGCCGCTTTCAAGCCCTTCTGGGCTTGTCTACCGCTACGTGATCGAAAGCCCGGACCGCACGCCGCAAGAGCTTAAGACCTACGAAGACTGGGTGATCGAACCGCAATACAAGCAGGTGAGGGGCGTGGCGGACGATTCGGGGTTCGGCGGCACGGTGATGCAATATCAAGTGCTGCTCGATCCGGCGCGGCTTTACGGCTACCACATCTCAGTTCCACAGGTGATCCAGCAACTTTCGGTGAACAATTCGAACACGGGTGGCGGGTTTTACTCGCAAGGCGGGCAGTTCTACTACGTGCGCGGGCTGGGCCTGCTGCGCGATACGCAGGACATCGGCAACGTGATCGTGGGATCGCAAAACGGCGTGCCGGTGCGCGTGAAGGATATCGGCGACGTGACGATCGGCCACGCGCCGCGCCTCGGCGAATTCGGCTTCAACAAGACGGACGACGCCGTCGAGGGCGTGATCCTGATGCTCACCGGCGAGCAGACGCAGAACGTGCTGAAAGGCGTCGAGGCGAAAACGAAAGAGCTGAACGAACACATCCTGCCGCCCGACATCAAAGTGCGTCCCTTCTACGACCGCAGCGACTTGGTGAAGCTGACGACGAGCACGGTCGAAAACAATTTGCTGCGCGGCATGATTCTCGTCCTGATCGTGCTGGTGTTCTTTCTGGTGAGCTTCCGGGCGGCGGTGATCGTCGCGCTCACGATTCCGCTGGCGCTGCTCACGTCGTTCATCGTGCTCCACGCAAGAGGCACGGCGGCGAACCTACTGTCGATCGGAGCCATCGATTTCGGGATCATCATCGACGGCACGCTGGTGATGGTCGAAAACATTTTCCGCGAGCTCGGTCTGCGCGAAGGGCAGGAGTACGAGCTGCACGAGGTGATCCTCGCGGCGGCGCGAGACGTGGACCGGCCGATTTTCTATTCGGTCGCGGTGATCATCGCCGGGTACATTCCGATCTACGCGCTGAGCGGGCCCTCCGGAAAACTATTCCATCCGATGGCGGACACGATGTCGATCGCGCTGGTCGGCGCGCTGATTCTCACGCTCACGTTCGTCCCGGTGATGTGCTCGTACTGGTTCAAGAAAGGCGTGCACGAGCCCACGAACCGGCCGTACGAATGGATCCGGCGGCAATACGCGAGGCACCTCGATCGCTGCCTCGATCACCCGAAGACCACGATCGTGGTGGCGCTGGCCATTTTCGGCGCGACGCTCCTGCTCGTTCCATTCATCGGCGGCGAATTCATGCCGCACCTCGACGAAGGCGCGCTGTGGGTGCGCGCGACGATGCCATACACGATTTCCTACGAGGAAGCGGCGAAATTCAGCCCGCAGGTACGCAATATCCTGATGAAGTATCCGATGGTGACGGACGTGGGCTCCGAGCTGGGCCGCCCCGACGACGGCACCGATTCGACCGGGTTTTTCAACGATGAATTTTACGTTGGATTGAAACCCTACGACGATGCGACGTGGAAGAAGGGGCCGATCCACAACAAAGCTGAATTGACCGAAGACCTTCAGAAGCGGCTCTCCGCCTTCCCCGGCGTGATTTTCAATTTCACGCAGCCGGCGGAAGACGCGGTGGACGAAGCGCTCACGGGGTTGAAAAGCTCGCTGGCCGTGAAGATTTATGGCCCGGATTTGAATGTGCTGCAGGATAAGGCGCTCGAGATCAAGCGGCGGCTCGCGCAAGTGCGCGGCTTCACCGAACTCACGGTGGTGCGCGAACTCGGGCAACCGAGCCTCTTGATCGATACGGACCGCGACAAGATCGCGCGCTACGGCATCAACGTGGCCGACGTGGAGGCGGTGGTGCAGGCGGCGGTGGGCGGGCAGGCAGCCACGCAGGTGATTCAGGGCGAGAAACTTTTCGATCTTGTGGTGCGGATGAAACCGGAATTTCGCGAAAACGCGCAGGCGATCGGCAACCTGCTCGTCCCGACGCCGAGCGGACAGCAGATTCCGCTGAGCCAGCTCGCCGACATCCGTGAAGCCAGCGGGGCTTCGTTCATCTATCGCGAGCAGAATTCGCGGTACATCGGCGTGCAGTACAGCATCGAGGGGCGGGATCTCGAGGGCGCGGTGAATGAGGGCCAGCGCGCGATCGCGGATATTCAGAAGTCGCTGCCGCAGGGCTACCGGCTCGCCTGGGGTGGCGAATACAGCGAGTACCTCGAAGCGAGACAGCAGTTGGACGTGATCGGCCCGCTGGCGCTGCTGCTGATTTTCATGATCCTGTTCGCGCTCTACGGCAATTTCAAATTCCCGGTGACGATCGCGATCGGCGTGGTGATCACGGAGCCGGTCGGCGCGCTGATCGCGCTGAAGCTGACCGGGACGCCGTTCAGCGTTTCGTCCGTGCTCGGGCTGCTGGCGCTGATGGGCGTTTCGGTTGAGACGGCGGTGATTCTCGTGTCGTTCATCAACAAGCTGCGGCAGGAGGGTCAGGACATCCGTACGGCGACGCGCGAGGCATCGTTGCTGCGCCTGCGGCCTATCATGATGACGGCGCTCGTCGCCTGCCTCGGTTTGCTGCCCGCCGCGCTTTCGACCGGCGTCGGCTCCGATACCCAGAAGCCTTTCGCCATTGTGATTGTGGCGGGGCTGATTTCGCGGCTCTTCCTGGGCATTTTCGTGAATCCGGTGCTCTACGAGATGGTGGCCAAGGAAGGCGACGTGCTGCAGGTTTAGTTCAGACGGCGCGTATTGCTGGATAAGGCTATGGTGGCCCGAAACGCTTGGCGCCCGGAAGGCATCCAAGCTAGAGTTTTCATGGGGAGCTTCACTTAGTTTGGTTTTGGGCATGGCGAAGCGAATAATTCGAGGGGTGCTGGCGGTCGCGCTCATCCTTACGCTGAGCGCGCTGACCACACACGCGCTCGCGCACTGGCACGCGCAAGCCTCGAACGAACAGCACTGCCAGATTTGCCAGGTCGGCCACGCCGCCGCGCCGCAAGCCACGGCGCCCGTGGCGATACAAACGCCCGTTCCGGTGGCGAGGTTCGTAGTCGCCGAGCATTTCGTTCCAAGCATCGATCCCGTTTACACGCCGAGTAATCCCCGCGGTCCACCCGCTTAATCTCGAATTCCTAAGAAAATCGAATTCTCCCGGCACGCGGCGCCTGCGCGGCGCGTGCTGATATCCACATTCACATTTGCCATCGCTCCGGCAGTCGGCCGGAGCCGCATTCCTAATGGGAGAAAAATTCATGAGATTCGCGAGAGCAGTTCTTGGGATTCTGCTTTTGTTGGCTGCCGCATGGAGCATCGCGCCTGTGTCGAAAGCCCAGATGGGCGGAAACTCGGTCAACGTGGGAGGCACGGTCACGGACCAAACAGGGGCCGTGATACCAGGCGCGACGGTTACGATCCACGATCCCGTGAGCGGTTTTGAAGGGAGCGCAACGACCAATGCCTCCGGAAACTTCACGATTCCGAACGTGCCGTTCAACCCGTACCACATGATGGTGAAGGCGAAGGGCTTTGGCGATTACGTCCAGGATATCGATGTGCGTTCGGCAGTGCCCCTGGCGTTGAAGATTAGCATGCAGCTTGCCGGGACGACGCAGACGGTGACGGTGGAAGGCGGAAACGACCTGATCGAGAACGACTCGACCGCGCACACGGATATCGATCGCAAGCTGTTTGATGAACTGCCGCTCGAGAGCCAGTCTTCGTCGCTGAGTTCGCTGGTGACGCTGGCTTCGCCGGGCATTGCCGCGGATTCCAACGGCCTCTTCCACGGTCTCGGCGACCACGCGGAAAACTCGTTCTCGGTCGATGGCCAGCCCATTACGGACCAGCAGAGCAAGGTTTTCTCGAACCAGGTTCCCGTGGATGCGGTTCAATCGCTCGAAGTGATCGATGGGGCTCCGCCGGCCGAATACGGCGACAAAACGAGCGTGGTAATCGACGTGACGACGCGCTCGGGCCAGGGAATGACGACGCCGCACGGAGACATCACCGCCGACTACGGGAGTTTTGGCAGCGCCAACGGCGGTTTCAACTTCGGTTACGGCGGTCAAAACTGGGGGAATTTCATTTCCGCCAACGGGCTGAACACCAGCCGGTTCCTCGATCCGCCGGAATTTGTGGTGATGCACGACAAGGGAAACGAGGAAAACGTTTTCGATCGCCTGGACTACCAGCTTACGCAGGCGGATTCGATTCACCTGAATCTAGGCTTCTCGCGCTCGTGGTTCCAGACGCCGAATTCCTATGATTCGCAGTTCGCTTCGCCGTGGTATGGAGTGGTTGTCGACAGTGGCGGCATACCCGCCAACACATCGAACGACTGCGTAATCGCAGCGTGTACGCAGCCGGTGGGCCCCGCGGATCAACGCTCGCAGATCCTCACGTACAATCTTGCGCCGACCTGGACCCACCTGATCAATTCGGAGACCGTATTGAACGTGGGAGCGTGGGTGCGCCATGACCAGTACAACTACTATCCGAGCAGCAATCCGTTTGCCGATCTGGCGCCCACCGACCTGCAAAGGGAAACTGTTTCTCAACTTCGCTTTCTCACGAATGCCGGCGCCCGCGCGAGCGTTTCCTATGTGAAAGGAATTAACAACATCAAAGCGGGTGTCAGCTACGAGCAGACGTTCCTTACCGAAAACGACAAGCTCGCCATCGTCGATCCGACGCTCGGCGCCTCGCTGGGCTGCGAGAATCCGGACGGCACTCCGATGCCAAATACGGCGTGCGCCTACGATCTGACAAATGGCGGTGGAGACTACCTGTTCCGCGGTCATACGGACGTAAAGGAACTTGCACTGTACGTGCAGGACACGATCACGAAGGGGAACTGGAACCTCAATCTGGGCATACGCGGTGACGTGTATAACGGCATTTCCAAAGCGCAGCAAGCGGAACCCCGTTTAGGAATTGCCTACAACATTAAGCAGAGCAACACGGTGCTTCGCGTTTCGTATGCTCGAACTCTGGAAACACCTTTCAACGAGAACTTAGTGCTGTCAAGCATCGGCTGCAATGACGCAGTTCTTAATCCGCTTCTTGCATGCGACCCAAGTACGACGCTGACGCCGTTGAACCCCGGCTTTCGCAATGAGTTCCATGCCGGCTTGCAGCAGGCGTTCGGGAAGCACGTGGTATTCGACGGTGAATACATCTGGAAATACACGCATAACGGCTACGACTTCAGCGTGCTCGGCAACACGCCGATCACGTTCCCGGTCGAATGGCACAACTCGAAGATTCCCGGATTCACGGGGCGCGTGAACGTCACCAACCTGCACGGCATTACGGCCTACGTGATCATGTCGAGCGTCGCCGCACGTTTCTTCACGCCGCAAATCGGGGGAGCGGGCGAAAGCCCTACCGCGCCGATCGGCGTATTCCGCATCGACCACGATGAGAAGTTCAACTCGACAGCACACTTGCAGTACCAGCCGTCGGTGCGCTGGCCGTGGATCGGTTTCAACTGGCGTTACGACAGCGGCCTCGTGGCAGGCGCTGCCCCGTGCTATGGGGTCAATCTGGACAACACGTGCCCGCAATCCGTGACGGATGCTGGCCAGTCAGCCATTCTGATGGAGGACCCATTCGGGAACCCGTTGAGCGCCGGCCAGGAATTCGAGGCGGGGTTCTTCTGCGGCGCTTCTCATCCGGCTCCGCCTTCCGCAGCGAATCCGATGGGGACGTTCATAACCTCCAGCTTGCCGACCGTTGGCGGAGTGACCGCATGCCCGGCATCGCAGTTCGGGTCCACGCTGGTTTCGGTGCCGAAACCGGGCACCGAAAACGACGACAAGAATCCACCACGAATCCAGGCCAGGAACCTGTTTGACCTGGCGATCGGAGACGACAATCTCTTCCACGGGGACCGTTACAAGTGGAGCGCGCGCATCACAGTCATTAACCTCGCGAACAACTATGCCCTCTACAACTTCCTCTCGACGTTCAGCGGGACGCACTACGTGACGCCAAGAACGGTGACGGCCGAGATCGGCTTCCACTTCTAAAACCCAACACACCTTCTGCCAGCGGCGGGCCCCCGGGCCTGCCGCTGCGCAGTGTCATAAGAAATTCCGCAATCTCTTGTTGACACCGAATATCAACTAAGGTTATTTTCGTCCACACCTTAGTTGATAGCCAGTTGCATGTAGGAATGTTTTGCTTCCTTGGCGGCGCGCCAAATCTTGAAGCAGCGAGGAGCGGACTTGTCAGCAAGGAAAAGGAAATTGATCTTCAAAGGAAGTCTCGCAGCCGCGTCGCTGGCTCTCTTTTCTCTTCTCGCACTGGTCACATGGGCCGGCGTAGGAGGAAGTATTTCAGGCACCGTGAAGGATGCGACTGGGGCGGCGATACCTCGAGCGGCCATCACTGCCACGAACACCAGCACTGGCGTCCATCAGACGACCGCTACCGATGACAAGGGCAGCTATTCGTTCCTGAGCTTGCCCATCGGGAGCTACAACATCGAAGTCATGTCCGCGGGCTTCAAGCCATATCGCCGCACCGGAGTGGTGATCGACGCGAATGGCACTCTGATCGTCGACGCAACACTCGAAGTCGGCGAAAAGAACGAGATCGTCACCGTAAGCGATGCGGCCGTTCACGTGGAGGCGATCAGCTCGCAAATGGGACAAGTAGTGACCGGCAAGCAAATGACCGCGGTTCCTCTGAATGGGCGCAGCTTTACCGATCTGCTGTCTCTTCAGCCCGGCGTAGTGCCGACCACTTCGATCACGTCGAGCACCGTGCAAGATGTGGGCGCGAGCGCGCTTTCGCCCTCCGGCGATTTGAATCCCGGGACGATTTCCATCAACGGGCAACGGGAGTTTGCGAATGCGTTCCTCGTGAACGGAAGCGACGTGGAAGAAGACATCGACATGGGCTCGGCCATCGTCCCAAACCTGGACTCGATCGCCGAGTTTCGGATCCTCACGAGCAATTTCGACGCGGAGTACGGCGAGTTCAGCGGCGGCCAGATCAACGTCGTAACGAAGTCCGGCACGAATCGATTTCACGGGGACGGCTTCGACTTCCTGCGCAACACGGACCTCGACGCGCGCAACTATTTTTCGCCGACCCGTGGGGCATTCGACCAGAACCAGTTCGGCGGAACGCTCGGTGGCCCGATTCGAAGAAACAGTATCTTCTTTTACGGCGACTATCAGGGCACCCGGTCGACGCAGGGGACGGATACCGGGCAGATCGCGGTTCCGTCCATTCAGGACCAGATGGGCAATCTCTCCGATCTGGCAAGCTCGTTCGTAACCACCGACGCAGAGGGAAACACAATTCCTACCACAGTGAGCGGGCCCTACTGGGCCGGCTTGCTTTCGGGGAAGCTGGATTACGCTGTTTCGGCGGGCGAGCCTTACTACACGCCCGGATGCACGATCTCGACGTGCGTTTTTCCCGGCGCGGTGATCCCGCAAGAGGCCTGGTCTGCGCCCGCAATGAACCTTTTGAAGTACATCCCTTCGCCCAACAATGCGAATGGGACGTTTTCGACATCCGCTTACAACGAGACTTTGCGGGACGACAAAGGCGCGTACCGGTTGGACGCTAACACGCGTTGGGGCGAACTTTCCGCCTACTACTTTGTCGACGACTGGTCGCAGAACAATCCTTATCCGATCGCCCAAGGCGGGGCCAACGTCCCGGGCTTCAACGCGCTCTACACCGGCCGCGCGCAGCTGCTGACGCTGGGCGACACCAAAACGCTGGGCTCAACCGCGCTGAATGAATTTCGCTTCAGCTACCTGCGCGACGCAAACGACTTGGGCAAACCGGCCGGAGGAGTCGGCGTGAGCCTGGCATCGCAGGGTTTTGAAGTGGGCGCCGGGACGCCGGGAATCGTGCCGCTTTCGCCGAAAACGGAGGGAGTGGAGAGCGTCGGATTCAACAGCTACACGATCGGCACCAACACGAACGAGTTGAATCAGGCCGGGAATACGTTCCAGTGGCTCGACAATTTCTCGAAGGTGATCGGGACGCACACGCTCAAATTCGGAGCGGAGTTCCACTACGACCAGATCAACGTCAACGCGATCGCCCAGTTCAACGGCAGCTTTCTCTTCTTTGGCACCGAGACCGGCTCCGATTTCGCGGATTTTCTACTGGGCATTCCCAGCCAGTACAACCAGAGCCAGCTCCAGCCCTTCTACGGCCGCAACAAGTACGCGGGCCTCTACGCACAGGACAGCTGGCGCGTGACGCGCAACCTCACGCTGAATTACGGCTTGCGATGGGATCGAATCGAACCGTGGTATGAGAAGTACAACCAGATCGCGACGTTCGTGCCGGGCGCGCAGTCGGTGGTCTTTCCGGGGGCGCCCGCTGGCATCTTGTACCCGACCGATCCGGGAGTGCCGCGCACGCTGGCGTCTCCCGGGGATCGCGATTTTGCGCCACGCGTCGGGTTGGCGTATTCGCCCAGCATTTCAGGGAACGGAGCATTCGCCAAACTGCTGGGCGGACCCAGCAAGACCAGCATCCGGGCCAGCTACGGCATGTTCTATACGGCGATCGAGGCTCTCACGATCGGCGTGATGAGCGCGAATGCGCCGTACGGAACGACGTACACGAGCCCCGCGCCGCCACTATTCGCCACACCCTTTGTGACAGCCACGACCGGCCAGGATCTCGGGCAATATTTCCCTGTCACGCTGGCGCCGCTGAATTCGAGCGCGAGCCACCCCGATCGCAATATCGACTGGTCGCAGTTCGAACCCATCACCGGGCTTCCCAACTATTCGACCACCAATCGTATTCCGTACACCGAGGAATACATGCTTTCGCTCGAGCGCGGGCTGGGACCGAACACCGTATTCAGCGTGAATTACGTGGGCACGCAGGCGCATCGGCTTCTCGTGCTGGAGGAGGCGAACCCGGGCGATCCATCGCTCTGCTTGTTCCTGAGCAATCCCGCGAACCTCGCGCCGGGACAAACGCCGTGCGGTCCTTTCGGCGAAGACAGCACGTACGTGACTTCCACTGGCAAGATCTACAACGGCACACGAGGCCCGTTGGGATCGGATTTTGGCAGCAACGCCAACCAGGCAACGATTGGAAACTCGAATTACAACGCTTTGGAGGTCACTCTTCGCCACAGCAGCAAACGCCTGAACGTGCTGGCCGGCTACACCTACGGCAAATCCGAGGACCAGTCTTCGAACCTCGGCGAAGAAGTGAACCCGCTCGACCCGGCGCTGAGCAAGGCCCTCTCCTCATTCGACGTGAAGCACAACTTCGTCGTGAGCTACGGCTATCAGATTCCGTTCGAACATCTATTCCGGGCGACGAACCGCTGGACCGAGGGCTGGGAGCTTTCCGGCATCACCCATTTCAGCACGGGGCTTCCGGTGACGCTCGTCAACTATGGCGACAATTCCTTGCTGGGCTCCGAGCCGAATGGCGTCAACAACTTCGGGGTGGATGAGCCGGATTATCTGGGCGGCCCGCTCGGCCTGAATCACAATCCGCGCAACGGACAGCCATATTTCGATGCTGCGCAGTTCAGCGAGAACGTCCTGGGCACGCCGGGCACGGCGAAGCGGCGCTTCTTCTACGGGCCGGGCATGAACAATTTCGATATGGCACTTCTCAAGAACGTCCGGCTGACCGAATCGAAGTCTCTTCAATTCCGAATCGAGGGATTCAACATTTTCAACCGCGCTCAGTTTTTCGGGCCACAGGCTGTCGACGGAAACATCAACAGCTCGACCTTCGGCCAGGTCATCAATGCAATCCCGCCGCGTCTTGTCCAGCTCGGGGCAAAATTCGTTTTCTAGGCGGAGGCACCGGCGTCGATTCGCATGCGTCCAAAACAATCCTCTCCGCGTTTACTGCTACAATAAACTGCGGAGTTGGCCTGCGACGCAGGTGACGCTGCGAAAGCCTATTGAACCAACACTGGATCCCAGGGAGCTCGCGTCGTCCTGCCCTTGTGCATGTCCCGGGCGGCTTGCCGTCGCGGGAAAGCCTGAAAGCAGGCGCGGGGCACCCACCTATTTGTGGGGTTCAGGGCCTAGCAACGCACGGCGAAGTGGACCGCTCCGCTTCTAGAAACCGCTAAAACATGAAAATCCTTTTCATCGGCGATATCGTCGGCTCGCCCGGCCGCAAGATCGTTCACGAGCGGCTCGCGGACATCCTCGCGCAGCGCCACGTCGATCTGTGCATCATCAACTGCGAAAATTCCGCTTCGGGTTTCGGCGTGACGCCGCGGATCGCCGAGGAATTTTTCGCCGAGGGCGCGGACGTGCTCACCAGCGGCAATCACATCTGGAAGCGCAAGGAAATCATCGAGTACTTTCCGACGCAGCCGCGCCTGCTGCGCCCCGCGAATTTTCCGAATGGCTCGCCCGGCCAAGGGCTCTACGTGGGAGAGAAGAACGGCACGGGCTACGCCGTGCTCGATCTGCAAGGACGCACGTTCATGACCCCGATCGACGATCCCTTTCGCACGGCCGAGCGCGAACTCGCGAAAATTCCGCCCGACGTGAAAGTGATCGTGGTGGACATCCACGCCGAGGCCACGTCGGAAAAGGTCGCCATGGGATGGCATCTCGACGGCAAAGTTTCCGCGGTGCTCGGGACGCACACGCACGTCCCCACCGCCGATTACCGCGTGCTCCCGCAGGGCACGGCGTACATCACCGATGTGGGCATGACGGGCCCGCACGACTCCGTAATCGGCATGGAAAAGCAGGGCATTCTCGAGCACTTCTTCGACAACACGATGCCTTCGCGGTTCGTTGTCGCCGAGGGCGATATTCAAATGAACAGCGTGCTCATCGATGTCGACGAATCCACCGGCCACGCGCGTTCGATCGAACGGCTGAATTTTCGCCTCGATTCCTAGGTCAGAAACGGTGTCATGCGGCGTTCATATCGCAAGAAAAGAGACGCGCGCCCCAGTTTTTCACAGTACTGCTCGGAGGCCTTCCCTGTGGAAATCTATTTTGCGGCGAAGCGCTGGTCTGTTCGTACTTCAAGAAATGCCGGAAAAGAGCGGCGCGCACGAAATTGCGATGGAATCAACATGAAATTTGCCCTGTGGAAAAACTGTGAATTCTCTGTGAAGCGCTCCGCATAACTTCGTTCAATTTTCTCTTGCCCCGCGCGTTTCGTTTAGGCAGAATCCCCCCTCGCGTACAGTCGCTGAGCACAATCGAGCGCGAGCACACATTGACATGCCGCAGGTTAAGGCGGGGCGCGGTCTGCGGCATCGAGCCCGATCGACCAAACCTATAAAGGCCTCCTATCGCGGGAGGTAGGTTTCCACAGTATTTCCACATCAGTGGAAATTGCATGGGGGCTATTTTTGATGAATCTTTGGGATAAGGTCCTCCAGCACATGGAGCGGCGCGTAAATCCCCACAGTTTCGCTACCTGGTTCCGGCCCACACGCCAGGAGCGCTTGGAAGGCGAGCACATGGTGGTCCGGGTACCTACCCGGCTCTTCTGCAAGAGGTTAAAGCAGACCTATGGCGAGCTTCTGCAGGCGGTGCTCGTGGAGATTGGCCGGCCGGAGGTGGTCGTCGATTTCATTTGCGTGGAGGCGGAGCCAGCGCCGCCGAATCCTACAGCTGTAGCACAAGCCCGACTGGATTTTGATTCGGCGGAGCATCAGCTGAATCCACGCTACACCTTCGACAAGTTCATCGTCGGCGCGTCGAACCAGTTCGCGCACGCGGCGGCGCAGGCCGTGGCGGAGCAGCCATCGAAATCCTACAACCCTCTTTTCCTGTATGGCGGTGTGGGGCTTGGCAAGACGCATCTGATGCAAGCCATCGGGCACGAGCTCAAGCGCCGCAATCCCGGCGTGCGGCTCACCTACATCAGCGCCGAGAAATTCACCAACGAGGTGATCGCCGGGATTCGCTTCGAGCGCATGCCGAGCTTTCGCGAGCGCTTCCGTACCATGGACGTGCTGATGGTGGACGATATCCAGTTCATCGCGCGCGCCGAGCGGACGCAGGAAGAGTTTTTTCACACATTCAACGCGCTCTACGACCAGCAAAAGCAGATCGTGATATCGTCGGACTGCCCGCCGAAAGACATTTCATCCATCGAGGAGCGCTTGCGTTCGCGATTCGAATGGGGCTTGATCGCCGATATCCAGATGCCCGACCTCGAAACCAAGATCGCCATTCTCCAGAAAAAGGCGGATAGCGAGCGGCTCGCCCTGCCGGATGACGTCGCGCAGTTCATCGCGCGCTCGATCAAGTCGAACATCCGCGAGCTTGAGGGCGCGCTGATTCGCTTGATGGCGTATGCGTCTCTAACCGGCATCGAGATCAACCTCTCGACCGCCCAGCAGGTACTCAAGAACGTGATCGAGACGCAGGAAAAGAAGGTCACGATCGAGCAGATTCAAAAAAAGGTTGGCGAGCACTTCGGGCTTCGCGCGCAGGACCTGAAGGTGCGTAGTAATTCCAAGGTGATCGCCTTCCCGCGGCAGGTTGCTATGTTTCTGGTGAAGCGGCTTACGTCCGCTTCACTGCCGGAAATCGGGAAGCAATTCGGCGGCAAGCATCACACGACCGTGCTGCACTCGATCAACAAGATTGAGGGCCTTCGCCAGGTCGATAAAGATTTGAACAAAACGATCAACAAGCTACTCGACTCGTTCGGTTAGAGTTAACGCCAGCGCCGCGGTGAAGCTTCCTTCTCGATGTGGATACCCGCGGAAAAACTTCACTTCCGGCGGCCAGCGTGAGAGTTTTTGCACGAGCCACCAAGGTTTCCACAGGACACGCGACGGCTGAAACGTATGTGCGGCAACGTGTTAGACTATTTTCCGCAGATTCACAGTTGCGGCGGCTTCTACGGTTTTCATTCCTTCTTAATTCTATAAAATAGCTGTACAGTAGCCGCGACGAAAATCAACGCCGAATCACAAGGACCGCACGCGAATGGAATTCAGCGTAAAGAAGTTCGATCTTCTCGAAGAGCTCAATCTCACGCAGGGCGTCGTCGAGCGTAAGACGACCATCCCAATCCTCTCGAACCTTCTGTGTGAGGCGAGCGGTAATCGCTTGACGATCACCGCGACTGACTTGGAGCTTAGTATCCGCACGTCGTGTGAGGCAAAGGTCAAGAAAGAGGGCGCTGGCACGATCCCTGCGAAAAAGTTACTGGAGCTTGTACGCTTACTACCAGAAGAAGAGATCAAATTCAAGCTACTTGAAAATCACTACGTGCAGGTGACGTGCGACCGAAAGAGTTACAAATTAATCGGAATGTCGAAGGAAAATTTTCCGGCGCTGCCGAATTTCCCCCACGCGCTGGTGCAGATTCCCGCAAAACTACTCGCGGGCCTGATCGCGAAGACCACCTTTGCGATTTCACTCGAAGAGTCGCGCTATACGCTGAATGGCGCGCTGTTAGTGCTCAAGCCCGGATCGGTGACGATGGTTGCCACGGACGGCCATCGCCTCGCGATGGTCGAAATGGATCACAAACTCGAGGGTCTTTCATCCGAGACGCGCGTGCTCGTCCCCAAGAAAGCGATGAACGAGGTGCAGCGCCTGGCCGCTGAATCGGGCGACGACGCGCTCGTCGATTTCGGGCAGGATGAAAGCCACCTATTTTTCCAGTTTGGCCGCCGCCTGCTGACCTGCCGCAAACTCACCGGCCAATTCCCAAACTATGAGGCTGTGCTGCCGCGCGACGCGAACAAGACGATCGTGCTCGAACGCGGCGAATTGCAGGACGCGCTGCGGCGCGTCTCGCAGCTTGCCGATCAGCGCTCGCACGCGGTGAAATTCATGCTCGCCAAGGAAGGCGTGGAGATTTCAGCGTCGAGCCCGGAATACGGCGAGGCGAAAGAAACGATCGACAAGGAATTCAAGGGCGATCCGATCGCCATCGGATTCAACGCGCAGTACATGCTCGATTTTCTCGGTGCCGCGGCGGATGGTCCCATCAGTTTCGAGCTGAAGGACGAACAATCCGCAGGCCAACTCCGCCCGCTCGGCGACGAATCGATGCGCTACCGCTACGTCGTGATGCCCATGCGCATCTGATCGCGTCGCGGCAGCGAATCCGCAGAAATCTTACTCTGTAGCGGTGCTAATTTCGCATTTCTCGCGTCCCCTTACTCGTCCCTTGGAATCCGTCGTTCAAGCCGGCCAGACATCGCGTAATATATTGAAATCACTAAAGATAAAACGACTTTGCGCCATAAAATCGGCTTGTCAATTGACCCTCCATTCCGGTAAAATTTAGGTGTTCCGGAATCTTCCTGAACGGCACTTTGTTCGGCCCGCGGTTTGCCAGCGTGGGGCGCCTGACCAGAACGGGCGAGCCTGAAATCGCGCGGCAAAAAGAGCGGCCGGGCACCCCCTTCCGCTGGGGGAAATTGAGGATCTCCGCCGCGCCCCTCCGAGATTTCGGTGTGGGGCGGGATGGAGATGAGAAACACCCTTCGAGTCCCAGCTCGAGTTTGCATCGCGAGCGAGAGCGGGGCCAATGGGCAAGGCAAGCCCGCGAGGCGGGCAAGTGTCGCGCACTTCCGCTCGACAGCCTTCCCAAACATGATGGATGCATGACCCGAGCGTGAATTCGCTCGCTGGCGGTCGCAGTCTGCCGCACGCACTGAGGAGACGCACGATCCATGGGTGACAAAGAGACTCCGTCCGCGAAGACCGCCGGGCCTGCCTCGCCGGCAGGCGGGCACAAGTACGACGCTACCTCGATCAAAGTTCTCGGAGGCCTTGAGGCGGTTCGCAAGCGCCCGGCAATGTACATCGGATCGACCGGCGAGCTTGGCCTGCACCACCTCGTTTGGGAAGTGGTCGACAATTCCGTCGACGAAGCGATGGCGGGCTACTGCGATGAGATCAACGTCGTCGTGCACGACGATAACAGCGTCACCGTCACCGACAATGGCCGCGGCATTCCCGTCGATATGCACGCCACCGAGAAGAAGCCCGCCGCCGAGGTCGTCCTCACCGTGCTGCACGCGGGCGGAAAATTCGATAGCGACACTTACAAAGTTTCGGGCGGATTGCACGGCGTGGGCGTTTCGGTGGTCAACGCGCTTTCCGACTGGCTCGATCTGGAAATCTGGCGCGATGGCGAGGTGTGGGAACAGTCGTACGAAAAAGGCGACCCGACCTCCAAGCTGAAAGCTTCCGGCAAGACGAAAAAGACCGGGACGAAAATCACGTTCCACGCCGATCCTTCGATTTTTGCGACCACCACCTACAACTTCGACACGCTTTCGCAGCGCCTGCGCGAGCTCGCGTTCCTGAACAAGGGGCTGAAAATTACGCTCGACGACGAGCGCTCGGACAAGAAAAACGAATTTCGGTTTACCGGCGGCATCGCCGAATTCGTGAAGCACCTCAATCGCGGCAAAGGCACGCTGCACGATTCGCCGATCTACATGGAAGGCAAGCGCGAGCAGGTGGATATGGAAATCGCGCTGCAGTACAACGACAGCTACGCCGAAAACATTTTTGCCTTCGCCAATACGATCAATACCGTCGACGGCGGCACGCACCTTTCCGGCTTTCGCTCCGCGCTCACGCGCACCATCAACTACTACGCGAATTCCTTCGGCATGCTCAAGGAGCAGAAGGACGAAGTCTCGATCAATGGCGACGACGTGCGCGAAGGGTTGGTCGCCGTGATTTCCGTGAAACTGCCGCAGCCGCAATTCGAGGGGCAGACCAAGGGCAAGCTGAATAGCGACATCAAGGGCCTCGTCGAATCGCTGATCAACGAAAAGCTGGGCGAGTATTTCGACAAGCATTCGTCGATCGCGCGCAAGATCATCGGCAAGTGCATCGATGCGGCGCGCGCCCGCGAAGCCGCCCGCAAGGCGCGCGAGCTGACGCGGCGCAAATCCGCGCTCGATTCGTCTGGATTGCCCGGCAAGCTGGCCGATTGCCAGGAGCGCGATCCGGCGCGCTGCGAGCTATTCGTTGTCGAGGGTGAATCCGCTGGCGGCTCGGCGAAGGGCGGCCGCGACCGTCGCTACCAGGCGATTCTGCCGCTGAAAGGTAAAATCCTCAACGTCGAGAAGGCGCGTTACGACAAGATGCTCGGCCACGAGGAAATCCGCGCCATCATCACCGCGCTCGGCACCGGCATCGGCAAGGACGATTTCGACGCCGCGAAGCTCCGCTACCACAAAGTGATCCTGATGACCGACGCGGACGTCGACGGCAGCCACATCCGCACGCTGCTGCTGACCTTTTTCTTCCGCCACATGCGCGAGCTGATCGAGAAGGGGCACATCTACATCGCGCAGCCGCCGCTCTATCGCGTGAAGCGCGGCAAGATGGACCGCTACATTCGCGACGAGCGCGATTTTTCGCGCGAGCTGATGAAGCGCGCCACCGAAGAGCACGTCGTGAAAAGCAAGGGCGGCAAGACGCTTGAAGGCGGCGATCTCACGCAATTCCTGCTCAACGTCCAGGAATACGATCAGGTGGCCGCGAAGATCGGCCGCCGGCTGCGCGAGCCTGCCTCGCCGGCGGGCGGGCCGAAGCTGGTCGATCTGCTCGCGGAGAGCGATCTCGAGAAGAAAGCCGATTTCGCGGACAAGAAGAAGTTGCAGGAGCTGATGAAGGCGATCGAAAAGGCGAAGCTCGAGTTCGATGCCAAGCTGGCATTCGATGAAGAGCACAGCCTCCACGAGCTCGTGCTGAAAAATGGCGGCGAGAAGCGCATCAACTGGGCGCTGGCGGCGTCGCCCGAATACAAGCGCCTTCATACGCTGCGCCAGGCGATCGCGGAAAACGACAAGCCGCCCTTCACCATCACGCACAACGGCGACAAAGCCACGAAAGAAAGCGCGCTGCTGCTGCTGAATTACGTTCTCGAAGATGCGAAGAAAGAATTCACCATCACGCGCTTCAAGGGCCTCGGCGAAATGAATCCCGAGCAGCTCTGGGCCACCACGATGAACGCGGAGACGCGCACGCTCCTCAAGGTGCGCCTCGAGGACGCCGTCGCCGCCGAAACCATTTTCAGCACGCTCATGGGCGAAAACGTCGAGGAGCGCCGCAAATTCATCGAGGAGAACGCCCTCGACGTCGTGAACCTGGATATTTAGTCGATTGGTTCGGCGATTGGCGGTGCTGAAGAAGTTGTTCGATCCAGGAGCGTCGTGAAGTCTTTGTGGGTCGCGGCTTCCAGCCGCGACATTAGGCTCAGTCGGGTAGGCGGGCTTTAGCCCCTGAAGTTCCCAAATGAGCAGAATGACAAGACGGGTTAGGCAGCCAGGCGCCTACTTCGTGACCACAGACACCTGGCAGCGTCGAGCGTTATTCGCCAAGCCAGAGCCGGGGCGAATCGTTCTAGAGCAGATTCTGGATTGCAGGGAAAGAGGATTTTACAAGCTTCATGCCTTCGTCATCATGCCGGAGCATTTGCACATGCTGATTAGCCCTGGCCTGGAGACGTCGCTCGAAAAGGCGATGATGATGATCAAGGGCGGCTCGTCCTACAGGATCAAGAAGGAGCTGCTCTATAGCTTTCCCATTTGGATGAGCGGCTATCATGATCGCTGGATTCGCGATGCGCATGAATATCGCATCCGCAAGCAGTATATCGAACTAAATCCGGTGAAGGCGCGGCTGGCCGAAAAGCCATCGGAGTATCCTTTAGGTTCGGCGAGCGGCAAATACCCGCTTGATCCGTGCGCGCACGATGCGGGAACCTCAGGGGCTGAAGCCCGGGAAAGAGCAATGCCTTAATGTCGCCCCTGGAAGGGGCGACCCACAAGGCAGCTTTTAGCGGCGCCGTGGAGCTGCGGTACCCAGTGACAACTCAAGTATGGGTCACTATGCGTGCGTACGAATCACGAGTCACCAGTCACGAATCACTAGTTTCAGATCACGAAGGGGACTAAATGGCTGACGAGCAAAACCAGTCGATACTCACGCCGGTCGATATCGAATCGGAAATGAAGAAGTCGTATCTCGATTACGCGATGAGCGTGATCATCGGCCGGGCGCTGCCGGACGTGCGCGACGGCCTGAAGCCGGTGCACCGGCGCATTCTTTTCGGCATGTACGAGCTTGGCCTCACGTCGACGAAGGCCTATCGCAAGTGCGCCAAGATCGTCGGCGAAGTCCTCGGCAAGTATCACCCGCACGGCGATTCGCCGGTTTACGATGCGCTCGTTCGCCTGGCGCAGGATTTCAACATGCGCTACCCGCTCGTTGACGGCCAGGGCAACTACGGCTCGGTCGACGGCGATCCCCCCGCGGCGATGCGTTACACCGAGGCGCGGCTTTCGAAGATCGCCGAGGAGATGCTCGAGGACATCGAAAAAGAAACCGTCGATTTCATTCCCAATTTCGATGAGAGCGAAAAAGAGCCGGTCGTCCTGCCGACGCGCATTCCGAATCTTCTGGTCAACGGTTCCTCCGGCATCGCGGTCGGCATGGCGACCAACATCCCGCCGCACAACCTGAGGGAAGTGATCGAAGCCGCGATTCTGCTCGTCGAAAACCCCGAGACCTCGCTCAAGCAGGTGATGAAAATTATTCCCGGCCCGGATTTTCCGACGGCGGGATACATCTACGGGCGCGAGGGAATTCAGCAGGCCTATGAAAAAGGCCGCGGATCATTTCAGGTGCGCGCGAAAGCCGCCATCGAGCAGCGCGGCAAGGACCGCCAGGACATCGTCATCACCGAGCTGCCCTACCAGGTAAACAAAAAGAACCTGATCCAGCACATCGCCGAGCTGATCAACAACAAGAAAATCGAAGGCATCTCCGACATTCGCGACGAAAGCGACCGCGACGGCATGCGCATCGTGATCGAAATCAAGCGCGACGAAGAGCCGGAGATCATTCTCAATAAGCTTTTCAAGATGACGCAGATGCAGGAATCCTTCGGCATGATCCTGCTCGCGATCGTCGCCGGACAGCCGCGCGAGCTGGGCCTGCTCGACATGCTGCGCCTCTTCATCGAGCACCGCATCGACGTGGTGCGCCGCCGCACGCAATACGAATTGCGCAAGGCGCGCGAGCGCGAGCACATCCTGCTCGGCTATCAGGTGGCGCTCGACCACATCGACGAGGTGATCAAGATCATTCGCGGATCGTCCAGCCGCGCGAACGCCCGCGAGCACTTGCACGAATTCTTCGAGAACAAATCCGTGCGCGTCCTGGTAGGCGGCAGGGAAACCACGATCAAGGGCGTCAAGCTCGACGCCAAGAAGTATGGCATCACCGTCGCATCGAGCGGCGAGGGCCTCGGCCTGAGCTACCTCCAGATCGACGCCATCCTCGAGCTGCAGTTGCACCGCCTGACGCAGCTTTCCGTGGATGAAATCCTGAAGGAACTCGCGCAGATCCGCGAGCGCATCGCCGACCTCGAGGAAATCCTCGCCAGCGACAAAAAGCTGAAAGCCGTGATCGTCGCCGAACTGCGCGAAGTGATGAAATCCTACGGCGACGACCGCCGCACGCAGATCGTAGATCGCGTCGAGGAGATCAAGCTCGAAGACCTGATCAAGGACGAGGAAATGGCCATCACGGTCAGCCACGCGGGCTACATCAAGCGCACCTCGGTCGATACCTATCGCCACCAATCGCGCGGCGGCAAGGGCCGTATCGGCGCAAAAACGCGCGAGGACGACTTCGTCGAGCACTTCTTCACCGCGTCCGCGCACAGCTACATCCTGCTGTTCACGTCGAAGGGCCGCATCTACTGGCTCAAGGTCTATGAAATTCCCGAGGCCGCGGCGGCCACGCGCGGCAAAGCGATCAACAATCTCGTGCGCTTCCAGGATGGCGAAACGCTCAAGGCCATCGTTCCGACGCGCAACCTCGAGGAAACCGGCCGCTACGTCTTCCTCGCCACGAAAAACGGCACCGTGAAGAAATCCGAGCTCGCGGAATTTTCGAATCCGCGGCCTTCGGGCATCATCGCCATCAGCCTCGATGCGGGCGACGAGCTGATCGGCGCAAAACTCACCGACGGCAAGCAGATGGTCTTCCTCGCCAGCCGCGACGGCCAGGCCATCCTCTTCCGCGAAACCGAAGTGCGCTCGATGGGCCGCGCCGCGGGCGGCGTCAACGGCATGGACCTCGCCAAGGGCGATTACGTCGTCTCGATGGACGCGGCGCAGGTCGATTTCGAAATCATCCGCAAGGAATACAACAAGGACACGCAGAATCTCGACGAGCTCGAAAGCGACGAGATTCGCGAATCGCTCACGTCGCTGATGCTCACCGTCGCCGAAAAGGGCTACGGCAAGCGCACGCCGCTGGCGGAATATCGCGTCACTTCGCGCGGCGGGAAGGGCGTGATCAACTTGAAATCGACCGACCGCAACGGCCCGGTGGTCGCGGCGCTCCAGGTGCGCGAGGATTCGGACGTCATGATCATCACCGGCCACGGCAAAGTGATTCGCGTCCACGCCGCCGAGATCCGCGAAGCTGGCCGCTCGACGCAGGGCGTCCGCCTGCTGCGCCTCGATGAAGGCGACCGCATCGCCGCTGCCGCCGCCATCCTCGAAGAGGAAAACGGCGCCGCCGAGCCGGAGAAAAAGTAGGCGGCAGAAGAGAACAGCAATGAATCGACGAGCAAAGGTTATTGGCTGCATCAACCTGGTCCTAGCCGCATTCGGCTACTGCCAACTGCTCTTCAACGTGATCGGTTACCGTGGGCTTCCCGCCAGCTTTATCGACGAGTACGGCCCATTCATGCGAGGCCGCTTTCCGACAATGTCGCTCATGAGCGCAATTTTGCTAGCAGTCTTGGCGGCCTCGGGATTTCTCCTGGTGCGTGGCGTGAAACATTCAGTCGAGCTTTCCAATGCCGCTTTTGTCGTGGAGATTGTCGCAATGGCGATATTCTGCGCGCGATGGAATTTCTCGGTATCGTTTCTTTCGCTGCCAATGATCGCCAGTGGACTGATGAACGGCGCGATCGCACTCCAGATCATCACGCTCTATCCGATTGTCGGTCTGATCGTTCTGAATCTCCGGCCGCGGAGTCGGCCCGCGGGCGCCGGGCACGCATGAGCCATCGGGAACAGCTCGCGAACCTGCTGCGCGCGAAATCGATCAAGCGGGGGGAGTTCACGCTGGCCTCGGGTAAAAAGAGCGACTACTACCTCGATTGCCGGCTAACGACGCTCGATGCCCAAGGCGCGCTCCTCACAGGCTACTGCGTGCTGGAGCTCCTCGATGAAATGGGCATCCAGCCGGACGCCATCGGCGGGCTCAGCATGGGCGCCGATCCGGTGGTGTCCGCGGCGATCGTGGTGAGCGCCATAGAAAAGCGGCCGGTGCAGGGGTTCCTGGTCCGCAAGGAAGCGAAGGGCCACGGCCGCAAGAAGCAGATCGAAGGAATGGAACAGACGCAAGGCAAGCGCGTGGCGATCGTCGACGACGTCTGCACCACAGGCGGCTCGACGCAGGAGGCCATTGACGCCGCGGAGCGCGAAGGTTGCGAAGTCGTCGCCGTGATCAGCTTGGTGGACCGCGAAGAGGGCGGCTCCGAAATGCTGCGCGCGAAATACAACTTCCGCTCCGTCTTCACCGCCCGCGAATTGCTGAACGAGGGATCCGCATCACGCACGGCCGCATCGCGCTCCTCGCAGTGAATCTCCGGGAAGCCCAAACGAGAACGAACCGTGCGCTTTGCGCGACAACGCGCAACTGCGTGCGCTCCGGACGCCGCGAGAACATACTAGAATGGTTTCGCGTTCATTTCGCTGAGGGGGAATCATGAAGCGTCCGAGCGGTCATCTGCCCATGTCCAAGCTGGCCTACAAAGACTCGATATTCATGGAGAGCCTGCCGGCCCGGCCGCTGCGGATCCTGGCGGAGTACATCGATCCGATCAACCGCCTGCGCCGCGCGCGCGTGGGCGACACGATCGTGATGTTCGGCTCGGCGCGCATCCAGCCGCGGGACAAGGCGCTGGCGGCGCTGAAGAAAGTGAAGCACGCGGCGAAGGGGCGCCGCACGCACGAATGGAAAACCAAGCTCGTGGCCGCGAAATCGATGGTCGACATGTCGCGCTATTACGAAGATGCGCGCGAGCTCTCGCGGAGGATCACAGCCTGGGCGATGACGCTCGGGCCGCATCCGCGGCGCTTCGTGATCTGCTCGGGCGGCGGACCGGGCATCATGGAGGCGGCGAATCGCGGGGCGGCCGAAGCGGGCGGTTCGTCGATCGGGCTCAGCATTCAATTGCCGCACGAACAGCTGCCGAACCCCTACATTACGCCGGAACTGAACTTTTGCTTCCACTACTTCTTCATGCGCAAGCTTTGGTTCGCGCAGATGGCCAAGGCGCTGATCGTTTTCCCGGGCGGTTTCGGCACCATGGACGAATTGTGGGAGCTGCTCACGCTGCTGCAGACGAACAAGCTATCGTCGCACCACCTGATTCTGATCTACGGCCGGAAATACTGGGACAAGGTGCTCAATTGGCGGCACATGGTGCGCAGCGGAACGATCAGCGAAGCGGATTACAATTTGCTGCAGTTCGCGGATACGGTGGACGAGGCCTTCGATCGCGTCCGTTCGGAGATGGAGACGCACCACCTCGCGCTCGACATCGATTAGGACAACGACTAGCGAACGACGATTGGCGGATAGCTGGAGAAACGCTGGAAGGATCGCAATCCTTCCCCCTTTTTCTTTTGCCTTGCGAAGCGAGGAGAAAATGCAGGCGTCGTTAGTTGTTCGAGACTTCGAGATCAGCCTCGAACACGGCGTTGAAGCGCCGCTGCTCGCCCTGGTCATGCACCAGCACGACCGGCGAAAGGTGCAGCGACTGCTTGCAGTTGCGGCACGCGCTCATCTCGCCTTGAAGATCCTGCACGAAGCCATCCGTGAAGTGATAGGCCGAGCGCGGCCGGCGAGCGGGCTTTGTCCCGTGCGTGCCGCAGTGAGGGCAGGTGAATTCGACGAGATCCTCCTGCGGATCGCGGTTCAGCGCGGCCCAGCCTGTATATCGGACTCCTACTGTATCAAGCGAAGTACGGCTCATGATGCCACCTCTTTGCGACTCTACGACCCCTTCTAGGGTGTCTACGAATTCTTAGACGCTCGAGTTACATAAAGCGATTCATCTTTCGCACCCGGGCACGCAAGTGCCCAGGGCTGCGCGGCTTACGGCCAATTTCGTCGAAATTGCCAGCTGCCTGGCCACATCCGGGAACCGGCGGGCGGGGCTGGTGTCTATAAGCTATAGAAGAAGGATCGAGCCTGATCTCGGGCGATACGTTTCCTGTGCTGTCAATTCGAGTGCGGAGGTGTGTCTATGAGCGATCTCGTGAACCTGTCGGACTGCGTGATGGATGGCAACCCCGGAGGAAATGGCTGGGCGAGGCGCCTCCGGCGGAAGGCATTCGTCGGTTCCTTGGCGCTGGAAGCCGGCTTGGTCGGCGCGATGCTGCTGTGGCCGCTGCTGAGCCCGGTCGTGCTCCCAATGCAAGCGGCAGTGACGCCCGTCCCTCCTTATTACGCCCAGCGGCCGCCCACCCCCGTGGTGCCCGTCTCGCGCGATAGTGCACCTCCTGTCACCGATACCACGGCGATTCTGCTCCACCCAACGGTCGGGCGGTCGCACCCGGCTGGGCCCGGCTCACCCGGTCAAGAGGCGCCAAGCATCGGGAATAACCTGCTCCCCGGCGGTCCGGGGATATCGATACCCGGAGGTGGTCGCGAGGGGCCGCCGATTCAAGTCCAGAGTCCGCTGTCGTCGAAACGCCCGGTTGCCGTGAGCGCGGGAGTGATGGCGGCGCTGCTCGTCCATCGTGTACAGCCCGAGTATCCGCGCATTGCGCAGGTGATGCACCTCTCGGGAACAGTCGAACTGCAAGCGCGGATCGGGACCGACGGTACAGTGCAGGAACTCGAGATAGTGAGCGGCAACCCGATTCTCGCCCGGGCCGCCATCGAGGCTGTTCAGCAGTGGCGCTACCAGCCCACTCAGCTCGACGGGCAGCCCGTCGAGGTGGAGACACATATTACGGTGACCTTTACGATGGAGTAGCGGGGTCGCAGCACCACGCCGCAATAGCCAAAATCGATAGCCGCCTAGAACTTGAACACGATTCCCGTCGAGGCGCGCACATTGCTCTGCGTGTTCCCGAAGAAGCGCGTTACGAGGTAGTCGCCTTCGATGATGCGCCAGTAGATGTGCCTCACGAGCCTCGTGTCGATGCCTCCACCGATGGCCAGTGATAAAGATGAATTCGAGTACGGCCCCGTGCTGACGTGTGCGCCTCCCACCAGGACATGCGCGAATGGCGACACGCGGGTCGGCCATGAAACCTGTGGCCCCAATAGGAATGTATGAATGGAAGTGCTCACGCCCAAGGGCGAACCGGAATGGCCGTCAAAATCTCCTACCACGCCGAGCCAATCCTTAAGTTTGTACTGCCCTGAGGCCTCCCAGCCATTCAGGTTGAAGTCGCCCGATCCTGGATTCAGGGCGGGAGTGGCATCGACCCGCATGAAAGAGTAGCCACCGAAGAGCTCGATCTTGTCCTCCTGCGCGCGCGCCGTGCGCGGAAGGAGCGAAACCAGCAGAGCCAACCCAAGCAAAAGCGACAATCTGCGCACCATCAAGTGTCCCCTCCTCAGGAGAATCGAATTTTGAAAAAAGCTTCCCTTGAGCGGGCCAAGTTCCTCCTTTCGCTACTCAAGGCTAACCGAACCGATCCGTTTTGATGCACTAGGGAGCCCCAAGAGTTACTCTACCTCTTAAACGTTCGATTTTGCATGCAATGATTGATCCTTCCCTTTTACATATATGGAAAACAGGATGCAGAAGGGTATACGAGAATTTGACTTTTCGTAAATATAAGTATTTAAGCCGCTTATTAAGTTGCTTTCGTGGAATCGGACTTGCGTAAGTCATGCCGTTCTCATTCCGGTTCCTGTCCCAACTTTGGGGTTAGCCACCTCGGAAGTGCGGCAATCATTACTGATTTACGAAGGAAATCGAGGAGGGATTATGACGTGGAAGCGTTCGATGTTGCTTTTCGGCTTGGCGCTCGTGATGGCGGCGATGAGCTGCCAGCCGGCGTGGTCGCAGGCTTTGGCAACGGGCAGCATTCGGGGCACAGTTGAAGATCCATCAGGCGCGTCAGTCCCCGGTGCGAAGATAACGATCACGAACAAGGGCACCAACGAACAGCTGAACCTTCAGTCAAACTCGTCGGGAGCATTTGACTCCGGCGCTGTTATACCTGGAATCTATATCGTGCGTGTCGAGGCACCCAACTTCAAGGCTTATGAAAATACCGTCACGGTTCAGGTCGGCGGGGTGGCAACTGTCCCGGTCAAGCTCGAAGTAGGCGCGACAAGCGCGGTGGTTGAGGTGACGGCGAGCGCCATTCAGGTAAATGAAGAACAACCGACGGTTCAGGACGTCTTGACCCGACAGGATATCGAGCAACTGCCAGCGAACGGGCGCAATTTCTTGGATCTAGCCAGTCTCGAACCCGGCGTGCAGATCCAGGATGGTGGCACATTCGACCCGACGAAAAATGGTTACAGTTCAATCTCCTTCGGCGGCCGATATGGACGCACGGCACGTATCGAAGTGGACGGCTTGGACATCAGCGACGAGACCGTCGGGACGACCACGCAAAACATCCCGATGAGCAGCATCGACGAATTCCAGGTGGCTACGTCTTCTTTGGACATGTCGACGGAGTTGACTTCCTCCGGTGCTGTGAACATCGTGACACAGTCTGGAACGAACAGCATACATGGTGAAGCGTTCTACTATGGCCGGAGCGATCAACTCTCGGCGAAAATCGCGCCTACACAACTGGATTTTGGGCGCAAGCAGTTCGGTGCGAACCTGGGTGGTCCCCTCGTTAAGGACAAGCTCTTCGCTTTTATAGACTTCGAGAGAACCGACCAAAATCTAGCCAACCCTGTAATTCTCAGCGGCCCTTTTGCAGGTCCTGACGGTCTTTCCGGCAGCTACGGCTCGCCTTTTCTATCGCGCCAGTACATGGGCCGGCTGGATTACAATTTCAAACCGGGCTGGACGGCGTTCTTCCGCTTCAATTACGACCAAAACTACAGCGTCCGCGGCTTCGCGGCGAATATCTATACTCCGTTCTCGAACACCGACCATACGCGCCAATTCGCAGGGGGCACGGATTTTCTGACGGGACACTTCACCAACAGCATCCGTGTCGGATATATGAAGTTCCACAACTCAATTGGTGACGCCAGCGCATACAATCCGGCTCCGGGAATCGGCATCTGCATTGCGTCATTCGCGGATGTACAGTGCGTGGGGAGCGACGAATTTGGCTCCGGTGCAAGCTTGCTGGCCCCGCAAGGGACTTTTCAGACTGATAAACAAGCTAAGTACGACGGCTCGTATGTTTTCGGGAACCACACCATTCGCTTCGGCACCTCGATTAACAGGATTTTGGGAGGAGGTTTCGCGAGCTTCTTCGGACTCGCTCCCGTGGTATCAGCGGTTGACACTCCCGCAGCAGAAGCTTTCGCGGCTACGGGCACTTACACTTGCACCGGACCCGGAGGAGTCGTCAGCGGAGTGGCGTGCCCTCTTAACTGGCCTACGCAGACGATTATTATGGGCAACGGACTGGGCTATTTCACTGAGATACCGCAGTTTGGATTGCCGGGTGGAGGCCAGTATGACACCCGATTTTCGTTCTATGTGGGCGACGTCTACCGATTTCGGCACCCACATCTTACCGTTACGTATTCGCTCCACTACGACCGCGACACGGGACGTCAAGACAGCGATCTGCCGGCCATACCCTTGCTGGACACGTTGGCGCCAGGATTGGGCAACCCAATCCATCAGCCGGATCATAACTTCGCGCCGGAGCTGGGCATCGCCTGGGATCCCACAGGGTCCGGCAAAACAGTCATCCGGGCGGGAGCAGGGATCTACTTCGAGAACGTGATCTTCAACAACGTCCTCTTCGACCGGCCTGCGCGACTGCCCACCGGCTTGTTCTTCGGGGACGCGGCACTATGCTACGAAGGATCTGGCGGTGGCAGCGGGGTGACTTGCGGCAACACCGCCATCGGCAGCCAAGTAGATGCTATCGCAGCCGCCCAGAAGGCTTACCAGGCAGCATCGATCGCAGGCGGCCCATCGGCGAACGGGTCCTACATCGGCAACGCATACGCCGCCAGCCCGAATTCAACGGGACAGGGCCTGATCGGTCCCAATTATCGAACGCCATTTTCGGAGCAGATGAACGTTGGCGTGCAACGGCAGCTCGGTCGCGGCACGGTGCTTTCCGTGGACTATGTTCGCAACGTTGGCTTGCACTACCTGATGGGCATCGACGTAAACCATGTCGGCGCGGCACGTACGCTGAACGTTGCAAACGCTCAAGCTGCCATTGCTACGACGCTTGCAAATTGCGGGGTCGCCAGCATCAACGCCTCGCTCGTATCTTGCCCGTTCGATCCTACGACGGGCACGACGGATGGCGGCAATTGGGTTCCGAGGCCAGCGGTGATATCGGACTACGCCACGAACGGGCTCGATTCCGGGAACTCTTGCTACGGCGGAGTTCCAGCGGCGCCGAACGGATGCCCCAACTATGCCTTTCCCGGTCTGAACCCAACCTTCGGCCAGGTCGAGGTGCTGTATCCGATCGGGCGGTCCATGTACAACGGACTACTGATGGAGTTGAAATCCAACATCGATCACCCGGCCCCTGGGATCCATCACATGAACCTGATTGCCTCGTATACGCTGTCGCGATTCGACAGCATGGGAAAAGATCAGGATTTCATTCCCCCGGCGCAGGATTGGGACACTCCAACCTATTATTACGGCCCGAACTCGCTGGACCGAACCGATCAGCTCAGTGTTGGAGCTGTACTGGATCTGCCCGGTGCGACCCGCATGGCGCTCGCCACGCACTGGCTAACGGCTGTTCCTGTCGATTTGGCACTCCAGTCGACTGGGGCCCCGGGCGATATCTTCGTTACCGACGCGACGGGCGACGGCACGACCGGGGACATTTTGCCCGGATACAACATCGGCGCTTTTGGCCGAAGCGTCAAGGTCAGCAACCTCAACAGCGTTATCAATCACTACAACAGCACGCTGGCGGGTACGCCGACTCCGGCGGGCCAAGCGCTCATCGGCGCGGGTCTAATGACGGCAGCCCAATTGAGCGAACTCGGCGGCGTGCTTCCATCGATCGCGGACGCTCCCCCAGGGGAAGTTGGCGTGTCACCGCTGTTTACATTTGACATGCACCTTTCCTGGGAGCTTCGTGTGAACAAGTTGTTCCACGCGCTGCCAGAGAGCGTTACCGTGGAGCCGCAGATCTCCGCTTACAACCTCTTCAACTTCCAAAACTACGATCCTGCCAGCGACGTTCTGCTTGGTTCACTCTCTTCCGTGCAGACGCCTGGCACAGTCAACGGCACGACTCGTGCGACTCGTTCGAATAAGATCTCACCCGGTGCTGCATCCGGCGTGAACTGGTACGGCGTGCCAAGGCAGTTTGAGGCTGGAGTGAAGCTTACGTTCTAACCCGCGGCGCTTCGGCGCGGCGGCTGTAGTTTCCAAGGGCGCTCCGATCTTGGTCGGGGCGCCCTTTTTCTTTGCAGCGCGTCCAAAATACAAGCCAAGGCCAGCGGTCGGGGTGTCCGCCTCGGCGCTGGAACGTGCAACTTCCGCCCGCTCTGCCGCGTATGGGTATAATAGGGCAGCCCGGGACCTCGAGCTGGGATAGCCTAATACCACTATGGCCGGAAAAACCTCCATGGCTCTGGGCGAAGCCGTCAACATCGCCACCGCAAGCCTCTGGGCGCACAAGATGCGCAGCGTACTGACGCTCCTGGGCGTCGTCATCGGCGTGACGTCCGTGATCGCGGTGGTGAGCCTGATCAACGGCCTCAACGACTACGTCGCGGCGGCAATATCCTCCAATCTCAGCGCGGACGTCTTCATGATCAACCGCGCGCCCTCCAACATCACCAGCGTCGATCAGTGGGCGGAAAGCCAGAAGCGCAAGAAGTTCCACCTCGACGACTACGAGGCGCTGCGCGACGACTGTCACCGCTGCGTCGCAGTCGCGGCGAACCTGAATAAGGGCGGCTCGGTCAAATATGGCACGAACACCCTCGATCAGTCGGCGATCCTCGGATTCACGCATGAAATGCCGGAGGTCTATAGCCGCGAACTTGCGGAAGGGCGTTATTACACTCGCCTCGACGTGGCGCGGCACGCGGCCGTCTGCGACGTCGGATTCGACATCCCCGATAAGCTGATCCCGGGAGTGGACCCCATCGGCAAGATCATCCACGTCGATAGCGGGGAGTGCGAAATCATCGGCGTCGCGAAGAAACGCGGTTCGACGATGGGGCAGTCGCAGGACGACTGGGTGATCATGCCGATCACCACCTACGAGGACATTTACGGCGCCAACGACTCGGTCCGCCTGTGGGTGAAAGCCGCCGGAAGGAACGCGATGGAGCCCACGATGGACGAAGTCCGCATGCTCCTGCGGGCTCGCCGGCATGTGGAGTACAAGGACTCGGACGATTTCGCGATGGAGACGAACCAGTCCTTCCTGCAGCTGTGGGGCAGCATCAGCAACACGTTCTTCGGCGTCACGATCGGCATCGCTTCCATTTCACTGATCGTGGGCGGCATCGTCATCATGAATATCATGCTCGTGTCCGTAACGGAGCGGACGCGCGAAATCGGCCTGCGAAAGTCGCTGGGGGCGCGGCAGAGCGACATCCGGATGCAGTTCCTGATCGAATCGGCCACGATCGCGGCGGTCGGCGGCGCGGTCGGGGTGATTTTAGGCATCATACTGGCGAAAATCGTGAGCTTGACGACGTCGCTGCCGAGTTCCGTGCAAATCTGGTCGGTCCTGATGGGGTTGATCGTGGCCACCAGCGTCGGACTGTTTTTTGGCGTCTATCCGGCCTCGAAGGCGGCGCGGCTCGATCCCGTGGTTGCGTTGAGGCAGGAGTAGGCGAAAGCATACAATGAGCGAGAGACGCGGCTTCGCCGAATTCCAGGAGTCCGTTGCGCTGGCGTTCGACGTATTGCGACGCAACCCCCTACGATCGTTTCTGACGGTGCTGGGCATCGTCATCGGCGTCACCACGATCATCGTGATCGGAGCGGTGATCAATGGCCTGAATTCCAACGTGCTGGGCAATATCCAATCGCTCGGATCGAGCACCGTGATCATCTCCAAATTCTCCTGGGCCACGCTCGGGCGCCTCTCTCCGAAAGTCCTTCAGCGCAAGGATTTGGATCCGGCATGGATCGAAGGCCTCAGGCAATTGCCGCACGTGGTGGCCGCCGCGCCCGCAGCACAGATCGAGAACTACGCAATAGGTGCGGGGGCCAGCGAAGTGCGCCGCGGGAATCTGCGCGCCAAAAACGTCATTCTCGAGGGCGACGGACCGGACATAGCCAAGATCAGCAGCTTCAATCTCGATCGCGGCCGTTTTTTCAATCAAACTGATGAAGATCATCACTCGCCGGTCACGGTCCTCGGCCATATCACCGCCGACACGCTTTTTCCCAATGGCGAGGATCCTGTAGGCCAGGAAGTGCTGCTCGAAGGCCAGGTGTTCACCGTCGTTGGCGTTCTCGAGATACAGAAGCAGGCCCTGGGAACCGGGGAAAATCCCGAGGACAATACCGCGCTCGTTCCATTCTCGGTGATCCGCAAGCTGCACCCCGAGTTCAAGAACGTCGTTTTCCTGGCCAAGGCCGACACAACCGAGAATCTTCCCCTCGTCGTGGATGAGATCGAGGCGTATATGCGCCGTGTCCGGAAGCTATCGTCCGAAGACGACGACGATTTCGCGCTCCTCACCACCGACACGTTTCTCGATCTCTGGAAGCAGATTTCAGGCGGAATCTTTATCGTGATGATGGCGGTCGGTTCGGTGGCGCTGCTGGTGGGCGGGATCGGCGTGATGAATATCATGCTCGTCAGCGTCACGGAGCGAACGCGCGAGATCGGCGTCCGCAAAGCGATCGGCGCGCGCCGCAGCAATATTCTGACGCAATTCTTGCTGGAGGCGGTGACGCTGGCCATTGTCGGCGGCGCCACGGGCGTCGTGCTCGGCTCGACATTTGTCCTGCTCATCCGGCTGGCGATTCCTTCGTTTCCCGCCTCTGTCTCGTTTGTGCTGATTGCTCTCGGCGTGTCCGTTGCCGGGATGATCGGCATCTTCTTCGGCGTCTACCCCGCGTGGAAGGCCGCCCGCCTCAACCCCGTCGAAGCTCTCCGCTACGAATAGGACGGTGTTGCCTAATGTAGCGCTGCGCTTTGAGCGCAGCATCTTGGTTAATCCCCGGCGTCACCCGCAACCTGCGGCCTCATCAATTCCCGAATAGATTTCTCGAACGGGGCGCGAGCTACACCATGCTCGGTGATGATAGCGGCGATGAATTTCGCTGGGGTGACGTCAAAGGCAGGATGCGCGGCACGAACATCAGGCGAGATGCGCACGCCGCCTAGATGTGTCACTTCCTCTTGCGAGCGTTCCTCAATGGGGATTTGCTCGCCGGAGGCAATCGAAAGATCGATCGTCGAAATCGGCGCTGCCACGTAAAACGGAATGTTGTGCTCGCGCGCCAGAACCGCGATTCCGTACGTGCCGATCTTATTCGCCGTGTCGCCGTTGCGCGCAATCCGGTCCGCGCCCACCACCACCGCGCCCACATTTCCCGTCTTCAGGAAATGTCCCACCATGTTGTCCGTGATCAGCGTGAGTGGAATGTGATCCTGGTGCAGCTCCCACGCGGTCAGGCGCGCGCCCTGCAGGTAGGGCCGCGTCTCCGGGACCAGCACCTCGATTTTGTGGCCCGTATCGACGGCAATGCGAATCACGCCGAGCGCCGTCCCGATTCCGCCCGTGGCGAGCGCGCCGGCGTTGCACTGCGTCATCACGCGACCGCTCTGGGGCAGCAGCTCCGCGCCGAAGCGGCCAATCTGCTCGTCGGCCGCGCGCCGCTCTTGATGAACTTTCTGCGCCTCCTGGACGAGCCTCGCTTGGATCCCCGCGATTCCGCCGGCGCCGTTCTTTTCGGCTGCGCGCGCGAGCTCCTCGAAACGCCGCTTGAATCGCTCGATGGCCCAGAATAAATCGACAGCGGTGGGGCGTGTGCGCGCCATCGCCTCGCAGATCACCGGAAATTCGGCGCGCAATTCGGCGAGCGTCTTCGCGTTCGAATGCTCCACGCCGAGAGCGATGCCCATCGCCGCCGCCACTCCGATGGCCGGCGCTCCGCGAATCACCATATCTTTGATCGCCCGCGCAACCTCGCGATAGTCGGTGTAGGTGTGATACACGACCTCGCCCGGCAGCCGCCGCTGGTCCAGCATCACGACGCCTTCGCGCGTCCACTGAATAGGCTCAACGCTGCGCAATGAAATGTCCTCTTACGTGATCGCGCGCTCGTGAGCGCGCCGTGCGAAACACGCTGCTTAGTTTAACCGATTCCCCACGCCCGCCCGGGTGCCTTCGCCTTTGACTTTTCGGGTGCCCCATCCTCGATTTGTGAGGGTGGGGCCTTTGCGCCCAACCAGCGCGAACTCATTTTTCTTCCGCTGCGCACACCTATAAGAGCTAGCCAACTTCTAGTGCAGCAGCGGAGAAATATGTCGCAGCTTGGCGGACGATAGCACGGTGGCGATCACCGGCAGTGCATTGTAACTCGCGTGCAGAATATAACTCGCCACCACCGTCCGGGTGGCCGCGCGCGCGATCGTAAAAAGGATCCCGACCATCACCAGCAGCGCGATCTGCCACCACCCGCCCCACAACTGCCCCGCGTGCAGCAAGCCGAAAAGCGTCCCCGTAAACAAGACGCCCAGCCCGACACCAAAGCTACGCGCCGCCACAGGATACAAGTAGCCGCGAAAAATCGTCTCCTCCACCACGGGTGCCACCAGCACAGCGGTCAGCATGAAAAGCAGCGCCGCTTCCGGATTCTGCGTCATCGACTGAATCGGCAGCGCATGTTTTGGCGGAAACAGCGCCTCCGCAAAAGCCACGATCGCGGCCAGCGAGAATCCACCGAGCGCAAGCGCGAAATAAGGAAGAGTTCGAGAGACCGAGCCCGTCTCGATCGGGCGCCAGCCGATCGTCCGCCAGAACGGCGCATGAAATCGCAGCCGTATATTCGCGGCCAGGTAGGCGAACAGGCCCAAATCCAAAATCGCCTGCGCGACGATCGCAATCACGCTCATCGCGCCCGGCGACTTTCGGATGTGCGCTGTGGACATGCCGGCGAACCGCAGCGCCAGCATCAGCGCCACGGATACCACACCAATTCCGACCATTGCCAACGCGACGAGCACCACCAGATCGGCCCAGCCCCAGGGTACGCGGAGATCATCCGGCAGCGGCCGCCTGGCCGGACCAGAAGGCTCGCTCGTTTGCGGCACAGGCTCAACGGGCTCGGGCAGCTCGGGAGGAAGCAGATCGTTGTCGGCGTTCATCGTCGGCGCCCCGGCTCAGCTGTGTCCAGCGGCATTCCCATTGGACTTCGCGCCGTTGAGCGCGGATGCGAGAATCTGGCCGGTATACGATTTTTTCACGCGCGCCACCTGCTCCGGCGAGCCTTGCGCCACGATGCGCCCGCCCGCCTCGCCGCCCTCCGGCCCGAGATCGATGATCCAATCGGCCTGCTTGATCACGTCGACGTGGTGCTCGATGATCAGCACCGTGTTGCCGAGCGAGACGAGCCGGTTGAGCACGTCGAGCAGCTTCTTCACGTCATCGAAGTGCAAGCCCGTGGTTGGCTCATCCAAAATGTAAAGCGTGCGGCCCGTCTGCCGCCGCGAAAGCTCGCGCGCCAGTTTCGTCCGCTGCGCCTCGCCGCCCGAAAGCGTCGTCGCCGATTGCCCCAGCTGGACGTAGCCGAGGCCGACGTCCACCAGCGTCTGCAGCTTTATTTGGATCGCCGGAATATTTTCGAGCGCCTTGAGCGCCTCTTCAATCGGCAGATCGAGCAGATCGGAAATCGAGAGGCCTTTGTAACGCACCGCCAGCGTCTCGGCGTTGTATCGTTTCCCGCGGCAGACTTCGCACGTGACGTACACGTCCGGCAGGAAATTCATCTCGATGCGCCGCTGCCCGTCGCCCTGGCACGCCTCGCATCGCCCGCCCTTCACGTTGAAGCTGAATCGCCCCGGCTTGTACCCGCGCTCGCGCGATTCGGGCAGCATCGCATAGAGTTCCCGGATCGGGGCGAATACACCCGTATACGTCGCCGGATTCGACCGCGGCGTCCGCCCGATCGGCGCCTGGTCGATCTGCACCACTTTGTCGATGTGCTCGATGCCGGTGATGGCGCGATGCGCGCCCGGCTTTTCCATCGAGCGGTAGAGGTTGGCCGCGAGCGCGCGATACAGAATGTCGTTCACCAGCGTCGATTTCCCCGAGCCGGATACGCCGGTAACGACCGTGAGCAGCCCCAGCGGAATCGCCACGTCGATATTTTTCAGATTGTTTCCGTGTGCTCCGAGGATCGTGAGTGTTTTGCCGTTTGGGCTGCGCCGCTCCGCCGGAACTGGAATCTTCATCTGCCCCGAAAGGTATCGTCCCGTGAGCGACGCGGGATTCGCCGCGATTTCTTCCGGCGCCCCCGCCGCCACCAAATACCCGCCCGTTTTGCCCGCGCCCGGCCCCAGATCGACCACATAATTCGCGCGCCGAATCGTCTCTTCGTCGTGCTCCACCACCAGCACCGTATTGCCGAGGTCGCGCAACGTCTCAAGCGTGCTCAGCAGACGCCCGTTGTCGCGCGCGTGCAGCCCGATCGAGGGCTCATCCAGCACGTAGAGCACGCCGCGCAGCCGCGACCCGATCTGCGTCGCCAGCCGAATCCGTTGCGCCTCGCCGCCGGAAAGCGTCGCCGCCGAGCGGTCGAGCGTCAAGTAACCGAGCCCCACCGCCAGCAAGAAGTCGATCCGCTCCGCGATTTCACTCAGTGGGCGCCCCGCGATTTGCCGCTGCCGCGGAGTGATCCGGTCGCGAATCTTGTCCACCGCCGCGCGCGCCTCCGTCAGCGGCAGCGCCGTGAAATCCGCAATCGACAGCCCTGCGATTTTCACCGCGAGGCTTTCGGGCCGCAGCCGCCGTTCGCTGCAAGCGGTGCACGGCGCGGGCGACATATACTGCGTCAGCCACTCGCGGTACGTGTCCGACTTCGATTCGTCGAGCCCGCTTTCCAAATGTCCCAGCACGCCCTGGAAGTTCAATCCCTTCCCCGAGCTGCCATTCGCCGGATTGCCGCGCAGGATCAGGTTCTGCACCTTGCGCGACAATTTCTCAAACGGCGTGGCGAGATCGAATCCATAAGCCTCCGCCGCAATCCGCATCGTGCGCTGCAAAGGACCCGAGCCCGATCCCGGCCCGAGCCCGCCTTCAAAAAGCGGCTTCGTCCAATCGACGATCACCTTCGCCGGATCGAAATCGTATTTCGACCCCAGCCCGTGGCATTCCGGGCACGCACCATACGGCGAATTGAAGCTGAACGATCGCGGCTCGAGCTGCGGCACCGAAATCCCGCACTCCGGGCACGCGAGCTTTTCCGAATACACGCGCTCGTCGCCGCCCACCACCACAATGGTCACGAGCCCGCCCGTCAGCTTCAGCGCCGTCTCGATCGACTGCTCGAGCCGCTGCGCGATCCCGTTCTTCAGCAGCAGCCGGTCGACCACAATCTCGATCGTATGATTCTTGCGGCGGTCGAGCGCCTGCGGCTCGTCGAGATTCACGAGCTCGCCATCGACGCGCGCGCGGACGTACCCTTCTTTCGCGTATTTCTCCAGCTCTTTCTTGTATTCGCCCTTGCGCCCGCGCACCACCGGCGCGAGAACCATAATGCGATCGTCCGGCTTCAGCGCCATCACCGACTGCATGATCTGCTCGGTCGATTGCCGCGCGATCTCGCGCCCGCAGTTCGGGCAGTGTGGCGTCCCGATCGCGCTGTAGACCACGCGCAGGTAATCGTAAATTTCGGTGATCGTCCCGACGGTCGAGCGCGGTGAGCGCGTGGTGGTTTTCTGCTCGATCGCAATCGAAGGCGAAAGCCCCTCGATCGAGTCCACCTCCGGCCGCTCCATCTGGTCGAGAAATTGCCGCGCGTACGCCGATAGCGATTCCACGTACCGCCGCTGTCCCTCGGCGTAGAGCGTGTCGAAGGCGAGCGAGGATTTTCCCGATCCCGAAAGGCCGGTGATCACGGTGAGCGTGTTGCGCGGAATTTCCAGGCTGATGTTTTTGAGGTTGTGCTGCCGGGCGCCCCGGATGACGATTTTCTTCAAGCCCATATTCGAGTGGCCCCGCACAGCGAGCTTCTCTCTACACTGGGTAGAATGAGCCCAGCGTAATCTTCGACCATAGCAAGAGCAGCGTCCTGCGGTCAAGAAAGGGACGACGCTTGGTAAGTGTGCGTAAATCGGGAGAGGGCGGAGAAGCTTGGCAAAGCGCCTCCGTGAACTCTGTGCCTCCTCTGTGTACTCTGTGTTGAGCACGGCGACGAAACAGGCGAACGCGAGCCAGGAGCCACACGGAGGTAGCGCCTACAGTGATTCACCTAGGACTATTTTCGCCCATCGGAATTTTTACTGGCAGCCGGGAAATTTTGCCCGCGAATACAAAATCCAGCCTTTTGCTTTCAGCACCTTAGCTTTGGTTTGGAACGTGCGACACAAAACGGGTCCGGGGAAGGAAAGTCGAGGATCCCTTCGGGGATTGAGGGCTGGGCCGGCTTCCTTCCCCCGGCCATTCCCGCCGGTTTAATTTTACCTACCCCTCTCGAACGCCCCGGCGGGGGTGTGTTTCCCTCTCTTCGCTTTTCTTTTGAAGTTCCTATTCGGTCTTTCACGTCAGACCATGATTCGTGTTTCGAACTCCCCGCCCGTGCGGGGAGGCAAGGCGCTCAATCAGAAAGTCGATCCCGCCTGCGGGACCAGGGTGCCCCTCGCTTCCGCACCACCCCCGCCCGGATCTCGCTGGCGGACCGATCCACAACTCGTGCCCCTGCTCGGCCAGCATCCGCTCGAACCACTGCGCGTAGCCCGTCGCTTCCATCCCCACGCGCACCGGCTTCGGCAAGGCCGCGTAAAAAGCCCGCGCCTCTCCGTTTTCGTGCTCCAGTCGCCGCTCGACCAACTGTTTCGCTGTCCATCATCGCGATCTGCAGATAGCGCGGGTGAAAATCACAGCCTATAATTCTCATCGCTCGGCTCCTTTCCTCCGAGCCTTGGTCGGCTCTTCAACGCCAAGTGTAATCGCCCGAAGGGAGCCGACGCAGTTATAGGATCAGAAACTTCAAAAGGCGAAAAGCGTAACAACGAGCTAGCTACCGGGTGTTCGTGGCGGCGGAGGATGTGGCGGCGATGCAGGCTTCGATTGCTTTGCGCGTAGCTACCGCCCACTTGGGGAAGGCACGGGACTCGACGTATTCGACGGCTTCGGAATCGCTGCCGCCGATCGACTCGTGAAATTCGTAGAGGATGGGATGCTCGGCAATGGCATCGTCGTCGCGCGGGCGGACGAACTGGATATTCTCGTAGGCGGCGAGCTGCGTGGCGAGCGCGGGACATTCGGCGACCGAGAGCTTCCACTCCTGCACCTTCAGCTCAGGCTTCAAATCTGCATACGACCTCGAGGGATCCTTTTCGTGCAGAGCGAGGAGCTGATCGAAGAACGACGCGCCTTGCGCTTCGTGGACTGTGGCGTGCAGCGCGTGGGCATCCTGCGTGTCTTCGAGGACGAACGAATATTCGGGGACGCCGTTCAAGCCTTCCTGATGGCTTCGCACCGCTAGGAAATCGCCCTCGGCGTGCTCGATCGGGAAAAACTGATCGAGCGCCACGGGGAAAATCTTTTGCGCCCAGGCGCGGCTGGCGTCATTCGGCGCCGGAGGATTATCCTGAGCCAGCGCGGGCGGGGCGATAAACGCGAGAGCCGCGCAGGCGACTGCCAAAGCGGCAAGCCGCGCGACGGGCTTCGCAGCGCGCGACGTCATTTTGCTTTTGTTCCCGCAGCTGCCTTTTCGGAGCCAGATTCGGCGGGGGGAGGCCGATCGATCACTTTCGTCGCGATGTCGTGCTGCAGGTCGGCGATGAATTGCTCGATCGGGCGCGGGCCGAGATCGCCCTTAAAGCGATGGCGGACGGAGACGGTGCCCGCTTCGGCCTCCTTGCCGCCGAGGATGAGCATGTAGGGAATTTTTTCGAGCTGAGCGTCGCGAATCTTGGCCTGCAGCTTTTCATTTCGGTCGTCGAGATGGACGCGAACGCCCGCGTCCTTGAGTTGCTTCGTCACTTTCTTCGCGTACTCCTCGAATTTTCCGCTCACCGGCAGCACCGACGCCTGCACCGGCGCGAGCCAGACGGGAAATGCCCCTGCGTATAACTCGATGAGGTAGGAGACCATCCGTTCCATCGTGCTGATGACGCCGCGATGAATCATCACCGGCCGATGTTCCTGGCCGTCTGCGCCGACGTAGCCGAGATCGAACTGATTGGGAAGATGGAAGTCGATTTGGATCGTCGAATAGGTTTCCTGGTGGCCCATCACATCCGCCAGTTGAATATCGAGTTTCGGCCCGTAGAAAGCCGCCTCGCCGGGAGCTTCCGTGTAGGGTAGGTGAAGGGAGTCCATGGCCTCGCGGAGCATACGTTCCGCGAGGTCCCACATCTCGTCGTTAGCAATATATTTTCCGACATTCACCTTGTCGCGCAGCGAAAGCCGATAGGTGTATTGCGTGATGCCGAGGTCGCGATAGGCCTGCTCGACGAGCCGCATCACTCCGGCGAACTCGTCCTTGATCTGTTCCGGGGTGCAGAAAATGTGCGCGTCATTCAGGGTCATCACGCGCACGCGGCTGAGCCCGCTCAAAACACCCGAGCGCTCGTAACGGTACATCGTGCCCAGCTCCGCGATCCGCACCGGCAGATCGCGATAGCTGCGCTTCTTCGACTGGTAAACAAGAATGTGATGCGGGCAGTTCATCGGCCGCAGCACGAGTTGCTCGGTTTCCAGGTCCATCGGCGGGAACATGTCCTCGTGATAGTGCGCCCAGTGGCCCGAGCGCACGTACAGATCCACCTTCGCGAGGTCCGGCGTGTAAACGTGCTCGTAGTCCGCCTGGCGTTCTTTCTCAAGGATGTACTCCTCGAGAAGGCGCCGGATGGTGGCGCCTTTCGGCAGCCAGAGTGGCAGGCCGGCGCCGACCAGATCGTTGACCGTGAACAGCCCGAGCTCTTTGCCAATGCGGCGATGATCGCGGCGCTTGGCTTCTTCGAGCTTGTGCAGATATTCGTCGAGTTCCTTCTGATCGACGAAACACGCGGCGTAGATCCGCTGCATCTGCGGATTGCCTTCGTGGCCCTTCCAGTAGGCGCCGGCGACGTTCATCAGCTTGAATGCTTTTATGCGGCCGGTGGACGGGATGTGCGGGCCACGGCAGAAGTCGATGAATTTTCCCGTCGTGTAGAAAGAGACCATCGGCTCGATAGCTTTTTCCTCGACCAGCTCACATTTGAATTCTTGGTTCGACTTGCGATAGAGATCGAGCGCCTCGGGCTTGGGGATCAGCTTGCGCTCGTTGGGAACGTCCCTCGCGGCGATCTCGCGCATCTTGGCCTCGATTTTCTCGAGGTCTTCCGGCGTGAACGGCTGGTCGCGCAGGAATTCGTAGAAAAAGCCGGTTTCGATCGGCGGGCCGACGCCGAGCTTTACATCGGGGTAGAGTTCGAGCACGGCCGCGGCGAGAAGATGCGCGGCGGAGTGGCGCAGCACCTGCACCGCGTCGGGATCCTTCGAAGTGAGGATCGCGAGCTTCACATTGTGGTCAAGCGGGCGCGAAAGATCGATCAGTTCGCCGTCGGCGCGAGCGACGAGGGCTTCCTTGGCGAGGCGCGGCGAAATTTGCTGCGCGATTTCGGCGGCGGTTGTTCCGCTGGGGACTTCGCGTGTGGCGCCATCAGGCAGCGTGATTTGAAGTGTGGCCATTTTTCCTTTCGAGCCTTCGTTTTGGTCCCGGGAGCCGTGTCGATTAGAGAGCCCCGCTTCCGGTGTCGCACCTACGGCGCTCGGACCCTTCATTTCTACGTCCTCCCAGCCCCTCACGGGCTGGGCTAACTTGTGTCGCGCGTCCCGCGCTTTGAATCCAGCGCGAATTGGACGCCGCCGGCTTCCAGGCTTCTACGCGAAGCAGCAAATTACCGTAGCACGATCTTCCGGGGATTTCACGTCGTTGTTCCACAGCGCGGCAGGCGTATCAAATCCCTGACACGAGCAAAGGACCGCAGTTGCCTTCAAACACACGTTAGAGGAGACTAGCGGCGTCCTTCTTAGGCATGGCTTGGGCGATGGCGGAGAAAGCTATCATGCAGGAAACCGAGGAATTAGGCCGCGAACGTCATCTGGTGGTCGTTTTCGATATTTGCTCTTCGACCACGATTCTGGAAGACCTGAAGCGCACCGATAATCTTGTTGCGTGGCGCGATCTTCTGCTGGATATGAAGGCGAAGCTGCAAGAGGAAGGCTCGCGGCTGGCGATGTGCCTCTATAAGTTCATTGGCGACGGATGGGTTTTGCTTTTTCCGGACAACGTGCCGAAGAAGGATCTTTGCGGGTGGCTGTCGCAATTTTCCGAATGGTATCAAGGTCAGTTCGAGCGCGCGATCCGGCCGCTGCTTTTACAGGAACCGAATCCGATCGGGCTGATGTTTGGCATCGACGCGGGCGAGTTGATTCGCCTCGAGCTGAACGAGCAGGTGGAATATCTCGGCCGGGCGATCAACGTCGCGTCGAGGCTGCAAGCGCAGACGAAGGATTTGCGCGGCGGGCCGAGCTACAAAGCGCTTTTTTCGAGGAACTCCTATAATTCCCCGGCACCGCCGCCGCGCGATATCGCGGTTGAAGCGGCGAAAGTGTCTCTGCGAAATATAAGCCCTGCCACCATCGAGTGCTTCATCTTCCAAACGCTGCAAGTGCCACCAGAAAAGCAGGGCACGGGCCGCCAGCCGCGCATGGAAACGGCGTCCAAGCTTCCGAAGCCGGCCGAAGCAAACGTGGCCCCTCTGGAACTGAAGGCCCCGAGCGCGCCAGTCGTTCCGGGCGCTCATATCCGAGTGGCGGACCTGGGCCCGATCCGGATTTCACCGATCAGCGACCTCGGCAAATGGACGTGGCATGATGAAGGCAAGGAGGCCGCCCTCATTCAGTTCAAGAACGAAGCCCAGAAAGATCCAGGAACGAACAAGAACGCCGTTGCCAAGGCTCTTTTGACGTACCGGGTAAACGGAAAAGACGTTCTGCGGATCACGGGCAGCTGGCTCGATGGCCACGACCAGGCGAAGTTCAACGTGAATGACACGCGGGGGCTGATCGCGGGCGTGAGCATCGGCGACGGCTTTTATGCGCTGGAAACGGTTCGCACGAGCATGACAGGGACGGAGCGCGTCGAAATCCGGCCCTCGCGCTTCACGCCTGTTCCGCCAAAGCTCACGGTTCTCGTGGAACTGACGGACGCCAAAGGGCGGGACGTGCTGTACGAAGGCGAGTTTACGATCACCACCAATCCTCTGACGATCGCGCCGCTTTCATAAAGATCCGATCCCTCGGCAGAAGCGGCCGCACGCGGAGGCGTAACCCCGGTTGCCGCGCCGGTACCCTTCTCTTAAGTACCTGATTGGCTTACAACCCGATTTGATGTATACGAGTCTGTAAAATAACGTCGTGCATTATCGGAGGTGCGTCATGATTCTTCGCCAAACCCGCCATCCGCTGGCCTTCGTTTGCGGCGCTTTGATTGTTTTGTGTTTCGCAGGCATGCTGCGCGCGCAGCAGAAGATGAACAGCATGGACATGGACCGGGCGCGCGGGATGTTGCATGATGCCCACGACGCGGTGAAGAAATACTATTACGATCCGAAGTACCATGGCGTCGACATCGACGCGCGCTACAAGGAGTACGACGAACGAATCAAGGCGGCGCCCAGCCTCAACGACGGGATGCGCCTGGTCGCCGCGTTTCTATCAGGGCTGAAGGACAGCCACACCTTTTTTGAGCCGCCGATGCGTCCCTACCGCCTGGACACGGGTTTTCGCATGGAGCTGATCGGGGACAAGGCGTTTATTGCGCGCGTGCGTCCCGGAACGGATGCGGAATCGAAAGTCCGCCCGGGCGACGAAATCGTCGGCTACGACACGTACTCGGTGAATCGCGCCGATTATCACGATCTTTCCTACACGTTCGACGACCTGATGCCGCAGATCAAGACGCAACTGGACCTGCGCGATCCGGACGGGAACGTCCGCCGGGTGATGGTCGATTCCAAGATGAAGCAGGGGAAGAAGACGTTCGACTTTGCCACAGGAGCGGACATCGAGCAGTACATCCGCATGGAAGAGGATGAGGATCACACGGTGCGCCAGCGCTATGAAGAGAACGGCGACATCATGATCTGGAAGATGCCGGAATTTCTCATGACCGAGGACGAGGTGGACCACATGTTCGGCATCGTCCGGAAGCACAAGACGCTGATTCTCGATCTGCGCGGCAATCCGGGCGGCGCGGTTATCACATTGGAGCGAATGGTGGGGAACGTTTTCGATCACGACGTGAAAGTCGCCGACCGGATCGGCCGGAAAGAACTGAAGCCGACGATTGCGAAGACCGTCGGCGACAAGGCGTTCACGGGGAAGATCATCGTGCTGGTGGACAGCCAGTCGGCATCGGCTGCGGAGCTATTCGCGCGCGTGATGCAGCTCGAGAAACGCGGGACGGTGCTGGGCGACCGGACGTCTGGGAGCGTGATGGAGGCACGCGGATACGACTATCAGCAGGGCCTGGACACGGTGATCGCGTACGGATTTTCGGTGACCGAGGCGGACCTGATCATGAAGGACGGCACGAGCCTGGAGCACGTCGGCGTGACGCCGGATCAGGTGATCCTGCCGACGGGGCGGGATCTCGCGACGGGGCAGGATCCGGTGCTCGCGCAAGCGGTCGAACTGGCGGGCGCGAAGCTCGATCCTGCGCAGGCGGGCAAGATGTTTCCGTACGAATGGCTGCCGTTCTAAACCCTCAGACCATCAGGCCGAAGCTTCCACTGCGGGGATTTGGTTGAGGAAGGGGTCGGCGCCGATGGTGCCGACGAGCTCGTCGACGTAGGCGGGCGAGGTGACGCGGGCGAGCTGGGCGCGCGCGAGGGCTGAGCGCGATTCGAAGTCGATGTCGTCCTGCGGCGGGAATTCCTGTTCGGCTACGCGGAATTCTTCGAGCGCGCGGACATGGCGCTGCCAGAGCGCAATATCGCGCTGCTGCTTCACGCGCAGGCGCTCGCGGTACCAATCGCTCGCGAGCAGCGCCTCGCGGGTGAACATCGCGTGGATCTCCGGATCTTTCACGCCTTCACCTTGATACGCGCCGTGCGCCATGATTTCGAGCAGCGCGCGCAGCGCCGGGCAGGCCGCCTCGACGCTGCCATCCTCGAAATAATTGAGCGCGACGCGGCGCTGCGTTTCGACGATCGCGTCCACACCCGCCGCGAACATCTGCAAATCCTGCAGTTCGGGGCGCAGCAGCTCCAGCGGGAAGACGGCGTCGGGCGTTTCGAAAATGCGGCCGAGGAAATGGTCGACGAAGGCCATGCCGATGCGGTAGCCGAGGCGGCTGGCCTGCACGGTGCGGCCGTCGAGCGCGAAATCATCGATCTTTTCGAGGTAGCCGGCGGCGATCATCGAGCGCGGATCGCGTTCCGCGACGCGCATGCGGCACCAGATTTCGGGGACGAGCGCGCTGACGTCGTGATCGACGCGGAAGTGCGGGCCGATGTAGCCGGCGGAGGTGGTGAAGCCGTTGTCGCCGGTGAGAATCGCGGAAACGAGCGCGTTATTCAGATCGACGACGGGCCAGAGCGCGTTGAACGGGCCCTTGGTGAGCGCGCCTTCGCTGCCGAAGCCGGTGGTGGCGGGTGATTTGCCGGTGAGGCTCGAAATCAGCTCCATGAAAAGCTCAGGCAGTTCCTGATAGTGGATTGGGGCGTAGACGGCGAGCGGCGGAAGGCCGATGGCCGGGTCGGGCAGCGTGTTGCGGCGGCCGGCGAGCACGGCGCTGACGGGAAAATGAACGGGGCGCGCGGCGGGAATCTCGCGTTCGAGGCGCGTGGCGATTTCGGCGAGATAGGTTTCGCGCGGCGCGGCGAGATCGGGGCGCCGCTGGAGGTAGCGCGGATTCAGCGAAGGCTTGCCGTTGACGAGGCGCGGGTGCGAAGACGCGACGATGTACCCCGCCTCAGCGGCGGGCAGGCCCTCGTCTCCATTCCCTGATCTCGCCTCCGCGACGAACTCCTCGAGCAGGCGCTTCATCGGGTCGGTATAACGATCGAACTCGACGACGTGATCGACGAGGGCGCGGGCCTGGGGCGGCGCGAGCGGCTCGTAATTCGACATGAAAACGCCGGGGCCGGCCATGTCCGCTTCGGCCTGCCAATCGACGCCGGGGCGGATGGCATCGTCGGGGCGCTGGAAGAGCAGCGTCTCGCAATTCTGGACGAGCTTGACGCTTTGCTGCTTCGACTCGGGGTCGAGATCGCTGAGGCTCGCGGCGGGCAGAACGACCGAGGCGGTGATGTCGTCCTCGACCTGCACTTTTTCCGCGGGGTAGAAATCGGGGCGGAGCTTGTAGATGCGCCAGGAACCGTCGCGATCGTAGCCGACGCGCAGATAATTGCTGACGAGCGTTTCGCCATCGAGCTTGAGTTCGTGGCCGAGGTAGCCATTGATGCGATCGACGGTGAAATGCTCGCGCCAGTTGTCGCCCCATTCCGGGCGGTAATAGCGTTTGACGGTGAAGAGAAGCTGGCGCGTGGTTTGCGGGAGGCGGCGCAGCCACTCGTTGTGCTTTTCGGTGTATTCGGGCGAGGGCGTGAAGAGCTGAATCACCGAGCCGTGCGAGCGCTCGGGGCTGAGGATCAGGCGGCGCGAGCGCTGGTCGGGCGGGCGATTCTTGTAAACCGTGGAAAAATCGCGCTTGAGGATGTCGTCGATGAGGTCCATATCCTTCTGGTAGTCGCCGACGTAGACCGGGCCCTTCAGCAGAGCGTGCGCGATCGATTTCGAGATTTCCGATTTGCCGCCGCCGGAGACGGTCGACGGCTTGTGGCACAGCGCGCCTTTCGGGCGCGAGCCGACGAGCCGCCAGGCGTTGCCTGCAAGCTGCTTTTCCAAGCGAATGCGGAAACCCGAAGGCAGCACGTAAGTGGCTGACGGGCGGATCGTGAGTTCATGCGCCTGGCCATTGTGCCGCCAGCGCACGAAGCCTTCGCGCACGAGGAAGGCGGAGTCTTCGGGGAGGTAGTAGATGTCCGGATAGCGGCGATCGATCGCGTAGCCTTCGGGGCGGCGATCGACGAGCGGGCCAATGAGCTGCAGGGCCTGCTCGAAAGTAACCTTTTTCAGACTGACGGTGCGGTCGGCGTAGAAGTCCTGGCCGAGAACGTAAGTGGCGAAAGCGATTGCGCCTCCGGCGTGCTCTTCCTCGGCGAGGCCGAAGAGATTCGCGGCGAAGCTGATCTGCGTTTTCACTTCTTTCTTGCAGTAGCCGTAGTAGTTGTCCGCGAGGATGGTGACCATCACGCCGCGATGATCGCGCGCGCAGATTTTGAAGGCCGAGCCTTCGTTGTAGAGCTCGTCCGGATTGCGCCAGCACATGCCGTCGCCGCGCTGTCGCTCGGTTGCCCGGTCGAAGTGCGGCAGGCCGAGAGCGGCCTTCTTCATTCCGACGAGATGCGGCGCGAGAATCACGCAGCCGGTGTGGCCGGTCCAGTGGGCGACGTCGAGTGCGGAGTCGTTTTCGGGCAGATGCGGATCGCCGCCATTGCCGAAGATCGATTCCACGAAATCGAGATTGCTGACGAGGCTGCCGGGCGCGAAGAAACGCGTCTCCATCGTCTTGGCAGGATCGGTTCCCGTGGCCGGGCAGACCAGCGGGCGCAGCAGCAGGGAAACGAAGAGGCGCGCGGGCGAGGCATGGTGCGCGGTGAAAGGAAGCGTCAGGACATCGGGGGGCGGGCGAAGGGCCGCGGCAAGCAGCGCGGCAAATGCCTGCTTCGGCACCGCCTGCTTATCCGCGGGAATCGGGAAGCCTCCTTCGGTGATGTGGAAGACGCCGCGCGTGGTGCGACGATCACTCGCGGGATTGTGCAGGACGCCCTGGCGCACCCGATACGAGCTTAGGTAGGGCGATGTGAAGCTGCTCGAGTCTGGCGGCAGAGAGAGCGTGCGGGCGAGGCCGGCCCGGTCAAGAACGAACGTGGTGGCGGGAAGGCGCGCGACGCCGGCCGAGCCGCAGTCGCGCAGGTAATCGTCGAGAAAGGTTTGAATGCGTGCGTCGGCGGGGCAGAGATATTTCCCGAGCAGGCGTTCCTTCTGGTAGTAGTTGCGGAGCAGCGGCTGGGCGACTTGCAGAAACGGCGCTTCAGCGGAACTCGTGCCGGGCGCTTGTCCCAGCGCCGCTAACTTCAGCTGAAGGTACTGGATGAGTTCGGGCGCAGCTTGAGGTGCGGCCATTTTTTGAGCCCCGGCCCCCCACGCCCAATAATGTTCCTTCCCCCAAGTGCAGCACGGAGGAGTCTATCAAAAACGACGGAGAGGCGCAGGCCCTGTTTTTCCTTTGGCGACGACAGGCAGCACTGTTGGGAACTTTAGGGGTTCAGACTTGGAACACTTGAAGAGGCTTATGTCGTGGCCCCCTCCGTTTGTTCGCGGTAGACTAAAGGCTGCGACATGCTGAAGATCCCGGGGTTGCCAGGCGGACTCTGAGGCCGGGCAAGCGTCGTTCTTCCCAGGTGAAACATCCAATCTTGTTTACGCGCCGGCGTGAGTCATCGTCCGGGCGATCAAACCAGGGACTGAGGGTGAGAGATTGTGTCGGCAATCGAAAGGCGTAGCAGACGAACGGTCGGAAGGCGTTAACGCAGTGGCCGCGAATTCCGCGAAGCCACGGCCAAGATCCAAGGGCGCGACTCGAATTCTGCCGCTCGGTGCTTTCGGCTTGCTGTGGCTCGCGCTCAGCATCACGCTGTTTGGTCTTCCGGCGCGGGTCCTGGCTCAGGCCGCAGAATCCCCAGCTCCGCCCGCAAACGGAACCGCGGCGGGAGAACAGCAGACCGGAGCAGCAACTCCGGGGTGCATCAGCGGAACCGTTCTCTACCAGAATCAAACGCAAGTTCCCGTCGAGGGAGCCCGGGTAAAGCTTACGCGCGACGATCAGTCTCCGAGCCTGGAGGTGTTAACCGGCGACCAGGGGCAATTTTTCTTCGCCGATATCGCGCCGGGGCCGTTTCACATCACGGTTAGCGGAGAGGGATTCGAGACGCAAACGTCCTCCGGAGTGCTGCATTCGGGTGAAACCTACTTTGTCCCGCAAATCGAATTGAGCCTGGCCACCGTGGTCACGGAAATTCGTGTGAGACCCCCAGAGGAAGTGGCGGAAGCGCAGGTCAAGCAAGAGGAGAAGCAGCGCGTGCTCGGCGTGATTCCCAACTTCTACGTCACCTACGTGCCCGATCCCGTGGCCCTGTCGCGGAAGCAGAAGTTCGAGCTGGCCTGGAGGTCGTCGGTCGATCCGGAGACGTTCGCCGGGATTATCTTTATTGCGGCCTTTCAGCAAGCGGGAGATTCGTATCCGCAGTGGGGGCAAGGGTGGGGTGCGTACGGCGAACGCTATGGCGCGTTCTACGCCAACGTCGTGACCGGTACGTTCCTCGGGGATGCGATCTTGCCATCGCTCTTCAAGCAGGACCCGCGTTATTTCTACAAGGGCACCGGGAGCAAACGATCGCGGCTATTCCACGCACTGAGCACTCCGTTCATCTGCCCCGGCGACAACGGACATACCCAACCAAACTACTCCTATGTGATCGGAAGTATGGCTGCGGGCGGAATTTCAACCCTCTACTACCCGACGAACAATCACAGCGTGGCGGGATTGGCGGTCGAAAACGGGCTGGTCCGGATGGCCGAGAGTTCCCTTTCTGGTGTCGCGCAGGAGTTTCTTTTCCGGAAGTTGGCCCCGCATCGGCATGCTGACGCTGATCCCCCGCCATCCCAGCCATAAGAGCCCGCGGCTGAAGCCGCCTTTAGGAGCGACGCTTTTCGAGGGCCTAAAGGCCCACGCTTCCGCCGTGTGCCGGTTCGCAAAACCGGCGACCCGTCGCTGCAAAACCGTTGCGCTGACGGTGCCCTAAAGGCACTCGTGTCTATCAGGGGATGATGATGCCGGGGAGGCCGCGGAAGTGGGTGTTGGCGGTGACGAGCTGGGCCTGGCAGACGCGGGCGGTGGCGTACACGATCGCGTCGGTGGCCGAGAGGCGATGATCGAGGCTTGCGTTGGCGGCCGCAAGGGCGATGGTCTCGTCGAGCGGGACGACGCGGCGGTGAAGCGCCTGCGCGACGAAACGGTCCGCAATCGCGCGGCCGCGCTGCTTCGCGAGATGCCGGTAAACCTCGTAGAGGACGAGCGACGGCACGATGACTGAAGCGTCGCCCTCGAGATAACTTCCGAAGGCGGAGGCCTTCGAGTCTTCGGTCAGATACTCGAGCCACCCGGAGGAATCGACCAGATAGGTTTCAGAACCGCTCCGAGTGCTCACGAAGCTCGTCTTTCCATCTCATCCCCTTGGCGATGCCGCGCAGCTCTTTGATCGAGCGGCGAGGCACGAGGCGAAGCGCGCCATCGAGGGCGAAAATCAGCAATTCCTGTCCCGGCTCGATCTTGAGCTCTTCGCGGAGAGCTTTGGGGATCACGACTTGAAATTTTGGTGAAACTTTGACTGTGGCTTTGTCCATCGCACCGAATTCCCACGAGACTATATCGATGGCCTCATCGTATGTCAAGAGGACTATCGATAAGCAATTGGTATAACGTAGGCACGATCGATACCGGACGACCTTGAATTCGCAGCGGTTAGGAGAGTGCTACTTGTGTCGCAGAGGGGGTGAGATCGCCCGAGGATGAATTCATGCGCGCTTATTCTGCTCGCGGAAAATTTTTCGCGCAAGGAAAATCCTGTCGGCGCGTCGACATGATTTGAATGCTGCGCGCGAAACTTTTCGCCAAAAACGCGTTGCGGGGCATTTCTCCAGGTGCGACGGCGGCGGCTGCGGCTGCGGAGGGAAAAAATCGGTGGCAACCAATCGACTCAATATGATATCCACACCTGCGTGCAGTTGGCCTGACAGGAGGATCACCCGTGGGGAAATTTCTTGGCGGTCTCATCATAGGAATCATTCTCGTTCCGCTTTGCGCGGCTGTCTACTTCCTCGGCGGATTTGCACCGGCCGCGGTGGCTGACCATCCGTTCCCCCTCGAGCAGCTGATCGCCGGCGGTGCGCTGGCAGCGCGAATTCACCGTGAGGCGCCCAAGCGCGATCTTTCGACATTCGCCCCGGCGGACATCCTCGCAGGCGCGCAGGACTATCGCCGGCATTGCGGCGGGTGCCATGGCCTGCCTGGGGAGGTGCGGAATTTTCCGGAGCCAAAGATGTATCCGTCGCCACCGCAGCTTTTCATGCCGGATGGCTACGTGACGGATGATCCTGTGGGCGTCAGCTACTGGAAGATCAAGAACGGGATCCGCATGACCGCGATGCCGAGCTTCGCGAACGTCCTGAAGGATGACCAGATGTGGCAGATCGCCGCGCTGCTCGCAAGCGCCGACAAGCTGCCGCCCGACGTGATGGACCTCATGAAGCAGCCTCTCTTCCCACCGCCTCCGCCGCCGGGCGCGAAGCCCGGAACGCCGGGTGCGCCGATGAAGCCGCCGAAGTGAGGCGGCAGCAAGACCGGAAAACCCGCGGCTAAAAGCCCCAAGAATTCAGGCCCCTTTTCGCGGGCCTAACAGGGTGCTGAAGAACAGGTGATTTTCGAGATGAGAATGCAGTCGAGAGCGAAAAAGCGCGGGAGCAAGGTTCCACGCTGCTCGATCCACGTCCGCGTTTTGTTCTTCCGCACCACATCTTCCGTTCGCTTGTCTCTAGGCCGCGGCTTCTCGGACCTCCAGATGCGCCAACCGGAGCAGGTTGTACGCCGCGCCCCACAGGTAGGCCACTTGCTGGATTTTCCAGCGGCCCAAGTGCCGCACTTTGCGCAGTCCGCCCGGCTGCTTCAGCCAGCCGAAGATTTGCTCGACCTTCTTGCGCGCCTTCTGGCTGATCCGATAGCCGAGCGTTTTCATCCGCCGCAGCATTCTTCGTCGTGCATTGCCGTCGGCATCCTCAGCGACCACTCGCTCAGCCGAGATCGGCACGTGCGGAGTGATAGCGAAGTCGTCTTCGATTGTGCGCAGGAACTCGCCGGCTTCGTAGCCGGCATCGCCGCCGAGCGTCCCCGGCACGATGCGGTGACGACGCCGGAAGCGCCGCAACATCTTTTTCGCGGTCTTCCGCTCGGCGTAGCCGTCGGCGCGCGCCACGCGGATGTCCAGGCACAGCCCGTGACGGTTCTCCATCAGCACATGCCCGCTGTGCGCGAGTTGCGCCCCCGCGCCCGGACTCTTCTTCGCCAGCCGCGCTTCGGGATCGGTCGTGGATCGGTGGGTTTCGTTCGACCGCTTCTCGCCGCGAAAATCCACCGAGGGGTTGCTGCCGCCTTCAGCGGGCGGACGGTCTCGCGGTTCTTCCTTCGGGCGAAAACTCTTCAGCGAGGCCCACGACTGGATCAGCGTCCCATCCACCGTGAAGTGATCGTTCGAGGCATACTGGTCGACCAGCGCGCTGGCCACCACCCGCTCGAAAAACTTCTGCACCAGCCCGTGCCGTTCGAATCGCTCGCGGTTCTTGGTGAACGTCGTGGCGTCCCAGACCAGGGCATCGGGATCGAGATCGCAGAACCAGCGGTACAGCATGTTCCAGTTGATGGCGTCCACCAGCCGCCGCTCGGAGGAAATCGAGTACAGCGCCTGCAGCAACAGTGCTTTCAGCAGCGCTTCCGGCGGAATCGAAGGACGCCCCGTCTCGCTGTAGGCCGCCTCGAAGGCCCGCTCCATCTGCTGCAACACTTCATCGGCCCGCCGCTTGATCGCTCGCAGCGGATGATTCTTTGCCAGGCGCTCCTCGGTGTTCGCGATGAAAAACATCGGGTTCTGCAATTTTGGATTTCCGCGCACGAAGTTCTCCTCTTTTTGGGAGAATGGCCGCCCCAAACGCGGCTTTCGACCTTCGTGCAGATCAAAATGCACGCGCAGTTCCAAAGAACGAGTTTTTCAGCACCCTGCTAAAGGCCCACACTTCCCCGACGGCCGGAGCTAAAGCTTCGGATCTCGATGGTGCGCCAGCGCCTCAACCCACGATCACACCTGTCCACGTTGTCACCCCTCGACTCGTCCGCCGCGGCGGACTTCGCTCGGGATGACGATCCTCGCCGGATCGTCAAAAATCGACGTGGAAGCGGACGCTGGGGACGGTGACGGGGCCGCGCGCCTGGTTGTAGCCGGGATTATTGATGTGCTGTAGGTCGAAGGACGTGAAGAAGCCGCGCCAGAGATGCGCGGTGTAGAAGCCTTCAAAGATTTTTTCGGGGCCGTAGGTCAGGCCGCCATCGCCGAGGAGGAAGCCGAGGCCGCCCAGCACAAGATACTGCTGGTGCGCGGCGACGATGCCGTTGGCGACGAAGACGGCGCCGGCGCGGTCGTTCTTGCGGTGCCAAGGCTTGCCCATCGTGAAGCCGCCGAGTTCGAGCGTGCGATCGTCCTCGGTGTAGGCGAATGACTCGTTGCGGCCGTCGCTCCATCCGAGGCGGCCGAAAACGCCCACCTGCGAAGTGATGGCCTGCTCGAAATTCAGGCCGAAGCCGTATTTGTGGCGTCCCTGGCGGGTGAAGATGATGTCCGGCGTGGGGGTCATGCGATCGAGATAGTCGGCGTTAGCCTCCTCGTAATTGCCCATGTTTGCGTGATTGAGGTAGGCGAGCAGCCGCACGACCCCTGCGCGGTGGCCGATCCGATTGCCGCGAGCCTCGAGTTCGAGATTTTCGGCGCGCGCGCGGGCGACGTCGGCGTCAAGATGGATGCCGTTCGCGACTTTCGGCATCAGCGCCTCGGCGAATCGCGCGGTCCACCAATGGTCGTCGTATTCGAGGAGCACGCCGTCGGTGTAGCCGCGAGTGTTGGCGGCGTAGTCCCAGGCGCCATTGTTGTCGACCGTCCAGTTCAGGAACTGGAGGTGACTGTCGGAGCCCCAGGTGTTCACGTCGAGGAAATCGGCGAGATCGAATTTGCCGAGGCGGAATTCGATGCGACGCGCCGGTAGGGACGTGGCGAGATCGGATTCGTCGCGCTCGGCCTCGATCCGATCGTCGGAAAGCGGAATGATCTGGCGCAGCATGATGCGCGCCACGTAAGGGACCGGGCTCAGCGTTGTGTTGCGCACGACGTCGAGATTTGTCACCCCGGCCAGGCCGAGAGAGCTGCTGAGGCCGCGGCCGCCCGAGCTTTCGATGTCCAGGAAGACTTCCGTGTCGTGCGTGAGCTCATACCCGAGAAAGAGCGTGTAGACCTTCGAAGTGGCGTTTTCGCCCACGGGACGCAAGCTATTGGGGCCACTGTACTCCGCGGGGAACGCCGGATGCCACTGGAGCACGATGTTCGCCTGCCCCGAAATCCAGTAGCGGCTGGTCTCGGAGCGCGGGAAAAGTGTCAGCGGACCATTCGAATCGGAATCGGAACTCGAATCGGGCGCAGCGGGCGCGCTGGCCGCGTCCTGGTTTTGTACGACGGCAAGAACCTGCGCGGACGCCATTCGCGGCGCGGCCAAGCACACGAGCAGCGCGCAGAGAATCCACGGCGCGAATCGGACGAGACGGTACGGCATGATCCTGGAAGGCCCTCTAGGCTAAAGGTAACCACGATTATGGCCCGATAGAAGACTACAATTGTCGTTAAGATTGTGTAAACGCGCGAGGAGGCAAGGCAAGTGCCGGGTCGCCTACCGCCGCGCCAGTTTACAGCGGTGCGCGGCGCGGCAATCATCCGCAGTTTGCAAGGCTCGCAAGATGCGATAGCGTATGCGGATGGAACCGAGAGACGTGGTGCGCGCGTGGGTCGAGGCATTCAACCGGGCGGACGTGGACGCGCTCGCGTCGTTTTACGAAGAGGACGCTGTGAATCATCAGGTGGCGGAGAGCCCGATGCAAGGGCGCGCAGCGATTCGCGAGATGTTTGCGAATGGATTTAAGGCGACCGGGATGGTCTGCATCCCCGAGAATCTGTTTCAAGATGGCGAATGGGCGATCCTCGAATGGCGCGACCCGAAGGGCCTGCGCGGCTGCGGATTCTTTCACATTCGCAACGGAAAGATCGCCTTCCAGCGCGGCTACTGGGACAAGCTCTCGTTCGCAAAATCGCACGGCACTCAACTCGAGAGGTAGCGACTGCCAGCTCTTGCGCTTGGCTTGGATCGCGGCAGTTGAGTCCCATGGCGAGCCTCCCTCCAGCTATTGACATTCCCGGCTCGTATGAGTAGCGTTTAGGTATGCGTTATTGCGTACACCCGGCGTGCGTCGCCCAAGCTTGTTGTTGCTGTTGTACGACGCCGTCGGCGTGTGTCGGATAACGCTAGTCATATAGAAGATTAGCCATCATCCGAACCCGCCGATCACACAGGTCGGCGGGTTTTTGTTGTTAGACGACGAAATTCAGGCGCGAAAAGGCACTGGCGAAATGAAAGTCTCGAATTCACTTTGGGCCGCGCAGCTTGCCGGGAAAATGCCGGAAGCGCTGGCGCGCGAACTCGACATCTTCGAATCCGAAATCGCGCTGCGCAAGCAGGGCAAGCTCGACGAGCGGCTTTTCGCCGAGACGCGGCTGCGGCGCGGCACGTACGGCCAGCGCTACGACAACGGGCAGCGCCACGACGGCCAAAAAGTGCAGGAGATGAAGTATCCCTCGGGCGATCTGACCAAGGGCCCCAACACGATGTGGGACGCGCCCGGCATGCAGCGCATCAAGATTCCGGCGGGCGGCTTGAACGCCGAGCAACTCGAGACGATGGCCGATCTCGCCGAGGAATATTCCGACGGAATCGCGCACATCACCACGCGGCAAGATTTTCAGCTTCACTACATCCACATCGACGACACGCCGAGCCTGATGCGGCGTCTCGCGGCGGCCGGCATCACGACGCGCGAGGCCTGCGGAAATTCGGTGCGCAACGTGACGGCGTGCCCTTACACCGGCGTGTGCGCCGATGAAGTGTTTGACGTTACGCCGTACGCGCGGGCGCTCGCGCGATTCCTGCTCGGGCATCCCGACGCCCAGAATTTCGGGCGGAAGTTCAAGCCGGCGTTCAGCGGCTGCGCGCAGCATGCCTGCGGGCTGACGAGCCTCCACGATCTCGGGCTGATCGCGACGAAACGCGTGGTGGACGGCAGGGAACAGATTGGATTCGAGATGTACGTGGGCGGCGGGCTGGGCGCGGTGCCCTACATGGCGAAACTGTTCGATTCGTTTGTGCCGCCGGAGGAGCTGCTGCCGCTCGCGCAGGCGATCGCCCGCGTATTTGGGCGGCTGGGCGAAAAGAAGAACCGCAATCGCGCGCGGATCAAATTCCTGATCCAGGATCTGGGCATCGAGAAGTTCCGCGAGCTGGTGCTCGAGGAGCGCAAGATTCTGCCGCACGATCCGCACTGGACCGAATACATCGTCGAGGAATTGCGCGCGCACGAAGAACCGCTGCGGCCCGGCGGCGAGTGGCCCGCGGCAAATTCCGAGGCGTTCCAGCGCTGGCTGAAGACGAACACGCGGCCGCAAAAGCAAAAGGGCTACGTGACGGTGACGGTCGGGCTGCCGCTTGGCGACATCACTGCGACGCAGCTGCGGGCGCTCGCGGATATCGTCCGAAAATTCACGAAGGAAACGATTCGCACGACGGTCGAGCAGAATTTCGCGATTCGCTGGGTGAGCCACGCTGATCTGTCCGCGCTCCATGAAGCGCTCGAAGCCGCGGAGCTTGGGACGCCCGGCGCGAGAACAATCGTCGATATCGTGTCTTGCCCCGGCACGGATACCTGCAAGCTCGGTATTTCGTCGTCACGCGGCCTTACCGCGGAACTGCGCAAGCGGCTCGCCGAGAAGAGCTTCGAGCTGGATGAAGCCGTGCAGAATCTGCACATCAAGGTGAGCGGCTGCTTCAACAGCTGCGGGCAGCATCACGTGGCCGATCTCGGATTTTACGGCGTGAGCCGCAAGGTGGGCGGCTACGCGGTGCCGCACTTCCAGGTCGTCCTCGGCGGCGAGTGGGAGCACAACGGGGGCTCGTACGGCCTGCCGGTGGCGGCGATTCCGTCGAAGAATATTCCGCAGGTGGTGACGCGGCTGACCGAAAAATACGTCGCCAACCGGACGAGCGGCGAAACATTCAAGGAATTCGTGAAGCGCACGGGCAAGGTGGAGCTGAAAGCTTCGCTTGAGGATCTCGCGAAGCCGCCCGCGAACGACCGGTCGTTCTTCAGCGATTGGGGCGACCCGCGCACGTACACGCTCGAGGATATCGGCGTCGGCGAATGCGCGGGCGAGGTGGTGTCGTCCGTGGAATTCGATCTGGCGGCCGCGGAACGAGAGCTTTTTGAGGCGCAAGTGCTGTTTGAAAAAGGCGAAACGCATAAGGCGGGCGATCTCGCGTACCGTTCGATGCTCGACGCGGCGAAGGCTCTCGTAAAGATAGGCTATTCGACCGTATCGGACAGTCCGGACGAAATCGTTTCCGAATTCCGCGCGCGCTATTACGACACGCAGAAATTCTTCGATCCCTTCGCCGGCGGGAAATTCGCGCAATACCTTTTCGCCGAGTATGAGAAGGTCCGCGATGACGGCAAGCAGCCGCGCACGGCGGACGCGACGCGCTACCTGATCGACGAATCGCAGCTCTTCATCGACGCCGCCCACGCCTGCCACAACCGGCTGGGAACCACGGTGACCGTCTAATGGCGGCGAGCGCGCAGCAGCAGGTGGTCCTTCAGCACGTCAACGTGAAGCTTTTCCTCGCGGGTGCTGCGAGCCTCGATCTCGAGCCGCTGATCCCGATATTTCATTCGTGGATTGCGGGCGGCGCGTTCAACGAGATGCTACTCGACGTGGCCGATTACCGGCACGTGCCGAGCGGGCCGGGCGTGGTTGTGATCGGGCACGAAGCCGATTACGCCGTGGACAACGCCGGAGGGCGGCTCGGCGTGCGCTACAACCGCAAGACGGAGGTCGAGGGCGATAATTCGTTTGCGCTGCAACAGGCCGCACGCGCCGCGCTTACGGCATGCCGGCGCCTCGAAGAGGAACCGCGCCTCGGCGGGAAGCTGCGCTTCAACGGCCGCGACATCGAGATATTCATCAACGACCACCTGCTCGCGCCGAATCGCGCCGAGACTTTCGAAGCCGCGCGGCCCGATTTGGACGCCTTCGCGCGCAAGCTTTTCGGCGGCGCGGAATATTCCTTGTCTTACGACAGCAGCCGCGACCCCCGCAGCCTTTTTAGCGTGACGCTGAAATCTCCCCGCCCGTTTTCTACGCAGGAGCTCCTCAAGAATCTCGAATAGACGGCAGCGGCTCGGCTCACATTAGGAGCAAGAGCAGATCCCTCGCTGCGTCCCGCGCCCGCAAAGACCGCGAAAAAGACAAAGGCGCGCGGGACTTCTCTCGGAATGACAGGGTCGGTTGGGATGACGCACGGGACGCCTGACCGGGTTACGCTCCTGAGAGCGCGGCGAGGACGCGCGCGGGCGTGAGCGGGAATTCGAGGATGTGCATGCCGGTAGCGTCGAAGAACGCGTTGCCGATGGCACCGGCGGCTGCGGCCATCACCTCTTCGCCCGCGCCGGTGGAGCGCTGATCGAGACGCTGCACGCACACGGCCGTGACCTCGGGGCACTCCTCGAAGCGCAGGATCGGATAGCTGTTCCAATCGAGGCTGGTGACATTCGTTTTGTTGAACGTCACTTCCTCGTGCAGCATGCGGCTCGTCGCCTGCACGAGCTGGCCGCTGATCTGGTTCTCGATGAACGCGGGATTCACAGCGAGCCCTGCGTCGATCGCGCCGTACATGTGTTTCACGGCGACCTTGCCGGTTTCGCGATTCACTTCGATTTCGGCGACGGCGCCGCCGTAGGAAGTGAGATGCGTGCCAAGGCCGATGCCGCGCCCGCGCACGATTTTCTCTTTGGAAACTTTCGCAGCGGGCGGCGCGGGCTGCCAGTTCGCGGCCTTCGCTGCGGCATCGAGCACGCCGAGCCAGCGATCGTCCTTGATATTGCGGCGGCGGAATTCGTGGGCGTCGATGCCGGCCTGCCGCGCGAGCTCGTCGATGGTCTGCTCGGACGCAAACGCAAACGCGAGATCGAGCGGCGAGCGCAGCCACGCGCCTTTCAAATAGCCGAGGCCCGGCACCTGATGGTTGACGAGACGCAGATTCGGGATCTCGTACATCGCACCGCAGCAGCCGGGATTCACCTGCTGCGCCGCGCCGAGGCGCCATTCCGACGCGGGCGTGCCGAGCGCGAGCTGCTGCGACGTTTCAACCGCGCTCCAATTGTGGTGCCAGCCGTTGTATTCGTACGCGACGATTTTTCCGTTTGCATCCGCGGCCGCACGCACCTCGCCCACGTGCGCCGGGCCATAGAGGTCCCAGCCGTGCTCGTCCCAGCGCATGAACTGCAGCCGCACGGGCTTTCCCGCAAGCTGCGAAAGAATCGCGGCGGCCTGCGCCACGTCGTCGTAGCAACTGTGGCCGTAAGTGCCCGAGCCTTCGTAGTACTGCACGCGCACTTTTTGCGGCGGCAGGCCGAGGATACCGGCGAGAGTGCCGCGCGTGGCGTAGACGTCTTGCGTCGAGCAGATCACGAGCGCGGAATCGGGCGTGACGTCCGCGAGCGCGCCATTGGGGCCGAAGGGCGCGTGCGCCTGATACGCGCCGTGATAGGTCCCCGATGCGACACGCGCGGCTGCGGCGAACGCGGGAGAAATATCGCCGCGATCGAGCACCACGTGGTCCGTGGTTTTTTCGGCGCGCATCGCGGCGTAGAGGCCGTCGCTTCCGGGCAGCGTCGCGGGCATGTCCCAGGTGATTTTCAGGTCGCGAGCGGCGCGCACCGCGTCCCATTCGCGCTCGGCCACCACGCCGACGAAATCCCCTTTGCGCACCACGCGCGCGCCGGGAATGTGCGGAAGAGAATTTTCATCGAGCGTCGCCACTTTCGCGCCCGCGCCGTACGCGCCCTGCCCGCGCGGCCGCACCACGCGCCCGTGCACCATGCCGGGCAGGCGGACGTGCTGCAGGTAGACGTACGTGCCGCTCACTTTGCCGGGAATGTCGTTGCGTGGCGGCCGCGTGCCAACGAGTTTGTAATCCGCCACCGGCTTCAGCGGCGCTTTCCCGGTGAACGCCAGATCGAAGTGCTTGTCGCCGATGAGCTCGCCGTACGTGACGGTTTTCCCGCTGAATCTTGTGGACACCACGCCTTTCGATACCGTCATGCTTTCGACGGGCGCGCCGAGCTTTTTTGAAGCCATCGCGAGCAGCGCTTGCCGCGCTTCGGCCGCAGCGGTGCGAATCGCCGGAGAGCCGCGCGCGATCGACGAGCTCGAATACGTGCCGCCCTGATTGGGCGTGAGGTCCGTATCGAGGCGGACGGTGCTGACTTGGCTCATGTCGAGGTCGAGCTCTTCAGCGGAAACTTGTAGCAGCGAGGTCGTCGAACCCTGGCCGAGCTCGACGTAGCCGATGTAGACGGTCGCCGTGTTGTCGCTGTGAATTGCGAGCCACGTGTCGATCTGCCGCGGATCGGGGCCGCGCGCGATGGGGGGGCCCTGCGCGAGAAGAACGTCGCTGATGAGGCCCGCGCTGCTGAAGCCGATCACGAGCGCGCCGCCCGCTTTGAGGAAGTCGCGCCGCGGAAGCATCAAGCTGGCTTTGGAGGCTGAGTCGCGCTTGCTCATCGCGCCACCTCCGTCGCATCGATTGCCTGCGCGACTTCGTTTTCTGCCGCTCCGGGGGTTGCAGCCGCCATCGCCTGAGACGCGCGCTGGATCGCTTTGATCACGCGCGGGTAGCTGCCGCAGCGGCAGAGGTGGCCGTTCATCGCCGTGCGAATTTCAGCGTCGGTGGGCTGAGGGGTTTTCGAAAGCAGCTCGGCGGCTTGGACAATCATGCCGTTGAAGCAGTAGCCGCACTGCACGGCCTGCTCGTCAATCATTGCTTGCTGCACCGGATGGAGCGCCGGCGCTTTGCGAAGCTTGTGCTGCTTGGCGTACCAGGCGGGCAGCCCTTCGAGCGTGATGATCGATTTGCCCGCGACGACGGACACCGGAGTGACGCACGAACGAATTTCGGCGCCATCGAGCAACACCGAACATGAGCCGCACTGCGCCAGCCCACAGCCGAAGCGCGGCCCTTGCAGCTGCAAGTCGTCTGTGAGCACGTACAGCAGCGGCGTATCCGGCGCCGCATCGACTTCGTGCATCCGCTCGTTCACCCGAATCTTGATTTTGCCCGCCATCGGCATCCTCCCAAGAATGATTCCCGGAGAGAGAGGTTACCACGCCACGCGCCGCGCACGCTCTCGTGTCTTCGCCCCAGCGCTTGCAACTTTTGGAGAGCTTTCGTGAGCTCTCATGCGGTGCGATAATTCGCGCATATGAATAGCCCTGCACGGCGGATTCGGCGAAAAGCGGCGGCGCGGCGCGGTTCGCATCGCGGCGATGCGCGGTTTCGCCAGCTCGCGGCGGAGCTCGCGAAGGCCGGCCGGAATTTCTACGCGCGCGGCTGGGTGCTCGGCACGAGCGGGAATTTCAGCGCGGTCGTGAGCGCGAAGCCGATGCGCCTCGCAATCACGTCGACCGGCTTGGACAAAAGCGCGCTCGCCGCCGCGCAATTCCTCGAAATCGACGAGCGCGCGCAGGTGGTTCGCGGGCAGGGACAGCCGTCCGCCGAGGCCCATCTGCATGTGGCGATCGTGCGGGCGCGCGGGGCGGGCGCCGTCTTGCACACGCATTCGGTCTGGAGCAGTATAGTTTCCGAGGCTTTTGCGGCGGAGGGCGGCCTCGCGATCGAAGGCTTCGAGATGCTCAAGGGACTGAGCGGCATTCGCAGCCACGAACACCGCGAGTGGCTGCCGGTGCTGGGAAATTCGCAGGATATGCCTGCGCTCGCCGAAGAGCTTACGGAGACGCTCCGAGAGCATCCTGCGATTCACGGCGTGCTTCTGCGGCGGCACGGACTTTACACGTGGGGACAGGATTTGGCGGAGGCGAAACGCCACGTCGAGATTTTCGAGTTCTTGATGGAAGTAGTTGGCCGTACCCGCGCGGCAGACTGCTAGACGCACGACGGAATGAAGGAGGCCAACAATGGCTCTTGTGCGAATTCCAACTGAAAAGCGCTCGATCGCCGAGCCGGCGGAAATCGCGAAGTATCTCGCGACGATGGGAATCGGCTACCAGCGCTGGGAAGCGAGCGAGCCGGTGGCGCAATCGGCGCCGGCCGAAGAGATTCTTGCCACGTACGCGCCGCAGATCGAGCGGTTGAAGGCGCAGGGCGGCTACGTCACCGCGGACGTGATCGACGTAAATTCCGAGACGCCTGGGCTCGATGCGATGCTCGCGCGATTCAATACCGAGCACTGGCACGATGAAGACGAGATTCGCTACATCATTGCCGGGCGCGGCGTGTTTCACATTCATCCGAAGCAGGGTCCGGTGGTGGCGATCGAGGTGGAGGCAGGCGATCTGATTCGCGTGCCGCAGGGCACGTTGCACTGGTTCGATCTCTGCTCGGAGCGCCGCATCCGCGCCATTCGCCTGTTTCAGGATCCGGCCGGTTGGACGCCGCACTACACGCAAAGCGGCGTCGATCGCGGCTACGATCCAGTTTGCTTCGGCCCCACGTACATTCGCCCGATTTCTTCGGTGAGCTAGCGTTGGCGGCGGCTGCGCTCGACGAAAGCTTGATTCGCGCGATCCTGCTGGATATTGAAGGCACCACCACGCCGATGGACTTCGTTTACAAGACACTGTTTCCCTATGCGCGCGAACGAGCGCCCGAATTTCTTCGCGCGCATTGGGACGACTCGGACGTGCGCGAGGACGTCGCCGGATTGCGGACGCAGCGTCAGGCCGACGCAGCGGCGAATCTCGGGCCGCCGCCATGGCCCCCGTCGATTGCCGGCTCGCCGGAGAGTGAGCTGAATTCCGCGATCGCCTACGTCGGCTGGCTGATGGACTGCGACAGCAAATGCTCGCCGCTGAAATCGCTGCAAGGGAAAATTTGGCGCGAAGGCTACGCGAAGGGCGAACTCCACGGCGAGGTTTTTCCCGATGCGCTCATCGCGATGATTCGCTGGTCGAGGCTGGGGAAAAGGATCGCGATTTTTTCTTCCGGCAGCGTACTGGCGCAGAAGCTCCTCTTCTCGACAGTCCCCAGCTGCGATCTGACGCGCCTTATCGAAGCGCATTTCGATACGAGCGTCGGCGCGAAAGGCGATCCGCAAAGTTATCTGCGGATTGCGGAAACGCTTGCCCTGCCCGCGCGCGAAATTTTGTTTATTTCCGATGTGGCGCGGGAGCTAGATGCGGCGCAGGACGCCGGAATGCAGACGGCACTGTGCGTGCGCGGCGAAGCGCCCGCGGAGGCGGCAAACGGAAAATATTTGGTGGTGCGCTCGTTCGACACGATTTGCCGCTGGGAACACCGCAGGCAGCGACCAAGTTCGTAGCGCCGGTTTACCCTGAGCGAGGTCGAAGGGCGTCTCGCCGGCTCTCTTCCGGCGTTTCCATTCACACGCAAACTCGCCGGCCGCAGGCCAGCGCTACAGGACACCGCCGCTGCTGGCGCTAGGGTTGCCGCGCGGATGACTGCGTGTTCAAATAGGCGGCGATGAGGCAGGTAATGGATTCCGGCGCGAAAGCGGCGAAAGGCAAAGCGAAAGATGTGAATTCGCTGCTGCGCGAAATTCCGTCTGTCGACGAACTGCTGGGGCGCGCAGAACTCGTGGCGCTCGCCGAGCGGGCCGGGCGCGGCGTGGTGACGCAGGCTGCGCGGAACGTTCTCGCGGACCTGCGCGCCAAGCTGAAATCGGGCGCGAACGGTTCGGGAAGCGCCGAGGCGGCGCTGCGGATCGAAGCAATCGAGGCGCGCGTGGCGGCGGATGTCGAGGCGCTGCTTGCGCCATCGCTGCGGCGCGTGATCAACGCAACCGGAGTGATCCTGCACACGAACCTGGGCCGCGCGCCCCTTGCCGCGACGGCCATCGCGCCGATCGCGGAAACGGCAACGCGCTACTCGAATCTCGAATACGACATCGAAAAAGGCGCGCGCGGGAAGCGCGACGTCCACACGGCGAAGCTGCTGGCGGATTTGGCGGGGGCCGAGGCGGCGATCGTCGTGAACAACAACGCCGCGGCCGTCTTCCTGATTTTGAACACCCTCGCGAAGGGCGCCGAAGTGATCGTCTCGCGCGGCGAGCTGATCGAAATCGGCGACGGATTCCGCATCCCGGAAATCATGTCCGAGAGCGGCGCGGTGCTGCGCGAGGTGGGCACCACAAACCGCACGCGCATCCGCGATTACGAGCGCGCGATCAACGAACGCACGAAGCTGTTGCTGCGCGTCCACCCATCGAATTTCCGGATCAGCGGATTCACCGAGCGGCCCTCGCTTGAAGAACTCGTGGCGCTCGGGCGGCGCAAGAGGGTGCCCGTGTTCGAGGACCTCGGATCGGGCTGCGTCACGGATCTGAGCGCGAGCGGCGTGGCCGAGCCGCTGGCGCGCGAAAGTGGCCGCGCAGGCGTCGCGCTGATTTCGTTCAGCGGCGATAAATTGCTCGGCGGGCCGCAGGCCGGAATCATCGCCGGGAAGCAGAAGATGGTCGAGCGCATCCGGCGCAATCCGCTGTTTCGCGCGCTTCGCGTCGATAAGCTGACGATTGCGGCGCTCGAAACGACGCTCAAGGCATACCATCGCGGCGCGCTCGACGAAATTCCGGCGATCCGGATGATTCGCTCGAGCGCGAACGACATCGGCCGGCGTGCCGTGGCTTTCGCCGACCTCCTGCGCGAGGCGCTGCCCGCCGACGCCGAGATTCAGGTGCGCGCGGGATTTTCCGTGATCGGCGGCGGCTCGACGCCCGACCAAAAGCTGCCGACGCACCTGATCGCGCTCGCGAGCCGCATCCATTCCGCCACGCAGCTCGAAGAGCGCCTGCGCAAGCCCGCCCGCGGCGGCACGCCCGTCATCACGCGCGTCGCCGAGCGCCGCCTGATCCTCGATCTCCGCACCGTTTTCCCCGACGAAGAAGCGCCGCTGGCCTCAGCGCTGGCCCGCGCATTCGTGCTAGAGTGAGCCGACCCGGCGCGCCAACCCAACCGCGCACGCGCCTCGAATCCTGATCCTCATCCTCGGAGGCAACACTATGATGTGGCTCATCTGGACGATTGTGATCGGCATCCTCGCGGGCTGGCTCGCGGGGCAAATCGTGAAAGGGCGCGGCATGGGCGTGGTGGTTGACCTGATCGTCGGCATCGTCGGGGCGGTTCTCGGCGGCTGGGTTTTTGCGCTGCTGGGGCTGGGCGCCTACGGACTGATCGGACGGCTCGTGATGGCGGTAGTGGGAGCGGTGATCCTGCTTCTGCTGATCCGCCTGATCAAGCGCGCCTAACGGAGCATTTTTGTGGCTACTCCTGCGCAGACGTACCGAAGAACCTTGACGAGATGGCGTATAGAGGCACGCGAAACCGGTCCTTTTGCCGGCGGTCAACGGGACGACGCACTCGGCGGCGGCTGAAGGGGCGTGCTTTGCTGCAGAATCAATCGCCATCCGCCCGGCTTTGCTACCCACACGCCCGAGACGCGCATCCGGACTTTTCGCGGCTGCTCTCCAGCCGCACCGGGCGCGAGCACGATATCCTCAACGCCCGAAACAATTGCCCCGCCTTCGAAGAAGACGACTTTCGGGTCGCTGATTTCGAAACTGCTAATCCGGAATCGCCGCTTCCTGGCAGCCTCAAGAAACTCCGCCTCGCTTTGCACGAGGGCGTTGCCGTGCACGAATATCGCGTCGTCGGCCATCAGCTTTTCGAGAGTTGGGGCGTCGCACGCAACCGTAGCATCCTGAAAACGCCTCTGCTGATCGAGCACCTGCGCTGCGGTTAGCTGCTCATTCGACGCGACGACCTGGGCCTTCAATGAGCGAGCGCCAACGAGGTTCAAGAGCAGCGCGACTCCGAAAGCAACAACGCTCAACGAGCGGGGCGAGATATTGATTCCTGCGAGCATCATGCCACAGCCTCCGATGAGGAATTCATTCGCAGCGAACGGAGCGCCGCCGGAACCCTATCACAAAGGCACTCCTTGCCCACCATGCCTCTTTCCGCCACGGTTTCGCGCCGCTCTGTCACCGCCTTGACTTTGCCGAAATTGCCCGCCTAGACTCGAAGTTTCGATTGACTCCCATGGCGACAACCGAGGGCCGGATCATCACGGTCGGAGTGACGGGCGCGAGCGGCGCGGCCTACGCGCAGGCGGTGTTGCGCCTGCTGGACGCCGACCGGCGCGTGGAGCGCGTTTTCGTGGTGGCGAGCGATGCCGGGCTGCGGCTGCTTTCAACCGAGCTGGGCGTCGTCGCGGCAGACGCGAAAAAATTGCCGGCGCTGCTCACCGGAACCGCCGCGAAAAAATTCGAGTACCTGCCGAACAAGGACATCGGCGCAAGCATCGCCTCGGGCAGCGCGCGCGTGGACGCGATGGCCGTCGTCCCGTGCTCGGCGGGCGCGATCGGATCGATCGCCGCGGGCACGGCCGCCGATCTGCTCACACGCGCCGCGGATGTTTGCCTGAAGGAGCGCCGCCCGCTCGTCCTGTGCCTGCGCGAGACGCCGCTCAACCGCATCCATCTCGAAAATATGCTGCGCGTCCACGACGCAGGCGCCACGGTGATGCCGGCAATGCCCGCGTTCTACTACGAGCCGAAAACGATCGCGGATATCGTCGAGCAGTTCGCGTATCGCGTCCTCGCGCAGATGGGATTGCCGCAAGACGAGCAGTATCGCTGGAAGGGATCGAAAAGGGGATAGTGGATAGGCCGCAGGTTGCAGGTTGAATCCTGCCACCCGACACCTGCCACCCACGACCATGAAAGGCCGAATTCGCACGGTGCTCGAGATGATCAAGTTCGAGCACTCGGTATTCGCGCTGCCGTTCGCGCTTGTCGGCGCGCTGCTGGCGGCGCGCGCGGGCGGCGGCCTGCCGACTTGGCGGCAAATCCTGTGGATCGTCGTCGCGATGGTCGGCGCGCGGTCCGCGGCGATGACGATGAACCGCATCGCCGACGTCGAATACGATCGCCGCAATCCGCGCACGGCGAAGCGCGCGCTTCCGGCCGGCGAGCTTTCGCTCGGCTTTGCCTGGGCGTTCACGGCGCTGGCGTCGGCGGTGCTGGTGATCGCGGCGTGGCAATTGAACCGGCTCGCGCTCGAGCTTTCGCCCGTCGCGCTCGCGATTCTGTTTTTCTATTCCTATACGAAGCGGTTTACGTCGTGGTCGCACTTCGTCCTCGGATTCTGCCTCGGGATTTCGCCCGCGGCGGCGTGGATCGCGATTCGCGGCTCGCTCGACGCGCGCATGCTGATCCTCTGCGCCGCGGTCACGCTGTGGGTCGGCGGATTCGACGTGCTCTACGCGTGCCAAGACGTGGAATTCGACCGGGCCGCCGGGCTGCACTCGATCCCGAAGAAGCTCGGCATCGCGAAGGCGCTTCTTTTCGCGCGCGCGATGCACATCGTGATGATCGCGCTGCTCGCGTGGCTCGCCTGGAGCTTCCATCTCGCGTGGCCGGCATGGGCGGGAATCGCGGTGGTCGCCGCGCTGCTGGCCTACGAGCATTCGCTCGTAAAGCCCAACGACCTGAGCAAAATGAATGCTGCGTTTTTCGCCGTGAATGGCTATATTAGTTTGTTGTTCCTGCTGTTCTGGGGCGCGGCTGTAATTGTCGCGCGCCCGTGAGATCAAGATGTGGCGTAGGGTGACCGCTGTCGCTCTAAATTTCGCGTTGACTGCGACTTGCTCGCTCGCGGCGCCCAATCCGCCCAGGTGCAAGGGCAACGTCAAACTCGTCGGCAACTGCTTTACGGTGCATGGGCGCATTCAGGCTGGGAACGGCACGCCGTCGATCCGAATTTGGCGCGTGGGGACCAAGCGAATGCTGGGCGTGCCCGCAGGAGAAGAAGACGGCGACCCGGAGGTAGCTTCTCTGCCGGACGTAATTTACAAGACGGACATCCGCAATCAGAATGTCTTTGGGGATTTCTTGGTTTGTCCTTTGACCAAGGAAGAGCCCGCCGCGATGCAGATGGTTTGTGTAGAGTCGGTGACGCATTTGGTTTTGTCGCCATTTGAGCCGCAGAAGAAGAAAGAGTGATAGAAGGATCGTGAGCGCAAAACTTCACATCACGGACGCGCGGCTCGAACCGATCGCGCAGAAAGTTCTCGCGGGTGAGCGCCTCGACGCCGACGACGGCCTCGCGCTCTTCCAGTCGCACGATCTGCTGGCGGTGGGCTGGCTCGCGAATCACGTGCGCGAGCAGCGCCACGGCGACATCTGCTACTTCAACGTCAACCGGCACATCAATCCGACGAACGTCTGCGTGGCGCACTGCGAGCTGTGCGCGTTCGGCCGCTCGCCGGACTCGCCGGGCGCCTATACGTTTTCGCTCGAGGAAACTTTCGCGCGCGGCGCGCAGGGCGTAGCCGAGGGCGCGACGGAATTCCACATCGTCGGCGGGCTGCATCCCGATCTTCCGTTCGAGTTTTACCTCGACCTGATCCGCGGCTTGAAGCAGCGGTTCCCGCAGGTGCACCTGAAGGCGTTCACGATGGTCGAGGTGCACTACTACGCGCGCCTCGCGAAGCTTTCGATCAAAGACACGCTGCTGAAGATGAAGGAAGCGGGCGTCGATTCGCTGCCCGGCGGCGGCGCCGAAATTTTTCATCCGCGCGTGCGGCGCATCATCTGCGACCACAAAGTTTCGGGGACGATGTGGCTCTCGATCGCACGCACCGCGCATGAAATCGGCCTGCGGTCGAATGCGACGATGCTCTTCGGCCATGTCGAGACGCTCGAAGAGCGCGTCGACCACCTGATGCGCCTGCGCGAGACGCAGGACAAGACGCACGGCTTTCAGACCTTCATCCCGCTCGAATTTCACCCCGCGAATACGGGCCTCGCGCACGTCCTCAAGCCGACCGGCATGGACGCGCTGAAAACGATGGCGGTCTCGCGGCTGATGCTCGACAATTTCGACCACATCAAGGCGTACTGGATCATGCTCACGCCGCGAATCGCGCAGATCGCGCTGCAATTCGGCGCGGACGATATCGACGGCACGGTGGTCGAGGAAAAAATCTACCACGACGCCGGCGCCACGACGCCCGAGCACATGACCCGCTCCGACCTCGAGCGGCTGATCCGCGCGGCCGGGCGCGTGCCCGTCGAGCGCGACACGCTCTATAATCGCGTCGATCGCGCGTCGATGCCTCCGGTGAATCCCGCGGCCGCTCGCCGCACCGATGGCTTCATTCCCGCCGAGTCCCTCAGCGCCAATAATTAGTCACGCGCGCGTAACACAAAATTCGTTTCCGCAGCCATCGCTGAAAATGATTGCACCCAACACAATTTTGGATTGGCGCCGGCGCGCGCCCGCTGGCTAGACTGCCCAACGTGAATGAGCAAGCAGGTTCAGGCCCAGGCCCAGACGGCTACCTCGATATTGACTTCCTGTTCGAAACTGGCAAGCGCCTTTCGGCGGCCCCGCTCGCGCAGGTCCTGGGGCGAGTGGTGCGATTCATTTCCGATTTCATCGGCTGCGATTCGTGCTTCATCTACGTTGTCGAAGGGCGCGACCTGATGTTGAAGGCGTCGAAGAATCCGCACGTCGAGGCACTGGATAATCTGACCATTCGCATCGGCCAGGGCATCACCGGTTGGGTGGCGCAGCACAAGAAGCCGGTGTCGATCCCGCGGAAAGCTTACGAGGATTCGCGATTCCGCGCGTTCAACGAACTGCCCGAAGACAAGTTTGAAGCATTTCTTTCCGTGCCCATGATCTGCCGCGAAAGGCTGGTCGGCGTGATCAACGTGCAGCACAAGCAGCCGCACATCCACAGTCGGCGCGACATTCAGCTGATTTCGGTGATCGGGTATCTGGTGGGCGCAGAAGTGGAACTCGCGCGCCTCGAAAGCGAAAACTGGAAATTCTCGCGCCAGCTGCAGACGACCAAGGCTGTTCCAAACGCAAAATGACAGGTTGAGCGCAGACCAAATCTTCACGCGATCCCGTCTCCGGGCGGCCTTGACTTGCCCGGAGGGCGTCGATAGACTCGAAGCGTTCTTGGTAGAGGTGCGGAGGCCATGAGTAGCGCGGCCGAGGTTCCGAGCAGCTTCGGAGGCTCGCGCGAAAGGGGTTGGCAATAGACTCCGCCGAAATCGTCGGGCTGACTGCGGCTGCGACGGTTGGGGGATGAGCTGAAAGGCTCGTTCACTGTCATTCGCCGCGGCGAATGGAGCGCTATCGAGGAGCGAAGACACACGAGCGGCGCCTCTCGCGTATCCTTCCTTCTCTTTTCGTTCCAATCCCTCGCACCAAAAAATTTTCGAGTAAATTGACCCAGGACCGAGCCGGATGAACGTTTTCGAGCTGACGCGCGCGCTGGTGGACATCGAATCAATCACGGAACACGAAGGTGCGGTTGCCGCGTTCCTCGAAAACTATCTCGCGAAGATCGCCGGGCGCACGGGCGGGCAGGTCGAGCGGATGGAGGTCGAGCCGGGCCGCTTCAACGTGCTGGTGTGCTGGGGCAAGCCGCTGGTGACGCTCTCGACGCATATGGACACGGTGCCCCCGTTTTTTGCGTCGCGCGACGATGGCGAATTCATCTGGGGCCGCGGCGCGTGCGACGCCAAGGGCATCATCGCTTCCATGACCGGCGCGGCGGAAAAGCTGCTCGGCGAGGGCCGGTCGAATTTTGGCTTGCTGTTCGTTGTCGGCGAAGAGCGGAACAGCGCGGGCGCGGCGGTGGCGGCGCGATCGCCGCGCGGCTCGCGCTATCTGGTGAACGGCGAGCCGACCGAGAATAAACTGGCACTGGCATCGAAAGGCACGCTGCGTTTCGAGCTGATTGCGCGCGGCAAAATGGCGCACTCGGCATATCCGGAGATGGGCGAATCGGCGATCGACAAATTGCTCGACGCGCTCGAAGCGATCCGCCGCGTCCCGCTGCCCGAGGATCCGTTGCTTGGCCGCTGCACGATGAATATCGGCACGATTTCAGGCGGCCGCGCGCCGAACGTGATTGCCGACGCGGCGAAAGCGGAGATTCTGGTGCGCTTGGTCGGCGATGCAACGCCGATTCGCGAGGCATTTGCGCGCGCGGTCGGCTCGCGGGCGGAACTGAAGGAAGTGCTGTGCATCGGGCCGATCCGGTTTCAGACCGTGGACAGCCTGCCGACGACGGTCGTGTCGTTCACCACGGACGTGCCAATGTTCGGCAAGACCTGGGGCGAGCCGCTGCTGCTCGGGCCGGGCAGCATTCTCGTGGCGCATACGGAGAATGAACGAATCGCAAAGAAAGAGCTTTCGGAGGCGGTCGGGATGTACGCGGATGTGGTGCGGAGGCTTCAGGCGTGAATCTCGCGATCGTCGGCTACGGCAAAATGGGGCGGCTGATCGAGCAGCTCGCGCCGGAATACGGATTCGACGTGAAGCTGCGCCTCGACATCGACAACAATTCGAATTACGAAGGCATGACCAAAGAGAATTTCCGCGGCATCGACGCGGCGGTGGAATTTTCGACGCCGTCGACCGCCGTCGAGAATATCGAGCGGCTGGCGCGGCTGGGTGTGAATGCGGTGATTGGGACGACGGGATGGCTCGCCGATATCGAACGGGCGCGAGAGGCGGTCGAGCGCGGCGGCACAGGGCTCGTCTGGAGCGCGAATTTCTCGATCGGCGTGAATATTTTTTCGCAGATCGTGGCGGAGGCGGCGCGGCTGATGGCGCGCCAGCCCGAATATGGTGCGTGGGCGTGGGAAATTCATCACGCCACAAAGAAAGATGCTTTTTCGGGGACGATGCTCGCGCTCGTCGAGCAAATGAAAAAAAGCGGCTACGGCCGCCCGATCCATACGAGCAGCAGCCGTGCGGGAGCAGTGCCCGGAACACATGAGATCGGCTTCGATTCGGCCGCCGATACGATCACGCTGACGCACACAGCCCGCAGCCGCGAAGGCTTTGCCCGTGGCGCCCTGCGCGCCGCCCGCTGGATCGCCGGCAAAAAGGGCTTTTTCGTTTTTCGAGACATCGTGAATAGCGTGGAGTAAAGGTTTGAAGATTTAAACGTAGCGCCGGGTCTTTTAGCCCGGCGGTTTTTGCTGTTAGTTTCACCACGGCGCGTCGATTATCAGGCGCGGCGGGAAGGCGGGAGCGGAGGCCGAACGCCATGTGGCTATGCCAATTTCGTCGGCTACCCCTAGCAACCTGTCATTCCGAAGACGAGCGGACCGATTTTCGCGCCCATGCACCTCGGGTAGCGCGAAAATCGGTCGCAGTAGCGAGGATGAGGAATCTCGGCGCCGGAACGGCGGACACCTCGCATCAGCTTTAGGTGTAGGCCGCGCATCGAAACCGCGACCCGCAATGAGCGATCGCTTGTAAGGCAAGGAGGCACGCAATGTTGTTCACAGGATGCGGTACGGCGCTGGTCACTCCGTTCCGGAGGGATTTGTCGCTTGACGAAGAAGCCGTGCGGCGGCTCGCGCGACGGCAGGTGGAAGCGGGAATCAATTTTCTCGTTCCCTGCGGCACTACCGGCGAAAGCCCGACGCTCTCGAAGGCCGAGCTGCGGCGCGTGGTCGAAATCGCGATCGAAGAGGCGCGGCGCGGAAAAATCCGCGTGGTGGCGGGCGCCGGCGGCTACAACACCGCCGAAGTAATCGAGCGCGCGCGCGAGTACGAGGCCATGGGCGCGGACGGCATTCTTTCCGTTAGCCCGTATTACAACAAGCCGACGCAGGAAGGGCTCTATCAGCATTTCAAGGCCATCGCCGGGGCGATTTCGCTGCCGATCATCCTCTACAACATTCCGGGGCGCACCGGCGTGAACATCGAGCCCGCCACGATGCGGCGGCTCGCCGAAATCGACAACATCGCTGGCGTGAAGGAAGCGTCGGGAAACATCTCGCAGATGGCGGTGGTGCTCGATATCGTGCCCGACGATTTCGTGGTGCTCTCGGGCGACGACGGAATCACGATTCCGCTGATGTCGCTCGGCGGGCGCGGCTTGATTTCGGTGGCGTCCAATGAAATTCCGGCGGAGATGACGCGCATCGTGCAGCTGTGCCTCGCCGGCGATTTCGCGGCGGCGCGCGAAATTCACCGCAAATATTTCCGGCTGCTGGAAGCGAATTTCATCGAGACGAATCCAGGCCCGGTGAAAGCGGCGATGGCGCTGATGGGGCTGCTCGATCCGCATTACCGGCTGCCGATGGTGCCGCCGAAGCCCGAAAATCTCGAAAAGATTCGCGGCGCGCTCGAAGCAGTCGGGCTGGTGCAGAAGGTCTATGCCGCCCGCTGAAATGAAGGGCGAGATCGAGCGCCTCTTCGACAAGAATCCGGCGAGCTACACCGATGAGCAGCGGCGCCTCTTTCAACGCTTCAAGGTCGCGCTGAATTCCGGCGAAATCCGCGCGGCCCAGCCGAATCCTGCGAGCGCGACCGGATGGTCCGTGAACGCCTGGGTGAAAAAGGGCATCCTGCTCGGATTCCGGATGGGCACGATCGTCGATATGTCGATCGACGCCGAGCGCCAGCCATTTTTCGATAAATCCACATACCCGGTGAAAAATTTCAACGCTTCTTCCGGCGTGCGGATCGTTCCCGGCGGCTCGAGTATTCGCGACGGCTGCTACATCGCGAAAGGCGTCACCTGCATGCCGCCGATGTTCGTCAACGTGGGCGCGTACGTTGACGAAGGAACGATGATCGATTCGCACGCGCTGGTCGGCAGTTGCGCGCAGATCGGCAAGAAGTGCCACATTTCGGCGGCTTCGCAAATCGGCGGCGTGCTCGAGCCGGTGGGCGCGCTGCCGGTCATCGTCGAAGACGACGTGTTGATCGGCGGAAACTGCGGCGTCTACGAGGGCACGGTGGTGAAGCGCCGCGCGGTCCTCGGCACCGGCACAATCCTCAATCGCTCGACCCCGGTGTACGACGTCGTCACTGGCGCGGTGCATACCGCCGGCGCAGACGAGCCTCTCGTGATCCCCGAAAACGCAGTGGTCGTAGCAGGCTCGCGCGCCATCTCCCACGGCCTCGGAAAAGACTGGAATCTCTCGCTCTACACGCCCGTCATCATCAAATATCGCGACGCGAAAACCGACGCCAAGGTCCAGCTCGAAGATCTGCTTCGATAGGCCCCCGGGTAACTTCTTCGGCGCTCCACGGCAGTGCGCCGCCGCGTCTTTCCGTTAAATCGCCTAAAATCGCAAATATGAGTGCCGCGAATTCCGCTTCCGCTCTCGCGCCGCGCCCGACGCCGATGCCCGGCGGATGGCCGCTGCAATTGAGCCCTTTCGCGATTCTGGCGGCGACCGCGATTTATCTCGGCATCCGCTGGGACGCCATCCCATCGCGCTTCCCGGTCCATTGGGGCGTCACCGGCCACGCCAACGGCTGGTCGGTTCGCACGCCGCTGGGAGTCTACGGGCCGCTGCTGTTAGGAGCCATCGTGATGGCGGCTGTCGCAATCAGCTCGTACGTGGCGTTGCATTTCGGACGGCCGGGCCACGGATCGACGCCGCGCTCGCTGGCGCGCGATTTCGCGCGCGAGATGGGAGTTTTTCTGTTGTCGCTCGAATTCTTCCTCGCCGTAATCTTCTCGTTTGTGGGATTGCTGCCGCTGATGGGCAACCGCAATCCTGGCGTCGTGCCGATTCTGATCGCCACGCTGGCGATGCTGGCTGCGCTGATCTTCGCGATGTCGCGCCTCGCAAAGCATCACGCCAAGTTGCACGCGGCGGCCGGCGCGGCCATGCCGGGCGGCACGCCGGACGAGCACTGGAAGGCCAGCGTCTTCTACGTGAATCGCGACGACGCAGCGCTTTTCGTGCCGAAGCGATTCGGCATCGGCTACACGCTCAATTTCGGACATGCAACGGCGTGGGTCATCATGGGGCTCGTCCTCGTCCTGCCGTTGATCCTGGCGCTTTTCGCCATGCGCCATGTGTGACGAGCGCATAGAATTCCGCGCCAGCCCATCCTCTGACTCCGCGCTTGACAAACTCGGCCGCGTATCATAATTTTGAGAGCGTCATGAAACTGCTGCGGGCGCATCGTAGCCACCACCATCATCACGTAAACCCGTGCTCGCGGCGGTGTGGCTAGCTCGAACGGCAATAGCTGCACTCATCAGCCCGCTGGCGCGGTAAGCGCTGGCGGGCTTTTTGTTTTTTCGGGCATGAATCAGGAGACGAAATGGAACTCGATTTCGAAAAGGAAAATGGGCTGATCCCGGCAATCGTCCAGGATCACGTGAATGGCCAAGTCCTGATGCTCGGCTTCATGAATCGCGAGGCGTACGACCTCACGCAGAAAACAGGCTTCGTCACTTTTTACAGCCGTTCACGCAAGAAGCTCTGGCTCAAGGGCGAGACGAGCGGACAAAAGCTGTTGCTGCGCGAGCTGCGCGTCGATTGCGATCGCGACGCGCTGCTGGTCCGCGCCGAGCTCGAAGGCGGCTCCGTCTGCCACGAAGGCTATCGCAGCTGCTTCTTCCGCGAGATCGGCCGCGACGGCGAGGCAAGAGTCGTCGCCGAGCGCGTGATGTCGCCCGAGGAACTCTACGGCAACCCCGCCAACAACCGGCGGGGCAAGGGGGAGCAGTAATGAGCCGCCTCAAACTTGGCATTCCGAAAGGCAGCCTGCAGGATTCGACCGTCGAGCTCTTCGCGAAAGCGGGCTGGCGCATCTCCGTGAATTCGCGCAGCTACTATCCCGGCATAGACGATCCCGAAATCGAATGCATGATGGTCCGCGCGCAGGAAATGGCGCGCTACGTCGAAAACGGCGCGATGGACGCGGGCCTCACCGGAAAAGACTGGATTCTCGAAACGGGGGCGGACATTCAGGAAGTCGCCGAGCTGATCTATTCGAAGACGAGCCTCGGCCGCGTCCGCTGGGTGCTGGCGGTCGCCGAAGATTCGAATATCCAGAGCGTGCGCGACCTCGAAGGAAAAGTGATCGCCACCGAAGCCGTGAAAATGACGGAGCGCTACCTCGCGCGCCACGGCGTCAAGGCGCGCGTGGAATTTTCCTGGGGCGCCACCGAAGTGAAAGTGCCGCAATTGGCGGATGCAATCGTCGAAGTGACGGAAACGGGATCGTCGCTGCGCGCGAATCACTTGCGCGTGGTCGATACGCTGCTCGAGTCCGCCACTTGGTTCATCGCGAATCGCGGCGCGTGGGCCGATGCGTGGAAGCGGCAGAAGATCGAGAATATCGTGCTGCTGCTCGATGGCGCGATCAAGGCGTACACGCGCGTGGGGCTGATGCTCAATGTGCGGCGCGCCGACCTCGACAAAGTCGTCGCCGAGTTGCCCGCGCTCCGCAATCCCACGATTTCGCAGTTGAGCGATTCCGACTGGCTCGCGATCAACACCATCATCGAGGAAAAAACCGTGCGGCAGCTGATCCCCAAGCTGAAATCGGCCGGCGCCGAGGGAATCGTCGAGTATCCGCTGAATAAGGTCGTGTATTGATGCGCGTTCTGGTGCTCACCCACGCCGTCGAGGAAAAAGTGCTGGCGTCGCGGCGCGCAAGCAGCCGCGATGCCGGGCGGATCGCTGCGCGCATCGTTGCGGACGTGCGCCGCCGCCGCGATGTGGCGCTTTTCCAGTGGACGAAGCGCTTCGATCGCGTGTCGCTTACGCCGCGCACGGTGTGGGTTTCGGCCGCGGAATTGGCCAGCGCGCGCAAAAGTATCTCGCGTGATTTTCTTGCCGCGATCGAGCACGCCGCGCGCAATATCCGCGCCGTCGCGCGGCGGCAGAAGCCGCAGGAATGGATGATCGAGGTTGAGCCGGGCGTGCGCGCCGGCCAGCGCGTGCGCGCAATCGATTCGGTCGGCTGTTATCTTCCCGGCGGGCGATTTTCGCTTGTCTCGACGCTATTGATGACGGTGATTCCAGCCCAGGAAGCGGGCGTGCGCCGAATCGTCGTCGTAAGCCCGCAGCCCGGGCCCGCGCTGCTCGCTGCCGCGAAAACACTCGGCGTCGACGCGATTGCGCGCGTGGGCGGCGCGCAAGCGATTGCGGCGCTCGCGTATGGCACACGCTCGATCCCGCGCGTCGACAAAATCTTAGGACCCGGCAACCGGTTCGTCACCGCCGCAAAACGCATCGTGAGCAACGACTGCGCGATAGACATGCTCGCGGGGCCCACCGAAGCCCTGGTTTTCGCCACGCGCGGCAACGCGAAATTCATCGCCGCCGATCTCATCGCGCAAGCCGAGCACGATCCCGACGCGATTTCGCTGTTCGTCACCACCTCATCGCGCCTCGCTCGCGAAGTGGCGCGCGAAGTCGATTTGCAGCTTGCGGCCCTGCCGAAATCAAATCTGGCGCGGCGCTCGCTCGAAAAAAATGGCGGCGCGTTCGTCGCGTCGAACATCGCCGCCGCCGCGCGATTCGTTAATCGCTTCGCGCCCGAGCACTTGAGCCTTCCTGGCGGCGAAGACGGCCTGCTCGAGCGCATCAACTCCGCTGGCAGCATCTTCCTCGGCGATTGGAGCGCGCAATCCTTCGGCGATTACGCCAGCGGCACGAATCACGTGCTGCCCACGGGAGGCGTCGCGCGCACGCGCGGAGGCCTTTCCGTCACCGATTTCGTGAAATGCATCAGCGTGCAGGAAGTCTCGCGCGCGGGCGTGCAACGCCTTGCGCCAGTGGTAGAAGAATTCGCGCGCGCGGAAGGCTTGCTTGCGCACGAGCGCTCGGTCGGGGTGCGCAAGTGAAATCTTCTCGTGCACAAGCGGTCCAGGTGCGCCGCGCCGTGCAGCAGATGCGCGCGTATCATCCGCCGCTCGAAGGCCGCACCGGAAAGCTGCGTCTCGATTTCAACGAAAATCCGATCGGCTGCTCGCCGGCCGTGCGCCGCGCGCTCGCGCGCCTCGCCGCGGCCACGATTTCGTCCTATCCCGAGCAGGAAACCGTGCGCCGCAAGGCCGCGCGCCATTTCGGCGTGCGCCCGGATGAATTGCTGCTGACGAACGGCACCGATGAAGCGCTCAGCCTCGTCGTCAACACATTCGTCGAATCGGGCGACACGGTTCTGCTGGCCGAGCCGACCTACGCCATGTATCGCTTCTATTCCGAGCTCGCAGGAGCAAAGATCGCCGCGCCGCGATACGACGCCGAGATGCAGTTTCCGTGGCAAGAAATACTAGCTGCGCTGAAAGCGCCTCCGCGCGTCTTCTTCCTGCCCAATCCGAATAGCCCGACCGGCAATCTGCTTTCGCGCGACGAGCTCCACCGAATTCTGAATGCCGCGAAAAACACGATGGTCCTGATCGACGAAGCCTATTTCGAGTTTTCCGGCGTTACGGTCATCCCGTGGATCCGCCGCTACCGAAATCTGATCGTCACGCGCACTTTTTCGAAAACGGCCGGCCTCGCGGGCCTGCGTCTCGGCTGCATTTTCGTCCACGCCGAGCTCGCGGCCGTCATGAGGAAGGCGCAGTCGCCGTATCCGGTGAACGTAGCGGCTCTAGCGGCCGCCGAAGCGGCGATGCAAGACCGCGCCTTCATCGCAAAAACGGTGCGCGACGTTCGCGCCGGCAAGAAAGAACTCAAGCGCGGCCTCGCGCGCCTCGGCATCCGCTATTTCCCGAGCGCCGGAAATTTCGTGCTCGCCTATTTCGGCGAAAGCGCGAAAAAGATCGTAGCGGCGCTAGATCGTCAAGGAACGCTGGTCCGCGACCGCTCGAACGACTTCGGCGGCGAAGGCTACGTCCGCATCACGCTCGGCACGCCCGCGCAGATGCGCTGCCTATTGCATGAATTGAAGCCGTTGCTGATCGGCGTCCGTGCCTGAACGCCAACGCAGGTTTGCAGCGCCGGAGGCGCGGTTGCCATTAGCCCGGCACGAAGCAGAGCGGAGTGCCGGGAGAACCGAAGGCAAGCGCGCAAGTCCCGGAGGGACGATTGTGTGGCGGCCGCCGTTAGGTTTAAACGTAGCGCCGGGTACTTCAGCCCGGCTGTTTCTAGGAGCTGCCGGATAGCAACATGAGAAAAGCGAAACTACGCCGCACCACAAAAGAAACGGACATCACCGTCCGCCTGAATTTGGACGGCAAGGGCAAATCGCATATCACCACAGGCATCCGCTTCTTCGATCACATGATCGAACAAATCGCCCGCCACGGCGCGCTCGATCTCGATCTCACGGCGCGCGGCGATCTCGATGTCGATCAGCACCACACGGTCGAGGATGTTGGCATAGCGCTCGGCGAAGCGGTCAAGCTGGCGCTCGGTTCGAAGCGCGGCATCCTGCGCGCCGGCTATTTCCTCATGCCGATGGACGATTGCCTCGCCGCGGCCTCACTCGATTTTTCCGGCCGCGCGTATTGCGTCTGCAGCTACAAGATTTCGGCCGCGCGCGTCGGCGATTTCCAGACCGAGCTGATGGAAGATTTCTTTCGCGCGTTCGCGCAGGCCGCCGCGGCCAACGTCCACCTGAAATTGATGTATGGCCGGTCGTCGCACCACCAGGTCGAGTCGATTTTCAAGGCGTTCGCAAAGGCGTTGCGTTTCGCCGTCACGCGCGACCGCCAATTGCGCCGCGTGCTGCCGTCGACCAAGGGCCTGCTATAGAGCGTTTAAACGTAACGCCGGGTCCTTTAACCCGGCATCTTTCTCGGAGCCGCCGGATAGAGGAATGAGAAAAGCCAAGCAGCACGAAACAACATAGGGAGCCGCAAGAACGCTTCAAGCGCCGGAGGCGCGATTGTCATTAGCCCGGCACGGAGCGCAGCAAAGTGCCGGGCATCCCTGCGAAAAGCGGCGAGTCCCGGAGGGACGATTGACGTTTTGGCGGACGACGAGTGGGCACCATTCAGGACCGACCGAGCCGCTTATAGAGTTCTCTTGGTATACCGTCGACCAAGGCGCTGTTACAGGAGCCGGCAAAGGAAAATGCCATGAAAATTGCAATCGTCGATTACGGTGCGGGGAATCTGCCATCGGTCGAGCGCGCGCTGCGCAAGCTTGGCGCCGAGACCGAGCGCGCGGTCGAGCCAAATCAAGTCGCCGCCGCGAAAGTAATCGTCCTGCCCGGCGTCGGCCACTTCGGCGCATTCGTCGCAGGCCTGCGCGAGCGTAACCTCACCGATTCGCTGCGCGCCGCGTACGATTCCGGCGTGCCGATTCTCGGCATCTGCCTCGGCTTGCAGGCGATGTTCGCGTCGAGCGAAGAAGCGCCGGGCGAACGCGGTCTCGGATTTTTCCCCGATGAAGTGCGCGCGCTCCCGACCAACGTGAAGTCGCCGCACATCGGCTGGAATCAGGTGCGCCGCGTCCAGGAAAGCGCGCTGCTGCGCGGAATTCCCGCCCACGCCTATTTTTATTTCGCGCACTCCTACGCCGCGCCTGCTTCAGCCGCGCCCACGGTTGCGGCCTGCGATCACGGCATCTCGTTTGCCGCCGTGATCGAGCAGAAGAATCTCCGCGCGGTGCAGTTCCATCCGGAAAAATCCGGCGAGACGGGCGCGCGCGTGCTTCAGAATTTTGTGGAGTCGGTCCAATGACGCTCGCGCGACGAATCATTCCCTGCCTCGACGTCGACGGCGGCCGCGTCGTGAAGGGCATCGAGTTCGAAGGCTTGCGCGACATGGGCGATCCCGCCGATCTCGCTGCTCGCTACAATCGCGAAGGCGCGGATGAGCTCGTCGTGCTCGATATCAGCGCTTCCTTCGAAGGCCGCGCCACGTTTCTCGATACGATTTGCCGCGTGGCCGAGCAGTTGAATATCCCGCTCACGGCCGGCGGCGGCATCCGCCGCATGGAAGAGGGCCGCAAGGTCCTGTTGGCGGGTGCGGATAAAGTTACGGTCAACACCGCGGCAGTCGAGCGCCCGGAACTGATTTCGGAACTCTCGCAGCAATTCGGCGCGCAGGCGGTGGTGCTGTCTCTCGATGTAAAGCGCAAGGGCGATTCGTGGGAGGCGTACACGCGCGGCGGCCGCGTGGCCACCGGGCGCGACGCGGCCGAATGGGCCGTCGAGGCTGTGTCGCGCGGCGCGGGCGAAATCCTGCTCACTTCAATCGACCGCGACGGCACATGCAGCGGATTCGATTGCGACCTGACGGCAAAGATCGCTGCGACCGTGCCGGTGCCGGTGATCGCATCCGGCGGCGCCAGCACATTCGAGGATTTCCGCGCGGTGTTCGTCGAAGGCCGCGCAGACGCGGCCCTGGCCGCCTCGATCTTTCACACCGAAACGCATTCGATCGCAGCGCTGAAAAAATTCCTGGCCGAGCGCGAAGTCCCGATCCGCCTGAATCTTTAGGGGGTCGGACCTTCAGGTCCGACATAGAACCGACGCGCGAAGCGCGTACCATTGCGCTGGTTCACTCGCAGCATGTGGTCATTCGGAGCGCAAACGTAACGCGCCGGCCGCACTCACGAAAGGATCGCGCACTCAACGACGAAGATGATCATCCCCTGCATCGATCTGCAAGCCGGCAAGGCCGTGCAACTCGTGCGCGGCCGCAAGCGCGCGCTCGCCGTCGACGATATCCTCGGCCTGCTCGACCGCTTTCGCAGCTACCCGATCCTGCACGTGATCGATCTCGACGCCGCGATGCGCAAAGGATCGAACGCGCGCTGGATCAAGCGCCTGTGCCGCGCCGCAGAATTAAGGGTCCGCGTCGGCGGCGGAATCCGCACAGCCGCGCGCGCCGAGCGAATTCTTTCCTGGGGCGCCGAGAAGGTCATCATCGGCAGCGCCGCTTTCGAAAATGGAAAAGTAGCGCGCAAATTCCTCAAAGAGCTCGCCGCGCGGGTCGGCCGCAAGCACATCATCATCGCGCTCGATACCGAGGGCGGCCAAATCGTCGTCCGCGGCTGGAAAGAACGCCTCAGGCTGCGTCCCGCCGAAGTGATCCCGGAACTCGAGCCCTACTGCTCCGAATTCTTCTCCACCTTCGTCGATAACGAAGGTACAATGAAGGGGACGGACATCGCCGGTTTCCGACGGCTGCGCGGCGCGACGAAATTTCCGATCACCGCGGCCGGCGGGATTCGCAGCATGCGCGAGGTCAGCGCGCTCGAGAAAATCGGCATGGACGCCGCCATCGGCATGGCGATCTACACCGGCCGGCTGGCGTCGGAAATCACCGGGATTCAGAAAAGCTCAAAACACCCCTCCAAATCCTCAAATGGCTGATTCTAAATGACTAAACGAATTTCAGGGCGTCAATTTCCGCGCAGAATTGCCACTGTAAGCAATTTTAATGGCCTTTACCGGCGCACCACACGCCATTTCCGCACCCATCGTAAATCGGCCCCGATGGTGTATAGTTTTTTAGGCGCGGCCATCCCTGAACGCCAGGTCGCTTTAAGCTCCAGGCATTTCAAATTGCTTCGCGCCGGATCCTGCTAAAAATGAAGAAGCCATTGCGAGTGATGAAGTTTGGCGGCACGTCTGTGGGCGATGCCGCGTGTATCGGGCGCGCGGCTCAGATCGTAAAGGACGCGTCGCGCGAGGGACCGATCGTCGTCGTCGTATCCGCGATGGGCGGAGTGACGAACCAATTGATCGAAGCGGCGAAGCGCGCCGAGGCCAGCGAGCTCGACCAAGTCGCCGCGATTTTCGACGCGCTGCGCAAGCAGCACGAAACGGCCATCTCCACGCTGATCCGCGACGCAGAAAAACGGAAGCGCCTGATCGCCCATCTCGAAAAAGTATTTGGCGAAGGCGACCAGCTCTGCAAAGGCACGGCGCTGCTCCGCGAGCTCACTCCGCGCACGCTCGATTCGCTTTCGAGCCTTGGCGAGCGATTGTCCGCGCCGATGGTGGCGGCGGCGCTCGTCGAGCTGGGCGTGCTGAGCGAATCCGTCGAGGCTACAGAACTGATCGTTACCGACGCGTACCATGGCGGCGCCGATCCGATCATGGACCGCACGCGCTATCTTTCCGAGACGCGGCTGCGCCCGATGCTCGATCGCGGCGTGATTCCCGTGGCGACCGGCTTCATCGGCGCGACCACCGACGGCATTCTCACCACGCTCGGCCGCGGCGGCTCCGACTACTCCGCGACGATCCTGGGCGCGGCGCTCGATGCCGATGAAATCATCATCTGGACGGACGTGGACGGCGTGCTCACCGCCGACCCGCGACTCGTGACCGAGGCGCGCACGATTCCCGAAATTTCCTACCGCGAAGCGACCGAGCTCGCCTATTTCGGCGCCAAGGTGCTGCATCCGAAAACGCTGCGTGCCGTGGAACAAGCAGGCATTCCCGTGTGGATCCGCAACAGCTTCGCGCCCGAGCGCTCGGGAACGAAGATCACGCCGCGCGGCCGCAGCAATGGCGGCGGCGTCAAGGCGCTGACGGCGATCCGCGACGTTGCGCTCATCACCGTCGGCGGGCCGGGGATCGTGGGTGTGCCGGACGTGGTCGGGCGGACATTTTCGACCACCGCGGAGCTGCACGCGAACGTGCTCTTGATTTCGCAATCGTCTTCGCAAAACGACATCTGCTTCATCGTGCCGATCGCCGGCGCCAAGGCCATCGTCGAAGCGCTGCGCAGGGAATTCGCGCAGGACGTGGCGCACGAAAAAGTGGAGCACATCACGCTCGTTTCGAATATCGCGATCGTAGCCGTGGTCGGCGAGAACATGCGCGGGACGCCTGGCGTGGCGGCGCGCACGTTCGGCTCCGTGGGCCGCGAGAACGTGAACATCATGGTGATCGCCCAGGGATCCTCCGAGACGAATATTTCATTCGTCGTGTCGGACCAGGACATGAAAGCGGCGCTCTTCGCCGTTCATCGCGAGTTCGAGCTGGGCGCGCGGATTCCAATCGAGTCCAAAGTAACGGTTTCCTGAATCATGGTTAAGGCCGCCAACCCGGTCGAAAAAAAGACCGAGAAGGCCGAGCAGCGGTGCGTCAACCAAGCTTGCGGCGCGCGCTTCGGCCTTCGCGAGCGGATTTACGTCTGCGCGAAGTGCGGCGAAACCCTCGAGATCGATTGCCATCTCGTCCGGCCAAATGATCCCTCGGCGGTGCGCGAACGCTGGGCCGCGGCGAAAGCAAATCCCAAGCTGCCGCGCGAAGCGAGCGGCGTCTGGCGCTATCTCGAGATGCTACCTTTTGACGACGATGCGCCGTTCGTCACGCTCTTCGAAGGCAACACGCCGCTCTTTCACGCCCCGCGCTCGGCAAAATATTGTGGCCTCACCGGTCTGCGGCTAAAGCATCAGGGATACAATCCGACGGGCTCATTCAAAGATACGGGCATGGCTGCGGCCATCACGCAGGCCGTGATTTCGGGCGCGCGCACGGCCGTTTGCGCGAGCACGGGGAACACGGCGGCGAGCCTCGCGGCGTATGCGGCCCGCGCGGAATTTCAAGCGGCAATCCTGCTGCCGCGAGGGCAAGTGTCGGCCGCGAAGCTCGCGCAAAGCCTCGACTACGGCGCGCTCGTTCTCGAAATCGATGGAAACTTCGACGATTGCATGCGCCTGATTCAGGAGCTGGGCGACGATCCTGCGATCTACGTTGCGAACTCGATCAATCCGTTTCGCATCGAGGGGCAAAAGACGGTCGCCTTCGAGCTGATGGAGCAGTGCTCGTGGCAGGTGCCCGACCACGTGGTGGTGCCGGGCGGAAACATGGGCAACAGCACCGCGCTCGGCAAAGGCTTTCAGGAACTTCTCGACATGGGGTTGATCCGCCGCCTGCCGAAGCTGAGCGTGATCCAGGCGGAAGGCGCGGCGCCCGTTGCGCGACTCTTCGCGAATCTCACGCCGGCACAACGGGCGGGCGAAGAAGATCTGCCCGAAAAGCTCGCAATCGTCGAAAATCCGAAGACGCTCGCGACCGCCATCAAGATCGGCGCGCCCGTTTCGTGGAAGAAGGCGCTGCGCGCCGTGGTGCGCTCGCACGGGCAAGTGATCGCGGTGAGCGAGCAGGAAATTGCAGATGCGAAAGCGATGATCGGCCGCGACAGCATCGGCTGCGAGCCCGCTTCTGCGACCACGGTTGCGGGAATCAGGAAACTCATCGCCGCGGGCCACATACAACCCGGCGAAGATGTCGTCGCGGTGCTGACGGGCCACGCGCTCAAAGATCCGGATTACATGAGCAACTACCATCGCGGCACGCTGGCGCTGCCTGCCGGCGAAAAAGACGCCACGCCGATCCACGGCGCATTTCAGAATGCGCCCGAGCGCGTAGCAGCCACAAAATCTGCTATTCTCGCGAGCCTCAAGCAGCGTCGTTAGAAAGCTCTCTCGCAAATGCGTGGGGCGCGATCGAGGAGAAATCGCTTCAGGGGCTAAAGCCCTCTTTTTTGCGGACTTCGACGGCGGGGGCCGAAGCCCCGCCCTTCCACCATCTATGAGCCCAGCGCGCAAAAGTTCATTCGAGGTTCGCGTCCCCGCATCCACCGCCAATCTTGGCGCCGGATTTGACTGCCTGGGCCTGGCGCTCGAGATTTACCTCAGCGTGCGCGCGTCTCTCCTCGGGTCGAGCTCACGCACGGTGGCGCGCAGCAGCGGCGTGCGCGGCACGTCGCAGCTTCCGAAAGATCCCGAGCAGAATTTGATTTTCCGCGCGATGCGGCTCACGGCCGAGCGGGAAGGTTTTGCATTGCCGCGCGTGCGGATCGCCGTGCAGAACCAGATTCCCGTGGCCGGAGGATTGGGCAGCAGCGCAGCCGCGGCCGTCGCCGGCATCGCCCTGGGATTCGCGGTCGCAGGGCGGCCGATCGACAAGGATGCGGCGCTGCGCTACGCAACGGAAATGGACGGCCATCCCGACAACGTTGCCGCCGCGCTGCTCGGCGGATTGGTGGTGACGTTCACGCGAAGCGACGGCAGCGTGGTAGCGATTCGCAAGCGCTGGCCGAAGGTGATTCGGCTGATCGTGGTGACGCCGAATCTGATGCTCGAGACGAAAAAATCGCGCGCGGTTCTGCCGGCAAGCGTGCCGCGCGCCGATGCCGTCTACAACCTGCAAAGGTCTGCGCTTTTCGTGGCCGCGCTCGAAGACCGTCGTTACGACCTGCTGTGGGATGCCATGCAGGACCGCCTGCATCAGCACGCGCGGCAGGCGCTGATTCCCGGGCTCGCCGACGTGCTATCGCTGCCGCGCATGCCGGGACTGCTCGGCGTCGCGCTCAGCGGCGCCGGCCCGAGCCTGATCGCGCTCGCCACCGAGCGCTTCGATCAAATCGGCAAGGCCATCGCGCACTGCTTCGAGAAGCACGACCTCGCTCCGACAATCCGCAACCTCGAAGCCGCCCAAGAAGGAATTTCCGCAACGCAGAAATACATCTCGCAAAAGTAATTTGCGCGTCGGCTAAGGAGCATCACTTGCTCTTTGAGTGTATTAATCCGGATGAATAAAACGGTTTGGCGAGGCTAGGGCTTGTTGTTGCGGGTGAGATAGGCAGCGATCGCGTCCAGGTCGGCATCGCTGATTTCCGTCTTGCGAAACACGGGCATGAACAAAACGCCGTGACGAACGAACTGCTTAATCGTCGCGGGGGTCAGATCGGTGCGATCTTCGAGCACGGCCGGCTTCTGTCCGCGCGCCTTGAGCGATTCCGTGCCGGGCTTTCCGAGTCCGGAACCGTGGCACGGCCAGCACCAATGGTCGTATACCTCGTGCCCGCGCTCGATCTGTTTCTGGTCGGGCGGCGCCGCGGACGCCACGCACGTTAGAACCAGAGTCGCTGCGAACGCCAATCCTATTCTCGCGTTTTTCATGCCTCTGCTTTTCTCATGCGCTTTGGCCAGATGCCGCATTTTCCGGGCGACAAAATCCCGTTGGGATCCACCGCATCTTTGATCGTTTCATGAAAGCGCCGCAGCACATGGTTGTTGAAGGAGTAGGTGTCGGAAATGTCCCCCATGAAGGTCGTGTGCGTCCGGTACTCGCCCCAGCCGCGGGCCGCCGACTCCTTGATCAGCCGCCGGTAGATCTCGCGCCTCTGCCGGTTCCTTTCCACGTTCCGCTCGACAGGGAAAAGGTCGATGATCACGAGGGCCCGCGGGAACGAGGTAAGAACGGCAAGCGCCGCGCGTCCCGAGCTCAACTCGTGGTGAACGCGGTCGAACAGCGCCATCGCCTCCAGCACGGCTTCGCCCGACATGGGAATGATGGGCGAAAAGCCAATATGCCCCTGGCTCCCCGGCGGGAGCAGCGTGAAAATTTGCAGGCTGGGAATGCCGAGCGGAACGGTGTCCTGGATCTTCGCCAGATCCTCGGCGCTCAGCGGAAAGCGGTAGGAGGGGCCTTCCTGGAATGTGACTCCCGGAATCGAAGAGAACTTCTCTTTGGCGTATTTCCACTGCGCGGCGACCACTTCGGCCGGGCCGTAGAAGGGGATGGGGAGGCTCCAGTAGGCTATGTTGTTCCGCTCGGCGTATTCCTCCAAAGGCGTCACCGATCCGCTGGCGCGCATTGAGTTGAACTCCGGATTCGGCGCGCCGAGCCAGAAAGGACTCGCGAGGCTCGTGGTGCCCCGGATAATTCCCGAGTTCTGAAGTTCGCCAAAAATCTCAATGAGAGGAATCAAATCAAGGTGCTTCCCGACCATCACAGTTGCCGATAGGTAGGCTTCGGGCGGGGGAAGCAACCAGATTCCCATTTTCGTGACGATCCCAAGGCTCGATTGAGAAAAGATCGGCGTCACGTACGGGCCGAAACCGTACTTGTATTGCTGCCACGTCTTCGCGCCCGGAAGCGCGCCCATTCCCGTGCGCATCACCTCGCCGTTTGGCAGCACAACTTCGAGCCCGCAGACTGCGTCGAAATGGTCGTGCATCGGAGTGTACCCGCCACCCCTCTCGAGCGAGTTGCCCACCGGGCTGCCCCAGCCGGGATCGGGCGGGTCGATCCAAACATTGAGCTTGCGTTCCTGAATGTAGCGGTACAGATCGAAGTAACTAACGCCCGGCTCGAGCAGCGCGTAGTGATCTTTTTCGTTGATCTCAAGCACGCGATCCATGCGCTTCAAGTCCAGCACAACGCTGCCGCCCAGCAGCGGAGCCGAGCCGCCGTAGCCTAGATTCTTCCCGGTCGAAATCGTCCAGAGCGGAATTTTGTACTTGTTTGCGATCCGGACGACGGCCTGGACCTGCTCGACGCTGTCGGGAGCCACCGCGGCGGAAGGTATGGGCTCCTCCGCCTCGTTCCATACCGGCGAATAAGAGTCGCGGTAGAGGTCCACATCCTCGTCGGACGTGAACACCCATTCCTTGCCTACCGCTTCGGCAAATTGCTCGAGAGCGTCGGAGAAATCCTTGCTATTCACGCCGGGTGGAAGTCGCATCCCGTACTCCTATCTCGGTCAAGGGCAAGTAGAATTCGACCGGTCTTCCCGCTGAGAGCAAACGGCACGTGGTCGGGCGCTAGGGTTTGGTTGGTGGGACGGTCATGCGCGACCTCCTTAGCTAGATCGCAGGTTTTGGCGCTGAATCAGGGCCAGACGATACTCTGGCCGTCATAGCGCGTCAACCTGACTCTTCTTTGCGCAGAGTACAGCAGGGCAAAGGCCTTGATTAGCGCGGAAACCGGACAACTCGAGTGCCGGTACGTCAAGTGTCCTGTTACCTAACTACACGTCCAAGTGGCGCTGCTACTTCCTCGGGACTGTCCGAACGTAGAGGTGACTAACTGGATGAATCATCCGGCAAAAGCGCAGTTGCCCGCCTTCCACCTTTGCTAACCTGAGCAAAACCCGGGGAATACAAGGGGTGACAAACATGCACTCTAACGTCCGTCAATTCCGCGTCCACGTGCGGATTCTCGCGCTGCAACGCGCTCTATTTTTCTTGTTCGTGGGCGTCGTCATGCTTAGCGTCAGCTTGTCCAGCGCAGAGGCTCAGACGGCGGCAAGCGGCAACCAGGTTGCGTCACGAACCGCCAAGGCCATGGCCTACCGGCGCGGAGGCGGCGCCGTGAAAGTGTTCCTACATGGAACCGATCTCATGGCCCAAGCCACCGGCGAAGCGAAGGTCGAAAACAAGGGGAACCGCGTCGAGATCGAGGCAAAGTTTCAAAATATGGGGGATGCGACCAAGTTTGGCCTCGAATACCTCACATATGTCCTCTGGGCTGTTTCTCCCGAAGGGAGAGCCGTCAATCTGGGCGAAGTACAGATCAAGAACGGCAGCGCGCAGGTGAAGGCGATTACAGACATGCAGACATTTGGGTTGGTCGTGACCGCCGAACCCGATTTCGCCGTTTCGCAGCCGGGCGATGAAGTGGTCCTCGAAAACGCGGAGGGAGCCGGCGGCGAGACCATCACCGCGACCTATTCGCTGCTCGCGCGCGGGGTCTATTCGTCTTCGAACACAAAGATCGACAACGCGATTTTCGGCATCGACCGCAAGACGCCCAACGAACTCTTTGAAGCGCGCAACGCCGTTCGCATCGCAAACAACGCCAACGCCGGGAAGTACGCCGCCGACGTGATGGCAAAGGCCAATCAGCAGCTGCAAGCGGCGGAGGACTCCTACCGGCAGAAGCGCGACAGCAAAATCGTGATCTCCCTGGCGCGCGACGCCGTGCAGACCGCGGAAGAAGCCCGGGTAATTTCCGTAAAGCAGAAAGCGGAAGAGGATGCTCAAGCGCAGGCGGCGGCAGAAAAGCAGGCCGCCGAAGCCCGGGCCGCCAAGGCTCGTGCCGACGCCGACGAAGAGGCAAAGCGCGTGCAAGAGGCGGAGCAAGCCCGGAAGGATGCGGAAGCCGCCCAAGCCGAAGCCGAGCGCATGAAGCAGCAAGCCCTCGCCGCGGCTGCGGAAGCGGCCAAAGCAAAGGAAGAGGCGGAGCAGGCCCGCCAGGCCGCCGTCGCCGAACAACAAGCGGCGCTGGCGCAGAAGCAAGACGCACTCGCGCAAAAAGCAGCGGCCGAGGCTGAAGCGGATAAAGCCCGCCAGGCGGCCGCGAAAGCGGACGCCGAGAAGGCCGACCTTCGCGCGCAGCTTCGGGCGCAGCTCGATGCGGTGCTGCAGACCAAAGACTCGGCGCGGGGATTGATCGTTAACTTGTCCGACGTGCTCTTCAATACGGGGAGCTACGTCCTGCAACCGGGCGCGCGCGAGAAGCTCGCGAAGATTTCCGGAATCTTGCTGGCCCATCCCGGACTGACTCTAGAGATCGATGGATACACCGACAGCGTAGGCAGCGACGAGTTCAACCAAACCCTCTCCGAGCAGCGTGCCGGCTCGGTCCGCGATTTCTTGGCCCAGCAGGGCGTCCCGGCAACGTCCATCACGGCAAAAGGCTTCGGCATGGCACAGCCTGTCGCCTCCAACGATACCCCCGAGGGCCGGCAGCAGAACCGCCGCGTGGAAATCGTGGTCAACGGCGATTCGATCGGCACCTCTTCTGCTATGGCGACCCAAACAAACCAGTAAGCGTCGGACAGATCTTGCTACAAGGGAAGTCAGGCGCGCAGAAGATCTGTGTGAGCCTCGAAAGCTTCGATGCTCGTCAGGACTGAGATTTCCTGCGGCGAGCGAAGGCCCAGAGCGAGCCGAGGCCGCTCGCCAAAAGAAGCAGCGAGTTCGGCTCCGGCGTGTTGACGGGTGGCCCGCCGCCTGGGGGACCTCCACCACCCGGCGGACCGCCAGGCGATCCGGACGTCGGCACGCCGCCGCCGATCGGGAAGTAGACCGGGGGTATCAGCGAGCCCGTCGGGCCGCCGGGAGAACCTCCGGCCGGGATCAAAGGCGCGCCAAGTTGAGGAATTTCATCGGGCAGATAATTGCCTGCGAGAAGTTCCGGCTCGGCGGCAGGCTCCGGAGTTGCCGCCGGTGAGTTCAGGGCTTCGGGAGAAGGCTGCGCAGCAGAAGTAGGCCCGTCGGCATGATTTGAGAGGCGGTTGCCGCAGCGCGTCCGCGCCAGGTGCGTCCCATCCGTAATCACTTCCTCGCCTTTGTGGAGACTGAGCTTCCGGTTCGTCCAGAAGATATGGCCGCCCATGCGGTAAGAGACGTATTCCATGCGGTCGCTATCGAGGCGAATGATGCGCACTCTGGCAAGATCGAAATCAGCGTAGTGATGCGCCACCACCGGATCGTGCTCGATTGCGTTCCGGAGCTCCTCGGCGCTGTAGGCGCCGCCCGGAATTACCGAATAGGGATACAAGGGGCGGAGAGTCAGTTTCGAGTCGGATTGGGACGCGAAGAGATTTTCGCGCGCTTCCGTCGGTTGGGATGACGCGCGCGCCGACAGAGCCGGCTGATGGTGTTCCGTATTTCGTCCAATAAATGGTAGGGCTAGAAGTACCGGGACGCACGCAACCAGCAAGGCAATTCGGAAGTTACTGCTAAGAGGACTGCCCCTTAGGAACAACCACTCAACGATTGCTCGGAGCTTACGCATCAATTCTGCTTCCAGACCACATTAAACGAGACCCCGCACAGGGAAACTTAGCAATTGCCGTGCCACTGACGGAAACGATTTTCCCTTGCACTCCAACGCCTTACGAAGAAGGAGTGCACGCGACGGGAAATGCGATACCTGGGTGCGGAAATGGTCTTCCAGCCCCGCGTTTGCCCGGCATCGATGTTTTAGTCGGCCGTTGAGGTTTGTGAAAACTTCAGGCGGGCATCAGCGAGAGGAAGGGTTCTCACAACGATGCAACTGCCTTGACGCGCGAGCCGTCACCGAGACGAATCGCCCACACCCAACAAAACTTACCTGACCTGGGTGCTCCTCGCCTGCTGCAAACGAAGGCATCCAGCCAGACTGAGAACTTGAACGGGCCAATTTTGGCGTAGTGCCTCCCCTGCGTCAAGCAGAAACGCAAACGCGACCGGCCCGAGCGCGGGCCACGATCGAAGCCGCCTTCAGAAGGATGAAACCTTCGGCGGAAGCCATCCATCGAAGCTTTGCGGGCTTCGCTGGCGTTCCGGAGCTGCTTTTCCGAGTGATGTCATCTCAATCTTTCATTCGTTGTCCATGCGACACTCGCTCATGCTGCGTAGACCTTGCGCCGGTGCGTGCCGCCGAGATTTCGCTTCCCGCGTGCGATAATAGCGCGCGGCGATCCGGGAGAAGCTGGCTGGGCGAGCCGCCTGTTGCGGTCTCTCAGTGGGATTTCAGGAGCTGTTGATCGATGTGGATTGTACGACTCGCTTTACGCCGTCCCTATACCTTCGTCGTTGCCGCCATTCTGATTTTGATCGTCGGCGTGGTTTCAATCCTGCGCACGCCCGTCGATATTTTCCCCAATATCGACATTCCCGTGGTCAGCGTTCTGTGGCAATACACGGGCCTTTCTCCGGAGGAGATGTCGGACCGGATCGTCTACAACTACGAGCGCTCGCTGACGACGACGGTCAACAACATCGAGCACATCGAATCGCAGTCGCTCAGCGGCCGCGCGATTGTGAAGATTTTCTTCCAGCCGGGCGTGAATATCGGCGACGCGATCGCGCAGGTGACGGCCATTTCGCAGTCTTCGGTCCATTCCATGCCGGCCGGGACGCTGCCTCCCTTCATCATCCAATACAACGCTTCGACTGTCCCCGTCCTCCAGCTGGGCATCTCGGGCCAGGGGCTTTCCGAGCAGGAGCTGGGCGACCTTTCCCAGAACTTCCTGCGCGTCGGGCTGATCACGATTCCCGGCGTCTCGGTTCCCTATCCCTACGGCGGGAAACAGCGGCAAGTCCAGGTGGACCTCAACACGCAGGCCATGCAGGCCAAGGGATTGTCGCCGGTCGACGTCGAAAATGCGATCGACGACCAAAACCTGATCCTCCCCGCGGGCACCGCCAAGATCGGCAATTACGAATACCAGGTCGAGATGAATGGCGCGCCGCAGACGATCGACGAACTCAACAATCTGCCGATCAAGCAGGTGGGGAATTCCACGATCTACATTCACGACGTGGCGAACGTCCGGGATGGCTTTCCGCCGCAGACCAACATCGTGCGTGTGGATGGGAAACGCGCGGCCCTGCTTTCGATTCTCAAAGGCGGCGACGTTTCGACGCTCGACATCATCTCGAACGTGAAAAAAATGCTTCCGACGATCGAAGCGGGGCTGCCGCCGGCATTCCGGGCGCAGCCGCTCTCGGATCAATCGATCTTCGTGCTGGCCGCAATCCACGGCGTGGTGCGCGAAGGAATCATCGCAGGATGCCTGACGGGCTTCATGATTCTCGTTTTTCTGGGGAGCTGGCGCAGCACGCTGATCATCGCCGTGTCCATTCCACTGTCGGTGCTCACTTCCCTCATCGTGTTGGGCGCGCTCGGGCAAACCATCAACATCATGACGCTCGGAGGGCTCGCGCTGGCGGTAGGCATTCTTGTGGACGACGCCACGGTGGCCATCGAAAACATCAACCGCAATCTCGATCAGGGGAAGGAAATCGTGCAGGCGATCCTCGACGGCTCCCAGGAAATCGCCATGCCCGCCCTGGTTTCAACGCTCGCGATCTGCATCGTGTTCGTGCCGATGTTTTTTCTTTCGGGCGTGGCGAAGTACCTCTTCGTGCCGATGGCGGAAGCGGTGGTGTTTGCGATGCTGGCTTCCTATCTGCTTTCGCGAACGCTGGTGCCGACGATGGCGCGCTACATGCTCCTCGTGAGGACGGAAGAAGAACGCAAGGAGCGAACCGAGCACTCCCGCAACCCGCTCGTCCATATGCAGGCGAAATTCGAGGACGGGTTCGAGAGATTTCGCGAGAGTTATCGCCGGATGCTGGCCACCTCGATCCGCCACCAGAGGCTTTTCCTCGTTTGCTTCCTCGCCGGCTGCGTCCTTTCGTTCGCGCTCGTTCCGCTGGTGGGACAGGATTTCTTTCCCAGCGTGGACAGCGGCGAATTCAGCTTCCACCTGCGCGCCCCTACCGGAACGCGCATCGAGGAGACGGCTGCCCTCTGCGACCGTGTCGAAAACGACATTCGCTCCCAGATTCCGCCGAACGAGCTCGTCACCATCATCGACAACATCGGGCTGCCATACAGCAGCATCAATTTGTCGTATAGCAATTCCGCGCCGATCGGGACGGGAGACGCCGACATTCTCGTGGAGTTGGCGCCCAACCACCGTCCGACCATCGAGTACGTTCGCGAGCTGCGCACTAGGTTGAACCGGGATTTCCCCGGAGTGGAGCTCTACGATCTGCCCACGGACATCGTGAGCAAGATCCTGAATTTTGGTTTGCCGGCGCCCATCGACATTCAGATCGCCGGCAGAGATCTGCTTGGGAACCGCCAATTTGCCGACAATCTGTTGGACCAGCTGAAAATGGTCCCGGGAATCGTGGACCTGCGCATCCAGCAGATGTTCAATGAGCCGAGCCTGCATATCCATCTGGACCGCACCAAGGCGGAGGAGATCGGTTTCAGCGCCAAGGATGTGGCTCAAAGCCTTTTGATTTCGCTCAGCGGAAGCTTTCAGACGGCTCCCACGTTCTGGCTCGATCCGCGCAACGGCGTGAGCTACAACATCTCGACGCAAACGCCGGAATACCGAAGCGATTCGCTTCAAAAGCTTGAGAACATCCCGGTCACCGGTCCGGCCACGGCCCAGTCCGGCATCCTGGCCGACTTGGCTTCCTTCAGCCGAGGCTCCGAAATGGCCGTCGTTTCCCATTACAACGTAGAACCGGTGATCGATATCTTCGGCTCGGTCGACGGGCGCGACCTCGGCGGCGTAGCTCGTGACATCACGCCGATCCTCAATCGCAACCGGAAGGACTTGCCTCGGGGCTCGCAAATCAACATCCTTGGCCAAATCGACACGATGAACCAGTCCTTCGTCGGCTTGCTGTCCGGACTCGGATTCTCGATCCTGCTCGTTTACCTGCTGATCGTCGTGAACTTCCAATCGTGGCTCGATCCGTTCATCATCCTGATGGCTTTGCCGGCGGCGCTGGCCGGAATCGTGTGGTGCCTCTTCGTCACCGGAACGACGATCAGCGTCCCCGCGTTGACCGGCGCGATCATGTGCATCGGCGTGGCGACGGCCAATAGCATCCTGGTGATCAGCTTCTCGAAGGAACGATTGCAGGCGGGGAAGACCGCGGCGGAGGCAGCGCTCGAAGCGGGGTTCACGCGCTTCCGGCCCGTGCTGATGACGGCGCTCGCCATGATCATCGGCATGCTTCCCATGTCGCTCGGCCTCGGAGAAGGCGGCGAGCAAAACGCGCCGCTGGGGCGCGCCGTGATTGGCGGCCTGGTGTTCGCCACGGTTGCAACGCTGTTTTTCGTCCCGGTCGTATTCAGTCTGGTGCACGGCTGGCGGGAAGGAAAGGCCGCCCGGGGGAGTTCGCAGTGAAACGGGCGCAAGACAATTGCCGTCTATCCAGTGATATAGAGAAGAGACCAAGAAAACATGGTTGATCGGCACGAGGGTGGCGCACCGGGTCCGAACGCGCCGCCGCATGGAGTTGGACAGATAGGATCGAAACACGGAGCGTTGATCGCGGTTGTCGCGCTGCTGATTGTGGCAGCCATCGTCATTGCTGGCGTTGTGCCGCGCCTGAAAGCCAGAGCCGCCCTGCGCACCGCGACGTACGAAAACGCCATCCCGACGGTCAACGTGATCCACGCGAAAATGGGCGCGCCCCAGGCCGAGATCGTGCTGCCGGGAAACATCCAGGCGTTCAACGATTCCCCGATCTACGCCCGCACCGATGGCTACCTGAAAAAGTGGTACGTGGATATCGGCGCGCACGTGAAAGCGGGCCAACTGCTCGCGGAAATCGAAACACCGGAAGTCGATCAACAACTCGATCAGGCGCGCGCCGATCTGAATACGGCGCAGGCCAATCTTCAGCTCTCGAAGATCACGGCCGAGCGGTATCAGGGGCTGGCGCAGAGCGACTCCGTGTCGAAGCAGGACGTCGACAACGCCACCAGCGATTTCGCCGCCAAGAAAGCGATGGTCGCCTCAGCGCAATCGAACGTGGGGCGCCTCGAGGAATTGCAGTCGTTCGAGAAAATCTACGCGCCGTTCGACGGTGTGATCACTGCGCGCAACACCGACATCGGCCACCTGATCAATTCCGGCGCCGGCTCACCGGCGACCGAACTCTTCCATATCGCCGCGGTGCAGGAATTGCGCGTCTACGTGAACGTCCCGCAGCAGTATTCGGCGTCGGCCAAGCCGGGGCTGAAGGCCGATCTGACGCTCCAGGAATTTCCGGGCAAGCGCTTTCCCGGCACGCTGGTGCGTACGGCCGACGCGATCGATCCGGCTTCGCGAACGCTTCTGGTGGAAGTTGACGTGAACAATCGGACCGGCGAGCTCTTGCCGGGCGCGTACGCCGAGGTGCATCTCAACGTGCCGTCCGGCGCGCCAACGTACATTCTGCCGGTGAGCGCGTTGATCTTCCGTTCGGCCGGATTGCAGGTCGGCACGGTTCAAAATGGCGACAAGGCAACGCTGGTGGACATCACTCTCGGCCGCGACATGGGGAACGAGGTCGAGGTCGTCGCGGGCCTGAATGCGGCCGATGCCGTGATCGCGAATCCGCCGGATTCGCTGATTTCGGGCGAGACGGTTCGAGTCGTTCAGCAGAACGCTTCGCCAGGCGGGACTGGGAATACCGGGTCGAGCAGCCCGGAGTAATTTGTAATCACTCTTTCGGTTGAAACAAGTTTGAAGGAAACAAAGGGGGAATGAAACTTGAGGAGGGAATCGATGAGACGTTCTTACCAGGGATTGGCAATTGCGATCGTACTTAGCCTCGCGTTGCTGTTTGTTGTCATGGGCATGGAACGAGCCGCGCGTGCGCAGGGCGGCCCGCCGCCAACACACCCCGTGGACCCGAACGCGAAGCCCGGCACTCCGGGCGTGTTTCAGGATTACACCTCTGAAACACCGGGCCACATGCATCACATCACTGCGAAGGATCTGCCGGACCCGTACGCCACGAAATCGTCGGCTCTTTTTGGCCGCCCGGTGCCGCGGCCCGATAACGTGTGGCCGCAGGCTCCCGAGGGATTCAAGGTCGACCTCTACGCCACGAAACTCGACTTTGCTCCGCGGACCATCATCAAGGCGCCGAACGGCGATTTCTTCATCGCGGCCACGAACCAGGGGAAAATCATGGTGGTTCATGGCATGACGGCCGACGGAAAGGCCGATCAAATCACGGAATTCGCGAGCAGCCTCAAGCTGCCGTTTGGCATTGCGTTCTATCCGCGCGGTCCGAATCCGCAATACGTCTATATCGGCGACACGGACGAGGTGTTGCGCTTCCCCTACAAGAACGGCGACACGAAGGCGACCGGCCCCGGCGAAGTCGTGGTTCCAAATCTTCCCGCCGGGCCGAACCATTTCGCACGCGGCGTCGTCTTCTCGCTTGACGATAAGCACATGTTCATTTCGGTCGGCTCGCACTCCAACGTTCCCCCGGCCACCGACCCCGACCCGGATCCGCTCGAATTCCACCGCGCCGATATTCTCGAGGCGAATCCCGACGGCTCGGACCTCAAGGTCTATGCCTATGGGATCCGCAACGGCTCCGGCGTCGCCATCAATCCCACCACGGGAGAGCTGTGGACCTCCGTCAACGAGCGCGACGAAATCGGCGACAATCTTCCGCCCGATTACATCACGCACGTGCAGGAGGGCGGCTTCTACGGCTGGCCGTGGTATTACATGGGCGGCAATCAGGACCCGCGCTTCCCGGGCGCGCATCCTGAGCTGAAGGACAAGGTCATCGTGCCCGACATTCTCATGGAACCGCACGATGCCTCGCTCAACCTCACCTTCTACGAAGGCCAGATGTTCCCGAAAAAGTACGAGGGCCAGCTCTTCGCCTGCGAGCATGGTTCGTGGAACCGTTCCGTCCGCACGGGCTACGAAGTGATCATGGCGCCGATGAAGGACGGACACGCCCTCGGCAGCTACGAGGACTTCCTGACCGGCTTCGTCCTTCCCGATGGCGGTGTCTGGGGACGCCCGGTGGGAGTCGCAGTGGCGGACGATGGCTCGTTGCTGGTGACGGATGACGGCTCGAATTCGATCTGGCGCGTCACGTACACCAAGAAATAGACAGCCAGTGCGCCACCTCGTTCGACCGGATCGTTTGCATCGATGCATCTGCCGCGCGGCGGCCCTGATCGCACTGGGGCTTCCGCTCGGCGGCTGCACGGTCGGACCGAAATACGTTCGGCCTGCGGCCGAAGTCCCGCCTGCGTATAAAGAATCTGCCAGTCCCGGCTTCACCACCGCGCAACCGAGCGACGCTCTCGCCAAAGGCAAATGGTGGGAGACTTACGCCGACCCCGAACTCAATTCCCTCGAAGATCAAGTCACGGCGGCGAACCAAAGCCTGAAGGCCGCGCAGGCTCAATTCGCGCAAGCGCGCGCCGCGGTCCAGGTGGCTCGCGCCGCGTATTACCCCACCGTATCCGGCGCCGCTTCGGCCACGCGCACCCGCCAATCGCAAAATAGGGCGCTCTTCGGGGCCGGCTCACCGGTGAATTACAACGATTTCCAGTTGCCCATCGACGCCTCGTGGGAGCCCGACGTCTGGGGGCGGGTGCGGCGCACCGTGGAAGCCGCAAGCTCCGAAGCTCAGGCGAGCGCAGCGGACCTTGCCGGTGTGGACCTGAGCCTTCATGCCGAACTCGCTCTCGATTATTTCGAATTGCGCGGGCTCGACACTCAGAAGCAGCTTCTCGATTCAACGGTCGTGGCGTACCAGAAAGCGCTCGATCTCACCGAGAGCCGCTATAAGGGCGGCATCGCTTCCGCCGTTGATGTGGCTCAGGCGCAAACGCAACTTGAGACCACACGCGCCCAGGACGAGGACACGGATGTCCAGCGCACCGCCTTCGAGCACGCCATCGCGGTTTTGATCGGCAAGCCGCCCGCCGAGTTCAGCCAGATGCCCACGCCGCTCGCGGCTCCTCCTCCGCCCGTTCCCTCAAGCGCGCCCTCGGAACTGCTCGAGCGGCGGCCCGACATCGCTGCGGCCGAAAGGCGCGTGCAAGAGGCGAACGCCGATATCGGCGTCGCCCGCTCGGCGTACTACCCGCAATTCCTGCTCACGGGCGCGGGCGGATTTGAGAGTTCGAGGCTCGGAACGCTGCTTCAGGGACCTGCGGGTTTCTGGGCGCTGGCGGGACAGGCCGCGGAACTACTTTTCGACGGCGGCGAGCGCCACGGCATCACGGCGGAGGCGCGCGCGGCCTACGATGAGTCGGTGGATAATTACCGCCAGACGACGCTGAGCGCCTTCGAGGACGTCGAAGACAACCTCTCAGCCTTGCGCGTTCTCCAGGACGAAGCCAAAACACAGGACGCAGCCGTCGCCGCCGCCCAGCACTCGCTCGATCTTTCGATCAGCCGCTACAAAGGCGGCGTCACGAGTTACCTCGAGGTCACCACCGCCCAGAGCGCCGCGCTTTCCGACGAGCGCGCCGCCGTCGATATTCTCACGCGCCGCATGGCCGCGAGCGTCCTCCTCATCAAAGCGCTCGGCGGCGGCTGGAACGTTTCGCAGATCCGCTCGATGTAAATTTCGGTAGCGTCCCGCCGGCCCTTCCGTGGAGTGCGGGAGCTCGCTCCCGCTGCTTGCCGCCCGGGCTTGCCCGGGCGTGCTCCCGGCACGCGCCACATGCGCCGCGGACCGAAACGCGAGCCCTTCAAGCTCGCGGAAAAAGCCGAACACGGGAAAAACCTTCTAATCCGGTTCCTGCGTCACGATGTGAACATCCACGGCGGGAGCATCGCGAAGGAACCGGCTGATCGCGTTCATGTAGAGAATCTTGTGAATTCCCTCCACGGCGGACCTGCCGAAGATCATCTGCGTGATGTGCTTTTCCTTCACGAAGCGCGCCGCCGCGTCGGAGACGTTGTCGCCCTTCAGCCGCACCGTCTTCGCGCCCAGGCTTTCGGCAAACTGCAAATTAGCCGTGAGCGCCGTCTCGTCGCGCACGTTTCCGTTCTTGCCCGTATCGACGTGCACCGCGTAAAGCTCGGCGTCCATTCGCCGCGCCATCCGCGCGGCCCGCGCGAGCAGATACTGCGCTTTCGGATTCGAGCTGATGCACACGGCGATCCGCTCGCGCACCGCCCACGTCCCCTGGATATCCTTCTCCTCCATGTAGGACGAAAGGCTGCGATCCACCTGCTCGGCCACCTGCCGCAGCGCCAGTTCCCGGAGCGCAATCAGGTTTCCGCGGCGGAAAAAATTCTTCAGCGCCTGCTCCACCTTTTGCGTGTGGTACACGTCGCCGCGCTTCATGCGGTTCTGCAGCGCTTCCGGCGTCAGATCGACCATCACCGTCTCGTCGGAAAGCTGCAGCACCCAATCCGGCACGAATTCCCGCACCACGACGCCCGTGATGGCGTTTACTGTGGGGGCGATGCTTTCGATGTGCTGGATGTTGACGGTCGAAAGCACGTCGATCTTGGCGTCCAGGATTTCGAGCACATCTTCGTAGCGTTTGCGGTGTTTGCTGCCGGGAATGTTCGTGTGCGCCAGCTCGTCGACCAGCACTACTGCCGGTTTGCGCGCGAGGATCGCATCGACGTCCATTTCTTCGAATAGTGTTCCCTTGTAATCGATCTTCCGGCGCGGGACTACTTCCAATTGCGGCACGAGCTCGGCGATGCCCTTCCGGCCATGGGTTTCGACGACGCCGATAACCACGTCTTCACCGCGGCTGTGCCGCCGGATCGCTTCGCTCAACATGCTATATGTCTTGCCCACGCCCGGCGCGTAGCCGAGAAAAACCTTCAACGAGCCCTTTGTTTTCTCGGGCGGCGAGGTGATTGCCAGCCATTCTTCAGGGGTCTTGGGCACGGGCTTATTCTCTTCGATGAGCCGCTCGGAAAGCTAGGCCCCGATAGCGTAGAATGGCGCGGTGCGACCATCCATCCTCAATCGCATTCTCCAGTTCGCGGTCGCGTTTGCCATCGTATTTGCCATCACGCTTTTCTACCGGCGTGTGCTTCCCTCGGTCAACGCCACGACGGTAGCGCTCACGTTTCTGCTCTCCATTCTAGCCGTTTCCACCATTTGGGGCATGGCCGTTTCCGTCGCCATGTCGGTCGTGGCCACCTTCGCGTTCGACTTCTTTTTCCTCCCGCCGATGGGCAAAATTACGATCGCCGATCCTCAGAATTGGATCGCTCTCATCGCCTTTCTTGTGGTTGCCGTTCTTGCCAGCCGCCTTTCCACGAGCGCCCGGCAGCAGGCCGCCGATGCATCCGCGCGCGAGCGCGATATCGAGAGGCTCTACCGATTCAGCCAGGGACTGCTCGAGTCGGGCAACGTAATGGAGTTGCTGAACCGCATTCCCGCCCAGATCGTAAATGTTTTCGAGGTGGGCGCGGCGGCGCTCTTCCTCGCGGAGAAGCAGAAGGTCTACCGCTCCGGCCCGGTCACTCCGCAGCTCGATACTGAGAGCCTGAAGGCGATCCTGGTTCGCGCAGAGCCGGTGCTCGACGCGGAGAATGGTCTCTGCTTCCTCCCCGTGCGCCTCGGTGTACGCACGATCGGCACCCTCGGAACCTCCGGCACGATTCTTCCGCGGCAAACGCTCGAAGCCATCGGAACCCTGATCGCGATCGCCATGGAGCACGCCCGCGCCGTCGAGCAGCTCGGCCAGAACGAGGCCGCGCGCCAGGGCGAACAGCTTCGCACCGCGCTTCTCGACGCCGTCACGCACGCGCTGCGCACTCCCCTCACCTCCATCAAAGCCTCCGTCACAAATCTGCTTTCGAACCCGAGCCTCGTGGACGGCCAAAAACACGAACTCCTGACGATCATCAACGAGGAGGCCGACCGGCTGAACCGGCTCGTCGGCGAAGCTGGAGAAATGGCGAAGCTCGATGCGGGCGAAGTGGAACTGCGACTCGAGGCTCATCCGATCGAGGACGTGATTTCCGCATCGCTCGCGCATTGCCATGGCTCTCTCGGCAATCGCGTGGTCAATGTCCACGTCGCCCAGAATCTGCCGATGGTGCGCGTGGACGTGGCGCGCGCGCGCGAAGCTCTCGTCCAGCTGATCGAGAACGCCAATCAATACTCGCCGCACGACCGGCCCATCACGATCACTGCCGAGCTGAGCGGCGATTTCGTGGTGACCAGCGTCGCCGACCGCGGCAGCGGCATCGACGATCCGGAGCAGGCGCTCATCTTCGAAAAATTCTATCGCGGCAAGGACCAGCGTTACAGCGTCGAAGGCACAGGGATGGGCTTGCCGATCGCGAAGGCGATTGTGGAGGCGCACGGCGGCACGATGAGCCTCACCAGCCAGCACAATCGAGGCTCGGTTTTCTCGTTCACCCTGCCCATCGAGCGCGCGCGGGCAACGCATCCATGACATCCGCCAAAATCCTCATCGTCGACGACGAGCCGCAGATTCGGCGCGTCTTGCGCACAACACTCACGTCGCAGGGCTATACCGTTGTGGAGGCGCGCAGCGGCGATGAGGCCCTCGAGAAAATCCGCCACGAGCGCCCCGACTTGATCCTCCTCGACGTCAACATGCCTGGCCGCTCCGGCCTCGAAACCTGCAGCGAGATTCGCGCCACGAGCGACGTCCCGATCATCATGCTCACCGTCCGCAACAGCGAGCGCGACAAAGTGCAGGCGCTCGACGCCGGCGCCGACGATTACGTCGTAAAACCGTTCGGCATCGAGGAACTCATGGCTCGCATCCGAGCCTCGCTTCGCCGCGTAGCGCCCGCCGAGTCCATTCCGCCTTTTCTTTCAGCCGACCTGAAAATCGACTTCGAGAAGCGCACCGTCCTCGTAAAAGGGCAACCGGTGCGTCTTACGCCGAAGGAATTCGAGCTGCTCCGCCAGCTCGTGGCCAATCAGGGCAAGGCCATGGCCCATCGCCGCCTGCTCCAGGCGGTGTGGGGCCCAGATTACGGCGAAGAAACCGAATACCTGCGCGTCTTCATCAACCAGCTCCGCAAGAAAATCGAGCCCGACCCCCGCAATCCCCGATATATCACCACCGAGCCGTGGATCGGCTATCGCTTCGAACGCCCCCATTCTGGCAAAAGCGCCGACAAGAGTGATTAGAGGTGTCTCATAAACGCTCGTTAGGGGATTGGAGCTTTAGAAAGTGTTTGCCGACCGGGTTGTGGAGGCGGAAGGGTCTTCGGTGGAAGGGTGGGCCTTTTTACCCTGAGAATCGAAGGGCAGGCCCGCGAAAAAGCTCGCTAAATGGGCGGCTTCAGCCGCGGGCTGTCGGCTTCATTGGATTTCTCTGCGTCGAGTCATGGCCTCCGAGCATCAATAACGTATCGCGCGTCCGCAGTTGCGCGTGCTAGCGTGAATGTAGTGGAATCACTGCGAGGGGCGAATGGCGACCCGGCATCGTGCGGTCATCATCGGCGGGGGATTCGGCGGCCTCAGCGCCGTGATCGCGCTGAAAAACGCGCCCGTTGACGTCACGCTGATCGACCGCTGCAACTACCACCTTTTCCAGCCGCTGCTCTATCAAGTCGCAACCGGCACTCTTTCTCCGGCTAATATCGCCTCGCCTCTGCGCAATATCCTGAAAAAACAAAAAAGCGTCCGCGTTCTTCTCGGCGAAGCCGTCGCGCTCGACGCGGCAAATCGCCGCGTGATCCTCAGCGATGGCGCCGTCGATTACGACACGTTGATCGTCGCGACCGGCGCGAGCCATCAGTATTTCGGGCACGACGAATGGGAGGAGTTTGCGCCCGGCCTCAAGACCATTGAAGACGCCATCGACATGCGCCGCCGCATTCTTCTCGCTTTCGAAGCAGCCGAGCGCGAGACCGATCCCGAAAAGCTCCGCGCCTGGCTGACGTTCGTGATCGTCGGCGCCGGGCCGACGGGCGTCGAACTGGCCGGCGCGCTCGGCGAAATCGCCAACGACACTCTTCGCCGCGATTTTCGCCACATCGACCCGACCACCACTCGCATCATCCTCGTCGAAGGCACGGACCGCGCGTTGCCCTCGTATCCCGCGAAACTTGTCGGCGGCGGCCAAGGCAATGCTCGAGCGTCTCGGGGTCTCCGTGCGCACGGACACGTTCGTCACCGGCGTTCGGAAGGATTCGGTCACCGTTCGCATGGGCGACCGCTCGGAGGAAATCTCCACTCGCACGATTCTGTGGGCCGCGGGCGTCCTGGCGTCGCCGCTCGGACGCGTTCTCCATGAGCAGGCGGGCGCTCCTCTCGATAAAGCCGTCGCGCGTGATTGTCGAGCCGGATCTGACCGTTCCCGGCCACCCCGAGATTTTTGTGATCGGCGATCTCGCAAATTTCAGTCACCAGGCCGGAAAGCCCTTGCCGGGAGTTGCGCAACCGGCGATTCAGGAAGGCCGCTACGCGGGTCGCGCGATTGCTTCGCGCCTGCGCGGCGCAAAAGCCCCGCCGTTTCACTATGCCGACAAGGGAAATCTCGCCACAATCGGCCGCGGCGCAGCGGTCGCCGATCTAAACTGGCTGCGGCTTTCCGGCTTTCCCGCCTGGGTGATCTGGATTCTCATTCACCTCGCCAACATCATCGAATTCCAGAATCGTCTGCTCGTCCTCGTGCAGTGGGCGTGGCTCTACTTGACCTACGACCGCTCCGCGCGCCTCATCACCGGAAAAAATCCGTTACCGCTCGACCTGTGACCCGACGCATTCATCGGATTGTGACCGCGGACCAGCGCCCGGGCAGCCGTTTTGCGCGAACCGCTTTCACAAGCGCCTCGTGGTCGCGTTCGGTCTGGTCGGCATAAGCTACCGCAAACTTTTCGATCGCCGCGTCAAAGGCATCGCTCTTGCCCAGGTAGCCGGAGATTCGCGCGGCATCTCCGGTGCGCGCGTGCGCGCGGGCCAGCGCCCATCCGCAGATTTCGACGTATTCGAACCAGTCCTGCCGCGACATCACATCCACATCGATCTTCATTCGCATGTCGCGCAACTGGCGGAAGTAAAAGTCATGGCCCTCGTCGTCGCGCGCCCATCCCAGAAAGACGTCACTTGACGATTGCAGCATGCGCTGGCCGGTGACGACGCGCTCGCCCTGATTGTCGTAGCGGCTCTTGCCGGCGTAGGGCGCGAGCACCGAGGCCCGCGCTTCCTTGAATTGCAGGAACAGCGGGTCGTCCGCTCCAGCCATCAGCAGCGCAACCGCACAGCGCGTCCCGACGCTGCCGACTCCAACCACCTTCTGTGCGACGTCCACCAGGGAGTAGCGGTCGAGAACCACCCGGCGTTCCTCGGGAAGGGTCCGGCGGTAGCGATCGAACATATCGCGCACGTGCTTCCCCATTCGCGCGATGGGCGGGTGGTAGACCAACGGCGGCTCGTCCACGATTCGCCGGCGGCCGTTTTCAACCCGCGTAATCGCGGGAAAGACGTGCTCCGCCGTTTGATGCCTCGCCGTTTTCTCGACGCGTTCCCACGCCCTCTTCTCCGCGGCTGTCTTCGCCTTCTCGACCAGGACTTCCGCGTCGAGGTGCGAGTACCACGCTTCGAGCGCGAGCATCTCCGCGTACTTGCGCATGTGTTCGCGGTACGACCGAACCGCGATCCGCGCGGCGTCCGCGCAATGCCCTTTGCTTAGGTCCAACTCGCGGCTTGCCAGAACGCTGCTCGCGGCCAGACGCTTTACGTCCCATTCCCAAGGCGCGGGCAGCGTTTCGTCGAAGTCGTTGATATCGAAGACAAGCCGGCGCTCCGGGCTTCCGAACCCGCCGAAATTCGCCACGTGGCAATCGCCGCACCCTTGCACGCGGATTCCCGTCGCTGGCGTGGTCGCTAGGTCCGAGGCCATCAATGCAGCCGCCCCGCGCAAGAAAGCAAAGGGCGACTCGCACATCCTGCCGTACCGGATCGGCAGAAGATCCGCGAGTTTTCCCTGGTCCGTGCGTTTCAGCAATTCGATTGGGTCGTGGCGGCCCGGTGGGATCTTCCATTGGCCATGCGACGTCCGCGGAACTTTTTTGCGCAAGGTCTTTCCCGCGGCCAGCCGGTCCTTCACCGGCGGGCCAAGTCCGCTCGATCCTCGTCGTGTGTCGCTTTTTGGTTTCACCTCGAATGCCTTTGGGACACAATGCGCGCGGGATTTTCTGCCGGGCTCGCCACGCGCGCCGGGCAGCAGAACTTGCCCGTAGGTCAGAGTGCGCAGCGCCATAGTACAATTTCAGGCGGGGAAACGCTCCATGAAGCGTTACGAGAAGATCATTTTCGCAGTTCTGGCCGTGCTGACTCTGGCGGCCCTGCAGCCTCTTCAGCGCGTCCGAGTTTTTAGAACAGCGCGAAAATGTGGAAGCTCGTGAAGCCCAGCAGCACGCCGATCGCGGAGCCCGCCAGCACGTCGCTCAGAAAATGCATTCCGAGAATGATGCGCGAAGAGGCAATCAGCAAGGCGACTACGAGCAGATAGGGTTGGAGGTAGGGATAGAAAAGGCCGATCGCAATCGCGATCGCGAAGGCTGTGATCGAGTGGCCTGAGGGAAACGAATACTTGTCCGGCGGCAAAATAGCAGCCCAGCAGTGAGGCTCAATCTCGCAAGGCCTCTTTCGCCGGCTGGTGCGCTTCAGCGAGCGAAACAGAAGAATTCCCACAGCCGCTGCGCACAATCCCGCGCCGATGGCCTGGAAGCGGTGCTCGCCTCCATACACCACCAGGATCAGCCCGAGCGAATACCACAGCCAGCCGTCGCCGCTGCGCGTGGCGACGATCATCAGCGTGCGAAACCATCGCGGCGCCGGCCAGCGATGCACCTTGCGCATCAGGCGATAATCGTTCGATTCAATCTGGTTCCAGACTGCTTTTCCGATCGTCATACGAGTTCCTCCACCGCTGGTTGCGGTACGGAGACCCATCGAGGACGCTTCCTGCGTTCCGGTTGACCAAAAATCTGCGCCGCCCATCGGCGGCTGAACACGCGCTCGTCGTGATAATTCAGAAACGTCGCGGCCGGTATCAGCAGGCCGAGCGGCATCAGCAGCGTAGTCCACGATTCCTCGCGCATCATTTCGAACGCGATCGAGAATACGTCGCGCGTCAGCTTCGTGAAGTTGCCGGATTCGCCCTCCACGCCTCCCGCGCCATTTCGCAGGCCGTCGAAGAATTCGGCCTTGTCGCGCGCGCCCGGAACCACCGTGTACGTTGTTCCAACCGACGCCAGCGCATGCGCGTCGCTTCCGCCGAGAGCAATCTTATCCCACTGCCGCGCGAGAGTGGCCGCGTGGTCGTTCGCGGCTTCCAGCATGTGCCCGTTGCGCGCCTCGATTGCCGGGAAATACGCCTCGAACCACGCGAAGTCTTCCCGCTCGCGCGGTCCCGTAAGGCTCGAGAAAACATGATTGATGCTGAAGAAAAGCCGCCGCTCCGTGAGATACATCAGCAGCGAGATCAAATCGTTGCGCCTCTGCTGGAGCTGCACGTGCTGGCGCTCATGGAAGTCGTAAACACCAATATGGACTTCCGTACCGCTGGGCATCCGGCACGTCAGCTCTTCGCTGAGGAAAAAATTCGGGTTTTTCCTCAGGCCCTCGGATCCTTCGATCGAATCATGATCCGTAAGAGTGAAAAGGTTCATTCCGCGCCGTTCCAAAACGGAATAGACCTCCTGAGGATCGCTGTAGCTCTCGCGACAAAACCGGCTCACGAACGGCGTTGTCGCCGGTCCCGAGAAGTACGAGTGGACGTGCATATCGCATCTCATCAACGACAAGTCTAGAAGATGAATATTACAGGAATGTGACTTTGCGCTAAAGTTTTGAAAACACTACCTTTAACTCTTTCGACACAACACTTTAGCTTTTAACACAACTGTAGCAATCCGCGGTCCCGGGCGTGCCAGAATCCCTCACTCATGGGAGCGCTCTGATTGAAGCGGCTTGAGTTCGGTTTCTTCGATGCCGGCGGCGGGCACAGGGCGGCCGCCACCGCGCTTAAGATGGCCATCGAGGGCCAGCAGCGCCCTTGGGAAGTCGAGCTGGCTAACCTGCAGGAGATTCTCGATCCCCTCGATATCCTCAAGAAACTCACCCGCATCCGGATTCAGGACCTCTACAACACAATGTTGCGCAACGGCTGGACCCTCGGCAGCCCGCAACTTCTTAAGGTTCTGCAGCTTGTAGTCAAGATCAATCACCGCGGTGGCGTGCGCCTCCTTGAGGAATACTGGCGCAAGACGCAGCCGGACATGCTGGTTTCATTCGTTCCGCATTTCAACCGCACCATGTGTGAAAGCTTTGGCCACGTTTTCCCGGGCCGGCCCTTCGTCACGATTCTCACCGACCTCGCCGACTACCCGCCGCACTTCTGGATCGAAGCGCGGCAATCCCAGTATTTCATCTGTGGCTCGGACAAGGCCGTCGCGCAGGCGCGCTCGATGGGCCACCCCGAAAACCGTATTTTCCGTGCCTCGGGGATGATTCTCCATCCGCGTTTTTACGAAGCGCAGACGGAAGATCGCGCAACCGGGCGACAAAGGCTTGGCTTGCGGCCCGATCTGCCGACCGGGCTCGTCCTTTTCGGCGGATACGGCTCGCACGAGATCAGGGAAATTGCGGACCGCCTTGATCGCTCCAAATTGGAGCTTCAGCTGATCCTGATCTGCGGGAAGAACGCCCAGCTCGCCGAAGATCTCCGCGCGCGGAAATGGCGAATCCCGGTTTTCGTTGAAGGCTTTACGACGAAAGTAAACGACTACATGCATCTGGCCGATTTCTTCGTCGGCAAGCCCGGCCCCGGCAGCGTGAGCGAAGCGCTCGAAATGCACCTGCCCGTGATTGTGGCCTGCAATTCCTGGACCCTGCCTCAAGAGCGCTACAACGCAGACTACATCGTCGAGAAGCAGGTGGGCGTCGTCCTGCGAAGCTTCCGCGATATCGAGCGCGCGGTCGCGCGACTGATCGACCCTGCGGCGCTGGCCCGTTATCGCGCCAACACCATCGCCCTCGATAACCAGGCCGTCTTCGAGATTCCCGCCATGCTCGAAAAGATTTTCGACGAATCGAGCGCGCAAACCCCATCCGCGAGTAGCGCGCTAATGGCCGGCAAAAACGCCTGATCCCACTGGTTTTCCCCATCTTTGCGGACCCACGAGGAACTTGCGACCAAATGACGGCGGCTGCGTCTAATTGTCACAAGTACAAATTCTGGGGCTCGACTCAGGCGTCTTGGTGTGGGTAAAGTAGGCGGGCTTACGAGCCCTCTCATGAGGAGTTTCCCGCAATGGCTAAAGCGACTTTTGCAGCAGGCTGCTTCTGGGGCGTTGAGGACGCATTCCGGCAGGTGAAGGGCGTGACCTCTACAACCGTAGGTTACATTGGCGGCACCTCCAAGAATCCGACGTACAAGGAAGTGTGCACGGATCGGACGGGTCACGCTGAGGCGGTCGAGGTGGAATTCGATCCTAATCAGGTTTCCTATCGCGAGCTGCTGGCGCTCTTTTTTCAGAGCCACGATCCGACGACGCTCAACCGCCAGGGTCCCGATTTCGGATCGCAGTACCGCTCGGCGATTTTCTTCCATGATGCCGAGCAAGAAAAAGAGGCGCGCGAAGCAAAGGCCGCGCTCGAAAAAGCGGGCGTATTCAAGCGCCCGATCGTGACGCAAATCGTCGCGGCCCCTGAATTTTATCGGGCAGAGGATTACCACCAGCAGTATTTCGAGAAGCAGGGAATCCGGTCCTGCCATCTGCCGCAATAGGCGCGCGAAGCCGGGGCGAAAGCAAAATTTGCCGCTCGTTGCACTTAGGGCATCGGATTGACGATTCTCCTTGCGCGCATGTATGATTGAAAGGTTTTGGAGGAAACGGGCAGCACTCGCGAAGCATCATATAGCTGTGGTTATACTTACGGGTCGCGGGCGAGTTGGGCGCTGGCACGAGAATTCGGAAGCGGGATTGCGGAATCGCATCATTCATCCGTCTCTACATATTGACTTCGAAATGTGCCGGTGTGTCTATCCCGGCCGCTTTGCCATGGAATCCGCGCGTCTGCGCGATTGGGTCTTCGAGGGGGAAGCGTGAGTCAGGCTCTTGAGGAAAAATACGATCAGGTACGACAGCTCATCGCGATGGGCAAGGAACGCGGTTACCTGCTCTACGATGAGGTGAACGATATCCTGCCGCCCGAGGTCCACTCCTCGGAGGAAATCGACGATCTGCTCTCGACCTTCGAGCGCTACGGCATCGACGTGTACGAAGACCTGTCGACCGCCAAAGCTGCGCTGGCGGCCGCGGATTCATCCGATAGCGCCGAGGCCCCCGCCAAGGAAGAAGCCGCGGAGTCGGACGGCGATCTCGATCTCACTCCCGGCACTCTTGAAAAGACCAACGACCCGGTTCGCATGTATCTGCGCGAAATGGGCACCGTTCCGCTTCTCACGCGCGAAGGCGAAGTGGCCATCGCCAAGCGCATCGAGCGCGGGCAGCTGCTCGTCCTCAAAACGATTTCGCGCGCTCCGCTGATTCTCAAGGAACTGCTGCAGGTCGGCGAAGATCTGCGCAACGGCTCGCGCTCGATCAAGGAAATCGTCCAGTTCGACGACGAAGAGCTCACCGAAGAGAAGATCGAAGCGAAAACCAAGGAAACGCTCAAGCAGATCGACAAGATCGCCAAGCTCTACCTGCAGGCGATGAAGGAAGCGGCGAAGCTCGAGAAGGTTCCGAAGTCAAAGAAGCGCCCCTATCTCCATGCTCGTTATTCGCTCGGCCGCACCCGCGTCGAGATGTCGAATCTCATCCGCGAGCTCGATTTCAATCCGCTCGAAAAGAAGCGCCTGATCGACAAAATCCACCAGACGGTCGAGCGCGTCCATTTTCTCGAACGCGAAATCGCCAAGCTCGAGCGCCGCGTCGACGCCTCGAAAGCCGACGTGCAGGCCGAGGCGCGCAAGGACCTGAAGGCGCGCCGCCAGGAACTCAGCGAAATCGAAATCGCGGCCGAAGTCAGCCCCACCGAGCTCAAACGCGCGCTTCAGGTGATTCTTCGGGGCGAAGCCGAAGCCGAAAAAGCCAAGAAAGAACTGATCGAAGCGAACCTCCGCCTCGTCGTTTCCATCGCGAAAAAATACACCAACCGCGGCCTGCAGTTCCTCGACCTGATTCAGGAAGGCAACATCGGCCTGATGAAGGCCGTCGACAAATTCGAATGGCGCCGCGGCTACAAATTCTCCACCTACGCCACATGGTGGATTCGCCAGGCCATCACGCGCGCCATCGCCGATCAGGCTCGCACCATCCGCATCCCGGTGCACATGATCGAGACGATCAACAAGCTCGTTCGCACGCAGCGCCAGCTCGTCCAGGAACTCGGCCGCGAGCCCACCTCCGAAGAAATCGCGAAGCGGATGGACATTCCCGTCGCGAAGGTCCGCAAGATTCTGAAAATCGCGCAGGAGCCGATCTCGCTCGAAACTCCGATCGGCGAAGAGGAAGATTCGCATCTCGGCGATTTCATCGAGGATAAGGCCGTCGTGTCGCCTTCCGATGCCGTGATCAATCTCAGTCTGAAGGAACAAACTTCCTCGGTGCTGAAGACGCTCACGCCGCGCGAGGAAAAAGTCATCAAGATGCGCTTCGGGCTCGACGATGGCAGCGAGCACACGCTCGAGGAAGTCGGCCAGTCCTTCGCCGTCACCCGCGAACGCATCCGCCAGATCGAGGCCAAGGCCCTGCGCAAGCTGCGCCACCCGTCGCGCTCGCGCAAGCTCCGCGCCTTCCTCGAAGGCTCCGCCAACGACTATTAAGCAGAGCTTTTTTTCTTTGATGTAGGGGCGGGTTTCAAACCCGCCCGGCCCCGCCGCCATCACGCTTCGAGAATTCCCTGGAGCCGATTCAGTGCTTCAAACCAATACGATTTCATCCTCGCGCATTCCTTCGTGTTCGCGAGCCTTTCATGGTCCACAGCCACGCGCGTTTTTCCGCCGGGCGCCCCATAAAAACCGACGCTCAGCCGCGTCCCCCCATTCCATTTTGCCCGAACGTATTTGCCCGGCGTCGCCGTCGTGATTTCCATGGGCGCTTCCGGCAGCCAACGTTCCCGCATGTTCTCGTCCGTCCACGCCGCATACGCCTTCGCCATCGGCGCATCAATCGTGCGGCTTCCCGACGCGCTGAACACGCCGTCGCATTTCTGGAATTGCTGCCGGATGCCGCGCTCGTGCTCGTAGGCGACCGCCACCATTTGGCACCACCACGGCGTCACATCGTGCTTGTCGCGCAGACACGCGGAGATTTCCTTGTGCGGCAATTTCTTCGCCCCAGCCTTGTCGAGAATCTCGAACCACTCCGCCCAGGCCTTGCCCGTCTTCGCCTTCACCGCCTCATCGCTCGATCGCTTCGTCTCTTTCGGTTTGTTCATCGCATCACCTGTATCAGGTTCGATCACTTCGCGCCGGCTCTTTGCATTCGCGCCTCAAACTCCTCGGCCGGAATCCGAACCCGCAGGCTCGTGCAGCAGAGCGCGAGACTCCGGCTCGGATCTTCCGGGAGATAGAAAACCGGCACCACGCCTCTTGCATCGTACGAATCTCGATTCGACTGCACCCGGCCCTGGCGTTCAAACCTCTCACCGACGCGCGTCCAGAATTGGTAGATGATGAACGCACCGCGCGGCCCACCCGAGCTCCAATCGACCACAAGTCCGACCGTGGCTTCGCCGTCCCGCAGCAAATGCCGCTTCCCAGATTCGGTGTATACCCTGGCTCCGATCGCCAGCATGCACAGCGCTGCGACCGCAGCAAGAAATAGGTCGTCGCCGCGCAGAGCGTGCCAGTTTACGGGTGCCCAGCGGTGGCCGTGAATCAAAAACCACATCAACGCGACGCAGCCGAGGAGGATTGCCACGAGCGCGAGAAAATCGATTCTCGACCGCCACGGCCAGAAGACCTCCCGCGGGCGCGCGGCAGACATCAAAGGCTGCCATTCAGGCGGAAGGCTGGGCGGCTGCGGCACGAAAGGGGTCTCTGAGAACGCGCCCGTAGATTCATCGTTGCGCCCGCTCGGCTCGATGCTCGTTGCCCGTGGCCCGCGCTTCGTCTCGCGCCGCATTTCGGACCAAACCCAGTCGACAACCACCGAGACAAAAATGGTCAGATAGTTATTCATCGTTCTCAACGGCCGCCAAATTGCGATGATGGCGACCCAAATCACCAAGCCGAGGTGCGGAAAGGCCCGAGCGCGAATCTTCGGAAGCCAGCTGTGAGGATTCAATCCGCAGTGAGGGCACACGTGCGCGTCGGGCGCGGCAAAGAATACCGCCCCGCAGTGCGAGCAGACGATCTCCTTCATGTGGCTACTTATACAGCAACTAGCGAGACAGGCACCACGCTTTGTTGATCGCGGGCGCCTCCACCGGACATATCATGTCCTTATGCCGACAAGCCTCGATGTCCGCGGCCTCACCGTCGAATTGCCGACGCGCGCCGGCTGGGTGCGCCCGGTCAACGATGTCTCATTTTCGCTCGGCGAGGGCGAGACGCTCGGCATCGTCGGCGAATCCGGTTCCGGCAAGACGATGCTCTCGCTCGCGCTCATGGCGCTCGAGCCGCCCGGCGCGCGCCGCTCGGGCGAAGCGTGGCTCCGCGAGTCGTTGGCCAATGGCAACGGCAGCGGCGCCGCCAATTCGGCCGCGACCGTCAACGCAAATCTCGTCACAGCCGCACCCGCTGAAATGCGCGCGCTGCGCGGCCGCCGCATCGCGATGGTTTTCCAGGAGCCGATGACGGCGCTCGATCCCGTGATCCGCGTGGGCGCGCAGATCGAGGAAGCGATCCGCGTCCACGAGCCTGCGCTCGGCCGCCAGGAAATTCGCCGCCGTGCCATCGATTTTCTCGAGCGCGCCTCGGTTCCCGAGCCCGCCCGCCGCGCGCGCCAGTATCCGCACCAGCTTTCGGGCGGCCTGCGGCAGCGCGTGATGGTCGCGATGGCGCTCGCGCCGGGCCCGCACGTGCTCATCGCCGACGAGCCGACCACCGCGCTCGACGTCACCGTGCAAAAGCAGATTCTCGAATTGCTCGCCACGCTGCGCCGCGATCTTCAGCTCGCGCTGCTTTTCATCACGCACGATCTCGGCGTCGTCGCGCAGGTCGCCGACCGCGTCGCCGTAATGTACGCCGGCCGCATCGTCGAAGAAGGACCGGTCGCCGAGGTCCTGCACCATCCCGCGCACCCGTATACGCAAGGACTTCTGCGCGCCGCGCCGCGTCTCACACGCGAAAAGCTCGTCCCGGTTCCCGGCGCCGTTCCCGCGCTCGACGCGCTGCCGCCGGGCTGCGCCTTCGCGCCGCGCTGCCCGCAGCACATCCCCGCATGCGACGCGGCCCTGCCCGATCTCATCGCCGTAAACGGCGCCGCCGCCGACACCGCCCACCGCGCTCGGTGTATCCTTGCTCGCTGAAGGCGCCGCGCGATGAACCCGTCCCAGCACATCCTCGAAGTCCGCGACCTGCGAAAGTCGTTCGCGGCCGCCACGAGCGTTTTCGCAAGCTCCGCGTCGCGATCTCCCGATCACGTCGCTGTCGACGGCATCAGCTTCACCCTCGACCCCGGCGAAACCTTCGGGATCGTCGGCGAATCCGGCTGCGGCAAGACGACCCTCGCCCGCATGCTTCTCCGCCTGATCGAGCCCGATTCCGGCGAAGTCCGCTTTCAGGGCCACGATTGGCTCCGCGCGCACGGCTCGGAACTTCGCGCGTTACGCCGCGGCATTCAAATGGTGTTTCAGGATCCGATCGCGTCGCTCAACCCGCGCATGCGCGTCGGCTCGATCGTCGCCGAACCGCTCGCGATTCACGAGCCGTCGCTTTCGCGCGCCGAACGCCGCGCGCGCGCCGCGCAAATCCTCGAAGCCGTCGGCCTCGCCGCCGACGCGCTCGCCCGCTATCCGCACGAATTTTCCGGCGGCCAGCGCCAGCGCATCGGCATCGCCCGCGCGCTGATTCTGCGCCCCGCGCTCGTCGTTGCCGACGAGCCCGTCTCCGCGCTCGACGTTTCCGTCGGCGCGCAAATCCTCGAACTCCTCGCGCGCCTCCGCCAGGAATTCTCGCTCACGATGATCCTGATCTCGCACAGCCTCCCGGTCGTCGCGCAACTCGCATCGCGCGTCGCCGTGATGCAGGCCGGCCGCTTCGTCGAATCCGGCGCCGCCGAGCAGGTCCTGCAGTCGCCGCAGCACCCATACACGCAAGCCCTCGTCGCCGCCGTCCCCGACATCCCGGCGTAGTAGAATCGCCCGCAAGAGACCCCAAGGATTGCAGGGGAGGACGAGAGGAATTACATGTCCGCTGATGCAAACAAGGACCGGGTCCGCCGCCAGTTCGAGGATCTGTGGAACGATGGCCGTCTCGACGCCGTCAACGATTTCTTCCACGAGGACTTCATGAATTTCGGCCGGCAATATCACGATGGCCGCGCGCTCGTCCGGCAAATCGTCAGCGTTTGGCGCACGGCCTTCCCCGACTTGCGATTCACGGTGGAGTCGATCGTCGCCGAGGACGATCTCGTGATGTGCGAGGTGTCTTTCCAGGGAACGCACCTGGGAGAGTTTCCGCTAATCCCGCCGCTCGAGGGACCCACGTTGCTTCCGAATGGCAGGGCGTTCAGGGTCAAGCACATTCACCGCTTTCGCCTGAGGGACGGAAAAATCGTCGAGCACTTTGCCGTCCGCGACGACCTCGGCATGTTCCAGCAGCTCGGCCATCTCAGCGCCCTCACCGGTTAGCCGCCCCAGCCCATCCTCGTTTGAAGTAGCAGCGGTTCTCAGCGCGTCACGGTGGAAGCGTGGGCCTTCAGGCCCGCGAAAAAGCGCAGCAATAAAACGGGCTTCAGCCCCGGGCCTTCGCCTTGGAAGTTGAGGGTGCCCCATCCTCGTTTTGTGAGGGTGGGGCCTTGCGCGCAGTAGCCGCCGGAGGCTTAACCGCAATGATTCCCTCGATGCCTCGCGGGAACCGAAATCCTCCGTAGCCACGCACGACGCGAACGCGAAATCCGCACCGCTTCAGATCGAGGGCGATTTCGCTGGCGGAATAGAGCCGCAAGATGTGCGTCTCTTCGCTGCGCCTGTACGCCTCGCCGACTTTTCGAAAGGCAACGATCTCGCGGCGAATTGTGCGCCGTCCATCCACCGTAGTTCTCGCCGTGATCTTCCAGCCGCGCCCGGCCGAACGGTGTTCGCGCATGCCTCCCTTGGGTCGGCGGCGCAAGGTGGCAAAGTCGCAAATGAAAACGCCCCCCGGCCGCAGCGCGCCATAGCATCGCTTGAACAGACGCGCGACGCCGCGCCTGTTGCTCGCTCTGTCGAAACAATAATTCAAGCATTCGCCGATCGACGTGATCGCGTCACACTGAGGAAGTTCCGTCTCGAAGAGCGACGCAACCTCGAACCGCGACCTAGGTGCGATCCGGCGCGCCATGCGTATCATCGCGCGCGATTGATCGACGCCGAGAACGTCGTAGCCCGCGCAATTCAGCTCGCATGCCCAGCGTCCGCTTCCGCAGCCCAGATCGATCATCAGGCCGCGCTTTATTTTGTGGGTTTTCAGGATGCGCAGCAGACCCGGAGCCGCGCCAAGAGCGTAGTCACTGAAGCCGGCATCGTGAATAAACGCGAGATCGCGCCGGTAGCCGCGCACGTTGGCGTCAAATCCGCCGTTCAACGTTGGGAAAATCCAGCCACACCTTCACGCCGCAGAAATGCGATCCCTCGGTGCAGATCGGCGTCGAAACGCCCGCACGGAGATAGCACGGCGGCCCGATGTACCGCCCCAGCTCCGGAAAAGCGGCCCGCACCTGCCGCGCCTCCTCGATCGACGCCTGATAAATCTCCTCCTGCGCGTTGAAGCACGTCCGCATGGTCCACTTATGCAACAGGTGCAGCAGCGATCCCGATTCGACCAGCCGAATCGCTTTCGCATTCGGCAGTAGATACAGCGCACACTCGCGCGCCACGCCGCGATCGAGCAGCTCGTTCTTCGCGGCCCACGCCTCGTCCATCGCCTGCTGGTAGATTTCGAGCGCGCGCGGATTCTCGCGCACCAGCATCGGCGTAACGTAATCCGCCGAGCGCGTATCCGCCAGCGTCAGCAGCGGCCGCGAGCCCGGCACCATGCGGTGCCGCTGGTCCTGGCTATCCGCCGTGTGGCTGATTTTCTTCGCAAAGGTGAAATGCGCGTGATCGAGCGGCCGCATCATCGGCGCGTGGACGCCCACGTTCAGCGTCTCGCGCCGGTAAGGATTGCGCGCCGGATCGAGCATCCGGGCGAGCGCTTCCGCGTCCGGGCATTCCGCCGCCGTCAGCCCCATCACCGCGCGGTAGCCCTCGGCCATCGCCGCAATCGCGCGCGGCGAAGAATCGATCAGCCGCGACGTCATCCCGTCGAGCCGCGCGTCGAATTCGCGCGCAAACGCCTCGCCATCGCCCGCCGCCTCACTCGCGAATTCGGGCGGCGCGTCCATCGGCTCGTTGTCGAAGCGGTCGAAAAATTGCCCATCGACCTCCCGCACCCGCGCCACCATCTCGCCGATCACCACCCGCGCCTCGCCCGGCGTGTCGTTCGCCGCGCTCATCCGCCACAGCCGGTGCAGGACGATCCCCGAAAGCGTGTGCACCATCGTGGTGAACGCCGCTACCGGCAGGACGTACCGCGCCACTTCGATCGCGCGCTTCTCCGATTGCCGCGCCACCTTCTGCACGCGCTTCGCGTGCGACGCAGGCGTCACGTGCCATAGATCGCCCAGGATTTCGCGCGCCGTCGGCTCGAGCACGCGCGTCAGCTCGCGGTAGTGGTCCCACGCGCGCGCAATCGCTTTTTCGTAAATCGCGCGCTCGGCTGCCCCGAAAAACAGGCTCTCCTCGGGGACGTATGCCTGCGCGCGGTCCAGCCGCACGTACCGCTGGCTCTGCTGCTCCGAATTGTAAAACGGATGCGCGTGCAGAAACGACCAGACGAATTGCCGGCTCACGTTCTCGAGCCCGAATTCGAAATGCGCGTGCTGGTAGACCGTGTGGTGCCCGCCAAAATACGTTCCCGACCCGATCATCACCCGCTGCTTCTCGGTGATCTCCTCGGGCTGCACCAAATGCGGCGAGTAGCACGTCCGCGCCGCCGCCATCGCCGAATCAAATGGATGCGCGAACGAATTCCGCAAGGTGACGCGCGGCGCCCCCGTCTCGACAATCGAGTCGGTATGCGAGTCCATCGGCGAATCGATCGATCGCGTGGATTGCGGTTCAGAATCGGGCACAGGAGACAATCGCGTAGCCATCTTCACCGGATTATACGCCGCCTGTCGCCGTTCTGAGTCGACGCCGACTTGGACAGGGTCCCGACTTGACGCCCGGCATCTTTGAGTTAAGGGCGAGCCTTGCGATCCTGCCGAGATTCTAATTCTCGTAGCCCTACAATTGCGTTCTGAATGTCTCTCTTGGCATGCTGAAGCATGCGAACCGCGGCCGCGACTTGTCGCTGCGGAGAAGATCTCCCATCGAAGCCTTCGCGGAGCTCACAGACGATGAACTCGGCAAGGGTGTCGCCGGAACCGGCTCTAGGGCCGCCCGTTCTCACGTCGAAATACATAGATAAGTAGTTCTCATCATAGTGTTCGTTGGCGGCATTCAAGAGATCCGTCAACGCAAGTCTCGTGCGCTGCATGGCAGTCATTTCGCGTGTACCTCGTTCTCCGAATAGACGTACCGGACAATGGATGATACCAAGACCGAATACTTCAAAAGGACGCTCGCCATGTCTCGGGGGCGAGGTTGACCGCGTTCTCCAGCGGTGGCGCGATAGTGAAAATGCGTGGTTCCAAAGCGAACCGATGAACCCGATAAATCCGCCATTCCTCGGGGCGCCTTGCTGCAAGGCTGCACTCGTTGCGACTTATGAAAAAGGGCGTGCGGGCAGAGCCATTGGTAGTCTTGACCTCGATTAAGCGTTCGTGACCCTGTAGGCTGAAGGACAGTACGTCGTAGCCTGCACCATCTCCATCCTCAGCGGCAACCCATCGGACTTTTCGCGCCAAGTCAGGGCGCTCAGACTCGGTGAGATGTCGCCTCTCAAGATCGACAACGAAAGCCTCGCCAGCTTTGCCAAGAGAGCGGTTGCGATGATCTCGCTCAACGGGATCAAATTTCTGAACGAGCCGGTGCAGACGTTCGGGCATCCGCGCGCTGGCCGCTGTGCGGCTTGGCAGAGCGACAAAGATTTCACGCGACAAAGGCGGCCGGGGTGGCACGCTCGGAGCAGCTTCAAGGGCAGCTGGGTGACTGGTAAGGTAACGGTCTATCGCGTCGAAAATTGCGTTCTGATAGTTCCTCTTCGGTTTATAGCCCGGAATCCAAGGCATGCCCAGTTCATCTAACACAGCCGATATGTTTTCGAGCTTGAACTCTACCGAGCGGTGCGTTCGACCGATCCGAGCCATGAGAGCCGCGCTGTACCTTGATTTGACGTACGGTTGCCCGGAGATATCTGCGGCGAGCATTGCGAAGTAATCAGCGACGATCACATCGAGTTCGTCGTCCTTCCAAGGTGTCCCGGCCTTCGTTTCGTCACTCATTTACCGAAGCACGTGCACCCCGGCAACCATCGTTCCGCAAAGAATCGCAGGGTTGACGAGTATAGTGCGGGGCTGTGGCGTTAGGCAATTCCAGCCTTACGGGATCGCGATGAGCAGGCCGCCGCTAAAGCCTGCCGACTGCTCGTGTCCCGGCCCGAAGCTGTAATCGTAAGACGGCTCGACGTACCAGCCGAATCGGTGCTTGGCGAAGGGCCAAAACATGAAATCGAGCGCAGCCTCGCCGGCCACGGAATTTGTCTTCACGCCACGGTCGCTCGTGTGAATCCACTCAGGGCCGACGCCGGCCATAAACTCCACCTTCTTGGAAAGAGTCCACGGCTTCTTGAATAGCAGGTCGACGTCCCACTCCGTCGAGGAGCCGGTGAAAAGCGGCGTAACGCCCGCTTCGAGCTCCAGCCAGTGTTCGATCGGCGTCACTTCCACCGCGAAGTTGGGGCCGAAGCTCGATCCTCCGTCTTTGACGTTCCAGTTCGCCGCCCCTCCGAGCTCGACAACGGCGACCTCCTTGTCAGCGTCCGCCGACTGCGCGAAAGCATTCCCAGCGCAGGGAAAGCCAGCGCAGAGAAAGAAAGATGCGATCAAAACGTATCGTAAGGCGCTCATTCAATGCCTCTCTATACCGAGTTCTCTTTGATCTTGACGAATCGGCCGAGCGTGCGGTCCTTGCGGACGTTTGAGATCGGGAAAACCTGGTTGTGACTCACGATGTAGATTCCAGGCGGGAGGACGCGCAGAGCAAAAAGGCTCTCGGTCAAATTCTGCAGGGCGTCGCTGCCTTCGAAGCCGAGCGGGGCCATCGCTCCAGTCATCACGATGGGAACCTCCAGCTTCGGCAAAGCGCGCTGCAAATAGAGGCCGGTCTCAACCATCGTGTCCGTTCCGTGGGTGATCAAGATGGGCGCTTTCTCCGGAAGCAAGCCCTTCACGGTTTCAAGGATCCGGGCGCGGTCGGAATCCGTCATTTCCAGGCTGTCGATATTCATCAGCCGCACGACGCGCACATCGGAATCAGGAAGCCTCAACAGCCGGAGATAGCGGTCGATCTTACTATCGAGGTTCGCGACAACGCCTTGCTGCTCGGAATAGACCTTCTCGATTGTCCCGCCCGTGGTCACAACGTAGAGCACCGTCATCTGTCAGGTTCCTCTTTTTGGAAAGGGTGATCCCCGACTGCACCAGTATTCGATCATATCGAGGGCCGCGCCGCGAAGCCTCTCTTTGTTGCAAGTCGCGACTATGCATATCCCGGTCGCCATTCATTCAACCCGTGGTAACTTCGGTAGCGCCCAGCGGCTTGCGTAGCGCCGGCTTGCCCTGAGTGGATGCGAAGGGCGTCCCTCCGGCTCCGTAGAATGGAAGCCTGGGCCTTTCAGGGTTTACGTGGCAACCGGCGAACGTTTGCGCCGGCTGTTGCTTCAGCCCGCAAGGGCAAACCGGTGGAAGCGTGGGCCTTCAGGCCCTCGAAAAAGGCGCGTAATAAAAAGGGCTTCAGCCCCGGGCATTTCGGCCTTTGCTGTAATGGCGAACATCTACGAGATGGCTTCTAGTCGATTTCACTTGGAGGCGCGACATCCGATGATGAAGGATCCCGTCACATGGCTCTATCCCCCGATCGAGCCCTATAAAACGGGCAGGCTCGCCGTTTCACCCGTCCACGAGCTGTACTTCGAGGAAAGCGGCGCGCCGTCCGGCAAGCCTGTCATCTTTTTGCATGGCGGGCCCGGGGGCGGCTCGGAGCCCAAGCAGCGCCGCTTCTTCCATCCCGAAAAATATCGCATCATCAACTTCGATCAGCGCGGCTGCGGCAAGAGCACCCCGTACGCGTCTCTCGAAGCCAACACGACCTGGGATCTCGTAGCCGACATCGAAAAAATCCGCGAACACCTCGGCATCGACCGTTGGCAAGTTTTCGGAGGGTCCTGGGGCTCGACGCTCGCTCTCGCCTATTCCGAGACGCATCCGGATCGAGTTACAGAGTTAGTTCTCCGCGGCATCTTTCTCCTGCGCAAGCAGGAGATCGACTGGTTTTACCAGCGCGGCGCCTCCGCGCTCTTTCCCGACGCCTGGGAGCCATTTTTTCAGCACATTCCCGAGCCCGAGCGCGGCGACATGCTTTCCGCCTACTACCGTCGCTTGACCAGCGACGATCCGGCCGTGCGGCTCGCCGCCGCGAAAATCTGGAGCGGTTGGGAGGGCGCCACTTCGAAGCTTCTGCCTGACGCCGAGTTCGCCAGCCATTACGAACAGGATGAATTCGCACTGGCCTTCGCCCGAATCGAAGCTCATTATTTCGTCAACAAAGGCTTCCTCGAATGCGACGGCCAATTGCTGCGCGACGCGGCGCGCATTCGCCGGATTCCCGGCGTGATCGTGCAGGGCCGCTACGATGTCGTGTGTCCGATGGAGAGCGCGTGGGCGCTTCATCGCGCCTGGCCCGAGGCCGATCTCGTCATCACTCCCGATAGCGGCCATAGCGGCTTCGAGCCGCCCAACAGCCGCGCTCTCGTCGCCGCGACCGACAAGTTCGCTTGCTAGTCTGCTGATGGACAGAGGTTTGCGCGGCGCAGAAAAGCGGATGGTGGCAAAACCCGCCAAAGTTGGCCTTTTGGCGCTGTTTGGAGCCCTTATAAGCCCCCGCTAGGGGGATCATTGATCGCCCCCGTCGGAGCAGAAATTTCGGAGGATGAAATCGCGGTTACTTCTTGGCGGCGATCGAAGCGGCTTTGTCCGCGTATTTCTTCTGGAAGCGCTCGACGCGCCCGGCCGTATCGATCAGCTTCTGCTTGCCCGTGAAAAACGGGTGGCAGTTCGAGCAAATTTCCACGCGGATCATTTGACCTTTGAAGGTCGATCGCGTTTCAAATACGTTGCCGCAGGCGCAGTGCACCGTCACGGCATGGTAATCCGGATGAATTCCTTCTTTCATGGGACAACTCCTGTCTGCCGGCCGGTCTGCGCGATGTGGGCCAAAACTCAGCCGCACGTTCGCGTCGCTAAGCCAGCGGGGAAACTTCAGTATACCCGAAATTCGCGCTTCGCGCTCGGGTAGAACGGTGTTAGATGATAGAAATGATGCCCTCGATTCGACGGGCCAACGCGAGCGACGCTGACTTTCTCGCTTGGGCCATCTTAGCGGCTTCGCGGTCGCATAAAGCCAGAGGCTGGTTCGACATCGCACTGAACGGTGCTGAGGGCATCTGCCTCGATTATCTTCGGCGCCTGACTCTCACGCCCGCGCTTTCCTGGTGGCACCATTCCAGATTCCTGGTCGCCGAGGTCGACGGCGCGCCCGTATCGGCGTTGTCCACCTTTCGCGCCGCCGACGCCTACCCGCTGTCGCAGCAAGCCATGACTGAAGCAGCGCAGAAGCTTGACTGGAGTGACGCGGAGCAGCGGGCTATATGGCAGCGCGGAGCCTACATCTTCACGTGCACGCTCGAAGCGGCCGACGACGTTTGGTCCATCGAGAACATCGCGACGCTGCCCTCGTATCGCGGGCGCGGAATCGCGACCGAGCTGCTTGAGCGTGCCATCGCAGAGGGCCGCGCCAATGGCGCGCGGGACGCTCAGATCACGTTTTTCATTGGCAACGACGCAGCGGAGCGAACGTATAGCAAGGCTGGTTTTAAGTTGAAAGACGAAAAGCGCCATCCCGATTTCGAGGCCGCCACGGGCGTACCCGGCCTCCGCCGGTTTACGCGCACGCTCTGAAACGCGTCACGATCCGCTGAAAAGAAGAGGCATGCCGAGCTTCGAGCGGTAATTCGGCCGGTAGCGCGCCGTGTTGTAGAGCTTTTCGAGATTGACCTTGCGCGCCCCGAGCGACAAATCCGGCAAGGGAACCTGCGCGTAGCATCCGTTTTGAATCGCGATCATCTTCCCGCTGACGCCTTCGCGAATCAAATCCACCGCGATGTTCGCAAACGTGATGCTCACGAGCTGATCGATGGAGTCCGGTTCGCCGCTGCGCAGGTCGTAGGTGAGGTCGCTGACCATCGTTTCCTGTCCGGTGCGCTGGTGCACTTCCTCCGCAAGCGCATGGCCGATGTCGGCTTTTTTCCGGTGGCCGTAGGCGTCCGCTTCGCCGAACTCCTTCAGTTCCCCATCTCTCCAGATCGCCCCTTCAGACACTACGATCAGCGCGTAGTTGCTCGGATTAATCCTTTTGTCCTCCATCAGCAGTTTGCAGAGGTGATCGAGATCGAACGGGTATTCGGGTATCAGGCAGCGCTCGGAAGTGACGTAGGCGGTGTACAGCGCCGTGAAGCCCGCGTCGCGGCCGAAGATTCGAAAGATGCCGATGCGCTCGTGCGAGCCGACGGTGGTGCGCTGGCGGCTGATCGATTGCTTGGCGCGCGTGACCGCCGTCGAGAAGCCGATGCAATATTCGGTGCCCTGAACGTCGTTGTCCATCGTCTTCGGTATCGCTATCACGGGAAATCCGGCGGCGGAAAGCACGGAGGCGAAGCTCAACGTGTCGTCGCCGCCGATGGCGACGAGGCAGCCGATGCCCAGCCGTTCGAGATTGTCGATAACGACCGATGTCAGATTGTAGTATTTGCCGTCGAAGGGTAGTTTCTCAATCGCGGCTGCGGCGAGATGATTCGGAAGTTTCTCCGTCAGCACCCGCCGCGGGTTGGTTCGCGACGTGTGGAGCATCGTGCCGCCCGAGCGGTCGATGGTTCGCGTGTTCTCGCGCGTGAGCTCCAGGATGTACGTGGAATCATCCGGGCCCGTCATGTGCGTAGGACCTTCCCAGCCTTTGCGAAATCCGATCACTTTGCGGCCGAACTCGCTCGCGCCGTAGACCACCGACTTGATTACGGAATTCAGGCCCGGTACGTCTCCGCCACCCGTCAGAATGCCGATCTTGTCTCGCTGGGTCACACTCCACTCCCTCTGCGCAGGTTCATCTGCGCCTGCCCCCTTTCCCCACTCAATTGTGCCAATGATTCGAGATCGTTTGCAATGCGCGGTTGCCGAGCGCGAAACGCCGTCGCAGTTTTGCATCGCCGTTCCGGTACAATCAGAAGGGCGGATTCTCGGGGAGCCTCTGAATGCGGCGTTTGTCTCTCGTTCTACTTTGGATTTCCTGCGTATCACTGCTCGCCGTGCCAGCCGTGCGCGCGGGGAAAGCGCTCGAAATCTATTTTATCGACGTAGAAGGCGGGCAATCGACTCTGATCGTCGATCCCGAGGGCGAGTCGCTGCTGATCGATACCGGATGGGACGATTTCCACGGGCGCGACGCGAACCGCATCCTGGCGGCCGCGAAAGACGCCGGCATCGACCACATCGACGACCTCGTGATCACGCACTATCACTCCGATCACGTGGGAGGAGTCGCCCAGCTCGCGAGCCGCATCAAGATCGACAACTTCTTCGACCATGGCGCGAACACGGAAGACGACACGCGCGGCAATTACGCGATCTATGAAAAAATTGCGGCGCAGTCGAAGCGCACCATCGTGAAGCCGGGCGACGTAATCCCGCTCGAGGGAATTCGCGTGCAGGTCCTCACATCGGCGGGAGAGGACATCACCAAGCCTCTGCCGGGCGCGGGCCAGCCGAATCCGTGGTGCGCATCGGAACCCGCGCCGCTACCCGACACCGGCGAGAACCCGCAGTCGGTCGGCATGCTGATCACCTTCGGCAAATTCCGCTTTATCGATCTCGGCGATCTGACGGACCAGAAGGGGCTAGGCCTCGCTTGCCCGAACAACCTGATCGGGGCGGTCGACCTTTACCTCGTGACGCATCACGGTACGCAGCATCCGGGCACGGGCGATGTGTCGAACGCGCCCGCGATTGTGCACGCGCTGCATCCGCGCGTGGCGGTGATGAATAACGGCGCGATCAAGGGCGGGCATCCCGTGACGTGGCAGACCATCCACGATTCGCCGGGACTCGAAGATTTCTGGCAGCTGCACTATTCGATGGCGGGCGCGGAGAAGCACAACGTGCCGGACCAGTTCATCGCGAATGTCGGCGGGAACGACGAAGGCTACTACATCAAAGTGGTCGCTGAAGCGAACGCCGTCTTCACCGTGACGAACCAGCGAAACGGCTACAGCAAAACCTACACGAAATAGCCTCGTTGGCCGCCCTAGAGTGGCTGCTGGAAAAATGTCATTCCGAGGGCGGGTTTTGCCCGAGGAATCTGCTCTTTTGGCTGCTATTGCTTGAGCAGCGCGAGTTCTTCGGCGAACTCGGCGTGCAGGCCCTGTGGCAAGATCGCGAGTTCCACGATGCGGCGCAGCAGCGGCTCGTTATTCCTGGTATCGACGTACGCGCGATTGATTTCGGCGATGCTGAGGCGATTTTCGTCTTCGTGGATTTTCTCGATCGCGTCGCCCGCGTCGATCATGCCTTCTTCAACCACCGAAAAATAGATTCCCGAGCAGCGGCTGGCGAGAAACCGCTTCACCATGTACGGACGGCCGAAGCGGATTCCCAGTTTGTAGCAGGGCATGCGCGGCTGCGTGACTTTCACAATCGCCTCGCCGATTCGAAACTGGTCGCCGATGCAGGCGCCTTCTTCCGTCAGCCCCTCGGTGGTGAGGTTCTCGCCGAACATGCCCCAAGGCAGCTCTTGCTCCGGAAATTCCGCGCGCCAGAATTTGTAGTGCTCGGAGGCGTAGGCGTAGACGGCCTTGTTGCGTCCGCCGTGAACCTCGAGGTCGGCCTGGGCGTCGCCATCGAGATTCAGGCGGCGCAGCAGCAGCGGTCCCGGCACGGGCGACTTGAAAATGCTCGTCCTGGCCTCTCCTTCGCCGTAGGGAACCGTGCGCGGCTTACCGACGTTGAGCGAAATAATATTCATGATTGCCTGCAATCGAGGACGGCGGAGCCGTTGACGCGGTCGCTCTTCAGGTCGTTCAATGCGCGATTGGCTTCGCGCAGCGGGTACGACGTCACCTGCGTGCGGACGGGAATTTCCGCGGCGATGCGCAGGAAATCCTCGCCATCCTGGCGCGTGTTGTTGGCGACGCTGCGAATGACGCGCTCCTGATACAACAAATTGTAATCGAAAGAGGGGATCGGGCTCATATGAATGCCGCCGAGCACGAGTACGCCGCCCTTCTTGAGCGCTTTGAGCGCGGGCGGCACCAATTCTCCGGCGGGCGCAAAAATAATGGCGGCGTCGAGTTTCTCAGGAGGCTCATCCGTAGCTTCGCCCGCCCACACCGCGCCGAGTTGCAGCGCAAGCTGCTGGTGTTTCGCGCCGCGCGTGGCCGCGTAGACTTCGGCGCCCCAGTGGCGGGCCACCTGAATCGCGACGTGCGCCGCCGATCCGAAGCCGTAGAAAACGAGCCGCCCGCCGCGCTGGATTCCGGAAAGGCGCAAACAGCGGAAGCCGATGATTCCGGCGCACAGCAGCGGCGCGGCTTGTTCATCGGGAAACGATTCGGGAATCGGATAGACGAACGCCTCGGGCGCGACCGCGTATTCGGCGTAGCCGCCGTCGACCGTGTAGCCCGTGAACGTCGGATGGTCGCAGAGATTTTCCCTGCCGGAGCGGCAGAATTCGCACGTGAGATCCGCGCTGTGAAGCCACGGCACGCCAACGCGCGCGCCGCGCTCAAAGCGATGCGAGCCCTCGCCCAGTTTTTCGACGATGCCGACGATCTGGTGCCCGGGAATCACCGGCGACTTGCGCGGCGGCAATTCGCCTTCGACAACGTGGAGATCGGTGCGGCACACGCCGCAGCAGCTCACGCGCAGCAAGATTCCGCCCCTGCCCGGCTGCGGGACGGTCGCATCCGTAAATTCGAGCGGATTGCTCGCGACCGGCGCGGGCGCATGCAGGAGGCACGCTTTCATCACATGCTCACCCTACAGCCTTCGTTTGCTCCTTCGGCGTGAGGCCGGCGTCCTCGGCGAGGCCAAGTGCGACGGCCGACCAGTCGAGATCGCCGCGACCCTTGGCCATCGCCGAGAGCCAGTGGTCGTGCAGGAGACTCGCGAGCGGCAGAGGCGTGGTGCTGTCGCGCGCCGTCTGCAGGATGAGGTTGATGTCCTTCAGGCCGAGCGCGAGACGAAAGCCCGCCGGCTGGAATTTTTCCTCGGCGATCAGATTCGCGTAGCCCGCGTGCATTGGAGAGAAGTTGCCGATCATATCGGCGACAGCTTTCTTGCTGAGGCCGTTTTTTTCCGCGAGGACCATCATTTCGGCAAGTGCCTCAATTGTGGAAGCGACCAGAAAATTTCCGCATAGCTTCACGACATTTGCCGCGCCCGCATCTTCGCCGAAATCGAAAATGCCCTGGCCGATGGCTTCGAGCAGGGGACGCACGCGCGCCTTTGCCTCCGCGTGGCCCGAGGTGCAAGCCCAGAGTTTCTTCGCCGCGGCCGCTTCCGGGCGCCCGAAGACGGGCGATGCGACGTACTCCACTTTGTGCTTCGCGTGATGCTCGGCCAAGCGGCGCGCCGTGGCCGGCGAAATCGTGCTGAGCGAGATGTGGATTCCGCCGGGGCCGAGTCTTTCGACGAACGAGCCGGGCGAAAGGCAGAGTTCGTCGATGGCGCGATCATCCGCAACCATCGTGAAAACGATGCCGCCCGCCGCCGCGACATCTGCGGGGGCTTTCGCCAGCGTCGCTCCCTTGGCCACAAGCGTCGCGGCCTTCGAGGCGGTGCGGTTGTAGACGCGCAGCGCGTGGCCCGCCGCCATCAAATTCGCGGCGATCGGCTCGCCCATATTTCCCAGGCCGATGAAACCCAGTGTTTGGGTCATTTGCTATTCTCCCTCCCGAAGCTAAAAAGCCGCCCTCGGGCAATTCGATGCCGAGCGATGTCTCAGTGATTCGATCAGAACCAACAGGTAAAGCGCAACAGAGAGAGATCAAAGTCAAAGGCGCCCGCCTAACAAGCCGCTACAAAGGGCGGCGGCTAGGAGACGCGGAGGGCGAGGCAAGTGATGTCGTCGTGCTGGCGGGCGTAGCCGGCGAAGGCGTTGACGTCGGCCATCACGCGATTGAGGATTTCAGTGGCGCTGCCTGAGGCGGCGGATTGCAGGCACGCGATCAGGCGCGGCTCGCCATACTCGTCGCCCGATTCGCTGACGGCTTCGGCCACGCCGTCCGTGAAAATGAAAAGCAGGTCGCCGGGCTGGAGTTGCGCGCTGCCGGAGGCGTAGGCGATTTCGTTTTCGGTGAAGAGCGGCAAGCCCAGCGGCGGGCCGCCGGCTTCGAGGCGCTCGATCTGGCCGGACGCGCGGCGCAAAATCGGATTGTTGTGCCCGGCGTTGACGTAGCGCACTGCACGTGTGGCGGGATCGATCTCGGCGAGAAACGCGGTGGTGAAGCGCTGGCCGCCAAGGCTGTGCGCGCGCGCGTAGCGGTCGAGCCCGACCACGATTTCCTCGAGCGACGACGGAGTGGCCGAAAGCGCGCGAAGGCTCGCCTGAAACGTCGCCATCAGCAGCGCGGCGGGCACGCTTTTTCCGGCCACGTCGGCGACCACCACAAGCAGCGGATAGGAGAGCGCGTCGCCCGCGGAGGCGGGGCGCATGAACGCGTCATAATAATCGCCGGCCACAGTGTTTTGCGGGCGCGTGGCGAAGGCGATGTCGATTCCGGCGATGGCGGGGGGTTTATCCGGGACGAGCCACTGCTGAATTTCGCGCGCGATTTCGAGGTCGCGCTTCATCGTGACGCGGTCGCCCAGCTCGAGCGCCAAAAGCAGGAACAGAATCAACGAGCCGAACCATGCGGTGTTCACGGTGACGTCGCGTTGCCCCAGGCTGATGTCCCCTTGCATCACCAAAGAAACGACCGCAATGAGCAGCAGGACGCGCCGCGCGGGCGAGAGCTTCATCAGCATCGCCTGGAAAAGCGCCCAGCCGGCGCGGAAGGGGCGCCTCCATTTTCTTTTTTCGAGGTGGATGGCTTCCCAGTCGACGTCTTTCGAATAGAGGCCGTAGGTGGCGCGCGCCTCGGACTTGAATTGTCCCCAGAGTTGCTCCATTGCGAGGCCCTCGGTGATGCGCGCCCAGAAACTGCGGATGCGGTGACGACGCGCGGCTTTCGCGGGGCTCGGGGCGGTGCCCATGATGCGAGATTATCGCAGGAGGAGGAGGCGCGGCGCTACCCGGAGGCGTGCTGCCGCGGACGGATTCGCTGCCGGAATGCTACGAGGCTTTTTCCTGCGCGTACATCTGGAATTCCGAATACGGTCCCTTGAAGTCCTCGACGCGCCCGCCCTTGAAATGCCAGATGCGCGTCGCGACTTCATCGATCACGTCGTGGTCGTGCGTGACCAGCAGAATCGTCCCATCATATTTCTGCAGCGCGATATTCAGAGCATTGATCGACTCGAGATCGAGGTGATTGGTCGGCTCATCGAGCACGAGGATATTCGGCCGCTGCAGCATCAGCCGGCAGAAAATCAGCCGCGCGGATTCGCCTCCCGAAAGCGTGCTCGTCTGCTTCAACGCGTCTTCGCCGCTGAAGAGCATCTGCCCGAGCAGGCCGCGCAGTTCCTCCTGGGTCGCCTGCAGCTTGAACTGATGCAACCACTCGATCGCCGTCGTGCCCTTCACGATCGATTCCGCGTGGTCCTGCGCGAAATATCCGACCAGCGCGTTGTGTCCCCACGCGACGCTGCCGCCGTCGATCGTGAATTCTTTGTCCGAATCCTCGATGTAGCCGGTCGCGTTGCGCAGCAGCGACTTCAGCAGCGTGGTCTTGCCCGTTCCGTTGCGCCCCATCAGCGCGATTTTCTCGCCGCGCGTCACGCTCGCCGAAAACGGCACGAAGACTTTCACGCCGTCGTACGCCTTGACCACGCTCTTGATTTCGATCGGATGCCGCCCCGAATGCTGGTCCATCTGAAAGCGGATGAACGGCCGCGCGATGTTCGACCGCGCGAGCTCGGTCGTCTGCAGCCGCTCGACTTCCTTCTTGCGCGAGGTGGCCTGTGCCGAGCGCGTGCCGGCCGAAAAGCGCGCGATGAATTCGTTGAGCTGCGCGATCTTCTTCTCGCGCTGCGCGTTTTCCGATTCGATGCGCGAGCGGATCGCCGTCTTCGCCACCACCATGTCGTCGTACCCGCCGTTGTACATGATCACCGTTTCGTAATCGATGTCGGCGGTGTGCGTGGACACGCTGTTCAGGAAATGCCGGTCGTGCGAAATCACGATGAGCACTCCCTCGTACGCGCACAAATAATCCTGCAGCCAGTGGACGGAATCGAGGTCGAGATAGTTGGTCGGCTCGTCGAGCAGCAGCGCCGGCGGGCTGCCGAAGAGCGCCTGCGCCAGCAACACGCGCACCTTCTGCCCGCCCTGCAGCTCGCTCATCTTGCGTTCGTAGAGCGCTTCGGGCACGTCGAGCCCGTCGAGCAGCCGCGCTGCATCGGCCTCCGCGGTGTAGCCGCCTTCCTCGCCGACGATTCCTTCGAGTTCGCCGAGCCGCATGCCGTCCGCGTCGGTCAGCTCCTCGTGCGGCTTCGCGTAGAGCGCGTCGCGCTCGACGAGCGCCTTCCATAGCGGCGCGTTGCCCATGATGACGGTGTCGATCACGCGATATTCGTCGAACGCGAACTGATCCTGGCGCAGAATGCCGAGCTTTTTCGGCCGCGTCACCGAGCCTTTCGAAGGCTCCATCTCGCCCGACAAAATTTTCATTAGTGTGGTCTTGCCCGCGCCGTTCGGCCCGCTGATGGCGTAGCGCCGCCCCGCGAGAAACGTGGTGGTCACGTCCTCGAACAAGATTCGGGCGCCAAAGCGCATCGTGATGTTGTTAATCGAGAGCACAGCTATTCAATTGTAGCGTAGATTCGGAATTCGCGCGCGCCGCCTCGCAAGCGTGGTGTCTCGCGGCGCGCCTGCTTTTGCTTTTGGCGCGGCGGCGGGCGCTCGAATTTCGTGTTCCGACAGGGAGATCAATGACCCCCTCTTCGGGCGGTTAGACAGGCCTTAAATGGCCAAGAAAAGCCGATTTTGGCGGTTGTTTGCACATTAACACCGAGCGACGCGGCAATCGCGTCGCGCTTCAATCAACGGCGCCCGGCACACCAGGCATACGCCTGCGTCCCGCAGCCCTGCGGCGCCTTCGTCCGCAGAATCGCCTCGAGGACGGGCGGCATCTGCTTCGGCACCTCGAACAGCACCACTCGCAGCGCGTCGCCATCGTCGCGGTACGAAATCCTGAAGAAATGCCGGCGCTGCCGCTTCTTCACCAGCCCCACGGCAATCGCCGGCAGCACGCCCAGGTGCCTCGCCACCTCGCGCGTGTATTCGTACGACTCGATTTTCGCGTACGGAATCACGAGCGTGTTTCCCGCCGCCTCGAAAGAGAGCGCGTTCGCCGACGAAGTATCCAGCCGCCCCACGGCGCCGTCCTTCATCGCGGCCGTGCCGCCCACGTACACGACCGGCCCGTCGTTCGCCGCCGCCGCAGGCAGCATCACCATCAGCAACAGGCAAAACGCCACAAGCTTTTTCATGCTGCACCTCTCGGATTTTCGATAGGCGCAGCTTAGCGGGAGCGTCCGGTCAACGGGCGCGCGCTTGTGACACTTTCCGGAATGTCACAATGATTGGGCGAGAGGGTCCGTGAGGAATTTCTCGTAGCGACGCAGCTCTTCGAGCGAGGATTCCGCGATCAACGGGAACGCGATCACGCGGCAGCCCTTCGGCGCCTCCGCCGCGGTGACGGAATCGCAGACGATCGCCGCCATCTGCTTCAGTCCTTCCTGCCATCCCGGCTCGTGCGCGTCGCGAAATACGAGGCTCTCGGAAGCGAAGCCCGCGGCGATCAGCATGGTGCGCGCCGATTTCAGAAATCCCGGCCAGCGCGACGCGACCGCGATCAACACGTCCGCAGGCGCGGGCAGCCACGCGTCGAGCGAACTCGGCACCGACCGCAATTGCAGCGCGAGCAGCTCCGCGCCCTCGGGCAACGCCTGCCGCACCGCTTCTGCTTTGCTCGGAAACGCCACGGCGATCGCGCCTTCGCGCGCTTCGCGCATGCGCGCGGGTTGCAACGCAGCGCCGGTGACGGGCAGCGTCACCGCGCGGGCGATTTCCGCGACGGCGATCCGCCGCAGCTCTTCGTCCGGCTCGATCACCAGAAAATGGTCAGGCGGTTGCAGCGCGAGCCATCGCCGAAGCTGCGCGTGAACGGCGGCAAGCGGCGCGCCCATCTCGCGCGCCTCGCGAAATAGATTCGCGATCAGCCGATCGAGCGCGAGCGCCGAAGACGGCGGCGCTTCCGGCTTGTTCTTGCGGATGTAGACGCCGCTGCCGCGCCGGAACGCCACCCAGCGGTCGCGTTCGAGCTGGCGGTACGCCGCGCTGATCGTGTTGGGATGGAGATGAAACCGCCGCGCGAGTTCGCGCGTGCTCGGCAGCCGCTGCCCCGGTTTCAAGTCGTCGCAAAGAATCCCGAGGACGATCTGCGTCACGATCTGCTCGCGAATCGGCACTTCGCTGTTGCGCGCAAACCAGAATCGCATGGCGCCCTATCCTAATCCCGATTGCCGTCTCTTTGCCGTCGTCTTCGTAGCGGCCACCTTCAGGTGGGCGGGGGTTGCTTAATGGTTTAAATTTAGCGCCGCGGCCTTCAGCGCGGCATCTTCGCTGTAGTACACCAAACCAATACATGCCGCAGATGAACCAGCGCACCCTTCGCTGCTCAGGGCAAGGAGGTAGGCGCTGCGCGCGATCGTCTTTCGGCGGGGACGAATCCTCGCCCTTCCACCTATTGGAATCCGGCGAGGAAATCGCGCAGCGCGGCGACGCAATCGTCGGCGCGGTCGATGTAAATTTCGTGGCCCGCGCCATCGATCTGGACGAGTTCGGATTGCGGCAGCGTCGCCGCGATACTCTCCTGCTCTTCGATCGAGGTCGCGGCGCTGCGCGTCGGCGCGAGAACCAGCGCCGGCACTTTCACCTCGGGCAGCAGCGGCGTGATGTCCGTCGTCGAAATCACGGTGCTGTAGCCGGCAAGCGACGCGGTTGACGCCCTACCGAATTGCTCGATCGCCCACTCGATTTGCGCGGGATCGCTGCTCGGGAATGTTCCGGGACGCGACAGCAGCTCGCGCGCCCAGCCCTCCGAACCCATTTCCATCAGCGCCGCCTGCCACGACGCGCGCCCGAAAGAGAAAAGCTTTTGCGCCGCGGGACCAATTGTTTTCGGCGTCGCGCACAGCGTCAGCGAACGCAGCCGGGCCCCGGCTGGACCATGCCGCGGCGTTGGCCGCGCCGCGTAGCCCACGGCCAGCATCCCGCCCGTCGATTCGCCCAGCAGATGAACGTCCTCGAGATCGAGCGCGTCGCAAAAGGCGCCGAGATCGCGGACGAGCCCGTCGAACGACCACGGATCGCTCGGCCCGGGATCGCCCGAGCCGCCGTGCCCGCGCAGGTCGCGCCGGATCACGCGATAGTCGCCCGCCAGCATTGGAACCCAGCGCCGCCAGAATTGCGAGTTACGCCCGAATCCGTGCTGGATGACGATCGTCTGCCGCGGCTTCCAAGGGTCGGTGAAGTCGTCGTCCTCGTAGTGCGTGACGTATCTGTTGATCGTAATGTCCGGCATGGCGATGTGGTTTCGCCTTTGCTTTCGTAGCGGCTTGTCCTGAGCCCCGTCGAAGGGCCGCATTGCCCTTCAGGCGGGCGATTTTGCCGTGTGCCTTTGTTGTGGCCGTTGCGCTCGTAGCGGCCACCTTTCAGGTGGGCCGGCCTTTAGTCGCCGTAGGGGCGCTGCCCTGGCCTGAGTTAGACGAAGGCTTGCTGCCCGCCGTCGCATTAGGATTTCAATGTAGCGCCGCGGTCTTCAGCGCGGCATTCTTCGCCGTAGCACACCAGACCAATACATGCCGCAGGTGAACCAGCGCAAAGGTAGCGCCGTAGGCGGTCGTCTTTATGGCGGGGATGAATCCCCGCCCTTCCACCTTGCCTTGCCGCTGTGCGCTGTCATCCCGAGCGAGGGCGCTTTTTGCCCGACGAGGGATCTGCTTTCGCCTTACGGGCCTTGGCCTCGCCTTCGTAGCGCCTAAGCTCATTCTCGTTTCCAAAAACAAAGAGCTTCTTGCTTTCCAGAACGCTCGTCAGGAAATGGCTCCCCGAATCCAGCTTCGACCGAAATTCGCGCACGGGATAAATCGTCGGATTGATCTCTCGACGCAACCTCTTCCCGGCGCTGCTTAGCCTCGGGACGACCTCCTCAAAACTCGCGTCGCCAACGATCATCAAATCGACGTCGCTATCGGCTCGCTCTTTCTGCGCGGCAATGGAACCATAAACGAAGGCCACTTCGATACGATTTTTCAGCGGCGCCAGCGCCTCGCGCAGGACATCGCGCACGCCGGCAGTCTTCAGAAGCAGTCCCCGGAGCTCCGAAAACACAGGGCTCTTGCGATTCGCCTGATAAAAGACCATGTTGCCAACCGTTTTTCGAACGATCAGCCCCGCGTCGCTAAGCTGCTTCACCTCTCGTTGAACAGCGCCGTTTCCCGCCCCGGTCTCGCGAACCAGTTGGCGGAGATAGAAGGATTCGTCCGCATGCCCGTAGAGAAGCGATAGGATCGCCGTCCGCGTCTGGCCGAACAGGCCTTGAGATCGGCTTTCCGAAATCGGTGCGGTACTCATACTGAGTACGAGTGTACCTATTATGGATACGCACGTCAATAACGAGCGCCGAGTCTTCGTTGGTCGCGATTGTCCGGGGTGTCGATGGCCTCGCAGGAGCACTGAGGGGGCAGCGGAGCGAAAAAGCACGCGCGAACTTTACGACATGTGACTCATAATATCCCCGATATGGGCCGGAGGCGTTTATGAGCAGCCAGTCAACCATCGAATGGACCGATGCTACTTGGAATCCAGTCCGCGGATGCACAAAACTCAGTCCGGGCTGCAAGCACTGCTACGCCGAAGTGTTCGCCGAGAGATTTCGTGGCGTGCCAGGACATCCCTATGAGCGCGGCTTCGATCTGCGGCTCGTTCCGGAAAAGCTCGCAGAGCCGCTTCGATGGGCGACGTCGCGCATGATTTTTGTGAATTCCATGAGTGACCTGTTCCACGAAAGGGTCCCAGATAGTTACATCGTGAAAGTTGCGGAAATTATGTCGGTGGCGAACTGGCATGTTTTCCAAGTATTGACGAAGCGTTCTGCTCGCATGCAGAAGATGCTTGAAACCTCGCTGAGGCCCTACGCTCGACAGAAACACATTTGGTGGGGCGTAAGCGTTGAGGACAAGAAATATGGTCTCCCGCGAATTAAGCATCTTCGCGCGGCTCCGGCCGCAGTCCGGTTCTTGTCCGTCGAACCGCTGCTTGAGGACGTGGGCGAGATTGATCTGGGCGGCGTCTCGTGGGTGATTGTTGGCGGAGAGAGCGGGCCCGGGGCTCGCCCCATCAAAGCCGAGTGGGTCATATCTATACGAGATCAGTGTAGGGCTAAGGGCGTGCCGTTCTTTTTCAAGCAGTGGGGCGGGAAGAACAAGAAGAGAGCCGGGCGGGATCTGGAGGGTGTGACGTACGATGAATTCCCCGATTTGCACCGAGGGCGTATCCCGAAGAGATCGGTCCGCGAGCGTCACATAGGCAATATAGTAATATCGCCTGGATTCGCTATACTTTGATGGATGGCCCAGCCGTATTACGACGATCGGGAGCAAACCGCCGTAAAGCATGAAATCCTCGGGAGATATCTTTCCGCCCTTGTCCCAATCGTAGGGGATTGGGCATCTGACATAGCATACGTCGACTGCCTGGCCGGCCCTTGGGAGTCTGTCGACCCCACCCTTGCGGACACCTCGTTCGCGCGGGCTATCGATGTACTGAGGTCAACGCGCAAGGTTTTGAACAGTCGAGGCAAGTCCCCAACAATGCGTTGTCTTTTTATCGAGAGGGACCCAGTCGCGTTTGGCAGACTCAAGCAGTATTGTGATGGAATCGCTGACATCGAAGTTAGAGTAGAAAATTGGGACCTGACAGAGCACATTCAAGATGTCGTTGAGTTCGCAAAAGAACGCCCTAAGTCTTTCCGTTTCTTTTTCATCGATCCTAACGGATGGGAGCCGCTTCAAATTGAGCTAATTACGCCCATCCTCAGCCTAGATCCCAACGAGGTGCTCATAAATCTAATGACGTCATGGATCAGGCGCTTCTTGTCTGATGAGAGTAAGCATTTCGACCGTCTCCTCGGCGCTGATTGGCGGAGATTGCTTGATCTGACAGGTGAGGAACAAGAGGATGAACTGGTCAGGTTATACGCGAATGCGGTGCGGACCGCAGGAAAATTCGACTATGTTTGCACCCTGCCGGTACTGAAGCCGGATCAAGACGCATTCCACTACTACATGATCTATGGAACGCGGCACATACGCGGAGTTGAGGTATTCAAGGCGACTGAAAAGCACGTAATTCCCTTCATGCACGAAACGAGGGCTCAGGCGCAGGAGCGACGGAGGATCGTGCGGTCCGGGCAGCGCAGCCTTCTCAGCGCCGAGGCGCTCTATAGGGAAACGAGATTTACTCGGCATCAGCTCCGAAGTCTCGAAGTGGCTAAGCGTGAACTGCGAGGGATGTTGGAGACCTCAAGCCAAGTGCCCTACGACGACGCCCGGGCAACCGTACTACAGCACTCGGCGGTCACGGAAGCTGATTTTAGGGAATGGCTGAAGGAGTGGAAGGACGACGGCCTACTTGAGATCACGAATCAGAAACCCGGGCAGAAGCTAGCCGGCAAGGGACAGGGACAGCATCTCAGGTGGAAGCGAAAACCTTAACCGCGGTGGTCACCAGACATGGAAGCACCGAACGTCGGGGAACGCCATTAGGCGAACCGGACGGTGAGGCGGCCCTGGGATCGGCGTCTCGGCGTCGGCCGGACCACGATCTGGACGTCGCGGCCGAGCTTCGTGAGGCAGCGCAGCAGACGGCGTTCTGAGACTCCTCGAAACTGGCCCCGGAGCAAACGCGAAATCTTTGGCTGCGTCAGCCCGAGTATTTCCGCGGCCTGTTCCTGAGTGAGGCGCCGTTGTTCGATGATCTCGGCGATCTTCGCGACGATCTGAGCTTTCACCAGCATGTCGTCGCTATCGACGTAGCCCAGGTCGGCGTATACGTTCCCGCTGCCTTTCTCGATGGCGATCTCGCGGCGCCCAGCACGTTTCCTCGTCATGTCCCCAACTCCTTGGCAATTTGTTCGGCTCGCTTCAGGCGGCTCCGAATTAGATCCAACTCTTCCTTGGGCGTTGCGACGCCCCGTTTCGATTTCTTCTGGAACACGTGAAGCACGAAGACGCGCTCGGCCAGGCGAACGGTGTAGACCGCCCGATACGTGTTTCCATCGTGATCCTCGACAACTTCCAGCACGCCCGCCGACCTAAATCCCTTCAGCGGTTTGGCCTGTTCGTGTTTTTGGCCGATCTGCGCCAAGTACAGGGCGTAGCCGAAGACATCGATCACCGCGTCAGGCAGCGCCATTAAATCTCGCTTGCTGCTGCCTACCCAGTAGAGCGCCCTCGCCGTCGGTGCGTCTTTCATCGGCAAGTCCAGAGTATACCCATATTGGCATAACGGCAAGCGACGGATCCGGGCTAAAGGACCCGGCGCTACGTTTACACCTCAAGGCAACGGCGAACACCGACCTGTCCTTGCTGTCCTTCCGGCCAGTACTATGCCTTGTCCTTTTTTTCTGCGAAGGGTGCGTTCACGTGACGCCGGAATGTGCTAGCGTCGGAAGGGCGGTTTGGAAGGCAGTTCAGGAGTTGAAAGTTGAGCAGACAGTTGATCCCTCGGCTCCCGCTGGTCGCTCGGGACGCCAATCCTCGTTGGATTGGCGCAAAAATCGCGGCGTTTCTAATCGACATTTGGCGATTAGAAATCGACGTAAGTTGCAGAAAATACACGATGGCGGTACGTTCTAATCGACACGGCTGCGGTGGCCCGGCGCGGGCGCACGACGGCACGTCAAAACCAAAAGCAGATCCCTCGTCGGCCAAAAGGCGGCCTCTGTCCCTTCCTGCGTCAGGGCAGGCGGGATGACAATCCTACCGGGGACATAGAAAAATCCGCCGGCCTGAAAGGCCGCCGCTACGAAAAGCAAAGGCAAACGACAACGGCAAATGCAAAGGCTGCTGGCCGTGAAGGCCAGCGCTACATGAAGCAAGAACCAGGGACATGAAGCAAGAACCAGGAGCATGAAGCAAGAATCAGGAGGATGCGCATGAAATTGACGGACTACACGACTTTGGGGCGCACCGGGTTGCGCGTGAGCCCGCTGTGCATGGGGACGATGACGTTTGGGACTGGGTGGGGATTCGGCGCGGAGGAAAAAGCGTCGAAGGAGATGTTCGACCGGTTCATCGACGCGGGCGGAAATTTTCTCGATACCGCCGACGGCTACACGAACGGGCAGGCCGAGGAGCTGACCGGGAAATTCGTCGGCGAGCGCGGGCTGCGCGATAAAGTGGTGATCGCGACGAAGTACACTTTTAATTTCGGGCAGCAGGGCAATCCGAATGCCGGCGGCAACGGACGCAAGAATCTCTATCGCGCGCTCGAAGGCTCGCTGCGGCGGCTGAAGACGGATTACATCGACCTCTATTACGTCCACGCGTGGGACACGATGACGCCGGTGGAAGAAGTGGCGTCGACGATGAACACGCTGGTGCAGGAAGGGAAAATCCGCTATTGGGGGCTTTCGGATACGCCGGCGTGGTACGTGGCGCGAGCCCAAACCATCGCGCAGCACCACGGCTGGGAGCCGATGGCGACACTGCAGCTGGAGTACGCGCTGACCGAGCGCAATATCGAGCGCGAGCATATTCCCGTGGCGCAGGAGATGGGCATCGGGCTGTGCCCGTGGAGTCCGCTGGCCGGCGGATTCCTCGCGGGCAAGTACAAGCGCGAGGGCGACAAGGGCAAGGGCGAAGGACGGCTCGCGTTGCCGGCGGGCGGGATGTTCAATCGTTTCACGGAGCGCAATTGGCGGATTCTCGACGTGCTGCTCGACGTCGCGAAGCAGGCGGGCAAGCCGCCCGCGCAGGTGGCGTTGAATTGGCTGAGCGCGAAGCCGGGAGTGACGTCGATTATTTTGGGCGCGACGAAAGTGGCGCAGCTCGACGATAATCTCGCCGCGATCGAGTGGACGCTGCCCGCCGAGCTATACAAGAAGCTCGATGACGCGAGCGCGATCGACGCGGTCCACCCGTACAACTTCTACAATTCGACGATGCAGACGCGGGTGAGCGGCGGCACGAACGTCCAGGCGTGGCGCCCGGCCGCGGTGTACCACGGCGCGGTGGTCGAGGAGAAGAAGCAGGCCGCGGATTAGCTTTTGCGGGTGGGCGTGACGAGCTCGTCGGCGTTGCGCAGGTCGGGGAACATCCACGCCCACAGCGCGGTGACGATGAGCGTCCCGACGCCGCCGAGCACGACGGCGGGCACGGTGCCGAACGCCCACGCGGTGAGGCCCGATTCGAACCCGCCGAGATCGTTGGACGCGCCGATGAAAACCATGTCGACGGCGTTGACGCGGCCGCGCATTTCATCGGGCGTGCGCAGCTGGATCAGGATGCCGCGCACGACCACGCTGACCATGTCCGTGGCGCCGACGAAAACCAGCGCCGCGAGCGAGAGCGCGAGGCTGTGCGACACGCCGAACAGAATCGTGCACACGCCGAAGCCGGCGACGCACCATAGCATCTTCATCCCGGCGCGCTTGCCGAGCGGGCGATGCGCCAGCACGAGCGCCATCAAGCCCGCGCCGACGCCGGGAGCGCAGCGCAACAGGCCCAGTCCCCACGGGCCAGTGTGCAGAATGTCGTGCGCGTACGCCGGCAGCAGCGCGACCGCGCCGCCGAGCAGCACCGCGAACAGATCGAGCGAAATCGAACCGAGAACGATTTTCTCGCGCCAGATGTAGTGCAATCCCGCGAAGATGGTTTTCCAGTCGAGGATTTCGAGCTGCCTCTTTCGCGGCGCGAGCTTCACGCGCGACATCGCCGTCGCGCCGATGATGCCGCACGCCGTCGCGAAGGCGTACACCGCCGCAGGCCCGCGAAAGATCGTGTAGACCAGGCCGCCGACGGCCGGGCCGAGGATCGTCGCAATCTCGAAAAATGTGGCGCCCCAGGCGAACGCGCTTTCGAAATGCTCTTCGGGAACGATGAGCGGCAAGATCGCGCGGCTGGCCGGGCCGGTGAACGCGCGCGCGACGCCCACGAGCCCGATGACGATGTAAATTGGATACACGGTGTGCGCGCCGCGAAGAGCGATCGCGAGCAGCAGCGCCGAGCACATCCCGAGCCCAACGTAGCCTACCGTGAGAACCTTCGAGCGATTGTAACGGTCGGCGGTGTGTCCCGAGAGCGGCAGAAAGATGATTCCCGGCAGGAATTGCGCGAGGCCGACAAGGCCAAGGTCCAGCTTGCTGCCGGTGATTTCGTAGATCTGCCACATTACGGCGACGGACTGCATCTCGGTGGCGAGAACGATGAGGGAGCGCGCGATCTGGTACAGCGTGAAGGACGGATAGGTGAAGGCGATGCGTCCACTGGATTTGGAGGGAGTCCCGAAAGCGGTGGCCATCGAACGTCGAGTGTGCCACAAAATCGGAGTTGGCACGAGGCGCGTGAGGATGGATGAAAGAAGGCCACGGATATATCCTTCCGAAGCGGAAAAACTCGCGGGTGCATGCTCGTGGTCAGAGAGAGCAACCACATGCCGCAGGTGAACCTGCGCAATGGAAACGCGCTTCGCGCGGTCGTCTTTATGTCGGACCTGAAGGTCCGACCCCCTGAAGAGGAGTGCTCGCTGCGCTCACGGCCCCTTTGCCTCGGCTGAAGCCGCGCCCCACAAAGATTCTGGAGTCCGCACACAACTCAAGGCTGGGAGCAAAGATTACTGCGCGGATTTCGTTCCGAGGATGGCGTCGAAGACGACGCCGAGGAGGTGGCGGATGTCCTGGTCGGTGATGGCGGTTGGATCGAAGAGGTGCTCGACGACGAGGGCGCTTGAGAGCGCGCCGAGGCCGGTGGCTGCGGCGCCGCTCGGGATCGGGAGGGTGCGGCCGAGAGCTTGCGCCACGCGGCGCACGAAATCTCCGCCGGAGACGCGCAGGCGTTCGTGGCGGGCACGCAGGCGCGCGTGAATTTCGGGATGGCGGATGGCGAAGAGCTTGAATTCGAGCGAGAGGAGCACGAGGCGGCGATCCTTGCGGCCGTGCGCGTAGTGGTCGCGCAAGGCGCGGAGGCGCGCTTGCGGGCCTTTTTGCTTTTCGAGCACGGCGCTCACTTCCGCGATGCGCGCGGCTACATACTGTTCGAGTAGCGCGACGAAAATATCTTCCTTGCCTTCGAAATGGGCGTAAAAGGCGCCGCGCGTGTAGCCGGCATGAGCGGCGATGTCTTCGAGGCGCGCGGCTTCGAAGCCGTCGCGCGCGAAGATGGTTTCGGCGGCGGCCAGCAGGCGCTGACGCGTGGCCGCGGTGCGGGCTTCCTGCCTGGACCGGCTATGAGGCGCTTTTCGACGGACTCCCGCCGCCCGGCGGGGTGATCTTGACTGAATCATCAGCAGCCGCTTTCCCAAGCTTTACAGCATACATACACGCATGTATATTTAACCACACGAAAGGATTTTGCAACAGAAATCCATGGCAGCCGCTTCCATCGCAATCGATCACGCCGCGTGGCGCCCGCGTCACAACCCCTGGGTTGTGGCGTTCACGGTGACGCTCGCGACGTTCATGGAAGTGCTCGACACGTCGATCGCCAATATCGCGCTGCCGCATATCGCGGGCAGCTTTGGCGCAAGCACGAACGAATCGACGTGGGTGCTGACGAGCTACCTCGTATCGAACGGAATCGTCCTGCCAGTGAGCGCGTGGCTCGCGACGCGGTACGGCCGGAAGCGTTACTACATGTTTTGCGTGGTGCTTTTCGCGGGAAGTAGTTTTCTTTGCGGTTTGGCGCCGACGCTCGGGATGCTGGTATTTTTCCGCGTCCTGCAGGGAATCGGCGGCGGAGGACTGCAGCCGAGCGAGCAATCGATTCTCGCGGATACGTTTTCGCCCGAGCAGCGGGGCATGGCGTTTTCGATTTATGCGATGGCCATCGTGCTTGCGCCGGCGATCGGCCCCACGATCGGCGGATGGATCACGGACAACTACAGCTGGCGGTGGATTTTTTACATCAACGTGCCGATCAGCATCGTGTCGCTCTTCCTTTCTTATCGCGTGGTCGAGGATCCGCCCTACTTGGCCGAGGAGCGGATCAAGGCGGAAAAGGGCGGGATCGATTACATCGGTCTGGGGCTCGTCGCGCTCGGCATCGGCTGCCTGCAGATGGTGATGGACAAGGGGCAGGAGTTGGACTGGTTTGGTTCGCGCTTGATCACGATGGGCCTTCTGGTTGCGGGCGTGGTGTTGATCATTTGGGTCTGGTGGGAGTGGCGTAATCCGCATCCGATCGTGGAACTCAAGCTCCTGAAAAAGCGCAATTTTTCGACGGCGATGCTCTCGATGGCCGCGCTCGGCATGGTCCTGTACGGGCTGACGGTATTGCTCCCGGAGTTTCTGCAGAACCTGATGGGCTACACGGCGGCGCAGGCGGGCGAATGCATGGCGCTCGGCGGCTTTCTGATGATGCTGACGATGCCGATGGCCGGGGTGTTGAGCGGCAAAACGGATCCGCGATATCTGCTGGCGTTCGGGTACATGGCCACGGCCGCGGGACTGTACTACGTGGCGATGCACCTGACTCTGGGAATGGACTTCGGGACGGCGGCGATGCTGCGCACGTATCAGGTGGCGGGGCTGGCGTTCATTTTCATTCCGTCGAACGTGCTGTGTTATGCGGGCATCCCGCGCGAAAAGAACAATCAGGTATCGAGCATGATGAATTTCGTCCGCAACATCGGCGGGAGCATTGGAATCGCGGTGGTGAGCACGATGGTGACGCGCGAGACGCAGACGCGGCAGACCTATCTCGCGGGCCACATGCAGAACGGCAATCCGGTGTTCCGGGAGATGGTCGGGGGCCTCGCGGGGACGCTGCACAAAGGCGGGATGAACATGGCGGATGCGCATCGCCTCGCGATCGGGAGACTAGCAGGGATGCTGGAACAGCAAGCCGCCGCGCTGGCGTTCAAGGATGTGATCGCGGAGCTGGTGATCGTCGTGCTCTGCCTGATTCCGCTCGCGTTCATCATGCAAAAGCCGGCGCCGCGGGGCGGCGGCGTCCCGCCGCCGCACTAGGAATTGCCCGTCGCGCCCTTCCACGTGTGTTGCACCTACGGTGCTCGAAACACGCAACTCCCTTTTTTTGGGAAACACGGAAAGCCCTCTGTTGATGGCCGCGTCAGGAATGTCCGCGGTCCGATCTGTTAGGGATGTGCCCGGTCTGCACCTAGTTGGGCTGTCGTTACTGCGTGTCGGCGGGAGCGGTGGAAACAGTGTGGTGGTGACGGTTGGTGATGCGACGGTGGATATCTGGCCAGAATTCCTTTAGTTCGTTGCCGAAGGCATCGATGGCCATCTGGACTCCCCAGCCGCTCAGGTTGCTCGAAATGCTGCGATCGGCGGCCGGGTAATAGAGGTTCGAGATTCCGATCGCGACGCCGTTTCCGACGGGCTCGGAGAAATTGAAGGTATTGCCGCCGGAATCCTTACGCGTGATGAAGATTCGGCTGATCGCATACGTGAAGCGGTGAAAGAAAGGTCCCTTTCCCATTTGAAAGTAGCGCGGGTCGGTGCGAAGAACCGAAGGGAAGACGGCGCCGACCATCATGTTGGCGTCGACCTGATCGGCCATGGCCGTTCCATATCTCTTCGCGTAGCCGACGAAACCCTGACCGAATGCGGGATAGGCGTTCTCGGCCTGACGGATTCCCGCCAGGATGCCCACAATCGAGAATTCGTAAGGATCGAATGCGCCGTCCGCCGTAATGGCGAACTTGCCTTTCCAGGTAAGGGGGTTTACCTCCGCTTCGTTTTGGACTGTGAGGAAATTCGGCATGACGTAAAACATCCGGTCGTCCTTCTTTTGCAGCGGCTGTGTTTGTCCCGGGCTGTTTTGATTCTGGCTGCTGCTCGGAGACCCGACCGGTTGCGCGGCTGATTGCGCGGGCAAGGCAGATTGATTCTGCGCGATCGCCGTGGCCCATAGTGGGAACTCTCCCTGAGCCCGGGCCGAGGATGCAGGAAGGAGCGCGGCCATCGCCATGGCGATAGAAACGAGACAGATACGGATAGTGTGGCGCGCGTCAGTCATAAGGGTCGAAGGGATCGCTCTGTCGGCACTTTCACCCATTTGCGGGGCACCTACTTGCGTGCCCGAGGCACGTGAAGATGCTCCTTGCTTGAGTTTAGATGCTCGAATCAAAAACGCCGGGCGGGATACAACAGGATTTCCAGAGAACCTCGGCCGAACACGGCTCCCGAAGGCTACAGGGCATATCAGAAGGAGATCAATGACAAACACGCGTCATCCTGTGCAAAATGAGCCTGGCGGCCCATTGACCCGACGCGCAAGAATCGCCTAGAGTCGCCTGTCGAGGGGTCGCGGGGGAGGAGGGATACGACTATGGCAAGCGCCCGCGCGATGCTTGAGCGTCGCCGTTCCAGCCGCGTTCCGATCCGCGTTTCCGTAAAAGTCCTCACCGGCGAGGCGGAAGGGCAGGTTGCGGCGGCCGAGGCTGTTTCCGTGAGCCGCTATGGCGCATTGCTTCGCGCTCCGTTTCGCCCACCTGTTGGTTCCCGCATCGAAATTCTGCACGGCGTGTCGAATGAGGTCCGCGAATTCCGCGTGATTTCCGCGAGAGAGCTGCGCAAGGACGGCCTCTTTGAACTCGGCGTCGAGATTTTTTACCCCGCCAAGAATTTCTGGGGCGTGAAGTTTCCCGGCGAACGCACCGCCTGATCCAGCCCGACACGGCCCCAGTCCTGCTTGACACCCACCCTCCCGGGTGGTGCTATAATCCGCCAAAATTGACCCCTGGGTCGGAATGGACCCAAAGGAGCCCGTGCCAGGGCGTTGGCCTGAGGGCGCCGTTTTCACGGGTGCGGGAGGGGGAGGTAATCATGGGAACGCTTGGAATGCTAGTGGTCGCCTGGGGTACGGTGACGGCCGTTTTGGTCTGTGCCCTGATCTACCGCAGCACGCTCGAGAATCGAGAGGAAGATCAGCTCTTCCTCGATTCCGCTCAGGAGATCACGGCTTCAGAACAGCGCGTGATCGTCACGCGAATCGAAAAACTCAGCCGCCCGATCGTGGCGCTCTGGGTGGTTTCGGGTGCGCTCCTCATTGCCGTAGCCGGCCTGTGGCTCTATCAGGGCTACCAGAGCTTTTAAAGTAGCTGTATAATGCGCGACGGCATATTTGGCGATTTCGCGCCGCGGTGGCGCGATGACAGGGCCTTCCTTGGTTGTGGCCCCTCCACATGAGCCTATCTTTTGCGGGCTTGAGAAACTGACTTTGCCCGCACGGGCTCTGAAAGCGATGGACAGTCATCTTGCAGAATCCCAGCCTACAAGAGAAGGCTAAGCCGGAGCGCAGGCATTTTCTAGAAGTCTTTTTGGGATCGGGCATCGTTGCTTCGCTCGTTGCCTTTATCTATCCCGTTCTGCGCTATATCATTCCGCCGAAGCAGACCGAACTCGGCTCGGATTTGGTTGTGGCCGCCCACGTGGGCGACTTGAAGCCGAACTCCGGGAAGATCTTTCCATTCGGAAGCCGCCCGGCCATCCTGATTCTCACGTCGGACGGCAAATACCACGCCCTGTCGGCTGTTTGCACTCATCTTGGATGCACGGTCCAGTATCTCCCCGACGTGCACGAGGTTTGGTGCCCGTGCCACAACGGCAAGTATTCGGTGGATGGCGCCAACATCAGCGGCCCTCCGCCGCACCCCCTGGAAGAATTCGATGTGATTCTAAAAGACAACAATATCTACGTGCAGAGGACGCAAAACAGCTGATGAGCGCGCTTGCAAACATCCGGAATTGGCTTGACGAGCGCTTTGGATGGGACGAACTGATGGCGTTCGTCCGCCATAAGACGGTTCCGACTCATCGCTTCTCCTATTTTTATTTTCTGGGCGGCATGACGCTGTTTTTGTTTGGCACTCAAGTGATCACCGGAATTTTATTGCTCCTCTACTACCGGCCCACTCCGGATGGAGCCTTCGAAAGCGTGCAGTACATCATGACGAAGGTGCCATTCGGCTGGCTGATCCGCTCGATACATTCCTGGGGCGCCAACGTCATGATTCTGACGGCCATCGCCCACATGTTCAGCGTCTTCTTCCTGAAATCGTACCGCAAGCCGCGCGAACTCACCTGGTTGAGCGGGATGATTTTGCTTTTCCTCGTTCTAGGTTTCGGTTTCAGCGGATATCTGCTGCCCTGGAATATGCTTTCCCTCTTCGCGACAAAAGTAGGCACCAACATGACCGCGCAGGCTCCGTTTATCGGGCACTGGCTTCTGGTTTTCCTGCGCGGCGGAGATGATGTGACCGGAGCCACGCTGACCCGCTTCTTCGCGATTCACGTCGCCATCCTACCGGGCATCGCGACTTTGCTCATTGGCCTTCATCTGCTCCTGGTGCAGCGCTTCGGCATGAGCGTCCCTCCCAGCGTCGAGGCCGACTGGAAGGCTCATCCGGAAAAAGCGCGCGAACTCCGCTTTTTCCCCAATTTTTTCCTGCGCGAATTGATGGCATGGTACGTCGTTTTGGCGGTTCTGGGATGTCTGTCCGCATTCAAGCCGTGGGAATTGGGACAAAAGGCGGATCTCTTCGGGTCCGCCCCGGCGGGGATCCGGCCGGAATGGTATTTCATGTTCATGTTCCAAACGCTGCGCTTCTTGCCGGCGAAAATCGGGCCATTTGCGGGCGATCTGATCGGAGTGCTGTTGTTCGGCGCCGCTGCCGCCGTGTGGACGTGTTTGCCCTTCTTCGACAATGAGAAGAGCGGCCGCGGGAAGCGCTGGATTACGGGCGCGGGCGTTTTCGCGCTGGCTTACTTTATTGGAATGACGGCGTACGCTTATCTGGCGAAATGAGTATGGCGGCTTTTGAATGAACGAAAACGGCAGACGGTTCAGCTTGCAATCGAAAGTTAAATCCGGCGGCAAAAGAAAACTCGCCAGCAGAGAGAGAGCGCGCGCGGCAATTTCCTTTGCGTTCCTATTCTGCGGCGTCCTGTTTCTATTTTGCGCCGCGTCGCTTCCCGCGCAGACGAAGAATAGTTGCATTGCTTGCCATTCCCAACTCCCTGATCCGTTCCACGTCGATCCCGGCGAATTTGAGCAAAGCATCCACGCACAGAAGGGCATCAGCTGCGTAACCTGCCACGGCGGTGATTCGACTTCCGACGACATGGTTAAGGCCATGAGTCCGGCGAAGGGTTTCAAGAGCATCCCGGCGCGCGCGCAGATCCCGGCGTTCTGCGGCAGATGCCACGGCGACGCGGCTTATATGCGCGGCTTCAATCCTTCGCTGCGCACGGATCAGTATTCGCAATATCTCACGAGCGTCCACGGCCAGTTGCTGGCGAAAGGCGACGACAAAGTCGCCGTTTGCATCAGCTGCCATGGGGTTCACGGCATTCTGCCGCCCGATGACCCGCGCTCGAGCGTCTATCCGGCCAACGTGGCGCAAACCTGCGGCAAATGCCACGCTGACGCCGATTACATGAAGCCTTACAAAATCCCCACCAATCAACTCGCGCTTTACAACACGAGCGTGCATCACGCCGAATTGGTGGACAAAGGCGATCTGAGTGCGCCCACGTGCTCGACGTGCCACGGCAGCCATGGCGCTGCGCCGCCGGGAGTGCAATCGGTGGTCAACGTTTGCTCCACGTGCCACGTTTTCCAGGCGCAGCTTTTCGATTCCGGCCCGCATCACGACGCTTTCAATTCCCTGGGCCTTCCGGGATGCGTGACTTGCCACACGAATCACGGAATTCAGCATCCCACCGACGCATTCATCGGCGTCGACCAGGGCGCCGTGTGCATTAAATGCCATTCGACAGGCGAACCCGGGTACGATGCCGCCTCGCAAATCCACGCGCAACTCGTCAAGCTCGACACGTCCATCACGCGCTCACGAGACATCCTGGATCGAGCCGAGCAAGCCGGCGTCGAAGTCGGCCCGGCGAAGTTGGACCTCGATCAGGCGCGAGACGACCTCACGAAGGCGCGCGTTTCCATTCACAGCGTCGAATTGAAGCCTGTGGATGAAAATATCAATGCCGGGTTGAAAATCACGGAAACTACGTACAAAGCCGGTCAGGATGCTCTTGGCGAGGCTACCTATCGCCGCAAGGGGCTTTTTATTTCCCTCGCCATATCGCTGATTGTTTTGTTGGGGATCGCGCTCCTGATTCGCCGGATTGAATCGCATCCGCAGGAATAGCCAAGGAGGCTAGGAAATGAAAATATCCGCTCTCCTCGCAGTGATCGTGATTTTCTCTGCCGCGCCCGCCGCTTTCGCGCAAGCCAAGGGCGACGCCGCGGAAGGCAAGCAAGCGTTCATGCAGCATTGCGCCGTGTGCCACGGCGCCGATGGAAACGGCAAGGCAACGATCGCACAACTCCTGAAAGTGACGTTTCCACCGCTCGGCGGAAAAGAGGTCCAATCGCTCTCCGACGCCGAAATCGCCAAGGTCGTCGCCGATGGCAAAGGGAAAATGCAGCCGGTGCATGGCGTGACCAAGAAAGACGTTGCGAATATCATCGCTTTCATCCGCACGCTGAAAAAATAAATCGCTTTGGGAGTTTTCCGCCGGTTTAGGGCTTGGCGACCGCTGGCGCCGGCTGGGGCGGCGGCGCCGTCTCCGCGGTGGTTTGCGGCTTTGGTTCGGCCATCACCTCGTTCGTGTGGTTGTGCACGATCAGCCAGTTGCCGTTCGTCTTGGTGAAAACGAGGGTGGTCTGGCCCTCCGTGATGTACGGTTTGCCTTGCCACGAGGAATCGAACTCCCACTGGTACGAGGCCCACGCCACGTCTCCGCGTACGAAGATATTCGTGTTGCGCCGGGTCAGCTGTATGCCCTGGAACGCGGCCTTTTCCCGGTCGTATAGGGCAACGTAGTTCTGCCAGCCCACGATCGGCGGGTCGAACGTGCTCTGCACGAACGTGCAATCGTCCGAATAATATTTGTGCATCGTCTCAGTGTCGCCGATTTGAAACGCGCCGAGCATCTCTCCGATGTCCTCGTTGATTGTGTTTGCCTCGACCTGCGGAGTGTTCGGCAAGGGGACCGTCGTGGAATCGCTGGAGGCGTCGTTTGTATTCTTTTGTTTTTTGTTCTTCTGGCCCGCCCAACTCGGCGAAGCAGCCAGGATCAGGGCCGCGGCCAACAGGCAGGCGCAGCCTCGCAGAAATGGAAAATTACGGGAATGCTCCCTCATTGCGCTTCCCTCCTCAGCGGCTCGGAGCATAACACGAACGGAAAACGACCGGGCCGGGCGAACTGGCGGTGCGTTGCACGGATCGCCAATACGCCGTTTCGGGCATCAACGCCGACGCCTTCGTTTCGAACGGCACCCTTGCCAAATCGAAGAGAGATCCTTCGCTTCGCTCCCTTCCTGCGTCAGGGCAGGCAGGATGACGCATCGGGGCGAATGCGGTGAGCGATTTATTTGGCCGCCGAATGCCGCGTCTGGCTGATCAGGTTCACGAAGAGGCGATAGGCGCCGGGCACGCCCGCGGGCAGTTCCCGAAAGAATGAAATTCCCGTGTAGATGTAGAGGCCCTTGCCGTCGCGCGCGTAGACCAGGCCGCCCTTCGCCTCCGGCTCGCCTGTGTCCGTGAAGCCGATGACCGGGTGATACTGCGGGTCCCAGGTGCCCCAGAAATAGATGCCACGCTCCTGCACCCAGCCCTGGAAATCGGCCATCGTGATTTTGTTCGGGGAATTCAGCAGAGGGCTTTCCGGCGCGAGAAAATCGACCGGAGAATCGGGATTGGTGACGCGAATGCCCTGCGGCGGAATCTCGGCCTTGAACGGCGCCGGCATGAGCTTGACCCATGCGAAATCGCGCTCGTATTGCACGAGCAACGTTCCGCCATTTTTTACGTAGTTGAGCAGGCGCGGATTCGCGGCCATCACGTCGGGCCGCAGCTCGTAGGCGCGGATGCCGACGATGATGGCGTCGTACCGGCTGAGATTGCCGAAGGCGAGAGCCACATCGTCGAGCAGATCGACCTGGATACCGATCTGCCGCAGCGAATCGGGGACGACATCGTTGTCGCCAGCAATGTATCCGACGCGCAGGCCTCGAGGCACCGCGAGATCGAGGACATGCGCGGTGGCGTCGGCGGATTCGCTCCAGTCGCGCGTCGGGAGCGTGGGGATAGGCTCGAGCGACGTGCGAAACGTTTCATCGCCCAGCTTCGCGTAGGGATTGAGCGGATACGCGCCCAGCGGCGTTTTCGCGGGCGGCGTCGCCATAAAACGGATCAGGCGGTCGCCCGGCTCGGAGAAACTGAGTGGCTCGATCGGCTTTACATTCCATCCATTCGGGGTGTCGAGTCCGACCAAGACCGTGGCAGGTTTTGTTGCGTGGTAGCGCACGCGCGCGAGCAGCGCCACGCCCTCGGACGCGCGTTTCGCCGGGACCATCAGCTGCCTCGGCTCGACGGTCAGCGTGACGGCGGGAATCAGTTCGAGCGGATAAATGTCGATTCCGGTTGTGTTCGCGACCGCAGATTCGACCGTCTGGCGAATCTTGAAATCGTAGCCGTCGACGTCGGCGTCCAGCGCCAGCGTGACCAGCGGGGGTGGGAATGGCAGGATTGCGTCCTCGGGCGATGTCGGCGGTATAGCGCCCGCTGGCACGGCCACGTTGAACTGGTAAGTCTTCCCGTCCTTCGACGGCGCGAGCGTCACGCTCCATCCCTTTGGCACCGCCAGGCTCGATTGGTCCACGCTCCATTTCACCGGCGCGGCCGACTGATCGAGGAAGCTGACGGTGACGCCAAAGCTTTCGCCTGCGACGATCTCGTGGCGATCGGCCTGCGTGTCGATTGGCAGCGCGATGTCTTTTACGAGCGCCGCGTCGATGCGGTCGCGCACCTGATCGAGCTCGAAGAGCGCTGGCGCGCTTTCGTCTCCTCCCGCGCTCGCGATTTTCTCGCGCAAGGCTGCGATCTCTTTGCCCGCTTGCGCCAAGGAATCTGAAGCCGCGGCGCGATTGAGTTCCAGGGCTTGCTTCGCCGCTGCAGCCAGATTCTGATCGGCCGACGCGAGCGCTGGCCCCATTTCAGCCTGGAAGCTTGGATAGCGCGCCGCGAGCGAGGTGATCGGCTGCGCGAGCAGCTTGGGATCGAAGCCGCCTCCCGCCTCCTGCCCGTGTTCCGTAATCAGCGATGTGGGCCGGCGGAAAAAGGGGTTGCCAGAAAATGAGGGCGTGCCCTGCGAGCGATGCTGCGCGTGGCCTTCCATGCCCATCTCGACGTAGCTCTTGCCCCAGAGCGGGGACACGTCGTTGATCGGCAGCGTGACCGCGTCTTTGGGCGCCGGCGGCGAAGCTGGGCCAAAGCCAAATCCTGCGGGGCGCAGCTCGAGCCCCACCTTCCACGGCTTCAGGCCCTCCGCGATCTGCTCGGGAAATTTCGTCGGATCGGCTGCGTCGGCTACAGCCTCGGGAGTATAGATTCCGCTGGCCTGATGCTGCCCGTGGCCGAAATGAACGCCGCCCCAGCCGTTGATCACCACATCGGGCCGGAAGGTGCGGATCACGCGCACCATGTCCTCGACCGGCAGGTCACCCCAAGCGGCCATCGTTTCTTTGGCGCTCTTCGAGAATCCGGTGTCGACCGCGCGCGTGAAAAACTGCTTCGAGCCATAGTGTTGATCCGCCGCCAGCAATTCCGTGGTGCGAATCACGCCGAGCTCGCCATCCTGCTCGGGCCCAATCGCATTCTGCCCGCCCTGGCCGCGCGTGATCTGCAGCATCGCGACGTCCGCATCGATCCCGCGCGCGAGATACGCGATCAGCCCAGCCGTCTCGTCGTCGGGGTGCGCCGTGGTGTAGAGAATCCGCGTGGCGACGCGCGCCCGGTTGATCGCTTCGACCGTATCCGGCAACGATTGCGCGAGCACGCGTTCGGTTTGCGGCGCGAGCAGCACAGCCACTACCACAACAGCAGCTACCAATATCGCGATCCATCTCATCGTGAAGCGACTTATGAAGACTTTTGTTCGGTGATTCACCGAGCCTCCTCAAATGGCCATTGGCGCGACCAGAACGCGCGCCCCAAATATACAAGAATACCTGCTCCCGCCGCTCCAAGCGAGGCGAGCATCGGCTTGCGCCCGGTCGAGATGAAAATTCCGATCCAGCCCGCGATCGCTACGATCACCGGCAGCGGGTAGAGCCACATGTGGAATGGCAGCCGTTCGCGCTCGCTCTTCCATCGCCGGTGCAGCAGAATCAACCCCACACCCTGGGCGACGAATTGGATGAGGCAGCGCATCGCCAGGATGGCGCGAATCACCGAAATCAGGCTGAATGCCAGGCTGAAAACCATCGCCGCCGCACCAAGCGCCACCAGCGCGACCGTCGGGAAATGCTTCTTGGGATGGACGCGCGCGAAGATCGAGAGGAAGTTGCCGTCAAGCGCCGCAGCGTAGGGCACGCGCGAGTAGCCCAGCATCGCCGCGAACACCGAACCCAGCGCCGTGATCAGGATCAGCACCGTCGCGAGCGTGGCCCACTGGCTACCGTAGGCGCGCTCGATGAACGTGCTCACGACGTATTTCGATTTTTCGGCCTCGCGCCACGGAATCACGCTGAGGATGCTCGCCTGCATCGCCAGATACAGCGCCGAAATGCCCAGAATCGAAATGAAAATCGCGCGCGGGATGTTGCGCTCGGGATTCTTCATCTCGCCGCCCAGGTTGCACACGTTGTAGTAGCCGAGATAGCTGTAGATCGTCTGGACCGTGCCATGGCCGAGCGCCGCGAAGAGCAGCCAGGAAAGGTTCCAGTCGCCGCCGGAAAAATCGCCCCCCGAAAAAAATGTCCGATGCGCGTCGAAATGCCGCGCGCCGCCCCACACGATCCACAGGATCGTGCCGACTACGACCACGCTGAAGACGACCGAGATTTTCCCGATCTCCGTAATGCGCCGGTAAAGCAGCAGGATCACGAGGGCCACGATCAGCGCCGCGATGATATTGTCGTCGTGCGTGTGGATCACGCGCGCCACACCGGCGAGGGCCCGCGCGAGCCAGCTCGATTTCTCGACCAGGTACGCCGAGTAGTCCGCGAAGCCCAGCGCGCCCGATGCGATGCTCAACGGCCCTTGAAAGAGCGTCTGCCAGATGTAAAGGAACGCGAGCAGATGTCCCCAGCGCGCCGGTCCATACGCCTCGCGCAGAAAAACGTAGCTTCCGCCCGCCTCGGGCATCGCCGCGCCGAGCTCGGCCCAGATGCAGCCATCGCAAGCTGCCAGCACCGCGCCCGCCGCCCACGCTAGCAGGCTTTCGGTGCCGCCGTGCATCGCCTGGATCACGAACGGGATCACGACGAATGGGCCGATGCCCACCATGAACGTCATGTTGAGCGAGGTCGCTTCGATCAGGCCGAGGCCGCGTTCGAGTTTTTGCGGTTCGCTCATGTGTGGCGCTAGAAGCCGCGGCAAAGGATAGCAAGAAAGCGCATGGACCATCGCGCGATTTGGTCACGCAACACGTGCGGGCTTAGATCGGCGGCTGCTTTAACACGGAGAACACGGAGCGAATCATGAGGACGCGGAGGGAGCCTAGCTAGGGCCCTTCGTGTCCTCTGTGCCTTCTCAGTGCTCTCTGTGTTAAGTGAGGCGTTCCAATCAGTCCCGCAGTCAACGGGCCCCCGAACTACGCTACGATATCCGTTTAGCTTCCGCACGATCGAGGCACTGCGCCGCGCATGATCTCCACCATAATCGGCATCGCCATTACCGCTGTGACCGTCGCGATCCTCGTCATCGGATTCTTTCGTGTGCGCCGCCGCCTTCCTTTTCCGCCGCACGGCTGGATCGGGATCGTTGCGCTGGCGGCTGCGGAACTGCTGATGTTTCGCCACGTCGAGCCGGTCGCAACCTATTTCACACCCACTGCCTGGAGCGCTTGGATTCTGATCGCCGACGCGGCCGTCCTCGTCATCACCGGGCGCTCGCGCCTCAACGACGCCCCCGTCACGCTTGCGCGCATGGCCTTGCTCTCGATTCCGCTGTGGCTGATCTTCGAGGCCTACAACCTGCGCCTGCGCAATTGGACGTATGTCGGCGTCCCCGCCGGTTGGCCCGGATTTCTCGGCTACGCGTGGTCTTTCGCCACGATCACGCCGGCGATTTTCGAGACGTCCGACCTCGTGCAGGCGCTTCTGCCGCCGCTGCCCGCGCAGCCGCGCAAAATCTCAGTTGCTGCGGAGCTCACCCTGATCGCTTGCGGCGCGGCTTGCTTGATTCTTCCTCTGGTTTTGCCGCGGCGCGCGGCAGCGTATCTCTTCGTGCTGGTTTGGATCGGATTCGTCCTGCTGCTCGATCCGCTGAACCGCCGGCTCGGGCTGCCTTCGTTTCTCGGCGATCTTTCCGACGGTTTTCGGCGGCGCGCCTATGGATTCCTTCTTTCGGGCTGGATTTGCGGCTGGCTATGGGAGTTCTGGAACAATTGGGCCGGGGCCAAATGGCACTACACCTTTCCGATTTTCCAGCAGTGGAAGATTTTCGAGATGCCTGCGCCTGGTTTTCTCGGCTTTCTGCCCTTCGCGCTCGAATGTTTCACGATGTACGTGACCGCATCGTGGCTCGTTGGCTGGACCAAGCGCGTGAAATAAGCCGCGGTCGAGGATGTGTCGCACCTACGGTGCTGGGAGCCAATGCAAGAAATCTCTGAGCGGAGGCGCGACGCATCTGGTTGAGCATGACATTCGGCTCGCCGCGCGATCCTGTGTTACAACATTGACCCCGTGAAACTATCGCTGCTGATCCTAGGCCTCGTTCTCGCGCTGTCGCTATCCGCGACGTCGGCGCGAGCGGGTGGGCTTACGCTTTCGCCCGAAGCGGCGCACGCGATCGACCAGATCTACTCGGGCGATCCCGACGGCGCCATCGTCACCGCGCACGATATCGAAAGCGAACGGCCGCAGAGTCCAGTTGGCTACTTGATCGAAGACGAAGCCGATTGGTGGAAAATCTATTGCGCTGACTGCGAAATCAAGTGGGGAATGCTCGACGCCTGGAAGCACCCGAAGCAGCGGGAGGACGAAGCCTACTTTGCGCTCGCGGACAAGGTTATCTCGCTCGCCCACGATCAGCTCGCGAAATCCGACACCGCTGAGATGCACCTTTACGCCGGGCTTGGCCTCGCGCTCAAGGCGCGCCTCTACGGCCTTCGCGACGAAAAACGCCCTACGGCGCATGCCGGCGTGGCCGCCCGCGCCGAATTCATTCGCGCCCTACAGCTCGATCCCGATATGGCGGACGCGACGGCCGGACTGGGCCTTTACAACTACTACATCGATACGCTTTCGGCCATTGCGAAGATGCTGCGCTTCTTCATGGGCATCCCCGGCGGCAACAAGGAGGAAGGTATTCGCCAGATGCAGCTCGGAATCGACCACGGCGCGATGCTGGCGGTCGACTCGCGTTTCTATCTCGCAAAAAATCTGCGCACCTACGACCGGCGCTATCAGGACGCGCTAACGACCGCCGAGCCTCTCGTCGCGCGCTACAGGCGCAACCCGATCTTTTTGCTGCTCGTCGGCAACCTCAACGCGGAGCTTGGCCACGACGACAAAGCCGCCGAATATTTTCGCGATGTCCTCGCGCTGCCCGATTCCGATCCGGCCTGCGCAGCCCGCACCCGCGAGCTCGCCAATTCCTTCCTTGCTGGAGCGCATTGAGACGGGTGAGGAAAGTCTAGAGGCGCGGGCTGTACCCGATTAGGCGCGGGCGGATTCTTCTTGCTCGAAGGCGTGATACGAGGAACGGACCAGCGGGCCGGCCTCCACGTGCTTGAATCCCATCTGCTCGCCGAGACGCTTGAATTCCGCGAATTCGTCCGGATGGACGTAGCGCTCGATCGGCAAGTGTTCGGGCGTTGGCTGCAGGTATTGGCCGAGCGTGAGGATGTGAGTGCCTTGCGCGGCGATCCCTTCCATCGCCTGCAGGACTTCGTCGCGGGCCTCGCCCAGGCCGAGCATCATCCCGGTCTTCGTCGGGACATCGGGCGCCATCTCGCGGGCGCGGCGCAGCAGCTCGAGCGAGCGCTCGTAGACGGCGCCTTTGCGCACGCGGCGGTAGAGGCGCGGCACCGTCTCCATATTGTGGTTGAGGACGTTCGGTCGCGCGGCCATCACGGCACCGAGCGCGTCCCAATCGCCGCGAAAATCCGGGATCAGCACCTCGACGCGGCATTCGGGCACGCGACGGCGGATTTCGGCGATGGTCCGCGCGAAAATCGCCGCGCCCCCGTCCGGCTGGTCGTCGCGATTCACGGAAGTCACCACGGCGTAGCGCAGCCCCATTTGCTCGACGGCCTCGGCCACACGCTCCGGCTCGTTCTCATCCGGGGGGCCAATCGGCTTGCCGCTCGGCACAGAGCAAAAGCCGCAGGCGCGCGTGCAGATGTTGCCGAGGATCATGAACGTTGCGGTGCGGTGATCCCAGCACTCGCCCATGTTGGGGCAGCGCGCGCTCTCGCAGACCGTGTGCAGGTCGAGCGCGCGCATGATGCGCTTCAGTTCCTGGTAATTCGAGCCGCCGAAGAAGCGAACGCGTAGCCAATCCGGGCGCCGCGCCCCAGTACTTAGTGCGGGCGCCGGCGGCGCGTTGGAAAGGATGTTGAAAGGTGTGGCCATTCGTGAACTCATCCTCATTGTACGCATTCGAATCCCGCGAGACAAACCCTGATGCCGTCCTCAGGCCAATTCGGCAAGCCCGGAACCATCCAAAATGACACAGGCGAATGGTGGGTTCTGTTGTATGGTTGCCACACACCCTTGAAATAGCGTCGCGACTTAGCCCGTAAGCCGTTCAGAACAAAAGCTGAAAATTTCGGTGGTGCGGTCACAGAAATGCCTTGTAGAATGGTCCTTCTCGGAATGCCATATCAGATCACAATTCAGCGCCCTGTAGAAATCGAGGGTGTGGGCCTTCACACCGCGGTTTGCAGCCGCCTGCGGCTCGTGCCGGCGCCGGCGAATACGGGAATCGTCTTTCGCCGCACCGATCTCGACAATTTCGAGGTCGAAGCGCACGTGCGCAACGTGGCGCGCGTGAGCTACGCCACCAGTCTGCTGCGGCAGAGCGTGCTGATCTCGACGACCGAGCATTTGCTGGCCGCGCTCTACTGCTGCGGCATCGACAACGTCTACGTGGAGCTCGACGCCCTCGAGCTGCCGATTCTCGATGGCTCATCGAAGCCGTTCATTGATTTGCTCGCCCGCGCCGGGACGCGCCGCCTGCGCCGCCTGCGCCGATACATTCGCGTGGTAAAGCCACTCGAATTTTCCGACGGCGACCGCCGCATCGGCATCTACCCGGCCGACGAATTCAGCGTGCACTGCTTCGTGGATTACAACCACCCGGCGATCGGCCCGCAGGATATCGAGGTGGCCGTCGACCGGGAGACCTTCAGCCGCGAGCTGGCGCCCGCGCGCACCTTCGGCTTCGTGAAGGATTTCGCGCAGCTGCAGGAGATGGGCTTGATCCGCGGCGGCTCGCTCGCGAACGCGCTCGTTCTTGACGATACTTCCGTGATGAATGGCCCGCTGCGCTTCCCCGATGAATTTGGCCGTCACAAGGCGCTCGACTTGATCGGCGACCTTGCGCTCGTCGGACGGCCCTTGCAGGCCCGGATCGTCGCCTATCGCGCCGGCCACGCCCTGCACACGCAGCTCGTCACGCGGCTGCTCGACGATCGCTCGCTTTGGACTGAAACGACCGCCGGGCCAGGCGCGCCGGCTTCGTCGGTGGATGATTCCATTGCCGCGACGTCCTCCGTCGAAGCCGACTAATCGCAGCGCAAAGCTCCAATTTCAGATCTGAAATATCAAATCTGCTGCAGTCCTCCGCCGCCGCGCGGGCATCCAAAAATGCGCGAGAGGGCTCCGGCTTGTCGACAGCATGATGGGGACCACCCAATGCGAATCCTGATTGTCGGGGCAGGCGCTGTTGGTGGCTATTTTGGAGGCCGCCTGGCTGAGGCGGGCCGCGACGTCACGTTTCTGGTTCGCGCCAAGCGGGCCGAAGAGCTGAAGACAAAGGGGCTCCAGATCGTCAGCCGGTTCGGGAATCTGGCGCTGCACCCCGAGACGATTACCGCCGATCGGATCGCGGGACCGTACGATGTGATTCTGCTGGGCGTGAAAAGCTATTCGCTTTCCGCCGCGATAAACGATTTCGCCCCTGCTGTAGGCCCCGAGACCATGATTTTCCCCGTGCTGAACGGCATACGCCACATCGACCTGCTCGTGGAACGCTTCGGCAAAGAGGCCGTGCTCGGTGGCGTCTGCATGGTTTCGGCGGAAGTGGATGACGAAGGGCGCATCCGCCAGCTCACCGATTTCCAGAAGCTCATCTATGGCGAGCTCGATGGCCGCAGCACGCCGCGCCTGCAAAAGCTCGATGAGGCGCTGCGCGACGCGGGCTTCGACGCGTCCATTTCCGATAACATCTTGCGCGATATGTGGCAGAAATGGGTGCAGCTCGCGACGCTCGGCGCGCCCACTTGCCTATTGCGCGGGAATGTCGGCGAGATTGCTTCCGTTCCCGGAGGCGCCGAGATCGCTCGCATGGCGTTGCACGAATCTTGCAGCATCGCGAGCGCGAACGGGTATCCGCAATCCGAGGCGTTCCTCGCGGATCAGGCGGCGAAGCTGATGGCTGCGGGATCGCCATTAACATCCTCGATGTACCGTGATCTCAAGAAAGGCGCGCCGGTCGAGGCCGATACGATTCTAGGCGATCTGCTGGAGCGCGGGCGGAAACACGGGTTGGCGGCGCCGATCTTGCAGGCTGCGTATGTGAGCTTGTCGATTTACCAGCGCGGCCTCGAACGCTCTGAGACGGCGACGAACTGAGCGGCGGCTATTCCAGCGGCGCACTGTCTGCGGTGGCCGGCCCGTTCACTTCAAAGCGAATCACGCCGGTTTGATCGGTGTAGAAGCTGCGCTGCCCGGTCGTACCGCGCGTGAGCGGATCGGCGTGCGCCTCGTACGAACTTGAGCCGGGAACGCTGCAGCCGTGCGCTTTCCCGTCATCGCCGAGGATCTGCGTCCCCAGCGAGACATACGTGAACTCGTAACCGTCCTTTTGCCCCGACGCGAGCACCGACTCAATCAGGCGCGACTCATCACAGGTGGGATTGCCGCTTCCGGCTCCGTCCATCGCCGCCAGGCTCGGCGGGAAACCATTCGAGTAGGTCGCCGAGTAGGTGACCGCCGCGACGTTGATCGTTCGCAGCGACCCGATGGCGACAGACTCATTGGCCGCCTGCCTCGCGCGGAGTAGATTCGGAATCGCAATCGCCGCGATGATCAGGATGAACGGCACGAAGAACAGCCCCGCGTAGCCCATCACCAGGCCGGCGATCGCGATGCCGCGCCCCCTGAGCCTTCCCGCCGACCGCCCGATTTCGGAAAGCGAGACGTGCCCGAGGATGATCGCGGCAACCGCGGCCGGAAAAATCCACGCAAAAAAACCACAGATCAGGCTGGCGATGGCCTTGCCACTGCTTTCCGAAGGACCCATGGGAGGCGGGCCGGGCAGCGGTTGCAATACTTTCGGCTGCGACAGGCCGAGCACCGATCCGCTCGCCACCGGAGGCGCTGCGGGAGGGCCACCCGAAGGCTGCGGCTCGGCCGAGAGCGGCGCGCCGCACTGCACGCAAAATTTCACGCCGAACGCATTCGTCTCACCGCAACGCAGGCAGAGCATTTCGTTCGCCCTCCTCGGACGTTTCAATCGGGAACTTGTCGTTGCTTATCGTGTCCCCGCGGAAAAGTCAATAAATTCGCCGGTTGCAAAAGCGTGAAGCTGGAGTAGACAATACGCGCAGTGGCCTCGACCGACACCTCCATCATCATCCTCGCGGCGGGCAAAGGGACGCGCATGCGCTCGGACCTCGCCAAGGTCTTGCATCGCGCGGGCGGCCGCTCGCTGATCGAGCACGTGATCCGCGCGTGCCAGCCGCTGAAGCCTGCGCAGATTCTCGCGGTCGTCGGGCACCAGGCTGCGGAAGTGGCTGCGGCGATTGACAAACTCGATCTCTCGATTCCCGTGCAAGCCATCGTGCAGCAGCCGCAGCGCGGCACCGGCCACGCGATGCAGGTGGCGCGGCGCGCAATCCGCAAAAGCGCGAAGCTCGCGGTCGTGCTTCCAGGCGACGCGCCTCTACTGCGCACCGAAACGCTCGCAGCGCTCCTCGATACACACCGCCGCGGCGAAGCCGCCGCCACGATTCTCAGCGCCGAGCTGGCCGATCCCGCGGGCTACGGCCGCATCGTCCGCGATGCAGAAGGACGCGTGCAGGCGATCGTCGAGGACAAGGCGCTCGCGCCCGAACAGCGCGAAATTCGCGAAGTGAATTCCAGCATCTACTGCTTCACGCTCGCCAAACTCTGGCCGTGCCTCGCTGCGCTGCGGCCGGAAAATGCGCACCACGAGCTGTATCTCACCGATGCAATCGCGCTGCTGCGCCAGCGCAACGAGCGCGTCCTCGCCTATGTGGCCGCCGATCCGAACGAAGTGGTCGGCTGCAATACGCGCGCGCATCTGGCCGATGCGGATCGCGTGTTTCGCTCGCGCAAGGCTGCCGAGCTGATGGACGCGGGCGTCACGATCTATCTTCCGGAAACGGTGGCGATCGATCCCGACGTGACGGCCGGGCCGGACACCGTGGTCGAACCCGGCGTGCGGCTGCTCGGCAAGACGCGCATCGGCGCACGCTGCCAGATCGGCGCGGGCAGCGTCCTGATCGACATGCGCCTGGACGACGACGTGACCGTGCTGCCGCAATCGCATCTCGTGGGGTCGCGAATCGGAGCGAAAGCGCAGGTGGGGCCGTTCTCGCGGCTGCGTCCGGGCTGCGATGTGCGCGAGGGCGCGCACGTGGGCACGTTCGTCGAGATGAAGAAAACAACGCTGCATGAGCGCGCCAAGGCGCCGCACCTGAGCTATCTCGGCGATGCCACGATCGGCGCGGAAACCAACATCGGCGCGGGCACGATTACCTGCAATTTCGATGGCTTCGGAAAGTACGAGACGAAAATCGGGAGCCGCGTGTTTGTCGGCAGCGATTCGGCGCTTGTCGCGCCGGTGCGCATCGGCGATGGCGCGTACGTTGCTGCCGGATCGGTGATTACGGAGAACGTTCCGCCCGATGCGTTGGCCATCGCGCGCGGCCGCCAGGCCAATAAGCCCGGCTGGGCCCGCCAGCGTCGCCTCGCCCTGAAGAGGGACGCGAAGCCGATGAAGGCCTCGCGGTCGAAGCCACGGCCGAAGCGCGCCGTGCGCAAGAAATCCCGCCGTCGCTAGCAAATTTGGAAATCAGACCCTCGGAGATGCGAGATGATTCGCGTCAAGAAATCCAAAGCGAAGACCCGCTTGCTGCAAGACAAGAAAAAGATACAGGAAACGATGGAGGGCATCGCTAATGGAAGTGTGGATGCATATGTCGGCTTTCGAAAACTCTATGCGATCTACTGCGGCCGGAGCGGCGTGCACCAAGAGCTGAAGTTCTTCTTCCAGATTCCAGGTGTCGAGCCGGACGGACGCATTCAGGTCGACGATGCGTTTCGAAGCACGGTGCGCGCACTGGCAGTAGAATATCTGTCCAAGCACACGAACTGACCACGTCGCCAATTCCACACCGGGGCTTTCGAGAATCCAAGCTACTTCTTCTCGGCGAGATGCTTCTGCAGGCGCGCGTTCTTTTCCGCGACGCCACTTTCCAATTCTTCCTTGTGCGCCACGAGCTTTCGCGCAATTTCGGGATCGCTTAGGCCTAGAATCTCCGCCGCGAAAATCGCCGCGTTCATCGCGCCGGCTTTATCGATCGCCATGGTCGCGACGGGGATGCCGCCGGGCATCTGCACAGTCGCAAGCAGCGCGTCGAGCCCATTCAGAGTGCTCGTGGCCATCGGAACGCCGATCACCGGCAGCGTGGTATTCGCCGCCATCACGCCCGCAAGATGCGCCGCCGCGCCCGCCGCCGCGACGATGATTTTCAAGCCGCGCTTCGAGGCCGTCGTCGCATATTCGTGGGCCCGCGCCGGTGTGCGATGCGCGGACAGCACCTCCAGTTCGTAGGCGATGCCGAATTTCTCGAGCGTTTTCGCGCACTCGCTCATCATCGGATAATCCGAGTCCGATCCCATTACGATTCCCACCGCCGCCCGCTTCTTTTGTTGCGTCACCGTGCCTCTCTCCTTATCGCGCCGCCTTGGCGTTCCCGATATCTCTGCCCTCGATGATTTTCCGTCCGATGTCCGTTCGATAAAACGAGCCTGCAATTTGAATCCGGCCGACTGCCTCGTATGCGGTCGCACGCGCGCTCGCAAGATCATCGCCTGCCGCGCTGACGACGAGCACCCGGCCGCCATTCGTGTAGCACGTCGCGCCTTCGCGTTTCGTGCCCGCGTGGAACACGACGGCGCCCCGCACCCTGGCCGCGTCCTGGAGGCCATGGATGGCAATGCCGGTCTGCGGATCGCCCGGATAGCCCTTCGACGCAATCACCACGCACACGCTCGCGCCCCGCGCCCATTTCGCGTCAAACCCGCTGAGGCTGCCCGTCGCGGCCTGCATGCACGCCTGCCCAAAATCAAAATCGGCGCGTAGCAGAACCGCCTCCGTCTCGGGATCGCCCAGCCGGCAGTTGTATTCGAGCACCTGCGGCCCATCGGGCGTCAGCATCAGCCCAAAATACAGGAATCCTCGATACGGCATGCCGTCTGCCCGCAGCCCGTCGAGCGTTGGCCGCACGATCGTGTCGACAATTTTCCTTTCGAGCTCGGCCGGTAGAATCTCGTCGGTTGAATAAACGCCCATGCCGCCCGTATTCGGCCCTTCGTCATTGTCGTAGGCGCGCTTGTGATCGCGCGCCGGCGCCATCCGGATGAAATCCCGTCCGTCCGTGAGGATGATGTACGAAAGCTCGTCGCCCGCCAGCGCTTCCTCGAGTAGCACCCTTGTCCCTGCATCGCCGAATTCGCGCCGCTCCATCACGCGATCGAGGAATACGTGCGCCTCGTCGGGCGACGCGGTCACCAGCACGCCCTTGCCCGCGCAGAGGCCGTCCGCCTTGATGACGACCGGCCATTTAGCGTCCGCCAGCGCCAGATGCGCCTCCTGGATGATTTCGCAAGTGCCGTATACACCCGCGGTCGGGATTCCGTGCCGCTGCATGAACTCCTTCGCGAAAATCTTGCTGCCTTCGAGCCTCGCCGCGGCCTTGGTTGGCCCGAGCAGTGCCAGACCTCGCTTCGCGAATTCGTCGGCGATGCCGGCCACGAGCGGCAGCTCCGGCCCGACAATCGTGAGATCCGCGCCCACCGTTGCCGCGAGGTCGGCGGCCGCTTTCGGATCCTTCACGTCGAGCGGCATGCATTCGACATCGCTCGCAATTCCCGCATTCCCCGGCGCGCACCAGACCTTTTCCACCGAGGCGCTGCGCACGAGCTTCCACACAATTGCGTGCTCGCGTCCCCCGCCGCCGATCACCAAAATCTTCATGTTTGCATTCCGAAGAGAATCAAGAACGATACGGCGTGCCCTCCAACAGTGTCAACCTCGATTCCCCGGTCTCTCATCGCACGCTTGCCTTGCCCGCGCGCGTCAAAAGTGTTTTCATGCATTCGTGCACTGGGACTTCGCCCTCATCCTGCTCGTTCTCGCGACCGTTGTGCCGCTGCTCGGCAGGCGGCGAATTCGCAGGCTAATGGAGGCTTCCAGCACGACAAAAGCCGATCGCCTCGTTCTCTACGCCTCGACGATCGCGTTCCAATGGATCGCTGTCGCTCTGATTCTGTGGCGCACGCACGCGCACAACCTTTTGCCGGCCAGCCTCGGACTCGCCATTCCCAAGCCTGGCCTTGCCTTGATCACCGGGATCCTTCTCTCGGCTCTCATTCTGGTGAATCAAATCGTCGCGCTGCGGCGGCTCAAAGAGCATTCCGAAAGCAGTTCGCACGGGATCCTTCCGCACATGGCCCTCAAGGTGTTTCCACAAGATACCGTCGAGCGCCTCGGCTTTACAGCCCTCGTGTCAACTGTCGCGATCTGCGAGGAACTGATTTACCGGGGCTTCGCTCAGCGCGTCTTCCAAGATTGGGCCACGGGCTGGGTGGGCGCGACCATTGCCGTCGGCATAGGCGTGGTCGGCTCAGCCATCATGTTTTCGCTTGCCCACTTGTACCAGGGCCGTCGCGGTCTGGTCTCTACATTCGTAGTGGGTGTGCTGTTTTCGGTCGTTCGCGCGTTTACTGGGAGTCTCGTTCCGGCCTCCGCAGCTCACTTCGTCGCGGATATTACGGCTGGCTTCCTGGCTCCCAGTCGCCTTCGAAGTGCGCTCGCGGCATCTCAGCCGACGGTATCCGGTCCAGATAAAATACTACAGTTATAGTATATGAAGCGACTATCGAATGAGCAGATTGCGAAGATTCTGATCGAATACTCGGTCAGTACAGATAGCGAATCGCCTCTGATTGAGGGCATGCAGTCATATGTCGCCCTCCTGCTCCAGTGGAATCGCTCCATTTCTCTGACAACGGTGACTGATCCCGAGGATGTCGTCCGTTTTCACTTTGGCGAGAGCCTTTTTGCAGCCTCCTGCGTGCCGATCACGGGTGGTCGGCTCGCCGACGTCGGCACGGGTGCCGGATTTCCAGGCCTTCCCCTGAAAATGCTGATTTCATCTCTCGATCTCACGCTGATCGAGTCGAATGCCAAGAAGGCGGCCTTCTTGGCGGAGATTGGCCGCGGGCTCGGCCTCGACAGCGTCCACATCTTTCGCGGTCGCATGGAGGAATTCCAGGGCGGACTGGGTCTTACATCACCCACTCCCTTCGACGTCATCACCGCTCGTGCATTCGGGCAATTCGAAAGTCTCTTGGCATGGGCAAAGACCCATCTCGTGCGTTCTGGTAGGGTTGTTCTTTGGCTGGGCCAAGAGGACGCAACATCGATCTCGCAAACGGCCGGCTGGAGTTGGGACGCCCCAAAGCAAATCCCGGGATCAGAACGGCGGTTCATCATCTCGGGTTCGCCGCGCGATTAGCTCCCGGCCATTTGTTCCACGTGGAACCATCCCGTTCACGATTCCTTCGATGTTCCACGTGAAACATCTTGCATGCGGGAAAATCTCTGTTACATTCGCCGTGAAGCTGGGGGATCACCTTTGGCACGTGTTATTGCCATCGCCAACCAAAAGGGCGGCGTTGGAAAAACTACGACGGCCGTCAATCTCGCCTCGTGTCTCGCCGCAGCCGAGCAACGCACTCTCATCATCGACTGCGATCCGCAAGCCAATACCACCAGCTCCCTTGGATTCCTGAAGGACCCTGCCCGGCGAACGCTCTATCAGGCGCTCGTTCTCAAGGAGCCGATCGAGCGGATCGCGATCGATGCCAAGATCGATGGCCTCGATATCATTCCATCTGATAAGAACCTGGTCGGTGCCGCCGTTGAGCTTGTTTCGATGGACAATCGCGAGTATCGCCTGAAAGAGGCGATTCAGCCGATCATCGGAAGATATTCCTTCGTCATAATTGACTGCCCACCCTCGCTCGATCTGCTTACACTGAACGCCCTCGCCGCTGCAGATTCGATCCTAATACCGATCCAGTGCGAGTACCTCGCGATCGAGGGTGTGTCCGAACTGCTAGATACCCACATGCGTATCCGCCGGACGATCAATGCTGATCTCGAGATCGAAGGCGTTCTCCTGACCATGTATGACGACCGGACAACTCTCTCGAAGCAGGTCGCGGCCGATCTGCGCAGTTTCTTTGGGAATCAGATCTTCGAGAGCGTAATCCCACGAAATGTCCGTCTGGCCGAAGCACCGAGTCATGGAATGCCGGTGATATTCTACGACATAAATAGTAGAGGTGCCGAAAGCTATATGCAACTTGCCAAGGAGGTTATCGCCAATGCCAAGAAACGCCTTGGGACGGGGACTCAGCGCCCTGATCCGGGAACCGGAACCACCGCCCCAGCAGCCTCCGCAGCAGCAGCCGGTGCCGGGGACGTCGGGCGCAGCAGCGGCAGTAGCTCCGGCCTTGGCCCCGAGCCCGGCGCCGAATGACATCCTGCTGCAGATCGATATTGACCTCATCGATCCCAGCCCTTATCAGCCCCGCACACGCTTTCGCGAAGAGGCGCTCGAGGAGTTGGCGCGCTCCATCCGTGCGAGCGGAATCGTTCAGCCGCTCGTCGTGCGGCGGATCGGCCTTCGCTACCAGCTGATCGCCGGCGAGCGCCGTTGGCGAGCCGCGCAGAGGTCCGCGCTGGCGCGCGTTCCCGTGGTCGTCCGCGAGGTGCCGGAGGAACTCGCGCTCGAGATGACGCTCGTCGAAAACCTCCAGCGCGAAGATCTGAATCCCATGGAACAGGCGCGCGCTTTCCAGCGCCTCACCGACCAGTTCAATCTGACTCAGGAGCATGTCGCCGAGCGCACCGGAAAAGACCGCGCCACGATCGCCAACGCCCTGCGCCTCCTGAAGCTCGAATCCATGATCCAGGAGCTGATCGAAGAAGGGAAGCTTTCGGCCGGTCATGGCCGTGCGCTTCTCGCGATCGCCGATCCCAAAGAGCGGCTCGAACTGGCCCGCCGCATTGCTCGTGGTGGCATGAGCGTCCGCCAGGTCGAACGCCTCGCCGCTCGCAGCGCCAAGCCTCGGCCCGCGCCATCGAGCCCGGCCGTCGATCCGAACACAAAGGCGGCGCTCGAAGCCCTGCAGCACCGGTATGGAACACGGGTCCTGATCCACGCCCCGCGCCCCGGTCACCCCGGCACGTTAGCGTTTGAATACTACGACCCTAGTGATTTGGCCCGCATCTACGACCAACTGATGCGAGAATAGGGAAGTCGCCGGAATCGGAAGAGCGATACTTGTTGGGGGAAAGCAATGGCCTGGGGACGGTCTGACCGCAAACAACAAGATTCCGCCGAATGGACCGGTTTTCTCGAGCAGGGCGTCAAGCTCGAGGGCAGGCTCGAATTCAGTGGCACGTTTCGCATCGACTCGTCGATCAAGGGGATTCTCGTCTCCGAGGACACTCTGATCCTTGGCGAGCACGCAGTGGTGGAAGGCGAGATCATCGGCAACCGAGTGATGATCGGCGGGCGCTTCGACGGCACGATTCAGGCGCGTGGCAAGGTCGAAATTCAGCCGCAGGCAGTCGTCACCGGCGAGATCCACACGCCCTGCCTCGTCATCGAGCCGGGCGCCATCTTCGACGGCCAGTGCCACATGCTCGCACAGACCGAAGCCGCCAAACCGGTCACGATCCCGATCCGCTCCGCCGGCCAGTCGTCCCGATAGCCTATTCTTCCTTACTGACTGGGGGCTCAACTCGCACGGTGATAGCGGGCTTCTTTCCTACTCGGAGTGTGTGGTCTCCGGGCGCGTCGGGATAACTATAGGCGGGATCCATAATGCGGGTTCCGTCCCACTCCACAGCCCCTTGTTTGATGAGCCGCTCCGCGCTGGCTCGCGAAGGCGCCATTCCCGAGGCCGTGACCGTAAACGCCAGTCTCGTGCTTCCTTGGGATGGCAGCAGGACGACTCTCATTTCGGAAGGCAATTGGCGTTTGCTGAAGATTCGCTCGAATTCTTCGCCAGCCTTCCTCGCCGCTTCTTCGCCGTGGAACCCAGCGACGATGTTGTGCGCGAGTTGCATCTTGGCCTTCTTCGGGTGCAGGACGCCCGTGCGCACCTCCTGGCGCAGCCGCACGATCACAGGCGATGCAAAATCCGTCAGCAGCTCGTAGTATGACCACATCAGCTCGTCCGAAATCGACATCAGCTTGCCGACCATTTCGCCCGGCGCCTCGGTGATTCCGACGTAATTTCCGAGGCTTTTCGACATTTTTCGCTCGCCATCGAGCCCCACGAGAATCGGCATCGTCAGCGCGATTTCCGAAGGCTGCCCGTATTCGCGCTGGATATCGCGGTGCACGAGCAAATTGAATTTCTGCTCGGTGGCGCCGATCTCGACATCCGATTCGAGGGCCACCGCGTCGTAGGCGGTCAGCAGCGGATAGAGCAGTTCGTGCACCGAAATAGGGAGATTCTTTTCGAGCCGCGACCGGAAATCCTCGCGTTCGAGCATGCGCGCGAGCCGGTAGTGCCCGCAGAGCCGCACCGTGTCGTAGCTCGACATTTTCCCCAGCCACTCGCTGTTGTAGCGAACTTCGGTCTTCGCCGGATCGAGAATCTTGTACACCTGGGCAAGATACGTTTTCGCGTTCGCATCGACCTGTTCGCGGGTCAGAGGCGGGCGCGTTTCGGATTGCCCTGTCGGGTCGCCGATCATCGCCGAAAAATCGCCGATCAGGAAAATCGCGGTGTGCCCCATATCCTGAAAATGCTTCAGCTTCCGCAGCACTACTGTGTGGCCTAGGTGAATGTCCGGCGCCGTCGGATCGACGCCGAGATAGACGCGCAGCGGCTTGCCCGTCGCAATCGATTTTTCGAGCTTCGCCTTCAGCTCGTCCTCGCGAATCACTTCCGCCGCGCCCTTGCGCAGCAACGCAAGCTGTTCCTCCACCGGCTTGAATTTCCCGCTCGTCACTCGATTACCTCATCTCCAATTGAAAGCCCTTATGAATCCACCAGCACACGCCGCCCGGTGATTCGATATCGTCCGCCGAGCACGATGTTTACCGCCTCCGTGTAAATCCGGTGCTCCTCGCGCAAAATGCGCGCCGACAGCGTGTCGACCGTGTCGCCATCCTCGACCGGCACGACTGCCTGCACGATAATTCGCCCAGCATCCAGCTGCTCGTCGACAAAATGTACGGTCGCGCCCGTAAACTTGACGCCATGTTCGAGCGCCTGCCGCTGCGCCTCGAGCCCCGGAAACGCCGGCAGCAGCGACGGATGAATATTCAGAATGCGATTCGGAAACGCCCGCACGAAATACGGCGAAAGCAGCCGCATGTATCCCGCGAGGCAGACGAGATCGACCTTCTTCTCCTCGAGGGCCGCCACGATCTGCCTGTCAAATATTTCGCGCTCAAGTCCCTTCGAGGCAATCCCCCGCGCCGGAATCCCGCGCGCCTGCGCCCGGTCGAGCCCCGGCGCATCCTCGCGGTTGCTCAGCACAATCGCAATTTCGGCGTTCGCAATGCGCCCGGCGTCGACGCTCGCCGCGAGCGCTTCGAAATTCGATCCGCGCCCCGAAATCAGCACGCCAATCTGCTTTTTCATGAGCAAGCGAAATTAGCACAGTTTGCCGCAGCGGCAAACGCCACGGCATTGAAATTTCGGTTGCATCCGCTCGCGGGAAGAGGCATCGTTTCCCCACTTTCGCTTGCCAAAGGGGGGAATCGCTCATGATGCATTTCCGTCGCATGTCGTTCGCGGGCGCCATGGTTTTCGCCGTGTGCTTCGTCGCGTGTTCGCAGCAACCGGCACAGCCCGCCGCGCCACCGGACACGCGCCCCGCCGACGAAGCCGCCATTCGCGCCAATGACGCCGATTTCGCGAAAGCCGCCGCCGCGAAGGACATCGACAAGTGCGTGTCGCCTTACATGGACGACGCCGTCATTTTCTCGCCCGGCGCGCCCGCGGTGATCGGCAAGGACAACATCCGCAAGTTCTTCGCGCAGATGCTGGCCGGGCCCACCCCGCAATTTTCCTTTTCGGATGTCACGGTGGACGTCGCGCGCTCCGGCGATCTCGCCGAAGATCGCGGTGCCGTTCAGGTGACGACCACCGACAAGAAGGGCAAGTCGGTCACGGACAGCAGCCACTACGTCCTGGTCTGGAAAAAGCAGGCCGACGGGTCGTGGAAAGTGGCCGCGGATACCAGCGCAACCGACAAATAGCCAAGTTCGCCCTTCGCAGCCAGCTCAGATCGGCAGCTCGCCCGAATAGCTGACGCGCTGTTTACCGCGCGCTGCGCGCTCGATACGCCCGATCACGTAGAATTTCTCGCGCCGCCGCTTGAGCTCCGCTTCCACGCGCCCCACGAATTTCGCCGGGACTACCAGAATCATCCCCACGCCCAAATTGAAGGTTTGCAGCAGCTCCTCGCGATCGATCTGTCCCAGATGTGCGAGGTAGCGGAAAATCGGCAGCACCGGCCACGATCCCAGCTCGATCACGGCCTTCACGTTGGGCGGCAACGCCCGCGGCAAATTTCCCGTGATGCCGCCGCCGGTAATGTGCGCGATCGACGAAACCCATCCCTTCGCGAGAATATTTTTCAGCAGCGGCCAGTACGCTCGGTGCGGCTTCAGCAGCTCCGCGCCGATTTTGTTCCGCACCTCGGCCACGTACGTATCCGGCTCGAGCTTGGCCACGCCGAAGCACAGCTTCCGCGCGAGCGAATAGCCGTTCGTATGCAATCCGCTCGACGGCAGCGCCAGCAGCACGTCGCCGGGCCGCACGCGCCGGGGATCGAGAATCTTCTTTCGCTCGACCGCGCCTACGATGAAACCCGCGAGATCGTATTCGCCGCGCGCGTAGAGATCGGGCATCTCCGCCGTCTCGCCGCCGATCAGCGAGCATCCCGCCTGCTTCGCCGCGCGGCTCATCCCTTCGATCACCTGCTCGATCACGTTGGCGTCAAGCTTTCCCATCGCGATGTAATCGAGGAAAAACAGCGGCTCGGCGCCCTGCGTCAGAATGTCGTTCACGCAGTGGTTCACGATGTCCGCGCCGACGCTGGTATGGATTCCCGCCGCCACCGCGACCTTCAGTTTCGTTCCCACGCCGTCGCAGCTTCCCACCAGCACAGGCTCGCGCCAGCGTTTGCGGTCGAGCGCGAATAGGGAACCGAATCCGCCGATCGGCGCGATCACGCCGCGCCGGAAAGTCTTTCCCGCCATCGCGGCGATCCGCCGCTTGGCTTCATCCGCGACCGAAATATCCACGCCTGCGTCGGAGTAACGCATCGAGGAGGCTCGTTTTCTGGAGGGGGCTGGGCTGGCTCGCAATTTAGAACGTGTGAAACAGTCTGCGCCAACGAATCATGCTCGGATGAATGATCGCGTCAAAATACGTCTCGAACCGCTCGCCCAGGTGCCCCGGATTCCACACTTCTTCCGGCGCCTTGATCGACATGTAGATGATCAGCGGCGTCCCGATGAAATTCTGCCGCGGGACGAATCCCCAGAATCGACTGTCGTTCGAATCGTCGCGGTTGTCCCCCATCATGAAGTAATCATCCTTCGGGACGACCAGCTCGCCATTCACCGTGTCCTGCGTCAATTCCGCCGCCCACTCGGGCCGGTCGACAAACGCCAGCTGGCCAGCCTGCGCCGGATAATTTTCTTGCGGCAGCTCGGCCTCATCCGGCGCATGATCCGTGTACGGCTCCTTCAGCGCCACGCCGTTCACGAACACCGTCCCCTTCACGATTTTGATGTGGTCGCCGGGCACGCCGATCACGCGCTTGATGAAATCGGGAAAATCCTGATCGGCCAGCGGCGCGCGAAACACCATGATCTGCTGCCGCTTCGGTTCGCGCCAAAGCGGCACGTGGTATTGCGTGAACGGAATCCCCGCGTCGTAGCCGATGCGGCTCACTATAAGGTGATCGCCGATCAGCACGGTCGGCTCCATCGAGCCGCTCGGAATCACGCGCGCCTGCACGAGCGCTCCTTCGATCACCAGAAACGCCACGATCACCCAGAACCACGAAACGACTTCGTCCCATATGCGGTCGTTGGCGGTCGTCCTCGCCGTTTTCTTTCCCGCTTTTTCCACCGCCACCGCTTCTCCCACGTCAGCCTTCACGATGAGCCTCCACCTCGAGTTGCACCAGCTCAGTCGGATAGCTGCCCGTGTAGCAAGCTGTGCAGAAATTGCCTTCCGTATCTTCCACCGCCGCGCGAAGCGATTCGAGCGAAAGATAGCCGAGCGAATCAGCGCCCAGAAATTGCCGGATTTCCTCGACAGAGTGCTGCGCCGCGATCAGTTCCTCGCGCCGCGGCGTGTCGATGCCGTAGTAGCACGGCGAAATCGTCGGCGGGCAGCTTACGCGCACGTGGACTTCCGTCGCACCCGCGTCCCGCACCAGCCGGACGATCTTCCGGCTCGTCGTCCCGCGCACGAGCGAATCATCGACGAGGATCACGCGCTGCCCCTCGAGCATTCGCCGGATCGGATTCAGCTTCAGCTTCACGCCGAAATCGCGAATCGCCTGCTCGGGCTCGATGAACGTCCGCCCCACGTAATGATTGCGGATCAGGCCCATGCGAAAGGCGATGCCCGATTCCGCCGCGTAGCCCACCGCCGCCGGCACGCCCGAATCGGGCACCGGTGTCACGATGTCCGCGTCGACCGGATGCTCGCGCGCCAGCAGGCGCCCCAGCCGCTCGCGGCTTTCGTTTACCGGGCGGCCGAAGATCAGGCTATCCGGCCGCGAAAAATAGACGTGCTCGAAAATGCAGTGCTGGTGTTGCTTTTCCGCCGCGAAGCGAATTGATTCCACACCACTGCGCGAAATCCGCAGCATTTCGCCCGGCTCGACCTCGCGCACGTACTCGGCGTCGATCAGGTCGAATGCGCACGTTTCCGAAGCCACCGTCCACGCGCCGTCGAACCGCCCGAGCACCAGCGGACGGAATCCGCGCGGGTCGCGGATCGCGTACATTTCGTCGCGCGTCAGCACAAGCAGCGAATACGCGCCCTCCACCTGGCTCAGCGCATCCGCCAGCGCACCCGGCAAATTCCGCGCCGCGCTGCGCGCTACGAGATGTACGATCACTTCCGTGTCGCTCGTCGTCTGGAAAATCGACCCGCGATGTTCGAGACGCCGCCGCAGTTCGAGCGCGTTTGTCAGGTTGCCGTTGTGTCCAAGCGCCACTTTTCCCTTGTTGCAATCGATCACGATCGGCTGCGCGTTGATCAGCGTCGTGTCGCCCGCCGTCGAATAGCGCGTGTGCCCGATTGCCGCTGCGCCGGGCAGGTGTGCGATCACGTCGGGCGTGAAAATTTCCTGCACGTGTCCGAGTGATTTGTGGATGTGGACGTCCAGGCCGTCCGACGAAGCAATCCCCGCCGACTCCTGCCCGCGATGCTGCAGCGCGTAGAGGCCCAGATACGTCAGCTTCGACGCTTCGGGATGCCCGAACACGCCGAAGACGCCGCAGTGATCGTGAAAATGATCGTCGTCGATTTGGATCAGTTTGCTCACGCGATTTGATTCCTTCGCAATGGCCCGCTCACGCCGTCCGATGCCCCTGCCAGTATCCCGCGCGCACCGGCGGCAGCACAAACCATATTACGACGCTCGCGTTCAGCGCCGACCATAAAATAATATTTCGGTCCAGCGAAAGCGGCCCGTACATCGCCACCATCGCGACAATCACCGCAAGCTCCAAGGTCGAAAGGACGGCTGCGCCAACCTGCCCCCACCACCGCCATCGCAGCACTCCCCACGCGCATGCCGGATACGCGATCCACGGCACCAGGAGGAGATAATCCTGGTACGTCAGCGGAATGTGGTTGCGCAGTGCGTGCGTGAAATGCGGCACATTTTCGTAAATGAACAGAAACCCCTTGAACGCGAAAAACGCCGCCACTAACCAGTGTCCCCAGTTGGCGATTCTGCTCACGCGGTGGCCTCGACCGCCTTTTCGATCAATCCCGCCCAAATCCGGCGAAGCGAATCGACGTTCCCTCGAACGACGGGCGCGCCCTTATATTCGATGCGAAACTCACCGCGCGAGACGGTTCCGATGCGCAGCGCCTGAACGTCACACTCCGCGGCAATTGCTTCGAGCCGGGCAACCTCAGCAGCTGGCAGCGACACCACCGCCCGCGCTCCACGTTCACCAAAAAGTACGCTTTCGGCAGCTTCGCCAGCTGCTGCGCCATCGCTCGCGTCCACATCCGCCGAAAGCCCGCCGCTATCGAAGCAAGACTCCGCCAGCGTCACGGCCAGCCCGCCATCGCTCACGTCGTGCGCCGAAACAATCGCTTTTGCGCTCGCAAGCTTCACCAGGCAATCAATCAGCCGCTTCTCCGCGTCGAGATCTATCGCCGGAGGCGCTCCCGCCACCACGCCGTGAATCGTCTTCGCGTATTCGGACGATGCAAACTCGCGTTGCGATGATCCCGCCCCGCCGCCGTCCAGCAGCAGAATAGCATCGCCCTCATTCTTAAACGCCGAGTCCACGGCACACTCTGCATCTTCCATCAGCCCGAGGGCGCCGAGAATCGGCGTCGGATAGATCGGCTTGCCCAGCGTCTCATTGTAAAAGCTGACGTTCCCGCCCGTAATCGGCGTCTCGAGCACGCGGCACGCCTCGGCGATGCCGTCGATCGCCTCGGTGAATTGCCACATCACCTCGGGCTTTTCCGGATTGCCAAAATTCAGGCAATTCGTCGCGGCAATCGGGCGCGCGCCGGTGCAGGCCACGTTGCGCGCCGCCTCGGCCACCGCATGCATCGCGCCAAGCCTCGGGGAAAGAAAACACCAGCGCCCGTTGCCGTCCGTCTTGATCGCAAGCGCGCGCTTCGTCTCTTTCAATCGCAGGACCGCCGCGTCGCCCGCGCCCGGCCCCACGCGCGTGTTCGTCCGCACCATCGAGTCGTACTGCTCGGTGATCCATTCCTTCGACGCGATCGTCGGGCGAAGCCAGCAGCCTCCGGAAATTCTCGGTCAGGTCGGCGCCTGCGGGCGCGAATTTCACGAGCGATGGCGCGGCCGTCGCATTCGCACCTGCAGCAGCCGGAGGCGCAGCGATCGGCCGCTCGTAGCGCGGCCCTTCTTCGGCCAGCGCGTGCGCGGGAATCTCGGCAGCCACCTGTCCGTGATTTAACACGCGCAGCTTGCCATCGTCCGTCACGCGCCCGACCTCGACCGCATCGAGCCCCCACTTGTGGAACACCTCGAACACTTCGCGTTCGCGCCCGCGCTCGGCCACCAGCAGCATCCGCTCCTGCGATTCGCTGAGCATGATGTCGTACGCGCGTCATGTTCGTTTCGCGCTGCGGCACGCGTGCCAGATCGATCTCGATGCCCAGCCCGCCGCGCGACGCCATCTCCGAGCTCGAGCTCGTCAGCCCCGCCGCGCCCATATCCTGAATCGCGACCACCGCGCCCGTGCGCATCGCCTCGAGGCACGCCTCCAGCAGCAGCTTTTCCATGAACGGATCGCCCACCTGCACGTTGGGCCGCTTCTGCTGCGATTCCTCGCTGAATTCCGCCGACGCCAGCAGCGACGCGCCGTGAATTCCGTCGCGCCCCGTTTTCGCGCCAACGTAGATCACCGGATTGCCCACGCCGCTCGCCTTCGCGAAAAAAAGATCCTCGCGCCGCGCAATGCCGAGAGCCAGCGCGTTCACCAGCGGATTATTCGAATAGCACGGCTCGAAAATCACCTCGCCGCCCACGGTCGGCACGCCAAAGCAATTCCCGTAGAAGCCGATCCCGCGAATCACGCCATCAAGAATCCGCCGGTTCCGCGCAATTTCCTCGTCCGTCGCGCCGGCAGAGCTGTCATCCCGAGCGAAGTCCGCCGCGCCTTTGCTTTGCCCGCGGGTTTCGTGGGCGCGCGACGCCGCGAGGAACCTGCTGTTGTCTTCTTCCCCGGCCGTGATCGGCCCAAACCGCAGCGAATCGAGCACCGCAATCGGCCGCGCGCCCATCGTGAAAATATCGCGCAAAATTCCGCCGACGCCCGTCGCCGCGCCCTGAAACGGCTCGACGAAACTCGGATGGTTGTGCGATTCGATCTTGAAGACCGCCACGAGCCCGTCGCCGATATCGACCACGCCCGCGTTCTCGCCGGGTCCCTGCACCACGTGCGCCCCGCGCGTCGGCAACCGCTTCAAATGGACGCGCGACGATTTGTACGAGCAGTGCTCGCTCCACATCACGCTAAAAATGCCCAGCTCGGTGATATTGGGATCGCGGCCAAGAATTTTCTGGATGCGCGCGTATTCATCGGGAGTGAGGCCGTGCTCGGCCGCCACCTGCGGCGTGACCTTAATTTCGGCTTCGATCATTAGCTATGTAAGTTCTCGCGCCGTTCGTGCTGTTGAGCCGGACCGCTACGCCGGCACGCGCTCGGTTGCAGGCGCCGCTTTCGCTTTGTTCTCCACGCGCGATAAATACTCAACCATCGACCGGAAAATCACGAGCCCATCCGTCGATCCCAGCGCCGCTTCGACCGCCCGCTCCGGATGCGGCATCAGCCCAACCACATTTCGCTCGCGATTGGACAGCCCCGCGATCGCCGCAAGCGCGCCATTCGGGTTCGCCTCGAAATCATCCACGCCCGCGTCGCGCCCATCCGCATGCACGTAGCGGAAAACAATCTGCCGGTTGCGTTCGAGCTCCGCCAGCGTCGCCGCATCGCAAAAGTAATTCCCTTCCATATGCGCGATCGGCATTTTCAAAATCTGCCCCGGACGCGCCGCGCACGTAAACGGCGTCTCCTCGTTTTCGACGCGCACGTGCACCTGCCGGCACAAAAATCGCAGCCGCTGATTACGCAGCATCGCGCCCGGCAGCAACCCCGCCTCGAGCAAAATCTGAAATCCGTTGCACACGCCGAGCACCATCCCGCCCGCCCGCGCAAACCGGCTCACTGCCTTCATCACGGGAGAAAATCGCGCGATCGCGCCCGTCCGCAGATAATCGCCGAAAGCGAATCCTCCGGGCAGCAAAATTGTGTCGAAGCCCGACACTTGCTCCGACTGATGCCAGATGAATTCAACAGGCTGTTTGATTACGGACGCGATGGCATGGTAGGCGTCGTCATCGCAGTTCGACCCGGGGAACACCACTACTCCGAATTTCATGGCGGGAGTCTCCGAAATTCGGATTCTATCACACGCCGGTTGCTTCCTCCGACTGGCGTCTCAGTGGCGCTCGAAATTCTGGGTTGCGTCGGCAGACTCTCCCCAATAAAGAAAAACGGCCGGCAGCGCAAACTGCCGGCCGTTCGATCCGCGGGTATGAATTGAGGTATGAAACTTATCGGCGCCCGCCGCCGTGGAATCCACCACCACCGTGAAAGCTCGCACTGCCATGGAATCCGCCGCCTCCGTGCACGACTGCGCCACCGCGGACGGCACCACCATGGACTACCGCGCCGCCGTGGAAGCCGCCCACCGGGCCAGCTCCGAAGGAGCGGTATCCAGGCCGACCATAGAATCCGGGGCGTCCGTAGTAACCGGGGTGCCCCCAATAGCCGGGATGCCCGTAGAAGCCTGCGTGATACCACGGCCCTACGCCAATGAAGACTCCGCCCACGAACCAGCTAGGTCCGTAGTAGCCGTAAGGCGCACAGGCGTACGGAGCATATGGGTAGTAGCCGTAGTCGCAAACGGGGGCCGGTCCAACCGGTCCCACATATGCGGGACCCCCGTAGACCGGCCCCACGCCGATGCCGACCGAAACATGCTGCGCTTGCGCAAAGCCCGCCGGCACCAGGAAAAGTCCAAATAGGGCGAGAACTCTTAGATATCGCATTTTGTGCTCCTTCCGAGATCCCCAATCCGATCTCGAATTTCGTCAGCTCCAAAAACTCTGGCAGCTTTTTCGTTGCCGTCCGCCCCTAGTAATGCACTACCATTGCCAAACAGTCGTGCTATCGGGATGTGGCACGTAAGTACAATAGTATCAGTAGCATGAAAGAAGAGTGGCTCCACAATCTGATGCCGGTCCGCATTCGGCCAAGTGGTTCTTTTCGCGCACCCTTGGTGCTCCTCAGCCAGTTTCCTGAGGGGGCGGGAAGTATGCGAATCTTAGTGTGGTGGGCCCATCAACGTCGGCGCGCCCGCTGGTCGCTCTTGGGGCACGAGAGCGGACTTCGGCTCGGGCGGAGGTGCGAGAATCCACGAGAAGCCGTCCTCCTCGGTGATGCGTGCCATGGTTTCGGGAGCGTTGGGCGGCGCAATCGCATCGAGGGCCGCGCGGAGGAATTGCGTAGCGTCCGCCGCCGATATCTTGTTGCTCTCGCCTTGGAGGAAGCGATTCGCCACCTCCGCCATTTTGGGATCGGACGCGGTGATCTTCTCGAGACGCGGATCGTGGTTGTGCAGCAACTCGAGCAGCGTGGGCGGCGGATTATCCGGCGGATACGCGAATTCGACCAGCGTGCGCGGCTCTCCCTTTTCCGGCGGCCAGAACTGCAGATAAGCGGGCCGAAGAACTCGCGTAGTCCAGTAATCGTTATCTTGTTCTTCCTGCTGGATTCCGTAGGAGAGCTGCCACACTTCGGGACCGTAGCCCGGCAAATAGTCGGCCACAATCAGCTCGGCGAGAGGCTCGCTTTCGGGCAGGTCCAGCTTCCCGTGAAGTTGAGGCGCTACTTGATCCAGGCGTTCGAGCAGGCCCTGGCCGACGGCCTCGATGTCCGTGGCTTCGCCGCCGCTCTGAACGGCCCCAATATGTGGCGTCGGGGCCACGAGTTCAGGTCGAAGGTGGGGCAGTTCCTGATCGAGGCGCGCAAGCTGCTGGTGCGAAGATGGCGAGAGCCAGTCCACAGCGCCCAAGACAACGCCGAGACGGTCGCTGGCGATCGGAACCGGGATTGGAGGATGAGTCCCCTCTTCGATGGGGTTTTCGACGGTGCCTACGAGAATCGCGTCTTTCACGACGGCGATCACCACGCGCCCGGCAGCGAGATTCGCCACGATTTCCTCGGTGGGCGTGCCCGGCTGTTGCGCTTGTGCCCGAAGCCACAGTGGCATTAGGCCCAGGCACGCGCCAAAGGCCAGCACAAGGGCGATCCAAAGCGAACGGCGGAAGGCTGAACCCGGCCTGGGCAATAGCGCCATACTTGCATGATCACGCAACGCCGCCAGCTTGTACAGATAGGCAGAGCACCGCCGCATTTAGTAAAATAAAGGGGCATAGGGATTTCATCCGGCGAAGGAACTAGGCGTTCCGGGATTATCCGAAAGGCGGGAGTTTGCGATCTCCGAAGAGCATTCGGCACAACGGTAAGAAAGTCTCTGAAATCATCGAGGCGCACAGGAAATTCGTGCGCGGGCAGGACGGAGGCGCGAGGGCGGACCTCACGGGAGCCGATCTGTCGCGCGTGGATTTCGAAAAGGCGGAGCTTGCCCTCGTGAACTTCCAGGGCGCGAATCTGGAAGGCGCGAGTCTGCGCGAGGCCAAGCTAAGCAACGCGAATCTGAGCGAGGCAAACCTGCGCGGCGCGGACCTTCGCAAGGCCGACCTCACCGAAACGAACCTGCACAGAGCCGATCTAACGAAGGCGCAGGTGGGCGGCGCGGAGATGTTTCGCGCGAACCTTAGTGGGGCGATCCTGCGGCAGGCCGACCTCGGCGTGGCCAACCTGCGGGACGCGGATGTTAACGGCGCCGACTTCACAGGCGCGAGCCTGAAAGCGACCATCTTGCGCGAGACGAAGCTTGACGGCGCCAAACTCGACGGCGTGGACCTCTCGACCACGCTGCTGCCGAAGGGTTATCTGGCGTCCAAGGGCCAGGCATCCGGCCGCAAATAGCCCCGAGAAATCGAAGCGCCAAGAGGCGAAGCGCATGCCTGATCCGTGGATCGCAATTGACGATTTCAAGCCGGGACGTGGCTGGATGGAGCCGAACCAGCGGGCCCGCAGCTGCTGCCAGGCGCTCGAGCGCGGTCAAATACTTTTCTTCCGCGAATTGCCCTTCAACCTTCCCCCGGAGGATCGGGAATTTTTGCTCTCGCAGTCGTGGACCGAACTCCGGCTGCACAAAAATGTATCGTACCGTCCGGACGAGGACACGCTGCGCGGCGTAACCGGCGTGCGGGAAACCGTCAATCGGCTGCACTCGATCCTGCGCAATTACACGGCCCAGGTGATCGACTTCGCGACGAAATCTCTCGCTCCCTACGCCGGCAAATGGAAGCTGGATTTCTCGAGTTTCCGCCCCTTGGAAGAAGAACGCCGCGGCCTGCCGCTGCACAAGCGCAACGATTTGCTGCACGTTGATGCGTTCCCAAGCCGCCCGACGCGCGGCGGGCGCATTCTGCGCGTCTTCACGAATTTAAATCCAGCGAAGCCGCGCGTGTGGAACGTGATGCAGGATTTCGAGGCGCTCGCGCGCCACTACGCGAAGGACGCGGGGCTGGACAAATTCGCCGAGGAATCGCTTATCACCCGCACCGTGCAGGATTGGGGCGGAAAACTGGGATTCCGCGGAATGGGACGCACGCCCTACGACATGTTCATGCTGCGATTCCACGACTACCTGAAAGAGAACGCCGAGTTCCAGGCGAATTGCCCGAAAGTGCGCCTCGAGTTTCCGCCGCTGGCCACGTGGCTCGTCTACACGGACGGCGTGGCGCACGCGGCCATGTCCGGCCAGTTCGCCCTCGAGCAAACGTTCCTCATCCCGCCCAGCGCCCTCGTGGCAAAAGATCAAGCCCCGTATCGAATCCTCGAAAAAATCGCCGGCCGCCCGCTGGTTTCGTGAAGACCGAGAATCGGCCTTAAACTCGGTAGGCTTAAGTAGCCTTGAGAGTTAGGCTTGAGAGGATTGAGCCCTACTCTGTGCCCTTACCGTCGGAGCACAAAAGCCGAAACTCAGACCTCGTAGGAGGCGTCTAGCTGGTATACTACTTCGGAGTCATGAGGTTGTTGGGGAGGTGTGCCATGGACAAGACCTTGGAGGAGGTTCAGTACTTCTTGGCTCGGATCAGGCAATTTGAGAAGACATATGGGATGGAGTCCTGGCAGTTTCAATTCCTGTATGAAAATAACAGGGAGAAGCTTGCAGGAAACAGCGGTCACTCCGCCGTTGATTACTCGGAGTGGGCGTTCCTGTATGAGAACTTCCATCCCTATGTAAGCCAAGTTTTCTACGAAAGCCCACCTGGGGTGGTAAATGAGACGGATCGACAAAAGCCCGAGAATCTCTCGGGCTTTTGTTTTGGTGGGGGCAAACTTGATAACTTCGGTGCCGCAATATCTCGACCACGTCGAGAATGTCATTTGGCGCATGAACTATGAGGACGCCGCTGTTGACATTACGGGGCCGCGCTGGTTCCCGCGCAGAGATAATTGGGATGTTGTTGTATTCAGAGCAAGGGTACGATTCGGCAGCGGCCATTTGTTGGATATTGTTGACGATTTCTCAAGTGAGTCGTTGACCGGTGATAGATGGACGCGGAAGTTTTCGTACTTCTTTGGGGTCTCGACCGGCGACGAGATGGAGCGCATTTTCTTATTTGATACTCATGGGTTATATGGCGCGCGGACATCTGCACCCCGACAATGAGGAGAGGCTCTTTGCGGGCGATCCGAGGCTGAATGGATTTTCCCCCGAAAATATCGACATTATGGACGTTTGTGCGTTCGTTGACTTGTACTTCAAAGGCAGCCCGTTTCCGTGGATAGCGCGATGACAGAGAAAAGTATATCTACGATCGCATATTTTGACAGAGAGGGGAGGCACAATCTCTCCGAAGTGCTGAGCACTGTCAAACGAGCCTTCAAGAAGCGTAATGATATCCGCAGTTGTAAAATTGTCATTTTCACTGCGGCTGGAGAAGGCCCTGCGCTAGCGTACAACAAGCTAAAAGAGTTTGAACTGAGGATTATTGCGGTTACGTTCCCACCTGGTTTTTCGATTAAGAGGAAGGACGACGAAGGTAACGTAACGGAAGTCGCTGTGTGCCTTTCCGAACAATTGAAAAAGTTTTTCACTGGCGTCGACATAACAGTACTCAGTTCAAGGCTGCCACTTGAGGGATTCGACGGCGCTGAATCAATCAAGGAGCAAATGAAGTTGATTAAGGATGTATTGTCTCTGTTCGGCGGGGGGTTCTCCCTATGTGTTCAGGCCGTTCTCCAAGCTTGTGACATGGGCGCCGTAGGCATCGGCGAGAAGGTGGTCGCTATAACGGGGGATTGTGCTGCCCTCGTCACTGCGTCGAACACTGCCAAGTTTCTGTCCCACGAGGAAGGGCTCTCAATCAATGAGATACTGTGCAAGCCTAGGAATCTTAGTTTGACTAGGAGGCCAGCGAAGCGACCAACGAGCGCAAGTGGGGAGCTTTTTCCAGAAAATAAGGAAATCAAGCTGTTACCGCCGACCTAGCTTGTCATGATTCGTTTTTTCTTCTATGGGGTTCCTAGGGTGTTTCGCCTATGACGCTTTCGCGCTTCGCCTCCTCACTTTCTGTTTGGCACCCCTCGAAGCGCGTCTGTAGCATCTAAATTAAGGGCAACTCATGCATCGCGGGAATGCCGTTATCGCGAATGAAAAGAGCGCGTTTTGGGACAACGAGTTAAAGGTATCGCGGAAATCTGTGTCTTGGCCGCGGTTTATTTTGTGGCCGGCAAGCTGGGTCTCAGCATGGCGTTCGTGCATCCCAGCTCGACAGCCGTGTGGCCGGCGACAGGAATCGCGCTCGCCGCGTTTCTGATTCTGGGATACCGCGTCTGGCCCGGAATTTTCATCGGGGCCTTTCTCGTCAACATCACGACCGCTGGCTCCGTGCTCACGTCGCTCGGCGTGGCTACAGGCAACACGCTCGAGGGGCTCGTCGGCGCCTACCTCGTGCTGCGTTTTGCGAACGGCCGCCGCGCCTTCGACCGCGCGAGCGACACGTTTCGATTTGCGGCACTCGTGCTGGCAAGCACCACGGTCGCCGCGACCATCGGCGTCACATCGCTTTCACTCGGCGGATACGCGTCGTGGGCTCACTATCGCGAGATCTGGGCAACCTGGTGGCTTGGCGACGGCGTGGGCGGCTTGCTTGCGGCGCCGCTCATGATTCTGTGGATCTCGGATTTCCGCCTCCGATTTAAGTGGCGCGAGTGTGTTGAACTGTTGGCACTGCTCGTCGGCCTCTTGCTGACGGCGCAAATCGTGTTCACGGGCCTCTTTCTTCGGGCTCCCCGGAACTTCCCCCTCGAGTATCTGTGCATTCCCCTTCTGATCTGGGCCGCGATCCGATTCGGCCAGCGCGAAGCGGCGACGGCCACAGCCGTGCTATCGGGAATCGCGATCTGGGGCACGTTGCGGGGATGGGGACCTTTCGCGATCGGCTCGCCCAATGACTCGCTTCTCCTGCTGCAAGCGTTCATGGGCATCGTCGCGGTGATGACGCTCGCGCTCGCCGCGATGTCCGCCGACCGGCGGCTCATCGAGGAGCAGGTGCGCAGCCTCGCCGTCACCGACCCGCTCACGGGCCTCGCGAATTACCGCATGCTCATCGATACGCTCGACGCGGAAATCCGCCGCTTCGGCCGCACCGAAAGGCCTTTAGCGGTGCTGCTGCTCGATATGGACGGCCTCAAGCAAATCAACGACACCTACGGCCACCTTACGGGCAGCCGCGCGCTATGCCGCCTCGCTGATATTCTTCGCGTCCACTGCCGCAGCATGGATACGGCCGCGCGCTACGGCGGAGACGAATTCGCGGTCATCATCCCCGAGACCGACGTAGACGACGCGCGCCGCGTGGTGCAGCGCATTCAAGACCGCGTGGCTCGCGACTCCGAGCACCCGCCGTTCACCGTAAGCATCGGCGCCGCGGTCTACCCGGAAGACGGCGGCACGCGGGAATCCGTGCTGATCGCAGCAGACGAGGAACTCTATCGCATGAAACGCGTCCACAAGGGCGCCCATTCGCTCGCCGGCCAGTGGCGCAAAGACGAAGCCGACTCGTAACCGCGAAGCGGGAACGCAGGGTGATCTTACTTGCCGGCGGTGAATTCGGCGGGCTCGTCGCTGCCGTATCCAATGGCAGCCCCGCGCGCGGCGGGTTTGCGGCGAGTCTCGATGCCGAGCCGCTTGATTTTCTGGTTGAGCGTCGAGAGCGGAATCTGAAATCGCTCGGCGGCCTCGGTTTGATTCCAGTTCGTGCGCTCGAGCATATCCATAATGATGCGCCGCTCCACTTCTTCGAGTATCTCGAAGAGCGAAGGAGGCGGCGGGGCGCCGCGCGCGCCGATCTCGCCCGGCAGCGGCGGCAGGAATTCGGCGAGCTGCAGCCGAACGCCCTTCACGATCTCGCGCGTGCGCACATTTTCCGGCAGCAGATCGATATCGAGCGATTCGTGGTTCGAGAGCACCACCGCGCGCTCGACCACATTCTCGAGTTCGCGCACGTTCCCCGGCCAATCGTAGTCCATCAGCAGCTTCATCGCGCCGTGCGTAAACGCCCGCAGCGGCTTCGCATTCTCACGGCAGAATTGCTCGATGAAGCGCGCCACCAGCAGCGGAATATCTTCCTTGCGGTCGCGCAGCGGCGGCAGCTGTAGCGAAATCACGTTCAGCCGGTGGTACAAATCGTCGCGAAAGCGCCCCTCGCGCACCAGCTTCCGCAGATCCTCGTTCGACGCAGCGAGAATTCGCACGTCGACCTTGATCGTATCCGTGCCCCCAAGCCGCATGAACTCGCGTTCCTGAATCACGCGCAGCAGCTTGGCCTGCGTTTCCGGGCTGACGGTCGAAATCTCGTCGAAAAAAATCGTGCCCTGGTCGGCAACCTCGAAAAGGCCCTTCTTCGAGGCAATCGCGCTCGTGAACGCGCCCTTCACGTGCCCGAAGAGCTGCGATTCGAGCAGGTCGACGGGTATCGAGCCCGTGTTCACGGGAATAAAAGCCTTGTCCGCGCGCGCCGAAGCCGCGTGGATCGCTTTCGCGATCAGTTCCTTGCCCGTGCCGCTTTCGCCCGAAATCAAAACCGTCGAGCGCGAAGGCGCAACCTGCGTCACCAGATCGAAGAGCGTCAGCATCTTCTCGCTCTTGCCGATGATGTTGGGAAAGTTGTAGCGCTGCTTCAGCGCCCGCTTCAGTTGGACGTTTTCCTCGCGCAGCCGCCGCCCCTCGATCGCCAGTGACACTTGCGTGATCAGCTCGTCGTTCGACCAGGGTTTCGTGATGTAGTCCTGCGCGCCGCTCTTGAACGCCGCGCGCGCCATATCGATCGACCCGAAAGCCGTGATCAGGATGATCGCGAGATTCGCGTCGCGCTGCTTGATTTCGCGCAGCAGGTCGAGCCCGTTGTGGTCGGGCAGGCTCACGTCGAGCAGGACGAGATCGTACGGCTGTTCCTCGAGCCTTTGCAGGCCGGCCGCGGCGGTTTCCGCGGGCGTCACCTGAAACCCTTCGGAGGTGAGCAGAGCTTCGAGACCTTCCCTGATTTCGAGTTCGTCGTCGACTACGAGAATCGAGCCTCTAGGCATGGACAGCTTTCCTGGCTACGGGGAATTCCAGGCGGAAGGACGTGCCCTTTCCGGGCGTCGAGCGTACGTCGACTTTGCCCGCATGCTCCTTGATGATTCCGTAGCTCACCGAAAGACCAAGCCCGGTGCCCCGTCCGGTTGCCTTGGTCGTGAAAAAGGGGTCGAAGATGCGATGGAGATGCTCCGCCGGAATTCCGGCGCCGGTGTCGGCCACTTCCACTTCCACCGAGCCGTTGTGCGCGCCCGTGCGGACTTCCAGCATTCCGCCGCCCGGCATGGCGTCGCGCGCGTTCATGAAAAGATTCAGAAACACTTGCTGCAGGCGCGTGGTTGAGCCGAGCACCACCGGCAGCCGTTCGGCGTAGTTGCGCACCACGCTGATGCTCGCTGTCTTGAACGGATGCTGCACCAGCGTCAGCGTTTCCTCGAGCACCGCGTTCAGATCGACGTCCACCGGCTCCGCCCCGCCCGTGCGCGAAAAATTCAGAAGGTTGTTGACGATCTCGCTCGCGCGGAACGTCTGCTTCACGATCCGCTCGATCGTCTTCTGCCGTGGATCGTCCGCGGGAATCTGCTTCGCCAGCATCTGGATGTAGTTCGAGATCACGGCCAGCGGCGTATTGACCTCGTGTGCCACTCCGGCCGCCAGCAGCCCGAGCGACGTCAGCTTCTCGGTCTGCACCATCTGATCTTCCAGGCGCACGCGCTGCGTGATGTCGTCCAGCAGCACCAGCCGGCCAAGCCGCGCGCCGTCTTTGCCCAGCAGCGGCGCCACCGACGCGTTCACCACGAGATGTTTCCCGCTCCGCATCGTCAGATGAAACTTATAGATGCCCGAAACATGCTCGGAGGCCGCATGCGCGAAGATTTCGCCGGAAAGGTCGCGCGGCAGCACTTCGTCGATCGTGCGCCCGATCGCCTCGCTGCGCGGTACCTCGAGCAAATCCTCCAGCTGCGGATTCCACGATTCGATCCGGTCCTCGAGATCGGCTGTCAGCACGCCGATCCGCAACGATTCCACGATGTTTTCGTTGAAATCCTTCAGCCGCTCGATCTGCAGCGCCTTCTGCTCGAGCGACTGGTAGAGCCGCGCATTTTCCACGGCGATTGCCACGTAGCCCGCGATCGTCGAAAGCAGTTCGAGGTCCTCGCTCGATAGATAATCGCCGTCGACCGTTTTGCCCAGGCCGAGCACGGCCGGCGCATGATCGTGAAACTTGCACGGAATGAAATAGTTGAGTCCGAGCGCCTCGATCGTCGCGCGTGCCGATTCATTTTCTTCCGTCGCGGTGCGAGCGGATTCGAAAAACAGGCAGCCATTGGCGAACGCCGGCCGCGCCGGATCGAGAAAGCTCAAATCGAGCGGACCTTCCGAGCGGATCCCGATCGAGCGTGAAAGTGTGAACTGTCCGGGCCGGGCCGAATCCTCGAGAAACACCGCCAGGCGATCCACGAGGAGCGTCTGTGAAACGCGGTCGAGCACGGAAGCGAGCAGCGGCTCGATGCGCACTTCATTGGTGAGCGCGCGCCCGAATTCGATCAGCGTCCGGCGATAGTCCAGCCGGTCGCGGTAGAAGAAGTGGTCGAGCCGCGCCTGCACCCAGTCGCGCAACGGCTGGAAGAGAAACGCCGCAACCACGATCGCGATGATCGCGCCGCCCGGGCCCGTGGGCCACGCCGTGTGAAAGAGTTCGCCGATCACGGCAATCGTTGCGAAATAAATTGTCACCACGGCGGCCGTCGCAAACGTGTACGCCAGCCCGCGCTTGAAGATGATGTCCACGTCCATCAGCCGGTAGCGGATCACCGCGTAGCCGAAGCACAACGGAATCAGCGCCAGCGAAAACACGGAAAGCTTCGTCCACGAAGGGAGAACGGCCGAGAACAGGAAAGGCAGAATGTAGAGCGTGAAAACAGGAATGATTCCCGCGATCGTTCCGCCCGTCACCCACTTCAGCTGCTGCCGCAGCACACCGCTCGGCGCCGCGAAATAGCTCGCAAGGAAGACGCCCGCCGCCAGCAGGAAATAAGCCCCCAGGTAGAGTAGATCGATCTGATCGAGAAACTGGCGGCTGCTGATCGATGGCATAAAATCCAGCGTGCCGGTGGCGACAAATATCTGCAGGGCCAGCAGAATCGCGGGAACGCCGTAGACCCCAAACGGAGCGATCGTTCCCCAAAAAGTTCCGCGGCGGCGCTCGGGAAATACCAGCGCGAAGTGCAGCAAAAGCGCGGGCTGCAGCAACAGCGCGACCGCGTTGCTCCAGTAGATGATCCAATCGAACGAATTCAACTTGCCGGTGTAATGAAAGCTGTACAGGATGAACGACGCCAGGCAAAAAATGTAAAAGTGGATCGCGCGCGGCGCGTTCCACCGGCGCACGAAAATGAAGAGCCCGATGAAAAGATAGAGCAGCGCCGTAAGCCGCAGGTAGTTGTCGATGGAAGACGAAGTGTCTTGCGGGACCGTAACGAGCGGCACATCGAGCGATTCACCGTTGCGGCGGATTCCATAATGGACTTCCGTCCACGGGCCCGAGCGAAAGAGAATCCGAGTCGCATCCGTGGCGCGGTGGATCGGAACACCGGCGACGGTCTGCACCTCGTCGCCCTCGCGCATCCCCGCGCGATCTGCCGGCGAGCCGGGAACGATGTGCCACGCCGTGACGCCCTGCGCGGTATCCATCCAGGTCACGCCATCATCGGGAAGTACGAAGTGCGAGCGCTGCTGGAAATTTAGGGCTGCGAAGATGATGGCCGCGAGCGTAACGAGAGCGAGTAGAACCGCCCCGAGCCGCGTTCGGAGGTGATCGTTCATCAAACGGATCCCGTGACTACCCTTCCACCCGAGTCTATTCCGTTGCATCCCATGCTAGCACGTGAGCTTCCAGCGAGCCAGTGCCATTATTGTATTTAATGCGCCTGTTTTGTGCGGGTTACAATTTATTGACCGACCGGCTCCTGAGGCAAATACCATTTGTGGAAGGCGCATTCCAAATTCCAGTAGGGCTACAATTTCAAGCCTTTAGAATTGAAGGCTGAGGCCGCCCTTGAAGAAGCGATAGGACGGGACCAGCATCACCGATCCATCGCCGGTCGCTACGGGAACATACCCTTGCGCCAGCAGGTTGCCGACATCCGCCTGCACCTCCATGTGGCAGGGAAAGACGTTGGGCAGCGGCTGCCGGATTTCCATGCTGAGGTATGGGTCGATTTGATACATCGACTCGCCATAGGAATCGAGCCGTGAAACAGTGGGCGCGCTCAACCATTTGTAGCTGGCCGACACCTTCGTGCCGAAGCGCGGCACGGTGGCGGAAACGCGCCCGGCGAGGCTGTGACGGTAGCGCGTATCCAGCTCGTCGCGCAATCTCGCTGCGTCCGAATCGCCGTCTGGCGTGAGCGCCCCGGCATACGCGTAGACGATCGTCGTGTCCAAATGCGATCCGAACTTTTCACGATACGCAACGCGGGCCCCCGTTGAGCTCGAAGAACCGCCATCGTACGCGAACGCTTCCGAGAAATAGTCCTGCAGGAAATCCGGGCCGTCGGCTGCGCCGCCGCGTCCAATCACCGCCGTGTGGCTCGAGTAATCGTGAAACACAGCCGCGCTTATGTCGGCGCGCTTGCCCATCGTGTGGTCGACAGCCAATTCCTCATGTACGCCGCTCTCAAAAACCGGCCGCCCGGCGTGAATCAGGAGAGTGGGTAAAGAATCGAGCGTATCGACCGCTGATTGGAGCGAGTCGGCCGAGGCGACGTTGTTTTGCCAGGGACGCGTCGCCGCGATGAATGACGCGCGCCAGCCGGATGAAATCTGAACTGCCACTTCGCCACGCGGCCTCAGCGCTGTCGTCGTGCCGTTGAATCCGGCCATCAGAAACTCGGCGCCGTAGAGAATGCTTACCCGGTCGCCGAGCGTAAGTCCGTCGTCGTGCGATATGCGCAGTCCCCGGAAAGCCGGACCGCCGGGAGTCAGGCGCGATTCGCGCACCAGAACCGTCGTAACCGGACCCACTCCTTCTTGGCCCCCGGGCAGCCACTCAGCCGCCAGCCCGGCGGAAGAGGATTCGTCGTCATAACTGAACTGGCCCGCCATCAGCATTTGGCCCTTGCTACCGAGTCCGATGCCGTACGCAAACGCCGTGCCCGGTGAATCGGCCACATCCGAGACGGAACCCGGATGGTCGGCGCCCGATCCGACTTCGAGCCGGGCATGAACCGTACGGGCCTGCGATCCGTCGGGATTGCCCTGTGCGGCATCCGGCACGTCCTGCCAGCGCAAAACAGCACGCGTGGCGGCAGAGGTCCGCAGCACCCAGGTCCAATCGTCCGCCGAGACCTGCTGATCGGCCGGGCGCCGCAGCTTCTCGAACGACGACATCACGGACCCCAGAACAATCTGCAGCAGAGCCTCGTGGTCGCTATCCACCTGGATGTGCTGCTCGATCGCCGGCAGGAATCCCGCCAGCGTTACCTTGATCGAGTACGTCCCGACCGGAAGAATCGATGTTGAAAATCGCCCGCGGTCGTTCGTGAGCAGCCGGATCGTCGAAGTGTCGAGGAGCTGTTCGGAAGACACCACCACGGTCGCGCCCATCTGGGGCGTCCCGGCTGGGTCGACAACCACGCCGGCAATTCTTGCCGCGTCGGTTGCAGCGTGCAGCGGCAACACAAACACGCAAACCAGAGACGCCAGGCCTAGGAGACGAATGGTTCGAGAGCCCAACCCTTTACCTCCCCTGTTTTGCGCTCGCCGGCATCGGCTTGACGGTAAATTCCGTCGTGGGAGTAATCGTTTGCTTGGTCACGTTATCGGTCACGGCTATTTCGAGCTTGTACTTTCCGGGTGCCAGAGAGCCCAGAGTGATGGTGTTCGCGAGCGTCATCTCCTCGCCGTGCTCGGGGATTTTGTCCGTCGGAAGGTCAAATTTCAAGACGGGCGCGGTCGCGTTTTTTTCGGCCTTCGTCACGCGAAACTCGACGGAAGCATCCGCTTTGTGCGTCTTGTCGTCAACCTTCAAATTGTAGATCTGAAGGAAGACGCCCATGCTGTCGTCGGGCGTGAAGGTCTGATCCAGCTTGGGCCGGACTTTCAGGTCGCCGAGGACGAATTGGCCGAGCCCGATGTCCTTCGATGAAACGCGTTGAATGTCATCCGCCAGGATCAGGGAACTATTGCTGAGCTGATCGTCGTTGAAGCGGGGCACGTCCAAACGCGCGTTCACCACGCCCACATTGCCGCTATTGATGTCCTTGATCACAATGTCCAGACGATAGAGTCCCGGAGCGAGCGGAACGGCCTTCTGATAGATTCTCGCAGTGCCGATCTCTGCTTGCAGCTGCGAGGCAGGCACGTTGGTCGCCAGCGTGTCCTCAAAGGTTTGAATCACGCGTCCGGTGAGGCTCGTGATCCGCGCGAAGAGATTCATGTTCGCGCTGTCGACCCCATCCTTTTCCTGGAAGCTCAGCTGCCGCACCGGAATCTGCACCGTAATCGGCACGAGAACCGTGTCCGATGTGATGCGCAGATAATCGTAGCGGTAGTCGAACTTCAACTGGTCCCGAATGATGCGTGACGTCGAGTCCGCTTCAAGATCCTTGAACTTCACCGGGGGCGGCCGGAAGATGTTGGCTTCCAGTTCGAGGCGCGTAAACTCGTTCATGCTTTCCGACTGCATATTTCCGCCCGTCTCGTTCTCGGCCATGTGCGTGCCGTCGGTATTCGAGAAGCGCTGCGATTTGTCCGCCATGCCCATGGATTCGGCCATCGTGAGACCGGCGCCGGGAACCATCAACAGAGCGTCTTTTTCGCTGGGGTCGGTGGTCAGGTGGTATTCGCCTGTTCCCGTCGGATCCACGAACTCGAGCTCCACGTTTTCGCCGATCCCCTCGAGATACCGGTAGCGCCAATCTTCATAGGCATACGTCGTGGTCTCGCCGCCGCCCTGGTCCATCGGACGATCCCAGGTGCCGCCCGTCGGATGCGAATCGACTTCGTCCGCCGGTCCCCACATGATGTAGATCTTGCCGCGGTCGGTCTTCCAGCCGGGTATGCCGGAGGCGTAATGCTCGTTGGCGTAAGCGATCCGGCGGTAGTGTTCTTCCTTGTAGGTGTTTTCCGCGGAATCTGGGTCGGGATTGCGGCGCTGCCAGAAGGCCTCGATGAATTGCTCGCGCTCCTCGTTCGTCGAGAGGTGCAGGAAGGTGTGGCGCTCTTCCGGAGTGATGATGTACACCACGTCCTGATCGAGCCAATTCTTGTACTGAGGTTCGAGTTCCTTCTTGAGTTCGCTGTCGCTCTTCTGCTTGAGCTTTTTCTCGTGCTTCTGCTCTCGGCGTTTCTCCGCCTTGTCCTGAGATTGATCGGGTGACTGAGCCTGGGTTTGATCCTGCGATTGATCCTGGTCTTGAGCCACCGCGCGGGAAGGGACCGTAAACAGCACAAGCCCCCCCATCAGCGCGATCAATGGGAACGTCTTAACGAAACGATCCATAATGGCATCCTTGTCCGATTGGGCTAGAATCGTAACCTGTCCTAAGGTACAGGTCAATCAGTGTTTGCTTTCGCCCCACCTCTTGGAATCCTATGTCTTTCAAGGGGTTGCTTCCGCCGAAGCCACCCACAACCGCCGACGATGTCTGACCATCCTTTAATGAGAGAAGCACTGGCAGTCACCCCAAACTGATTTTGTTTTGATGCCGCAAGGAACCGAATTAGAATATTCGACGGTCGTCGAGACGGCGGCGTCTGAGCGTGGAATGGGACCGCGTAACCTGACCAGCTTGGCCCGCGCTGAAAATCGTAAACTCTACCTTTATCCGAGAAACATTCTGCCGCGTCCAAGCGTATGTATCAGGTGGTGGGTAAAGTTGTCAATTTGGGACCCTCCAATCATCCGAAGGTTGGTGCAATGAAGACTTGGCAAAAAGCTGGCATCGCGCTCGGCGTGGTTTTAGTCCTCGGGGGCGTGACTTGGTACAGCATCTATAAGCAGAGCGAGGGTGTCGTCACCGTCCAGACCGGCCAAGTGGCCCGGCAGGACTTGACCTCGATCGTCACCGCCTCCGGCGAGATCCGCCCGAAGAATTATACGAACGTGCTGGGTGAGGGCATTGGCAAGATCACCGACATCATCGTGAAGGAAGGCGATTACGTCAAGAAGGGCGACGTCCTGCTGCACCTGGAAAACATCCAGCCGGGCGCGGACGTCCAGGCGCAGCAAGCGAGCATCGACGCGGCGGCGGCCGCTCTGCAGGCCTCGGCCGCGAATTACGATGCGGCCCTCGCCACGGTGGCGCAGCGCCAGGCTGATCTCGACAAGGCCAAGCTGGACTGGCAGCGCGGCCAGGTCTCGTATAGAGAGCAGCTGATCGCAAAGCAGGATTACGACGCCGACAAGGCCACCTACGACAGCGCCGTGGCAGCCATGTCGGCCGCGAAAGACCAGGTAGCTCAGACGCTCGCGGCTCGCGAGCAAGCGCGTTCGAATCTCGAGCAGAACAAGGCCGAACTCCGCCACACCGCGGACGTGCTGCGCAAGACCACCTACACGGCTCCGATCAACGGCATCATCAGCTACATCGCCGTGCGCGTCGGCGAAAACGTGGTGCCGGGCATCCAGGGCACGGCGGGCAGCTCGATCCTCACGATTTCCGACATGAGCGTCGTCACCGCCGAAGTGATGGTGGACGAGACGGACATCGTCAACGTGAAAAACGGCCAGCCGGCCGAGGTGTCGATCGACGCCATCCCGGACAAAACCTTCAAGGGTCACGTCACCGAGGTCGGCGAGCTGGCCATCCTGCGCACTTCCGGCCAGGCCTCGATGACCGAGGTCACCGCGAACGTCCAGGAGGCGCGCGACTTCAAAGTCGTCGTCACCCTCGACAATCCGCCGACTTCCCTGCGCCCGGGCCTTTCGGCGACCGCCAAGATTCAGACGGCCAGCAAGAGCAACGTCCTCACGATTCCGATCCAGGCGCTCGCCGAGCGCACGCAGAAGGAGCTCGACGAAGCCAAGAATGGCACCAGCAGCGACATCACGCTCGCCGCATCCAACGACACCGCCAGCAAGGACATCCAAGGGGTGTTCGTGGTGCGCGCGGGCAAAGTCCAGTTCGTCCCGGTTCAGACGGGCATCACCGGCGTGTCGAATATCGAAGTCACCAGCGGCTTACAGGAAGGCGACGTCATCGTCACCGGCAGCTTCAAGGCGCTGCGTTCACTCAAGCCCGGCACCAGCATCAAGATCGACAATTCCACTCCGGCGCTCGACGATACGACATCGTCGTAGCATCGCAGCGTTTCATCATCACGAGTCGCAGCAGCAGATCTGCCATTCCCGAGGGAGCGCAATGCACATGGCGGTGGAAGAGACCGGCTCGCAGAGTTTCCGGCAAGACCTTGTCGACGCCGGGATCGTGATCCAGACGGACGATCTATGGAAGACGTACGAGATGGGCACCGAGCAACTGCACGCGCTGCGCGGCGTCAGCATGCAGATCCGCAAGGGCGAGTACGTCGCCATCATGGGACCATCCGGCTCGGGAAAATCCACGCTGATGAATCTGATCGGCTGTCTTGACACGCCGACCAAGGGCGATTACTGGCTCGCGGGCCGCTTGGTCAGCCATCTCGATGACGACGAGCTCGCGGCCATCCGCAACCGCGAAATCGGCTTCGTCTTTCAGACGTTCAACCTGCTCGCGCGCGCCACGGCGCTGCACAATGTCGAGCTGCCCATGATCTACAACGGCACGCCCGCCGAAGAGCGTCTCGAGCGCGCCAAGAAAGCGCTCGCGCAGGTGGATTTGAGCGACCGCATGATGCACAAGCCCAACGAGCTTTCCGGCGGCCAGCGCCAGCGCGTCGCCATCGCCCGCGCCCTCGTGAATAATCCCTCGATCCTGCTCGCCGACGAGCCCACCGGCAACCTCGATTCCGGCACCGGCGAGGAAATCATGGGCCTCTTCGCGCGCCTCCACGAGAGCGGCAACACCATCATCCTCGTCACCCACGAGCCCGATATCGCCGCCCGCGCCCACCGCGTCATCCGCGTCCGCGACGGCAAAGTCGAAAAAGACGAAGCCACCCGCTAGAAGTTCTCTCCGAAATGTTCGCGGCGGAGGCGAAGAGTACCTTCAGGGGCTGAAGCCCACCACGTTTGGCCGGCTTATGTCGTGGCTGAAAGCCACGACCTACAAAGATTCTCGATTGTTACACTCCTTCTAGGTATTTCTCCTACTATTCGCCGGGCATTTCCTGTTGTAAAGAGAGCAAGTACTTTGTTGCCGTAAGCAGCTTAACCGGCCTTAGATGGCCGGAAAAAGCCACTTTTGGCAGGTTTTTGCCATGTCGCGCTGGCCGAGTCAAAAAGAGAAGACCGTCAGGGCCTTCCAAGCCTTTCTGGACGTGATGGATACGGCCGATTGGTTCAAGAACGAGCTACGCGGGCCACTCGAGTCGTTTGACCTGACGATGGGAGGATTCCGCCTACTCGAAATGCTCTACCGGGAGGGCGCGCTGACCGTGCCGGACGTGGCGCGAAGGCGCCTGTGCACGCGGCAGAACATCAACTTCGTGATTGCGAGCCTCGAAGAGCGCGGATGGGTGAGGCAGATGGTGGTGAGGGTGCCGGCCGCGGCGATCAAGGAAAGCCGCCTCTCGAAACTCCGGCGCGGGATCCGGCGCGATGGGCCGCGCGTGAGCGTGGTCGGGCTAACGAAATCGGGGAAGAATTTCGCGGGGAACGTGTTGCCTCGGCACGTGAAGGTGATCAAGGCGCTGATGCGTGCGCTCGAGGGACGCGAGCAGGAATCGCTGAGCAAGATGTGCCGGAAGCTGCGCGAGGGCGATGTGGTGAAATTCGTATCGGAGATTATGCATGAAGATGTGGAGTGAAAGCGCGTCGGAGAAGAAAATCGCCAATCAGGAGATTGGCGTTCCCAGGGAAACCGCTCTTGCTGCATGGCGTAAACTCCGGCGTCGAATCGGCGGTCGTGAAGCGCCGCCGTTAAGGGGCCTGTGAAGACTCGGACTCTTTTTCGGAGGTGCGGTGCAATCGTGCGGAAAAACGAGGATTGCGGAACTCCTGGGAACGCCAATCTCCTGATTGGCGGGGTCGGGGTTAAGCAAAAAGACGGCGGGGCTGCTCAGAAAAAGGACGTTTCCGAGGCCATCGCCTGGCGCAGCCGTGGCTACCTGCCCCATTTCGAAAACCCGCTGGTGATACAGCACGTGACATTTCATCTCGCCGACAGCCTGCCTCAAGCGACTCTCGTACGGCTCGCGAACGAGGTCCGACGCCTTCCAGACGGAACGCGGCAGGCGGAGTATCGCAAGCTGCTCGAAGCGTGGATTGATGCCGGACATGGTTCATGCGCGCTTCAAGAGCCGGCCATCGGGTATGCAGTGCAGGCGGCGCTGTTGTCCTTCGATACACAACGATACCGAATGTTCGCCTGGGTCGTAATGCCGAACCACGTGCACGCGCTTTTCGAGCCAGCCTGCGATTGGACCGTCGCGAAAATTGTGGCGTCGTGGAAGAAATTCACCGCGCGCAGGATCCGCGAGCGACGCAGGGAAACGGACGGCCAATCAATCAGCCCGATTTGGCATCGGGAGTATTGGGACCGATATATTCGTGACGCCAAGCATTTCAACCGAGCCGTTGAGTACATTCACTGGAATCCGGTGAAGGCTCGACTTGTCTCCAAGCCAGATGAATGGTGCTGGAGCAGCGCTCACTTAGAGAGAGGCGATCTCCTGATAGAGGTGCCGCGAGAAGGAAGATAAGAACAAAAGCGCCAATCGGGAGATTGGCGTTCCCAGGAAAACCAGTGGTGGGCGCGGAAGCGCAGGCAGGAGATTTTGATTGCAGAACAATTTCGGCGCAATCTCGCCTACGGCGGGGTGTCGCACCTAGGACGCTCGCGATTCGATCCGCATGTTTCCCATCGCTTCACAAGTCGAGAGTGGGGCGCGCGCAGGAGACAAAGCAAGGCCTGCGGCAAACTGTGGCAAACGCGAGGCGCGGACGAAATGCCGGGTCGCGAAAACGGCGACCCGGCTGCACAAAACCGATGGCCTGGCGGCGATCACGCCGGGAGGCTGCGGCGCGCTTTTAGCTCCGTGAGGAGGCGCTCGACCTCGGCGTCGCGGTCGAGGCGCATGAGCCTTTCGTCGACGTCGTCGGTGAGCAGCTCGACTTCGGCGCCGGCGAGCGCTTCGGTGCGGGTGGCGCGCTCGTTGAGGCGGTCGAAGGCCTGCGACTTCGATTGGTCGCCGAGCGTGGACTGGGCGCGGGCGGCTTTGCCGAGCGCGATGCCGCGGCGATGACGCGCGATCAACAGGTCGCGCTTCGACTTGGCTTCGTCGAGCTTGGCGCTGAGCTTCTGCAAGGCGCTCTTCAGGATATCGACCTGCGCGCGCTGGTCGTCGACCTGCTCGCGAAAGCTCTGCACGAGGCGCTGCGACACCTGAAAGCGGTCGAGCGCCGCGCGGGCGAGATCGTCCTGCTGCTTATCGACGGCGATTTCGGCCTTGCGCATCCAATCGCGCGAGGCGTCGTCGTTTTCGCGGAGACGCTTCTCGAGGATGTGCAGGTCGGCGATCGATACGGCAACCTGCGTTTTCACTTGCAGGTATTGATTCTCCATGTCGAGAATCACCTGCTTGATCATTTTTTCAGGATCTTCGGCGTGGTCGATCATGTCGTTCAGATTGGCGCGAATCAGAGTGCTTACTCGTTCCAAGAGTCCCATCGAATTTCTCCTTTCACAGAAACTGCAAAACAGCTTGTCCCGGCGAGCGGCGAGCCCGCCGGGACCGAAACGAAACTTACGACTTGCCCGGCGCCGGCGCGGGCGGAATCGCCTTTGGCGACTTATCGCCGATCAGGCGAATCTTGCCGAGCAGCTCCGACATTTCCATGCCCGAGAGCGCCTCGAAAAGCGCGGGGACTTGCGCGGCGATCTTGGTGATGTCGCCGGTGAGCTTGTAGGCGCCGGCCGCGTCGCCATTGCCGGTCGAGACGATCGTGACTTTGTCGACTTTGCTTAGCGGCTCCGAAAGGGCGCGCACGACTTCCGGCAGGCTGCTGATGAGTTTGTCGACCACGGCGGCCTGGTTGTATTCCTGGAAGGCCGCGGCTTTCACGTTCATGGCCCGGGCTTCCGCATCGCCCTTTTTGAAGATGATCTCGGCTTCGGCCTCGCCCTGCGCGCGGATGGAGGAGGCGCGGCCTTCGGCTTCCGAGATCAGGCGCTGGCGTTCAGCGTTGGCGAGCGTCTCGATGCGCTGGCGCTCGACTTCCGCCTGCTTGAGGACGGTGGCGATGAGTTCGCGTTGGCGACGCTCGATCTCGGCGTCTTGCACTTTGACTTGCGCTTCGCGCTCGACTTGTTGCGCCCTGACGCCTTCGATCAGCACCTGCTGCTGCATGACGTTGGTTTCGATTTCGTAGGCTTTGTCCGCTTGCGCCTGGGCTTTCTTGGTGGCTTCGACGTAGGCGGCTTTCTTGACGTTGAGATCGCGCTCGGCTTCCGCTTGCTTCGCGAGCGAGGCGGTTTCGGCGGCGACGCGTTCCTGATCGGCTTGCGCCTTGCCGATCGCGGCGGCGCGAGTGGCCTCGGCCCGCTTGATGGCGATGTCGCGCTCGGCTTCGGCCGCGGCGACTTCGGCGTCGCGCTTGATGCGGGCGACGTCGGGGCGTCCCATGTTGCTGATGTACTCGTTCTTGTCGCGGACCTCCTTGATGGTGAAGCTGATCACTTCGAGGCCCATCTTGTTCATGTCGGCGGCGCAGGTGGAGCGCATGCGGTCGCCGACCATTTCGGGCTCTTTTACAATTTGCTCGACGGTGAGCTGGCCGATGATGCCGCGGAGGTGGCCCTCCATGACGAGGCGGATCAGGCCTTCGCGCTGCACGGGCGTTTTCGTGAGGAACTGTTCGGCGGAGGTGCGGATGGAAACGGGATCGGATTTCACTTTCAGTTGAGCCACTGCTTCGACCGTGACGGCGACGCCCTGATTGGTGTAGAGGTCCTGCTGCGGCGCAACGTCGAAAGACATCAACTCGAGCGAAAGGTCGCGGCACTGCTCGAGCATCGGGAGAATGAGCGTGCCGCTTCCCTGGACGACGCGCGTGCCGCGGATTCCGTAGACCACCAGCGCCTCATGGGGCCCGGCCTTGCGAAACATCTTCGCGAAGGCAATCATGAGGAACAGCACGACCAAGACGCACAGGCCCGCCATTACCCAAACGCTTGAAAGATCGAACGACGGATGCATAGAGCCTCCCTCTTTCCTCTCAAAAGTTTTCCCTCAGGCCGATTCGAAACTCTTAGCGCGTGAAATCCTCCCAGCGCTCGACGAATGCGATGCCGTTCTCGAAGCGCGAGATCACGACTTCGGCGCCCTTGGGCAGCGGCTTGCCGTCTTCGCTGCGCGCGCTGGCGCTCTTGATGGCGCCATTTCTTTCGAACGTGATTTCGCCGACGCCGTTTTCGCGGATCGCGCTGCTGAGCGTGCCGACGGAGCCCTCGAGGCGATAGTCCCAATCGTCCATCTGCCGCTCGCTGACCCTCACGATGCGCGCCATGAAGGCGAATACCATCCAGCCGCCCACAAGTCCCACCGCCGACGAAACGAGCAGCGACAACGCGGCGACGAGATGCGAATTGCGGGTGAGGATGTAGCCCGTCCCGCCGAACCAGGCGAGGAACGCGAGGATCGTCGAGGCGTTGAGCCAGGAGATGTCGCCGCCCGCGCGCGCGTGCCCGCCGCGAAGGCCCGCGATCGCTTTGCCGTGCAGCGCTTGCGCCGGCAAATGAACGTGCAGCTTCGCCGGAAGATGCAGATGCACGGCGCCCGCGAGAAACGAGAGCAGGCTAAGGGCGAACCCAATCAGAAAACAGAACAAGTAGAAGTTTGCCCACGTCATAGAGCGCCTCCACAACTTCGACCGTGACGCCGAGAATTTCCTGTGCCTCGAGCAAGGTTCGCATTGCTAGCTCCGCGCGCCGGTTTCCGGCGACTGTTGCCTTCGATCGTCAGGGTCCCTTTGCGGCGTTTCCGGGCGAAGCACCTCGCCGAGCCGATCGGCGAGCCCCGGCGTGCGCACGATTTCGCCGAGCAGAAGCAACAGGCGGCGCGAATCCTCATGACGAGCGAGCTCGAGCAACGCGTCGCTCAGTTGCGCGTCGGACGAAAATTGTTCGGCGCCCGCGAAGAGCCAGGAGTCCACTTTCGCGTCGATCACGCGCAGATCCGATTGCAGCGCGGCGGAGTATCCCTCGGGATCGTCAACGAGAAAGCCCGGATAGACGCGAAAGAAGCGCGCGAGCAATTCGCGCGTGGTGTGGGTGATGTGCGGGCGCAAGCCGCTCTCGATCTGCGAAAGATAGGCCTGGCTGAGGCTGCGGCCGAGTTCGCGCTTCATGGCCTTGGCGACTTCGACCTGAGTCATGGGGCGATCGAAGCCGCGGAGCTGTCCTTCGACGGAACGGAGGGAACGAAGTTTGTCGCCGAGTTTCATGGTCACGCTCTCGTATTACAATATGCGATTTGTATATCGCAATCTGCTACTTGTCAAGACGAAAGTTTGGTGAAGGTTTCGGTGGCGTGTCGCGGAGGAACCTGGCGACTAGCGGTGCGGGTGGGTGGCCTTGAGGACGAGAGCCACGCCGACGAGGAGCGATGTGGCGGCGTTGGCCCAGATGACGGCGGCGGCGTGGATCGTGAGGCCGTAGACGAGCCAGAGGACGATGCCGGTGAGATAAAGGAAGAGCATCGGGTAGGAGAGATCGCGACCACCTTGCCGGCGGATCTTGACGATTTGCGGGATGAAGGCGGTGGTGGTGCAGACGGCGGCGATGGTTCCGATGAGATCGATGAGTGGCATTTGCGTTTGATTATGGCTGAACGTTTTGTTTTCGCCAGTGCGTTTGGCGAGGGCGTTTCGAAGAACACATTCGGAACGACGGTCGGTGGCGAGCTAACGGTCGAAACAGCAGATCCCTCACTGCGTCCCGCGCCCGCCAACACCGCGGGAAAAGCGGGAGCGCGGGACTTCGTTCGGGATGACACGTCAGCGCAGGGGGCGTTTAGGCCGCGGTGCTACATTTAAACCTTGCGGCTACGTAGTGAACGCTATTGCGGGTGGGCGGGCCGGGCGTGCTATACTTTTTGGCCTGTCGCCCTCAGATTGCGGTTTGAAGGGCTGGCGACAAGAAAACGGGCGGCGAAGACAATGTTTCGCCGTTCGGAGGTGGGTTTATCGCAGAACCTAGAGGTTCGGGTGGTCTCCGAGTAAACGAGCGCATTCGCGCTCGAGAGGTCCGTGTGGTTGACGAGGCGGGGAATCAGCTGGGCGTGATGTCCCTGTTCGATGCAATGAAGGCGGCGCGCGACGCCGGGTTGGACGTGGTCGAAATCTCGCCGAGCGCGGTGCCGCCGGTATGCAAGCTGGTCGATTACGGCAAGTTTTTGTACGAGCAGAACAAGAAAGCGCACGAGCAGAAAAAGCACCAGAAAAGTTCGCACATCAAGGAAGTGAAGTTTCGTCCTTCGACCGCCGAGCATGATTATCAGGTGCGGAAGAACCAGATCATCCGGTTCCTCGGCGACGGTTTCAAAGTGAAGGCGATGATTTTCCATCGCGGCCGCGAAATGGCGCACCAGGACGTGGGCCGCGCCAAGATGGACCGGCTGCTCAAGGAAATCAACGAGCACGCGCAGGTGGAATTCGGGCCGCGCATGGAAGCGAATATTTTGCTCGCGCTGCTGGCGCCCAAAAAGGGAGCTGTCGCTTCGGCGCCGGTGCGCCCGGCGCAGCCGACGGCGTGAAAAATTCGCGGCAGAAGAGGGATTCGTGAAAAAGAACAAGAAAATGAAGTTGAAGACGCATCGCGGGGCCGCCAAGCGGTTCAAGATGACGTCGACGGGAAAAGTGATGCGGTGGCATTCGGGGAAGCGCCACCTGCTCGGCACCAAGCTGCCGCGCCGGCAGCGGAAACTCGCGGGTAAAATCGAAGTGAATCCGGCGGACGTGCACAACATTCGTCTCGCGCTGCCGTACGGGGTTTAATGGCGCGCGATTTTCTCGTTGTGACTCCAAGCGTTACGTCTCCTCGTGAATAGGAACGAAGAGAGATTCTTCGGCCAAACACCGGCCTCAGAATGACGGCGCTTCGGTGCGAGCGATTTAGTTTTAGTTGTTGACCCAGTTTCTCTTGGCCAGGCAGAGCGTAACCCGCCGCGGCGGGCCTGCCGGCCCAACCTACGTCCGCAATTTGGACGAAAGGTCGCAAGCCGGAATTTCCGGCTTGTTTTGCTCCTGCCTCCGATTCACATCGGAAGCGATGGGAGCTCAACGAACACGCCGCGGAGACTAGTGCTGTCGCGCTGTGCCAGGCCCGACTTCGGGCCGGGTGGGGCGTTCCCGCGCATCCTCTCCGCGTAACCGACTTTTCAAAACAGGAGAATCAGAACCATGCCTCGAGTGAAACGCGGAACGAAGCGCCGCGCCCGGCGCAAGAAGCTGCTGAAACACGCGAAGGGATTTTTCCTCACCAAGGGAAAACTCTTCCGGTCGGCGAAGGAGGCGGTGAACCGTTCGCTGCGATATACCTATCGCGACCGGCGGACGCGCAAGCGCGATTACCGCACGCTGTGGATCCAGCGGATCGGCGCGGCGGCACGCGCGAACGGCACCACCTATAGCCAGTTGATTCATGGGCTGAAGGCGGGCGGGATCGACATCGACCGGAAGGTTTTGGCGGATATGGCCGTGCGCGATGCCGAGGGGTTTACGTTGCTTGTGGCGACGGCGAAGCAGCATATGAAGGCGGCGCCTGCGCCGAAGCAGCCCGCGGCGTAGACGGACATCGCGACGGATCGTTTATGCCGGGCGGCCCACCCTTAGAAACCAAGGGTGGGGCACCCGGAAAACCGGTTTCGTTTCTTGGGCGGTTAGCGAATCGCCTTGCCCTGACTCCCAAAATGTTGATCATAAAATCCGTTTCGCAAAGTCTGTCGCAGCTTAGCGTGGAGAGCGCGGGAGGTGTAGTGCGCCTATTTGCGGACTGCAACGCTGAGTTCGACACAATTATGCAGCGCGCAGCAAGCGATCCCAAGATGGGGACGGAGCAGTGGGAGCTAATGCGTCACGCTTGGCTCGGGCGCAAGTCCGGGATTCTCTCGCTCATCGGCGACAACTGGCTGAAGCCGGCGCCGAGGGAGCTAAAGCCGATCGTTGGGCAGGAACTGAATAAGCTAAAGGCGCACGTCGAGGCGACGCTCGAGGAGAAGCGCAAGGAGATCGAAGCGGCGGCGGAGCAGGCGGCCGCGGCTCGGGATCAAATCGATCTTTCGCTGCCGGGCGTGGAGCGCGCGATCGGGACGCGGCACCTGATCCGGCAGACGTTCGACGAGCTGCTGCGGATTTTTCTTTCGATCGGGTTCAGCGTGGTCGAAGGGCCGGAGATCGAGACGCCCTACTACAATTTCGAGGCGCTCAACATTCCCGAGCACCATCCGGCGCGCGACAACATGGATACGTTCTACATCGAGGGCGCGCGCGGCGGGTACCTGCTGCGCACGCACACCTCGCCGATGCAGATTCGCACGATGGAAAAGCAGGCGCCGCCAGTGCGGATCGTGGTGCCGGGCAAAGTCTACCGGCGCGACAATCCGGATTCGACGCACGGGTACATGTTCCACCAGATCGAAGGGCTGGCGGTCGACACGGACATCACTTTTTGCGATTTCAAGGGCACGGTCGAATATTTCGTGCGCGAATTTCTGGGGCCGAAGGCAAAGACGCGGCTGCGGCCGAGCTATTTTCCGTTCACGGAGCCGTCGGCGGAAGTCGATGCGACGTGCCACGTCTGCGGGGGGACGGGCTGCCGCGTGTGCAAGTTTTCGGGATGGATCGAGCTTTTCGGCGCGGGGATGGTGAATCCGGCGGTCTACGGCTTCGTTGGGTATGATGCCGCAAAGCTTTCGGGGTTCGCGTTCGGGATGGGCGTCGACCGGCTGGCAATGATGAAGTACGGGATTACGGAGCTGCCGCTGCTGTTTCAGAACGACGTGCGGTTTTTGCGTCAGTTTCCGTGACGATCCGACGAGGATCGTCATCCTGAGCGCGGGGGGGTGGGCCGAAGGATGCCTCAAATCGGGAGAAGGCTGCACAGGGTAGCACTAATGTGCTACGATCTAGGCATGACCAAGGAAATCAAGCTGCGACAAGCCGGGGGATCTGTCAGTGCGACGGTGCCGAAGGATATGGCCGATCGATTCCGATTGGAGCCTGGCGACCGCGTCCTGGCCGTCGAAACCGACCGTGGCATTCTCTTGACGCCGTACGATCCAGAGACCGAACGGGCGTTGGAGATCGCGGCGAAGGCGGCGAAGAAATTCCGCAACGCGCTGCGCTCGCTCGCGAAGTGAAGCCGTGGCCGCTCGCAAGCCGGAACCGCACTGGGTGAGCCGGGTCGTGCTGGATGCGATCCACTTCGAGCAACTGCGCGAACATGGCGGACTTCACGGAATTCGCGATGAGGGCGCGCTGGAATCGGCGCTGGCCAGGCCGCGTCAGAAATGGTGGTACGAGCGGAAGACGGATATCGTGTCGCTGGCCTCGGCCTACGCATTCGGCATTGCGAGCAACCATCCCTACCGGGATGGAAACAAGCGCGTAGCCTTCCTGGCCCTGGTCGCGTTTCTGGGACTCAACGGTTACGAATTCGAAGCGACCGATGAGGATGTCATACCCGAGATGTTTGCGCTGGCAGCCGGCCGGGTTTCCGAAGGCGAACTCGCCCAATGGATCGGGCGGCATAGCGTGGGGCGGAAGTAATTGGTTCAAACGCCATGGCGGATGCGAAATTGGCGGCCGATTCAAAAGAACGATTCTCGAATCGCGTGGAGGACTACGTCCGGTATCGGCCGGGGTATCCGCGCGAGGTGCTGGATGTGCTGCGCGATGGGTGCGGGCTGACGGCGGAGTCGGTGGTTGTGGATGTTGGCTCCGGGACCGGGCTGCTGGCGCAGCTTTTTCTCGAGAACGGCAATATCGTGTATGGCGTTGAGCCGAATGCGGCGATGCGGGATGCGGGCGAGCAGTTTCTCGAGAAGTATCCGCACTTTTGCAGCGTGGCAGGAGCGGCGGAAGCGACGACGCTGCCGGATGCGTGCGCGGATTTTGTGGTGGCGGGACAGGCGTTTCACTGGTTTGAGCCGAAGGCGGCGCGAGCGGAATTTGTTCGCGTGCTGAGGCCGCAGGGCTGGGTCTCGGTGATGTGGAACGAGCGGGTGAGCGACCGGACGGCGTTCCAGCGGGAGTACGCGGCGCTGTTGCACGAATATTGCGACGATTACGCGAAGGTGGCGGAGACGTATCCGCAATACGCGCGCATGAACGACTTTTTCGGGCAAGGCGCATTCGCCGAGGAATTGCTGCCGAACGAGCAGGTGTTCGATTTCGACGGGCTGCGCGGGAGATTGCTGAGTTCGTCGTACGCGCCGCCGCAAGGGCATCCGAAGCATGAGCCGATGCTGGCCGCGCTGCGGAGGCTTTTTGATGCGCATGCGGGGGATGGGCGCGTGCGATTTGAGTACGAGACGCATGTCTATTATGGGCGGTTGGAAGCGGGTGGGTGAGCGGTTGACAGAGGCGGCGCTCGCCTCGACTACATCTTGCGGGTGAAGCTGCAAAAGGGTACGCGCTTCGCGCGGCGGTTTTATGTCGGAGCTCAAGCTCCGACCCCCTGAAAAGCAAGAAGCGGGGCCACTACAAAACCGGAGCGAGGATCGCCGATAGCCGGGCGTTCAGTTACGGTCCGCGGACCCAAGTGGGGTGGCGGCGCGATCGCAAGGAAGAGAGATTCTTTGGGCCGCAAACGACGCGGCCTCAGAATGACGGCCCTCGCGACGTTGGCGTTGTGGAATCGAATGGAGACCGGCGCGCGCTGACGCGCGACTCGAGCATGGCGTAAGAGCACAGACAGGATTGTCTGTGCCACTGAAAATACGAGAATGAAGATTGTTTACAATTGGCTGAAGGAATTCGTGGAGGCGACGGCGGCTGCGGACGAGCTGCGCGCGAGGCTTTCGCTCGCGGGCATCGCGATCGACTCGATCGAGGAGACGGCGGCGGGGCCCGTCCTCGACGCGGAGATTACGGCGAACCGTCCCGATTGCCTGGGGCACTATGGCGTGGCGCGCGAGGTGGCGGCCATTTACCGGCTGCCGGTGAAGTCGCTGAAGCCGAAGCTGAAGGAATCGGGCGAGAAGGCGGCGGACGCGACGCGCGTCGAAATCGAAGCGCCGGAATTGTGCGGGCGGTACACGGCGCGCGTGCTGCGCGGCGTGAAGGTGCAGCCCTCGCCGGATTGGCTGCGGCAGCGGCTCGAGGCGATCGGGCAGAATCCGATCAACAACGTGGTCGACGTGACGAACTGCGTGATGTTCGAGCTGGGGCAGCCGCTGCACGCGTTCGATCTCGATAAGCTTTCGGAAAGGCGCATCGTAGTGCGTCGCGCGCGGGCGGGAGAAAAAATCCGCACGCTCGATGGCGCGGAGCGCACGCTCGCGAAAGAGATGTGCGTGATTGCGGACGCATCGCGGGCGGTGGCGATTGCGGGCGTGATGGGCGGCGCCGAAAGCGAAATCGGATTCAGCAGCCGGAATATTCTGATCGAGTCGGCGTGGTTCGATCCGATTTCGGTGCGGCGGACTTCGAAGGCGCTGGGGCTGCGGACGGAGGCGTCGTACCGATTCGAGCGCGGCGCCGATCCGGAGATGGCGGAGATGGCGTCGCGGCGCGCGGCGGAGCTGATCCAGCAGATAGCGGGCGGCGAGCTGCTGGCGGGCGTGGTAGATGTGTATCCGGGGCGCGCGGCGGGCGCGACGATCGAGCTTTCGCGGAAGGAGCTGCTGCGCGTGATGGGCGCGGATGTGCCGGATCGCGACATCGAGGAAATTCTGGGCGCGCTCGGGTTTCATCCTCGCAAGGACGCGCACCGCGGAAGCGCGGGCTCGCTGCTGGCGGCGTGGGAGTGCAAGCAGCCTTCGTGGCGGCAGGACGTGACGCGCGGAATCGATTTAATCGAAGAGGTGGCGCGGCACTATGGCTACGATAAATTTCCGCCGCGGCTGCCTCCAGCGAAGCGGCCGGCGCAACGATTGCCGCATGCGGCGGCGCTCGATCGTTTGCGCGAACGCGTGATCGCGCTGGGCTATCAGGAAATTGTGGCGATTCCGCTGGTCGATGGGCGGCGGGATGAGCTGTTTCGCGCGGAGGGCGTGGCGCCGGCGGTGATCGGGAATCCGCTGGCGGAAGATGCGTCGGTGATGCGGTCGAATGGCGTGGTCAGCATGATCGATGCGATCGAATGGAATTTGAATCACGGGCAGCGCGATTTGCGGCTTTTTGAGATCGGCAAGGCGTATTCGCTGCGGGATGGCGAGCCGGTCGAAAATCTCGTGCTCACGTTGGGCGCAACGGGAAACGCGCTAGAGAAAACGATTCATGAGGATGCGCGAGAATTTGCGTTCGTGGATTTGAAGGGCGATCTCGGCCGCATTGGCGAGCTTGCCGGAGGGTTCGCGTGGGAGGCGGATGGTCCGCGATGGCTCGCTGGCGGGCGCGCGGCGCGCGTATATCTCTCGCAAGCCAACAATGGATCGGTGCCGGGCGTGGCGGGCCAGCTCGCGCGGCGCATCGCGGATCAGCTGAAGCTGCGGCAAGAGATATTCGTCGCCGAGATTCGGCTCGAGCCGTTACTGGAGGGCATTGAGCTCGCGAACGAACAGCGGAAGTTCACGCCGATACCGCGGTTTCCGGCGGTCGAGCGGGATTTTTCGCTGGTGCTGGCGGATGGCGTGAAGTTCGCGCAGGTCGGTGAGACGATCCGCGCGCTGGAGATTGCGGAATTGCGCGGCGTCGAGGCGCTCGATCTGTTTCGCGGCGGGCAGATTCCGGCGGGGAAATTTTCGTTGATGATTCGCGTGACGTTTCAGAGCGCGGAGGCAACGTTGACCGATGCGCAGATTGCGGAGTTTTCGGCGCGGATTGTTGGCGTGCTGGAGACGAAGCTTGGGGCGGCGCTGCGAGCGAGCTGAGCCTGTGTGCCGCGCCTACGGCGCTGAGCGTCTGGCGAGCAGCCGGCGCTACGTTTACACCTAAGACGCCCCTGAAGGCGGGCGTAGTGTGTACGGTTGCGGCCGGGGCAAGTATTATGGAGCCGTGAGAAGGCGAAACTTTATTGTGGCGGGCATCGTGTTGGGCGCGGCGCTGGCGATATTTGTCGCCGGGTGCGGCGACCCGAAGCCGAAATCGGACGCGCAGCTCGGTCTGACCGCGGAGCAGGCGAGCGGGCGGCTGGTCTTCGACCACTATTGCGGCGCGTGCCACAACGCGTATTCGTCATCAGGGAGCAAGGGGCCGAGCCTCGAGGGACTCTACAAGAAGCAATTTCTGCCGAGCGGGCTGCCGGCGAACAACCGGTTCGTCGAGCAGACGATTATCAATGGGCGCGGGATGATGCCGGCGGAGGGCGACGCGCTCGATCAGGAACAGCTCTACGATCTCGTCGCGTATCTGCACACCCTGTAGAAACAGAAATCGGAAAAAAGAGAATAGAAAAAGGGCAGAGCGGCGGCCGCGCGATGTGTGTGGACGGGCGTCCATTTTCGATTTTCCAATTTCTAATTTCTATGAAAACAGATTGCGGGCGAGGAACCATGCGTTGGCGGGGCGTTCGGCGAGGCGGCGCATGAACCACGGGAACCAGTAGGAACCGTAGGAGATGAGGACGCAGCTGCGATAGCCATCGCGGGCGAGACGCAGCTGTTCGGCGCGCTGGATGCCGTAGAGCATGGCGAATTCGAGTTCGGCTTTCGGGATTTGCTGCGCGGCGGACCATTCGATGATGCGCGCGATCAATAGGCGGTCGTGCGTGGCCATCGCCGCGCGGACTCCTGCGGCGCGCGCTTCTGGACCGAGCAACATTTGCGCGAGGCGGAAGAAACTTTCGTCGACGTCCGATTTTTTCGGGTAGGCGATTTCGGAGGGCTCGTTGTATGCGCCCTTCACGAGGCGGACCGTGGCGCCCTGCGCGATGAGGGAGGCGACGTCCTTTTCCGTGCGATAGAGATAGGCCTGGACGCACACGCCGACGTTCGGATGCGCGGCGCGGGTGCGGCGGTAGAGTTCGAGCGTGACATCGATGTAGGGGCTCTGCTCCATGTCGATCCAGAGCGTTTTCGAGGCGGCGGGATCGGCGGATGCCGAGGCTTCGATCAGCTTGACGAGATTCGCGAAGCAGAATTCGGCGTCGAGATCGAGGCCGAGCTGCGTCAGCTTGACGGAAATTTCCGACGGCAGGCCCGCCGTGCGGACGCGCGCAATCAGATCGAGATATTGGTTGGTGACGGCGGAGGCTTCGTCGCGGGTCGCGACGTTTTCGCCGAGGTGCGTGAGCAGCGTGATGACGCCGCTTTCGGCGAGCGTGCGGGCAGCGGCGAGCGCGGCTTCCGCATCTTCGCCCGGGAGAAAACGGCCGGCGGTGCGGCGAACGAAAGCGAGGCGCGAGGCGCGGTCGCGCAGCCACGCGCTTTGCGACGCCGAAAGAAAAATTCTGCGCAGCAAGCTCATCGGCCGGCGGGCATCCAGCGGAGCGGACCGAGGATTTCACCGCACCCTTCGGCCACGCTCAGGGCAAGGAGACGCAGAGGACGCAGAGAACGACGAACATCGGCCAAGGTGGACGCGGCCAGCGTCATTTGCCTTGATCGCCTGCGGCGGGCTGGGAGGTGAGCGCTTTCAGGAGGCGCTCGTAGAAGACGACGCCATCGTCGAACGAACTGAGGCGCAGGCGCTCGTCGCGGGCGTGCGCGCGCACGTCGTCGAAATCGATTGCGACGCCGGAGATGCCGTACGTGGGCATGCCAGCCGCGTTGGTGTAGACACCGTCCGATGCGCCGGTGGCCATCGTCGGGATGACGACGATGCCGGGCCACATCTGATGGGCGATCTGCTCGACGGGATCCATCACTTCGGCACGCAACACGACGGGAGGCGCCGGGGGTTGAGTCGGCGCCGCGTCCATGACCTGTCCAGAATCGCTGACGTAGCGAACCGCGATCGCGGGATCCGCCAGGATCTGGATCAGTTTCTGGCGGATCTCTTCCTTTGTGTGGCCGGGAAGAATGCGGCAATTGACGATGGCGCGCGCGAGCTGCGGCAGCGCGTTATTCGCGAGGCCTGCGTCGAAGCGCGTGGCGACGCAAGTGGTGCGCATCGTTGCGTTCGAGAGCGGATCGGCGGACAGGCGCGCGATGGCGGCCGAATTCAGTTTTTTGCCGGCGATGGCGCGCATGTCGGCGGCGGTCTGGCCGGATTCGGTGGCGGCCATTTGGAGGAAGTAGGCGCGCGTGACGGCATTCAGTTCGAACGGAAATTTGTAGCGCTCGAGGCGCGCGAGGCCGTCGGTGAGGTGATAGATCGCGTTGTTGGGGACGGGCAACGAGCTGTGGCCGCCGGCATTTTTCACTTCGAGCTGATAGTCGGCGTAGATTTTTTCGCTGCCGTCGACGGACATCATCACCGCTTTGCCGTCCTGCGTGTAAACGCCGCCGCCGTCGGCGTTGAGGACGTACTCGGCGTTGATCAGGTCGCGATGATTGCGGATCAGCCAGTCGACGCCATTGGAATCGCCGCCTTCTTCATCAGCCGTAAGCGCAAGGATGATGTCGCGATCGGGGCGGTAGTGTTCTTCGGCGAAGCGGATCAGCGTGGTCACGTAAATGGCGTCGCCGTCTTTCATATCCTGCGTGCCGCGGCCGTAGGCGTAGCCATCTTTTTCGACGAATTGAAACGGATCGGTCGACCAATCGAGGTGCGGGGCTTCGACGACGTCGAGATGGCCGATCAGAAGAATCGGGCGGCGCGCTCCCGTGCCGCGAAGGCGCGCGACCATATTTTCGCGGCGGTCATTGGGCCCGAGGACCTGCACGTCGCTCGGCGGGAATCCGGCGTCGCGCAGACGCTTGGCCATTGCTTGGGCGGCGGGAGTGGTGCTGCCGACCGAGTCGGTGGTGTTGATTTCGACGAGCTGACGGAAAATATCGCGAGCGAGCTGGCGGGTGGAGTCGTCGAGCTGCGCCGCGAGCACGGCGGCGGCAAGGGCGAGGACCACGAGAAGTGCGAGTGCGGCTTTGGTTTTCATGTTCGTGCGACCGAGAACGAAAGCGTATCAGACTGGCGGGCTGGTCGTCACCTTAACGGCGGGTTGGGTGGTGCAACGAAAGTGTGTTGATGGCTGGTGGGGATCGGATATGGAGGCTTAGCCATCGGGTTACGCCTCGGACCATATTAGCAGCTCTTGAACGGACCAAATATGATCTGCAATCCCCGCTTCCATCGCGGGCGTGACTTTGAGGGTTTGATGGACGCGACAGAAGTTGAAAAAGGCCATGTACAGATGAATTGCAGCGGTCAGATGTTCGAGCGTTTTGCTGAAACCAAGACTCAGCCTGGTAAAGCGGCGAAGGTGTGTCCGCACGCTCAAATTGGCGCGTTCGACATGGCTCGTGCTAATTCGCGCAACGTCGGGATTTCCGCTGATCGTGATTGGGATAGTCGCGGTAACTTTCGAGGGGTTGTACCACTCCGGGCCTTCACCGTCTCGCGTTCCATAGAGCTTGAGCAATTGCGCGAAGTCCACATCTGCACCGAAGTATTCTTCGACAGCCGGAACGTAGCTGCGAAGCCCGTCCGTTGTGATTTGGAAACGTCCTATCGTGCGCTCGCTCAAATCGCGGATGAATGCGTGCGCGCTTGTACCCTCGCGCTTCGCGACCAGATACGACAGGACCATTTTTGTTTCGCTATCAATCGCCATCCAGATGTACTGATCGCCCCACTCTTTCGGAGTATCGCCGTACAGATGGGCTTCCTTGGTGTGAACGAAAGTCCAAAGCTCATCCGCCTGCACGAATCGCGGACGGATATTCCGCACGCGAGAATCGAAAAGACTTCGGGCCTTCTTACCGACCGTGAGAAGCAGCGAGAGGATCGTGCCTTGGTGTGTCTCAGTGACACGCGAGACGGCGCGGACACTCATCCCTTCAAGCAAGAGAGTGATGATCTGCGCGGCTTTTTCGGTGGCGATGTAGTGCCGTCCAAGGGGCTTCTGGCGCGGTTCGGAGAATGTGGCTTTGCAGGAAGGGCAGCGGAAACGCTGGATTCTTCTGGTACCGTAGAATCCGAATCGTTTTGCTTCGGCGTGTTTGCAACGGATACAGGTCATGTCGGTTTCTCCCTTGTTTTTCTGCGGGAGAAGCCCGACAATCACGATCTCGGGTCTAGATGCGGGCTTCGTCCGCGTTTAGATTCAGCCCCGCTCCTAGGTCTAACTAGGGGCGGGGCGTTTTATTTTTTATCTTGTTTCAAAATCCTTCGGCACATGAGTTGGTTGCAGAGCCATAGTCGCCAGTGCGGCCATCTGCGAAAATTTGTACATGTCGTTGAGCCACAGATAGCGTGTCGGCTCATCCGTCGATCTCGCAAGTTCCCTTTGGTCATAGAGGCGCTTAAGCGTATTGTGGATGGCGACCATTGCATTCGAGTACTTGCTCAAATCCATACCACTCTCCACAAGAGCATCTCGGATTTCAGTAGGAACCAAAGCAACCTTGCGCGAGGAAAGAACCTTACGGATTGCATTGGTAAGACCGAGTCCGGCAATGTCTCCAGTGACCATGTCGGAGAGCGATCCCATCGGAGCTTCTGTCTCCACCCGCTGTTCTTCGCAGACAGCAGCGAGGCCCTTTACGCTTTGCTCCAGACTTGCTATCCGTCTGTCGATCTTCTGGCGTTCGTCGCGCAAAGAAGCAAGTTCTCTCTGCGCCGTCTCAAGTGCCTGAGAATAAGCCTCTTGGGCGGTCGTCTTGCTTACATCTTTGGATTCGGTGTTCATAATGGAGATCATTATGCCTAAAACAGGTAATACAGTCAATTAAAATCGACCAGGTAAAACAGGTAAATTGGGCTGGGCGGAGGCGATCCAGGAAGCCCATAGATTGCTACGCGAGAACAGACTTCGCGCGGCCAAGCTTCGGGCGGCCATTCGTCGATTCGAGGAAAATCTCGCAACCGGCACACCATGGCCCGGAAAATCAGCAACACGGAATTAGAGCATCACCGCGGGTTGGAATGGGGTCTCGTCGAATAATTACGGACCAACGGCCCGGGGCTGAAGCCCCTTTATTGGGATGCGCTTTTCGAGGGCCTGAAGGCCCACGCTTCCACCCGTATGCCGGTCGCGAAAGCGGCGACCCGTGGCTGCACGGCTGCCAGGAGGCACAGGTTTGTCTGTGCCAGTGATCTTCGGATGACGGAAAGCCGTGGGGTCATTCATCGCGGTTCCACCAATCCGGGCGCGGCTGCCGAGAAGCACAGACAGGATTGTCTGTGCCACTCATTTTCTTTCGCGTGCGGCGCTGATTCTGTGATACTTCTCAGCGGCCAAATTCAATTCCTTAAATCAATAAGAGGTGGAGGCGAGCCAACCCGGGCGGCGCCGGGCGCCTCCAAGCGATGACACTTCGCCGGGCGATCCGAGGAGGACGCGGTAGATGAAAAAGTTTGCGGGACTTTTTGTTCTGTTCCTGCTGGTGGTTGTTCGGGTTGTGGCGCAGGACGCGCCGTCGCAGGATACGCCGCCTCAGGATACTTCGCAGTCGTCGTCTTCGTCATCGCAAACGACGCCGGATGAGAATCAGAAGCCGGAAAAGAAGGTGAGCACGCTATTTTCGCCGAAGTACGAGATTTCCGCGGGATATTCGCACCGGTCGTTTTACACCTCAGGCCTTCCCAAGATAGGGATGAATGGCTGGTACGGCTCATTCACCTACGACTGGAAATGGCGGCTCGCCGCTGAAGCGGAGGTCCAGGGGGTATACAAGACGATTCCCGTCACAGGGGGTGGAACGGAAAATCCGAGTCTCTATACGTTACTCGCCGGGCCGCAGATCTATCCTTTCAAGCATCACAAATTGTCGCCGTTCGGGCACTTTCTGTACGGGGAAGGATATTACCGACTGATGATTGGCCCATACGGTGGCTTCGGCAGCAGCACGACAACATATTTCTCCCACGCTTGGGAAGGGGGCGGCGGCCTGGACGTGCACATCAAGCCGAACTGGAGCGTTCGCGGGATGTTCGATTACGGAAGCACTCACTTCCACAGCGGGAGCAGCAGCGGCACGACGGGCCAGGGAAGTTATCGCTTTGCGGCCGGGATCGTGTACTACATCGGCGAGAGGTAATTGTTTTCGGCGAGCGTGGCGAAATTTTCGCGGACGCTGACGCCGCTTTTTTCGAGGTTCATCATCTGGGCCGCGAGGTTGAGGATGCGCGCGGCGGCGAGTTGCGGGCTCAAGCCGCGAGCGTGGATATTCGAGATTAAATTGCGGTTGGCGTCGGTGTGGCGTGCACATGGACGATAGGCCATGTACGCCGAGAGGCTTTCTACCGTTGCGAGGCCGGGGCGCTCGCCGATGAGCAGGACGACGACCTTAGGCGCGAGAAGTTCACCGATATCATTCAGGATTCCCACACGGCAGTGATGGATGACGAACGTGCGGCCGATTTTCCAGACGCGCTGGGCCGCTCCTTGCGCCAGGAGCGGCAACAACGGCGGAACTTGCGCCGCAACCGCTGGGACCGAGAGGCCGTCGCCGATCGCGATTTGAAGATCGCTCGACTGCGGGCACAGCTTCTGCAATTTCTCCCGGCTTGCATCATCGAAAAGGCGCCCTAGGTCAGGACGCAACAGATATTGATCTTTGGTGTCGGCTCGAGTGGGGACTTCGAATAAATTCCACTGTTGCATGAAGGCTGCGCCGAATGCGGTTGCAGGATCGAATTCCTCGCGGACGGCGTCGCGGGCGGCGGCGTGAGCTTCGCGCAGATCGATTTGCGTGGCGGTGCGATAGGCGGCGCCCGAGCGGCCCGCGAGGAGACGCGCGGGCGTGCGGGCGCGAATCTTCTTCACGATTTCGGGGAGATCGGACGGCGCAAGCGGATTGGATTCGTCGGCCATCTAAGCAGGCTCCTCTGACGGACGCGATCGTTGGATTACGCCGAATACCCGCTGCGGGTGAAGCTGCGCATAGGATCGGGATACGCCGGATTTTCTCACATGTCGAGCCACCCTTCGAAATTCGAAACTTTCGCGCTTCAGAGCTTCCGGCGGAGGTCAACCGTCCCTGCGGGACTTGCGACTCCGCCTTGTCCTTTCCCGGCACTTCGCTGCGCTTCGTGCCGGGCTAATTACAATCGCGCCTCCGGCGCTCGAAGCGTACGTACCAATCTCTCGGCTCGTCGGGGATGGTCCCTGGCATCACGCGGTTTCCTCGAGGGACGATTCGAGCGCGTGCATCAGGCGGCGGCGTGACGGTGCGTCGAGGAGCGCGGGCTGGCCTTCGCGATAGATGCCCATTTGCTCGAGCCATGCGACGAATTCAGGGGCGGGGCGGAGATTCAGGAGGTGGCGGACGGCGATCGCATCATGGTAGCTGGTGGACTGGTAGTTGAGCATGACGTCGTCCGAGCACGGGACGCCCATGAAATAGTTGCAGCCGGCGGTGGCGAGCAGGATCAGGAGATTGTCGGCGGAATTCTGATCGGCGGCGGCGTGATTCGTGTAGCAGACGTCGCAGCCCATCGGCAGACCGAGCAGCTTGCCCATGAAATGATCTTCGAGGCCGGCGCGAATGATCTGGCGTTCGTCGAAGAGATATTCGGGGCCTATGAAGCCGACGACGCTGTTGACGAGGAAGGGCTCGAAGACGCGGGCGACGCCGTAGGCGCGGGCTTCGAGCGTGAGTTGATCGACGCCGTGATGAGCTTCGGCGGAAAGCGCGCTTCCCTGCCCGGTTTCGAAATACATGACGTTGTCTCCCTTCCAAGGGATGTCGCGGCGGCGATGATGTTCGAGGACGCGATCGCGTCCTTCGCGCAGCATCGCGAGGGTGATGCCGAAGCTGCGATTGGCGGCTTCGGTGCCGGCGACGGATTGGAACAGGAGATCGATGGGCGCGCCGCGATCGAGCGCGGCGAGTTGCGTCGAGATGTGCGCGAGGCAGCAGGCTTGCGTGGGCGCGTTGTAGGTGTCAATGAGGCGCGCGAGCGCGTGAAGGATCGACGCGACCGTTTCGACCGAATCGGAGGCGGGATTGACGCCGATGACCGCGTCGCCGCAGCCGTAGAGCAGGCCTTCGAACGCCGCGAGGAGGATGCCGCCGATGTCGTCGACGGGATGATTCGGCTGGACGCGGATGCCGAGGACGCGGCGCTCGCCCATGGTGTTGCGGCAGCGCGTGACATTGCGAATTCGGGCTGCGGCGAGGATGAGATCCTTGTTGCTCATGATTTTCGCAGTGGCGGCTGCGATTTCGGGAATGATGGCGCGCTGGAGTTGGCGAAGCTGCGCTTCGGTGGTGCTGTCGTCGAGGAGGTATTCGCGGAATTCGCCGACGGTCATGCTTTGGAGCGGCGCGAAGGCATCGCGGTCGTAGGTGTCGAGGATGAGGCGGGTGACGTCGTCCGTGGCGGGATCGATGAGGGGCTGGGCGACGATTTCGGCGAGCGGGAGATCGGCGAGCCGGCGCTTGGCGGCGACGCGTTCACGCTCGGAGCGCGCGGCGATGCCGGCGAGTTGATCGCCTGACTTCTCTTCGTTGGCCTTCGCGAAAAGGTGGCGAAGATCGGAGAATGCGAAACGCTCGGGCATCGATTGGACGCGAGGGAGCGGGTGATTGGCGTCCTCGTGGAAAGTAGCATCAATCGCGGGTTAGGGGAAGCGAAGCTCCCTTGATTGTCTTAGCTTCATAATTCTGTCACCCGTTAACGGCAACGTGAAAATGTCACCCCATGAAACAGGAGACACCCGCCCGATTGAGTCAGTAGCCTGTTTTCGGGCGCGGAGGGACTGTCATTGCGATGCTAACTTTAGAAAAATACCGCAGGAGAAACGTGAAAGCGGTAGCTGAGCTTTTCCATTTGTTGCCGGTTGAGTTGTCTTTTCTCTTGCAGGATTAGGGACACAATACTCTCGCCGCCCAAGTCGTCTGCTAAGTCTTTCTGCCTGAGGCCGTTGGCCGCCATTAATTCTCGCAGCACCTCGACGCCCGAGGCCTTTTCGACCACGAAATGCTTCGCTTCGTAGTCGGCGATCACGACGACGAGTAGTTTGGCAGTTTCTGTTTCTTCTGTACTGCGATGCGCTTTGCGCTGCAGCTCGAGAAGGCGGGAAATGTAGGCTTGGTGTTGCTCGGGCGAAGAAATGGTCTTCGGAGCCTCTTCTTTGACAAGATATTTGGCTGGCAGCCGTTCAGCAGTTGCAGGCACTTTTCCATCCTCCTTTGTCGTACTCTTTGTGGGTCAACACGGCCAATACCGTAACCGTTCCCATTTCGTAGTTTATGTAGGATATCAACCTGGCTTCGTTGTTCTTGATATCGAACACTACGCAGTCTCCAACCGGGTCGGCATCTTTGCGCGTCCGCCTGACAGCGGGTAAGTTGCTCCAGGGCGGCTCCACTCCCTCCACGATCCTGACCCAAGAACCAAGAGAGCCTTTCCAGTTCGCATGCTTCTTTTGCGCAGCTTCTATCAGATATTTGCCGATAATCTGCACTGGGGAATCTTAGCAAAGTGCTAAGTCGCTTGTCAAGAAGATCCCTCCAGGAACAATAGGCGCGTGCCTGTAACCACCCGATTGCCGCACCAGCGATAGCGCCTGGAACCGCTGGAAAATCCCTTCGGCCCAAAACTGTTACCTATCTAGCCGGTACGTTCTGTAACCCATGTGTCCGGGCCGCTTTAAGCTGGCGCCCCCGGAGAGATTCGAACTCCCGACCTTCTGGTTCGTAAAGTGAACAGACCCTAATCTAAGCTGTGGTCTGCCCTGCTTTTCTGCAACTTACGAGGTGACCTTACACAAGAAATCGACCGTTTTTGCTCCCGAGTTGCTCCCTCGTCAATTTTTCTCGATTTTGCTCATTGGCGCCGATTGAAATTGAGTTCCGGCGAAAACATGACCTTCTGGCCCGCCAACCAGACACTCAGGTCCCGGTTCCTACGAGCCGCGAAATGCCCAGTGTCTTGTCGCGCCCGAGGACCCCTTGGGCACTGCCAGAACCGCACCGTTTGGAAACACCTGAACCGAGGGAGTGCATTAGCTAGGTTTCAGCGTATGCGAAGACTTCGTCAGCGAAGGAATCGCACGTACGCACGAAAGAGCGGCCGCACAGCAGTCTGGGCTATCGCACGCCGGCCGAATTTGCCGCAGCGCTAAGAACGAAAGAGAGCGATATCCCGTGCCCTGTTGCCTTCGAGCTTCGGCAGCCAATAGCCCGTGTTGGTCTTCGGCAGCCTGCGCTTCATGCAGCGGTGCAGATATCAGTGATGAGCCAGACACGTGTCGCGGCTCTCGGTGCCGCTTTGCTGGCTTATCAACGCTTACAGAAGCTCGGCGGCATCGAGGAGCGGGACGCCTACGTTTTCGGTTAGGAAGCAGGATTGAACCAGTTCTTATCGCTAGATCGCTGCCACCCGGAATCTCAGGCAAGTATCCTCGCCTCGCAAACGGTTTCCTGAGACCCTTGCAGGTCACGGCGCCACATCGGGGGCAGGGTCGGTAAATCTCCGCTTCACTTCCTCGGGAATTGGCTCGCTCCGGAACGTGACCGGAGTTTCGCTTACCCGCCTCACCCACACGCGCTTCTCAAAGATCTCAAGTCCAAGTGTGCCGTCCGCTTTGTAGACTTTGTGTTGAACGAGCAAGCTGCTGCGTCCCCACTCCGTGACGCAGGTTTCGTACACCACCTCGTCGCCGAAATCGGAAGGCACCAGGAATCGGGCGCGTAAATCAACCAGGGGAAGACCCATGATGTTGTACTTCTTCAGCATCACAGGCTTGAAGAGCCCGGCCCGCGCAAATAAATGATTCGTGCAGGCGTCACCATACTCGAGGTAACGCGGGAAGAAAACGGTTCCCGCCGCGTCGCAATCTCCCCATTCGATTTGAATGTTCCTTCGATTGATCAGCATGTTGGCATTCCTCTTGGATTGGTTAAGAGCTAAAATAGGTTTCGCACAGTTTTGCAAGTGCTCGCACCAAAATACGTGAGCCATCTCACGCGACTCAGTGATAAGTGTCACAGTGAGCGCCCTAAACGCTTGCTAGAAAAGCGGGGGCTGCTGGCGCTGTATGGCAGGTATGCTGAATGTAAAGCTACCAAGCGCAATCTCACTCGATTGACGGCTCTTTGTTTCAGAATCTACCCGCTGCTTCCCGGTTGGTAACGGATTTTCGGGGCGCGGACCAACATGACTGTGGTTTATGCGTTGAAGCTTAATTGAAGCCGGAGCCAAAATACTCTGGTCCCTCTGTCAGTTGCTTAACGTGAGGCAGTGCTGAAAGATCGGACTTTACGACGGCTTCGTCGGCTCGGACGACCTTCGCAAACGTCGAGCCTCGCTCGATCGTTTGGTCCAACCATATCGAACGATGGTGTTGCTGGCTGTGCCTTCGGGCCTACGTCGCGGGGAGATCTTCGGCCTTCGATGGAAGTACATCGACCCGACCAACGGTTCCGTCCGCGTCGCGGAGTCCAATTACGAAGGAAGGTCGGCGGCACCAAAAACGCAGGCGTCCAGGCGGATCGTATTTGTGCACCGCGTGGTTCTGGACGCCCTCGAATCGATTCGTCCGGCCCAGTGTCAGCCCGACGATTTTGTTTTTCATACTGATCGAGGCACACCGCTTAACCCGAACAATGTGCTCAATCGCGTGCTTCATCCCGCTTGCAAGACAGCCGGGATTCCACGCGTGAGTTGGCACAATTTCCGCTACACATACTCGAGCTGGGCGAACCCGACCGGCGAGAGTATCACGGCGCTGCAATCGCAACTTGGCCATGCGAACTCGCGGATGACGCTGGATGTGTACACACAGCCGATGCCTCGGGTTCAAAAGAAGCTGGCTGGCAAAATCGCTCGGGTTTTGCTCCCAGTTGCTCCCAAATCGGAGAAACAGAACCAGACGAAGGGAGTGCTACTCAATTGAAAGCAAATGGGAAAGAGTGGCGCGCTCGGCGAGATTCGAACTCCCGACCTTCTGGTTCGTAGTAAGCGCTTCGCGCCGTCGCCTTATGGCAGGCCTGAAGCCCTGCCCTTCCACCTCTCGGACCTATCTCAGATTTGTGTTGCAGCTTCGCGCCGACCATAGCAGATTACGGAGCGATGGAGATTCCGCTCGAAGGCGCGCGCGAGAAGGCGGCTTTGGCGATCGCGGCATTCGCGATCGCGGCGATCATCATTTTTCAGGCGAGCGAGGTTTGGCTCGCGGACTACCGCATCCACTCGAAGAATATCGAGCTTATGGAGCGCGGGACGGCGCTTCTGCCGGACGACGGCCAAGCATGGGACCTGGTGGGGCATTATTATCAGTGGGATTTCCTCCATTCGGATTTGCCGCGCGCGCTGGCGGACTACCAGCATGCCGTCCGCGACAATCCGCTTTCCGCGGATTACTGGATGGACGTGGCGAGCGCTTCCGAGACGAAAGGTGATGTGGCCGGCGCCCGGCAAGCCTTCGAGCGGGCGCAGGCGGTGTATCCGGCTTCGGGTGTGGTCGACTTCTACTACGGCAATTTTCTCTTGCGGCAGGAGGAGTATCCTGCCGCATACGACGAACTGCGGCGGGCCGTGACTGCGGACCCGAAGCTTCTGCCGCTGGTGATTTCGCGGGTGTGGCGATCGAACGAAAACGTCAATCTGCTGCTCGATCAAGTGCTGCCCGCGAATGTTGATGCGTACCTTCAGGCGCTCGATTTTTTTGGAGCGGCGCAGCAGGCGGATGCGGCGCTGGTGGTCTGGGAGCGGATCCGGCAAATGGGAGCGGTCGTGCCACTGACAGAAACGTTTCCGTTGCTGGACGAATTGATTCGCGACGATCGCGCCGATGATGCGCGGCGCGTGTGGCGCGAAGCGCTCGCGACGGCCGGACTGCCCAGCACAGAACCAGCGCGCGGATCGTTGATTTGGAACGGTGATTTTAAGACGGAGTTTGCGGAGGGAGGCCTCGGCTGGCGCTGGGATGATCCTCCGGGCACCTCGATCGACTTCGATCTTCAGCCTGGGCCAAACGGGTCGCGGGCCGTGAGGATGGATTTTACCGGGGGATCGAACGTCAGTCTGGATGCGCCGTTTGAGTATGTGCCAGTGGAACCGAACCAGCACTACCAGTTTCATGCGTCGATGCGAACGGAGGAGATCACAACGGAGAGCGGAATGCGGTTTGCGATCAGCGATCCAAACCACAAGGACGCTGTCAGCGTCGTCAGCGATAGTGTGACGGGGGCGCAGCCATGGACGGCGGTGAACGAGGATATCGCGACGGGGCCGGAGACGCACTTCCTGGTGGTGCGGGTGGTGCGTTATCCGAGCAGGCTTTTCGACAATAAGCTGAGCGGGACGGCGTGGATCGCGGATGTGTCGCTGATTCCCTCGGGTGTTTCCGCGGGTGCGGGTGTGGGCGAGGGCGAGGAGACTTCATCCCGATGAGGGTGTTGCGCGCCGGGATATGCGCCCTGCTCGCGTTCAGCGTGCTGTCGTTTGGGGCCGTGCAGGTGTGGTCCCAGTCGATTCTGGAAGGCGGAGCGGCGCTGCTGTTTTTGTATTGGGCGCTCGTGACGTGTCGAGGCGCGGGTAAGAAAATCGAGTGGAATATTTTGAACTGGCCGCTGCTGGGGCTCATCGGAATCGGCCTGCTGCAACTTTTGCTTCATGGGACCGAGTATCCGTTCTTGACGCGGCTGCAATTGTTGAGGCTGGCGACTTATTTCCTCGTGTTTTTCCTGTTCGCGCAGGCGTTTCGGTCGCGCGCCGACCTTACGATGCTGGCGTGGTGCGTGATTCTGTTCTGTTTTGCGGTGTCTCTGCTCGCGATTATTCAGCACTTCACGGCGGGTAACAGCATTTACTGGATCGAGCCTGTCAACGGAGGTGAGCCGTATGGCCCATATGTGGACCGGGACCATTTTGCGGGGTTCGTTGAACTGACGCTGCCGGTGGGCCTCGCGCTCATGGCCTTTCGCGGACTGCGGCGAGAGGTGCTTCCATTGATGACTCTATTTACGATCGTTCCGCTGGGCGCGCTTGTTCTGTCGGGTTCGCGCGGAGGTTTGATCGGCTTCGCGCTCGAAATCGGCATTCTCGGTTGGATGATGCGAAAGCGGCGGGCGCTGCGAAGCGGCCGCGTGGCGGCAGTCGCGGCCGTGGCGATCGTTGCGCTGTTCTTTGTGGCATGGGTGGGAGCGAGCCGTGCGATCCAGAGACTCTCGGCTCTGAAATCGCCCGGCGTGACGCTGAGCCGACGTATCTCGATGGCCCGCGGGGCGGCGCATATTTTCTTCGATCATCCGCTCAAAGGGTGCGGATTGGGCACGATCGTTGCGGTGTATCCGCGATACGAGACGGACTACGACGGCAAAAGAGTCGACCACGTTCACAACGACTATTTGGAGACGCTGGCCGAGGGCGGATCACTCGGAGGTCTGTGCGGAGCAGGATTCCTGTGGCTCCTCTACCGGGAGGCGAGGAAGAACCTCGCGGCGGAGCAGGGGCGCTTTTCACTCGGGCTGCATGTAGCAGCGATCATGGCCGTTGGAGGGCTGCTGCTGCACAGCTTGGTCGACTTCAACCTGCAACTCCCGGCGAATGCCCTGCTTTTTCTCCTGCAGGCTTACCTCGTGACCACGCCGCCGCTTCCTTCAGAGGCGCCACGGCCAGGGACACGGCAGCGCATTCGGGAATACGGCGATGCGACGGAGAGCGAGCGGGCTGAGGCGTTCGGACGCCGGGGTACTTCCAGGGTACTTCAACGCTGTTCCCTGCTAGGCCCAAAATGCAATCGGACAGGTAATCTCCCGATTGACATGAGCGTTGATGCTAGGCCATAGTTGGCGCGGGGTCATCTGTGCCGATGGTTGCTACAGTCCGTGGGGTTTCGGACTGGCTGAGGGCGAAGCGCATCTGGCTGTTGGCTGTCCCGCTGATGGCTGGGACCGTGCAGATAGCGCGCGCCCAGGAAACACACGAAACTCCGCCAGCAGAAGAGTGTGAAAGTGCAGGAGCTTGCCGCCCCGGCGAGCGTGCAACCGGTGGACGCAACCATCGGGAGCGGAGACCTGCTGCATGTCGACGTATTCGATGTTCCGGAACTTTCCCGCGACGTCCGTGTTAGCGATACGGGCGACATCAGCTATCCGCTGATCCCAGGCAGAATCGTGGCAGGGGGTCTCACTCCTTTCCAGCTGGAATCGAAGCTCGAGCAATTGCTGCTCGCGAACGGATTGGTGTCGCACCCGCAGGTTTCGGTGTTCGTCAAGGAACAAAACAGCCAGCCAGTGACGGTGGTGGGCGCGGTCGGCCACCCGACGGTGTTTCAGGTGATGAGACCGACGACGCTGCTTGAAGTGCTCACGGCTGCCGGAGGCGTGACGGACGACGCAGGCAACATCGTGATCGTGACGCGGCCGGAAAGCGCGGGGGAGGTTGCGAGAGAAGAACCGGCGAGCGCGACGACGAAACCCGAACTGAAGGAACAAAGGATCACGATTCCGCTGCAAAGTCTGCTGGAGTCCGGGAATGCAGTTTTCAACATTCAAATTTACGGCGGCGATACAGTGACGGTGCCGCGCGCCGGAATCATATACGTCCTGGGATCGGGTGTAGGGCAGCCGGGGGAGTACGTGCTGCAGAATCGCGGGGAGCAAGTAACTGTGCTGAAGGCGTTGGCCCTGGCGAGGGGCTTGACGACGTTCGCAAAGGCGAACTCGGCCGTGATCATGCGGATGAATCCGCAAACGGGGCAGCGGGATACGATTCCCGTGCAACTAAAGAAGATCGAAGACCGGAAAGCAGATGACGTGCCGATGAAATCGGACGACATCCTGTACGTCCCAGACAGCACAGGGAAGAAGGCGCTGGCCCGGGGGACCGAGGCTGCGTTGGGTTTAGGAAGCGCGATCACGGTCTATCGCGTTCAGTAGTCTCAAGCAAGCGCTGGTGCATCGATTCGGTCGTGAGGACCGCAGGATCCATGGAAGACAGATACGCCATTCGTGAGCGCAAGCCGGGCGAATCGCTGACGGTGATTCCGCCCCCGCCCGTGGTGCCCTGGGACGCTGTACCCCGGGAACCGCACCTGCTCGACTACATCATCATCCTTCGAAAGCACCAGTGGCTGATTCTGACGTTTCTTGTTCACCGTGGTGACGGTGGTGACGATCGCGACGTTCAAGATGAAGCCGGTATACGAGGCGGCGGCGCGCGTGGAAGTGGACAAAGAGTCGCACGTGAACATGCAGTTCGTCTACGACCAAAATTCGTACGACGATTATCTGGATACGGACGCGTACATCGAAACCCAGACGAAAATTCTAGATAGCGAGACGCTGGCGATGGATACGATCCGGTCGATGGATCTGGGAAAATACCCGGAATTCGGCGGAAACTCCGCAGCGACCGCATTTGGGCAAGGAGGCGCAACGTTCCGACGGCCTGCCATCCTTGGGGAATTTCTGGGCGATCTGACCGTCAAGCGAGTGCCGGACAGCCGCTTGATCGAGGTGAGATTCGACGCAGAGAATCCCCAGCTTGCGGCAGAGGTGGTGAACGCGCATCTGCAGAACTACATCGAGCAGAACTTCAAGAGCAAGTACGACGCGACCACGCAGGCGTCGAACTGGCTCTCCTCCGAACTCGAGGAACTGCGCATCAAGGTCGAAAAATCCGAGGATGCGCGGCTCGCGTACGAGCGGGAGAACCAGATCTGGCAAGTCGACGAAAAACAGGACATCACGACCCAGAAGCTCGCGGATCTGAGCAAGGCGGTGACGGAAGCTCAAACGGAGCTTTCTGGAAAAGAGGCATTGTACCGGATGGCGATGTCCGGGGAGGTTGACGCGATCCCTACCGTCCGCGACAGTCCCGTCATCTCGGGCCTGGAAAAGCAGAAGTCCGATCTCGACGAGCAGTACGCGGACGCCTCCAATCAGTACGGCCCCAATTTCCCGAAGGTGCAGCGTTTGAAGGATCAGGAAGCACAGGTCGATGCCGACCTGGCTAAGGCTCGAAATGTGATCATGGACGGCATTCGGGAGGATTACAACACCGCACTGAGTCACGTTCAGATCCTCCAAGAGGCCCTAGACAAGCAGAAGGCCGAAGCAAATGACATGGCGGAGAAGCTGGTGCAGTACAACATCCTCGAGCACGACGCTGAAGCGAACAAGCAGCTCTATGACGGGTTGCTGCAGAAGTTGAAGGAGGCAAGCATCACGGCGGGGCTGCGCTCGAGCAACATTCGAATCGTCGACCCTGCGCTCGTGCCCTCGAACCCATCCCGACCCAATAAAGCGCGCAACATCCTTCTGGCCCTGCTTGTCGGGCTGATTGGAGGAGTCGGCCTGGCACTCTTCCGGGAGTATCTGGACAACACGGTGAAATCTCCAGACGACATCGAGTCGCTGACCGGATTGCCGTCTTTGGCAGTTGTGCCGACGCTGCCGGGATCGAACGGCCACCACAGCCGCCTCGCACGGCTTGGCAGAGAGGCGTCGCCGCAAGCTCCGTGGTCCTCGCGTGGAGCTGCTTTCCTACGTGCAGCCGAAGTCGCAGATTTCAGAAGCGTTCCGGGCGCTGCGAACATCGCTGCTGCTGTCGCAGGCCGAGCATCCGCCGCAGGTGATCCTGGTGACGAGCGCGCTGCCGCGCGAAGGAAAGACGACCGCCGCCGTGAATCTGGCGGTGACTCTCGCGCAGTTGGGCGACCGCACGCTGTTGATGGATTCCGACATGCGCAAGCCTGGCATCCGCCGGGCGTTGAACCTGACGAGCACGAAAGAGGGCGGACTGAGTTCGTACCTGGCGGGGGTCTGCACGCTCGACGAAGCAACGATTCCACATCCGGCGATCAGCAACCTGTCGGCGCTTACGACCGGGCCGGTGCCGCCGAGCCCGGCCGACCTGCTCTCTTCGCACCGGATGCGCGAGGGTATCGCGGAATTGCGCCGACGGTATAAGTTCATCGTGATCGATTCGCCGCCGATCATGGCGGCGACGGACGCCGTGATCCTTTCGGCGCTCACCGACGGAGTGCTTGCTGGTAGTGCGAAGCGGCGAAACGCCCAAAGAGGCATTTACGCGCGCAAGGGACCTGCTGGCGGCGGTGAAGTGCCGCCTGCTGGGCGTTGTGTTGAACGGAGTGGATTCCAGCGCGCCGGATTATTACTACGCATATCGCTACTATCCGTACGCGTATGGCTACGGCTATGGGGAAGATGTGGCCAAGAGCCAGCCGTTGCCGTCGGAACCCGACGACACGAAGGACTCATTCACCTAGGAGGCATCTTGCGGCACCTGATCACCGGCGGAGCTGGTTTCATCGGATCGCACCTGGCGGAAGCGCTTCTCGAGCGCGGCGACGAAGTGTTCATGCTCGACGATTTGTCGACGGGCAGCGTCGAAAACATCCGCCATCTGAAGGCGCACGCGAAGTTTCACTACTTCTTCGATTCGATCACGAACAAGCATCTGCTGGCGGAACTGGTGGACGAATCGGACATCGTGTTTCACCTTGCGGCGGCGGTGGGCGTGCGGCTGATCGTCGAAAGCCCCGTGAGGACGCTCGAAACGAACGTCTACGGCACGCAGCTGGTGCTCGACGCGGCGTCGAAGAAAAAGAAGATGGTCTTCATAGCGTCGACTTCGGAGGTCTATGGCAAGAGCAATCAAGTGCCGTTCAAGGAAGACGCGGACCTGGTGCTTGGACCGACGACGAAGGGCCGCTGGAGCTACGCGGCTTCGAAGGCGCTCGACGAATTCCTGGCGCTCTCCTACTGGAAGGAAAAGAAGCAGCCGGTGATCGTGGCGCGATTTTTCAATACCGTGGGGCCGAGGCAGACGGGCCGTTACGGCATGGTGCTGCCGAATTTCGTGCGGCAGGCGCTCGAAAATTCGCCGATTACGGTGTACGGCACGGGCCAGCAATCGCGGTGCTTCTGCGACGTTCGCGACACGATCGAGGCGGTTTTGCGGCTGATCGCCACCGATCGCGCGGTGGGCGAGGTGGTCAACATCGGGACCGACGAAGAGATTTCGATCGAGGGATTGGCGCATCTGGTGAAGAAGCGGACGAAGAGCTCTTCGGAAGTGACGTACATTCCGTACGACCAGGCGTACGAGCCCGGATTCGAGGATATGCCGCGGCGCATCCCGTCGCTTGAGAAACTGCAGCGGCTCACGTCGTTCCGGCCCACGACGCCGCTGACGGCGATCGTCGATCGCGTCGTCGAGCATTTTCAGAAGAAGCCCGAGGCGGACTTCACGCCCAGAGCCGCGCGCGCCGCGTCGGCGATTGCGGTGCCGGAATAACGCCGAGTTTCGGATTCGTTTCTGCGCGCGATTCGTAGCGAAGGGAAAGATTTTGTGCGCGAAGATTTGAATAGAACCGCGCGGGGTTTCGATTTAAAGTCAATTAGAGCGAGCGCCACGAATGTGAAGAGCGCGTACACCGTATCGGGAAAGACGCCGAGTAGGACGGCCTCGATGTTCACTCCCCCCGAGGCACCAGGGCCACCGCTCTCCAGAGAATCGTGGATAGTATGGATCCGCCCAGGATGGCATCGCCCGGATAGAACGCCGGATCCCGAAGCCAATTCAACATTGCGAGCTCGAAATCGTGGTTGTCGTGGCCGTGGAGAAAGCCGTAGCCGAGAATATTCAGCGCGGCGCCGAGAGCTACCGGGATGAGTTTCTTCGTCGTTCCGGCCATTCAAATTTCCTTAGCGAAATGAATGCGAACATCCCAAGGCCCGAGATGTAGGGCTGAAGCATGTGCTCGACGCTCGACAGGATCGAGTGAGTGAAAGCGGGTATCAGACTCCGCATTCCAACGCCATCGCGCCATTGCGCAAGAGACGGCCAAATGCGCCATTTTCTGCCGGTTAAGCCATCCGAGGGGAGCAGTATCCATGTCCCACCTATCGCAGATCCGCGGGAGGCACTTTTAGGGCAAACGTAAAATTCCGGCCATTTATGGATTGGCAGAGACGGAGGATCATGCGTATGCTATTGCTGCTGCGGCAGCGGCGGGGACGGGCACAATTTCCACGACAGAACACATGAAAGAAAGCGGACCAACCCATCCGGGCGCGGGTGCCGGTTTTGCGGAGGGGCGCGCGCCGAGGCGGCGGCCTTCGGCGACACTTTCCGTGATCGTTCCGGTCTACAACGAGCAATATCCTGGTGGAAGCAAGCCTGGCGCGGCTGCGCGTGCTCGGCGATACGGCGCTGCTGGAGTCCGTCAAGATCATCGTGGTGGACGACGGATCATCGGACGCGACGCCGGAGGCTCTCGACCGATTTCGCGCTTCGCTTGAGTCGCAGGATCCGGACCCGAAGATTTCGTGGGTTTGGGTGCGCCACAAGAAGAACGCCGGCAAAGGCGCGGCGATTCGGACGGGATTGACGCATGTCGACACCGACCTTGTGGTGATCCACGACGCGGACCTCGAGTATCACCCGCAAGACCTGCCGAAGATGGTGGAGGTGTTTCTCGTCGAGGAGGCGGACGCGGTTTTTGGCTCGCGGTTCATGGCCGGCGGCTACAAGCGCGCGCTTTTCTTCCGGCATTCGCTGGGCAACAAATTCCTGACGTTCCTGTGCGATCTCGTCTGCGACCTGAACCTGACCGACATGGAGACGTGCTACAAGATGGTCCGCGCCGACCTGCTGAAGAGCATCCCACTCGAGAGCGCGACCTTCGACGTCGAGCCGGAGCTGGCGATCAAGCTTGCCAAACGCGGAGCCCGGATTTTCGAGGTGGCCATCAGCTATTCGGGCCGAACGTATCGCGAAGGCAAAAAAATTGGCTGGAAAGACGGCGTGCGCGCCATCTGGGCCATCCTCCACTATGCGATATCGGGGCGAATCTACGCGACGGACGAACACGGCGGAGACATTCTCGACCGGCTGACTCGAGCGCCGCGATTCACGCGCTGGATGGCGGACGTCATCGATCCGTACGTGGGCGACCGGGTGCTCGAAGTCGGCGCGGGAACGGGCAACATGTCTATGAACCTGATGCCGCGGTCGATCTACTGGGCCACGGACGTGAATCCGTCTTATCTGGAGTATCTGGTGACGCTGCGGGCCACGCGGCCGTACATGCGAGTGGCGCATACGAACGCGATGGACGCGGCGACATTTCCGACCGGGCAGCGATTCGATACCGTGGTTTGCCTCAACGTCGTCGAACACGTCGAGGACGACGTGGCGGCGCTGCGAAATATCCGGAACGCTCTCGAGATCGGCGGGCGCGCGGTGATTCTGGTTCCGTGCGGGCCATGGTTATACGGTAGCTTGGACGAAGTGCTGGGGCATTTTCGGCGATACACGGAAAAGCAGCTGCGTGGCGTGGCGGAGCAGGCGGGATTCCACGTGGAACAGATGTTGAAATTCAATCGGCCGGGAGTCCCGGCGTGGTGGTTGAACGGACGGATTCTCCAGCGGCGAACTTTTGGGATTGCCCAGATCCGAGTATTGAACTTCCTGACGCCGCTCTTCCGTCTCGTGGATCGATGGCTGCCTCTTCCTCCGCTTTCCCTGATCGCCGTCCTGCGAAAGGTGGACGGCGGCTCGCCGGCGTCCCAGACGGCTCCGGATCCGAACTTAGCGCCATGACGCGCCAAGGGCCGGACTTCTCCCGCGGGATGCGGAGATGCTATCGGCCGAGGAATTAGAAGGGCTTGTCGAAGCTCACGAAATACGAAGCAATTCTGCTTCTGTTGTTCGTCCTGACTCTCCCATTCAGCAATCCATGGGTGCGCGGAGACGGCGTCGGCTATTACGCCTTCGCGCGGTCGATGCTGATCGAGCACCGATTGGACTTCACGAACGACTGGCTGAAGGCGAATGACAGCTTCCGGATGTACCGAGTCGACGCAGCAGGCGGAATCCTGCCCGATCAGTACACGTCCACGGGGCATTTGGATAACCACTTCGCTGTCGGGCCCGGCGATTCTCTGGTCGCCGTTTCTGTTGGTGGCGCACGCAGGCGTGCTCCTCTGCGACACGCCTCGGCGGGCACGTTGCCGCAGACGGATACTCGCGTCCCTATCTGGTGGCCATGGCGCTGGGCACGGCGTTTTATGGCTTCATGGCGCTGTGGATATCATTCGTTCTGGCGCGGCGATATGTTGCCGAGCGATGGGCGTTCCTGGCGACGCTGGGGATTTGGTTCGCGAGTTCGCTGCCGGTTTACATGTATTTCAATCCGTCGTGGTCCCACGCCCATTCGGCCTTTGCGGTGGCGCTCTTTCTCTGGTACTGGATGCGGACGCGCAATGCGCGGACGTGGCTGCAGTGGGTGATTCTGGGAGCTCTCGGCGGGCTGATGATCGATGTCTATTACCTCAATGGCATCGTGCTCTTGCTGCCGCTCTTCGAATCGCTCGCCGGTTACCAGGCGGCCTTCCACGACGCATCCAGACAGGCGGCGAGTCAGCTGCTTCTCAAGAATATCGGCTTTAGCTGTGCGGTCCTCGCGTCATTATTGCCGACGCTGATCGCCAAGAAGATTATCTATGGGAACTACCTGCAAACTGGCTACGAGCATCTCTGGGTTTGGACTTCGCCGGCATTCTTTAAAGTCTGCTTTTCGGCTAACCACGGTCTCTTCAGTTGGACCCCCCTTGTGTTTTTCTCCGTCGTTGGTCTCTTCCTTCTGAGGAAATACGACCGAAATCTTGGCCTGTACTCGATAGCGATATTCGTTGCTTTCTTATATGTGATCGGCTGCTACAAAGATTGGGACGGAATCTCGTCGTATGGCAGCCGGTTCTTCGTGGGGCTGACGCCGTTTTTTGTGCTGGGACTTGCGGCGCTGTTCGATTGGCTCGCTCGCGCGTGGCAGGAGCGGCGCGTCGCAATTCTGGCGCGGAGCGCCATGGCGGTGCTGATTGTGTGGAATCTGGGCTTGATGTTTCAATGGGGCATGCATCTGATTCCGGATCGCGGACCGATTTCCTGGCGGGATGCCGCTTACAACGAAGTAGCGGTCGTTCCGGCGCAGGCCGCGCATTCCATGCGAAACTACTTCCTGGGGCGGAGGCAGTTGATGGAGCGAATCGAGCAGAAAGACGTGCACGGGCTGAAGATTGGTCCGTCTCAAGGCACGCAATGAGCGTCACAACGCCCACGGCCGAAATGCCGGCTCTGCCGAGGCCTGCGACGCTTCGCATCACGCCGCCAAGCCGGTGGTGGGCCATTCCGTTCGGAGAGCTATGGGATTTTCGCGAACTGCTCTACTTTTTCGTCTGGCGCGATATCAAAGTCCGGTACAAGCAGACGGCCATCGGCGCGGCATGGGCCGTTCTGCAGCCGTTCCTGACCATGCTGATCTTCAGCCTCTTCTTCGGCAAGCTGGCACACATCCCATCCGAAGGTCTGCCCTATCCAATTTTCTATTATAGCGCGCTGCTTCCCTGGACGTATTTCGCCACGGCGCTGCAAGGTGCGACGAGCGCGATCGTCGATAACCAGCGCGTGATAACGAAGGTGTATTTTCCGCGGCTGACGCTGCCTCTTTCGTCCGTTCTTTCGGGGCTGGTAGATTTTGGCGTTTCCTTTCTGATGTTCGTGGCGATGATGCTCTACTATCGGATCTGGCCGCGAGAGGCGATACTGTGGCTGCCGGCTTTTCTGTTGCTCGCTGTGCTGACGGCGCTGGGCGTGGGACTGTGGCTATCGGCGCTGAATGCAGTCTATCGCGACGTGAAATACGTGATGCCGTTTCTCGTACAATTTTGGCTGTTCGCTTCACCTGTGGCGTATCCGAGTTCTCTCGTGCCCGCCAAATGGCGATGGCTCTACGGACTGAACCCGATGGCCGGAGTGATCGAGGGGTTTCGGTGGTCGCTTGCGGGAAGCGGCCATCCGCCGGGACGGCTGCTCTTCGTTTCCGTGGGAGCAGTGATTGTGGTTCTTTTCAGCGGTGTGGCGTATTTTCAGAAGATGGAGACGACGATTGCTGATGTGGTGTGAGAGATGAGCGACGCCGTCATACGCGTGGATGGGCTCGGCAAACGCTACCGGATCGGTGAGCGCGAACGGTATCGCGCGCTGCGCGACGTGCTGACGCGTGCTTTCGTGGCGCCGCTTCGTCGGGGCCAGCGGTCGCGCGAAACCAGCGACCTATGGGCGCTGAGGGATGTGTCTTTCGATGTCGGGCAGGGCGAAGTGGTCGGGCTGATCGGTCGAAACGGCGCAGGGAAGACGACGCTCTTGAAAATTCTTTCGCGGATTACGCGTCCAAGCGCAGGCTTCGCCGAAATACAAGGACGCGTTGGCAGCTTGCTCGAGGTGGGCACGGGCTTTCACCCGGAACTCACGGGGCGCGAAAACGTGTACTTGAGCGGCGCAATTCTGGGAATGAGGAAATCCGAGATCGCGCGCAAGTTCGAGGAGATCGTCTCATTTTCCGGGGTGGAGCGTTTCATCGACACGCCGTTGAAACACTTCAGCACGGGGATGCAAATGCGGCTGGCGTTCGCAGTGGCGGCGCACCTGGAGCCTGAAATCCTTCTCGTGGACGAAGTCCTTGCTGTCGGCGATCTCGAGTTCCAGAAGAAGTGCCTCGGCAAGATGCAGGAAGTTTCGAAGAGCGGGCGCACGATTGTCTTCGTCAGCCATCAGATGAATCAGATTCGCCGCCTTTGCGAGCGTGCATTCTGGCTCGAAGGCGGACAGATTCACAGATCAGGTCCGGCGAATCAGATCGTGGGTGCCTACGAGGCAAACGCATCGTCAGGCGCTATCCCGGTTTCTAGGAATGGGAATCAAACGGCCGCAAAAGCTCGATTCGTTCGCTGGGCAATTGATGAGCAGGCATCGAGCCTGCCAAATATTCTGGCCTCGACAGGCCGTGTGAGGCTCACTTTCGGCGTCGTGCTGAACGCACCACTCCGAATGGGTATCCATGGAATTGCTCTCTACAACGGGGAGCGCAACTTGATTTGGGGCACCGCAGTATACAATCTAGAACTTCCGCCAGGCACGCACAGTTTCGTACATGAGTTACCTTCCCTGCCTCTGCGACCGGGGCCGTATACATGGAGGGTAAGTCTCTACGACGAGCACGGACTGTTGGATGATTGGCAGTGCGTTCCGGAAATGCTTGTCGCCACGGAGCCCGTCACTCATCCGCGTGATGAGTGGGCCGGCGTACTGAATATTCCGGAAGAGTTTTCGGTTCTGTTCGGGTCGGATGAATTGAAATGAAGCTGCCCAAGGGAGCCCAGAGGCATGGCGGGCAGAGCCGCATCGGGCTGTTCTTGCAGAAGCCATTGCGTGAAAAGGCCGCGCCACTTTTGTTTCGGTGGGTGAGGTGGTTCCCAGGCGTCCCGGTTCCGGTGCGGTTGCCTTTTGGCGGATGGTGGCTGGCTCGCAACGACTTTGTCGGGGCAGCGATGTTTCACGGAGGATTCGAGAATGCGGAGCGCTCGATTGTGGAGCGCTTCCTGCGTCCCGGGATGACGGTTCTGGATATCGGCGCGCATCATGGCTATTACACCCTGCTGGCTTCGCGAAAAGTGGGTCCTCAAGGAAAAGTGTTGGCTGTGGAAGCATCGCCGCGCGAGAGAGAAAAGCTCAACCTGCACCTTCGAATCAACGGCTGCAAGAATGTTCAGGTAGAAAGCCGCGCCCTGGCAGAAACCGAGGGCGATGCGGAGTTGTATGTTGTTCGCGGAGGCCAGACGGGCTGCAACAGTTTGCGGAAGCCCGACGTATCCGAGCCAACCGAGGCAATCTCTATTCGCACCGGGCGCTTGGACTCTGTGCTCAGGGAGCATCAGATTGAGAAGGTCGATTTCATAAAGCTGGATGTCGAGGGAGCGGAACTCTCCGTTCTCAAAGGTGGGCCAGAATTGCTACACCGGAAGCCGCGGCCCGTCATCCTCGCTGAGGTGCAGGACGTCCGTACCGGACCCTGGGGCTATCCGGCAAGGGAAATCGTTCGTTTCCTTTCTGGCGTGGGCTTCCAATGGTTCCGGCTTCTTCCCGATCGGAGTCTCGGGCCGCTGAACGACGGTCAGGACGAATATGATTCGAACTTCGTCGCGATTCCGGATGAGAGGGTCGGTTCTCTCAGCAGCATGATCAGCGGGATGGATGGTGAAGCGAACGACGACTCGCGGGGGGGTATTCATGAAATTGAAGGCACCACCTGAGGTGGCTCGATGCCGAGGGTGAACATTCGGGTGGATATCCCGTCATGGATTCACAGGCCGCTTCGAAGTGTCAAGCGCGCGCTGTTGGCTCGACCTCCGGCGTTGGTGCCCAATATTTGGGGGGACCGTGAGGTTGAGTATTCTTTCATCGCTGCTAACATGCCTTCTGGGCCAGGACGGGCACTAGACTTCGGCAGCGGCGCGAGTAATCTGAGTTTGGTCGCGGCGCGTCGAGGATTTGAAGCCATAGCGCTGGATCTGGAACCTCAGAGCTTTCTATGGAAACACGATGGAGTTCGTTTTCTTGCGGCTGACCTGCTTCGTCTGGACCTGCCGAGCGAGTCGCTCGACTTGGTAACGAATTGTTCGGCTGTCGAGCACGTCGGCTTGGTCGGTCGCTATGGGGTATCCGAAGCTCGGTTGGATGGCGACCTGGAGGTCATGGAGCGTCTGCGCTCTCTCCTGAAACCGGATGGCATCATGCTATTAACAATCCCGTGCGGCAGAGATGCCGTGTTTGTGCCAACCCACCGCGTATATGGAGAGAAGAGGTTGCCGCAACTTCTTGGTGGGTACGCGGTCGAGAGGGAGGAATTCTGGGTTAAGGATTCAGAAAACCGATGGAACGTTTGCGGCCGGGAGACAGCCCTCCGATTTGAGCCGCGGCCCGATTTTATCCAACCGGTCGATTGCTCCTATGCGCTGGGTTGTTTTGTTTTACGCAAGCCGGGCGCCACGTCAACTGGTTCTTCCATATGAAACTTTGGACTATTCTCGTGACGGGTAGCAGCGGGCTGATCGGCTCGGAGGCGGTGAAGTATTTTGCTGGCCAGGGCCATCGAGTGGTCGGCGTCGACAACAACATGCGGCGGTTTTTTTTCGGTCCCGCAGGAGATACAACGTGGAATCTTGAGCGGCTGAAGAAATCCACGTCGCAATTCGAGCATCGCGACATCGACATTCGGGACCGCGAGCGTATTTTCGCGCTGGTCCGAGAGATTCGCTTCGATGCGATTCTTCATTGCGCGGCTCAGCCCTCTCACGACAAAGCCAAGGAGATTCCGCTCGTTGATTTTGAAGTGAACGCGATGGGCACGGCGAATCTTCTGGAAGCGGCTCGCCAGTTCTCTCCGGAGGCGCGCTTCGTCTTTCTCAGCACCAATAAGGTCTACGGTGACGCCCCCAACGAGAGGCCGCTGAACGAGCTGCCAAGCCGCTATGAATACGCCGATCCCGCTGATTGGGATGGGATCAACGAGGAGTGCCGGATCGACCGCACCACGCATTCGGTCTTTGGCGCCTCGAAAGTGGCGGCAGATATTCTGGCGCAGGAATATGGACGGTACTTCGGTCTCAACGTCGGCGTTTTCCGAGGCGGGTGCCTCACGGGACCTAGCCACTCGGGGGTTGAACTCCATGGCTTCCTGTCGTATTTGATCAAGTGTGCTCTATCCGGACAGACTTATACCGTTTTTGGGTACAAAGGGAAGCAGGTGAGGGACAACATTCACAGTTACGACGTGATCAGAGCGGTCGAGGAATTTTTCAGGAATCCGCGCCCCGGCGAAGTCTATAATTTGGGAGGCGGACGCAGCAACAGCGTTTCTGTGTTGGAGGCAATCGCCAAAATCGAACAGTTCACCGAGCAGAAATTGCGCTGGCAGTATCAGGATCAGGCCCGTAAGGGCGACCATATATGCTACATCACCGATATGACCAAGTTTCGCTCTCACTATCCAAACTGGGAGCTTACAAGAAGCCTCGACGCGATTTTTCGTGAAATCATCAGCACCGCTGGAAAGCGCCGAGCGGCAGAGGTTTCTGCGCAGGATTGATATGCTGACGATCTTTTCCACGCCCAAGCCCTTCATCGGACATGCGGGAATTATCCAGCGTAACGCGCTGCGAAGCTGGACGCTGTTGGACCCGGACGTCGAAGTCGTTCTGTTCGGAGATGAGGACGGCGCGGCCGAGATCTGCCACGAGTTCGGCATTCGGCACGAGGCGATTGTTCGCCGGAACGAGACTGGCACCAAGTACCTCAATTATATGTTCGAGCGAGCGCGCGAGGTGTCTCGGCACAAATTCCTGTGCTATGCCAACTGCGATATCATGCTGACGCCGAACTTATGCGAGGCTCTGAAGGTTGCGTCTGGAGCGCATAGCGAGTTTCTTATGATCGGGCGGCGCTGGGATACGGAAATCACCGAGCCGTGGGACTTTCAGCAACCCCGCTGGGATCAGCAGTTGAGATCGTTTGCGCTGCTCAAAGGCAAGCGGAATGGACCGAGTTGGGTGGACTACTTCTCCTTCTCGCGGGATCTCTTCCGCGGCGAAATGCCACCTTTCTTGATCGGGCGTCACGGGTGGGATCCATGGCTGACTTGGTTCGCGAGGAACAGGGGCGTGCCAGTAATAGACGCGAGCCATGCCGTGGTGGCTCTGCACCAAAACCACGATTACGGGTATCTGAAAAAAGGAGCCGGTGCGACCGTCAGCGATGTAGAGTCGAGTTACAACTGGAATCTCGGCGGCACTACGGCGTGGCACTACTACTCAACGGATGCCGCGACTGAAATCATCAGCCGGGGACGTCTGAGGGCTCATCGCACGGCATGGCTAGGACCAATCAAATCAAGACTCCGCGTGCTTTGGTACAAGGCGTGGTTTTCCTGTTTGAGGCTCACGCGGCCGATTCGACATCGGCTTGGATTGCGGAGAAAAGTGCTGGAGCATTCTTGACGACGCGCGTCTTCCGCCGACTGATGAAGATGATTTCTCTTGAGCGCATTCACGGCTTCATACGCAAAACACCCGAGCAGAGACGAACGACGGCCCGTTTTTTGGCGACGATGTGGCTCGCGAAGCTGTCCTATGCTCCGCACCGCGTGCGACTGGCGATGAGCCCGAATGAAGATGTGCACTTCTGGTGGTCGTATTTTCCTGCGAGCTTTAGTCCAGATAGAGGGACTTTCGATTACTGGGGCGATGACATCGGGGATCTGAGATTTCTGTGGAGATTTCTTCAGCCTGGGATGACGTTTCTCGACGTGGGCGCCTATCACGGCGTCTTCAGCGTGCTCGCCGCGAAGAAACTCGGGCACGGGGGGCGAGTGATCGCGTTTGAGCCTTCTCCGCGAGAGCGGCAGCGGATGCAGCGTCATCTCCGGCAGAACAGAATCGAGTCGGTTGCGATTGAGCCGTATGCCTTGACCACTGGAGAGGGAGTTGCGTCACTGAACGTCGTCGTTGACGGCTTTACCACGATGAACAGCTTGCGGCCCCCGCAGATCGATCACCCCACCAGGCAGGTCAAGGTCGATACCACATCTCTGGATGCATATTTGGTTCGCAAGCAGATCGATCGAGTGGATCTGATGAAGATCGACACGGAAGGCGGAGAAGTGGACGCCTTTCGCGGAGCCAATCGGCTGTTGAGCCGCCTTCGCCCTTTGATCGTCTGCGAGGTCTTGGATCTCGTGACGCGCGCTTGGGGATACGCAGCGGCGGATATTATGGGTCTGGTTCGGACCTACGATTATGAATGGTTCGACATTCTCGCCGATGGAAGCACGCAGCCGCACCAGCTGAGGGAAGAATACATGGGCGTTAAGAATTACCTGGCAGTGCCGCGAGAGAAGGTGGCTTTGCTTTGCCGCTTGCCGGGCATGCCGAAAAGGGAACGCGATTGACGCTTACGAAAGGAGCCGTGACCTAGATAGCCGATGTCTCTTGTTCCCGAGTTCGTGCTCAAGCCCCTGAGGCCTTACCTGCGCGCGATCCTGGACACACGCGCAAGTGTCGCCCTGACTAGCAACGCGCTGTACGCCATGCAGCGCGAGTCGCTGCTATCGAATGAGCGTAACCGCGATCCCAAGAGGCTTCTCGCGCATGGATTCCGGGGTTACTCGCAGCACGATGAAGACGGCATGATCCAGGAGATTTTCAAGCGAATAGGAGTTTCAAACCAGGTCTTCGTCGAATTCGGCGCGGGAGACGGGACTGAGAACAATACGGCCTACCTGATGTTGTCCGGATGGCGGGGCCTGTGGATCGACGGCAGCGAAGCCAAGGCGGCTGCGATACGCGCGCGATTCGCTGCATTTATTCAGACCGGGCAATTGAGTTTCGTCCATGGATTCGTTGATCGCGATTCCATCAATGGAATCATCGAGAAGGCCGGCCACTCCGGGGAGATCGATCTTCTGAGCATCGATATCGACGGCAACGACTACTGGGTGTGGGAAGTCATGTCCGTTGTGAAGCCGCGTGTGGTCGTGATCGAATACAACGCCGTGTTTCGACCGCCGCTCGCGGTGGTCGCCGAGTACAACAGGAATTTCGTGTGGGATGGGACAGGCTACTACGGCGCGAGCCTCCAGGCTCTCGAAGGGCTCGGCACGCGAAAGGGTTGCGCGCTGGTGGGCTGCTCGCTTTCCGGAATTAACGCGTTTTTCGTCCGACAGGATTTGGTGGGAGATAAATTCTGCGCACCGTTCACCGCGGAAAACCACTTCGAGCCGCCTCGATTCGGGTTCTACAAGGCAGGAGCGCTCGACATGCACCCGGCAGGCGTGGGGAAATATGTGCGTGTGTGAGGACATGAGTCTGATCGAGCGGAGGCGTTACGCACATGAATGCCAGGCCGAACCCGAGCGTTACGGAGCTGACTGAGGAGTATGACAGGTGGCACCAGCATGTTTCGGCTTCACCAGATGACGAGGATGAGCGGAGCCCCTGGTATAAGCTCGTCCTCGAATACTTAGCTCCGCTGAAGGGGAAGCGAGTGTTGGAGGTTGCTTGCGGCCGAGGGGGATTTAGCACCGTGCTCCGATCGCGTGGCGCAAGTGTTTGCGGCATTGACTTTTCCTCGGCTGCGCTGAGCATCACTTCGCAGAAAGTTGGCCGCGACAGTGCCGGATTCCTTAAAACTGGACTGTCGCAAGCCGACGCTCACCACCTGCCCTTTGCTGATAGCGCCTTCGATTGCGTGATTTCCTGCGAGACGATCGAGCATCTGACGGATCCGCCCATGGCGCTCGGAGAGATGGCTCGAGTGTGCAAGCCCGAGGGGATGCTCTATCTGACGACTCCCAACTACTTGAACTTGATGGGGCTCTACCTCGTTTATGACGCGATATTGAAAAAGGATCGCCACTCTGCCACGGCGCAGCCGCTTGACCACCGCTGGTTGTTTTTGCAGGTGCGTCGGATCATTGCGCGAGCGGGTTGGAAAATCCTTAAGTCCGACGGGACGGTGCATCAGGTGCCGGTGCCGGGAAGGAATCCGATGCGGCTGAAATTTCTCGAGGGCAACACGCTGTTGCGCCGCTCGCTGAGTCCGGTTGCGTTCCACTACTTCATTCTAGCAAGGAAGGTGAGCGCTTGACGCGGGTGGGCGACGAGGTTTTTATCCTGACGACTGGGCCAATCGAAGGCTTGGGAGGGATGGAGCGATTCCTTCAGTACGTTTCGAATGGATTTCAAGAGCGCGGTTATGGCGTGCGCGTCTTTCATTCCGAGAATACGGGCCCGGAGCGGAAGCGACATTCAAAGGCGGAGAGCAAACTTGGGCTGCTGCTCGATGCAGGACTACGCGGATATTACATCGGGACGGCAGCGAGAGAAGCGCTCCATCCCGGAGTCCGGCTGGTGCTTTCGAATTCCACCGTTGGCTGGTACCGATTCGACAAAAACGTGAAGCACGCTCATTTCTTCCATGGGACATATCGCGGCCAAGCCGAAGCGATCCGTCCATACATCAAATACCCGGGGTATTTGCGCATGAAATGGTGGGACGCGATGGTGCTCGAGCGATATTCGGGAACGAACAATATCGCATTGTGCTGCTCGGAGCCGATTCGCGCCGAGATTCACCGCTACTTTGGGTACGACGCGCAGGTGATGTGGTATCCGATCGACCTCAATCATTTTCGACGGCTGGACGTACGAGAGTGCCGCCGGCTGTTAGGGATCGAGTCGGAGGCGGTCGGTCTGTACGTGGGAAGCTCGCACCCGATGAAGGGATTTGGCGCGGTGGAGCACGTCGCGCGCAGGTTTCCAAGAATGACCATGCTGGTCGCGGTGCGAGGCCCCCTGCCAGAAGGAGTTCAGCAACTCCCGAACGTGCGAGTATTTCAGAATGCCACTTACGACCTGCTGCCTACTCTATACAATGCAGCGGACTTTTCCATGTGCCCCTCGCGCTACGATCCCTTTCCGTTCGTAGTGTCTGAGGCGCTCGCCAGCGGAACTCCTGTGATCGCGTCGCCGCACGGCGCGAGCCTGACCTTTTACACCGATCCGGCTCTGAAGCCGCTGTTAACCAATTCGACGGATGACCACGAGGGATTCGAGGATGCTGTGCGCCGGGTGGTTGCGGACCCGCAAAAGTGGCGGGACGTGATCCGCACCCAAGTACGTCCACGTTTGGAAGAGATGATGGCGCCCGAGAACTGGTGGAGGCATTTTCTTGGGGCTGTCGGGGTGTCGGGATTTGTTCCTGGAGGAAGTACGTGACAACGCGGTGGCGTGGAAGTGGTCCGTGCGTGGATCGGGTGTCTTTTCGGGCGCGCAAGCGAACGACTTGGAGCGTGTGCCGCGGATGAAATATGGGCTCATTTACGACGCTAAGAGATATCACATTACTGGGGATTATCTCCGAACGGCTATTCCCGAGAGTCAGGCGGTTCATTTTGATCTAGGCGCCGAGAGATCGAACGTCGAAATCTCGGATCTGTTGAAAGGAGCTGCGGCGAAGGGTGCAATTCCCGATGTCTTGCTGTACGAAACCGGCGCGCCGGGCCTACCTCGGGGCCTCGACTCGGTTGCAATTCTGACAGCGTGTCTCGATGTAGACACGTTCGCATGGACACGTCTTCGCCTCCAGTGGGGGATGCTTTTTGATTACGTCTTTACCTGGCATCCCTCATATGTCCGTCTTTTTGAAGAATCGGGACATCCGCGTGTTTTTGCGATACCTCACGCGGTTGACAGCCGATATTTTGAGGGAGCCAGCGCGAATCAGGAACGCTTTTATGATCTCGGTTTTGTTGGCAATTTTGGTTTACCTCAGTACTCGACGAGGGATCGTGTCAATTCGAACCTCGTGAAGAGGTTCCGAATGAACGACTTCCTCCGAAAATACAATAAGAAGGAGACGGCCGAGGTTTACGAACGCTCCAGAATCGTTGTAAACGTAAGCCGCAGTGAATTTCCAGAAGAAGCGAATATGCGGTGCTATGAAGCCATGGCAGGAGGGGCACTTTTGATAACCAGAACACCCACCGAGCTTACGGAATGGGGATTTCGCGAGGGGGAGCATTTCATTGGCTGGCGTGCGGAAGAGGAAATCCCTGATCTGGTTGATAACTTCCTCTGCCACACCGGGGAACGCTTCGCGATTGCGCGTGCGGGACAGGAGCGTACGCTCAAGGAGTTCACCTTCGAGCGATGTCTAGAGAGGATCGAGAACGCAGTAAGCAGGGATGGGGGTAAACTGTTTGCTCCGGCACGCAAATGGTCAGTTGAGGAGACCAATCTCGTCTACCTGAGCTACTATCATCGCTTCCAACTGGTCGGAGCTGCCGTCGCGGAGTTTCGTCGATTGCGTCGGCCGGGAGCGTATCGCAGGGGGCTCCCAATGGTGTTGAAGGCTTTATGTAATGGGGTAAGGCGTAGTTTCATATAGGTATTGTGATTGTGGATGTCGTCGCAAGACGGCCAAACTGAGAGGAACCATTGATGCGAGCTTTGATTACCGGAGGTATCGGCTTCATCGGCACCAATCTGGCGGACCGTCTTTTGCGCGAGGGCAAGGACGTCATTTTGTTCGACAACATCGGGCGCGCCGGCGTGGAGGAGAATCTCCAGTGGATGCGGCGCGAGCATGGCAGCCGCGTGCAATTCTTGAAAGGCGACGTGCGGGACTTCGGCGCCGTTGAGAAAGCGATGCACGGGGCGGATCTGGTGTTTCATCTCGCTGCGCAAGTGGCCGTGACGACTTCGGTGGTGAATCCGCAGGAGGATTTCTCGATCAACGCGCAAGGGACCCTGAATGTCCTCGAAGCAGCGCGTCGGCAAGAGCCGATGCCGATCGTCCTCTACACATCGACGAATAAAGTTTACGGCGGAGTCGAGCATCTGCGGGTTGTGGAGCGCGCGACGCGCTACGAATTTGAGAACTTCCCTTACGGTGTCGCCGAGACTTGCCCGCTCGATTTTCACTCTCCCTATGGTTGTTCAAAAGGCACGGCCGATCAGTACGTTCACGATTACCATCGGATCTACGGGCTGCCTTCGATCGTCTTCAGGATGTCGTGTATTTATGGGCCGCACCAATTCGGAACGGAAGATCAGGGATGGGTCGCACACTTCGCTCTCACCGGCTTGCGAGGAGGGCAGCTGACGATTTACGGCGACGGGAAGCAGGTGCGTGATCTGCTTTACGTGGACGACCTGGTGGAATTGATGATCCGCGCCTGTGCCAATATCGATCGCACTGCCGGCCAAATATACAATGTCGGAGGCGGCCCGAACCAGACGATTTCCGTGTGGGTTGAGCTGCAAGAGCCGCTAAAACATCTCATCGAAAAGCTGCCGCCGGTGAACTACGGGGAATTTCGGCCGGGCGACCAGCGTATCTATGTCAGCGACATCAGGAAGGCGCGAGAGCATTTGAACTGGACACCTCAGGTGGGGATTGTTGACGGTTTGCAACGGATGGTCGAAGTCTTGAAAGAGAAAGGAAGAATTGTCATGGCGTGACGGCGGCTTGCTTACAGGCTGCTCTGGCCTTGGGTTGTATGTCAGATCACACACTGAATGACGAAATGTTTGGCGTTACCTCACCCACTCCTGACGGTAAATCCGGCCCTCAATTCTGGGTTGCGCTGTTGGGGCGGCGCGACGTGCCCACGGATGGGGTGGAAGATTACTGCACGTTCCTCGGGCGTGCGCTCGCGCAGCGAGGACTGAAGCTGGATCTGGCCCGCGTCGACTGCATCGAGCGGGGATGGCTGCACGCTCTCTGGCGGTTACGGCGCGAAAGCGCAGCCTGGCACGGAACGTGGGTGCTGGTCCAATACACAGGCATGGCGTGGTCGCGCCGCGGGTTTCCATTTGGGGCACTCGCAGTGTTGGCTATACTTCGCGGCAGTAGGGCCCGCGTGGCTGTCGTATTTCACGAGCCAGATCGTCAGGCAGGCTCGGGCCTGCTGCAAAGAGTTCGCGGTGCGTGCCAGGACTGGGTCATCCGAAAGCTCTACCGGGGAGCCGCAAAAAGCATTTTCACTGTGCCTCTTGAAGCAATTGCCTGGCTGCCGAAGATGCAAAGCCACGCAGCATTTATTCCCATCGGCGCGAACATTCCGGAGAAGGCAAATCACCCCGTCATCCCGGGGCATGCGGATCGGGAAAAGACCGTAATTGTGTTCGGCGTTACGGAGGCACCGGTTGCTGTCAGTGAGGCGGAAGAGATTGCGACCATCATGAAGGGTGCAATAAAGATCCTCGTGAAGCTACGATTGATTGTGGTCGGGCGAGGTTCACTGGATGCCGAGGAACCCCTGAGAAATGCGCTCAAAGGAAGTGGTGTAGAGGTGGTAGTGCGCGGAGTCTTGCCCGCGGAAGAAATCGCTCGCGAGTTCGAGCGCGCGGACGTGCAGCTTTTTGTTCGTGGAGTTATTACGCTTCGGCGAGGGAGCGCTCTTGCAGGCATTGCTTGCGGGCTTCCCGTTGTGGGATATCACAGCGGGGGAATCAGCGGCGTTCTGAAGGAAGCGGGCGTGGAATGGTCTCTATGGCATGATCGAGAGAGCCTCATTCGTGGACTCGTCCGAGTTCTGAGCGATCCTCAGCGTTGGATGGAGTTGCACGAACACAATCTCGAAGTGCATAAGAATCATCTGTCTTGGAGCCGAATCGCGGAACGATATCGGAACGTTCTCGCGCAATGAGCCAGGGACGCCTTCGAGTCCTTGTTATCAGCACCCACCCTGTACAATACGCATCGCCAATTTTTCGCCTTCTGGCGCAAGACCCGAGAATTGAGAGCCGGGTGGCGTATTGCAGCCTGCAAGGAGCCGAAGGGCAGGTCGACCCCGACTTTGGAGTCGAGGTAAAGTGGGACGTGCCGCTTTTGGACGGTTATCCGTGGGTCTTAATACCGAACCGCTCGTGGACGCCCCGGGTCGGTTCGTTCTTTGGTTTGTTGAATGTTGGGATTTGGCGCATGATTCGCCGCGGAAAGTTCGACGCCATCATTCTCCTGACCGGCTACGCCTGTGCGACTTTCTGGGTCGCGATCCTTGCCGGTAAGGCAAGCGGCATATCCGTTCTATTCAGTACCGATGCTACGAGCCTAAAGCCTCTCGATGGTAAACGTTGGAAGATGGCCGTTAAGAGGTTCTTGCTCCCAGCTATATTTCGCCTCGCAGATGTTGTGCTAATCACTTCGGACGCGGGCCGGCAATTCATCCTGAGCCTGGGAATTCCGAACTCGCGTGTTGTTCTTACGCCTTTCGTCGTGGACAATAGTTGGTGGCGACAACGCGCTTCCGAAGTCGATCGGAGTGCCGTTCGCCGGAGGTGGGGAATCCCGGAAGATGCTCCGGTGGTATTGTTCTGCGCGAAGCTTCAGCCTTGGAAGAGGCCCGAAGATGTGTTGCGCGCTTTTGCAAAAGCGAACGTCACGGGAGCCTATCTTGTCTTTGCCGGAGATGGCGCCATGCGAACGAGCCTGGAAGCTACGGCAAAGCTTCTTGGAGTAGCTGAGCAGACGCGATTCCTTGGCTTCGTAAATCAAACGGGCCTGCCTTCCGTCTACAAATCCGCAGACCTGTTCGTTCTTCCTTCAGAACATGATCGATGTCCGGTCGTCGTGTGCGAAGCTATGCTGTGCGGATGCCCGGTCGTGTTGAGTGATGAAATTCGCGGGCGTTTCGACCTCGTGAAGGATGGTGAAACAGGTTTCATCTATCCATGCGGGAACGTCGACTTTCTGGCGAGGATTTTGGCAGATGCCCTGGGAGACCGAGCGAAACTCGCTGACCTCAGCCGTGCTGCTGTTGTGCGGATGGAAACGTGGTCCCCGCGAGAAAATGTTGACGCAATAGTCTTGGCCGTGGAACGAGCGCGTGCCTATCGGCCGTGAAGAAGAATGCGCCGCATTGCGACGCGCTCCTCATCTCGGGAGCGAGGCGAATGCCGGGCTCATCGGAGATTTATATGCCCCAATGGTGGCCAGCAAATTGGAAGAATCGCCTAATTTTCTGGGCGCAGCACCCTAGTTACACCATGAAGGCGGTCTTGGCTCGGGTGTTGCGGGGTATTGGGTTCCCCCAAAAACGAGCCGCATGAGGATCCTTATTTATACTCACAGCTTTGCCCCCTCTGTTGGCGGCGCGGAGAGGTATGTCATGCTTCTTGCGGAGGGCCTTGCGAAGCTGCCTTCGACTGACGCTGCCGGTCATATCGCCACAAAGGTTGCGACACCGACACCCTCAGGCAATTTCGACGATTCACAGTTCGCGTTTGAAGTAGTGCGCCGGCCACATCTTTTTTCCCTCGCAAAACTTGTTTACGAAGCGGACGTTGTTCATCTTTCCGGCGCCTGCCTTGCGCCGCTTTTCCTAGCGTGGATTCTTCGCAAGCCAGTTGTGATTGAACACCATGGTTATACTGCGTCATGCCCGAACGGTTTGCTTTTTTTTGAGCCCGCTCAGTCGGTGTGTCCAGGGCATTTCATGACTGGTCATTACGGTCAGTGCATCAAGTGCAATATGTACAAAGAAGGCTGGTGGCGTAGCCTCTGGATGCTTTTGGGGACGTTTCCGCGCCGATGGCTCTGCCAGAGGGCTTCGGTCAACATCCCGATCACGCAGCACGTCTTGAATAGGCTCGACCTGCCCCGCTCGACCGTGATCTACTACGGCATCCCGGATTCGGCCTGTGATTCTCGTCCTAATATTCCTCAACGGAACGCAGACATGCGATCTTTCGCATACGTCGGACGGCTCGTCGCGTTGAAGGGTTTGCCCGTGCTTGTTGAGGCTGCAAAAATATTGAATGAGGAGGGTTATCTTTTTCATCTAAAGTTCATAGGTGACGGTCCTCAACGCCCAGCCTTGGAATCTTTGGTAAAGGACCTTCGATTGGAAGAGCGCATCGAATTCACGGGTTTCACCAGTGGACAGCGCTTTCAGGGCGAGATGGAGACAGTCGCGACCGTGATTATGCCTTCGATTTGGGAGGAGACTGCCGGATTGGCCGCGATCGAACAGATGATGCGCGGCCGACTGGTCATTGCGTCAGACATCGGTGGTTTGGGGGAAGTCGTAGGAGAGGCCGGGCTGAAGTGCCAAGCTGACGATGGGGCCTCGCTCGCGAACCGCATGAAACAGGTGCTGGATCGGCCCGAGACGGTCGGGCGCCTTGGCTCGATGGCGCGTGCTCGAGCGCTATCCCTATTTAAGCAAGACCGAATGATAAAGAGCCACGTCCAAATCTATCAAGGCCTTCTAACCCCCAAGAGAAGCTAACCAGCAAATCGTATCCATGGTGAGCGAAAAAGACGGCGTATCGAAGCGACTTGCGAAGTATTACTGGATCTGGCGTCTCTATCATCTTGTCGTGGCTGATGCTGTAGCGATCCAGCGGCCAACCAAACACAAGCTGGTCCGCGAATTCCTGGGAAACTCCCTTGGGATTGCAGCGGACATCGGATGTGGGCCCGGGGTTTTTACGCGATACATGAGCCTACGCGCGAAGCACCTCATTGGGGCGGACATCGATCGTGATTCGCTTGAACGCGTCAAATCCCGCCATCGTAACCTGCAAAACGTCGATTTTGCGGTGACGGTAGTGGATTCTCTACCGTTTTCGGACGACCTTCTCGACACGGTTTTGTTTCTTGAAGTACTGGAACATTTGGCAGACGACGGCGCTGCTCTGCGTGAAATATGGCGTGTACTCCGTCCCGGCGGGAAATTAGTTATCTCCGTACCCGTGCCTCCGGGCGAGATAAACGAGAAATCCGAGTGGGGGCACAAACGGGAAGGCTATGAATTGGCAGCGATCGTCCAATTGCTAACGATCAACGGTTTTGAAGTGGAAAGACACGCATTCGCGGAGTTTAAGTTTTCGCGCCGCGCGGCGGATGCAGTTCGATGGTGGAAACAAACGATGCGATTGCCGCCTCCAATCTTTTTTTCATGGATTGCGTATCTAGATCACTTCCTTGATTCCAGCAAAACGGAGACAGGCCATCATATTCCAGCAAGCGTACTCGTACTGGCGCGAAAGAGGTCGAGGGAGTCGCAATCACGATGCTAGACCGGTGCCGAGACACGATTCGTGCGGTAGTACCGAGAAGCGCGAGAAATTGGCTGCGCTCGCCTTCCAAGTCCGTGGAGTGGCTGTGGGATTCAGCCCGGTTCTCGTTCGGGAATACCAAGTCTCTCGAGATCTCGCCGAATTCGTTCCTTATGTGTCACCCACATGCCTACAAGGTTTTCCGCCGCGACCAGGTGAATGACCCAGGACAAAGCGCAGAATTCCGAAGTTTCATTTCCCATTGTTCCAGCGGCATGTTGCTTTACGACATCGGGGCTCATTTCGGAATCTTCAGCTTGGCCGCAGCCCATTTCGGTGGAAGGGCAATCGCAGTAGATGCCTCTCCTGCGGCTGCGCACATGATTGACATTCAAGCGACCTTGAACAAATGCACCGACAGAATTAAGGTCCTTCGCGCGGCTGTGAGCGATGCAAACGGCACAATAGAAATGCTTAGTTCAGGAGTATTCTCCGACGGGTATTTTCAAGCGGCGAGGCAAAGGCCGCGGAGTGAATTAACACGAGTTCAAGCGATCATGATCGACCAGATGACCTCACAGTTCGGCCCACCCACACACATCAAGATTGATGTCGAGGGGCACGAGGCGGCGGTTCTGCGCGGCGCGAGGGCTACACTGTGCCAGTTTTCGCCCGTTCTTTTTCTTGAGCTTCACAACGAAATGGTCGTCTCCGGGGGTGACAATCCAAATGTCGCGCTCGACGAACTCGCCCAGCTTCATTACGACACATTTGCACCCGATGGCGATACCATCGACAGGGGCAGTATCCTCGTGAAGCCAATTGTTCGAATCGTGGCCAAGCATAAGGTCGGATGACGGGTTGTAATGTCGGACGGAACCGAGGTTGTGAAGGGTAAATGCTGAAGGCGCGTATTCCGGCGGTAAGAAACCAAACCCTGATTGGTGCGGGGCTCCTTGTTGTCGGCATTGCAGCTGCCTGGGAGGCGGGCAACGAAGTTGTCTCGGGCGACATGCGAACAATGGAATTCGTTGTGCTGGGGGTTGCTGCGTGTGCGGTGGCCGTCGCGATCCTGCGTAGTTGGCGCACGGGCTTTTATCTATTTTTCGTTTGGATGATGTTCGAGGATCTTGTCAGGAAATACATGGGCAACGGATCGGCTCTTTTTTTCGGCAAGGATGTGTTTCTTGGGCTCGTGTATTTCGCATTCTTCATAGAAGTTCGGCGGCATAAGGAGAAGACTTTTCGACCTCCATTCCTGCTGTTTTTCAGTTTGTTCTTTTGGCTGGGAATTCTCCAAGTCTTCAATCCGAGCTCGCCTCACATTTTGTACGGCCTGCTCGGTCTCAAGGTGTACTTCTACTACGTGCCTCTGATATTTATCGGGTATGCCTTGATCCGTACCCACGCGGACTTGCGCAAATTGCTGGTGACGAATGCGCTCCTCGCAGGCGTCATTGCGGCAGTCGGAATCATCCAGGCGATCGTAGGCAACAGCTTCTTGAACCCCGCGCATCTGGCACCTGAATTGGAAGACTTGGGAGACCTGTCCAAGGTCACGCCGCTTTCGGGGCAAGTGTTTTCGCTGCCGGACTCCGTTTTTGTTAGCGCGGGCCGCTGCTCGTTGTACCTGCTTGTAGCCTTCATTCTGATGATGGGTGCCGTGGGCTACCTGCTGTTGTCCTCGCGGCTCGATCGCAAGCCGGTGTTTCTCGCGATGGGGCTCTTGTCAGGAGCGATTCTGCTAGAGGGCAATCGTGGGGCGTTTGTGTATGCGGCGGCCACGGCCTTAGCTTTGTCTGGTGCATTCCTATGGGGCGCACCCTGGCGTTGGCGTCAGGCTCACCGGTTAGTGCGAGCAATACGCCGTTCCTTCATCGTGGGAGCGATCGCCCTGACCGCGATACTCCTGCTCTTTCCGAACGCCGCGGGATCTCGAATTGCCTTTTACGCCGAGACGCTCAATCCGAATAGTCCCGCATACGAAGCGGGGTTTAGGGCATGGGACTATCCTATTCAGAATCTCTTAGCGGTTTTCGATCAGCCAAATTGGGTGACTGGAAATGGAATAGGGACGGATTCTCTTGGCAGGCAATACGTCGCAAAGTTAATGGGAGACCGACCCCCGAATATCGGCGTCGAAGAGGGCTACGGCAACCTCATCCTCGAGATGGGAATCATCGCCCCGTTCCTGTGGATCCTGTGGACTGGGGCACTCCTGTACCACTGTTGGAAGATCGTCTGTCGCCTCCGGGAGACCCCGCTGTTTCCGATTGCTGCCGCCATTTTTTGGTTTGTTTTTCTCTTACTTTATCCAATCACGTTTGCCAGTCTATCGGCGTACCAAGATTACCTCTGCAATGTTTATTTGTGGCTTTTCGTCGGAATCATTTTTGCACTTCCCGGGCTCGCGGGCCAGCCGACACCCCTGGTGAGTAACTCACCGGCGCGGACAGCCCAAGACGCGTGATTATGACGCGGCGGGCAAAGGGCAACGAGTGCTCCGATCCCGAACTGGTGGCGGAACCCATAAGTGAAAGGCGTAGCAAAGCGCGCCTCGCGGTTGTTTCGCCGTTCCTGGACAAGAGCCACGGCACGGAACGGATTGCGGTCGAGTGGATCGCGCAAATCGCCGGCGAGTTTGACGTCCACATTTACAGCCAGGCACGTCGAAGATCTGGACCTGTCGACGGTCACCTGGCATCGCATTCCGAAACTTCCGGGCCCGCACATCGTGAATTTTCTGTGGTGGTTCAGCGCGAACCATCTCTGGCGCGCTTGGGACCGTCGCGCTCAAGAATCTCGATTACGACCTCGTATACAGTCCCGGGCGTCAATTGCCTCGATGCCGACGCAGTTTCCGTGCACATTGTTTTTGCAGAGTTTCTCCGACGAGTACGCCCGGAGCTTGCATTCGCGCGAAATCCCCTGCGAGCGTGGCCGCTGTTGTTGCATCGCAGGCTCTACTATCGGCTCGTGATTGCGCTGGAAAAGCGCGTTTTCCAACGACCGGAGACACAACTGATCCTTACCTCGCGGCGGAGCGCTGGAGAACTAGCGCGATTCTATGGCCGGCGGGAGCGGCTCTCGTTGATCGAGACGGGCCTCGATCATAAAGCATTCAATCCCGAGCTGCGCGTCGCCTCGCGCGCCGGGGCGCGGCGGACGATTGGACTGCAAGACGGGACTTTCACCCTGCTATTGATCGGGAACGACTGGCGCAAAAAGGGCCTCGCAACTTTGCTCGATGCACTCACGCAGCTTGTAGATTTGCCGGTCCGGTTGGTCGTTGTCAGCAACGAGGCTGCGGCCGTTTCTCAGGCGGTGGGGCAGTACGCTGGGCTGCGCGACTTGGTGCACATCCTTCCGCCACGTAAGGATGTCGAATTTTATTATGCGACGGCGGACGCGTACGTCGGACCATCGCTTGAAGACACTTTCGCATTGCCCGCAGCCGAGGCAATGGCGTGCGGATTGCCGGTTATCATCTCGGCACGAGCAGGGGCGTCTGACATCGTGCACGATGGCGTTGACGCGCTCGTGCTGAACGATCCAAAGGATGCGGGCGCTCTGGCGTCGATGATCCGGCGGCTATACGCGGACGAAACGTTTCGAAAACATCTTGGCGAGGAAGCGGCGAAAACGGCGCGCCAGTACACGTGGGAACGCAATGGCCGCGAACTTACGGCGATTCTCGAAGAGGTCTTGGTGCGAAAGCGAAAGTCGCGTTTGGAAGGGCAAACGTTAACCCAAGAACTGTGACGGAGAAGCCGAAGGCAAGCGCTAAAGTCCTCGTCCTGGCGCCTTCGTTGAAATCGATCGGAGGCGTACAGAACTACACTCGCACGCTTATCGATGCGCTCAACATCGTTGTTGGAAGCGATCGCGTGCGGGTGGTTGCCGTAGGCGGAGATCCCGAAGCGCGAGGCGACGGGAGCCTCGCGCTAAGGCAGTCCGTGAAGCTTCGCTTTCTGGTCTCTGCCGTCGCGACCGCTCTCTCCTGGTCTCCGGACTTGATCCTCTGCGCGCATGTTGGACTGGCGCCGGCTGCCCGCCTGATCCAAAAGGTTACGCGGACTCCCTACTGGCTGGTTTTGTACGGGATTGAAGTATGGGGAGACTTGTCGACCGCGAAGTTGAAGGCGTTGCGAGGCGCGGAGCGCTATGTGACGATCACGCGCTTTACGCTGGATGCGATGATTGCGCGGCATAACCTCAAAGAGCCCCGCGCGTCGATCTTGCCTCCCACGCTGCCAAAGGCACGACCGCAATCAGCCGAAGCGGACCGCGTGGCATCGACGGACTCGTCACGGCCGACCGTGCTTACGGTTGGCCGAATCGCAGCGTCCGAACGATATAAGGGCCACGACGCCATACTCGACGTCTGGCCGGCGGTTCTCCGCCGCGTACCGGATGCCGTGTATTTGATCGTGGGCGGCGGCGACGACCGTTCCTCGACTCGAGTCACGCACCCGCGAAATGGGCATCACCGACTCGGTGCACTTCGCAGGTTCCGTTTCACCGGAGGAGCTGGACGTCTGCTATGATCGCTGCAGCATTTTTGCGATGCCAGCGCGGACCGAACTGGACGCACGCGCGCCTCGTGGCGAAGGCTTCGGCATCGTTTTCCTGGAGGCCATGGCACACGGCAAACCCGTGGTGGGTCCGCGCGTGGGGGCGCCTGCCGAGTTCATCCGTTCGGGCGAGCACGGATTGCTGGTGGATCCGGCGAACTCAGGCGAAGTGGCCGGGGCATTGATCGAATTGCTCGAAGATCCCGAACGCGCGCGCCGCATGGGCGATGCTGGAAAGCAATGGGTGGCCCGCGAATTCACGTTTGACAAGTTTTGCGAGCGCCTGCGCGATGCATTGCTGGAATAGCCGTTAAACTCGAGGACGGAGGAACCGAAAGGCATGCGAATTTTGGTGACCGGGGCGACCGGGTTCGTCGGCAGCCGCTTGCTGGAACGTCTCGCCGAAATCGGCGGGCACGATCTCTACTCGATGCAGCGATATGTGACCGGGCGCTATGTGTTGGGCGCCGACCAAGGCGTGAAAGTCATGTTTTGCGATTTGCGCGACCAGTTCGCCGTCAAGTGCGCGATTCGCGAAGTGCAGCCCGAAGTGGTGTTCCATCTGGCGTCGATCAGCCCTGTGTCGTACAGCTACGACCATCCCAACGAGGTGCTGGACGCGAATCTGACCGGCACGGTGAATCTTGCCGAAGCCTGTTTGCGCGAGGTGCCGCACTTCAAGCACTTCTTGTTTGCTTCGACGTCCGAGACTTTCGGCAATGGCCCGTTGCCCAAACGGGAAGACACGCCGCAAGCGCCAAACAGCCCGTATTCGGTGAGCAAACACGCGGCGGAGAAGTATGTGCTGTACATGTGGGACGCCTACAAGTTTCCCATGACGGTCCTGCGTCCTTTCAATACCTACGGCCGCCGCGACAATACCCACTTTCTTGTCGAGCGCATGCTCGTTCAAATGCTGCGGGGCGACACGGTGAAGCTGGGCGACCCTACGCCGGAACGCGACCTGCTTTACATCGACGACCATGTGGAAGCCTACTTGACCTGTTTCGCGAAGCCCCAAGCGAGCATCGGCCAGACCTTCAACTTTTGTACGGGCGAGAAGCTTACGGTGCGGGCGGTTGCGGACAAGATGCGCGCGATCACCGGTTTCAAGGGCCAAATCCTATGGGACACGATCCCACGCCGTCCGCTCGATATTCAGGTCCTCTACGGAGACGCCGCTAAGGCGAAATCCGTGCTGGGCTGGGAGGCCAAGGTGAGCTTGGACGAAGGCCTTCGGCGCACCGCCGATTTCTGGCGCAAGAAGCTTGTAGTTTCGGGCGGTGCTACGCGAGCAACTGCGACCTAACGTCCACAAAAGCTCGCGGCCGATCATCGGCCTAAGAGCGTGCAGCGGACTTGAAACAGTCCATATTGTTAGGAAAAACAGAATTTGAACATATGTAGTCGAAGCCCCGGCTCGAGATCGTTTCGATAATTTTCGAACAGTCGACCAGCGTGGGATGGAACTCGCAAATAATTGCATCGGCCGAAGCCAGCCAGTCCGTAGGACCATCAAACAATTGTTGCTCGCCGCCCTCAATATCAATCTTGACCAATCCGAGTCTCGAGCATGCCGACCTTTTCAAGATCGCGCCGACCGTGGTCATCGCCACGGGCACACCCTTTTCGGACAACCTACCCAGGTTGGAACTCTGGCTCAATTCGAATCTGGCCACGCCTTCGCGGGGGCCAATCGCAGCTTCGAGCACTTCACCCTTGATTCCGTTGAGTTCCAGATTCCGGCGCACGAGGCTGGCATTGTTCGGATCAGGCTCGACTGCAATCACTCGCTTGAACGGGTATCTTTTCGCCAGCCATACGCTTGTCAGGCCGATATTGGCTCCCAGATCGAGGAGCGTTCCGGACGGATCGTCAAAGGGCAGGCGATAGGCTTCGTCAAACCACACCTCGCGGATGCTGTGCAAATCGCCCTTGTTCAAGCGGTAACAAAGCTCGATGCCTCCCTTGAAGCGAACTTTCCGAGCCGGGCGGACCCGGTTCTCAGACGACAGCGCCAGAAAGCGAGAAAGCGCAAAATCGAGCCCCAGCCGCAGCGCCGACCTGGAATCAGCGGATACTCTGGCGCAGGCACGCCACTCGCGGATGAGCCTTGGAAATACGGATAGGAACCTCTTCAGTTGTGACATCTCTCTGGATTTGTCCGCGTGTTGAGCCACGCGCTAGTTTGCAATACACTGCCCGATTCCAGGAGGGAAATCTCAAAAAGCGATTGATCTCACGCGCGTCCAATTGAATCCCGAGCCCAAAAACGTGGGTCGGTCCAATGGTAGCCTGCGGAAGTGTGCTCCGTCTTTACATCCTGGCCAAGTATGTTCTGGAAGCGCTCGGCTAAAGAGGCTACGATCTCTGCTGTATTTGACAACGTATGATTTTGGCGAAAAAGTGCAGCGAGGCCTGAGGACGCGAACTTGGCGGGCCACGAACTGTTGATCCTCGCTTACAGGCGATTTGAAGCTGATTCTTACCATGAATCAAACAAGGTTTGAGTGGAGCCCGGAATTCTGGCAAGGCTGGCGCGAATCCGGCAATCCATATCGTCGCTACAAGTCGGAACGGGACCGGCGGTTCGTGCTCGAGGCGCTCGAGATTCGCGACAATGACCGCGTTCTCGAGGTGGGCTGCGGATACGGATGGATCTCAAGAGCGCTGTGGCACGCCGCTAATGCCGAATGGACTGGGATCGACCAGTCAGTCGAGATGATTCGTTCCCTGCGCACTGTGTATCCGGATCGTGGCTCAAGGGCATTACACGCTGACGCCCGCCAGCTGCCTTTTCGAGACGGCGAATTTGACAAAGTTCTCTGCACTGGTGTCTTAATGCATATTCGTGGATACTCAGTCGCAGTGCGGGAATTGATTCGCGTGCTGCGGCCAGGCGGCGTGTTCTTGTGCAGCGTCAACAACGGTTTCTCCCCGCTCTCTTTTCTGGTTCGCCTGTGGAACTTGCGCAAGAAGGATTTCGTCCAGAAATTCGTGGTTCCGGGATCCTTTCGTAGATTTCTTCGTGATGGGGGTCTAGAGGTCGATGATATGGTGGGCGATGGTATTATTGCGACCACACCGATCACGATCGGACGCTTCAGTTTTCCTCCCGTTCGTGCTGCGCAATCCGTCTGCAAGTGGGACGCGTGGGCCGTCAAACGATTCGCTTGGTTGGGATACGAGGTTTGGTTTCGCGGCGTGAAAGCGACTTCGCGGTGCGCATCCTGAAGATCGTCCCAGCATATTATCCATTTAGAGAGATGGGCGGACCTGTAACGAAGGTATCCGGCCTCGCGCGGGGCCTCGTTCAGCGTGGGAATCACGTCACGGTGCTGACCCCGGATCTGGGATTATGTGCACACGATCATTCTGCGTTTCGAATCGAACGTTGCCGCTGGGGATGGAAATCGGAACAGGAGGGAGTCGAAGTTATCTATTTCTCGACTCTTGCCCGCTATCGGGCGCTCACGCTGAATCCCCACGTGATAGGATTCTGCCGGGCCTCGCTCAAGGGATTCGACCTGGTGCATTGCTACGGGCTGTATGACCTTTTGGGCCCGGCCGCCGGATACTTCTGCCGCCGCCAGGGAGTGCCGTACGTCGTCGAACCAATGGGTATGTACCGTCCAATTGACCGCGGTTTCCGGCTCAAGCGTCTGTGGCACGGAACTATGGGGAAGGCGCTCTTGCAGAACGCGACTCGAGTGATCGCCACTTCCGACATTGAGCGCCAAGAGTTGTTCGAAGGCGGCATTCCCGCCGAAAAGCTGGCCATCCGTTACAACGGCATCGACGTCAGCTCGTGCACGCCTCTTCCCCCACGAGGAACTTTTCGGTCCAGGTGGAAAATCCCTCCCCAGCAACCCCTGATTCTGTTTCTCAGCCGGTTGATCCCACGCAAAGGAGCCGACATTTTGATCGAAGCCTTTGCTCGGGCGTGCCCAGAATCCGGTTACCTGGCGATCGCAGGCCCGGAGGGAGAGGCTGGGTACCGCGCATATCTTGAGAAGCGAGCAAGGGAATCGGCCTTGGAGGCGCGGGTTCTCTTCCCGGGCCCCTTGTACGACGAAGAGAAAAGGGCCGCATTTGCCGACGCCGATATTTTCGCGCTGCCCTCGCGCTACGAGAATTTTGGGAATGCAGTGGCGGAGGCCGTGGCTTCGGGTGTGCCGGTGATCGTAACGAATTCCTGCGGCATTCACTCCCTGGTGCGAGACCGGGCGGGGCTCGTAATTGCTCCCAACAAGGAAGAATTAGCTGACGCGCTTAGGCAGTTAATTTATGATGGGAAACTGCACCGCAGGTTGAAGGCAGGTTGCCCCGGTGTTGTCGATCAGCTCAGTTGGGACCTGCTCAGCGAGCAGATGGAAGGCTACTACGCTGATGCCTTGACGCTTGCCTCGCCTCTTGGGTAGTTTGCGTGGAATGTTTCAGATGGCGGGGGCGTCTCGGACGGGCAAGAATGCAGAAACAGAGCAGGACATTGAGGGTGGTTTCCAGCACCGATTCGGACGTGCACGAGGGCACGACGGATTCAGTCCGCCCGGATGAACGGGGCGGCCGCCATACTGCTTTTGAAGTGGTTTGGATTGTCACAAATGTCCTTTTGTTGTTTACGATTCTGGTGGCCGTTTATTCCGCTGCCTGGGAGTATTCGACGCGCACGTACTTGAAGGGTTTTTCAGACGCGATCATCCCTGCCTCCGGTACGCCCGAGGAAAAAATCGACGCCATTTTGCACTGGATGTCGAACGGTCCCACGCGGCGGGAATCCGCGCCTGATGGGTCGGTCCGCGATCCGACCGAAACGCTCAACTACGCATCGTTGTTGAAAGTGTGCGGCTCGGCCACAAATGCGTTTGTGAATTTGGCCGACAGCGCGGGACTACGGTCCCGGCGGCTGCTTCTGCTCGATCCGCACCGGTTGACGATGCACGTAGTCGCGGAAGTTCTCGTAGATGGCCGCTGGATCGTGGTGGATCCGGCGTTTCGGACTGTCCTCCGAGACTCTGCCGGGAGGACCGTGACGCGGAGACAGTTGAGCGACCGTTCGGTGTTCTTGGCTGCCACTGGTGGGATCTCGGGCTACGACCCAAGCTACACCTACGACCGCACCGTGCATGTTCGCATGGCGCGGCTCGGTCGCGCAGGCTACTACCTTCGCCTCGTTTTCAATCGGATTGCGCCGGGATGGGAGGATTCGGTGACGGCGAGCCTGTTGCTGGAGCGCGAATCTCTCGCCACGATGGTGGCGGCTCTTTTCGCGATGATGATACTGGTCCTCACCCGCATTTTTCTGCGTTGGTATGGAACACGCCGGCTCGGAATACACCAGCCCCAGTTAAGAGCGAGAATGCTGCGAGCCTGCGGCGCTTTCGTCAATTCGGGCACGGCGCCCTAGTCGGAATATCTTCCACTTTATTCTCGTCACTTTGTCAGCGCCGGATTCTGTCGTTTGGCTCAGTACGGTGTTTGTTACTGAATCTGAGAAATACGATTGTGAATTTTCATATGACAGTCGACACAAAGCGTTACGAGATTGTTTTCTTGGTCATTCCCGAGGTGGCCTCGGGAACGAATATGATGGACTTGGAGATTCTTCGGGGTACCACAATGCTGGCAGCGCCAGCCGTCGCGGTCCAGTATCTTCTTCCACAGTTCCCTATACGACTCTGAATCGAGTCGTCAGTCTAGGACGTTTCCGGTGCCGAGGGCTCATGAAGCAGATCGACATTCGTTGCCGGAGTTCAGCCTTCATCGGCTCCGGAAGAAACTCAATCAGGCGACAGAGTGCCATGAGCAGCGTGCCTGGATCTCCCTCGGCAAGGTGTGCTCCAGCCAGGAAGTCCGCACAGATCATCTCGAGACAGTAACCTCGTGATTTGTCCGTTCCCAGCATCAGAGCTGCCGTCTCAATGGCCTGATCGATCACCGGCAGCTGGCTCTTGTAAAACTTGAAGTAGACGATCTCCCACGGCTCGGTATCCTGGCCTGTCAGGTGGCGTTCGACTTCTCGCTTGAATTCCTCCTTGGGTAGCTCCTTGGCCTTGTGCACCCAGGGTGCACAATCGAATTCTTTTCCCTCCCGGCGCGCCACTTTGACCAGCTCCCTTGCCTTGGTCCAGCCTACCTCGCGAAGGTCCCGCTTCGGTACTCGCGTTAGATGCTCATGAATGGCCATCAGGTAATAGGCCTTGCGCCGCGATTCGGGAAACCTCTTCTCGAGGAACTCATCAAACGACTTCAGATTCTCGAGCCTCCAGTACTGCCCCGACCGAGTCTCACACAGGTATTGGCCGAGCTCGACGAATCGCTCATCGCGTTCCACTTCCTTCCCCCGCTCCCAGGCCAAGATCTCGTCGATCTTGTCGAGAACTAACAGGGCACGCCTGCGATTGAGATTCGGTGCCACGAGTGGCGCTCCGTTAGACCGAAAGTTCGTCAAGCCAATCAAGGTCGCTCGCTCCTGGCCTGCGAATCAAATTGACGTCAACCCGTTGCTGGTCGTTCAGGCAGAGCCCTAGATGGGGACAGCTGACGCACCCGTTCTGTGGGAATCGAATACCGCTGTGTCCGGGAAACTGACCAGATTCGACCTGGCCGATCGTGGTCTCAACCAGCCGGCCAAACTCTCGGCGTTGGTCTTCCGAAATCGAGGCCTTCAGGTACTGAATCTCGGGCCGCTGCTTTCGCACGAACACAACCATTGCGACATCGGAAATGCCACTTATCCAGGAATAGCAAATGAGTTGGGGATCCAGCGTCAGCAAACCGCCGGGCTCTTCGGCGTAACGACTCGTCGCGGTCTTCCAGTCAATCAAGTACTCCTGGCCATCAAGTGTCCCGATGGCGTCAACGTAGGCAACGAACCCGTTGTTACCAGGAAGAGTTCGGAGAATTTTCAGCTGAAGGTTCTGTTGAGGATTGCTGACCCGAACACGGTCATCCTGCGCGAACCTCTGAAGCAGATGAGTTCCCTGGTGGACCAAGCGATCCCAGGAATCTCCTTTCCTGTATTCGAAGGGAGCATCTCGAAAGGCACTCCATTCCTTGAAGAGCGCTGCCGTCGGGTCCTCCCGACGAAAGTACGCGCCGAGTGCGGTTTCAAAGCACCGACCGAACACCATGGCCGCGCGCGTATCTTTTTCCCGCCAGCCATCGAGATATCGGTAGCGGTAGCTGCGAGGGCAACGAAGATACTGACTAATCTGTGTGTAGCTGTATGTCATGGGAGACCTTCTTCTCGTTGTGAATTCCTGTACTGCCTTCGATCGACAGGCTTTCCCATTCGGCCGTAGGAGCGAACCCATCGAGATTTTGGAAGCTGCGGCCGGCGAGTGCCTTGCGGGAAGTACGGATTACGCCCGTGAGTCCGAGCAGGCCCTTTTCATCGATTTCGTCTCGGCCGAGCAGGTCCGTGTCATATCCAAAATCGCGAAGAAACCAGTTGAGCCGCCAAAGGGCCTTCGGTGTGCAATAGAGTCGTCCCGAAACGCCGCGAGATCGAAGTTCCTCTGGCTCGAGAATCACAAAGCGGATCAAGAAACACGGTTTCTGCGGATGCCACCGGTAATTGACGTGGTCTACGCGAACGAGGAACAATCCCTCCAGAAAATCGTCAGCGTTCCTGACGCCGGCAGCCAGACCTGGAATATGTCGCTTCATGAGTTCACCGCCAGGGTATTGCCGTAGCTATTCAACTTGCAGATCAAGCCCTCGCGGTCCTTCGCTGCTTGCTCGGCTAGAGTGGTGACGAAGGACTCGACCAAGTCCCGGCCAGCATCGCGCAGGACCTCGGTCCCACAGAAATCAGCGGCGTAGCGCTTTACTTGGGTGGGGTCGAGTTCGTACTTGCGGATTAGAAGGCAGAGCCGGTCTCGCAGACGAGGATGACCGTTGCTCGAACCGTTCGTCCCGTTTGGCCCGTTGGAGTGCGCCGAAGGCGCGACGGGCGTTGGTGGACCGGAAAACGATCCCAACTCTTCGACAGAACACAGCCCGATTCCGTAAGCTTTCCTTAGAGCTCGGTCGACCGCACGGGTCTCGGCCATCCGCATCTCGGCGCCACGCACAAGCGTGGAAATGTTTGAAGGGTCGGCATCCCCGTAGCCAACGAAACCTCGGGAATCTGCAGTCTTGTAAACCGTGGCCTTGAACACCCAGCGACCGGCGATCGGGTCGGACACATCCTTTTGAAGTGACGTCCGGATTGCGTGGCATCGTCTGCGTTGGGCAATGCGAAGCAAGCCCGCGTGCGTTACATACCAGCGTCCTTCGATTTGCTGAAGGTCCCCCAATGCTACAGACAGGCGGAACCTCTCGGTCAGCTCCTCGAGCCCTTGCAAAAGCGTTGATGAAAGCTCTCCCCAGGTTGTCTGGGCCAAATCAGTGTTTTTTCGAACCAGTCCAGGGTCCCCTTTCATTGCGCCTCCTTCCTTTATACTAAGCGCTTAGCATATGCTAAGCGCTTAGTATAGTCAAGTATTTCTCCTTGATTTGCGGTTCGTTGCAGACATATCGTTTTCGACGAATATGGCCGAAAAGAAAGACAAGAACCCGCACGCCGTTTACTTAGGACAACTTGGCGGTAAGGCGCGAATCAAGAAAATCACACCCGAAAAGCGCCAGGAAATAGCGAGGAATGCTGCTCGTGCTAGGTGGGCGAAGGAAAGGAAGAAAAAGCAACCTCCGAGTTGATCAAGCTAAATCGAAATGCCCGGGCTCGCCCACCTTGGAACTGCTGAGAACACAAGCAAAGCCAAGTCGGGAAGAATCGAATAGAGAATTAACGAATCCTCTGAAAGTTCTGATCAGTCGCGAAATGTCCCGCGATCCGAATCGAGGGCGGCGGCCGGCAGTCAGCAAGGCTCGTTTGCAGCTGTGCACAGGGCCACTGGACCGCGAACGTCGGCAGGCAAAAACCGGAGCAGTCGCAATGCGCTCAAGAGCGGAATTTTTCCAAAGCGCTACTCGTGGGAAACGAATCGCGCTCCGAGTATCAGTCACTTCTGGGTGGATTGCCCCGCTCTGATCCGTGATCGTGCCCTCCAAAATAGCGCGGTCCGTTTGGCGAACGACAGGGCTCAGGCCCGGCCGTTGACGGCGTCGCTTCAATACGACAAGTTGTTGGCGTAACGCAAGATTCTCGAGGAGAAGACTTCGCCGCACGCGAAAGAGGCGGATCAGCATTCCGAGGTACAGGCCGATGAATCGAAACATGGCCAGGAGTTATAACAGAACGCTGGTGGGACCGCGGCAGCTATGTTATTGATTTCACAGTCGGCCAGAGTTTTGGCGAATGACAATGGTCTGGAAACTGGGCATTGCAGGGCGCGAAAAGAGACCACTGGTTTTGTCTTGACATTGTCTGGCATAACCGCTAATCTCAAAACTGAAGGAGCAACTATGTCGTCCCGTCCCACGCGCAGTGAAAAGCTTGACCTGCGGCTGACGCCCGACGCCAAAACGGCGTTGCAAACTGCGGCGGCGGCTTCAAATCGTTCCGTCAGCGAGTTTGTTCTGGAGAGTGCATTGGCGCGTGCCGATGAGGCGCTGGCGGATCGCCGCAGCTTTGGGCTGAATGCAGCTCAATGGAAAGAATTCATGGCGGCCCTCGATGCGCCTCCGCGTCCCCTACCCCGTCTCGAACGTCTTTTGAAAGAGCCTGGGTTCTTTGACGCGGGCACTCGTCAGTGAGTGATGCCCGCCTCGTCGAGAAACTCCGACGTGATCACCCGGTCGAAAACTTCGATTGCGGCCGCGAGGAACTAAATCGGTATCTGGTGCGCTACGCCTGGCAGAACCAACAGGCCGGTGCCGCACAAACTTACGTCGGCATCGTGGGCGAAGTCATCGTGGGCTACCACACCCTAGCGGTGGGCCACGTGACACTAGAAGATGCTCCCGAACGCTTGACGAAGGGTCTAGCGAGGCATCCGGTGCCCGTGATGCTGCTCGCACGGCTTGCCGCTGATCGCCGTTGGCAGGGCCAGGGCGTTGGCAAGGCTTTGCTCAGGGACTCGATGCAGCGCACACTGCAGGCGGCCGAGATCGCGGGGATACGCGCCCTGGCCGTGCATGCAAAAGACGAAGAGGCCCGGCACTTCTACGAACATTTTGATTTCGTCCCCTCCCCTACCGATCCCATGCACCTTTTCGTCCTGCTCAAAGATGTGCGTCGGATCATCTCGGAATAAACGCCCGGTTAGCTCCGGCGCTTCGGTCGGCGATCCCCTGCGATGCCCCCTAGTTCGAGGGCGGTTGAACTATGTCTTCCCGGGCACCGAGGAGATGCATTCGTTCGACATTGTCCTCTACCCATTCAGATCCAAATGTACGCTGCACGAGTTCAGTTGGAAGCTCCTGAATGTTTTTAGCGAGCGTTCCAAGGGTGCTCGCAACCCTTCCTGCGATTCCAACTGTGTTTATCACTAACTTGTGTCTCGCGAAAATCTCGACCGCGTCGAAAATGGCGCGATTCGGCTTGACCGAGTTCAGGCTCTCTTTTCAATCCGAGGCACAAGAGTTGCTTTGAGGAGCGCGGAGGTTCTCTTTAGGCGAGGACCTGGGCCCATGGGGCGGACATATATAGGATGGGCGAAACGTTGGTACGGATCAGGCAGCCCGATCGTAACGATGATGCAGCCCGCCCAGTCGATCCCGAGAAAGGAAGCGCCCCGAGGCTGTGGAGCGAATTCTGTAGTCAGGGGTTCCCTTCCTCAACCTAAGATGCGTGCGGTCTTGGTGGTAGTAGCGGACGTATTCAGAGAGCAAAGGTTTCAGATGGCGTTCATTCACCGCAATGACGTGATCCAGCAGATCTCGTCGGCAGCTTTCAACCCAACGCTCCGCCACAGCATTCTGCCAAGGGCTTTCGAAGGATGTTCGTTCCATAGCCGCAATCGCTTCCCTGTGGTTTCGAAGGAAGGCGAGCCAACGTTTGGCTAGCTCGGGATCTCTCGGCGCCCGTTTCATCCAACGAGAGATCGTTCTCTCGCAGAGATCAAAACCGAGCATGAGAAGCTCGCCATGGATGCGCGGCGCTCCCCAGGTTGGATTCTCAACAACCATCCGGAAGATCAACTCTCGAACTTCCTTCGGCGTCGGCTTCCTCCCAACCCGCGTCCTGACTTGGGACATCAGCCTCCAATACGAACGAAAACCAGCCTGGTGCCAACGAACTACGGTTTCAGGCGTGACGACGATAAGAGCTTGTTTCCATCCTGACCAGAATCGACTAACGGCGACCCAGAACAGTTTGTCGAACGGGCTCAGGCCCGGCCGTTGACGGCGTCGCTTCAATACGACAAGTTGTTGGCGTAACGCAAGATTCTCGAGGAGAAGACTTCGCCGCACGCGAAAGAGGCGGACCAGCATTCCGAGGTACAGGCCGATGAATCGAAACATGGCCGGGAGTTATAACAGAACGCTGGTGGGACCGCGGCAGCTATGTTATTGATTTCACAGTCGGCCAGAGTTTTGGCGAATGACAGGTTGATCTATGTGTAGGTCGCGAGTTCGATCCTGCGCTGCGTCCGCTCGAATTGTGTTAGCGAGTTCGCTCGAGCCAGCTGGAACCGGCTGTCGGAAACAGCATCAAGGTCTGATGATGTTGCGCGTGAAGGAACTCGCCGCGGCAAAACGTAGCCGGATGGGGTCGGAAAATTACGATGAAACACTCGGGCTTTGGATACAAATTCCGCCCGCCGCTGGCGCCGCCGGAGACTCGCGGCGGCACGGCGCCCGTGTACCGCCGCACGGTGGAAAGCGGCATGATCGTCGAACGCGACCTAGCTGTGAAGATGCGCGATGCCGTCGAGATTTACATCGACGTTTATCGCCCCGTCGATGAGAAGCCGGCGCCGCCGATTATCGGCTGGGGCCCTTATGGCAAGCACGGTCACACGCGCTACGCGGAGAATTTTCCCAACTGCGGCGTGAAGCAGGAGACACTTTCGTCTTACACGGCCTTCGAAGCACCTGATGCGGGCTATTGGGTGTCGCATGGCTATGCCGTGATCAACCCGGACCCTCGCGGGACTTGGTATTCCCAGGGCGACGCCACATATCTCTCCCCCGAAGAGGCCGAGGATTTCTACGATCTGATCGAATGGGTCGGCACGCGGCCGTGGAGCAACGGCAAGGTCGGACTGTCCGGTGTCTCCTACTTGACGTCCTCACAGTGGCGCGTCGCCGCGCTTAACCCGCCGCATCTCGCAGCGTTCAATCCCTGGGAGGGCTGGTCGGACACGTACCGCGAGGTGGTACGCCACGGCGGCATTCCCGAGACGTGGTTCTGGCCCTATCTTGCCGGGCGCTGGGGCCACAGCACGACGCGCGTCGAAGATCTGGCCGCCGAGACGCGGGAGCATCCCTTCTTTGACGCCTTCTGGGCCTCGAAGGCCGCGGAATTTTCCGCCATCAAAGCGCCGGCGTATGTCGTGGCAAGCTGGACCGATCAGGGCATGCACACGCACGGCACACTCGAGGGTTTCAAGAAAATCGCCTCGCCGCAAAAATGGCTCGAGGTTCATGGCCGAAAAAAGTGGGCTTACTACTACGACCCCGAAAGCGTCCAGCGGCAGCAGGAGTTTTTCGATTACTTTCTGAAGGGCATCCCGACGTCCGTCCCACAATGGCCCAAGGTGCGTCTCGAGGTGCGCGAGAAATTTTACGTCGGCGCGATGAAGACCGAGAACGAGTGGCCGATTGCCCGCACGCAATATACGAAGCTCTATCTGGATGCCGGAACCGGCTTACTCGACCGGCGGCCCGTTTCGGAGGAGGGATCGTGCCGCTATTTCGCCGCCGACGCGATCGCTGAGCCAGCGCAGCGGCCAGGAGAGGGGCAGTTATCGCATCGCGCCCAGTTTGATTTCACGTTCGGCCAGCCCACAGAGCTGATCGGACACATGAAGCTGAGAGTGTGGGCGGCCGCTGAGGATGCAGACGACATGGATATCTTCGTCGCCATCCAGAAGCTCGATGCCGCGGGCAACCTCGTTCCGTTCGCTTTCTGGGCCCACTTCGACGACGGACCGGTGGCGTTGGGCTGGCTGCGCGCCTCGCACCGGGAACTCGATCAGGCGAAGTCCACGAAGTATCAGCCGGTTCTCTCGCACCAGCGCGAGCAGAAGCTTGCACCGGGCGCCATCGTGCCGCTGGAGATAGAAATCTGGCCCTCGGGCACGCGATTCGAAGCAGGCGAGAAGCTTCGGCTCGTTGTACAGGGCACGGACATCTATACCTATCCGAAACCCGTCATGTCCGACCGCCACGAGGACAGCGTGAACCGGGGACACCACGTCCTCTACACTGGCGGGAGATACGACTCGCATCTCCTCGTCCCGGATGTCCCGCAGAAATCGAAATAACGAGCGTGCCGCACTTCGCCTGACACTCCCGAGATAGCCATCAAAGCTTGCGTGTAGGGCGGCGCAACGGGAGGAAAGACCAAAGCCGCAAAGCTAACCGATTAACGGTTTGATCGTTTGGAAGTTGGTCCAGCGATGGCGAAACCGGAGCCCGCGCTCAGGTCGGACCTACATAACCTGACTTACTGAACCAACCGCAGTCCGCAAACAATCTCATGTTTTCGATCTGCCTCCTGAAAAACTGCTCCCTTCGGTTTGCGTTTCCCTCTAACCTTTTTTCAACGTGCCCGAGTCACACAAACTCGAGAGTGAGGAAAAATGAAAAAGATCACACTTCGGGATTGGGAGTATATGCTCGACGAAACCAAGAGGGTCTTTGAACTGCCCCAGCCTCGGGTGACCTTAGCCGACCTGCTTCGAGCAGATGGAGCACGTGGGAGTTTCGGTAAGCTGAGAGACAGAGTGTTGCACCTGACGATAGTTCGGCAGGCTCAGGGCGGCACAGCGGGAGGCTAAAGGTAGCGTCGCGGCGCTGTCCTCAATTCGGCGAGTTTTGGGCGGGGCAAATGACGTTTTGGCACGCCGGGACGGGTTTCTCATTGCCGGAGACGGGCCGCCAAGCTAACCTCGGCTGCATGTGGTTGGGTTCCACGGAAGGGTCGTTGCCTCGCTTCAAAGCACAGCTGACGAGAAGTGCCGATCGAGGTGAGGTAACCGCCGCGCCGTAGTACGGTCCACGGCGACCGAAAACTTGGGATGCTCCGAAACTCCATTGCACTTTGGATACGCGTTTCCGCTCCGGCCGAGCACGAGGCAATCTCTCACCGCCCAGGCATTGGGTTTGCGCGCTGCTTCCGCCGATTCACGGCGAAAGAACACAGACAGGATTGTCTGTGCTACCTGCACACGATCCGGAACAGGTGAAATGTGGGAAAACCCCTTCGTCTGGGCCGTTTGTCGATCTTTGTGTCGGCCATCGCGGTTTGCCTGATCGGCCTGCCGCTGTCGGGCCTGTTACCTCGGCACCTGTCCGCTGGCGGGGGCCAGCTGAACAGTTCGGCTTATCGCGCGCCCATCGTGGAGGATTGGACTCACCCGTATCTGATCTATTCTGCGCCTCGGTCGATCGTCCAAAATCTCGAGCTCGAGCAGCAGCCGAGATACATCCAGCAGTATTTGCGGCGCAACTTTCTCTTCCGAAGGCCGATGCCGTGGCCTCCAAGGCCGATCCGCCCGTGGCAGGAGGATACGAACGAGTTGCAGCGAGACTGGGGAATCGCGGCAGGAGCCGCCTATACGGTTGGCGAAGGGAACTTCCCCGCGAAGTATGTTTTTAACGTCAATCAGGCACCGAGCTGCACTGCGGACTACGTCGTATTCACGACGAGCCAAACCGGCACGACGGCGACCGATATCTACGCCGTGAACCATCTCTATGTGAATTCGACAAGCACCGGATTATGCACCGGGACAAATCCGACCGTGATGTGGGCCTACTACATTCAGTCGCAAGGCGGATCCGCCAGCACATCTCCGGTGATTTCGCTGGACGGGACCCAGATCGCGTGGGTTGAGGGAGGAGGCGGAAAGGCGGTCCTACACCTGCTGAAGCCGTACGAAGGTGGGACGGACGGGACAATTGCGGCGCCGAACACGCCGACGGCTAGCGCAAGCGCCGCAGCTTATCAGTCCTGCACGCCCACCGCGCCGGCCGGCACAACGAGTCACGCGTGCCTCTTGAATCTGGCATTTGCGAACGGGGCCGACGATTCGGGTAACACCGCCGCAATCAGTCCTTCGTCTCCGTACTACGACTACGCAAGCGACGTGGCCGTTGTCGGGGACGACGGCGGGAATCTGCATGAGTTTACGAACGTGTTCGAGGGCGCGCCGGCGGAAGTGACGGCGGGCGGATGGCCGGTCGCGATGACGCCGGTTGATGCGCCCGCGTCGCTGGCCAGCCCCGTGCTCGATGATACTTCCGGGAATGTGTTTGTGGGCGACGCTTCAGGGCGAATGTACTATGTGAGGCTTGCGAACTCTTCCGCGGGCACGTGCAATGCAGGAAGCCACGGCGGTGTGCCGCCCTGCGTTGGATCCACAACCTTCACGGACGGAGATACGGCGAACACGAAGATCTCGATGGCGCCGATCGTCGACTCGACTACGCAGCGATTGCTGGTCTTCTTCAGCCCCAACGGGGGCGGGCCTGGAGCTTACGTGGGTCAGGACGACACCACGCTGTCGGCAGCGAACCAGGTGCTGGTGAACGTCGGCACGGGAACCGCGCACCGCTTGAACACGGGAGATTTGGATAACCAGTACTTCACGTCGGACAGTGGAGTCGGGAAGGGTACCGGCTGGCTCTACGTTTGCGGAAACGGCGGAGCTACGGGCGCGACGGCCAACTACGCAATACTCCAGCGAATCGCAATGACGAACGGCACGCTCGGCAGCGCACTTGATTCGACGCAGTGGGTGGCGAGCAACGCCAGCGCGCGCTGCGACCCCATCACCGCGTTTTATGACACGCCGAATGGAAGCACGACCGGCGCGGTCGATTACCTCTTCTTCGGAGTCGAGTCGAGCGGCGCTGCCGGAACGGCTTGCGCCGGGAATGGCTGCGTGTACGCGGTCACCGTGACGGGCGGAACGCTGACGGTGCCACCGGCGGCCGGGACCGGCGCGGTGAATGCGAGCGGCGGAACGAGCGGAATTGTTGTGGACAACGACAGTACGTCCAACGGGGCTGCAAGTATTTACTTCACTTGGCTGGCAAACGGAACCGGCACGGCAACTTATCCGTGCAACGGAGCGACGACGACCGATGTTTGCGCCGTGAAATTAACGCAGGCGGGACTGCAGTAGCGGGCTACACATTCAAACTTATCAGGCGTCAGCCCTCTATGCCGGAGGCACCGGGTCGAATGGCGGATTCATCTTTTCCGTTGGAATCAAGCACTTCGCACAACTTGAGCATCAGTGCCTCTTGAGAAAACGGTTTCTCAAGGAAGGATATCCCGTGGTCCAACACGCCGTGGTGCACAATTGTGTCACTCGTGTACCCGGACATGAACAACACCCTCATATCAGGACGCTTCGCGGTCAGATAATTGGCCAATTCTGGCCCGCCCATTCTTGGCATCACGACATCGGTGAGTAACAAATGGATTTGTTGGTTATAGCGTTCAGCAATCTTTATCGCCTCCTCGCCACTTTCCGCCGCGAGCACCGTGTAGCCATTCATTTTCAGTAATGCAGCAGTGAGTTCGCGCAGCGCGTCGGCGTCCTCCACCAGCAGAATCGTCGCGACGCCTTGCTGTAGTTTCCGATCGGCCCGATCGGCCTCCAGGGCTTGAGCGGGCTCGTCTACACGCGGAAGATACACTTTGAAGGTTGTTCCCTTACCCAATTCGCTGTAAACCCAGATATAGCCTTCGCTTTGCTTAATGATCCCATAAACGGTTGCCAAGCCCAGTCCAGTTCCCTTGCCTTGTTCCTTTGTGGTGAAGAACGGCTCGAAAATTCGCGCTTGAGTCGCAGCATCCATTCCCATTCCGGTGTCACTTACTGCGACCATTACGTATTGTCCTGGTTTGGCTGATGAATGGGACCGGCAATAGGCTTCGTCCAGGTCCGCATTTGCGGTCTCGATGGTTAGTTTTCCGCCGTTCGGCATGGCGTCGCGAGCGTTAACAATGAGGTTCATAATTACCTGTTCGATCTGCCCGGGATCGGCTCTCACCTGTCCGAGTCCCTGCTTCAGGATGTTTGCCATCTCAATGTCTTCGCCGATCAGACGGCTGAGCATTTTATTGAAATCGGCTACCAAGACGTTAAGATCCAAGACTTTCGGCTGAAATACCTGTTTCCGGCTGAAGGCAAGCAATTGGCGCGTCAGGGAAGTCGCACGGACCGCCGCTTTCTTGATATGTTGCAACTGATGGCATCTTGAGTCGTCACCAGCAAAACCGTTTAGGACAAGATCGGTGTAACCCATGATGACGCCCAGAAGGTTGTTGAAATCGTGAGCGACGCCGCCCGCCAGCCGTCCCACAGCTTCCATTTTTTGCGATGTGAATAACTGAGCTTCGAGCCGCTTGCGCTCCGTGATGTCCTGTCCAATTCCAAAGATTCCGATCGCACGGTCTTGGGTATCCCTAATCTGGCCGGTACTGAGAAATATAGGATAGTCGGTATCGTCCTTGCGGCGACCGATACATTCACCCCGCCATCCGCCACTGAAGATAGTACGGGCTCGAATCTCTTCATCGATATGTGGCGGATTATTCTGTGAGATGAGCATTTTCCCGAAGAACTCTCCGATAAGCTCGACTTCCTTATACCCAGTGGCTAAGAGGAGAGCGTGATTGACAAATGAGATGCGGCCGTCGGGATCGGAAATGGCAATCAACTCGGCACTATTCTCGACGGCTTGAGCTAAGAGGCAGATGCGTTCCTCAGCGCGTTTGCGCTCCGTGATGTCGAGCTTGATGGCGATGAAGTGTGTGATTTCTCCAGTCCGGTCCTGCACTGGCGTGATGGTCATCTCCTCCGGGTACACAGTTCCATCCTTGCGCCGATTTATCAATTCTCCCCGCCACCGCCGCCCGGAAAGGATGATCTTCCACATATTTTCGTAGAATGAAGGGAGTTGATGTCCCGATTTGAGCAATCGGGTGCTTTGGCCAATCACTTCGTCTCTCGTGTAGCCCGAAAGTTGCTCGAATGCCTGATTGACCCAAATAATTGTGCCGTCTCGTCTACTGATGATGATGGGGTTGTCGGCGGCTTGGAGGGCAGTCGCCTGCAGTTGGAGGAGGTTTTCTGACCCGAGAAGATCAGTGGGCTTTACGGGTTCCGGATGATCTGTGCTCATGCGAAGCTATCTCATCGCAGCCTTGGTCGCTTCGGCAATGGTCCGGAGAAGGAGCTAATCTACTGTGCATGAACGATGCGACCAACTATGCTCTGTGTATGATAATGACTCATTTTGCGAATGAGTCGCTGCTCATTCTATGGAATCGCCGCGTAAAGGGCGGAATTATGTAGGGTATTCGGTACGGTTTAGTTACTAAGGCAGAGTAGAGCCGTCGATAGCCGAAGCATGGCGAGTGTGCTGATTACAAACCGCCCCACGCTTTCGGCTTTGTCGGAAACCGCATGCGACCGGCTGCAAAGAAAGCTGTTGTTGTCCATAAATTCAAATCTATAACCTGTTGGACTAGCCTCACAGCGCAGAGTCTGAAACTCGTTCTCAAGGATAACTCCGGGAAAACGCGCTTACGGACGGTGTCTCGTTTGATCGTCGGACGATGCCGACCCTGTCTCCGATAAGTTATCCAAGAAGATGATGAAAAGAAAGATTTTCGGCTTAGTGGACCTCCGTCGGAACGACCTTGACCCTATTTCTGCCAAGCCGTTTTGCGGAGTAGAGAACCACGTCCGCCTGTCCGACCAAGCGTCCGAAATCCGGGGCTTCGCCACGACGAAAGCTCGCAATGCCAAAGCTGGCAGTCACTCCTACGGTTCGGCTACCGAATGTAAACCTCTCCGCTTCGATTTGCTTGCGGATACGTTCTACAGCGACTTGAACACCCTCCAACTCAGCATGTGTAATGACAAAGAGAAATTCGTCGCCGCCGATGCGGGCACACATTTCCGATTGCCTGGTATTAGCCTTAAGGATTGCAGCGAACGTTTTGAGGACAACATCTCCAGCGTCGTGCCCGTAGATGTCATTGATGCTCTTGAATTGGTCTAAGTCGGCCAAGACGGCCGAAAAAGCGAAACCATGCCTAAGGGCACCGCCGAGTTGTCGGGTGCCCCACTGTTCAATTGCACGGCGATTGGGCAAACCAGTTAGATCGTCGGTGAGTGCCAGTTGTTCCAAAAGACGATTCTTCGTTTCGATCTCTCGGTGAAGCTCCACGATTCGCTTGCCTACCTCGGTCCGCGCCAACAGTTCGTCCGGGTGAAACGGCTTGGTCAGGTACTCGTCGGCCCCCGCCTGCAGTCCCTTTACGACTTCAGATTTCTCGGAAACGCCAGTAAGCATGATGATATATGTGAAGCGGTCTCGAAACTCGGTACGCAGGCGCTCGCACAACTCGATTCCGCTTAAATCGGGCATCATCCAGTCTGTGATCACCACACCGGGGCTGTGTTCCGCGAAAAGAGCTAATGCTTCGCGTCCGGTTTTCGCGCGGAGAATGAAAAATCGGTCCGGGGGAAGCGCGTTTTCGATCAGTTTGCGGGCAACCGGCGAATCATCCGCGACGAGAACATGGAATGTTTGGTCAGGACACATTATTTACCAACATGGGCGCTGGAATTCCGGCTCGACCGCAATCGACACAAAGTCATCATACTGTTTCTCGACTGGCTAAGTGTACATGCTTGCAAAGAGCATGTACCGTCCCAGTGTGAACCCGGTGCTCAAACGAACATAACCGACGATGGTGGCTGAGAAGACGCACAGATCCTCAGAGCGCAAAATAGATCGAAAGGTAACCCGCCTCCTCGAAATGTGTTTTCCGCCGAGGCGTGACCGTGTTACTGCCAGTCGCGAAACTTTTCAATGGGAGCACCCGGAATTGCACTGCTTAGCTCAGTCGGACTAACGGCGAGACCTGGCAGGCTAGCCGACCACTCTTGAACATGCCCAACATGGCTTGGTCCATGAAGGCCTTCTGCTCCCGTCGCTTCGCTTCTTTGCGCAGCTGAAATCCGCCGGCAGCATAGTTCGCGCGATTTGTCGGCGACTGTCGGCGGCCCGCCTCGGCTTTGCTCGAGGTACCTCGTGAGCTCAAGTTACCGTTAGGTAATGTATGGGAAAGCTCTCGGAAAACGGCCGGACGAATCCCTTATTATCAAGGTTCGGGCCGATCGCAGATCCACCGGTTTCTGAATAGGCACCGTTTCGCCATGCCGCTTCACAAGGAAACGAATGTTGTGAAGAAAACTCGACGAAGTCGCAAAACGCGCGGGAACGCGCCTCGACAGCGGCGCATCGAGGAGCATACATACATCCTCGCGCAAGCCGTGGAAAACAGCTCCGAAATGATCGGCATGACTGATCGAAAGGGCTACTTTACGTTCGTGAACGCCGCCTTTCTCAGGTCGCTGGGATACGCGATGGACGAAATGATCGGAAAACACTTCCGAATCGCGCATGGCGATGCCAATCCGCCGGAGCTTGTGCGGGAGATCGGCAACAGATCTCTGGGGAAAGAAGGTTGGCGGGGAGAATGCTTCTTCGCCCGGAAGGATGGAACTTCTTTCCCAGTTTCTTTGAGCGTGGGTCCCGTCGTCGACCGTGAGCGGCGCGTGATCGGGGGCTTTGGACTGGCAAAGGACATCACCGCACGGAGGACCGCTGAGCAATCGTTGCGTGAGAGCGAGGAACAGTTTCGGCAGCTCGCCGAAAATATCCGCGAGGTATTTTTTGTCGTCACGCTCGACCCGGTGCGCTTCGCCTACATCAGCAACGCGTTCGAAGAGGTCTGGGGGATCTCACGTCAGGAGCTCTACCTCCGCCCGACTGCGTGGATCAATGCGGTTCATTCGGACGACCGCGAGCGCGTGTCAAATTTCTTCGAGCAATCCGCAAGCGGCGTTGGGATCGACATGCAGTACCGGCTGGTGCGGCCGGATGGCGGGCTCCGCTGGATCAGTGCGCGGGCGTTTCCCGTCCAGAATGAAAAGGGTGAGCTGCACCGCCTAGTCGGAATCGCCGAAGACATTACTATGCGCAAGCAAGAGGAGGCCGCGCTAAGAGCAGCGCACCAAAAATTGCACGTGGCGTTGCGGGAATCCGAGCAGCGCGCGAAAGAGGCGAGCAAGCTCACGGAACTGATCGACATCTTGCAGTCATGCCAGACCGTGGGCGAAGCTTACAAGATCGCGGGCGGCGCGCTGCCGAGAATCCTGACCTCGGAGTCGGGCGCTCTCTGCATCATCAACGCATCGCGGAACCTGGTAGAGACCGTGGCCGTCTGGGGCGAAGGTGCGACGACCGAGAAAACCTTCGGGCCGGACAGTTGCTGGGCGCTGAGGCGCGGGAAAAGCCATCCTGTGGACGATCCAAGTTCGCCTATGCGATGCAGTCACGTTCATTCCTCGGTGGCAGGATACGTGTGCGTTCCGCTGGCGGCGCACGGCGAGACGCTCGGAGTGCTCTACATCGAGAAGGTGGCGCGGTCGTCGATTCCGCCGGGGCTGCTGCCGGAAGATCAGATGGAGGCGCTCTGCCGACAGGGGGTCGCCATCGGAGAACGCATGTCGCTCGCGCTGGCGACGCTGCGGCTTCGGGAAGTGCTGCGCAGCCAATCGATCCGCGATCCGCTGACGGGATTATTCAACCGGCGCTACATGGAGGAATCACTCGAGCGGGAATTGCGGCGCGCGAATCGCAACGGTCAGCCGGTCGCCTTCATTATGCTGGACATCGATCACTTCAAACATTTCAATGACACGTTTGGCCACCAGGCGGGCGACGCGCTGCTGCGCTCCCTCGGCGACTTGATGGGAGAGCGGACTCGCGGGCAGGATGTAGCTTGTCGCTATGGGGGCGAGGAGTTTTCGCTAATCCTGTCTGGGGCGTCAAAGGAGGCAGCCCGCAAGCGCGCGGAACTTCTCCGGGACGAGGTGAAGCAGCTGTCAGTGGAACACGCCGGGCAGCTGCTTGGCAAAGTTAGCCTCTCGTTCGGCGTTGCTGCATATCCGGAAGACGGCCGGACCGCCGAGGTATTGGTCCGAGCCGCCGATCAAGCGCTCTATAGCGCGAAGGCCGCGGGACGCGACCGGATCGCCCTCGCCCGCGAAGTCATCGATGTCGAAAGCTCGCCTGGCGTGGGCGCAACGTTCAAGATCTATCTGCCACGAGTCAATGAAGAAATAGAAGCACGAACGCATTCTTCAGACGGGATTATTAGGGCCGCCAGGGGAACGGAGACAATCCTGCTGGTGGAAGATGAGGAATCGTTGCGAAGGCTTACCCGCACGAGTTTGGAGCTGGGCGGTTACAAAGTCTTGGAGGCGGAAGATGGTTCTAGCGCTCTGAAGGCTAGCGACAGCCACGACGGTTCAATCGACTTGCTGCTGACCGATATCGTAATGCCCGGTATGGGTGGACGAGAGCTGGCGCAGGAACTGGCCCGCCGGCGCCCCGAAATCAAGGTTGTTTACATGTCCGGATATACGGGTCAGACGATCGGCTTACAGGGACCGTTCGAGCCGTCTAGTGATTTCCTCCCGAAACCGTTCAGCCGAGAGGTGCTGACGCGCAAGATCCGCGAGGCGCTAGATCGCGCCGTGGTTAAGGAGTGCGAATGAGTACGGTGACCAGCCAGCAAGGGAGTTCGGGGGGCAACGCGACCACCACGCGGCCGAAAATACTGGTTGTGGACAACGAGGAGTCCATGCGCAATATGCTGCATGAGGTTGTCCGACACGTACGAGGTCGTGGACACGGGCGACCCGGAGCAGGCAGTTGCCCTCGCCCTCGAACACAAGCCCGATGTCATCTTGATGGATCTGATGATGCCCGGTTTTTCGGGAGTCGAGCTCTGTCAGAGTCTGCACAGCTTGAGCTACACGTCGCGAATCCCCATTTTCGTGATTACCGGTCAGGAGGGCGCGAAGTACCGCGAGCACTGCGCGAGCCTGGGTGCCAAAGGCTACTTCCAGAAGCCGATTGACTTCGTGGCGCTAAGAAGTACGCTTTCGGCGGAACTACAGGCCAAGCAAACTGAGCGCCGGAAGCACAAGCGCGTGCAGATGCGCCTTCTGCTTAAGTTCCGCGGCACGGACGCGGCGGGAAAAAGGTTCGAAGCGGCCACGACCACGGAAAACGTGAGCGCGGGGGGGTTCCTCGCCGCGTGCGCGACGGAGCTGGTCAAGGGAACGCCAGTGGAGGTTTTCTTGGCCATGGGAGGGCAAGAGCGCTACGCTGGCCGCGCCCAGGCCGTGCGCAAGGAATCGCCGGGCTCTCCCTGGCAACGATACGGATTCGAGTTCCTCGAAACGACCGCCGACTGGGTACTTGAGGACAAGTAGGCGGCTCAAACCGATTGCAGACAGCATCTTGCTCGGGAAACCAAGCAAGAAGCGTTAAATCCACGAGAATCCAGCATGCTCGTGTCAAAAATGTCACCATGTCTCATAACGATGAAGTTGCACACGCCTTGGATTTTCTAGAGGAATCAGGGATCGAATTTTGCGGTCCATTTTCGAGCTCAAGAGGCGAGATTCTCGTGGTAGAAGACAAGATCCTGATGCTGTTGGAGGTTCTAGAACTCTTCTCGAAAGGGCAATTGAACCGCGACGGCATCCGCGAACGTTGTCAGTTGCCAGTGAAGCGTAGCTCTAGGCACGCGGTTTCCTGAGCGCTACAACGACTGGCAGGACGTGCTGCGGTTGGTGAGCTACTGCTTTTTCGAGCATCTCCCCATACTGCCAGCTCCACATGGTTTGGCGGCTGCAAGGCCTGTGGCAATTCGCGCGCGGCGACCTCACTTGGAAGCCGCTCAAGCGGCAGGGCCTCGAGTCGGTTCACCCGGGCTAGGGACCCGGAGAGCGCTTCGGACCGGTCGGCGAGGGGAAAACGGGGCCTAAATCCGGCCGGCGAGAGCCTCAAAGGACGGTTCAACGCGAAGAATTCCTATTGTGCTATTGACAGCAACAGGAAGAATTCCTAACCTGCTAGCGGTGAATGCGCTAGACTTTCTCGCACGGGCCGCTCAAGAAGCATCGATTCGGAGCAGCGAGCACCCGGCGATCGCGGCCCAGGCAGCCGTGGAACTGCGACGAGTGATGCAACCTATGTAATACGGAGGCATGAAGCGTGCGGAAACCCCTTCTTTCGCGCGGCGTGTTAGTTTTTTCCGCGGCGTGTCTCGTCTGTTTGTTCGCCGCCACTTTGTCCAGCCATCAAGACGAATTTCACGGCCGGCGCTACGCCGTCCTCACCGACTGGACCACCCACCACGTGCTATATCCCCTTTACGGCAACCCGGACCGGATGATGGCCGCGGGACGCGACCCTCGCTCCACTTTCAGCTGGCTGCGGCACGACCCGAACGCTCCTCGCTGGAGGGATCGGCGGCGCCACCGGGATTCGGCAGGCTTCAACCGTGACTGGAGCATCAGTCTCGGCCCTACTGCCGGAACCGCCGCGAACATGTACCCCGCGAAGTTTACCTTCGACATCACAGCCGCTCCGAGCTGTGCGAACGACTACATCGTCTACCCCGTGAATACCGCCGGAAGCGCGACGCAGGCGAATCTTGTCGCATTCAACAATCTGTACAGCGGCACGGCGGGCGGGACCGGAATTTGCAATCGCACCCCCGTAACGAACGACGACGGAGTCGACGCCACTGTGTTGTGGTCGTACAACGTGAGCGCGATCAGCGGGGCGGTCACCACCTCACCGGCACTTTCCTGGGACAGCAACACGGGAGCGGGATCCGTATTGGGGACAAAAGTCGCCTTCGTGGAGTCGGCGCCCGGGAGCCCGGCGCATTTTCACGTTCTCGCCTTTAAGGCAGGCGATGGACAAGACACGACGGACACTGATGGCCTTCAGAACACGCTGAAGCCGACGCAGATCACGTCGTTTGTCATCACTGATCCCGTAGCGGGCAGCGGGACGGCGACCGACCTGGCTCTAGGGACGGATCCTACGGGCACCGATACTCTTTCCTCTCCCTACGTCGACTACACTCACGACTATGCTTACGTCGGCAACGACATTGGCGTGCTTTATCGCATCAAGGACGTGTTCTGCCCGTCTTACAATACGGACGCTGGGTGCACCGCAGGCGCTGGGCCTAGCATAGACACGTCGTGGGGAACGGCCGGTTCGGTGCTGGTCGGCGGCGGCTGTGGCGTGCTGACCGGGGCGGTGGATGACTCCGCGACAGGCGATGTTTTCGTGGGGTGCTCGGACGGACGGCTTTACGGATACACGTCGACCGGCGCGGCGCTAGCCCCATCTCATTTCATTACGGTAGGCGACGCTTCAACATTCGGCGGTATTGTGGTTCCACCGATCGTGGATAGCTCGAACGGATACGTCTACGCTGTGACCGGGACAACTGGCACGACTCCCACGGTCATGCAGGTCCCGATCACCAATTTCAACAACAGCACCGGCAAGAGAGAGGCGGGGCTGGGCCTTCCCGTAGCCGAAAACCTCAGTATCCCGGCTTTCGACACTGCTTACTTTTCGAGCCCCACTTCCTCGAATTGGGCGATACTCTCCTGCGGGTACGATTCAACAGGCAGTCTGACGCTACTGTATGACGTGGGTTTCAATTCATCCCGCCAGCTGAATACTGGGACCCCACCGATTGCGAATCGATTCCAGCTTGCCTCGGACGTGGAGGCGTGCTCACCCCTTACGGGATTCACGAACGTAGTGAGCGGGCCGCCGTTCCCGTCGATCATCGACTGGCTTTTCCTGAGCCTTTCCGGCGGGAATCTGAGTAACTACAACCTCAACAGCACTACGGGAGGTTCCGGGTTCGGAGGCGGCTTCGGCGCCACCGCGAGCTTTTCCGTGTCGGGCGGCTCGAGCGGCATTATTCCGGACAACGAGAGTAGCGCGACCCAGGCTTCCAGCATCTACCTTTCAGGTCTCGGAGTTACGGGAACAGGTTATTGCGCTGTAAAACTAACCCAAGCGGGGTTAAATTAGTTGATATGAGCGACCAACAAGGACACGCTGCGGCAACGGAAAGAGCGACGGATCCATCCGCCAAAACTAAGAAGCCTTATAACAAACCGTCCTTCCGCGAGGAGAGTGCCTTCGAAACCATGGCGTTGAGCTGCGGCAAACTCGCCACACAGGCCCAATGCCAAGTACATCCGATGAATTCCTAGCCCCAGCGGCCTCTATGAGCGGACAGGCCAACCAACGTCGCGAAGATGTTGTCGTAAACCTCGCAGCGGAAATGCTGCGGTCGTTCGGTGAGTTTCGGTTCGTCGCCTGGGGCTCGAGCATGGTTCCCTCTATATTTCCCCGAGACACTCTGATTGTTCAGCGCGAGACGCCCGAGGGCGCCCGTCCCGGAGACATTGTACTCTTCGTCCGGGGAGCACGTTTCTACGCGCATCGGCTGGTGGATAAAGCAGAAGAAAGCGGGCCGATTCGCCTGATCGCGCGCGGCGACGCTCTTCGCGGGAACGATCCGCCTTTCGCCGAAAACGAAATGCTCGGCCGGGTTGCGGCAGTCGTCCGCGGTCGGAAGCGCATCGAGCTTGATCGGCATCCCGCTGCGGGCCAACAACTCCTTCGATGGATCGTGCAACACTCGAGCGGCGCCCTGAAATGGCTGCTGCGATGGCATTCGGTGCGCATGCGGTTTGCGCGGAATTCTGGCACGGCGCGTATCGGAGCCGAGTTGCAGCGTCAGGAGTTGGTCTGATGGCCGCCAGCGTTTCACCTTCGCGATTCTTCCGTGAGGAGCCGGCGGAGCGATGCGGCGCCACGGTTGAAATTGGCGGCATTCCCATTCTCCTGCAGACTGGCGACGAAGATTTCCGCAGCCTGATCGAGCAGCGTTACGCCGGTTTCGTAAATTCTTCGGCCGAACCGGTCTGTCAGCTCGAAATTCATCTTCAGCAACCGATGCAGCGCCCACCTGAAGATGTGCAGGTCTCCAGGAGCGGCTCGGTGTGGCGCATCGAGCGCGGCGACTTCTGCGCCGAATTCGACGCGCGTTCGCGGCGGGGCTGGGTCCGTCAGTCGCCCAATCCGTACTCGCTCGATGCGGTACTGCGAATCATGCATTCGCTGGTTTTGGCCGAAGAGGGCGGCTTCCTGGTGCATGCGGCGAGCGGGGTGCGGAACGACCGCGCGTTTGTGTTCGCGGGCGTCTCGGGCGCGGGCAAGACGACGATATCGCGGCTTGCACCCCCAGACGCGACCCTGCTTACCGACGAGATTTCCTACATTCGGAGGAGCGGGAGCAGCTATCATGCCTATGGCACTCCTTTCGCGGGAGAATTGGCCCGCTTGGGAACGAATGTGAAGGCACCGCTTGAGGCGCTCTATTTTCTCGAAAAGGGGCCGGAAAATCGCATCGTGCCGACCAGTGAGCCCGATGCGGCGCACGCTCTGATCCGCAACATTCTGTTCTTCGCGCACGATCCGGACTTGGTGAAGCGCGTATTCGAGGCGGCCCTCGAGTTTGTATCGCGCGTTCCCGTAGCGCGGTTAATGTTCACGCCCGATGAGCGAGCCTGGGAATTGATATCGTGAGCGACAAATACATCGCACGTTCGAAGGCGGTCGCCGCGCGCGTGTTGGGCGGCGAAATGATGATCATGTCGGCCGTAGACTCGAAGCTCTTCAGCCTGAGCGACGTGGCGACGGTGATTTGGGAAGCGGCCGACGGCCGAACGCCCCTTTCGGAGATTGTGGCGAAGCGCGTTTGCGCGGAATTCGACGTCCCGGCTGATGTCGCCTATCGGGATGCAGAAGTGCTGGTTGAAGAGCTGGCTGCGCGGGGGATCTTCTCCATCTCTAATCAACCGGTTGCCGATGCTGAGCCCGGGACGGAGGCACTATGAGCCTGATGCAAGAGTTGAATGACAAGGCTCTTCACTTGGGCGTGCCTTTGAGCGCGCACCTGGACATCACCTACCGATGTAACGAACGTTGCGAGCACTGCTACCTCGACCACGACGATCACGGCGAAATGACGACCGCCGAGATCAAAGATGTACTCCGTCAATTTGCTGATGCGGGCGTTTTCTTTCTGACTCTTAGCGGTGGCGAGCCACTGATGCGTCGCGATTGCTTCGACATCATCGAGTACGCACGCTCGTTGGCCTTCAACGTGAAGCTCAAAACGAACGCCGTGCTGATCCGCGAGAAAGAGGCGCAGCGTCTTCGCGCCCTGAGCGTCGAGCAGGTACAGATCAGCGTGTACTCTCATCGGCCCGAGGTGCACGATGCTATCACCAAGATACCGGGGTCGCTCAACCGCACGCTTGCGGCGATTCGGTTCCTGAGATCACAGGGTCTGCGAGTGACGATGGCGAATGTCTTGATGCGGGGCAATCGGAGCGACACCGAGGGTGTGCACGCTCTCGCGCGGGAGCTGGGCGCGCGCTACACACTCGACCCCACGATCACGCCAATGATGGACGGAAATACGTCCGTGCTGCGTCTTCGCGTGGATGCGAATGAAATATCGAGCTACTTCCACAATCCCGAGCTGGTGGGCGACGTGGAGAGCTTCTGCGCGCCCCCCCCCCCGTCGACGACCAGGTTCTCGAGGGGTTGCCGTGCAGCGCGGGACACACATCGTGCTACGTCTCGCCCTACGGCGACGTCTATCCGTGCGTGCAATTCCCTCTCACGTGCGGGAACGTCCGCCGGCAGAAATTCCTCGATATCTGGCGGCACTCGCCTCAACTCAACGAGGTTCGCTCGATTCGACTGAAGCATCTGACCACTTGCTCGGGCTGCACGCATGCCGGCAGCTGCACGCGTTGTCCGGGGCTGGCTTACATGGAAGGGAACATGCGCGGCCCTTCGTCGGCCGATTGCGAAAAGTCCTTTGTGCGAACGGGAATTGTTACAGCGGGGATGATGGCGCGGAAGGCTTCCGCCCCCGCGCCGGTTCTTGTGCAGATAGCCCCTGCTCCTGCGCTCGGGGCTTGAGCCGTTTACAGGCTAAGCGTAAGCCTCGGCCTTTTTCCTTCGCGCAAACCCAACCAGGGCCAACAATCCAATCCCCAACAGCAGGGACGAGGATGGTTCGGGCGTTGAAACCCCTGGGCCCGAGATTAGATCGAGCGTAAAGTCGCCATTCACCGAAAGCCCTGCCAGATTGACCGCGATGAAGTTCGATCCGAAGGTCACATCGGAATCCGTCAATCCGGGTATGTCCGTTGTCAGCGTGAAGCCGGTGAGGGATCCGCCGTCGGCGAAGGTCAGCCCGGTGAAATCGAAGCCATCAAAGCTGGTGTCAGTGTAGGTGGTCGCCGGAAACAAGGCCGAGTATGAGATCGAGGAAGTGCCAACGCTGAATGTCTCGGTTCCGTTTCCGCTGTACGGCACGCAGATCGGAGAAGTACCCGGGCACGCCAGCGTCGATCCGACCGCGATCGTGTCCGATCCGATTGTCGTGCCGGTGTTCGGATAGAGCCAGCTGATTCCAGCCGAGCCCGTCAGGCCATCCGCGCGAGTGACCCCGGGACAAAGCTGCGAAAAAGCCAGTTATCCGTGCCAAACGAGTGCCGTTCCTCTTCTCGATACGAGATAACAGAGTTTTCTTGCCGATCAAGGGTAAAAAGATTCCATAAATGGAATTAAGGACCGTTCGCGCCATGCCTCAAAGATATAGACGCAACACGTAGGTACTCGTACTTTTAGGCCCATCAGTTGAGGTCGTTGACACCAGAAACGACGCGGTCCTCGGGGCAAGCGGTTTCTTCAATCGGCGGCGTTTTCGTCAGTATATCGAGATTCCATTGCGGCCTATTCCGCCTCGTCCGGGTCAGGCCGGCGAAATGCGATAAAGGTGACGGATTTCTGGGGAATGTTACGTCAACTGCCAGTGAGCGATTCCGTTTCAGTCGTTTTCCTCTGGAGACCGATGTCGATTTGCATACGGTGTATCCACTGAGTGCTGGGCGCTCTTTGGGGAAGTTGTGCCTTGGTTCTGACCTCCGCCCACGTTAGCGACCCACTCTCCTCCAAGGTTTGGCGAATCCTATCCCGGAAATCCTGGTAGGTCACAGATGGAGTCGCGTGTCTCGGGCGGTTCCAGTAGGGGCTTCTACATCGCGGACAAACGGAGGGTTCAGTCCGCGTGTCCTGCAGAATCCAGAAATGGCGGCATCTCTCGCAACGATGGCCCATTACTGTAATAGGCATGCGGGCCATACAAAGAACCTCTGCGGTACCAACTCGTATTGTCTCACAGGGTCCTTAGAGACGTCTCTCGAAAATATTAACGATATAGGCGAGTAACGTCGAAAGAAGCAATCAGGACGCCAAGGATCCTTCGAGTGCGAACGCGCCGACGGGAACCTGAACCCGATGCAGCAGTTTTGTTTTCGCTCGAACGTCGATTCGCGATTACAGCAAAAGCAGATACCAGTAAGAGCTGCGATTCGTGTAAACGCATCCCCAATCCGTGAGATTTCGCCGATCAGTGGGGGCGCCCACACCAATGCCTTGCAAACCCAGAAAACACGCCGGTTAGCGGTGGCCGTGCCTAGCCCGAGTGAACATGGTGAACATGGTGAACGTCATTGTGGATAGCGAAGTGACGGATGAGAGGTATTGCGCACATCGTGTAGGGGCTTGCCCTTCCAGAAGCGATTCCAATTGTCAAGCGTGGCGAATGTGGGGCTGCGCATGCGATCGATCTAGAGATTCTCGCGCAACTGAGGACGTGCTGCGCCTCGTGAGCTGCTGCTTTTTCGAGCATTTCCCCTGTCGCCAGCTCCACATGTTCTGGCGGCTCCAGGGCTGTGGCAGTTCGCGCGCGGCGACCTAACGTGGGAGCCGCTCAAGAGGCAGGGCCTCGAATCCCTTGACGCCGGCTAGGGATTCGGCGCGTGCCCTGCCATTGCGAAAGCGGAACGACTGTTCTATCGTTCTCCGCGAGGCTTCTTCAAGTGCGCTCACGACTTGCTGTGATTTTTCTGCCTTTCGCTGCTTCGATCGCGGGGCCGAGTGCCTCGGCCGGACCTCAGAGCGCTGCGACCAGAAGTGGATTCGCGCAGTGCCGCGTCGCGCATTTGCGGCATGGCATCAACGTGAGCAAGTGGTTCGCGAATCGACCGATCCCTCCGCTTACACACAGCAGTAGCAATCCAGTAGCGCCACTCCGTCCCATCTTGTGTCGATGCGTCTGAAATGCGAACGCCGCTGCACTCGTCAATCACCCTCGTTGCAAGTCACCAGTGACTCGGTCAACACCCATCGAACCCAGCCGTCGCGAATCACATGCAGCCAACGCAACCTGAAGGCTCCCCCAACACTCCTTGCATCGGAGGGTTCAGCCAAGGCTTTAACATACACCGTACGCGGGCACCCAGTCATGTGGGGGCTGCGCCTGGGTCTGGGTCCCCTTATCGTAATTTTGCTCGCCGCACGGAATTTTGAGTAGACGCGTCGGGCGGTTTATCCCTGGTCATGGTCAGATTAGCTGCGCGCCAACTCCTTCAACGTTCGCAGGCCGTGCTCTCCGTGATAGACCGACTTGATCTTGTTCATGACCCGCAAGGCAGGTCGGCCCGACTGCCCCAAGTTGTCGCTGGCATAAAGGAATTTCGGACTGGCAAGCTCCGGGAATTCTGTGACGTCGTCACATCCCCGTGTCTAACGATTTTGCGAATGCGTGCAAGGGACGGCGCGGCCCCAGAAATGAACGGTAATCCCTGGGAGGGCTGGTCGGACACTTACCGCGAGACAGTGCGCCACGGCGGCATTCCCGAGACGTGGTTCTGGCCCTATCTTGCCGCGCGCTGGGGCCACAGCACGACGCGCGTCGAAGATCTGTCCGGCGAAAACGCGAGAGCATCCGTTCTTCGACGCCCTCTGGGCCTCGAAGGCCGCGGAATTTTCCGCCATCAAGGCGCCGGCATATGTTGTGGCAAGCTGGACCGATCAGGGCATGCGCACGCGCGGGACGCTCGAGGGTTTCAAGAAAATCGCCTCGCCGCAAAAATGGCTCGAGGTTCATGGCCGGAAAAAGTGGGCTTAGTACTACGATCCCGAAAGCGTCCAGCGGCAGCAGGAGTTTTTCGATTACTTTCTGAAGGGCATCCCGACGTCCGTCCCACAATGGCCCAAGTTGCGTCTCGAGGTGCGCGAGAGATTTTACGTCGGCGCGATGAAGACCGAGAACGAGTGGCCAAGCGACCAGCGCACGCGCGCGGCGACAAACACCGCGAACGGTTGGATATCCATGTCGATGCTGGCGCGGTCGAGCGCCGCCAGATAGGCATTGCGGTCTCTGACGCGGATGACGGTCCACGGATAACCACCTGAAGCGAGCATCACGTTCATCAGGAACCGTGCCATGCGCCCGTTGCCATCCGGATACGGATGGATGTAGCCGAACAGCCAGTGGCCGAGGACCGCGCGGACGCCCGGTTCCGTTTCTTTTTCGAGCAGGTCGAAGTACGCCGGCATGGCGTCGCGCGCGGCTTCCCACCTCGGAGGCACGTAGCGCGATGTGCGCAAGTACACAGGACTGTTGCGGTATCCGGCGAGTGCACCCGGTTCGATGATGCCGGCCGCCACGCAGGGCTGGAAGAGTTCGCGATACCAGTTATTGTGCGTAGCGCGCGCACGCGCGCCGGGATTTTCTCCTCCGATCACTTTCTCGACGGATTGCTTCACAAGCTGGAAGGCCTGCCAGTATCCGCGCGCGGCCAGCGCGTCGCGGCTCTTGCGGTCATCCTCGTGATGGTCCGGGTCCCAGTTACCCTGGCGCACTCTCTCGATCAGTGCCGGCGTCACTGAATATCCCTCGATCGAGAGCGAATGATAAGCATCGCTCTTGTAGATTTCGTCTATGAAATGCAGATACGCACCCTTGTCTTTCGGCAGTCCCGGCGCTTTCGGGAAATTCTCGATGACGGTGCCGCGCATGGATTCCCACAGCATTCCGATGCGGCCGACGATCGGAGCAGTGGCCTCGCGCGGCGCTGCGAAGACCTGACCGGTCTCGAATGGATTTCGTTCGCGCACGTCGTAGCCGGCGCCGGACATGGCGGCCATGATTTCATCAGCTAGCGCCGCCCGTCCGGTTTCGCGCAACGCTCCGGCCAGATAGCCCGCTTTCGCCGAGTGCCCGCCGTTCAGCAGCAGCCGGAGCAGATCGGCGGCGTCGCGGAGGCTCGCGAGCACCACCTGCGATTCGACCGGGTTGCGGGCGAAGAAGGATTCGCCCACCCTCACCAGTGAAGCCACAGGAGAGAAAAGACGCAGGCCGTCGCGCGTCACAAGATCCTCCCTCGCGGGCATTTCTGCTACTTTCAGATCGTAAAGCGACGTCCCGAACAGAAGCCTGATCGTATTATTCGTGCCCCTCGGGCTGTTAATGACCACCTGGTCAGGAATCACCGTTCTCTCGCTGTGCAGAAAAAGCGAGTGCTCGGGCGAAAGGTGCCACTCGTCGCCGAAACGCTCCTTACAATAGCGCGAGCAGAATTCCCAGAACGAGGCATACCAGGGTGTGCTGTCGCCGTCATCCGCGCTCGGGTTGGAGGAAATCAACCAGCCTTTCATCACTTCTTGCAGAAATCCGTTTGTCAGGAGACGTTCGCGATGGACGCGGCTTAGGTCTTCGGACCGGAACACACGGTGCCCCTCCTGCTGGAGCGCCCTGAGCGCGTCGAGAGATTCAGCCAGTTTTTCGTTCGGCGTGGGCATGATCGGTTGTCTCAATACAAGTTCATTGTGATGTACGGTTACAAGTATATTATGCCGTGCTACAACAAGTCTATTATGCCGTCTGACTGCAAGTCTATTCTGTCGGCATAACATATCGCAACTTCATATACTTACATACCGCTAGGAATCACTGGAGTCTATTGCACAACCTAGCTAAGTACTCCATTTCAAAAATACGATGACGTATTAAATAGTTGCGCAGACTAGGTTTTGGTAAACTTGGCACGAGGATATCGCTCTCTCATGCCCAGGGAAAGCCAATTCTCGATAGTTCTCTCTAAGGAAGAACGCACCATCCTGGAGACTCAGGTCCGCCAATATACGTCACCTTATTGCGACGTGATTCGAGCGAAAATCGTGCTGCTCGCGGCCGAAGGGCTCTCCAACGATGTCATCGCTGCTCGGTTGGACACGCCCCGCCAGATTGTCAGCAAATGGCGCAAGCGATTCGCTCTCGCGCGGCTTCCCGGACTCGAGGCACAGCCTCGGGGCGGGCGACCCGCCCACTTTTCCCCCCGGCGTCGTCGTCCAGGTGAAAGCTCTCGCTTGTGAGCTCCCCTATCGATTGCAGCTGCCGCTGGCGACTCTCTCTTTCCGAGATACGACGTGAAGTGATCACCCAGGGATTGGTAGCGGAGATCGGCGGGGCAACCCTGTGGCGCTGGCTCAGCGCCGATGCGCTCCGCCCTTGGCGACATCGCAGTTGGATCTTTCCACGCGACCCGGATTTCGCGACCAAGGCCGGGCGCATCCTCGATTTGTATGCTCGGGTTTGGCAGGGACGCCCCTTAAATTCGCGCGAGTTCGTCATCTCGGCGGACGAGAAAAGTAGTATTCAAGCTCGCCGCCGTAAGCAGCCAACCTTGGCTCCCGCGCCTGGTCGCTGCACCAGAGTCGAACACGAATACTTCCGTGGCGGCCGCGCGAGGGGAACCTTGAAAGCACCATCGAGGGCCTACGGCAACTGTACGACGTACGCGAATGGCGTCGAAATCCACTGGGCCTTCCCCTACCGGCCGGGTAGATAATGCTCAAGGCCACCAGGAAGCTTCCGGAAGCCGGTGGGGAATCCTCCCCGTCAGACCGGCACGCCAGGAACCATCTCCTGGGCGCCAGCGAGTGGATCGTTTCGTGGACACGGGGACGCAGCATCCCGCTGCCAAGGCACCGAGCAGCATTCCTCGCTATTTCCTGACGCTTTTCGTGCTAGGTGGGCGAAGGGAAAGGAAGAAGAAGCAACCTCCGAGTTGATCATCGGAAAATCCAAATGCCCGAGTTCGGCAACGGCGGCGGTGAGCAAGTCCTCGCAGGAAACCGCTGGGCTCGGCCAACCGGCCTCCATATAATCCACGGAAGACATCCCGGAGAGAAGCGGGAGTCGCTAAATCCGGAGTACGATCGGGTGATTACACTTCCAGGAGAAGTAGGTCCTTGGCCTTGCCTCGGAAAGATCGATCAAACGTGACTATCGTCAAGCGGGACGAGATTGCGAAAGCCGCAAGATAAGAATCGGCCCACTCCTTTGGCGCGGCATGCGGCGACCGAGTCAACGCTCGCAAATGCGCTTCCAGTCCTCCCGGCTCCTCCAGCATCTCGATCCGCTCGTCTTCAAGCCAGCGGTCATACGCAGTCCACGCTTCCTGCTGATTCTTTACTTGATCTGGCCCCATGATAACCTCGGCGCTCAAAAGCCGAAGTAGGCCGAGTTGCGTGATCCGACAGAAGAAGAGACGCGCGGTCGGCTCGAGGCCCTCAAACCATCTGCGCGCTATAACGTGGTGGACGTGCCTGTCATAAGTGAGGGCTACCCAGACGTTAATATCAGGGAAAAGAAATAATCTCGAAGATTTTGTCATTGTTGAGATCGAGGGTTCCCGGTCGCTTGGATCGTATAATCGGAAGTTTGATTCTTCTGCGGGATTTCCGGAAGCTGCGCTTCAAGATATGGTCAACCCCACGAAGGATCAGTTCCTTGGCCGAGCTACCTTCACTAGCCGCGCGGCTTTTCAACCGCCGATAGATCGGATCTGGGATGTCGACCGTCGTCCTCATATCCGTATTCTGCCATATTTATGGTTTTCATGGAAGGAAAAGAGGAAACAAACAGGGATCGCCGCGCCGACCTTTCCAGCATGAAATTCTCCGTCCGGACGTGGCGGCTCTTGAAATCGACGTGTGCCCGTTGTCGCAGCGGAACATCAAGACCATGCCACCTCCCCCGTGCTGGCATTCCGCGCCTTCATCGCCTACAATTTGCGCATGCAATACACGATCCGAAAAGTGCCGAATTCTCTAGATGTCGCCCTCCGGCGGCGCGCGCGGGAACAAGGCAAGAGCCTGAATGATGTAGCCATCGAAGCGCTGGCTCGTGGCGCCGGTGTCAGCGGGGAGCGTAACCGGCAGCGCGATCTTCGTGACATTGCCGGCACCTGGCGAAGCGATCGCGCGTTCGACCGCGCCCTGGCAGCGCAGGACACTGTCGATAGGGAACTGTGGCCGTGAGACTGGCGCTCGACACCAATCGCTACACCGACCTATGCCGCGGGAAGGCGGAGGTGGTCGAGACCGTCGAGACAGCGGATGAGGTATGGTTACCGTTCGTCGTGCTGGGCGAGTTGCGCGCCGGATTTGCGGTCGGGAGCCAGGGACCGCGCAACGAAGCGATTCTGCGGCGGTTCCTTCTGAAGCCGGGGGTTGATGTTCTTTACGCCGACGAGCAGACCACCCATCATTACGCGACCGTGTACAGGCAACTGCGAAACGAGGAGACACCCATCCCGACCAACGATATGTGGATTGCGGCCCTCGTGCTCCAGCATTCACTCACTCTCTGCGACCGCGATGCCCACTTCGACGCGCTCCCCCAACTGACGCGCGTGTAGAAGGACGCCACCGACAAATCTGAGTGCTGGTTCAAAAAGTGAAGGATGGATCTGTCCGCAAGTCTCTGAAAAGCGGGCCGATGAAAGTGGTCTGGAATGAATCGAAATTGTGTTCCCAATCCACAAGTCTTGTGATTTGGCGGCGTTGCCGCACCGAATGAGATTTTCCAGCGCGGCCGGTTAGGCCTTGGCGCGGCTCGTCCGGGCCATCTTCTGAGCCATGTACAGAAGAATCCTCTGGTTCTTTTCATCTGTCTTTCCGAGCAGCTTCCGGAACTGTCCCAGCAACTTGGCATCCTTGCCCGAGGTTCCAAAGGCAATCTCATCCATCGTCGTGCGCCTCGGAAGGTTCGGGACCTTGGGCGGCTCCTCGCCGTCATAGAAGAGTTGATAGAGCGGGACTTCCATGGCACGCGCGAGCTTCTCGAGTGTCTCGATCGCCGGCACCGTGTGTCCGTTTTCGACGCGCGAGATGTAGCAGCGGAGTAGCCCCGTCCGTTTCTCGATGTCCCCTTGTGACAACTTCTTCTGCTCCCGCAACTCTCGCAACCTATCGCCGATGATCATGTCGGATTCTCCTCGTCCTGCAGTATAACCGAAACAACACGACACGGGCAGATTATCTGGGATTCTCGCGAGGCGGATCAGAAGCTATCGAAACAGTTCTTCCACTGTGCCCATCGGCAGGAAGAACCTTCGCTCGATTTTGGGCAGCTCAAGAAATCCGTATTTCCTATAAAAGGCAGCGGCCTTAAGCCATAAGTCAGTCCCAAAGCAAGGCACGGACCGCTTGTTGCTAAATCTTGGTGTCTCGTCCTGCCCAGTACGGCGCTCGCAGAACACGCTTCAGCGTTTTGCCTGCTGTGCTGCGAGGGAATTCCTCCATGATCACCACGGCGTGGACACGCTGATACTTGGCCACAACGCGTCCGTTCGTCCAATCGCGCAATTCCGCTTCCGCGACCGACTTGCCACTGTGCAGAACCACAGCTGCCAGCGGAGTCTCTCCCCACTTCTCATGGGGGATACCGAATACGGCCGCCTCGCGCACCGCCGGATGCTGCACGAGGATTTCTTCGATGTCCTTCGGGAAAACATTTGTGCCGCCGCTGATGATCATGTCCTTTTTTCTGTCCACCAGGTAGAGAAAACCGTCCTCATCGGCATACCCGAGGTCGCCCGTATGCAACCAGCCGTCTACGATCGCTTGTGAGGTCAAGTCCGGCCGCTTGTAATATCCGGGCATCAGCGCGGGTCCACGGCCAATAATCTCGCCGATCTCTCCCGGGGCCAAATCCTTGTCCTGCTCATTTACGATCCTCATCTCAAAGAATGGTTGCGGTGGTCCGACAGAATTCGGCTTGGACGCGTAATGGTTTTTGTCGAGGACGGTAATGAATCCCTCCGTCAGACCGTAGAGTTCATAGAATCTGCCCGGCAGGCTGCGATTCAGCCTTTCTTTGTGCTCCCGGTGCAAAGGGGCACCGATGGTGCAAATCATTTCAAGGGAACTAAGAGCATGCGACGTAAAGTGGGGAGAATTCAGGAGAGCGACGATCTGCGATGGCACCATCATGACGTGAGTTACTTTCTCGCGCTCGACCGTTTCGACAAATGTCCGGGGATCGAAACTCTTGTGCAGGATATAGGTTGCGCCCAGATACATCGCCGGCATGAGCGTAACGAAGGCGCCATTGAAAACGATCGAGCCAGAATGGAGTACCACGCTCTCGGGAGTCATGCGGAACGTCGACGCAAAGAGCATGCAGTAAACGGCGCGGACGTAGTGCGTATGCACGATTCCCTTGGGTGTGCCGGTTGTTCCGCTGCTGTAAATGATGTTGTAAGGATCGCTATCGGCGATTTCGATTCCGCGAGGCTCGGCCTCACCCGCGAGAGCCGTCAGTTCTTCGTAGCTCTGAAATCCCGAGACACGCGACGAGCCGGTAAGGATGAAGCGTTCGTCCGGAACATTTCGGAGTTCGTTCTTGATGGAGGCAAGCGGCTCCGCAAAATCCGGGCTCGCTATAATCGTGCCTGTGTCGGAATCCTGAATGAGCGGCGCGATGGCCGTCTCCCGCAAAAGGGGACTGAGTGGCACGACCACCGCGCCGATCTTTGCTACCGCCCAATAGGTCTCCAGCAGGCTCAGGCAATTAGGTAAGACTGTCGCAACTTTGTCACCCTTTCCCACCTTCAAAGCAGAAAGCGCGTTTGCAAGTCGATTGACTCGGGAATTGAATTCCCGAAACGTCAGCCGGAACTCTTCGAACATTACCGCGGTATGGTCCGGACGATAATGGGCGTGCCCAGGAAGTAGCGAACCGATATTCATTTCATTTTCTCACTCGATTCTTGATGCAAAGATGGGGGAAGCAAGGAAGCCCCCGACTGCGAGCCAGCTTCACAGAAGAAACGCCATATTTCGGCGCTGGCATTGGGGCCTTTGGGATCACCATATTTGCTCGCCTTCCGTGAGCCGGACCAGGCATGGCCGAGACCTTGAACAAGCCACTTCTCCATCAACAAACAACCTGCCTGATCTGTGTAGACGTACTTGCGGAAGGCATAACCTTCCGGCACTTCGCCGTCGATGATCTTCTCTGAAAGGGCGAACTCGCTGCCGGGCGACCGCATCGCAAGACATGCATTTGTCTTGCTCCATTGGGTCACAACTTGGTCGGCGTTCACGGGATCTACGGTAGTATCCGCGGTTCCGTGAAACACGATAGCCGGCATGCTCTGCTTCTCCTTTTGCGCGAGCCCACCGAGCATCGCATCGAAAGCAAGCTGTCCTTGCTTAACCGGATCCGGCCCACCGTGCTTCATTGCGGCAAGCCCAGCCGACACACTCGTGGCGGCCTTGAACTCCGCCCCGGCAAACACAGCGATAGCGGCGAAAAGGTCCGGATACGTCGCGCCGAGAATCGAAGCCATCGCGCCGCCTGCGGAAACGCCCACCACGTAAATTCGATCCGCGTCAACATAGTATGTGGAGCGGACCTCGCTAATGACCGCTGCAAGAATCGAAGGTTCGCCGGCATCGCGTGACTGATCTTTCTGGGCAAACCAGTTCCAGCACTTCATCAGATTGGCCAGGCGACTTTGTTCGGGATAGACAACCAGGAACCCATTTGCTTCCGCGACCCCATTCATTCCGGAAATCTCTGCCGTGTCCTCCGCATCGTGCGTGCAGCCATGTAGCATCATCACGAGAGGAACTGGCTTCTCCTTTTTCATTGTCGCGGGCACCCAAAGCTTGTAGTTGCGCGAACCGCCCGCAGCATGAGCCGTTCCGGTTGCCCAACCTGCTTCTGTCATGTCGGTCCAGTCCCTTTAACGGATGCATCTTGTCTTTGGCTACGCCCCTACTCGTGGACGAAGTCGATGGGCGAGCTCAACAATCAGATCTGCAATCCTCGTGGCTGCGCGATCGCCAAGAGCGACGGTGTAATGGGTCGTGCCCACTAACTTGTAGTCCTCCATATGGGGCGCGTGAGTGAGAATTTGCGGCACGAATTCATCCGGGAAAAGGGGTGGCTGAGCCGGTGTGAAACCCCGCTCGGCCCGCACCAATAGCGTAGGCACGCGAATCGATTTCAGCCGTTTTATGATCGCATCGCGCTCGAAGGCTGCGCCAAGATCGGCGCGTACTCCCGCCTCAGAGGCTTTCGGCTGAACGGGCGAATCGCCGCCGACTTCATAGTCCAGGAAAGCCTCGATCCAGGAATTCCATTCTTCGGGAGGGAAATGCGGCTGCGTTCGCCAGAACTCCCGATAGGCCTGGCGCGAAGGATAGGTTTGACGCAACTGGGTGATGCGTTGGGCAAGCGCGGCGTTCAACCCTAGTTCGGGGGAAACGCCTGCAGGTACATCGGGCAGAAAACCTCCGTCGATCAGAACCAGGGCGGATACAAGGTCGGGCTCCTGCGCCGCGAGGGCGGTTGCGATGAAGGCGCCCATCGAATGCCCCACGATGATGCTTGGCCCAAGCTCCATCGCGCGCATCGACGCTGCTACATCGCGCGCATGCTGTTCCATGCCGTACGGCCCCTCGGGTTTGTCGGAATCGCCACGTCCTCTGAGATCGGGCGCAAACAAAGCGCATCGTCCTGACAAACGCTCTGCGATGCCCAGGAAGTTCATGTGGGATGCGGTCAATCCATGCAGCGCAACCACCGCCGCGCTGCGGCCCGGCCAATAGCCAAAGGCGAGAGTCACACCGTCACCCGACACGCGGCCCTGGGCGGGCCGGGTCACCTTGAGGAAATTCTGCTGAAAATTCTCGGGAGGCATCACATTCCCTTTGAGCGGATCACTTGCAGTTGGCACTCTATCCCAAGATGGCATTCCCAACCAGCTATGTGCCCACTACTAATCCTCCGTCGACGGAAAGCACCGCACCGGTTATGAAAGATGAGGCATCGGAAGCCAACCAGACGTAGGCCGCGGCCACATCTTCAGGTGCCCCCATTCTTCCAAGCGGCGTGTGCTCGACCATGCTCTCGATGATTTTCGCCGGCATGCTGCGGACCATTTCCGTAGCAATGAACCCGGGTGCGACGGCATTCACTCGAATGTTATGTTTGCCGAGCTCGCGAGACCATGTTCGGGTGAACGCAATCACTCCTGCCTTTGCCGCCGCGTAGTTGGTCTGCCCGAAATTCCCGTACAGGCCGACGATCGACGAAGCGTTCAGAATGACACCCCCGCCCGATCGGATCATGTGCGGAACGATTGACCGGGTGCAGACGAAGACGCCTTTCAGGTTCACGGAGATTACGGCGTCGAAGGCCTCGTCGGTCATGAGGCTCGCAACTTCTTCATCCTTCCATTTGATCAACTGCGCATCGCGGGTGATCCCGGCGTTGTTGATCAGTACGTCGACCGCACCCCAGCGTGCAACGGTTTCCTTGACGGCCTCCTCGACATCGCGGGAGTCGCACACGTTAATTTTGCGGAAGACTGGCTCTCCTCCGAGCGAGGATAGTTCGCGCAGCAACTCCTCCCGGCCGGCATCGTTGATGTCCCACGCCGCCACACGGCAACCTTCGCATGCAAAGCGTCTGGCTGTGGCCCGGCCGATCCCCGCCGCGGCGCCGGTAACGACGACGACCTTACCGCGCAGACCCGTGTGTTTCATGCACTCCCTAAAACTCGTACTTCAGCGCGAACTGAATCACTCGTGGCCCCGTAGTGGTTGACACGACCTGCCCAAAGTCAACCGAGGGATATATGATGTTGACGGGGTTGGCGAAATTCACGTTGTTGAACAGATTGAAGAACTCCGCCCGGAACTCGATCCGTTGGCCCTCTGTGACCGGAACGAACTTCCTGATGGAGAAGTCCGTATCGATCTGTTTCGGACCCCGGATGATATTTCGTCCTAACTGTCCGAACCCGGTGTCACCGATCGCCAGGGGTTGCACGAAGGCGGTCGGGTCGAAATAGGCGCTCAGGCGGTCCGCCACGTTGCCGCTCTTGATTGCTGATGCCAACGTTCGGCCGGACGCCAGGTCGGCTCTGGTTGCTTCAAAGGCAGAATCCTGGCCGAAGATGGAGAACGGAGTGCCGGATTGCAGGGTCACGATTCCCGACACGCTCCAGGTGTTCAGCAGTTTTTTTCCGAAAGTCGATTCGCCGCGATAAACGTCCGGAAGACTATACGTGTAGCTCCCGATGAAGCGATGCCGCCGGTCGAAATCCGAAGAAGCATAGTTGCTCTGTTCGTTGACCATGTCGCCCGGGATAAGCGAGATGTCGCTGACGTCACTCCCCGAGTAGTCGTCCAAGGAGTGTGAGTACGTGTAGCCGAGCAGCATTTCGAGGCCTTTGGAGATGCGCTTGTTGACGGTTATCTGGAGAGAGTTGTAATTGGAATTCGAGTTGCTTTCCATCAGGAAGCTGCCCAATCCGGGGGCTGTCAGATTGCCGAAACCGGGAAAGAAAGGTCCGCCCAGACTTCCTGCCGCGTAAGTATCAAGCACCGTCGCAGGAGTGGCCGCCTGATTGAACGAGAACAATCGCGGAAACTTGCGTCCCTCCGAACCGACGTAGGCCACGTCCAGCAACCAGTTGTTGGAGAAGCTCCACTGCACTCCGAGATTGAAGGCTTGGACGTAGGGAATGCTCCAGTCTTTCAGGTCCGGATAGATCCCGGTGGCCGGAACGGGAGTTTCAATGGGACCCAAACTGTAGGACGTCACCGGCAGGACAGCCGGATATCCGCCAAATGGGAAAATGCTGGTATCGCTGAGCTTCAGCGGGAAGGCGCTCGGTTGTGGAACTTGCACAAATGGATTTTCATTCGGAGTAGCCAGCGCGGTGGCCACCATTTCGTAAGGCATGTTGAACAATTGGCTATTATACAGCCGCATGTTGGGCCGGTCATAAAAGATGCCGTAACCGCCGCGCAGGACAAGATTACCAGCGTTCGTCAGTTGGTAAGCGAAGCCCAGCCTCGGCCCGAAGTTCCGATAGTTGGGATTCACCAAGCCGTTGCTGACTTTGGGAAACCCCGGCAAACTTCCATTCCCAGCCTGAACGAAGCCGCCGGTGACGACCGACCCGCAGGTGCTCAACACAACCGGACAATCAGTGCCAAGCCCTGGGATGGCCAGAGGAGTCGTGACGGGCTTCGACGGATCAAAGCCGACAAAATTGCCGTCGGTCTCGGTGGTGGGACCGAAGTAGTCATAGCGCAGCCCGAGGTTGAGCGTGAGGCGGGGGGTCACCTTCCAATCGTCCTGGAAGAAAGCCGAAAAGTCGTTGGCGCGGTTGTGGAGGCTGTTGGTGCCCGAGCCAATCACCGACAAGCCGGAAAGCCCGCCCAGAAAATCTTCAAAAACGTTGCCGGTAAACCCCAGGTAGAAGATTTCCCCGTTGGGAAACACATCGAAATAGGGAGCGTCCAACTCCTGGCGCTTATATTCGCCGCCAAATCTCATGGTGTGCGGGCCCTTCGTCCACGTCACCATGTCGCTCGGGCCGAAGGTATGAGTCTGCGCGTAGTTGATGCCAAGCGGAGTCGGCCCCAGCGTGAACATGTTCAAGAAGGACAATGTCGGCATTCCAGGGAACAAGTTGCTTAACGGAGATTCAATTCCCAACTGGGAGGAAGTGATGGGTTGAGATGGTTTGCCGGGGCCGTAAATCGTGCTCCAGCCGAAACTGGCTTCATTCAGCACGTGAGTCGAGAGAATGGAAGATACCCCTACTGAAAGCAGCGCCTGGTTGATGTCTTCCTCGGTCGGCCAGCCGGGCGCCTGCAATGGGCTGCCGTCGCCAAAGGTATCGTAGAGTGCCTGGTTGGTCCGGTTGCCGGCATAGAAGAACTTGCCGAAGAAGCGGTTTGCACCATTCAGTTTGACGTCCAGATTGGTGTTGAACTGATCTTCATTGTAAGTCGAGTTGGAGGGAATTGTCTGGAGAACGGGGTTGCCCGGCACCCCCGGTGTGCAACCGGCGCCGGTGGTGACGCCGGGGATCGGAGGAATCATATACTGTCCGTTGGGGAGCTTAGCCTGGAGGACCGCCGTAGCCACAGGATCGACGTATCCACCCAACCCATAGCATACCGAAAGGGCGGCCAGAGATGCCGGATCGCGCTGCGACCCCAAGTCGGCCGGCAGAAATACGGTGGCCAGCGAGTTGGTCAGTGACGTGCCGTTGATTTCGCGGGTGCCCTGATAGGAGATGAAGAACCAGGCGCGATTCTTCAGAACCGGGCCGCCCAGAGTGCCCCCAAACTGGTTGCGGATGTAGGTGGGCCGCGGCGCGTCTTCTTCGTTCAGGAAGAAATTATTGCCGTCCAAGACGGTATTCCGCAGGAACTCGTAAAGATCGCCATGGAAGCTGTCGGTGCCGGACTTTGTGACTGCGGCCACGACGCCGCCCGCATTGCGGCCCATCGAAGCGTCGTACATGCTGGTCTGGACGATGAATTCCTGAAGCGAGTCGATGGAAGGGACGGCGAGGTTTGGCGTCGATCCCGTGCCGATGGAGTTCGCATCAACACCGTTGATGATCACATTGTTGGAAAGCGAACGCTGTCCGTTGACGTAGAACGCGGTGTCGCCGCGTCCGAGGTCGGAGGAATTGCTGATCGAAGCGGACGTGCCTGGCGTGAGCGTGAGCAGTTGCTGGAAGTTGTTGGTCGGCAGCGGCAAGCTGCGCACCTCATCCCCGCTGATGGTGGTGCCGCGAGCGGAGGTTTCCGCCTGCACCAGCGGCAATTCGGCGGTGACCGAAATAGTAGTTTGTGCGCTGGCAACCTTGAGGGCAACGTCGACGACTGACACTTGGGTTATCTTGACGACGATGCCTTCCACTTTGACCGATGCGAATCCGCCGGCGGTCACATCAAGCCGATAGCCGCCTGGTTCGAGCAGCGCAAACGTATAACGGCCAGACTCACCGGTCTCGGTTTCGCGCTCGAGGCCCGCGTCACTCGTCAGGGCGACTTTTGCGCCTACCACGACGGCGCCGCTGGGATCCGTCACCACGCCTTCGATTTGCCCGGTGGTGGCTGTCTGTCCGTTTGCCCCAGTGGTCGTCAAGAGAATTGTCGCAACGACAACCACGAGTCCCATGAATCTGCGCATTTGCATTGTCGGCCTCCTCTAACTCGTAACTGGACTTTTTCCGTTTTTGCCCTTGAGCCCGGTCATGTACAGCTGAATCATCTGGTCAATCGCCGCTTCGTCGGACATCCCCAGGTGGCGCTTTGCGCCGAAAAGGTCTTCCACGAGGAAGTAGGTGAAAAAATCCAGATAGATCGTTGTCACGGCAAGCGCCGGGTCGACGCCGGCAGGAAACTCGATTTTTGATGTTTGCGCCAGCGCCCTCGAATAGGTTCGCAACCCCCCAGCAATTTCCCGGAAACTGTGAATGAAGTGTTTGTGGCGGAACTCGACGACGTCGATGTACATCAACCGCCAGTAGTCGAGGTTGCCTGAAACGATTCGCCCGATCGTGAGAGCCAGCTTCTTCATCGAGCCGGGATCGAGGGACATGAGCAGGGGAATCAATTCCTTCTGGCGAAGATCCTCCATTTTCTTTGCCAATCGCTCGACCAGATCGATGAAAATATCTTCTTTGGTGTCGTAGTAGATGTAGAGCTTTCCCATCGACACGCCGGCTTTCTTGGCGATTTCGCGGACGGTGGTGCCGTGGAATCCCTTGCGGGTGAACAGTCGCAGGGCGGCCCGCTCGATCTTCAGCTTCTTCTTCTCGAAGGTGTTGGCGAGCAGCTTAGGCATTTGCTTCTGTCCGATTCCAAGGCGCTCGCTCCATGCTTGTAATCAAAGCGAGCGCTCGCTCTCTTTGGACAGGGCTTGTACTCCTACCAGGGAAGCTTGTCAAGGAAAATTGTCGATCCTTCGCAGAAGAGCAGGAACGAGGATGGTTCGGGCGTTGAAACTGTTGGGCCAGCGATTGAACTTCGCCATTTCTCGATTTCATCGTTCCGTGAAGGGAACGCGCCTCCTCGATAGTTTGCCGCGCGATTCCGTCTCGAGTCTAGCGCCCGCCATTGCGGGAGCGGAGCTACTGTTCTATCGTTCTCGCCGAGGCTTCTTCAAGTGCGTCCACGATTTACAGGCGTTTTCTTGCTGTTGCTGCTTTGATCGCGGGGCCGAGCGCCTTGCTCCGGCGTCAGAGCGCCGCAGCCGAAAGTGGAGTTGCGCAACGCCGGCTGGCACATCTGCGGCACGGCATCAATTTGAGCAAGTGGTTCGCGGATCGACCGATCCCTCCGCTTACACACAGCAGTAGCAATCCAGTAGCGCCATTCCACCCCATCTTGTGTCGATGCGTCTGAAATGCGAACGCCGCTGCACTTTTCAATCACCCTCGCGGAGGCAACATTACCGGCGTTGCAAGTCACCAATGACTTGGTCAACACCCATCGCACCCAGCCGTCGCGAATCACATACATCCAACGCAACCTGAAGGCTCCTCCAACACTCCTTGCATCGGAGGATTCAGCCAAGACTTTCACTCTGCGCGTGCACGCAGTCATCTTTGGGGCTGCGCTTAGTCTGGGTCCCGTTACCGTGATTTGCTCGCTGCGCCGAATTTTGAGTAGACGCATCGGGCGGTTCTCATTCAAATTAGACAGGCGTGGCAGAGGCGGTGAGGGTGGTTCAGGGAGAATAGGCGATGAAACATTTGGGGTTTGTCTTGGGGGCCATCATTCTTTTCGCGCTAAGCACCGGCGCTCAGATCAATTCGGGAACTCCGGCAACATCGATGTCAACGACTCAGGACGCTGTTCAGAACACAGCGGCGCTCGCGCCGGCCGCAAACACTCTGTATGCTGCTGCGTTGACACCAGCAACGCCGTCGTCGCCCCTGGCGCAGCCCGCGCAGCCCGACCCTGCTCCGGCGTCGCTCGTTCAAGGCGTTTTCCAGACGTATAACCTGCAGGCTTACGTGGGCTATACGTTCTTCCGCATGTATCTAGACCCGAAGTTAACGAATAACATGAATGGTCTCAATCTTGGCCTGGATTACTACCCTGGAGGAGGGTGGATTGGTGTCGACGGGAGTTCATCGGCACGTTCGGTTCGACTCCGTCTTGCACCACAAAGTTCGTCATGGCGGCGGGCGGCCCGCGGTTCCGCTGGCTTGGGCCGCGGGGTATCGAGGTTTGGGCCCACGGCCTGATAGGCTACTCAAACTTCCTTCCTCAGACGGCGTTCGGAACCCAGTCTGCATTTGCCGTCGGAGCCGGAGCAGGTGTGGACCTTAACATCCGCCAACAGCGTTGGGCGTTGCGTTTTGCGGGCGACGCGATCGAGTCGCATTATTTCGGCACTTTTCAGCTAAGTCCGAAGTTCTCGACCGGCGTCGTCTTCAAGTTCTAGGGATTCGACGAACAATTGTCGATGATGATGTCGCCGTTGTTCTTGATGCGGAACTCGCTGCCAACCTGCAATCCGATCCTCGTTGCGCTTTCATCCCCGCCTCCAGGCTCGTCGAATTTCGGCCGAAGTGCGGATCGCGAAGAACGTCTCGCTTCGACCACTGGCCACCCGAAGCGAAGAAATTACTGGTCCCCGTTCGCTCGCATCCTGATTCTGAATAGCCCAAGCTTCCTGTTCCTGAACTGCTGGAGATCGTTTCCAATGTTTTCGAGGTCACATCACGCTCGACCTATTGAAACCGCACGTCACAAAAGTGGTGGTGTGCATCCGCCAAAAAAAGTCCATGAGGGAAGGCAACCAGAATGACAAGGTCGACGCTCGCCGATTCCCAAAGCAAGGCACGGACCGGTTGTTGCTAAATCTTGGTGTCTCGTCCTACCCAGTGCGGCTCTCGCAGAACGCGCTTCAGCGTTTTGCCTGCTGTGCTGCGAGGGAATTCCTCCATGATCACCACGGCGTGGACACGCTGATACTTGGCCACAACGCGTTCGTTCGTCCAATCACGCAATGCATCTTCCGTGACCGACTTCCCGCTGTGTAGAACCACCGCTGCCAGCGGAGTCTCTCCCCACTTCTCATGGGGGATACCGAATACGGCCGCCTTGCGCACCGCCGGATGCTAAACGAGGATTTCTTCGATGTCTTTCGGGAATACGTTGACCAATGTCATCCGCGAGAAGAACAGCCGCCAAAATAAAGTTCTAAATCGGAGCCATGGCCCGCGTTTGAACGTCCGCGATGAACTTCTGTTCCAGCCGTGGTTCCTGCCAAAACGCATCACGTACAAGATTCACGGTCTCATGCCGCCTCAGTATTGGAAGAAAATGCGCTACTATTTTGAGGATTGAGGGTGCATCGTTTGTGGGGTCGAGGGTCGGTATCACTCGAATGGGATGTGTGTTCGCTGTTTCGTAAAGACATCGGGAAGATTGAAGCAAAGTATGCGGCGTCACTCTAAGTCCGTCGGACCCAACCAGCGGCTGGACCTAGAATTGTTTCGTCAGGAGAAGCTCGCAAAAAAGCTACTCGCCGACTTTTGTGATTCCAATGGGGCGTCTCGGGGAAGGCGAATGATTAATCCTTACCGACCTTGCAATCCAGTTTATGAAACGTTCATGCGGCACCGCGAACCCGCTGCAGCGTAAAAAGCAGAGATTCGCGCAAGCGCTCGATTTCCGCGTTTATTCAGGCACTGGAGTGCGTCGCAAAAGTGAGAACTGGTTTGGGAGAAAAGGCGTAGCATCGGCTATCGGTTCGTTCCGGGAGGCCACATGCCGATCATTCTGAAGGTCGATCATGAAGGCCACTACGTCGACTCTGTCGCCATCGGATCAATTAGCTATGCCAACGTTGAGAATCATCTTTTGACGGAACGGTACTTCAAGGGCCTCGCATATAAGGAATTTATCGATGCCCGCGGTGCCGGAATATCATTCACGCCAGCCGAAAGCCGCCAGATCGTCGAGTTACTCCGAAACTTAGGACGAGAGTCGAAACTCGGCCCGACGGCCGTCCTGGTCTCCAATGACGTTGCCTTCGGGGTGATTCGTATGCTTGAAGTACTCGTCGAGGAAGTTTGTGACGTAAAACCCTTCCGTGAAGAACAAGAGGCGCGCGCGTGGCTCGCTATGCAATAGGAATTTTCACAGCAGCAGGAGGCTCGTGCGCTGAGGGTCCGAGTCGAACGAATGAACTTGGTGTCACCCACTTCGCCGTAGTCGTGAATGCGCAGGATGCTTTTCTGCGAGGCTTTACTGGCGAGGAGCAGCTTTTGCTTGAATCGCTTGAGCGCGTCGGATTCGGCCGTCATCCGGGGCGAACCACTTTGATCGCCACGGCGCGTTCGAGGTCTTTGTCGAAAGCCTTGTAGACGCGGCCCATCGCGCCCTGCCCCAGCAGAGAGACGATACGATAGCGCGTGCCGAAATCACTGCCCGCCGAGAGAGCTGTGGTGTCCGTGAGTTGTGCGGTGTCGGTACTCCCGGAGATCAGGCTCCCGCAGTGTGAGCCAGATTCAGCGTAGTCCGCGTTGACGGTGCTGCACTGAGGGCAATTCATGGCGCTGGCCGGGGAAGCGGTCGACGCCACTCCGCCTCGATTCGCAAATTATCCGGCATCCCGCGCGGAGCCTGCAACTATATTGTGCTCATAGGGGTGCAGGCGTTTCAAAGAATCATTAACCGTGCCAAGGCAGAGGAAAGGTCCCGAGTGCCGATAGCCGCTACCAGCTTGCCTGCAGCACCCACTCCGGGGTTGTTTCGAGGAATTGGAAACCGTAGCGCTGCCACGGTGCTCCACGTGATTCGCACCGGACGGCCTTCGCGCGGCCCGCGAACCGCTCGCTTTCGCCAGAGACATAGACTTCGACGACGTCACCCTGGTTCAATGTGGCCGGGCATCCAGCGAGAAAACCGGCGGGACTTACGTTTTCGGTTACCGTCGGCAACTCGAACGGTTTGCCCGCGGAGTCAACGCCGCGCAGCTTTAGCACGACCCGCATCTTCAGGCGCACATGCGCCCGGCGCTCGGGCTGATTTGTCTGCAACGCCTGCGCGATCCTCTTCTTCAGTTCCTTGTAATCGACCGGCTTCTCGAAAAATGCGCTCGCGCCCAGCCCTTCGCAATGCTGCTGGTACTTCGCCGCCGATTCGCCGGTGATGACGAGGATCGGGATGCGCGAGGTATAGCTCAGAGTGTGAAGCGTGTGGCAGAGCTCGAAGCCGGAAAGCCGCGGCATCATCAGGTCGAGCAGAATGGCCCCGGGCTTATGTTCCAGCGCCAGGCCGAGAGCTTCCTCAGGATCTTCCGTCTCCAGGATTTCGTAAGTGTCGTTCAAGCGCATCTTGTGGAGACTGCGCATGTCCGCGTCGTCATCCACGATCAAGATCTTGGCCATCGTCGGGTCCTCGATTCGTTTTCCTGCTATTTGCTACTTTTCAATCTCAGGCGACCGGCGCCGCGGTCGAAACGTGCAGCGCTTCCCGGATTTTGCGGGCCAGGCCCTCGCGCGTGAACGGCTTTTGCAAAAAGAGGCTACCCGGCTCGAGGATGTCCTTTTCGCCCACGCGTTGTCCCGTGTAGCCGGACATGAATACGACCTTTACGCCGGGGCGCTTCTGCTTGAGCTGGTCCGCCAGGATGCGCCCGCTGATGCCGGGCATTACGACGTCCGTGAGGAGCAGGTTAATTTCGTCGGCCGTCTGCTCGCTCAAACGCAGCGCCTGGTTTCCGTCGGACGCTTCGAGGACGCGATATCCGTAAAGCTCGAGCAGATGCCGCGTCAGGGCGCGCAGCGTGTCTTCGTCTTCGGCAACCAGGATCGTTTCCGTTCCCCGGAGCTCTTCGGGGCGTTCGGGCCCGAGTGTGTTGGCCTCGACCGCGTCTTGACCGACGCGCGGAAGATAAATGTTGAACGTCGTGCCCTTGCCTCGGGTGCTTACGACGTCGATGTATCCGCCGCTCTGCTTCACGACGCCATAAACGGTGGATAATCCGAGCCCTGTTCCCTTGCCCTTTTCCTTGGTCGTGAAAAAAGGTTCGAAGATTCTCTGCTGCGTCGCCGTGTCCATCCCGATCCCGTTATCGCTGACGGTCAGCAAAATGTATGAGCCCGGCAGCACGGGATAGGCGTAGCGCCGCGCGAACTTGTCGTCGATTTCGAAGTTGGCGGTTTCGATCACCAGCCTGCCGCCTTCGGGCATCGCGTCCCGTGCGTTCACCGCGAGGTTCATGATCACTTGCTCGATCTGTCCCTGATCGGCGCGTATTTTTCCGAGCGCCGGGTCGAGGCTTGTGAGCAGCTCGATGTCTTCGCCGATCAGGCGCCTCAACATCTTTTCGGTGTCGGCAACCACGGCGTTCAAAACCAGAATTTTTGGCTCCATCACCTGCTGGCGGCTGAAAGCTAGCAGCTGTTTCGTCAGCGATGAGGCGCGGCTGCCCGCCTTGATAATCTGATCGACCGGGGCGCGCATCGAGTCGGTCTCCGGAATGCGCTCCTGAAGGATCTCGGCGTAACCGATGATCACGCCCAACAGATTGTTGAAATCGTGCGCGACGCCGCCCGAGAGGCGGCCGATGGCGTCCATCTTCTGCGATTGCCGAAGCTGCTCTTCGAGACGCCTCCGCTCGCTGATGTCGCGGTTGACGATGACGAGGTTTTCGACCTCGCCCTTGGCGTTCATCACGGGGCTCGCGGTGGATTCGAGGTAGACCCAGCTCCCATCCTTGTGCCGCATCCGGTATTCGATTCTGCGCCCGACGCCCGTGCGCCGCACGTCAGCGGCCGCATCGACCACGATCTGATGGTCATCCGGATGGACCTGTTCGAAGGACGAGGTAGCCTCGAGCTCCTCGGGCGAGTAGCCCAGGATCCGCTGGTAAGACGGGCTGTTGTAGGCGCGCCTTCCGTTTGAATCGACGACGGCAATCATATCGATGACATTTTCGCTGATCAGTTGGAAGAACTCTTCCCGCTCCACCAATCGGCGGCGGATTCGCGTGATCTGCAGTTGTTGATACACCACGTACAAGTCAAACACGAACACCAGGCCCAGCAGCCCGCGAATTGCTACCACGAGATCTGTTCGCTCAACTTCCGCGGAATGCGGATGGAGCGTGCCCAACGCAAATGAGGTCAGGCCAGCCGTCAGCAACAGCGTCACCGCGATCGCCGCCCACGACAAAGACCACTCGCGTCTCTCGATCTGGCGCAAGCGAACACGTTTTGGGGTCGTTGATTTGGGCAAGGCGCTCAACAGAGCTCCGGGAATCACCGCCAGAAACTACACCGGCACGTGATGCGATGTGTTGCTTGCCCATGGTAGAGGATATCGGCCAGCCTCGAAGTACTTTTCACTTAGGTTGTCACCGAGTTAGTAAATGGGCGAGACATTGGCGTGCCGTCGTGAAACTGTTGCGCTTCGCACACGTCCCGAGAATTATCGAATGCACCGCGTTAATCAGGTATATGGCTACGGATAGTGGCGAGAATTCCCATAACCCCCGTTTGAACGAAGCCGCCCGGCGGCGGACGCTTCGCGTGAGGCGAACGGAGCAGTGGTTGCCTGTTGGTTGAGATAAGTTGTCGGGTCATAGGAGGTCCCATGACCCGACTTCGCAAAATGATGCTGGAGGAACTCCAGGGTCGTAATTACGCCAAGACTACCATCGATTGCTACCTTCGCAGTGTCGAAGGGTTTTCTCGACACTTCCACTGCTCTCCGGATCGTTTAGGGCCGCGACACATTCGTGAATATCAGGCGGCGTTGTTCCAGAAGCGGAAGTTCTCGCCGAACACCGTGGCGCAACGCCTCGCGGCGCTGCGATTCTTCTACACCAAGACTCTCAAGAGAGCCTGGAGCATCGAAGAAACTCCCTACCCGAAGAAGATTGTTCACCTGCCAACGATTCTCAGCCAGGAAGAAGTTGCCCGGCTCATCGATGCGGCCCGGCCACCCTTGCACCGCACTCTGCTCATGGCGCTCTATGCCACCGGACTCCGGCGTGCCGAACTCGCGCACCTGAAAGTCAGCGATGTCGACAGCCAGCGCATGGTGATTCACGTTCAAGGTGGCAAAGGCCGCAGAGACCGAGATGTGCTGCTCAGCCCCAAGTTGCTCGTAGAACTGCGCCAACACTGGCGCCGCTTGCGACGAAAGCGCAGTGTGTGGCTGTTTCCTAGCAGGCACGCTTGCGCCGGTGATCGGCCCATCACTCCCAAGGCGATCTACCATGCCTGTAAGGGAGCTGCTCGGCGCGCCGCTCTCCAGAAAGCCATACACCCGCACACCCTGCGCCACTGCTTCGCAACGCATCTCCTCGAAAACGGAGCGGATCTTCGCACGATTCAGATCCTGCTGGGCCATCGAGATCTAAAAGAAACCACCATCTACCTGCATCTTTCGCAGCGCCATCTTCACGCGACCGCGAGTCCTTTGGACTCGCTGAAGTTGAAAGAGTAGATGAGCCGGCCACCCCTCGAGGTGGCCGATCTCATCCGCACCGCGGGCACTGCTTTCATCGAACGGAATCGCCACTGGCTCAGTTGGAAGCACGTCAAAGTGCTGCGGGCCATTCGGCGCTGTCGTACCGCCGCGCTCGGCGGTCATATCGATCAATGCACCCGCTGCGGCCATCGCGCCACCATCTCCTATAACAGCTGCCGCAATCGCCACTGCCCGAAGTGTCAGACGGCTGCACGCGACCGTTGGATCGCCGCGCGCCAGAAGGAACTTCTCCCGACACGCTACGTCCATGTTGTCTTCACGCTTCCTTCTCAGCTGGCGTCTTTGGCTCTACAGAACAAAAAGGTCATCTACGGCCTGCTGCTTCGCGCCAGTGCGGAAACTCTTCTCGAAGTGGCGCGCGATCCCAGACACTTGGGCGCCGAAATTGGTTTCTTCAGTGTGCTGCACACCTGGAGTCAGAAGCTCAGCCTGCATCCCCACGTTCATTGCGTCATTCCCGCCGGTGGCTTAAGTCTCGATCACACTCACTGGGTTCACTCACAAAACCGGTTCTTTCTTCCCCTCAAGGTGCTGTCGAGGGTCTTTCGTGGCAAGTTCGTCGCCGGTCTCAAGCAAGCCTTCCAGAACGACCAACTGAGCTTCCATGGAAATCTGACTCCTCTCACTCAGCCCAGAACCTTCGCTGCCTGGCTGCGATTGCTCTTCCGAAAGGACTGGATCGTCTATGCAAAACGGCCCTTCGGTGGCCCTGAATATGTGCTTCACTATCTGGGCCGCTACACCCATCGCGTGGCGATCTCCAACCATCGCCTCATCTCGTTTGCCGATGGCAAAGTCACCTTTCGCTGGCGTGACTCGGCTCACCACAACGAACAAAAGCTGCTGACGGTATCGCTCGATGAGTTCCTGCGCCGTTTCCTGTTGCACTTGCTGCCCAAAGGCTTCCTACGGATCCGCAACTTCGGTTTCCTGGCCAACCGCCGACGCGCCACCCTCCTGCCGCTTTGCTTTCAATTGCTCGGCGCGGCAAAAGAACCGGAAGCCGAACCAGACGTCTCATCCGCCAGCGACTCGCATGAACTTTGGCGCTGCCCCGAGTGTGGTGGCCCGATGGTGGTCGTCGAGAAGCTCACGGCTCTCCAGATCCAACTTCGTTCTCCGCCGCTGGCCACCACTGCTGCATGAAACGACTTTCTCGATCTCGAATTCTTTGCGCGTTTCGGCGTGCTCCGTCCTTGTGTGCCTTCTCGCAGAGCCAATCTCTTCCCCCAGCTTTCTCAGCGCCGTCTCCGCGATACACTTGCGCGGTAACCAACTCCCGCTATCATCTGCCCTGCTCCACCGCACAGCTTCGGCGACGCTCCACACCGCTGTCTCCTGTCATTCAATTCCCATAGGGCCCGCATCCGCCGCTACCACGGGCGGCTTCGTTCAAACGGCTGTATCGAACGCGCGAAGAGCACCTCGCCAAATTTTCACTGCTTCGTGAAAACGCGCGTCCGATACAGCACTAACGCTTCTGGCCAGTGACGGCCACTTGTCCGATGATCTGATTAGGTACTTACCACTTGGGCACGATTACTTGTTTACGGCATTGTGCCAACCCAAAGCGATATTCTTACTCAATGAACTCTCAACTCTTGGAAACACATTATGCGTGACGCAGAAGAAAACACACCAGTGTTGACGCACCACACCCTTGGTATTCGGGTCGCACTAGTCACGGTGTTCGCGCTCGTCTTTATGACAGTGTATGAGCTCGTCAAGACTCTCCTTTTTCCGTCAATCAAACGCTGGGAATCGCACTTCATCACTGTTGTCGTGAACGGCACGATTGCGGCCGTCACTGCATTCTTTGTCTTCCGAAAGGACCGACAGGTTCGACAGAGGGAGGAATCCTACCGCCGACTTGTCGAGCAATCACCTGATGCAATGTTGGTTCATCGCCGAGGCGACATCGTCTTTGCGAACAGCTCCTGCGCCGCTATGTTCCATGCTTCATGTGTTCATGGACTCGTCGGGATTCCACTTCTTGACCTAGTACATCCGGATGATCGAGCTGCCATCCAAGCAAGCGTAGAAAAGCGGGAGGGTGATCTCAGCGCTCCGTCAGTACGAACGGAAAGAAAATACATTGGCCTAGATGGAAGAGAACTTCAGGTCGAATCGATGGTCAAGCCCGTGCTCTATAACGGCGAAGCATCGACCCAGGTAGTCTTTCGCGATATTTCCGAGAGAAAAAAGGCTGAACAAAAGCTACTGCAAAGCGAAGAGAGATTTCACAAGGCGTTCCATGTTAATCCTGAGCCCATCATCATCAACTCGCTTCCAGAAGGCCGCTATGTCGATGTGAATGAGAGTTTCCTGCGGGTGACCGGCTATCGACGCCAAGAAGTCATCGGTTACACGGCACGGGAGACGAACTTGTGGAAACGACCCGAAGACCGGGCTCGATATCTGGAAAGGCTCATGGAGAAGGGTTCAGTTCATGACCTAGAAATCATTTTCCAGACGAAATCAGGTGAACAACGCGTAGGGTTGGTCTCGGCCGATCTCATCGATATTGCAAGCCAGAAATGTGCAATCGCTGTATTTAAGGACATCACGGACCGGAGTCTTCTAGAGAGACAATTTCGCCAAGCGCAAAAGATGGAAGCCATTGGGCAGTTATCAGGCGGAATCGCGCATGACTTCAACAACCTGCTGGGCGTAATCCTTGGGTACAGTGACATTCTCCAGTTACAGCTAGAGCCGAGCAGCAAGGCGTACAGGAACGCCGAACAGATCAAGAAGGCTGGGCAACGCGCCGCCTCTTTGACCCGACAGCTACTGGCGTTTAGCCGCCAGCAGGTATTGGAACCAACGATCATGGGTCTAAACACGATTGTGGTAGACGCGGAGAAGATGCTTCGGCGTCTGATCGGCGAACATATTGAGTTGCGAGTCGTATTAGACCCTGATCTGGGCCGTGTCAAGGCTGACCAGGGACAGATCGAGCAGATCATTCTCAATTTAGCTGTAAACGCACGGGACGCAATGCAGCGAGGCGGAAGCCTGACAATCGAGACGGCCAACATCGTGGTGGATGACAGCTACGTTAGCCAGCACCCTCCCATGTCCGCTGGTTCATTCATCATGCTAAGGGTGACGGATACTGGCGTCGGGATGGATGCGGAAACACAGGCCCGCATTTTCGAACCGTTCTTTACTACCAAGGGGCCTGGCAAAGGCACCGGGCTGGGTCTAGCGACCGTCTATGGCGTAGTGAAACAGAGCGGCGGCTTCCTATGGGTGCGCAGCAAGCCCGGGCAGGGCACTACGTTCGAGATCCTTCTGCCAAGAGTCGACGAACCTATCGCGACAGTTGCAGCAACCCCGCATTCGGCGGGGTCACGGAGAGGATCAGAGACTGTTCTACTCGTAGAAGACGAAGCAGCCTTGCGAGAGTTAATCCTCGAGATGCTTAGACAAGAAGGTTACGCTGTCCTCGAAGCGACCAACGCAGTCGAGGCTATCGAAGTTGCTCAGCAAGCTCCCGGGAAGATTGACCTCCTCTTGACTGACGTGGTGATGCCAGGCATGAACGGCTCTGAGTTGGCGGACCAATTGGTCTCGCTTTGTCCGGGGATCAGAACACTTTACATGTCTGGCTACACGGAGTTTGCTGTCCCGCTGAGCAATATTCTTCAGCAGGAACGTCCCCTGCTGCAAAAACCATTCACGCGGCAGAGTCTCGCGCGCAAGGTTCGCGACGTATTGGAGCACAGTTGCCCGCCCGCGCTGGCCTCCCGGTGATTCACGATGGCGCGCCAAATTAAAGCGCTAATCGGATAAGTGACATTCTGGCTCACGCCCCAGAAGTCCTAGTGCTGTATCGGAAGCGCGCATCAAGAGAAGGATGATTCGAGGGCAGGGCGCTCCGGCGCGCTTTCGATACGGCGACTTGAAGGAAGCCGTCCGTGGTTGCGGCGGACGCGGGCCCTATGGGGTAGCCCCGCAGGCTCACCACACGCTCCACCTTCAAGTCCGGCATGTGCGCGCGATAAAAAGCTGTGTCGGCTTCCAGCGTGTCGTATTAGAAATACTGGCTGTCGCGCGTCCAGTCTCCGAAATTGATCGCCACGTCGGCAAATTTCTTCCAGCTGCCAGCGCGCGCGTCGTACATCAGGAGGCTGAGCCCGTCGGCCGACGTTGCCACCATGTAGCGGCCGTCCGGCGACCAGCCCGAGCCCCAGAGATTCCGCGAGCCAGGCATGGGCGTTATCTCGCGCGTCTTGAGATTCATCCTCTCGATCTGCAGGACCTGGCCCGGCCGCGGGTTCGTGTAGGTAGGGGGATGGTCGAACGACAAATGCTGGCCGTCCGGTTCCCAGCTCCCAGCATAGGGGAGAGGCGTTAAGGCAGGAATCTCAGGCGGCCAACGAGATCTACCGGCGGCTGCAGAAGCCGCGCTGAACTGTTTTCACCGAACCGGCAATTTGACTCGCAGACGCTAGCTCGGCATTCCGCACAGGCCGTCGCTGCACTTCACGTCTGCGGGCGTGCGGATTGGGCGTTCGTCGCGCTTCAAGCCGACCTTGGGCGGTCACGTGGCAATCGAGCGCTGAAATTCGGCTGGACTCTATGTACACCCTGAACGAAGTGGGCACCCTGATCTGGCAGCTCCTGGAGGTATAATGGGGGGAAGCAACTCTTTCTTGGAGGAGATCGACCTATGGGCCGTGTCTTCCGTTTTACTTACCCAGTCGTTTTCTGCCTTGGTACGCTGTTGCTACTGGCGGGCATACTGCACGCGCAAGATGCGGCCCCAATTCCCCCGCCATCCACGCCGTACGTTGGCATCCCGGAGGATTGGAGCACCCAGCACGTCATCTACACTCGTAACGGCTCGTTTGATGACATGCTGAAAGTCCGCGATGATCCGCGCTTCGTTAATAATATTCTTCTACATTACATGAGGGAACGCCGCAGCCAGGTTCAGCCACTGGCAAGCGTTCGGTTGGACGAAAACAGTTTGAGCGATGACAGCTCCGACGCCGACACGCGAGCATTGCAACTGCAAGACCCGTGGGGACTACCCAACCCCCGACCTGCGCCGCCCGCAAGGAACATACGCTCCAAGGTTGACTGGGCCGTCTCCCTGGGTGGACTGGGTACAAACAGCTTCATGGGGGCCGGAGAAAGCCCGGCAAAGTACACCTTTAGCACGGCTGCAACCCCCAGCTGCAGCGACTTTGTGGTGTACGTGCTTGGTGCGACGAACGTGGCGGTGGGCACGCAGGCCGATCTGGTCGGATTGACGAATCTCTACACGAACGGCAGCGGCACCGGATATTGCCCCGGCACTGTTCCCACGTTTCTATTTTCTTACGCGATCGTCGGGACGACCGGCAACGGGAAGTATGGCTCGGTGCTTTCGCCCGTACTTTCGCTCGATGGGACAAAGGTTGCCTGGATCCAGGGGATTGGTACGAATGCCGCCACGCTCCACGTCACCACGTTTGTCGCTGGACAGGGTACTAATGCCACCACCGGGTCCGTCGCACCCGGAACCGGCGCAAGCGACGTTGTCCTCGCCTACACCGCGGCCGCCGGGTGCACGGCGACGACAAAGACCGACAGCGACTCCGACATGTACGTTGACTATCCCAGCGATACGGCCTTCGTGAGCGCCGACAACGGCTATCTTTACGACATCAAAGGCATCTTTAAGGGCACTCCCACAGTCAACTTCTGCATCTTGGTAAATGCTTCTGCCGGCGCATACATGGGTGGCGCGGTCTACGATTCTCTGCTCAACGAGGTTTTCGTCTCCGATTCCAGTACGGTCTACGCCTATACCGTGGGGGCGACAAGCTTCACCCTCAAAGCGTCGTACAAATACGCCGCCAGCGCTTCGAGCTACGCCGCTTCAGCGCCGGTACTGGACGCTTTCAACGGTTTCATCTACATGTTCACCACAGACGACAACGAAGCGACCGCCCACACTTCCGTGGTGCAGCTGCCCACCAGCCTGGCTTCTGCTACCTACGTTCCGCTCGGTCCCGTGGGTTTATCTCCAAGTGTAGAGCTGAATTACGGCGCCTTCGATAACAACTATTACAACCACGGGCCGTTCAACGCTGCGTCGACTCTATACAGTTGCGGTACCGACTCGACGACTACAACCGCGCAGGATCTCTTTGCGATTAGTTTCAACACCACCACCGGCGTCGTGAACACCACACCCGCCATGCCCGCTAACAAGAATGTAAATCCCCCAAGTGGCACGAAAGCGGGAATCTGCTCGCCGATTACCGAGTTCTATGATGGAACCACCGACCGAATCTTCGTGGGCATGGGCGACTATAATGGTGCCACCACCGGAGCCAACGTCGCCCAGATGTGGAACGTCACCAGTCGACTCACCAGCGCCAGCGACACGTATACGGCCGAAGCCACGGGCTACCAAGGCGGCACGTCTGGCTTCACCGTTGACAACAATGCTAGTCCCACCACCTACCCAGGAGCGGAGAGCGTTTATTTCTATACACTTAAAACGAGCGTCTCTGCCGCCACCTGCGGAGGCAGTCTCTATTGCGCCGTAAAGCTGACGCAGAGCGGCCTCCAATAGAAAAGCGGTGCGGTGCGGCTTGGGAGTTTCGGCTGAATTGGGCAGGGTCGATGCAGCGACGGTTTGGTCTGATAGCGGTTCTACTGAAGTGCTGCGACTGTGCGCTAAGTCATTTATTTTCAGCGAGGCTCAGTCGCGAGTTTCGATCTAGACTCCCCATTCTCAATGGATTAAGGGGGTGCTAGGAATTCTTGCTGTTAATTTTACACTGCGTTGAGGTAGGACCAACCTTTCCGCAAGTCAATGCCATGGTCTCAAACATACGCCCCTCCCGGAATGACGGTTTGGTGTAGGTTTTCTTAACTTGTTTTTTCTCACTCAGTTGCTCGTCTTTCGCCAACAGGCACTCTCCCGAACAATACGACTCAGCTCAGCGACCGGGGCTGGCCGTCCCAGCTTGCGAATATAACATTTTGTATAGGTAAGCTTTGAACATCCAAGGTGTCTTGCTCGGTAAACTAAGCAAGAAGCGCTAAACCACACGAGCATCCAGCACGCCGTATCAAAATTGTTATTATGTCTTATCACGATGAAGTTGCATACGCCTTGGATCTTCTAGAGGAATCGGGGATCAAATTCTGCGGTCCATTTTCGAGCTCAAAAGGCGAGATTCTCGTGATAGAAGACAAGATCCTGATGCTGTTCGAGGTTCTAGAACTCTTCTCGAAAGGTGAGTTGAACCGCGACGGCATCCGAGAACGTTGTCAGTTGCCAGCGAAGCATAGCTCTAGGCACGCGGTTTCCTGAGCGCTACAACGATTGGCAGGACGTGCTGCGGCTGGTGAGCGACTGCTTTTTCGAGCATTTCCCATACCGCCAGCTCCACATGGTCTGGCGGCTGCAAGGGCTGTGGCAATCGCACCTTACGTGGAAGCCGCTCAAGAGGTAGGGTGCGCTTTGACCGGGCGAAAAATGAGGCCAAAATCCGGTCAACGAGGGCCGTATGCCCGATGAAAGGGCATGGGAACTGATACGGTGAGCGAGAAATATATCGCACGATCGAGGGCGATCGCTGCGCGCGTGCTGGGTGGCGAGATGATGATCATATCTGCCACCGACTCGAGACTTTTCAGCTTGAGCGACGTTGCGACAGTGATCTGGGAAGCGGCCGACGGCCGCACTCCCCTCTCCGAAATTGTGGAACGGCGCGTTTGCGCCGAGTTCGACGTGCCGGCTGATGTCGCCTATCGGGATGCGGAACAGTTGGTCGAAGACCTGGCGACTCGGAGAATTCTGTCGATCTCGAGCCAGCCCGTCGCTGAGACCGACCGGCCTGCGCCGGAGGCACCATGAGCCTGATGCAGGAGCTGAACGACAAGGCTCTTCGCCAGGGTGTTCCTTTGAGCGCGCACCTGGATGTCACCTACCGGTGCAACGAACGCTGCGAGCACTGCTACCTTGATCACGACGATCACGGCGAAATGACAACCGCCGAGATCAAGGATCTCCTCCGTCAACTCGTGGATGCGGGAGTTTTTTTTCTGACGCTGAGCGGCGGCGAGGTACTGATGCGCCGCGACGCCTTTGAGATCATCGAGTGTGCGCGCTCGCTGCTTTTCAACGTAAAACTGAAAACCAACGCCGTAATGATCCGGGAAAAAGAGGCGCAGCGGCTCCGCTCTCTGGGCGTCGAGCAGGTGCAGATTAGCGTGTATTCGCACCGCCCCGAAGTGCATGATGGGATCACCAAGTTGCCTGGTTCGCTCAAGAGAACGATGGCTGCGGTTCGCTTGCTCAGGGCGCACGGCCTGCGGGTGAATATGGCCAACGTCCTGATGAGAAGCAATCGAGCCGACACCGAAGGTGTCCAGGCGCTTGCCAAGGAACTGGGCGCGCATTACACGCTCGATCCGACGATTACGCCGATGATGGACGGAAATACTTCCGTGCTCCGTCATCGCGTGGATTCGAGCGAGCTGTCGACCTATTTCCACGACTCCGACCTAGTGGGCGACGTGGAAAGCTTCTGCGCTCCGCCGACCGCAGTGGACGATGAAGTCCTCGAAGGGTTGCCTTGCAGCGCGGGACATACCTCCTGCTACATCTCGCCCTACGGCGATGTCTACCCGTGCGTGCAATTTCCTCTAACGTGCGGGAACGTGCGGCAGGAGAAGTTCCTTGATATCTGGCGGCACTCGCCGCAACTCAACGAGGTCCGCTCGATTCGACTGAAGCATCTGACCACTTGCTCGGGCTGTACACACGCGGGAAGTTGCACACGCTGCCCGGGCCTCGCTTACATGGAAGGGAATATGCGCGGTCCCTCGACGGCGGACTGCGAGAAATCCTTTGTGCGAACCGGAATTGTTACTGCGGGAATGATGGCGAGGGAAGCGCGGTCGGCAGGCGCGTCAGGCCTCGTCCAGATCGAGCTATAAATCCGCTCGCGGCTTGACCCGCCCCCGAAGATACCGCGAAAACGTAACTGCGCGTGCCCTGCCATTGCGGGAGCGGAACTACTGTTCTATCGTTCTCGGCGAGGCTTCTTCAAGTGCGACCACGATGTGTTGGCGTTTCCCTATCTGTTGCTGCTTTGATCGCGGGGCCGAGCTTAGGACAACTCGGCGGTAAGGCGCGAATCGAGAAAATCACACCCGAAAAGCATCAGGAAATAGCGAGGAATGCTGCTCGCGCTAGGTGGGCGAAGGGAAAGGAAGAAGAAATAACCTCCGAGTTGATCATAGTAAAATCCAAATGCCCGAGATCGGCAACCTTGGCGGTGCTGAGCAAGTCCTCGCAGGAAACCGCTCTAAACGAACAGCGATGGGGGAGATTGGATGTCACAACACCGCGGCAAGAAACAACACGTTCATCGCAGGCTCTAAACAACGATGGGTACCCAAGGGAATTGGACGAAGAAATGATCGGAGGATAAATTCAGGACAAGAATGACAAAGACACGCAAAGACCGATGCCTCGAGCGTTGGGACGAACACTTCGACGAACTTTTCGCGGCTGCATCACGCTTGTCCTCGTCGGGTCTAGGACTTGAAGCCCTCAAGCGGGAGTTTAGAATTCGTCCGAGCGAACAGAAATGGTTTCGCGGAATGGATGCATAGCCGGAACGGGCATCCGCCGATGACGCCAGCGATGCGACGGCACACCTCACTGCATGAAACCGCGCACGCCGTGCTCGCTGAAGTCCTGCTTCCCGGTGCGGTAGCTTGCGCGGCTTGCTACAGAGAACACTTAAAGCACCCTATTTAGAGTCCCCGAACTGTCCGAGCTTTCAAAATGGGATGTCCAACTTCGTTCCTAACGAAGAAAAAGTCCGGAAACTCACTGGGGACGAAAATCCGCAGCTACTGCGTTGGCGGTCGCATCACTGAGTCCAGCCTTTCTGGCGTGGCTCGGCCAATTCTCCACCGCGGCACGCACCTCTGCCAGTAGATCATTCGGTCGCCGGACGCCGAACCGATCTGCTTCTGCTAGTAAGTCAGCTCGCGTAATATCCTTAAACTTGCCATTCACGCTCATCAGGTGCTGAAACGTCCATTCTCCTTTGGGATTGTATGCATGGGTCACGTCGTAGGCTGGAGCCAGCTCCCAGTTCCTACCTTGTCTAAGGATGAAACTAAAGTTCTTCGTATGGTCGTCGCAGTTTCGGGCCATCACGTTAAGAGCCATTCGCCGAAAGATTTGGCTGATCGCGTCATCCCCAAGCCCTAATTGCGCCACCACCATGAAGAGCTGCGCATACGCGTGAGTGGCGCGCTGCTTGAAATCTAAATCATTCAGCGCGCACAGCGTCTGCACGTGATGCTTAATCGTTCGCCCATTGACTACGTCACGGTCGAAGCGCCGCGTCATGAAGTGGGCACGACCACTTTCCTCGAGCAAACGAGATTCCGACATTACGACACCGGCCTGGGTTGCCATCTTGTAGTAGGCATACTCAATGCGACCGTAGTCGGAGCCTGTACCTAGTTCGGAATATTTGCCGACGCCATCAAATTTCAAAATCCAGGGCTCGAAACCCGGCGCGAGATCGAACTGCCCACTGCGGATCTGTTTCGCCTTTCGGTTCCAAGCAACCACAGCCTTCGCACGAGCACCCCCCGCCGACGTACCGACCCGGATGATGTTCGCTAGGGCGGCCTCTGCATCCACCGAGAGATCGCCCTCAATCGCCTTCCTCGCTTCTTCGACCAATGATTTCATTCGAAGGGGAGCGGCGCTTTCTTTGTGCGCTCCCAACGCCGGCTTGAATTCCAGCGCGCCCATGCCACGCTTGCCCATATACGCTAAGCGGTCCAGAGTGGTGATCTGATTCTTCAAAACGCCGTGCTTGGCCATCCACGCGTCAATCAGGGCGTTACCGAAATCATCCGGAAGCGCATCTGCCAGCATTCCCGGCAAGCGCTGAAAGGTAGCCTCCGGCAGATTGGAGAACACGAATGTTTCGCGCGAGTCTTCGACGGGCATGGTGAGGGGAGCTAACTCAATTCCTCCGCGACGCCACGAGGGTTCGTACGCGAATGCATAGAAGCCGAGTTTAGGGTCGGGCGCTATGGCGCCGACCCGCTTTCCCCACGCCCGGACTTCGATGACCGGGACGCTCAAGAGGCTTCCTTCGTCTGCTTCTTGCGCAGGCGTGAGCGTCGGACCCGTTGTTGAGGTTTCGTGCTTCGCAATAGGGCTAGCGGATTCACGGTGGGTTCCGGCGCCAACATCTCTATGCCTTCTAGGTAATTCAGGGCCTTCAACGTCCGCAGGAGGGTCCGAAGCGAAGACCCCCGGCCAGCTTCCAGCTTTTGTAGCGCTGTCAGGGCAATGCCCGCCTTCTCCGCAAGCGTTCGCTGGTCGATATTGCGATGCAGGCGCAACTGGCGCATCCTTCTCCCGAGCTCAACTTGCAACTCAGCTGCAGACTTGAACTGGAGATCGCTCATAGTGTTTACTTACACCTGTAAAGGCAATTCTGTCCACTAAAACATGCAATCACACTTTTTGCTATGATACAGTACAAATAAAAATAACACATCTAAATACAAATATTGACTAGCATTGGTGCTATAAAACATCTATGTGCACGTCTTATAGCCGAACCCCGCCCGGTGGTGCAGAACGTGCCACCATTGGTCCCGCGCGCAAACACGTTCACGGGGCTGTTCCTAGGAGCGCCATTCTCCTGAATCGCGGTTTTCCCCTCAGACAAATCCCGGGAGCGGAGCTACTGTTCTATCGTTTCTCGGCGAGGCTCGTTCAAGTGCGTTTACGACTTGCGGTGATTTTCCTGCTTCTCGCTGCTTCGATCACGGGGCCGAGCGCCTGGGCCGGGCCTCAGAGCGCCGCAGCCGACGCCGGAATCGCCCGACACCGCGTTGCGCACCTGCGGCATGGCATTAACTTGAGCACGTGGTTCGCCGGGTCGTCCGATCCCGCCACTTACACGAAGGAGCATTTCGAGACCGCGATCACGGCGCAAGATATCGCGCTGATTCACGCGATGGGCTTCGATTACGTCCGCCTGAGCGTCGATCCGCGCCCGATGTTTCACGAAAAAGAATCCGATCAGATTGCAGGCGATTATCTGACGCAGCTGGATGCCGCCGTGAAAATGCTGCTCGATCAGGATTTGGCTCTGGACATCGACATCTACGCCGATGCGGACTTCAAGCAGCGACTCGCGACGGATGATGACTTCGTCGAGGAGTTCGCGGGCTTCTGGCGGGCGCTGGCGCAGCACTGGGCGGCGCTCGATCCGGATCGCGTCTTCTTCGAGATTCTCAACGAGCCCGGCGGCAAGGATAGTTACCGCTGGTACGGCATCGAAGCAAAGCTCGTGACGGCAATCCGCGAAGGCGCGCCTCGGCAGACGATCATCGCGACGGGCGCGCACTGGTCGGATGACGACGATCTCGTGTTTCTCGAGCCGCTGCGCGATCCGAACGTCATCTACGCGTTTCATTTCTACGAGCCCCACGTCTTTACGCATCAAGGAGCGACGTGGTCGACGAACTATTGGCACTCGCTGAAAGGCGTGCCATATCCTTCGAATCCCGACAACGTTGAGGCGGTGATGGAGCAGATCCCCGATCCGGTGCGCAGGCTGGCTTTGGAGCGTTACGGGATGGACCATTGGGGCGCGGCGCGCATCGATGGGGAAATCTCGCAGGTCGCCGCCTGGGCGAATCATTGGAACGTCCCCGTGATCTGCAACGAGTTCGGCGTATATCGCAAAAATGCCGATCCGGGCGACCGCGCCGCATGGATTTCCAACGTGCGGACGTCGCTCGAAAAGCACGGCATCGGCTGGGCCATGTGGGACTACGACGGCGGGTTCGACGTGGTGAACAGGCAGCAGGACGGCAAGGCCGTGCCGGACGCGGCGACCGTCCGCGCGCTGGGCCTCGCCGTGCCGACTTCCGCGAACTAGGCGCGCTTCCCCCGCCGCATGGGGCAATCCTTCGGCTATACTGCAATTCGCGCGATTTTCCCGGGTGATTCGCGCGGCGAGCGACCGGAGACGCCGTTCACGAAGTGCGGGATGGAATGAATCTTCGGGCTCAGGAGCGTCGTCTCCTCCGAGTGTCGTTGGCTTTTTCTCGCGGAAACTTCTGAAGGCCCTTGTTAGGATGTAAGTGGGTTTTATTGAATAGGGGAGAGGCGTTAAGGCAGGAATTTCGGGCGGCCAACGAGATCTACCGGCAGCTGCAGAAGCCGCGCTGAACTGTTTTCACCCAACAGGCAATTTGACTCGCAGGCGCTAGCTCGGCATTCCGCACAGGCCGTCGCTGCACTTCACGCCTGCGGGCATGCGGATTGGGCGTTCGTCGCGCTTCAAGCCGGCCTTGGGGCGCCACTTATCCACCGAGGCGGATTTCACGAACCGGAAATCCGTAGTGAGCCAGAGCGGATTCGACTCCCCGCCAACGACCACGATATTGATTCCGCTCGGGTCGTGAAAAGGCGCAATCAGCGCGTCGCTGGGCAGCATCGACCACGTTGCAAAAGGTTCGACTCCTGCACGCGCGAGCGGCCGATTGAACGCGTAAATGACGTCCGCGCCCCAGTACTGCCCGGCCGGGATTTTCGTGTTTTCCGAAAGCCAGCGCGCAACATCTTGCTTGGTTTGAAAGCCCTGTTCCTTCAGGCCCTTGGCAACCAGCGGATCCATCACCAGCAGCGCCACGGAGTGCAGCGCGGAAAAAGCTTTCAGCATGATGGCGGTTTCTTCGGTCGCCGGGCGGATCGAATTGGCGGCGCCCATGCTGTTGATCACGCTCCATCCGCGAAAAACGCTTACCACGCTTTCGTCGCGCTTGAATCCTTTCTCAACGTGAAAAGGCTCCCAAGCACTCTGCTCCTCGTTTTCGGCACAGCACATGTTGTTGTAGTTGAGGTTGTGGCCGGTGGATGCGAGCAGCGTGTCGCCCAGCCGCGCGTTGCCCAGGTTGATGGTCGTCAGCGTCCACGCGCGGCCGATCACCGAATTCGCAAAATTGAACGGGCTCAGCGCGCCGAGTCCGGCGTTCATTGCGATTTCACTGCGAATCGGCCCATTGACGATCACCGCTCCGGCGAACGACGTGGTCGAGCTCGGGAACGCGGGCTGCTCGCTCGACGCAATTGCCAAAATCACCGGAAAATGTTCCGGCCGCGCCCCGGCCATCACCGCGTTAATCGCGACCTTCTCGACCGTGTATGAAGTGAATTCGCCGCGATGCGCCACGGCCATCTGGCCGACGACTTCATCAGGCGCGTGGCTGGTGCCTTCGAGCATCTCCGCGACGCGCTCTTCCGTTGGCAGCACGATCGGCAGGCCGTCCGTCCAGCCATTTTCGATGAAGAGCCTCTGCAGATTTTCTTCGGTATCGGCTTTGAGCAGGCGCGAGGGCTGCGGAGCCGTAGGCCGCAGGAGCGGCTTTTTCTCCTCGCTCGTCAGCGGCTTCGTGAGCGCATCGATGATTTCGCGCGAAAGCGGCAAACCGGAGACGGGATCGTTCCCTTCCACATATTCGCGAAGTCGCGCGGCGGGCATCCCTACCACGGGGAAAGGGGTAAAGCTGAAGCGCAGAGGCATCCCGTGGGCCTGGAGGTCGCGGCGGATGTAATCGGAAAATCGCGCGGTGGTAATCGGCGCTGTGGGAATCGCGGAGTCATTTTCGAGCTTGCGGCAGTGCTCGGCGACCGCCGAGGAGCAGCCGTCTCAACCGCCGACGCCGAAAATGACGGCGTGGCCCTCGCGCTTGATTTCCGCCCACAGATCGGGCGCGTCCAGGAACATGTTTCCGGGCTTGCGCTTCAGCACCGTGCGCGTGTCGGGCATCCGGCGCGCGAGCCAGTTGCGCAACTCTTCGAGGAACTCGTAGCCACCGGCGAAGCCGACGTCGACGAGATAGACGGTCTTTCCTTCGAGCGTGTCCAGGCGCGGGGCCATCGACAAGTATTTTTTCGTCTCCACCGGAGTGCCGATCGGGTCCAGCACCGTTTGCAGCGAACGCTGCAATACACTCTGGCTGCTTGCAATCGTCTGCGCCATATGTCACCTCCGAAACGGGGCCCGGCAGTTGGTTCGTCGCGCCAGCTCAATTCATTTTAACCGGAAAATCCGGCATCGCGACATGAAACCAGGAACGAGTTCTTCACGGTGTTGCCTCATTGGCCTGTCCAGATCGTTCGTTACGCCGACGTACAAATCTCGGAAAGGCTTGCCACAGGATAAACGCATTAGGTGCGGGCCATATGCGCGACAGTCTAAAGGGATTTCCAATTTGGACCTCTATCTCGCGCGTCATACGCTTCTCCTGCCCTCGACAACGCACCAATCCGGCGTGTTTGGCTCGAAATCGAGCGCGTGGCAGCGCAAGAGCAGTCAGCCGTCGAACCGTCCCGCTCGATCCCTCCGCCTGAGACTGCTGAATGAGCCTTTTCGCCAGAAGTAGGGATTTCGCACATATGTGACGTTTGACTTCCGTTTATGAACATTATAGAAGAGCCTACAGATTCGAATTCACATAGACTGTTGATCGTAGATACACGGAGGAGCACATGCTCTATCTTAAGAGGCTTCTCGTCTGTTGCCTGACGATCGCGTTCGTAGCGCAAGGGCAGGGCAACACGTTCAATCGAGTCCGGTACAACGGCGGATCGGTCGACTCAAAGGTGGACCCCAAAGAATGGCATAACCGCCTGACGATCACCTCGGACAAGATTACGCTGGCTCTGAAGGATGGAAAGACCCTCGATATTCCACCGAAGTCAGTGACCTCGCTGAGCTACGGACAGGAAGCGCATCGCAGAGTAGGAACAATGGTGGCTCTGGCGATACTGGTCGCGCCGGTTGCCTTGTTCGGACTGTTTCATAAGACGCGCCTGCACTACATCGGCATTCAGTACACGACTTCAGACAACAAGACGGCTGGCATTCTGCTCCAGGGCGACAAGGACAACTACCGAGCTATTTTAGTGGGACTCCAGGGGGTGACCGGAGTTCCCGTTTCGGTGGCCGAGAAGGATCGAGAGTTTGTTCCTGTAGGCGTGAAGACCGCTGTAACGACCGAAGCCGAGGAAAATAACGAGCCTCACAGCAGCCCCACAGGCAGCGAAACCACGAGTCCCGCCGTTGAACCGGCGAAAGCAACCGTCAACGTTTCTTCAAACCCGGCGGGCGCTGACGTGTTGGTTGACGGAGCATTTATCGGAAACTGCCCTGCGGTGCTCAAGCTCACACCCGGCAAGCATACAGTGGGAATGAAAATGTCCGGTTATAAGGATTGGTCGAGACAAATCACCGTCGAATCCGGATCGGAAGTCCAGTTGACGGCTAACCTCGAAAAAATGTCGCAAGAACAGAGTCCCGATGAAAACAAATAGACGCTTGACTGCAGTCTAGTGCCTGACAATTCGTGCGCAAGAGTCAAATCTCCCTAGTGGATAGGTACACATATCACTAGGGAGAATTTGCCTTCCGACACAGGCGACCCGCGCTTGAAAGATTCTTAAAAGCCGTTGCTCTTTGACGCAGGTGAGAACATACTCCGCCGCGAGTTAGACTCGCCGATAGCATCTCCAGGGGCAGGTTCCAATAGTGAGGGCAGCCTCCGAACGCTACTGGTATCCTCCGACCACGCCCCTACTGCGCTCGTTGCTTCCCATAGCCAATCGTGCAAATTCCGAATTGGCTGAGAAATTCAGCGAATGGATTGTCGCTCAGCGTTTCTCTCGTTCCGCACATCAAGCGTATACCAAGGTGGCCTTTGCCTTCTGTCATTTCCTCGGAGATAGGCACGTGCGCTCCGCGACCCACATGGACGTGCGGTATTTTCTGATCGACGTTATGAACCGCAACTTGTCCGTCGATGGCTACAACCGGCATCTCTATGCGCTGCGGAGGTTCTTCGATTTTCTTTATATGGGTGGCATTGTGGATAGTGTCGCCCCGCGACTCATTGGGGGAAGGCAGAGAATGCGCCAAGTGCTTCCCCGCGTGGTCGCCACAGCGGATATCGGTCGGTTGATTGACGCGGCGGGTAGCGTCCGCAACCAGACGATGATCGAACTGCTTTACTCGACGGGATGTCGCGTCGGAGAACTCGTGGGGATTCGAATAGAGGATGTAGATTTCAGCCGGAGAACGATCAGGGTCAGTGGCAAGGGGAAAGAGCGAACAGTCTTTTTTGGGCCGCGCGCCAACAGACTCGTCAAAGCACATCTGCGGGGCCGGAAGAAGGGCCCGCTGTTCCAGCCCGTTGAACCTAATCAAATCGGTTGCGTCCATCAGTCAGGTGACATCTGGACGGCACATTGGAAGGACTACTCAAGGGGAACGGTCCATGCGTATAAAACCTCCACTTACTTGGGCCGGAACCTGAACCGACGCCAAGCGTGGGAGCGGTTTCGGAGAATGGTGCCCAGGTGGCGGCTGAAATGCGAACGCCACAGACGGCACCTCCGAACAACAGCAGTGGCGAGAGTTCTTCTCTACGCCTCCCAGAAGGCCGGACTGGGGCGAGTCACTCCCCATATGATTCGGCATTCCTTCGCAACGCATCTGTTGCATCGCGGCGCAGATATCCGCCATATACAAGAACTCTTGGGACACTCGTCTCTTTTGACCACGCAGGTCTACACGCTCGTTGCTCCAACCGATCTACAAGCGATCCACCGCCGATTTCATCCAAGGAGATAGTTATGCCAAAGCGTCTTGCGGGAAAAACGAACGATGCCAATCGTGACGATGAAGTTTTTCTCCAGCCGTGGTTTTTACCGTAAGCGTCCGGTTTAGGCCGTGTAGACGGACAGTCGGAGGGCAAGGATGATGGCCTTTGTGGACACGATGATCGTGTCCACAAAGGTGGATCGTGGACACTTCGCAGCAAGCCATACAAGTGAGGGGCAGGGAGTCGAAGCGACGATTTCGCACCGTGGAGGAGAAGCGGCGAATCGTCGAAGAGACGCTTCAGTCCGGCGCTTCGGTCGCGCGCGTGGCGCGAGCGCATGGAGTGAACGCGAACCAGGTGTTTGGATGGCGGCGGCTCTATCAGCAAGGACGGCTGGAACGCGGGTCCAGTGAGACGCCTGATCTGCTGCCGGTTCGCGTGATCGGCGCCACAGCGATGGAAGCAGCGCGATCGACGGGCACGCGGAGACGGCGAACACCTTCCGGGATGATTCACGTGGAGCTTCCGAAGGGGCAACTGCGGATTGCCGGGCGCGTCGATGCGGAGGCGCTGCGCGTGGTGCTGGAGCAGTTGCTCGGATGATGGGCTTGCCCGCAGGAACGCGCATCTGGATTGTAGCGGGCGTGACGGACATGCGGCGCGGTTTTGTGGGACTGGCGGGCATGGTGCAGACGGCACTTCGGGAAAATCCGTTCTCCGGACACGTATTCCTCTTTCGTGGGCGTCGCGGTGATCTCGTCAAAATGCTCTGGTGGGATGGCGACGGGCTGTGTCTGTTTGCCAAGAGACTGGAGCGAGGGAGATTCACCTGGCCGCAAGCGGCGAGTGGAACGGTTTCGCTCACACCGGCGCAACTCTCGATGTTGCTCGAAGGGATCGACTGGCGACGACCGGTACGCAGCTACACTCCACAGATGGCTGTGTGAGCAAAGAATTTTCAGCTTTCTTGCGCATTTTCATCTGGCTGTAAAGAATCTCGTGTAGAGTGGCGGTGTGAGCGGCACTTCTTCTTCCCTGCCGGATCTTCATCAGCTTGATTCCGACGCACTGAGAACACTCATCCTTTCCCAGCACGAGCAGATTCTTTTGAAAGAGGAACAGCTCGCCTCGCGCGATGCGGAGATCGAACAGTTAAAGCTGCTGATCGCCAAGCTGCGGCGGATGCAGTTCGGGCGCAAGTCGGAGAAGGTGGAACAGCAGATCGAGCAGTTGCAGTTGCGGCTGGACGAACTGGAAGCGAGCCGGGCAGAGCGGGCATCTTCTCCTGCTACGCCTGAGACACATCGTACGACGAAACCAGTACGGCGGCCACTGCCGGAACACTTGCCGCGCGAGACGAGGCAGATTCTGCCGAAGCCAACCGCATGTCCGGACTGCGGCGGAGAGTTGAAGCGTCTGGGCGAAGACGTATCGGAGATGCTGGAGTGGGTTCCGGCGAGTTTCAAAGTGATCCGGCAGGTGCGGCCGAAGCTGGCCTGCGGGCGCTGTGACAAGATCGTGCAAGCCGAAGCACCGAGCCGTCCAATCGCGCGAGGTAGGGCCGGTCCGGGACTGCTGGCGCACGTGCTGGTGTCAAAGTACTGCGATCATCTTCCGCTGTACCGGCAGGAAGAGATCTACGAGCGCGAAGGCGTGGAACTGGACCGCGCGACGCTGGCCGATTGGGTGGGCAGCGCGAGCGGATTACTTCAGCCGCTGGTGGAAGCGCTGCGGCATCACGTGCTGAGTGCGACGAAGCTGCATGCCGATGACACGCCGGTGCCCGTGCTGGCGCCAGGACTGGGAAAAACCAAGCTGGGCCGGCTGTGGACCTACGTGCGCGATGATCGGCCTGCCGGAGATACGACACCTCCAGCGGTGTGGTTCGCCTACACGCCGGACCGCAAGGGCGAGCATCCGAAGGCACACTTGAGCAGCTTCACGGGCACGCTGCAAGCCGATGCCTACGCGGGTTTCGACCAACTCTACGAAACAGGACGCATTCAGGAGGCGGCCTGCTGGGCGCACGTGCGGCGGAAGTTCTACGATCTTCACGTCGCGCACAACTCGCCCGTGGCTCAGGAAGCGCTCCGGCGCATCGGAGAACTCTACGCCATCGAAGGAGACATCCGCGGGCGGCAGCCGGAAGAACGTCACCTGGTGCGCGGCGAGCGCAGCCGCCCGCTGCTCGGATCGCTGAAGCAGTGGCTCGAAGAAACTTTGCTGAAGCTGTCGAGGAAATCGGAGACGGCCCAGGCCATGCGTTACGCGCTGGGACTTTGGGAAGCACTGCGGCGCTATGTGGACGATGGACGACTGGAGATCGACAACAACGCCGCCGAGCGAGCGTTGCGTGTGGTTGCCTTGGGCCGGAAGAATTACTTGTTCGCAGGATCGGACAGGGGCGGCGAAAGCGCCGCCGCGATCTACAGCCTGATCGGCACAGCAAAACTGAACAATGTTAATCCCGAAACGTACTTGCGCGAAGTGCTCTCGCGCATCGTTGACCATCCGATTAACCGCATTGCGGAACTGCTGCCCTGGAATCTCGCTGCTGAGCGACCTGCTGAATCAACTCACGCTGCATAGTCAACCGCATCGGTCAAGACGGCCTCCGAACGACGCTTACTTTTTACCGAAGGATGTTTCACTTCAGATTCGCATGATCCTGCCCCAAATTCACCTCGCGAAGATGCGCTACTATTTCGATGATCACGGTTGCTTGCGATGCGAGAGACGGAGCGGTCTCTATGGAAGCTGCGGCTTATGCGAATCGTGTTGCACGACGGTTCGCAGGCGGCTCCAAACCTGCTTGAAGCGCCGATTGAAGGCGGTTGGAGTTAGAGCCGGTCAGGGCCGTGCATCGTACGATCTCGCCGGTCCGGTATCGACCGCGCGAGACATCATTGGGCCAAGAGCGTCGAAGTAGATCACTCGCGGACTTTCAGCCCTACCGATCGCGCCACGACGTTTGCAACCCCCGAGCCGGGGTCGCTGCTCTTGGCAGGAAAACAGCGGCCCCAGCTAACAGTTGTGAGGAGGCAGTTCGGTCGTTTCGGGGGAACGTCAACTGCTCGGCCGGAATTGCGCCCGTCTTAGCGTCTATAGCACTCCGTGAGTACGGTAGCAATCCGCAATGGCCGCATCCGTATTTACCGAATAGGGCGCTGAAGAGAGACGCTCGGCGAAATCACTTGCCGCGGCCGCTGCCCACGGTGACCTCGGTCATTTTCCTTGCGAGTTCTTCGACGCTCGGATACGAATACGCCTCGACGAGCGTGTTTTCCGGCGGCTGCGAGCCGTCCTTCATCGCGCGCGCCAGCATTTCCACTGCTCGGTCCATCGTCAACGAAGTGACCACCGCAGCGCACAGTGCGCCTTGATCCACCAGCGGCCGGCTTCGCTGCGCAACTCCCACGCCCGTTCGCGGCAGCGCGAGCCATTTCGCGCGTTCCGGTCCCAACATCGCGTCAAACGCCTTGTTCGCTCCGGTGAGGAAATCCGTGTTCTGCGACACGATCAATTGAGTGCCCTCGGGGCGCTGTTTGGTCAAGTCCAGCCACGAGGTCACCGCGTTCTGAGCCCCTTCCGCACTCGACGCCAGCACCTTCAGGTTTTTCACTTCGATATTCTTCGGTTTCGTCCTCTCCATTCCCTCGGTTCTCTTGACGGCCCACCAGCTCATCGCCGGCCCACGCAGGTAAAGGACCGAGCCGCCCTTCGGCAGGACCGCGCCCATTTGCTTCCCTTGCAGCTGGCCCACTTCCATGTGGTCCTGCGAAACTTGGAATACCGGCACCTTGCCGTTCTTGCGCAGCGCACTGATGTAGTCCACCTGCGCGTTGCTGACCACCCACGCAATTCCCGCGGCTACCGCCGCCTCCGCCACTCGCGGCAATCCGGCAGCGCTCACAGGTTCCATGATGATGGCGTCCGGCCGCGACTCGGCTCGCGACTGCACCAGATTCAGCAGCTGCTGCCCTTGGCCGACCGCGTCCATCTGCGCGACCAGCACTTGTAGTTGCGCGTCAAGCTTCTCTGCGGCGGCCTGCGCCGCGGCCGTCTGCGCGCGAAGGTACAACGTGTCGCCCGGCACCGATAGGACGAACTTCAATTTCTTCACGGATGGCTCCCGAAGATTAGCTTACATCGTTCGCAGAGGAGCTGAAGACACCCGGGCCTTCGCACTTGATGTAATCGCCACCTGTCCGCGCACGGGGCGCGCCTGTACCAGCGGCCAGCTTGACACGCTTTCTTGGCGCGGCTCCGCGCAGTTTCGCGGCGCATTTCTCTGCGTCCTCTGCGCCTCCCTGCCCTGAGTCCGTAGGGAAGGGTGCGGTGAGCCCTTGTGGGTCGGGCCGTCAGATGATGCAACCACGGCCCAGGCGCTATTTCATTGCGGTGTCTTTGTCCTCGGGCCAGATCGCATTCGTGTTGCGGCCGCCGAACACCGCGTTGATCAGGTAGAGCTTGCCGTCCGCGTTGTATTTGAAGATGTGGACATCCGGCAGCGCCGTGCCGAAATTGATGAACACAGCCGTCTCCCCCAATTCCAAATCCGTGACCTCGAAGCGGCGATGCGTGTGCGTCAGCACCAATCCCTTGGGCGAGCAGTTTCCGGTGGGCGTGGTATGCAAACCGCCTTCCCAACGATCGCATCTCGCCGCGAAAGGAGGCAGCACGGTGGGATCTTTCACGAAAGCGTCGAAGTACTTGTTGGCTCCGTCGTTCATATATTCTCGCGTGAGCCGCTTATCCGGAGGCAGCGGAGTTGTCCAGTCCTGGTCTTTGGTCGCAAGCAGCTCCTGGGGATTGTAGAAGCGCTTCTCTTCGGCCTCGCGCGTCACGATCGTTTCGATCTCGCTCACTTTTCCTTGCGCCACTTTCAGGCGCACCGCCATCACCGCCAGGGTTTGCGCGCCGTTAACAGCTTCGTTGGTTACCGCGATCGTCGCCGTCCCGCAGCGCTCCGTGTCGATCAGGTCGCGCTCCAGCAGCACTGCGCCGCCGCTCTTGAAGAACCCCTCGCCGGGCTGCATCACCTGTCCGTTTTCGGTGATGCGCAGATCCGCCGCAGTGGGCAACGCGGACATGTCGTGCGTGTCGACAGCCTTGAAATAGTCCGCGATCATCGCCTTCAGGCCGTCGCGCGTGCAGCCCTGCGCCTGCATCGAAACAGCTGCCGCCGCAATCGCAGCCACAATGACCAGCCTCTTCAACATAAATTCCCCCTTTGGACGAGCCTTCCCTCGAAACGCGCGATTGTATACCTTTTCCGATTCCTGTGGACAATCCGTGCCATGAATGGAGATTCTCCAGCCCAAGCAATAAGGTGCGCTGGCACACTTCGGGTTATAATCCAGCCCCACATGAGACTGCCCCCTAGCACTCACCTCGGCCCTTACGAAATTCTCGCTGCAATTGGAGCGGGCGGGATGGGCGAAGTGTATCGCGCGCACGATTCGAAGCTGGGCCGCGATGTCGCAATCAAGGTGTTGCCGGACGCGTTCGCACGCGATACCGAGCGCATGGCGCGATTTCAGCGCGAGGCAAAGGTCCTCGCCTCATTGAACCATCCCAATATCGCCACCATTTACGGACTGGAAGACTCGGGCGCCACTCATGCGCTGGTGATGGAATTGGTGGAAGGGCCCACGCTTGCCGACCGCATCCAATCCGGCCCGATGTCGCTTGGCGAAGCATTGCCGATTGCGAAGCAGATTTGCGAGGCGCTCGAATACGCGCACGAGCGCGGGATCGTGCATCGCGACCTGAAACCGGCGAACGTGAAGGTAACCAGCAACGACGCCGTAAAGATTCTCGATTTCGGACTCGCGAAGGCGATCGAAGGAGATGCATCCTCCTTCGACGTCGCGAATTCTCCGACCCTCAGCCGCATGGCTACTCAGGCGGGCGTCTTGCTAGGCACCGCGGCGTACATGTCGCCCGAGCAGGCGAAGGGCAAGTCTGTGGATCGCCGCGCGGACATCTGGGCCTTCGGCTGCGTGCTGTACGAGATGCTGACGGGGAAGATGGCATTCCCGGGCGAGTCTGTGACGGACATACTGGCGGCGGTGATACGCGGGGAGCCGGACTGGTCAGAGCTTCCCGCGGCGACGCCCGCTCGGGTTCGCGTTTTATTGCAGCGCTGCTTGCAGAAAGACCCCAAGCAACGCTTGCAGGCGATCGGCGACGCGCGCATCTCGCTCGACGAAGTTCTTGCCGGTTCGCCCGAGCCGTCGTCCGCTGCCGCCACACCCGTCTCTACGTCGCCCTGGCGACGCGCGTTGCCTTGGATCGCCGTCGGTGCAATGGCGGTCGTCGCGGCATTTTTTGCTTTTTTGCATTTCCGAGAAACGCCGACTGCTCCAGCGGAGATGGTGCGCTTCACAACCCCTTTGCCGGAAAAAACAACGGCGCCACCGGTCGTGCCGTTCGCACTTTCACCCGACGGACGCCAGTTGGCCTTCGGCGCAATCGGCCCCGACGGCATTTTGCGGTTGTGGATCCGCTCGCTGGACTCGCTCGAAGCGCGGCCCCTGACAGGCTCGGAATTGTCTGCGGTTTCTCTTTTTTTCTGGAGTCCCGATAGCCGCTATATCGCGTTTCGTGATGGAGGAGAACTAAAGAAGATCGACGTCTCCGGCGGCCCGGCACAGGTATTGTGCGACGTCAAAGGACCCGTGATTGGCGGAGCGTGGAGCCGTGACGGCGTGATTCTCTTCGGGAACGTCAGCGCCGGCCTGATGAAGGTTTCAGAGAGCGGCGGCGTCGCGTCCCCGGCGACCACTCTCGATCCGTCCCGCAAGGAGGTCCTCCACGCCTTTCCGACCTTCCTTCCCGATGGACGTCATTTCATATATTGGCGCGTATCGGCGACGCCTGGATCTAGCGGCGTATACATCGGCTCACTGGATGCCAAGCCCGCGGCGCAAAGTTTGAAACAGCTCGTAGCGACTAACTACGGACCCGCCTACGTGCCGTTTTCGGGCAGCGGCTCCGGCGAGCTGCTCTTCATGCGTGATAAGACGCTGATGGCGCAGCCTTTCGACGCCGGCCGGCTGGAAGTGACGGGCGAGCCGGTCCCGTTGGCTGAACAGGTTGGATCTATCCAGGGTTACGGCTTCTTCTCGGCTTCCGCCAATGGTGTCCTGGTTTACAGGTCGGACGCTGGGGGAGTCTCTCAGCTCACCTGGTTCGACCGGCAGGGGAAAGATCTTGGCACGGCCGTGGAACCAGCCAGTTATGACACGCTTTCTCTTTCTCCGGATGGAACGCGCGCGGCAGTGAGCAGGTCTGATGATCCGTCGAATCCGAACTTGGAGACTCTCTGGCTGGTTGATTTCTCGCGGGGTACCAGCACGCGGTTCACGTTTGGTTCTTCGTCGGCCACCTTGGGCACATGGTCTCCCGACGGCAGTAAAATCATCTTCGCCTCCAACAGTGGCGGCGAATACGATCTTTATCAGAAGCTGGCTAGTGGCGTAACCGGCGAGCAGTTGCTGCTGAAGTCGAGCGATGACAAGTGGCCCACCAGCTGGTCCCGCGACGGACGCTTTTTGCTCTATCAATCTTCCGCTCGGAATGTAGCAAAGGGAGACGTATGGGCCCTTCCCCTCGAGGGCGATAAGAAGCCATTCGCTTTCCAGGGCTCGGGGTTCAATAGCGACGATGGCCAGTTCTCGCCCGACGGGCGCTGGGTCGCTTACATCTCTGACGAATCCGGGCGCAATGAGGTCTACGTCCGGACGTTCTCGCCGGCCACTGCCACGACGGGCTCGGATACAGGCGGCAAATGGCTGATTTCCACCGCCGGAGGCACCGAGCCTCGATGGCGCGGAGACGGCAAAGAGTTGTACTACCTCGCCCCAGACAACACGGTGATGGCTGTTGAGATTTCGGCAAACCCGGCGTTCAGCGCGGGAGTACCCAAAGCCCTGTTCCAATCGCCTCGATATCCTTCGTTTATATCGGAGAATCATTGGGATGTAACGCGAGATGGAAAACGCTTTCTATTTGCGGCGCAAAGCACGCAGGCGCCCTTCACCGTGGTGCTCAACTGGCAGTCGGGGCTAAAGAAGTGACGCCTGGCGCGGGCCGAGACTTGGGAGAAAACCGGCGCGTCACAGGACGAACCGAATTCCATTCGTAGACATCCAGCACAGCCAGGAAAGAAAGGAAAGCACATGCATCAGCGAGCAAAGTGGTCCGGCCGGCTTCGATCGACCGTTCTTTGGTTTGTGGTGATTTCCTGCGCCGGCCTGACGTCTGCTCGGGTGGCATTCGCCGGGGATGCCTCGCCTGCAGGACCGTCAGGCTACCATCTGATCAAGACCATCCCCGTCCCGGGGGATACCTTCTGGGATTACGTGAAATTCGATTCAGCGACGGGGCGGCTTTTCATCTCGCACGGCGACCATGTAGCCGTGGTCGATGTCGCGACCGGCAAACTCCTCGGAGAAATCGGCGGCATGGAAGGCATTCACGGAATCGTCCTTGCGCCGGAATTCAATCGCGGGTTTGTCACCGACGGCCGGGCTGCGAAGGTTTGGGTCTTTGATCTGACGACACTGCAAGTCACCGGCAGCGTACCCGCGGATCCCGACGCCGACGGCGAAGTCTACGATCCGGCATCGAAGCGCGTCTTCACCATGAACGGTGATTCGAAAACCTCGACGGTAATCGATGCGGCGACACAAAAAGTCGTGGGCCATATCGACCTGGGCGGCCAGCCGGAATTTCCCGTGGCCGATGGCCAAGGGCACGTCTACGCGAATATCGAAAGCACCAGCGAAATCATCGAGATCGACTCGCATACTTTGAAAATCACGAATCGCTGGCCGCTGGCGCCCGGCGAGCATCCCAGCGGCCTGGCAATCGATGCCGAGCACCGCATCCTCTTCTCCGGATGCCGCAACAAACTGATGGCGGTCGTCAACGCCGATACGGGCAAAGTGATTGCGACGTTGCCAATTGGGCAGGGCGTGGATGCCACCCGCTTCGATCCCGGAACGCAATATGCTTTCGCCTCAAACGGCGATGGCACGCTCACCGTGATTCACGAGGATTCTCCCGACAAATTCACCGTCGTCGAAAACGTCGCGACCGAGCTTGGCGCCCGCACCATGGCCCTCGACCCGAAAACGCACGATATCTTTCTGGTGACCGGGAAACTCGAGCGCATCGAAAATCCGCCGCCCCACACCAGGCCCTTTCGCATGGTCACCGACACCTTCCACGTCCTCGTCTTCGGCAAGGACGACTGATCGCGCGTGAAATTGCGGACTCACGGCACGCCACGCCGGTTTCCGCTGGTAATCGTGAAGGCACGCCTTAAGCTCATTGCCCATCGCTGATCCCGAATCAAGTGCAACACTGGTATCGGAGTCCCTGAACCAAACTTGGGAACCGGCGATGAATTCGGCAACCATCACACGCACCGACAATACCTGGGAACACACCGAGCGTCGTCAGTGGTGGCTCTCGGCGTCGAGCGTTGTCCTATCGTTGGTTCTGACGGTCGGAATCCTGTCCCTCGCGCTGCCGCTCTCCACGGTTGAATCCAAGGGTTACCAGGCTCTCGATAAGCGCGCCCTCGTGGACGCTTTGCTTGGCCTGGTCGTGTTGTTTGACCTCTATGTGGCCTTTCAGCAACTGCAGATCTATCGCGTTCGACGCCAGACTGCCGCCCGCGAGGAACTTTTTGAGCTCATTAGCGAAAACGCCGCGGACATGATCGCCGTCGTGAATGCCGACGGCACGCGAGCCTACAACAGCCCGTCCTACCAGCGGCTGCTGGGCTACTCCCCCGAAGAGATGCGCGGCACCGTTGCCTTCGGCGAAATCCATCCGGATGACCGCGCGAAAGTCATCGAAGCGGCGGAAGAAGCGAAACGCTCAGGGCATGGCAGGCGCGTGGAATACCGCATGCGGCACAAGGAAGGAAAGTGGGTCTTACTGGAATCTACTGCCAGCGTCGTCCGGGATGGCAAAGGCCAAGTGCAGAAGCTCGTCATCGTCAACCGGGACATCACCGAACGCAAACAGCTCGAGCAGCAGCTTCAGATGGCGCAGAAAGTCGAAGCAATCGGCAGGCTCTCCGGGGGAATCGCCCACGACTTCAACAACATTTTGGGAGTGATCATCGGCTACACCGAAGCGCTGCAGAAGCGCATGCCACCCGAGAATGCGTTCCGCGACCCAATCGACGAAATCCAACGCGCCGCAAAGCGAGCTGCCTCGCTCACCCAACAGCTTCTGGCGTTCAGCCGCAACCAGGTGCTTGAACCAAAGATTCTCGATCTAAACGCCGTTATCCGCGACACGCAAAAAATGCTGGGCAGTTTGATGGGCGAGCACATCGAGATTGCTCTCGCGCTGTCCGATTCGCTCGGCATGGTAAAAGCCGATCGCACGCAGCTTGAGCAAGTCATTCTGAATTTAAACCTGAACGCGCGCGACGCCATGCCGGAAGGCGGAAAAATCACCATCGAGACCTCGAACGCCGATCTGGACGAGGCCAACCCCGCGCGTCCCGCGTACATTCTGCCCGGCAGTTACGTGCTTCTGAAAGTCACGGACACGGGTTGCGGCATGACGCACGAGGTGCAAGCGAACATCTTCGAACCGTTTTTCACCACCAAGGAGAAAGGCAAGGGCACCGGCCTCGGCTTGGCTACCGTGTACGGCGTCGTCAAACAAACCGGCGGCTACATCCTCGTTGAGAGCGAACCCGGAAAGGGCGCTGCATTTCGGATCTATCTGCCGCTGATCGAAGCCCCTGCGGAAATCGCCAAGGAGACTCGGGCTCCGGCGAAGCGGGCGCGAAGGAATGATGCGACCGTCTTATTGGTGGAGGACGAAGCCGCATTGCGGAAATTGACGCGTGCCGTGTTGGAGGAAATGGGCTACGTGGTGCACGAGGCTGCCGATGCAACCGAAGCTCTTACAATCGCGAAACAATCCCGAGCCATCGACCTTTTGCTGACTGACGTTGTAATGCCCGGAATGAGCGGTCGCGCGCTTGCCGATGCGCTCGCCATTTCGCACCCCGACACGCGAGTCCTCTTTATGTCTGGCTATACGCATGGCGAGATCGCCAAGCGAGGAGTGCTCGAAGCCGGAAGGGCCATCCTTCACAAGCCATTCACGCGGGAGGAATTGATTCGTAGAGTGGAAGAAGCGCTGATGGGTGTAGCCACGTGACTCCCGCCGCGCAACAGCAGCCTATAAAACTCGTCGTCATCGACGACGATCCCCAGAATTTGAAGATGGTGCAGTTCGTCTTGGCGGACGAGTATCTGGAAATCCATACCTCATCGGACCCGGAGCGCGGCCTCGACCTGATCCGCCGCACGCATCCGCAAGTCGTGCTTCTCGACCTCGTCATGCCCGGCGTTCAGGGAATGGAAATGCTCGAAAAGATTCTCGATCTCGATCCGGGCATCGACGTGATCCTGATGACCGGCTACTACTCGACTGAATCCGCGGTTGAAGCGATTCAAAAAGGTGCGTCCGATTATTTGCCGAAGCCTCTATCGACGGAAAAACTCCAGCAAAGAATTCACCAAATCGCCGACGAAGCCAAGCGTCGCCAACGGAGCCTCCGCCTCGACAACGACCTTCTCGAAAATTTCGCATTTGAAGGCATGGTCGGCCGCAGCCCACTCATGCTCGACCTCTTTTCGAAGATTCGCCGCATCGCCCCGCATTTTCGTGTCGTGCTCGTGACGGGTGCCACGGGAGCCGGTAAAGAGCTGGTGGCTAAAGCCCTTCACACGTTGTCCAACGCGAAGGGTGGCCCGTTCGTAGCGCTCAACTGCTCCTCCATCTCCGAAACATTGGCCGAAAGCGAACTCTTCGGCCATGTGAAAGGCGCCTTTACTGGCGCCGACCAGAACAAGGTTGGCGCCTTCGAATACGCCGATGGCGGCACCGCCGTTTTGGACGAAATTGGCGAAATGCCGCTGCCCATGCAGGCAAAGTTGCTGCGCGTTCTTCAGAACCAGGAGCTTCAGCGCGTCGGCTCGCCGGCGCCCATTAAGGTCGACGTTCGCGTCGTGGGTGTGACGAACCGCGACCTGGTTGCCTTGGTCAAGCAGGGAAAATTTCGCGAGGATCTCTATTTCCGTCTGTGCATGGTCGAACTGCGCGTCCCCTCATTGACGGAGCGGCTGGAGGATTTGCCTCTCCTGCAACGCCGTTTTCTGCAACACTTCGCCGCCGAGTACAACAAGCCGATCTCCGGCCTGACTCGCCGCGCCCAGGCGGCACTTGCCCAGTACCGTTGGCCGGGAAACGTTCGCGAACTCCAGAACGTGATCGGCCACGCCTGCATGATGACCGAATCCGAATTCATCGATATTCGTGACCTGCCCGACACAATGATCGCGAACAAAGCCGATCGCAACACGGGTTCTGACGCGCTACTCTCCATACGCGAACTGGATCGCCTCCACGCCCGCCACGTTGTCGAGCGCGTTGGCGGAAACAAGGTCAAGGCCGCCGAAATCCTCGGCATCAGCCGCACCCACCTTTACGGACTTCTAAAAGACGCGCCCGAAGAATCCACAGAACCGCTCGACGCCACCGTCGCCGACGAGACCGCCTGATCTGCTACGCTCCGGTTCCCACTGTAGTCTCCACGTACACCTGTTAACGTCGTGAACACCCCGCGCCTAGGGCCAAACACATAAGCTATTGTGAATCTGTAACTTAGCCCGTCGGGCCAAAGGGCCCAAACCGTGCTCTTTTACCGGCTGAAGTGAAGGAGACACCCATGATGAGCGCAGCTGAGATTACGATAGGGACTTCGGCGGAACCCGGGCGATTCGAGCGTCGCCGCAACCCACGCTACCCCTTCATGGCCGACGTCGAAATCATCGACCTGGAATCGGCGACGACAATCACCGCACGTACTTCAGACTTTAGCCGCGGCGGTTGCTACGTGGATATGCTCAACCCGCTGCCGGAGGATACTCTCGTAAGGCTTCGGGTTACAAAATCGCAGCAGACGTTCGAGACGCAGGCCAAGGTCGTCTATTCGTCCGTTGGCATGGGAATGGGGCTGATGTTCGGTGCTCTCGACATGACGCAGCGAGTAGTTCTAGAACGCTGGCTTACTCAGCTTTGTGGAGCGCAGGCATGATGAACCGCTCCGCGGTACAGGAATACTCAGGAGGCCATTCCATGACCACCCAAGAAGAGCGCCGCAGTTCCGAAAGGAGACGCGGCCCAAACCTTGGAGCCCGGCTGGACGCCATGGTTACCGCTCTATCCGAAGCGCAGAATCTGGCCGATACGAGCGACTTGGACGCCCGCGTCCAGGTCGAGTTTCGGCACGCACTCGACCACACCCGGCACACGGCGTCGGCTGTTCGACAGTGGTTTGAGGCGGACGCGAAATCCGGCGATGCCTACGCGGTCTTGCCTGTCCTCGCGACCCAGCGTGTCCAGCGCGCCGTTGAGCTTGCCAAGGATTTGTCATTCGACCTGGAAAATATGGACGTCACTGTGGAAACTGAGGGCTTGCAAGATCTGTATCAGGCCATCGAGCAACTGCATCGCCAGCTGGAAGTTCTTTGCAAGAGCGCGAAGTAACCTCTCGACAATACGGCATTGTCAAACGCTGGTCGCCAGATCGTGCATGCATCGGCAGCCTTCCAGCCATGCGCCAATCCCTTTGCGGTCACCGACACGTCGGACAGGGAAAGTAGCTGACTTATTGTTCACGATCGTTCCCGTGAGGTGACTCCCTCACGTGTCATAGCTTCTTTGGGCATGGCGCCGCAGACATAGAAGCAGAAAAACGACGCGGCCGAGGCTCGGCTGAATGGAGCGTCTACCATGGGCTGAAACGCCGAGCGGAACAAACAGCGAGAGCAGGACAGCCGAGCGTTGCATCAAAAGCCGAGCTTCCCTTGCATGTCTACTGGGCGATCGCTAGGCCTTGGTCTATTGCGCAAGAATGCCGGCCAAATTCAGTAGATGGGCATCCAGGGTCTTCCTCTTGCCGACAATTTCCGCCAAAGGCGTCGCCATCATCTCGCCCTTGATGAGGCCTACCAGAACTCCTTCTTCGCCGCGGGCGATGCAGTCGGTGGCGGCATCGCCCATGCGGGTGGCGAGGAGGCGGTCGAAGACGCCGGGCGTACCGCGCCCCGCTGGACGTGGCCCAATTTTCACGACGCGCAGCTCGAAACCAAGGCGTTCGCGATGCTCCTGGAAATAGCGCGTGAGGCCCTCCGCGTTGTAGCAAGCTCCCTCGGCAACGACCACGATGGCGTGCGCTTTCCCGCGCTCATAGGCGGCACGCAAATTCTGGGCGATCGTCTCGGGATCAACCCGAGCTTCGGGAAGAACGACGCATTCGGCCCCGCCGGCAATCCTGGAAATGAGCGCCAGGTAGCCGCAATTGCGTCCCATCACCTCGACAAGAAATGCGCGCTGGTGAGAGGAAGCCGTCACTTTGATGCGATCGATTGCTTCCAAGGCCACGTTGAGCGCCGTATCGACGCCTATGGTGATTTCGGACGTGGCTCAAATACGAGCGAGGAAGAGACCTTGCCTTTTTGCAAAACCTCTACGGACCTAGGCAATCTTCGCGTTCAGTTTTAGATCCCGTTCAGTCTTGGCTACGTCTACGAGAGTCTTCAACACGGAATCGGGGTTGAGGCTGATCGAATCGATTCCTTCCTTCACGAGGAAGCGAGCGAACTCCGGGTAATCGCTTGGCGCCTGTCCGCAGATGCCGATCTTCTTTGAGTTTCGCTTCGCCGCCTCGATGGCAAGACAAATCATGCGCCGCACCGCCTCGTTCCGCTCATCAAATAGGGGAGCAAGAAGGGCCGAATCGCGATCCAGACCGAGAGTGAGCTGCGTCAGATCGTTCGAGCCGATCGAGAATCCATCGAAAATCTGGAAGAATTGGTCGGCGAGGATCACGTTGCTCGGGATCTCGCACATCACGTAGACTTCGAGGCCCTTCTTGCCACGCTCCAAGCCGTGCTTGGCCATTTCGGCCAGGACCGCGCGGCCTTCATCAACCGTCCGGCAGAAGGGAATCATGAGGATTACGTTGGTCAGGCCCATTTGCTCGCGCACGGCCTTCATGGCGCGGCACTCGAGCGCAAATCCCTCGCGGTAGCGATCGTGGTAATAGCGCGAAGCTCCGCGCCAGCCAATCATGGGATTGTCTTCCACGGGTTCGAATTGCTGGCCACCGAGGAGATGGGCGTACTCATTCGTTTTGAAGTCGGAGAGGCGGACGATCACAGGATTGGGATAGAAAGCAGCAGCAATCAGTCCGACACCTTGCGCCAGCTTATCCACGAAGTATTGAGGTTTGTCTTCGTAGAGCGACGTGAGCTCGGCCAGTTGCGTTTTGACTTTCGGATCGGCCAGTTGGTCGAAATGGACCAGGGCCATGGGGTGCGCCTGGATATGATTTGCGATGATGAATTCGAGCCTCGCCAACCCAACGCCGTCCGTGGGGATGCCGGAGAGGCTGAACGCATCTTCAGGATTGCCGATATTCATGAGGATTTTCGTGCGCGGCTTAGGAAGTTGATCGAGAGGCAGTTCCGAGACCTCGAACGGGAGGATGCCGTCGTAGACGTAGCCAATCTCTCCTTCGGCGCAGGAAACGGTGATTTCCTCGCCGGTCTTCAGCACGCCGGTAGCGCTCTCGCTGCCGACGATCGCCGGGATACTGAGTTCACGGGCGATGATTGCAGCATGACACGTGCGCCCACCCTGATTTGTGACAATGGCGGAGGCTTTCTTCATGATGGGTTCCCAATCTGGATCGGTCTTGTCGGTTACAAGAATCTCTCCATTCTGGAATTCACCCATGCAGTGCGCATCCAGAATCAGGCGAGCTTTGCCGCTACCGATCGCTTCGCCCACGCTATGCCCACTGACAAGGCGTTTTCCCGTCGCTTTCAATCGATAGGTCTGAAGAACGAGTTTCTTCTTTCGTGACTGCACCGTCTCCGGGCGAGCCTGCACCACGAACAACTCGCCTGTAACTCCGTCTTTCGCCCATTCCATGTCCATGGGGGTATATCGGCCGTTCACCTCCGAATAGTGGTCCTCGATGGTGCAAGCCCAGCGCGCCAGTTCGAGGATCTCTTCGTCGGTCAACGTCAACTTCTTGCGTTCGCTCGGGGGAACGGGAACGTTCTTCGTCGACTTTGACCCGCCGACGTCGTAGACGAGCTTGGTTTCCTTTGTGCCAACCATCTTCGAAAGGATCGGTCGGAATCCCTGTTTCAGCGTCGGTTTGAATACCATGAATTCATCCGGATTCACGGCGCCTTGGACGATGTTTTCGCCCAGACCGTAGGAGGCGTTAATCAGCACGGAATTCGTAAAACCAGTTTCTGTATCGATCGAGAACATCACGCCGGAACAGGCAAGGTCCGAGCGAACCATCTTCTGCACGCCGATGGAAAGGGAGATGCGGAGATGATCGAAGCCGTGCGTCTGGCGGTAGTAGAAGGCGCGGTCGGTGAAAATCGAGGCGAAGCATTTCTTGCATGCCTCGAGAAGCGTACTTACGCCATGCACGTTAAGATATGTTTCGTGCTGGCCGGCGAAGCTGGCGTCAGGCAGGTCTTCCGCTGTGGCACTCGATCGGACGGCGACGTCCGTATTTGGTCCGTATTGTTCGCACAGGCGGGCATAAGCGTCTCGAATGGCGTGTTCCAGGTCTTCGGGGAACGACGCCTCCATAGTCAAAGCACGGGCTTGGCTTCCCACTCGCCGCAGTTGATCGAGATCTTCGACAGAGAGAGGCGCGAAGAGTTTGCTCAGCTTCACATCCAAACCATTGAATTCGAGAAAGCGGCGATATGCTTGGGCCGTGGTTGCGAATCCGTTCGGGACGCGAACGCCTTTAGATGCTAGGTGCCGGATCATTTCGCCGAGCGACGCATTCTTGCCTCCAACAAGTGGAACATCGGCGATTCCGCAGTCCTTGAACCAGAGCAGAGGAGCTTGTTCTCTATTGCTTAGAGAATTGGCGGTGATTGTTTTCTGCGCGGTACTCATTCTCATCTCCTTCTAGGGGCGCTCCCCCCGATGTTTCCCTGCGGTCCGCACTTCATTGTTATTCGCGTTTTGTAGGGGTGCTGTGATCCTGCTCACACTCCCGGGTGATTCGAACCGGAACCATTTCACGCCTAAGGAGTCCCGAAGGCCCATCTTTCAGTGATCCAAGTCACTGCCCCTTTCTTCCCCTTCTGTGATTCTGCTGTTGTCGAGATGACCGTCAAGCCGAGCGACATGACTCCGGTGGTTGTTCTGACCGAACGCGAAGGCGCAGGTCCGGTTCGGCACAGCCGTCCGATCTATGTTGACCTGCTGCCACCGTGTAACTACCTGTGCTCGGCCGGAGAGGACATCCAGGCGTGGCTCGATTTGGCGCAGGCGGGGAAGTACCGCGAAGCGTGGGAGACGCTGGTGCGAGATAACCCGATGCCGGCGGTGCACGGCCGGGTCTGCTATCACCCGTGCGAAGGCGGCTGCAATCGTGGCGAACTCGATGCGCCGGTGAGCGTACATGCTGTCGAACGATTCCTCGGCGATCTCGCGAGGAAGGAAGGATGGGGTTTCAAGATCGAACGCCTGGCAAGCGGCAAGCGAGTGCTGGTGATCGGTGCCGGCCCGAGCGGACTATCGGCCGCGTATCATCTCGCGCGCTTGGGACACGCGGTTGAGGTTCGTGAAGCGGGGCCCGTGGCGGGCGGCATGATGCATTTCGGCATTCCTGCGTATCGATTGCCCCGCGAGGATTTGATGAAGGAGATCGGGCGCATCGAGGCCATGGGCGTTAAGTTCGTCGTCAACCACAAGGTTGAAGATGTTCTCGCGGAAAAGACGGCTGGAAATTTTGACGCCGTGTTCGTGGCGATCGGCGCCGGCGTCGGCAAGCACATCGACATCCCTGCCCGCGATGCAGGGCGAGTGCTCGATGCCGTCTCGGTGCTGCATGAGCTCGAATCGGGCGAGCGGCCGCTTCTGGGGCGGCGGGTGATCGTCTACGGCGGGGGCAATACGGCGATGGACACGGCGCGCACTGCCAAGCGCCTGGGCGCCGACGAGACGCTGATCGTGTACCGGCGCGACCGCGCGCATATGCCCGCGCGGGCCTTCGAGGCGGATGAGGCCATCGAGGAAGGCATCAAGATCAAGTGGCTGACCACCATCAAGGAGTTCGTCGGGCCGGAGCTCACCGTCGAGAGGATGGAGCTCGACACTCGCGGAAAACCGCAGCCCACCGGGAAGTTCGAAACGCTCCAGGCGGATGCGGTCCTTTTGGCGCTCGGCCAGGAGACGGACAGCGGATTTCTCCGCCGCGTGCCTGGAATCGAATTCGCGGAAGAAGGTGTCGTAAAAGTCGGGCCGGACATGATGACGGGCCACCCGGGGATCTTTGCCGGGGGTGACATGGTGCCAGGCGAACGGTCGGTAACGGTATCGGTGGGCCACGGAAAGCGCGCCGCGCGCAATATCGACGCATGGCTTCGTGGCGAGCAGTATCAGCAGGCGGCGAAGCATCCGGTCGTGACGTTCGACATGCTCCACTTGCCGGTCTATAGCGACGCCGAGCCGAGTGCGCAGAAAACGCTGGCTGCGGCGGCTCGCGTGAGCGGCTTCGAGGAAGTCGTTGCCGGGCTGACTGAAAGGGCGGCGCGTTACGAAGCGCAGCGATGCCTCTCCTGCGGCAACTGTTATGAGTGCGACAACTGCTACGCGGCTTGTCCTGAGGGCGCGATCGTGAAACTCGGGCCGGGCCGCCGGTATCTCTACGATTACGCGAAATGCACGGGCTGTGCGGTCTGCTTCGAGCAGTGCCCGTGCCACGCGATCGAGATGGTGCCTGAATCATCGAGGAACGACTGAATGGCAAAACGAGTTGCAACCATGGATGGCAACACGGCGGTCGCGCACGTCGCATACCGCGTCAACGAGGTTTGCGCCATCTTTCCCATCACGCCTGCATCGCCAATGGCGGAACTGGCCGACCAGTGGGCAGCCGGGAGCATCAAGAACATTTGGGGAAACATTCCCGTGGTGCAGGAAATGCAGAGCGAAGGAGGAGCGGCCGGGACGGTGCACGGGGCGCTGCAGGCAGGGGCGGTTACAACGACCTTCACGGCGTCACAGGGCTTGTTGCTGATGATCCCCAACATGTTCAAGATCGCGGGCGAACTCACGTCGACGGTCTTCCATGTCGCGGCACGTTCGGTCGCTGCGCAGGCGCTTTCGATCTTCTGCGATCATTCCGACGTGATGGCGACGCGCACAACCGGATTTGCGCTGCTGGCCTCGGGCTCGGTGCAGGAAGCACATGACCTGGCACTGATCGCCCAGGCCGCGACGCTTGAATCGCGCATCCCATTCCTTCATTTCTTCGACGGCTTCCGCACCTCGCATGAGGTTAACACGCTGACTCTGGTGGACGACGCTGATGTCCGGGCCATGATCGATGATGAGTTCGTGCGTGCGCATCGATCGCGCGCGCTCAATCCCGAACACCCATTTATCCGGGGCACCGCGCAAAATCCAGACACCTTTTTCCAGGGACGCGAGGCGGTGAACTCCTTCTATGCCAAAGTGCCGGGCATCGTGCAGTCGGCGATGGACAGGTTTGCCCGGCTCACCGCCCGGCAGTATCGCCTCTTCGACTATGAGGGTCGAGCCGACGCGGAACGTGTTGTGATTTTGATGGGCTCCAGCGCAGAGGCTGCGCGCGAGACAGCCGCTGCGTTGCGGCGCGCTGGAGAAAAGGTCGGCGTCCTTCAGGTGCGTTTGTATCGGCCATTTTCGGCGTCACATTTTCTTGCGGCACTGCCCGACTCATGTCGCGCGGTCGCCGTCCTCGATCGAACGAAGGAGCCCGGTGCCGCGGGCGAGCCACTCTATCTTGATGTCGTCGAATCACTCGCACAGGCAGTATCGCGGGGCCAGCGATCGGCGATGCCCAAGGTCATCGGAGGACGTTACGGTCTTTCGTCGAAGGATTTCAATCCCGCAATGGTCAAAGCGGTGTTCGACGAGCTTAAGAAGCCGGCTCCCAAGAACGGCTTCACCGTCGGCATCATCGATGACGTTTCACATACGAGTCTCGACTTTGATCCAAATTACTCGATCGAGCCGGAGGACGTTGTGCGCGCCGTGTTTTACGGTCTCGGCTCCGACGGCACGGTGGGCGCCAACAAAAACAGCGTGAAGATCATCGCTGAAGATGCAGGCCTCTACGCGCAGGGCTATTTCGTCTACGATTCGCACAAGTCCGGCGCACAGACCGTGTCGCATCTGCGCTTCGGGCCGCGGCCGATCCGCTCGCCCTTTCTGATTAGCTCGGCGAATTTCATCGGGTGCCACCAGTTTAACTTTCTCGAGCGCGAAGACATTCTGCGGCTCGCCGCTCCCGGCGCCACCTTTTTGCTCAACAGCCACTTCGACCCCAGCGAGGTATGGAATCATCTGCCGCGCTCGATTCAGCAGCAGATCATTGGCAAGAAGCTCCGGTTTTTCGTGATCGATGCCAACAAGGTCGCCCAGGAGGTCGGGCTCAAGAAGCGCACCAATACGGTCCTCCAAACCTGCTTCTTCGCTCTATCGGGGGTGTTGCCGCACGACGAGGCGATCGCGCAGATCAAGAAGTCGATTCGCAAAACATATGAATCGAAGGGTGAAGAAGTGGTGCGGCAGAATTTCAAAGCCGTGGATGACACTTTGTCGCGGCTCCACGAGGTCGCGGTCCCAGCCACGGCTACGAGTGACTTCGAGCGCCCGCCCGGCGTGCCAGCAAGTGCGCCGAAGTTTGTGCGCCAGGTGACCGCGAAGATCTTCGAAGGGCAGGGAGACCAGATTCCGGTGAGCCTGATGCCCGTGGACGGCACTTTCCCTTCGGGTACCGCGATTTGGGAAAAGCGCAACATCGCCGACGACGTGCCGGTCTGGCGGCCGGACCTTTGCGTTCAGTGTGGCCAATGCAGCTTCGTCTGCCCGCACAGCGTGATTCGAGCGAAGTACTACGACGAATCCCAGCTCGAGGGCTCGCCGCACGGCTTCAAGTCCGCTTCCGTCAACGCCCGCGGCTATCCCGATGTCCGGTTCACACTGCAGTTTTATGTCGAGGACTGCACTGGGTGCGGCCTGTGCATCGATGCGTGCCCGGAGCACAGCCCGGTCGAGCCTGGGATCAAGGCCATCAACCTCGGGGCTAAGGCGCCCCTGCTCGAGATGGAGCGCGCCAACATCGCGTTTTTCGAGCGGCTTCCCATGAACGACCGCGCGCGTGTGGACTTTGCCAACGTACGAGGCGTCCAATTCCTCGAACCGCTGTTTGAATTTTCGGGCGCCTGCGCGGGTTGCGGTGAGACGCCCTATCTGAAACTTCTCTCGCAGCTGTTTGGGGACCGCATGATGGTTGCGAATGCAACCGGCTGTTCCTCGATATACGGCGCCAATCTCCCGGTTACGCCGTGGAGCATGAACCAAGAGGGCCGCGGGCCTGCCTGGTCAAATTCGCTCTTCGAAGACGACGCCGAGTTCGGCCTCGGTTTTCGGCTGTCCGCCGACAAGCATCGCGATCTCGCGGTAGATCTTCTCAAGTCGCTCTCGGCTGAACTTGGAGAGGACTTGGTCAGCGCGATCGTGACCGCGCCGCAGATTCAGGAATCCGAAATCCGCGCCCAGCGAATCCGCGTCGCGGAACTCAAGACTAAACTGTTAAAGCTCGCCGATCGCAACGACGCGGCGCGCAATCTTCTCTCGGTCGTCGACCATCTCGTCCGGCGAAGCATCTGGATTGTGGGCGGCGATGGATGGGCGTACGACATCGGCTACGGCGGGCTCGACCATGTCCTCGCGATGGGCCGGGACGTGAACGTTCTCGTTCTCGATACGGAAGTCTACTCGAACACAGGCGGGCAGGCATCAAAGGCGACGCCGCTCGGCGCGATCGCCAAGTTCGCGGCCGCGGGCAAGCGCGTGGCGCGCAAGGACCTCGCGCTGCAAGCTATCTCGTACGGCAATGTGTACGTCGCGCAGGTAGCGATGGGCGCCAACCCACAGCAGACCTTGCAGGCATTCCGCGAAGCGGAGGCCTACGAAGGACCGTCGCTGATTCTGGCGTATTGCCACTGCATTGCCCACGGTTTCGACTTGCGCAACGGAATGAAGCAGCAGGATTTGGCGGTAGCCAGCGGCTGTTGGCCGCTCTTTCGCTACGTCCCGGCGATGCGCAAAATTGGCGAAAGCCCGTTCCGGCTCGACTCTCCGCGACCCACGGTTCCGTTCAAGGATTATGCCTACAACGAACTGCGTTACTACGCCCTTGCACTGACGCGCCCGGCTGAGGCTGCGGAGCTCCTTCGCCAGGCTCAAGCGGACGTCAAGGAGAAATACCGCACCTACGAGGAATTCGCGAGCCTCCGCGGCGGGCCGACGGCCGCGAAAGTGACGACTGCGGTCGCGAAGGCGTTGGAAAGGAAATGACGAGAATTGAGAGGAACGACGGCGCGATGGATTTGACGACACGCTACATGGGACTCAACCTAAAGAACCCGATTGTGGCCGGGGCGGGCCCGGTCACTGGGGATCTCCATAACATCCGGCGTCTAGAGGATTTCGGAGCCGCTGCGGTCGTCCTGCCTTCGATCTTTGAAGAGCAAATCCAACAGGAAAAGCAGCTGATCGAAAATATGGAAGCAGTGGGGATCGATAGCTGTCCCGAAGCGCTGACGTACTTTCCTCCCTCGGAATCCTATGGCGTGGGCCCGACGCAATATCTCGAGACGCTTTACCGTGCGAGCAAGGCCGTGGATATCCCAATCGTTGCGAGCCTCAACGGTACGACCGATCGCGGCTGGATCGATTACGCGCGTCAGATCGAGCAAGCGGGCGCCGATGCGCTCGAACTCAATATCTACCTGATTCCAACCGGCCCCGACATAACGGGACATGAGGTAGAGGACCGCTATCTCTCGATCCTGAGGGCCGTAAAGCAGACCGTGAAGATTCCGGTTGCCGTCAAGCTGGGTCCCTATTTCAGCGCCGTGGGCCACATGGCTACACAGCTCGCCGACGCCGGCGCCGACGGTCTCGTGTTCTTCAACCGTTTCTATCAGCCGGATATCGATCTTGGCCATCTCACGCTGTTACCCAACCTCGAACTCAGTACGGCGAGAGAAATCCGCTTGCCGCTCCTCTGGATCGGCGTGATGGCGGGGAAGACTCGGGCATCGCTCGCCGCGAGCACCGGTGTCGAGAGCGCCGACGAAGTCATCAAGTATCTGCTCGCCGGGGCGGATGTTGTGATGACCACGTCCGCGATTTTGCGGCACGGCGTGAGCTACATGAAAGTTTTGCTGGACGGTCTCGCAGGCTGGCTCGCCGTACGCGATCTCGACACGCTCGACCGCGTCCGCGGACGCTTGAGCCAGCGTAATATCGGGGATCCAGATGCTTTCGCCCGCGCGAACTACATCCGAACGCTGCAGAGCTACGAGGCGGGCGGTTAGGTTCGCGGTGCCTGAGCGAGGATAAGCTCGGCCAGCACCAGCTTGTCGACCACGTAGAGAAGGGTCAACTTACAGGCCGGACAAAACTCAAGAACGCGCAATGCCATACGTCACGGCACTTTCCGCAAGGAAGCAATTGGAGACGAGATCCAGTCGGCACTACCGTCGTTAATTCGGCTGGCGATTTGATTGTCGAGTACCTTACCCAGTCTTCCGAGACCTTTCTAAGGGCACAAGCTGTTGAGAAATGTGATACTTACAGGATATTGGGCAGGCCAGTGCTCCGGAGATTGGATCGGCTAGACGCGGCTTGCTCGAGTGAACTGGTGAACGTGGTGAACATGGTGAACGTGGTGAACATGGTGTACGTGAAAAGAGGCATATAGCTCACAATTGGGCACATCCAACCTACCCCATGGCCTCATGCCGGGCGGCGGCGGATCAGATTCGATCAGAGGGCTACGTGCTTCGGATATACTTTGGGAGTCGAGCGGCGAAATGTGCGGAATTTGCGGCGTCATCGGAATCGAATCGCGAGAGGCAGGCGAGGCTGCCGTTCGCAGCATGATGGCCGCCATGATTCACCGCGGCCCGGATGAAGAAGGCATTCTCGTGGCGCCGCCGGTGGCCGCCGGAATGCGGCGGCTCAGCATCATCGATCTTTCGGGCGGCAGCCAGCCGGTTTGGAACGAAACCGAAACGATCGCGGTGGTCTACAACGGCGAAATCTATAATTTCGCCGCGCTTCGCGAGGAACTCGAGGCGCTGGGCCACCGTTTCCGCACGCACTCCGACACCGAGACGATCGTTCACGCCTACGAAGCCTGGGGCGAGCGTTCGGTCGAACGGCTCCTCGGTATGTTCGCCTTCGCGATTATCGAAATGCCCGGCGGCCCCGCGGGGCGAGCGGCGCGCGTGTTTTTGGCCCGCGACCGGCTCGGCATTAAGCCGCTCTACTACGCGCACGTTGATGGCGCACTATTTTTCGCTTCCGAAGTGCGCGCGCTGCTCGCGAGCGGCTGCATTCCCGCGCGCCTCTCGACCCAGGCGTTATCCGCGTACCTGCTGTTCGGTGGTGTGAGCGAGCCGCTCACGTTGATCGAAGGCGTTTCTTCGCTGCCGCCCGGCCACACGCTGAGCATCGAAGCGGGCGCGCCCGTTGCCGAGCCTGCGCCGAAGCCCTACTGGGATTTTGGCACTGGCCTCCGAAATGCAGCCGCCGCGAACGCGGGCTCGGGCGCGCAATCGCTTGCGCCGGCTCGGCGAGTGCGCGCTCTTTTGGAAGATGCCGTCGCGAGCCATCTCGTGGCCGACGTGCCGGTCGGCGTGTTTCTGAGCAGCGGGCTCGATTCGACCGCCATCGCTGCGCTCGCAAGCCGCTCGCAGCGTGGGATTCACACCTTCACGGTTGCCTTCCCCGACGTGGAATTCAGCGAAGCGGAGAAAGCGCGGCGCACGGCCGAGCGCCTCGGGACCGAGCACCGCGAGCTGACGCTTTCGGGAGAGGAAATGGTGGCGAGGCTCGACGAAGCCGTTGCCTCATTCGATCAGCCGAGCGCCGATGGCATCAACACCTATTTCGTCTCCTGGGCCGCGCGGCAGGCCGGGCTGAAGGTGGCGCTCTCGGGCTTGGGCAGCGACGAGATCTTTGGCGGCTACACGTCGTTTCACGCGACGTCGACGGCCGCGCGTATGGCGGCGCTGGGGCGAAGTGTGCCCAAGCCACTGCGCGCCCCGTTCGCCTCCGCGATCGCATCCGCCGGAAGCGCCGCCGCTTCGCCTGACGCTCTCCGAAAGGTTTGCGCCGCGTTTCTCGATCCGGGCGAGTTTCCGCACCCGTATTTCTTCACGCGACTGGTCTTCACCCCGCGAATCGTTGCGTCGGCTATGAAAGGCAATTCTCGCACGCAGGGCGGCGGGCCGTGGCAGCGATGGCTGGCCGATGCGGCAACCGAGGTACGAACCGCGGACGGTTTCACCGCCGTGTCTTGGCTCGAGCTGCGTTCCTACCTCGCGAATGTCTTGCTGCGCGATACGGACGCCATGAGCATGCGGCATTCGCTCGAGGTGCGCGTGCCGTTTCTGCATTCGCCGCTCGTGGAATACATGCTTTCGCTGCCCGAATCGGCGAAGCGCGATGGATCGCGCCCCAAGTCGCTGCTGGTAGCGGCGCTCGGCGATCTTTTGCCCGAAGAGATCGTGGCGCAGAAAAAGCGTACGTTCACGTTTCCCTGGGAAAATTGGCTGCGCGGGACGCTCGGCAAGCGAGTGGCGACGGGGCTGGCGGATTGGTCTCCCGCACTCGAGCCGCACCTTAGCCGAGACTTTGCGCTCGCGATGTGGCAGGATTTTACGCGGGGTCGTACGTCCTGGTCTCGCCCTTGGAGCCTGTATGTGCTGAACGAATGGGCGAAGAGGAATCTAAGCGGTGCATCCGAGGCGAGTCCGGATCGCCGCAGAGTCGTCGCGATTTCGACGCAGTAAGCATCTGACGGGCGCAGAGCACGTTGGAGTCAGGCGGGAGCTTCCAGATTCGATGGTGATTCTTGGGATCAACGCGTATCACGCGAATGCCGCCGCTGCGATTGTGGTGGATGGCCAGCTCATCGCTGCCGTCGAAGAAGAGCGGCTGAATCGCGTGAAATACGCGGCCGGCTTGCCGTCGCAGGCGATTCAATTCTGCCTCGATTGTGCCGGCGTCAAGCTCACCGAAGTCGATCATATCGCGGTGCCGCGCGACCCGTGGGCGCGCCTCGGGACGAAACTGCGCTTCGCGATCCGCATGCCGAAATTTGCGCTCGACCGCGTGCGCGTGATGAAGCGCTTTGCGGGCATTCGCGAGGATCTCGCGGCAGCCTTCCAGATCGCGCCCGACGCGATCCGCGGCCAGTTCCATCGCATCGAGCATCACACCGCGCATCTCGCGAGCACATTTTTCGTCTCGCCATTCGACCGCGCGGCCGTGCTTTCGGCCGACGGCCTCGGTGATTTCGCGAGTTCGATGAGCGCAGTCGGCGAAGGACCGAAGATGCGCGTGCTCGGAGAAGTCGCTTTCCCGCACTCGCTCGGAATGTACTACACGGCGCTCACGCAGTACGCCGGCTTCTGGAAGTTCGGCGACGAGTACAAGGTGATGGGCCTTGCCGCCTACGGCCAGCCCGAATTTCTCGAGGAATTCCGCCGCATCGTGTGGTCCGATGGGCCGCTTTCCTTCCGCCTCGGCCTCGAATATTTCACGCATCAAAATCAGGGCGCCGAAATGACCTGGCGCGACGCCACGAGCATTCCGGTCCTCGGCCGCCTCTTCTCGAATTATCGTCGAGCAGCGCCTCGGCCCCGCGCGCAAGTCCGGCGAGCCTCTCACGCAACGCCACTACAATCTCGCAGCCAGCATGCAGGCGGCTCTTGAGGAAGTTCTCGTCGCTTACTGGAATGGCCTCGCGAAGCGGAGCGGCCAGAAGGCGCTGTGCCTGGCGGGCGGCGTGGCCTTCAATTGCGTAGCCAATGGACGAATCTTCGACACGACGCCTTTTGAGAAAGTGTGGGTGCAGCCGGCGGCGGGCGATGCGGGCCTGTCCGTGGGCGCGGCCTTCGCGGTGCACCACCAGATTCTCGGCCGCCCGCGCGAATTCGTGATGGAGCACGCCTACTGGGGACCGCAGTTTTCACCCGCTGAAATTCGCGCTGTGGTCGATCGCGTGGGTTCGGCGGATGAAGTCGAGATCGCGCAGCTCGACGAAACGGAGCTCGTACGTGCGACCGCGCGGCATATCGCCGACGGAAAAATTGTCGGCTGGTTCCAGGGGGCCGCGGAATGGGGACCGCGCGCGCTGGGCAATCGCAGCATTCTGGCCGACCCGCGCCGCCCCGAAATGAAAGACATCCTGAATCAGCGCATCAAGCATCGCGAATCGTTTCGTCCATTCGCGCCTTCGATCGCGGAAGAGGCTACCGGCGAGTTTTTCGAGAAAACGCACCCTTCGCCTTTCATGACGTTTGCCTACCCCGTTCGCTCCGAAAAGCGCAGCGTGATCCCCGCGCCTACTCACGTGGACGGCACGGCGCGCCTGCAGACCGTGAGCCGCACGTCCAATCCACTCTATTGGAAATTGCTGCATGCGGTCGGCGATCTCACAGGCGTGCCGGTCGTGCTGAACACGTCGTTCAACGACAACGAGCCGATCGTCTGCCGCCCCGAAGAAGCGCTCGAATGTTTCCGCCGGACGCGCATGGACGTGCTCGTGCTCGGCAATTTCATTCTCGAAAGGAAATACGCATCCGGCGATCGCGAGGCGGCCGCCGGGCGCTTTGCCAACCGCGACAGCTGAGCGCATGCACATCCTGCTCCTGAACGAATACTACCCGCCCGACACGTCGGCCACGGCCAAGATGGCCGCGCAAGTCGCCGAGACTCTCGCCAAGAGCCATCGAGTGACGGTCGTCGCCGGCAGGCCCTCGTACGATCCCGACGAGTTCTATCCATACAAGCTTTTGCGGCGGGACACGTGCAACGGCGTGGTCGTAGAGCGCGTCGGATCGACGGCCTATCCACGGCACCAGATGAAGCGCCGCGTCTCGAACTACCTGTCGTATCTCGCGCTGGCGGTGCCGCGCGCGCTGGCGATTCGTCCCGACGTGGTGCTCGCGATGACAGACCCGCCAGTCGCAGGCATTGCCGGGGCGTTCATCGCGCGCTTGGCCGGGCGGCCGTTTGTCTACAACATCCGTGACCTTTATCCGGACATGGCGATCGGCGGCGACATCGTGCGCCCGAACGGCTGGGCCAGCCGCTGGGAGAAGATGCATCGAAACGCGCTCAAACGAGCGGCGCGGGTGATCGTGCTCGGCGACGACATGCGCAGCCGCATCCTCGCCAAAGGCATCGCGCCCGAACGAGTGGTCGTCGTGCGTGACGGCACTACGTTTCCGGCCTCGATGCCCGCGAAAAGCGATCCCGTGGTGCAGGAGATTCGCAGCGGCTTTTCATTCGTCGCGCTGCACGCGGGGAATCTCGGCTTCTACGGTGCATGGGGCACGCTTCTCAAGGCCGCCGAAATGCTGCGCAACGAAAACGCCGCGCTCGTGTTTGTAGGTGACGGTGCGAACCGCGCTTCGCTGGAAGCGTCGGCGGCGGGCTCGCCGAACGTGCGTTTTCTGCCATTCCGCCCGTTCGAGCAGGTGCCGCACGTGATGATGGCAGGCGACGTTCACATCGTAACGATTAGGCGGGGCCTCGAAGGCGTGGTGGTTCCGAGCAAGCTTTACTCGATTCTCGCGGCGGGCCGGCCCGTCCTCGCCGTGGCGCCGGATTCAAGCGATGCGGCGCGCATCGTGACGGAGTCCGGCTGCGGCCTGGCAGCCGATCCGGATGATCCGGCGGCCGTCGCAAAGGCCATCTGTGAGCTCCGCAGCGACCCTGCTCGGTTATGTGAGATGGGCCGGCGTGCCCGAGAAACCGCGGAGAAGTATGCTAGAGTAAATGAGTTGCAGCTTTTTGCCGGGATCATCGAGCAGGCAGTTCTCGAAAGCAACGGAGGGCGTCATCTGGGATCATAAGAAAGTTCTCGTTACTGGGGGTGCGTCTTTCATCGGCTCGCACCTTGTGGACGCGCTGCTCGCGCGGGGCGCCAAGGTGCACGTGGTGGACGATCTTACGAGCGGCCGGACGGGCAATATCGAGCAGCACGTCAAGGCCGGCCGTGTCACATTTGTGGAAGCGGACTTGCGCGAGCCGGGCGTGGCGCGCTCGGCGATGAAGGGCATCAACGTCGTCTTCCATCTGGCCGCAGACCATGGCGGGCGGGGCTACGTCGACCTGCACCAGGCGGGCCCTGCGTCAAATCTCTTTCTCGACGGCCTGATTTTTTGGGAAGCGGTGAAGGCCGGCGTGGAAAAGGTGGTCTACGCGTCTTCAGGCTGCGTCTACCCGAACTACATGCAGACCGACCCAGGGAAGGAACTGTACCTGCGCGAGGCGGACGTCAGGCCACCTCACGACGCGGACAACATGTACGGCTGGGCGAAGCTGATGGCCGAGTTGACGCTGCAGGCGTACCACAAGGAACACAAGCTGGGAGCGGCTTCCTGCCGCTACTTTACGGTGTACGGTCCACGCGGAGTTGAGAATCACGCTGTAATCGCGATGATCGCGCGCGCGTTCGTGAAGCAAGATCCGTTCGACGTTTGGGGCAATGGCGAGCAGATTCGCAATTGGACCTATGTGGACGACATCGTCAACGGCACGATCCTCGCAGCTGAGAAGATCAACGACGGCACGGCCGTCAACCTCGGCACGATGGAGCGCATCCGAGTAATCGACGCGGCGCGCCTCGTGCTGGAATATTCCGGCCACAAAGCGCAGATACGCCTGCTCCCCGACATGCCGACGGGCCCGGTGAATCGCGTGGCCGACAACAAACTGGCGAAGCAGCTTCTCGGCTGGGAGCCGAAGACGCCTTTTCGCGAAGGATTGCGCAAGACGATGGACTGGTACTTTGCCAACCACCAGCGCGCTGCGGTGGATGGGGTCCTCGAGAAGATGCTCACCGCGCGGTGAGCGGGGAAAAAGGTCAGGTGCTTCTGAAGGTGACGCGCGAGCGTCGCTTTTCTGCTGAGACGATTTTGAGCAAGCTATGACGCCCTACTCCGATCTGATCGCATTCGCGGTCGCGCTTCTCGGATCGCTGGGTCTCACGATTCCCGTTCGCCGCCTTGCGCTTCACTACGGCATGGTCGATCGCCCCGGGCCGCGCAAAGTTCACCTCAAACCGATTCCTCTCCTCGGCGGCATCGCCATCTATCTCGGGTTCGTGCTCGCCGTAGTTCTCACGCTGCGCGGCGCACCACAGCAACAGATTGCGGGTATTCTGGCGGGCGCCACGCTGCTGGCCACGGTCGGCCTGCTCGACGACGGCGGCATGCTTCACCACCAGGTGAAGTTGTTCATCGGCATGCCGGCGGGCGCATGTTTCCTGCTGGCGTCCGGCATCCGCGCGCAATTGTTTTCGGTGTTTGTCCACGGCACGCTCGGCGTGGTTCTCGACAGCTGCTTCACGGTGTTGTGGGTGGTCGGCATCACCGCTGCTTTCAGCATCCTCGATCACATGGACGGCCTGTGCGCCGGAATTGCGGCGGTAGCCGCTGCTTTCTTCACCATCTCAGCCGCCATGAATCACCGCATGATGGTCCAAACCCTGGGCGCAGCCACGCTCGGCGCGGCGCTCGGTTTTCTGCGATGGAATTTCAACCCTGCGAAGATCTTCATGGGTGACGGCGGCGCGATGTTTCTTGGTTTCCTGATGGCGACGCTCGGCCTGAAGCTTCGCCCGCAGGGGACAAACTTCACAGTATCCTGGCTCGTTCCGATTCTTATCCTCGGCGTACCGATCTTCGATACGACGATGGTTTCGATTTCGCGCGCACGCCGGGGATTGCTGCCTTTCACTTCGCCCGGAAAGGACCACACGGCGCACCGATTGTCGAATCTCGGGCTGGGGCATCGCGGGGCCGTGATCGCGCTCTATGGTCTGGCGGTGCTCTTCGGATGCACTGGCGTTTTAATCCCTTATGTTTCTCCGGGAACCGCGTACGTCCTCGCGGGAGCGGTGATCGTTCTCGGGCTGATCGCCGTCGCCGTGCTCGAGAATGTGCCGTACGAGCGCCAGGCGTCCAAGGCCTCGCGCGCCGCCTGAAATCTCAGCCGTTGCCGAATGCCCGTAGGATATAATGAGCAGCACACTTGCCGTCGAGTGTCGGATTCAGTGGCACAAATCGCAATGAGGCCCATCGATCGAATCAAATATGGCGAACCTACAGCGCCCTGCAGAGAACCACTCGCGTTCCACTTCGCGCGCAACTAACCCAAGCATCGCGGTGATCGGAGGATCGGCCGCGGGCCTATTCACATCGCTCCTGTTGGCACGGCGCGGACTTTCCGTGCGCGTCCTCGAGCGGATCGAAACCCTTGAACCCGAGGCGCGGACGCTGATCGTGACGCACCGCATGCGAGCGCTCTTGGGCCGCGCTGCCGAGGACAGCGTCCTCAACGAAATTCGCCGCTTCGAACTTTTCACCGATGGCCGCGCCGCCACGATCGCCCTGAATCATCCCGACCTCATCATCGAACGCCGCACGCTGATCCAGGGGCTTGCCGCGCAGGCGCAACAGGCGGGCGCAAAAATCGAGCTCGGCCGCCGGTTTCAGACGCTGCATCCGAACGGCCGCGGCCTGGTTGTCGAAGCGGAGCGCTCCGAGGATGGCGCGCGCGAGGAGATTCACGCCGATACGATAGTCGGAGGCGATGGCGCCGCGAGCCGCGTTGCGCGCGCGGCCGGATGGTCGCCGCTCGAGACGGTTCCTCTTGTCCAAGCAATCGTGCCACTGCCAAAGGACATGGCGCCGGACACGACCCGCGTCTGGTTCGTCCCGGACGACACCCCCTATTTCTACTGGCTGATTCCCGAATCGCGCGAGCGCGGGGCCCTCGGCATCATCGGCGAAAATGGTGCGGATACGCACCGTTGCCTCGAACGCTTCCTCGAAAAGCGCAAGCTTGATCCAATCGAGTTTCAGGGCGCGCGCATTCCCGTGTACAACCGCTGGGTTCCGGTTCAGCGGCAGGTTGGCCAAAGCTCCGTGTATCTGGTGGGCGACGCGGCCGCGCAGGTGAAAGTGTCGACGGTTGGCGGAACCGTCACAGGTTTTCGCGGGGCGATCGGCGTCGCGGAATCCATTCTCAGCGGCGGGGATAGCCCGGAACTCCGCAGCCTGCGCCGCGAGCTCGATCTGCATCTGCTGCTGCGCCGGTCGCTGCACCGTTTTCAGCAATCCGACTACAGCCGCCTCGTCGATCTGCTCAACGATCCTGCCAAGCGTTCGCTTGGCGAGTATTCGCGCGACGAGGCCTGGAAAATCCTGTGGCGAGTCTGCTTGAGCCAGCCGCGCCTTCTTCTGCTTGGCTTGCGCGGGCTGCTGATGCGCGGCCGTGCGGTCGAGCGCGCGAGCGCCGGGCCCGCGCAATAGCTCCCGTCAGCCCGCGCGTACAACGCTATGCCGAACGACACACGCCAAGTGAGCCGCACTCCATTGCTTCCCCGCCTTCGTGTAATTGTTCTTCTCGCCCTTTCGCTGGCTCTTGTGATCGGCGGCGTCGTTGCGTTTCGTGGCGTCGGCCGCTGGCTGGTGCGTCCCGATCCGCTTGCGCCCGCCGACGTGATTGTAGTTCTGAGTGGGACGATGCCGGCACGCGCTGAAGAAGCGGCACGGATTTTCCGGATGGGCTATTCGCGTAAGGTCTGGATCACTCGGCCCGTGAGTCCGGCGAACGAACTCGCCCGCATGGGTATTCCGTACGCGGGCGAGGAAGACTACAGCCGCGAGGTGTTGGTCCGCGAAGGTGTTCCCGCGCAGGCAATCCGCATTCTTCCCGAGACAATTGTCGACACGCAGCAGGAAGTGGAAGAAATCAGCCGCGACGCGCGCGCCGAAGGAGACAGCCGCGTGATGATCGTCACCTCGCCGCAGCACACGCGGCGCGTGAAGGCGCTGTGGCGCAGGGTCGTCGGGCGAAATCCCGCCTTAATTGTTCGTAGCGCTCCGCAGGACGGATTCGACGCGGATCACTGGTGGCGCAACACGCGCGACGCGTTTTCCGTCGTGCGCGAGCTGATGGGCCTCTTGAATGTTTGGACGGGGTTGCGCGTGCATCCCCATTCCGCGTGATGCGCAAGAAACCCGGCTTTTATCGCCGCCCCGCGCCGAACGGCATGGACGCCGGCTCCAGAATCTTCCAGCGCTCCCATTGCGATTTCTTGGCCAAGTCGCGCAGCCGGAGCTGCCACTCGATCCCGAGCGTTTCGTCGCCGCCGGAATAAAAAGCTTGCCACGACATCCCGGCCGGCGCCGGCGCGGCGCCGGTTTCGCTGCCGTTGCCGGCTTCGTTCGAAGGATCGTGGCTGCGAAATTCGGCCAGCTGATTCGTATCGAGCGGCACCCGGAAGAACACGACGTCCTCATAGTCGCCGGCGCTATGCCCGTTGCCGCTGTTCCCGTTCCCTCCGTGGCCATTGCCGCTGCCGCCCTCCCAGGGCGCGAGATGCCCGAGCAGATCGATGGAATTCTCGCGTAGGACGAGTTCGAGTGAAGGCGGCCGCTCGGCCGAGAATTTCATTCGCACGAGCGCCAGCTCCCACAGCGTGAGCCCGCGTCCGGGCTTGGCCGCGTCGGGATAAAAATCGAGCGACCGCATCTGCCAGCCGCTTTCCTTGCGGTCGGGCAGCACTTCCGCCACCGTGGCCACCGTATGGCTGCGCCAGCGATCGAGCTTTACCGACCCCACGAAACTGCCGAACTCCCGGATGAACCGCAGGTTTTCGTCCGTCGTGTGCACGGCCTCACGCCAGAAGCGATCGTTGAGGCGAAAAGTAAGCGTGAACACCTGCTCGAGCGGCATCGGAGAGGCCTCGCCAAGGCGCCGGCGGAATTCCGGATCGGCCATGTCTTCGAGATCGCGCACGCGTTCCGTGAGCCGGCGGATGGTCCACGCATGTTGATTGAGGACTTGCCGCCAGTGCTGCGCCAAAACGAAGAAGATGAATCCGACGATGACGCCTATGCCGGTTGCCGGCCAGAGGATGTCCATTCAACGCTCTCCGAAGGACTCGAACCACACGCGCCTGCGCCCCGAATGGCCGGATTCTACTACCAAAGCCTCCCTGCGCATACCCCGCATAAGCGCCTAGACCGGTCGATCCGGTCGACCGGAATCGTGCTCACGGTCTAAATGACAAGAGTTGATGGCGTTTAGCAATCCGCAATCGCCGCGAGTCTCAGATGGGAATGTTGTGCTCGTAGACCTTGCAAATTGGGTATTTCTACCGAGTCGTGCGTGCCGTATTGTCACGGATTGAATTTAGAGCTTGGGAGTCTATCTTTCTTTCTCGGGGACGCGCCATTGGAACACCCGAACCTCATCTAGGACGTGGCTGCGAGTGGTGGCGCGTCTCCATCCCATGAAACGCCGCCTAACCCCTCTCCGAGATGCGAATAGTCATAAACCGAGCTTAAGAGCAGTTCCAGGCAAGGAAGGTGAAAGCAAGCCTGCGCACGCTCTCAGTGATCCAGACGACCGACGAGTGCTTCATAGACCGGATTTGCCGTTCGATGTACGTCGGCGCTCCGCCTTTGCCGGGGTCCTGCGCTGGAGGCAAACGGTTTGAGCAGCCTCTTGGCGAGTTTTTCTTGGCGGAACAGTTCCAAATCCAAACGCTTGTGGCGTTCGCGGCCCAGGCGTCGCTTGACGCTCATAAGTAGTTTCTTTCGTGTTTTGTCGAAACAAGATTTGCACATGCCGTTCGAGTGGTAGTCAAAATCCCTTTCGCAAATCATGCACCCGTAGTCATCAAAGAAGTTTCGCATCTTGTTCCAGAAGTCAGGGGGCACGAGGCTGTGAATAGCAAACGTGACTCGTTGCGGAAGAAACCACGGCTGAAACAAGACCTTTTCGGCGGTCGAGAAATAGGAGCTATTGTGATGGCGCTTGCCCATTGAGCGTTCCTCCTGGGTGACATCGGTCGAAGGTGCTCGCCAGCCGATCCGTGCTAATACGTGCGTATTTCATCGTCGTCTGAATCCACACATGCCCCATGAGTACTTTGATTACTTCAACGCCAGCTCCGTGATCGTATAGGTGCGTTGCAAAGGTACGCCGAAGTGTATGAGGGGTGACTTTTTTGAGTCCAGCACGCTGAGCGATGCGTTTTACCATTTGTTGGATAGCCACTTTTGAGAGGGGACCCTTTCTCGTGGGGCGGACGGGGTGGGCGCGAACGAGAACCTGTTCGTGCAGCTTTCGCGCCGCCTCGTGTGGGATCTGCTCAACGTTGCCGAGGTACTCCCACTTGTGAATCCGTTTCGATCCCCGGTAATCGTACCAAAGCGATAGCCACTTCCCATTTCGCGTTGTAAGGCAACCCATTTGTGCGCGTATATCCTCGCGGAACACGAAGCCTTCTTGACGACCCCCAATGTAGCTTCGCAAGGCTTCCTTTGCGGTTTCTGTCAGCAGGACAATGCGTGCTTTCCCGAACTTTCCAACAATACGGGCCGTCCGAGAACCTAAGTCGATATTCTCGATCTTTAGATGTCTAGCCTCATTCAGTCGGCAGCCAGTCGCGTAAAAGAACTCGATCAGAGCCCGCTCCCGAAAGGTCCGAGTTGCGGAAATCAGCCTTTGAACTTGCGATTCGGTGAGCGGAGAAAGCGTGTTCCACCAGGGTCTTCGCAGCCTCACGAACCGCGGTGCCACGTAGCTAACGAGTCCTCCAAGATGCAAGAAATCGTAGAACTGACGAAGCACACCGAGTTCGCGATACACCGTACTCAATGTTGCGCCGTTTTCAGACGTGTATGCGATGAACTGCCGGATATCGACGTGGGTTACCGCCACAACCGATCGCTCGCCAAGGAACTCGACAAACTGCCGGACGATCTTGTCGTACATGAGCTGCGTCGTCTTTGCGTAGTGCATCGCCACCATCCAGTCATGGTAGCGCTTCGCGAGTGTCCCATTGAACTTGACGTAGCGCACGAATTCACCTGCGGGAATCGAGCGCAGTTTAGGGCAAAAACGCTGATACGCAAGGGGGCAAATGTCACCAGCGAAAAGGGGACAAATGTCACTAAGAACGATTTGCCAAATCGGTGGCTCTTGAGACGGTAATCACGAGTTCTAGCCTCTGAAGGTCCCACGCGCTGGCGCGATTCTTCGTTCGGCCGCCATCGCTGTGAGAAGACCCCTGCAATTTCCAGTCGAATGCGCCAACTGGACAAAGTGGCCTGTTTGCTGGGGCGCGCCGAGCTCAAACCTACGGGCAATCGCGCGGGCGAATTGGTAGATTGTTCGCAGGCACCTGCCATGGAAACGAGCACCTATCGCCGGTCGTGGAAGACGCTCGCGGCCTTCGCGATCATTTATTTCGTCTGGGGATCGACGTTTCTCGCGATTCGCATCGGCGTCCACGAAATTCCGCCGCTGGTGATGGCGGCGATGCGTTTCATGGTCGCGGGATTGGTTCTGTACATCTGGATGATCGCGCGGGGCGAGCCTTCGCCGACGGCGCGTCAGTGGAGGGCCGCGTCGCTACTCGCGATTCCCCTCTTCGTCATGGACTACGGATTGCTCTTCTGGGCCGAGCAGCGCGTGCTTTCGGGTGTTGCCGCCGTCATGCTGGCCACGATTCCGGCGTTCATGGCGCTCTCGGAAATCATTTTCCTCAGAACGCAGAAGCTCACCGTCCGCCTGGCTGTGGCGCTCCTGATCGGATGTGGCGGAGTGGCCGTGCTGATGAGCCGCTCTCTCGCCCTCGGCGGGGCGCCCATCGACAGGCTCGGCGCGGTCGCTTTGATCGTTGCGTCGTTGAGCTGGTCCGTTTCATCGGCGTTTACGCGCAAGCTGCCGCTGCCGCCATCGAAGGCCATGAGCTCCGGCGTGCAGATGCTGGCCGGCGGAGTGTTTCTGGCTGTCGTGGCGGCTGCGTTCGGCGAGTTCCGCGATTTCCATCCCTTCGCCGTTTCGCGCGGGGCGTGGCTTTCGCTACTCTACCTGATCGCTTTCGGCTCGATCATCGCGTTCACCGCCTACATCTGGCTCATCCACCACGAGTCGCCGACGAAGGTCGGCACCTACGCCTACGTGAATCCGGTCGTCGCAGTGATTCTCGGATATTTTCTCGGCGGCGAACCGCTCGGCCTGCGCACCATTCTCGGCGCTCTCTGCATTCTGGTCAGCGTCATCCTAATCACCACCACGCCCGCAAAGAAGCCCGCGCCAGCGCTCGCACCGAAAGACACCGCCGAAGCCACCGGCTCGTAACTTGCTTTTGTACACCGCGCGTCTGTAAAGGCCGAATTCGCAGCGGCGAAGGCGTGTCGCTTGCTCTGGCGCGGCGGGCGGGATTATGCTGGTCCCTCGATTCAATCCGCGGATGGCTGGCAGGCGGGTCGGGCGATGAAACTCACCGTAAAGCAAGCGAGAATTCTGGCGGTGTCGGTGCTAGCGTTCTGCGCAACACCGCATGCGCAAGCGCAAGCGCAACAGCAACAGCAACAGCAACAGCAACAGCAACAGCAACAGCAACAGCAACAGCAACAGCAACAGCAACAGCAACAGCAACAGCAACAGCAACAGCAACAGCAACAGCAACAGCAGGTACAAACGCAGACATCGACTTCGGCCGGCGCTGTCGCGGGCAAATCCTACGAGCTCGACATCGATGGCTCGAAGCAGTGGGTCGACACGAACATCGACCTGCGGATGGGCGAGAAGATTCACATTGCGGGCAGCGCGACGATCACGTATCCGGCGGCGGATTCGTCGAAGCCGGCGCAATCGTCTAATCCCGACGGGCTCGCGCGCGGATGGAAGGATCTGATCCACCAATATGCGGTGACCGACGGCGGCCACGGCGCGCTGATTGGGCGGCTCGGCGCGGCCGATGCGGGAGGGCAGCCGTTCTTGGTCGGCTCCGCCAAGGATTACCAGGCACCCGTCGCGGGCCGGCTTTTTCTCGGCATCAATCAGAGCTACAAGGATTCGCAAAGCGCGCAGGGCAGTTTCCACGTGACGATCAGCGTGATCGATCCCGGATTGACCACGCCTACGGCGGTCGTTGCCGGCGGTCCCGCCGAGACGACGATCGCAGGCATCACGCCCGCGCTTCTCGAAACAATTCCGCGGCGCGTCAGCGATCCGCAGGGCAATCCCGGCGACATGGTGAACATCCTGATCGTCGGCGACCAGGCCGATCTCGTGCAGGCGTTCACGGCGGCGGGCTGGGTGCAGGTGGATCGTTCAGCGCAGGATTCGGTGGTGGCGGGTTTGGTGGATTCGCTCTCGAAAAAAGATTACCTGACCATGCCGATGAGCACGCTCTACCTTTTCGATCGCCCGCAGGATTATGGCTTCGCGCATGCCGAGCCGGTGCGCGTAGCGATGTCGCGCAATCACCTGCGCGTGTGGAAATCGGAGTACACGGCGGGAGGGCAGGCCGTGTGGTGCATCGCCGCCACGCACGATATCGGGTTCGAGCGGGACCAGCGCAACAACGGAGTGACGCACAAAATCGATCCGGCGATCGATGGGGAGCGCGAGTACGTCAACGACACGCTTTCGAGCACGGGCCTGGTGGTGGCGCGCTCCCACGCGACGCCCGCGAGCCCGCTGACCGAAGCGAAGACGGCTACCGGCGGCAGCTTTCACTCCGACGGGCGGATTCTGGTCCTCGTGTTGAAAGCTCCGCAGGTCGCCGGCAACAATTGACTACTGCGATGCGGCGGCGCTCGTAACGTTTATCCTGAACCACTGCACATTGTCCGGGTATTGAATATCTTTGAGCTGCACGTTCTGTTCTTCGCCCGGACCGAGCGTCACCGGCATCTCACCGTCATTCTGCGCGATCACACTTTGGTTCAGTCCGCCGTACGTGGTGTGAAACTTGATGTGGCTGTAGGTGAGCGTTCGCGACTCGTTCCGCACATCGATCAGCCACGCAGCGTTTCCTGCGTCGTCTTTGACCATCGTCGGTTCGCTGACGAAGTGCAGGTCCTTGACGGGATCGCCTTTCACGACAGGCGCAGTGCTCGCGGCCGTGGCCGACGAGGACGAGAAAGCACCCTTCGAAACGAAGTACGCGAGCGTGCCCACGATCGCGAGGACGATCACGATCGAAATAAGGATGATCGTTCCGCGCCGACTTGACTGCTGATCCTCTTCCAGTTGTTCTTCAAACATGGAATTGTCCTCCGTGTCTGGCTGGGGGCGGACCCATGCTCGTGCCATGCGTTGGTGGACGAGGTTCGAAGATGGGTGCGCCGAGTGACATACGATCCCAAACAGCATTCCCCAGCGGCGGAAGGTAGCACAGCGCCCCGGAGAGGGCAATAAAATCTCTTTTCCGAGGGCGTGCGGAAGAAGTAAATTACTGCGGCCCGCCGGGTGAACGAAAACCAGCGCGTTGAATCGATAGGCGATCCTGCAAAAACAGAGGAGATATTCATGGACACGATGAAGGCGGTGCGCATTCACGAGTACGGAGGCCCGGAAGTGCTGAAGTATGAGAATGCTCCGCGCCCCACGCCCGGCGCGGGCGAGGTGCTGATCCGCGTGCATGCCGCCGGCGTGAATCCGGTGGACCGCGCCATCCGGCAGGGCTACTTCAAGGAACGGATGCCGTTCAAGCTGCCGTTTGTTCCGGGATGGGATGTGGCGGGCGTGGTGGAGGCGGTCGGCCCCGGCGTTTCGCGGCTGAAGCGGGGCGATGAAGTTTACGGGCGCACCGATCTTTCGCGCGAAGGTTCGTACGCGGAATACATGGTGGCGCGCGAATCGGAAATCGCGCTGAAACCGAAATCGGTCGATTTTGTGACGGCGGCTGCGATTCCACTCGCCGCTCTTACGGCGTGGCAGGCGCTCTTCGACAACGCGCAGCTCGCAGCCGGCCAGACGATGCTGATTCATGGCGGCGCCGGCGGCGTGGGGCACTTCGCCGTGCAGCTGGCGAAGATCAAGGGCGCGCGCGTGATCGCCACCGCGTCGGCGCGCAATCATGAATTTCTGCGTTCGCTCGGCGCCGATCAGGTGATCGATTACAACACCACGCGCTTTGAGGACGTGGTGCATGATGTGGATGTGGTCCTCGACTCGATCAGCGGCGAAACCGCCGATCGCTCCTACCAGGTGATCAAGAAGGGCGGAATCTTCGTGTCGATCCTGCGGCCTCCTTCGCCGGAGAAGGCCGCCGCGCATGGGGTCCGCATGGGGCATACGTTCGTCCAGGCGAACGTTGCGGAGCTGGACGAAATCGCGAAGCTCGTGGATTCCGGCAAGCTAAAAGCCATGATCGAGAAGGTGTTTCCACTCGCCGAAGCCGGCGCCGCGCACGATTTGAATGCGACCGGCCACACGCGCGGGAAAATTGTGCTTCGCGTTGTGTAGTTTGAGAGCGTTGGCCGCCGGCGGATGCGACCTCTGTTAATCTCTACAGAGCGATTATGGAGACCTCCATCGAAACGCAACAGTTGCCGGCAGCTCATGGCCCGACGAGGGAAGCGGTGCTGCACGAGAGCTTCCGCGTCAGCATCATCCTCAAGGGGCTGCACGCGCTGCTCGAGACGATCCTCGGGATCGTGCTGCTCAAGGTGCCGGCGCAGACGATCAATCGCGTCGTGATGTCGATTCTCACCCAGAATCTCTCTCGGGATCCGCACGATGTGATCGTGACGAGCCTGCATCGCGCGTTTGAGCGCCTGGCCGACGGCGGGAATCATTTTGCTTCGTGGTATCTGCTCTCGCACGGCGGAGTGAAACTGTGCCTCGTGCTGGCGTTGCTTTGGAACAGACTCTGGGCGTATCCGCTGATGATCGTAATGCTCGCGGCATTCGTCGGCTATCAGGTGTACCGCATCGCCCTCACGGGCTCCGTGCCGATGATCCTGCTGACGGTCTTCGACCTCGTGGTGATCGTGCTCGTCTGGATTGAATACCGGCAGCAAATCGCGCACCGGCACGCGAAGGCCTAAGAATGGTGCTGGTGGAGGGAATCGAACCCACACGGCCTTGCGGCCACCGGATTTTGAGTCCGGCGCGTCTGCCAGTTCCGCCACACCAGCGTGAGGCTGATTATACAGGGATCGCCTCGCGATACTCCACTAGCACATCGCTCTAATTCCCGCGGGAAATTGAATCAACAGCGAGACGTTGGCTGCGGTGTCGCGTCTAAGCGGTAGGCCGGACGGCCTTTGTCTGCGCGCCCACCTTTGCATTGGCGGTCTGGTGCTGACACAATCGTGGGCTACATTTAACGCCCGATAATAAATGCTTGCACAGGAGGAGACTGTTCGATGATGAGAAAAGCCCTCATTCTTATGGCACTCGCAATCGGAACGCTTTCGGTACAAGCGCGCGCGATTCTCGCGCAGACGCAAGAAGCATCCAAAGAAGCCGCAGGCGCCGCGCAGGCGAAGCCGACCGAGGCCAAGGCGGGTTCGGAAGCCGCGCCGAAGGAAGAATCGTCGGTGACCGAGCATACGATTCGCATCGGCGGCCAGACGATTCCATACAAGGCGACCGCCTCGACGATCCTGCTCAAGAACGACAAGGACGAACCCGTAGCGCTGATGTATTCGACCGCTTACACGCGCTCGGATGTGAAGGACCCGAGCCAGCGCCCGATCGCGTTCATCTATAACGGCGGGCCGGGATCGGCGTCGCTTTGGCTGCACATGGGCGCGTTCGGCCCGCGCCGCGTGGTGACGGAAAACGCCGAGCCCACGGGCGCCGCTCCGTATCAGGTGGTTGATAATCCCGACAGCCTCATCGACAAGACGGACATGGTCTTTATCGATCCCGTCGGAACGGGATTCAGCCATGTGGCCGGCAAGGGGGAGAACAAGGATTTCTGGGGCGTCGATCAAGACGTCCGGTCGCTCGCGCAGTTCATCCAAATCTACATCAGCCGGAACGGCCGATGGAATTCACCGAAGTTCCTGATCGGCGAGAGCTATGGGACGTTCCGCTCGGTTGCGCTGGGGAATTATCTGCAGGATCACGACGGCATCTACATCAACGGCATCGTCCTGATCTCGAGCGTGCTCGATATCACCACGCTCGAATTCAACACCGGCGACGACCGCTCGTATATCTTCTACGTGCCGAGCTACGCCGCCGCTGCTTGGTATTACAAAACGCTGAAGAACAGGCCGGACGATCTCGACGCTTTCCTGAAGCAGGCGCGCGATTTCGCTTCGACCGATTACGCCGCGGCGCTGATGAAGGGTTCGAATATCAGCGACGCCGAGAAGACCGCCGTCGCAAACAAGCTCTCGGATTTCACGGGCATCAGCGCGGACTATTTCATCAAGGCGAATCTTCGCGTGAACCTGCCTCAATTCGAGGCTGAGCTGCAAAGGAGCCGCGGCTTGGTGGTGGGCCGCTACGATTCGCGCTATTCGGGACCGACGCAGGATCTGCTCGCGGAATACGCTGCTTACGACCCCTCGTATTCGGCCGTCAGCGGGGCGTTCACCGCAGCCATCAACAGCTACCTGCGCGACGACTTGAAATTCAATCCGGAGATGACCTATCGCGCGTTGCCGGATGACGTCAGCGAGCATTGGGATTGGAAGCACGGCGGCCGGGAGGGCGGTCCCGGCGTGGCGAGCGTCGATCAGGACCTGGTGTCCGCGTTCATCGACAACACGCACCTGCGTGTGCAGGTCGAAAATGGATATTTTGACATGGCCACTCCGTTTTTCGGCACCGAATACACGATGGACCATCTCGGGCTTCCGCCAGAACTGCGCAGCCGGATCGAGTTTCGCTACTACCGCTCCGGCCACATGATTTACCTCAACGAAAAGGAACTTCCGAATCTGAAGGCAAACATCGCGGGCTTGATCGACGAAGCGACCAAGCCCTGATTGCGGCGAGCCCTTCGAAATTAATCACGAGAGCTTTTGACAGCTGACACTCTGTGTGTTCAGATGGCCGCGGAGAATTTACATGCGGCGAAATCGTTTGGCACTGCTGATTGCAGCGTTTTTCGTTCTCTTCGTGATCGTCATTCCGCTCTTCTCAGTCGGCGTAGGGCTGCTGGTTGATTGGACGTGGTTCAGCCACATCGGCTTTCGCGAGATCTTCGTCACGACTGTGGGGACGCAGTTCGGGCTGGGCATCGGTTGCGGAGCCGTCTTTCTGCTGCTCACCGCCCTGAACCTCTGGGCCGCGCGAGGCGTGGCGCACCATTCGGGATATCTGGCGACCGCCCGGCCGAGCGCGCGAATCGCCGAATTTCCCGCGATCGAGAAGTTCCCCGCCGTCTTTCGCAGCTTGATTTGGCTAGGTCTCTTGCTGGTTGCCTTCCTCGTTGGCCAATGGGCGGCGAGTCACTGGGGCTCGTACCTCCTGGCGACGCACGCGGCGCGGATGACGGAGACAGACCCGATCTTCGGCATCAGCCTGAGCTTCTATATGTTCCGGCTGCCATTTCTTTTCTTTGTGTATCACCTGGCGCTGATCGTCCTGCTGGTGAGCCTGATGACGACGGCGCTGTGGTATCTGATCGAGGGAGGCGCTTGGATTTCGCCGCGCGGGTTGGGTATGGGCCGCAATGCGCGCCGCCATTTGATGGTTCTCGGCGGGCTGCTCTTCTTGCTGCTCGCGTGGCGAGCGCGGCTGGGCATGTACGACCTGGTGTACTCACCAGGTGGCCTGGTTTTCGGCGCGGGCTACACGGACATTCACGTAGCGTGGCCCGTCCTATGGATTCAACTCGTGCTCTGCGTGATCGCCGCGATCGCCTTCTTTCTAGGGGCGCGGGATGGCCAAATGCGGCCGGCGCAGTATGCGGTGGGCGGAGTGCTGGCGATGGCGCTGGTCGGCGGATTAATCGCGCCCACGCTGGTGCAGTGGTGGCTCGTTGCGCCGAGCGAGCTCGAGAAAGAACAGCCCTACATCGCGCGCAACATCAAATTCACGAGGCAGGCATACGGGCTCGACCGATTCGACGAGCGCGACTTCCCGGCGATTCAGGATCTGACGGCCGCGTCGATCCAGCAGAACGCCACGACGATGCGGAATCTGCGCTTGTGGGATCACGGGCCCCAGCTCACCACGTTTCAGCAGCTTCAGGAAATCCGCACCTATTACGATTTCGTGCAGGTTTACAACGATCGCTACAACATCCATTCGGAATTGCGCCAGGTGTCACTCTCGGCGCGCGAGCTTTCCGCCGACAGCCTGCCGGACCCCAACTGGGTGAACCAGCACCTCATTTACACCCACGGATACGGGCTGTGCCTCGGCCCCGTGAACGAATCCACGCCGGACGGCCTGCCCGTGTTTTTCATCAAGGACATTCCGCCGGCATCGTCAATTGCGCTCAAAGTCACGCGCCCGGAAATTTATTACGGTCAAATGTCGAACAATTACTGCCTCGTGCGGACGAGCGCCAAGGAATTCGACTACCCTTCCGGCGAGGACAACGTTTACAACGTGTATCAAGGTTCGGGCGGCGTTCCGGTGGGAGGCTTGTGGAGACGGCTGCTCTATGCGCTGCACTTCGGCAACATCAACATTTTGCTTTCCGGCTACATTCAGCCGGCAAGCCGCATCATGATCTATCGCCGCGTTCTGGACCGGGTGCAGGCGCTCGCTCCCTTTTTGTCGTTCGACAGCAGCCCGTACCTGGTGATTGCGGATGACGGCTCGTTGCAGTGGATCGTGGACGCGTACACGACCTCGGACCAGTATCCTTACTCCGACCCGACGGAGGGAGTGGGCAATTACATCCGCAACTCGGTCAAGATCACGATCAACGCGTATTCTGGCCAGGTGAAATTCTATGTCAGCGATCCGTCGGATCCCGTGATTCAGACGTACGAGAGCATCTTTCCCGGCGTTTTTCATCCGCTGTCGGAGATGCCGCCGGACCTTCGCGCGCACATCCGTTACCCGCAGGATTTCTTCGCCATTCAGGCGGCCAAGTACGCCGTCTATCACATGACGGATCCAAGCGTCTTTTACAGCAAGGAAGACCTGTGGCGCGTGGCCACGCGGACGGTGAATGGGCAATCCGAGGCCATGAATCCTTACTACGCTGTGATGAAATTGCCCGAGGTGGGGACGACCGAGGAATTCATCCTGATGGTCCCGTTTACGCCCGCGCGCAAAAACAACATGATTGCCTGGATGGCGGCCCGCTGCGATGGCCCGGATTACGGCAAGGTGCTGGTGTTCACTTTTCCGAAAGAGAAGCTGATCTACGGCCCGGAGCAGATACAGTCGCGGCTCAACCAGACTCCAGCCATCTCTCAGCAACTCACTCTGTGGGACCAGGGCGGATCGCGGGTGATTCACGGCACGCTGCTGGTGGTTCCCGTGCAGAACGCCGTCATGTACGTCGAGCCGCTCTACCTCGCCTCCGAGGGAGGTTCTTCGCTGCCGCAATTGAAGCGAGTGATCGTGGCGTACTCCGATCAGGTGGTGATGGAGCCTTCGCTGGATGAAGCCTTGAATGCGATTTTTGGCGGTAATGCGGGCGCGCCGGCGGAAACGGTAGGGTCTGGTTCCGCGCCGGTGGCGCCTTCTTCCGCGCCGGCAAAAGCCCTTCCCGCTTCGATCGAGAACCTTATCAAGCAGGCTAATCAGCATTACGAAAAGGCGCAGCAGGATCTCCGCCAAGGCGATTGGAGCGGCTACGGCCAGGAAATACAGAAGCTCGGAGAGATACTAAAGCAGATGCCGGCGAAGAATCAGTAGCGGCGTCCGCTGGAATGGATGGATTACTGCGGTGTTTGGCGAACCGAAAGTGGGCGCGGTTAGCTTGGCTTGGTGACCAGTGCTCCGTTTTCGTACTTGTACACGTAGGGCTTCATGTCCACTTTGAGTTCGCATTTATCCGTCTTCGAGCTTCCGATGCGCTCTTCGATTAGCTCGATGCGTTCGTTCGGCTTTTTCCAGCGCGCGCTGTAGAAGGCGTCTCCCTTGGTGGTCATGAAAGGCTCGCTGCAATCGAACGTATAGTCAAATCCCTGCTCGGTAGGAGCGATCAAGTTCGCGCGTCCCAACCGGTGGTGCCCCAGCGATTGTGGTTCCAGTGGATTTGCAGAATTTTTACGTGCAGGGGGAAAGCAGGATTTGCGTCTCGCGTCGGTCCATTGGGCGTTGCGGGAAAATAAACTTGAGCCGCAAGCAGAATCAAAGAAGCCAGAATGCGCATTCGATGCTTCTCCTTTTAGTTCATGGCTTTCAGTTCATGAAACGATAGCTATAATCCGAGTTTATCACGAAGGCCGGGAGTGGTGGCGCCTATTGAAATCGGCGGCGAACCGAATTATCGTCCGGCGGCGTCTAAGGCAGTGCCGGGCCACGACCCCGGCTTGGTTGACTGGGGGAAACATGCGCGCACGACTTCTGGTGGTTTGTGGCTTCATGTTGGCGGGGCTGGCGATGGTTGCCGCGCCGAGTTGGGGACAGGCTAGCCCTCCCGCGAAGGCGGATTGCAAATTTGCGGACGGCAAAACGATTCACGTGGATTATTCGAGCCCGCGCATGCGAGGGCGCAAAATCTACGGCGGGCTGGTGGAGTACGGTGAGGTGTGGCGCGCCGGCGCGAATGAGGCAACGACGTTCGTCACTAATACGGAGATGCAGGTTGCGGGCAAGAATGTTCCGGCAGGCAGCTATACGCTCTTCGCCCTTCCTAAGCCGGATTCGTGGCAGCTGATCATCAATAAGACGACCGGCGAGTGGGGGATTCCCTATCCGGGTGAGGATTCGGATTTCGCGCGGGTGCCGATGAAGCTGTCGAAGATTTCGCCGCCGCTCGAGGATTTCACGGTCGGGTTCGATGGCGACGGCAAGGTTTGCACGATGCATCTCGATTGGGACACCACGCGCGCGGCGGTGGATATTACCGAAAAGAAGTAGGCGGTTCCGACTCCCCAAGAAGAAAGAGCAGATTCCTCGCTGCGTCGCGCGCCCGCAAACGGCGCGGGGAAAAACAAGACGCGCGACTCCACTCGGAATGACAGCCCCTAATAGTACGAATTATTGAGTTTCGAGGCGGGACTGCGCGCGGACTTTGTGCGTGTGCGGCTCGACGATGGCGCGGAAGACGCGGCCGCGGCCGATGACGTGCTCGCCCGAACGGGCATCCACATCGAAAATCAGAAAGCGCCCTTTGTAGCCGACCAGCTTTGCGTGCGCGCGAACCGTGGCGCCGTCCGGGACCGCTTTCAGGTGATCCACTTCGATACGCGTACCCACCGTGATGAATCCCGGCGGCAGCGTCGGCTGGACGGCTTCCACCGAGGCGTGTTCCATCAAGCCGATCATCGAGGGTGTCGAGAAAACGGGCGGCAGATTCGGACTGACGTGCCGGATCGTATGCTCCGGCAGGACGACGCGCTCGATCGTGGCTTCAAGGCCTAGGGGCGGTCGAAATTCGAGCGGCGAGCGCGCGGGCTTCGCTGAGGCAATGGGCGTTTTTCGCTGGGAACGCTTGGCCGTTTTCTTCGCGCCGGGCTTTTTGGCGCGGCCCTTTTTCGGTGGCGTCATCGCAGGGGTTCGCGGCGGGGCCGTGGAGCGGGCATCAGGGTGCGCGGATTCAGGATGCTTCGCGTAAATTGCAGCAGCGTGATCCCGAACTGATTCCAGACGCGGCGCTTCAGCGTGCGATAGTCCTGCGAGCCGCTGAAGACGTCGCGCATCAGGTCGCGGAACGCCGGGGAATAGTTGAGCAGCTGCACCATGCGCGTGGTGATCGCGCCGCCGAGGAAATTTCCGCGGAAAAGCTTTCGCGCGATGCTCGCGGCGAATTCGAGATCTGCTGAAAATGCCGCGCGCAGCCGCTCGGGATATGCTTGCGGCTGGCCCTCGATCAACGCTTGCGCCAGAAGGTCGCCCGAACGCAGCGCGTAGTACAGCCCTTCGCCCGTGACGGGATCGACGCAGGCGGCCGCGTCGCCCGCCATCGCCCAATTCCTGCCGACGATGCGGCGGCCCCGAATCGTCTGCGCCTGCGGCGATGGCAGCACATGGCTGTACAGGCGGGCGCCATCCATTGGAATATTTTCCTCCTCGACGAATGCGTCGAGATGCCGCCGAAGCTGCTGGCTCGAACTCTGCCCCATTTTGGCGCAGATGCCGACGGAAAGATGATCGGCGCGCGGGAAGGACCACAGGTAGCCCTCGAATTCCTTCAGGAATTTCACCTTGATGATGTCTTCTTCGGTGGGAACAAAATAGCCGAGCGTGAGCTCGAGATCATTGGCGGTGAGTGCCGTGGTTTCCGCGAGCAATTGATTGCGCGCGCCTGCCGCGAGGACCACGAAATCGGAACGCCGCTCTTCGCCGCCCGCCATGAGGCGGACCTGCGAGCCATCGGTATCGACGCTCGTGACCCGCGTGCAGACTGTGGTGCAGCCGGCTGAGACCGCGCGATCGAGCAGGAGGCCGTTGAGGACGGTGCGCGCATAAATCACGATTGGGTGGCTCATTTCGAAGCGCGCGCGATGGCCGCCGCCGGAAATCAGCTCGGCGGTGCGGACGATTTTCTTGGGGTGCTGTCCATCGAGAAGGAAGGGATACGCCTCGATCGCTTTGTGCGTGAGGCCGCCGCCGCAGGGCTTCTCCCAGGCGAGGCGCTCGTCGAAAATCGTAACCTGAAAACCCCGGCTGGCAAGGCGCTCGCCGCAGAGGGCGCCGGCAGGCCCTCCTCCGACGATGGCTATATTTTGCATGGCGTTTGTTGGCTGTCGGGCCCTCTTACGGAGTTTTACGGCGCGAACGGGGCTCTTTTGCCACCACCTCTACAGTCTGTCAAGTCAGTGGAAAGATCGCTGCTATGAACCAGGCGGCGAGTATAGCACCAAAAAGCGCGGCGCCCATTGCGGAGCCTGTCCGTGCACGTAACGCATCGGTAGCGAGGCGCTGGAGCGCCGAAAATCCCGCCAAAGCGAAGAAAAGGATGAGAATCAACACCTCGGCGTTGGCAAGGCGATAGTACGCTAGCAGGCATGCGAGCCAGAGTTCGAGGGGAGCACGAGAGAGATGAAATATCGCAGCCCTCGCGGCTTGCCCTTCGTGACGGCGCCGAGAACGACTTCCTCGGCGAAACAAGAGATACAGGCGATGGGCAGCAGCTCGGCGAAGCGCAGCCAGCGCGGCGCGTTCATCCACATGTCGGCAAGCTGCCAATTGAGCCACGCGCCCGTCGCGAGAACAATCGCAAACGCAAGCAGAGCGGCAGCAAGGATCGGTCGTAAGCGCGGTGAGCAGGATTCCCGCACAGCTTTCCAATTCAGCACGAGCAGAAAGAGGCCGTCGATTAGCAGCAGCGAGGCGAGATAGTCGCCTGCGTAGAGATGCAGGAAGCGCAACGGCACCCCCAGCGAGAGAATGAGGACTGCCACCAAAGCGCCCGCGGCGCCTTCTGCGGCCGCGAGCGCACGGCTGGGACGCGCCGATGAAAAATCCTCACTCGCCGGGTCAGCGAGCTTCGATGCAATCGTGAGCGCAAACGGAAAAAGCAGTGCGAGGCCGATCAAGCCGAGAACGGCTCCGGCCAGGCGACGACGGCCGCGGCTGAACGTCTGATACGTGGCCAAATCCAGATTGAGCTCGAGTGTGTTGCGCGCCACGCTCGGGAACAGCGCCTGCATCGCCCAGAGCTCGGCGCGATGCGCTGCGCCGCGATCGACGAGCCCTGTGGTGTGAGTGGCATACGGCAGAATGACGAGCTGAAACGCGCGCTGCTCGGCGAAGTCAGATGGGGCGGTGCGGTCGCCACCGGCGGCCGCGGCCAGAGCGCGCGCCTCCGCTTTTACCGGCCAGAGATCGAGGCCCCCGGCGATCACGAGCAGGTTCGAGGGCATGCGCCGCGGCAGCGCCATAGGAGCGGGCGAGAGTGCGATGGTGGCGGCGACGGGGTCGTAGTCCGCCATGCGCACGGCGATTTCGCCACCCATGGAGTGGCCGAGGAGGATCGTCTTGCGGGGATCGATCGCGCCACTGCGGGTAAGAGAGTCGATCGCGACGGCCGCGCACTGTTCGGCTCGCGGAAAGGTGAACGGGTCGGCGTTGTCGCCATGGCCGGCGAGATCGAAGAGATAGGTACGAAAGCCGTGGCCGGCGAAATCCGAGCCGAGGTACATCATCACGCGGCGATCGGCCGAGAGGCCGTGGAGCACGATGGCGGAACCGACGGGAGCGACGCCAGGCGGCGGATCGAGAATCGTGACGGGCGTGTGGCAGGTTCTGCCATCGAGAACGGTGTCATGGTGCGGGAGCTCGGCGCGCTCGATCCAATGGGTGCCGAGGATGAGAAGAATCGCGCCGAGGATCGCGAGTTCGAGCGTCCAACGCTTCATCGCATTTGGCCCGTGGAATTCATGCGACTGGCTTCATACGGCGCTCACCGCGCGTTCCGCGATGGCGCGAGCCCGCGTGATAGAATTGACGCTTCGACTCTTCCTGCCGGAAGAGATCGCGGGGCAGATCGATTGGGACAAGTTGTTTCGCAAGGTGAGCTGATTCTCCGCCGGAGCGAATGGAAACGCAACGGAAGGAAAGTGGTGTGCGCGAGCGGGTCGTTTGACCTGCTTCATCCGGGACACATTCGTCTTTTGGAGCAAGCGCGGTCGCTCGGTGATTTCCTGGCGGTTGCGGTGCAGGGCGATGCAAGCGTGCGCGAGCAGTTTGGCGATGCGCCAAAGGATGTGCGTCCGGTGACGCCGGCGGCCGAGCGAATGGAGATCGTCGCGGCCCTCGCTGCGGTGGATTTCGTAGTGCCGTTTGACGAACCTTCTCCGCATCCGTTCTTGCTGCACTTCGTGCCAGACGTGTTTGTCGAGGGCGGCTCCCCGGCGCAGCGCGAGTTTGGCCTTCACCAGCGCGAGCTGGAAGCGCTGGGATGCAAGATCGTACACGTCCCGCTCGAACCCGGCTATTCCACGGCGCTACTGATCGAACGCATCGCCAATCTCCGTACATGATTCTTCCGCTGGTTTCCGAACTTTTCGGGCGCATCGGCCGGCAGGCGGCGGTCGATGACGCGTGCGACCGGCTGCGCCGCGAGGGCGGCAAGGTCGATCTTTCGGGGCTTACCGATGCGGCAAAGGCGCTGCTGGTTCCGACCGTCTTTGGCAAGCTCGGGCGGCCGGCAATCGTGGTGGTCGAATCGAACCAGCGCGCCGAAGCGCTGCTCGATCCGATGCGCTGGTTTTACGAGGCGGTGACGGGCAAGCCGGGGCGCCGCGTAGCATGGTTCCCGGCGCATGACGTGTTGCCCTACGAAGGGCGCTCGCCACACGCGGAGATTTCGGAGGCACGCGCGGTCGCGTTGTGGCGGCTGGCGACGGGCGAAGCGGACATCGTGATTGCACCGGTGCAAGCCGTTTTATGGCGAATGCGCGAATCGCAGTTTTATCGAGGCTTGGCGCGCACGATCGCGCGCGATGAATCGATCGGGCACGAAGATTTCATCGAGTTTCTCGGCGGCGCGGGCTACGAGAAACACACGACCTGCGAGATGCCGGGGCAGTATTCCGTGCGCGGCGGCATCATCGACGTGTTTTCGCCGGAAACGCCGCAGCCTGTCCGCATCGAGCTGTTCGGCGACACGATCGAATCGATTCGGGCATTCGATCCGAACACGCAGCGCTCGACAAATCCGATGGAGCGCGCGACGCTTTTGCCGCTGACGGAAACGCTGCGGCAGGTTCAAGTGCTCGAACCGATGCGCGTGTCCTCGGAATCGAGCCGCGACGACAGCGAGTTGCCGGAAGGTTTCTATCCTGGGTGGGAATTTCGCGACATGTTGCAGCACGAGCGCAACGGCGTGCTGTTTGATCTCGCCACCGATCCGCTGGTGGCGCTCGACGAGCCATCACTCATCACGAGGGCGATCGAAAAGTATCGCGCGCGGCTCGACCAGGCGTTTGAGGAAGCGGAGGACCCGCTCGCGGAGCCTGCCGGCCGTTACATCCTGAGCGAGGGGGAGTGGTCGCTCGCGCTCGAACTCTTCCCGCGCCTCGCGATCGAGCATCTTGGAGTTGCGGTCGAAGGCGCTGCGCCGCTCGCTCTGCAGACCCAGCCCACGACGCGATACCACGGCAACGTGGCGGCATTTATGGGCGAAGTGCGGCGACGGCTTGGGGAAGGCGAGCACGTAGTGGTCTCTGCCGCAAGCACCGGAGAACTCGAGCGGTTTGCCGACATCTGCCACGAATACGAATTGCCTTACCGGCTGGGCGAACTCGAAGAGAACGTGACGGTGACGCGGCTGGCGGAAGAAGGCAGCACCGGCAACGCGCCCGCGATGGTGATCGTGAAAGCGCCGCTGGCCGAAGGTGTGGTGTTTCCCGCGGCGAGGCTCGCAATTTACGGCACGGCCGATCTTTTCGAGACGCTTTCGCCGCCCGAGCGGCAGCGCGCGCGCCCAAAGACGGCCAGTTTTTTCAGCGATTTCTCGGACCTGAAGCCGGGCGACTACGTGGTCCACGTGGATCACGGGATCGGGCAGTTCGACGGATTGCGGCAAGTGGTGGTGGAGGGCGCGACGGGCGAGTTCATGCTGCTGCACTTCGCGGACGAAGCGAAGCTCTACGTCCCACTCGCGCGGCTCGACCTTATCCAGAAGTATCAATCGCTGGGAGGCGAGCCGCCCACGCTCGACCGCCTGGGCACGACGGTTTGGGAGACGCGCAAGACGCGCGTGCGCAAATCGGTCGACGACATGGCCGACCAGCTTCTCGCGCTCTATGCCGAACGCAAGACGGCCGTAGGGCATGCGTTTCAGGCGGATTCCAATTTCCAGCGCGAGTTTGAAGATGCTTTCGAGTTCGAGGAAACTCCGGACCAACTAAAAGCCATCGAAGATGTGAAGCGCGACATGGAGTCGACGCTGCCGATGGACCGGCTGCTGTGCGGCGACGTCGGCTACGGCAAGACGGAAGTCGCCATGCGCGCCGCTTTTAAGGCGATCTCGGATTCGAAGCAGGTGGCCGTGCTCGCGCCGACGACGGTGCTGGCGTTTCAGCACAACGAAACCTTCCGGCGAAGATTCGCCGCGTTTCCCGTGCGCATCGAGATGCTGAGCCGGTTCCGCAACGAGAAGGAGCAGAAGAAGACGCTCGAAGAACTCGAGGCCGGGAAGGTTGACATCGTGATCGGCACGCACCGGGTGCTCTCGAAGGATGTGAAGTTTCACGACCTTGGGCTGCTGGTCGTTGACGAAGAGCAACGATTCGGCGTGGCCCACAAAGAGCGGCTCAAGGAGATGCGCAAGAACGTGGACGTGCTGACCATGTCGGCGACGCCGATTCCGCGCACGCTGCATATGTCGCTCGTGGGATTGCGCGATATGAGCGTGATCGAGACGCCGCCGAAGGACCGGCTGGCAATCCAGACGACGGTCGCGCCATTCAGCGAGACTCTCGTGCAGAAAGTGATCGAAGAGGAGCTGGATCGCGACGGGCAGGTGTTCCTCGTGCACAACCGCGTCGAATCGATCGCGTCGCTGGCGTCGCTTGTGAAGCGCGTGGTCCCGCGGGCGCGGGTCGTGGTGGGGCACGGACAGATGCGCGAGACGGAACTCGAGAGGGTGATGATGAAATTCGTCCGGGGCGAGGCGGATGTGTTGGTGTCGACCACCATTATCGAGAACGGGCTCGATATTCCGCGCGCGAACACGATCGTGATCAATCGCGCCGACCGCATGGGGCTCTCCGAGCTGTACCAGCTGCGCGGGCGAGTGGGGCGGTCGAACCAGCGAGCCTATGCGTATCTGCTCGTTCCGCCGGATGTGCCGCTGACGCCAATCGCGCGGCAGCGGCTCGCGGCGCTCAAGGAATTCAGCGATCTCGGCGCGGGATTCCGCATCGCGGCGCTCGATCTCGAATTGCGCGGCGCGGGAAACCTGCTGGGGCGCGAACAGCACGGCTACATCGAGGCTGTTGGCTTCGACATGTACTGCCAGATGATGGAGCGAGCCGTCGCCGAGCGGAAGGGCGAGGCGGTGACGCCGGAGCGTCGCGCGACGCTCAACCTGGGCCTGGATGTGCGGATTCCTTCGGAATACATCGATAGCGAGAATCTGCGGCTGAGAATCTACAAGCGCATCGCGAGCGTGATTTCGGACGCCGCGCGCGACGAAGTGCGGAAAGAGCTGGAGGACCGGTTCGGGCCGCCGCCTCCGGCCGTGGTGAACCTGCTCGATTATGCGGTGCTGAAGGCGCAGGCGGAAAAGCTGCTGGTGGCATCCATCGACCGCCGCGGCGACGAGGTGGCGATCAAATTTTACGAGGATACGCCGCTGGGTCCCGAGCGGCTGGTGAAATTGATTCGAAAGCACCGCGACATGAGGCTCGATCCAACCGGGGTGCTCTGGCTGCACTGGAAAGGCTACAAAGGCGGCGTGATGGAGGCGGTGAGAAACGTATTGCGGCAACTACAATCGTAGAGATAGAATTTCGCGAGAGACCCACATGAAAACCCGAAATTTGCTTTCCGTGATATGGCTGGCTGGTTTTGTCGCGCTCTCTTTGGCGCCTGGAGCGAGAGCGCAAGCGCCGTCGCAGGCGCAGTCGAAGGATACCCTTATCGAAGAGATCGTGGCGCGCGTGAACAACCAGATCATCACGCTCTCGGACTACGAGAAGGCGGCGCAGGGATTGGCGGAGGAGGTCCGGCAGGACTGCCAGAATTGCGCGCCGGACCAGCTGCAGGCGGAGGTGAAAGAGCGGCAAAAGAACCTGCTGCGAGACATGATCGATCAGCAGCTGCTGATCGAGCGCGCCAAGGATATGGGTATCGACGTCGAGACGGAGCTGGTGAAGCGGCTGGACGAGGTCCGCAAAGAGAACAATCTCGCCACAATGGACGATCTGGAAAAGGCCGTCGAGAAACAGGGGATTGTCTGGGAAGATTACAAGCAGCAGATGAAAAACGGCCTGCTGACGCAGAAGGTGATTCAGCAGGAAGTGGGCGGCCGGATGGACATCGGCCCCGATGAGATCAAAAAGTATTACGACGCCCACAAACAGGATTTCGTCCGGAAGGAACAGGTGGACCTTTCCGAGATTTTCCTGAGCACGGAGGGGAAGACTCCCGAGGAAATTGCGGCCATCAAGACGAAAGCAGACGACTTGCACAAGCGGATCGTGAACGGCGACGAGTTTGCCGAACTGGCCAAGCGGCACTCGGAAGGCTCAACGGCCCAGGACGGCGGCGAGTTGGGATCTTACGAGAGTGGCCAACTCGCGCCGCAGCTCGCGGATGCGGTCTTCAAACTCGACAAGAACGGCATCACCGACGTAATCCAGACGAAGACCGGTTTTGAAATCCTAAAGGTGAACGAACATTACCAGGCGGGTTTGCAGCCGCTCGACAAGGTCTCGGACCAGATTACCAACATCATCTACAAGCAGAAGATGGATCCCGCGATGCGCAGCTATCTGGCCGAGCTGCGCGAAGAGAGCTACGTCACGGTGAAACCCGGATTCACGGATACGGCGGCGGTGCCGGGCGCGACCGTGATTCAGGAAGTGGCCCCGACGCCGGACGCCGTTACGAAGAAGAAGGGCAGACACAAGGTGCCGATGCCCAACGTCAACGGCGGCCTATGAAATCCCACTTCATCACCGACCTCGCGGACGGCCAATTGGTGGCTTCGCTCTTTCTGGTTCGCGAGAAAGAAGTGCGCACATCGCAACGAACCGGAACTTCGTGGCTGCATCTGGAGCTGGCCGATCGCACCGGGACAATCCCGGCGAAGATGTGGGAGAACTATGCAACGCTGGCGGCGACATTCGAGTGCGACGACGTGGTGCAGATTCGCGGGCGCGTGAAGCTGTACAACGGGCGCAAGGAATTGACGCTCGAGCAGATCGTTCCGGCGCTCGAACGCGACTACGACCTCGGGGATTTCCTGCCGCACACGAAGTACGACGTCGAAGAGCTTTACGGCCGGTTGCGGCAAGCGATTGGCGGTATGAAGAATCCGTGGTTGAAGAAGCTGCTGACGAGCGTGGCGGATGATCCGGCAATTGCGCCGAAATTGAAACGCGCGCCCGCCGCGATGACGATGCATCACGCCTATCTCGGCGGATTGCTCGAGCACGTGATCAGCCTAATCGGGCTGGCGGCGGACGTATCGGCGCACTACCCGCAACTAGACGCGGACCTGCTGCTCGCGGGTGTGGTGCTGCATGATATCGGAAAACTGGACGAGTTGCGGTACACTCGCGCGATCGATTACTCGACCGAAGGGCGGCTTCTCGGGCACATCAGCATCGGCGTCGCGCTGGTGCGGGAAAAGCGGAAGGCGATTTCGGGATTTCCGGAACCGCTCGGTGTGCTGCTGGAGCACCTGATCTTAAGCCACCACGGGTCGTACGAGTTCGGCTCGCCGGCGCTGCCGCAGATTCCTGAGGCGCTGGCGCTGCACTTCATCGACGACCTGGATTCGAAGATGGCGGGAGTGTACGCGACGCTCGATTCGACGGGCGGCGAGGAGATTTGGACGGAGCGCAATCCCTCGCTGCGACGGTCGCTGCTGCGGACGAAGCCGTTTCTGAACGACAACGGCCCCAACGCCGCAACGACGGCGACCCTGCCTTTTGGCGACGCAAAGGACGCGGGAAAAAGATGAGCCTGCCGTTGGAAGAAACGATTGAAAAGGACGCGCTGCTGCCTCATTTGTCGAAGCGCTCGGTGCTCGATCTTGCGCCGCTCGAACTTGATTGCATGAATACTCTCTGGCCGATCGGCGAGGGTACGGTGCGCGAGATTCGCGATCAGCTGGCGCCGCGCCGCGCACGAGCGTACACAACGATCATGACGATCATGGACCGACTGGCGCGCAAGGGAGTGGTCGATCGGCGAAAGGCGGGGCGCGCGTACGTCTACCGGCCAAGGCTCAGCGCGGAGGAAGCGCGGGCACAGGCGCTTGGTCAAGTGATCGAGGGCTTTTTCGGCGGCTCGAAGGAGGCGCTGCTCGCGCATCTTGTAAGCGCCTCAGGGGCGCGACGGGCCGTGGGCGCGAGCGGGTCCGCCTCGGCCGGGGTGCCGCTGGCGACCGATGTTGAGGCAGGCGAACCCTTCTCTCGTGAACGGCTCGACAGCACGCGGGTCTAGCGCGACTCTCTTCCTATGTTTCCAGCAGAACTCAAAATTCGGGATGTGGCGATCCGCCCGGCGACGATTCTCGCGCCGATGGCGGGCGTCACCGATACCATCTTCCGGCGCGTGATCCGGTCGCTCGGTTCGTGCGGGCTGATTATGACGGAGTTCACGAGCGCCGAAGGGCTCACGCGGAGCGCGGCGCGCACCCTGCGGTACCTCTATTTCGACAAGGACGAGCGGCCGATCGCGGCGCAGATTTTCGGGTCCGATCCGGGCGTGATGGCCGCCGCCGCCGCGCTCACGGAAGATTTGGGATTCGATCACGTCGACATCAATCTGGGCTGTCCGGTGAAGAAAGTGGTGAAGTGCGGCGGCTCGGGGCTACTGCGCGACTTGCCGCTGATCGAGAGGCTTTTTCGCTCGGTGCGCGCGGCGGTGCGCATTCCGCTGACAATCAAGATTCGATCGGGTTGGGACGAGAACAACATCGTCGCGGTAGACGTGGCGCGCATGGCCGAGCAGATCGGGATCGAGGCGGTTGCGGTGCATCCGCGAACGCGGATGCAGGGTTACGCGGGGGCGGCCGACTGGAGCGTGATCCGCGCGGTGAAGGAAGCGGTGCGCATTCCCGTGATCGGTAACGGCGATATTCGCACGCCCCAGGATGCCGTGCGCATGGTCGAAGAGACCGGCTGCGACGCGGTGATGATCGGGCGGGCCGCATCTTCGAATCCCTGGATCTTCCGGCAGATCGGCGATTACATCGCGACCGGGCGTTACGACGAGCCGACCGAAGGGGATCGCTACCGGCTGCTATCGGGCTATTTCCGCAGCCTGATCGACGCCGAGATGCCGGATGCGATCGGGAAGATGAAGCAGTTTGCGACGTTTTTCACGCACGGCGTGCGTAACGGCGGCGAACTGCGGCATCAAGTGCACCACGCACAGACAGCCGGCGAAATTCTCGATCGCGTCGACGCTTTCTTTTCGCGCGATGCCGTCAACTGCGACCGCGCCGCTTCGTAAGATCACTCCGGCTTGGCCGTTCCGTTGACGATAGCGTCGTCGAGCAGATGCCGCATCTGTTCCGCGGCTTCCCGGTTTTTTTCCACCTGTTGGCGGGCGAGTTCGCCGATCTGACGTCCGATCTCTCCCATCTGTCGCCCCAGCTCGCCGGCCTGGCGTCCGGCATCGCTCCACTGGGTTCTCGTTTCCCAGCCCGTCTCGCCAAGCGCCTGCTGGAGTTCGCCGACTTCCCGCTGCAAATCGCCCAACTGCTGCATGGTGGCGCCGCTGGCGCTCAGATTCCTCACTTCGTCCTGGAGCTTTTGCAGCTGGGCGGTGAGATCGGGGACTTTCACGCGGACGTCGGCCATCTTTTGCTGGACTTGTTCACGCATCTGTTTGCCGAGGGCTTCCTCTTTCTTCTGGAGCTCGTCCTGCTGCCGGGAGATATTGTTTTTCTGCGCCCACAGTTTCCTGGCACGATCGATCGTGGCCGGGTCGCGAATGATGTAGGATTTTTCGTCGCGCTCGAACCAGATGAAGTCGCCTGGGATTTTGTCGCTGAGCGATTTCGCGTGTTGCATATCCTCTCCGGAGCCAGACATCATCCACGGCTTCGAGCCCGGCGTGACGATTACGAAGCGCGAGCCCCAGGGCCAATTGGCTCCCCAGTTCCAATTGCCCCAGTCCGGCGCTGGCGCGGGCGGTGTGGGTGGCGTCACTGGAACTTGCGCCTCGGGAGGCACTGGCGCAACTTGTTGCAGCGGCGGCAGAGGCACAACATTCGGCGCCGCGTCAGTTGCCCGTGGCTCGCCCAGATCGTTCGGCAGATTTGGAAGAGGCGCAGCCGCCGGCAGCGGAGCAGGCTCAGGCTCGGCGCTTGCGCTCGGATCGGCAGGGGGCGCGAGCTTCGGCGGCGGAGGAGGAGGAAGAGCAGGGATTTGCTGCGCCTGCAAGCTGAAAAAGGAGGGATGCAGGGACGCGGTCAGCGCCACAACCGGCGCCGCACAGATGACCAGCCATATCGCGAGAGCCTTCGTCAGCCTGTTCGACATCGCATTCCTCCACGAAAGAATTCGCTCGACCCTTTTTTCCGCTTGTCCCGCTTTGGCCATCGCGACACCGGACCACCACACACGTTCTGGCGCCGCTTCAAGCTCCGCAAAAAAGCCGAGCAGCGTTTCGGCGTAGCGCGTGCGATCGGCGCCGCCCGCCAGCGCGGCCTCGTCGCTTGCCTGCTCCGAGAGGTCCGCCAGATCGCGTTCGAGCCACCACGCCAGCGGGCTGAACCAGAAGATCGCGCGGTGAATCAGCGCCAGGCGTTGCCAGAGGGCGTCGTGCCGCTCGACGTGCGAAAGCTCGTGAGCCAATACGGCTGCGAATTCCTCGTCGTCCCATTTGTGCCAACCGGTGGGGAGCAGAACCACAGGTTCGCGCACGCCCATCATCAGCGGCACCAAAAGCATCTCGGATTCAGCTAGGCGCGGAATCGCGCTCAATCCAGCGGCGCGGGAAGCGGCGGAAATAATTTCTGCTGCTCGCGCGTCTCGGATCGCCATGGCCGCGTCTTGCAGCCGATTTCCGTAACGAATGCCGATGGCCAGCCTAAGGGAAAATGCAAGAACGATGACCAAATACGCGGTGATGACGAAAACAGGCCACGGCATTTGTCGACGCGCGGTGGAAGCGACAGGCGCCCCTCCCGACGCGGAGGCTACTTTGCGCGTCGCCGGCCCGAGATGCGCGGTACCTGGCGGAATCTCGGCCGCCGGCGCAACTGCGGCTGGATACGCCGCGACAGCTTGCGGCGTTTCGGCCTGAACGGCGGCGACGTGCCTCGGCAAGTTCGGAACAAAAACGGGGAGCGGAATCGTCGGGCAAAGAGCGATGAGCAAAGGCATGGAGAGGGCGGCGATGAGAACGCCTTTCCATGCGAACAGCTTGATTCGTACGCTCTTCACGCGAAGTGCGGCAAGGAACGCGGCTGCGAAACAGCCAAGCAGAATCGAGCGCGCTGCGGCGTCAGCGATCGTGATGAGAAAACTCGAGCTTGTATGAATCGTTGCGGGCGACATGGTCAGCTTCCCTTCTTTGCGGAGCGGCCCCTCGCTCCGGTTGAGGATTTTCCTTCCGTTTTCTGCTGCGCGATTTTCTTCGCGAGGCGCTCGAGCTGCTCGCGATCGATGATGGCGTGATCGACCATGCCGACGACGAGCTCCTCGGCCGATCCGCCGCAAAAACGCTCGATGATGCTCTTCACAGCGCGCACGGCCACGTTCTGCCGGGCTTCAGCGGCGCGATAGATGTAAGTGCGGCCCTCGACTTGATGCGAGACGAATCCCTTCTGTTCCAGCCGGCTGAGGATCGTTCGCACGGTCGATTCCTTCATCAGGCGCGTGGGCGCAAGAGCCTCGCGGCAGGATTCCGCCGAGCAAGGCCCGTGAGCCCAGACATAATCCATCACCGTCTGTTCGACTTCGCCGAGGCCTTTTGGGCGCTTTCCGTATATGTTAGTCATTGTAGCGCTACAAGATGTAGCGGATAGACGGATTCGTGTCAAGCGGAATTTTCGGGGGCTTTATCCGCGCGATTCTTGGGCGCGCCGGAATGCGTGGATGTCTTACTCGTCGCGCGTGATGAGGAGCTGCTTGTAGGCTTCGCGGCGGGTGATGCCGCGTTCGCGGGCGGCTTGTTTCAGCGCGGCTTTGCGGTCGACGCCGCGGTCGGTCATGATTTCATCCACGCGGCGCGCGAGCGGGACCAGGTTTGCCGTTGGCGCGTCGGCCTCGGCGTGCGTTGCGTGGCCATCGGGAGGGCCGATGAGCAGAGTGATCTCGCCGCGCGGAGCTTTCTTTTGCGCCGCGGCGAGCAGGTCTTCGATGTGCCCGCGCTGGAATTCCTCGAAGGCTTTGGTGATTTCGCGCGCGATCACCGCAGGGCGATTGCCGAGGATTTCGAGCGCGTCCTCAAGCGTATCGAGCAGGCGATGAGGCGCTTCGTAGATCGCGACGGTTCGCGGCTCGGTTGCGAGATCGCGAAGAGCCTTGCGGCGAGCCGTGGGCCGCGCCGGCAGAAAGCCGACGAAAACGAATTCGCTGACGGGCATTCCCGAAGCCGCGAGCGCGGCAACGAATGCCGAGGCGCCTGGCACGGGCACGACTTCGATTCCGTGGCGCAGGCAGAGGCTCACCAACCGGTATCCGGGATCGGAGATGGCGGGCGTGCCGGCGTCGCTGACGAGCGCCACCTTCGCGCCCCGCTCAAGCTCGATGACGAGCTCCGCGGCGCGGGTGATTTCGTTGTGCTCGTGGTAGCTGACGAGGCGCTTCGGGATGTCGAAATGCGAGAGAAGCTTTTGCGTCTGGCGAGTGTCCTCGCAGGCGATCACGTCGGCTTCCTTGAGTATGCGGAGGGCGCGTAGCGAGATGTCTTCGAGGTTGCCGATAGGAGTCGCGACGACGTAAAGGCAGCCTCCGCTGACATCGTCTGGCTTCGCTTTCGGATTGTTTTTGGTGGCCATGTCGCTGCGGCCCGCTCTTGCAGCGCATTGAGCGTATGCCGTGCGAGATTTTTTCGCAAGGCGGGAGAGATCGCGCCTTATACTCACATCTCTGGGGTGCGTTTCTTCTCATGGTTGAATCGCTGAAGATCTGCTTTGTTAGTACTCTCGCCGCCGTCCCGTATGGCGTCGTCCATGACCAAATCACTGCGCGTATCTGCCTTCAGTACTTTACGATTTTTCACCCACCTATTTTTGCAACTCAATCTCCCACGCTACTGGCTTTGGGATGGGGCGTGATTGCCACTTGGTGGATGGGGGCAGCGCTCGGCGTTTTGCTTGCGATAGCCTGCCGAATCGGGTCACGTCCCAAGCTGTCCGCCGCAAATGTTTTCAAACCTATTGCGAAACTGCTGATCGTGATGGCCGGGTGCGCGTTGTTAGCCGGCCTGTTGGGTTTCGCCTTGGCCCGGCGAGGCACTGTGTTTCCACCTGAATGGGTGTCAGATAACCTGCCTCCGGCAGCAGACGCTCGTTTTATGGCCGACTGGTGGGCGCACGGCGCTTCCTACGCTGTCGGCTTCTTCGGAGGGATCATTCTGTGTATCTTGCAGTATCGAAGGCGAACCGAGGCCGCGGGAAATTGACAGAGGTGCGTTGGTCCGCTACTCTGGTTTATCCGAAACTACACGCTAAGGAGCAATGAATGGCTCAGGGTACGCCGGTAAAGCATAGAAAGAAGACGAAATCGGTCCTCAAGAATATCCGCCAGGCCGAGCGGCGCGCGGCAATCAACCGCATGAATCGCACGAGGGTCCGCACGGCGCTGCGCCGGATGCGGGCGGCGCTGACGGCTGCGGACAAGCCCGGCGCGGAGAAGCTGATGTCCGCGACATTTTCCGAGCTGGACAAGGCGATTCGCAAGGGCACGCTGGCCGAGAACACCGCGAACCGGTACAAGTCGCGGTTGGCGCTTGCGTTGAACGGGCTGCAGGCGAAGAAGTAACAGCAGCGACAACGAACGATTTTCGTTGAGGCGCTCCGAGGTTTCGGGGCGCCTTTTCTTTTGCGCTACCTGGCGTGGGAGACGAGCGCGGACGTGGGCGTCGTGAGGCGCGCGATCAGGAACTCCATCAGCGCGCGCGGATCCGGGTTTGATGATTTCAGCTGGCTGTCGGCTTCCGCGAGGGCGACGAGGCCGGAGAGCAATTCGCTCTTCGGGACGCGATGCGCCTGGCGGACGGCCGCTTCGGCGGCCTCGGGACGCATGCCGAGCTGACGCGCGGCTTGGAAGCCTCCTGTGTGTGCCGGAAGGTCGCGCGCTTCGATGAGTTTGCGATAGGTCCACGCAAGCGCGCCCACGATTCCGATCGGCTGCTCGCCTTCGCGCAGAAGATTATCGAGAAATGCGAGAGCGTCGCGGCGCCGGCGGCTCGCCAGCATCTCGGTGAGCTGCCAGACGGTATTCTTGCGCGCCGCGACGACAAGAATTTCCACGTCGGCCGCGGTGATGCGGCGTCCCAGCGCGTAGGTAGAAAGTTTTTCGAGCTCGCCGCGCATGCGGGCTGGCTCGCTATTGACGATATCGGCCAGCAGCGCGGCGGCATCCCGGTCGATTTCAGCGCCGAGATCCTTGGCCATTTGCGCGGCCAGCGTCGCGCCCGATTCGCCGCCGATCGTCAATTCGACGACAAGCGCTTTCTCGCCGAGAAGTTTGCGGAACTTCTGGCGGCCGTCGAGCTCAGAGGCTTCGAGCACCAGGACCGTAAACGGCGCGGGCGAGCTCAGATATTTTTCGAGCGCCTCGATAATTTCCTCGCGCGATTTCTCGCCGAGCTTCTCGACCGATTCCACATCCTCGACGACGATCACCTGGCGCGGCGCCAGCATCGGCAGAGTTTCGGCGCGCTGCAGAATCTCATACCATCCGGCATCGCGAGCGGACAGCCGGGCCACGGCCCAGTCGCGAGCGGCTTCCGGAACGCACGTCTCGATGATTCTATTGCGGCACATTTCACGAAGGTAGTGATCGGTGCCGAGAAGAAGCACAGCCCCGATGGTCTTGCCGCGAGCGAGCTGTTCGAGCAGCTTTTCGGGAGATAAAGACGCCATCAGAAACGCTCCAGCACGTTGGCAACGATGTGCGACGCCAGATCGCGAGACATGCGATCGAGGGCGGGATCCTGCTGCTCGAAGAAGCTGTTCACGTCGGTCGAGATCTGATACTGATCGCGGAAAACCATATCATTATTCTGATACACAGGCTTCTGCGTGTGGTTGTCCACAAGGGAAATCTTCGTGTGCACCGTGACGAGCATGGTGGTGACTTCGCCTGTCGTCGCATTAAACAGCACAGGCGTCGTGTCAATCGAGAGGACTTCGCCGTGGAGCACGGCGTCGGCCGACGCAGGGTCCTGGACGACGTGATATTTCGTGCGCGTGATGAACTCGCGGATGGTGGCTTCCGTGAAGCGCTGCTCGATGCGATAGCGCGTCGTATCGTTCTTGAACGCCGGGATCGCGATCGTCGTCCATTCGGACGGCAGATTCGCAGAGTGCCCCGCGACGTGATAGCCGCAACCCTGCGCCAAGATCGCGACCGCGAGAGCCGCAAGAAAGACGGAGAAGGCTAACGGCGCCCGCAAGGTTCTTGCGGGCCGCGCTGCGTGCCGCGGCGGCATTTCAATCGGGCAACTTCGCAACAAGCTCCTCCGCAATACGGACGGCGTTGGTGGCCGCAAGGCGCAAATTATCAACCACACCCCAGATCCACGCACCGCTCTCAACGCCAGGATCGGGTTCGATCCGCGCGAGATGAATCTCGCTTTCGCCGGCAACGCTGACGTTGGTCGGCGAGGCATCATCCGGCGCGGCTACTTTTACGCCGAGGCCTGCAAATGCGGCTTCGAGCTGGCCGAACGATTCGGCTGGGCTTGATGGCGCAAAGTCGGTGTAGGCAGCGAAAGCATACCCGTAAAATACCGGCGCCTGCACTAGTTGAATTGCAGGCACGGGCGCGCGGCCCGCGAGATAGCGGACCACGTCGCGCGCGATTGCGGCGCGCACATCCTCGATGCGCGGTTTGCTTGCTTCACCATGGCGTGCGAGGAGATTGAAAGCGATCTGCGCGTCAAAGACGGTGCGGTCGATTTCGCGGAAAGAAAGCAAGCTGGCCGTCTGGCTCTCGAGTTCCTCGATGCCGGCCTGGTCGCGGTCGGAGACGGGAGGAAAAAGCAGCAAAACGATTCGCTGCGGCCGAAATTTGGCAAAACCTGCGGCGAGCGTGCACGCAACGATCACGGGCCCTGCGGGAGAAGCGTAAGCAACCGGCGTCGGCGAAGGGTTTGGCGCGCTTTCCGGGGGCAATACCGATGCGAGAGATGGAATCGACGCGATGGCCACTGATCCGCTGGATGCCGCCGACAAAGCGCCGGTGAGGTCAATCACAGTAACGCCTGCGGCCTGAGCCGTGCGCCAATTGCGCTCGGCGTCGGCAGGCGTGCCGGCGAAGAAAACGAAGCGCGCGCCTTCGAAGCTGTCCTCTTCGAGCGCGCGGATAAATGTGGGCTCGCCGGCCGCTTCGGTGAGGGTTCCAGCCATGACGCTCTCGTCGAGCAGGATGACGTCGCTCGCGGGGAAATTGCGATCTTCGAGAACCTGTTTCAGTTCTTTACCGAGAAGCGAGGAGGCTCCGACAATAGCGACGCGATGGAGAATCCCGTGCCCGGACGGCATGGCTCAGGCGTGGCGAGACGCAACGCGGCGGCGAACGGTCTTGACGCCCTGAAGGACGAGGCCGTGCGCCGTATAGACGGTGGCAATTATCAACAGCGTGGGGCCGGAGAACATGAAGATCGCGCCAATCAGCAAGACGATCAGAACGACAAACAGAGACGGGCGGCGTCGCGCCCACTCGATATCCTTGAAACTATAGTGGCGGATCGTGCTGGACATGAGGCCGCCGAGCAGAACCACGAGCAGCAGCCAAAGCACGGAGAAGCGAGCGTCCGCAATCGGAATCTGGAAGAAATGTACTGTGGCAGCGATCATGCCGGCCGCTGCCGGGCACGGCATCCCCACGAAAAACCGACTACTACCCTCAGCCATGCCCTGAATATTGAACCGGGCAAGCCTCCAAGCGGTGCAGCCGAGATAGAAGAAGCCGAGCAGCCAGCCGAGTTGCGTCAGGTGAAGAGCATCCGGCGCGGCTTCGGCAGCCATCGCGCGCACGCCCCAGGCGTAAGCCAGGAATGCGGGCGCGATGCCGAAACTGATGATGTCGGCCAGGGAATCGAATTGCTTGCCGAACTCGCTGTTGGTGCCCATGGCGCGAGCGACGCGGCCATCGAGAGAGTCCAGGATGATCGCGTAGCCGATGGCACAGGCGGCGTTATTGAAATCGCCAGCGCGGCCATCGAGCGTCGCGAGGATCGCGTAGTAGCCGCAGAGAAGGTTGGCGACCGTGAAGGCGCTCGGCAGGAGATAGACACCGCGACGCAACCGGTGATTGCGGAACAGCCGGCGAGGCTCTTCTTCCTGGCCGATCGGATCTATGGAGTTGAATTCCATTTGGCTATGACGCTTGCTCCGCCCGCGACGTTTTGGCCGCGCTTCACGACAATTTCCGCGTCCATCGGGAGCCAGATATCGACGCGCGAGCCGAAGCGAATCAAACCCACGCGCTGGCCCAGAGCGACCTCTTCACCCGGACTTTTCCAGCATAGCACGCGTCTGGCGATGGCTCCGGCGATTTGTTTGAAAACCATTGTGCCTTGTAACGAATGGATATAGATGACGTTTTGCTCGTTTTCGCGAGAGGCCGCGGAGCGAAACGCCCCCATGAATTTGCCGGGGCGATAGACGACATCGGCGATGCGTCCCGCAACCGGCGCGCGTTGCACGTGTACGTTCCAGATCGAGAGAAAGATGCTGATGCGGCACCCCATGACCGAGTCGAGCGGCTCGTCGACGATTTCGACGATTCGGCCGTCGGCCGGCGAAACAACAACGCCGGGATCCGAGGGAATCGCGCGCTCCGGGTCGCGGAAGAAGTAGAAGACAAAAAGGCCGAGGAAAATGAAAATCCCGGCCGGCCACTTCCAGCCAAAGAAAATACAGATGACGCCGATGGCGATCGGTGGAATCGCGAAGCGATACGCTTCCTTGACCATGGTTGCGGAAGCCCGATTCATCCGGGCGGGAGCTGTGCCTCACAAAGAATCAGATTTGGGGGAGGAGGCCTCGACGCCTGAGCCGAAAATAAAATGGCGCCAGGCACGCAACAGCGCTCCTAAATCGAATACAGCTGTATTGTACGACAGAAGTGGATCATCAACTGGACGTTAGTGCGGTAAATGCCGGTGGCGCGCCAGGATCGATTCCATCTGATCCTTCAGGCGCAGCTTGATCTTCTTCAAGGTCGCTTCTTGGAGGAGATCTTCGGAGCTTAGATATGATGAGTTGAGGATTTCTTCGAGGCGGGATTCACAACGCGAATGCTCTTCGAAAAGACTGCGAAATTCGGGATCTTGTATCAACAGGGACTGCCGTATATCGTGAGTCGTGGTCGGCATAGGCTCCCTCCGAGTTGGACTTCGTTCACATAAGCGTAACAATTACCACAAAACGAGGGACGAATCCAATAGACCTGTGGAAAAGATTTCGATCAGGGCCGCGAGAACGCTTGTGCCAAGGCGGAACTATCCTTGTCCGAGTCAGACTTATTACCCCATGTCCAATAGAGGCCCAGGTACGCGTAGTTCTCTCCTTGACCGAAAGCGCTGTGGCCATAACAGAACAGCAGCTGGAAACCCGGATTTCGGAAATAGTAGTATCCGCCGACGTCGACAAGCGTCGAGGATCGAATTTGCGGCGCGGCAAGGCCTTCACCGCCGTGGGAGAAGACTTCCGTGCCAAGCGTAAGTTTCTTGCCGATGTCGCGCTGGACGAGCCAGCCTCCAAAGGTGAAATCGCGAAAGCCGGGCGCCGTATTGATGACTTCGCCGACGCCGCCGTAAGTGGTCCAGGGACCGAAGCTTTTCTGCGCCCACACCGGCAGCTTGGCCCATCCTCTCCCGATACCGAGGCCGTTTCTCGGATTGCCCGTGGGAATCTCGAACATCGTAAACGTGCCGACCATGGGGCGGTGTTTGGTTTCCTGGACAAAGCGGAACTTGACGCCAACCTCCGTATCGCCGAGGCCGAAAGCGCTCGGAGCGTCGGAGGGGAATACAGCGGCAGCCGGCACTACGAGGTGGAGCTGGACATTTGGGACGACGCCCCAATTGAATTCGACCGCCGGACCAGTCGAGTCCATTTCGAGCGCGGTGCCGTCCGCTCCGCCGAATACGTAGAACTCGTAATGGTGAAAATCAACGGGTTCGGGATCGTCGGTTTGGAATGGCGGCCCGGCCCAGGCGATTGCGGGCGCGAGCAGAGCCACAAGAACCAAGAACCTGCGTGCCACTTCCATCACCGAATCATCCTTAGATAACTCACAGCGAATTCAATAGCTCGACGGAGAGCAGCCGCGCCTTCTGAGCGAGATTCTGAGCGCGGGCCCAATCGCCGCTCTTACTGGCATCGCGGGACTGCGAAGCGAAGCTGGTAATTTTTGCGACGAGGTCCTGTTGAGCGGCGCTTAGCTGTTTTCCATTTGCCTGGCCCAAGTTCTTCTCGGCGACGGCGAGGTCGTCAGTCGTTTTGCGCTCGTAGCTCGCTTGATCGCCTGGGGAAAGCTCCGGAGTGATCTGCAAGGCGGGCCTACGTGCAGCCGATCCTATGTCGCCTTGATCGGGCGCCTGCCCTTCCGAGGGCCGACGCGGAGCCGGTGCGGGCGTCACGGCTGGAATCGCTACGGACGGCGACGGCGTAGGTGACCCTGGAATCGAGGGAGGAGAAGCTGCAGCAGCTTCCATCGGAGGAGTGGCGTCGGTGTCGGGCGCCGTGGTCATCGGGCGGTCGGCTTGGGTCGACGCAGGTGCAGGAGCGGACGCGGGTACCGAGGCGCGAACATTCTTGCCCTCGCATCCTGCGATGGCGAGCGGAAGCACGCACGCCAAGACGGCAACAGCGATTCGGTTGTCGAAACGACTGAGCATTATCGTTTTTCAGCAGCGAACGGTTGCGTCAGATCGCGGACCTTCCCCGCGGGAGCGTCGGCAATACGGCCAAGGGGCAATTCTATGCGAAAGGTGGTGCCGCGTCCCGTCTCCGATTCAAAATCGATGCGCCCGTTGTGCAACTGCACAAAGCGAAACGTATTGGCGAGGCCGATACCGGTGCCGCCCGGGCGCGTGGTGAAGAAAAGCTGGAATATTTTCTTTTGATCCTCGGGCGAGATTCCCTTACCCGAATCCCGCACTTCGATGATGGCGTAGTCGCTGTTGCGCTCGAGGGAGAGCTTGATTGTTCCGCCCGGGCCCGTGAAATCGCACGCGTTCAGCAGAAGGTTGAGAACGGCCTGGTGGATGAGTTGATGATCCACCAGGACGGGCGGGAACACTTCAGGCAAACTGGCCTGCAGCGTGAGGCCGGCCTTGTTGATCGACGGGCGAGCGGCGTCCAAGACGTCCGCCAGGAGCGTGGGCAAGGAGGCTTCCTCGAGGTTGATCTCCAAGGGTTTGGTGAAATTGAGGAACGTTTTGACGGCCCGATCCAGCCGGTCGATTTCGCTGTCGAGCATCTTAACAGCTTGCTGCGGCTCCGGATCGATGGGCATATTGGCTTTCAGGACCTCGAGCCACAAGCGCATCGAGTTGAGCGGATTTTTCACCTCGTGCGCCACTCCGGCGGTCACGCGCCCGAGAGCAGCAAGGCGCTCGGAGACCTGGAGCTGGCTGCCGATGCGTTCGATCGATTCCACGTCGCGCAGGGTGACGAGTGTTCCGATCCGTGCGCCGTGCTCCCGGATCACCTGCACGTTGACGCCGATGCGCTGCGGGCCATCTCTTCCTTGAAGCGTCAGTTCCTTGCCCTCCGCGGGTGCGATCTCCTCGCCTTGAATTTGCAAGACGTCGCGCAACGGATGACGCGCCGAAAAGATTTCGCTTACGCGCCGCCCCCTTAGCTCCTCAGGCGAACGGCCCAGAAACTTCTCAACCGAAGGACTGACGAGAACCGCTCGGCCCTCGGAATTGAAGAGAAGGAGGCCATCGCCCAAGCCGCTCATCACCTGGTCGAGATTTTCGCGCAACGTGCTGAAGATTTCACGGACGTCCCGCAACTGCTTGCCGATGCCGACGATCTTCGTGCTGACCGCGCCAAGTTCGTCGCCGCGTTCGACGGCAGGCCCGGCGTCGAAATGGCCGGCGGAGATGCGGTCCAACTGGGCCGAAATTCGCTCGATCGGCGCGAGGGCAATACGGCTGAAGACGAATACGAACAGCGTCGAGAGCAACACAGCTCCGAGGGCCCACGTGCCGGCGGATCGGAGCCCGGGCGAGATCTGATCGCGGATCAGCGCCGAAGAGAAGCTGACGCGGATGTCGCCAACGAAGGGAGTGGTTTTGATTTCGAAAGGAAGCGAGAATTCGTAGACCTGCGGAGGGCCATACAGCTCGCGTAGCTGCTCAAAGAATCCCGCGCGCACCAACGAGCTAATGGGAGGCCTAGCCGCAATTTTCTGGTCTCGCAGCGACGCGTCGCTTGAAAGCAGCACGGTAGCGTCCTTGTCGCTGATGGTGATTTCGTAGATGGTCTGCGAGATCCCGATATCAGATTCGATAAGCGAATTCAGCGTGCTGCTGTTGTCGAAAGCGCGGCGCACGTAGTCGCGCAGGTCGGCGGGATCGAGCGAGGCGGGCGCGTCCCCACGCTCGGTCGCTTCCTCGAGTGCGTTGCCGCAGGCGCTGTAGACTTGTTGAGCGACGAAGCTGGCATTGTCGTTCGCCTGCCGCAAAGTCTGGCGCATAAGCCGCCCGAGATACAGGGCTGAGACCAGCACCACGACCACGAGGACCAGCAGCGACGTGGCAAGCGTGAGTTTAGTTTTCAGGCTGAGACGCATCTTTCCGCCCCGCCTCGTATTCTTTCAACTTATTGTGCAGCGTTTTCAAACTGATTCCGAGCAGCTCGGCCGCGCGCGTCTTATTCTGACTGGTCGCGGAAAGGGTTTGAAGAATCAGTTCTTGCTCCATGTCGTCCACGGTTGTGCCGATCGGGAAACGGATGCCATTCAGGCCGGCCGTGACGGTCGCGGCGGCGTGGCCAAAATCGGACGGCAGGTGTTGCCGGCCGATAATGCCGCGATCGGAGGCAATCGCCGCGCGCTCCAGCACGTTGCGCAGCTCCCGGACGTTTCCGGGCCAGGGATACGAACGCAGAAGTTCCATCACGTCCGCGCCGACACCTGAAACCTTCTTGCCGTGCTTTTCCGAAATTTCCTCCAGCAAATGCTCGATGAGCAGCGGCAGGTCTTCCTTGTGCTCGCGCAGAGGCGGCAGGTGAATGTGGAAGACGTTGAGCCGGAAATAAAGATCCTGCCGCAAATGCCCCTCCGCCACGGCCTGCTCGGGATTCTTATTCGTGGCCGCGAGCACGCGCACGTCCACAGGAGTTTCCACCTTGCTGCCGAGGCGGCGGATCTTGTGATCCTCAAGGACCCGCAGGAGCTTGGCTTGCGTGGGAGCGGGCATTTCGCCGATTTCATCGAGCAGAAGCGTGCCGCCGTGAGCCAGCTCGAAGCAGCCGATGCGGCGCTCCGCGGCGCCCGTGAACGCCCCTCGTTCGTGGCCGAAGATTTCGCTTTCCATCAGCGATTCCGGAATCGCCGAACAGTTGATTGCGATAAAGGGTCGATCGGCGCGCGGCGACAGCATGTGCAGTGAACGAGCCACCATTTCCTTTCCCGATCCCGTTTCGCCCGTGATGAGGATGGATGCCGTTGAGGGCGCTGCCATTTCGACCTGTCTCATGACTTCCTGCATCGGGCTTGACGAACCAACCAGCACCCCGAGTTTGCCTGCGTCTCGCAGTTGGCGGGTGAGGACGGCAACCGCCTGACGGTCCCTCAGGCGCCCGAAGGCGCGATCGAGGAGCGCGCGGAGGACGGGAGGCTTCAGCGGCTTCTCGATGTACCAAAAGGCGCCTGCCTCGATCGCCTGGACGACGCGTTCGTCGCTGCCGCGCCCGGTGATGATGATGACGGGAATTCTCTCGATTTCCTCGCCCAGATGGCGCAGCAGGTCGAGTCCGTTCATCCCAGGGAGCTCGACATCGGCGAGCATCACGTGTGGATTGAACTCCTGAAACTTCGCGAGCGCATCTTCACCGGTGCCTACGCCCAGGACTTCGAAGTCCCATTTGCGGAGGAGAGCTTCGTAGCCCTTCCGGGCGTTGTCCTCATCCTCCACAATGAGAATTCTTTGTTGGGATTGGTTATCCGGTGCCATCCAGAACTGAATCTACCAGCAGTCTCCAGGAATTCCAAGCGAACGCCCCCAGGGCGCCAAAGTGCGGTTTCGCCAAGGCCTTGCGAGCGCGCGGCCGCATCGCTGCTCGTCGAATTTGGGCTTCAGTTGGCCGGTGCGGTCAGCCCCGTCCGAAGTAGAGTGACCGCTCAAGAATGATCTCGATTTTGGTGTTCCTCTCGAGCGTCAATTCCTGGCCGATGCCCGACGTGACCATATAAGCCGTGGCTGCGGCCACCGCCGCTCCCATCGCTGCGTCTTTTTCGTCGTGAGACGCTACACCGGCGGCCGCACCCACCAGCGCGCCCGCTGCAGCAGCCTGGACGGCCTGCTGGCGTTTGCTGGAATTGACTTCGATTTCGCCCTCGCGATCATAGTTAACGCGGATCGAATGAATGCCGGGGAGATCGTCAACCATGGCGATCAAGGGCATCCAGCCGTCGGGAGTCCTAATGTCGTCGAAGGTGAGCCACACGCGGGCGCGGCCCACCTTGCCCGCAGCTTCAACCTTGTCGACGTGGCCGCGGACCTCTGCGCCTGCGGGAAGGGTCGTGCCATCGGCACTCGCGAGCGGCTCAATCGTGTGGGCAGTGAACGGGCGCCCGGCCTTCGAATCCTTCGAGCCGAGCTCGTTGTCGAGCCGAATCAAGAAGCGCGTTCCAGGCGCCACCTCATTCGGCGCTGGAGCGTGGCCCGAGTTGGAAGGTCGATCCTGGGCCGATACCGGTGATACCGACGCGAGCGTAAGGGCCAGCAAAGCAGCCATAGCCGGAAGCAGAATCGTCCGCTTCATTTGCATCTCCTTTTCAATTTGGCTTTGGCGCTCTCTGCTGGATAGAAAGCGGTTTGAAGCAAATTCGATTATCTGAGATGTCGGAAGCACTCGGCGAGGTTGGTCGTGAAATGCCACTGCCCAACGATTCCGAATCCCTGACCGTATTCTAATCCGGGAAGCGATCCATTTCCATTTCGGATCGGATGCCATTCCCAAATTTGCATCCTGCTGTTCCCTGGGCACTTAGCGCCGTGAGTAGTTTTACTCTCTTGGAAAACGTTCTCTTTTGGCACTATACTCCGCGCCATCGAACGTTGGCCCAGTCTGTAACGGCCCTCTTTTCAGAAGAAGACAGCTCCCCAGTTGGTAGTGCTTGTGCACTCACCTTGTCGGAATGGGATTCCCGAAAGGAGAACCCGCATGTGCGCAACCGGAGCAGAAGCGGCGGTAGCGATGCACGGTCCGCTCGCGATCAGCGTTCTGATCGTCGAGGACGAAGACGCGACGAGGAATCTGTGCCGCGACGTGGTCGTCGACGCGGGGCTGCACGCGCGGACGGCTGCCACAACCGAGGAGGCACTCGAAATCCTCGAACAGCATCCCGTCGACATTGTGATCACGGACCTCCGCGTCCCGCAGATGGGCGGGCTCGAACTCCTGAAGCACATCCGGGAAGTCTACCCGCAGACCGCCGTGATGGTTTTGACGCAATACGGCACGATCGAGAGCGCGGTCGAAGCCACGCGGATGGGCGCGGCCGATTACGTGACGAAACCGTTCCATATTCCCGAGCTGCGCGGAAAACTTGATCGCGTGGTGCGCCTGCTCGAAGTCGATCAGGAGAATCGCATCCTGCGCGAGCAACTGCGCACGCGTCCCGGATTTGGCGGATTGATCGGCACTTCGACGAAAATGCAACGAGTCTACCGGCTGATCGAAAAGGTTAGCCAGCACAACTACCCGGTGCTGATTTTGGGCGAGAGCGGAACCGGCAAGGAACTCGTGGCCCGCTCGATCCATTTTTCAGGCTCGCGGCGGAATAAGCCGTTCGTCCCGGTGGACTGTTCGGCGCTTGTTCCCACGCTGATCGAGTCCGAACTCTTCGGCTATGTGAAGGGCGCGTTTACCGGAGCGATGCACGCGAAGACCGGTTTGATGGAAGCGGCCGGGAGCGGGACGCTGTTTCTTGATGAGATCGGCGATATGCCCATCGATCTACAAGCAAAGCTCTTGCGCGCGATTCAGGAAAAGGAAGTGAAGCCGGTCGGTTCGACCGACCGCATCTCCATTGCCGTCCGCGTGATTGCAGCCACCAACCGGGATCTCGAAGCGGCCGTGCGCCAGGGCCAGTTCCGCCAGGACCTTTTCTTCCGGCTCAACGTCGTGCAGATCAAGCTGCCGCCCCTGCGGGAACGCAAGAGCGACATTCCGCTGCTCGTGAATGCGTTCCTCGAGAAATTCAGCGAAGCGGGCGGCATGCGTGCGATCTCCGAGGAGGCGATGGCTCGCCTGATCGCGTACGACTGGCCCGGGAACATTCGCGAACTCGAAAATGCCGTCGAGCGCGCTGTGGCGCTCGGCTCGGTCCCCATCCTGCACGTGGGCGACTTGCCATCGGCGCTACACTACGCCGTCGGTGACCGCATGCCGCAGGCTGACGAGTTGTTGCCCCTTGAAGAGCTCGAACGCCGCGCGATCCTGCGGGCGTTGCGTGACGCAGGGGGAGACAAGCTCGCCGCTGCACGACTGCTGGGTATCGGCAAGACAACGCTCTACCGCAAGCTGAAACAGTACGAAACAGAATCACGCTCGCCAGCCACCTGATCCGCACGCCCGCGTGTTGTTGTGGGCTCCTTCCCGATCTCATTCATTTGTTCGACCGATTCCTAGACAGGGACGTTTTTTGGCCATTCGTATCGAAGTGGGAAGATGCGCCTTCGATCTGTTGGCCGATTGCCCTCCAATGCATTGAAACGCTGGGACTTTGTGCCACGCGCAGCTTGGTCAACGTTATGCAAGCACTCTGCATATGCACGGAAGGCAAGAGTTCGCACGCGGAGTGCGGTGGGCCAAAGTGGCACGGCGCTCAGCGGAATACGCGATTGCGATCGGGATCGCCGTGCTTTGCGGCTTCGGAATCGTTCTGTGGCGCTGGTAGCCCAGCCGATGTGACCAGTGATCACGATGACCAATGCGGGCCATTCGTCCACCAGAAATCCAGCGAAGCATGCGCTCGGGACGGGTGTCGATCAGGGCTATGGAGACGAAGCCTTCGCCGCCGTCTTCGACTCGAGCGCCGAAGCTCTGGTCATCATCGATGCCCTCGGAATCGTTCACAGAGCTAACCCACGGGCTCGTGAATTGCTTCGTCTCAAGACATCGACGCGACGCAGTCCCCCCCTCGGAGATTTTCTGACAGACACGTCGGTCGATCAGTTGGCTTCATTGTGGGAGCCACGGCAGCATCCGGCTTGGCCGCAGAGTTTCGAGGCGTCGCTTACGACCGGTTTCCCTGTTCGAATTACCCTCCGCTGGATTCTGCCGGGAACGCAGCACCTGCTTCTGTGCATCGAGAACGGTCCGGTGGTGCAGCGCGCGGAGGAGAAATCGCGGTATCTGGAAGCTGAACTTCGAAGCCTGCTGGATTCGGTGCATGCCGGGGTGCTCCTCATCGATCCTTCCGGCATCATCCGTTTTTCGAACGCACGATTTGGGCAGCTGTTTGGACTGGGTACTCACGAACTTGAAAATGCGGCGACGGTAGATGCCCTGGAGAGGCTAGTCGCGAAGCGCTTCCGCAACCCGGCGGATTTCGCGGCGCCGTGGAGGGCTTATGCGAGCGGTTCGGGAGAGCCGCAGCACGATGAACTGGAGTTGACGCGTCCGGCGCGGCGCGTATTTGAAAGATTCTCGCGGCCTGTGCTTGATCGTGAAGGCCGTCCGGTGGGATGGATCGAGCTCTACACCGACGTGACGGGTGAGCGGCAAATCCAGTCGAAGATGTTGCAAACGGAAAAGATGGCGGCGCTCGGCCAGCTGGTTTCCGGCATCGCGCACGAGCTGAACAATCCACTCACGGCGATCATGGGTTACGCACAGCTAATGCTCGGGCATGGCCTCGATCCAGCGCAGTTTTCCGAGGCGACCAAGGTATATCAGGAGGCAGAGCGCGCGCGCCGGATCGTGAAGAATCTCTTGTATTTCGCGCGCGAGACCGCGCCCGAGCGCACGCGGGTGGACCTGAACGAGATTGTGGAGCGCACGCTGGCGCTGCGCAACTACGAACTGAAGATGGAAAATATCGTGGTGGTCTGCGAACTGGCGCCTCGCTTACCGCAAACCATCGCCGATCCATATCAGCTCCAGCAGGTCGTATTGAATCTCCTGATCAATGCGGAACAGGCGTTGCTTGAAGGTCGCGGACAGGGTCGCGTGCTCGTCCGTACGAGCCACGTGATCCAAGGCGTGGGACGTCACAGCTCGGACCGAATCGTGCTCGAGGTGTCCGACGACGGCCCTGGTGTGGCTCCGGAGATCGCATCGCGGATATTCGATCCCTTCTTCACAACAAAGCAGCCGGGCCTGGGAACGGGACTGGGTCTGTCGATCGTCTACGGCATCGTCCACCAGCATCATGGCGAAGTGACGTTTGAAAACCAGCCGGGCGGCGGGGCGCGCTTTGTGGTCGAACTACCGGTTGTCGCGGTGCCAGAAAAATTGCGGACTCCTTCCTCGGTTGAGCCGCCGCCGCGGAGCAGCGTGGCCGCGAGCCGGATTCTCGTGGTCGAAGACGAGCCGACCGTGGCGCAACTCGTGGTGGACGTCCTGCGCGAGGAAGGGCATCAGGCCGAGGCGGTACTCGACAGCCAGGAAGGGCTGACCCGTGTGTCACGCGGCGGGTACGATCTGGTGATTTGCGACCTTCGCATGCCGCGGCTGGACGGGGTGGCGTTTTACGATGCGCTCGTGAGCACGGGCAGTCCAATCCGCGACCGGATCATTTTCATCACGGGTGACACACTCGCACCGCGCACACACGATTTTCTCGATCGAAACAAGCTGCCGTATCTCGCCAAGCCTTTTCTGGTGGAAGAGATCAAGCTTGCCGTAAATCGGGTACTCGCGACTGCGGCGAAGCAAAGGACGTGAGGCCAATGAGCGCCATTGCGTCCCGAGCGATCGCCACAGAACGAGTCCCACTGCTGGGCATTTCCGACCCAAATGTCGCGCGGCGCATGATCCAGGCGCTGAACTGCGTTCCCGGAACGGCCGGACTCGTGGTCGCTTCGAGCCTGGAGCATTTTCGCCAATTGGTGACCGACGTTTCGATCGAAATGGTCCTTGTAGACTCTGACTTTATTACAGACGCGCCGTTGGAAGATTTTCTGCGGCACGTAGCGGTTTCGGCACCGGTAATTCTACTCGCGCCACCCGAGCGACAAACAGAGGTCGCGCGACTCGTGGCCGATGGCGAGGTGGAATTCGTTGCACGCACAGGGAATTTCTTTCCGCTCGCGGCGGGTCTTGTGGAGCGGAGACTCCGTTGGGCCGCGGCGTCGCGCTCCGTGCTCGCTCCACCCCGGACGGAATTCTATGGCGACATCGCGACGGTCTTCCGCCACGAAATCAATAACCCGCTCACGGGAATTCTTGGCAATGCCGAGCTGCTGCTCACGCACAAGGACCGGCTAAGCGCCATCGAGGCGCAGCGGCTGCAAACGATCGTTGACCTTGCCGTGCGCCTCCGCGAAACCATCCGCCGTATCAGCAATGCCTGGGAAAACCATTTGCGCGCGGTGAAATCCGCATAATCACTTCTGCACCTGTACCAATGGCCAGTATGTGCGCCGCAGTGGAGGATTCGCTACGTCCCCCAAATCGGCTGCCGGACTTTCGCCGAGATTCTTCTAGACTATTCAAAAGGGGTGTTTGTTCCGGAGGCAGTTCGCCGATGCTTTCCTTTTGTGTGTTGACGCTGGGACTCGTCGCGGTAATCGACGTGCGGCTCGCCGTCTACTCGGCAATCGGTATGGTGGCCGGCATCGTTCTGTTCTATCGCGGATTTCGAATGCTTCAGTTCAAGCGGCTGGTGCTGAATACGCCGTTTTCGAAGATTCGCAGCGCGTCCATGGGACTCGTAGAAGTAAGTGGGACCGCGACCGGTCCACAAACGATCCCGGCCGGGATCACGGGCGCTGCCTGCTACTACTACTGCGCGACGGCCTGGGAACTGCGGCAGTCGGGCAACAACCGCCAGTGGAAGAAGGTGGCGGAGGAGACTCTTTACGTTCCCTTCTTTGTCGATGATTCGACGGGCCGCCTGCTGGTCGACCCGCAAGGCGCCGACCTCGACGTTCACCGCACCTTTCGAGATGAGTTCGACAAGTCGCTCTTCGGCAGCAATATGTTTCCTGAAAACGTGATGCAGTTTCTCGCCCGTAACGGCGTTGGTGCCTCTGGGAGCATTCGTCTGGAAGAACACTGTATCGAGCCGAAGTATCCGTTGTTCATCCTCGGCACGCTGGCCCAAAATTCAAATCGTGCGAGTAGCGCTCCGGCGACGCACGTGACGGTTGCATCCTCATCGATTCGCTCCCGCTCCAGTTTCTCGTTGTCCGTCGGAAGCGCAAACGGATGGGTCCAGGGTCTAACCGGCATTTCGACCACGGCCTTCGGCGAGTCGGCCACGCGGATTCCCATGTCGCGCGTCGCGGACGCACCGCCAGAACGAATCGCGTCAAGTGCGACGGTTGCGGCCGGCAATTGGTCCTCGGTTTCGATGGACGACGTGCATCCGCCGCCCAAGGGCACGGAGACCCGAGAGCCGACGCGCGAAGTTGCCGCTCGAGCCGCCACAGCGGTGGCCGAGAGGCCGCAGTCCACAGGGCTGCAACAATCAGCCATGCCGTCGCAAGAAGCAGGATTCGACGCGCATCCGGCGACTGTGCTGGCCAAAGGAACGGGCAACGACCCGTTCGCGATCTCTTCACAGAGCCAGCGGGACGTCGTCCGGGCGCTTGCCTGGAAGTCAACGGCGTGCATCTGGGGCGGTCCGCTACTCACGATGATTTGCTTTTACATTTTGTCCGAAATTCTCGGGTGGCTATAGCCGCCGGGAGGAGAAAAGTCGATGGGAACGATTGTGCTGCTTGTTTTTCTATTTGCCGTGGTCGGGGCGGTGGCCTACGTGGTGATGCTCTACAACGGCTTGATCGCCGTGAAAAACAACGTCGATAAGGCCTGGGCCAATATCGACGTCCTGCTGAAACAGCGGCACGACGAGCTGCCAAATCTCGTCGAAGTCTGCAAGGGCTACATGAAGTACGAGCAGGATACCTTCCAGCGCATCACGCAAGCGCGTTCGGCATACGCGCAGGCGACCACCATCGACCAGAAGGCGGAAGCAAGCGCGAATCTGACGTCCGCCATCGGCCGCCTGATCGCGACCGCTGAGAATTATCCGGATCTGAAGGCGAACAACAACTTCATGCAATTGCAGTCGCGGATCACCGAGCTCGAAAGCGAAATCGCCGACCGGCGCGAGTTCTACAACGATTCGGTGAATACGTTCAACACCCGCATCCAGGAGATGCCGGACGCGATTCTCGCGCGCAACATGGGCCTGATGCCACGGGGAATGTACCAGGTGGCCGAAGAGGACAAATCGCCGGTGAAGATTGCATTCGCAGATGTCTCCCACTAGCGCCTGAAGAAACGAAAAGCCCCGCCGCGAATTGAATCTCGGCGGGGCTTCGTGTTTTGCGAAAATGTGCCGTTCTATTGCAGTGCGAACGCGTAGATCGCGTTGGCCCCGGTCGTCAGTTGCACGCCGCTCTGCCTGGCCAGAACTCCGTTCGCGAGGTTGTCTCCGGTGATCACCGCGATGTACTGCTTGCCATTTACCTCGTACGTGATTGTGCTGACCGAGATCGGCCCGCCGAGGATGGACTGCCACAGTTGTTCGCCTGTCTTGGCATCGTACGCGCTGAAGCGGCGGTTGATGTCGCCGTGGAAGATCAAGCCGCCGGCCGTGGCGAGCACTGCGCCGGTGCCGGGCGCGTTCTGCACGGCAAACTTCATCATCTCGCCGGTGGAAAGATTGATTTTGGCGAGGCCCGCGAGCGCATCCGTCTTCGATCCGTCGCGGAGGACACCATGCCGGATTCCGCTTCCGCCATTCGCCGTCATATCCAGGCAGTTGTCGACGTATCCGGTGTAGAGCGAATTCGTTTCCGGATCGTACGCGGTCGGCCAGTAGCTGCGGCCATTCCAGTAGCAGATGACGTGGTGGTCGCCCGGCTTCTTCATAACGACATCCCAGTTGATCGTGGTTAGGCCGGTCTTTTCGTCGATATTCGAGATGGCCATGTTGGGCGCATCGACGGGAACGGGCTCTGCCCAGAGAAATTTGCCGTCGTTGCGATCGAGAACGAACATGATGCCGCTTTCGCCGACCATCGCGGCCACGTCATGCTTCGATCCGATTGGCACCGTGGTGTTGTACCACTTCACCGCTTTCGGATCGGGATTGTAGGTCGTGGTGACGAGCGTGCGCTCGTGCGTGTGATCGGTATCCCAGTCGTCGGCGGGCAGATGCTGGTAATACCAGATGAGCTTGCCGGTCTGCGGATCGAGCGCGATCGTGCAATTGCTATAGAGGTCGGCAGGAGCTGTGCGCGACGTGCCATCAGGATCCCCGCCGTGACGCGCGAGGCGTTCGTACGGCGCAGGATTCGCGATTCCCCAGTAAAGCACTTTGCGAACCGGATCGTAATTGCCGGGCATTCCCCATGTGGACGCCGTGTCGTTGGTAGTATCGGCGCCGTGCCACGAGTCGTAGCCCGGATCGCCGGGAGCCGGCACGTCGTAGAAGCGCCAAACTTCCTTGCCGGTGTCCGCATCGTCCGCTTCGATGAAACAGCTCTGGCGTCCGCGATCGCAGGTGCCGCCGGAGATCACTTTGCCATCAACGACGATCGCGCCGGAGGTGTTTTGCGTCTCCGTCTTGTACGTTTCCCAGCGAACTTTCCCGGTCGTTGCATCGAGCGCGACCACATAGCCGTCGGGTGCCGTGTAGTAGACCATGTCCTTATAGATTGCTATGGCCTTGGTGCGTTCCTGGCCTCCGAGCCGAGGATTCTTAAAGTCGCGGTGGTACTGCCAGATAATGTCGCCGTTGGTGGCGTCCACGGCCATCACGTCCGCGCCCGGCGCGATCAGATACATCACGCCGTCGTGCACGATTGGAATCGTTTCCGTGGTGCCCGCAGGCAGCCCCTTCACCCAGGCGATGTGAAGCTGACTGATATTTTTCTTGTTGATCTGCTTCAGCGGGCTATAGCGCCAGGCGTCGTAGGTGCGGCTGTACTGCAGCCAATCGCCCGGCGGCGGATTCAGGAGCATGTCGTCCGTCACGGGCTTGTAGTCTTTGACCACGCCGTGAGGCAGCGGTGCCGCCATGAACATGCCCGGGGGACGTTGCGCGGGGGGCGCAGCGGCTGGAGGGGCGCTTTGTCCCTGTGCTGCGGGCGGTGGCGGTGTGGCGTCCTGCGCTTGCGCCGGGACAATTGCTCCGGCAAGAAATAGCAATGCGACTAGACAGTATGCTTTCTTCATGCGTGTTTCCCCCAAACAGAATTCTCAGGTTTCATTCTGTGGCTATGTGACGTGCGGCAGCCGATTCACGTTTCCTCTGCCAGTGCCGCGCGCGTTTATATCGCATTCATACGCGAGCGCGCAACGAAGAAGCGCAACTGCTCACCGCTTTGTGCAAGCGTGCCCCGAAGAGGCACGTTGTACGCGAGGGTAAGGAAATCCGTGCCAGCGCCAATCTACGTGCCCACACGGAGTGAGCGCGTGAGGTTTTTCAGCGTGGCGATGGCCGAGAAAGCCGCGAGCTGCGACGTGCGCGGATTCGATTTCGATGGCACGTTTTCGACCTTGACTGTGAGGCGTCCGAATTCGCCCTGCACGCGGATCTCGTGGACATTTTCGTTGCCGCCGGGCACCGCGACAACCCTGACGCGCACGGGCACCGGCTCGAGGGGATCGACCGCGAGGCGTAGCGAAGCTGCGACGTTGGATGTCGCGGGAAACGCGCGAGCGGCCTCTTCGGCAAGTCCTTCGAAGATGACCGTGTCTTCCTTGAACGTGTCGAGCGGCAAGTCCCGGTCGACCACGTATTTCGACCCCTTGAGCGCTGCGACGGGCTTGCGGCTGGTGAGGAGCGCGGACTCGATCCGTCCGATCGACGCCGATTTGATCCCATCGAGACCCGCGATCGCGCCCGAGGGTACGTAGATGTGGCAACCCTTTTCGCGCGCCTGCCGGAACCACTCTTCGCGGCCGAGCAGGCCACCGACGCTCATGATCAGCATGTCGCGGCCGCGTGCGAGCGCCTTGGGGACGAATTCCGGAAGCGCTGCCTGGCTGGCCGCTTCGACCGCGAGTTCGCAGCGCTCAATCATCTCGTCAATGGACACGACAGGCGGATGGCCAGAAAGCTCAGAGCAGAGAGATTTGGCGCGGCTGCAGTCCTGGTCGGAGAGCGCGACCAATTCCGCATCCACTTGTTTTTGATCGAGCGCCGCGGCGATGGTTCTGCCGATGGCGCCGACTCCGAGAAGTCCGATTTTCAGCATGGGCGCGGGCCTTACGCCAGCTCGAGCATGCGATCGATCGCACGCTTCGCCTTGCGCGCGATGTCTTCGGGCACGCGCACCTGAGGCGTCAGCGTTTCGAGCGAACGAATCACATTGTCGAGCGTGATGGTTTTCATGAACGAGCAAACCGCATCCGGATTCACGGGATAGAATTTCTTCTCGGGAAACTTCTTATTCAACTGATGCATGATCCCGAGCTCCGTGCCGACCGCGAATTCGCCAGCCGGCGAATTGCCGATGTGCCGCAGCATGCCCTCGGTGGACAAAAAGAAGGTACGGTCCGCGGGCAACGTGCCATCCACCGCTTTTGCCATGCAGGAGCTCACGCAGCCACATTCTGGATGGAGCAGCAATTCGATGTCGGGATGCTCATCCATAATTTCGACCACTTGCTCGGGCCGGATCGTCTTGTGCACGTGGCAGTAGCCGGGATACGCGACGATGTTGCTGCGCCCGGTCTGCCGCGCGACCACGGTCGCGAGAAATTTGTCGGGCAGGAAGAGAATCGTTTTGTCCGGTGGAATCGCGGAGACCACTTTCGCGGCGTTGGCTGACGTGCAGCAGTAGTCGCTTTCCGCTTTCACGGCCGCGGAGGTATTGATGTATGCGACGACGACGCAGCCGGGCAGCTTCTCCTTCCACTTGCGCAGCTCCTCGGGCGTTACGGCTGCGGCAAGCGAGCAGCCCGCGCGCAAGTCGGGTAACAGGACCGTTTTCTCCGGCAGCAGAATGGCTGCCGTCTCAGCCATGAAGTGGACGCCGCAGAAGACGATCACGTCGGCATTCGTTTTCGCTGCGGCTTGCGAAAGCTTCAGGGAGTCGGCCACGGCGTCAGCCACTTCCTGCACCTCGGGACGCTGGTAATGATGCGCGAGCAGAATGGCGTTGCGCTCGGCGCAGAGCTGGCGGACGCGCTCCTGTTTCCTGCGAATCTCGTCGGCCGTGTCGGTGATGTTCTCCACGACCGGAAGGGTGTAGCGCGATTCGAAAGCTGCTTGTACGGCGCTGGCATTTGTCATGACGGGGTCCTCTTCCCCAAGGGTTATGAAATTCTCTGGCAAATATCGAGCGCCCGGGCTGAATGCGTGAGCGCGCCAATTGAAATGGCGTCAACGCCGCGTGCCGCGTACGCCTCCACATTCGATTCGGAAATGCCGCCGCTGGCCTCGATCAAAACGTGACCCCACAAATTCTCGCGGCGCAACGTGTCGAGAATCGCGCCGACTTGATCCGGGGTCATGTTGTCGAGCATGAGCAGGCATGGATATTCTTCTGCCGCATTTTCCCGCAAGCGGCGAAACGTCTCGGCCGCAGCGCGGGCGGCAGCTTCGCCGCGCACTTCGATCTCGATGAACGCGGAATCCTTGCGAAACGCCCACGCCTTTTCGATCGCCATGGGGGCGGCTTCTTCTTCGCGGGCCGCCAGCAGCGCGAGATGATTGTTTTTCACGACAATGGCGTCGCCAAGCCCGAGGCGGTGAGTGCCGCCCTTGCCGAGGTGCAGCGCGCGCTTGTCGAGCAGCCCCCAGGGAGTCTTGCGCGTGCCAACGATTCGCGTGGCGGGGCACTGGCGTTTGGCGCGCTCCTGGAGACAGCGAATCGCGGTCGCGATGCCGCTCATTCTTTGAATCAGATTCAGCCCTACGCGTTCGAGCGCGAGGAGTTGCACTTCCTCGCCCTCCGCTCGCAGCAGCAAGTCATCGGGCCGGATCGCGTCGCCGTCACACTTCTCCAAGGTGGCAACGATGCCGTGAGCCTGCAGCACGAAGGCCAATTCGGCCAGGCCCGCAACGACGCCGCCAGCGCGCGCCAAGATTACTGCCTCGGCGCGCCCTCCGCTGGTCCCGAGAGCCGCGACTGTGAGATCCCGCGGTGCAAGATCGGCACGCAAGAGAGTTTCTGTAAGCGCACGAACGGTATCGCGGTATTCCGCATGGTCGAGCGTGAGGCTCGCACCCCGGAAGAGGGCTCTCTCGGTTCGTTGTTCGCGTGTGAGGCTCATCTCGGGGTTTGCCTGATCGCGCCGCTATTTCAAAAGAAAGCCGCGAGCGCGCAGTTGTGTCTTTGCGCGTGAAATCATCTCCGGCCGCGAGGCTTCCACCGTGTGCAGGTGCACCCCGTCTGTGAGCGAGGAGAGCAGCGCGGCATGCGACGCGCGCACGTGCGCCAGAAAATCCTGCAGATCGGCGCGCGACTCAAGCATTAGCGAGCCTCGAAGCTCTCCATAGAGGGGGTGCTCGACAATCACGTCGAGAATCCGGACACCGTGGTCGAGAAGGATATGGAGCTCCTCTTCGGTTCGCTCGGGGGATGCTTGCAGGCGAGAATTTCTCGATGGGCTCGATTGGATTCTGCGGGCAAACGATAGCCCGTCGGCGTTGCCAGAATCTCCTCGCCGCTCGCACGCAGAATTGCTACGTCTTGAACCAAACACTGGCGGCTTACCCGAAAATGTTTGGCGATCTCGCTGCCCGGAACGGGTCCGCCGCGAGCGCGCAGCCATTCGACGATCTGGCGGCGCCGATCGCTGGTCGCATCGTACGTGCTCGGCCGCAACCGCCTTGGCGGTGACGCGTGGGTAGAATTCGCCGAGCTCAACTGTCTTGTCACCTAGCTAGTCTACTGTAAAGGCCGACGATCTGTACAGTCCGGTCGCGCCCGAGCCCGAGTTTACTCCGGAGGGCATCGCGCGATATTTTCAATGGGCTCGATCGGTCAATGGAGGGATAGTGGATGGGAGACAAGGGGCGAGAATCGAGTATGGCCGGACAGACAGGACAGAGGCGAAGCGAAAGGCTCTTGCTTGATGTGCCGGTCGTGATTCGTGGCGGCCCCGCCGACCACCCGGCGTTTCGCGAAGAGACGTTCACGGTAACCGTGAGCGCTCATGGCGCCCTACTGATGATGGCGTCGAAGGTCACTCTGGGTCAAAGACTGGTCGTTATGAATCCACAGAATTGGGACGAGCGCGAAGCGAGAGTGTCCTACTTAGGCCCCGATCGAGCGGGCCTAGCCCAGGTAGCAGTTGAATTCCTCCAGCCCGCTCCCGAATTCTGGGCTGTCAACACTCCGCCTGCGGACTGGAAACTCCCTTAGAGCATCCCAATTTCAAGTAAGATTGATCGTTGGAGGCGAGAGGGCCACATCGTGCCGCGATGCCGCAGGGCAGTGCTGTGCACATTTCTCGGCTTTATCGCGGCTTTCGCTTGTAACCGCGGGCCATTTCATCACACGGTATTTGCACAGTCCGCCGAGCCGGGCGCCTACGCGGATATCTTGAGTCCCGTGGAGGAGAAGCTCGGGACTGCGAAATTCTTCCCTGTTACGGATGGCGTGAAAATTGAGCTGGACGTGATCCAGCAGGTACCTGGACTGCACGCCGTGCGCATTCTCTCGGTAGGGAAATGCGAGGGCCCGGACTTTATATCCGCCGGGCCATCTTTCGACCCTTACGCCAAAGAAGAATCAACCAGCTCCGATAGCACGCATGCGGGCGATCTTCCTAACGTTGAGGCAGGTCTCGATGGCCACCTCCAAGCAACGATCGCAGCCAAGGGCGTGACTCTCGGCGACGGGCCGAATTCGCTCTTCCGTCCCGGTGGAACCTCAATTGTGATCGACGAAAACCCCTCGGATGACAAGGCCCATGGCGGCGGGAATTCAGGTCCTCACGTAGCCTGCGGCGTGATCCAAAAGGACGGCGCGGCGACGGCGCCTTAGACGGTGAGTTCGGCAAGCCAGGAGTCGAGGATCCGAAGCTGATCTTCCGGCGGATCGATGAACGCGAGACCCATTCCGATCCCCTCCTGAACGTAGATGATCCTCGCCATCGTGGCGAAACTGCCTTGATCGCGCGTAACGCGCAACTGAACTATGGTACCCACCGGCAGCGTGTTCAGGATATCGAAGTAACAACCTTTGCGGCTGATCTCCGAAATCCGGCCGGACATCCGAGCGTCTGAAGGCGGTTCGATCACCTCGGCAGTGGCGATCAGTGAGTAGCGCGGAACAGTGCGGCGCTGTCCGAAGGGCATTCCAGAAGCGGTTGGGTCGAGTGCGTCAGACATGATCTCGCCCCCTGGCGGATAACCTCAGGGTCGCACAATCGCGCGTTTGCGGCCAGTTGCACGCGGCGAGATGATACGAAAGCGAAAACATCCCCATGGATGCGCGAATCCGGGTTTTTCAACGGCGCAACAGGAGCTATCAGCGCAAACCACCCAAGTTCCCACCGATAACGAGCGTTGCAGAAAACATCCTGCAGTTGCTTCTAATTACAAGCAGATCAGTACTAGTAGGCGCTCTTGTTGCTCACCCACTATGATTGGTGCAGGGGCAACAGCTTTTCGGTTCTGACTACAACTCGCTTTAAATCAGTTGATTCGACTGAGGGAAAGATTTAAGGTGTGGTAATTTGGTGGGTGGATCATGAGAAGTTGATGTTCCGTGCTGTGATGTTCCATGACGGCAACAAGTTTATCGGGGCCACCTATGCGTCCAGGGGAACAACTTCGGGAACTCCGCAATCGGCTTGGGGTTACCACTCGCGAAGTGGAAGAATTCAGTCGCACGATTGCGGAAGACCGCCAGAACGAAGAATTCTACATTTCGAACGCCTGGCTTACGCAACTCGAGAATAAGAATTCCATACCCAGCATTTACAAGTTGTATAGCCTAAGCGTGATTTACCGTACGAAGTTCCACGAACTCCTCGCCGTATTCGGGATCGACTTGGGCGCAACTTCGCGCTACCAACTCGCGCTGCCTCTGCAAAACACGCATCTGGCTTCGTTCGAAGTTCCCGACGGCGAAAAATCCGTCACCTTCCCAGTGCGCTTCGACAAAAGCTTCAGCTTGGAAACCACAAGTTTGATTTCGAGAATGGTGGAGGTGTGGGGCGAAATACCCGTGGCGTTGATCCAGAAGCTCGACCTGCGCCACTGCCAGTATGGATTCATCGGGTTGCAGGATCACACGATGTATCCTTTGCTCCGGCCGGGTTCATTCGTGCAGATCGACAGTCACCCGAGCCGCCTGCAACCGTCGGAGTGGCGGACGGAATTCGATCGGCCAATCTTCTTCGTTGAGCTGCGGGATGGATATGCGTGCTCCTGGTGCGAGGTACGGGGTTCGCAGCTAACGCTCGTCCCGCATCCGCTCTCAGGCACTGCGATTCGGCAGTTCGCGTATCCGTCGGAGGCTGAAATCGTGGGGCAGGTAACAGGTGTTGCTATGCGGCTAGTCCCGCCGGACGAGAGTCCAGCTGAGATTCCAAAACTGCCAAGGCGATCTTGAAGTTCGAGAACAGGAATTCGGCGGATAAGGGATCCGCTTGTACGGGTACGGCGACACGGTAGGGCTCGAGTCTTCCCCAAGCTGTCAGGAACTCCCGCGGACTCGTGTGTGTTGAGTTCCTATAGGCATCGAGTTGGGAAACAAGCTCATCCAGCGGGCAGATAACCAGTTCACGAAACGCCTCGCGGTGACAGTCCGCTAGGGCCTCGCAGGCGACTTCCTCTGTGAAGCGGGACGCTAGGCCGTCGTGATGGTAAACGCCTGTGTTGTAGTCCCTCATGGAAGCCAAATAGATCAGGCGGTCTAAAGGGCGCTGAATTTCCGACAGGGTCCGTCTGCACAGGTCTTCGCGGGCCTGCTCCACGTCCATTCGTTTGGGCGAGCTAATCACGCGTGTCTATCTCCTACGACGGCAGCGAGTTATGGGCATATGGCTTCAGCTGCACGGGGTTCAAGAAGCCAAGTGATTGCTCGGAAATCGCGCAGATCCTGGCCGCTGCAACTGCCGTGGTGCCGACCATGCGAGGAGCCACATAAGGGCCACCCACATATACCGCCAGACGCAAAGCGCGGCAGCCAACGAGCAAGGCTGCGAAGTGGCAAGCGAGCTGAAACTCGGTGCGCAGGCCAAGCCGCGCATAGGATCGCGCGGCACTCACATGGAAGCGTTTCAGACTCGAGATTTGGCACCGAACCTGGCCGATCCATGAGAGGGCGATTCTCTTCCGCTCGACAACGAAAAGATCGCGCACAGACTTGGGTGCCGCCGTCGAGATGAGATAGTCAAAATCGTCCTTCGCGAAAATCCGTTGTACAAGCTCCTCCGGAAGCAGTCCTCCCTTCAGAGCGTCGAGTGCCCTTCGAGCTTCCAGGAGAACTCCGGAATCGCCTTCCACACGGGAGCCCCCATGTCGCGAAAGAAACAGAAGCGACGTGAGAAGCGCGGCGCCTATAAGAAGGAAAAAGAGCAGTTGAATCACGATTGGACCGCCTTTACGTCGCGATTGTCACTGGACTGAACAGCCTCCACAGCTGGGCGCCCAGAGTCGTAGGCTCGGATCGCATAGACCCAGCCTAGTACTGCCAGAAGCACAAACCACCGAAAGACTCGGAAGCCCGGCTCCGGATCGCCGACATTATCGCTTATGGCCGCGAGTGTCCAGAGATAAATAGTGACGAGGCTGCCAACTACCAAATAGAGTATCCAGCGCGAATCCGCAGCGTACGACCCAGCGTACGACTGGGTCCTCGGATACCTTCCTTGCAGTTTGTTCCCGACTCTTGTTGTGAGCGCCATCGTCATCGCGAATTGATCCCAACAACGGCATCAGTTTAGGGCGCGCTAACTTCGGAGGCAATAGTACGAACATACTGGTCGGCCAACGGTGGTGAAATGGCCCGTAGTAGCCGGTCAGGGCCGAGCAGCCTTCGTAAGATGCGACCGCATTGAAGCCAGGGCGCGTTTCGTCCTCCTGGCGAGCACCTCGTAATCCTCTTCCAGGGGCACAGTTGGGTCGGGGGCAGGATTCGGTTGGTACGACCAGAGCGCTACCAGCCAGATCGTCAGGGACGCATCAAATGAGAGCGGCTGAATCACGTTCCAAGTGCCATTGAATCTGGGGCCGGCATACGCTCGGATCGCCAGAGTCGACAGGCTCGTGACTATATATAGGCCGTATCCCGCGATCATGCCCCTGATGTTCTTTCCCAGCGGGATCCGATAATAGGAAATCACGACAAGTATTCCGAACAGCAAGATCGCCTGTACGGTTCGCACGTTTCGTTCAAGTTCGAAGAGCGCCCTGCCGGGCGACGGTGCGATGAGCCGGTACACGATGGCAAAGCAGAAGACTGCCCCAAAGATAAAAAGCCCTACCGCCATAGCGAACTTTTCCGCGCCACGATAAGGAGACAATACGTGCCTGAATATCTCTAAGATGATGCCGCAACCGATCAAGAGGGTCGCAAACTGCAAGATCCAGTAGGACCTTTGAAATGAAGCGAAAGCCAGTCTCCAGAGCACGAGAGCGAGGGTTGTAGCCGCGAAACTGGAAAAAACGTATGCGTAGAAAAAGGAATATCTGGCGAGCAACTTCTCCCTAAGACCTCGAAGCAAAATCCCGAACTGCAGCAGGACGCCGGAGCACAAAACGATCAGCCACGCCATCAGGATTCACCTTTCGGCCGAAAGGAATCCTAGCACAGCCGGACGGGGCGGAAGCCCTCCCCGTCCGATTATGGCATGCAAAGCCTAACGAACGTGCGGCGGCGGCGGGAAAGGGCCTACCGGCATGTCGCGGACGACCGTCTTCGAAAGGGTTCCCTGTGAAATGGCCTGCGTCGCCGGAACCGCGAGCACTGCGAGTGTAAGAACCAACAGGCAAGCTGCCTTGATCGATTTCATAGTGTCTCCTTAGAGTTTTGTAGAACGACCCCGATACGCGCGACTGTAGTGTGGGAGAAGCGCAGAACGATGTCGAAGGTGCGGGCGCTAACGAGGAGAAGCAGGAACGAAGGTGGGCGTACGTTAATATGTAGTAAATAGATCGGGGAGTCGCGACATGGGGGAAGACCGAAACGTGGCGAACGTTCTACTGCGATGCCCGCACCGTAAATTCACGGATGGCGATATGGAAACCCGCCCGAACATACCATTTGGAGTTTCCCCCCAGTTCGGGGTACTAACATATGAAAGCATAGGCACATCAAATGGTCGAAACAGCTTCCTCTCAAGACAGCCAAGGGGTGCAGCCGGAGGCGTTCCGCGAAAATCTGCGGAGGCTGGACCGCCGCCAGTGGTGGCTATGGTCTTCGACCCTGCTCGTCTTGATCCTGCTGACGATTGCGGTCGCTTCGTTTGCCTTCCCTGCCATGTTGACCCGGGAGCAGGGAACCTATTCTTTTTACCTGAATCAGTCCGTGCGCGCGCTCGTGGGGATCGTGCTGGTGTTCGCCGTATACCTCGTGTACCAGCAGACGATGATTATGAAGTTGCGCAATCAGATAGCGGACCAGGTGAACTCCTTGACGAAGGTTGAAAACCTTACCAATGAGGTGTACAAACTCGCCGCTCTCGATCAGCTCACGGGCCTCTACAACCGCCGTTCGGGCGAGCAACGTCTCGCGGAGGAAATCAGCCGCGCAGTGCGCCACCAACGGCCACTGACCGTTTTGTTGATGGATCTCGACGGCCTGAAGCAGATTAACGACAGACTGGGTCACGCTGCGGGCGATCTGGTGCTCAAAAGCTTTGCCGAGCGGCTACAGAAGGCCATTCGTGGATCCGATTTGGCCGTGCGCCTTGGGGGCGACGAATTCATGGTACTTCTTCCCGAATGTCGCGCGGATGAAGTGGGGCACGTTGTGGCCCGCGTCGAGGGACTTGAAGTTCAATACAGCGTTGAGAAGATTCCTTGCCGGTTCTCCCGTGGCTGGACGGATTACACAGCGGGCGAGACTTCGGAAGAATTGCTGAAACGAGCCGACGAGGCTCTCTACGCCAACAAGCGCGCCGGCAAACAAAACTCGCAGAATTCAGCAACGCAGCCCACCATCGTTCCGTCGGTGCTGTAAGAGCGGCCTCAGCCACCCTCCTCTTCCTCTTTGATTCCGTGTGTCGGATTACAACCTTATCGCGGCCCTGAGCTATCATAGGGACTCAACAGCGACCCACCCAGGCGGCGCGAGGGCTGTTCACGCTTCGCCTGCGTCAGAACCGCGGAGGCATCCATGAAAATACAAGCAAGGCTGCACAGGATGGCGGCAGGGAAGCTAAGCCGTTTCGCCTTCGTACTCGCCGGGTCAGCGATCCTCAGTTGCGGACTGGCCGCGATTGTTTCGGGCGACGTTCTCGAGTTGCGGGACGGGCGAGTCATCCAGGGTCAGTTCATAGGTGGTTCGCCGCTCAACATCCGGTTTCGAGTGGATGGCCAGGAACAAGTCTTTGCGACCAAAGACGTACTAAACATCGGCTTCAGCGACGCAGGTGACACGTCCAGCGCGCCTGCCGTTGCTCCTGAATCAGCGCCGCCCCCTCCAGCCCAAGCGGTCGCCCCGGCGACTCCGCCGCCGGCGGTGCCAGCCCCTCCTGCGCCGGCAACTGAGACGACCACAGCCGCAAATTCGGCGCCGCCGCCGCCCCCGCCGGCCCAGTCCGGCGCGCAGACCACCCAGGCGATTACCATCCCTGCCGGGACCTCGGTATTTGTAAGAATGATCGACGGGGTGGATTCCTCAACGAATAAGATCGGTGACACTTTCCACGGGAGCCTTGAAAGTCCGATCGTCGTCGGCGACACCGTCGTAGCCCCGGCAAGCGCCGATGTGTATGGCAAGCTCACCCAAGCCAAGGCGGCGGGAAAGATTTCCGGCGCGGCCCAACTCACGCTGGAGTTGACGGGCGTCCGGATCAACGGCAGCATCGTTCCGGTTGATTCCACCGACTACGAGGTAGCAGGCAAGGGCCGCGGCACCCAGAGCGCGGAACGCATCGGAGGCGGCGCCGTACTCGGCGCGATGATCGGGGCCATCGCGGGCGGTGGGAAGGGCGCAGCCATCGGCGGCGCAGTGGGTGCAGGAGCCGGGACGACCGTGCAGGTGGTCACCAAGGGCGACCAGGTTCGTATCCCAAGCGAGACTCTGCTCGAATTCAGGCTCCAGCAAGACGTTACGGTGCCCCTGCCAAGCCCTTCCAACTAGGGCAAACTAAGCGCACACTAGGGGCCGGCAAAGGGGTTGCTGATAGGAACACGCCCGGAGATTGCCCTTGTGCCGATTTTGGGGTAACTCGTAAGATACCATCTGTTGTAGAGAACGATACTCCACGCAGGAAGTGACGCCATGCCAAAAGAAAAGCCCAAAGTGAATATCGGCGAAGTGATTCGGTCCTACCGCAGCGACCGCGGCCTTTCCCAGGGCGACATCGAGCGCCGCACGGGGCTTCTCCGCTGCTATCTTTCGCGCGTCGAGAACGGCCATACGGTCCCTTCGCTCGAAACACTGGCGAAGATTGCCGAAGCCATGGAGATCAGCCTGGCCGATTTCTTCCCAGGCACTGACACCGCACAGGACCGCGAGACCCGCAAGATGCTCGGCGAGCTCTCCGAAGAGGAGATTCGCTTTCTGGCGGATATCCGCCGCTATTCGACGACGCTCTCGGACGACGATAAGCGGCTCGTCCTCGCGATGATCCGCAAGATGGCGACCATCGTGCCGCCCGCCCGAAACGGTAAGCCCCATCCCGTTCCCCACCGCGCCGAACTATAACGTGCCACAGACGATCCTGTCTGTGCGAAGCGTTGCCCTAATCAAATTTAGCAGCTTGGTGAAAAATCCTCTCCGGTGGAAGGGCGGGGTTTCAACCTCGCCGTAAGCCATGTGAGAACTGAGCTGTCCTGTGGAGTGCGGGAGCTCGCTCCCGCTGCTTGCCGCCCGGGCTTGCCCGGGCGTGCTCCCCGCACCGTCCACGATGGGTGTGAGTGGACACGTGGACCTTCAGCACCTGAAGCCAGGTGCTGGACTTTTTCCGCAAGCTATTGGGACACCACCGCGTCTCAGGTTAGTGAGTCAGGTTCCGGTAGGCCCGTCACTCGTCCAGAACCGAGCAAATTGCAGAACCAGAACTCATCGGCCATAAGTGCCCGCTATTCCGTCGCCCGATACCGCTGAAACACTCTACCTTGACATGTTGGCTGTATGGCTGTAATCATACAGAATGCTCTTTCACGTGAATCCATCCTCGGGCGTGCCCATTTATGCGCAGATCGAGATTCAAGTGAAAAATGCGATTGCCGCGGGCGCCGTGAAACAGGGCCATGCATTGCCCTCGGTGCGCAAGTTGGCCGCCGAACTGGGGATCAATCCCACCACCACCGCGCGCGCGTATCAGAATCTCGAGCGCGATGGCGTCATCACTACCATTCCGGGTGGCGGCACATACGTCGCAGAAAATGTCCCGCGCTTTCTGAAATCCGAGAAATTGCGCCGCCTGCAACCATATGCCAGGCAGCTCGCCGTCGAAGGTGCCCAACTCCGCCTTACCGATGAGGACATTCTGAGAATCGTGCAAGAGGAATTGGCGAAATTATCAGAACGCGTAGGAGACCACAAATGAACGAACTCGCCATCGACACCAAAGATCTCACGAAGACATACGCTGGTATCCGCGCCGTCAGTGGAATCAACCTGACCGTGCCGCGCGGGTCGATCTATGGATTTCTCGGCCCCAACGGGGCTGGCAAAACAACCACGATCAAAATGCTGCTCGGGCTTCTCCGCCCCACGGCCGGTTCGGCTCGCGTGTTAGGCATGGACGCACGCAGCGAACACATTGCCATTCTGCAACGCACCGCTTTTGTCAGCGAGAAAAAGACTCTGTATCCCTCGATGACGCCATCCGAACTGGTGCGATTTAGTCGTGGCTTTTATCCCACTTGGTCGGACAGCGCGGTAGAGAAATATGCGCGGCTGTTTGAAATCCCAATGAAACAACGCTTTGAAAAGCTCTCCAACGGCAACCAAACCAAGGTTTGGCTATTGCTGGCGCTTTGCCAAGATGCGGATTTACTGATTTTGGATGAGCCGACAACCGCTTTGGACCCGATCACGGTGGACCAGTTAATGCATGTACTGGCCGAAGATGCTCTCGACCGAGGGTGCACAATTTTCTTCTCCTCCCACCAACTTGAAGAGGTGGAGCGGATCGCGGAATACGCGGGGTTCATCGATCGCGGCAAGCTTCTGATGGAGGCCCGATTGGACGATATCAAGAGCGAATTCCGGCTGATCACCGCTGCCGGCAACTCGCTTCCGGCACAAACGTCGTCGCAGATTTTGTCCGTCGATGTCGAGGACAATTTCTGCCGGTACGTTGTGACAAGAGATGCCGAAGGCTTTGCCGCTGAACTGTCGCGGAACGGTGCAAACGTTACGAGTACGGCCACGCTAGGACTGCGCGAAATCTTCCTGCAGCTCATTCGAAAGGAGCAGTGATGTACTTCTGGAAATGCTGGCGCGAGACGCGTGTTAGCTTTTATGTTTTCCTATTCATTGCCGTCACGTTGGCGGCGCTCCTGTGGAAGATTATGGACTTCGCCATGAGCGAGCTGCCCCCGAAGCAACTTTTCGCGCTCGCTTGGGTGATACTCCTGTTCGCTTCCAGTGCGTTGCTCGGTCTCGCTGCGATTTCCTTCGGAGCCACCGGGATTAGTGAAGAGTTCGCGCACAAAACAGCAGTTTTCTTGCTGACAAAGCCACGGTCGATTCGTTACTTCGTCTGGACCGCTTGGGTAGCGAATGCCGTACAATTTCTGGCGCTGGCGGGAGCCATGGTGTTGGTGGGCGCATCGGTTCTGTCATGGCGATACCATGCGCCGATTACGGGGCGTTTGCTGCTGGCATTTGTGCCTGGGCTCATTATGACCTTTTTGATATTCGGCATGACCTACCTACTGGGCGTATTGCATCGTAATGGGCGCGATGGATTTCTAAGCAGCCTAGGCGTAGTGATTATATTTCCAATGGTTTGTTTGACGCTGGAGCACTTTTTCCAAATTCATTTGCCATCGCCGGCAGACATGTACCCACTCGGAATGAGCGAATTGATGTCACACCCAGAACTCGCCTCGACCCTGCCACCTTTTTGGCCGTTGGTGGGTTGGTTGCTAGCGGCGTTGGCATGTCCGTTCATTGCGCAGCTCGTATTGGAACGCACTGAGGCTTAGTGAACTCGGGTGGGAAGATTAGCCGGCCCTCACGACATAGGTAAAGGTCACATATCAAGCTTTTGGGTGTCTTCCCATCCGCGCCCGGAACGGAATTTTCCCATTATCGATTGGCGATTGCCGCCATAGTGCAGGATTAACGCGCTAGCGTCGACAGAAGCGCTCAACTCTCGCATCGTCGGCTAATCGGAAACTGGCCCACTACCGCGCCTCACTCCAGCTAGCTTCCCGGCGCACGATTTCGCTACAATAGAATTTCAATGCTAGAGAAACGACATGCAACGGTCGGCGTAAAGGTCGGCAAGGTGCAGGTGGGCGGCGGAGCCCCTGTCGTCGTTCAGTCCATGACCAACACGGACACGGCCGACGCCGCAGCAACTGCACAGCAGTGCCTCGAACTGGCGCAGGCTGGGTCGGAACTCGTACGCATTACGGTCAACATGCCCGAAGCCGCCGCACAGGTAGCCGAAATCAAGCAGCGCCTGCTCGATGCGGGCTGCGACGCCCCGGTGATCGGCGATTTCCATTACAACGGGCATGTCCTGCTGACGAAGTATCCCGATTGCGCCCGCGCGCTCGACAAATACCGCATCAATCCCGGCAACGTCGGCCACGGCCAGCGCCGCGACGAGCAGTTCGCCACCATCTGCAAAGTGGCGCGCGACAATGGCAAGCCGGTGCGCATCGGCGTGAACGGCGGCTCGCTCAATCAAGAGCTCGTGATGAGCCGCATGCAGGAGAACACGGACAAGAATCTCGGCAAGACATCCGAGGAAATCATCAACGAGTGCATGGTGCTTTCGGCGCTGCAATCGACCGAGCTCGCTATCGAGTCCGGACTGCGCAAAGACCAGATCATCATTTCGTGCAAGGTTTCGCGGCCGCGCGATCTCGTCGATATCTACCGCGACCTGGCCGCCAAGACCGATCAGCCGTTGCATCTCGGCTTGACCGAAGCGGGCATGGGCGCGAAGGGTCTTGTGTGGTCGGCGGCGTCGATGGGAATTCTGCTCGCCGAAGGAATCGGCGATACGGTTCGCGTCTCGCTCACGCCGCGGCCCAACGGCGACCGCCGCGAGGAAGTCTACGCCGCGTGCGAGCTGCTGCAATCGCTCGGCCTGCGAACGTTCGCGCCGAGCGTGACGGCCTGTCCCGGCTGCGGCCGCACCACGAGCACCACGTTCCAGGAGCTCGCCGAAAGCATCCAGGGCTACATCCGCGACAAAATGCCCGAATGGAAGCGCCACTACGAAGGCGTCGAAGAACTGAAGCTCGCCGTGATGGGCTGCATCGTCAACGGCCCCGGCGAATCGAAGGCCGCCAACATCGGCATCAGCCTGCCCGGCACGGGCGAAACGCCGCGCTGCCCGGTCTACATCGACGGCCAGAAGTTCACGACGCTCGAGGGAAATTACGACCAACTCTCCGCGGCGTTTCAGGCGCTCGTGAACGACTACATCGCGGCGAAGTATCCCAAGCGCGAAACCCCGCTGCCCATCTCGGCCACTTCCGTCTCTGGCGGCCACGTCACCATCACGAAGCGCTCGCTCCGCGTCATCGCCTAGACCTTCGCGATTGTCGCGAAGGACGCGTCTTTCTGAGGGCGGGTTTTGCCCGAAGAATCTCTCTTTTCTTCGTGCCACACCGGTGCTGGAAACCTGGTCTCTTGTTTTGCGCTCTCCCAAGCCGCCTGGGATAAAATCAACGCAGTACTCCAAGCCGATGGCGACGGCTACCTCCAACTCAGATTCGAGCGCTCATGGCAACGCTGCCGCGTCAGGCGCACCGGTGCGTCCCTCCGAGCCGCCGCGCGATTGGAAGCGCGGATTCTGGAGCCTCATCGCCACGCAGTTCCAAACAGGCTTCAACGACAACGCGCTGAAATTCCTCGTCACCTACATCGTCATCGCGATGAATCTCCCGCAGGCGCGGCGCGATTCGCTGGTGCCCATCGTCGGCGCCATGTTCGCCGTTCCGTTCATTTTATTCTCGATGACGGGCGGCTACCTCGCGGACCGCTACAGCAAGCGCACCGTGACCATCGGCACGAAGCTCTTCGAAATCGCCGTGATGGCATTTTTTATTGTCAGCCTCGCGCTGCGCAGCCTGCCCTTGGAGTGCGCCGGAGTATTTCTCATCAGCACGGAAGGCGCGCTTTTCGGGCCATCGAAATACGGCTTGCTTCCCGAACTCCTGCCGGAGCCGCGCCTTTCCTGGGGCAACGGCATCATCGAGTTCGGCACATTCCTCGCGGGCATCGGCGGCACCATGGCAGCCGGTTATCTCGCCGAGCGTTACGCTGGGCACGAGGCGATGGCCGGCGTCTTGCTCCTCGGATTCACTTGCGTGGGGCTCGTCACCAGCTTCGGGATTTCGCGCGTCCCCGCCGCCGATCCCGCGAAGAAGTTTCGCTGGAACGTGCTCGGCGATTTCGCTGCGCAGATGAAGATTATCGTCGCCGACCGCACTCTCGGCTGGGCCGTCCTCGGCAACACGTATCTATTTTTCCTTGCCGCGCTGCTGCAGTTCGCGATCATCATCTACGGTCACGACACGCTGCACATCGACGACACGCACACCACCTACCTGCAGGCGGCCGTAGCGGTCGGCATCGGCCTCGGCAGCGTTGCCGCAGGCTATCTTTCCGGCGGCAAGATCGAATATGGATTGATTCCACTCGGCGCGGTGGGCATGACCGTATTCGGTGCCTTGCTCTATCACGTCGGCTATTCCCTCACGGTCGTGGGAGTTCATCTGGCGCTGCTGGGATTTTTCGGCGGAATGTTTGCCGTGCCTCTGGGCGCTTTGATCCAGCACCGCCCGCGCCCCGAGCAAAAAGGTGGCGTCATCGCCGCCGCGAACCTGGTGTCGTTCATCGGCATCGGACTCGCGTCGGGCGCGTATTACCTTTTCACGGATGTTTTCCGCCAGACGCCCGCGGCCATTTTTCTCGACGGCGCGATCCTGACGCTGGTCACCACCGCGTACTCGATCTATCTGCTGCCGGATTCCCTGCTGCGCTTCGTGTTATGGGTGGCGACGCATACGGTCTATCGGATACGTGTCGAAGGACGCGAAAACATTCCCGAGCGCGGCGGCGCGCTGCTCGTCTGCAATCACATGTCGTTTGTGGATGCGAACCTTTTGCTTGCGTCGGTCGAGCGGCCGATTCGCTTCCTGATGTACAAGGGCATCTACGACCTGCCCTACGTAAAACCGTTTGCCAAGCTGATGGGCGTGATCCCGATTTCCTCCGAGCTGCGGCCGCGCGAGATGCTGCATGCGCTGCGGGCCGCGAGCGACGCCATCCGCAACGGCGAGCTCGTCTGCATTTTCGCCGAGGGACAGATCACGCGGATCGGCCAGATGCTTCCCTTCCGCCGCGGCATGGAGCGCATCGTGAAAGGCATCGACGCGCCCATCATCCCGATCAATCTCGACGGCGTGTGGGGCAGCATCTTCAGCTTCGATCGCGGGCGTTTCCTCTGGAAGCGGCCGCGCTCGATTCCGTATCCCGTCACAATCAGTTTCGGCAAGCCGATGCCGCCCACCGCGACGCCCTTCGAGGTGCGCCGCGCCGTCCAAGAGTTGCAGAGCGCGGCGTACATCCACCGCAAGAAGCATCTGCGCACGCTGCACCGGTCGCTGATTCGCACCGCGCACCGCAGCCCCTTCCGCTTCGCCATGGGCGACAGGCGGCGGCCGCGCATGAATTGGGGCAGCGTGCTGCTGAGCGCGATTTTCCTCGCGCGGCGGCTGCGCGGCGCCTGGGCCGGCCAGGAGATGGTCGGCATCCTGCTGCCGCCTTCGGTGCCGGGCGCGCTGGTGAATTTCGCGGCAATGCTGGCGGGCAAAGTTCCCGTAAATCTGAACTACACGATTTCGGACGAGGCGCTCGCGTCGTGCGCCGCGCAGTGCAAGCTTGAAACCGTGATCACCACAAAGGCGCTCCTCGATCGCATCCCGCTGAAGGTGCCCGGCAAAACGATCCTGATCGAAGAAGCGGCCGCCGGCTCGCGCCTCGGCGAGCGAATCGCCGCGCTTCTGCTCTGGTTCCTGCCCGGCGCATGGATCGAACGCGCGGTGAGCGGCAAGAGGCAAACGCTCGACGATCTCGCGACGATTATATTTTCGAGCGGCAGCACGGGCGAGCCCAAGGGCGTGATGCTGACGCATTACAACATCGCGTCCAACATCGAGCAGATGGGCCAAACGTTCATGTTCGGCAGCAAAGATAAGCTGCTCGGCGTGCTGCCATTTTTCCATTCGTTCGGCTTCACGGTCACGCTCTGCCTGCCCGCCGTGCTCGGCGTCTCGGTCGTCTATCATCCGAGCCCGCTCGATCTCACCGCGATCAGCGAACTGGTGCGCGATTACCAGGTGACGTTCTTGATGGCTACGCCGACTTTTTTGCAGGCGTACATGCGGCGCTGCTCGCCCGAGGATTTCGGCAGCCTCGATTTCGTGCTCGTCGGCGCGGAAAAACTTCCGGAACGACTGGCGCTCGCCTTCGAAGACCGCTTCGGCGTGAAGCCGCTCGAGGGCTACGGCGCCACCGAATGTTCGCCGGTTGTCGCCGTGAACACGCGCGATTTTCGCTCACCCGGCATTCGCCAGGTCGGCGGCAAGCGAGGACGCATCGGGCACCCGCTGCCCGGGATCAGCATTCGCATTGTCGATCCCGAAACGCGCGAGCCAATGCCGGCAGGCACGCCCGGATTGCTGCTGGTTCGCGGCCCCAACGTGATGCAAGGCTATCTCGGCAAGCCGGAAAAAACAGCCGAGGCGCTGCAAGACGGCTGGTACGTCACGGGCGACATTGCGACCGAGGACGAAGACGGCTTCCTCACGATCACCGACCGCCTCAGCCGCTTCAGCAAAATCGGCGGCGAGATGGTGCCGCACATCAAGGTCGAGGAGCAGCTGCACGAAATCGCCGGAGCCACGGAACAGAAATTCGTGGTCACGGCGGTGCCGGACGGAAAGAAGGGCGAGCGCCTCGTCGTCCTACACCTGCTGCAGCCGGCGGAATTGAAAGCGGTAATCGAAAAATTGCCGCAGACTGGCTTGCCCAATCTGTGGATCCCGCGCCCGAACCAATTCTTCGCGGTGGAAGAATTCCCGCACCTCGGCACCGGCAAACTCGACCTCCGCCGCATCCGCGAATTGGCCTTGGAATTTTCGCCGCAGGAGAAAGAATCGTGATTGGTGAGTAGTGATTGGTGACCCGCCTTCGCTGAAGCTACGGCGCGGCAAGCCCTCCTGCGCTGAAGCTACGGCACGGCAAGCAAGTAGGTAGAAAATAGTGTTCCGGCAGCGTACTCCCGGAGTATGTCGTCGAGCCGATAAAACCGCCTGAATTGGCAGAATTTGGCGCGTTTTGGCCGATGCTTGCGCACTTAGGAATTGGGCCCGTGCCGGATGGCGCCGTCTTCATGTAATTGCGCGCCGCGCTGCCATCGGAAATGGAGCGGACAGTCTCCGGGTTCAGAGCGAGCTTAAGAAAGCCACCAAATCTGATTCTTGCTGATGCGTCAAGGAGAAGCCGAATCGTGTTTCATAGAAACGGACCACGTCCAACAGGGTCCGAGCAGAGCCGTTATGAAAGTAGGGAGCGCGAGCTGAGAGCCCTCGCAGAATTGGGCCCTTAATCTTGCCGACGTGGTCGAAATTGCCGTCAATCAACGCTTGCCCGAGGTCCGTCGTCGTTTTGCAATTATTTGTCGGAGTTCCCGTCGTCGGGTCCAATTCGCACACCGTGATCGACGGCAGGTAGGTAATATCCAGCCCCCCCAAGTTGGCGGCGGCGTTCGTCGAATCGGGGTCACCCGTTCCAATGTTGAGCGGCGTGGGAAACGAATGATCGCCCACGTTCGGGGTGTCGTGGCAGGTCCCGCACGTCCCAGTGAGCGAGGAAATGCCTCCGGCGACTAAGCCGCCCGTCGATACGTCGTCGTTGATTCCCGCGACTCCGGTTATGTTGATGGGCAACGAATTGAAAAGCGCCTGGCCGCGCGCCACCGCGGCCCGCGGGTCAAACTCGGGTAAATTCGACCAAGCGTCGAAAGTGTCAAAAATCGAGGGCGTAAATTGCCCGTCCCCCGGTGTAACAAGCCCGCCCGGCTGCTCGAGTGCCGGTACCAAGGGGTTTACGCTCGAGTTGATGCTGATGAAGAATGGCTGATTTAGCAGGGCCAATGGTCCACCCGTCGCGCCACGCTCATTCAAGAATCCAGTTCCGTACCCGTACGCTTGCGCCGTGGTGAGCCCCATTTCAAAATTCACGATTTCTTGCTGCTCAGCCGCGGTCGGCCTCGTACCGTCGCCCTGAGCGTGGGTTGTCGTCGCGTCCACGGACTGGTGAGCCAAATCGCTCAGCAGGGAACTGGGATAGTTGCTATAGAGAATCTTGGTAGTGCCGGTTGCCGGCGTCGATTCCCGGCCGTCGACCATAACAGCACTCAGAAAACGCAAGTTCGTCGCAGGCAGCGGCCTGCGATACATCGAGATCGTGCCGGTTTCGCTGCAGCCGTAGGGATTCTGCACACTCATCACCTGATAGTTGGCGTTCGCGGGGACCGAGAGAGCGATGCGAATCAGCCCGCGCGTCCGGAGCAGGCTGTATGCTCGCGCCCTTCCTTCGAGGGTCGAAACGTCGATGTTGTGGTCGCAGTTCGACCCGTCCACGGTGCGGAAAATCGGATCCGTGCCCTTAGTCAGCAGGAAGCGCAAGTTGACATCGGAGGCTGAAATCGACATGCCGTCGCTCGGCTGATGGCACGTGGCGCACGTTCGTCCATTCGTGCCCAGGCTTTGGAAGAACGGCCCGGTTTGGTCAATCCCACCCCCATTCGAGTTGTACGTTTGCGAAGCGCCGTTCGGATTCGCGAAGAACACGCCGTTGGGGATGAACGAGAAGAGGTTTCCGAACAGCCCCTGATCCCCACTTGCGCCCCGAAATGCCGTCAGGACTGCGCCAATCACCAGCGCCGCCAGAATCAGGCTCCGCCTGTATCGCGCAATGGCGGAGAATATATTCAGGCACCCCAAGCCGCGAAACCGGCGGGCTAGGTTGCGCCCTGAATTCTTGCTTTCCCGAATGGCCATCTGGGTCTCTCCTCGATAGCAGCTGTTCTCTCCGCCCGGCGCGCGGAACTATCAGGCCCTAAAGCGGCCTCGCCTTCTCACAGAATGTCGATTCTGTGCGCGCCTTGGTGATCGCAAATCCAAAGACAGGGGTCAATGGAGGCCGGATGGAAAAAGGCTGGAGTTTACCTGTAGGTCCAAGTGGCTCAGAGCATGAAGTTTATGTTGCGGAAAACGGGAAGGTATCCTCATAATATCGCTACCATTTTCGGGCGATAGCATGCCGGTCAGCGCATATCGGTTCGGGCCCTACGAGTTGCGCCCACGCACGCGTGAACTCTACAAGAGTGGGACCAGAGTGAAACTGCGCCCGCAGCCTTTTCGAGTGGTGGAGTTACTGCTGGAGCAGCGCGGCGACGTGGTTACGCGCGAAGCGCTGCGGCAGACGCTGTGGGAATCCGAAACCTTTGTCGACTTCGAGCAGGGGCTGAACACTGCGGTGAAAGAACTCCGCGCGGCCCTTAGCGACTCGGCCGACTCGCCTCGCTATGTTGAAACGGTTCCGAGAGTTGGTTACCGGATTGTCGTTCCGATCGAAATCGTGCCCCTGTCGGAATCCGTCCATGTCTCACCCGAATTGAACGCCAAGCCTACGGAAAGCATTGCAGCCGAAGTGCCGGCTGGGCTTGCAGTCGGGCGATCGCGATTTTCCTGGCCCTGGCCGGCGGTTACAGCAATTGTTGCGATCCTGGTGTTCGGGGCGGCGGCAGGTTGGTGGCGCTGGCAAAAGCGCGTTGGTGCCCAGGCAGCGCGCCCAAGACTGATGCTTGCGGTCTTGCCTTTCGATAATCTCACGGGAGATCCCGGCCAAGACTATTTCAGTGAAGGGCTGACCGAAGAGATGATTTCGCAGCTTGGTCAAATCGATCCGCAGCGGCTGGGGGTCATAGCGCGCACATCGGTGATGAACTACAAGCAAAACCCGAAGCCTTTGGATCAGGTCGGACGCGCGCTCGGAGTGGAGTACGTGCTCGAAGGCAGCGTGCGACGGGATGTGAATACGGTGCGTGTCTCGGCGCAATTGATCCAGGTAAAGGACCAGACGAATCTGTGGTCTCGCCAATACGACCGCGAGCCGAACAACCTGCTGGGATTGCAAGCCGACATCGCGCAAGAGATCGCGAACGAGATACAACTCACGCTGGGCGACAAGCCTTCGAAACCTGTCAGCCGTCCAGTCGTCGCTCCGGTTTCCTACGAAGTCTACGATCTTTGTTTAAAGGGCCGATACTTCTGGAACAAGAGGACGGAATCCGACCTGCGTCAAGCCGCCGAGTACTTCCAACAGGCGATCGACAAAGACGCAAACTACGCGCCGGCCTACGCCGGTCTGGCGGAGACTCTCGTACTGCTGAGCACATGGCACTACGTCCCGGTGAAAGATTTCATGCCCAAGGCACGTGCAAACGCGCTGAAAGCTTTGCAGATCGACGGTACACTGGCAGAAGCACATGCGTCGCTCGCATTGATTGCCGAACAGTACGACTACGACTGGCCGACAGCCGAAAGGGAATTCCGGCGCGCCATTCAACTCGACCCCAGCGACGCGACTGCTCACCAGTGGTATGCGGAATGTTTATCGTTCGAGGGTCGCTTCGATGAAGCCTTGGTTGAAAGCGAGCGCGCCCGGCAGCTCGACCCGCTGTCTCTCATTATCGCCGCCGACGACAGCGCGATTCTGTACTACTCGCGGCAATACGACCGCGCCATCGAAGAGCTCCGGACTGTGCGTGAGATGCAGCCGAATTTTCCTCGCTCGGATATGATTTTTAACGATTACGTGGAGAATGGCGACTTCGGGGATGCGTTGTCCGAACTGGAAAAAGATGGCCGCAGTCGCCACGCGAATACGGCTGGAGTGCTGGCGGCGAAGACATACCTATACGGCAAGTGGGGCAGGCCGGCAGAGGCTGAGCGCTGGTTCGCGAAGTTCGAGGTGGAATCCAGGCGCTATCCTCCGGGCGTGGATCTGGCATGGCTTCAGGTGAGCGCCTATATGGGCGTCGGGCGGAAAGACGATGCGCTCGCCGTTCTCGAGAAATGCTATCGGGAACACATCATCTTCATGCCTTTAAAAGTCGATCCGATATATGACCCGTTGCGGAGCGACCCGCGCTTTCAGGACTTACTGCGGCGCATCAATCTAGGCCAGTAGAAGTCCGTTCCTCAGGGCCAACTGAAGGCTGCGACGAACGACGCCACATTCAAATCTTTCCTTCAACGGGTGTCAAAGCATCGCAATTGCCGCCGCGATTCCATGCGGCCAAGCAAACACACATCCGGGCCAAAGAGCCCGGCGGTACGTCTAAACCTAGAGGCCGCGGCGATACATCAAATCTAAAGGCGCCCGCCTAAAGGCAAGGCGGCCCTTCGATCTTCCCCAGGAGAAGCCGCTACAAGCGTCTCGAAACCTAATGGCCGCTGCGCCAGAAGCCGTCTCGTAAATGTTCGCAGCGGGACCGGAGAGTTTCTTCAGGGGCTAAAGCCCAGCTTCTGTTCGGACGAAGTGTCGGAGCTGAAGCTCCGACCCCCTAAAGAGCATTTATGAGATTGCCTCCAGTTTTAGTCGTCGTCTTGCATGCGAATTTCGTGCATGAATTTTAGGATGTCGCCCTGGCGGAGCTTGAGGCAGATGCGGACGAGGGTGTCCTGTTCGCGGATGTGGAGGACGCGGAGGAGGGCTTTGACCAATTTGGAATGGCGCGGGAGGACGTCTTTCATAAATTTTTTGCCGGTTTTGGTGAGGCCGACAACGGCGATGCGGCGGCCGCGGCGAGGAATGTTCTTCAGGGCGCGATGGAGGTGGGCGCGCTCGAATTCGACGGGAGGAAGAGTGGCGGTCATTTGGCGGGTCCAGCCGAGGCTGGCGGTGCGCGCCATGATTTTGAAGACGACGGTGCGGCGGGCGTCGAGGCGGGGTCCGACGTCGCGGACGGGAAGCGCGCCTTCGCGGTAGAGCAGCTCGAGGAGGCGGAATTCGCGCATGGTGACGTCGAAGGAGGCGAGCGGGCCGCGGAGCTGGGTTTTCATCCATTCGGCGGTGTCGATGAGGACGGTGCAGGCGCGGAGGGCGCGCTGGGTTCTGTCGCGGTGGGTGAGGCGTTGAGCCATGGCGGGAAGCTAGCAGATTTGAGGGTGGGCGGATATTCGCGATACTACGGACTACAGGAGTTTGCACTTTTAACCCAACGCAGAGCCCGTCTAAATAGTACTCTCTCGTCGCTCTTTACGGCATGGCTACAGGTCAGCTCATATTTCGGACCGAGGCATGGAACGCTTTCTATTGCTTCGGCCCGTGCGGACTCGCGTTAGGGCCGTCTCTGCTTGCTTGTTCACGCAAATCCTATATGATGGCTCGATGAAAAAGAGAATAAACTATTACAGCGACGGCCTAAAGCTGTCCGGAATACTTGCCACGCCTGACAATTCCGAAGGAAGACGTTTGCCTGGTGTCGTGCTTGTGCCAGGTTTCATGAGTACGGCGGACGCTTTCTTTCCTGGGTTTGCCGAAGAGTTGAACGCAGGTGGCTTTGTAGCCCTAACCATGGATTTCAGAGGATTCGGAGAGAGCGAAGGCGTCCGCGGCGAGGTCATTCCATACCTACAGATCTATGACGCAAGAAACGCCATATCGTACTTGCAATCAAGACCAGAAGTTAACCCTGCCCAAATCGCCTTGTTGGGTGTAAGTCTGGGAGGAGGAGAAGTAGCATACATAGCAGCTCAAGACCGACGAGTAAAGTGTGTTGCTTCAATGGTCTTGGTCGGTGATGGCGAGCGGAGAATGCGAAGATTTCGAACCGAGCAGGAGTGGGAAACGCTCATGCAAAAGGTTCAAGAGGACAGGATAAACAGGGCTTTGACTGGCAAGTCCAAAGACTTCCATGGGTTTTTGGGAAAGGGAACCGATTCGGTACTGATCATGCCTCCTGATCTGGCGTCTTCCCTGAAGAGTGCTGAACAGGTGGAAAAGGAAAAAGGCAACAGAACAACTCTAGCAACCGTCGATGGGTGGCTGGGCTACAAGCCGGAAGAGATTATTGACAAGGTGTCTCCAACACCAATTCTCTTCGTTCAAGCTGAGAAAGACGAGCTCGAGGCTGATGACGCCGATCGGTTGTATAGTAAGGCTAAGGAGCCGAAGAAGCTCTTCACTCTAAAAGGCGGCGTACACTTCGACGTGTATGGGAAGAGGACAAATGAAGCTATGCAACCGGTCCTCGAATGGTTCAAACAGTACCTTCAATGAATCAAATGCAGGATAACGGTGTCGCTGAGCGATTCGCGCGGCTCCGGAGCGTCATCTGCGCCGTTCGTTCCTCAGGGTGAAGTGAAGGCCGCGGGCAACATTTGAACCTTCTTCCATCTGGCAGGTCAATCGTCCCTTCGGGACTTACGACTTCCGTTTTCTCTTTTCCGGCACTTCGCTGCGCTGCGTGCCAGGCTAATGACAATCGCGCCTCCGGCGCTGGGGCAGTCCAGATAGCAAACGCCAATCGCTCTTGGTAAGACCCAATTGGGCCGCGCCTCCGGCGCTCGGAGCCTTGATCGGTGCTGTGCGCGGAAGGATCGGCCAAGAACGAGCTGCGGGTCGGTACGGCGGGTTTGAAACCCGCCCCTACGGCTGTGAAATTACATATGTGCAGTTCGCGTCGCGCGGCAAACCGTTCGGCTGCATTTTTTCGCGATTCGCAGATTTAGCCTTGCGCCAACAGCGGCTTGCCCCCTAAACTGCGTGACGCTGGAGAACATTCGGCATGACCATAAGAGACAAACACAATTCGTTACCAAGGCAAGCGCTGGCGCTGCGCCGGGATTGTGGCCGAACGGGCTTCAGTCCCGCGTATTAAGCATCTTCTTGCAGCTCAATCGCTTGGCCAATAAAAAGTAAGTATGGGTGACGTAGGTTTGTGGCCCGCTTCAGGGCGCTTGTCCCGGAGCCAAAGATCGTCCTCGCGCGGCCCATGTTCTCGAATGACCTGGTCGAGGCCGCCTCGCGGCGAAGGTTCGCGCTACGCGACGCAGTAATGCTAGCCAGTCGCGCAGGGCGACCTGCCTCGGCCGGGCGCTCGAGGAAGAAAGGAAGGATAAAATGCCCCTACTTTTCTTCTTCCTTGGATATTGGCTGATTCGGATGCTGGTCGCACTAGCAAGGGGCCGTCGCCGGCTGCCGGGTACCGGGAAAGGAGGATCTCAGATGATCACGCTGAAGCTGACCGCGACGCCTGTCGTCGTGCGGAAGACGCTTTGCACCGCGTGCCAGTTTTCGCACGTCGTGCGCGGTTACGAAAAAGGTCAAGAGCTGATCTTTTGCGGCTACGCGTTTCCTCCGCGCGAGATTCTTTTCCCGGTGAAGGAATGCACCGACTTCCGCGCCGAGCGAGAAGTGACTCTGGCACTCAATGCCTCGGCGGAAAACTGAAACGCGTCACACGGAGCAACGGAGCGCTTCTTCATGCCGGGAAGCGCTCCGATCTTTTGAAGTAACCTCAGAAAATACCGAGCTTGATGTGCAGGAACTTTTTCGGGTCGCGGCGGAAATCGGCGACCAGAAGGCGCATATCGCCCGAGAGTCCGGTCACATTGTCGTAGAAGGCGGGATCGTTGAAGAATTTGCCGATCGAGCCTTGATTGGAATTGAGTTTTGCGGTGGCGTCGCGAACGTTGGCGGAGGCATCGCGCATATTGGAGTAGAGAACGTCGTCGGTGGCAAGCTTGCCCAGCGTGCCTTTGCCCGCGCGGACGTCGGCGAGCAGCGCGTTGCCCTTTTCAGCCACGCCGTTGATGTTGTTGTACGCCGAGGGATCGTAGATCAGCTTGCCGACCGTGCCCTTCTGGTCGTTGACCGCGGTCATGGCGTCGTTCATTTTGGAGACGGCCGAATCGGCCTTGTTGTAGAGGTCGTCGCTCTCGATCAGCTTGCCGACGCTGCCCTGGCCCTGCTGGATGGAAGCCGTCATCGCATCGGCCCTGGCCGCGATGCTGTCGAGGTGATTGTAGAGCGACGGATCGTTGAGCACTTTGCCGATCGTGCCCTCGCCGCGCCTTACTTTGCTGACGATTTCATTGAGCTGATCGGAGAGCACGCTGAGGTTTTCGGCCACATCGGCGCCGCGTTCGACTACCTGCTTGATATCCGGCGCTTCCTCGGCCGGGAGGATGCCGTTCGTCGGGATCACCGTCCCGTTCAGCCCGCGCGTGATCGTGACGTAGCGGTCGCCGAGGAGGCCTTGCGTGACGAGGCTCGCCCTTGAATCGGTGCGAATGTCCTTCTGGAATTTTTTGTCGACGCGCAGCACGAGCGTGATGCTGTACTTGCGATCCTGCGGGTGCGGCGTCAGGTCAATCGATTGCACGTTCCCAATTTCGACGCCATCGAGATCGACCGGAGCGCCCGCTTTCATGCCCTCCACCTCGGGCAGATATGTAATCAGGCGATATCTCGGTCCAAGGAATCCCGCGCCGGTGACGTAAAAGATCGCCACCATCAGAAGGAAGAGCGCTACGAGCACGAAGACTCCCACTCGCAGCTCGGTCCACGTCAGTTGCTTTCGTTGCGCCATCGACTTGCCTCCTCGGTGCCCGCGCCGGGAAATGCTACTCGGCGGAGGCCAGGAACTTCTTCAAATAATCATCGGTTGAGTGAAGGATCTTGTCGGCTGCATCTTCGAAATAGACTTTGCCATCGCGAAGCACGAGAACATTGGTCGGCGGAATGCCGGGGTGAGAATCGTTTTGCCCGGGAGCCGCGGCGCCGTTGCCGTCCGCGCGGAGAACGCGGCCCGTCGCTGCGTCGAAACGGAAATGCGCCAGGCCGAAAGCGTCCTGCACGCGGTGCGTGGCGAGCAGCGACGTGACGCCTTGCAGATCTCGGCCGCGCAGAATCAGCGTGATGATGGTTTGCGAAGTGACGGGATCGAGCCCCGCGGTCGGCGAGTCGTAAAATACGAGCGGCGGCTTGTCGACGAGCGCCCGGGCGATCGAAACGCGCCGGCGCATGCCGCCGGAAAGCTCGTCCGGATATTTTTCGATGGCGGGCTCCATCTCGACGAAGCGCAACGCTTCGCGTACGCGCTGCTCGACTTCCTCCTCGGCCACGTTTTCTTCGCGCAGGCGGAAGGCGACATTGTCCGCCACCGTGAGTGAATCGAAGAGGGCGCCTTCCTGGAAGACGAAACCGACCTGCCGCCGGAAATCGAGCAGTTCGTCTTCCGCCATTTCGCTGACGTTCTCGCCCATCACCCAAACGGTGCCGGAATCGGGCCGCAGCAGGCCGGCCGCGAGTTTCATGATCAGGGTCTTGCCGGAACCGCTCTCGCCAAGCAAGACCATGGTCTCTCCGGGCCACACCTCGAAGGAAACCCCCTGGAGAACTTCGTTTTCGCCGAAGCCGAGGCGCACGTCCTTGAACGCGATGAATGGCTCGCCCGGGGCGATCGTTGCCAGTCCTCGCAACGACCCCGGTCGGGTAGGGCTCATCGTCGAATTATAGATGGAAACGGCGGAGATCGCAGTCAGGGTTTCATTTGCTAAGTTGCCAAAGGACTTGCGAGGAGCGCCGGCTCTACTTTTGGAACATATAGATCAGCAGCTTTGCGAGGAATACATCGGAGACCAGAACGAGTACGGAGGAAATCACCACAGCGGACGTAGTGGCGCGGCCGACACCCTGGGTGCCTCCTCTAACGCGAAGCCCCTGAAAACATCCGACCGTGGCCACGATAAAGCCGAAGACGATGGGCTTGGTAAACCCTTGCATGAGATCGCCGAATTCCAGCGCGTCAATCGCGCGCGTCCAGAACTGCACGGCGCCCAGCCGCAACGTGAAATACGACGCGATGAATCCGCCGACGAGGCCCACAAAATCGAACACCGCAACCAGCAGCGGCATTATGAAGATGGTCGCGATCACGCGCGGCGTGACCAGCTTGCGGATGGGATCCGTTCCAAGCGCCCGCATCGCGTCCACTTGCTCGGTCACGACCATCGATCCAAGCTCGGAGGCCATTCCTGAAGCGTTGCGGCCCGCGACCAGGAGCGCCGTGATCGTGGGGCCAAGCTCGCGAACCAGGGCCAGCGATACCGCGTCGCCCGTGAGGTCCGTCATGCCAAAACGCTGGAATTGCGAGGCCGTATTCAGCACCAGCACGCCGCCGATGGAGAGCGAGGCCGCCAGAATAATGGGTAGCGAACCAACGCCGATCAGATCCATCTGTTCGAGTGTGTCCGACCAGTAGGCGGGCGGCATGAAAACGTTCAGAACCGCCTGCAACGAGAGCAGCGAATAGTCTTGCAGGGCCAGAATCTCGCGTTTGGCGATGCCGCTGAGGATTGCAAGTATGGACGGAGCTTCGGTGACTTCAGGCATCGTGTGGAAGCGCGGTTGCGGGCCCACCCAGCGCGTCACCGGAAGCGTAGCTTCCACAGTGCGCGTCGTCAAGCGAACATCCGCGCAGCGAAATCCAGGCTCTTGGGAGGGCGCTACGCCGAAGAGAGATCCTTCGGGCACACGACGCCCTCAGGATGACGACGCTGCAGCGTCCGTTAGGGCCGGCCTCCTGCCGGGCCCTTTTTCGTGATCCCGTGAGGCGCGTCATTCTGAGGCCTGCCTTTGGCCGAAGAATCTCTCTCCATATGCGGCGCTTGGGAGGGCGCTACGCCGAAGAGAGATCCTTCGGGCATACGACGCCCTCAGGATGACGACGCTGCGGCGTCCGCGGCTTACGCTCCGGTCATCTGGCGCGCCCACTGCATGGCCTGCCAGTGCTCGTCGGCCACTTCGCTCTCGGTCACGTGAAGGTGCTTCGCGAGTTCCGCGACGCGCGGCCAGTCGCCGGTCTCCTGCGCTAGAACCAACTGATAAACCGCAGCCGACCACCCCGCGTTCCCGAGCAACGCCGCTTTGCATTCTGGATCGAGGGAAATGTTCTTCATGATCTCGGCCATCGGCACGTCGAGTATGGCGTCCATCAGGGACAGCAGGCCCATCAGAAACAAGTCCGAATCACCTCGCCGGCTCGTGGCACCAAGCAGCTCGCAGAAACGGGCGCGCACCAATGCCGCCAGGATTAACGCACTGGTCTTCTCTTGCCCGGCTGCCAGCGTGACCACCAGATGCAGCCAGCGCCGGGTTTCGCGTTCACCCAGCAGCACGAGCGCCTGCCGTACGGAGTGAATCTCTCCCGACAGCCCAAACAACGACGAATTCAGGTAACGCAGCAAGCGGTAGCAAATGGAGGGCTCGCTCTTCACCAACTCCTCGATCTCGCGCTGATTCAATTCCGGCCGCGAAGCCGCCTGCAACATGCGGAGGTGGTTGATGCGATTTGGCGAGAGCTGGCTGGTGGGCAGCATCTCGGGCTTGCAGAAGAAGTAGCCCTGAAAATACACGAACCCAAGCTTCTTCGCTGCGCGAAATTCCTCCTGCGTTTCGACCTTTTCGGCGAGCATCTGGGAACGCTTGCCGTAGCGCTCGACGATGCCCGCCAGGTGCTGCGGCGCGGTGAGCCTGAAATCCACTTTGATAATGTCGGCCAGGCCGGTGAGGGCGGTGCGCGGATCGTTCGCGACGAAATCATCGAGCGCAATCAGGTATCCAGCGTTCTTCAGGCTCCGGCACGCCGCGACCACTGGTTCATCCACCGTGATGGTCTCCAGGACTTCGACGATTGCCTGCCCGGGCGGCAGCAGAGTCATGTAATCATTCAGCAGGACGCCCCGCGTGCAGTTGATGAAGGCGCGGCGGCCGTCGCACAGCATGTCCAGCCCCATCAACAGGGAGCTATCGAGCACGCTGCGAGATGCGTTTTCCGGGTCTACGCCCTTGAACTGGTTTTCGATTCCATCGCGAAACAGCAGTTCGTAGGCGAAAACCTTTTCGTCGGTCTTGAGAATCGGCTGGCGGGCGACAAAACGAGGCGCGGACGGCGGACGTGGATTCCCCTCGCCGGCTGGCAGTGCGGCAGATTGCACAGTCATCTGAAGCGACATCGGCCCGACTCTCTGAAACTTGAATGCAGGCTAGCTCTGCCCTTGCCCCACAAATCCTTCCGGACATTTGTCACGGGCTGGCCCCCCTGGTTTCGGCTAAGCGATACCCTTCCGCCATTCCCGATAACCGGATCATTCCCTTCCAAAGACATTTTGTTCCGGGAGGAGCATCGCAGCCCCTGGCCAGGTACCCTCCGAGCTGGGCCACCAGCGTAATGGCCGCACTCAACTGCATCGGATGTTGGCCTTCTTTGGCATGGGGCCGTTGTTCCTGTAGAGCTTCCAGGACCTTCACTTCCCAGTTCTCGAAAAAAACGTCGCAGGGCAGCTCGGGGACTTCACGGCCCAGCAAGACCATCAACTGGATGCGCCAGGCCAGAACGACATCTATGGCGATGGCCCGCTTGAGGCGCTCGGCGGTTTGGTGTTGATGCTCCTGCACCTTGCAGCCGCTTTTTAAAACCCGGTGCCATTCCTCAATGCGCCAACGCCGGCAGTAGAGGGCCACGATGCGCGCGGCCTCCTCGGCCGTCTGCACCTCCTCCGTCGTCAATAAGAACCATTCGATCGCCTTGGCCTGCGCCGGAGGATGCTCTTCCCGCGCATAGACGCCCCACAGGGGGATGGGCGGCGCCGACCGCAGATCGCTCCGCGTCGAAGCCACGGAAATTTTCTGAAAGCAAATGGTTAAAACTGCCTGGCGATCCGGCAGTCCTTTTTGTTCCGGTTCGTCCCGTTTCGCCTGCTTCCAGCGTTGCCGGGGAATCACCACTCCGATACGCGTCCTGCTCCGGCTCGCTTTCAACGTCTCGAAGAGCTTGCCTTCCCTTCCTTCCAGGCGCCGATTATGCCGGGCCCTCACCAACACCCCCACCCGTTTGCGTGTCGCTTCGGCCTCCTCAAACAACTCGAAAATATCGCCTTCCCGGTCCATCACCGTAAGCAGGCGCGTCTTCGGCATCTTCTTGGCTACCGCCACGCAATCTCGATATCCTTCCAGCCAACGGAACGATTTCTTCTCTTCGATCGGACGCCCGATACTCTTTTTGCCCGCCTGGCCCTTTCTCTCCGGCGCGTACATCATCGCCCGCAACACCCCCAGCGGCAGCCCTTCCGGGGTCAAGACTACAGAGGAATGCAGCTGGAGCCCCCACGACTGGGCCCCCGTCTGGTTGGTTCCCACAAACCCCAGACCTTCGGTGTGCGGGCGCGTCGAAAAATTCAAGTCCGTGGTGTCCTGCACCACCAGTGCCAGCTGGTGACTCATCATCCGCTCCATCGTGCGTTTCCGATGCGTACTCAGCATCGCCTCCGGGCGGAGCGTCTCCCGCGGATTGTCGATGAACGTGTAATAGCCCTTGGCCGCATAGCGGTCACCCCCGGCCGCCTCCAGATACGACGCGTCCGGATGATCGCACCGGTCTTCCACAATGCGGAGTAAACGATCCCGCAAACGCTTGTCTCCCAACTCCACCCCGCCAAATTCCTGCTTGGCCCACTCGCCTGAGCTCAACCCTTCCTCCACCGCCAGCGCGCGAAGATTCCCGCCGCGCTCAACCGTCATCCCCATTTTCCGGCGAAAGTCAGCCGCCAACGGATAAACATAAATGTCCTTGATGCTCTCCGGCGATTGGTTCGCACGATCGTTCCGCCCGCGTCCCTTGGTTTGCCCGATCCGCTCCCAATTGGCGGCCTGAAAACAGGTCCCCCGGTACTTGTCCCGGTCCACAAAGCTCTCTAAAAGCCACGGCGCATATCCATAACGCGCTTGGAAATCCTTCTGCACCCGACGCACGCAGGCCCCCAGCACATAAGAAGCCAGATTCCGACACCGCACGCCGGGACGGATCAATAAGCGGCTCAGGTTCACCACCCGACCCTCCTGCGCCCGACGCTCCTGCGCATCCCAGCCAATCCAGCGATCACGAGCTTCGAGATACAACGCCGACGCGCTGAACCCCACGGCTCCCAGCCAGCCATGCGCCGAGCCCACCAGATACCTCAACTGCCGCCCCACCAGCCGTCGTTTTCCTTGCGGGTGCTCTCGCGCCATCAGCTCGTTCCAGGTGCGCATCCTCTCTTCCTCATCCGGACTCACCAAAACCAGATGAAGATCCCGAACCTCCCGTAGCTGTTCGGGAACATCCTTCGGCGCAGCAACCGGTCCTGCGTGCCGCCGCGTCCGCCAGTGTGAAACCACGGTGAGAACCGGCGCAGGAAGCTTGAAATGCCCTTCCCGCTCCAAATCCCGCAGGGCCTTTAGACAGGAAGAAACCCGCGGTCTTCCCCGCGCATCATGCAACCCCAAGTGTCGACAAACCCACGCCGCCAAGCGCGTTCGCGACTTTTCCCCCGAGCGAAGCTTGCCCTTGATCACCGATAGGTTCGCCCGCTCGGAAACAATCGCCTTGATCGTCCCCGACTTGTTCCGCACCCTTACGGTCTACAGAAACCGCGGTCAAATGTCCAGTCCTATTTGTGGGGTACGGGCAGGGCTAGCTAGCCTTTACCGGGGCCGGGTGCGTCCGGTAGAATCTTTCGTTTGTTCCAGATATCGGCACACCACTGAACATGTTGCGATTCGTTACCGCCGGAGAGTCTCACGGGCAGGCGCTCGTCGCCTGGATTTCCGGGCTGCCTGCGGGCGTCGCGGTCGATCCCGATTTTGTGAGCCGAGAGCTGCACCGCCGCCAGCTGGGATTCGGCCGGGGGGGACGGCAGCGGATCGAGAAGGATCAGGCGGAGTTCCTATCGGGCGTGCGACACGGCAAGACGATCGGCGCGCCGATTGCGCTGCGCATCGAAAACCGCGATTGGAAAAACTGGGAGAAAGCGCTGCCGGTCGAGGATAGCGAAGGCGCCGAGGACGCGCAGCGTCGGCTGACGGCGCCGCGCCCCGGCCACGCCGACCTGCCCGGCTCGCAGAAGTATAATTTCCACGATGCGCGCTACATTCTCGAGCGCGCCTCGGCGCGGGAGACGGCGGCTCGCGTCGCGGCCGGGTCGCTGGCAAAACTGCTGCTGCGCGAGTTTGGCGTTACCATTTTGAGTCATACGATCGCGGTTGGCCATGTGCGGCTGGAGCGAGCGGCAACATGGGAGGAAATTGTCGCGATCTGTGAGAATCTTGAATCGCCGCTGCGCTGCGTCGATCCCGACGTGGAGGGCCGCATGATTGCCGAGGTCGATCGTGTGCTGCGCGCGGGTGATTCGGTGGGAGGAATTTTCGAAGTGGTCGCTCGCGGGCTCCCGCCCGGCCTTGGAACGCACACGCAGTGGGACGAGAAGCTCGACGCGAAGCTGGCGCAGGCAGTGATGTCGATGCAGGCGGTGAAGGCGGTTGAACTTGGCACCGGTGTGACGAACGCGGGAAGCTACGGCTCCGAAGTGCAGGACGAAATCCGATACGATGCGTCGCGGAAGCGCTTCGACCGCTCGTCGAACCGCGCGGGCGGCCTCGAGGGCGGCATCACGAACGGGCAGGATGTGGTGGTGCGCGGGTACCTGAAACCGATTTCGACGCTGCGCCGCGCGCTTCTGACCGCTGACATGAACACGAAGGAAGCGGTGAAGGCGGCCTACGAGCGCTCGGATGTTTGCGTCGTTCCGGCGGGAGGCGTGGCGGGCGAGGCGATGGTCGCGCTGACGCTTGCGGGGGCGTTTCTCGAGAAGTTTGGCGGCGACTCGCTTGAAGAAACGCGCAGGAATTTTGACGGCTACCAGCGTCAATTGGACAATTTTTAGAAGGCGAAGAGCGATGATCCATCCGATTGTGAAATACGGCGATCCGGTGCTCGAGACTCCCACGAAGACGGTGGAGAAATTCGACGAGGAGCTGCAGGCGCTGGTCGCCGACATGTTCGAATCGATGTACGCCGCGCAAGGCGTCGGCTTGGCCGCGCCGCAGATCGGGATCAGCCGGCGGCTCGCCGTGATCGACGTGACGAACGGAAAGAATCCCGAAGGCCGCATCGTCTGCGCCAACCCGCAGGTGATTCACGCCGAGGGCGAACAGCGCGAAGAGGAGGGATGTCTTTCGGTTCCCGGCTTTCGCGGGCACGTGGCGCGTCCGCTGTACGTCACGGTGCGCGCGCAGGACGCCAGCGGCAAGGAATTCGAGATGCGCGGCGAAGGGCTGCTGGCGCGCGCCTTCTGCCACGAGATCGATCATCTCGACGGGATACTCTTCATCAGCCACCTCAGCATGCTCAAGCGCGACATGATCAAGCGCAAGATCCGCAAGATGAAAAAAGCCGGCGATTGGTAGGTGCATTGTGGCGCTGCGAATCGTTTTCTGCGGCACGCCAGCTTTTGCAGTGCCATCGCTGCGGCATCTGATCGCGCAGCAGGATTTTCGCGTCGAGGCCGTTGTAACGCAGCCGGACCGCCCGCGCGGCCGCGGCCAGCAGGTCGCGACATCGCCGGTGAAGGACGCGGCGCTTGCGGCCGGCGTGCCCATTTTTCAGCCTGAGAAAATCAAGTCGGACGCGGCGCTCGACTATTTCAAACGCCTCGCGCCGGACGCCGTCGTCATCATTGCGTACGGGCAGATTATTTCGCAGCCCCTGATCGACGTCCCGCGGCTCGGGTGGATCAACCTACACGCGTCGCTGCTGCCGAAGTACCGCGGCGCGGCGCCCATCAACTGGGCCATTGTGAACGGCGAAACGCGCACGGGGCTGACCACCATGCAAATCGACGCAGGGCTCGACACTGGGCCGATGCTGTTGAAATACGAAACGGAAATTGGGCGCGACGAGACGGCGCCCGAGCTGGCTGCCCGGCTTGCGGAGGCCGGCGCGCCGCTCGTCGCGGAAACCTTGCGCGGCCTTGAGAGCGGCGCGATTGCAGCCGGGCCGCAGGATAGTTCGCAGGCTACTTTTGCGCCGCCGCTGAAGAAAGAAGATGGCCGCATCGATTGGTGGCTCAGTGCGCGGAAAATCTACAACCGCATTCGCGGCCTGCAACCGTGGCCCGGCGCGTTCACGTCGTTCCGCGGCAAGAGCTGTCAGATTTGGGGAAAGCCGCTCAAACCCGTTGCAGCGGGCGGCATGCCCGGCATCATGTTGCCGACGCAGGAGGATGGCTTGCTCGTAATCTGCGGCGGCGCCTCCGTCCTGCGGGTCGACGAGGTCCAACTCGAAGGGCGCAAGCGCGTTACCGCGCAGGAATTCGTGAATGGCGCGCGGCTTGCGCCCGGCGAACGATTCGGGGGTTAGCGGCGCGCTCCGAAAGATACCTTGTTTCTAGCGTCGAATTTCAATCTTACATGAGTCGGGGGCGCAGCAAGCGGCGCCCCTACGAAAACCGTCCAAAGCCGGGATCATCGATGACCGTAAGTCCCGCCAGAAAAATTGCGTATGACGTGCTGCGGCGCGTGGAAGCCGAAGGCGCCTACGCCAGCGATCTTCTGCACACAGAGCTTGGCGCGAAGGTCAAGCCCGTCGCCGCGGCCCTTGCGACGGAGTTGACTCTCGGCGTGCTGCGCCAGCGGCTGCTGCTCGATTTTCTGCTGCAACGCCATCTCGACAAAACCGTCGAGCGGCTCGATCTGCCTGTGGCCCTCGCCTTAAGGCTGGGCGTATATCAGCTCCGATTCCTGCAAAGGATTCCGGCGTCGGCGGCTGTGAACGATTCCGTCGAACTGGTGAAAAAGGCGCGGAAGACGTCTGCGGCCTCACTCGTGAATGCGGTTCTGCGCCGCGTGGCCGAAGAATCGAAAGTCCCGGCCGAGAAATTCCTTCCCCCGGACACCAGCATGGCCCAGAGGCTCGCCATCCTGCACTCGCATCCGGCCTGGATGGTCGAGCGATGGCTGGCGCGCTTCGGCGAGGCGCGAACGATCGCGCTGCTCGAAGCGGACAACCGCACACCGCGCCTGAGTTGCGCGCTGAGTGACCCAGCCCGGCGACAAGAAGTCTTCCGCGCGCTCGAAGAAGCCGGCTTACTTGTGGAAGCCGGCACGCTGCTGCGCGATGCGTTTTCCGTTAGTGGAGGAAGCGCGTCGCGCACGCCAGAGTTTCGCGCGGGAAGAATCTCGATTCAGGACGAAGCGTCGCAGGCGATTCCGTTGCTGCTCGGCGTTCGCGGCGGAAATCGCGTCCTCGACTTGTGCGCCGCGCCGGGAGGGAAAACGCAAGCGCTGGCGCGCGCCGCGGGAAGCCAAGGATTGGTTGTTGCCGGGGATCGTTACGGGCACCGGCTGCGCGCCACGGCGGCGCAGCTCGATCGCCTCGGACTGTCGAACGTGCGCCTGGTGCAGCTCGACGCGACCGAAAATCTGCCGTTTGGCGCGCGGTTCGATCGCATCCTGCTGGACGCGCCCTGCTCCGGGACGGGCACGCTGGGCCGCCATCCGGAGATTCGCTGGCGATTGCGCCCGGAGCAATTTGCGGAGTTTCATGCGTTGCAGGGGCGAATGCTTCGCGTCGCTCTCGCACAGCTCGCTCCCGGCGGCAGGCTTGTCTATTCAACATGCTCGATCGAGCCCGAAGAAAACGAGGAAGTCATTGCGGAGATTTTGCGCGGTGCGAGTGGCGTTTCGCGCGTGCCGCCCGGCGAAATGATCGGCACGCTCGCGCCGCATTTGGCTCCCGGGATAGCTGTGTCGACGCTGTTCGACGAAGCCGGCCAATTCCGCACGCGGCCGGGCCAGCAACAGACCGATGGTTTCTTCGCCGCCGCCCTCCGGATTTGAGGCACCATGGAAGGGACATGAACGAAGCGAAAAATCCCTGGACCGTGGTGTCGCGCGCGATCGCTTACGAGAATCCCTGGATTCGAGTGGAACACAACGACGTATTAAATCCCGCGGGCAAGCCCGGCGTGTATGGCGTGGTCCATTTCAAGAATCACGCCATCGGCGTCGTCCCGATCGATGAGGATGGGAACGTAATTCTGGTCGGGCAGTACAGGTTCCCGCACGCTGCTTACAGCTGGGAAATACCCGAGGGTGGCGGACCCGCGAGCGCCACGATCCTTGAATCCGCGCAGCGGGAACTCCGCGAGGAGTGCGGCGTTACCGCGAGAAATTGGCTTGAGATCGTGGGCATGGACCTCTCCAACAGCGTGACGAATGAAAAGGGCACGGCGTTTCTCGCCTGGGACCTCAGCCACGGAGCGGCCCAGCCCGAAGACAGCGAGCAACTCCACGTGGTGCGAGTGCCGTTCGGCGAAGCGCTCGAACGTGTGAAGCGCGGCGAAATTCGCGATTCGCTCAGCGTCGCCGCCATACTTAGAGTGGCGCTGATGACTTTGCAGGGTGAGTTGCCTGAGGGGCTCAGGGGTGTGGTTCGCGTCTAGGGAAGTTCGACTCCGTTGGGCACTGTGCAAGCACAAAGAGCCGGCGGGACGCCGGCGCTACGAATTTTTCTTGCGGCGTTTTTCCATCGTGCTAGCGTGATGGTGGCAGAGATGGAGACGGAAGGGATGTCTCTAGTGGCGACACCCGGGACTGGTCGATGAACCTGCGCGAGCGCTTGCACTGGATTTTTCGGATGTCTCTGCTGCTGTTCATACTGTCTTCCGTGGCATTTCTTAGCGCGCTGACGGCGATGCGTTTTGCCGTCGAAGGCCGCCAAGTGGCGATGCCGGATGTTGTCGGAATCAAAGCGCCCGAAGCGCAGCAGATTCTTGCGAAGCGCGGCATCGGAATCAGGGTCGAAGACAGACTCTACAGCAACCTGCCCGTGGACGCCGTGATCCGCCAAAGCCCGCAGGTGAATATGGAGGTGAAGGTCGGGCAAAGCGCGCATGTGGTGCTGAGCCTCGGTCCCCAGAAGGTGACGATCCCCGAGCTCGAGGACAAGAGCGTGCGAGCCGCGCAGATCGAAATGCTGCGAGAGGGCTTGCAGCTCGGCGAGGTATCGAGCGCGCACCTGCCGGATTACCCCGCGGACGCTGTGATCGAGCAGGATCCGGTCCCGGGCACGACCGACGTCACGGGCCCGCACGTGGACCTGCTCGTTTCGCTCGGCCCCCAGCCGCCGGCCTACGTGATGCCCCAATTGATCGGGATGTCGGCCGCCGAGGCCGAATCGAAATTAAACGCCGCGGGGTTGAAAGTGGCGGAGCTCGGATCCGCCACGGTGCCGGGCGCCGTTCACGGCGCGGTAATCGATCAGACGCCGGAGCACGGGCGCCGGGTCGACGCCAATACGCCGATCGAGTTGCAGGTGGCCGAATAACGAAAACAGCCCTGCAGGCGTGCTAGAATCCACCGGACTGCCATGAGCTACTCCCGCATCGAAATCGCTCCGTCCATTCTCGCGGCGAATTTTGCCCGTCTGGGCGATGAAATCAAGAGCGTCGAGCAAGGCGGCGCCGAAGTGATTCACGTGGACGTGATGGACGGCCACTTCGTCCCCAACATTTCCATCGGCATCCCGGTGGTAGCGTCATTACGCAAGGCAACCCGCCTGCCGCTGGACGTGCATCTGATGATCGAGCAGCCCGAGGAGTACATCGAGGAGTTCGTGCGCGCCGGGGCGGACCGCGTCCTGGTGCATCAGGAGGCCACGCCGCATCTGGATCGCGCGCTGGCGATGATTCGCGAGTCGGGAGCGCAGGCGGGCGCGGTGATCAATCCGGCCACTCCGGTGGAGATGCTCTCCGAGGTGCTCGATAAGGTCGATACGGTTCTGGTGATGTCCGTGAACCCAGGCTTTGGGGGGCAGAAATTCATCCCCCGGGCGATTGAAAAAATCCGTCAACTGAATGAGTGGCGGGGGCGCTATAATTGCGGGTTTCGCATCGAAGTGGATGGCGGGGTGGAGCTCGAGAATATAGGCGATTTGGCGCAGGCCGGTGCGAACACGTTCGTTGCGGGGACTTCGATCTTTCGCACGCCCGACCCAGCCGAGGCAGCGCGCCAGTTACGAAAATCTGCAACGGAAGCCTTGAGGCAGAAGGTTTAGGCTGGGCTTCATGCGTGGGGTGTCATGAACAAGCGTTGGCTGGCGGTCAGCACATTGGCGGCTTTGCTCGCAGGATCTCTCTGTGCGAGCGCCTACGGCCACCAGAAGGTCAAGGTGACCAAGGTCAAGCCGAAGAAGGAGGCCAAGCAAGCCGACGCCACCGCTCAATCCGCCGAGCCTGACAAAATTCTCTACGAGCGCGCGGTCGACGACGTGAAACACTCGAAATATACCGAGGCGCGTCTCACGTTCCAAACCCTCATCAACACGTACCCGGACAGCGAATACCTTGCCAAGGCCAAGCTGGGCGTCGCCGATTCTTATTACAAAGAAGGCGGCACATCGAACCTGACCGAGGCCGTCGACGAATACAAAAATTTCATCGTCTTCTTCCCGTTTCTTGACGAAGCCGCCTACGCGCAGATGCAGGTCGGGATGTCCCACTATCGCATGATGAGCAAGTCCGACCGGGACAACAGCCAGGGCGAGTCCGCCGAGGACGAGTTCCAGACGTTTCTTTTGAAGTATCCGCAAAACCCGCTGGTCCCGAAAGCCGAGCAGTATCTGCGCGACGTCCAGGAGGTTCTGGCCGGCGGCTACTACCGGGTTGCGCGCTTCTACTATCTCAAGCGTGACTATCGCGCTTCCGCCGCGCGCCTCGTCGATTTGACCCAGCGCTACCCGCTCTACAGCCAGAGCGACGAGGCGCTCTCCATGCTTGGGGACGTCTACATGCGCGCCAAGCAGGCTTCCAAGAACGAGGACGACAAGAACCACTGGGCAGACCTGGCGGCCGAATGCTATTCGCGCATCGTCCAGGACTACCCGCTGTCAAAGGAAGCTTCGCTGGCCAAGGATCGCCTCAAAGCCCTCGGCATGCCGGTGCCCGCGGCCGATCCCGAAGCGCTCGCGCGCATGAAGCAACAGCAGATGTTTGAAAAGCACCACCACGAAAATTTCGTGATGAAGATTCCGCTCGGGATGATCGAGTCACGCCCTGATGTTTCGCTAGCGGCCCGGTCCGGCGAACCGAATCTGAATCCGCCGAACGACTTGGTTTCAGCCACCGATGTTTTGAGGCAGGGCGCGCCCGGCCCAGTGTTTACGGTCACGGGGGATAACCCTGGCGCGAGCGACAGCGCGGCGGGCGGAGCGAATGACTCCGGCGGACCCGTGGTAGAAGGCGGCGCGTCCGATTCGACGGGGAATGGCGACGCGCCAACGACGAATGTGGGAGCCGAAATCATCGCGGCACCCGCTTCCGCAGCGGACGCTTCGTCCTCGACCGGTACCGCGACAACTCCCGCGCCAGCCCCGACCAGCGCCCCGGCTGCGGAAAATCCTCCGGCGGCATCCGATCCTCCGGCAGCCTCCATGCTCAGTGCCGTCCCAGGCACCGGACCGGCCGCTTCGGTCACGTCCCAGCCGAGCTCCGCTCCCCAACCGAGCTCCGCTCCCCAGGCGACGCAGGCCAACGCAACTGCAAGCGCCACAAGTTCCGCATCTTCCGCGTCTTCCACATCCAAGGCGAAAGCGCCCGCGGCAGTCGCGCCCAAAGCGGATTCCAAGACCGAGTCAACCAGCAAGAAGAAGAAGGGCCTGAAGAAGATCGTCCCCTGGTAACTATCCCCAACAACCTCTTCGGTTACCCCCTACTTAACGACTGAGGCACGCCCGCATCTAGACTCGGTTGACGCTCCCCCGGGAGGGTGTTGCAATAGGCTGTGGAAGACGCGGTCGCCTGAACGGGCAAGTGCGCCGCCAGAGGGGTCTTCGTGCCTAGCATTCTCGTCGCGGACGACAACACCAATATTCAGAAGATGGTTTCGCTGGCCTTTGAGGACCGAGGCATTACTGTGGTCGCGGTCGGCAACGGCGAAGCCGCAGTCCGCCGCATACCGGACCTGAATCCGGACCTCGTCCTAGCCGATATCTTCATGCCCGTGCGCAACGGGTATGAGGTGTGCGAATTTGTCAAAAAAGACGAGCGATTCGCGCACGTTCCCGTGATTTTGCTGGTGGGCGCATTCGATCCACTCGATGAAAAAGAAGCGCGCCGGGTGGGCGCGGACGGCGTCCTCAAAAAGCCCTTCGTTCCGCCGGACCCGCTGATCGCGATGGTGATTTCCGCTCTGGAGAAGAATCCGCGCGTGGTTGCGGAATTGGCCAAAGCCAAAACCGCGCCCGAGCCACCTGCAATGGCCGACGCGGCTGACTCGTTTGAAAGTACGAACGTGCCGAAGCCCGAGCCGAAACCTCTGCCGGAGTTTCCCGAGCCGACTCCCGAAGAAGCGGCGCTGGTGTACGGTTTTGGCAAGGGCGTGCGCGCGATAGATGACGAGGAGGTCGAAGCCGGCAAAGAACCTCCTGCGCCTGTCCGCCAACGCGACGACGAAGAAGACGATGACCAGGGCGCGGCCACGACTTCCGACTGGCGCCGCAACGCCATGGATTTCGACATTCCCGAGGAGCACGCGAATCGGCCTGCTTTCTCTGAGATGGACGACCTCGAACCCGCTACCTTTTTCCCGTCCGAGGCGGAAGGACGCAAATCCGCGCCGCCGGCGCCGAAAGTCGAACCACCCGCGATCGCGGCGCGAGACTCGGTTCCTCCGATCGCGCCGGCCGTCGCGGCTGAGGACGCGAGCCCGCACGTAGTGCCGATCGTGGCGGACGAAGTCGACATGCGCGCCCTGGAACCGGTGGAAGCAACGCCGGTGGAGCTCGCGCCAATCGGCTTGCCGAAAGAAACGGATGGCGCGCCGCCTGTCTCGTTTGGGCCGCGAGCCGTGGCGCCCGAGCCCGAACCCGAGCCGGACCGCGAAGTGAAGCACAGTTTGGTGTCCCGAATGCGCCATTGGATGGACGCGGTCGTATCGACGCCCGCAGTCCAAGAAACTCACGAAGAAGCCAAGGGCAACGATGATTGGGTGGCAAAGTTTTCGAAGCCCCGGTCTTCCGAGGTTGCCGCGATCGAGCAACAGCCCCCGTCGTCCGAGCCGCCACGGGCGAATGCATTCGGGGTCGCGAAACCGGCTGAGGAGAACTTTTTCGCCGAAGAGTCCGCGCCCGAAGAATCCGCGCCTTTTGACGTAGCGTCAGCCGAAATGGCGTCCAACGAAGTTGCGGCGCCGCCGATTGAGACTGACGCGTACGCTCCCGCAGCGCACTCTTCCGAATCACCCGAATCAGTCGCGTCCAAGCCAGAGCCCGAGATGTGGGATCGCGACGAGGAAACGACTCCCTCTTTCCGGGACCCGAATCTCGACGTGCCTCCGGCGGTTCACGTCACGCCCGAGCCTCTGCTGCTGGACGAAGAACCCGAGCCAACATCCAATTACGGCGGAGACCACCGCGAGGCGCCTGCAGTTCACGCGTTTGAAGTAGCGATGTTGCATGAGCCTGTTGCCGAAGACGCGCCGGCGGAGCAGCCTTCTTTGCCGGAGGTTTTGTTTGCGCCTGCTGCTGAATCCACGGCCGAACGCAACGAAGAACGGGTGCCGACGGGTCCGCCGCCCAATCGCGAGGCCCTGGCCGAGATTCCGTTCCTCAATCCGCCGCAGGGCTTCGATCCGAATGCCCGCCCGGCGCAGTCTTCCGGGGCCGATGCATCCACCGTCAATGCCGTTGTGGAGAAACTGCTCGAAAGGCTTCAGCCGCAGCTCCATGACATGCTCTCGCAGAGCGTCCTCAAGCCGCTCATCGAAAATCTCCTGCAGCAGGAAAACGACAAGAAGGAAAAGTAGTCTCCGCGCAATCCTCGTCTCACGGCACTTTGTGAGGCACTTTGCGAGGTACTTCGCGAGATTCTTCCGCTTGCGACGCAATTCCCGCGCGTATATGCTGTGCGCCGCCTGAACTTTTGCGGCGGGGGGATGATTCCGTGAATATTTCCGTGGCTCGATTGCGTCGAGTTGGGATCGGCGGTTGCCGCGCAGCTTTCGTTTTTTCGGCGGCGCTTCTTGCAAGCCTCTTTTTCGCTGTTGCTCCGGCGCACGCGGCTTCGTGCGAGAGCCTCGCGTCGCTCTCGCTGCCCAATACGACGATCACGAAAGCCGAAGTTGTGCCCGCGGGCGCGTTTAAGGCGCCGCCTCCCGTCGGTCCCGCTCCGCCGATCGACTTTGGGCGGGCCAACTACTCGGATTTGCCGGCGTTTTGCCGCGTCTCCGCGACACTCAAGCCCTCGAGCGATTCCGACATCCAGATCGAAGTCTGGCTGCCGGTTTCCGCTTGGAACGGCAAATACGAGGCGGTTGGCGGCGGCGGATGGGCCGGCGTGATCAGCTATTCCGCGATGGCCGACGCTCTGCGCGGCGGGTATGCCAGCAGCTCCACCGACACGGGGCACGTGGGCCCCACGGGGACGTTCGCGCTTGGGCATCCCGAGAAAGTCGTCGACTACGCCTACCGCTCCGAGCACGAAATGACCGTGAAAGCCAAAGCGATCATCCACGCTTTCTACGGTGCCGCGCCGCACTACTCCTACTGGAATGGCTGCTCCACGGGCGGCAAGCAGGCGCTCACCGAGGCGCAGCGCTATCCCAAGGACTATAACGGCATCATCGCCGGCGCGCCCGCCAATTACATGATCCACCTGCACGTGTTTCAGGTCGCCGTCTGGGACATCGCGCACAAAACTCCCGAGGCGATGATTCCTCCGTCGAAGTACGCCGTGCTGCACGCCGCGGTGCTCGAGAAGTGCGACATGCTCGATGGACTCAAAGATGGGCTGATCGAAAATCCTATGGCCTGCCATTTCGATCCGAAGGCGGTCGAGTGCAAGGGGGACGATGAAGCATCGTGCCTCACGCCCGGGCAGGTGCAGACGGCTCGCGCGATTTATGGGCCGCTCGTGAATCCGCGCACCAAGCAGGTGATCTTTCCCGGCATGGAGCCGGGCAGCGAGCTTGGCTGGACCTTGCTAGTGAACGCAAAGGATCCGCTGGTTGCGCCCGACACGTTCAAGTACATCGTCTTCAAGGATCCCAATTGGGACATCCGCAAATTGAATCTGGATAGCGACGTCGCGTACGCGGATAAGGTGGATGGCGGCCTGAACAACGCCATCAATCCCAATCTCAATCCGTTCTTCTCGAACGGCGGAAAGCTCATCATCTACCACGGCTGGGCCGATCAATTGATCGCGCCTCTCAATAGCGTGAACTACTATCAGAGCGTGCTGAAAACGGTGGGCGCGCCCGCGAAGCAGGATATGCGGCTGTTCATGGTTCCCGGGATGCAGCACTGCCGCGGCGGCGAAGGCCCCAACGATTTCGACATGATGCCGGCCATCTCGCAGTGGACCGAAGACGGAAAGCCGCCCGCCGAGGTGATCGCAGCGCACAAAACCAAGGGCACGGTCGATCGCACGCGCCCGCTCTGCCCTTATCCGCAGATCGCGAAATACAAGGGCGCCGGCAGCATCGACGAAGCCGCGAATTTCGTCTGCGCCATGCCGTAGCGTTGGGGGGCCACGCCAGGGAGAAGAGCCCGGGGCTCAAAGCCCCTTTTCCGCTCGGCGCTTTTCGAGGGCCTGAAGGCCCACGCTTCCACCCTTTCCGCCTGCGGCGGTCTCTACGTGTGCACTCGATCAAATTGACGCCCCGCGCGGCCGCCGCTTATCATTGATTGTTTGGCTTCTGCACAAAATCCAATTCTATAGGGAACGCATGCCCCGGGAAATTCCCAAGGCTTACGAGCCGCAGGAGATCGAAGAACGCTGGGCGAAGGCCTGGTTCGAAGAGAAGATCTTCCGCGCCGAAAACTCGGGCGATGGCCCTGCGTTTTCCATTGCGCTGCCGCCGCCCAACGTCACGGGCTCGATCCACGTCGGCCACCTGCTCGAACACACGCAGATCGACATGCTGGTCCGCTGGCACCGCATGAAGGGCCAGCACACTCTCTGGCTGCCCGGCATGGACCACGCCGGCATCGGCACGCAGTACGTCGTCGAGCGCGAGCTCGACAAGCAGGGTCTCCGCCGGCAGGATCTCGGCCGCGAGGAATTCGAGCGGCGCGTGTGGAAATGGAAAGAAGAAAGCGGCGGCGCGATCAAAGGGCAAATGATCCGTCTCGGCGCCTCGTGCGATTGGACGCGCGAGCATTTCACTCTCGAGCCGAAACTCTATCGGGCGGTGCTCGAAGCTTTCCTGCGCCTTTACCACGAGGGGCTGCTCTATCGCGGCCCTTACATGGTCAACTGGTGCCCGCGCTGCCAGACCGCGATCAGCGATCTCGAGGTTGTCCACATCGAGCGGCCCGGGAAGCTCTGGCATCTCCGCTATCCGATTACCGGCTCGAACCCGCCTGGCGGCGCGGCAGGGGAATTTCTCGTCGTCGCCACCACGCGCCCGGAAACGATGCTTGGGGATACCGCAGTCGCGGTCTATCCGGACGATGAGCGCTACCAGCGCTTCATCGGCAAGACCGTGATGCTGCCGTTGATGAATCGCGAAATTCCGATCATCGCGGATACCTACGTCGACCGCGAATTCGGTACTGGCGTCGTCAAGATCACGCCCGCGCACGACCCGAACGATTTCCAGGTCGGCAAGCGCCACCACCTGCCTGAAATCGACGTGATGACCGACGACGGCCACATGGACGCCGCCGCCGGGAAATATCAGGGATTGGATCGCTTCGAGGCTCGCAAGCGGATCGTCAGCGATCTCGAAGCGCTGGGCCTGATCGACAAGATCGAGGACATCACGCACTCGGTCGGCGTGTGCGACCGCTGCAAGTCCGAAGCCGAGCCGCGCATCTCGATCCAGTGGTTCATGACGATGAAGCCGCTCGCCGAAGCCGCCGTGAAGGCCGTGACCGAAGGCCTGATCGAGGTCGTGCCCGACAACCAGAAAACAATTCTCCTGAACTGGTACGCGAATATCCACGACTGGTGCATCTCGAGGCAGCTCTGGTGGGGCCATCGCATTCCGATCTGGCACTGCGACAGCTGCAAGGAGATGGTTCCGGCGACGGATTCGCGCGTCGAGATTTTCGAGGGGCATGCGCGCGCGGCGAGCGCACCTACGAAGTGCCCGAAATGCGGCGGTTCAAAGCTCACGCAGGATACCGACGTGCTCGATACGTGGTTCAGCTCGGCGCTGTGGCCCTTTTCCACGCTCGGCTGGCCGGACGACACGGAAGACCTGCGCACGTTCTATCCCACGAGCCTCCTGATCAGCGGCTACGACATTTTGTTCTTGTGGGATTCGCGCATGATCATGATGGGTTTGCACCTCACCAAGGGCGCCGCGCCGAAAGATCGCGTCCCATTTCGCCGCCTCTACCTGCATTCGCTGGTGCGCACGGCCGAAGGCGCGAAGATGTCGAAAACGAAGGGCACTGGTGTCGATCCGCTGCAGCTGACGCAGCAATATGGCACCGACGCCTTGCGCTACATGCTCGCCAGTATGGCCGCGCCCGGCACCGACATCGCACTCACCGAAGACCGCATCCTTGGCGCGCGCGCCTTCGCCAATAAAATCTGGAATGCCGCGCGCTTCCTTTTCGTCAATCTCGAAAAGGTCGAGGGCAGCGGCCTGACGCTCGAAGAGCTTGCCGCGCCCGAGATTCGCGCCAAGGCGCCGTACCCGGTGCCCGGGGAAGGTGCCCTCGCGCACCGCTGGATATTTTCGCGCCTCGCTTGCGTCGCATCGCAGGTCGACGCGGCGCTCGAGAGTTTCCGTTTCCACGAAGCTTGCCAGACGATCTACCAGTTCTTCTGGGGCGATTTCTGCGATTGGTACATCGAGTGGGTGAAGCCGCAGCTCGTCTCAAGCGATCGCGCGGTCGCGCTCGCGGCGTGGCGCAATATTTTTGCGGCGCTCGATGCCGCCCTGCGCCTGCTGCATCCGGTGATGCCGTTCCTCACCGAAGAGCTGTGGCACCGCCTGCCACAGCCCTCCGGCGCGCGCTCGATCGCGCTCGACAAATTTCCCGACGCGCGCCCGGGATGGGCCGATCAGGGTGCTGACGACGCCATGGCGATCCTGCAGGAAATTGTCGTCGCGGCGCGCAACATCCGCGCCGAAATGAAGCTCGATCAGAAAAAGAAAGTGGCCGCCGATTTCTGGACCGGCGGCCCGATGCGCCGCAACCTGATCCGGGAAAATATGGAGCCGATCCTTCGTCTGGCGTCGCTTTCCGAGCTGCGCCTTTCGCACGACCATCTGAAGCCCGAGGGCGCCGCGGTGCGCCTGGCCGCTTCCTTCGAGCTCAGCATCCCGTACGGCGACGCGATCGACAAGCCCGCCGAGATCGCGCGCCTCAGGAAGGAAGAGGCGCGCCTCGAACAGGGTGTCGCGAGCGCGCAGGCGAGGCTGACGGACGAAAGCTTCCTCGGCAAAGCGCCTGCGAAAGTTGTCGACGCGCTTCGCGCCACGCTCGCCGAGCGCCAGCTCGAACTCAAGAAGATTCGCGAACGCCTCAGGCAGCTCGAATCCTAAGCCAGAGCAATATGTTTCGCCGAAAATCGATTACTCTACCGGCTTAAAGTTTCGGGTAACCTGAGTCGCGCAGGTCAGTGATGAAGATCTGGCTACGTAACATCGTGCGTATCGCCGTCGGCGTGGCGCTTCTCGCCGTGCTTTGCGGACTTTCCTACCAAGCAGTTGAGGCAAAGATGGACGCCCGACGATTCCCTCAACAAGGCAAATCTGTCGGTATTGGCGGCCACAAGCTCAATCTCAATTGCACGGGAGAGGGAAGCCCCACGGTTGTGCTGGAGACTGGATTCGGAATGACCTCCTTAACCTGGGGCCCGGTGCAATCGGGAGTCGCCAAGTTTGCTCGCGTCTGCTCCTACGATCGAGCGGGATACGGCTGGAGCGACAGCAGCCCATTTCCGCGGACGGGCGCGCAAATCGCGAGAGAGTTGCACGCACTCCTCCAAAACGCGGGGGAGAAGCCGCCCTACGTCCTTGTGGGGCATTCGTTCGGAGGGCTGATCGTCCGGGTTTTTAACGGGGACTATCCGAATGATGTGGCCGCAATCGTCCTCGTCGAGTCGTCGCATCCTGATCTGTTGAAGCTCTTACCGCCGGCAATCAAGAAACAGTCCGACGAAGCGCAGATAGAACGGGAGCGGGCCACGAGGTTCGCCGGAGCTCGCTTCTGGCTGGGAATCACACGTTTTGAAAATAGGAATATCATCGACGCGCTCAGCGTACCTTATGGCGAGAGGGTCGCAACCTACCTGGCGATCCAACCGAAGTACCTCTATGCGATAGCAAACGAGGGCGCGAACCTGGAAACAAGCAGCGAGCAAGCAGCGGCTTCTCCCGCGTTTGGGGACAAACCACTGATCGTGCTGACCGCGGGAAGGGGCGTTCTCGGCGTCCCGGTGCAAGATAAAGATTGGGCCGAGCTACAAAATATCTGGATTAACCAACTGCAAGTGGAGCTCGCGAAGCTCTCGACGCGAGGCAAGCGGATTATGGTCCCTGATAGCGACCACATGATTCCTCTCGAGCGTCCCGACGCAGTCATCAGCGCGGTGCGCGAGGTCTGTGCAGCGGTGCAAGCAAGCCACTGAACTTCGATTGAGCCCGCCCGCCCCGCTTTCGGGCACTCGTCACTAGCCACTGGCCGCTTCCGCCATGTATGCTTCCTGTTTCCGCCCATGCCGACGAAGCGCACCGCAAGCCTGCCCGGCACGACCGACCGGCGCATCGACGCGCTGCTGACGCTGCTCGCCGAAAACTCGACGATCGTGATCAGCGGCGCGAAGATCGCGAAGGAAATCGGCGTGACGCGCCAGCAGGTGTGGCGCTGGATCGAACAGCTGCGGCAGATCGGCGTCCGGGTGAAGGGCCACCCGCGCACCGGCTATCACATCGAGCGCGTGCCCGATATTCTCGTTCCGCAGATGCTGAGCCATCGCCTCTACGGCACTCCGTTCGCGCGCCGCATTTTCCACTTCTTCAAAGTCGACTCCACAAATTCGGTCGCCATGCAGCTTGGCGAGTCCGGCGAGCCGCACGGCGCCGTTGTGCTCGCCGAAGAACAAACCGCGGGCCGCGGCCGCGCGGGCCGCACCTGGGCATCCGAAAAATCCGCGGGCATCTATTGCAGCGTCCTGCTGCGTCCGCCGATTCCGCCCGCGCACGCGCCGCTGCTGACGCTCGTCGCGGGGCTCGCCGCGCGCGATGCTGCCGCTGAAGATTTGGATGCGCTTCCGGACATCCGCTGGCCCAACGACCTGCTCGTCGGCGGCCGCAAATTCTGCGGCATCCTCACCGAGATGCACGCCGAGCCCGACCGCATCCACTACGCCGTCGTCGGCATCGGCATCAACGTCAACCAGTCGAAGATGCCCGCCGATCTCGCCGCCATCGCCACGTCGCTCCGCATCGAAGACGGCAAAACGCATTCGCGCTTCGAGCTGCTGATTCGGTTGCTCCAGTATTTCGATCGCTACTACAATCAGTTTCTGGCGGATGGCGCGCTGCCGGTTCTCCGGCGGTTCGCGCAGGTATCGAGCTATTACGAGGGCAAGCGCGTGCGAATCACCACGGCGACGGAAACTTTCACCGGCACCACGGCGGGTCTCGAGCCGAGCGGCGTGCTGCGCGTGGCGCGCGACGATGGCCGTGGCGTTGAAGCCGTCCTTTCGGGCGACGTCGCGGAGGAATCCTGATGCTGCTCACCCTCGACGCGGGCAACACCAACACGGTCCTCGGCGTCTTTCGCGGCCAGGAACTCGTCGCGCACTGGCGCCTCAGCGCCGCGCGCGATCAGACCATCGACGAGTACGGCATCCTCACCCGCAATCTTTTCACGCTCGCGGGCCTCGAACCGAGCGAGATCAACGGCGTGATCATCAGCTCGGTCGTGCCGCCGCTCAATTCCGTGCTTGCGGGAATGGCGGAGCGATATTTCTCGCGCAAGGCGCTGTTCGTCGAGCCCGGTATCAAGACCGGGATGCCGGTGCAATACGACAATCCGCAAGAAGTCGGCGCGGACCGCATCGTCAACAGCGTCGCCGCATTCGACAAGTACGGCGGGCCGTGCATCGTCGTCGATTTCGGCACGGCCATCAATTTCGACGCGGTCTCGGCGCGCGGCGAATATCTCGGCGGCGTCCTCGCGCCCGGTATCGGAATTTCGGCGGACGCGCTTTTCGCTCGCGCCGCGCGTCTCTTCCGCGTCGAGATCAAGGATCCGGGCAAGGTGATCGGCACAAACACCGCCGCGTCGATGCAATCCGGGCTTTTTTACGGGTACACCGATCTAGTCGACGGCATCCTCGACCGCATGAAGCAGGTGATGGGCGCGAAAACGAAAGTGATCGCCACTGGCGGCCAGGCGGCGCTGATCGGCACCGCGTCGCGCCACATCGAAACCATCGACGAATTTCTGACGCTGCATGGCCTGCGCATCATCTGGGAACGCAATCAATCCAGCGCCGGCGAAAATTCCGCGCCCAAGCGCGCCTCCGGCCGCCGCGTGCACTAGCGACGCGTTCCGACTGTCATCCCGAGCATGGAATCCTTCAACTATTTCAACTATTTCACGGAAATCGAGGACTACTTCTGGCGCAAGCGCGGCGCGCACCTCCTGGTCTCGCCGCTCGATTGGGCGATCGTCGAAACGTGGCAAAAGGCCGGCATCCCTCTCTCTGCCGTGCTGAAAGGAATCGATCGCGCCTTCGAAGCTTGGGGACGCTCGCGGCGTGCCGCCGCCGGCCGCCAACTGAAAAGTCTGGCCTATTGCGTGGACGCCGTGCTCGATGCCGCTGCCGAAGCGCAGGAAGCGGCCGCAGGCTCGGGCCCGGAGGTAAAAGCAAGCCGCCCGGCCGCCGAGCCGTTTTCGCGCGATGAATTGAAAAGATATCTCGCGCGCAACGCCGCCCGCATCCGTGCCGCCGCCGAAAAGCGCCGCGCCACGCACATCGCGCTGGCGGCCCGCTTCGATGAAACAGCGAAGCGCATCGACGAAGCCGTGCCGCTCCTCGATTCACCCGCTGCGCTCGACCTCGAGGATCTGGAACGCCGCCTCACGGTCCTCGAAGAAAAACTCAGCGCCGCTCTCGCCGCTGACGCGGACGACGAATCCATGCTTGCGATCCGCCGCGAAATGGACCACTCCCTCGCGCCCTACCGCCGCAAGATGTCCGCCGACCAGCTCGCGCAGCTCGAACGCCAGTACATCCAAAAACGCCTCTTCGAGCAGTTCGATCTCCCGCGCCTCAGCCTGTTTTATCTCACGTAGGGGCTTTACCTTGCGGTCCCGGCGTAGGTATTTTCCGCGATTGACGCCACGCTCGGCTCCCGCTTTAATCGCAGCTTCTACGCGGCGACTGAACCACCCCTGCACGGTTGCGATATCGGCTTGCGTCGTGTGATAGCGTGGAATCACACACCATGGACATCACAATCGAAAAACTGATCTACGGCGGCGAAGGACTCGGCCATCACGATGGCTCGACCGTCTTCGTGCCTTTCGTGCTGCCAGCCGAGCGTGTCTCCGCCGAGCCTGTCGAGCAAAAGAAGAAATTCGTCCGCGCCCGCATGGAACGCGTCCTCGATCCATCGCCCGAACGCATCGCGCCGCGCTGCCCGCACTTCGGCGTTTGCGGCGGCTGCGATTACCAGCACGCACCCTACGAATCGCAGCTTCGCTACAAAGCGGCCATCCTCCGCGAGACGCTCGGCCGCATCGGCCGAGTCGAATGGCCGGGCGCAATCACCGAGCACGCCTCGCCCCCGTGGGGCTATCGCAACCGCGCCCAGTGGAAGGTCCGATCGATCGAAAATAGCGCTGGCGTAGAAAAACTCGCGATCGGCTACTTCCGCGCCGGGTCGACCGCGCTTTGCGACGTCGAGGATTGCCAAATCCTCTCACCGCTGCTGTTGAAGACGCTGCTCGCTTTGCGCGGCGCGCTCGCGGCGGGCAAGCTCCCTCGCGAATTGCGCGAGATTGAGGCGTTTGCCGGCGATTCGAAGCTGCTGCTCACAGCCACATTCGCTCGCTTCCCGAAGAAAGCGGAGGAGGTCGTGAAATTATTCCGCGAACTCGCGCCCGAAATCGAAAGCCTGGTCTTTCACGATCCCGGCCGCGACCGCATGGAACTCGACGGCCCCGGCTTCCTCGATTACCAGAGCGGCGCGGCGACGTATCGCGTCGGCCATTTCTCGTTCTTTCAGGTGAATCGTTTTCTCGCCGACGATCTGGCTCGCGAAGTCACCGGCAACGAAGAGGGCAAGCTTGCGCTCGATCTATTCGCCGGAGTGGGGCTCTTCTCGATTCCGCTCGCAAAGAAGTTCAGCCACGTTCTGGCCGTTGAGTCCAATCCGGCCGCGTCCCGCGATCTTGAATCGAACGCCCGCACGAGCACCGGCATCGAAATCCGCACTGCCGACGTCGCGCAATTCCTCGCGAAATACAAAGGCAAGCCCGACCTGATCGTCCTCGATCCACCGCGCGCGGGCCTGGCCCCGACTGACGCAAGGCATCTCCTGCGTATTTCGCCCGAGCGCATCACCTACGTTTCCTGCGAGCCGCCGACGCTGGCCCGCGATCTCGCCGCGCTCGCCGGCGGCTACGAAATTACGGCGATTTATCTCTTCGATCTTTTTCCGCAGACATTTCACATGGAGGCGGTAGTTCGTCTACGCCGAAAGCCGTGAAACAGCCATGAAGCTTCCCGCACTCTGGATCGCCGCGTCGTTTGCGGGGGGTATTGCGCTCGGCTCGCGTTGGCCCGAGCCGAGCAGGTGGTGGCTCGCCGCGACCGTTGCAGCGATGCTGCTCGGCGCAATCTTGCTGTGGCGTTCGAAAACACGCCCGGCTTGGGCGCTCGCGCTCGTCGCATGGGTGGCACTCGGCGGTCTCGCAATCGGCGTCGAGCGCGCCGCGGTTCCCGCAAACAACGTCACGCGCCTCATCAGCGCGGGCCGCCTGGATACGACCGAGCCGCTGCGCTGGCAGGGGCGCCTGCGCGAAGATCCGATGGCGCTGCCCTGGGGACGCCGCTACGAAATCGATCTCGAACAGGTCGAAGTAGGCGGCGCGACGGTGCCGGTGAGCGGCGGCCTGCGCCTGAATCTCTACGGCGAGGAACATTTCGAAGGCACGCCACGCGGGTTGCGAGCGGGCGATCGCGTCGAAGCGCTCGTGCGGGCGCGGCCGCCGCGCAATTTCCTCGATCCCGGCGCATTCGACGAGCGCGGCTATCTGGCGCGGCAGAAAATCGACCTCACCGGCTCGCTGCGCAGCGGCGAATTGCTCGAGCTGATCGGCCGCCCACGTCCCACATTTTCTCAGCAGCTCGCGCGCGTTCGCGGCACGTTGCTCGCGCGGCTCGATGCGCTCTTCCCGGGCCAGCCGCAGCGCGCGGCCGTGCTCCGCGCGATGCTCCTCGGCGACCGCAGCTTCGTCGATTCGCAAGTGGTCACGGCGTTTCAGAAGACGGCGGCGTACCACGTGCTCGTCGTGGCGGGCTTGCACGTCGGAGCGCTGGTAGTTTTCTTCATGTGGGTATGCCGCAGGTTGCGTTTCACGATCTTTGCCACGAGCTTGATGACCGTGATCGCGCTCGCAGCCTACGTGGGCGTTGTGCAGGACCGCCCGCCGATTTTTCGCGCCGCGCTGATGGCTGCGCTGTATCTCTGCGCGCGGCCGCTGTTTCGCCGGATCGAACTGCTGAACACGGTCGCGCTGGCGGCGCTCGTGATTTTGTTCTGGAAACCGTCATCGCTCGCGGATTCGAGTTTCGAGCTTTCGTTCGTTGCGGCAGGAGTAATCGCGGGCCTCGCGGTGCCGTGGATGGAGCGGACGAGCGCGCCGTATCATCAAGGCCTGCGCCATCTCGGCGACGTTACGCGCGACGCGCAGCATCCGCCCAAGGTCGCGCAGTTTCGCATCGACTTGCGCGCGGCGACCGCCCGCATTGCATCGCGCTTGCCGCAATGGCTCGCGGCTCGGGCAAGCAAGCTCGTCACCATGCCGGTTCGCGTGGGCCTGAGATTGTGGGAGATCGTGCTGCTCTCGGCGGTGATCCAGTGGGGCATGATGCCGCTGCTCGCCATGGATTTTCATCGTGTGAGCCTGGCGGGACCGATCAGCAATATTCCCGCCGTGATTTTGACGGGCCTCATCGTGCCGCTCGGCTTTCTGGCGCTCGTCGCGACATTTGCGTGGGCGCGGCTCGCGGCCCTGCTCGCGAAGGCGCTGGGATTCTGCACGGGCATGCTGCTCGCCATCGTCGAGTGGTTCAGCCGCTTGCCGCGCGTCTCGTATCGGATTCCCGGCCCGCCCGTGTGGCTCTGGCTCACGTTTTTCGGCGTGTTCGTTGCGCTGGCGGTAGCCGCGCGCGCCGCGGCTGCCCGGCGCGCGAATCGGATTGCGCGCCGCCGGCTCTCTCGACCCATTGCGCCGATCGAATGGGTTACCGCTGCCGCCCTCGCCGCGCTCACGCTGCTCGTTGCCACGCATCCGTTTCGCCCGAATCTCAATCGCGGAAAACTGGAGGTTAGCGTGCTCGACGTGGGCCAGGGTGATTCGATTTTCGCCGCATTTCCCGGCGGCCGGACGATGCTGATCGATGGCGGCGGGCTTCCTGGCTCCGAGTGGGTGGGCGGATACCGCTCCGGCACGGATGTTGGCGAGGAAGTTGTGTCGCCGTATCTCTGGTCGCGCGGGCTGAAACGCCTCGATGTCGTCGTGGTGACGCATGCTGACCACGATCACTTGGATGGCTTGTACAGCGTGCTGGAAAATTTCCGGGTCCGCGAGCTTTGGATCGGCAGCGATGACCCGCGTCCGGAACTTCAGCGTTTGCTCGCCGAAGCGCGCTCACGGGGCGTCGCCATCATCCATCAGTCACGCGGGACGGAATTCAATTGGCAAGGCGCCGAAGGCAGCGTGCTTTGGCCGCCAGCCAGTGAGCCTGCCGGAAAAATCCCTAACAATAATTCGCTCGTCTTGCGGCTTTCGGACGGCCAAGTTCGCTTCCTGCTCACCGGCGATATCGAAAAGCAAACCGAAGAAGAACTCGTGGCCGAGCAGGTGCCGCTCGGGGCCGATTTCCTGAAGGTGCCGCACCACGGCAGTAGGACATCTTCAACGCAGGCATTTCTTGCGACGGTTGCGCCGCGCGTCGCCGTCGTATCGGTAGGCGCGGCGAACCCGTTTGGTCATCCGGCGGCCGAGATTGTCGAGCGCTATCGGGACGATGGCATCCGCCTGCTGCGCACCGACCGCGACGGCGCCGTCACCGCGCTCACCGGCGGGAAAAATCTCTCCGTGCACGCCTATACGGAGCAGCCATGATGCTCGCGTGCGGGTTTCGCCGAGTCGTTGCGAATTTCAAAGCGAAGCCTCCGGGAGAGGACGCGAGTACTATTGTGCCCGTCCAAAACGCGGTCCATAATGTTTTCAACGGCCATGGAAACCGCGCAAGATAGTCCGGCTTCTTTTCCCACCCAGGAGCAGATCGACGAAGAGAGTAGGCGCATCCGCCGCCTGCGCATCCTGGTTCGCCTGACGCTTGAAACAATCGCCGAAGGCGGCCTTTCCCCGGAAGAAGCCGCGGGCATGATCGCCGCCACCCGCCGCGTCGCGCTCGAAATGTTTCCCGGCAAAGAGCGCGCCTTCGATTTGATCTACCGCCCGCAATTTCAGCGAATGATGAACGCGGTGTATCGCCTACAGTAGCCGCCCCTCAGTAGCCGAATCTCCTCCGGATCCACATACGCAAAAAAAGAATACTCACTCCAGCAATCGCCCCGATCAGCGCTTTGTATTCGCGGTTGCGGCGATACTGCGCCCAGGAAAAGTGCTGCCGCGTTTCGCCGCCGGCTCTTGCCGCACCGGCGCGAGCGAACCAAGGGAAAAAGAGCGGGACGCGCGCCGCGTACGCGTCGAATGCCTCGCCAAATCGGCGATGAAGGTCCTGCTCTTCGTTGCGTATCACCGCGTAGTAGAAGATTCCGAAGTACGCCACCACAAGCAGACCGGCCCACCACGAACCTCCCGCAATCGCGAAGCCTGCAGCGAGAAACGCGCTGCCGAGATAGAGCGGATTCCGCGTGTGCGCGTACGGTCCGGATGTGGCGAGTTCGCGATCCTTGCGCAGGTGGCCCGACGACGCGCCGCGAATCAGCAGCCCGATCGCCGCGACAGCCGCACCGATCAGAATCCAGCGCGGCTTCGGATCGGCGAGCGCGAGATACACCACCGCTACCGGATAGCCCGTGCGGACGCGCCAGCGCATCCAGAATTTTCTCGGCTCGCTCAAGAATCGGTGCCCCAGCGGCGCGCGATGGCTTCGGCAACCTGCGGCACGCCGAGCGACAGCATAGCAGGCGAATAGGTTTTGCCGCGGCGATACGTAGTCTCGCAATTCTGCGGGTTGCGCAGAATGATATGGCGCGAGGGATCCGTCGAATAAGGCCCGTTGCGCGCGGGATCGGTGGGGCCGAAGAGGCCGACGGCGGGCGTATCCAGAGCAGCGGCGAGATGCAACGGCCCGGTATCGGCGGACACGACGAACTTCGCGCGACGCATCAGCGCCATCAGCGGACCGAGACCGAGCAGAATTGCCGCCGGAGCAGGATCGCCCGCAGCCTGAACCACCTCGCGCGCCAGTCCTTCCTCGCCCGGACCGAAGGTGACGACGCCGCGCCAACCGTAGCGTTCGGCGAGCACGCGATGGAGTTCCCCGTAGCGCTGGGCGGGCCAGCACTTCGAAAGCCAGCCACCGCCGGGATTCACCACGTAGAAATCGGTGAGCGAGTGCGCGGCCAATTCGCGCGCGGCACGATCTTCGTCCTCGGCACGGATCGCGAGAGGAAAGCGCGGCGCAGATTTTGTCGCTCCAGCGAACTCGGCGAGAGTGAGATTGTGATCGACCTTATGAGGGCCGCGCGGATTGAGGCAATCCGTGTAGCAGAGCGACGCAAGCCCCTCGCGCGCGTAGCTGCTCTGAAATCCGACGCGGCGCGGCGCTCCCGACGCAAATGCAAGCAGCGCGGACTTGTACAGCGCCTGAAAGTCGATGGCGCAAGTATATTTTGCGGCGCGCATTTTTCGGGGAGTGGAGATGATGCTGCCGGCGCTTTTGCGATCCGCGGCGATCACTTCAGTGATGTCCGGATTTCCTTCGAGCAGCCGCGCCCATTTCGGGTCGATGGCCCAGTCGATGCGCGCATCGGGAAAGGTGTCGCGAAGGGCGGACGCGGCGGGGATGGCGTGAATCACGTCGCCCATCGATCCCAGCCGGACGAGCAGAAACCGCGGGTCAGCCATCGCTCTTCCGGCGCACGCGATCGAGGAGTTCACGTGTGGAGTGGTGCTTGGGATCGCCAACGATGGCGACGCGGATGCCGAGCAGCGCGGCGAGATCGCGTTCCGGCACCGTATCCGGCGTGTAATCGGTGCCCTTGGCGTGGACGTCCGGCTGAAATTCTCGGAGAAGCGATTCGACGTTGAGTTCGTCGAAGATGACGACGTAATCCACGGCGGCCAGCGCGGCGACGAGCCACGCGCGGGCGCGCTCGGTGAGGATGGGGCGGCCTTTGCCCTTCAGGCTTCGCGCGCTCGAATCGGAATTTACGCCGACGATCAGCACGTCGCCTTCGGCCTTCGCCGCCTGCAAATAGCGCACGTGGCCCACGTGAAGGAGATCGAAGATGCCGTTGGCGAAGACAATCTTGCGATGGGCGCGGCGGTGCTCCGCGATCAAGTCGTCGAGGCCGCCGCGGGAGAGAATTTTGTCGCGCGTGTCCATTTGATCTTGTGATCTTGTGCGGGCCGATGTTCGGTTGATTGTATCGAACTGGCCGCGCTGGCGAACGATGCTAGCGCAGGGCCGTGGCCTCGCGCCGAAGCGCGGCTTCGAGCTCCGCGCGCGTGACGGTAGCGGTGCGGCGCTTCATCACCACGATACCGCCCGCGTAGTTTGCCAGGTGCGCCGCCTCGACCCACGACGCGCCTGCTGCCCGTGCCAGCGTGAAGACGGCGATCACGGTGTCACCCGCGCCGGTGACGTCGACGGGCTCATCCGAGCCGTAAATCGGGATGTGCCGCGGCGATTCGGCAGTCGCGTTCGAAGACGGCCAGGCCGTCCTTGCCGCGAGTGACGAGCACGGACTCGACGCCCAGATCGCGTAGGGCTCGGGCGCCAAGCTCTTCGAGTTTTTGCTTGTTCGGTGCCGACGCGCGCCTGATAGGCGGCCTCGATTTCGGGCTCGTTGGGTGTGGCGGCGGTGACGCCCGCATCGCGATATTCCAGCAGACGGAAACGCGAGTCGAGCGTGATGCACTTCGCGCGAAGGCCTTTCACCAGAGTGGGCGTCGCGGCACCGAGGCCGTAGTCCGAGACGAGCACGGCATCCGCCCGCCGCGCGGCGGGCCGCGCCTTGCGAGCGACCGATTCCTGCGCCTGTGCGGGAAGCTCTCCCGATGGCTCGCGATCCACGCGCAGCACCTGCTGCTCGGTGGTGTGCGTCCAGCCGGCGAGAAAGCGCGTTTTCGTCGTAGTGGTCCAGCCGCGGACGCGGAGGATGCGCGACGTATCCACGCGCTTGCGGCGAAAATAATCGAGCAGCGCGCGACCGCCTTCGTCGTCACCGACGACGCCGACGGGCACGACGCGCGCGCCGAGGTCGGCGAGATTGTTGACCGCGTTGGCGGCGCCGCCCGGATAGATTTCGCTCGCGCGGCGGCGCAGGATCAGCACGGGCGCCTCGCGGGAGACGCGGGAAATTTCTCCCGAAACGAATTCGTCGAGCACGAAATCGCCGATCACGCAGATTTTCTGGCGTGGGAATGCGCCGACGATGTCGAGCAGGCGCGTAAGGTCGACACTGCTGTCCGCGGCGCGGCCGGCAGAGGGACGCGGCGCGCGTCTTCGTTGTTTCGGGGCGGGACTCAAGTAGTCTCCTTGAAAACGCGGCGCGGAATGGCCGCGCGAGAAAGTATCACAGCGGCGCCAAAGGCGGCAAATGCCCGGGCGGAACGCCAGCGCTACTCGCGGCGGCCTGTTTCAAGTGGCCGAACCTGCGCCCGGCGCGGGCGCAGCTTTAATGACCGCCCAGAACTCGTCTTCGCGGCCAATGCGCAGGCCGATGCGGCAATACCAGATATCGACCGCGCGCCACTTCACTCCGGCCAGATTGAACACATCTTTTTCGGTGCAGATCAAGCCGTCGGCTCCGGCTGCATGCGCTGCCGCTCCGACCGATTCGAGATCATGCTGTATGTAGCGATGGTGGTCCGGGAAAAACTGGTGCCCCACCACGCGCAAGCCCCAGTCGTGCAGATCGGCCAGGAAGGAATCCGGATTGCCGATGCCGCAAAACGCGAAGAATCGTCGAAAGCGGGAACGCGGGTCTTCTTCGCCGGGATCGTTACCGCGCATGAGCCGGATCGAATCGAGCCAGTTGCGCGCGTAGAAGATCGGCGCTGCGGTATCGCGGCGGAGGGCCGCTTCGAGGGCAGGCGCGTGATCGCTGCGAGTGATGACGATCGCGTGAGCGCGCTTGAGCGCTGATCGAGGCTCGCGCAGGCGCCCCGCGGGCAGCAAGTGGCCGCCGCCGAATGGGTGGATCGCATCGATCAGGACGATGTCCACGTCGCGCGCCAGCTGCAGATGCTGAAAGCCGTCGTCGAGGATGAACCATTCGACGCCGCGCTGTGCGAGTTCGCGCCCGCGGGCGAGCCGGTTTGCGCCGACGCCGAAAAGAACGCGATCGCCGAGGCGCTTCGAGAGCATTTGGACTTCATCGCTGGTCGAACCGCCGGGCAGGAGCTTGCCGCCGATATCCCCGCGTGAGAATTCCCGCCGTTATTCCCTCGGCAAGCAGACGCTCGGCGATCCATAAAACCATGGGCGTTTTGCCGGTGCCGCCCGTGGTGAGATTGCCGACGCTGATCACACGGCCGTCCAGCCGCTTCTGCCGCAGGACGCCCTTGCGATAGGCGAGCGCGCGCAGGCGCACGTACGCGCCATACGGCAGCGTGAACGGCCACAGAAGCCAGGCCGAGGCTTCGCGGAGCGTCACGCCGCGTGCCTCCTGCCGGCGAGCACTTCCGCGATGCGCTCGAGCGATCGCGCGGTGGCGCCGCGATTGCGTTCGGAAAGCCGCAGCGCCGCTTTGCCCATGCGTTCGCGAAGCGTGCTGTTTTCGATAAGCTGCACCCAGACGGCGCCAAGCTGCGGGCCGCTGGAAACCTGCACTGCCGCCTGCGCGGAGAGAAATTGCGACGCCATATCGCGAAAGTTTTCCATCGATGGGCCGAACACCGGAGGTTTCGCAAACCACGCCGGCTCGAGAATGTTGTGGCCCCCCGCTGGAACGAGCGAGCCGCCGACGAAGACGGCATCGGCCAGCAGATACAGCCCGGCAAGTTCGCCGATCGTATCGAGCACGATCGCGTCCGCATTCTCGTCGAGTGGAGCATCGAAATCGATACCGCTTCTGCGCACAGCGTTCCATCCGTCGGCAGTCGCGATGGCTGCCGCAGCCTCAAAACGATCGGGTTTGCGCGGCGCAAGAATCAGCAAAGCGTGGCGCCATTGCCGTTGGACGATGTCGTAGGCGGCGAGCACCGCTTGTTCTTCCTCCGCCACCACGCTGCCGGCGATCACTACGGGCCAGCGCTCCTGGCGCCGAATTTGATCTTCGAGCCAGACGCCGAACGGGCCGACATTCGGCTGCTCGCCGTCGTATTTCAGGTTTCCGGTCACTTCGACCGATCCCTCGGGGGCGCCCATTTCGGTGAGCCGCGCCGCGTCTTCGGGCGTCTGCGCGAGGAAGCGCTCGCCATCCTGCAGGACGCGCGCGAAGAATTCGCCGACGAGGAATTTCCAGCGGTTGTAACGCGCGAAAGATCGCTCGGAGATTCGCGCATTGGCGAAAACGACGGGAACATTGCGATGCCGGGCTTCTCGAAGGAAATTCGGCCAGATCTCCGTTTCCATCACGATTACGAGCGCGGGACGCATCGCCCGGAGGGCGCGGCGCACGGGCACGATCCAGTCGAGCGGGAAATAGAAAATGGCGTCGGCCGATTGCAGGCGTTCGCGCGCCAGGCGCTGGCCGGTTTCGGTGGTCGTCGAGACGAAAACCGCGCGCTCGGGAAGGCGTTGTTTCAGGCCCTCGACGAGCGGCTTCGCCGCAAGAACTTCACCGACCGAGACGGCGTGAATCCAAATGGGACGCGCGGCGGAATCTCCGGATGCTGAAGCGGCACCCGTGCGCGACGCGATTTCAGGCGGCAGGCTGCCGAGGCGCTCGGCCAGCGCGCGCGAGGGCTCGCCGCGGCTCCAGGTGCGCAGCGCGTAGTAAGGCACCAGCAGAAGCATGCCAACCGCCGTAAGAATCCGGTAGAAAAAGTACATGAGAGAAGGGGCGCGCGGCCCGACTCAACCGCAGCGCGAATCAGCCTCCGGCATGCAGGTTACGTAGTATAGCGTGCTCTGCGAAATTCGGGCCGCAGCCGGCGGATTGCTTACGCTGCCACGCAAGCGACAAAGCCCGTGCGGGCGATGCTATGGCTTGTTGTTCCTCGTCAAGTAGGCCGAGATCGCTGCCAGATCCGCGTCGCTGATCTCGGTTTTGCGAAATGTGGGCATGAACAAAACGCCGTGCCGGACGAACGTCTTGATCACCGGCGCGGTCAAATCCGTGCGCTCTGCAAGCACGGCAGGCTTCTGGCCTCGCGCCGCGAGCGAAGCGGTGCCGGGCTTGTCCGCGCCGGGGCCGTGGCACGGGTAGCACCACTTCTGGTAGACCTTGTGGCCGCGCTCGATCTGTGCATCACCGGGCGCGGGCGTCGCAAATGCTTGCGCCGCGAAGATGAGGCTCATTGCGGCGAGTAGACCAGCTCTCACGCTTTTCATCTTAGGCCTTCCTCATGCTTTTGGGCCAGATGCCGCACTTGCCCGGCGACAGGATTCCGTTTGGGTCGACCGCGTCCTTGATGGTTTCGTGGAGGCGTCGCAGCGCGTGATTGTTGTACGAGTAGGCATCCGAAACCGTGCCCATGAACGCCGTGTGCGTGCGATATTCGCCCCAGCCGTGTTCGGCCGCCACCTGAATCAGGCGCTTGAAATTCTCTCGATTCTTCCGGTTCTTTTCCACGTCGTGTTCCACGGGGAAGCCGAAAAGGACGAGGAAGCAGCGCGGATAATTGGACGCGGGTCCGATGAAGAACATGGGGCCCAGGGACATGCCCATTTCGCGGTATGCGTCGGTGAACACCTGCTGCGCCTCGAGGATCGCCTCGCCGGTCATCGGGATGATGGGCGAAAACCAAACGTGCCCATGGCTGCGAGCTCCGCCGACACCGAATACCGAGAGGTTGGGTATGCCCATGGCGACCGGAGTGGGAAAGGGCAGCGACTGGTTGGGGTCCAGCGGAAACGTGCGCATCGGTCCTTCGCGGAATTTTACGCCGTCGATGGCGGAAAACTTCTCCTGCGCATGTTCCCATTGCGCGGCGACAACTTTGGCCGGGCCGTAGAATGGCAACTCGACGCTCCAGTAGCCCAGATTTTTCTCGTGCGCGTACTGCTCGAGTTCCTGCGTTGATGGGCCGCCCGGCTTCGAATAGAGGGCCGCGAGCGCCGGGTCCTGCCGCGCATATGTCAAAGGGCTGGCCACGTTCGTGGTGCCGAGGACGATGCTGGAGTTCATCAGGTACGCAAGCGTGGCGACGAGCGGGACGAGATCATCGCGCTTGAAGACGGTCACCGTGCCGGTCAAATAGGCTTCCGGCTCCGGAAACAGCCAAATTCCCATCTTCGTCACGATGCCCAGGCTGGATTGCGAAAACGTCCCATCGACGTACGGGCCGAAGCCGTATTTGTATTGCTGCCAGGTCTTCGATCCCGGAAGCGCGCCCATGCCGGTGCGCATCACCTCGCCATTGGGCAGCACGACTTCCATGCCGCACTCGGCGTCGAAATGGTCGCGCATCGGAGTGCGCCCGCCGCCGCGATCGAGGGCGTTGCCCATGGGACTGCCCCAACCCGGATCGGCGGGATCGATCCACACTTTCAGCTTGCGATCCTGAATGTAGCGGTAGAGATCGAAGTAGCTGACGCCCGGCTCGACCAGCGCGTAGGCGTTCTTTTCGTTCACTTCGAGAACGCGGTCCATGCGCTTCAGGTCGAGGACCATCGTGCCCGAGAGCAGCGGCGCCGCGCCGCCGTAGCCGAGATTCTTGCCGGTCGAAATCGTCCAGAGCGGAATTTTGTATTGATTGGCGATCTTGACGATCTTCTGCACGCCTTCGACGCTGTCGGGCGCGACGGCAGCCGATGGAATCGGCTCTTCCTCCTCGTGCCAGAAGGGCGAATAGGAGTCGCGGTAGAGATCGACGTCCTCGTCGGAGGAAAACACCCATTCCTTGCCGATGGCTTCCTCGAACTGCTTGAGCGCGTCGGAAAAATCCTTGGTGCTTAGCCCTGGTGGGAGTCGCCGCATTTACGCCTCTGCCTCGATCTTCACGTTCGCGCCTTTCGCATGCGCTCGGGCCATATCCCCGATTTTCCCGGCGAAAGAATTCCGTTGGGATCGAGCGCGTCCTTCAACCTCTCGTGATAACGCCGCAGCGCGTGATTGTTGTATGAATAGGTGTTCGCGACCGTGTCCATGAACGCGGTGTGCGTGCGATATTCGCCCCAGCCGTGCTCGGCGCCGGCCTGGGCGAGGCGCTTGAAAACCTCGCGCGTCTTTTTATTCTTTTCGACATCGTGCTCGATCGGGAAGCCGAAGAGCAGGACGAAGGATCTCGGGAAATACGACCACGGCAGCGCAAAGAATGTGTTCTTCGGCTCGACGCCCATGTCCGCATAGACTTGGCCGAAGACTTTCAGCGACTCGAACACCGCCTCGCCCGTCATGGGGATGATGGGCGAAAAGCCCAGGTGCCCGTAGCTCGATCGCAGGAGGCCAAACACGGAAAGATCCGGGACCCCAAAGGCGACGCGCGGGATGCCGTCTCCCTCTTTCATTTCGAGCGGAAAGCGATACGACCGGCCGTCTTTGAATGTCGCGCCGGGGATCGCCGAGAATTTCTCCTTCGCGTATTCCCACTGGGCGTCGACCACCTTCGCGGGGCCGTAGAAGTGCAGCGGGCAGCTCCAATAGGCGAGATTTTTGTCGCGGCCGAGCTGCTCCATCTCGGCGACCGATGGGCCGCCGGGCATGTCGAGCACGCTGCCGCCCTGCGATGCGTGGTAATCGAGCAGCGGGCTATCGAGGAGAATCGTCGCCTGGACGATCTGCGAGTTCATCAGATACGACAGCGTGTCGACGAACGGGATGAGGTCGTCGTGTTTCGGAACGGAGACGGTTAACTCGCGATATGCCTCCGGCTCGGGCAGCAGCCAGAAGCCCATTTTTGTGACGACGCCAAAATTCGATTGCGAAAATATTCCGTCGACGTAGGGGCCGAAGCCGTAACGATATTGCTGCCACGTTTTCGAGCCGGGCAACGCGCCCATACCCGTCCGCACCACTTCGCCATTTGTGAGGACCACTTCCATGCCGCAGTGCGCGGCCCAGTGGTCGCGCATCGGAGTGCGCCCGCCGCCGCGTTCGAGCGAATTGCCGATCGGGCTGCCCCAGCCAGGATCGGGAGGATCGAGCCACACTTTCAGCCCTTTGGCGTGAATGTAATTGTAGAGATCGAAATAGCTGACGCCGGGCTCGACCAGCGCGTAGGCGTTTTCCTCGTTTACCTCGAGAATTTGGTTCATTCGTTTCAGGTCGAGCACGACACTGCCGGAGAGAAGCGGCGCGGCTCCGCCATAGGCGAGATTCTTGCCGGTCGAAATTGTCCAGAGAGGAATCTTGTAATCGTTGGCGATCTTGAGGATCTTCTGGATTTGCTCGACGCTCTCAGGAGCAACCGCGGCTGACGCGACCGGATCCTCCGGCTCGTGCCAGAAGGGCGAGTAAGCGTCGCGGTAGAGGTCCGTGTCCTCGTCGGAGGAAAAGACCCACTCTTTGCCGACCGCTTCTTCAAATTGCTTGAGCGCGTCGGTGAAATCCTTGGCGCTCACGCCTGGGGGAAGCCGCATTCACACTCCTGTGTGCCGGCGCTACTTCTTGTTGTTGCGCGTGAGGTACTCCGCGATGGCGTCCAGGTCGGCGTCGCTGATTTCCGTCTTGCGGAAAATCGGCATGATCGAAAGACCGTTGCGGACGTACATCTTGATCAGCTGGGGCGTCAAATCCGTGCGATCCGCCAGCAGGGCAGGCTCCGCGCCTTTATATTTGGCCTGCAGCGCCATCGTGCCGGGCCTACCCGGCCCCTCGCCGTGGCACATCGAGCAGTAGTCCTGATACTGGACGTAGCCCTGCGGTTGGCCCTCCCCGGAAACGGTGGCGCGCACCCACGCCGATTTCACTCTTACGCCATGATCCGAGCTATCCTGCGCCTGTGCGGCGTGTGCCGCGAAAAAGAAAGCGAAGGCAGCGAACATAACCGCGCCGATGGTCTTCATGCTTTGGCGTCCTCCCTGAGATGCTTGGGCCAGATGCCGTACCGGCCGGCGGAGAGAATGCCGTTCGGATCGACCGCGTCTTTCAGCGTCTCGTGGAATCGAAGCAGCGCGTGATTGTTGAACGAGTACGTGTTCATCACCGTAGCCTGGTAAGCGGGCGCTGTGCGATATTCGCCCCAGCCGTGCTCGGCGGCCATTGCGACCAGCTTCTTGAATGCAGCGCGATTTTTCTTGTTCGTTTCCACGTCGTGCGTGATCGGAAATCCAAAAAGAAAAATGAACGCCCGCTCCCAGTAGCACGTAGGCAGGCTGAACGCCGGGATCGGCAGGCCGAGCTCTTTCGCCGCCTGCCGGAATACGCGATTGGCCTCAAAGACCGCTTCGCCCGTCCGCGGAATAATTGGCGAGAACCAGACATGCCCTTCTCCCGGCGTCGGATTGGTCGCTGAGCGCGCGCCGATCGAAAACATCTGCAAGCTCGGGATGCCGAACTGCGGCAGGTTGAATTTGGCCTGCACCTCGGGAGTCAGCGGGAGCTTGTACGCGCCGTGGAGATCGAACTTGGCGCCCGGGATGGCCGAGAATTTTTCTTTCGCAAATTCCCAATTTCCGGCGTTACCCTGCGGTCCTCCATAGAAGCTCACCGTGCAGTTCCAGTGCGGTATCCCTTTCTTCAGCGCGTACGCGTCCATCGCGTCGGGATCGGGGCCGCCGTCCCTGTCAAGCAGGGCCGTAAGCTCCGGGTCCGGCACGGGCCCGGCTTGTCCAAGTGGGCCGCGCGCGAGCAGAGGGCTTCCGAAGAACGGCATGCCGTTGGTGCATCCGGTATTTTCGAGGTAGCCGAGTATGTCGATGAGCGGGCTGAGGTCGTTGTACCGCGGCACTGTCACCGTGCCCGCCAGATACGAATCCGGGGCGGGGCACATCCAGAATCCCATTTTTGTCACGACGCCGAAATTGGATTGCGAAAAGACTCCATCGATCCACGGCCCGAACCCGGACTTGTATTCCTGCCACGTTTTCGCGCCGGGCATCGCGCCCATCCCTGTGCGCAGCAACTCGCCATTCGCGAGCACGACTTCCATCCCGCAGTGCGAATCGAAGTGATTTCGGAATTGCGGCAGCAGATAGCCGCCGCCGCGATCGAGAGAATTGCCCACCGGGCTGCCCCAGCCGGGATCGGGAACGTCGACCCACAGCTTGATTCCATTTTCCTGAATGTAACGGTAGAGGTCGAAGTAGCTGACTCCGGGCTCGACGAGGCAATACGCGTTTTTCTCGTTGACCTCGATGATTCGGTTCATCCGCTTCAGGTCGAGGACCACGCTGCCGGAATACGTGGGTGCGGAGCCGCCGTAGCCGAGGTTCTTGCCCGTCGAGATCGGGTAGATCGGAATTTTGTAGGTATTCGCGATCCGTACGACCTTCTGCACCTGCTCGACGCCATCCGGCGCCACTGCCGCGGAGGCGACGAGTTCGTCGGGCTCGCCCCAAAACGGCGAGTAGGCGTCGCGATACATCGCCACGTCCGCATCGCTCGTAAACACCCACTCGTTTCCGACCGCCTCTTCGAATTGCCGCAGCGCGGACGAAAAGTCCTCGCTGCTTACGCCGGGTGGAACTCGCATTTCTCAGACTCCTGTGCGTTCTATGCAGTGGTCGGCCCGAATCATATGGATTTGGGCGCTACTTCTTGTTGTTCCGCATGAGGTACGCCGCGATGGCGTCCAAGTCGGCATCGCTGATTTCCGTCTTGCGGAAAATCGGCATGATCGAAAGACCGTTGCGGACGTACATCTTGATCAGTTGGGGCGTCAAATCCGTGCGATCCGCCAGCAGGGCAGGCTCCGCGCCTTTATATTTGGCCTGCAGCGCCATCGTGCCGGGCCTTCCCGGGCCTTCGCCGTGGCACATCGAGCAATAATCCTGATATTGGACGTAGCCCTTCGGCTGGCCCTCGCCCGAAACAGTGGCTCGGACCCACGCTGATTTCACCCTCACGCCTTGCGCCGAGTTGTCCTGCGCGGATGTAGCCTGTGCCGCGAGGGAAAAAACGAACGCCGCAGCCAAAATCACGCCGATGGGCCTCATGCTTTGGCGTCCTTCCTGAGATGCTTGGGCCAGATGCCGTACCGGCCCGCGGAGAGAATGCCGTTCGGATCGACCGCGTCCTTTAACGTTTCGTGGAAGCGCAGCAGCGCGTGATTGTTGTAGCCATATGTACCCATGATCGTGTCCTGATAGGCGGGAGCCGTGCGGTATTCTCCCCAACCGTGCTCGGCCGCCCTCTGGACCACTTTCTTGAAAGCCGCGCGGTTCTTCTTGTTCGTCTCGACGTCGTGCGTAACCGGAAAAGCGAAGATGAATATGAAAGCCCTCTCCCAGTAGCATGAGGGCAGACTGAAGGAGAGGACCGGCAGGCCAAATTCCTTGGCGGCTGCGGCGAATACGCGATTCGCCTCGAAAATTGCTTCGCCCGTCCGTGGAATGATCGGGGAAAACCACATGTGGCCGCTCGTCGGCTGGGGGTTAACCGGCGACCGCGCGCCGATGGAAAACATTGCGAGGCTCGGTATGCCGAACTGCGGCAGGTGGACTTTTTCACGCTGCTCCGGCGTCAGCGGCAGCTTGTACGATTCGTTCTCTTCGAACTTGGCTCCGGGTATAGCCGAAAATTTCTCCTTCGCGAATTCCCAATTGGCGGAGTTCGCTTTTTCCGGCCCATAGAAACTCAGCTTGCAGCTCCAGTAGCTGATCCCCTTTTTCAGCGCATATTGCTCGAGTTCGGGAGACTCACCGCCTTCGGATTTCGCCAGCAGCGCCGAAAGCTCCGCATCCGGCGGAGGCGGTCCTTCCCCCTCGTTCCATTTGGCGATTTCGGAAATCATCGGTATCGAGAGCAGCGGGCTGCCGAGGTCCGGCATGCCATTCGTAACCCGCGTATTCTCCAGGTTGGTCATAATCTCGACGAGCGGAATCAGATCGTCGTGCCTCGGCACGTAAACAGTGCCTGAGAGGTAGGCGTCGGGCTGGGGCATTAGCCAGAATCCCATCTTCGTCACCACGCCGAAGTTCGACTGCGAGAAAATGCCGTCGATCCAGGGTCCAAAGCCGGTCTTGTACTGTTGCCACGTCTTCGCGCCGGGCATAGCGCCCATTCCCGTGCGCAGCAGTTCGCCATTGGCCAGCACGACTTCCATGCCGCAATGAGAGTCAAAGTGGTTGCGATACTGCGCCATCAGATAGCCGCCGCCGCGGTCCAAGGAGTTGCCGACGGGACTGCCCCAACCGGGATCAGGGACATCGAGCCACAGCTTCAAGCCTTTTTCCTGAATGTACCGGTAGAGGTCGAAGTAGCTGACGCCTGGCTCGACCAGTGTATACGCATTCTTTTCATCGACCTCGATAATCCGGTTCATGCGCTTCAGGTCGAGGACGACGCTGCCCGAAAAGACCGGCGCCGAGCCGCCATAACCGAGATTCTTGCCTGTCGAGACCGGGTAAATAGGAATCTTGTATGCGTTCGCGATCCGTACGACTTTCTGCACTTCCTCGACGTTATCGGGCGCGACCGCGGCGGACGCGACGATCTCGTCCGGTTCGCCCCAAAACGGCGAATAGGCGTCGCGATACATCGCGACATCCGCATCGCTTGTAAACACCCACTCTTTTCCGACCGCCTCTTCAAACTGCTGCAGCGCGGTTGAGAAATCTTCGCTGCTCACGCCCGGTGGAACTCGCATCTCTCACGCTCCAGTCGGTGAGGTTCCGTCGATGAGCTAAGCCTTGCGCATGATGCGTGCACCTGCGACGGGCGCGATGACCCACGAGATCAGATCCTCCGCTTGCGCGTCCGCCGGTGCTGTCGCACGACCGTGGATCGTCGCTTTTGCCGGTGTCGAATGGCCCTCGGGGACACGCGCCACAAGGCCTGCTAAGCGCGCAGCCCAACCATCGCCGTCATCCTGGAGGCTGGCCGCCTGATTCACGACGCTCTCGGGGCCGGTAACGACGTGTTCGATCGAGCCGGCGGGCAGATATTGGTGGTCGCCGCGGAAGACGACGCGCATGCCGTGATCCCACGCGAGCCTCTCGAGGCAGAAGAGCGCGCCTTGCGCGGTCAGTCCCGCAACGGCCACCGGCTTCTTCTTCCACTGCGCATCGAGCTCGTGAAACCAGAGATCGGTGATGTCGCCGCGGATTGAATGCGTGGGCAGGCCCAAGCTTCGCGCTTCCGTGCCGAACGCGACGCTGGCCGGGAACCTCTCGTCGTAGACCACTTTGTAGAGTGGTGTGACCGGAGCTGTTTTTTCCGGCGCGTCCGATGCCGGCGACAACGCGGCGTGCGCCGAAATCGGCAGCGCCAAAGCTGCAATACCAACCTGCAGAAATTCTCTACGACTCGCCATCGGATCCTCCCCTTTAAGCTCGCGCCATCCTCACGATCAGCGGAAACCAAGCGCGTGCCTGCTTCCTGCGGTTCCGATTCCTTCTGTTTGCGCAAACCGATACACTAGCCGCCGCTTTTGTGTCAAGCTGAGTTTCATTTGGGGCCCAATTTATGAGAGCTTTTGAAATCCATCTAAACGGCGAAAAGTTGTGCTTGGCAGGCGTGCGCAACGGCATTCTAGGCGTCACAGTAAATTGGGTCGCCCGCCCGGGGCGACGTGACGAGATCGGCGGGTTCGCCGTCGGCGGCCTGATTGATGCGACGAAGCAGCATCTAGAGTGGGCGAAACGCGAACTTCATATCGGCGATGAACTGCGAATCAAGGTGGTCGAAAAAAATGTTGTGGATAAGCCTCGAAAGCGTAAGAAAAAGAGTCGGGCGTAGGCGAATACTCGACCATTGCTTTTGTTCGGGGACCGTCGAGCCCGTGGCGCGCGGGGCAGACGCAACTTCCGGATCACACGGGGCATCGGACAACCAGACCATGATTCGAACAGCGTTTATCGTCGCGGCCATCTTGCTCGCTTGCGCGCCTACGCAGGTGCGGGCAAATCCACCGGCTCAGAGCGCTCATCAGGCGGATGATTCTCTGCCGCACGACCGGCACGAAGGCCTGAGCGTCTCGGCAGACGCATATTCCGATCCCGCGCGCGCGAAGGAGAAATTCGGCAAGTCGGCCAATCCTGTGCCGGAAGGGATTCTCCCGGTCGAGGTCTTCCTGCGGAACGAAACGGACCTGCCGATGCACATCGACCTCACCACGATCCAGCTCGACGTCCACCCACAGGGCGGCGCACGCGACGAGGATATCGACGCAATGTCGCTTCACGATGTAGCTGCCGCCGTGGCGCATCCGCACGGGCCATCGGCCCCGCATGCTTCCCGGTTTCCCGTGGGCTTGCCTTCGTCCACGGACAAGAAAGCCGACAAGGTAGCCGACGCCCTGGGCCCTCTCGCGCTGGATTCAGACATCGTGCCGCCGCATGGCATGATTCACGGCTTCGTGTTTTTCGATTTGGGTGATGAGATGTCGCTCGCCGAAACAGCGAGCATTTACGTCCCGGACGTAACGATCGTGCCGTCGCAGAAAGCGCTGATGTTTTTCGAGGTTCCAGTCGGCAAGGGATCCCGCGAGTGAGCGAAATGCATCCGGGTGGTACTGGAGCTTCTGGCCTATTTGCTTCCCGCCATACCCGCGCGTATCATGGCTCTTTTATGCACACCCCGATAAGGCGCACATACGCGGTCCTGCTTGCGATTTTGCTGCTGTTTTGCTACGTCTTCACGGCTCGCGCGGCCGATGGTCCGGCGCTTTTCCCGTTGAGTGAAATCAAACCCGGCATGAAGGGCGTGGCTTACACGATCTTCGAGGGCGACCAGGTGGAAAAGGTCGATCTGGAAGTGATCGGCGTGCTCAATAATGCCGTCGGGCCGAAGCAGGACGTGATTCTGGTTCGCCTGCTGGGCGATAAAGTGCAGCAGACGGGGGTTGTCGCCGGAATGAGCGGCAGCCCGGTATACATTGACGGTAAGCTCGTTGGCGCACTCGCGTTGAAGCTTGGCACGTTCACGAAAGAGGCGATCGGCGGCGTGACACCCATCCAGAATATGCTCGAAGTCGAGCATCTGCCCGTCTCACCGGCGCCCGCCGCGCCGGGTTTGCCGCCGACCGCTCCGGCAAGGGGCTCCACGAGCGTTTCGCCGGCGGCTGCTTTGATCCCCGGCGCGTACGGCACTTCGATTCCTCTGCCCGATGAGTTTGCCCAGCGCGTAGACGTCGGCTCAGGCCAGATGCTCGTCCCCATCGAAACGCCACTTGTGGCTGCCGGCCTCTATCCTCAGACGCTCGCCTTCTTCGGCAAAGAATTCTCTTCATGGGGAATGACCGTGATGGCGGGCGGAACGGTGCCGCCGTCGCCTGCGGACGCCGAACTCAAGCCGGGCGACATGGTTGGATTCGATCTGGTTCGAGGCGATCTTTCGATGAGCTCCGGCTGCACCGTGACGACCGTCGACGGCCCCCTCATCCTGGCTTGCGGGCATTCCTTGTTCGGATTTGGCCGGGTGGAAGTGCCGCTCTCTCGCGCCCACGTTTTGATGACGCTGGCCTCTTCGCAAGCCTCCACGAAAATCATCACCACCAGCGGCACCATCGGCACGCTGACCCAGGATCGCCAGACCGCCGTGATGGGAAAGCTCGGCGCAGGGCCTCCGATGATTCCCGTCGATGTCACGCTTGAAACGCCGTCCGCCAACAAGAAATATCACTTTGAAGTGATTGAAAGCCCGCAGCTCGCTCCCACTCTTGTGGCAACGGCCGTGTACAACGGCATCATCGGCAGTCCCGTCTATGGGGAGGGCTCGACACTCGAACTTGACGGCACGATCGAGGTCAAAGGCCATACGCCGGTCGAGCTCGAAGACCTGTTTGCTCCAACCGATCAGCCGGTGCCCGCCGGATTTTACGTCGCCACCGAAGTGCAAAGCGCCTTTTCGATGATCTATTCAAATCCCTACGAGCAGCCGGACATCCAGCGCGTCGACCTTCACGTGAAGACGCTGCCCGAAAAGCGCTGGGCCACGATCGACAACGCCTGGGTTGAAAAGAGCGAAGTCCATCCCGGCGAAACGGTGGCTGTGAAAGTCCTCTTGCGGCCCTACCGCGGCGAGCCGTTCATTCAGGAAATTCCGGTGACGATTCCGGCACAGGCCGCGCGCGGCACTCTCGAGCTGGCCGTCAGCGACGCCGAATTTCTCAACCGGAACGTGCAACTGCAGGCCGCGACCTCGCAAGGGCAGCTTGCCGGCCTCCAGGAACTGATTCAATTGCTGAACCGCCAGCGCCACAACGATTGTCTCTACGCCACTCTTCTCCAGCCCACGCCGACCATGCTCGTCGAAGACAAGGAAATGCCCAACGTCCCCGCCTCCGCCATCAACGTGCTCGATCAGCGCCAGAATCTCGGCGACGCACGGCTGCTATGGCAATCCACGGTGGGGGAATGGTCGGTCGAAATGCACCAACTCATTGCGGGCCAGCGCATGCTGGCGATCACGGTGAAGTGAAGCCGTATTCAAAGGAGACAGTCGATCGCATGAATCGGCGAAATATTCTTGCGTGCTTGCTGGTTGTCGCGGTTGGCGTGCCGATCGTGGCGCGAGCGGAGCACACGCGCTACTGGCGGCAAACGGACTTCTCGGAGTTCGAGAAGGGAACCGCCCACGGCGTCGCCATCCGCAGCGACGGCAAGCTCGCGCCCGCGCTTAAGTTCGATTCGTTCGCCGATCCGAATCTTGCGTACGTTTGGGCCGTGCGGCTCGATTCCCGCAACCGACTCTACGCGGCCGGCGGATCGGACGCCAAAGTGATCCGGTTCGACGATTCGGGCAAGGCCACGACCGTGTTCGAATCCCAGGAGCTCGTGGCGCAGGCGCTCGCGTTCGACGCCAAGGACAATCTCTACGTGGGGACTTCGCCCGACGGCAAGGTCTATGAAGTCACGCCGGATGGAAAGAAGAGCATCTTCTTCGACCCGAAGGCGACATACATTTGGGCGCTCGCGTTCGATTCGCACGGAACTCTGTTTGTGGCCACGGGCGACACGGGGCAGGTCTTCACGGTCGAGCCGGATGGCAAGGGGCAGCTCTTTTATCAAAGCGAAGAGCGCCACGCGCGCTCGCTGGCGTTTGATGAGAAAGGCAACTTGCTGATCGGCACCGAGCCGGACGGCCTTATCCTTCGCGTCCCGATCGAACGCAAAACGCCGCAATCCGCTCCCACGGCGGGAGCGCCTTTCGTGATCTACGAGACGAACAAAGCCGAGGTCACCTCGCTGCTCACGGACGCGTCGGGAAACATCTACGCTGCATCCATCGGCGAGAAGAACCGCACGCCGATGATTCAGCGAATTATCGCGCCTACGGCCGTATCCCCGACAAGCGTTCCCGCTACGAATACGACGAATTCGACGATTGTGATCGGGGGGCAGACACAGACCACTCAGCCGCAGCAGCAGTCGATCACGTCCTATTCCTTTCCTCCGATTTCCTCCACCGGCGGCGCGGAGGTGGTGAAGATCGCACCGGACGGCTCGCCGGACACGATCTGGACCTCGCGCGACGACCTCGTGTTTGCGATGGGGCTGCCGCCAACGGGGAAGATTCTCTTGGGCACCGGCAACGAAGGCGGCGTAGTTCAGATTGAGGACAACGATGTGTACGCGAACGTTGCCAAGGCGGAATCAGCCCAGGTGACGGGCTTTGCCGTGGCGCCCGATGGCAGAGTTTTTGTGGCCACCGCGAATCCCGGAAAAATCTTCACGCTCGGCCCGGGCTACGCGACGGACGGAAGCTTTGAATCGGACGCGTTCGACGCCAAGATTTTCTCGCACTGGGGCCGTATCACATGGTGGGGAGAAAACGGCGCCACCGAAGGCAAGGTCGCGCTGTACGTCCGCTCGGGCAATACGTCGAACCCCGGCGAAAATTGGAGCGCTTGGGCTGGCCCCTACAAGGACGCCAACGGGGCCGAACCGGATTGCCCACCGGCGCGTTTCGTCCAATGGAAAGCGGTCTTTCTCGATACGGACAAAGGCTTGCCGCCAGATGTTTCGTGGGTGAGTCTCGCGTACCAGCCGAAGAACGTCGCGCCCGTGATTGACGACATCGCAATTCAGGACCCTGGCATTCGCGTTGTCGGCTTCCCGATGCAACCGAGCGGCCCGGGAACCGCCGTTCCCGTGCAGCTTCGCTATCCGCACAGCGCGAATGGCGCCTCGTTCGCGACCGTAAGTGCCGAGAACATGAATCAGGGATCGCAGATCGAAGTCCCGCCACAGGGATTTCGCGACACGAGTTACCAGAGCGTGCTCTGGAGCGCGCGCGACGACAACGACGACGACCTCGTTTTTTCCGTCTACTACCGCGGTGAGGGCGAGCACAACTGGCGCCTGCTGAAAGACAAGCTCACCCAGAAATACTACTCGTGGGACACCACCACGATGCCGGATGGCGCTTACTATTTGAAGATTGTCGCGTCCGATTCGCCTTCCAACCCTGTGGATCAAGCGCTATCAGCCGAGCGCGAGAGCGATCGCTTTCAAGTGGCCAACACGCCGCCCCAGATACTCAATCTCCGAGCCGGCTCGGGCCTGCTGAATACCAAGGCTTCGTGGGATGCAACAAGCTCGTCGGGCGCGATTGCGCGCGCGGAATACAGCATTGATTCCGGAGACTGGAAGATTCTGTTTCCAACGGATCTGCTATCGGATTCTCCCAAGGAGAGTTACTACGTTCAGCTCCCAGGATTGCCGCCCGGAGAGCACACTCTTGCCGTGCAAGTCGCCGATCAATTCAACAACACCGCCGCGGCGAAGGTGACATTCACCGTGGAGCCGCACGGCGTGTCGCAACAGCACGCGCCCTGACGCACACAAGGCCGCCGCACACCAACGGCGGCCTTATGCGCATCAGTCATGCTCTGCACTTTCGACCTCAATTGCCCCAGTTACGAGACATCGCGACCGTTTCGTAACGATCCACGATCGCGCCAACTCCCTTCACACCTTGCTGCGGATAGATCTCGTCCACGTGAACCACTCGCGCCCGGCAGCGTACCGGCTCAGGACCCCGGCCCGTCAATTCCCGAGGGATCGTGAGATAGATCTCCAGCGGCTCGCCGATGCTCAGCTTTTCGCGCGCGGTGAAATAAAGCCCGCGCTCCGACAAGTTGAGAGCTTTGCCCTCGTACGAAGGAGAATAGGCCGACACTTTGTGCGCCAGAAACTCCGCCGGCTGAGCGACTTCCTGGGCGTGAAATCCATTTCCGTTTGCGAGAATCCGGAACCGGAGCGGAACCGCACATTCCTTCCGGGGTGAGTCGCGACGTTCTCGGTTTGACATGACACTTCCTCCTGATGGCCGTTCTTTCTGAGTGGATTTCTACCGGAAGGGGTTTTCCGAGAATCGCACCGGACAAAAAGGGAGTCAACATTTCTAATCTTTTCGCCTGGTGAAACGGAAAACAATTCTTCGCGCGCGTTCCGCAATGGCGGAGGGATGTGCCGCTATGCGATGAGATGTGATCCGTCGCGGCTCATACGTCAAAATGCGTCGGATTCTTAGAGATGCCGCGCGAGCCGTCGCGCCTACCGGGCTACAGATCCTCGGCGCGCCAGTTGGCGGGAGGGAAAGCGATTTTCCAGAAATCCGATACGGGCGGGTCGAACTCGAGCGCCGTGTGGAATCCTTCGGGCGTTTCCTTGGCTGGGCGCACCACCTTGCAGGCGGCACACTCTTTCGTTCCTTGGTGCTCGAGTACGAGGCGCGTGTCCTGCGGCAAATTCTTATTGATCACGACCAGCGCACCCTTCGGGTTTACGCTCAGCGTGTTCGCCTCGAGGGTCGTCGCGGGTCCTTGAAGCGCCACGTGGATCAGTGCGCGTATGCGCAACAGCACTCGCTGGCCGCGGCGGCGATCCTGCTCCCCGATTGCGTGCCTTGGCGGCCTTCGCTCCGGCGCGCGTTTTGCCGCCGCCGTGCCCGGTGTAATCGTGCTAGTGCCGCCCGGCGCAGCGGAGGACTTCGCCGGTGTGAAGGTTCGAGAATAGTTTTTCAAAGTTCGAGCCCCCAAAAATTCAGATCCGCCCCAACAAGTTCCACGCCCAAATCCCATCCATCCGGCCGCTGCGTCCCTTTCCAGACGACCACGCCTTCCGCCACCTCTCGCGTCGCCAGATTCGTGAGGCGAAGCCGCTGTTGCGCATCAACCTCGCGGGGGCTCACGAGCAAGCAGCCGTAGGTATTGACGACGCGGGTGAAGCCCGCCTCGAAACGCAATGGACCGCCGCCGCCGTTCCATTCGATGGTCACCCGGACGCGAGAATTTACCCGCGGGCCGCGTCTTTTCGCTCGCATTTTGATATCGTGAGGCAGGTCTTCGCTGAAGAGCATCTCGGCCGAATCTCCCAACGGAAACGTATGTATGCACAGGGCTTACGGAAGCCCCTTGCGTTTCCGGACGCCTTGCGCGCCGAAAGATATGTTAGGGAGGCCCCGAAGGAGGGTCAATGGTACGAGAAGACAGGCGAAGGGTCAGTCCGCCGAAGCAGGCCCTTCGGCCACTTGCGGCCGCCCGAATCCCGCGATCCGCCCGAAGCGGCGCTCAAGCCAGCCTTGGAACGAATCCATGTAGGTGTAAAACACCGGAGTCAGATAGAGCGTCACCATCTGGGAGAAAATCAGGCCGCCGCAGACCGCCACGCCGAGAGGCCGCCGCGAATCCGCGTTTGCACCGGAGCCAAGCGCGATCGGCAATGTGCCCATGAGGGCCGCCATCGTGGTCATCATGATCGGCCGGAAGCGAACCAGGCAGCCCTGGTAGACCGCCTCGGCCGGCGTCGTGTGCCCTTGCTTCTCGCGATCGATCGCGAAGTCCACCATCATGATCGCGTTTTTCTTCACGATTCCGATCAGCATGATCACACCGACGAAGCCGTACAGATCGAGGCTGTAGCCGAATATCTGCAACGAGAGGAGCGCGCCGAAAGCGGCCGAAGGCAATCCGGAAAGAATCGTGAGCGGGTGGATAAAGCTCTCGTACAGGATGCCGAGCACGATGTAGATCACGAGAATCGCAATCAGCAGCAGAATCCCAAGCCCGGTCAGCGAGGACTCGAAGGCTTGCGCGTTGCCCTGGAACTGAGAGGTGACGGTCGCCGGAAGAGACCGCTGCGCCTCGTCGTTGATCTCGCTTACGGCTTGTCCGATGGCAACGCCCGGCTTCAGGTTAAACGAAATCGTCACCGCCGGAAGCTGCCCGAGGTGGTTGACGCTGAGCGGCCCGAGACTTTCCCCCACACTCGCCACCGCATTCAATGGCACGAGACTGCCGGTGCTCGACCGGACGTACAGGAGCGAGAGAGCGGACGGATCTTTCTGATACTGATCTTCGAGTTCCATCACCACCCAATACTCGTCGTTTGGAGCGTAGATCGTGGAAATCTGCCTCTGCCCGTAAGCGGTGTAGAGCGCGTCCTCGACCTGCTCTGCGTTCACACCAAGCGCCGACGCTTTGTCGCGGTCGATATCGACGTCGACTTGCGGATTCCTGATTTGCAGGTCGCTCGTCACGTCCGTAAGGCCCGGAAGGGCTTCCATCTTTTGCTCGAAACTCGTGGCGACACGATAGAGCTCTTCCGTATCCGGGCTCTGCAGCGTCAATTGATATGGGCTGTTTGATACCTGGCCGCCGATCTGGATCGGCGGCGGATTCCGCAAGTACACGGCAAGGCCGGGAATCGAATTCACTTTGCCGCGGAGTTCCTGAAGCACCTCATTGATATCGGGGTGATGCTTGAACAAAGGCGCCGTCGCGCGCAGCACGCTCCCTACCACCGGCACATTCCCGTATTCGCGGATCAGGCGGAGCATCGTCTGGCTCGGCACTTCCGGCCGCTCCGATGGAGGCAAGAGGTGCATGAAAATGAATCCCGAGTTGGTGCTCCCGCTCACTGTGCCGAGGCTGGAAAAGAAGCCCTTACGGTTTGGGTCAGCCATCAAGATCTTATTCAGCTCATCCTGATGTTCCTTCATCGCATCAAACGAAATTCCCTGCTCCGCCAGCGTATATCCGTTGAGGCTGGACGAATCGACCTCAGGCAGGAACCCTTTCGGGATCGTCATGAATTGCCAGGCTGTGATGAAAAGAATGACCACGGAGAAGAGCAACACGAAAAGCCGGTGGCGCAACGCCCATTGCAGCGATACGTCATACCGCCTCAGCAGCCGCTCGAAAAACCCTTCCAGCGCCATGTACACTCGGCCGTGTTTGCGGTCGTGCTGCGGCCGGATGAAGCGGCTGCACAGCATCGGCGTGAGCGTCAGTGAAACAAGGCCCGAGACCAGGACGGCCACCATAATGACCACGGAAAATTCGTGCAGCAGCCGCCCGATGATTCCGCCCATAAAGAGAACCGGGATGAATACGGCCGTCAGGGACAGCGTCATCGAAACGATCGTGAATCCGATCTCGCGCGAACCTTTCAGCGCCGCTTCCATCGGGCCCTCGCCCATCTCCATATGGCGCACGATATTTTCGAGCATCACGATCGCGTCGTCCACCACGAATCCCACCGAAAGCGTCAGCGCCATCAGCGACAAATTGTCCAGCGTGTAGTTCAGCAGGTACATCACCGCGAAAGTTCCGATGATGGACATCGGAAGAGCGAAGCTCGGGATCACCGTGGCCGAAAGGTTGCGCAGAAAAAGGAAGATCACCAGGATGACGAGGCAGACCGCAAGGAAAAGCGTTTCTTTTACGTCGTTCACCGACTCCTGAATGCCCGCGGAACGGTCGTAAATCTCGACCATCTTGATGGAAGGGGGCAGAATGGCCTCGAATTGCGGCAGAATCTGTTTGACCTCTTTCACCACCTCGACCGTGTTCGTCCCGGGCTGCCGCCGGATGGCCAGGATGACGGCGTGCCCGTCGTTGTAGTAGTTCGAGATTTTGTCGTCCTGGACGCTGTCGAACACGTTCCCGAGTTCGTCGAGCCGCACCGGCGAGCCGTTGCGGTAGGCGACGATGAGCGGTTTGTAAAGCGACGCGCGCGTCAGTTGTCCGTTGGCCTGCACCGTGAACGCTTTGTGCTCGCCAAACAGCGTGCCCGTCGGCAGATTGACGTTTGCGTTCTGGACGGCCGCGGTTACCTCGTCGATCCCGATCTGCCGCGCCGCCAGCGCTCTCGGATCGAGCTGAATTCGCACAGCGTATTTCTGCGCCCCGAATACCTGTACCTGCGCCACGCCTGGCAACATGGAGATCCGCTGTCCGAGGATCGTCTCCGCGTATTGGTCCACGGTGTAAATCGGCTGGGTGGTCGACGTGAGAGCCAGAAAGTAAATCGGCTGGTCCGCCGGATTCACTTTCTGAAATGTCGGCGGGGTGGGCATGTTCGGCGGAAGCTGGCCCTCCGCGCGCGCAATGGCCGCCTGCACGTCCTGGGCGGCGCCGTCGATGTTGCGGCTGAGCTCGAACTGCAGCGTGACCTGCGTGCTGCCGAGCGTGCTCGTCGAGGTCATCGAATCGATGCCCGCGATCGTCGAGAACTGCTTCTCGAGCGGCGTGGCTACCGCCGCGGCCATGGTGTCCGGATTTGCGCCGGGCAGGCCCGCTGAAACCTGGATCGTCGGGAAGTCTACGTTGGGAAGGTCGCTGACGGCGAGCGTGCGATAACCCAGAATTCCGAACAGGAGGATTGCGGTCATGACGAGCGTCGTCATAACCGGGCGGCGAATAAACGGTTCGACGATATTCACGGTCCGTTCAGCTCCCCGCCGGATTCTTCAGAATCTGCACCTTGATGCCCGGAAGCAGCCGGAGCTGGCCGTCGGTCACGACGGTTTCGCCCGGCTCGACCCCGCTCGAAATCACGGAGTCTCCGCCGATCGAACGCGCGACTTTTACGGGGCGCTCTTCGGCCGACATGTCGGATTTCACGACGTACACGTAATCGCCCTTCTGCCCGGTCTGCACCGCCTGCGACGGAACCACGGTCGCATTTTCATCCTGGGCCAGCCGCAAGAGCACCGTTGAGAACTGCCCCGGCCACAGGCGATGGTCCGCGTTTTCAAATGTCGCCTTCAGCTTGATCGTCCCGGTGGTGTTATCGACGGAGTTGTCGATGAACGTAAGATATCCGGTCTCCGGCCGCGTATCTCCGTACGGCGTGGCTTCCACTTGCAATCTGCGTTGCGCCATGAATTTTTGCACTGCGCCGAGATACTGCTCGGGAATCGAGAAATCGATGTAAATGGGGTTCACCTGATTGATGACGATCAGAACGGGCACGTCGTTCTCTTTGACGATGTTCCCCGGATAGACCTGCAGCGCTCCCGTCTTCCCGTCGATCGGGGAATAAATTTTGCAATAACCCACTTGCAGCTTCGCTGCGTCAACCGCTGCCTGGTCGGCGCGCACGGCGGCCTGCTGCGCGTCCGCATTGGCCTTCATGGTGTCGAGCTGCTCCTTAGGCGCGACACCGGCCTTGTAGAGTTGCTCGTAACGGTTCGCCTGGACATTGTCCAGTTCCTCCTGGGCTTTGTCCTTCGCGAGATTCCCTTGCGCTTGTTCCAGCGCGGCCTCAAACGGCGCCGCATCCAGCGTGAAGAGCAGCTGGCCCTTCTTGACGAACTGGCCTTCCTTGATGTGCACCTCGTCGAGCACTGCGTTTACTTGCGCCTTGATCGAAACCGACGAGTTCGCGTCGGCCGAACCGATGGCCGTCAAGTCGATCGGGACGGTCTTCTGCGTCACTTTGGCCACTGTCACCGGAACGGCAAAAATCGGCGGCGCGGTCTGCGCCGTCTTCGTGCAACCGCTGGTTGCAGCGAGCGTAAAAACACCAAGGAGAATCGAGAGCCGGGTGCGATTCCTGTTCATCGAGACTGTGTCCCTATTCCTTCCGCTACGGGTGACCCTTCATGGTCTGAACGGCGAGATTCGATGGGTGGTCCCGATAAGCTGACTCCGCAGAACCTATATGATACCGCGCAGTTGCGGCGGATGCACAATTCGATTCACGCACTTTCGGAGACGCAAACGCCCCTAGCGAAACTTGCCCTCTGGAGTACTTCGGGTCGACAACGATTAGACGCGCGGGCCGTTCCCGGGTTTCAGGTAAGCGCTGCTATTTCAGCCGCCAGCCGCCTGATCCAGCAACCACAGCGTCCCTCCGGGAGGTTGGATCCGGGCTGCCGGATACTGGCTTGCTTTGGGATCAGGCTCATTTCGCAGGGCGGTCAGAATCTCGCGCTTATCCGCGCCGGCCACCAGAAAGAAGGTGTTTCGCGCCTGGTTGAGGACTACCGGTGTCAGGCTAAGCCGCCGGGGCGGTTTCGCGGGAGCATCGACCGCCAGTACCCACCTTTTCTTTTCCTCGAGGGCGGGCGAGCCCGGGAAAAGAGACGCCGTATGCCCCTCGACGCCAAGTCCCAGAAGTTGCAAATCGAATGCCGGTGCATCGTCGCCGAAAAATCGTCGCAGATCAGTCTCATACGCCTCGGCCGCCTTCTCTGGCGTTGGCAGATTGGTCGCCACAGGATGAACGTTGGCCGCCGGAATCGCCACGTGCTCGATCAACGTTTCCCGCGTCATCCGGTAGTTGCTCAGCGGATCATCCTGCGCCACGAACCGCTCGTCGCCCCAGAACAGATGCACCCGGTCCCACGGCGTCTCCGCGGCATGGTCTTTCGCGTGCGCCCAAAGCGCGTATAGCTTCGCGGGCGTATGCCCGCCGGAAAGCGCGATCGCGAACCGGCCTCGCTGCTGGATCGCATCCTGCATCACGCGCAGCAGTTCTTCGAGTGCGCCCCGGCTCAGCGCATCAATGTCGGGGAAAACGCGTGTCTCCATCTTCATCGGGAATTCCTGTCTTCGAGTTCGATGAAATCGACCTTCCACGGCTGCGCGCGCAAATCGAGATGCGCCACGCTGATCGGCAAATTGAAGCGCCGCGGCCCCGCGCTCCCCGGATTCACGTAGAGAACGCCCGCCCTCTCGAAACGAGCCGGTTTGTGCGAATGCCCACTTACGACCACGTGAAATCCCGCCGCAGCCGGGTCGAGATCGAGCTCCTGAATATTATGGAGGACGTAGATCGTTTTTCCATCAATTTCAGCCATGGCCGTCGGCGGCAGCGTCTTGCCCCACGCGCCGTCGTCGATGTTGCCTCGCACGACCACCACCGGCGCCAGCTTCCGCAGCGCATCGAGGATCGCCGGCTTGCCCACGTCGCCCGCATGGATGATGAGTTCGGAGCCGCGCAGCGCCTCAACCGCTTCATCCCGCAGCAATCCATGGGTGTCCGAGATCAGCCCGACCATTCTCGCGTTCTCATTCGACCTGAATCAGGCCCCAGTTTCTCTGCGTCCTCTGCGTCAGCAGTGAGTCCCCGTTTTTCTCCGTGCCTTCTCAGTGTTCTCTGTGTAATGTTTGGTTTTTCCGGCGCCGCTACCGCGCGTCCGCCGTGACTCCTAGCCGCGCCAAATCCTCCCTCAGCCGGTCGACGTTCTGAAATTGAATCGGGTGCATCCCCATTTCCTTCGCGCACTCGAGGTTCAGCCCGCGATCGTCGATCATCGCGCACTCGTCCGGCGCCGACTGCGAGATTTTCAGTGCCAGGCTGTAGATTCCGCGATCCGGCTTGCGCACGCCCAAATAGCACGAACTGAAAAACACCTTGAAATAATCGCGCAGCTGGAAGGTACGGATGCGGTAGTCATTGATTTCGAGCGACTCGTTGTTGAGCGCCGCCGAAAAATAGCGCCCGGTCGCCGTCAGCTTCCCCAAGAAATCGAGCGATTCCGGAAACGGCTGCGACTGCGAGAACATGAACTTCTTGAAATCGTCCAGCGTGAACGCGCGTTCCCTGTAGAAAACCGTCCGCCGCAGATACTCGTCGAGGCTCGCCTGCCCGCACTCGAACGCGTTCAGCATCAGCTCGTGCCGGTCCTCGAAGTCGGCCCAGTCGAGGTTGAATGTCTCGACGGCATTCCGCCGCGATCCGCGATCCCATCCGTTCGTCAGGATCACGCCGCCGTTGTCCCAGAAGAGCATTTTCACTTTTGCCATAAGCCCTCGCCTGCGGCCCGACGCTTGCCGCGAGCTGCCATTATCCTCATCCGCCTCCCAGTACAGAAGAAGAATTCCGTGGAGTGCGGCGCCCTGGCGCCGCCGGTCTCCAGCCGAGGCTTGCCTCGGCCAGCGACGCTGCTACAGGAGGGTACGCATCCATCCTTACGCTATGATGAAAGCAAGCCGATGGCGCCTCACCAAAAGAAAAATCCGCTCACGATTTTCACACTCGGCCACTCCACGCGCCCGATCGGCGAATTCCTCGATCTCCTGCGGGTGCACTCCATCCGACAGCTTCTCGACATTCGCACCATCCCGAAATCGCGCCGTAATCCTCAGTTCAACGCCGATTCGCTCGCCGCTTCTCTGGCCGCCGCCGAAATCGGCTACGTCCACATGAAAGATCTCGGCGGCCTGCGCCATCCGGCCCGCGACTCGATCAATCTCGGCTGGCGCAACGCAAGCTTCCGCGGCTTCGCGGACTACATGCAGACGCCGGAATTCGCCGCAGCGCTCGGTCAAGCCATCCGACTCGCGGAAGAAACATCGCCGGCGGTCTTGATGTGCGCCGAGGCGGTTCCGTCGCGCTGCCATCGCTCGCTTGTGGCAGACGCGCTCCTCGTGCGCGGTATTCGCGTCCTCGAAATCATCGGCACCGCCGAGCCGAAAGAACACGCGCTCACGCCATTCGCGCACGTGCGCGGCACGCGCATCACGTACCCGGCCGATCAGCGCTCGTTGCTCGAGCCGCACTCGGGCAATCTGTAACGGCGGCGAAAGACCGTCCTGGCCGCTTGACACTCGGCGATCCGGGTTGCAGAGTATTTGACTGGAATTACAGCACGAGAAAAACAAGGGAGCCGAGGAAAAATCATGGCCGTCGAAACCGCAGCCGCACCGATTCAAATCACCGATACCGCGTGGCAAGCCATCGAAGGCGCATACGACCTGCAGGTGCACGTCGCGCCCGATGTGATCGCGCGCCGCATCGACGACCTCGACCTGGCGAAGGAATTCCTGTCGCACAAGCTGAAGGGCTTCGTGCTGAAGTCGCACTACGCGCCGACCTACGAGCGCGCGAAAGTCGTCACCAAAGCCGTTCCCGGCATCCAGGCCTTCGGCGCGATCACGCTGAATCACAGTGTCGGCGGACTTAATCCTGTCGCGCTCGAAATCGCCGGCCGCTCCGGCAATAAAATCGTGTGGATGCCCACGGTAGACGCCGCCAACGAAACCGCGGGCCGCACCGACGGCCCCACGGACAAGCTGCCCTTCTGGGCGAAAATTCAGCGCGAGCTCGCGGCCACCGGAGTTTCGCCCGCGCCCATGACAGTCCTCGGCCCCGACGGCAAAGTCAACGCGGCTGCCCGTGGCTGCCTCGAAATCATCAAGAAATACGACATGATCCTAGCCACCGGCCACCTCAGCAAAAAGGAAATCCTGCAGCTGGTGAAAACGAGCAAGGAGATGGGACTCAAGCGCGTCGTCGTCACGCACGCCGAATTTCCGTCGCAGAATATGACGGCCGCCGAGCAGCTTGAATGCGCCGATCTCGGCGCGCTGATCGAGCACTGCTTCACCACGATGTACACGAATAAAGCGCCCTGGGAAGCCTACTTCGATAGCGTCCGCAAAGTCGGTCCCGAGCGCGTGGTCCTTTCAACTGACCTCGGCCAGACCATCAATCCGCCCGTCGCCGAAGGTTTCGCGATGTTCGCGCAGAAGATGCTTGATGCAGGCTTTAGCCTCGCGGACGTCCGCCGCATGGCGGTCACCAATCCGACGAACGTCATTTCCTGAGATTCTCTCGGCGCGAAAGCCGTTTCGAAAAGCGACGCCCGATGCTATTTTGCGGTCGAGAATGCCGCGCCGAAGACCGCGGCGCTACCTTCGGCTTCTCCTCGTGTGATAGCGTGGATGTAGAGATAGCACCGTGACCCAAACCGCCGAAAATCGCCTGAAAAATTCCGCGAGCCCCTATCTCCGCTCCGCGGCGCATCAGCCTGTGGACTGGCACGAGTGGGGCGAGGAGGCGTTTGCCAAGGCGCGCGCGGCCGGCAAGCCCGTGCTGCTCGATATCGGCGCCGTCTGGTGCCACTGGTGCCACGTGATCGACCGCGAGAGCTACGAAAATCCCGAAATCGCGGCGATGATCAACCAGCTCTACATTCCAGTGAAAGTCGATCGCGACGAGCGTCCCGATGTGGACGCGCGCTATCAATCCGCGATCAGCGCGATTTCCGGCCAGGGCGGCTGGCCGCTCACCGCGTTCCTCACGCCCGACGGCAAGCCGTTTTTCGGCGGCACGTATTTCCCTCCCGACGACGCCATGGGCCGCCCCGGCTTCAAGCGCATCCTTGTCGCGATCTCCGACGCCTTCGAGAAGCGCCGCGCCGAAGTGGACAACTCCGCGCACGCGCTCGAAGAAGCTGTCGCGAGAGCCGAGATTTTTCACGGTGCGCGCGGGAAATTCGATGCGCGCGTCGTCGATGCGGTGGTCGATGCAGCCGTAAAGCGTTTCGACCCCGCGCACGGCGGATTCGGCGACGCTCCGAAATTCCCGCACTCTTCGGTAATTGATCTACTGCTCGAGCGCCAGAAATGGCCCGGCGGCGAGCAACTGCAAGCGATCGTCGAAAAAACGCTCGATGGCATGGCTGCCGGCGGCTTCGCCGATCAGATCGGCGGCGGATTCCACCGCTACTCGGTCGACGAGCGCTGGTGCGTCCCGCACTTCGAGAAAATGTCCTACGACAATTCCGAGCTGCTGAAAAATTATCTCCACGGTTATCAGTCGCTGCGCGTGCCGCATTACAAGCATGTGGCCGAGGATCTGATCGCATGGGTCGGCGAAGTGCTTTCCGATCCCGTGCGCGGCGGCTTCTACGCGAGCCAGGACGCCGACCAGACCCTCGACGATGACGGCGACTATTTCACCTGGACGCAGCAGGAAGTCCGCGCGGTCCTAACGCCGGAAGAATCACGAGCGGTTGAGCTTTACTACGACGTCGCGCCGCATGGTGAGATGCACCACAATCACGAGAAAAATGTCCTCTGGATCGCTGAGCCCGTTGAGGAAATCGGCCGCAAGCTGCGCGTGCCGGAAGATCAGGTCGCGCTGCTGCTCGCCCGCGCGAAGGGCAAGCTACTCGCCGCCCGGCGCGAGCGCCGCCCCACGCCCGCCATCGACGAAACGATCTACGTCGCATGGAACGCGATGTTCGTCTCGGCGTATCTCGAAGCGGCGCGCGTGCTCGAACGCCCCGATTGCCGCGAATTCGCGCTGAAGACTCTCGACCGCATCCTCGCCGAAGCCTGGGATGAATCGAAAGGCTTCCTGCATCGCGTCGGCGGCCCGCGCCTCGAAGGCTCGCTCGACGATCAGGTGTTCACGATCGCCGCGCTGCTCGATGCGTGGGAAGCGACCTTTGATCGCCGCTATTTTGAAATTGCCGAGCGCGCCATGCGCCTCGCCGTCGAACGTTTCGGCGATCCCGATGGCGGCGGCTTCTTCGATCGCGCCAAGGACGCCGCGCCGATGGGCGGCCTCGAAGTTCGCCGCAAGCCGCTGCAGGATTCGCCCACGCCCGGCGGAAATTCTGTCGCCGCAATCGTCCTCGATCGCCTGCACGCCCTCACCGGTGAGCGTCTCTACCGCGAGTGGGCCGAGAAAACACTCGAAGCCTTCGTCGGCTTGATCCCGCAATACGGGCTCTTCGCCGCAACATACGCGCTCGCGGCGCTGCTCCACGCACGCCACCCGCTGCAAGTCGTCATCACCGGAGCCGCGGCCGACCCCCAAGCCGCCGACCTCGAGCGCGCCGCGCACGAAGTCTATCGCTTTGGCGAGGTTGTCCTGCGCGTCACGCCCGAGCGCCTCTCAGCGGGCGCACTCCCGGCGGCATTGCGCGAAACCCTCCCGCACCTGGACGCAACCGTACCCCAGGCGTTTGTATGCGTCGAGACCACATGCTTCCCGCCCGTCTCCGATCGCGCCCAGCTAACCCCTCTCCTCGCCGAAGCCGCCACCGGCGCCAAGGCGGCGTCCAAATGAGAGGGTTTAGTTCGGTCGGCCCAAAGGAATTGACGCGCAGCGAGTGCGGATGCGATAATCTTTTGCTTTGCTCGGGCCTGAAGTGTGTGCCGGTGGGGCACAAGCCGGAATTTCGCAACACCTAGATTAAAATAATTGGAGCAGCTACAGCTCTCTCTTCTTGACGATGGAGATTCTCCACCAACTCGGCGAGTTGTTCCTCGAAGCTGTGCCCACGATCATCGTCGTCCTTTTGTTTTACGCCTTTTTGCGCTGGGCGTTTTTCGGGCCGATCCAGAAGGCCATGGCCGAGCGTGCCGCACGCATCGAAGGCGCGCGCGCCGAGGCAGCTTCCGTCGAAGCCGCCGCCAAGCAGGAACTCGACACGTATCATGAAGCTCTTCGTAAGGCCCGCGCCGAAATCTACGCCGAGCAGGAAGCCGCGCGCCAGGCCGCTCTCGACGAGCGCGCCAAGCTCCTGAAGGTCATGCGCTCGCGTTCGCAGGAAGACGTCGCGGCCGCAAAGAAAAGAATCGCCGCGGACGTTGCCGAGGCGCGTGCTGAAATCGAGCGCCAGGCTCCCGCGCTCGCCAATCAGATTGCCCGCACGATTCTCGACAAGCCATCGTCATTGCGGGGCGGAGCGGCGCGATGATGTCCGCTCCGGTGTCGCGTTCGGCGCGAGCCCGGCAAGCCGCTGCGTTCGCCGCATTTTTCCTGTTGCTGGCGCTGCCGGTGTTCGCGCAGGATGAGCAACCTTCACCAGCCGATTCCACTACGGGCTGGGTCTTCCGGTGGCTGAATTTCGCGATTGTTCTCGGGCTTTTCATTTACGCATTCTCCAAAGCCGCTCCCTATTTCCGCCGCCATGCGCAGGAGATCTCCGAAAAGATCGCGGAAGGCACGCGCGCGCGCGAAGCGGCCGAAGCGGATCGCCGCGCGGCGCAGGCGAAACTCGCCGGAATCGAGACGGAAGTAGCGGCACTGCGCGTCGAAGCAAAGCGCAGCGCCCAGGCCGAGGGCGAACGTCTTCGCGCGCAGGCCAGGGCCGAGGCGGAAGCCATCGAGCGGTCCGCGCAAGCAGAAATCGCGGCAGCGGAACGCGCGGCGCGCCTGGAGTTGAAGGCTCTCGCGGCGCGCATCGCCGTGGAAGGCGCCGAGGCAGTTCTGCGCTCCGAGCTCACGGCCGAAACCGAATCGATGCTCTTCCGCAACTTTGTCGCGGACCTCGAGGGGAGCCCCAATTGAACGGCGCGCTCGCATCGCGATACGCTGCGGCCCTGACGGACGTGGCGCTCGAGCAGAAGTCCGGCGACCGCGTGAAACAAGATCTCGCCGCCTTCGTCGACACGTTTTTCGGTTCGGCCGACCTGAGAAATTTCATCGAGAGCCCCGCCATCGGCCCGGAGATGAAGCACAAAGTGATCGAGGAGCTGGCGGCGGAAATGGATCTGGCGCCGGCGGTGCGTAATTTCGCATACGTGATCGTGAATCATCGCAGGACGGAAATGCTTCGCGAAATCCAGCAAGCGTTCGAGACGGAATTGAACGCGCGGCTCGGCATCGCGGAGGCCGAAGTGACCTCGGCGCGGGAGCTGAACGCCGCCGAAAGAGAGAGCATGACGAAGGCGCTCGAACGGCGCACCGGGAAGAAAATCGAAGCCCGCTTCCGCCAGGACGAATCCCTTGTGGGCGGCGCCGTCGTCCGCGTGGGTTCGACCGTATACGACGGTTCGGTGCGCGAGCAATTGACGCGGCTGCGCGAGCGGCTCGAAACGGAATAGGAGCAGGAATGGCCAACATCAAAGCTGACGAAATCACAAGGATCCTGCGCGAGCAGATCGAAAACTACCAGCAGGTGGTCGCCGTCGAAGAGGTCGGCTCGGTGATCTCCGTGGGCGACGGCATCGCGCGCATCCACGGGCTCGACCGCTGCATGGCGGGCGAAATGCTTTCGTTCCCGCACGACGTTTTCGGCATCGCGCTCAACCTCGAAGAGGATCAGGTCGGCGCGGTGCTGCTCGGCGATTACACGGAGATTCAGGAAGGCGACACGGTCAAGCGGACCAAGAGCATCATGTCCGTGCCGGTGGGAAATGCGCTCATCGGGCGCGTCGTGAATCCGCTCGGCCAGCCGCTCGATGGCAAAGGCCCGGTGCAGACCGATCAGCGCAATCCGCTCGAGCGCCTGGCGCCGGGCGTGGTCGATCGCCAGCCGGTGCGCGAGCCGCTCCAAACCGGCATCAAGGCCATCGACTCGATGATTCCGATCGGCCGCGGGCAGCGCGAGCTGATCATCGGCGACCGCCAGACGGGCAAGACGGCCATCATCCTCGATACGATCATCAATCAAAAGGGCGGCGACGTGATCTGCATCTACTGCGCCATCGGGCAAAAGCGCTCGACGGTCGCGCAGGTCATCAAGACGCTCACCGATTACGGCGCCATGGACTACAGCATCGTGGTGGCGGCGTCGGCCGCAGAGCCGGCCACGATGCAGTACATCGCTCCTTTCGCGGCGGCGGCGATGGGCGAATATTTCCGCGATACCAAGCGGCACGCCATCTGCTTCTACGACGATCTTTCGAAGCACGCGCAGTCCTACCGAGAGATTTCGCTGCTTCTGCGCCGCCCGCCGGGCCGCGAAGCTTTTCCCGGCGACGTATTCTTCCTGCATTCGCGCTTGCTCGAGCGCGCGGCGAAACTGAATGATGCGCTCGGCGCAGGCTCGCTGACCGCGCTGCCGGTGATCGAAACGCAGGCCGGCGACGTTTCCGCGTACATTCCGACGAACGTGATTTCGATCACGGACGGCCAGATCTACCTTGAGGCCGACCTTTTCAACGCCGGCCAGCGCCCCGCGATCAACGCCGGTATTTCGGTGAGCCGCGTCGGCGGCAACGCACAGATCAAGGCGATGCGCCAGGTGGCAGGTTCGCTGCGATTGGATATGGCGCAGTATCGCGATCTCGCGGCGTTTGCGCAGTTTGGAACCGAGCAGCTCGATAAAACCACGCAGCAGCAGTTGGCGCGCGGCCAACGGCTCGTGGAAGTTCTTAAGCAGGACCAGTATCAGCCGCTTCCGGTCGAAAGACAGGTGCTGATCATTTTCGCTGGCGCAAACCGCATCCTGGACGACCTGGAAATTTCCGAAGTCCGCCGGTTCGAGCTCGAAATGTATCCGTATTTCGAGACGAACTATCCCAACATCTTCAAGACGCTCCGCGAGAAAAAGGCCATCGACGATGCGCTCAAGGCCGAGATGCTCGCGGCGCTTCAAGCGTTTAAGGAAACATTCCTCGCGAACGTGGCTCCGGCAGCAGCCGCGGCCGCGCCTGCTGCGAGCTAAGACTGACGATCGATGGCCACACTTCTCGATTTCCGGCGCCGCATTCGCTCGGTGAAGAGCACGCAGCAGATCACACGCGCGATGAAGTTTGTTGCGGCGGCGAAGCTGCGCCGCTCGCAAGAGGGTGTGTTTGCGGCGCGGCCCTACGCCCGCGAGATCCTTCGCGTGCTGCGCTCGGCCGCGGCCCGCGTCGAGTCGACCACGCATCCGCTGCTCGAAAGGCGCCCCGAAGAGCGAATCCTGGTGATCGTTTTGACCGGAGACCGCAGCCTTGCGGGAGCGTTCAACTCGAACGTCATCCGCCGCGCCACGATTTTCCTGCGTGAGAACGCTTCGAAAAAGACGCAGGTGATCCCCATCGGCAAAAAGGGGCGCAATTCGCTGAAGCGAGCGGGCTGGACGTTCGCCGCCGAGTACATCAACGTCTCGGGCAATGTGGACTTCACGATTGCGAAGGAAATCGCCGGCAAGGTCGCCGAGCTTTATGTGGCGCGCGAGGTCGACGCCGTCTACGTCGTTTACAACGAATTCAAGAATGTGCTGGTGCAAAACCTGCGCACGGAGAAGCTGCTGCCGATCGACCCGTCGGTGCTCGCATCGGGACGCCCCGAAGCCGCTCACGCTGCCACGGCGGCTCAGGAAGAGGCGCTGCCGCACGATCTGGCGGCGAGTGGAAAGTGGCTCGTCGAATACCTCTACGAGGAGCCGCTCGCCGAAATTTTTAGTGGGTTGGTGCCGCGCTATCTCGAGTCGGAAGTATTCCGCATCCTCCTCGAATCGTCCGCGGCGGAGTGGGCGGCTCGCATGACGGCGATGGACGCCGCCACGCGCAACGCCTCCGAGCTGATCGACAAGCTCACACTCGAAATGAACAAGATTCGCCAGGCAGGAATCACGAAGGAATTGATCGAAATCGTCAGCGGAGCCGCTTCCGCGATGTCGTGAGTAGTGAGTAGTGAGTAGTGATTCGTGAAGATCGAGAAGTTCACGGATTTGACGGTGTGGCAGAAGGCGCACGAGGTGACGCTCCTTGTGTACCGTGTTACCGAGGCATTCCCTGATCGGGAGCGATTCGGAATCGTCGCCCAGATTCGCCGGTCGGCGGCTTCGGTTCCGGCGAACATTGCTGAGGGGTTCGGCCGCCGCACAACGCGAGAGCTTCTGCGATCCTTGCAGATCGCGCGAGGAGAAACAGAAGAGACACGCTACTTTTCGATCTTGAGCCGAGACTTGGGTTATCTAAAACAGGATGATTTCAATCGGCTGGCAGAAGGCTGTGACTCGGTTGGAAGGCTGATGAACGCACTGATGACGTCGCTTAAGCAGCGACTAGGATGAAGACACGAAACGAGACGCGATCAGGTGAGCTTTTGGGTCACTAATCACCACTCACCAATCACTACTCACGATTTTGCAAGCTCACGGAGAAATATAGATGGCAGCTGACAACAAAAAGATCGGCCACGTTACCGAAGTCATCGGGCCCGTGGTGGACGTGGAATTCGCAGAGGGGCACCTGCCGCTGATTCACCACGCGATTCGCATCACGAGCGAGGGATTCGACGTTCCCGAGCCGCTCGACATCGTCTGCGAAGTGGAGCAGCACCTGGGCGAGGGGCGCGTTCGCGCGGTCGCGATGAAGCCGACCGAGGGCCTCGTGCGCGGCATGAAGGCCGAGGATCTCGGCGAGCCGATTTCCGTCCCCGTGGGCCGCGGCACGCTCGGCCGCGTGATGAACGTGCTCGGCGAGCCTGTCGACAAGCTCGGCCCGGTGAAGTACGAAAAGCGCTACCCGATTCACCGCCCGGCTCCGTCTCTCGAAGAGCAATCGACGAATCTCGAAATGTTCGAGACGGGAATCAAGGTAGTGGACCTGATCGAGCCGTACCTCAAGGGCGGCAAGATCGGTTTGTTCGGAGGCGCGGGCGTCGGCAAGACGGTGCTGATTCAGGAGCTGATTCACAACGTCGCGATGAAGCACGGCGGCGTGTCCGTGTTCGCCGGCGTGGGCGAGCGCACGCGCGAAGGCAACGACCTGTGGCTCGAATTCCAGGAATCGCACGTCATCGAGGCCGGCAATCCCGACAAATCGCGTTGCGCGTTGGTCTACGGCCAGATGACCGAACCGCCCGGCGCGCGTCTTCGCGTCGGATTGACCGGACTGACCGTGGCCGAATATTTCCGCGACGAAGAGCATCTCGACGTGCTGCTCTTCATCGACAACATTTTCCGTTTCGTGCAGGCGGGATCGGAAGTATCGGCGCTGCTCGGCCGCATGCCTTCCGCCGTCGGATACCAGCCGAACCTGAATACCGAAATCGGCGAATTGCAGGAGCGCATCACGTCGACCAAGAGCGGCTCGATCACTTCGGTGCAGGCGATTTACGTGCCCGCCGACGACTACACCGATCCGGCGCCGGCTGCCACTTTCACCCACCTTGACGCGACCACCAACCTGAGCCGCCAGATCGTCGAGCGCGGCATCTATCCCGCCGTCGATCCGCTGGCGAGCTTCTCGCGCATTCTGGACCCGCGCATCCTCGGCCAGGAACACTACACCGTGGCGCGCGCCGTGAAGGGCGTGCTGCAGCGCTACAAGGAGTTGCAGGACATCATCGCGATTCTTGGAATCGAGGAGCTTTCGGACGATGACAAGCAGGTGGTAGGCCGCGCCCGCAGGCTCGAACGCTTCCTCTCGCAGCCGTTCTTCGTGGCCGAGCAGTTCAGCGGCCTCAAGGGCACGTACGTGAAGGTCGAAGACACGATTCGCGGCTTCAAGGAGATCGTCGAAGGCAAGCACGACGAGCTGCCCGAGCAGGCCTTCTACATGGTGGGCACGATCGAAGAGGCGCGCGAGAAGGCCGAGAAAATGGCGGCCGTGGCCTAGACCGCAAGCGAGTGAAACGGGAAAGAACGAATGGCGCTACCTGATGCGATCGAATTGCAAGTTGTGACGCCGCAGAGGCACGTCCTGCAGGAGACCGTGCAGGCGATCGAGATACCCGGCAAAGAGGGCTATCTCGGCATTCTGCCGGGCCACGCGCCGCTGATCACCGAGCTTGGCATCGGAATCCTCGCGTATCGCAAGAGCGGTGAAACGCGTTACGTCACCGTAATTCACGGTTACGCCGAAGTATTGCCGGATCGCGTCATCGTACTGGCCGAGCTCTCGGAGCGCGCGGAGGAAATTGACGTTGCGCGGGCGAAAGCCGCTCACGAGCGCGCGCAGGCCGCGCTCGCGAAAACCAGCGCGGGAAGCCCGGACTGGCAGGAGCAGAGGCTTGCCATCGAGCGCGCGGTCGTGCGGGCGGAGACGGCCGCCAGGTGGGGCGGTGTTGTCGGGTCGCATAAGTAGGATGCGTCTCGCGAACGCAGTCGAAGGGTTATCATCTCGCGCCCGCGTTGAATCCCGCCTCTTTTCTTCGCATCGAATAATTAGGACGATTGGAAATACCCGTAATGAATGAAGCTGTCACAATTTACAGCACGTCGTGGTGCTGCGATTGCCGCCGCGTGAAGCATTTCCTGCGCGATCGCAAAGTCGCGTTTCGCGAAGTGAATATCGACGAAACCCCGGGCGCCGAAGAGATCGTCCTCCGCGCAAATAATGGACGCCGCAAAGTCCCCACCCTCGAAGTCGCAGGCCGCTTTTTCGCCTGCAGCCCGTTTGACCCGCATCGCCTCGCCGAAGAATTGAAAATCCCGCTGAATTCGTAACGAAGGCAAGTAAGCTACGCGTAGGGATTTACGGCGCCATACTCGTCGAGATAGTCCTGGAGTTCCTGGCTATACCACGAGCCGGATTGAATGAGTTGCGTCAAGATTGGTTTTGCATCCTTCCCGATGTGCATCGCCAAAATCAATGCTGCACACTCGCGGACAAACATCTCGGAGCTCGGGTCGCTCGCTATCGCCGATAGCACTGGATCCACATCGGGCAACGAGGACACGAGTGCTTCAACGGATTGGCCGATCGCCCCGCGAGATATTTGGTTCTCCGTGTCGATGAATCCCAACAGTTTCTCGATCTCTGAACGCCCAAAACGACTGAGGAGGTTCTTGGCGTAAACGGTCGTTTCATTCTTGATTTGCTCGCCGAAATAGAAGATGTCACCATGCCCAGGGATGTGGGCCAAGTAGTAGATCAGAGCTGAGGGAATATCCTCTGGTGGCTTCTGCTGGAAGTAGCGAACCAACTGGTCCCAAACCTGGCGCTCATTTGGATATCGACGGAAGAGCACGACGAGGCCCAGATAAGATTCGTCAGCCTTGGAGGATGCAACAACGACAAAGCCTGAGACAGCGGAATCTCAGGGACCTCCTGAAGGATCGTTGGCAGAAACACGCGTTGAAAAGACTCGGCATCTAGAAGGTTGGCTTCGCTGGCAGTGAATCGGATGACTGCTGCCTCCGGGAACCGCCGGAGGTATGGTTTGATGTCAATCCAGTGAGCCCGCTTCAGGCTCGGGATATAGACAACGCCAATAATGGGTAACGGGTATGTTGACCAGTAGTCGCGGTGACTCTCAATGGGTATGAGGCATTGGTCGCTCTTGGAGTTAAAGTAGGACTTGCCTGACTTCACTTGAACTGCGATCTGCTTGCCGAGCGGGGCGTCGCCCCGCACAAACTCGATCAGCCCGTCTACCCCTAGGTCATTCTCCTGTTCTATTTTGTGGAATAGACTTCCTGCTTCTTCGACAACACCCCGCACGAAGTTGAGACCTGTCTTAGACGTGATATTTGTTCGTTTGTAGATCACCGTCACGACTCTACGCGGAAATCATTTGCACTCGACCCGTGCCACTAACGAGACATTCTGCAGCCGTTCCTGCACCAAAGGAGCACTTAAGCGAGGCCGGCACCGCGCGTCATCACGCCCGCTACGCGCAGGTCGGGCGTCAGCGCAACAAGATCGGCGTCCGCGCCGACGGCGATGATGCCTTTTTTGCCGGCGAGGCCGAGGCGGCGCGCCGGAAGAACTGTGGCCATGCGAACCGCATCCTGCAGCGGTACGCCAATCCCGACGATATTGCGCAGGGCGCGATCCATGGTCAGCGTGCTGCCCGCGAGCTTACCTTCGCTGTTGCGCGCGACCCCATCCTTCACGGACACCTCGAAATTTCCCAGCCGATATTTGCCGTCCGGCATGCCGGTGGCGGCGATGCCGTCGCTGACGAGCAACACCGTGTCGAATCCCTTCGCTCCGATCAGCACTTGAATCGCCGGCCCGGCCACGTGAACGAGATCGGCGATCACTTCGGCGGTCACTTCCGGATCGGTGAGGATCGCGCCGACCACGCCGGGGTCGCGGTGCTCGAAGGGGCGCATGGCGTTGTACATGTGAACCGCATGGCGCGCCCCAGCATGTATCGCCGCGCGCGCCTGATCGTAATCCGCGTCGGTGTGGCCGATCGCGGCGACGATTTTGGCGGCGACCGCTGCCGCAATGAGTTCGAGCGCGCCCGGAAGCTCGGGCGCCAGCGTGACAATTTTCACCAAGCCGTCCGCCGCCTCGATAAATTTGCCAAGCGTCGCCACGGAGGGCTTCGCCAGCGCATCGGGCGGATGGACGCCGCGGCGCGCCTTGCTGATGAAAGGTCCTTCGAGGTGGATGCCCAGAATCTCGGCAGCGAGGCCATCGTTTTCCGCGTTCTCATGCGCGCGAATGTACTGGGCGATTCCCTCCAGGCTGCGGCAAGTATCTTCGATAGGCGCGGTGACGGTCGTCGCGACAATGGATGTGGTGCCGTGGCGCGCGACCGTGGACGTAATGCGATCGAGCGCGCGCGCATCGGCTTCCATCACGTCGTGACCGCCCGCGCCGTGGATGTGCACGTCGACAAAGCCCGGCACGACCGTCATTCCGGTGGCGACGTAATCGACGGAGTCCGCCGGCAGGCGCATCTCGTCACGATGGCCGATGGCGGCGATGCGGCTGCCCTCGACGACGATCACGCCGTCGCTGATCTCGTCGTCCGGCGTCAGAATGCGGCTGGCGTGGATGACCGTAGTCGGCATGGCTTCTGGACCCGTCCTGAATCAACGTTGAATGCCTGACGAAAATGCTACTCGAATTCGGCGGCGAAAGCACAGCGAGCTTGCATCCTGTTGCCTCTCCGCTACAATCGGATGTGACGCATTTCGAGAGGAAAGAGGATCGGATGGCATACGACAAGCGTTACGTGGCGCAAAAGAGGCAGCGCCGCCGCCGCAAGACGGCGAAGGCCAAGATGAAGCTTTACGAACAAGGGAAGCTTCCGCACGACAAGCTTCCGTCGCTCGCCAAGAGATTTCTGGCCCGCAAACAGCGCGCGCTCAGCAAAGCCGAATAAGCATCCGCGAAAACGAAAAGGGCGTCCGCTTTGGCGGACGCCCTTTTCGTTCCTGACGCTTGCATTGGCCCCCAGGGACCAGGCAAACGGGATTCGTCAGTTGCCGGCGGCCTGCGCGTGCGTCGTTCCGGCCTTCGGCACACTCAGGTAACCGCTGATCTTATCCTTGGCCACCGCATTGACCGTGAACTCCATCGGTGCGCGGCTGCCATTGGTGAAGAAGTAGATCGGTTCGTTCACCGAGCGGTTCTTCTTCTCGTAGCGCTGGTCATCCGCATAGATCGCCACCGTATAGAGGTTCTTCTTGGGGTTCACGTTGCGGAGTTCGACCATCACGTCGCCCACCTTCTCGCGCTGGCCCTTCTTCGTGATCGTGAACTCGTAGTAATCGCGTTCGCCGAGGCGCCGGAGTTCGTCGATCTCGTCGTGATTCTTCGCGATCAGCGTGCCGAACTCGCCATGTTGAAGGTTCAGGCTGTTCTTGGTCGCTTCGAGGTCGGTCCGGACGCCGTTCACGTCGGTCCCGAGCTTGTTCACGTCGTCGACGCTGGCCTTCGTTGCCAGTTGACCGTTGACGTTATTCTGGAGATCGGAGAGTTCTTGCGCCTCTTCCGACTTGATCTTTTTGGTCTGCGAGCGCGCCCGGTCCAGCTCGCCCTGGGTGAGCTTCATCTTGTCGGTTACCACGCTGAGCTCGCCTTGCAGCTGCGCGTTGGTGTCTTCGGCCTTCGCGAGCCGCTGATTCAGAATGTCGTCGTTCTGCTTCGTCAGCGTCGTTTGCGTGGCGAGAGTTTTCTGTAGTTCGTTCGACCGCGTCGAAGCCGTCCAACCCACACCCAGACCTGCGAGCGAAACGATAGCCAGGATTACGACGGCGATCCCAATCCACCGTGGCGCTGCTTCTTCGTGAATTACTTCGTTCTTTTCTTCGAGCATTTTTTTGCCCTCCGTGGAAACCCCTTGCTTGAGCGTGTAGGAGCACGCCCTGAACCAAACCGTTCCGAACGCGGAAAGTCCCGTAACCTATTATGGATAATGGGGTTAAGAGGCTACTTTCGGGCATACCCGGGATTGGAAGGGTGCCGGACCCTGCAATTTTTACGCGGCCCGCAAGGGTTTCTGCGTAGTGGAGATTTGGATAAGACTTAGTACTACTAGAACTGCGTTTACGAGGCCGTCAAGGTCGCACTCGTGGAGTTTAATGTCAGCGCGTGATGCTCATTTGCTGCAATCTTGCGATGCGATCCTCAAGCGGAGGGTGCGTGCTGAAAAGGCTTGCCATGAGATGGCGCGCGCTCAGTGGAGCGACAATGCAAAGCGCCGCCGTGGATGGCGGCATGTCCGTGGGAATTCGTTTGTTGTACGCGCCGAGTTTTTCGAGCGCGCTGATCAGCCCATTAGGGTATCCGACCATCCTGGCGCCCGACGCATCCGCCTGATATTCGCGCTGGCGCGAAATGCCAAGCTGCAAAAGCATCGCGGCGATCGGCGCAGCGATCAGCATGATGATAGCCGTGATTCCGCCGCCCTCGCGATTGTCGTCTCCTCCGCCCCAACCGCCGAGCATCAGTCCCCACTGCCCCATGTTGGCTATCCAGGTGACGGCGCCGGCGATGGTGGCGGCGATCGACGACGTGAGAATGTCGTAATTGCGGACGTGCGAAAGCTCGTGCGCGATCACGCCCTCGAGTTCGTCGTCGTTCATCAGTTCCAGCAATCCCTGCGTGACGGCCACCGATGCGTGGTTCGGATTGCGGCCCGTGGCGAACGCATTCGGCGCCGGCTGCGGGACCAAATACATCTTCGGCATGGGCAGATTGGCCTTGGCCGCGAGGCGTTCCATCACGGCGTACAGCCGCGGCGCTTCCTCGCGGCTGATCGGGCGCGCCCCGCTGGACCTCAGCGCGATCTTATCGGAGTAGAAATACGCTACGCCGTTCATCACGATCGCAAAGCCGAGCGCAATCGTCATCCCGCCTCGCCCGCCGAAAATCTGCCCGATCATGAGAAGGACCAGCGTCAGAGCCGTCAGCAGGAATGCCGTCTTGAACGTCTTCATGTTTGGGTACCCAGAGCCCTTTCCTACGCAACCCCCGCCTTCGCAGTCGCAGGCTGAAACTTCATTTCGCCGGTTTTCGCGTCGGCGTCGACTTTAATTTCATCGCCCGGCTTCACCTCGCCGTCCAGAATTTTGAGCGCCAGCGGATCCTGAATCAGCCGCTGGATCGCCCGCTTCATCGGACGCGCGCCGTAGGCCGGATCGAAGCCTTCGCGGAAGAGCAGCGTCTTCGCCGCCGGCGTCAGGTGCAAAGTGATCTGCCGTTCCGCGAGCAGCTTTACAACGTTGCGCATCTGGAGCTCGATGATCGTCTCGATCTGATCCTTGCCGAGCGGCTTGAACAGGACGATGTCGTCGATCCGGTTCAGGAACTCGGGCCGGAAAATCTCCCGCAGCGCAGCCATCGCTTCTTCGCGCGCCTTCTTCGGGTCTTTGTTCGCCAGCTCGAAGATGGAAGCCGAGCCCACGTTCGACGTCATGATGATCACGGCGTTGCGGAAATCGACCGTGCGCCCTTTTCCATCGGTTAGACGCCCATCCTCCAGAATCTGTAGCAACACGTTGAACACATCCGGATGCGCCTTCTCGATTTCATCGAGCAGCACCACCGAGTAGGGGCGACGCCGCACCTGTTCCGTGAGCTGGCCGCCCTCTTCGTAACCGACGTATCCCGGAGGCGCGCCGATCATCCGCGCAACCGAATGCTTTTCCATGTATTCGGACATGTCGAGCCGCACGATAGCGCGCTCGTCGTCGAACAAGAATTCGGCGAGCGCACGAGCGAGCTCCGTTTTGCCGACGCCGGTCGGCCCTAGGAACAGGAACGAGCCGATCGGGCGATGCGGATCGCTCAGTCCCGAGCGGCTGCGGCGAATCGCATTCGCCACGGCGGCAAGCGCTGCATCCTGCCCTACGACGCGCTGGCGCAGGCGCTCCTCCATGTGAACCAGCTTCTGGACTTCGCCCTCCAGCAGCCGCCCGACGGGAATCCCGGTCCACTTGCTGACGATCTTCGCGATTTCTTCCTCGCCCACCTCTTCCTTCAGCATCGGGTGGTCTTTCTGCAATTCCGCGAGACGATCTTGGGCTGCTTTCAATTCCTTTTCGGCGGCCGAAAGCTTTCCGTAGCGAATCTCCGCCACGCGCGAGAGATCGCCCGCGCGCTCGAAGCGTTGTTCCTCGGACTTCAGCCGCTCGATTTCTTCCTTTTGTTTGCGGATGCGCCCGATGGCATCTTTCTCGGTTTGCCAATGAGCCTTGAGCGCGCCGGATTGCTCGCGCAGCGTGCTCAGTTCTTTTTCGATCTGCGACAGCCGCTCTTGCGAATGCGCGTCGCTTTCTTTCCGCAGCGCCTGGCGCTCGATCTCGATCTGCATCACGCGCCGCTCGATCAAGTCGATCTCGGCCGGCAGCGAATCGATTTCCATGCGCAGCCCTGCAGCCGCTTCGTCGATCAGATCGATCGCCTTGTCCGGCAGGAAGCGGTCCGTGATATAGCGTTGCGAGAGCATCGCGGCGGCGACGATGGCCGCGTCCTTGATGCGCACGCCGTGATGAACTTCGTAGCGCTCCTTCAGTCCGCGTAGAATCGCGATCGTATCTTCGACGGACGGTTCGCCGACCATGACGGGCTGAAAACGCCGCTCGAGGGCCGGGTCCTTCTCGATGTACTTGCGATATTCGTTGAGCGTGGTAGCGCCGATCGCCCGCAGCTCGCCGCGCGCCAGCGCAGGCTTCAGCATGTTCGAAGCGTCCATCGAGCCTTCCGCCGCGCCGGCGCCCACCAGCGTGTGCAGCTCATCGATGAAAAGGATGATCTGCCCTTCGGATTCCGTCACTTCCTTGAGAACCGCCTTCAGGCGATCTTCGAATTCGCCGCGATACTTCGCGCCCGCCACAAGGGACGCCAGATCGAGAGCGACAATCCTCTTCGGCTTCAAAACCTCGGGAACGTCTCCGGACACGATTCGCCCAGCCAGTCCTTCCACGATAGCCGTCTTGCCGACGCCCGGCTCGCCGATGAGCACGGGGTTATTCTTCGTGCGGCGCGCGAGAATCTGCATGACGCGGCGAATCTCTTCATCGCGGCCGATCACCGGATCGAGCTTCCCTCGGCGGGCTGCCTCGGTAAGGTCGCGCGCATACTGTTCGATCGCGCGGTAGGTGGCTTCGGGATTCTGCGAGGTCACGCGGACGTTGCCGCGGATGGACGCCATCGCCTGCAGAATCGCATCGTGGCTCGCGCCGTTCTTCGCCAGCAGTTGGCCGGCGGGGTCGCGGTCTGCTGCTGCGATCGCCAGCAGGATATGTTCGGTTGAGACGTACTCATCCTTCAGCCGCTGCGCCTCGCCGAATGCGTGCTCGAGAATGTCGTTTGCCGCGCGGCTCAACGACTGGTTCGAGACGTCGCTCACCTTGGGCAGACGTCCAATCTGTTTTTCCGCTTCTGCGGCCAGCACCGTGGGCGACACGCCAAGCTTCTGCAGCAGCGGCGGCACAACGCCGTCGCCTTGGGCCACCAGCGCCCACAGGAGGTGCAGCGGCTCGATTTGCTGCTGGCCCGCACGCGCTCCCATTTCCTGGGCGGCTTGCAGCGCTTCCTGCGCCTTCACTGTCAATTTGTCAAATCGCAGCATGGCGAAATCTTCTCACTTTGCCCCCGGATACTCCAGATGCTCCAAATGCCTTCAAGGGGCGAAAAAAGGGGCTGGCCGGTATGTCCGTCCAGCCCCGGGCACCGCAAACAAAAGCGGCGTCAGTTGCCGTTCGTCGTGACGTTCACCTTCACCTGTCGCGGCTTCGACTCTGCTCGCTTCGGCAGTTGCACCGTCAGCACACCGTTCTTGTATTCGGCTTGAATAGACTCGGTGCTCACGGTAGTCGGCAGGCTGAAGCTCCGGCTGAATGACCCATAGGTCCGCTCGATCCGGAGGTAATTGTCCTCGTTCACCTTCTGCTCGAACTTCCGCTCGCCGCGGATAGTGAGCATGTTGTTCTCGACCCGGACATCGAGGTCCTTCTCATTGATGTCGGGCAAATCGGCTTTGATGACCAGCTCGTTCTCGGTCTCATAAATGTCCACAGCAGGCGCCCAGGCCGTCAAATTCGAGCTTTCGGCACGACGGCCAGCCAAGGGTGCCTCGAAGAGACGGTTGACCTGATCCTGCAAGGTGGCCAGATTCTGGAATGGGTCCCATCGGGTGATAGACATTGTAACTTCCTCCATCGGAAATTTGGCGCTCGGTATTAGCGCATCAGGATCATAAAATATGCGTGTGCTATTGTCAATGTATTTCTTGACCCACGACCGCCGCGACGAACCCCCGCAAAATCTACTCTAACACTTTAACTATCAGGCACTTAAGGTAGTGCGTCTCCGGCATGGTCAGCAGAATGGGGTGGTCCTGCGCTTGCGCTCGACGTTCGGCTACCACGATGGCCTTCTTGGCGTCGTTTGCCGCCTCCGCGAGGATCTGGAGAAAGAGCGGCTCGGTAATGTGGTAGGAGCATGAGCAGGTAAGGAGGAAGCCCCCCGGCTTCAGGAGTTTCAGCGCGCGGAGATTGATCTCCTTGTAGCCGCGTTGGGCGGCGGGGATGCTGTCGCGGTTCTTGGCGAAGGCCGGCGGATCGAGAATGACCATCTGGAAGCGGCGCCCAGCGTCGTCGTATTCCTTGAGAATGTCGAACGTGTTCCCCTCCCGAAAGTCGACGTTTGCGATTCCATTAACCTCCTGATTGCGCCGCGCCGCCTGCAGCGCCGCCGGAGCCATTTCGATGCCCTGGACGTGCGCGCACTTGTCGGCGACTGTCAGCGCGAATCCTCCCTGATAGCTGAAACAGTCGAGGACGTCTCCCGAGGCATACCGCCGCGCCGCCTGATGGTTTTCCCGTTGGTCGAGAAACGAGCCTGTCTTCTGCCCTTTCAGCAGATCGTGAACGAAGGTAATACCGTTTTCCTGAGCCGGAATCTCGGCAGGGATCTCACCATGAAGGACGCTCACGCGTTGCTCAAGGCCCTCGAGAAGTCTCACCTTCGGATCGTTGCGTTCGAGGACGCCGCGCGGGGAAAACATCTCGACAAGAATCTCGAGAATTAGACCCTTGATGTGCTCGGCGCCCTGGCTCAGTGTCTGCACCACCAGATAATCCGCGTAGCGGTCGACGATCAGGGACGGCAGCAGGTCCGCCTCGCTGTAGACCAGGCGGCAAGCTTGCGAGTTTTCGACCACGAGGTCACGATAGGCAGCGGCGCGGCGAATGCGATCCGTGAAGAAGGCGCGATCCACGGGCCGGTCTTCGCGCGTGAGAAGGCGTACCGCGATCTGCGATTTGTCGCTGTAAAAGGCGCGGCCCTGAAAGTTTCCGCGCTCGTCGACCAGTCGGACGACGGCGCCCGCTTCGCTCTGTGCCGACCGAATATCGCTCCGATAGATCCACAGGTGGCCCGACCGCAGGCGTTCGACGCCTCGCGGGCTGATCACGACGGTGGGCTCCTTTGCCGCACTGGGGGATCCTAGAACGCTGCGCTGGATCTTCGGACTGGGTTCGGAGGCCACGTGGTGTGCCTAGCCTCCGAGCTTGCGCTTGCGGTGAAGCTTCTGGGCTGACGACCGCAGGGTCTCGGGAACGTTTTTGTTCGCCGTGAGCTTCAAAAGGTCGGTGGCGGTGAGCCGGGGAAAAAGATGCAGCGAAACGTCGAGCGGCGTCTTGGGGTTATTCGTGAGGTTCCGCACCACCGAGTAATTCTTCATGAAGGTTCGCGTGAGCGAAATCGCCCTCAGCGTCTCAGCAGGCAGGCTGCTCATCGAGGCGAACGCCTCCACCTCGGTGTCGGTGAGGCGAGGCGACTGCAAGACGGATCTTTGAATGAGTTTGTTGGGATCGCGAATCAAAAGCATGCGCTCGGAGCGGCCGCCCTTCAGCGCCAGCGTGAGACGCTGGACGACGTTCATGTGAGCGACGCGCTGCATCAGGCTTTCCCGCTTCACGGGATCGGGCTCGATCTGCTCGGCCGCGTCCTCGATCTCGGTGATGGCCGCGGCGCTCTTGTGCATTTCATCCAATAGTCCTCGCTGCTCCGCATTCGCCGCGGTGGTTTTGGAGACGGCGAGCACGAGTTGCGGATCGGAGACAAACCGCTCCAGATTATCGAGCAGCGCCTGAATTCCTTCAGTGGTAAGCCGCGACGCGACGCGCGTGGCGATCGCCGTCGGGCAAGCCGCGTTCTTCGCCAGCGCGTCGGCGACGCCCGCTTTTTCCGCCAGGTTCTCGGCGCAGTAGGCAAACAAACGAACGTCGGCGTCTGGCCGGTTGGCCGCTGCCAGAAAATGCTGGACGCTTTGGGTCAGCAGAATATTCTCAGCGCGTTCGGAAACGGATGGGTCCGCGTCGACGGCCAGGATGGTCAGCATCTCGACCTGGTCCTCCGGGCTGAGCGGCACGCTGCCCGCACAGATGGCGAGTTTCTGTTCCGGGCGCAGGTGCCCCGATCGGGCCTGTTCGCGCAGTTCGGTGCTAATAGCGGCCTCCCAGAACAATCTGCGTTTCCTCGTCAGGGCCCGCGCCCGCAAGGAATATGCCCAGCGCGCTGTGAGGAACCTCCGACGTGTGCCGGTGGAAGCGCGCCGCAATCCTCGCCCCATACCGCTGGTAGACAAACCACCCCGCCAAAATGATCAGGAAGATGGCAATCACGGCGAAGATCGTCGGCTGCCACTTTCGAGGAATTTCGGCGGGATGCTCGGGCACCGCGCTAATGTCGTGCGCGCCCTTCGTCTCGAGCGCGTATTCGGCCACCAGCCCGTCTTCATCCAGGCCGAGAAAGCGGGCGACCGAGCGAATGAATCCGCGGTTGAATACGCCGCCCGGCAGCTCGTCCCACTTCTCGTTCTCGATCGCTTCAAGGAAGCGCGTGCTGATGCGGGTAGCCGCTGACACCTCCTCGAGGGAGACGCCGCGCATTTCGCGTTCGCGTTTGAGATGTTCGCCGAAAGGAGTCGAGGGCATTCCGAAGGAACCAAGAAAAATATAGGCGTGGGTGGAAGGCGTGTCAATGCCGCCCGGAAGGCGGGCGTCCCGGGAGCCATTGGCCTTTCGGCAATCATCCAGGAATGTCCGTTGCAGCGGGCGAAATCTGTTCACTATAATGCAACTATTGTCCCGAGAATCCCAAGACGTCGGCACCACCGGAACTGGCGCTGGACGTACGCGCCGAGCGAGCGACGTGAAGCCGTTCGAGGGCATGGAACGCCGCCGCCATCCGGACATCGAGCCGCCCGCGCCCGATAGCCACGAGGTTAACGTTTTCCACGAGCTGGGCAAGGCCCTCACGTCATCCCTGCAGCTCGATCAAGTCCTTCGCACCATCATGGAGAAGATCAACGAGGTCCTGCGCCCGGACACTTGGTCGCTGCTGCTCATGGACCTCGACAAGCACGAGCTCTACTTCCAGATTGCCACGGGCCAAGGTGCCGAGGCGCTGAAGGACGTCCGCATCAAGGTGGGGCAAGGCCTCGCCGGATGGGTCGCCGAATCGGGCGAGGCGGTCGTCGTGGCGGACACCAGCAAGGATTCGCGTTTCTTCGGCCAGGTCGACGAGCGGACGAAGATGGCTACGCGCTCGATCGTGGCCGTTCCCGTGCGCTTCCGCGAACAATGCCTTGGCGTGATCGAGCTGCTCAACTGCGTCGGCCCCGAAGGTTTCAGCCAACGCGATCTGGCGCTTCTCGAAGCCCTGGCGGATTACGCCGCGATCGCCATCGAGAACGCGCGCCACGTCCAGCGGATTCACGAGCTCACGATCACCGACGACTGCACCAGCCTCTACAACGCGCGGCACCTCAATTTCATGCTCGACACGGAAATCTACCGTTCGCACCGCTACGCGTTCGAGTTCTCGCTGATCTTCATCGATCTCGACCATTTCAAGAACGTCAACGACACGCACGGCCACCTCGTCGGCTCGAAACTGCTTTCCGAGATCGGCGAAGCGATCAAGGAAAAGTGCCGTCTCATCGATCTGGCTTTCCGTTACGGCGGCGACGAATTTGTGGTGCTGCTCCCGCAGACCTCCAAGGAAAACGCGCTCGGCGTCGCGCGCCGCCTGCACAAGCTGATCCGCGAGACGCCATGGCTCAAGGACACGGGCTTGCATATCACTATGACAGCGAGCATTGGCGTCGCCTCGTATCCGACCGACTCCCGCACCAAGGCCGAACTGCTGCACCTTGCCGACGAAGCGATGTACGCCGTGAAGAACTCGACTCGCGACAGCGTCGCCGCCGCCGGCATTGGCATGCTGCCCGCCGGCTAAGCCTCCCTCGGCGGATGGGTTGTTGTCCCCCGCAAACCAAGTCCCTATACTCAGCTTCTAATCACGTAGGAGGCTTTCAGCTTGCGCAACCGGGAAGCCGCGCGCTATGCGCGTTGGGCTGCGATTGCGGCGGGGCTCGCCGCACTTGCCGTCGCCGGAGTGTACGTTAACCGCTCGATCAGCCGGGCGCGCGCGTTGCGCCTCGGTCCGGCGGCCGTTCCTGCCACAGTGGCCCAACAATCCGATCAATTTTCCTTCTCGAAAGTGGATCAGAATCGCACGCTCTTCACCGTCCGCGCTTCGCACCTCACTCAATACAAAGATCAGAATCGCGCGCTGCTTGAAGATGTTTGGATCACGATCTACGGCCGCGACGGCAGCCGCAACGACAACATCCACACCCACGAATGCAGTTACGAGCTCGATAGCGGCGTGGTCCACTGCGAGGGCGCCGTCGAAATTGACGTCGACGCTGCAAAACCGGCGGCGGGCCCCGCGACCGCAGCCACATCGCCCGCTCTCCGGGTGAAAACGAGAGATCTCGCCTTCAATCGCGACACGGGCGAAGCTTCCACATCCGCTCCGGTCGAATTCAGCTTCCCCGGCGGCCAGGGACGCGGCATCGGCGTCAGCTACAGCAGGGAAGACTCAATCGTGCGCGTCCAGCGCGCCGTCGAGTTCGATCTCGCCGCTTCGCCGAAAACGGGCAACATGCCGGTCAGCGCTACCGGCAGCAGCCTCGCGATCGATCGCAACCAACGGCAAGTCGTGCTGGATGGCCCGGCGATCGTGCGCGAGGGTACCCGCGAGCTCGTCGCCGATAAGATCGCCGTCGATCTCGACAACAACGATCACGCGCGCGATGTAATTGCCGAAGGACATCCGCAGCTTCACGCGGACGGGGGCGGGGGCAAGATCAGCGTCACAGCGGCGCAATTCGAAGGCTTTCTCGACTCCAGCGGTCAGGTCGAGCGCGTGGTTGCTGACGGTGGCGTAATCGGCACGCGGCAGGCGCCTGGGGGCGCGGACCGCTTTTCGGCCCAGCACGTCGAGATTGCCATGCTGCCGGGCCAAAGCCTGATTCAAGACATGACGGCGACCGGCGACGTGGTCGCCGAATCACACCGCGGATCGGACTCGCGCTTGCTGAAGACCGCTGCCTTGCGCATGAAATTTAGTAGCGGCGCAGCGGCGAAGGGATCGCACACCGAAACAATCGACCAGCAGCGAATCGAGAGCGCCGAAAGTCTCGCCCCGGCAACCATCGAATCGCATAGCGGCGATACCGCAACCACGCTTGCAGCGAAAAAGTTTGTCGCAGAGATTGCCGACGGCAAGCGGCTCGAAAAGCTCTACGGGCATTCGGGTGTCGAGGTTCGCAGCCAGACCGGCACCGCAGCCCCGCAGGTGATCTCGGCCGCCGAAATGGCCGTCACGTTCGGCGCGAACGGCGACTGGGAAATTCTCGATGAAACGGGCGGCGTGCATTTCCAGCAGGCCGACCGCAGCGCAAGCGCGGACCACGCGCGCATCGTGCAGTCCACGAACACGATCACTCTCGATGGCTCGCCTGTAATTTCCGACGCGGTCAGCCGCACCACCGCCTCGAACGCCACGATCAAGCAAAAGTCGGGCGATCTCCGGCTCTCCGGTGGTGTGGCGTCGACCTATCTGCCGGCGAGCAGTTCTCCCAAACAAAGCGACGCAGTCGGTTTCGGTGCCGGACCGGCCCACATTTCTGCCGATACGCTCGTCGGTTCCACCACCTCCGGGCACGTGGTTTACGCCGGCCACGCGCGCCTCTGGCAGGGCGAATCGGTCCTCGATGCCGACCGCATCGAGCTCTGGCGCGACGATAAGAAGCTCCAGGCGGCCGGCCACGTGGTCGCAGTTTTTCCGCAAGCCTCCGGGCCGTTCAGCACGCCATTTGGCGAAGCAACCGAGGCGCGAAAACCTGTGCCCAGCCATGCTCCAGGTTCCTCGTCATCATCGGGTCCCACCCTTTGGAAGGTTGTCGCCCCGGCTTTGACCTACTGGGCCGACCAAGGCAAGGCCCATCTCGAAGGTGGCGTGATGGCGAGCTCTGACCAGGGGTCTCTCGAATCGCGCACCTTGGACGTTTTCCTTGGCCCCGCTGCCCCCGGCGCCTCAGCTCCCCCAGCCTCCGCGAGCGCCTCACCTGCCACGGGTGGCCGCCAACTCGACCGCGTCTTGGCCCAGGGTGGCGTGATCGTCCGCCAGGGCGATCGCCGGGGCATGGCCGAGCAGGGCGAGTACACCGCCGCCGACGGGAAATTCGTTCTTTCGGGCGGGAAGCCCACGGTAAGCGACAGTTCTAGCAACACGGCGACGGGCCGTTCGTTGACCTTCTTTGTTGCGAATGATACGATTTTGATTGATTCGCAAGAAGGTTCGCGCACGCTGACCAAACACCGGGTTGAGAAATGAACCGGCATGTTGAAACTTCAGGCCGCCGATCTGCGGAAATCGTATCGAGGTCGGAAAGTTGTCGATGATGTCAGCCTGGAGGTTCAGCAGGGCGAGGTGGTTGGGCTGCTCGGGCCGAACGGCGCAGGAAAGACCACGACGTTCTACATCCTGGTCGGCCTCGCACGTCCGGACTACGGTCGTGTTTTGCTGGACGCCGAGGATATTACCGACCTCCCCATGTACCTGCGGGCCCGGAGCGGCATTAGCTACCTTCCTCAAGAGCCTTCCGTCTTTCGGAAGCTGACGGTCGAAGAGAACCTCCTGGCAATCCTGGAGACTCTGTCTCTCACCGTCGAGCAGCGGCGCGACCGCGTGGAGGAGTTGTTGGCGCAAATGGGACTCGAAGGAGTTCGTTACAGCCGGGCGTACGTTCTATCGGGCGGTGAGCGCCGTCGCTTGGAAATCGCGCGTTCCCTGGTACTTTCGCCTTCGTTCGTCCTGCTCGATGAGCCCTTCGCGGGTATCGATCCGCTGACCGTGATCGATATTCAGAAAATCATCGCCGATCTGAGCGGCGCCGGCATCGGGGTGCTCATTACGGACCACAACGTTCGAGACACGCTCGCCGTCACCACCCGCGCGTATATCATTACAGAGGGAAAGATACTCGCTTCCGGCACGCCCCCCGAGGTGGCTGCGAATCCCGACGTTCGCCGTCTCTATTTGGGAGAAGGATTCCGGCTCAACTGATTTTATGAATTGGCTCGCACCCAAACTCAATCTCCGCGTAGCCCAAAAGCAGATCCTAACGCCGGGCCTCGTGCAGATGGTCAGCGTTCTCGCGCTCAATCGCCTCGAACTGCGCGAGATGATCAATCAGGAGATCATGGCCAATCCCGTCCTCGAAGAAATGCAGGAAGAGGGCGTTGCGGTAGAAAGCTACACCGACGAGGCGTTTCTCAAGAAGGAAACGGAAAAGGTTCCCGAGACCGAAGCGGCCAATCCTTTCGATGAATTCGATTTCGGCTCGTTCTTCACGCAGTATCTCGATACTGGCGCCGAGCGCGTGGCGGGCAGCGAGCGCGAGGAGATCGAGAAACCTTCCTTCGACAAGTTCCTTTCCTCGCCTTCCAGCCTCGCGGATCACCTTGAGTGGCAGTTGAGCGTCGCAATCTGCACCGAAACCGTGAGCAAGATTGCCGAAGGCATCATCGGCAACCTCGATGAGAATGGCTATTTGACGGCCACTCTCGATGAAATCGCGCAGTCCGGCAACTACTCCATGGAAGACGTTGAAGAAGCGCTGACCATGGTGCAGGAATTCGACCCGCCCGGAGTCGCTGCGCGCGATCTGCCCGAATGCCTGCTATTGCAGATCAAGATCATCGATCCGCAGAACACGCTCGCGCAGCAGATCATCACCGAGCATCTCAAGCTCCTGCAGAATAATCAGCTCAAGGAAGTCGCGCGGGCGCTGAATCGTCCCGTCGAGCTCGTCAAGCGCGCTGTCGACGTGATCAAGCGCCTCGATCCCAAGCCCGGCCTTCGTTACAACAAGACCGAGCCGCGCCTCGTGGAGCCGGACGTCCAGTTCCGCAAGGTCGATGGCGAGTGGCAGGTTTTCATGAATGACGACGACTTGCCGCAGCTCCGCCTCAACCCGACCTATCGCCGCCTGCTTTCGCGCGATGCCGCCGATCGCGATGTGCGCAACTACGTCAAAGAGCGTTTCACCGCCGCGATCCAGCTGATGAAAAATATCGAGCAGCGCAAACACACGATTCAACGCGTCTGCCATTCCATTCTGCGCCGCCAGGGAGACTACCTCGATTACGGCCCCGACCACCTCAAGCCGATGATGATCAAGGAAGTCGCCGAGGAAGTCGGCGTGCATCCGTCCACCGTCAGCCGCGCCGTGGCCAACAAATACGTGCACACGCCGCAAGGAGTATTGGAACTTCGCAGCTTCTTCTCGGAATCTGTAAATGGACCCCAGGGCAGCGAGATGTCGCTGCTCTCTCTCAAGCGCCGCGTGAAGCAGATGATCGAAGAGGAAGACACGAGCCATCCGCTCACCGACGATCAGATCACCAAGAAACTCGGCGACGAAGGCATTCGCGTCACGCGTCGCACCGTCGCCAAGTACCGCGAAGACCTCCGCATCCCGAGCACGCATCGCCGCCGGGTCAAGGCCTGAGCGCCGGCCCGCCGTGACGCCCGCCGCCCGGAAACACTCGTCGCGCAAGGCTTCAGCCCCCAAGAGTCCGACTCCTAAGACAGCCGCCCGCCAACTTGTATTGGTCACGGGCCTGTCCGGCTCCGGCAAGGGCACGGTGCTTAACACCTTCGAAGATCTCGGCTTCTATTGCGTCGACAACCTGCCGGTCGCTCTGATCCCCACCTTCACCGAACTCTACGAAGAGGGCCGCGGCGAAGTGGAACGTGCCGCGCTGCTTGTAGATGCGCGTGAAGGCGAGCAGATCGAAAAGCTGCCGGGCATCTATCGCGAGCTGCGCAGCCGTCATCCGATCACGCTCGTCTTCATGGAAGCAAGCGACGACGCGCTGAAGCGCCGCTTCAGCGAGACGCGCCGCCCTCACCCGCTTAGCCATGGCGCATCGATCGCCGAAGGCATTCGCGCGGAGCGCCGCCGCATGGCTCCGATCCGCCGCATCGCGGACGTCATCATCGACACCACGAAATTCAACGTGCACGAGCTGCGCGACCTCATCATCGAGCGTTTTCAGAAGGCCAGCCGCCGCCCCTTGCTCGTATCCGTCGTAAGCTTCGGCTTTCGTTACGGCATCCCGACCGATGCCGACCTCGTTTTCGACGTGCGTTTTCTCCCGAATCCCCATTTCGTTCCGCGCCTGCGCCCTTTCACCGGTAAAGACCGGCGCGTGGCGCGGTACATTCGCTCGTTTCCGCAGACGGGCGAATTCCTGCGCCGCATCGAGAGCCTGCTCGGCTATCTGATTCCGCATTACATCGCCGAAGGCAAAAGCTATCTCACAATCGCGCTCGGCTGTACGGGCGGCCGGCATCGTTCGGTCGCGCTTGCGGAAGTGATCCGGCGTGCGCTGCAGCACAAGGGATATACGGCAAAAGTTGTCCATCGCGATATGGATAAATCGCCGGGATAGTCCGGCCGCGTCTGCGGCGCAGCACGCCCGGCGCGATTACGCCTTGCCAGATACGCACGCAGTTGCATAGTCTAGGCAGACTTCGAGCGTACAGCGTTGGTGCACAAAGTTAAAGCTATGGAGAGCTTTTCACGCGTGAAGGATCACCACCAAATTTGGCGGCTGCTGCGATATCTGCGGCCCTACGTCCCGCGTCTGGTGGGGGGTATCCTTTTGATCGCAGTGATGGGTGCGGTTGAGTTCCTCGTGGCTTTTGCCCTTCGTCCTGCTTTCGACGTGATCCTGAATCCGCATTCGACTTCCCAGGCCCTCACCATGTTTCGCGTGCCGTATACCAGCTACGTGCTGGATCTGCACTCGTTTGCTCCGCGCCGATTTCACAACGTCTGGACGGTCTTCGCCATCGCGCTGGTGTTCCTGACACTGCTGAAGGGAACGGCGGAATATATCGGTAGCATTCTCATTCAGCACGTGGGCCTTTCCGCCGTCACCGATCTCCGCAACCAGGTTTATAGCCACGTCGTCCAGCAACCGGTCGGTTTCTTCCACCACAACCCGGTCGGCCGCGTCATGTCCGCGGTCATCGCCGATATCGAGCAGATTCGCAGCGCCCTCTCGGATTGGTTTGCCGAACTCTTCCGCCAGATATTCGCTCTCATCGCCTTCGTCAGCGTTTTGCTGGTCATCAATTGGAGGATGGCCCTCGGTGCCGCTCTTCTGATTCCACTCGTTGTGTTGCCCGTCAGTCGCTTCGGCCGCCGGATCAGACGCTCCTCGGAAAAGAGCCGGTCTCGTCTGGCGGACTTGAGCCAGATTCTCCAGGAGACCGTCAGCGGCAATCGCGTCGTGAAAGCCTTCGGGATGGAAGACTTTGAGATCGGCAAGTTTCGAGAAGCCGCGCGCAACCTCTTGCGCGAAAACATGCGCTGGATCAGGGCCTTTGCCGCCACGTCGCCCGTGATGGACCTTCTCGGTGCTGTTGTTGTCGCGCTCGTCCTCCTCTTCGCGCGCAGCGAGATCAAGGTGGGCCGTATGAGCGTTGGACTGTTTGTGTCCTTCGCCTACGCCCTGTTCAAGGCTTACGAACCGATCAAACGCATCGGCACGGTCTATCAGCTGTTCCTCCAGGCCGTTGGAATTTCCGCACAGGTATTTGCTTATCTTGATTTGCCGGAAGAAAGCATGGAAACACCGGGCGCCAAAGTCTTGCCGCCCCTTTCGAAGTCCGTCGAATTCGATCGCGCGAGTTTCGCCTACGACAGCGGCCCGCTGATTCTGCGCAATATCGACTTGAAGGTTCCCGCAGGAGCGCTGGTTGCGATCGTCGGGTCGAGCGGCGCCGGCAAGACCACACTGGTGAATCTCCTGCCTCGCTTCTACGCGGCGACATCCGGCGCAGTCCGCATCGATGGCTACGACATCCGCGATGTCACGCTGCGGTCCCTGCGCGAGCAGATAGCCGTCGTCACGCAGGAGACCATCCTCTTCAACGACACGGTGCGCAATAATCTCTGCTACGGCCGTCCCGAAATGCCCGACGCCAAAATCATCGCCGCCGCCCAAGCTGCCCTGGCCCATGATTTCATCACGCAGATGCCGCAGGGCTATCAAACGATGATCGGCGATCGTGGCCAGCGCCTTTCCGGCGGCCAGCGCCAGCGCCTGGCGATCGCGCGCGCGCTTCTTAAGGACGCGCCCATCCTGATTCTCGACGAAGCGACCTCCGAGCTCGATTCCGAATCCGAAATGCTCGTGCAGGGCGCGCTCAACAATCTCATGACCGGCCGCACGGTCTTCGTTATCGCGCATCGCCTCTCGACCATCCGCCGCGCCGATACGATCGCCGTCCTCGAAGACGGCGCGATTCGCGAGCGCGGCACTCACGACGAGCTTCTCGCGCGCGGCGGAATCTACGCGCGCCTCTACGAAATGCAGTTCCGCGACGCCGAGCCCGTATCCCGCGGCGCAGGTCCCGAATGATGTCCGAAACGCGTCCACAACCCGCACCAGCCGATTCGCCCAAGGCGGCGCAAGCAGCCAAGCAGCAGCGCCTCAAGTCCATGACGGGCTACGCCCACGCGCAGGCGGCTTTCGGCGGATTCAGTCTGCGGGTTTCAGTCCGCAGCGTGAATCATCGCTTCCTCGATCTGCACCTGCGCGTGCCGGAGGGCTTCGAGCCGGTCGAGCCGCGCATGCGCCAGATCGTGCGCGAACGCGTCCGCCGCGGCCATCTCGATCTCACGGTTCGCTACGAGCTCGCGGGCCCGGCGGCCGTGAGCGTCAATCAGGAAGTCGCTGCGGCCTATCTCGAAGCTGTCCATTCGCTCCGGGCGAAATTCTCGATCCAGGCGGAGCCTGATCTCGCCTCGATCCTGCGCCTCCCGGGAGTGATCGGCCCTCCCGCTGCATCACTCGATGAAGAAATCGGGCTCCTCGAAGGCGTCGTCGCGAAATGCCTTATGGAAGCGCTCGACAAGCTCGATCGCATGCGCGAGCACGAAGCGGAATCCCTGCGGCAGGAGATGTCCGGTCGCCTGAAAAGCATCGCTGGCCTCGCGGCCAAAATCGAAGTCCTCGCCGAACGTGCCCGCCCGGCCTTCGCGCGCCGCCTCGAAACGCGCTTGAAGGAACTTCTCGGCGACGCCCATCTCGATCCCGCCCGTCTCGCGCAGGAAGCAGCTCTCGCCGCCGAACGCAGCGACATATCCGAAGAGCTGACGCGCCTTGCGAGCCACGTGCAGCAATTCGAATCGCTGCTGGTCGGCGCCTCCGATGTCGGCAAAAAGCTCGATTTCCTCTTGCAGGAAATGCAGCGCGAAAGCAATACGTTGCTCTCGAAGACGCCGGGCAACGAAGCCGAGGGCCTCGAGATCACGCAAATGGGCCTCGAAATCAAATCCGAAATCGAAAAGTTGCGCGAGCAGGTCCAGAATATCGAATGAGCCCGAGCGAGCCCCAGAAAGAACCGTTGGTACTCATCGTCTCCGGCCCTTCCGGGTCCGGCAAATCGACGCTCGTGCAGAAGATTCTCGAGCTTCCCGGCACCCTGCTGGCGGTTTCGTGCACCACGCGCGCGCCGCGCAAGACGGAAAGCGCCGGTAAATGGTACAATTTCGTCTCAGGAGCGGAATTCCAGCAGATGGTGGCGCGGGGCGAATTCCTCGAACACGCACAGGTCTTCGGCAAAAACTGGTACGGCACGCCGCGCAAGTGGCTCGACGAAGCGCTGGCGCAGAAGAAAGACCTCGTGCTCGAAATCGACGTGCAGGGCGCTTTGCAGGTGAAGGGCAAGCTGCCGCGTTCGGTCGCCATTTTCGTTCTGCCGCCGTCGGCTCCCGATCTCGAGCGCCGCATCCGGGAACGCGGCCAGGATTCCGAGGATGAAATTCGCCGGAGGCTCGAACGCGCCCGGCAGGAGATCCAGAATTACACCCGTTATGATTTCACGATCATCAACGACGATCTCGATCGTGCCGGCCGCGAGGTGCAGGCCATCGCGCTTGCTTCGCGCTGCCTCACGCCGCAAAAAGAAGAACGGATTCGCGATATTCTGAAATCCTTTGGAGGCTGATCTTGATGGCTGTTTCTAGAGAAGCACCGGAAAGCCAGTTTGCGTACGTGGTGGTCGTGTCGCGCCGCGCGCGCCAGCTGATGATAGGCGGGCGTCCGCTCTTGGAGAATCCGCGGTCGCGCAAGACCTCGCGCATCGCCGAGGAAGAATTGCTGCTCGGGCTCCTCGAATACGAGACGCCCGAATTGCCCGCGGACGAAAAAGAAGGCAAGCGCCGCAAATAGCGGCGTCCGCCGTTCTTCGAGCGAAAGGCCGCGTTACAGCTGGAAACGCGAGCCTTCAGAGTGCGTCCGTCGGCGTTGTGGAGTGCGGGAGCTTGCTCCCACTGTTTGCCGCCCGGGCTTGCCCGGGCGTGCTCCCCGCACCCGCTACGTGCGCGGCGAACGGACGTGCCGGGCTTTGCGGTTCGCGATAAGCCGTTCGAGGTAGAATGGGGGCTTTAGCCCCGGGGTTTACGCGCTATGAAAATCGCCCTCGGCGTTACCGGCGGAGTCGCTGCTTACAAAGCGGCCGAACTCGTCCGCCGCCTGCAGCAGGAAAAGCTCGACGTGCAGGTCGTCATGACCCGCGCCGCGCAGGAATTCATCACCCCGCTCACCTTCGCCGCGCTCACCGGCCAGAAAGTCATCACCGAGATGTTCGCGCCCGGCGACGCCGCGCCCGCCAACGTCGAAAGCGCCATCGAACACATCGCCGTCGCGCAGCGCATCGATCTTCTGCTCGTCGCGCCGGCCACCGCCGACATTCTCGGCCAATTCGCGCATGGCATCGCCGGCGATTTTCTCGGCACGCTCTACCTCGCCACGAAAGCGCCCGTAATCGTCGCGCCCGCGATGAACGTCAACATGTGGGAGCATCCCGCGACCCAGGAAAATGTCGCCACTCTGCGCGCGCGCGGCGTCCACGTGGTCGATCCCGCCGAAGGCTACCTCGCTTGCGGCATGACGGGCGCGGGCCGCCTCGCCTCGAGCGAAGCGATCGTCGAAAAAGTTTGCGCCGTCCTCGGCCTGCGCCGCGACCTCGAAGGCCGCACCGTGCTCGTCACTGCCGGGCCCACGCGCGAGGATATCGATCCTGTCCGCTTCCTCACCAATCGCTCGTCCGGCAAGATGGGCTACGCGCTCGCCGAAGCCGCGATCCGCCGCGGCGCGCGCGTGATTCTCATCAGCGGCCCGACCGACCTCGCCGTACCCGGCGGCGTCGACTGGATTCCCGTGCGCTCGACCGAGGAGATGCGCAACGCCGTGCGCGAGCGCTCCGCCGAAGCAAACGTCATCATCATGGCCGCCGCCGTTTCCGATTACCGCCCGGCCGCGTCGCACACGCAAAAGCTCAAGCGCGGCGAAGGCTCGCTCACGCTCCAGCTCGAGCCCACGCCCGACATTCTCGCCGAGCTCGGCCGCGAAAAGGGCAGCCGCATTCTGGTCGGCTTCGCCGCCGAAACCACGCAGCTCGCCGAAAACGCCCGCGCCAAGCTCGCCCGCAAGGGCGCCGACATGATCGTCGCCAACGACGTCACCCAGGAAGGCGCCGGCTTCGATGGCGACACCAACATCGTCACAATCTTCCTCCGCGACGGCCGCGAAATCCCGCTTCCCAAGCTCGCAAAGTTCGAAGTCGCCAACCGCATCCTCGACCAAGTCTTGAGCCTCACGTAGCTCACCCGCTTTCCCGGGGTGAGGTCTTTGCCCGAACGCTCCTCGCATGTCTCGCCATGGCCGCGCCAAACTTTGCTTTGCAAAGTACTTGACAAATGGAAGAGGTCAGTTATTCTTGATTTCTCAGGTCTAGGACGCCGAAGACTGGAGGTTCTTCGTGGACAATAGCCATGTGCTTCAATCGCAGCATCCGGGCAATGTGCCATCCAGCTCGTTTCGAGGGACCGTCGCCGATGCGGCCCGGTTCTGGGAACCGCGGCGGCTTGTCTACAACTCCGTGCTGGTGGCGGCCACCGTCTCTTGGCTTCTCGCCACCTGGCGGCATTTTCGCCCCGCGCTGACGCTGCCTTCGCTCGCGGTTTTTGCCGTTCTTGCCCTGCTGGCCAATCTTTGCTACAGCGCGGCCTATCTGCTCGACATTCCGATGCAGCTTTCGTCGCTCGGTGCCCTTTGGAAGCGTCGGCGCTGGATTCTGTGGCTGGCGGGGACCGCCTTTGCAGTTGCCCTGGCAAACTACTGGATCGCCGACGAAATCTACCCATTTGTGCGCTGATCCATGCAAGCACCACTGATTCGGCTGCCGCTTGCTAGAAGGATTGCCGCTCGACCAGCCACAGCGTCAGCCCGATCACCGCGAGCGTAAACACGCCCGTCGACCACACGGGCCACCACGAGCTAATCGCCCCGCCCCGGATCAGCGTCGCACACATGTCTTCCAGCTCCGAGCACTTCGGAAGGACGCGGTAGGCCCAATCCACAATGCCGCGCGCCACATGCGACGAGAAAAGGCGGTAGAAAGTCTCCTGCCGCATCGCGAGCGACGGTGACAGCACCCATACGGCCACCGACGCGATGATCGGCAGCGACACTCCCTTCTGCGGCAGCGTTACGAGCGCCGCCACCGCGAGCAGCGCCGCGAAGCTGAACGTCTGGATCAATAGCGCCGCGCCGATCTGCCATGTTGCGACGCCGGTCCTCCACCAGAGCCACGCCGCCACCGGAAATGTGGCGATTGCGAACGTGAGCGAGTACAGCGTCAGCCCGCCGAGAAAACGCCCGAAGAATATCCGCCAGCGCGCGGTCCCTTTTGAAAACGTCAATTCCAGCCAGCCTTTTTCGAGCGCGGAAGTAAGCAACGGCGCGGCCGCGAAAATCGCCAGCAGCAGCCACAAGCTTCCCGTCGCTCGCAGCTGCGATTCGAGCAGCGACGGCACCGCTAGCCCCGGCGGCGCCGCTGATTGCGAACCCACCGCGAGCGAGATGCCGCCGCCCGCCGCCGGACGAAGGTGCACGATCGCGGCGAAACCCACCGCCACCAGCACGGCCACCCCCAGCAGGACGAGCGCCACGCGCCGCCCCATGCTTTCGTGCAGCGAATTCAGATACGTTGCGAACATCAGGACTCCGGCGTGCCCACTACTTCCAGGAAAAACTCCTCGAGCGAACGCTTCACGGGCTCGACCGCCTCGATTTCGACAGGCACTCGGCGCAGCCGATCGAGCAGGTCGTTGAGCTGAGCCAGATCGCGAAACGGGAATCGAAAGCTATTTTCGTCCCAGGTGATCTCGTTCGCTTGCAGGGCAGCTTCTGCAGCCTTCCGCACGAGATCGCTCACCGCCGCCACCCGCACCACGTATTCGCCAGTCCCGCGAGTAAATTCCGACGGCGTCGCGACGCAAGCCAACTCGCCGCGATTGAGGATGGCGATCCTGTCGCACACGAGCTCGATTTCGGAGAGCAGATGCGAATTCAGAAAGATGGTTTTGCCCTCTCCGCGCAGGCGCACCAAGAGATCGCGAACCTCTTTGCGTCCGAGCGGATCGAGTCCATCGGTCGGCTCGTCGAGAAAAAGCGTGTCGGGCTCGTTGATCAGCGCCTGTGCCAGTCCGAGGCGCTGCTGCATGCCCTTCGAATAGGCCTTCACGGGCCCGCGCACACCGCCGAGTCCCACGGTCTCGAGCAGCGCCGGGATGCTTTGCCTCATCGCCGCGGGATCGACACCGTTCAGCTTTCCCATGTAGCGAAGAAAGTCTTTCGCGTTCAGATAATCCGGCAGGCGCATCTGCTCCGGCAGGTATCCCACGCGCCGCCGCGCCGACGAATCCTTCGGCGAGCGTCCCAGGATGGTCGCTGAGCCGCTCGTCGGCGTCGACAGACCGAGCAGAATCTTCACCAGCGTCGTTTTCCCCGTTCCGTTTTGGCCGATTAATCCGAAAATTGAGCCGGGATCGATCTGCAGCGAAACGCCTCGTAAAGCGGCAACTCCCTTGCGGCGAAATGCCGGATAGGTCTTTCGCAAGTCGCGCACTTCGATGGCTGGGCTCGGGCTCGTCATGTTCTTGCCGCGCCAACGTCCCGAATTCCGAGAAACGGCAAGCAGCCGAACACCAATCCCATCGCCGCCGGCGCGATCCACATGAATGCGCCCAGCAACAGATATGCCGGATGGCGCATCGCCCAAACGTCCTTCTCGATGGCCGCGCTTGCAGGGATGAACAAGCCCCAGCACGCAAGCATCACGATCGATGGAAAGAGCCCCGCGCACAGCCGCATCGCGCGGCCTCCTCCCGCTCGGTGGGAAAGCCACGCTCCCAGCGCGCCGACCAGAGGCTGCGCAGCCACCCACGGCAAGTAGCCCGCCATCAGCGCGAGCCCCGGAAACCACGCCGCCGAATGCTCGATCACGATCCGGGGTCGCAGGCTTGCGTAGGAGACAGCCATCAGCAACAAGTTACCCGCCGTCAAGCTCGCGAGGCCCGGCAGCCAGATTTGCCGCGTCCGGTGGTTCATGCCACGCTCGTCGCGCACCGCGCGGCGAATGCGGCGCGACAACCGGTTCCAATCGGGAACTTGATCGAGCGCGCTCTCAAGAGACTCAGACTCGCATCGGTCTCCGATCCGCCGATCCTCATAAAGATCCTCCAGATGACCCGCGATTTCGGCGGCGATCTCGTCCCGCCGCGCAGGGTCTAGGGATCCGAGATTCAGCCGCTCGCGCACGATCTTTTTCCAATCACCCACGCGTCACCCCCGCCAGGCGGTCGAGCGCCCGGAAGAAAAATCGCCACTCGCGGCGCAGCGGCGCGAGCTTATTGCGTCCCGCGGCCGTCAGGCTGTAGTAGCGGCGGTCGCGCCCCGCCCGATTCGCCTCCCACCGCGCCTTTAGCCAGCCGCGCTTTTCGAGTTCATAGAGCATCGGATAGAGCGACGCGAGGTTGAAGCGCAGCGCGCCCTGGGTCCGCTCCTCGATCCGCTTCGCGATTTCGAAGCCATACAGCGGCTGCTCGGCCAGCAGCGCCAGAATCGCCAGTTCGGCGCTGCCCCGGGCGATCTTGGATGGAATGTGTCCGCTCATGATGTGAATATAGGATTCCTCTATTGCAATATAGGAATCCTATAGTCACGTGTCAATAGAACTTCGAGGCTTGGTGCGTGAAAGTTAAGCCGGCGGCCCGGCCGTGAATCCGCTCGACTGGCCGGGGAAGGGGTTTGCCTCGAACAGACGGGTGACCGAATCCCGGCCGAGCACGATGAACGTGAAGATGCCAAGAAGCGTTCCGTAAGGCACTCCCAGGCATTCGAATGCCGCCACGACCATGCAAAACGTTCTCGCCTTTCGTTTCTTGAGCGAGAGCGCCACGCCCAGCTGGAGCCCGGCCATCGTGATCAATATCAGGAAAACTACGACGCCGATTGCGCCGAAAATCCAGCCAATAAACGCCGGCGGTGCGTTGGCTGTATCCGTGCCCAGCCCGGGAGCGCGCTTGATGGCCTCGCTCAACACGGCGCCCATCCCGGCGTACATCAAGCCCATCATCGAGAAGCATGCCGAAATCGCGGCCGAGATCATGTAGCAGATCGAGAGCAGCTTCAGATGTTCCTCGTCGATGATCGACTGGCGAACGGATGCGTCGGACATAGCGCGTCAACTCCTTAAACGGCCCGAATTCTTGTCGGGCGGGCGGTAGAGTATCACGCCTCGATGCGGGTTTTAGGGCGCAGATCGGTTTGCCGCAAGGCGAGGCGTCGGATAGAATTACGCTTTTGCGCAGAGGCCCTGATGCCCGACATACACCTCTACAACACGCTCACGAACCGCATCGAGCCGCTGAAGCCCGTGCATCCGGGCGAGGTGCGCATCTACACCTGCGGCCCCACCGTCTACGCCTTCGCGCATATCGGAAATTTCCGCACGTTCATGTTTCAGGATATTCTGCGCCGCTTCCTGCATTCGCAGGGCTACCGCGTGATGCAGGTGATGAACGTGACCGACGTCGACGATCGCATCATCAAGGCTTCCACCGCCGCCGGCATCGGCATCCGCGAGTACACCGAAAAATACATCCAGGCGTTTCTCGAGGATATTGACGCGCTGCACATCCAGATGCCCGAAGAGCTCGTCCGCGCCACCGACCACATCGACGACATGGTCGCGCTGATCGAAAGATTGCAAAAGAAGGGCCTCACCTACACGAGCGACGGCTCGATCTACTACCGCATCGCGAAATTTCCCGCCTACGGCAAGCTCTCGAAAATCGATATCACCGGCATGCAGGCAGGCGCGCGCGTCGATGTCGACCAATACGAAAAGGATGACGCGCGCGATTTTGCGCTCTGGAAGGCGCCCAAGCCCGGCGAGCATTTCTGGGAGACGCCTATCGGCCCCGGCCGCCCCGGCTGGCACATCGAATGCTCCGCGATGGCCATGAAATATCTCGGCGACACGCTCGACATCCACACGGGCGGCGTCGATCTCGCGTTCCCGCACCATGAAAATGAAATCGCGCAGAGTGAAGCGGCAACGGGAAAGCCGTTCGTTCGCCACTGGATGCACGCCGAGCATTTGATCATCGACGGCCAGAAGATGTCGAAATCGCTCGGCAACTTCTACACGCTGCGCGATCTCTTCGCCAAAGGACAGAAGCCTTCGACGATTCGCTTCCTGCTGCTCTCGGTGCCGTATCGCCGCCAGCTCAATTTCACCGAAGACGGCCTCACGCAAGCCCGCAATTCGGTCGAGCGGCTCCGCAATTTCGTCGCTCGGCTCAAAACGACGCAGTTTCCCGCCGGATCGAGTGCCGAAACAGTGAAGCGCATCGAGACGGCCGAAAACGAATTCGACGCGGGCCTCGCGGACGACATCAACACGGCCGTAGCCCTCGCCGCGGTCTTCGATCTCGTGCGCGACGCCAACACCGCGATCGATCGGGGCGCTTTCCTCCAGCAGGACGCCGTGCGCGCGCTCGTCGCTATGGAGAAATTCGACGCGATTCTCTCGGTGCTTGCCGATGATGACGACGAAAAGCTCGCCAAGCTCGGTTTCACCCCGCCGAAGCCGCGTCTCGCCCCCGAACAGGTCGACGCCCTCATCGAAGAACGCAACGCCGCCAAACGCCGCCGCGACTTCCAGCGCGCCGATGCCATTCGCCAGCAGCTCACCGATTCTGGTATCATAGTGGAAGATACGAAAGACGGTTCGGTTCGCTGGAAGTACAAATGAGCTTCTCCGCACAACACGCGCTTTCGCTTCACAGCATCCCCTCTCTCGAGCGCCCGAGCCTCTTCGGCGTCGACTAACATCCCTTCTCCTGTAGTTGTACCCGGCACGCGTCCGCTGTATCGATTCACATTGCCACCGCATGAATGAGCCCGGGGAGGGGACCATGCAGACTCAGACCGCCGCAGAAATGAAATTACCGCAACTCATCACCGAACTGCCCGGCCCGAAAGCCAGGAAGATCGTCGAGCGCGACGCCGCCGTGCTCTCGCCGTCCTACACGCGCGATTACCCGCTCGTCGCGAAAACCGGCCGCGGCGCCATGATCGAAGATGTCGACGGCAACACCTTCCTCGATTTCGCGGCGGGCATCGCCGTCGTCGCCACGGGACATTGCCACCCGCGCGTCGTCGCCGCGATCCAGAAACAGGCCGCCGACCTGATCCACATGTCCGGCACGGATTTCTATTACCAGGGCATGGTCGATCTCGCCGAGAAACTCGCGTCGATCGCTCCAGGCAACCACGCCAAGCGCGTCTATTTCGGCAATTCCGGCACCGAGGCCATCGAAGCGGCGATGAAGCTCGCCCGCTATCACACGGGCCGCGACAAGTTCATCGCCTTCCACGGCTGCTTCCACGGACGCACGATGGGCTCGCTCTCGCTCACCGCAAGCAAGGCCGTGCAGCGCAAGGGATTTGGCTCACTGCTCGCGGGCGTCTTCCACACACCGTATCCGAATACCTATCGCGGCGTGGCCGGCGGCCGCCCGGAAAACGCCGCCGCCGATGCGCTCGCGTGCATCGAAGAGGAACTCTTCAAGCGCCTCGTCGATCCGCAGGAAGTCGCCGCAATCTTCGTCGAGCCGATTCAGGGCGAGGGCGGCTATCTTCCCGCACCCGCAGAATTTCTGCAGGCGCTCGAACGCCTTTGCCACAAGCACGGCATCCTGCTCGTCGCGGACGAAGTGCAGTCCGGCATGGGCCGCACCGGCAAGTGGTGGGCCGTGGATCACGCGGGCGTCGTCCCCGACATGATCTGCACGGCGAAAGGCATCGCCTCAGGCATGCCACTCAGCGCCGTAATCGCGAAGGCCGACATAATGAACTGGAAGCCCGGCGCGCACGCCTCGACCTTCGGCGGCAATCCAGTCGCTATCGCCGCGTCGCTCGCAACCATCGACCTGCTCGAAGGTGGCCTGATCGCCAATGCCGCGCGCATGGGCGAATTCATCACGAAGCGCATCTCAGATTGGCGCGAGCGCCACAAAATCGTCGGCGACATTCGCGGCAAAGGCCTGATGATCGGCATCGAGCTCGTCCGCGATCAGAAGACGAAAGAACGCGCGCCCCTCATGCGTAATCGCGTCCTCGAGTTGGCGTTTCGCAAAGGCGTCCTCATCCTCGGCGCCGGCGAAAACACGCTCCGCCTCGCCCCGCCGCTCCTCATCGACGAAGAGCAAGCCGAATTCGCCATCCGCACCCTCGATGCTTGCATTACCGAAGTCGAAAGCGGACTCTAGAGCCGTCAGGTGGAAGCGTGGGCCTTTTTACCCTGAGCGAAGTCGAAGGGCAGGCCCGCGAAAAGCGCGCTGCGGTCCCGGGCTTCAGCCCTGGGGTTGTTGTTTTGCTCTTGCCGTTGCCTTTGTAGCGGCCGCCTTGCTTTTAGGCGGGCGCCTTGTCTTCGGGAGTTTGCGATGCTCGCCCGCGTGATGTTCGCCATCGTCGATCGCAAGGCCCGCAAGGGCCTAGTCGAATCGCCCGCCACGGACGTTTCCCCGGACGCCTCCTCGAAGAAGGCCCAAGCGCGCCGCACCGGCATCCGCGGCGAAACCTACGCCTACTGGTACCTCCGCCGTCACGGCTACGTCGTCGTCGCGCGCAACTACATGCGCTCCGGTATCAAAGGTGAAATCGACATGGTCGGCTACGACGGCCCGGTCCTCGCATTCGTCGAGGTAAAAACGCGCGCGGCAAGCGATCGCAATCAGCCTTCACCCGAAGACGCCGTCAACGACGAAAAACGCCGCAATCTCGCGCGCATGGCGCGGCAATTCCTCCGCGCCCGCCGCATCGAATCGCCCTCCTATCGCTTCGACGTCCTCGCCATCGAAACGCGCCCCGGCGCCCGCCCCGAAGTCCGCCTGCACAAGGGAGCGTTCGCGTCCTATTCGCAGTAAGCGCACAGGCCCGCTAATTCCCGGAATCGTTCGCTGCCGCACACCGCAGCGGATATAGAATAGCTGCAAGGCGATACGCAGCCTGGGATCGTCGGTTCCCGGCCGCCGCGGGGGAAGGAAAGCTTTGCCAGAGCTCCGCAAGGACCCGATCACGGGCCGCTGGGTGATCATCTCCACCAACCGTGGAAAGCGCCCCTCGGACTTCGTCCGCGAAAGCGTGCAGATCAAGGGCGTCGGCATGTGCCCGTTTTGCCCCGGCAACGAGGGAAAGACGCCGTCGGAGGTCCTGGCCTACGGTCGCAACGGCAGCGGCAAAGACACGCCCGGCTGGTCGCTGCGCGTCGTCCCCAATAAATTCCCCGCGCTCGGCATCGAAGGCGGCCTCGACCGCGAGGGCGAAGGCCTCTTCGATCGCATGAATGGCGTCGGCGCGCACGAAGTGATCATCGAAACGCCCGATCATCGCAACACGCTCGCCACCATGCCGCAGCGCGCGGTCGAAGAAACGCTGTGGGCCTATCGCGACCGCATCCTCGATCTAAAGAACGACCGCCGCTTCCGCTACATCCTGCTCTTCAAGAATCATGGCGAGCCCGCCGGCGCCACCCTCGAGCACACGCACTCGCAATTGATCGCGCTGCCGATCGTTCCCAAGCGCGTCCGCGAGGAAGTCGATAATTCCCGACACTACTACGACGAAAAAGAGCGCTGCATCTTCTGCGACATGATCCGCCAGGAGCTCGAAACCGAATCGCGCGTCATCCTGAGCACCGATCACTTCATTGCGCTCGCTCCCTACGCGCCGCGCTTCCCGTTTGAGACGTGGATTCTGCCGCGCCAGCACAGCTCGTCATTCGAAAACATGCCCACGCCCAACTACGGCAACCTCGCGCAGATCCTCCGCGATTTCCTCGGCCGGCTCGACGCCGCGCTCGCGTTTCCGTCGTACAACTTCGTCGTGCACACCTCGCCCATCGGCGAGGAAATCAACGATCATTATCACTGGCACATCGAGATGATGCCGAAGCTGACGAAGGTCGCGGGATTCGAGTGGGGCACCGGCTTCTACATCAATCCCACGCCCCCCGAAGAAGCCGCCCGCTTCCTCCGCGAAGCGCGGTGACGATCCCATGAGGATCGTCATCCTGCTTGCCCTGAGCGGAGTCGAAGGGAACCCGGCGCTTTTGGTTTTTGCCGGGTGAAGGATCTCTCTTTTGCTCCTGGCGTGTGACTACGATTGCTTCAATTTCTTCCGCGCGGCCACAAATAGCGAAATCGCGAGCGCCACGAACAATCCGAGGCCCAGCCATTGGCTCTGGCTCGCATTCGGCATGAACTTCGCGCCCACGGCAAAGAAGCCCTCCGACCACGGCACATGCAGCACCACGGCCAGCCAGTGCGGCACGTGCCTGCTGAGCTCGGGATCCTGCAGCAGGTTGATCACAATCGCCAGCAGCCCAAACACGCCGCCCGCCGCGATCAATCCGCTCGCATAGAGCGATCCGGGGCTCACCTCGCTCTCCGACTCGGATTTTTTCTCCATGCCCTGCTCGGCCAGCCATCGCACCAGCCCGCCCGCAAACATCGCCATCGTCGTGCCGATCGAGATGTAGGTGCCCACGGCAAACGGCAACGAGCGAATCCCCAGCAGCTCGACCGCGATCACCAGAAACACGCCGAGAAACACGAGCCGCCAGGGAAGCCGCCGGTTCAAAATGCCGCTGATCACCGTAGCCATCAACCGCGCTTGCGGCGCCGCCGCCTTCGCGCTGCCGATCCCCTGCTCCCACTGGATTTCGATCTCGCGCGTCGATGGATCGTAAAGATATTTGCCATCAGGAATCACGCCCGACCCGATCGCGTTCACCAGCGCGTACGTCTTGCCCTCGTGCGGATAGTTGTTCTGCTGGAGTTCGACGCCCGTGGGCAAATGGTTGATGTCCAACGGGATCTGAATCGGCTTGTAGCTAGCGAGCCCCACGTTCATCAGAATCAGCGTCCCGCCAATCGCGAGCGATGAAACCAGCACGCCGATCACGAGCGCCACCTGCTGCTTCGCCGGCGTCGCGCCCACCAGGAACCCGGTCTTCAAATCCTGCGACGTCGCGCCCGCAATCGCCGCGGCAATGCAGACCACGCCGCCGATGGTCAGCGCCAGCACCGCATACGCGTTCGCCGTCCAGTGAATCACGAGAAAAACCGCGCAGGTGGCCATCAGCGTGGCGATCGTCATCCCGCTGATCGGATTCGACGAATTGCCGATCAGGCCGCTGATCCGCGACGCCACGGTCACAAACAGAAATCCGAAAACAATAATGAAAAGCGCCGCCATCAGATTGGCGAACGCCCCGGTTTGCGCTCCCGGCACCGGCTTGAACGTCAGGAACGCCCAGATCATCGCCATAATCACGATCGAGCCGCCGATTACGATGCGCATCGAAAGGTCGCGCTCCGTTCGGCTGGCCACCGGTATCGCAGCCTGCTTCGCGCGCACATCTTTCAGACCCGCGCTCAGAGCCGAAACGATCGTCGGCATCGTCTTGATCAGCGTGATCAATCCCGATGCGGCCACCGCTCCCGCGCCCATCGGTCGAATGTAGGTGGCCCAAAGTTGATCGGGGTTCATCTGCGGGATCGGCACGGTGCTCGGATAGAGCGCCGCCCCCGGTGCCAGCGAGCCGAAAAAGCGGATCGCAGGCATCATCACCAGCCATGAAATCACCCCGCCTGCGAAAAGCGTTCCGGCCACGCGTGGCCCGATGATGTAACCCACGCCGAGATACTCGGACGTAATTGTAAGGCGCGCCGACGCTCCCGGCAGCCATTTGGGCTGATAATCCGGCTGGTTGGGCCACATTCCCAGCGTGTTCATACAAAATGTGTAGACGCCGCCAAGGCCCAGCCCCCAGAAGACGCGCCCGGCAAACGACCCTCCTCGCTCTCCGGCGATGAGCACGTCCGCGCACGCCGTGCCTTCGGGGAAAGTAAGATTGCCGTGCTCCTTCACGATCAGTTGCCGCCGCAGCGGGATCATGAAGAGGACGCCGAGCGTCCCGCCCAGTAGCGCAAGATAAAAGACGCGCCAGTACTCCGTATTCAGCGAAAACCCAAGAAAGATCAGCGCGGGCATCGTGAAAATCACGCCCGCCGCCGCGGACTCGCCCGCCGAGCCGGTCGTCTGCACGATGTTGTTTTCGAGGATGGTCGAGCGCCCAAACGCCCGCAGGATGCTGATCGAGAGCACCGCAATCGGAATCGACGCCGAGACCGTCAGCCCCGCGCGCAGCCCGACGTACACCGAAACAGCGCCAAACAGCACGCCGAACAGCGAGCCCAAAATAATCGCGCGCAGCGTAAACTCGCGAGGGCTCTCCCCAGGGCCTACGTATGGGCGAAACTCGCCCGGCGGTGCAGTCGAACTCCACGAACTCGTCCCCAATTCGCTCTCCCTTCGCCCGTCCGCGCTCCGTCGCGCCAACCAGCGCCCGGATGCGAATCCGGCACGGTAGCACCAGACGCAAGCGCAGGCAAGGCGCAAGAAGGCCCCCAAGCCTCTGTGTGCGGATGAATTACTCGCGTATGCCGCCGGGAATCGACCGTCCTGCTCAGGGCATTCGCCGGCAGCATCAGGCGGCGCAAACCACCGGTATTGCACGGGTGCCTTTTATTCGTGAGAATCATTGACAGCTAATCGAATTTCGCGATAGCTTTGCCAGCACTTCACTGCTGCAGCAATGGCGTCGTGTGTGTAAATTCGCGAGAAAGGCTAGGTGGCCTCGCATGAGTCCAGCCCATCGCAGCGTCTTTGGCGTGATCGTCGTGTGCCTGCTGCTGTTTGCGGCCGCCCGCTCTCTGCGGGCCACGGAAGGGTGGCTGCCGATCTCACCCGAAGACCTCGCGCTAAAAGACAATCCCAAGCAGCCTGGTGCCGACGCCATGATTCTGTATCGCGAAAGCGTGATCGACGCGCGCAAGGCGAATACCGATGGCGATACCGTCGAAGACTACTACCGCATCAAGATTTTCACCCAGGAGGGAACGAAGCACGCCCACATCGAGATCCCCTTTAACAAGGGTATGGACGATGTCAATTACATCGCCGGCCGCACGATTCGTCCCGACGGCAGCATCGTGAAGTTTGACGGCCAGGTGCTCGAAACCACGGCCATAAGGGGCGGCGGCTTGAAGATTGATGTCAAGACGTTCACCCTCCCCGACGTTCAGCCTGGCTGCATCATCGAGTACAAAGATTCGCAGCAGGCCAAGCCGGGCTACGTTCACAATGAAGAGTGGGACGTCGCGAGTGACATGTTCACCCGCGAGGCTCACTTCACATTTAGGCCTTACGAAGGCTATGGCGGACTCGGTTCCCGCTATCGGATCTCTCTCTTGCCGCCCACCGATGTTCCCAAGCAACAGATCGATAATTCCTATACGATGACCGTCAACGATATTCCCGGCATCGAGGAAGAACCCTTAATGCCGCCTGAAAGAACCATGGAGCCCCGGGTGGAATTCTACTATCCGGATCCGGAGAACCCTTCTGAGGACGATCCCCCCGGCAAGTACTGGGATCATTGGGCCAAGAAATGGGACGGCCAGCTCGATCATTTCATCGACAAGAAAAACGCTCTCGATCAGGAACTTGCCAAGATCGTCAGCCCGTCCGATCCTCCGGAGACGAAGCTCCGCAAAATCTATGCGCGCGTGCAGCAGATTCGCAATCTGAACGTGGAAGAAGCTCGTACCGCGCAGGAGATGAAGGCCGAGAACTTGAAAACCGCGTCCAACGTCGAGGAGCTGTTGAGTCGTGGAGCAGGCTACGACCGCCAGATCAATTATCTTTTTGTCGGCCTCTCACGAGCAGCCGGATTCGAGGCCACTGAGGTTTACATTGCGCCTCGGAATCGCGCGCTTTTTGTTCCCGACCGCAAGGACGTGAGCGAACTCGACGACGATCTTGTCTGGGTCCGCGCAGCCTCGAAGGAATATTATCTCGATCCTGCCGCGCGCTTTTTCCCCTTTGGACTCCTCCCGTGGTACGAAACTGAGGCTGCAGGCCTTCGAATTGACGACAAGCACGCGACGAATGTGGTGACTCCCAATCCAGATTCGGCAAACGCCACGATCGTCCGCAATGCGGACCTGGTTCTCAGTACCGACGGCTCGATCGCGGGCACCCTCCAGATCGATTTTACTGGCCAAAGAGGCGCCCTGCTCCGCGAGGAAGAGCGCAAGGACGACGAAACCGGCCGTACCAAGAAGTTGGAAGATCAAATCAGACATTGGCTGCCTGTAGGCTCCACGTTTCAAGTCACGAAGATTTCAAACTGGGACGATGTCAATCAACCGGTCCACGTCGAAGGGACGATCAAGGTTCCTTCGTACGCCAGCAGTGCGGTGCAGAGAATGCTGATGCCGCTCGATGTGTTTCAAGCGGAGGACCTCGGTTCGTTCACATCCCAGAAGCGCGTCAATCCAATCTACTTCCCTTTCCCGTACGAAGAATTCGACGATGTGAAGCTTCACGCGCCCTCGGGTTTCAAAGCAGAAAGCGTCCCGGCCGAAAAGAAGGTTGACCTCGGTGCGGCGTCCTATTCCATCTCCGTTGAGGCGCAGGGCAACACCGTCGAAGTGAAACGCCACATGGCTATGAAGGGCGTGCTGTTCGGGAAGGAGGCCTATCCCGCCCTCCGCGCGTTCTATGGCATGATCAAAACGAACGACGACGCTCAAATGGTCTTGCAGAATGCCACATCGGCGAAAGACAACTAGCTCGATTCCAATCGCGCTTCTAGCCGCGGCGCTGCTCTGCTGTCTTGCGCCCCGCGCGAAGGCCGGCGAGTCCGCGCCCGATTGGCTCCGCGCGGCCGCACAGGAAAAGCTTCCCACTTACGACAAAGACACCGTCGCCGTCATTCTTCTCGACGAGACGCAAACCACCGTTCAGTCCAACGGCGAGATCGACACCCGGCACCGCATGGCGATTCGCCTCCTGCGCCCCGAGTCCCGCCGGGACTACAGCAGCCTTGACGTCCCGTTCGACAAGGACACAAAAATCTCCTACATGAAGGCTTGGACGATCGAAACGAACGGCCATGAACTGGCAGTCGGCCAGAAGGACATCATCGAACACGGGCTCTTTGACGATCTCGAATATACCGACGTAAAGGTCGATACCCTTGAATTCCCCGAAGCAAACCCGGGCAACGTCGTCGGCTTCGAATTCGTGCAGCAAAACCGCCCATATGTCTTCGAAGACGATTGGGAATTTCAGAGCGAAGTTCCCGTGAAGACAGCGCGACTCATTCTGTCGATCCCGTCTGGCTGGGAATTCACGACCAAGTGGTTCAACTACCCCGAGCAGAAACCCGCCGTGTCGGGTTCGAACACATATATCTGGGAAATCGACGATCTCCCCGCCATGGAAATCGAGCCCGACATGCCCGCTTGGAGGTCGCTTGCCGGATGGGCGGGCCTGAAATACTTTCCCCAGGATACTGGCTCGCGTGCGAAGTCCTCCGGCTCTTGGAAGGATGTCGGTTTGTGGTACGCCGACCTGACGCAATCGAGCCGTATCGCGTCGCCGCAAATTCAGCAAAAAGTCGCGGAGCTGACCGCGGGCCTTTCGGACCCGCTCACCAAGATGCGCGCGCTCACGGAGTACATGCAGCGGAACATCCGCTACTACGCCGTCGAAATTGGGATCGGCGGCTATCAACCGCATCCCGCCGCCGAGGTCTTCGCCCATCAGTTCGGCGACTGCAAGGATAAGGCCACGCTTCTCAGCTCCATGCTTCACGAAATCGGCATCGAGTCATACTACGTGCTGATCGACACGCATCGCGGCTTCGTCCACGCAGCCTACCCTTCGATCGCCTTCAATCACGCGATCCTCGCCATTCGCCTTCCCGACAGCGTATCCGATACCGGTCTCTACTCCGTGGTGAACGATCCGAAGTTGGGCCGCCTGCTGATCTTCGATCCCACCAACGAGCATGTTCCTATGGGCTACATCCCTTGGTATCTGCAACAGTCCTATGGATTGCTCGTCGCGCCGGACGGAGGCGAATTGATTTCTCTGCCGCTCCTGCCGCCCGCGACCAATCGTCTGCTTCGCGTCGCAAAGTTCGATCTCACTGCCACCGGCGATCTTTCCGGCGAAGTCCAGCAACTCGAATGGGGAGGCCCGGCGGCGCAACAGCGCGCGGAGTTTCTCGAACAGCCGCCCTCGAAGCGTGCCGATGTCTTCGAGCATTTCCTTGGAGGCTTCCTGAATAACTTTGTCTTCCTCGGCGGGTCGCTCGGCAACCTCGACAACGAAAATGAAAGCCTCTCTCTCGACTACAAGTTTTCAGCCCAGGGCTACGCGAATCCCAGCGGCGACTTGCTGATTCTCCGCCCCGATATCGTCGGCAACGAAGACATCGGCCTCCTGAATCTCTTCACGCAGCACAAGGCGCGCAAGTATCCGGTGGAATTCGAAGAGGCGATGCGGCAGGACGACGTGTTCGACATCACGCTCCCGGCCGGCTACGCGTTGGACGGGCTGCCGCACCCCGTCGAGGCCAGCTGCGACTACGCAACGTATCACAGCGAAATCAAAGTCGCCGATGGCGTGCTGCACTACAAGCGCAGCTTCGAGGTGAAGGACGTGATGGTTCCCGTGGACAAACTCCCTGAAATTCGCGATTTCCTCCAGCAGGTCGCGGCCGACCAGGAATCGGCTGCGGTCCTCAAGAAAACCGCGACACCCTAGCGCGTCAGGATTTTCCGCTGAGCCGCTCGCGGACGCGGTCGCTCAGCACTTTGCCGTCGATCGCTTTTCCTTCGAGCTTCGCCCGCGCGGCTTTGATCACGGCGCCCATTTGCTTCAGCGAATCCGCGCCCGCCTCGGTGATCGCCATTTCGATCGCGTGTCGGATTTCGTCGTCGCTCGGCGCGGCCGGCAGATACTCCTCGATGATGACGATTTCCTTCGCTTCCTTGTCGGCCAGATCGTGCCGCCCGCCCTGCGTGAATTGGTGGACGGAATCGCGCCGCTGCTTCACCAGCGTCTGCAGCACCTGCAGCGACTCCATGTCGTCGAGCGGCTTCATCTTCTCGATTTCCTTGTTTTTCAGCGCGCTTTTCATCATGCGCAGCACGCTGAGCCGCAGCTCGTTCTTTTCTTTCATCGCGGCGGTCAAATCGCTTTGGATGCGTTCGATGTATCCCATTTTGTCGTGTGATCCCTCGCGTTGTAAGAAAAGAATAGCACGTTTGCATTCTCCCGTGCGCGCCGGCGGAATTGACACAGGGACGAACGCCCGATAACCTTAGTTGCCTCATGAAAATCATCGTCGCAGACAAGATCAGTGACCGTGGAATCGCGCTTTTGCGCGACGCGGGTTGGAACGTAGTGATGCCGACGGCGGCCACGCTCCCGAGCGAAATCGCCGATGCCGACGCGCTGGTGGTTCGCAGCGCCACCAAAGTCACGGCGGCGCTGCTCGAAAAGGCCGGGCGCCTGCGCGCCATCGGCCGCGCCGGAGTTGGCGTCGACAACGTCGATGTGGATGCCGCCACGCGCCGCGGCGTCCTCGTGATGAATACGCCCGGCGGCAATTCGGTGAGCGTCGCCGAGCACACGCTCGCGCTGATGCTCGGCCTCGCGCGCGCCGTGCCGCAGGCCAACGCATCGATCCACGCGGGCAAATGGGAAAAGTCCGCATTTTCCGGCACCGAGATGCGCGGCAAGACGATGGGCCTCGTCGGCCTCGGACGCGTCGGCACCGAAGTGGCCCGCCGCGCTCGCGCCCTCGAAATGAAAGTGCTGGCGCACGATCCCTTCGTCACGCCCGCGGCGGCCGCCGAAGTGGAAGTCGAACTCGTCCCGCTCGACGATCTGCTCCGCCGCTCGGACGTAATTTCCCTCCACACCTCGCTCAGCGCGCAAACCGAAAAGCTGATCGACGCCGCGGCCATCGCCAAAATGAAAAAGGGCGTGCGCATCATCAATTGCGCGCGCGGCGAATTGATCGACGAAGCCGCGCTCGCCGAAGCCCTAAAATCCGGCCACGTTGCCGGCGCCGCGCTCGACACTTTCGCGAAGGAGCCGCCGAAAGACTCGCCGCTCGTCGGCCTGCCCAACGTGATCGCCACGCCGCATATCGCCGGCTCCACGGCCGAGGCGCAGGAAGAAGTTGGCACGGCGATCGCGCAGCAGCTTCGCGATTTCCTTGCCGACGGCACGATCCGCAACGCCGTCAACATGCCCGCGCTCTCGCCGGACCAATACCGCCGCCTCCGCCCGTATCTCGAATTGGGCGAGCGCCTGGGATCGTTCGTCGCGCAGGCCTCGCCGTCGCACAGCTTCAGCCGCGTGCGCATCCGGTATGCGGGCGAGCCCGCGGAGTTGGGCTCGCACATGATTGGCAAGGCTGTGCTGGTGGGCGCGCTGAATTCGGTGCTCGATGAAAAGGTAAATCTGGTGAATGCTGCGGAGGAGGCGGCGGCGCGGGGCGTGGTCGTGGAAGAAACCACGCGGCGTCGCGAGCGCGGATATCCCAACACGGTCGAGGTGTCCGTCTCGAATGGCGGTCGCGAATTTTCGCTCGAGGGCGTTGTCGCGCAGGATGGCTCGCCGCGCATTCTCGCGCTCGATGGCATCGCGCTCGAATCTCCGCTCGAGGGCACTCTGCTGCTTTCGCGCAATATCGACGTACCCGGCGTGATCGGCCGCATCGGCACGGCGCTCGGCAACCTCGGCATCAATGTCTCGACGTTCGCGCTCGGCCGCCGCGCCCCCGCGGGCGGCGCCGAGGCGCTCGCGCTCGTCGGCCTCGATGGCAACGTCAGCGCATCGGTGGTGCAGGAAATCCTCGGCCTCCCGTCGGTGACGGAAGCGCGATTGGTGCGCCTCCCCGCTGCGCCGCAAGCCTCCTCGGCCACGTCGTGACGTCGAAGGGCGCAGCAAGCAGCGCCCCTATGAAGGCAACGGCGGGCCTTCCGGCGGCCTGCCACGGACGTGTCGATTAGACTGTGCACCCATCTCATGTTTTCAATCACTTGCATCGATTTCTAATCGCCAAATGTCGATTAGAATTGCGCCAAAATCGGGGTGAATTGCGGCTGCGTTTTGGTGTTCGACAGGGCGGCACGCGCCGCGTGGGGATTCGTGGCGGAGGTTTTCGTTCGATTGATTTTGACTGCCGGCTGGCTCGCTTTTTCGCGTCACGTCCATGCACTCCTCGTTCGACGTTAGCACGATGGCAGGGAGTTTCTAGCTGTGCCGAAGGACAGATTAAGGACAGGGGGAAAATCCCGGCCTTCGGAGTCAGCGGTGCCTTCGTAGCGGCTTGTCCTGCTGTCCTGAGTGCGGTGGCGCAGGGAGCGAAGTCGAAGGGAGTGGTTTGCGAGTGAGTCTCGGTCAGTCGTGAATCTTTAGCGTTTCGGCTCCCACAATTCGAAACGGTTGCCTTCGGAGTCGGTGGCCCAGCCGAACCGCCCGTTGGGCTCGTCGTCGATCTTCGAATCGACCTGGACGCCCGCCGCGCGGAGTTGCGCGAGCAAGCGATCGAGATCGTCCACGCGATAATCGATCATGAACGGCCGCGGGCCGGCACCGAAATATTTCGTCTTTTGCCCGAAGATCGCCCAGACGGTCATGCCGGTTTTGCCGGGATCGTCTTTCTCGCGCCATTCGAAGCCGTGATTGGGCGGCGCGCCGGCAGCATTGGTTTCAGGCGTAAGCTCGATGCCAAGATGCTCGCGATACCACGCGGCGAGCTTCTGCGGATCGCTCGACTTGAAGAAGACGCCGCCGATGCCGGTGACGTGCGCGGCCGGCGCGGCGGCTTTTCCGCGGGCGGATTCGAGAGTCATGCCAAGCGCAAAGCTGAGAACCGCAACGCATAGAATCACCAGGCCGCTCTTCATGTTCTCCTCCGGGCGCCGATGCGAGAGGTGGCGCCCCCGCAAACACACTACACGCCTCGGGTGAACCTGCGCAAAGGAACGTGAGCCCGGCAGCCAGAGCTTTCGCCAGTTTCGAATGCCGGGCGAGCGAAGGCTTTCCGGGTCAAGTCGGAGGTAGAGGGGCTTTGACGGCGGCTTATGTCGGACCTGGAAGGTCCGACCCCCTAAGGAGGGCGTACCAGCACTGGACTTCGGGGATTGGTTCGCCTCGGCGCCGTAGGTGCTGATCGGTGCTGCCGCGCCTGTCAGGATGAATGTGGCTTGGAGGGAGCCGCCAAGGCGACCGATGATTCGGACGTCAGATAGAGGAATGTAAAAGCTTCCTGCAAGTACAGGCGGACGTGCGTGTCGGTGTGGCTCAAATAGCCGATGGAGGCGTCCTGGCCGATGTGAAGATCGAGGTCGCCGCCGCGGGTTGTGACCACGAAGGCTCCGTCAATCGCGGGCGCCCAGATGATTTTGCCTTCGACGAGCCGCTTCACGTGTTCGAGGACCGGATAGCCGTAATCGCTGGTTTCGGCAAGCTCGGTGTAAGCGTCTGCGCCGAGCAGGATGGCATAGGGTCCGTTGACGCCCACCAGGCGCAACTGACTGAGTGCTTCCGCGAAGGCCTCCGGGTACTTGCGCACATCGGCGGGGAGAGATTTTCGCGGATTGCTCGTGCCCTGGCGGACGCCGGCGATCCCGGCGGCGTCGTAGCCTTCGAAAATCGCGCGGTCTTCGGCGAAAGCGAGCTTGCGCGCGGCGTCCTTCGCGGGCTGCCAGTCGGAGTCGTTGGCGCCGCGTTCCACGTCGTCGATCATCTGGCGCGCGAGATCGAATGGGACGCGCAGCTCGACGAGCGCTTGGGCTTCGCGCTGGCGCGAGATCACGCCTTCTCCGGGAGCCGCGATCGTGCGCAAATGGCCGGTGCCAACGGCGGAGAGGGCGGCGCCCTCCGGGCCGTGAACGTCCACCACGCGGCGGCCTGCCAGATAGCGCTTGAGCGTCCGCGAAGTTTCTTCCTCGATTTGGGCCCACGCGGCATCGGAAATCGGAGCCAGTTCACGGTACAGGTTATTCATCAGAATTTTCTCCCTTCAAGGAACCGATGCCGAGCGAACCATCTTTCGATGCCGCAATCGAGCTGGAAGACTTGCCTGGCGTGGAGGCCGCCGCAGGCTGGTCCGGGGTCACACTATCGAGGAACGACGCCGTCGGAATGAAAAACAGATTTCCGGTCACGGCCGTGCTGAAGTCGAGGATGCGATCGTAATTGCCGAGCGGCCGCCCGATGAACATATTTTCGAGCATCTGCTCGACGGTGCGCGGCGAGCGGCTGTAGCCGATGAAATAGGTGCCGAATTCGCTGTGGCCGGGGCGGCCGAAGGGCATGTTGTCTCGCAGAATCTTGATTTCTTTGCCGTTCTCTTCGATCACGGTGAGCGCGTTGTGCGCGCACGTGGGCTTCACGGAATCGGCGAGCTCGATGTCGGAAAGCTTCTCGCGGCCGATGATTTTTTCCTGCACCTCGGTGGGCAACTTGTTCCACGCGTCGAGATTGTGAAGGTATTTTTGGACGATCACGTAGCTCCCGCCCGCGAAGGCCGCGTCTTCGTCGCCGATGAAGACGGAGTCTGCCGCCAGGCGGCCGCTCGGATTCTCGGTGCCGTCCACAAAGCCGAGCAGATCGCGATTGTCCACGTAGCGGAAGCCGTGGACTTCATCCGCCGTCGAGACCGCGCCTCCGAGCCGCGCCATGATCTGCATCGCGAGTTCGAAGCACAGATCCATGCGCTTCGATCGGATGTGGAAGAGCAAATCGCCGGGCGTCGCCACCGCGTGCCGCGCGCCCGAGCGAATCTCACGGAAGGGATGCAGCTCCGCGGGGCGCCGCGAGCCGAAAAGGCGATCCCAGGCGCCGGAGCCGATGCCCATGATGCAGGAGAGGGCGGCGTCGGGGTCGCGAAAGCCGACCGAGCGCAAAAGCGCGGATAGATCGGCGCAGAGAGAAAGAACGGCGGCGCGATCTTCGTCGGCAGGCTTGATGGTGACGACGAGAAAAATGGCGGCCCGCGTGAGTGGCAAGGAAACCGGCTGCGGCACCACCGTGTCGGCGGCCGCCGCGGGCTGAGCGCTGATTGGATCGGACGCCATCGTCAATTCCTGTCGGTGCTGAAGGAACGCGCTCGTGCAAACTCCCGCCTGTCCCAAGTGCGAATTCGCGGGCCGACAGCTTACCATCCTCCCCGGAGGAACGTCCACGCGGGCTGGCAACAGCACTGATTCAATCGGACACGGAACGTGGCGAGGCCATAGGAAAGCAACCTCATCCGGCGCGCGGCTTTGCGGGAACGCGGGCGAGCGGCTACAATGCAAAGGAAAGCTGCATCTAATTGTTAGTGGGATTATTTCTCCGAGGGAAAGCGAAGAGAGATTCTTCGGGCCAGACGGCGGCCCTCCCTTCGGCTTCGCTCAGGGCAGGCAGAATGACTACAGAGAACCGAGGATGCGGCCCCCTCGGCTTTGCTCCCTTCGCCACGACACTCAGGGCAGGCAGAATGACGGCGCAGAACCAAGGCGCGGAATGCGGTGGTAGAAAGTAAACATGGACGTTGAGAAGGTTATAGACAGCGTAGTCGCGAAATTTATCGGGACAAAGCACGAGCGCGACGTGAAGCGGATCACGCCGACGGTCGTCGCGGTCAACGAGCTCGAACCCGAGATGAAAAAGCTGACGGACGCGCAGATTAGCGAGCGTGCCGCGGCGCTGCGAGCCGAGGTGCAAGAGCGCCTTGAGGGCGTCGAGCGCGACGACACCGACTACAAGCGAAAATTGCAGGAGGCATTCGAGCCGGCGATCCCGCCCGCGTTTGCGCTCACGCGCGAAGTGGGACGCCGCACGATCGGGATGCGGCACTTCGACGTGCAGTTGATCGGCGGAATCGTCCTGCACGAGGGAAGAATCGCGGAAATGAAGACGGGCGAAGGAAAAACGCTCGTCGCCACGCTGCCCGCGTTTCTGAATTCGCTGGCCGGGCAGGGCGTCCACATCGTCACGGTGAACGATTACCTCGCGCGGCGCGACGCGGAATGGATGAGCCCGATCTATAAGATGCTGGGGCTGACGGTGGGCGTGATCGTTCACGATTTGGACGACATGCAGCGGCGCGCCGCCTACGCGGCGGACATCACCTACGGCACGAACAACGAGTTCGGATTCGACTACCTGCGCGACAACATGAAATACGATCTCGCGCAGTGCGTGCAGCGCGGGCATCAGTTCGGGATTGTCGACGAAGTGGACTCGATCCTGATCGACGAGGCGCGCACGCCGCTGATTATCTCCGGCCCCGCCGAGGAATCGACCGATAAATACTATCGAATCGATAAGATCATTCCGAAGCTGATCCCCGACATGGATTACACGCTCGACGAGAAGCTGCGCACCGCGACGCTGACCGAAGAGGGCGTGTCGAAGTGCGAGCGCCTGCTGAATCTCGGCAACATGTTCGATCCCGACAACATGGAACTGATTCACCACGTTTACCAGGGGCTGCGCGCCCACACGCTCTTCGAAAGAGATGTCGACTACGTGGTGAAAGACGGCGAGGTGATCATCGTCGACGAATTCACCGGGCGGCAAATGCCGGGACGCCGCTGGTCGGACGGGCTGCACCAGGCGGTCGAAGCGAAGGAAGGCGTGAAGATCGAGCGGGAAAATCAGACGCTCGCGACGATCACTTTCCAAAACTATTTCCGTATGTACAAGAAGCTTTCCGGCATGACTGGCACGGCCGAAACCGAAGCGCCCGAATTCCACAAGATCTACGGCTTGGACGTGGTGGCGATCCCGACGAACAAGACGCTGATTCGCATCGAGGCGCCGGACGTGGTCTACCGCACGGAGAGAGAAAAATTCGAAGCGGCGGTGAACGGAATCATCCAGGAAGACGGCACGAAGAGCAACGGCGTCCGGCAATATTTCGAGAGCGGGCAGCCGGTGCTGATCGGCAGCATCTCGATCGAGAAATCGGAAAAAATCGCCGAGCATTTGAAGAAGGCGGGCATCCCGCACCAGGTGCTCAACGCGAAGCAGCACGAGCGCGAAGCGAAAGTCATTTCGCAGGCGGGGCGCAAGGGCGCGGTGACCGTCTCGACGAACATGGCCGGCCGCGGGACCGATATTTTGCTTGGCGGCAATCCGGAACTGATGACGCGCGAGCATTTCCTCAAGAACAAGATCGCGATGCCGTATGCGCCGGCCGCAGCCGTGATCGGCCTCGAGGCAGGCGCCGAAACGCCTGCTCAAGCCGACGCTGCCGCAGCAGGTGCAGCTTCCGGTACGTCGCCCGATGGCAAAAATGGCGCGACTGGTGCGAGCGCGTCAGGATCGAATGGCGCGAGCGCTCCATCGATGGTTTTGTTTCAGCAGGAAGGGAAAATCTTTCAGGTGCCGCTCGATCAGTGGAAGCCGATCTTCGACGAGTTCGCCGCGCAGTGCAAGATCGAACATGACGAAGTGGTGAAGATGGGCGGGCTGCACATCCTCGGAACGGAGCGGCACGAGGCGCGGCGCATCGACAATCAATTGCGAGGGCGCGCGGGACGCCAGGGCGATCCGGGATCGTCGCGATTCTTCCTTTCGCTCGAAGACGACCTGCTGCGGATTTTCGGCGGCGAGAAGGTCAAGGCCATGATGCATTGGCTCGGGATGACGGAAGGCGTGCCGATCGAATCGAAGATGATCAGCAAGCGCATCGAAGGTGCGCAGGAGCAAGTGGAAGCGCAGAACTTCGAAGCGCGCAAACACCTGCTCGAATACGACGACGTGATGAACAAGCAGCGCGAGACGGTGTATTCGCTGCGGCGGGGGTTCCTCGAGGGGCGGGACCAGAAGGAATTCGTGCTGGAGCGCGCGGAAGCCATCGCGCAATCGCTGGTCGAAACGTACTGCCCGCGCGATCAGCATCCGGATCAGTGGAATGTGACGCAGCTCGGGAACGAGCTGCTGAACCAGTTCGGCATGGACCTGAAGGCGGCAATTCCCGACATCGAAAATCTGAACCACGATCAGCTCGCGGACGAACTGATGGAAAAAGTCCGCGGGCGCTACGAAGAGAAGGAAAAGCTCTTCGGCGCCGAGACGCTGCGCTGGCTGGAGCGGCACATCCTGCTGGATATCGTCGACGGGCAGTGGAAGGACCACCTGCTGACGCTCGATCACCTGAAAGAAGGGATCGGGCTGCGCGGCTACGGGCAGAAGGATCCGCTCGTCGAATTCAAGCGCGAGGCGTTCACGCTTTTTGAAGACATGATGGACCGGATCGACACCGAGGCGGTGCGATTCCTATTTCTTGTGCGGCCGGCGGAGCCGGGGCAGGCGAGACCGGCGGGCGCGGCGCAAACATCGAACCGGCCAAGCCCGAGCACGCGGCCGGAGGGCGAGGTGGCAACGCCGGATTCTCAGATCGCGCGCCAGATCCAGCAGCGGCAGCAGCGGCAACAGAGGAATCTGCAGTTCCAGGCAGGGCCGGCGCAGGCGGAGGCGCCCAAGCCGGTGCGGGCTGCGGCCAAAGTCGGGCGAAACGATCCGTGTCCCTGCGGGTCGGGCAAGAAATACAAGAAGTGCCACGGCGCCGCAGCGTAAAAGTTCCTCGCAGTTTTTCCCATCGTGCGGAGGTTTATCCTTTGGAGCTGATTCGCGCGCATCGGCTTGTCCGCGTGGGTTTCGGATGCTAGCCTCGGCAAGGTTGATCCCTTTGGAGTTTGGTAAGGCGAAGCGAAACAGGAGAGCTCGATGAAACGTTGGGCATTGCTGTGTGGAGTTGTGTTGCTATCGGCCGCCGCCGCATCGGCCCAAGGCGCCCCGAAAGTGGAGGTGTTCGGCGGATATTCGTACCTGCATACGAGCTTCAGCGGAACAAGCTTCACCGCCAACCTGAACGGCGGCAGCGCGTCGGTGTCGGTGAATCCGACCAGCTGGCTCGGCCTCGTGGGTGACTTCGGTGGGTATCACGGCAGTACGAGCAGCGGCAGCGGCGGAATCAACGGCGAAGTCTACACGTACATGTTCGGTCCCAAGAGCACCTTCCGCATGGGAAGGTTCACGCCGTTCATCCAGACGCTCTTCGGAGGCGCCCACACATCGTCCGGCAGCGCGTATGGTTCCCAGGACGCGTTCGCAATGGCTACGGGCGGCGGCATCGATTGGAATGCGACGCAGCACCTTGGCATCCGATTGGTCCAGGCCGAGTATCTGTTGACGATGCTCAACGACAACGCGAATAACCGGCAGAACAACGCGCGCATTTCGGCGGGAGTCGTATTCCGCTGGTAATTTCGCGCTAACTGGAAACGGGCCATCCTTTGCTTGCGGCGAAACTAAATTGTGGTAGGCTCTCGGGCACGTGCCTCGGAAGGTAAGTCGAGGTCGTGGGGTTTCGCCATGACTGTCCCCGGCCCAGGTGGATGCCGAAGGGAATCGTGCGCCAATACGATCCCTGCCGCTCTAGCGGCCGAACGGCTGTGCCTCGACCACTTCCTCGACGAAGCGTTCCTGCGCACGGACCACATGCTTACGCGGTGCCGCGAGGGGAAAGCGATGAGCCCGGGCGACGTCGAATGGCTGCTGGCCGACGCTCTGGCGGTGGTCAAGAACCTTGAAGAGGGAGCAGGCGATCCGAATCCCGAACAGCGCGACCGCATGCTCGAGCTGTTGCTGATTCTGGCGAACCTTCACGAATACGTGGCACATCATTCCGTCCGGCTGCACCGGCCCGCCTGAGGTTTCGTTTCTCCCTTAATTTTTCGCGGCGAAAAGGTCAATAGCAGAAAGGCGTTCGAGGCTTGCTTTCCGAATGCGGGGCCTGCAAGCTGAAGATGCGATTCGCCGCAGCCCAGCATGCCAGTCGATAAGAAAGTCGATCTCTTCAAGCCTCAAGCACCGAGCATCCCGGGTGTGCCTGCCGCCAGCGAGAAAGTCGAAAAAACGGCGCAGCGGCCTCCGGAGATGCGCGCTACTTCGGCGGTGCAACCGCAAGCGGCACCCGATCGCCGAGCGAAGATGATCGGCCTCGCGACGGGAATCGGAGTGGTGCTGCTGGCCGGAATGATTCTTCTTCCACGTCATCATTCGCCTGCGGATGCGGATTTAGATGTTTCGCCTGCGGCGGCTAGTCCGGCTCCTTCCAATACGACTAAGAGCAAGCCTGCCGAAAAGCTGATGGTTGGCCCCGGGCCGGTGGCCACGACCGCGGAGCTTGCGAAACCGTGGTCCGAGAGAGAATTTCTGTTTCGCGGGCCGTTCTCAGCCGAGCCTGCTCCGGCGATGGTCGTGCGCTTGCCGGGAGGAGACCTTTGGGGATTCTTTCTGCGCGAGCCATTCGGGGAGTGCGAACTGAAATACGTCACAGACCTGCAGGAGTTGGCAGACGACTACGGATATCATGCGGCGCATCCGATGGTGGTGGATCCTTGCACGCATGCGGTGTACGACCTGATGCGCTACGGCGGCGGCGCTCCGGATGGCGGATTGGTGCGCGGCGATATCGTGCAGGGGGCGGGAGTCCGGCCGCCGCTGGCGATTGAGGTGCGCACGGACGGGAAGGACATCATCGCGGTGAGGAGCGAGTAGCGCGCAACGCGCTCATCGCTTACGTTGGCAGCCCCAGGGCTAAAGCCCTTCTCTTCGCTACGCGCTTTTCGCGGGCCTGAAGGCCCACGCTTCCACCTGCAAACCTTAGGCTCGCGCCTTCCACCCACGACCCTAAAGAGCCTGTGTGGCAATCGCGTTTGAGAACTTCAGATGGCTGAAGCCCGGCACGATTTTGCAGGGCTTATGTCGTGGCTGGAAGCCACGACCCACAAAGATTCGCCGTTATCACACAGACTCTGGAGGCCACGACCTACAAGACTTGCGGTTATCACGGACGATCAAAAAAAAGAAGAGCCGGCGAGACGCCGACGCTACGCAACAACGCCGCTGTTTCGTTTTTTCTGCGGAACGAGACAGCGGCGCTTGCGAACGACAGAGTCCACTGCAACTAATCGGACGACGTTAGCTCCTCGACCGAACGAGCCACCATGACCGGTTGGTTTGTGGCGGGATCCATCAGGATGAATCCGACCACGCGGATCGGGAGAGCCTGCGAGCCGCTCAGGCCCGACAATCCGTCGAGGTTGATGAAGATGGTGCTGTTGGTGGTGAGCACCGGGAGCGGGCTCGGCAGCAGGATGCCAGCCGTCCAGTTGTCGTTTAACTGAAAGCTGCCGGCGTTGCCCGACTGCACCACGGTGCTGCCGGGAACCCACGTGCCTGCCTGGCCCTGCCGACGGAGCACAACGCGATGGACGGTGAGGGTCGAGACACCGTTCGTCGTGGTGAGCGCACCACCGATGTCGACAACCTGCCCAGCCGCCAGGGCCGAATTATTGAAGAGCAGCGTGGTGATCGGATTGTTGATGTTCGCGATCTTGTAGCGCTCGGTGCCGTTCAGCGCGAGCGTTTCGATCTGGCCGTCCTGAACGCCCGTGATGTCGGGCAATTCATAGCGAACGTACAGATCGGCCTGCGTGGCCGGGCCCGACGGCGGACGGATGCTGGTGAAGAGGCCGCCGAGAACGAATTTGTCATCGGAGACGACCTCGATTTCGGAAGCATCGATGTCGTGCGACACGGGGTCCAGCTGGCCCGAGAGTTCGACGATCGTGTTGGTCGTGAACTCGCTCACCGGTTCGCTTGGATCATCGAGGACGGTGCTGGCGTTGGTCTGGACGGTCCACTGGCGGCCTTTCGGGCCCTGAACGGTGAAGGTGTTATCTCCGGCCACGCCGACGACGCCCGCGTGGAAATCGTCAATCGAGACGTTGGCGTCGGTGGCATTCAACAACTGCATGTGGAATACCGGATCGACCACGCCGGTGACCTGGCCGTTCTGATCGGTCTGCAACGACTGGCGCAGATCGAATTCCATGCGCAGGCCGACGAGATCGGCGGCGTTCAATACGAAGGGATTCGCGAAATTCACGGTGACGCTCGACTGCGTGAGCGAGCCGTTAATTGTGTTGATCGCGGGCGGATTTTGCGTGGTGTCGATGAATCCGATCACGGGACTCGCGATCGTGACGGTAGCCGACGAATAGGTGCCCGTTGGAACGGCGTTGAGATCGAGCAGCTGGTGCAAGCCGCTGAGTTGCGCAAAGTCGACAACCTGCGGCGTGGTGAGGACCGGAACGTTGGTGGTGCCGTTATTGATGGTGACGCCGGTGACCATGATCTGGCAGGAGACGACGCTGGGAAGCGGAGCGTCGGTGCCTACCGTGAAGACAGAGGCTTGATCTTCGCCGCCGGGATTGGAACCGGAAGACGATCCGCCGCAACTCGAGAGGCTGAATGCGGCGAGAAGAGCGATGAACACACCCGTAGCTTTCATTTTCCACATGATGATTCTCCTTCACCCCTATGAACGATGACTGCCGGAGCCGAAAACACTTAGTTCGGCTGCTGCGGGTAGAACACAGAGGGGCCGAAAAAGTTGCGGCGACCGCGAGCGGGCGTGGGGGGTGCGCGGGCGGCGGCGTCTATTCACGTTTCCACGCCGGGATCCTCAAAAATCGACTGGATGGGTTTTCGCGCGGATGCTACGCTAACGCCGCGTGTGCGAGGACTGCGAGCGCGCGTTCCGAGGGTTCCGTCGATGAAATTTCTGGGCTTTCTGCTGCTTTTGGCAGGCTGGGGAATCGTGTTGACCGCCGTCGTGCTGCTGGCGGCGAGCGCCCCGCGAGTTGCATTCGTGCTGGCCGGCAGCGGCGTGGAGATTCTGGGGCTGGTTCTCGTGATCCGCGCGCATCCCGCTCCGCGAGGTGAACGCGAGTGACGCCTGCGAGCGGCGCGATTCTTTCCGAAACAGCAGCGGCGCTTTGCCTGATGTTCATCTTTCTGGTGCCATTTGCCGGCGCCGGGCTTGCGCTGATCAATACGGGACTTGGGCGCGCGCGCAGCGCCGCGCACCTGATGATGTCGTCACTATGCGCGGTGTCGATTGCGGCGGTGGTGTATTTCGTGTGGGGGTTTGCGTTGCAGGGATTTCAAGGCGGGGCGGCGCACATTTTGAATATGGGGGGCAAGGGGTGGGACTGGATCGGGGCGCAGCCGCTTTTCCTGCGGCATTTGGCGCTCAACGGTTCGCCGGTTTCGCTCGCGGCGCTGCTGGGAATGATGAGCGTCGGATTGGCCGCGCTGATTCCGCTCGGCAGCGGAGCCGATCGCTGGCGCCTGAGCGCAACGTGCGTGTCGACGGCGCTGCTGGCGGGCGTGACGTACCCGATTTTCGCGCACTGGGTGTGGGGCGGCGGATGGCTCGCGCAACTCGGGGAAAATTACGGGCTTGGGCGCGGATTTGTGGATGCGGGAGGATCGGGCACGATTCAGGTGGTGGGCGGGCTGACCGCGCTTTCGATCGCGTGGATCCTGGGGCCGCGGCGCGGGAAATACACGATGGAGGGAATGCCGACGGCGATTCCGGGGCACAATTCGAGCTTCGTGGTGCTGGGGTGCATGCTGGCGATGGTGGGCTGGTGGGGACTCAATTCCGCAGGGGCGTTGCTGTTTGCCGGAGCCAGGCCCGGGGAAGCGGTGCTGGTCGCGATCAACACAACGCTGTGTGCCGCGGCTTCCGCTTTGATGGCGGCGGTGATTACCGGCGTTCGTTTCGGCAAGCCCGACGTTTCGCTGACGGCGAACGGGTGGATTGGCGGGCTCGCCGCGAGCAGCGCGGCGTGCGTTTTCGTGCGGCCGCCCGAAGCGGCGGCGATCGGCATGGTGGCGGGCGCGCTGGTGACGCTTTCGGTCGAATGGTTCGAACTGCGCATGTCGGTGGATGATCCGGGCGGAGCGATTTCGGCGCATGCGATGGGTGGGCTTTGGGGCGTGCTGGCGGTAGGAGTGATCGCGCGCGTTCCGCCGGTGGGCATGAATGCGACGGGAGAGGCTCCGGGGCAGTGGCTCGCGCAGGTGGTCGGAATCGCGACGCTGATCGGATTCGTGTTACCGCTCGCGTATGGGCTGAACTGGGTTTTGAACCGGTTTCGTCCGCAGCGCGTGGCGCTCGAGGGCGAGCGGCAGGGAATGGACCTGCACGAATTGGGCGCGGGCGCCTACCCGGAGTTCATGACGCATGGCGACGATTTTTCGCCGCGGTGAGGCGCGGTGCTATCGGGAAGCGCGGTGGCGTTTGCAGCCTTGTAGAACAGTACGTGCTGCGGATGAGTCCCAAAACCAACAGCTCAACACAGAGAACGGCCACAGAGTCCACAGAGAAAACCTAGAGCTCACCGCACCCTTCGTCCTGGACTCAGGGCAAGGAGACGCAGAGGGCGCGGAGAGTGCAACGCCAAGACGCGGATTCTATCGCTCGGGGAAATTGAAACGGAGACCGAAGCGGGCGGTGATGGGGAGGCCGAGCTCGGGGCCGCCGTTCAGGGAAAACAAGTAGCCTCTATCCAAAAGATTTTCCGCAGCGAAGTAGACTTGCACGCCTTTGCCGATCGAGCGGGACGCCATCGCATCCAGAAGGAAATATCCGCCCATGAGAAACTGATTACCCGTCGAGTCGTATTGCTTTCCAACCATGCGGCCATCGAAAGAGACGTTGATGAGCTTGGGATCCGCATAGGTCGCCTGGAAGGTGATGACGTGGCGCGGGACTTGCGGGATCCAGGTGTTCGCGAGCGAGGGCGTGATGCCGGGCGAGCTGAGAATGGTGGCGTCGACATACTGATAGCCGGTCGAAAGCTGGATGTGACTGGTGATGTTGGCGACGCCATCGATTTCGAAGCCGGGCGCGGCGGTGCGGCCGAGATTTTCGCGGACCTGCGTAGATCCCGATGACGCCAAAACGCACGGAGGTGGCACATTCGGCCCAGTGCACGGAACATTCGAGACGGGATTGATCACCTGGTTGTAGAAGAAGGTGCCGCGAACTTCGAGGCGCTGATTGAACGTGTAGACGTCCACGCCCGTTTCGCCTCCGGTGAGGCGCTCAGCGCTGAGATTAGGATTGGCGTCCGTGGTCGTGGTGCCCTGGCGGAAGGAGCGATAGAGCTCGTTGAGCGTGGGTGCGCGGAAGGCACGGTAGACTGACGCAGACCAGGAGACGTGGCCGTTGAATTGATGCAGGAGCGTGGCGCGCGGATCGAAGACGTCGTAGGAACGATCTGCATAAAGAGTTGTCGTAGCCGTGGTCGAAGAGAACGGAAGGGTGTAAAGCGATGCACTGAAGTTGCTCCAGTGATCGTACCGGCCGCTTAGGGAGAGCAGCCAGCGCGGCGCGAGTTGAATGATGTCTTCGCCGAAGACGCCGACCGAGCGCTGGCGTCCGCCGGCCGACGTATCTTTTTTCGCGGTGAGCAAGACTTCGTCGCTGCGGCCGATTTCTTCGTGCTCGTCGACGCCGGCGACGAGAGTCTGGCGCGCACCGGCGGAACGAGTCCACACGGCAGAGACGCCGATTCCTTGAGCTGGCACCGTTTGCTTGTCAGTGGGCGTTTCGCTGTTGCGGCCGGCGCCCACGGAAGAAAATCCTTGGTGATACGTCTCGAAATCGCCGTAAGAACGCAGCGTGAGGGAACCGATATTCCCGAGGCTAAGATTCGCGCCGAGAATACCCTCGCCCATGCGAATGCTGTTTGTCTGGTACGGCGTGCCGTTGTTGCGCGAATCGTCAAAATACACTCCGCGCGCGAAGATTTCGTCGTTCGAGCCGAACTTGCGGCCGATCGTGAGGTCGGCGGTGCCATGCTCGGAATTTGCCATTGTGTCGATGGTGCCGCGGTCTTCGGCAGGGACCAAATAGTAGCCGTCGGTGTGAAACACCTCGCCACCGAACGTGGAGAACCATCCGTCTTTTTCGCCGCCAGCCCAGAGCGAAAGGTTGGGCGTGTTCTGATTGCCGTAGGAGGCGTCGATCGAAAGGCCGGCGGGCGTGGGCGGACGCGTCAAGAATTGTACGACGCCGGAAAGCGCTTCACTTCCATAAAGGCTTGACGCGCCTTCCTGTGCGACCTCGATGCTGGCGATCGATGCCTCGGGGACGCGATCCCAGTAGACCCACGAGCCGAAAGGATCGTTGAGCGGAACGCCATCTTCCAGAATGAGCGCCCGGCTCGATGCGCTTCCGCTGCCAAGGCCGCGCAGCGAAACGCCCAGGGTGGTGGGATTCGCGATGCGGCTGCTGGAGCGGCGAAACATGCTGAAGCCAGGAACCTGGCGCAGCGCATCGTCGAGTGTGAGCGCGGGAGTTTCTTGCAGATCCTGGCGAGTGAGCTCAAGGTCGCTGACCGGAGAATCGCTGAGGCGTGTCGTGGTGCGCGCCGCCGTCACGATGACTTGCTGGTTCACGGAGAGAGGCTTGAGAACGACGGTGAGGTGCGCGGGAGTGCCCGCGGTTGCAGTCCATTGCTGATCGATCGGCTGAAATCCTTTCGCCGTGATCGTGACGGTGCCGGAATTCTCTGGGATCCGCGCGAACGAAAATATTCCGGACTCGTCGGTAACCGTTTGCGCGGAGTAGGACTTCGCTCGCAATTCGACTTGGGCGCCCGGTACGGCGGCGCCGGTCGAGTCTTGTACGACGCCTTCAAGGCTCGAACTCTGGGCTCGCGCAAACGGCGCGCAGGCCAATGCCAGAATGGCACACACGGCAAAACAGCGCATCGCGACGACGGCGCGCACGATCCCGAGACTCATACACCCACCCTCCAACGACGACGATGCCCCTCGCAATTCCGTTTATTTCAATGGGATGCATTATGCTTTGGATATGTAGCTTATGGAAGCGCAGTTTTGCGGAGCTCGCGAAAGCGGGCTTCGGATATGTTATCTTGGCCCGGGGAAATCCTCTCGCCCTCAGGAGGACCGAAAATGGCATTGCCGCCGCTGCCGAAGCGCCGGAGCGACCGCGTCTCGCTGACTCTATTGCTCGAAGCATCGGGTAGGGACAGCCAGGGGCAGGAATTCAAGGAGCCGGCGCGGACGCTGTTGATCAACCGCACCGGCGCCGTGATCGTGTTCGCCCGCGAACTTACCCCCGAACAGACGATCCATCTGAAGCGGCAGGCGCCCACGGAATCGCATCGCGAGAGCGACGTGCGCGTGGTGAATCAATTCGGCCATCAGCGTGACGGATATCTATACGGAATCGAGATCCAAGACCCTTCGAAGGACCTTTGGGGCGTGGAATTTCCGGCCGTCGCGGAATCGACGGAGGCGGTGGCGCGCATGCTGCTCGAGTGCAATTACTGCCACAGCCGCGAAGTAGTGTATCTGAATGAAATGGAGCTACGTGGGTTCGAGACGAATCGCGGCATCGCGCGCCACTGCAAGGCCTGCCGCGTGCCGAGCATCTGGACGCAGGCGCCGCACGAAGACGAGAAGAAGATGAACGCGCGCGCGGCCCGCGGGAAACGCGCAAGCGAGGCGGCGGACGCTTCAGCCGAAGGCGAGCAACGCGAGCGCGAGCGGATGCGGCTGAAAACACGGCTCACAGCCTGCATCCGGCAGCCTGGCGCCGACGACGAACTGGCCGTGTGCGAGGATATTTCGCCGGTCGGCATGTGTTTTCGCAGCAAGAGGCGGTACGACGCCGATACCCCGATCGAAGTGGCAGTTCCCTATTCGCCGGACGCGGCCAATATCTTCCTGCCTGCGCGAATTGTATATTCCGAGGAAATGCCGAAGGCGGGATTATTCCGGCACGGCACGGAGTACCGGCGCGTAGGGCCGCGGTCTCAATAGAACTAAAGAGCCGACGAGACGTCGGCGCTACACAGAAACTGGGCTGCGTTCGCGGGTGCGGCGGGCATGGTAGTGCATGGCGATATTCAGGTGCACATTGCCGTGCGGAGTTTCAAAGCAGAGAACGGTCGCCTCCGAGTCCTGTCCGGCCTTGGCGCATTGTTCCTCGGTGAGCAGCGACGGCGGATAGACTTTGAACTGGAAGCCGCGGTCGTTGAGCTGGGTGACGGCGTTGCCGATCACCATGTTCGCGAGCTCGCAGACGGCCTCGGGAACGATGGATTCCGAGGTATCGACTTCGGCTCCGCTCAGATAGCTGGCGACCTGAGCGGCCGCGCGAGGCTCCATATCGAGAACGATGCGCCCTTCGATCTGGCCTTTGAAAATGACGGTCGCCGCAAGCCCCTTCCTCCGGTAGCCCTCTTCTTCCATATCGAGATGCGCAATTTTTGCAGGCGCCTTCATCATCACCGCAAGAACCGAATCGAGCGAGCCAATGAACGGTTGAATGAGGTCCATTCTCATCGCGAATTCTCCCCTGCTCCGACGGGCGCCGTGACGCCATCGTCATTGAGCACGTAACGGATGATTTCGTAGAGCGCGTCGGGCTTCACCGGCTTCTGGACGAAGTGGCGGGCACCCTTTTGGAGAGCGGCGAGGATGTTGTCCTGGTAGCCGACGGACGACACCATGACGACGCGCGCCTCGGGATGCTCCTGGACAATGCGCTCGACGGCCTCGATGCCTTCCATCTGCGGCATAGTGATATCCATCAAGACGAGGTCCGGCTTCGTGCGGGCGTACTCGGTGATCGCGGTGCAACCATCGCCCGCTTCACCCGCCAACTCTCCGCCGAACGACTCCACCATCTTCGCGAGGCTCTTGCGTGCAAAGACCGAGTCGTCCACGATCAGATAGCGGACAGGCTGGTTGTCCTTTTTTCGTGTCAAAGGTTCAAATTGTTTCATAGCGTTCTCCTTCGCGAAGACCCTATTTCAGCGGATTCTTTTGTTGCAGAAGACGTGACCGGCTCTTCAGCCTGCCGATCGGGCGTGCACCTCGCCTGCAGCATGCTGGCAAGAGCGGGAAGAGAAACGACCCGCGAAGCGAAACCGCGATCGATCGCCGAGCGGGGCATGCTGTCGACAATGCACGTATCGGGGCTCTGGGCGATGGTGAAACCGCCCGAAGCCTGAATGGCGCCGAGCCCGGCGGCGCCGTCCTCGCCCATTCCAGTCATCAATACGGCGACGGCTTTGTTGCCAAACTCTTGCGCGACCGAATTGAACAGGACATCGACCGAGGGTCGATGTCCATTGACGCGCGGCTGATCAACCAAAACGGCGATGTCGCCGTGCTCCATGCGCCGGACTTTGATATGGCGGTTGCCGGGGCAGATGAGGGCGCGTCCAGCGAGCAAGAGATCGCCCGACTGCGCTTCCTTCACTTCGATGGCCGACGATTCGTCCAGACGTTGCGCGAACATTTCCGTGAAGCCTTCCGGCATGTGCTGGACGACGACGAGGCAGCCTGGAAAATCCTCCGGAAGCTGGGAGAAGAGATATTGCAGCGCGTTCGGTCCGCCCGTGGAAATTCCGATCGCGACGATGCGGGAGGGCCAGCGCGGCTTTGTGGAAAAGGGGCGCCGCTCCTTGCGCTTGGGCGAGGACACCGTAAGGATCATTTTCGGCGCGCCCGAGGATGCGGCTACCTTGACCTTGAGGGCCAGCTCGGACGCGATCTGGCGGAGGTGCCCCAGGGCGGCGTCCTGCGGCTTGGTGACGAAATCAAACGCGCCAAGCGAAAGGGCTTTCAGAGTGAGCGAAGCGCCTTCCTCGGTGTGCGCGCTGACCACGATGACCGGCACGCGATGCTTGCCCGTGATCTTGCGCAGCATTTCGATTCCGTCCATGCGCGGCATTTCGAGATCGAGCGTGACGACGTGCGGATGCAGCTCTTCGATCTTGCGGAGGCCGATCAGGCCGTCCATCGCCGTGCCGACAACTTCGATGTTTGGGTCGTCCGCGAGCGCCTGCGGAATGAGCTTCCGCATGAGCGCGGAATCATCGACCACGAGGACGCGGACCTTTTGGCTCATGCGATTGCCCCAACGGCCGGGATCCGGGAGAGATGCGAAATCACCGCCGGAACGTTCAGGATCAGCACAACCGTTCCATCGCCCAGGATCGAGGCGCCGCTCACCAGAGGAGACGTGACGAGCTGATCTTCGAGAGGCTTGATCACCAACTCTTCCTCGCCCATCAAACTATCGACCGCGAGTCCGAAACGGCGGCCTCCGCTGCCGATCACGATCACAAAAAGGCGTTTGGCGCGGTCGGTGACGGCCTGCGGTCCGAGCCGATCCAGGCGCACGAGCGTGAGGACCTGTTCGCGCAGCTGAAAGACTTCGTGATTATCCACGCGATGAATTTCGCCGTCCGTGATGCGGGTGATTTCGGCGACGGACGCGAGCGGCACGGCGTAGAGACGCCCGTGGACGCGGAACAAGAGAGCCTGGATGCTGGCGAGCGTGAGCGGCACGAGCAGCCGGAACGTGGTGCCTTTGCCCAGCTGGCTTTCGATCTCGACCGAACCTTTGAGTTCATCGAGCGCTGTTTTCACGACATCGAGACCCACGCCGCGACCGGAAATTTCCGTAATCTCATCGGCCGTGCTGAGGCCCGGCGCGAAAACCAGCTGAAGGGCCTCGGTGTCGTTCAGGCGAAGCGTGTCTTCCGTGGAGACGATCCCGCTTGCGATGGCGCGACGGACGATCTTGTCGCGATTCAGGCCGCGGCCGTCATCGGAAACCTCGATTACGACCTGGTCGCCATCGTGAAACGCGTTCAAGCGGATGGCGCCGCGAGGCGGCTTTCCGGCCGCCTGGCGCTCTTCCGCGGTTTCGATTCCGTGGTCGGCAGCGTTGCGGACCACGTGGGCCAGCGGTTCAGCCAGCGCATCGAGAATGCTTTTATCGAGATCGGTGTTTTGTCCGGCGATTTCGATGCCGATATCCTTATTGCGGAGCCTGGCTACATCGCGCACGACGCGCGGAAAGCGCCGGAAAAGCTGCTCGACGGGCACCATCCGAATTTTCATGACCGATTTCTGCAATTCCCCGAGGACGCGCGACTGGAACGAGAGGGCATCGGAGAATTTTGCCTGCAGCGGATCTTTTACGTGGCGGCGTTCGAATTCCGCCAGGGCGCGCTGCAGCATGGATTTGCTGATGATCATTTCGCCGACGAGATTCATCACGGTATCGATGCGGGCCGCGTCGACGCGCAGCGTGTTTTCCGTCGTGGCGTGAGCCAGGCCGGAGGGCGCCGCGGGATCATGAGGCTCGTCCTCGGCCGGAGAGGCAGCCTCCGCGCGCCCAGGCTTGATTCCGGCGGCGACGGCTTTGGCTTCGGATTCGATCAGGATGTCGAGCAAGTCGCGCGTGACGGGCTGCGGTGCGGGAATGCGCTCGACGGAGATATTTTGAACGACCGAAGGCACCATGCAGCGCTTGCGGATCCAGTCGGCGGACTTTTTAGTCGAAATGGCGGCTTCCACCAGGCGAACCTGCTCGGTGGCGGCGCCCTTTTCCGGGCGGATGGCGAGAAGCTTGCCAGCACCTTCCAAGGCTTTTCGGCTTAGTTCGAAAGCGGCAGCCGGCAAAGGCGTTTCCGGATCGATGTAGAGAGCGACGTTGTAGACGGATTCGCCGCGGCCAAAGGCCTCGGTGATCATCAGGCGCTCGTATTCGTTCCAGTCAAACTTGGCCTGGGTCGCGGGATCTTGCGTTTTGGGCGCGGACGACGTGTCCAGCAAGCGCGTGATGCGCTCGCGCAGGGCATCACCCGCCGGAGGCTGGAGATTATTTCTGTAGGCCGCGAGCATTTCGTGAAAGGTATCCGCTGCGGTGAGGACAACCTCCGCGATGGTGCCGGCATTCTTCCCGGCGACCTCGGGGGTCAAGACGTCTTCGAGTTCGTGTGCAAGTTCACTGAGTTGGCGAAAACCGCAGGCCGCCGAATCGCCTTTCAGCGTATGCACGGCGCGACGAACGTGGCGAAGCTGTTCCTTGTCGCGCGGCTTCTCTTCGAGCGCGAGACCGGCTTCGTTCATATTCTGGAGAATCTCCTCCGCGCTCTCGAAAAAGAGCTCGCGGAGCTCCGGAGCGTGCTCGTCGGAAGGAAAGCTCACTGCGGCCCCTCGATTCGCTGGTACACCGTCGCGTTGTTCTGATGGATCATGTGGAACTTGGTTGTGAGGCCGAAAAGGCTCTCGGCGTGGCCGACGAAGAGATAGCCGTCGGGATTCAGGCAATGGTGGAACTTATTGATGAGCCGCTTCTGTTCCGCCTCGTCGAAGTAGATCATCACGTTGCGGCAGAAAATGATGTCGTTGTGTTGCGGCAAGTATTCCGTTTTGAGATTGTGAAAATCGAACTGCACGAGATTCTTGAGCGTCGCCTTCACGGCGTACTTGTCCGCGACTTTATCAAAATAGCGGAGGCGGCAGGTGTAATCGACGTTTTCCATCTGCGATTCGCTATAAACTCCCTGCTGCGCGGTGACGAGCGCCGAGTAGTTGATGTCCGAGGCCAGAATCTCAACCTTCCACGGCGGCGGAATCAGCGGCTTCGGAGTCGGCATGTCGAAGGGCAGCGGATTCCGGAGGTAGTAGTAAGCGAGCGCGTCGCAGACCATGATGGCGAGGGTGTAGGGCTCCTGGCCCGTCGAACATCCCGCGCTCCAGATACGCAACGACCAGTCGCGCCGCTCCTGCTTGCGCTTCAGGAGATCCTCGAGAGTGACCTTTTGAAAGAGATCGAGCTGCGGGCGAATGCGAAAGAAGCTCGTTTCGTTGACGGTGAGATTTTCAAGCAGCGCAGTGAGTTCCTGTTTGCCTTCCCGGCTGGTGAGCAGGCGGTAGTAGTTGTAAAACGTGTCCATCTGACAGGCTTTGAGACGGCGTTGCAGACGGTCGCGCAGGAAATGGGTGCGGCGTTCGTCGAAATACATGCCGCATTCCTGGTAGACCAGCGTTTGCAGGAGCTTCAATTCCGCTTCGCTGAGCTGCACTTGCGTAGTGAGTGTGGTGGACATTCGTCCCTCGGTGGTGCTCGGGCCGTTCGAGAATTCCTAGCGCTCCCTCGTCGCGCCTCCGGCAGAAACCGGAACCGCGGCGATGGCGTCAGCGGCGTCTTCCAAGCGACGGAGCTCGCCACGCTGCAGAATGCGGCTGAGATCGAGCAGAATGACCAGCCGCCCGTTCAATTTGCCTACCCCGGTGATGTAATTGAGTTCGCCTTCCTGGAAGACGTTGTGGGGAGCTTCGATTTCGGAGGGTGGAATGCGCAAGACCTCGGATGCGGAATGCACGATGAGGCCGATAATGCGCGACTCCATCTCCACCACGACGATGCGGTTCTTCTTATTTGCTTCGAATGCCTTGTCTCCGAACCGCTTTCTGAGGTCGACGATGGGAATGATGCGCCCGCGGAGATTGATGACGCCTTCGATGTAGTCCGGCGCGTTAGGCACGGACGTGATTTCGGGGACGCGGACGATTTCGCGGACGGTGGAGATGGGGAGACCAAACGTCTCGCGCCCGATGCGAAAGCCGACGACCTGGAGTTCCTTATCCATCGTATGCGTGGCCGCTTTCAGGACCGCACCAATTCCGCGTAATCCGCAGACGCACGGCCGGGCCGTTCGGCAGGGGCCAAGCGGCGACTGGCGGAACGGCGATTGTCCCCGTGCCCTTCTTCGAGCGAGAAGCGGTCCATCGAATCGAGCAAGGCCCGCGAGAGCTTCGACATCTGCTCGGCGGTTGCGGCGAGCTCGGTAGAGCTCGAGGTCGATTGCTGGACGAGCTCGCGCATGCGCTCCATGGCGCGCACGACGGCCTGCGCACCAGAAGCCTGCTCCTCGACGGAGGAATTGATTTCCTGAGTGATCTCCGTGAGACGGCTGGTGGCCTTGGCGATCTGCGAGGAGCCGTTGGACTGCTCCATCGTGGCCGCACCGATCTCTTGCGAGAACTTGTAGACCTCGGAGACGACGTCCGCGATCTTGTCGAGCGCGAGGCTGAGGTCCTTGTTGAGCAGGAGGCCTTCCTGAACCATGGTCGTGCTCTTTTCCATGTTCTCGACGGCTTCCCGTGCTTCCTTCTGAATTCCCTGGATCAGCTCGGAGATTTCCTTGGTCGATTGCGTGGATTTTTCGGCGAGCTTTCGAACTTCCTCGGCGACGACCGCGAAGCCGAGTCCGTGTTCGCCGGCGCGCGCGGCTTCGATCGCGGCGTTGAGGGCAAGCAGGTTGGTCTGTTCGGCGAGATCGTCAATCACCTCGATGATCTTTCCGATGTCATCCGCGCGGCGGCCGAGCACGTCGATGATCTCGGCGGAAGCTTGGATGGCCTGGCTGGTGCGGTTGAGGCCGGTGGTGGCCTTTTCCATCGTGACCATTCCCGTCTGCGCCTCTTCGCGCGAACGGTGCGAGATGTCGACGAGCAGCTTGGCGGTGTCGGCCACGCGCTGGATGGAAGTGACCATCTGGTCGATGGATGCGGAGGTTTCGGAAACGCTCGAAGCCTGGACCTGCGTGTTCTTCACCACGTTTTGGACGTTGATGCTCATCTCGTGCATCGTGCTGGTGACTTCGTCGATGGCGGAGGCGGCCTGTACGCTAACCTTGGCGGATTCGTCGGAGGCAGCGGCCATTTGTCCCGCGCCGCTGGCCACTTGCGAAGCGCTGTCGCGGACCTGGCGCACGAGATCGCGAAGGCCGTGCGTCATGCGGGTGAAGGCTTTCGCCATCGTGTCCTGCTGCGACCGGGGCTGGACGGAGACGGAAAGTTCGCCCTCGGCGATGGATGCCGAAACGGAAGCCATCTCTTTGAGGTGAACGATCATTTTGTTGAAATTCTCGGCCAGCACTCCGACTTCGTCCGCGCGATGGATGTCGATCGATTGATCGAGATCGCCGGAATCGCCGATCTTTCGTGCCACTTCAATCAGGTGGTAGAGCGGCTCTTTGATCGATTTTGCCGTATAGAAGGCTATGCCGATTCCCAGCGCCAAGGCGAGGAGCGTGCCGACGGTCGTCATGACCCCGTTCCACGTATTGGCGGCACCGGACGACGCGTTGGATTCGTCGTAAGCATTCTTCACCGAGCGGCTGGCCTGATCGAGGACCCCTGTGGACTTATTGATCCATGATGCGGGATCGTGTTGCAGGTAGCTGATCTGCAGATCGGCGACGGTTGCGTCTCCGCTATCGACCTGATGCCTTTTGGCGATCAAGTCTTTTGCGAAGCTCTGCGCCCATTGGTTTTCGTTGTCTTCCACCTGCGAGAGAGCCGAACGCAGGTTGGGATCGTTGACCGTGGTCTCGCTTTGCTTCAAGAGGGCTTGAAGGTCGGTGATGCCCTTGTTCGTTTTTCCCTCGTCGCGCAGGTCGCCGCTTAGCAGGTAGTTGCTGAGGTTAAGGCGATTCTCCATCACTTCGTAACGAACGTCCCCGATCGTCTGGACGTCGCTGAACTTCGCCTTCTCCGCATCACGCGCGCTCGACTGGCGTATCACGGCGAACATATTGATCAGGAACAGGAAGAGGATGATCGCCAGGATGGCGCCAAACCCCACGTATAGCTTCTTACCAATCGTCATGTTGAAAAGCCTCCGCTCCCGGCCCGCAGAGCCCCCATCTCGCGTCGCAAGTTATTCTTGCCCGCTGAATTCGAACTCGATGACTTCCGTGGTGTCTTTGGATGCGGGCTCGAAGCGCCACTTCTTGACGGCGTCGAGCGCGGCATTGACCAGCAGCGGGCTGCCGCCGATCACTTTCGTTTCGGTCACGTGTCCGTCGGCCGCGATCGTGGTTTCGATCTTGACCTTGCCCGTGACGTTCATCTGCCTCGCAAGCGCGGGATACTCGGGCGCAACTTTGGTGCGCACTTTGCGCTTGGAAGCATCGGTCGCCGCGTCTTGCGCTGTTCCCTTGGGTGGCAGCAGGGCCGAACCTCCGAGAACCACTGCCAATCCGATTCCTACGATCCATACTCGAAGCTTCATCAGAGACTTCCTCCTCAGATTAGAAATGCATGGGCCCGAAAAAACCGGCTAAGGCGTCCGAAGAACTGCTTCAGTCCGGCTTGTCAAAGTCGAATTCGAATGTTTCCGTCGTGGCCTTGGAGCCGGGCTCAAATCGCCATTCCTTGATCGCATTGAGCGCCGCTTCTACCAGCATGGGGCTACCTCCAACCACCCTTGCGTTCACGACGCGACCGTCAGCGGCAATCGTTGTCTCGATCTTGACCTTGCCCGTCAGATGCATTTGCTTCGCGATCGCCGGGTAAACGGGCGCCGTTTGGCTTCTAAGCTTGCGCTGAGAACCGCTGACCGAAGTATCCTGGGCCATTCCCTTCGGCGGCAATAGCGCCGACCCTGCCAAAATTACAGATAATCCCAATCCCATCATCCAAGCACGGGACCCCATTGCACACACTCCTTGCTGCCAGTGGAGAAATCCAACGTCGGAAAATGCACGGGTGATGCCACGGATACAGAGAGGCTGGTCAGGGTATGTAACTTGGCAACAGCTACCATAACCATAAGCTATATAAAGGGTTGGCGCAGTGGGAAAACTTTCGGTCCACGGAGACAGCGGCGACAAGTGTCTCACCGGTCAAGGGGCGGCGACCTTCCGGTCTCAGGTTGCGACGAATCCGGTTAGCGCTTAGAGCAACTGGCCGCGGGGCGTTCCTTGACTCAAAATGAGATAAGGCCGTAACGTCTCATTGTATAGGCGCGGCGCGCGCAAGCCCCCGATCCTCCATGCGTGCACTGAGACATATCCGAGAAATACCTGCCCGTGTCGATGGCTCGTCCGAGAGCCTGTTGACGCAGTTCTCTACGACGACACTGGAATTGAATCCTTCCCTGGGCTTGGCGGAGTTCGCGAGACGGCTGGCCTGCCGTGCCGCGGAGATGATGGGGGCGCGCGCGGCAGTCCTGGCACTAAGCCAAGGAGGCCAAGGGAGTTGGGAAATCGCATCGCTTGCGGGTACCGCCCGGCACTGGGAAGCCGCTACCCAACAGCAGCTGGCGGTTGCCCTGGCCAAACAGGCGGCCAGTTCGGGTAGCCCGGTGCGGTCCGGGGGTGCGGCCAAACTCTTGGGCAGAGATATCGCCGAGGCTTTGGGATGGCATGAGATTGTCCTGCTAGGGCTTGGGGGCAGCGAGGGGGAGCTTTTGGGCGTGCTTTGCCTCGCCGATCTCCAGCGCGAGACATCGGATACGGAGCGCCGCCTGCTCGAAGCGCTGGCGGGGCATGCTTCCGTGGCGCTGGAGAATGTTCGTCTTTTTTCGCGGATCGAGCGCTCGCGGAAACAGTGGGTCGAGGACATCGACGCAATCTCCGATTTCATTGTTGTCCACGACAAGGCCGGGCGGGTGCTACGCCTGAACCGCGTGCTCGCCGATCTACTTGGAACGCATCCCGCGGAATCGGTAGGGAAAGACGTCGGCAAGCTGGGTCTTCTCGATTCGCCCGTTCAGCCGGGGCGTTGCCCTTTCTGCCGCAGTTCCGAAGCGGTCCACGAAGAGTTCGTACACACGGCAGGCGATCGTACATACCTTGTTTCCGCTTCGCGCATTCACGGGGGCGAAGAAGACGAAGTACGAACGATTCATGTCCTCAAGGATATTACGGATCGGCGCGAAGCCGAGCGCCGCTATCGCCGCGAGCGCGATTTCAATCGCAACATCCTGAACAACACGCAGAGCATGATTCTCGTGCTCGATACGGCGAAGCTCGTGAGTTACGCGAATCGGCGCTGCTACGAGGCGGGATATCGGAAGCAAGATCTGCTGGGGCATCCGCTGGTGGAGATGGTCTCGCCGTCGCGGCGTTCCATTCTGGACGAAGCTCTCGATAGGACGCTTCAGGGAAGCACGATCGATCATCTGGAGATCCCGGCATTCCGCGGCAATGGCGCCGCCGGGAAATTCTCGATCAGCCTCAGCCCGATGCGCGACGAAAAGGGAGATATCAACAGCATCGTCGTTGTGATGACGGACGTGACCGACGCCGCCGATCTGCAGGCGAAGCTGATGCACACCGAGAAAATGGCGGCGCTCGGGCAGCTCGTCTCGGGAGTCGCTCACGAGGTGAATAACCCACTGGCGGCGATCGTCGGCTTTACCGATCTGCTGCTCGAAAATACCGAGATACCGGAAGAGGCGAAGGGCGAGCTCAGGGTCATTTTGCAAGAAGCGCAGCGCACGAGGACCATTGTGCGAAATCTCCTGAGCTTTGCGCGGCAAATGCCGGAACAACGAGAGCCGCTGCAAGTGAACTCAGTCGTGCAGCAAACCTTGAAGCTCCGCGCCTACGATTTATCGAATCGCGGCATCGAGATGGCTGAGCGCTATCAAGATGACTTGCCGCTGACCGTCGGCGATCCAAACCAGCTCCAGCAGGTGTTTCTCAACATTGTGAACAACGCCTACGACGCCGTGCAGGAAGTGGAGCGCCCGGGAAGGATCGAAGTCAGCACCTGGCACGGCAAGGGACAGATCGAAATCGCATTCCGGGATAACGGGCCGGGGATTTCGCATCCCGACCGGATTTTCGATCCGTTCTTTACGACCAAGGAAGTTGGGAAGGGGACTGGGCTCGGCCTCAGCATCTGCTACGGGATCGTTCGCGCACATCGAGGCGAGATCATCGCGCGCAATAATCCGGACGGCGTGGGCTGCACGTTTCTGGTGCGGCTGCCGGTATCGACGCATGTGTCCGAGGCGTTGGCGGTAGAAGCCGCGTCGTGACCGGCGTGGAGGATTTCGGTATCCAGCGGCACAGGCTGTAGCTGAGAAAACGACAGGGAAACCATGAAAGAAGAAACGCGGCTCCGTTTTTTGATTGTCGACGACGAACAGAGCATTCGCCGGCTGTGTATGACTGTCGGGCAAGGATTGAATTTCGCGTGCGCGGAGGCCGAGACGGCCGAGTCGGCGCTCGAATCTCTCGAAACAGCGCCCCCCGATATTGTCGTGACGGATTTGAAACTGCCAAGCCTTTCCGGGACCGACCTGCTGCGCAAGATCAAGAAAGCGCTCCCGCGCACGGAAGTCGCGATCATGACCGGCCACGGCTCGATTGAATCCGCCGTCGACGCGATGAAGCAAGGCGCCTATGACTATATCGAAAAGCCTTTTCGAGTAGAGAGACTGCGCCAGCTCCTGCAGCGCATGGGCGAAAAAGTGCGGCTCGTGACCGAGAATCAATTCTTGCGCGAGCGCGTGAACACGGAAACACAGATGGAAGGAATCATCGGCACATCGGCAAAGATTCAGGACGTGCTCCGAATGGTTTCGCGGCTCAAGGAGACTCGCACGCCGGTTTTGATCGCGGGCGAGAGCGGTACGGGAAAAGAGCTGGTAGCGCGCGCGATCCATTTTCGCGGCCCGCTGGCGGAGATGCCGTTTCTTGCCGTGGACTGCGGCGCTCTCGTGCCGACGCTGATGGAAAGTGAACTCTTCGGGCATGAAAAGGGCGCTTTTACTGGAGCGATAAAATCAAAGCCGGGACTGTTTCAGGCCGCGAACGGCGGGACCATTTTTCTCGACGAGATTGGCGAACTGCCTCTGGAAATGCAGGCCAAGCTATTGCGTGTACTGCAGGAAAAGGAAGTCCGCCCGGTGGGACGCAACGACAGTGTTCCCGTGGACGTGCGCGTGATTGCGGCGACGAACCGCGACCTCGAAGCGGCTTACCGTGCGGGCACTTTTCGCAAGGATCTCTACTTTCGGCTGAACGTAGTCACCATCCACTTGCCGTCGTTGCGCGAGCGCCGTTCGGATATTCCGCAGCTCGTGCACTGTTTCCTGGAGCGCTACGCGCCTGGTCAGAACACGCAGATCGATCCTTCGGCTATGAAGAGTTTCCTCCAATATGATTGGCCGGGAAATGTGCGCGAGCTCGAGAATTGCATTGCGCGAGCGATCGCGCTGGGCGCTCACCGCCTGATCGATGTATCCGATTTGCCGCCCACGATCGGCGGAGCAAAGGATTCAGACTTAACGCGCGAAGATGCGGCCGATCTTTCGACGACCGCACTGGCCGATCTCGAGCGCATGACGATTCTGCGCGTTTTCGAACAAGCCGGCGGCGACAAGGCGCTCGCAGGCAGGATGCTCGGCATCAGCCGCGCCACGCTCTATCGGAAGCTGAAGCGCTACAACATCCCGCTGCGGGGGTCGCAAAAGCAACTCGTGGAAACGGCCTTGTAGGGTTTTTGAGACAGAGAATCCAGTTTTTGGGGTTCCCGTTTCGGCGCATGCTTGAGACGCAGATGTGTCAGCCTGAGACAGTGCTGCAGCGCCACAGATCGATCGCTCGCCGCAAGTCACGCTGCACAAACCACTTCGGATTCCCCAGCCGGGGAAATCTTTGGCTGTACTCGTGCAGTTCCCTCTTGGACTTATTCCTATCCGTCCACGTGTAACTGGACGATGTGGACTTGGGGGCCCCTTGTCGCGCGACGCCGTGGCTGCTTCTGTGCTAACCGAACAGACGTGCGTAGAAAAGTTGGCACAACTCTTTCCCAACGCGTCGGCGATCCGAATTCCGGTGCGCGTGACGACGGCCGGCGCCGGGAAACGGCGTTTGAAGGAACAGACGGTGATCGAGTTCGGAACCGCGCATGAGGTTCTGTTCTCGTCGTCGTTGCCACTCGAATTTGAAGATCGCGTACGGCTGGTGAATTCCGATGGCTCGCTCGACGCGCGGGCAACGGTGGTTGCCGTGCGATATCACGGCGGAGGCAAGGCTGTGGCAGCGCGTTTCGTGGGAGAGGTTGGAAACTGGATCATAAAACCATGACACCGAAAACTAGCGGCATGACGATGAATCCGCCCAAGAAGCCAGTAACTTCAGCCGGCAGTGGTCCGGCGGATCTGGCAGCCCAATGGGCCGAAGCCCGCGCGGTCTACCCAATCTACGCCGCGCTGGCAACGCAATTTAGCCTCGCACCACTGCCGTACGCCGCCGGCGAGCTTCCTCCGGCCCGGCCTACGAGGAGTGCCTTCGACAGCGTACTGAAGTGGCTCAGCAGCATCGATGAGCAGGCGCTGGCCTATCAAATTCGGCAACTTGCCTCCGACGTTCTGAACGCGAGCGAGGAATCGCTGCGAGCGCTAATCCATCGCCAGTTGCGGAAGCCGGACAAGACCAACGCCGATCGCGACAAGATCGATCTTCTACTGGTGCAATATTTCGCGATGTGCGCCCCCGAGCAGCTCTACAGCAAGGACATCACGCTGAACGACGTGGCGGATGTTCTGCGACCCGTTCTGGCGGAGGCGGATCCGACTCCGCTCGAATGGTGCGAGCCTCTCGAGAAAATTCTGGCGAAGGTTGCGACGTGCCACAGCCTACGCGATCTGATGGAGGCCGGACTCGTCGAGCAGGGGCGCATGCTGAAAGATTCCGCCGGGCCCATGTTTTACGATCCAGCGGCGCTGGTGGCTTTCTGCCGTTTCAGTTTTCTGGTGCGGCGCGCCTTCATCCGCATGTTGCACGCCGATTTGCAGGCGGTGCGGGAAACGATCAACTCGATCGACAAGCTTGGAGTGAAGACGGTCGACTGCCGGCGGGCCGGATTTTCGGCCGCCGAAAAGCCCATGCAGCTTCGGTTCTTTTGTGAGAATTGGCGCCAGCCGTTTCAAAAGGATTACACCGAGAATTCGGTGAGCCATGCGTTCGAGCAGCTTCTCGCTTTGCGCGCCGATCTCGAAGACGCGCTCGAGCGCGCGCAAAAACCTGCGAAGAAGGCCGCGGCCCCTGCTCCAAAGCGCGCGGCGAATGCGAATCCCCCGACGGCCGCGGCTGTTTCAGCGGCCGCGCCCACAATGTTCGAAGGATTTTTCGCGGACGAATCTCCGGCGAGCGATGAGTCTGACTCGCATGAGGAAGCGCCTGCTGCTTCCGCGGCTGAGACGCCGGCACGGGAACCCGCAGCAAAACGCGTGCCGCCTGTTAAGCCTGGTAAAGCGGCCGAAAAACCTGCGGTCGTTTCGTCCGCGTCGTCCGAACCGATGGACGCGGAGAAGTGCCTGGAAGTGATCTGGGAGCAGTTGATCGCGGCGCCGCCCTCGCGCGGTCGCTCGATGTCCACCGTCGTCCTGCAGGACAGCAAAGTTTTGCTTTCGTCGTGGGAAGTCGCGGCTTTCGTCAGTGAAGACGGCCCGGAATCCGAGGATTTGCGGCGCGCCGTCGTGGCCCGCGCTCTTCTGGCCGTGGCGAGCGATCGCCGCAAACGCTCCGGAGACGAGAGCGCGCTGACGGAGGCGCTCACGCTCGCTCGCAACGAGGTGTCGTATTTCCACGGGCGCGTCGAACAGGCCAAGCGCTCCAAGAACACGGAAGCAGCCGTGAATCTGGGCATCAGCACGAAGCGGCTGCTTTCCTTTATGGAAGAAGCCGAGAAGCTCAAGTCCTGATCCGCCGCCCGAGCCGAAGAAAGAATCGATGCCACACTTGAACGATGCCAGCGTTCTGATCGTCTCGGATGATACGGAATTCGCTCGCGCCGTCGTTGGGCACTGGCAGGCCGAACCGCTCGTTCCCGAAATCACGATCGTCACGAGCGACGTCTGGCGGCCGGGAAGCGAGCCGAAATACGATCTCGCGATCGTCGGTTCGGTGCGCAGCGGGAGCCTCTCCTCGATTCTCCCTGCCCTCGGCTCATTGCCTAGCACGGCAGCCATGTATGTCGCCGAAGCAGGAGAGAATGTTGCGACGCTGCAGGAGGAATATCCGCAAGTGCTCGTCATTCCGCGCCAGGATCATTGGGTGCGAACTCTGCTTTTGGTATCGATCGAAGCGCTGCGGCGCGTCGAAGCGGTTGGACGAGCGCAGCGCGCGGAGCGACTGGCGCTCGCGAGCCAGCGCCACGCGACTCTTGGCCGCTACATGCTGGAAATGCGGCCGAGCATCAACAACGCGCTCACGTCGGTTCTCGGCAACGCCGATCTGCTGCTCTTCGATCCCGGCCGGGTGTCTGGAGAAAGCCGCGAGCAGATTCACGCCATTCACACAATGGCGCTGCGCCTGAATGAAGTGATGCAGCGATTCTCATCCCTAATGACAGAGATGCAGGCCGGTGAGACGGAATCTCACGCTGAGACGGAGCCGCTATCTCATCCTCTCGCGGGACGGCCGTAGGCCCTGACTCTTCGCTTCTAACCACAGAGAAACAAATGAGTTGCAAATAAGCGGCACCTCCGCGAAAGCAGTCGGAAGGTGGCTGCCGAGTTGCAATTCTATCTCGGGGAAGATTCGAGCGTGGAGGTGCGCCAGTGGTGAAGAAGGTTCTAGTGGTGGACGACTCGCAGGCGGAAATCCGGCTGCTGCAGTCGGTGCTTCAGCAAGGGGGTTTTCACTCGGTCGCGCTGTCCGATCCGACCAAGGTGGAAGAGACGATCGAAGAGGAGCGGCCCAACGTGATTCTGCTGGACGTGGTGATGCCGCAGCGCAACGGCTTTCAGGTCTGCCGCGATCTGAAGAGCCAGGAGCACTATTCGCAGATTCCTGTGATTCTCGTGACTTCAAAGACGGCGCCGAGCGATCGCTATTGGGGCGAGCAACAGGGCGCGAACGGATATGTGGCGAAGCCGTTCACGCCGGATGAGCTGCTCAATGCCGTGCGGAGATTTGCCTGATGCCGCTTGACCCCGAGAACGCGGGGCTGATCGGGCTCGAAGGCGGCGACTTCCTGGAGGGCGAAGCGCCTCCGGAAGAGCGGCGCCCCGAGCGCCAATACTGCGTGTTTCGCGCGGGCCGCGAACGATTTTGCCTTTCCGTGCTCGAGGTGGAAGAAGTGGTGGACTGGCCGATCGTGACGCGGATTCCGCTGGCACCTTCATTTCTGATGGGAGTGTTCAATTTGCGCGGGACGATCGTGCCGTTGATGGATATCGCGTTCACGGAGGGCCGCCGCCCGGGACTTTTGCCGAAGCACGTGGTGGTCGCCGCGATCGAGGGCGACGCGCAGCGCGAGGATCTCCGGCTCGGCATCGCCGCCGACGAAGTGGTGGGAACGTATTCGGCCACGGAAGATGCTTTGCTCGACCAGGCGCCGGCGGAGGTCCCTCACTGCCGCGCGATGCTGCGGCACGACGATCGCCTGGCGCTCGTGATCGACCTGCGGCGTTTGACGGATGTTTTCCCGGTGCCCGTGATATGAACCGGCGCGATTCGAGTTTCGCCGGGAGCAAGTTGATGGGGAGGAAGTCATGAAATCTCGCTTGAGCAGCACAATCTGGCTGCTGGTCTTCTGGGCCGCGATTGCGTTTTTCGGGGTCCTCGGGCTGGCCTATCACGCCGGCAAGGAGGCGGGCGGACTCGCGATCAGCGACCTCGGTTCTTTGCCGGGCAGCGCGAGCGGACCGCTGTTTGCGGCGGTTGGCCTCGCGCTGGCCGGCGCGCTGTCGATCGTTTTCGTGCTGAGCAAGCGCGTGCTCAAGCCAGTGGACGACCTCGCCAAGTTTTCCGAGCGCCTGGTGGCAGGCGACTCGCGCGCGCGTGCGGAAGTCGGCGGAGACGACGAGTTCGCGTTCATCGCCGAAAACCTCAACCGCAGCGCCGCGAAGGTTTCGCAGGCTGTGACCAACCAGCAGGCGCAGGAATCGCTGCAGCGGAGCATCACCGATCTTCTCAACACCATCAATCAGGTGGCTCGCGGCGACCTGACGATTCGCGGCAAGGTGACGAACGACGCGCTCGGCAACGTCGTCGATTCCGTGAACTTCATGCTCGACAACTTCACCAAAGTGCTCGAGCGCGTTCGCAAAGCCGCCATCGACGTCAGCACCAGCGCCAACCAGATTCTCGATGCGGCCGACGACATGACGGCCGGCGCGACCCAGCAGGACCAGGAAATCACGAACACCTCTTCCGCCGTGGAAGAACTCACGGTCTCGATGAAACAGGTGTCGAACAACGCCGAGGCGAGCGCCGAAGCGGCTCGCCGCGCGCTCGACGCGGCCGAACAAGGCAACCGCGCCGTGAGCGACACGCTCGAAGGCATGCAGCGCATCCGCGCTTCCGTGCAGGCGACCGCGAAGAAGATCAAGTCGCTCGGCGATCGGTCACTCGAAATTTCGGAAATTATCAACGTGATCAACGACATCACCGAGCAGACCAACCTGCTCGCGCTCAACGCTGCGATCGAAGCGGCGCGCGCCGGCGAAGCGGGCCGCGGTTTCGCGGTCGTCGCCGACGAAGTCCGCAAGCTGGCCGAACACTCCCGCAGCGCCACGAAAGACATTGCGGCGCTCATCAAGGCCATTCAGGCCGAAACGAACGAGGCGGTGGTCGTCATGGAAGAGGGCACGCGCGAAGTGGAAGTCGGCGCGGGCCTCGCGGATCAAGCCGGAAAGGCCCTCGAAGCGATTTCGAGCGTCGTCCGGCAGTCCGCCGAACTCGTCCAGGAGATTTCGCTCGCGTCGAAACAGCAGGTGCGCGGCACGGAAGGCGTGGCGAACGCAATGCAGATCATCTCCGGGATCACGCGGCAGACGACGCAGGGCGCGCGATCGACCGCGTCGACCGTTGGAAACATGGTGAAGTTGTCCGAGCAGCTCAATGAGGCGCTTGCCCAGTTCCGTTCGGGACGAACGTCTGAATCGTCGCAGGCCACGCACGCAACATCCGATGAAGGCCGGCCCGTTGCGCCGGCGGGAGCGCTTCGTTAACGGCAAACTCCGCGAGCCGGCAGCAACTTGCCGGCGCTGAACGCCGACTATGAAACCGCATCCAGTTACGGCCGCGCATCTCGCCGACTCCGAGCTAGATGAGATCCGCACGCTGATCGAACAGCGCTCCGCGATCCTGTTCGATTCGTCGCGCGAGCGATTCTTCTCGACTCGCATTCGCGAGTACGTGGACGAAAAGGGCATGGCGAACGGAACCGACCTGCTGCGGCTCGTGCGCGGTTCGAGCATCGAGTACGAAGCTTTGCTCGAACGCCTGCTGACGCAGGAGACGTCGTTTTTCCGTTATCCGGCAGTATACGCGGCTCTCGAGAAAAGGATCTTGCCCGAGCTGCAGGAGCGGAAGTTCTGGCAGAATCCGCGCACGCTGCGGATTTGGAGCGCAGGCTGCTCGACCGGCGAGGAGCCGTATTCGATCGCCGTCACGCTTTGCGAGTCTCTGAAGTTTGCCGAGGCCTGGGACATGGAAATCCTTGCCACGGACATCAGCCGCCGCGCGCTGCGCCACGCGGAGCGGGGCGTCTATTCGAAGCGCAGCCTTCAGGATGAGCCGGAGGCGCGCGTCGAGATGTATTTCACTTCGACGAAGCACGGCTTCCACGTGCGGCCGCGCATCCGGCGCATGGTGTCGTTCGCGCAGATGAATCTCGCCGAATCGGTCTACGTCGGCAAATTCGACTGCATTTTTTGCATGAATGTCCTCATGTATTTTTCCGAGGCGCGGCGCCTTGCGATTCTGCGGCGGTTTTACGATGCGCTCGAGCCCGGCGGATATTTTCTGCTCGGCCATGCCGAGACTCTTTCGAATTCTCCTGTCACGTTTGAGCCGGTCGTCCTTGGCGATTGCCGGTTGTATCGGAAGCCGATTCCGGCCGCGGTTGAAGTCCGCCGCACCTCCGCGGTAAAGGAAGGAGCGCTGTGAACGGCCCGAATCAAGAATCGGTCGAGCTGTTCCTGCAGGAGGCTTCCGAGAACCTCCAGTATCTGCGGGAGTATGCCGGGCTGTTGCAGGAACCATCGACGAAGCCCGAGGATCTGGAAAAGCTGTATATCGCCGCGCACACGCTTGCCGGCACTTCGGCGAGCTACGGCTTTCCGCAATTCTCCGAAGTGGCAGCCAAGATGGCGCACATCTTTCATTACGCGATGAATGCGACGTTGACGCCGGATATGCACGGCCCGCTGACGGAGTTCCTCTCCGACGCGATTTCAGTGCTCGAGTTCGACCTGTTGCAGATCAGCACGAGCACCGTCGAGACCGAGGACGACATCGCCGCGTTCAAGCAGCGTTACGCGTTCGCGTTTCCGTCCGCGCCATCGGCCGACGCGCTGAGTGAACCGGAAAACGATTCCGTTGGATTCGGCGAGCCGATCCCCGAGGTGTTCGGGGCTCCATCGCTTGCACAGTACCTTCCCGAGGACGCGGAAGTGCCGGACGAGGTTCTGGAGTTTTTCATTCCGGAGGCCGAAGAGCATTTGCAGGCGGTGACCGAATGCCTGCTGGCCCTCGAGGGAAATCCGAACGCGGACGACATTCACCGCCTCTTTCGCTCGATCCACACAGTGAAGGGTTCCGCTGCGCAGGTGGGTTTGCACCGGCTTTCCGCCGTCGCGCATCGCGTCGAGGATCTGATCGGCCATCTCCGCGATGGCGCGTTACAGCCCAGCGCCGAAATTGTTGATCTGTGCCTTCAATCGGTGGACGTGCTGCGCAAGTTCCTGACGCGGCAGTGGTCGAGCGATGCCGAAATGGCGGCCGCTGTCGACCCACTGCTGGCGCGGATCGCTGAGCTTGCGCCTGAGGAGGACGAAGAGGCAGCCGAGGCACAGACAGCAGCCCCGGCCGCGCAAGGTTCTGCGGTTGAAAGCGGTGCGCCCGTCGCCGCTTCTCGCTCCGCGGGCGCGCAGCCTCTACCGCAGGCCAAGTCCGTGCGTATTTCGCTCGAGCGGCTCGATCGAATGATGAACGCGGTCGGCGAGCTCGTCATCAACCGCACGCGGATGCTCGGTCGCCTGTCGGAGCTCGGGAAGCTCGTCGAGGTTCTGACCTTTTCAAAGAGCCGCCTCGCCGGAAAGGTTTCGGAATTTCAGGAGAAGCACGAATTCACGCGCATCGCCTCGTCGCTGGTGCCAGGCAGCCATGCGCCGCAAATGGATACTTTCCGGCCGCGACCTGCCGCGCGTGCGCCGATTATGTCCAACGACCTCCTCGAGTTCAGCGAACTCGAAATGGACCGCTACGACGACGTCAACATCCTCTCGCGCTCGCTCACGGAAATCTCCGCGGACGTCTCTGAAGTTCTCCAGCAGCTTGAGGGCTTCATGGGGCGCGTGGATTCGGACATCGACGAATTCACCAAGCTCGCGCACCACCTGCAGGATGAAATCACGGCTGCGCGCATGGTCCCGATCGGCAACCTCTACACGCGCCTTTCGCGCACGGTGCGCGACGCCGCGCAGAGCACGGGCAAGCCCGTCGATCTCGCGCTCGAGGGCGCCGAAACCGAACTCGACAACAACATCATTCAGCACATCTCCGATCCCCTGATTCACCTGGTTCGAAATGCCGTCGCACATGGAATCGAAGACCCGGAGGCACGCCGCCGCGCAGGCAAGCCCGAAAAAGGGCGTATTTCGGTGCGCGCCTATCATCGCGGCAACCACATTTTCATTGAAGTCGAGGACGACGGGCGCGGAATCGACTACGAGCGTGTCCGCCAGGGCGTGATCGATTCCGGCGCCGTTTCGCCGGTGGCCGCCGCCGAATTGACCGAGCGCGAACTTCGCGAGTTCCTTTTCCGCCCCGGATTTTCGACCGCTTCCTCCACATCGGAACTCGCGGGCCGAGGCGTGGGACTCGATGTGGTGCGCGCGAACGTCCACTCACTGAACGGCGAAATCGAAGTGCGCTCCGAGAAGGGTCATGGCGCGTGCTTCACGGTGAAGGTGCCGCTCACGCTGATTATTTCGCAAGCGCTGTTCGTGCGCTGCGGTGCGTCCGTGTTTGCGTTTCCGCTCGCGGTCGTCGAGGAAATCCGCCGCCTGAAGCCGGCTGAAATCGAAGATGTGGGGGGCAAGCTGCTCACGCGCGTGCGCGATGTGGTGACGGAAGTCGTGCGCCTCGATTTGCAGCTGGCCTTGCCGCCGCTCGAGCCGCTGAATGGCTACTTCCACATGGTGATCGTGAAAGTCGCGGGCAAGCATGTCGGCGTAGTCGTCGAGGAAGTGCTCGGCAAGGACGAAATCGTCATCAAGAATCTCGGCGATTATCTGCGCAGGGTGAAGCTTTTCCCGGGCACCACAATTGCATCGGATGGCAGCCTGATCCTGCTGATCGACTTGAATCGCCTGGTTGCTGCGGATACGGCGGAGCGCCATGCGCTGCCTGCGTCATCTCCGGCGGCGCGGGTTTTCGCTCCCGGCGCGGAGGCTGTCGCGGCGGGCAGCATTCCGTCCGAGGCGGTCGATGCGATCGAAAACGACCGTGTTGTGGTTGTCGCAGACGACTCGATCAGCGTCCGCAAGTTCGTGGGCCGGATGCTGGAAAAGGCCGGCTATCGCGTGAAGCTCGCTTCGGATGGTCTCGAAGCTTCCGAAGTCGTCGCGCAGGTGGGCTGCCACCTGGTGATCACCGACCTCGAAATGCCGCGCATGAACGGTTACGAACTGATGGCGCACTTGCGCCAGGATCCGATGACACGGCGTATTCCAGTGCTCGTGGTTACGTCGCGAGCCGGTGCGAAGCATCGCGACCGCGCGATGAAGGAAGGAGCATCAGGCTTCCTCACGAAGCCTGTGCAGGAAGACCAGTTGATCGCGACCGTCGAAAGCCTGATCGGTTCGGAAACGCCCAAGGGGCGCCCGGCTGCGGGAGTTCCGCTGCCGCTGCGCCAGAGTTGAAATGATGAACGCGTCCGGCAAGAAATTACGGGTGCTCGTGGTGGACGACTCCGCCTTCATGTGCAAAGTCCTCCAGGAGATCATCAACTCCGACCCTCAACTCGAGGTGGTCGGACAGGGGCGCGACGGCCGCGACGGCGTCGCCCTCGCGGACTCGCTTCGTCCCGACGTGATCACGATGGACATCAACATGCCGCACGTCGACGGCCTGCAGGCGACCGAGCTGATTATGTCGCAGCATCCGCGACCGATCGTAATCGTCAGCTCCGAATCGCGTGAAGGCGCCGCGAGCACGCTGAAAGCCCTCGAACTTGGCGCCATCGATTTCGTGTCAAAGCCATCGAGTGGAATCGATCTCGATATGAAGGCGGTGCGCGACGAGCTGACGCGCAAGCTGAAGCTGGCCGCGAAGGTGCGCGTCGTCCGCACCGCGACACGCTCGAAGCTGCCGATGCCGCACGAACCGCTCTCGGCTGCGGCGAAGATTGCAAACAGCGCCGCGCTCGCTCAAGCCAACGGCAAATTCCCGATGGTCGCGATTGCGGCTTCCACCGGCGGGCCAGCCGCGGTCACGCGTGTCGTTGCAAGTTTGCCAAAAGATTTCGCGGCCGCCGTATTTCTGGTGCTGCACATGCCGGCGACCTTCACGAAGCAATTCACGGTGCAACTCGGCGAGATCGCTTCGTTGCCCGTCAAAGAGGCGGAAGCAAACGAGACGCCCCAACCGGGCGTGATCTACGTGTGTCCGGGTTCGCATCATCTCCAGCTCTCGGCCGGCGGCAAAATTGTGCTCGATCCGGGGCCGCGCATCGACGGGTATCGGCCGTGCGCGGATGTCGCGCTGGAAACGATCTCGGCGTACGCCCGCTCGCTCGTGGTGGCAGTCGTTTTGACCGGCATGGGCGCCGACGCTGCGAAAGGTGTGAAGGCGGTGAAGGCGGCCGGTGGCTCGGTCCTCGCGCAGGACGAAGCGACGTCGACGATTTTCGGCATGCCGGCCGAAGCGATCAAAACCGGTTCGGTCGACGAAGTTCTCGCGCTCGACGACATTGCCGGAGCGATTGAAAAGCGCGTCGCGAAATTGGCTCGCCTCGTTCCCGCAGGTGCAAGGTGAACGCTGCGGACGCACGCAAGGAAAAACCGGCGCGCCGCGGGAAGCCAGAGGCTGTGATTCTGTTTTACGTGGCAAATCAGATGTTCGCAATCGCCGCCGGATCGGTGCAGGAAATTCGCAGTACCGACGGTCTGGCCGGCGCAGCCAACGAAATCGACCAGCAAGTCGTGCCGAAGGTGCGTCACATTTTGGAATGGAGCCGCCGAACCTGCTACGTCGTAAACGCGGGCGCGCATTTCGGCCTGCCGGTCTCGCGCCCGACGCTCGTTCTGATCCTGAGGCGCATGCGAATTGCGGTGCTCGTCGATCGGATCGACCGCATGACGGAAATTCCAGCCGTGTATCCACTGCCGCAGGCATTTTCGGGCAAAGAACGACGCTGGTATCGCGGCCTCGCGTATATCGACGATTCGGTGATCCCGGTCGTCGAGCCTACGGGATTTTTGTCGGCTGATGAGCTCGGCGCGCTCGATCGCGCGATCAAGCCAAGCACACCGCAGCCTGAAATGGAAGGAGCCGCGCAGGCATGAGTGCCGGTGACAACGCGAACCACAGCTCATTCGTACTGCTTCGCATCGGCGCGCACCGGTTTGCCCTGCCCGCGGCGCTCGTGGCCGAACTTGCGCCGCCCGTGAAGCTCCACGGGTTTCCCCACACTTCGAATTCGGTTTCGGGAGTGATCATTCGCCGCCGCCGCATCTTGCCGGTCTACGACGCCGGCTCTCTGCTCCTCGGCAAGGAGGCATCCGGCCAGCAGTTTTATCTCGTGGCGCGCTGCGCGGGCGAAGGAAGAGAGTTAAGCGCGATTCCGGTGAGTGGCGAGTGCGAGATGGCTACGGGGCAGGTTCAGCCGCCGGATAGCAACAGCCCGGCCCACGTTGCCGGCACGCTCGTCATCGGCGAGGAGTCCGTCGACGTGCTCAATCTGGAAGCTCTGATCGCGTCGGCTCCGGGGACCAGCGCCGGATCGAGTCGCGCGGGGGTTCAGCCATGAGCGCGCCGGCAAACCTCCCGCGAGTGCTGCTGATCGACAGCAATGTGTATTTCGCAAAGCGTCTCGGCGAAGCGCTCAAGCAACAGGGATTCGATGTGATCCCGAGCACGCAGGCAGCTTACGCGTTGACGATGCTCGAATGGAACGTTCCAGCCGCCATTCTCTGCGCCACGAATTTGCGCGAGATGGGCGCGCTCGAGATGGCGCCGATTCTGCGCGCCGATCCCAAGACGGCATCCATTCCACTGATCGCCATCGGCAGTGGCGGGGATCAGGCGCAACTCGAAGCCTATCGCGCCGGCTGCGATGATTTTGTGGACCGCCGCCGCCCGCCCGCGGAAATCGCCGCGCACGTGCGCAATCTTCTGGTCAGCCGCCAGGATGGCTTCCAGCCAACCCAGATGCTTTCGACCGCCGACACGGCGCTGAGCGGCAGCCTTTCGCATCTCGATCTTCCCGGCGTGATCCAGATGCTCGGGCAGGCCCACCAGACGGGCGCGCTGCATATCAACGGTGCCGAAACGGACGGCATCATCTTCTTCGAGGGCGGCGAAATCGTCCACTCGGAAAGCGGCCCGCTTTTCGGGGACGAGGCGGTGACGCAAATTGTGAAGACGTGCCAGTCCGCGGCCAGCGGAGTCTACAAATTCATCTACGGAGCCACGGCCGCACAGCGGACCGTGTTGCGCTCGGCCACCGATTTGCTCCTCGATGCGATGCGCGAATTCGACGAAAACGAGCGCGACGGCGCGGAAGACAATTCCGAGCACGTCGAAAAGGAGTCGTCATGAGCGAAACTGAAACTCTCACGGCTGCCCGCACCCCGACCGTCTATTTCATCGACGACAGCGCGACCATGCGCGAAGTGATCAAGATCGCCTTCCGCAAAGAGAACATCCAGGTGATCACGTGCCCGGATGCAGCGTCGGCGATCGCCCAGTTTGGCGAGGCCGCGCCGGATGCGGTGATCACCGACGTCATCATGCCCGACAAGGACGGCTACGAAGTCTGCCAGTTCATCAAGCAGCACGAACAGTTCGCCGGCACGCCGGTAATTTTGATGTCGGGTGTGGTGAATCGCACGGTCGCCGAAAAAGCGACAGCGGTGAAAGCCGATGAGCTGATTCGCAAGCCCTTTCAGCCGCGCGATCTGATTGCGCGAGTGAAAAGTTTGCTTCATCTGAGTCCAGCCGGTCCCTCGGCGGAAGAAATGCCCGCGAGCGAGCGCGAGCCGGGCAGGCCCTCCAATGCGTTGGCAGGCCTCTTTTCAGCTGGGGCCGCACCTGCTTCGCCGGTGTCAGGGATGGCTCCGCGTATGTCGAACGCTGCTCCCGTTGCGACAGCTCAGCCACGATCCGCCGCATCGCCCGCCCCGGTGGCACCACCGCGGCCGGCAGCTCCCGCGGGTGCGGACATTCAGAGGCTGCGCAATGAGATTCTGCGGCTCGAGCTTCTGGTGAAGAAGCTGCAGGCCGAACTCGAGGCCGAGCACCAGTATTGCGCGGCCCTCGAAGCTCACTTTAAGAACCTTCAGGGATCATAATCCTACGAAGGTGATGGAAGAACTCGAAAGGCTCAAAGTCCCGCACTCATGAACGGCTTGCTTCAGTCCAAACCTTTCGACCGCAGGAATTCGCGCGCCACGTCCTCAATGTCGCGGCCTTCTCCCGCCACCTCATAATTCATCTTCCGCATTTCTTCGTCGGAGATTTTGCCCGCGAGTTCCGCGATAGCCGTCCGGACCTCGGGATAACGCGTGAGCGTGTCGTCTCGCACAACGGGCACGGCCTCGTAAGGCGGGAAGTAGTGCTTGTCATCTTCCAGGATCACGAGGTCGCGCGCCGCAATCAGGCCATCCGTCGAGTTGCCGGCCACGAGGTCGACTTCCTTGTCGAGCAGCGCGCGGTACAGCAGCCCGAGATCCAATATCTTCGGCGGCCCCGAGAATCGCAGGCCGTAGACTTTTTCCAGGCCCGGATAGCCGTCGGGACGTTCCATGAATTCGTACCCAAAGCCTGCGCGCCAGTTTCGCGCGTATGGGACAGCGTCCGAGATCGTCTTCAGGTGCAGGCGCCGTGCGTCTTCGCCCCGAATCACCAGCGCAAACGTGTTGTTGAAGCCGAGCGAAGGCATCACGTCGAAATCGAATCTCTGCTTGTATTCCCTTTGCACTCGCGCGAAGACGGCGCTGGGGTCGCTTTCGATCGGATCGTGCAGGATGGCCGTCAGCGCCGTCCCCGTGTATTCCACATAAGTATCGATGCGGCCCGCCAGCATCGCCTGCTGGCAGATAAAGCTGCCCGCGAGGTAAAAGCGCCGCTCGACATGCAGGTGCGTCCGCGCCTCAAGGTGTTGCGCCAGGATTTCGCCGAGCAGCGCCTGCTCTGGAAAATTCTTCGAGCCGACCACAATCGTGTCGCGCGGCCGAGGCCCGCAGCCGCACACGCACAGGCTCACGATGAGGGCCAAGAGCGCCGCGAGTCTTTTCATCGGGAATTCATCGCCCGGGCCGCAGCGAGCGTTCGAGAATGCTCAGCAGAAAATCCGCGCCCAGCGCGAGAAGGGCCGCCGGGATGGCGCCAGCGAGGATCAACGAATTGTTCACCATGGCAAGCCCGCGAAAAATGTATTCGCCAAGCCCGCCTGCGCCGACGGCTGCGGCAATCGTCGCGATTCCGATGGTGAGCACGGTCGAGACGCGCACGCCCGCGAGAACCGTGGAAAGCGAAAGCGGCAACTCGACCTTGAAGAGAATCTCGCGCGGCGTCATGCCCATGCCTCGCGCGGCCTCGCGCACGGCGGGATCGACGCTCGCGATTCCCGCTGCGGTATTGCGAATGATCGGGAGCAGGGCGTAGAGCGCGAGAGCGGCTATGGCGAGGCGTGCCGCTCGATCGCCCAGCCACGGAACGGGAAGCAGGAACCCGAAGAGCGCGAGACTCGGAATCGTCTCGGCTATGTTGGCGCCGCCGAGGATGGGCTTGGAAAGCCACGGCCGCCGCGCGACCAGAATCCCGAGCGGCACACCGATCGCAACCGCAATGAGCATCGCGATAGCGACGAGCCAGATGTGCTCGACCGTCGCCTGCAAAATCTCGTCGGGATGCCGCTCGAAATATTGGATAACGTTCATGTGCCCCTCTCGAATTGTCCCAAGCGCCGCAGTTGCCCGGCGTACGCTGCCGCGACGGGTTCGCCCGACGCCAGAAATTCCTTCGGCGAGTACACGCCGCGGATTTCGCCCGCTTCGAACAGCGCGATGCGCGTTCCGAGCAGCAGCGCTTCGCTTGTGTCGTGCGTGACGATCACGATTGTCTTGCCGAGCCGCTTCTGCAACGCCTGAAATTCCTCCCGCACTTCCGCCCGGGTGAGCGGATCGAGCGCGCCGAACGGCTCATCCATCAGCAGGATCGGCGGATCGGCCGCGAGCGCCCTTGCCACTCCCACGCGCTGACGCTGTCCACCGGAGAGTTCGTGCGGGTAGCGTTCGAGATAACGCGCCGGATCGAGGCCGAGGAGGCCGAGCAGTTCCTCGACACGCGCGCGAACGTACGGGGCGGCCTTGCGCTCAAGCCGCGGCACCAACGCTACGTTTTCCCCCACGGTGTAATGCGGGAAAAGGCCGGTTTCCTGGATCACGTAGCCGATGTGGCGCCGCAGCACAATCGGATCCCAGGCGAGCGTTCCGCGGCCGTCGACTTGCACCTCGCCGCTGGTCGGCTCGAGCAGGCGATTGATGAGTTTCAGCGCGGTCGTCTTGCCGGCCCCACTGCGGCCGAGGAGCACGAGCGTCTCGCCTCGCTGTACCGTGAGGTTGATGTCGCACAGCAGCACTTGTCCGCCGGGCAGCGCGTAGTGCACGTTTCGAAACGCTATGATGGCGTCGGGGGTCACCGAGTCAGGCCGCGCATTTGCGTCGGCGCTCATTCGCCTGAATCGCTTTCAAGAAATTTGCGGATGTCACCGAAGACGCGCGCCATCATCGCTTCGGTGAGCTTCCCGGTGAACGTATTTTGCTGGCTTGGGTGATACGAAACGAACAGGCGCGGCAAGCCGGTACCGATCTCATAGCTCGCGCCGTGGCGAAAGGGAAAGGCCGCGGCGCTTTTGATCAGGCCACGTTCCTTGAGCAGGCCAAGATATACCCTCATCGCGATCCCTCCGAGAGCAAGAAGGGCGCGCGGGCGAAGGAGCTCGAGCTCTTTCTCGAAATAGGGACGGCACTTCGCCTCTTCAGACGGCAGCGGCTTGTTGGCCGGGGGCGCGCATCGAACGGTAGCTGCTACGTACGCGTTCTCGAGAATAAGCCCGTCGTCGCATCGCGTCGAAGTCGGCTGATTCGCAAAGCCCGCCTCGTAGAGTGCTTTGTAAAGAAAGTCGCCGGAGCGGTCGCCGGTGAAGACCCGCCCGGTGCGGTTGCCGCCATGCGCGGCCGGCGCGAGGCCCAGGACGAGCAGTTTCGCGCGCGGGTCGCCAAATCCGGGGACGGGTTTGCCCCAGTAGTCCCAATCGCGATAGGCGAGCCGCTTCTCGCGCGCCACCTTCTCACGGTATGCGACGAGCCGCGGGCACTTGCGGCACCGGATGATCTTCGCGTTCAGCTGATCGAGCGCTCTCATTCCCGCGCTAGGTTAACACCGCCGGGCGGACGCAAGAATGGGGTTCTCCAGGCCTCCCTACCATAACCGGCCGAATTTCGATGAATCTCCATGGGGTCGAAAGTAGTCATAGTAAGATGCAAACGGCAGCCGGCGGCGAAGCGGTGTGTGTGCGTCCTTGTCGAGGACGAAAGGCGAGGGCTCGGTGAGCGACGCTCCAGAGAGAGTCGTAATCGTCGAAACGGATCCGGCGTGCCGCGACGCCCTGCAAATGGTATTGCAGGGCGCGGGCTTCGATGTAACCGCGTTTGCAGCGCCTCAAGAAGGGCTTCAGGCCGCACGCCAGCTCGCGCCAGAGCTGCTTCTCCTGAGTGCCCTTCCGTGCACAATACCGAATGTTGAGACTGGAGAGCACGCGGCGCTCCATGTGCATGATGTAATCGCGGCCATCCATGGGTCTGCTGCGACGCAGCAAGTCCGCGTGATCCTGCTCGTTGGCCCTGCTGCCGAGGATCGCGCGGCAGCCCTCGATCTCGGAGCCGACGACGCGATCTCCCAGCCGTTCGATCCCGTCGAGCTTCTTGCGCGCGTTCGCGCGCAACTAAGGGCGCGCCGGGCAGACAGGCAGCTCCTCGAAAGAACGCGTCTCGCCGAGGAGGGCCAGCAGATTGCTCAAACCGCCTTCCAGGCGCTTGCCGTCACGGAAAAAATGACGAGTGACGCCTTTTCGCTCGACCGTAGCCTGAAAATCGGCGTGGCTTCAGCCTTCGCGATCGCTGTCCTGATGGCTGGAACGTATTTCGTGTTCTTTCACAGCGCCAAAAAAGATGTGCAGCGCACCAATGCCACGATCACCCGCCTCGAGCACGGAATCATCCATCAGCAGGACATGCTCGCCGAGGTGCGCCGCCTACATGACGAACAAGCAGCCACGGAAGGCGCGATCGACGGAAAGGACGAGTTGCAAAAGCATGCGGCCGACCTGCGCGCCCAGATGGCCAATTCAGCCGACGGCCAGAGCACTGAATTGCAGAAAGAATTGGACGAGACGAACGCGCGCCTGAAGCGGCTCGAGAGAGAAGACGACTCCACGGATAACTTTATCGCCAAAGACGTGCAAAGCGTCTGCCTGCTGCATGTCACCGTCGCCTTCCGCAGCCAGGACGCGAATCAGCGCCTGCGTTACGTGGGCTTGAATCCGCAAGGGGAACCTATCCAGGATAGCGACGGCAATCCCCTTCTGACGCTTCAAGGGAACGGGCCGGAAGTGACGGTCGACGTATTCGGGACCGGATTCACGGTAGGGGATGGCCGGGTCATCACCAATCGCCACGTCGCCGAGCCCTGGTGGAACAACGACGAACTCAGCCAGATCACCAGCCAGGGTTTCCAGGCCGAGATATCGTCCATTCGCGCCTATTTCCCGGGCGACCCGCGCGCGTTTCACGCCGAGATCGACCAGATATCGAAAGACGCCGATCTCGCGGCGATGCGCGTCGATATGCAAGACCTGAAGCGCCCCGCCCTTACGATCGATTCGACGGAGGGTGTCACAGCCGCGGGCGATCCGGTCGTCCTGATGGGTTATGCGACCGGGCTAGCCGCGATTCTCGCGCGCACCGACGAAAAAACGGCGCAGCAGATTCTGACCCAGAGCGGCGGCGACGTTTCGCAGATTCTCGACGCGCTCGCGCAACGGAATCTGATTCGTCCCCTTATTACGCAAGGGCACATTGGCGACATCCTCCCGGACAAGATCGTGTTCGACGCGCAGACTACTTCCGGCGGCTCGGGCGGACCCCTTTTCAACCAGGACGGGAAGGTAATTGGTGTCACGTATGCGATCTTGAAGGGCTTCGGCGGCTCGAATTTTGGCATTCCCATCCGATTCTCTGAGCCGCTACTTTCGACTGCCGCCGCGCATCCGGCAAATTGACAGGTCCGGGACGCCCCGATAGCATGCTTCGAGCGGCCCCAAAATAGAGCTAAAATTGACCCTGCGACATGTGCCACCAGCAGGCGCGCTCGTTAGGGGGTCGGAGCTTCAGCTCCGACATTCAGAGCGAGAAGAGCGGGCTTTAGCCCCTGAAGACACTCTTCGCTTCCGCCGCGAACGTTTGCGGGGCTGCTTTTAGCGTTTGGCGACGTATCCGGAAAAACGAATGGCAACGATTTCACGCGAGAGGACCATCCTCGACCGCATTGTCGAGGCGCGGCGCGAGTCAATCGCGCACAGGAAACGTGTGCTGCCGGATGTGGCGCTGAAGCTGGCGGTCGGCAAGGTTGATGCGCCGCGTGATTTTCCGGGTGCGCTATCACGCGCGGGTTTCAACGTGATCGCGGAGCTCAAGAAGGCATCTCCTTCGCGCGGCGTGATCCGTGAGGATTACGCTCCCGCCGATCTGGCTCCGAAGCTCGAGGGCGCAGGGGCCGCGGCGCTCTCCGTGCTCACGGAGGAGGGGTTTTTCTCCGGCTCGCTCGCCGATTTGAAAACGGCGCGCAAGGCCGTGCAGATTCCGGTCTTGCGCAAGGATTTCATCATCGACTCGTGGCAGGTGTGGGAGACGCGGGCAGCGGGTGCGGACGCTTTTTTGCTGATCGCGGCGATCCTCAGCGATGAAACGTTGCGCGAACTGTTGGAATTGGGGCGTTCGCTCGGCATGGAGCCGCTTGTCGAAGTGCACACACGCCAGGAAGTGGCACGTGCAATTGCGGTGGGTGCGCGAATTATCGGGGTGAATAACCGCGATCTGCGGAATTTCGACGTGCGCGTGGAAACATCGCTCGAACTCGTGGAAGCGATTCCCGAGGAGTGCATCGCGGTGAGCGAGTCCGGATTGCGCACGCACGACGATCTGGCGCGCCTGCGCGACGCGGGCTTCGATGCGTTCCTGATCGGCGAGCATTTGATGAAGGAGCCCGATCCGGCCGTCCCGCTGCGCGCACTGATTGGAAGCGGTCCGGCCGCGAGCGCCTGACGGCCATGCCCAAGGTGAAGGTGAAAATCTGCGGAATCACGAATTGGGTGGATGCCCGGCGAGCTGTCGCAGAGGGAGCAGACCTCTTGGGATTTAATTTCTACGCGGGCAGCCCGCGCTATGTCGAGCCGGCCAAGGCCAAGAAAATTGTAAGCCGGTTGCCGAAGAGGATTTCAGTCGTGGGCGTGTTCGTCAATGAAAGCGAACAGACGATGCTCGAAATCGCGCGAGAAGTGGGACTCGATACGCTGCAGCTGCATGGAGATGAGACGCCGGCGATGGTAGCGCGGCTGAAACGCTCGTTTCCGGTGATCAAGGCGATTCGCGTGAAGCAATCGTTGGCTGTCGGGCAACTGCAAACCTACAGGTCGGCGACGGCGCTATTGCTCGACGGCTTCGACGTACACCGGCGCGGCGGGACGGGCAAAACGTTCGATTGGGAAATCGCGCGGCGAGCCAAGAAATATGGGCGCGTTTTTCTCGCTGGCGGCTTGACTCCTGAAAATGTAGCCGAGGCGATTCGCGCGGCGCGGCCCTACGCGGTCGATGTATGCAGCGGCGTGGAGGCGCGGCCCGGAAAGAAGGACCTGGCCCGCGTGAGGAACTTGATGCGTGCTGCGAAAGACGCCCAGAAGAAGGTCCAGAAACCGAAGAGGTCAGCATGAGTGTGACCGCGCAAATTGTGCCGGACACGCGAGGCCGATACGGGCCCTACGGCGGGCGCTACGTCCCTGAGACGCTCGTCGCGCCGCTCGAGGAACTCGAGCAGGCGTATGCCGCGGCCTGCGCCGATCCCGCGTTTCGCGCGGAGCTCGACGACCTGCTGAAAAATTTCGCGGGGCGACCCACGCCCCTGCAGTTTGCTTCGCGCTTGACCGAGCATCTCGGCGGCGCGCGAATTTACCTGAAGCGCGAAGACTTGCTGCACACCGGCGCGCACAAGATCAACAACTGTCTCGGGCAAGGCTTGCTCGCCGTGCGCATGGGCAAAAAGCGCGTGATTGCGGAAACGGGCGCAGGGCAGCACGGCGTTGCGACCGCAACCGTGGCCGCGCGCCTCGGGCTCACCTGCACGGTCTATATGGGCACCGAGGACATGGAGCGCCAGCGGCTCAACGTGGACCGCATGCGCCTGTTGGGCGCAGAAGTGATCGGCGTCAATGCGGGCAGTCGCACGCTGAAGGACGCGATCAACGAAGCCATGCGCGACTGGGTCACCAACGTGCGCACGTCCCACTATCTGCTCGGCTCAGTGCTCGGCGCCCATCCCTATCCGCAAATCGTCCGCGATTTTCACAAAGTGATCGGCGAAGAGGCGCGCGCGCAGATTCTCCAGAGCGAAGGGCGCTTGCCCGATTATCTCTTCGCATGCGTCGGCGGCGGATCGAATGCAATCGGCTTGTTTCACGCATTTCTGGGCGACGCGGCCGTAAAAATGGTTGGCGTCGAAGCCGGTGGACGCGGGCACGCGCTCGGCGAACACGCGGCGAGACTCGCGGCGGCGGAAGGGTTCACGGGCGCGCGGCCCGGAGTGCTGCAGGGCACATATACCTATGTGCTGCAGACAGCCGACGGGCAGATTGCGACAACGCATTCGATTTCGGCGGGCCTCGATTATCCGGCGATCGGACCCGAGCACGCCTGGCTTGCGGACGAAGGCCGCGCCGAATACACGGCCGTGAGCGATCAAGCTGCCATCGAGGCGGCGCGCACTCTCGCCCACAGGGAAGGCATCATTCCGGCGCTCGAGTCGGCGCACGCGGTAGCCGAATTGATGACGCGCGCGCCCAAAATGAAAAAAGACGAGATCGTGATCCTCAACGTCTCCGGCCGCGGCGATAAAGACATGGAAACGCTTTCGCGCTATGTCTGAGGCGGCCATTCCGAAGTCATCTCGATCCGCCAACCAAACCGCGGGGAAATCTGCATCAGAAAGCACCGGCAGAATCGAAGCGCGATTCGCCCAGCTTGCCAAGGCGGGCGAAATGGGCCTGGTCGCCTACATCACCGCGGGCGATCCCTCGCTCGATGCCACCGAGAAAATCGTTCTTGCGGCCGCCGAAGCCGGCGCGGACGTAATCGAATTGGGCGTCCCCTTCAGCGATCCCGTCGCGGACGGGCCCACGATTCAACGCGCCAGCGAACGCGCGTTGCGCGCCGGAACCACGCTCGCGAGCGTGATCGAACTTATCAAGCGCGTGCGGGCGAAGAGTGACGTGCCGCTGATTCTTTTCAGCTATTACAATCCGATTCTCCAGATGGGTGTCGAGAAGTTCGCCGGCGCCGCGGCTGCCGCGGGCGCCGATGGCGCGCTGGCCACGGATCTCACGCCGGAAGAAGCGGGCGAATATCGCACGGCGATGCGGTCGCATGGCCTCGATACGATTTTCCTCGCGGCGCCGACGTCAACCGACGCGCGCCTCGCGAAAATCGCCGGGGTTTCAAGTGGCTTCCTTTATCTGATTTCGCGAACGGGCGTGACGGGCGAACGCAGCGCCTTGCCCGAGGAGCTTCCAGAACTCGCGCGCCGCGTGCGGCGATTCACCAAGCTACCGCTCGCGGTTGGATTCGGTATTTCGCAGCCGTCGCATGTATCCGTACTTGGCGGAATCGCCGATGCGGCCGTCGTGGGCTCGGCACTGGTGGCGGAAATCGAGAAATCGGCAGGCGCGGATGATGCAGCCGCCCGCGTGGCCGCCAGAATCGGCATCCTGAAAGGCGCGGCTCGCGAAGGCGTGAGCCGCCGAACCACCGATCAAAAGTAGAAACATGCGGCGGGGCAAGCGCCTCAAGAGGGCCGCGAAGTTGTAGTAGACTCGGATGTTCTCTTCGCAGCAATCACGGATCAGGGGAGATGGATGGACAAGCGCGTAGCAAACGCCGAAGCGGTGATCGGCCGCGTCAAAGACGGCGCGACGATCCTGATGGGCGCTTTCGGCACCTGCGGCGTGCCCGAGAATCTGGTTCGCGCGCTCCTCAAGCAAGGCACCAAGAACCTCACGGTCGCTTCAAATAATCCCGGCATCGACGGCTACGGCGTAGGCCTTTTGCTCGAAAATCGCCAAATCAAGAAACTGATCGCGAGCTACGTGGGCGCCAACAAATTCTTCGAGAAGCTCGCGCTCAACAATGAAATCGAGATGGAATTGAATCCGCAGGGCACTCTTGCCGAACGCATGCGCGCCGCGGGCGCCGGCATTCCCGCGTTTTTCACGCCGACCGGCTACGGCACAATGGTCGCGGAAGGAAAGGAAGTGCGCGAATTCAACGGCCGCCCGCACATTCTCGTTCCCGCGCTGCGCGGCAATTTCGCGTTCGTGAAAGCGTGGAAAGGCGACCGCTGGGGCAATCTTGTCTACCGGAAGACCGCGCGCAATTTCAATCCGGTCGTGGCCACCGCCGCCGATTACGTGATAGCAGAGGTCGAGCAGTTGGTCGAGCTCGGCGAAATCGATCCGGACGGCGTCCACACCCCCGGAATTTTCGTCGATGCGATCTTCCAGGGCACGAACTACCTGAAGCCGATGGAGCCAGGTCCGAAGCGCAAGCGCGGGGTGGCGTGATGGCGCCTCCGGTGGACAAGCGGGAAATCATTGCGCGGCGCGTGGCACAGGAGATGCGCGACGGCTACTATGTCAATCTCGGCATCGGCATCCCCACGCTGATCCCGAATTACCTGCCGCCTGGTGTCGAAGTCATCATGCAATCGGAAAATGGCATGCTCGGCATCGGGCCGTATCCCTACGAGGGTGAAGAAGACCCCGATCTTATAAATGCAGGCAAGGAACCGGTCACCGAAATTCCCGGCTGCTGCTATTTTTCGAGCGCCGACTCTTTCGCCATGATTCGCGGCGGGCATATCGACGTCAGCGTTCTCGGCGCGCTGCAGGTTGACGAAAAGGGCAGCCTCGCGAACTGGGCGGTTCCCGGCAAAATGCTGAAGGGCATGGGCGGCGCGATGGATCTCGTCGCCGGCACAAAGCGCGTCATCATCGCGATGGAGCACGCAACAAAAGAGGGCGGCCCAAAGATCATGAAGAAGTGCACGCTGCCGCTCACGGGCGTCGGCGTGGTCGATCTGATCGTCACCGAACTCGCGGTGATTCAGGTGACGCCGAAGGGCTTGCTGCTGCGTGAAGTGGCCGCGGGCGTGACGCCGGAAGACGTGCAGAAGCTGACCGAGCCGAAGCTCGCGCTCGCGCACGATCTGCAAGCGATTTCCGTCTGATTCGAATTTCTTGGGAGGGGCGATGGAGCCGCGCTCGATTGTCGTCGTGAGCCTGCACAGTCCGAAGGAGCGGCTCTGGGGCGAGCTCGTGGAAATTTCGAGCGCCGGCGTCACGCTGCGCGGGATCGATCTCGGCTCGTTCGACGATTTCATCCTCCAGGTGTTGCATCCGGAGGGTGACCGCATCGGCCTGCCGACGCTGTTTTTCCCGATGCTGCGAATCGAGCGAATCGCGCTCGATGAGGCGCGCGGCTCGATTCCCTCGCTCGCGGAAGTGTTCGAGAAAAAGGTGGGCCGCTCGCTGGTGGAATACCTCGCGCAGTTCGCCTGATTCGAGCCTCCGCCTGCCGTTGCGCTTTTCGCTGGATAAAATCAGATGAAGCCGATACACAACCGAATCCTGACCGTTCCCAATCAGCTCACGTTCCTGCGCCTCGCCTTCCTTCCCTTTTTCATCATCGCGATCAAATACGACCGCTACGATTGGGCGCTCGGAATTCTGATTGTCTCCGGCGTGAGTGACGGCCTCGACGGGCTGCTCGCGCGCGGCTTGAATCAGCGCACGCCGCTCGGCGCGTACCTCGATCCGATCGCAGATAAGCTGCTGCTGTCGTCGTCGTATTTCGTGCTCGCGCTCAAGGGCAAAATCGGCTGGTGGCTGGCGATTCTGGTGCTCGGGCGCGACGTGCTGATTCTTGTCGCGTGCGTCGTGATTCTTCTCACGGTGGGCTACCGAGCTTTTCCGCCGAGCATTTGGGGAAAGGCCACGACGTTCTTTGAAATTTCGCTTGTCACACTCGTGCTGTTGCTGGCCGTGTGGGAAAACCGGCCGCTTTTTATCCTGCGGGAAACGTGCGCGTATTGCGTAGCGGCCTTCGTGATGATCTCGGGCATTCACTACAGCATCGTGGTCGCCCGGCAACTCCAGGCCGAGCAAACGCCGGCAAGTCCCGCCGCGAAATAAGCCCGCGCGCGAATCAGCGCCTCGCTATCTTCCCATCGCGCTCAGCCCTGCCATCACAAAGCTCACGACCACGGCCAGCGCCGCGCCCCAGCCCATCGCGTACGCTCGCTTGCGCTCTTCCGGCGATGCCGGTGGTCGGTCGGCCATGAGCTTGCCGAGAACAAACCCCGAAACGAATCCTCCCAGATGAGCCCAGTTGTCGACTCCTGGGAACAGGAACCCCCAGACCACGATGTAGACAAGCCAGCGCAAGATTTGGCTGCGCATCATCTGCATCCCGATGCTGTGTCGCCCCGTCGTGACCGCGAGCATCATTCCGATCAGTCCCAGCAGCGCGCCCGACGCACCCACGCTGTACTTCCCCATGAAACTGCTCAGCAGGTAGCCGCAGACTCCCGTCACAACACAAATAAAAGTGAAGCGGGCGGACCCGTAGAGCTCTTCGATTTGCGGACCGATGTCCATCAACACCCACATGTTGAAGAAAATGTGCAGGATGCTCGCATGCAGGAAAATGGCCGTCACGAGCCTCCACGGCTGCGCAAGGTCGTACGGCAAAGGCATCGACCATCCGAGGCGCTCCAGCACGTTGCCGTCGATTGCGCCGAAATTCAAAATGCCCAAGAACCCGCCGCCCCCCATCCCGATGCCGCCGTTCTTCGAAAAAGTAGCCAGAAAGCTCACGGCAAAAATCACGCAGCAGATAGTCAGGATTGCGTACGTCGCGGGCGCGGTGGTTGGCATCAGTTGGCCGAGCGAACGGCTGGCCGCGGCCAGCGAGAATCTCACGCTCGCGCCGCACTGCGGGCACCGCGTCGCCACCGTGCCAACCAGATTGCCGCACGACGGGCAAATTTTCGGCCGAGGCTGCGAGCCGCCAAAGAATCCGCTCATGTAGTCTTACCGTTCCTGCCTTCCGAGACGATGGGACCGCTCGCTGATAAACACGATCGTTTCGTTGCTTCCTTGCGAGAATGCGAAGGCATTCCTATAATACCCAACTTGAGTGCAAACAAGTGAACCGGGATACCGCGTGAGATTCTTCGCCTCGCGGAGGGATTTCCAGCGTGCAGCAGCGCTGGGGTTTCTATCGGCCATCGCGCTGGTGGCCGCAGGTTGCGCTCACAAGACATACGCGCCGCAAGCCCCCGCGCCGGCCCCGTTGCCGCAGCCATCCGCTCCGTCCGCTCCGCCTCCATCCATCGAGACGCAGCCCGCGATCCCCGGCCAATATGTCGAAGAGGGCGTGGCATCGTGGTATGGGGTTCCGTTCAACGGCCATCACACGTCGAACGGCGAGATTTACGACATGCACGCATTCACGGCCGCGCACCGCACGCTGCCCTTCGGCTCGTTGGTTCGTGTGACCAATCTTCGAAACGGCATGCAAACCGAAGTTCGCATCAACGACCGCGGCCCCTTCGTTGCAAACCGCGTCATCGATCTCTCACTTTCGGCGGCGCAGGCCATCGGCATGGTCGGTCCCGGCACCGCGCCGGTCCGTCTCGAGGTGGTGTCGGGCCCGAATCCGGCGCAAGGCTTCTTCGGCGTGCAGGTGGGGGCTTTCGCAAATCAGGACAATGCCAATCGGTTGCGAGATCGACTTGCGATGCGCTATTCCTCCGTGAGCATCGCGATCTACGATTCACCGAATGGCATTTTCTACCGCGTGCGCGTGGGGCGCTTGCCGACCGAAGCAGCGGCGCGCCAGCTCGCGGATCAGTTGCGTGCGGACGAGCAGTTCACCACCTTCGTGGTGCGCCTCGACAACTAATACCGGCCTCACGCTCGCCACGCTTTAGAATTACAATGTAGCGCTGCAATGTGACGCCCGGGGCGGCGGCGTTTCACGGCGGTTCTTGCGCCATGATGGCTCGATCGATTCGCGCACAACGCATCGGCTCCACGCTGCTGGCAGCTTGCCTGTCAGCGGGATTCCTCGCCGCGGCCGGACTCACCGCGCGTTCGGCGCTGTGCGCGCAAGCGCCGTCCACGCCCCTGACCACTTGGAACGTCACCATCGTGCTGCCGCCCAGAATTGTCGCGGGCCGTCCAGCTACTCTCGCGGCCCTCGGCGTCGACGGCAAGCTTGCTTCAGGCGTGAAGGTTGACGTCGGCGATCAGCAACTCACGACGGACTCGACCGGCCGCGCCATTTTCAGCGCGCCCGCATCGGCAGGCTACGTTCTCGCGAAGGCCTCGGGATCTTCCTTCGCCACGCTCGTCGATCCGCCAGCGGCCGATCCTTCGCCAACGATCTCCGTAGCGCCCGTGATTTCGCTGCACGATCAGTTTTCGATTTGCGGCACGGAGCTCAGCGGCCGAGCCGACGGAAATCTCGTGAAAATCAACGGGCAGTTGAGTCTCGTGCTCGCTGCGTCGCCCGAATGCATCGTCGTCCTGCCTGGACCCAAAGTGGAGGCCGGGCCGGCGACGATTTCGGTGACAACGGACACCGCGCAATTCACCGCAAAGACGTCGGTCGTCGCGCTCGCATTCGAAGCGCCGAATCCTGCGCTCCTGCCCGGAAAGAAAGGCGATCTCCTGGTCCGCGTGCAAGGGTCTGATGCGAAACTGCGGCTGGCGGTCGATAATCAAACGCCCGGCGTGCTCCGCTTCCTCCGCGGCGAGACGCAGGAGGTCGTCACGACCGGCGGCGAGGAAAATACGGCGGCGATCCGAGTGCAGGCGGTCGCATCGGGAACATTCTCATTTCACGCGCGAGTGGTCGGCGCGCCCAATGCGGCTGTTGCCCTCCGGTATCTGCAGGCGGCTGAACTTCTCGAGCCCAAGGATTCGCAGCGCGACATTCAGAAGCTGATCGATCACCTGGAACGTCACCCGCAGGATTCCGCCCGCGTCGCCGTTGCGCTGGACCAGATTCGCTCGGTCACGATCGCCGGCGACTTGCGCACGCTCCTCGACGCCGCCCGCGCCGCTTTATAGCAGTCATACAGCCGCGGGTGCCACTCACCGCATTCATCAAGACGCGCGTTTTCGCGGGCCATTTTCGGGGATCGAACACCCCCGCTACCGTGTCGATTAGACATGGCGCCCGTTGTTTGTTTACAGCGAGTTACGGACGTTTCTAATCGCCAAATGTCGATTAGAAAAACGGTGGCTGGGTGCTCTCTTGCCGCCGGATCATCAATTTCTACACGGCATGGTTCGGGGGAGAATTTCGTTGCGGCCTAGTTTTCAAAGAGCGTTCGGCCCTCATCGAGAGGGCTGGCGACTTCCGTCGTCGCAATGATACTGGCAGATTGTGACGCGCGAAACTAGCTGGCCGTGAGTTCAGGTTTAGTTCAGGGCCGTGGACCTGACCGACGCGCGAACGACGGAGCAACGGTATGGGTTCTACTCTTCCGAAGGCGGCAGCAGCACCTGCTGCACGGGCTCGGCCTCCGGCAGCGCGCCCTGCGACATCTGCTCGATCGAATTCGTGACGCGCGTCAGCCGCGCATCCGCATCCTCGTAGCTCTGCTGCGCGTGCCGTAGATGATTCCCAAGCCTTTCGTGGACCTCGCTGAAGATTTCGAGCTGTTTCTTCACCCCGGCAAGCGCGGCGAAAATGTGCCGCGCATTCTCCTCGAATTTCTGCCCCTGCAGGCTGATGGCGACGGCGCTCACAAACGCGCACAGCACGTTGGGCGAAACCGGCAGGACGCGTTTCGCGCGGCAGTATTCGTCGAGCCGCCCATACTTCGAATCCTGGGTCATCAGCAGCTCGTAGTAGACGCCCTCGGACGGCACGAACATCAGCGCGTAGTCAAGCGTGTGCTCGTGCGGCAGAATGTATTTCTCGGCGATCGAGTCGGCGTGCTTGCGCACGGCGAGGGAGAAATCGCGGCGCGCCTCGTCGCCGCTATCGACGAGCCTGCGGTACGCCTCGAGCGGAAACTTCGAATCGATGCATAGCAGCCGGTCGCCGCTGCGCACGATCGCGTCCACGATGCTGCCGGTCGAAGCGAACCGGTGCTGCATCGCGTACGCGCTCTGCGGCAGCGCGTCCGCGAGCAGCGTATCCAGCATCGTTTCGCCCAGCGCCCCGCGCGTTTTCACTCCGCTCAGAATATCCTGCAGCGTGGAAGTCGTCTTCGAGAGGTCCTGGCTGGCCTGCTGCATCTCGCCGATCCGCTGGCTCATTTGCATCAGCATGTCGGTGGACGCTTCGAGGCGCCGCGACACCTCGCGCTGCGCGTCGCTCGTCAGCTGTCCCGTGGCGGAGACGCCGGTTTGCAGCTCCGCGCGGACTTGCCCGAGCTGCTGCGTCATCGATTGCGCCAGCTGCCCGATCTGCGTGTTGATCTGCGACGCCACCGCCTGGCCCTGCGTGGCAAGCGAATTCTGCATTTCCTGCCGCACGGCGGAAAGCTGCGCGTCGGACCGGCTGCTCGCCGACCACACGATCGCGCCCACTGCGACGATTGCCAGGATGGCGGCGATGAGCCAAGGAAGAAAAGTCATCGCCATTCACTTTAGCGCGAACCGCGCCGCGGGAGAAGCTGTGTGGCACAGACAATCCTGTCTGTGCTCGGCAGTGCCTGCGAGCAACGAAACGAAATTAGGACACCACCACCGATGTCTCAAGGACGCGCCTGCGTGCTGAAACCCGGCCCTTCTTTCGCTATACTGTGCGTCCGAGGCGCGGTACCCAAGTGGGAAGGGAGAGGTCTGCAAAACCTTCATTCGTGGGTTCGATTCCCACCCGCGCCTCCAACTTCTCCCGGCGTGGATCCTGCCGCGGGCACTTGCCAAGCAACCCCGGAATAACCTGTGAATCGAACAGCTTTGGGCAACAAGAACTCTCAGTCGGTTCAAAAATGAAGAAACACAAAATAGCCTGCATCGTTCTGGGGTTCTTCGTTTCTACCGGGGTGGGCGACCGAACACGGTTAGCGGCAGAGCCGAGCGAGGCAGTCATCACACTTGAAAGGACCACTTGCTTGGGCATCTGTCCTTCGTACAAGCTATCGATTCTCGAGGATGGCACTGTCAATTACGAAGGAAGAGAGTACGTCCGCGTTAAAGGCACGGCCCACTCGAAAGTCGACTCGACTGCAGTCAACGCGTTGATAAAGGAGTTCATCAAGATTGACTACTTTTCGCTAGAGGACAAGTACACGACGATTAAGAATCCGGACGGCACGGTGTCGTTTGTAACTGATTTATCCACAACCATTACGTCACTGAGCGTGTCGGGCAGGCACAAGGAAGTTGTCGACTACGTCGGTGCACCCCCACCGCTGCGTGAATTAGAGAACATGATCGACGCAGTCGTGGATTCAAAAAGATGGGTCAGTATCGACACTGAAACTGTGCACGAAAAATGCCGTCAAGGTTGGGACGTCAACGGGAAGGAAGCCAGAAGCCTTCTGTTGCATGCGGTCAGCGCGGGTGACACAGACGTAGTTCGTGCCTTCATCGAAGAAGGCGCAAACGTGAAGAAGTCAGTTGGCTATGTTCCCCTTCTCAGTGTTGCCCGCGGCAGGGAGGTTTTCGAGGCCCTCACAGCCGCCGGTGAGGATGTAAATGTGAGGCCAGAGGGCTATTTGTATCCGCCTATTCTTCGAGCCGCCGAACTGGGTGAGCCAGATTCCATCGAGATTCTAATCAAGGCTGGCGCCAACGTTGACGCTGAGTCCTCAGGTGGCACCACGGCATTGATGCTGGCGGCTCAGAGTGGAGTACCTGCAAGCGTAAAGCTGCTGCTGGCTTCAGGTGCCAATGCGGGCAAGAAGGACGAGTTCGGGAAAACAGCTGTAGACTATGCTCACTCCGGTGAAGAAAATAGTTTAGCCGAAGAACAACACCCGGGCCCATATGGCGGCCCGATACCTGACTTCCGAACAAAGTTTGAAGAAATTATGAAGCTTCTGACCGCACGGTAGCCGGACAAGTCCAGAGAACCAGTAACGACGTGCCTTGTATTGCGTTATGCCGGCGTTGTCAGAAAAAGACCGTCAATCGTATGCGGTGTTGGTTCCTTGGTGTATAAATCCAGGTGAATTCATTTGTGTGCGGCGTTTGAAAAGCGCCCGTGGAGAAATCAATGCCCAAAGCCTATTGGATCAGTTGGTACCGAACCATTGCGAATCCCGCTGCTCTTGCCGAATACGCCAAGCTGGCTGTTCCGGCGTTGCAGGCGCAAGGAGGGCGAACCATTGTCCGAGGCAATCCTGCGAAGACGTTTGAGGGCGGAACGGCTGAGCGAACGGTGATCATCGAGTTTGATAGCGTCGAGAAGGCGATCGCGGCCTATGAGAGCGAAGCCTACAAGGCCGCCCGAAAGAAATTAGAGGGTGCGGTTGAACGCGAAATACGAATTGTAGAAGGTATCTAGTCTAGGCTTCCACCGAACCCTTACACGATGCGGGCGAGTAAGCGAGTGAGATAGTTCCAGGGAAGCTGGGGCCGCGAATCGCGCGGCCCCGCCTGTCGCGATAATCCCGCCATTATTTGACCTACGCCCGTCCTACTTTTTCTTACCCTTGCCCTTCGCTGCGGGCTTGGCGGGCGGAGCAGCCATCATTTGCCGCATCGCCTCCGTGGAGCCCGGCGCTCGCTTCTCGCGCCACGCCTCGAGTTTCGTCACGTGCTCCTCGAGATTGCGGTATTGGTTCGGATTCTTGCTGCGCTCCCGCATCGTCGCGACGAACGGCCGGATACGCTCGTACACGAACCACTGCTCGCCCGTATTTTCGAAAAAGAATTCCTCGTCGATCAGCCCGCGATTCACGATGCTTGCCACCATCTGCCAATAGCTGGTCACCATCCGCATGTAGGCGCTTTCCTTGCTGCCCATGGGCGCCTGCTTCTGAATATCGTCGAGCGATGCGGGCCGGAATTTGTTGAAATACCACTCGCGGGCCTCGCGCATCAATGGCTCCCGCCTCATGTCATAAAGCTTCAACATCAGATTTGCCTGTTCGTGCGTCACTTCGCCCATCGTTTTCTCCTTGTGCAAGGTGGATTACAAGTCAGATTGCGAAACATTCGATCGCGGCAAAATCAGGATCCGGCCGACGCCGCATGACCCTGTAGCTCAACTTTATGCGTGCTCGCGAGCGGAATTTGCGATCCCTCGAAGGCCAGCTTGATTCGGCGGCGAAGCTCGCGCGATACGTCGTCCTTGCGGTTGAGCGCCGTGCGCACCTGCAGGCGCAGCACCGTGCCGTCGAGTGACATCGATTCCACGCCGAGCACGCGCGGCCCGTCCAGCAGCGCCGGCGACCAACTGGCGTCGTTGCGAAAATCGTTCGCGATCTTTTCCAGCGCCGTGAGCGCCCGCCCGATCTCATCGGCGGACGGCACCGTCACGTCGATAAACGCCTGCGACCAGTCTCGATTCAAATTGGCCACCTGGCCCACGAGCGAGTTCGGAATCGTGACGATCGCGCCGCTCGGGTTGCGCAGCACCGTGCGGCGCAGCGTGAGATATTCCACGCGCCCCGTTTCGCCATTGAGCTGAATCAGGTCGCCGACCACATATTGATCCTCGAAGACGATGAAGAATCCGTTGATGAGGTCCTTCACGAGCGTTTGCGCACCAAAGCCGAAGGCAAGGCTGGCGACCGCCGCCGTCGCCGCAACCGGCGTCACGTCGAAGCCCAGCTCCGGCAGCGCCGTGAGAATTGCAACCGCAATGATGATCCAGAGGCCGAGGCTGTAGAGCAGGCCAGCCATCGTGCGCGTCTGCTGCTCGCGCAGCTGCGCCACCCGCGTCGGCCCCTTCGAGGCCTGCACCAGGCGCGAGGTGACCGCCTTCAGGATGCGCGCGAGGATGATCGCGAGAAGCGCGATGACGAGAATGCGCACGCCGCGCGTTTCGGCAATCCCCACCCAATGAGACAGGAGTTCGTTCATGGCACGTGAGCCGCGGAATTATACCATTCGCCCCGGCGCACGCCCTAAGCCGTCGCGCGCCTTATGCGCCCGGGCGGATTCTTTTGCTCGCACCAGCGGGGCAAGGTAGAATCGAATCGCGGCGTTCCCTCATGCATCATCGTATCCGCATCGCGAACGTCACTGCGCGCCCGTAGCTCAGATGGATAGAGCGTGTGCCTCCGAAGCACAAGGTCAGAGGTTCGAATCCTCCCGGGCGCGCCATTCTAATTCTTGACCCCGCTGTATTCCGACGATGCGCATGGTCCGGTTCACCGGATGGGCTATAATGGCGCGGCTTTGAACACCGAAGAGCCGGTGGAGAGATGAGATTCGCTTTCAGAATATTGCTCGTCGCCGTTCTGGCGTTGTTTGGGACCTCTGCATTTGCGCACCACTCGCGCGCGATGTTCGACGCGACGAAACGGGTCACGCTCGTCGGCACGGTGAAGGACTTCCAGTGGACGAATCCGCACTGCTGGATTCAGGTGCTCGTGCCGGACCCGAGCAATCCCAGCGCGGAACCCGTCGAATGGGGCATCGAGATGGGCGCGCCGGTCGAGATGATGCGCAAGGGGTGGAAGCCGGGAAGCCTGAATCCCGGCGACAAAGTGACGATCGTCATCAATCCACTGCGGGACGGCCAGCATGGCGGGTTGGTTGTTGCCGTCACCGGTCCGGACGGGAAAATTATCGGCAGGCCGGCCGAGACGCCAACAAAATGATGGCGAACGCTATTCGTCGAATGGTTCTGCGCCGTGCGCCATGGGTTGTCGCTGTGGCGCTGCTTGCGGGCTGCCTCTTGCCGGCGGCGGCGCAAAGTTCTTCGAAGCAGCGCATCGAGGCGTTCGCCAAGCTGCCGGATTGGTCTGGCATTTGGGAGCTCGACGCTTTCGCGGGACAGGCCGACGGCCAGCAATTCAGCGCGGAAGGCCAGCGGAGATTGAAGGAGTATGCAGCCGCTCTCCGGCCTTCGTTCACTCCTGAATATCAGGCAAAGTACGAAGAGATTCGAAAAAAGATTGAGGCCGCGGTCGCCGCCGACCCGGCTCATCCGCCCGTCACGCACGATCCGCTGTGCGGCCCACCGCCCTTTCCCGCGATCTCGACGCCCGGAATGTATCAGTGGCGCGTGACGCCGGAGGAAACCACTTTCATCAGCACTGTGGGCGCGGTGCGTACCATCTATACCGACGGACGCTCGCACCCTCCGAAAGACGAGCTCTGGCCGACCCTTATGGGCGACTCGATCGGGCATTGGGAGGGCGACACGCTGGTCGTCGACACGATCGCAACGAGAAGGCGGCTGTACATGGGCGAGCTTACTGGCTTCTTCGTTCCGATGAGCGATCAACTGCATTTCATCGAGCGCATTCGCATGCTCGATCACGATCACATGCAGATCGACTACACGGTCGAAGACCCTGTCGCGCTGACGAAGCCGATTCACGCCGTAATCGTCCACACACGCGTCACCGACTTCAACCGCATGGTCGAGGAGACCGATTGCGAGCAAAACGAGCGCGATCCAGTCGTCAACGGCCGGTTTTCAACGGTCGTGAAGTAGCATGACGCACCCGAAAGAAGCCCCTGTTGAAGAACCCGACTGTCCGTAGTGCGGGTCCGCTCTCCTAAGTTCCGCGCAGCAGCATGCGTCCAGCCCGAATGCGCTATCCCCTGTGATCGCCGATTGCTAAAATCCGCCGAACCTTGATGACCCTCGCCGGGCAGACAGCGATTCGCGGAGAAGCCGCCCTCATCAGCGCGCGGCTCGACCGCCTTCCCACCACGCGATACATCTGGAAACTCGTGCTGCTGCTTTCTCTGGGCGGCTGTTTCGAGTTCTACGATCTCTTCCTGATGACGTACATCGGCCCGGGCCTGATCCGCAGCGGGCTTTTCTCGGCCGCCTCCGCGTCCTTCTTCGGGCTCACAGGACTCGCGAGCTTTGTGGCCGCTACCTTCGCCGGTCTCTTCATCGGAACGCTGGCGTTCGGATTTGCCGCCGACAAGCTTGGCCGGCGCACGATCTTCACGTATTCACTGCTGTGGTACACCGTCGGCTCGATCGTGATGGCCTGCCAGACCACCACGCGCGGAATCCTGATCTGGCGCGTGATTACGGGTATTGGCATCGGAGTCGAGCTGGTGACGATCGACGCCTACATTGCCGAGCTGGTGCCCAAGAGCGTGCGCGGCCGCGCGTTCGCGGTCAATCAAGTTGTGCAATTCACCGCCATACCATTCGTCGCGTTCATCTCATGGCTGCTGGTGCCGCGGAGCCCTTTCGGCATCGACGGCTGGCGCTGGGTCGTTCTGCTCGGTTCCATCGGAGCGATATTCGTTTGGTTCATCCGGCGCGCGATTCCGGAAAGTCCTCGCTGGCTGATCGCCCGCGGCCGCATCCTCGAAGCGGAACGCGCCGTCGCGAACATGGAAGAGCGAGTGGCCGCGGAGTTGGGCGCCGCGCTTCCGCTCGCCGCGCCGGAAAATTCCGCGGAGGCGCCGCAAAACATCCGTGTCAAATTCCGCCAAATCTTTCGTCCGCCCTATCTGCGGCGGACACTCATGCTCATGGTTTTCCACTTCGCTCAGACCGTCGGCTACTACGGTTTCGCCTCCTGGGTTCCCACGCTGCTGATTGCCGCCGGAATCCGGACGACCGCGAGCCTGCAATATTCGTTTGTAATTGCCATCAGCGCGCCCCTCGGCCCGCTGCTGATTCGCGGCATCGCCGACAAGTTCGAACGAAAGTGGCAAATTGTCTGGAGCGCCCTCTGCATCGCGGCATTTGGCCTGCTCTTCGCGGGCCAGAAGCAGCCAGCCCTGCTCATTCTGCTTGGCGTGCTGCTCACCTGCTCGAACAACTGGATGTCCGTCGCGTTTCACACTTATCAGGCCGAGCTGTTTCCCACGCCGGTGCGCGCGCAGGCGGTTGGCTTCGTATATTCGTGGAGCCGCTTCAGCGCGATCTTCACGAGCCTCATGATCGGCTTTTTTCTGCAACGCTACGGCGTCGGCGGCGTTTTCGCGTTCATCGCTGCCTCCATGCTCGTCGTCGTTCTGGCGATCGGCATCTTCGGCCCACGAACGCGCGGCCTCGCCCTCGAATCAATCTCTCGTTGATCGGCAGGGAGCTCTCAACTCCGGTTCGGAACCCGTCCCAGGTCATGAATTCTCACCAAATCGTCCGAACTATTTTCGATCGGCGTATTTCACGGTCGGCGGTAAGCAAAGACAGCCCCTCGACCAGCGCGGTGGCGCCGATGATGCGGTCTGCCGGATCCTTGGGATACGTCTCCGGAAATCCAAGGGTGCGGGCGCAAGCGCGTCCGCTGATCGGTAGAACGACGAATCGAGACTCGACCTCCCGCAGAAAGGCTTCGAGGCTGATGTTGAGGTGAATGCGGCCCCTGGCCACGAGTGCGGCCAATTCAAGCAAAGTGATGTCAGAAATTGCCAGTCCGTCCGCATTTCTGCGCGCTTCGTTGATCGCCATCCTCGCCTTCTTGGAGATTCGTTCTTGGTCGAAAGCCAGCCAAGCCACGATATGCGTGTCGACGAGAATCACCCCAGATCGCCCCATTCTTCCGGCGACATCGCGGGCGAAACGATGTCTCCTGCGACACTGCCCTTGCCTGCCAGAAAGTCATAGATTTCGTCCTTATCTAGATTCGCGGGAACGAGCTTCGCCACGGGTTTGCCGTGTTTCGTGATTACGACGGTCTCATGCTTGGCCTGGACCTCATCCATAATCGAGAGGCAGTTTGTCTTGAAGACGCCTGCTGGCATTTTCTTCACGTGCGCCCTCCGGTCGGAAAGACTATGGTCATTATACCATGGTCATATTATGAAAAAGAACGCCTTCGGGCTCTGACAGCCCGCAAATGCCAACCCAGAAACAGCTCGGCTCCGTTATGTACGCCCCTTCTTAAATTCTTGCCAAATGCCTCCACACTATGCATCAATAGTTTCCCTCATGGCTCCATCGCACCCCCATCGGCGCCCCGGCGCCGGCTTCACTTGAAGCAGCCCCCTCTAAGCGACCGTCGGCCGTTTCCTAATTCCATTTAGTTTCCAAGCGACTTTAGTCGCCTCGCGCGCTCGCGTTCGCGTAATTCTGCTCGCGAAAAACGGCTTGGTCCGAACCGGTCCGCACGCACTCACGTGCGTCTCCGGACCTTTTCAGTCGGGTGGGTACAAAACTCTTCAAGGAGAAACAGATGAGAGTGCTTGCTACGTGTTTGATAGCTTTCAGCCTCCTCGCGGCAATTCCCGCGATGGCGGCAGGCGATAAGGATGGGACGTCACCAGCAGGACCGGCTGCAGCTACTCCAGCGGCGGCCAATTCTCCCGCAAGTCCGGCGGCCGCTCCGGCCGCGCCAGCGACCCCGGCCGAGGCTCGCATGGAAGACGAGTTGACACAGCTGCGCGATCTGCTCATGGCACAGCAGAAACAATCCGAGCAGCAGACGGACGAGCTCAAAGCGGAGCTCAACGAGCAGCAGCAAAAGGTCCAGCAACTCGAAGAGCAGATAAACGGGCAAGCCGGTGCCCGCGCGGTTGCGGCTGCCATCCCAGCCCCTGCGCTAACCGCATCGGGCGCCTCCATCGGCGTGGCCGCGCCGGCCGCGCCCACGGCAGTGGTTCCGCAGCCGCAGACCGATGCCGCGAAAAGCGACGACTGGAAAAAAATCTACGATGGCGGTTTCTACGTCGCCAGCGAGGACAATAAATTCTCTCTGCACATCAACGGCCTCTTCCAGCCGCGCTTCACGGAGTTCGCTCCGAATGGCAGCGCAACCGCGCTCGGGGCGCCATCGAGCAACACCAGCGACTTCGACACGTACCTCGGCCGCCTGGCGCTTTCCGGCTCGGTCTTCGATCCCAGCGTGAAATACTTCGTCCAATTCCAGGGCACCACGTCGAGCAACACGATCGGCATGGCCTTCATCGACTGGTTCGCGCAAAAGGAATTTTCAAAAGCGCTCAGCATCCAAATGGGCCGGTCGTGGACGCCGTATTCGCTTGAAAACTTCGACAGCCCTGGACAGTATCTCTTCGCGGACTTCTCTTCGGCTGAATACGCGTTCGCGTTGTCCCGCGCGGTCGGATTTGAGGCGCTCGGGCAGATCGGAAAGTTCGGCTACGCCATCATGATCGCCAACTCCGTTCCCGGCCTGGACGCGGCTGGCCAGGAAAACTTCAACAACAAACTGGCCTACATCGGGCACGTGCAGTACGACGTCTTCGCGCCTTACGGCTATCAGGAAAGCGATCCGAACCCGGCCGGCGCTCCCACGGAGCTCACGCTGTGGACCTCGGCCGCATACAATCCAGTGGCCACGCCATCGGCTCTTGAAAATCAGAGCGCCGGCGACCGCACGGTCGGCGTCAACCAGACGGTTGCATTCCGGAAGAAATTTTTCACACTGCAGAACACCGGTTTCTATCGCGACACAGAAAGGACCGGCCTTCCGAGCTTCAACTCGTACGGTTTCGCCGAGCAGGCGGGCTACTACCTGATCCCGGGCCGATTTGAAATCATCGGCCGCGTCTCGGGAGTCAACTGGGGTGCGCTCGACTTCGCCTCTTCGGCTCCTGGAGCGGATACGAACACATGGTACTCGGGGCCGAATTTCGCGTTCCACCGCGTGGACGAGCATTCGGTCGGCTTCAACTACTATCTCTACGGACATAACGCCAAGGTTCAGACGGCGTATTCCTATATGACTGGGAACACGTTCGACGCGAAGGGCTTCACGGCCAATCGCGTGTGGATCCAGGCGCAAATCATGTTCTAGGGAAACTGCGGACTTTTGCGCGAGAAAGGGAGGCGCGGCAGATGCGCCTCCCTTTTGTTTCTCGGGGCAGTGCGAATTATTTTCCGCGCAGTTCGCTCGCCGCAGCGGAGAGGGCGCCGAGCTTCGCGAACGCCGTCTGCGCGTCGGCCACCGGCCTTTCGGCAAAGGTACCGAAGCCGCAATCCGGATTCAGAAAAATGCGCTCCGGCGCGATGAATTCAATCAGCTCGCGCACGCGCGCCACAATCTCTTCCGGCTTTTCTATCTCCGCTGTGCGCGGATTCACCACGCCGTAGCCGATCTGCGCGTGCGGCTGCAATTGTGCGAGTGCCCGGGGCGTGCCTGCGCGCGACGTCGCATATTCCAGCACAAACTGATCGAGCTTCATGCGGTTGAGATACGGAATCAGGCCATCGTAGGGGCCGGCGAGCAGCACGTCTTCGTTGCGGCTCCAGTTGCCACGGCACACATGCACGCAAAGCGTCGGGCCTTCGATTCCCTCCACCACGCGATTCAGCAGACTGACCGCGCGCTCGAGTTCGCCTTCTGGGCTGGAGCTGGCCGCCAGCGCCGCGCACATGAACGTCCGGGTCGCCGAGCGTCCCGCCAACAGCAATTCGCTCAGCACAGGCTCGTCGAACTGCACCATCTCCGCGCCCGCGCTCGCCAGTTCCTGCAGCTCCTCGCGCAAGACCTCGACGATATCGTTCCCCAGGCTGTCGCCATCGGGATACGTCGATTCCGAGAGCCCTTTTACCCAGGTCGAGCGGCTCAAGAGATATGGCCCCGGCAGCGTGACCTTGATCGCTTTCTTCGTGTGTTGCCGCAAAAAGCGGTAATCGTCCATCACCAGCGGCCCGCGCCGCCGCACCTTTCCGACGACGACTGGGTTCTTGATCGCGAATGCGGGGACATCGAGCGCGTTGAGGAGATTCTCGAAGGCGGCTTTGTCCTCGACGTAATCCAGCAGTTCGGCCAGCGTCATCAACCGGATGCCTTCCAGCCGATCCGAAATAAACGAATAGAAGTTGTCGCGCCTCTGCTCGCCGTCGGAGATGATGTCGACCCCCGCGTCCTCCTGATACTTGATCGCCAGCAGCGTCGCCTGATCTTTTAGCTCCGCCAGCGACGCGGAACGCCGCTTCATCGCCTCGATCAGCCACGCTGGCCGCGGCCAGCTGCCGACCACCGTCACCGGATATCTCACCGCGTTCTTCATCCTTATGCCTTTCGAATCTCAGCATGGAATGACCCCACGTTTTGAAACGTCTGCGTCACCGGCGAGCGCCGCACCGTCTCGGCCAGCAATTCTGCGAGCGTCTCATCGTCGGCGTCCGCATCTACATAGACCACGGCTCGCAAATCCGCTAGCCGCGGGCTTCCGTCGTTTTCTAATCCGAGATACACGAGGATGTCTTGCGCCCGCGCCTGCAGCGCCACTTCGAGATTGCGCACGGTGATGCCCTTTTGCGACGCGCGCCATTGAAAACCCACCGCGAGGCACGCGCCCAGCGATCCGAGCACGTATTCGACTGCGCTGATCGCCTCGTCGGCCGTATCAAAGCTCGCGGGTTGGCCTACTGTGAAGGAATGATTGCGGACGAAAACTTCCGCTGCCATTCCGCCGCGTCCTCGCACCCGCGCCCGCCAGACGAAGTTCTTCGCTTGTTCGAGGTCCTGCCGCAAGACCGCATCCGCCACCTTCTTGCGAATAAAGTAGCTGGTCGATCCCGTCTCGCCCGGCCTGGTCGTGAGCATGTCGTGCCCCACCAGCCGGCACCACGCCGGCAGGTCCTCTTTGACGCTGATTTCGCGGCTGCGCACCTCGAGCACGGCGCCGGACGGCAGCGGATCCATTGCGTTCCGAATAATCAGCAATAGGCCGCTGCCGCAATCGAGATCGCCGCCGTCGCAGGTCGCCGCCGGTGTCGGATCGGATTCAACCGTCATGCACGCTCCGCGGGACTAATAGCTCACGCTGGGTGCGCCGTTGCTCAGGAACTCGACGAGCTTCGCGCCTCCTACAATCACCGCGCCCGCAACGAGATTATCCTCCGCGAGGCCGCGCTTCTTGAAGCAGGGCGAGCAAACGAAGATTTTTCCGCCGGCTTTGGCGAAATTGTCCATCAGCTCCTTCAGCGGGGCAAACCCGGACTCGTGAATGTCGTCCGCATAACCCTTCTGCGAAAGGCGGACGCCCTCGATGCTGAGAAACACCATCGTATCCTTGTCAGACGCGACCGCGGCATTCGCTACCACGAAGCCGACCGTGGCCTTGTCCGTGTTGTCCTTCGAACAACTGAGGCTGACGCAAAAGCTTCCCGGCATATTTCCTCCTTTTTGAAAATGCTAAGAATGTGGATGAATCAGTTTTCTCTCCGTCGAATTTCGTAAATGGGATGCCGCGCGGAAACCAGCGAGTGCCCGGTCAATCCGCACCACGCTGGAATGTCTTCCACGGCGCCGGGATCAAGTGCCGTAAGCTCGAATACCTGCCCCGGTTGGAGAACCTTCATCCGGCCCGCGAGTTCGATCAGCAACTCGCCGCAGCCCATCTCTCCGGCATCCCATTTATCGGCGATCATTTTCTAGCGGTCCGTGTCTGGAGTCAGACTCTTGTAGGTAAACATGCGCGTCCAGTCCGTGTATTGCTTGCCGTTCACCTCGACGTACGCCTTCGGGAACGAGTTGACCGGCCCGTCGTCCTGCGGCGGTTTCATCATGAGATCGCGCCCCACGGACCACACCACGCGCCGGTCGTCGAGGTTTCCGAAATAGTAGTCGATCTTGCTGGGATCGAATCCGTGGTAGCCGGTCGCGGTCGTCAGCTCCACCAGCTTCTTGTTTTGATCCGTCAGCGGGAATTCCTTGCCGTAGATGTTCGCGAGCGAGACGTCGAGCGGGAGCCATCCCAGATTCGGCGCGTAGAACTGAATCCAGCAGTGGTAGCTGGCGTCCACCGGCACTCCGTCGAGCGTCGGTTTCAGCAGCGACCCGTAGATCATTCGCGTCGGGATGCCGGCGGCCATCGACAGCGATGCAAACAACGAATGAAAGTCGGTGCAATTGCCCGTCTTCGTGCGCAGGCAATAGTCCGTGCTTCCCGTCGACGACGCCTTCAGGTGATCGGGATACTTCACCCAGTAGTCGATGTTCTGCAGCGTCCAGTCGTAGATTTTTCGCGCTGCCAGCACGGGATTTGTCTCGCCCCCGGTGATCTGCTGCGCGAGCGCCTTGATCTGATCGTTGACGATCACGTACGTTGTCGGCGTCAAATACCGCGAAAGAGCCGCGCGTTCCGCGTCCGTCAAAGGCCGCGTCGCTTTCGGATCGATCGTGTTGCGCATCTCCGTTCGCGTCAGAGCGAACGTCTCGGTGATGTCGATTTCCGGCTTGGCCGCGCCGCGCACTTCGACGTAGCCCACCTTGTTTCGCCACGAGTCCCAGTTGTAGCTGACGGGCTCGTCGCTCACGACTTTGAAATCCGTGATTTTCGAATACGCATCCTCCTGCGGAACTGCAAACCAGATCCGCGTCGTCTGCGCATCCTTCGGCACTTTCACCACAAAGGAGTTCTTGATCAGAAACGATGCCTGCGCCGGCCGGATGGATTTATGGTCGTTCGCCGAAGCTGTCAGGCAGCAGCAAATCACGAGCAGAAACAAAGTTCTCCATAGAATTGTTTTTCGCCACATCGGATAGTTCCTCCCTGAACTCTAAGTGGAAGATAAATTTTGATTAGGAAACGGCCGACGGCTCGCTTAGAGGGAGGTTCAAGTGAACCCGGTGGTGGAACGCCGCTCGTGGCCGAGTGCGTGCATGGGCCTATATTGAGGCACAACCCGCAAACAGTTGGCAAGCCCTTTCGGTACAGCGCCAGTCTACGGAATTGTTCCGATGAGGAGCATTCAAGAGGCGAATGATGCTGATACAAATATTAGAGGCTCACTTTCGCGGGATAGTGGCAAGCTACCCGATGTAATCTAGGAAGCGTGGGCGGATTGCCGGGCACGCCGATCGCGTGCTGCGGCAAATCCTCCACCAACAATCACCGATAACAATTTCGAAGCACTGCGTCATCAAACCCCATCCGCGCGCCACGCAAGAGTACGCGCCGCGTCGTATAATGGTTGGTAGGCCGATGGAAAACGAAACACTGGCACCGCGATTGCAGGGGCTGGACGACGCCGAGATTCAGGAGTGGCTCGAGTCGCTCGATTCGGTGCTGCAATCGAGCGGGCCCGAAGTGGCCATGGAGATTCTCGAGCGGCTGCGCACGTACGCCACCGTGATCGGCGTGAAGCTTCCTTTTTCGGCCAACACGCCCTACACGAATACGATTCCCGCCGAGCTGCAGCCGGACTTTCCCGGCGATCAGGCGCTCGAGCGCCGCATCAAGAGCCTGATCCGCTGGAACGCGCTCGCGATGGTGGTGCGCGCGAACAAGCATGAGAACGGCATCGGCGGCCACATCTCGACCTACGCCTCGGCCGCCACGCTCTACGAAATCGGCTTCAATCATTTCTTCCGCGCTCGCACCGAGACATTCGAAGGCGACACGGTCTATTTCCAGGGACATGCGTCTCCGGGAATTTACGCCCGCGCCTTTCTCGAAGGGCGCCTCACAGCGCAGCAGCTGGAAAACTTTCGCCGGGAACTGAAGCCCGGCGGCGGGCTCTCTTCGTATCCGCATCCATGGCTGATGCCGGGATTCTGGGAGTTTCCGACCGTCTCGATGGGGCTTGGGCCGCTGATGTCGATCTATCAGGCGCGCTTCAGCCGGTACCTCGAGAACCGCGGATTGAAGCCGGTGTCGGATGCGAAGGTCTGGGCGTTCCTCGGCGACGGCGAAACCGACGAGCCCGAATCGCTGGGCGCGATTACGCTGGCATCGCGCGAGAAGCTGGACAATCTGATTTTCGTCATCAACTGCAACCTGCAGCGCCTGGATGGCCCGGTGCGCGGCAACGGGCAGATCATTCAGGAGCTGGAGTCGGCGTTTCGCGGCGCGGGCTGGAACGTGATCAAAGTCCTGTGGGGCAGCGAGTGGGATCCGATCCTCGCGCAGGATTCCGAAGGCCTCTTGGTGAAGCGCATGGGCGAGATGGTCGACGGCGAGTATCAGAAGCTGACCGTTTCATCAGGCGCGTACGTGCGCGAGCACTTCTTCGGCTCCGATCCGCGCCTCTTGAAGCTGGTCGAGCCGCTTTCGGACGAGCATCTGCGGCGGCTGCGATTGGGCGGCCACGATCCGCTGAAGGTGTATGCGGCATACAAGAAAGCCTTCGAGCACAAGGGCTCGCCGACCGTGATTCTGGCGCGGACGATCAAGGGCTACGGATTGGGCGAAGCGGGCGAAGGCAAGAACGTCACGCATCAGCAGAAGAAGCTGAATGAGGAAGAGCTGCTGATTTTCCGTTCGCGCTTCGATATTCCCCTGAACGACGAAGAGTGCATGCACGTGGCCTTCTATCGTCCGCCGGAGGAGAGCGAGGAGATTCGGTATCTGAAGGAACGGCGGGCGGAACTGTGCGGCTACGTCCCGCAGCGGCACGTGCGCTCGAAGCCGCTCGTGGCGGACCATGACGAGCTATTCAAGGAGTTCCTCCAAGGAAGCGGCGGGCGGGACTTTTCGACGACGATGGCGTTCGTCCAGATGCTGCGGAAGATGCTGAAGGACCCCGAAATCGGCCACCTGATCGTGCCGATCGTTCCGGACGAAGCGCGGACATTCGGCATGGAGTCGCTGTTTCGCACGGCGGGGATCTATTCGAGCGTGGGGCAGAAGTACGAGCCGGTCGACAGCGACATGCTGCTCTACTACAACGAAACGAAGAGCGGGCAGATCCTCGAGGAAGGAATCACGGAAGCGGGTTCGATCTCATCGTTCATCGCGGCGGGCACGGCCTACGCCACGTACGGCGTGAACACGATTCCGTTTTTCATTTACTACTCGATGTTCGGATTCCAGCGGGTGGCGGATTTCATCTGGGCTGCGGCGGACATGCGGACGCGCGGGTTCCTGTTTGGCGGCACGGCCGGGCGGACGACGCTCTCGGGTGAAGGATTGCAGCATCAGGACGGGAACAGCCACGTGCTGGCGCTTTCGGTGCCGAACCTGCTGGCGTACGATCCGGCATTCGCCTACGAGATTGCGGTGATCGTGCAGGACGGGATTCGCCGGATGTACAAGGACGGCGAAAACATCTTCTACTACGTGACGGTGATGAACGAGAACTACGCGCATCCGCCGATGCCGGAAGGAGTGCGCGACGGCATCTTGAAGGGCATGTACCGTTTCCGCCCGGCAGCGGATTCCAAGTCAAAACTGCGTGCGCAGCTTCTTGGCAGCGGCGCAATTCTGAACGAAGTGCTTCGCGCGCAGGAAATCCTCGCCGAGAAGTACGGCGTGGCCGCCGATGTCTGGAGCGTGACGAGCTACAAGGCGCTCTATCGCGACGGCATCGACGTCGAGCGCTGGAACCGTTTGCACCCGGCGGAAAAACCGCGCGTGCCGTACGTGACGCAACAGCTCGCCGATGCCCCCGGCGTGCTCGTCGCCGCTTCCGACTACCTGAAGACTTTGCCGAACATGATCGCGAAGTGGATGCCGCGCCCGCTCACGTCGCTTGGCACGGATGGCTTCGGGCGCAGCGAAGGCCGCGCCGACCTGCGCGACTTCTTCGAGGTCGATTCGCGCTTCGTGGTCCTCGCGACATTGTGCGAGCTGCGCGACGACGGCAAGATCGATCGCGGTGTGGTCGAACAAGCCATCGCCGACCTGCAAATCAACCCCGCAAAACCAAACCCCGTGACGGTGTAATCGGCGCGAAAACTCGGCTGCAAGGAGTGCCGCAACCGTGTCGATTAGAATGTACCCCCTTCGTTTGTTTTCATGCGCTTACGGACGTTTCTAATCGCCAAATGTCGATTAGAAACCGGGGATTCCGCCTACGCAAAAGCTACGGCGCGACAAGCGAATGGCTGGGTGAGAGCCAGCCGCTCGTACGTATGAAACACAGAGGACACTGAGAAAAGCCACAGAGAGCACAGAGAAGAGCAACAGCTCACCGCTCCCTTCGTTTCTCAGGGCAGGGAGGCACGGAGAACGCGGAGAATGCCAGGCATGGTCACTACGACCGGTGTTTGCGAGCGCCTTGCGCGGAGGTCACGTCGAGGAGAGATTCTTCGCTCCGCTCAGAATGACGCGCGCGAGGGCTTGCGAGGCAATCCGAAATCCCAGACTCAGGAAGTGTCGACTGAGGCCCAAATTTTCAAAGAGCTTCCGGTTCCCGCACTGGGGAACGAGGCGATCCCATCGCCACGAACAGCTTGGCACGGCGCGCGGCGGATAGCACCTGTACTTGAGTGCAGTTTTGGGCGGGGCGGAAAAGCCTGCCCTATCGATGAGTGGATTACTCCGCGCACGCCTCAGAGGTTATAATCCAGCGCCACATGACGCTGAACTCCGGAAGTCGGCTCGGGTCGTACGAGATTCTCGCCGCGATTGGAGCGGGCGGGATGGGTGAGGTGTACCGCGCGCGGGATGCGAAGCTCGGGCGCGACGTGGCGCTGAAGGTGTTGCCCGAGGCGTTCGCCCGCGACGCCGAGCGGATGGCGCGATTCCAGCGCGAAGCGAAAGTCCTCGCTTCGCTCAATCATTCCAACATTGCTTCCATCTACGGGCTGGAGGATTCCGGCGCGACTCATGCGCTGGTGATGGAATTGGTCGAGGGGCCGACGCTGGCGGATCGGATCGCAGCCGGCGCGATTCCGATTGACGAGGCGCTGCGGATTGCCAAGCAGATTTGCGAGGCACTGGAATACGCGCACGAGCGCGGGATCGTCCATCGCGATCTCAAGCCGGCAAACATCAAGGTGACGGCGGACGACGCGGTGAAGGTGCTCGATTTCGGGCTGGCGAAAGCGATCGAAGGCGACGCTTCGTCGATGGACATGGCCAATTCGCCGACGCTGACGCGCATGGCGACGATGCAGGGAGTTCTGCTCGGCACGGCGGCGTACATGTCGCCGGAGCAGGCCAAGGCGAAGCCGGTGGACCGCCGCGCGGATATCTGGGCGTTCGGCTGCGTGCTGTACGAGATGCTGACGGGCAAGATGGCGTTCAGCGGCGAGACGGTGACGGATACGCTCGCGGCGGTGATTCGCGCGGAGCCGGATTGGACGCACCTGCCCAAGGAGACGCCTGCTCGCGTCCGCGTCTTGCTGCAGCGCTGCTTGCAAAAAGATCCCAAGCGGCGCTTGCGCGACATTGGCGACGCGCGCATCTCGCTCGATGAGGTTCTCTCCGGCGCGCCAGAACCGTCCCCTTCGGCTGTAGCTGCGCCAGTCTCCGCGCCTCTCTGGCGCCGCGCGCTGCCTTGGGCTGTCGCATGCATTGCGGTACTCGCGACGATCGTGCTCACTTTCCTATACGTCAGCAGGACGCCAGCCGCGCCGACGCAGCTGATGCGCTTCGAAATTCCGGTGCCGCAGGAGACTGGCGATATTGTCTTCGCGCTTTCGCCCGATGGGCGAGACCTAGCCTTTACCGCGCCCGATTCCGGCGGCGTGTTGAGGTTATGGGTGCGCCCTCTGAATTCTCTTGAAGCGCACGAATTGCCGGGCGCCGCGGTTTCAGACGTGGATGCTCCGTTTTTCTGGTCGCCCGACAGCCGCTACCTCCTTTTCGACGGCGGAGGGAAACTGGAAAAAATCGACATCTCCGGCGGCCCGGCACAAGTGTTGTGCGATGTCCCGGGGATCGTCGTCGGAGGATCGTGGAACAAGGACGGCGTGATCATCTTCGGACAATCGCCGGGCGTCATCATGCGCGTCGCGGCGAGCGGCGGGACAGCGACTCCGGTTACTGCCGTCAATCCATCGCGCGACGAAACCCAGCACGTGCTGCCCTGGTTTCTGCCCGACGGAAAACATTTCGTTTACCATCGCACTTCCAGCGATCCCGCGGACGACGGGGACTACATCGGCTCCCTAGATGTCGCGCCCGGAAAACAGGACGCGCAGCGGCTTCTGGCGACACAATTCAACGCGATGTACGTTCGGTCTGCCGACTCGAACAACGGCTATTTGCTCTATCTGGCAACCGGCGGCACGCTGATGGCGCAGCCACTCGACGCCCGGAGCTTGAAATTGACTGGCCAGTCAACGGCAATCGCCGAGCACGTGCAAGCCTTCCGCGAGTTCGGGTACTTTTCTCCTTCCACCGATGGCAAGCTGGTTTACGCCAACGCGGGAAGGATCCGCAGCGAGCAGATCACCTTGTTCGACCGTGAAGGAAAGATATTGGACACCGTGGGGCAGCCCGCTTCGTTCGGCGGCCTTACGATTTCCCCAGATGGGAGCAAAGCCGTCGCCGACGCAATCGATGCTCGCGGGCAGATCTCTCTCTGGACGATCGATCTTTCGCGGCGCACTACCACGCGGCTGACTTTCGATTCATTCGACTCCACGAATCCCATCTGGTCGCCGGATGGATCGAAGATCATTTTTAATTCTAACCAGAACGGCGCATACGACCTCTACGAAAAGCCCTCGGACGGCGCCGGAGGCGAAACGCTGCTGTTGCGGTCCGCCTCGAATAAGGCACCCTGCGCGATGACTCGCGACGGGCATTTCCTGATCTATGAGGCTCAGGATCCGGCGACAACCAAGTTCGATTTGTGGGTCTTGCCCCTCGGGGGCGCGAAGCAACCGTACCCGCTCCACAAAACGCAAGCTAACGAAGGGGACGCGCGACTTTCGCCGAACGACCGCTGGGTTGCTTACGTATCCGACCAATCGGGCCGCGACGAAATTTACGTCCGTCCGTTTTCGCCAGGCTCGAACGGTGCGGCCGCCTCGGTGGAAGGAGCCCAATGGCAAGTCTCCTACGGCGGAGGACAAGTGCCCACATGGAACAAGGACGGCAAGGAGCTCTATTACGTGACGCTCGACGGGAGAGTCATGGAGGTTGACGTTACGACCGAGCCGGTTTTCCAGGCCGGAGCGCCCAAGTTCCTGATTCAACCGCCGCTGCATGCTGCCAGTCTTTCTCCTGGTTACACCGTCGACGGAAAACGATTTGTGTTCCTCGCGCCGGCGGAGCAAAGCGGGCAGGTTCAGTCCGCGTTCAACGTGGTGCTGAATTGGCAAGCGGCGCTGAAGCAACAACAATAACGCTTGCGGCAGGACACGCGTCTAGCGCGGGCCGGTGAGGGAACGGGAAGCGGAGGGGCCGGGAGCGCCGAGAGGTTCGACGCGCGGGCCGTAGTGCGGGAGCGGGCGATCGATTTCGTAGGCGCCGAGATCGGGGGCGCCGCCCGTGAAATCGTCGTTGATCGTGGGCAGCAGGGCGCCTGCATCGACGGCGGCCGAGCCCTGCTTGAGACGGAAATCGAAATCTTCGGGATTATAGAGATGCTGCGGATCGGATTTATCCGGCATCGTGACATGCAGGAAGATGTCGTAGTCGACAAGAACGCTGTGCTGCTCCTGCTTGGTGGCCTGCTGATACTCGGCCAGCGATTTGAAGTGGCGCGTGACGAGTGAAGTGGCCGAATAATTGGCGGCGACGTCAAACGGCGGAGAATCCCACTCGAAGGCATCTTCGACATTCGGATTTGCGCGGAAGCCATTGTAATCGGAGCTCGAATAGTTCGTGAACGTGCGGAGATTCAGGACCGGATCGGCCCAGCCATCTCCCAGGATCAGATTATTGAGGAAGTGGATGTTTGAGGCGGGTCCCATCAGGTGGCCTTCGCCGACGAAGGTGTTTTGATAAATGAGGACGCCGGCGGGCGTGTCGATCAATTTCAGCGGGCCGCCCGTGGTCGTGTCGTAGATCAGGTTCTGGTAAAAGTACAGCGGGCCGCCGAAGATGGGCTGCGCGCTGAGAGCGCCTCCCGCCGAATTGAAGCAGCGATTGCGGAAGACGCGAATGTTGTGCGCGCCGCCGTCGGCTTCGATGCAGTTGTCCGCCATGTTGTAAATGTCGTTGTTGTAGAAATCGATGGAGACGGGCACGCGGTCGCGGATTTCGTTCGGTGTGCCATCGGGGTCGCCGTAGGTGGCGATGTCGATGCCATCGTGCCAATTGGCGACGTAGTTGTAGGCGACCACGTGGCCCTGGCCGTAAATCTTGATGGCGTATTCGGACGTGATCAGCGCGGGATATCCTGGAAACTTGGCCCAGACCGCGGGCGTCCACCAGCTTTGCAATTTTTCGGGATTGTGGCGGCCGATGAAGACATTGTCCGCAATGTAGAAATCCTTCGAGCCCGACCAATCGTCTTCCACGCCGCGGCCGACGTTTTCGATGCGCGAATGCATGAGCGTGAAGCCGCTTGAGCCCGCGATGTTTTTGTAACCGAGCAGAAAAGCGACGTTGGTATTGCGGACGGTGATGCCCTCGAAGTAGTTGTAATTCGCGGCCATCAGATTGAAAAGATTCTGGCAACCGTCGCCATCGAAGATCACTTCGCCATCGCCCGCGGACTTGATGACGATCGGTTTGTCGGGCGTGCCGCTCGCGGTGAGGTAATAGGTGCCGTCGAAGGGCGTGCCGTATGCGGCGATGCGTGCGGTCGAAGCCGCTATAGACGAAGCGATTGTCTTTGTAGATTCCCGCGTGGACGAGAATGATATCGCCGGGCTGCACGCGCGGCGGCATCACGTTCGAATGGTCGGATTCATCGGCGCCCATGTAGTACGCGGCGAGCAGGCCGGTGAAGGCAGGTTCCTGCTTCGCGCCTTTGTAGCCGAACGGATAGACGTTGTAGACGCGGCCGCCCGCCGCAGGCTCCGGCTCCTTGCGCGTGCGCACCGTCGCCGTGCGCTCGGCCTTTCCTTTCACGCCATCGGGATCGCTCAAGACGAAGCGGCATTCGTATTCGGTGTCCGGCTCGAGATCGAGGATGCTGCCCGCAAACATATTCGGAGCCACGTAGTTGAAATAATGCGCGCCGCCGTCGCGCGGGATTCCGCCGAGCACCTGCTCGCCCTGCAGGCGAAGGAGTGGGAGGGCCTTGCGCCAGGATTGTTCGCCTTTTTTCCGGTACGTCACGTCCACGCGGGCGTTGCGATTGTCGTCGCCTGAGATACGCCACTCGAAGCCGAGAGAAACGAGCGTGGGCGGATCGGTCATGAATTCGCCCGCTATAGCTGTGTTTTTCTGGCACCACGAGGCGCCGGGGAAGAAAGCAGTCAGGATCACCAAAAGAAGGAGCGCGCCCACCGGATGGAGTTTCGTCGGACTCTCCGATTTCATATCTTGCATCCTTCGTGCCCATCCATTTTTTCTATCGGATGCTTCCGAACTTCAATCGTGCGTCGGGGCAGCCTAAGCCGTATGATATTAGCTCGATTTCCGCTAGGATTTGGGCTTTTGGACGGATCGAGCTCCCATGGGCATCCGAGTCGCGCTCAATCACAAGACGCGCTATCGCTACGCCAAGCCGGTGTGGCTTTCGCCGCACGTGGTGCGTCTGCGCCCGGCGCCGCACTGCCGCACGCCCGTTGTCAGCTATTCGCTGAAAGTAGTGCCGGCCGAGCACTTCATCAACTGGCAGCAGGATCCCTACAGCAACCGGCTGGCGCGGCTTGTTTTCCCGAAGAAGACCGCGGAGTTTTCCGTGGAAGTGGATCTCGTGGCGGACCTGACGGTCACCAATCCGTTCGATTTCTTTCTGGAAAAGTACGCCGAAGAATATCCGTTCCGATACGACCCGATTCTCGCGCGTGAGCTGGTCCCTTACCTCGAAACCGGTGCCGCGTCGGTCCGCTGCTGCAGCAGCTGATTCGCGAACTGCGGCAAGGAAAAGCTGCGGACGGTCGATTATCTCGTGGAGCTGAACCAGCAGATTCACAACCGCGATCAAATATATGATTCGCCTGGAGCCGGGCATCCAGACGCCCGAGGAAACGCTCGCTCTGCGAAGCGGCTCGTGCCGCGATAGCGCCTGGCTGCTCGTGCAGTTGCTGAGGCATCTTGGGCTGGCGGCGCGGTTTGTTTCCGGCTACCTGATTCAGCTCGCGCCCGACGTGAAATCGCTCGATGGCCCGAGCGGCACGGAAAAAGACGTTACCGATCTGCACGCTTGGACGGAAGTCTACCTTCCGGGCGCCGGCTGGGTCGGCCTCGATCCCACGTCGGGCTTGTTTGCGGGCGAAGGCCACATTCCGCTGGCGTGTTCGGCCGATCCGGCGACGGCCGCCGCGATCACCGGGTTTTTCTCGGCGGACGACGAATCGGTGGTCACCACCGAGCCGGGCCTGAAATCGGCGCGAACGGCAGGGCCAAGGACCAGTTCGAATTCTCGATGTCGGTCACGCGCATTCACGAAGATCCGCGCGTCACCAAGCCCTACACCGACGAGCAGTGGCGCAAGATCGAAGCGCTCGGCCACCAGGTGGACGCGGACCTGAAAGCGCACGATGTGCGCCTGACCATGGGCGGCGAGCCGACGTTTGTTTCCATCGACGACATGGACGGCGACGAGTGGAACACCGCGGCGCTCGGCCCGGAGAAATATCGCCGCGCCGACACGTCTCATCCGGCGTCTGCGCGACCGCTTCGCGCCGGGCGGCTTTCTGCATCACGGGCAGGGCAAATGGTATCCGGGCGAATCGCTGCCGCGATGGGCGCTGGGACTTTACTGGCGCAAAGACGGCGAGCCCATCTGGCGCGATCCGGCTCTGGTGGCGAATGAAGACAAGCCGGGCACGTCTCATCGGCGATCGATGCGCAGGCTTTCATCGCCGCGCTGGCGAAGCGCCTGGACGTGAATCCGAAGCACGCGCTTCCCGGCTATGAAGACGTCTGGTATTACCTCTGGAAAGAGCGGCGGCTTCCGGTCAACGTCTCCCCGCTCGACAGCAAACTGGAAAACGCGGAGGATCGCGCGCGCCTCGCTCGAATCTTCGAGCAGGGCCTGAGCAAGGTGGTCGGCTATGCGCTTCCGCTGCGGCGCGAATATTACACGGACGGCACGAGCGCCTGGGAAAGCGGCGCGTGGTTCTTCCGGCCGGAACAGATGTTCCTGATTCCCGGCGATTCGCCGATGGGATTGCGCCTTCCGCTCGATTCGATCCCGTGGGTGAGCGAGTCGGAATACCCGCATATGTACGAGCAGGATCCGATGGCAGCGCGCGCAGCCCGCTGCCCGATCGCGCGGCGATTTCGAAGCAGCGATACGTCGCCGGCATGCCGGCGCCTGGGAATCCGCAAGGATACGTCGAGCAAACTCTTGGCCCGGTGCCCGCGAAGCGCGCGCGGCGAGAGACGCATCCGTCGGATTTGCCGCCGCTCGAGGGCGAATCCGCGCCCTGGATCATTCGCACGGCGCTTGTGCACGGAGGTGCGCGGCGGGGTGCTGCGCGTGTTCATGCCGCCGCAGCACTATCTCGAAGACTATCTCGAGCTGGTCGCGGCCATCGAAGACACGGCCGCCGATCTGGGCCTTCCGGTTCTCGTCGAAGGCTACGCGCCGCCGCACGATCCGCGCCTGAACGCAATCAAGGTGACGCCCGATCCCGGCGTGATCGAAGTGAACACGAACCCGGTCGGCTCGTGGGACGATCTGGTAAGAAACACCGACGGCTCTCTACGAAGAAGCGCGCTTGAGCCGCCTGGGCACCGAAAAATTCATGCTCGACGGCCGCCACACGGGCACGGGCGGCGGCAATCACATCGTCGTCGGCGGCGCCGTCTCCTGCCGATTCGCCGCTGCTGCGGAATCCGGGCCTGCTGCGCAGCCTGGTCGGATACTGGCACAACCATCCCGCGCTTTCGTATCTCTTCAGCGGACTTTTTGTCGGCCCCACCAGCCAGGCGCCGCGCGTGGACGAGGCCCGCAACGATCAGGTCTACGAACTCGAAATCGCTTTCAAGCAAATCCCGCAGGACAAGCCAACGCCGCCGTGGACCGTCGATCGCATTTTCCGGCAATCTGCTGGTCGATGCGACCGGCAACACGCACCGCGCGGAATTCTGCATCGACAAGCTGTACTCGCCGGACTCCGCGTCCGGCCGCCTCGGGCTGCTCGAAATGCGCGCATTTGAAATGCCGCCGCACGCGCGGATGAGCCTCACGCAGCATCTGCTGCTGCGATCGCTGATCGCGACATTTTGGAAACAGCCTTACCGCGAAGAATCTGGTGCGCTGGCGAACCGAAATTCACGACCGCTTCATGCTGCCGCATTTTGTCCGGCAGGATATGGAAGACGTGGTCGACCGATCTCAATCGAGCCGGTTATCCGCTACGACCTCGAATGGTTCGCGCCGCACTTCGAATTCCGGTTTCCGCTCTACGGCACGATCGAGCATCGCGGCATCGAACTCGAGCTGCGCCAGGCCATCGAGCCCTGGCACGTGCTGGGCGAAGAGGCAGCCGCAGGCGGGACGGTGCGATACGTCGATTCCTCCGTCGAGCGATTGCAGGTGTTGGTGAACGGCATGGTCGATTCGCGGCACGTCATCACCTGCAACGGCCATCGCGTCCCGCTGCATCCGACGGGAACCAACGGCCAATTCGTTGCCGGCGTGCGCTATCGAGCGTGGCAGCCGCCGAGCTGCCTGCATCCGACGATCGGCATCCACTCGCCGCTCGTCTTCGACATTGTCGACAACTGGTCCGGCCGGTCGATCGGCGGATGCACGTATCACGTGGCGCATCCCGGCGGCCGGAGCTACGAGCGCTTTCCCGTGAACGCCTACGAGGCCGAAGCCGCCGCATGGAGCGGTTTTTCAAGTTCGGACACACGCCGGGCCCGATGTCGGTCGGTGAGGAGAAGATCAGCAAAGAATTTCCGTTCACGCTCGACTTGCGGGCACAATAGAGAAGCTCAAGTATGCATCACGCCCATTCCTCCGGAAGCCGTCGACACAAACCCGAATCCGTCCTCACGGCCTCGACCGGCAATTACCCCGCCAATCCCGCCTTCGCCGATGAAATGATCGCGGCCGGATGGTTCGCTGCGGCCCCACTGGCAGCAATTCGTCTCGATGCTCGACCGGCTCGGCCCCGAGGAGTTGCGGCGATGCCGCGAGCACGCGCGACGCCTCATCCACGAAAACGGCGTCACGCACAACGTCTACGGCGATCCCGCACGGCCTGGACCGGCCGTGGAACCTCGATCTGATCCCGCTGCTGATCCCGGCAGCGCAGTGGAGCGCAGGTGCGCGAGGGCTTGATCCAGCGCGCGCGATTGCTCGACTGCCTTGCTCGCCGATCTTTATGGCCCGATGCGAACGGTGCTCGGACGGCGTGCTGCCGCCCGAGTTGCTCTGGGCCAATCGCGGTTTTCTGCGCGCGTGCCATGGGGTCAAGCTCCCCAGGCAATCGCTGGCTGCATCTCTACGCCGCCGATCTGGTGCGGACGCCGGACGGCGGCTATCGAAGTTCTCAGCGACCGCACGCAGGCGCCTTCCGGCGCGGGATATTCGCTCGAAAATCGCATCGTTCTTTCGCGCGCGCTGCCGGCCGCGTTTCGCCAATGCAACGTGCAGCGGCTTGCGCCGTTTTTTGGAGCGCTGCGCGATACGCTGCTTTCTCTCGCGCCTGCCGAATCGACCGAAAATCCGCGCATCGTGCTGCTGACGCCCGGCCCCTACAACGAAACCTACTTCGAGCATTCGTATCTGGCGCGGTATCTGGGCTATCCGCTCGTGCAGGGCAACGATCTCACCGTGCGCGACGCGACCGTCTATCTGAAAACAGTCGGCGGCTTGCAGCGCGTGGACGTGATCCTGCGCAGGGTGGACGACGATTTCTGCGATCCGCTGGAACTGTTCGCCGGCTCCTATCTCGGCGTGCCCGGACTGCTGCAATCGGTTCGGCAGGGCAATGTTACGGTCGCCAACGCCCTCGGCACGGGCGTGCTCCAGGCTCCGGGGCTTTTGCCGTTTCTTCCCGGCATCGCGCCGACATCTGCTCGGAGAAGATCTGAAGACTTCCGTCCGTTCCGACATGGTGGTGCGGCCAGCCCAAGGAATTGCAGTTCGTGCTCGAGCATCTGCACGAGCTGGTGATCAAGTCCGCGTATCCAACGCTCGGCGAAGACCCGGTTTTCGGCCCGACTCTCACCCGCGACCCAGCTCGACGAGCTTGGCGAGCGGATTAAGGCGCATCCGGATCAATATCGTCGCGCAGGCGCAGGTGATGTCCTGCACCACGCCGGCCCTGATCGACGATCGTGTCCAGCCGCGCCGCTTCGTGGTCCGTTCTTACCTGGCCGCGTGCGGCGATTCCTACGCCGTGATGGAGGGCGGCCTTACGCGCATCACTCCGTCGAGCGATTCGCTGGTCGTCTCGCTGCAGCGCGGCGGCGGCAGCAAGGACACATGGATTCTGTCCGATGGCCCCGTGAGCCAGATGACGCTGCTTGTCACATCGCGGCAGCGCGTCCTTTTCAACCGCGGCGGCGGCGATCTTCCCAGCCGTATCGCCGACGATCTCTTCTGGCTCGGCCGCTACGTGGAACGCGCCGAAGCCCGCGCGCGCCTTGCGCGCGCCGCATTCACTCGCGCGATCGAACAAGATGGGAGCGAAGACGCGCATGCCACTCAAATTCTCGCCGCCGCGCTCCGCGTCACCGCTTCGCCCATCGCCTCGGCGTCTCGGGCCGCGTTCATCCGGGGAGTAATGGGCGACGAAGAGAGCGCGGGGATCAGCGGCCTTCTCGCGCAGGTGCACAATGTCGCTCGAATTCACCGCGAAAGGCTTTCGCCTGATTCCTGGCGCATCCTCGAAAATATCGACCGGCGAGTCGCGCGCTATAGACCGGGTTCGGAGGTGTCCGTCGCGGACTGGCTGGATCTTTTGAATGACCTTGTCGTCACGTTGGCGGCGTTCATCGGCCTGTCAGCCGATTCGATGATGCACAGCCAGGCCTGGCGGTTCCTCGATATGGGGCGGCGTCTCGAATGCGCTCTCTTCCTCGCGAAACTTCTCGGCGACACGCTCGTGAATCCCGGCACGGATCCGGCGTTGCTCGAAGCGATCCTCGAAATCACCGAGAGTGCGTTTCCCTATCGCCGCCGCTACCTGATGCAGCTGGAAACGGAAGCGATCGTGGACCTGCTGGTCGCCGACGAAAACAATCCGCGCGGCGTCGCTTTTCAGTTCGCCACGATCGCCAAGCACCTGGCCGCGCTGCCGCACGACGCCACGCATCCGAGCCGCGAGCACGACAACGAACTTCTCTCGGGCCTGCGCGCCTCTCTTCAGACGGCCAATTTGAACGAGCTTTGCACTGTCGGCGACGGCCAGCGCCGGGAAGGTCTGGCCGCGCTGCTTTCGGATGTATTCGAGCGCGCGACCCAGCTCTCGAACGCCATCGCCCATCTCTATTTCTCGCACGCCACCATTTCGCCCGTGCTCTGGCAGATGTCCGAGGATCTGGCCACATGAAATACCGGATCACACATTCGACGACGTACGAGTATGGCGACGCCGTCTCGCTCTCTCATAACATCGCCCGACTGCGGCCTCGCGACGACGGCGCACGGCAAATCTGCCTGGGACACGATCTTTCCGTGCTGCCCGCCTCCAGCGATCGCAGTGATTCGCTTGATTATTTCGGGAATCACATTTCGTACTTCAGCCTGCAGGAGTCGCACAACCAGCTGAAGATCACGGCGCGCAGCGAGGTGGAAATAAACCCGGCAGTCCAACGCGATTTCTCCGTCGGTTCGCCCCGGGAGAACGTTCGCGAAGAACTCCTCGCGAGCGTCGATCCGGCAACGCGGGCCGCCCGCGAGTTCACTTTCGATTCCTCGTACGTGATTCGATCCTCCGAACTCGCGAACTATGCGCTGACTTCGTTCGCGCCGGGCCGGCCCTTTCTGAAGTGCGTGCTCGACCTTACGGAGCGCATTCACCGCGAATTCGAATTTCTGCCGGGCGCGACGAAAGTGGGCACGCCGGTCGCGGACGTCCTCCGCATGCGCAAGGGCGTCTGCCAGGATTTCGCGCACCTCGAGCTCGGCTGCCTTCGCTCACTCGGCTTTGCGGCTCGATACGTGAGCGGATATATCGTCACCACCCCGCCGCCGGGCCGCCCGCGCCTGCAGGGCGCCGACGTTTCGCACGCCTGGATCGGCGTTTTTGCGCCCGGTCTCGGTTGGATCGACTTCGATCCGACCAATGGCCTGATGCCTTCGGACTCGCATATCACGGTGGGCTGGGCACGCGATTACGACGACATCGGTCCCATTAGGGGCGTGATCGTCGGCGGCCGGCACCAGCATCTGGATGTATCGGTGGACGTTGCCCCTGCCAATTCCTAGTCCCTCCCTCCCAATTTCCTTTTCTGCCCGCGACTCCAGCGTTAGTATGCAGGGCGGCAGCGGCAAAGCCCGCGCAATCAGATACCTGCCCGGGGAATTTGGCTTTCATAGCCGTCGTTGGCGTGATAAATCAGTCCGATCAAAAGGAACGATTGGACAGCCTCCGGGGTGGTTGCCAGCTTCGCTGGATGTATGTCTTAATAGCGCTAGACGAAGAGCACGGTTTGTTGCATCCGGTTACGAGTCCGCTTTCGACTGCAGGAACGCCCGGCGAACAGTTGGGCCAGGCGGCCGAATTCGTAACCGCTTTGATGCGGGGCGGCGCTTGCGAGACCTATGAACTCGAAAGCAACCAGTGGGTATTGGAAGTTCGGCCATCCGCCGTCCCCGGCGGCAAATCCTGGTCCCATTGAAGCTGCACTCGAGAGTCCACCTTCTATAAACTCGAAGACGCCCGCGCGGCCCAAGAGACTGCTGGCCTCGATTCGTCCTTACGCGACCGCAGCCGCGCTTGTGGCGGTCGCTTTCGCGCTGACCTTCATACTGCGTTATTTCTTCCCGTATCCCGTTCTCTTCCTGTTTTTCGCGGCGGTAATGGCGAGCGCGTGGTTTGGCGGAACGGGCGCGGGATTGTTCGCGGTCCTTCTTTCGACGTTGCTCACGGACTACTTCTTCGTCCCGCCGTTCCATTCTTTCTTCATTGATGCCACGAATGTCTCCTACTTCGGCGCGTTCGTAATCTGCGCCCTGGTTGCCAGTTGGGTGAGCTCCGCGAAGAAGAAAAGCGAGGAGGCTTTGAAGGAAGCCCGCGCCCAATTGGAAATTCGAGTGGCGGAGCGCACCGCCGAGCTTCAGGAATCAAACGCAGAATTGCGATGGACCATCCAGGAGCACGATAAGGCGCAGCAAGCTCTCCGTGAGACCCAGGCGGACCTCGCCCATCTCTCTCGCGTCTTCAGCATGGGAGAGCTGACGGCGTCGATTGCGCACGAAATCCGCCAGCCGCTGACGGCTGTGGTGACAAACGGCCACGCCTGCCTCGAATGGCTCTCCGCCGCGCCGCCGAACGTCGAGAAAGCCCGGCGCACCACGGAAAACATTATTCAGGACGGTACGCGCGCGAGCGCAGTTTTGGGGCGCATCCGCTCGCTATTCAAGAAGGAGTCTCCCGCCCAGGACTGGCTGGATATGAATGAAGTCATCGGAGAGCTCACCGTTTTTCTGCGCGATGAGGCCGATCGCCGCGGCATTTCCGTGCGCACGCGCCTCGCCCGCGATCTGGCCCGGGTGAAGGGGGATCGCGTGCAATTGCAGCAGGTGGTGCTGAACCTATTGATGAATGGTATGGACGCCATGAACGGACTCACAGGCCGCGCCAGGGAGTTGGTGATCGGTTCCCGGCAGCACGATTCACGGTCCATTTTGATTTCCGTTGAGGATTCCGGTATCGGGTTGCGTCCTGAAATCGAAGACCGGATCTTTGAGCCATTTTTCACGACGAAGCCTCAGGGAATCGGCATGGGGCTGTCAATTAGCCGCTCCATTGTCGAATCTCATTGCGGACATCTCTGGGCCGAATCCGGCCGCTCGAGCGGCGCTCTCTTTCAGTTTACGATTCCGGTTGACGCGGAGAATTCCGATGCCTGAGCCCATTCCGGCGATTTTTGTCGTGGACGATGACGCCTCCGTTCGGGACGCGATCAGTAATCTTCTGGAATCCGTCGGCCTTCGCGGCGAGACGTTCGCCTCCGCGGACGAATTCCTCCGTGCGCCGCGCCCCGAAGCCCCTAGCTGCCTGATCCTGGACGTTAAGCTCCCGGGCCGCAACGGTCTGGAGGTTCAGGAAGAGCTCGAGTCGATCGGAATTCGCATTCCGATTGTCTTCATCACCGCGCATGGCGACGTCCCGATGACGTCTCGCGCCATGAAAGCCGGCGCCGTGGATTTCCTGGCGAAACCATTCCAGAAGAAGGACCTTTTGGAAGCCGTGCATCAGGCCCTCGAGCGCGACCGCATCCAGCGGAAGGAGCAAGCTGAAATATCGAAGCTCCGCGCCCGGCTCAACACCCTCACATCCCGGGAGCGCGAAGTGATGGATCTGGTCGTAACGGGCCTCATGAATAAGGAAGCCGCCGCCAAGCTTGGCCTCAGCGAAATCACGGTCAAGGTTCACCGCGGGCGCGTCATGCAGAAGATGGAGGCCGATTCGCTGGCCGAACTGGTCATTATGGCGGAAAAGCTCAAGTCCCGGCCTCGCCGGTAGGCCCGCTTTGACGGCCGGTATTTCCGTTATACCAACGGATAATTGCTCGACAGTATGTACCTTGCTAGCTTTAGGCGCCTATGGACACGTCGTGGTCTATCCACTCGGTTGATAGACGGGGCGTTTCCGCGCGCGCGACCGCCACTGAGCGGCCCGAGAACCGGGCCAGCGAAGCGTCGGACATAGCGCTCCTGAGCCGGATTGCCAGCCGCATTTCAGCTGCGTCTCCCCTGCCCGAAGTTCTCCAGGACGTCCTCGAATTCGTCAGTTCTGTAGTGAAATGCGATTCCTGCATGATCTACGTTCTTGAGGGCGAAGAACTCGTTTTGCGCGCGTCCAAGAATCCCCACCCGGAAGTGGTGGGCCGTCTGAAGATGAAGCTCGGCCAGGGCATCACGGGCTGGGTTGCCGAGCATCGCGAGCCCGTTGTAATCGCGGAAGATGCCTATCAGGACTCCCGGTTCAAGCTCTTCAACGAACTCCCCGAAGATCGCTTCGAAGCCTTCCTGTCCGTCCCGGTCGCCAGCGGCGGACGCCTGGTAGGTGTGATCAATGTCCAGAATCGCGCGCCCCACCTTTACGGCAAGCGCGAGACGGGCCTGATCGCGACCTTGGGATTTCTCGTGGGCGCTGAAATCGAGAGGGCTAGGCTCGCCAGCGAGAATTCGAACCTCTCCGAGCGGCTTGAAACCCGCAAGATGGTCGAGCGTGCCAAAGGCATCCTGCAGCGCGATTTGAAGCTCAGCGAAGAAGAGTCCTACCTCACTTTGCAGCGCGAAAGCCGCCAGCGCCGCCGTTCCATGAAGGAAATCGCCGAGGCGATTATCCTGAGCGAAGAATTGAAACGCGGGCGCTAGTCCTCGTCCTTCCCCATAACAAATTACGAATTGCGATTGCGGCCATCAGAAGTTTGAGTTGGACAGCCGCATCGAAGTCGCGCAAACTCTGCCCCGCAACTGAATCGAATTGGCGTTCTTTCCCTTCTCCCTTCCGCGTCGATCGGAGAGCCTGCAGCACGTTCCTGTCAGGTTCGGGTTTCCTTCGGACACAGTGTCGTGTCCTCTCAATAAGCGCATCGTGCTCGTGTAGGTAGTCCGCGGCCCATCGTACTCACAGCGGCTTTGGTTTTGCGACTGATTCCCTCCGGTAGGGATCGGTGTTTGTGGAAGTTTTTACGACGGTCGTTTTTGGGGCTCCCCGGGTAAGAGTGAAGGGCAAATTTATTTTCGCAGGAGGTGCTGAGTGAATCGAAACACGATCTTGGTGGAATTGATCTTGGCCGGGTTTTTTGCGGTGGCGTGTATCCGCACGATGGTGCCGGCCACTACCGACGAACGGTTGGGATTCGGCGATCTGGTGCGCCTTCCCAAACGCATGGAAAGGTTGCGCCGCTCGCGATGGCAGTGGTTCTCGATGGTGGCGTTGCTGCTGGTGCTTCGGCTGCAAACGGGCACACCCCTGATCTTGGAATTGACGGTCGCCTTGCAGTTCATCGCCTTCATGGCGTTGCCCACGAGGGCCGAAGCGAAGGGGGCGTTGGTCCGGAAGTGAAGGGGCTGCTCCACGTCGCCGATTTTGTCCGCAGGATGCGCGTGCACATGCGTTTCGGGAAGCTGTCGCGGGCTCCCTTGCGCCTCTTGCGTCTGCAGTTGTGGCCCGGAACAGCGGAATGCGATTGGATGGCCCGTTCCTGGGACACGTGGGATGAAGCGCTTCCTCGCGGTGAACGAGACCGCCGGGCGTCCTTTCAGGCGGTGCAGGATGCCCTTGCGATTCGCGAGATGTTGTTTGAGGTTTTGCCCGACGTGGGGTCCGCGGAGCTACGGTCCTTTCGACAATCGGCCCGCGAGCCGCCCGAGTTGATTATTTTCGGCACCGTCCATCGGGAAACGGTGCCGGCCGAGAAGGTGACTTCGCCGGTGATGCAGGCGAAGTTATACGGCTTTCGCTTTTTTCTGGATGACGGGGTGTTGCAGCGAATGGAAGTTGGGGACGGCAATTTGCAATCGATGAGTGCGTGACCCTCAGGGGTCGAGGAGGCAGTTCTAATGGCAGCAAACAAATCGCAGGGCAGTTACTACACACTGTTTTTGGTGGCGGCGACGGTGCTCTGTGCCGGCATTTTCTTCTGGTCCGGCGGCATGGGGAAGCTGTTGTTTTTTGTCGGATTGATCGGTGTGGTTGCGAGCTTGTTCGGGATGTTGAGCATCAAGTCGCTGGAGGGAAAAACGGCGCTGAAGTCATCACCTCTGGCGATGAAGTTGATCGGTGCGGGCTGCAGCGCGTTGGGATGGATCATCACGCTTTTCGGGATGCACCTTACCCCAAGCTTGGTCGGGCGCGGGATTCTGGCCCTGATCGGCATTGGCGTAAGCCTGTTCGGGATCATCGTGATTCTGCCTGCGGCCTTCAACAAGAACGCGGTTTGGAAGAGCTAGAAGCGCCGGCTTCACAGCGGCAGCCAACCTAATATGGAGCGAACAAAGATGAAACTGAAAGAACTGCGAACTTTATCTCTCGTTCTTTGCGTTCTAGCAATCGCCTTGGCGATGGGCGTAGCTGCCTACGCACAGGCCCCCGCGGCTCCCGCCGCGGCCGCGCCTCCTCCTTCGGCCACGACTGCTGAACTGGCAGCCACTGCGGCGAAGGCGCCCTCGACGGCCGATTTGGCCAAGGGCGATCCCGGTGGCACCATCACCGGAACGATCAGCGACGTCCCGGTCGCCGATCCCAAGGTCGGTCTTACGGTCGGCGATGTGGCCAACCAGGTCGGGCAGAACAAGATCGCGGCCAACTTCATCTGGACGCTCGTCACCGGCTACCTCGTCATGTTCATGCAGGCGGGGTTCGCGATGGTCGAGTCCGGCCTCTGCCGCGCGAAAAACGCCAATCACACGTACATGATGAACTTCATGGTGTACGCGTGCGGCTTGTTCTCCTACTGGTTGATAGGATTTGCAATACAGCAAGGAGGCTCAGCCGGCAACGGGAACTTAGGCGGCCTACAGTCGCTGACCGTCGAGCACACAACCACGATCCTCGGCAAGACATGGGGCATCTTCGGAGGGACTGGCTTTTTCCTGTCCGGCCACACCTACGACGTAGGCGTCATGGTGCTGTTCCTCTTCGAAATGGTGTTCATGGATACAGCGCTGACGATCGTGACCGGAGCATGCGCGGAACGCTGGAAGTTCCTGGCCTTCTGCGTGTCTTCTTCGATCATGGGCGCCCTCACCTACCCGCTGTATGCCAACTGGGCATGGGGCGGCGGTTGGCTCTCGCAGCTCGGTACCAATAACCAACTGGGCAAGGGCTATTGCGACTTCGCCGGGTCGGGCGTCGTACACGCAGTCGGAGGCATCACGGCTCTGGCTGTGACCATGATCATCGGTCCTCGGATCGGGAAGTACAACAAGGACGGCTCATCCAACTCGATCCTCGGCCACGACGTTTCGGCCGTCCTGATCGGCTGCTTCATCCTTGCATTCGGCTGGTTCGGATTCAACCCGGGCAGCACGCTCGGTGCTTCCGCAAACGGCAACCTCCGCATCGGCACCATCGCAGTGAACACGATGCTTGCCGGTTGTACGGCCACCTTCGGTGCGCTGCTCTTCATGTGGATGAAGACGGGCAAATGCGATTACTCGATGAGCGGCAACGGCCTGTTGGCGGGCTTGGTCGCGATTACCGCGCCCAGCGGCTTCGTCAGCACCGTTGGCGCTTGCATCATCGGCGTCGTTGCGGGCGTACTCGTTGTCCTCAGCTGCTCCTTCATCGAGAAGGTGATGAAGGTGGACGATCCCGTCGGCGCCGTCTCGGTTCACGGCACCTGCGGTCTGTGGGGCGTGCTCTCGGTGGGTCTCCTCGCAGACGGCACGAGCAACTACGGTGGCAGCTGGAATGGAGTAACCGGTAATGTCACCGGCTTGTTCTACGGTGATCCCAGCCAGCTCGTTGCGCAACTCGTGGGCATTTCGACGCTGATCGGCTTTGTCTTCACCTTCAGTTTCCTCATAAACCTCGCGCTCGAATTCTTCGTCGGGCAGCGGGTTTCCGTGGAAACGGAGATCGCCGGTCTCGATATCCCCGAGATGGGACAACTCGGCTATCCGGAATTTGTTCTCAAGCCGGAGCCGGATGTCATGCTGCAAGCTGAGAAGGGGTACGCCGTAGCTTAGAGGCACTTGTTGTGGTGTCGGGCGCGGGCCGAGAGGTCCGCGCCCGGCTATTACACGAGGATGAAGAGATCAGAGGAGCTTGAAGCCAATGAATCGAATGAATGGACCAGCCAATCACGCTAATATCGAAATGATGGAACGCGGCGACAGTGCGGATGCCAGGATGGTTTCCAGGCAATCGGGCGCGCTCGTTCCAGTCACCCGGGAAACGCAAGCACTGCTCGGGCGAATGTTCGCCGATCCGCGGACGCTTGAAAAGCACGAAAAGGTGGAGCTTGTCGCTCAGCTGCGCGCTGCCGTGGAAGAGCATCCCACTGTCTCGGAGCTTCGCGTGCTGTTCGGAATGGCGCTGTGCGTCAATCTGCAGGCGCAAGATGCCATGGAAGAACTGGCCGAAGCCGTGAGCCTCGCTCCCGATAGTTTCATCGCCCACCTCAAGATGGGCGAACTCTGGATGCGTCTCAGGGTTTGCGATAAAGCCGTGGACCACACAAACTACGCGGCGAAGCTGGCGGAAAATCTCGCGCAGGCCGAACTGGCCCGGCGCCAGTCAGCCACACTCCGCGAGTTCATGCGCAACGGTATCGATCGCAACGGCTATCGCACGCCCTGGCTGTCGTTGAGTCGCCTCAAGCGGCTCTGGTCGCGCAATCGCGGTGAAGCGGAGGCTCTGGCCACGGTGGATGCCGGCTAATTCATGCAACCGGCCCTTCAGCTCGCACTACTTCTGGCCATTCTGCTGCCGGCCACGAAGCTAGCTGCGTCCTTCTGCAGCCGTTTCAATGTCCCGCCGATCATCGGGGAACTGATGGTCGGCGTCCTGCTGGGTCCCGGCGCGGTCGGTTTGCTGAACCTGCACATTTTCAGCGGCGGAGAAGCCACCGGCGCGTTGATGCTTTTGGCGCAGGTCGGCGCCATGGTGCTGATGTTCATCGCCGGCGTCGAGACCGATATCGACCGGATGCGGGAAGCGAGCGTTACCGCCTTCCTTGTGGCGCTCTCCGGCGTGATCTGGCCCTTTCTGCTCGGCGCGGGCGTCGCGCATATGTTCGGCCTTTCCTGGCGGACCGCATGTTTTCTCGGCGGCGCTCTAACCGCTACCAGCGTCTCCATCTCGGCGCGCACGCTGATGGATGCGGGCCGCATGGCCTCGAAAGAAGCCACGGTGATCCTGGGCGCGGCTGTGATCGACGACGTGATGGGCCTCTTCGTTCTCGCTTTCCTTGCAGCTTCGATCACCACCGAAAAGGGCGCGGCGTTTGGCGTTGCTTCGAACGTGAGCAACTGGCTCGAGGGGAAGCTGCCGATTGCCGCAAGCCACCCGCTGATCGTGCAGATGACCATGATCAGCATCTGCGTGGCCGTGTTTTTCGTGGTGGGCTACGTCCTCGCGCAGAAGTTCCTCGATCCCCTGGTCCTCCTGTTGCGCAAGCTGACCGCCACTGAAGCCGTGCCCAGCTGCGTGCTGGCGCTGGTATTGCTCTACGCGGTCTCCGCCGAGTGGTTCGGCAGCGTGGCCGCGATCACGGGCGCGTACCTGATCGGCTATGTGTTTGCCGGGTCGCAATTCAAGGCCGATATCGAGCGCAGTTTTTACGCGATTGGCCACGGCCTGCTCATCCCGCTGTTTTTCGTTTCCATCGGGCTCACCAGCGACTATCGCTCGCTCGGCGGGCACTGGATGCTGCTCCTCGCGATCCTCTTCGTCGCGATTATCGGCAAACTTTTCGGCTGCGGTCTCGCGGCGCTGGGTTCCGGCATGGATCGCGTGCGCAGCCTGCGCGTGGGCTGCGGAATGATTTCACGAGGTGAAGTCGGCTTGATCGTTACGGCGATGGCCGCCAACACCCACATTTTCAGCGAAGCGGAAATTGCGGTGATGGTTGCGGTGGTGCTTCTCACCACTCTGGTCACACCGCTCGCGTTGCGCGGCGCGTTTCAGCTTCAGTCGCAACAGGACATCGAGGAAGGCCTGATGGAGATTGGACCGGACGGCTCTTCGAGCGACGAGCCCGCATCGCTGCCGGACACGGGATCGCGCCCGGCCGATTCTCGCCCCGGCGACGCCAGTTTTCGTATACTCACTCCCGGCAAAACGGGCTTGCTCGCCTTCGACGAGAACACCAGCGCCCGGGAACTCAAGTAGGAGTCCAAAATTAAGCCCGGCGAACAACTGGACCACTACCGTATCGACAGCGTCGTCTCCACCAGCGACCTCGATACCGTGTATCGCGCCACGGACCTCCGCACCGGCACGCCCGTCGCTCTCAAAGTCCCGCATCCCGAGATGAATTCCGATCTGATTTTCGTCGAGCGTTTCCAGCGCGCTCGTGAAATCGGGCGCCACCTCGATCATCCCGGCATCTTGAAAGTCCTTCCCGAGGGTCACGCCAGCCAGAACTACATGGTGATGGAATGGGTCGATGGCAAGCTGCTGCGCCAGATCCTCAACGAGGAGAAAAAGCTTTCGCCCGAGCGCGCCGCCAAAATCGCTTTCGGCATCTGCCAGGCGCTCGCCTACATCCACAATCACGGAATCGTGCACCGCGATCTCCGGCCGGAGCACGTGATGGTCGCCGCGGACGACCACGTGAAACTGATCGACTTTGGCCTCGCCGGAGAAACCGGGGCGCGGCGCATCACGTTCACGAAACTGTCTCAGGAGATGAGTTCGCCCGGATATATTTCACCCGAGCAGGTCAAGGGAAAGCGCGGCGACGCGCGCAGCGACCTCTATTCCCTTGGCGTGATGCTCTACGAGATGGTCACGGGGCGGATGCCGTTCCACGGATCGAACGCCTTCGAGGTGATGAACGACCGTCTGCTCGAGAATCCCGTCCCGCCGCGCGAAATCGATCCGGCGATCTCGCCCCATTTGCAGGAAGTGATCTATCGCGCGATGGAGCGCGAGCCGCAGTACCGCTATCCGAACGCCCACGATTTCGCCTTCGACCTCGAGCATCTCGATCGGGTCGGCGTCGCCGTGCGTCCCGAATTGCAGGATTGGAAAAAGAAGCGCGCCGACGCAACGCGAAAAACTCTGCTCTACGCCGCGATGGTTCTGGTTCCCCTCGTGATCTTCGCGCTGCTCTTCTACTTCGCCCGCCGCTAGCGTTTCGTTCCGCGATCCTCAGGGCATCATCGGCGGCACGTAGGCCAGCGTCCGCGCGAAAAACCACGTCAGGAAGAGCACCAGCACCGAATTGACCAGCAGCTGAATCAGCCCGTACCCCACGAGGTCGCGCGCGCGCACTTTCAGGATTCCGATCAGCGGCAGCATCCAGAAGGGATTCACCAGGTTCGGCAGCGCCTCGGCCACGTTGTACGTCTGCACGATCCAGCCGAGGTTCACGTGCAATTCCTTCGCCGCCTGCAGCACGTACGGCGCCTCGATGATCCATTTGCTACCGCCCGACGGCACGAACATCCCCAGCACCGCCGAGTAGACGGCGACCAGTACCGGATACGCGTCCCGCGAAACGGCGCGCACGAAAAAATGCGCGAGCGTCCGCGAGAGCGGCGACATCGTGATGATGCCGAAGATTCCGCCATAAAAGGGAAACTGGATCAGTACTCCGGATGTGGCGGGCACCGCCCCGTTCACCGCCCGCGTGAACGACCGCGGCCGCCAGTGCAGCACGAGGCCCAGCATCAGGAACAAGAGGTTGTATGTATTGAGGTCGAGCGCCGCCAGCGGGCCTCGCTCCGCAAATACTTGCGCGAGGTATGCCAATCCGATCGCGCCCACGACAATCGAGAGCGCGGGCGCGTGTTCCAGCCACTCGGCCGGCGTCCGCGGCGCTTCGATCTTCTCGGGCGCGAGTTCTTCCGTGACGCCAAACGACTCGGCCGTGCGCGTGGAATGCCTTGGGGCCGAAAGATAGGCTACCGTTGTCGACGACGCGATCAGGATCGCCGCGGTCGCAATGCTCTGCCAGGTGTAGATCGTCTGGCTAAGCGGGATCGTTCCGCTGATCGCGAGCAGCGCAGGCGGAATCGACGATGGCGTCGCCATCACCAGCGCAGCCGAGGATGAGATCCCCAGCGCCCACACGCTGCAAGTGCCCAGGTACGCCGCCGCGCCGATCGCGCGATAATCCACGTGGCGCACCCTCTTCACGATTTCGCGCGCCAGGATTCCGCTGAAGATCAGGGCCAACCCCCAGCTGACGAGCGCCGTTGTCATCGCGAAAAAAGCCACGAAAGCGACGGCGCCCTTGGGCGTGCGGGGAATCGCTGCGAGCCGGCGAATCAGCCGGTGAACGGGAGGCGACGTCGCCACCACGTATCCGCCCACGATGATGATCGCCATCTGCATCGTGAACGGAATCAGGCTCCAGAATCCTTCGCCGAAATACCGGATCAGATCCCGCAGCCCGGTGCCCAGCAGCGCGGCGGCTGCAAACACGATGAGGAGGGCCGCAAGCGCGAACACAAACGCATCCGGGAACCATCGCTCCGACCAATCCGCCAGCGCCATCCCGAATCGCGCAAAAATGCCGGTGGCGTTTCCTTCCGCGGCTACCGCCTTTTCATCGCCTGGTTCGTGCATCGGCGCGGATTATACGCGCTGCGGCGGCTGCGCGCTCCCGATCTTGCGCGGGAGGCCAGGTTCTGGTACTGATGTACCTCTTTATGCGGCGAAAATTGATCCTTTTGCTCCATTCGCGAAAATTGGGCCAGGCACTACACTCCGTCAAGAGGTGGCTTGGTATGTCTGCGAAAGAGCGGCGTGCGTCCCGGCGTTTCCTGATCCGTATTCCGTTGACCGTCCGCTGGGCGAATGAACACGTGATCGGCGAGGCGACGACGGAATCGCGCGAAGTAAGTTCGCGCGGCGTCTATTTTCATCTGCCGAAAGATTTGCAGCGCGATTTGCCCGTCGAAATTATCATGACGCTTCCGCACGAACTCACGCAGGCGGGACCGGTCTGGGTTCGCTGCCAGGGGCGTGTGCTGCGAAGCAGCCCTGAAAATTCTGGTGAAGTAGGAGTCGCGGTCGCGATGGAAGGCTACCAATTCATGCGAACCGCCACCGGCGCGGAACCCGATCTGCCCATGCCTGGTCCTCGCTTGAGCTTCTGAATCCGCCGCGCTCTGCCTTTTGCGCAGGCGCGGCGTCGATGACATCCATCCAAACCTCGAATTGGACACCCTTCGGGCTCGCTGTTAGCGTCGATTCATGTACGTGCTAATTGCGGTAGACGGAGAACATGGCGTGCTGCATTCGGTAACGAGCCCGCTCTCGGCTGCGGGAACTCCCGCGGAACAACTGGGTCGCGCCGCTGATTTCGTCACGGCCCTGGTGAAGTGCAACGCGTGCCACGCGTACGAGCTCGAGGGCGACGAGTGGATTCTCGAGGTGCGCCTCTCGCCAACATCCGACGAGCCTCGCTGGCTGCACTGAAGCCTTGAGGGCGACCGCGCCACCATGGCGACGCCACTAACGCGCCATCATCCCGCATGCTCCGGCGAAACGCTGTCATCCCGAGTGCAGTCCCGCGCTCTTGCCTTTCGCGCGGTTTTCGCGCGCGCGGGACGGAGCGAGGGATCTGCTTTTCTTGCGCTATTTCGTCTGCCCCGCCTGCTGCGCCTTGTACGCGTCCCACGAAATCGAAATCAAATACGCGTGAATCGCATCGACTTGCTCCGGGCTTAGCACTCCGCTCCACGGCGGCATTCCCGCATTCTTGAAAATGCCTCCCAGCACGATCTGATGGAATTCCGTGTGCGTCGCGGCGCTCATGCGGCGCAGATCGGGCGCGAGCCCGCCCGGCTGATTGATGTGGCACCCAGCGCAATTCGCGCCGAAGAGCGCGGCGCCCTCCTTCACAGTGTCGGCCGATGCGGTCATCGCCGGCGGCTGCGGAATCGGCCCGGGCGGCGGAAGGAGCGGAGGAATCGGCGTCGCGCCGCCATCGAGTTTGAACGCGAGGATACGTCCTTCGTTGCCCCGCTGGTAGGATGCAGCCTCGGGATGCGTGAAGCTCCAGCCGCCCCCGCCCCACGCCGCCATTACGGCGACATACTGCAAGCCGTCGATCTCGTACGTCATCGGAGCCGCCACAATCGTCGTGCCCGCGTCGATATCCTTCAGCAGCTTGCCCGTCTCGGCATCGTACGCGCGAAGATGTCCCGCGCCGTTGCCTTGAAACACCAGTCCCCCCGCGGTGGCGAGCACTCCGGCGTGATCCCACCAGTCCTCGGGCCCGACATTCCAGACCGCCTTGCCGCGAATCGGGTCCCACGCCCGCAGATACGTCTTCCCCGAAAAAATCGCTTTCTGCCCGTTTTCGATCGTCGGAATATAGACGAGCCCGGTCTGCGGGTCCCACGACATCGGATTCCAGTTGTGCCCGCCCATTGGCGACGGCTGAATCAACTGGCCCTTGCCATTCGAGGAATAACGGAAATCGCGCGCGTCCGCCTCTATGGCCGGGCGTCCCGTCTTCAGGTCCACGTGATCTGCCCATGTGACGGGCACGAATTTGTTCGCCGAAATCAACTGGCCGGTCTTGCGGTCGAAGATGTAGAAGAAGCCGTCCTTCGACGCTTGCATCAGCACCTTGCGCGATTTTCCGTCGATCGTCAGGGTCGTCAGAATCAGCGGCTGCACCACATCGAAGTCCCACTGATCGCCGGGCACTTCCTGGTAATACCACGCGAGCCGTCCCGTCGTGGGATTGATCGCCAGGATCGACGAGATATAAAGGTTGTCGCCGCCCGAGGGACTCCGCTTTGATTGGTCGTAAAACGTTCCGTTGCCAGTGCCGAAATAGATGAGGTTCAGTTCGGGGTCGTAGACCATCCCGTCCCAGACGGTCCCGCCGCCGCCCATGGCCCAATCGCTTTTCGGGTCCCACGTTTTCTGCGCCACTTTGAGTTCGGGATTCTCGAGCGGCTGGCCGGGTGCGGGAGGAACGGTAAAGAACCGCCACGCGAGCTTTCCGGTGTTCAAGTCGTAGGCGCTAACGTATCCGCGCGCATCGTACTCGCCGCCGGAATTCCCGATCACGACCACGCTGCCCGCAACCTCCGGCGCCTGCGTCACCGTGTATCCGCGCTTGTGGTCGACAATCGTATCGGCGTGCCACAACACCGCGCCCGTCTTCGCGTCCAGCGCGAAAAGCCGCCCGTCAAACGCCGCGACGTAGACTTTGCCTTTCCACACGGCCACGCCGCGGCTCACTTCATCGCAGCAGGCGCGGCGGTTCACCACCAGATCGCTCTTGGGATCGAACGTCCACAGCCCTTCGCCGGTTTTGGCATCGAGCGCGTAGGCGATTCCGGTCGGCCCCGATGCGTACATCACGCCATCGACCACGACCGGCGTCGCCTCGAGCCCGCGGATCGTGTGCGTGTCGTAAGCCCACGCGAAGCCCAGGCGGCCCACAGTTTCTTTATTGATCTGCGCGAGCGGCGAGTAATGGCTCTTGCCGAAATCGCGGCCGCTGGTGAGCCATTGATCCGGGTGTTTGTTCGCGGCGAGCAGGCGCGCGCGGTCAATTTGCCCATACGCCGCTTCGCCCGGCTTTGTCTGTGCGGAAATTTTGTCGCTGCGGCTTGCGACGAAAAAAGCCGCCGCAGCGAGAGCGACCGCGAATGCAATTCGAAAGCGTGCCGATTTCATCTAGTGCACCCACGGCGAGGGCATGCCGTACGGCACCCCGATGAACACAGCCTGGATCTGCCGGATCTTGCCGTCCTGGATTCGGAAAAGCTCCAGCAGGCAGAGCGTGCTCGGAGTCCGCATCGGCGAATCGATCACCGTGCCGTCCGTCAGCTTGAACGTTCCCAGCGCGCCGTTGTGGTCGATGAACGCGGCCGCCAGCACCAGTTGCCGCTCCTCATCCACCAGCGGGAAGCGCCGCGCGCGCAGCAGCGTGTCGTACCGGTAGTTGCCCATCTTGAATTGATCGGCGCATCCCAGATTCGCGACGGGGATGATTTTCATCAGGTCGGGATTGTGCGTCGTCTGCAAGCCGTTCTCGATTCGATTGCAGTCGTCGCTGAACTGCGTGAAAAGCACGCCGTCGTTCAGTTGCAGCGTATTGAAGTAGCCGTCGACCAGCGCAACGAGCCGCGCGCGCGGCACCCGCTGCTCCGGCGGGACCATTTCGTTCAGCACGGGCAGCACGGGTAGCTTTGGCGAAGTTGGAAATGGCCCGCTGCCTTCGGGTCGGCGCAGCAGGGTCTCGACCTCCGAGATTTTGCCGTCTTCCACCTTCAGCCGCAGCGCGTACACAGAAGTAGTCCGCGTCTCGGTGACGACCCCCATGAACCCCACCTCGCCGTTCGTCGTATCGGCGAAGCGCAGATCGTAGTCGCTCATTCCGGTGATCGTATTCCACAGGCCGTCGCCCACGCGCAGCGCCACGTTATTCTCCGTGTTCTCCACGTACTTCGCCCACGGCGCTTCCCCGGGAGCTTTGTCCTTCAGCGCGTGGAGATATTGATCGAGCACTCCATACAGGCACGCGCGATCGCAGTCCGGACCAACCGCGTTCGGCATATGACCGGATTGTTGCGCGCGGCTCGGGTGCGCGAGCATCGCCGCGAAAAGGCAGAGGCCCGCGATCGCCGCCGTCAAGACAATGGTCTTTTTCATGATTCCGTTCCCCCCAGTTTTGCCGTCCAAAGTGTGCGCGAATATACCACGCACGCGCAAATTCCGCGCCACTCAACCATGCGAGAAACCGATCAAATTTTGGGTAGGACGATGCCCTGCTGCGACTGGTATTTGCCCTTCTTATCCTTGTAGGAGACTTCGCAGATTTCGTCGGATTCGAAGAACACCACCTGCGCGAGTCCTTCATTGGCGTAAATCTTCGCGGGCAGCGGCGTCGTGTTGCTGATCTCGAGCGTGACGAAGCCCTCCCACTCCGGCTCGAACGGCGTCACGTTGACGATAATCCCGCACCGCGCGTACGTCGACTTGCCCACGCAGATCGTCAGCACGCTGCGCGGAATCCGGAAAAATTCCACCGAGCGCGCCAGCGCAAACGAATTCGGCGGCACGATGCACACGTCGCCCTTGAATTCCACCAGCGACTTCGCGTCGAAAGCCTTCGGATCGACGATCGTCGAATTCACGTTCGTGAAGATGCGAAACTCATCGGCCACGCGCAGGTCGTAGCCATACGACGACACGCCGTAGCTGATCACGCCGTCGCGCACCTGGCGATCGGCGAACGGCTCGATCATTTTGTGCTCCACGGCCATCCTGCGAATCCATTTGTCAGACTTCACCGACATCGAGTCCCTCCTCGGAAGTTGCACAGTGTATTATGTGGTGCGCCGCTTGACAACCTGCAAACCCCTGTCTAGCATAGATTTCCGGGCAAGTTTGTGCCTCACCGGAGGTCGTGGTGATCAAGCTCGACATAGTAAACGCCATCGTGCAGAAGACCAATATTACTCGCACCAAGGCCGAGCAGGCGGTTGAAACCGTGTTCGACGCCATGAAAAACGCGCTCGGACGCGGCCAGCGCATCGAGTTGCGCCGCTTCGGCGTGTTCAACGTCAAGCCGCGCAAGACCGGCATCGGCCGCAACCCGCGCACGGGACAGCAGGTCAACATCCCGCCCGGCAAGGCGGTGCGCTTCAAGCCGGGCAAGGAACTCCAGTCGCTCCCGGCTGCTCCGGCTCCTGCGGCGAAGTCCTGAGCCAAGTCCTGAGCATCGCCTACGCTTGCAAGAGGGCAGGACGCTCCCGTCGCGCCGCCTTCCCGTAGCGGCGCATCCAAACTCTCATGAGCGACAGCCTGAATGCAGGCAACGGTCACGGTGTCATTCCCCCTGAAGTGCTCGAAGTGCAATTTCCGCGCCTGGTCGAGCCGCCTCCGCCGCAGCGCGTCCGGCGGCGTCCTCTCTGGCCCGCGCTGATTCTGTTTCTGCTCACCGTGATTTCCACTCTCGCCGTTGGCGCGGAATTCGCGCGGTCCTACGCCGCGAATCAGGAGCCGTTTTCGGGGAACGCGAATCCGTTTGCGACGATGCTGGCGCCCTTCGAGCATCCGCAGATGCTGCTGCTGGGCGCCCCGTTTTCCTTCACGCTGCTGGCCATTCTGTTCACGCACGAAATGGGGCACTACGTCGCGTGCAAAATCTACGGCATCGACGTGAGTTATCCCTACTTTCTTCCCGCGCCTACTCTCTTCGGGACGTTCGGCGCTGTCATCCGCATTCGGTCGCCGATCACCACCCGGCGCGCCTTGTTCGACGTCGGCATCAGCGGGCCGGTGGCGGGGTTCCTGATCGCGGCGCCCGCGATGATCTGGGCGGTGGCCACATCGCGCGTCGTGCCGGGCGTCGATCTCAACGCGCCGATTCTTTTCGGCAATGCGCCGCTCACGCGGTTGCTGATCGAGCTGTTCCATCCGAATGTAAACCCGAGCTGGGTGCTGCTGAGCCCCGTGGGCCGCGCCGCCTGGGTGGGATTCTTCGTCACCGCGCTGAATCTGCTCCCGATGTGGCAGCTCGATGGCGGCCACATTGTTTACAGCCTCACGAGCCGCTGGCACCGCCGAATCTCGATCACCGTAGCACTCAGCTTACTCGCGCTCGGCGCGCTCGCGTGGAGCGGCTGGTATCTGTGGGGCGGGCTGCTGCTCGTGCTGAGCCTGCGGTTCCGCCATCCGCCTGTCTACGACTACTGGCAGCCGCTCGATCCCGCCCGGCGCGCGTGGGCGTTTGCCGCGCTCGCGATCTTCATCGCCTGCTTCACGCTGTGGCCCGTCCGCTGACGCCCGCTTAACGCTCATCGCTCCGCCACCGCCGCACGAGATCTCGCGCCGCGCCGCCCCACTCCGGAAAATCGAATTTGAAGCCGTGCGCCAGCAGGCGGCCTGGAATCACGCGCCTGCTCTTCAGAATCAGCTCGGTTTCGGTGCGAAGAAAAATCGCGCCGAATTCCAGCATCCATTCCATCGCTGGCAGGCCGATGCGCGTCCCCCACGCCTTCCGCAGCAACGACATGAACTCCGCATTGGGCACTGGGTTCGGCGAAGCGATATTGATCGCGCCGTCCAGATCGTCGTGCTCGACCAAATAATCGATCGAACGCAAGAAATCGCGGTCGTGAACCCACGAAACGAATTGTTTGCCCGAGCCCGAGGCGCCGCCCAGCCCAAAGCGCACCAGCGCCAGCAGCGTATCGAAAACGCCGCCGCGATCCGGGCTCATCACCATCGCGCTGCGTAGCGCCACCTTGCGAGTTCCGGGCGTCGAAGCCGAGAAAAACGCCTCCTCCCAGCTCGTGGCCACGTCGATGCTGAACGCCCACGTCTCAGGCGCGTTGGGCTCTTTGCCGCCGAGTTCGCCCGTGGCTTCGTCCATAGGGCGGTCGAACGCATGGCGATAGATCGTGGCCGTGCTCGAATTCATCCAGATTCGCGGCGGATGCGCCATCCGGCCGATCGCTTCGCCGACGAGGCGCGTGCTGCGAACGCGCGACTCCTTGATCTCGCGGCGATTCGCCGGCGTGTAGCGGCAATTGACGCTGCGTCCAGCGAGATTGATCACGAGATCGGCGCCATCGAGCTCGCTCGTCCAAGTCCCGAGAGTTTCGCCGTCCCACGGCACCGTTTTCCATGGCGAGGGCTTCGCGGTCCGTGCGACCACAACGACGTCGTCGCCTTGCGCGTGGAAATGGCGCGCGAGAATAGCGCCTACCTGGCCCGAGCCTCCAGGCAGCACGATTCGCCGTTTTTGCTGATTCACTCGGCTCATTCTGCCATCCTCCGATTCATCACGTTAAGACAGGCTGATGGGGTCGACATCGACGATCACGGCCGTTTCGGGGAATTGTTTCGCCGCGCAGAAATCGAGCGCGCCCGCCAGCGCCCTGCCGAGAATCGCGCGGTGCGGCGACTTCAGCACGAATTGGAAACGGTAGTCGCGGCGCAGGCGGGCCAGCGGCGCCGCCGCGGGGCCGAGAATCTTCACGCCGCGCTCCTCGAACGGCGCGAAATACGCGGCCAGCGCGCGCGACCAGCGGATCGCGTTCTCCACTTTGCGATCGCGCACCAGCACGCTCGCGAGCGCCGTAAACGGCGGATAGTGCAGCAGCCGCCGGAATTGCGCCTCCTTTTCGTAAAACGAGACGTAATCCTGCTGCGCGGCGTATTGGATAGCGTAGTGCTCGGGGTAATACGTTTCGACCAGCACCTCGCCCGAAAGCTCGCCGCGCCCGGCGCGCCCCGCCACCTGCGTGAGCAGCTGAAACGTCCGCTCGGCCGCGCGAAAATCCGGCCGCCCGAGCGCGAGATCGGCGGCAACCACGCCGACCAGCGTGACCCGCTGGAAATCGTGGCCCTTCGCCACCATCTGCGTCCCCACCAGAATATCGATCTCGCCCTTGGCGAACGCGCCGAGCACCTGCTGGTATTCGCGCTTGGTGCGGACCGTATCGCGGTCGAGCCGTGCGATGCGAGCGGTGGGAAATTGCTCGCGCAGATATTCCTCCACGCGCTCCGCGCCGTCGCCAACGTAACACATGTATTCCGAATTGCATTTCGGGCACTGCTTCGGCGGGCGAATCGAATAACCGCAGTAGTGGCATTCCAGGCGCTGGCGGCTCTTGTGGTACGTCTGCGCGATGCTGCAATTCTCGCACTGGACAAGCGCGCCGCAGCCGCGGCACATCAGCGACCATGAGTAACCGCGGCGATTGATCAGCACCATCGCTTGCGTCTTTTCTTCCAGGCGCAGCGCGATCGCCGCGCGCAGCGATTCGGAAACGGGCGTGGCGCGGTGCTGGCGGCGAAACTCTTCGCGCAGATCGACGATGCGCACAGCCGCGAGCGGCCGGTTTTGGACGCGCGAGGTCAGCTGCAGCAACTGATATTTCCCGGCCAGCGCATTGTGGTACGTCTCAAGCGAAGGCGTCGCCGAGCCGAGCAACGCCACGGCGCCTTCGAGCCGCGCGCGATAGACGGCCGTATCGCGCCCGTTGTAGCGCGGCGTTTCCTCTTGCTTGTAGCTCGCTTCCTGCTCCTCGTCGACGATGATCAGCCCGAGATTTTCAAGCGGCGCAAAAATCGCCGAGCGTGTTCCGACCACGATGCGCGCCTCGCCATGCCGCACGCGCCACCACTCGCGCGCGCGTTCCGTATCCTGCAATCCGCTGTGCAGCACGGCCACGTGCTCGCCGAAACGCGCCCGCACCAGCCGCCCGACCCACAGCGTCAGCGCGATTTCCGGCACCAGCACGATCGCCGTCTTGCCGCGCGAAAGCGTCGCCTCGATCGCGCCGAGATACACTTCCGTCTTGCCGCTGCCGGTCACTCCGTGCAACAGCCCCGCCGCGAATTTCCCCGCCACGAGCCAGCGCCAAATGTCGGCGAGCGCGGCGTTTTGCTCGGCGTTGAGCACGTTGGCCGGCGGCGTGAAATCCGTGTCCCACGGGTCTTCACCTGGCGTGAGCGGCTCCTCCCAGCTCGATAAAACGTCGGCTTTTTCCAGGCGCTCTACCACGACTCGCGAGACGCCCGCCTTGGCGATCAGCACATGCAGCGGCAGAGGCCCGCTCGCGGAGGTCAGCGCTTCGCGGACTTTTTCGGCGCGCGCGTCGAGATCGGTTGCCGGCGCCTCCGAATTCCACACGAGAATTTTCTGGGTGCGCGCCTGGCGATGCCGCAGGACGTTGCGCGCCGCCAGATAGCCGCGCCGCACAAACGCTTCGGCCGCGGCTTCATCGACGCGCTTGCGGCGTCCGCGCGGCTCGCCTTCAGCTTCGCGCGCTGCACACCGGCGCAGCAGATCGGCCTCCGCGCGCTCTTCATCCGCCAGCGTCAATTTCTGCGCGAGCGCGTCGAGGTACGCGCGGCCCGCTTCGGTAAGCAAATATTCGCGGTCATGCCGCACTTCGATGTCGGGAGGAAGCATCGCGCGAAACGTTTCGCCGATCGGCGCAACGTAGTAGCGGCTGATCCACTCGCCTAGCTCGATCAGTTTCGGCGGCAGCGCCGCAACCGGGTCCATCACCTCGGCAATCTCCCGAATGGCAGGCGCGGCAGCGGCGCCCCCGCCGGCGGACACGGCGCGCGTGATGTCGGGCGGCCTCGCCGATTCGGCGAGCACCACGCCGATCATCGCGCGCCGCCGAAACGGCACCACCACACGGCGCCCGACGAGCGGCTGGCCATCGAGCTGTGCGGCAAGCGCTTGCGGCAGCACGTACGTGAACGTCGAGCGCAGCGGCACGGGCAGCGCGACTTCGCAGTAGCGGGGAGGCATGAGCGCGGAATAGTGTAACAGGACGCGAGGGGCGTGCCAGCGGCGCGCCGGCGGCGGAATTTCCGACGCAATTTTCGCGCAAATCGACCTACCGCTATCGTGCCGATTAGAAAAATTGTCGGCGTTTGTTTTCAGCGGCTTACGCGAAATTCTAATCGCCAAATGTCGATTAGAAATCGACGGCAAATGGCCTACGGCGAAGCGAGCGGTGAATTCGAGTCTCTGTGTCGTTGCCGTCGCTCGCCGATCGTCGCTCATCGCGTTCTATTTCGCCCGTCCTGCGACCACACCTCTGCATCCAGCTAAACACGATTCGCGCGCGATTGGGATTGTCCTTCAGTACAGATTACGTACAGGGGAAAAGCCGGCGAGCTAGGTCATTTGGCCAGAGCGGCCTTCAGCAACCGAATTACGTCGGTCACCTGATCTTTTTCTGCGATCATCAGCGCCGTTTCACCCTGGGCATTCTTCAGGCGCAGATCCGCTCCCTTTTCGATCAGGAGTTTCACGATGTCTGTTTTTACAACGCCGCCACCGGAGCCGATGATCAGAGCGGTATCGCCCTCGTCGTTCCGCGCATTAATGTCCGCTCCATTTTCCAGTAGCAGCTTCACGGTGTCGTATGTGTCGGGCATGGTGGCGATGGCGCAGTCGCAAGCTGCGGACAAAAGAGGCGTATTCCCGAAGTTGTCCCTGGCCTCGATATCAGCGTTCCCCGCGAGCAATGCCTTGGCGCTGGCGGTTTGACCAAACGCCGCGGCCACATCCAGAGGCGTACTCCCGTCCTCATCGCGCGAGTTCGTATCGGCGCCCTTTTCGATGAGCAGAGTCACGACGGGATCGGGTGCGATCGGCTGAGGTGCGCCTGTTTTGCCTCCGCTCATAACTATCATCGCCGGCAGGCCGTGAGCCGCTTCAAGAAGGGACTCATCGAGTGTCTTCTGGTCGATTCCTCGTTTCAGCAAGAGATCGACAACGGGGGCGCTGTCAGCTCTGATTGCTTCCTCGAGGGCTGTCTCATCGTTGGAATCTTTGAGGTCGGCGTTCGCGCCGTTTTCTAACAGCAATTTAACCATTTTCACGTTACGTCGCCCCACCGCGAGCATCAACGGCGTCCAGCCGTCAGGGCCTGCCGCGTTTACGTTTGCGCCCTCTTTCAGTAAAAGCTGAGCGGATGCCAAATCGCCCTTTTCGGCGGCGGCGATCAACGCGGCGTTTGGGTCGCGACGGCTAGACTGGGCACGGGCAAATCCGGAAACGCTCAGGAAAAAAAGACCGGCAAGCGCTCCAATAAATCCGATTCGGCAGGGGATCACGGCGCCCTCCCTAAGTGGATTTTGGCCTTCTGGACGGCTGGAGGCCGAGGTAGGCCATTACCTTTTGCAAATCCTTCCAGACTTCGCTCTTGGCGGCGGGATTGCGCAGCAGGTAGGCGGGATGATACGTCGCGATCAATTGTGCGCCGCGAAAATCGAACCACTCGCCGCGAAAGCGCGAGATGCCCTGCGTGGTTTCGAGCAGCGTCTGCGCGGAACACGCGCCGAGGCAGCAGATCACTTTCGGATTGATCACGCCGAGCTGGCGCATGAGAAACGGCGAGCAGGTCGCGATTTCGTCTTTTTCCGGCAGCCGATTTTCGGGCGGCCGGCATTTCACCACGTTGCAGATGTAGACATCCTCGCGCCGCAGGCTCATCGCCTCGATCATCTGCGTGAGCAATTTCCCCGCGCGGCCGACGAACGGCTCGCCCTGCTCGTCTTCATCGCGCCCCGGTCCCTCACCGACGAACACCAGCTGCGCTTTCGGATTGCCGACGCCGAAGACGATCTGCGTGCGCGCCTTGTGCAGCTTGCAGCGCGTGCAGTTGGGAGTGATGTCCGTGCGAATGCGCTCGAGCGTGTCGCCCTCGATGCGGTCGGCGGACTCGAAAAGCGATGGCCCCGCAGCACGCTGCACGAGAGCAGGCGCAGCGGCGGCTGCCGTGCCTGTCGCAAAGCCAGCCAGCGCAGGCGGAGTCGTGGTCGTTGGTTTTCTGGGCGCCCCATCCTCCGTTTTGTGGAGGGTGGGTGCCTCGGGCGAAATTTTGGCTCCAGCCTCAATCCCTCCCGGCGCCATCGCCGAAGCCCGCGTCGATTCGGACACCCGGTCGAGATAATAAGGACCGATGCCGAGATCATCAACGTAGCGGAGCCACGCTTCTGTGCGAGAACGTTTCGTTTGATCCATGAAGGCTCCGATTATCGTGGACCGCGCGCGAATTCACAAGGTCACGCGATTCGCTCCAGCGAATTGTTCTCCGGGATAAGGTTCGCTCACGGCAGAAGCTGCACGCGGCGCGTGACGACGGTCGTATCGCCATCCTGCGAGGGCGCGGCTTTCAGCGGCCGAGCCATCAGCAAGAACGCGCTTACGGGCGGAAGGCCGTAGCTTTCGTCCGCTACCGAAACTTCCACCGGCTTGCCCACCGGCAGCGAAAAGTCGATTTCGACTCCATCCGCAGGCATCGCATCGCAGCGATACATGGCCCAGCCATTGAAGTAAGCGCGAATGCGTGGATTTTCAGTCGGAAGCGCCTGGCCGCCGACGCGCACATCTTCCACGTCCGCATCGGGCGGAAAAAATACCGCAGCAGAAGGCGCGCCGCGTTCGGACCTCAGCAGCGCCTGATAGACCTGTCTCCCGCTCGCTTGCGTCGATTGGAGAATCGTGAATGTAGGCGCGCTTGCATCGATCCCCGGCGCGTCGCTAAAGAATGTGGGAGCGGTGATCCACGGCAGCGCCCGCCCGCTCGCGCGGTGGAAATTGGCGGCAAGGCGCAGCGGCTCGGGAAGGCGCCCCGAGGCAGGCTCGACGATCCACTGCGCCTTCCCCGAATCCGCATCGCGCCAATATTCGATATTCACGCGCTCGGGCGCTTTCGACGAGTACGGCGGCAGCACCACGGCGCCCACCGTCGCGAGCGCGCACGCCAATATCGGCATCCAGAAAAACACAAACGCGCGAAAACCGCCGGTCTCTCGCAGCTCCGCGCATAGCGGCGCGATCGGCGTCAGCAGTAGACCAACCGCCAGCGCAATGATCGGCAAGCCGCGGTTGCCGAGGGCGTCGTAGAGCAGGCTCGCCGGGCCGAAGCCGACGATCGCGGCGGCCGCGAGCGGCACAATTATTGCGATCCCGGAAAGCACGGGGAGATCCTTGCTTGGCAATGTCGCGGGCACGCCCGCAAGCGCCGCGAGGATTACGGGCACGAGAGCCACGTACGATACGCCGGGCGCGAGCCACGACACCGCCACGGCCAGCAGCGCCCACCAGGCCCACACGCCGCTCCACAATCCCCAGAATCCGGCGCGCCGCACGAAGAACACGCCATTCGCAATCACCACCGCTGCGCCCAGCGCCCAGAACGCAATCTCTAACGGCAGCGGGTGAGCGATCCAGTTCACCGGCGTCGAGCCCGCAAAGCGCAGTCCCTGCCGCATAATGACGGCGAGCGCGCCCGTCACAGCGAGCGTCACGGGCCAGCCGAAAAGCCCCACCAGAAAATCGCGACGCGCGATGCGCTTCCTATGGATCAGCCACCCAACCTGAAGAAATATCAGCAACGCAGCCAGCAGCGCGAAGAGCAGACTTCGCCGCGCCTGCCAATGAATCGTCGCGCGGCCGAAGAGGTCGAAAAACACGGCATCGCGGCGCGGAATATTCGACAAATCCGCGTTCGCAAACGCAACAACCGCGGGCAGCGCGTTTTCGCCCTGATGCTGCAGGCTCGCGGGCGTGACGTTCGAGGAGTTATCGAGCGGTGTGTGGTAATGCCACTCGTCGCCGATGAAGGCGAAGTTGAGGCCCTCGTAGCCCGCCGCCTTGAAAACCGTGAAGTCCGTATCGTTGGGAAGCGCTTTGTAAACAGTATAGAAAATCGAGCTCGCCGCGGGCCGCGCCGCACGCTGCGCGTAGAGGCGCACGGCCCAGTCGTTCGCGCCGCCTGTTTCGAACATCACGCTCGGTCCGGAAGTGCCGCGCGCATCGAGATTCACGGCGGCGCGCACGTCCTTGGCCCACGGATGCGAATCGACGAATGCGCGCGCGCCGAGCAGGCCCGCCTCCTCGCCTTCGTCGAGCAGGAAAATCACCGAGTGGCGCGGCGCCGGCATCGACTTCAGCGCGCGCGCGATCTCGAGCACCGCAGCGACGCCCACGCCATCATCCGAATCGCCCGGCCCGGCTGGGACCGAATCGTAGTGCGCCGCAAGCAGCACCGCGTCGCTCGAAGAGGTGTCCGTGCCATCCAGCCGCGCCAGCACATTGTTCACGTTCGCGCATGTTCCGAAATCGCCGCACGCGAACGCCGTCTGAATCTGCGGCTGGTACCCCAGTTTGCTGAGTTCGGCGACGATGCGGTCGCGCACGGCATCATCGGCCGGCGTGCCGACCGGATGGGGCTGGTCCTTGCCGAGGATGCTGTGCAGCGTGTCGAGCGCTCGCGCCGCCGAGAACTGATTCGCCGGGGCGTTCGCGGGCTTCGGCGCGGGCGGCTCCAGGCCCTTCAACGAGAGGGCGAGGATCGCCGCTAAAACGAGCACTGCCAGCAAAATCCGGCGCATTCCTGGTGAGCTGGGTGGTGCCAAGCATGCCTCCGGGTGCGCGCCATCCTAGGACGCCTAGCCCTACAAGTCAATCCGACGGAAGTCCTACTACGGCACAGATATGACAGAAATCGGCAGCGACCCGCCGCTTTTCTGATTCCAATCACCCGGCTTACCGTTTACCCTGTTGCGCTCACGGCGCGCGGAGGTGGCATGTCCGTCCTCGACATCCTCATTGGAAAGCCGCTGGCCACTTCGGACGAGCGCGCCGAGGAGATAGGCGTTTCCGCCGGCATCCCGATTTTCGGGCTCGACGCGCTGAGTTCGGCGGCCTACGGCCCGGAGGCCGCCCTCACGCTGCTTCTCCCTTTGGGCGCTGCCGGGGTCGTTTATATCGTGCCGGTCAGCGCGAGCATCATTGTTTTGCTGTCGATCGTATACCTTTCCTACCTGCAGACGATTGCGGCGTATCCGGGTGGTGGCGGGTCCTACACGGTGGCCACGGAAAACCTGGGCGTCTACCCGGGCTTGCTGGCCGCCGCTGCCCTGATGATCGACTACATCCTCGTGGTCGCCGTGGGCATATCGGCCGGCGTTGGCGCGCTGGTTTCGGCCGCGCCCAGCCTCCAGCCCCACACACTCCTGATGTGCCTTGGGATTCTCCTGCTCATCATGATCGTCAATCTGCGCGGCCTCCGTGAGGCTGGCATCTTTTTCATGCTGCCGACGTATCTCTTCGTCGGATCCCTTCTCATCGCAATCGTGATGGGCCTCTTCAAGACAGTCCTGGCCGGTGGGCACCCGATGCCTGCCGTGGCGCTTCCGCCGCATCCCATCCCGACGCTAGCCGCAGCCAGCACGTGGATCCTGCTGCAGACGTTCGCCAACGGCTGCACCGCCATGACGGGCGTCGAAGCGGTCAGCAACGGGGTCCGTGCGTTCCGCGAGCCGACGGTACAGAATGCTCAGAAAACGCTGACCGTCATCATCGGCCTGCTGATCGTCCTGCTGGCCGGCATTGCGTATCTGGTCCGCGTCTACGACATCACGGCGACCGATCCCGGAAAGCCGGGCTACCAGAGCGTCCTCTCGATGCTGGTGGCGGCTGTGGCGGGGCGAGGCTGGTTCTATTACGTGACGGTCGGATCGGTGCTCGTGATTCTCTCGCTCTCGGCCAACACGGCCTTCGCCGATTTCCCGCGCCTCTGCAAAATGGTCTCTCAGAACAATTTTCTCCCTCATTCGTTCGGCTTTCGCGGCCGGCGCCTCGTTTATTCGGAAGGCATCATGGTGCTCTTCGTTCTCTCGGCGATTCTGCTGATCGTCTTCGGCGGAGTCACCGACCGGCTTATCCCGCTCTTCGCTATCGGCGCGTTCCTGGCTTTCACGCTCTCGCAGGCGGGAATGGTGGGCCATTGGTGGAGGAAGCGCGGGCCGGGCGCCGTGCGGAACATGTTGATCAATGGCCTCGGCGCGGTTGCCACCGGCGTCACGCTTGTCGTCGTCCTCGTCGCCAAGTTCAGATCCGGAGCGTGGGTGAGCGTTCTGCTGATTGCGGCGATGGTTTCGGCCATGCTTTGGGTGCGGCGTCATTATCAGAAGGTTGCGATCGAGACCTGCAGTAGGTCCCCGCTCGATGTCGCGTCACTCGGGCCGCCTATCGTGGTCGTTCCCATACAGGATTGGGGCAAAGTAGCCCAGCGCGCGCTCGAATTCGGCCTCACTCTCTCGACCGACATCCGCGCCGTCCACGTGGCCACCGAAGAGGAAACGAATGCCCTGCGCGCCCAGTGGCCCGATGTCGTCGGGAAGCCGCTCGAGAAGGTTGGGCGGAAGCCGCCCGACCTCGTCACCCTGCCTTCACCCTACCGGCTGGTCCTCCGCCCGATCCTCGATTACGTCCTCGAGATCGAAAAGGAGCATCCGGGCCGCCAGATCGCCGTCATCGTCCCCGAGCTGGTCGAAAAGCACTGGTACCACTATCCTTTACACAATCAGCGCGCGGAACTCCTCAAGGCGCTCATCCTGCTCCACGGCAGCCAGCGCATCGTCCTGATCAACGTTCCGTGGTACCTCGAGGCCTGATTCCGCGGACAAACACGCTCGCCAAAGGCGCCGGCTGTCGGAAAGTTTCCGGCTAGCGCGTCAATCAGGACTTGAGGCGGCCCTCATTGGCTGATTCGCGTTCGGCTACTTGGAATGGGAAGTGTGTGAGCACGGCCTGCGGCTTGTCTTGGCATTTCGGCGGTGCTAACGTCCTTGCCGCGTCATGCGACGATTCCTCATCGCTGTTTGGCCGTCGTTGTTTGCGGGACTCGCGTTGCTGTCGTTGTCTGCTGGCGCGCAGACGCCTCCCTCGAAAAAGGACGCCGCCGACATTTTGGAGAAGGCCGCCACGGCAGCGGACCTGTGGTCAGAGGATGCTCCTCCATACCACCTCGCGGCCAGCGTGGTCGTGTATCTGGGTAAGGACGCTTACAAGGGAACCTACGACCTCTGGTGGGCGTCACCCGACAAGTATCGCGAGGGATTTCAGATGCAGGTCGGGGCCGATACTTATGCGGAAACTGACCTCGCTCTTGGCGATAAGTTCTACACGTTGCGCAATACCACAACGCTTTCCTTCCAGCTCTGGCAAGTACGAAGGGGAGTGCGAGAGGTTCACCATAGATTCTTTTGGGGACATGAGCCCAAGAAGCCTCGCGTTTACAGGGCCAGGGTCGGCGGCGAACAAATCACGTGCATCGATGTCGACTCCGAAATTCAACGCATCGAGACGTGTTTAGACCCTGTGACCGGACAGGTTTCCTCGTCCTCTGTCAAACCGACCGAGGCCGGCACTAAGACGCCAGAAGTCGCAGAGATGGCAAGGTCATCGGGCTGGGAGATCACGAACTTCGCAATTCTCGAGAACAAAAGGTACCCGCGCCGAATCAAACTTCAAGAGTACGACCTGGCGCTGGAGGTAAATGTCACAAGTCTTGATCGGGTCTCCCGATTCGGCGACGATGTCTTCCAGCCGATTCCCCGGGCTGCCGCATCCGACTGGTGCGCGCAACCAACGGCGGGCAAGGACTCCCTCGACATGAATTCTGCCCCACTTTTCAAGTTTCACGCTCCCGGCCGATACATTGCGTATTACGCAAAGATAGCCAGCGATGGCCGCGCAAGTCTGCTTTTACCTTTGCGATCAGGCGGGAGTGTAATTGATGGGCGAATGGAAGACTGGCTTCGGCACAGTCAATTCGGCACACTGAGCTGCGCCGGAAAGCCCATTGAGTGGGAGGCTGTGCTTACTGCGCCAATCTTGGTCGTACCCTAGGGTTTGGCTTTCGGAAGGACAGAGACCCGGAGGAAAAAGGATAATTGGGGGCTAGTGCCGATTAGCCGGATTACCGAAGATGTGAAGTGGTCCTTCCTGTAAATGCCCGTCCTTGGAGGATGACTCCTTACTTGAAATCATATTCCAAGGTAGCGTTTGCAATGATCTGCAATTCATCGCTTTTCGTCGTGAACCAGCGGTACTTCAGACCTTCCAGCGGGCTCGAACCTGTCCGCGGTACAACGTTGCCAGAGAGGTAGCCAGACTGTACTTTTCGCAAACCTGTGATTTGAACTCCCGTTCCAGTAGCGATTTCCTGAGCCGCGTCGCGTGCGCGGCTAATGGCTACTTCTAACGCCTGATGTTCATATTGGGTGGGATCTTTGATGGTGTAAATAATCAGCGCCCCCTGCGGCGCAGCAAGAAGGGGGCCGAATTGCGGCGCCGCATTGGCGGGAACCGCGCCTGCCTTGCGGAGCGCTTCAATCACCGCGGCCGACCTTTCTGTCAAACGCGCCACGTCGCTCAGGTCCGCTGCTTCGAAAAACACGTAGACGTACTGGGTCGCGTCGTAGGCAGTTATGTCAGACTGAACGGGAAAACGGGGTCCCCCGACCCCGACTTGCCCAAAAGTCACCGACGTAATCCGGTAGCCTGCGGGCGCGATCCCAAGGTTAGCCAAAGCTGACTCGACGGCCTTCGCTTTTTGCCCGTTCTCCGCAACAGCCTCATCGGCGATCGGCGAGGACGAGCGAATGCTCATAATCAAAATCCCCAAGTCCGGCTTGGCAAAGGCTTCGCCGCTCCTGCTGACCGTTATGATGTGGTTTTGAACGTTCTGTGAATCCGCATCCGGTGGTTGAGCGCCTGAAGGCCCCTGAGCTTGAGCAACAGTTGACGTCCCGAAGAGAGGAAACGCCAGAATCGCTGCCGTCAGAATCCACTTCATAGCCCACCTCCGGCAAAATTACTGCCAAGATAACATGGCTGCGTGTAGTTCTCCAATCGTCGAGAGTGAGAACGCGGCAGAGTGCCGGGCTGCCATTGCGATCGATTCAACTTGGATGATAAGTTCGGATAACCGGAAACGGACCAACCGGCAAAAGCGCGCTTTACACGCTTGATGCGCCATGTTAGCGTGTATTCCCGTAACCGCCGATCCGAAAGCGCCAGGCGGCAGGGCCTCGACTATCGACCCTCCGAACGTTTTTGTCTCCAAGACCTCCGACAAAAAACTGAACCGAAGCTCCTTCCGACGCGACGTTGATGCGCAAGGAGCAAACCGTGCGAGGGCCGGGTGCTAAAACTTCGTAAAGTCGAACTGCTGGGCTTCAAGTCGTTCTTCGAGAAGACGCCGATCACGTTCAGCGGCAGCGGGATCACGTGCATCGTCGGGCCGAATGGCTGCGGCAAATCCAACGTAGTCGACGCGATCTCCTGGGTGCTGGGCGAGCAGAGCCACAAGATGCTCCGCGCCGAGCGCATGTCAGACTGCATCTTCAATGGCACCGCCAAGCGCCCGCCGCTGGGTCTCGCCGAAGTCACGCTTACGCTGGTCGATCCGGAGCTTTCCGAAGCCGTCGCCAAAGTGATCGACGGGCAGATGGATGCCGCCGCGGAGGCGAGCACCGAAGCCGCCGGCGCTGATTTACGGGCGCAGGATATGCCGTCCGCCGATGCAGCCGCCGAAGAATCCGCTCCGGAGCTAGGCGCGAGCATCAAGGCGCGCAAGAAGCGCGCCGCCGAGAAGCCTGCCATCTCGATGCGGCCCGGCGAAATCGTCGTCGGCCGCCGGCTCTACCGCTCGGGCCAAAGCGAATACATCATCAATGGCCGCGTGGCGCGCCTGCGCGACGTCCAGGAAATTTTCATGGGCATCGGCCTCGGTCCCGACAGCTACGCCATCATCGAGCAGGGCCGCATCGGCCAAATTCTCAATTCGAAGCCGATGGACCGCCGCGCCATCATCGAAGAAGCCGCCGGAATCACGATGTACAAGACGAAGCGGCGCCTCGCGGAAGCGAAGCTCGAAGCCTCGAAAATCAATCTTTCGCGCGTCAACGACATTCTCGTCGAAGTCGAAAAGCAGCTCGCCTCGCTCAAGCGTCAGGCTTCGAAGGCGCGGCGCTACGCCGAACTGCGCGAGCAGATGCGCGGCCTGCTGCGCATCGTGCTGGCGAGCAAGGCCGAGCATCTCGATATCGAAGCGGCGCGCCTCGAAAATCTCCTGCGCGATATGGACGCCGCCGAAGAGCGCGAATCGCAATCCGTCCACGAACTCGAAGGCGAGCAGGAACGCCTGAGCGCCCGCACCTACGAACTCGACGCCGAGCTGCGCCAGACGCAGAACCTGCTCGGCCAGACCGCGCTCGATCTCGATCGCGCCGAAAATCGCATCACCTTCAACCGCGAGCAGGCCGCGCAGCTCGACTTCGCGCGCCGAGCGTCTCGCAATGGAAATCGAGCAGGCCGCGCGCCAGGTCGTCGACCTCGCCGCGCGCGTGGACGTGCAAAAAGAATCCGTCGCCGCGCTCCGCAGCCAGGCCGCCACGCTCGAAACCAGCCTGCGCGAGGCCTCCGAAAATGTTTCCGCGCGCGCCGCCGAGCAAAGCCGCCTCGAAACCCGCATGGAAGAGCTTCGCCGCCTCGCGGGCCGTCTCGTCGAGGAATCGGCGCGCCAGCAGGCCGAATCGCTGCAGGCGGAAGAAGCCGCCGCGCGCCACACTGCCGCCGAAGAAACCCGCGTCTCGGCGGTGATCGCCATCGAGCAGGAATGCCTCGCGTTCGAAGCGCGCCTCGCGGGCGCGGAAAACGCTTTCGCGCTGGCCTCGCGGCAGGCGCAACAAACCGGCGCCGCTGTGCGCGAATCTCAGGCGAATCTCGCGAGCCTTCGCCACGCGCAGCAGGAAACGAGCCAGCAACTCGAGCGCACCCGCCAGGAATTGTCGGCCGAGCGAGCGCGCCACGCGTCGCTCGAACAGATTCTCCGCGAGCGCGCCTACACGGCCGACGCCGTGCAGAAGCTTTTCAACGCCAGCGGCGGCTCGGCGGCATCCGATTCTTCGCGCGCAAGTTTTCGCGCCGTTGGCCTGCTCGCCGATTACGCCGAGGTGCAGGAAGAATACGAAGCCGCCATCGAGCAGTTCCTTCGTGAGGAGCTCGAATACGTGGTCGTCGAATCCTTCGATCAGGCGCGCGCCGGCGTTGCGCTCCTGCGGGACGAAGTCGGCGGCCGCGCCACATTCTTTGTCGATTCGATTGGCAGCCTCGCAATCGATCGCTCCGAGCCCGAAGGCGCCGCGTCGATGCCCGGAAATTTCATCGCGCGCCTCGACAAGCTCGTCGAATTCCGCGAGCCGCTCGGCGCCGCCACGAAATTCTTCCTCAAGAAGCTGCGCGCCGCCTATCTCGTCGAATCCGCCGCCGTCGCCGAGCTCATGGCCCGCGAGCATCCGCACAATTATTTCCTGACGCCCGAAGGCACCTGCTATCACGGCCGGATGGTTTCCGGCGGACGCAAGGGCGAAGCAGGCCCGCTCGCGCTCAAGCGCGAACTTCGCCAGCACGAGACGGAAGCCGCGCGCCTCGATCAATCCGCCGCCACGCAGCAGCGCGAACTCACTCATCTCGACGAGCAGATCGCAGCCGCCGAAGCGCAGATCGCTTCCGCCGCTGCGCAGCAGATGGAGGCGGAGAAATCGCTCGTCGCGGCCACGCACCAGCGCGACCAGGCGCGCAACGAATCGCAGCGCGCCAACCAGCAGTTCGCCGCCGAACGCGAAGAGATCGCGCGGCTCCGCGCCGACGCCGAAGCGGCCCGCGCGCGCGCCGAAAACGCCCGCCGGCAGCACGCCGAAGCGCTTCGTTCCCGCGAGGCAGCGGAAGCGGAGAGCGCCGCAGCCGCCGGAGCCATCGCCAATCTCCGTCGCGATTTCGAGGGGCTTCAGGAACAGGTGATCGCGCGCCGAGAAGAATTGGCCGCCATGGCCGAACGCCTCTCAAGCGCCGAAGCCCTCGAAGCGCGCCTCGCCGATGAAAAGGCGCAGGCCAGCGAGCGCGTGAATTCGCTGCAACAGCAGCACACCGCCCTTGTCGAAGAGCGCGCCGCGATCGAGGCTTCCTGCGAGCAGATCGCGCTGCAGGCCGAGGAACTTCGCAAAGAAAAGCAGCGCCTCGAAGAACAGAAGGCCGCGCTCGAAGGCGAATGGGAACAGGCCCGCACGCGCACGGCGCAGATCGAAGATTCGCTCCGCGGCCAGCGGCAATCGCTCGATGAGCTTCGCGCCGAACGCAGCCAGCGCCAGATCGAGAAGGCGCGCAACGACGCGGACCGCGACTACCTGCGGCAGACCTGCGTCTCCGAACTCAACGCGCAGCCCGAGGAATTGATGGCGCAGGAGGAGCAGGGCCGCAGCTCGTCGGCGAGGATCTGATCGCCGCGGAAACAAGCTACAACGAAATGAAGGCGCGCGTCGAAGCGATGGGCCCGGTGAACATGATGGCGCTCGAGGAATTCCAGGAATGCGAGCAGCGCGAGAACTTCCTGCGGCGCGAGCGCGACGACCTCGTGCAGTCGATCCAGAATACGCAGCTCACGATCAACGAGCTCGACGAAGTCTCGCGCCAGAAATTCGAGGAAGCGTTCCAGTTCATCAACGCCAGCTTCGCCATCGCCTTCCAGTCGCTCTTTGGCGGCGGCCACGGCGAGATGCGCCTGAGCGAGCCCGACAGCTCGGGCGAAGCCGGCATCGACATCGTCGCGCAGCCGCCCGGCAAGCGCCTGCAGAATATTCTGCTATTCTCCGGCGGCGAAAAAGCGCTGACGGCGCTCGCGCTGCTGATCGCAGTGTTCCGCTATCGCCCGAGCCCGTTCTGCATCCTCGACGAAGTCGATGCGCCGCTCGACGAAGCCAACGTCGGCCGCTTTAATCAGCATGCTCGCCGAAATGTGCGGCCAGACGCAGTTCATCGTCGTCACCCACAACCGCAAGACGATGGAAATGGGCTCGGTCCTCTACGGCGTCACCATGCAGGAGCCCGGCGTGTCGAAGCTCGTCTCCGTGAAATGGGAAGACGACGCCGCGGCATCCGCGCCCACAGCCGCAGCCGCAAGCAACGCCGCCTAAGATCCTCGGTTGCTCAGGCGTCGTCTGCGACGGCCCCATTGCCAGTGATTTCCTCGCCGAGCTATCGCAATTTCAAATCAATTATCGCATTCTTAAGCGTTGACAACGTTTCTCCCTGCGCTAGAATAGCCGCCTCCCAGAACTGAGGATCGAAATCTCGTGGCTTCTTCTCAAATGCACGCCGTTATTTCGCAAACAAATTTTCCGGGGCTTAAGCTCCACGGGCGAGGAAAGGTTCGCGACATCTACGATCTTGGCGACCGCCTGCTGATCGTGGCGACGGATCGTCTTTCCGCTTTTGACGTTGTCCTCCCCACGCCGATTCCCGATAAGGGGCGCGTTCTGACGCAACTTTCGGTGTTCTGGTTCGAAAAGCTTGCCGCGGTCGTCCCGAATCACGTGTTGGCGGTAAAGGATTTCACGGGCGAACTCGCGCCGTACGCCGCCGAGCTGAATGGCCGCGCGATGCTCGTCCGCAAAACGGAGCCGGTGCCGATCGAATGCGTCGTGCGCGGATACATTTCCGGATCGGGCTGGAAGGATTACCAGAAGACGGGCGGCATCTGCGGCATTCCCCTGCCCGCCGGGCTGCGCGAATCCGACAAGCTGCCCGAGCCGATCTTCACGCCGTCGACGAAAGCCACGACCGGCCACGATGAAAATATTTCGTTCGAAGAAACCGCGTCGCAGAATTGGCCGCCCGCTTGCCGAGAAACTCCGCGACACGAGCCTCACCCTCTATCAACGCGCCGCCGAACACGCGGCCGCAGCGGGGTATCATCATCGCCGACACGAAATTCGAATTCGGTCTGCTCGGCGGCGAGCTCATCTGGATCGACGAAGCGCTCACGCCCGATTCCTCGCGCTTCTGGCCCGCCGATCAGTATTCGCCGGGGAAAGCTCAGCCTTCGTTCGACAAGCAGTACGTGCGCGACTATCTCGAGCGGATCGGCTGGAACAAGCAGCCGCCCGCTCCGGCCCTGCCGCCGGACGTCGTCGCCAACACTCGTGACAAATACCGGGAATCGTATCAGCGCATCACCGGCCATGCACTCGATTAGCTCAGGGAGAGCTTTCTTCTTCAGGGCGCAGCGCGGAGCGTGCATACGTGAAAGAGCAATTGGAATTGCTGGTCGGCATGATGGTCGAGCGCGGCATTCTGCTGGAAGAGGCCGTCACGGAGTTCGAGAAGAAGTTCATCAAGCGCGCCCTCGAGCGCGCCAACGGCAATCAATCGCGCGCCGCAAAGTCGCTGGGAATCCACCGCAACACGCTCAGCCGCAAAGTAGGCGAGTACAAGCTCGATCACGTCGGCCGCCGCTAGGCTGCCCGGCTCGTCCCATGCTTCCTCAGAAAAAGAAAGGCCGGTCCGTCGCCGGACCGGCCCTGGGAATTTTCGGACGAACTCTTCTTTATCTTCCGGGCTTCCTGTGTACCGGAGCCTTGCCTTTCTCGGGAATCATCGTCGGATCGACCTTCACCTTATCCCAATGCAAAAGGAACGGCGAGGGATCGTAACTCACGAGCGTCCCTGAAAAGCGAATGGGATCGTCCTTCTCCAGCCGCACCACATCCGGCTGCGGAGGAATGTCCGAGGCGCCGCCCGTCGCTGCCGGATTTGCCGCGGTCCACACTTTCACGTCCATGTTGGCGGTGGTCGCCGCTTCCACATCCGCCTGCGTCGCGCCGAAATACACCATGAAGTCCACGGAGGCGTCCGACTTCTGCACGTCGATAATCTTGCCGACGACTTCCGGAAACTCGGCGCCGCAGATCGCAAGCCACGTCATCTTCGCCTTGTCGCCGCCGCCGCTCAGATCCGAGAGCACGGTGACGATCGTGCTGGCCTGGGCGATCTTCAGAAGATCGGCCGCCGCGGGAATCGTGTAGGTCGCCGGGCGATCGGGTGAATTCATGGCCAGCTGCAGCATCTCGTTCAGTTGCCCATCGATCAGGCTGTCGCACGTCGGCTGCTCGTAATTGACCATCGTCTTTCGAAGGTAATCTTTCACCTTGTCGGCATCCGCAATCTTCAAGTCGATGGCGCGCGCCACGGCCCACATGCCGTCGAGCGATTGCGGCGGTGTCATCGCCATATACGCAAGTCCGAGGCGATATTCGGCGAGAGCGTCCGTGGGCGTGTTTGCCAGCACCACCTTGTACGCCGCGACGGTTCCCGGGTAATCCTTCAGCTGGAAGTCGGCCGCCGCGATCGCGCTGTTGAAAAACGCGGCGATCTGCTTCTTCTGCGCGTCGAACTGCTCGTCGGTGATCTTGTCGGGCTTGGGCAGCTTGGTCAGCAAATCCACCGCTTTTGCGGCCGCGTCGCGCTCCTTCGTCAACTGCGCGTTCGCGTCAGGCTCGGTTCCCTTAAAGGACGCCGAAAAAGACTGAATCCGAAGCTGGATGGCCTGCAACTGAACGGTGACGTCCATTTTGTCGCCCAGCCCGAGGATCCGGTCCGCGCAGGCGATCGCTTGCGTAAATTCCTTGCCCTGCGCGTACCCGTTGCACACTTGGACGTACACCGGGCCGATGTATTTGATCAGCGTGGAATTCGGATACTTCGTCATGTATCCGTCGAGGCAGTTCATCCTGCCGACAGGATCTTTCTCGGCCTGGCACGCTTGGAAGGAGTTGTACTCCTGCATCGTGTACGTGGGCTGGGAACTCTGTGCGGCCTGCGCCGCGGCAGGGCGCGCCGGCATCAACGCCCAAGCAAGACCAGCCAGAATAAGTGCGGTTGCGTTCAGATACTTTCGCATGATCACGTCCCTGCCTCCTGGATGTCGTCGGGCGACTGGCCGGCCTTTGGATCAAAACCCTGCAGCACCACCTGCAAGACACAGAAATCGAGGGGATTATAGGGAAAGCATCCCGCTCCGCGCAAGCCTAAAACCATCTCCCGATTAAAGTCTGGCATGTCTGTGACGCCCCGGCAAGAAAAGCCTGCGTGCTACGATGATGCGACGACCGAAGAAGTCGCCTCGAAGGAGGTCGCGCATGAACGCTGAGACCGTCGCAGAAGGCAAAGTCGCATTGATCACCGGCGCAAGCCGCGGTATCGGCCTCGCTATCGCGCGTAGCCTGGCGGGCTTGGGAGCGAAGATCGCGCTCTGCGCGCGCGATCCCAAAAGACTCGAAACGGCAGCAGCTGGCCTGAAGCAAACGGGCGCAAGCGTCGTCGCGATTCCCGCAGACATCCGCGGCGCAAATGAAATCGCGGCCCTCATGCGCGAGACGGAGCGGTCGCTCGGCCCGATCGAAATTCTCGTCAACAATGCGGGCATCGGATATTTTGCTCCCTTCCAGGAAGCGTCCGAGGCGAATTGGGACGGAGTATTAGACACCAATTTGAAGGCGGTGTTCCTGCTCAGCAAGGCCGTCGCGCCCGGAATGATCCAGCGGCGCGCCGGACATATCATCAATATCGGGTCGCTCTCCGGCAAGAGTGCCTTCGCGGGTGGCGCGATCTACTGCGCTTCGAAATGGGGTTTGCTTGGCCTTACGCAATGCATGGCCGAAGACCTGCGCCCCTACGGCGTGCGCGTCAGCGCGGTCTTGCCCGGATCGGTTGCCACGGATTTCTCGCCGCATACTGGCAAAGACACGAGCAAGATGCTGCAACCCGAAGACGTCGCTCACGCGGTCGAAAGCATCGTCACCCAGGCGCCGCAAAGCTTTATCAGCGAAGTGCTTATCCGCCCCGCTCAGAAACCCTGACCGTTCCTGGGGATGCCGGCGCCGAATCTTTGGCTCTGGCACACGCATCAAACCTCGCATATACAGGAGAAAAATCATGATCGACATTCGCCCCAGCGAGGAGCGCGGGCGCAATAAACTCTCGTGGCTTGACAGCCGCTTCACCTTTTCGTTCGACCAGTATTACGATCCGGAACACATGCAGTTTCGCTCGCTGCGTGTGATCAATGAGGACGTCGTGGCGCCCGGCGGCGGTTTCCCCACGCATCCGCACCGCGACATGGAAATCCTCACTTGGATTCTCGATGGCGCCCTCGAGCATCGCGACAATACCGGCGGAAGCGGCGTAATCCGTCCCGGCGAGCTGCAGCATATGACGGCGGGCCGCGGCGTGTTGCACAGCGAGTTCAATCCGTCGCAGAAAGACCCGGTTCATCTCTTGCAGATTTGGCTGTTGCCCGAACGCCGCGGCCTCGATCCGGCCTACGAGCAGCTTTCGTTCCCCGATGGAGAGCTGCGCAACAAATTCAGCCTCGTCGCGGGACCGAAAGCGCCGGTGACGATTCGCCAGAACGCGAACCTCTATATAGCGCGCCTTGATAAGGGCGCGCACGTGGAGCATTCGCTCGAGTCCGATCGCGGTGCGTGGCTGCAAGTCGCGCGCGGCAAAGTAAAGCTCAATGGCGCCGAGTTGAAAGCTGGCGATGGCGCAGCCATCTCGCAGGAAACGAACATCCAAGTCGAAGCGCAGGAGCCGTCCGAGGTCCTGCTCTTCGATCTGGCCTGACCTCGCTCGCATGCGATCCAGGGCTTCCGAGCCTGCGTGACAACGCGAGAATCTTTGTAGGTCGTGGCTTTCAGCCACGACATCAGCTCGGCAAATAGGCGGGCTTTAGCCCCTGAAGTTCCCAAACGCGTTTGCCACACAGGTTCTCCCGCTTTGGGTCGCTTTTGTGATAGCTTCCCCTTGGTTTGGGGTCCTGAAGCTCTTCCGGCATTCGCACAAATTTGAAAGGAGACGCATATGGCCAATTCCTCGGGCGGCATCGTGCCTTTGATCGGACGAATTCTCATGAGCGCGGTTTTCATCCTTGCCGGTATCGGAAAAATCACCGGCTTCTCGATGGAGGAAGGATTCGTAGCATCGAAACATTTGCCTCTCCCGGCCGTGGCGCTCGCCATCGCAATGATCATCGAGCTAGCGGGCGGACTGGCGATTCTCGTGGGTCTCTACACCAGATTCACCGCCTGGATCGTTTTCCTGTACATGATTCCCACCACGTTTATCTTCCATAATTTTTGGGCCATGCAAGGAGGCGACCGCGTGGACAACATGCTCCACTTCGAGAAAAATCTCGCGATCATGGGCGGCCTGCTGCTCCTCGCGACGTTTGGCCCCGGCTCGATGTCGGTCGATGGGGCGCGCGCACCCAAATCGACGTAGCCGAAATCGCAGCTTCCGGCGGAATCCTCGGACGCTCGTCCTGCATCCGATTTGTGCTTAAATGCTCCGCGCACTTGGACGAAATTCGAGGAGGAATGATGCACGATCACAAAAGACCGGCCCCCGTCGACACGGCGATTCACGATCTGATTATGCATCGCTGGAGCCCGCGCGCGTTCGACCCGCGCCCCGTCGAGCCCGATAAATTGCGCAGCCTTTTCGAGGCGGCGCGCTGGGCGGCATCGTCCTACAACGCACAGCCCTGGTATTTCATCGTCGGCACAAAAGACGACCCTGAAAATTACAAGAAGGTCCTCGATAGTTTCGTCGAGTTCAATCAGGGCTGGGCCAAGGGTGCGCCCGTCGTTGCGCTGAGTGTCGCCGCGCACAAGATGCCCCACGACGGCTCGCAGAATCGCCACGCGTTTCACGACGTCGGCCAGGCAGCCGCGAATCTTGCATTGCAGGCAACGGCGCTCGGCTTGCAGGTTCATCAGATGGCGGGCATCATCCCCGATAAAGCGCGCCAGATTTTCTCGATCCCCGCGGATTTCGAAGCTGTCGCAGGCTTCGCGATTGGCTACCCGGGTGATCCAGCAAGCCTGCCCGACCAAATGCGCGAACGCGAGACCGCGCCGCGCTCTCGCAAGCCAGTCTCATCCTTCGTCTTCACCGGTAACTGGGGCAAGACCTCCCCAATCGTCGCCGCAAAGTGACGACCCGACGAGGGTCGTCATCCTGTTTGCCCTGAAAGAGGAAGGGAGGCCGACGGTTTTGCCTCTAGTCGGCCGAAGGATCTCTCTCCGCTCCCCGCGCCACAAGCGACATTCAATTTTCACGCCGCGCAGTCTCCACGTCCTCTGCGCCTCCCTGCCGTGAGCCGTAGTAAGGCGAACGGTGCGGTGAAGCTGTTTCTTTCTCCGTGCGCTCAGTGATGTTCTCAGTGCGCTCTGTGTTTATTCCGCTTTCACGTAGCCACGCGCGAGCCGTTGCAGCAGTCGCTTCTCACCACTCACCACTCACCACTCACCACTCACCAACCGTGGTACTCTCCCGCCCGAACAGGGGAGGCATCGCCGACATGAAAATGAAATCCGTGTTGCTTTTGTTCGCTGTTTTGGTTTTCGTCGTAGCGGGAGTCGCTCTAGCCGGCACTGGAGAGAAAAAAGATCGCGCGTCCGAAATCGAGACGCTGAAATCGCAGGTCGCCGCGCTTCAGGCGCAAGCCACGGCAGCGCAGGACTACGTCGCCCTCGCCAATCTCCAGGCCATCTACGGCTACTACGTCGATAAATGCCTGTGGGACCAGGTCGCCGATCTCTTCGCGAAAGACGGCACGCTCGAAATCGGTCTCCGCGGCGTCTACGTGCGGCAAGATCGCGTCCGCACGTATCTCCACACGCTTCCCGATCTCAAATACGGCACACTTTTCAATCACGTGCAGTTTCAGCCTGTCATCAACATCGCCCCGGACGGCAAGACGGCCAAAGCGCGCTGGCGCGCCTTCGAGCAATTCGGCATGTTGCACCGCAGCGCGCAGTGGGGCGGCGGAGTGTACGAGAACGAGTATGTGAAAGAGGACGGCGTGTGGAAGATTTCGAAGCTGCACTACTACATGACCTACTACGTCGACTACTACAAGGGCTGGGATCAGGGCGGCAATCCGCCTCCCGGCGCCATCAAGGGCCTCCCGCCGGATCGCCCGACCACCGTCGATTACAAGTTGTACCCGGACGTCTTCGTCCCGCCCTACCACTACAAGAATCCGGTCACAGGCAAATGACCATGCGGCCAGTATCTAGGAGCGCGCCCAGGGCAGCGTCGAATTCGCGAGCGAGACTTGCCCGCGCAACAGAAGAAAAATGTAAGCGCCGAGGCAGAATTTTCCGAAGAGCAACATCGAAAACGCCGCCACCAGAAACGCTTCGAAAACAAATGCGGTGATCATCCAGCCGCTCAGCAGCGCTACGCCGACTATCAGCGTGAACACGGCCGCAATCGCCTGCGCAAAACGCCGCGGTCCAGGCGCGGGAACGAGCGGAGTGCGCCCGTGCGGCGCGGCAAATACGCGGTTGTAGAATCGCTCAAAAGGATTGAGGGCGGGGAAGGCGACGTTCCACCACAGCACCGCCGACAGAGCGAAAAAAAGCGCTGTCGCATAATGAATGGGCGCCGGTGCTCCAAGCCGATAGCCCGCGACATTCAGAAGGATGCCCAGCACAAGCAGGCTTCCCACAATGCGCGGCTGGAAATAGAGTCCGGCGAAGTGCATATCGCAGAGCGCCGATGGCTCATCGGCAAATCCCTGCTGTTTCATGAAATTTCGGATTGCGGGCGATGCCATCGACAAACCTCTCAAACTAAGAATAGCGAATTCGCCAGAAAGCGAAAAGCCCCATCCTTCTCGCGAAATCGGAAGGATGGGGCTCATCGAGAAACCGAAACGAACATCCTTCGGCTGGCAAAAACCAAAAGCGCCGGCCTCAGGATGACGATCCTCGTCGGATCGTCATGAAATCGGCGTGCAGACCGACTTCACTTCCGTGTACATCTCGAGCACTTCATGTCCCATTTCGCGGCCCCATCCGGATTGCTTGTATCCGCCGAACGGGAGCGCCGCGTCGAACACGTTATAGCAATTGATCCACACGGTGCCTGCACGCAGCGCCGCCGCGGTGCGATGCGCCTTCTTGATGTCGCGCGTCCACACGCCGGCGGCGAGGCCGTATTCGGTATCGTTGGCCTTGGCGATCAGGTCGTCGACATCCTTGAACGGAATCGCGGTGACCACGGGGCCGAAAATCTCCTCGCGCACCACTTTCATCTTGTCATTCGTATTCACGAGCACGGTCGGCTTCACGAAGTAGCCCCGCTCGCCCTGACGGCTGCCGCCGGTTGTCGCCTTCGCGCCTTCCGACAATCCGGATTCGAGGTAGCCGCACACGCGATTCATCTGCTCCTCGGAAACCAGCGGACCCATCTCGGTCGCCGGTTCCATGCCCGGCCCCACCTTGATCTTCGACGCGATCTGCGACACGCCGTCGACCACCTTGTCGAACTGCTTCTGCTCGACGTACAGCCGCGAGCCCGCGCAGCAGCACTGCCCGTGGTTGAAGAAGATCGCCATCGCGGCGCCGGGAATGGTGTTGTCGATGTCGGCGTCGTCGAAGACGATGTTCGGCGATTTTCCGCCGAGCTCGAGCGACACCTTCTTCAAATTGCCCGCCGCCGCGTGCACGATCAGCTTCCCCACTTCGGTCGAGCCAGTGAACGCGATCTTGTCGACGTCCGGATGCGCCGCCAGCGCCGCTCCAGCCGTTTCGCCGTAGCCCGGCACCACGTTCACCACGCCGTCCGGAATCCCGGCTTCCTGAATGAGTTCGCCGAGGCGCAGCGCCGTGAGCGGCGTTTGCTCGGCCGGCTTCAGCACCACGCAACATCCGGCCGCCAGCGCCGGGCCGAGCTTCCACGCCGCCATCAGCAGCGGGAAATTCCACGGGATGATTTGGCCGACCACGCCGACCGGCTCGCGCAGCGTGTATGCAAGGAATTTTGCGCCGTGCGCCGAGATGGGAATGGTGTTGCCTTCGATCTTCGTCGCCCATCCCGCCATATAGCGGAAAAGGTCGGCGGTGAGCGGCACGTCCGCCACGCGCGCCACGGTGACGGGCTTGCCGTTGTCGAGCGATTCGAGCTGCGCGAGCTCTTCGTTGTTTCGCTCGACCAGGTCGCCGAGCTTCCAGATCAGGCGGCCGCGCTCCGAAGGAGTCATCTTGCGCCACGGGCCCGTTTCGAAAGCGGCGCGGGCGGCGGCTACTGCGCGGTTGATGTCTTCCTTATCGCCTTCGGTGACTTGCGCGAGGATGTCGCCGGTTGCCGGGTTATACGTCGGAAATGTTTTGCCGGAAGCGGAATTCACCCACTTGCCGTTGATCAACATCTGGCGAGGCTTTGAAACGTAGCGCGCTACGTTCTGGTCGAGCGGAATCGTCTGTGTTGCGGTGGCCATCTCTTTTCCTCCTCTAGCTCAAATGAAAATCTTCCCATAGGGGGTTGTGGAACCGGCGAACTTCGACGTACCGAGCGGCGGGCGCCGATTCTGGTTCTTGCGGTCGATGCTGGGCAGCGAAATCATTCGCATACCATCGTAGGATGCAACTTCCTGCGGAGAGGAAAACCGGGAAAGCCAAACCTTAGCTTCGCGCCGGCACGCCCGGCAACATGCCAGGCACCGCGTATGCTACGCCCGTGCCCCCGGCGATGCAAGTGGCCCTGCGCACAGACAGGATTGTCTGTGCCACTCCTTCCGAACTGCGATGTTTGCGGACGTAGAAGTGCGGATTTCTTTGCAGCGCGATCGAGCGTATTTTCGTGTTCCGGCAGGAGGGTCAACGAACCCCCGATCGGGCGGTTAAAACGGGTTAAATGGCCAAGAAAAGCCAAAATTGGCAGGATTTTGCACCATGACATATGTTTCGCTGCAAAAACAGAAGACCGAGCGCGCCTTTCGGGCCTATATGGTCCTGCTCGATACGGCGGAATGGATGAAAAGCGAGCTGCGCGGGCTGCTCGAGCTTTTCGACCTGACGATGCGAGAGTTTCGGCTGCTGGAGCTGCTCTACCGAGAGGGAGCGCTGCCTTTGAGACAGGTTGCGGGCAAGCAAAGGTCCCAACGAACGAACATGAGGAAACTCGTGATGCGCCTCGGGAAGCGCGGCTGGGTGCGGCAAATGATCGTGATCCTGCCTGCGGTGGAGTTCGAGCGATCGCATCTCGCGAAGTCGGAAGAAGACAAACCGCGCAACGGCCGGCGCATCGGCGTGGTGGGCCTGACGAAGGCGGGGAAGAAATTCATGAAGGACGTGGTGCCGAGATATTCGAAATTGGTGAAGGCGTTCATGCTGGCCCTGTACGCGCGGGAGCAGGAATCGCTGGTGAGGATTTGCGAGAAGCTGCGCGAGGGCGATGTGGTGAAGCTGGTGAGGGAGATCAGGATCGTGGATGAGGAGGAATGAGGAGTTCGGGGTTGAAGAGTGAAGGGCGGGGCGCGTTTCGGTCGCTTGACGCTTGCGTTGTCGAGTCTTACCCTCTAGGTATGGAAGTACATCTGACAGCCGATCAGAAGGCGTTTGTGCGGCAGGCGATCGAGAGCGGCCGGATTTCGCGCGAAGAAGACGCCGTGAAGGAAGCCCTCTCGCTTTGGGAGGAGCGCGAACGAGCGCGCGCGGAATTGCTTGCCTCGGTTGATGAAGCGGAAGCATCACTTGCGCGCGACGAAGGGCGAGTGCTTACGCCGGAGACGGCGCGCGAACTCGCGGAAGACGTGAAACGCCGCGGGCGCACGCGCCTTGCCACCGAGCGACCAGCGCGCCGCTGATGGGCTGTATCCGCAGTCCTCAAATTGACTCCGATCTGGACGGCATCTGGTATTACGTGGCCTCGGAAAGCAGCGCGGGAGTTGCCGACCGGCTTATCGATTCGATTACGGAACAATTTCTTCTCCTCGCGAAATATCCTCACGTTGGCCGGCGTCGCGACGATGATCTGCGCCCGAGCCTACGGAGCTTTCCCGTGGGTAATTACGTCATCTTCTACCGTGTGCGGGATGCTGACGTCGTGATCCTTCGCGTGCTCCACGGCAGCCGGGACATCAGACCTGAGCTTGGTTTGTGAGGACTGACGTGGAAGCATGAGGGCGTGAGTGAAGACACCGCAGCCGAAACCAGTTCTGCAAGATGGCTTCGGAATTGCATATCAACTCAGCGGAGGAACTAAACAATGACTGAAACTAACAATGCCAACTTGCCCGCCCTCAAGTTTCGGATCACGCAAATTAGCAGTATAGTCCCAGCGGAATCTGGCGGCGACTTTCGGTTTCGCAATCACTACCGATGCCCAAGCGACGGAACTGAGTGGGCGGATCAATGGAGCTGTATGTGTAACGACCGATGTCCGGTGTGCGGGGATGAAATCGAGCCTTATCAAAGCGAAAACATCTAGAAGGTCTGGCCGAATCTAAAGTATGAACCTTCAGTGTAGAGTCGAGCTTGCTTCAAGGTATAAAGCCGGCCCTCAGATCGCGCGCGTTCTGACAGAAGAATGGGCCGCTCGCGAGCTGTATTGCCCGGCGTGCGATTCCCGTCAGCTTTCGGCATCGAGAGTGAATACGCCTGCTGTCGATCTCGAGTGCCCCCGGTGCGACCAACTCTTTCAGCTTAAAAGCTTGAAAAAGTGGAATCCACGAAAGCTAGTGGACGCTGGCTATGAGGCAATGATCCGCGCGATCCGTTCGGATAGGGTTCCCAATCTTCTCATCCTCCAATATTCCCCAAACTGGAATATTCGAAATCTCCTTCTCGTGCCTAAAGTCTTTTTATCAGAAAGTGCGATCGAGAAACGAAAGCCGTTAGCAGCCGGCGCCCGCCGCGCTGGATGGGTAGGTTGCAATATCCTTCTGGGCCAAATAGCTGCTGACGGCAAGATTGCCATGATTTCGGACGGATCGCCGATCGCGGAACAGAGAGTTCGCGATGAGTTTTCGCGCATACGCAAACTTGCCGAGGTACCTCCGTCTCTTCGCGGGTGGACGGTGGACGTTCTCCGCGTGGTCCGCCGACTGGGAAAAACTCACTTTTCGCTCAGCGAGATTTATGAGTATGAGTCGGAGCTACAGGCGGTGCATCCACTCAACAGGAATGTGCGGCCCAAGGTACGTCAACAGCTTCAGGTGCTGCGGGACATCGGTCTTGTCGAGTTCCTGGCAGCAGGAAGGTATGCCGTCAGGCCGGAACCATAATGTAGTAGAGGCGCGCCCTTTCGCTTGGGTATAGGGCCGAGAGTGGGGCATCCGCAATTGCGGACAAAGCGCCCGCCTGAAAGCGAGGCGGCCGCTACAAAGGCAACGACCACGGCAAAGGCGGGCGCAGTGAGCCTTCGTGGCTCCGGCTGGGGCAGCGCTCCTACCAAGGCGACCCGCAAACCATAAGGCAAAACCGCCGACCTGAAAGGCCGCTGCTACGAATGCAAACGCACGGCAACGGCCAAGACAAAAGGCAAGGGTCACGGCAAACCGGGAAATTCAAAAAACGAATTCAAGTTGGCAGGCTGGCGGCCGATAGGTCTATATGATGTCTGCGCCGACGAGGACCAGCGCCCCGATAGGGACGACAACCCCGGAACCTGCGCGCGTGCCCGCCGCAGGGCAGCGCCGAAGCGGGCGCATATCCAAAGAGATTCCCATCGTTCTCTCCGGAAGCGACACCGGAGGCAGTTTTCGGAAACGACCAAGACGCTGGTGCTGAGCCGTCACGGAGCGAGCGTCCTTTCGCATTACAAACTGGTTCCCGAGCAGGAGATTTTTCTGCTGGCCGTAGGGACGAAGCAAGAAATCGAGGTGCGGATCTGCGGCGAGATCGGCGAGGGCGAGTACGGGTATATCTACGGCGTGGCGTTTGTCGATCCATCCGTGAATTACTGGGAGATCGAGTTTCCTCCCGTGGCAGGGCTGGAAAAGGACCTGAGCCGCGTAACGCTGGAATGCACGGGGTGCCGGCAGCGCGCGGTCGTCGAGTTTGACGCGACGGAGATGGACGTCTACCTCGTGAATGAGAGCGCGCTGCGCTACTGCAAGCGCTGCCTGAATTCGACCGCCTGGAAAATTACGACGGAACCGGCGAGACCCGAGGCGCCGGTTCGGCCAAAGCAGGAGGCTGCGGCCGCTGCGGCGCCGCCGCGGATGGAAACGAAGATCGAGACTCAGCCTCTGGCGGAACCTGTGGAGGAACTTCCGGTGGCGGTTACGCCTCCGCCAAACCGGCGCAGGGAGCGGCGCACGAAGGTGAAATTCAGCGCGTGCATCCGCTGTGCGGGCGCAAGCGATGAAATTGTGGCGTGCGAGGACATGTCGCGCGGAGGATTTTCCTTTCGCAGCAGCAAGGAATACCCGGAAGAGACGCTGCTCGAAGTGGCGCTGCCGTACACGCCGGGGCAGGTGGCGATTTTCGTCCCCGCGCGGATCGGGAACGCGCGGAAGCTGCAAGACGGAAAAGGCTACCGATACGGCGCAGCGTATATGCGGTCGCCCAAGAAGGAGGAGGTAACCACGTGGTAGGCGGGCGCGGTTTCGCTGAGTCGGGGTTCGCCGCAGGGACATCTAAGGTAAAGGTGGAAACCGAGGGCGAAAACGGCGCGGCGGGTGGAACTTTTGCGGGGGCGCATCCGTATTAGCTGGTGAGGGACGAACAATGAGTTACGAACAGAATGCGTGCGCGGTGGCTGAAACGACGGCTGGAAACAGCTTCGAGGTCAGGGATCTGAGGAACCATTCGCGCGAGTCGCTCGAAACGCTGCGCGGGCTGCTTGCCGGCGGCGCGGGTGCGCGCCGTGACGTGAAGCGGCCGCATTTCTATGAAATTGAGGGCGACACGTGCGTCTTTTACGTCTACGTATCGCCCGTGGATGGGTCAGTGGAGCTGCTGGCCATCTGGCCGCGCACGGGCGGCGCCGAAGCGCAGGCACGCTGCCACTAATTCCCCGAAGTTCCGATACCTTTGATATGACTTGCCTTTTGACGTCACCTCCGACGTTGCCGTCGCAGCGGCGGTCTTGCAAGTTCCAGCGAGCGCGACCTGCAAATCCCGTATGCGTGATTCAGGTCACACCGCTTTCGCGCGGGATTTAGTACGTTGGCTCGACCCACCAAGAACGAAGGTCCGGTCCCAAAATTTCGGAGCCAAGGAATGAAACATACCGCGCGGCGTCGACTTCGATCTTCGGCCTGCGCGTTCGCATGGGCAGCCTCGTGGGTCTGCCTGGCAACGGCGGGAGCGCCGATTGCACACGCCCAGGTGGCTGCGGCAATTTCCGGCACTGTCGAAGACCCGTCGGGTAATGGGATTAACGGCGCCACGGTCGCGGTGAAAAATCTCGAGACGCAGGCTACGAGGACAGTGGCGACCGATCAGGAGGGGAACTTCACGGTTCTCGGCCTTTCCCCGGGCCTGCACGAGGTCAAAGCGCAAAAGAGCGGTTTCGACGCTACCGTCCGGACGGGTATCAACTTAGAGGTCGGGCAGCAAGCAGTAGTGAGCCTGAGACTCGAAATAAGCGCATTCAAGCAGCAGATCGTCGTTTCGGGAGAGGCTCCGCTGGTGAATACGACGACTGCTCCAGTTTCCGGAATGGTGGGAGAACGCGAAGTGAAGGATTTGCCGCTCAACGGACGCAGCTTCGATAACCTGATCACCCTCAACCCTGGAACGATCAATTTCAGCGCGATGAAAAGCGCTCAAACCAGCACCAGCAACGGGAATACGTTTACGGTGGCGGGCCGGCGGACCACGGAGAACCTATTCTTGCTGAACGGGATTGAATACACGGGATCAAGCCAGCTCGCCATAACGCCTGGAGGCGTCAGCGGCGAACTTCTGGGCATCGACGCCATCCGGGAGTTCAATGTGCTGACGGACACCTATCCCGCCGAATACGGGAAGCGAGCCGGGGCCCAAGTTAGCATTGTGACCCAGTCGGGGAGCAATACGCTGCACGGTTCTATTTTCGAGTTTCTGCGGAACAGCGCTCTGGACGCCAGGAGTTTTTTTGCCACGGAATTGGTCCCTCCGTTCGAGCAAAACCAATTTGGAGGCGCCGCAGGAGGGCCGCTCAAGAAAAATCGATGGTTCTTGTTCGGCAATTACGAAGGTTTCCGGCAAGCTTTGACGGTAAGCAACGTTGCCGTGGTCCCCGACCAGCAGGCACGCCTGGGTTTCTTGCCAAATAGCTCGGGCGTCGAGACCCAGGTCCTGAATCTGAATTCGGCGATGTTGCAGTACATGTCCTTTTGGCCTGCACCGAACGGGAAGGAGCTATTGGCGAACGACATCCCGACGGGAACGGCGCTCTCCTCTAACAGTCCCAAGCAATATATTCGCGAGGACTTCGGAACTCTCCGGACAGACTATATCCTGGGGAGTCGAGACACTTTCTCCGCTGCTTATACGATCGATGACGGCAATAGCCTCGTGCCGCTGTCGGATCCGCTGTTTGCTTCTTACAGCACGCTGCGAATGCAAGTGGCCAGCGTGCAGGAAATGCATATCTTTTCGCCGGAGGTTCTCAACACGTTTCGCGCCGGCTTCTCGCGCGCGGGATACAATCTGGATTCCTCACTATTGGCTTCTTTTCCGGCAAACCTCGACTTCGTGACCGGCGCCGGGCCTGGCGGAATCGTCATCGGAGGCAGCGTCACAACCACTGGCGTTGCGGCTCTTACTTCAGCTGGTCCTAGCAATGGAGCGGGAGTGTGGAATCGCAGAAACCTGTTCACGTATGCCGACGATTTGCTGATGAGCAGGGGAATCCATCAAATTAGCATGGGGGCGTGGTTCCAGCGGCTTCAGGATAATGAAGACAGCGCGTCGCGCCAGCTCGGGCAAACCACGTTCAGCAACCTGACGACATTCCTTCAAGGAACCGTGAGTACGTTTCAGGTAGTGCCGAGCCCGCAAGAGCTCGGGTGGAGGAGTCTCTTCGGAGCGTGGTATGCCGAAGATGCGATCTCTATACGGAAAAATCTCACCGTTCGTGCCGGCGTTCGGCACGAATTCACGACCGGTTGGAATGAGGCTTTTGGAAGGGCCGCTAATTTTCTGGTCGGCCCGTCGGGCGTGCTCTTGACCAACCCACAGGTGGGCAGCTCAGTCTTCACCAACAATAATGCCAAGCTGCTCTTTAGCCCCAGAATCGGGATGGCTTGGGATCCGTTCGGGAACGGGAAGACAGCAGTTCGAGCCGGATTTGGAACGTATTACTCATTAATTGACGATCTCGCTTTTCTACTCAACTCGGTTCCTCCCTATAACGGGGCACTGACATTTTCAGGAGCGTTGTCCTCGATCACGCCGATTGCGCGGGGGATTCCGCTGCCTCCCTCGTGCGGACCGGGCGTTCCCGCTCCCTGCGCCACTTTTGCGCCACAGGGAGTGCAGGCAAACGCGAAAACTCCGACGGTGGAGGAGTGGAATCTCATTGTGGAGCAGCAATTGAGCGGAAATACCCTGTTCCGCGTTTCCTATGTCGGATCGCATGGATACCACGGATTTGTCAGCGTCGATCCCAACACGATTCCCGCGCAGACTTGCACGGACCCGAGCGGCTGCCAAGCTGGCGGCGTGGCCCCGAGCGGAGTTCCGGCTTCGGCTGCGAATCAAAGCCATGTGCCCGAAGGCACGGAATACATACCCGTGGGCACCCGTCCCAATCCGTATTTGGGGGCGGGATTCTTCTGGTTCACCGAGGGCAACAGCAGCTACAACGCGCTGGAAACAGAAGTTGCCCGTCGCCTGAGCAAAGGATTGCAATTTCGCGCCAACTACACGTGGTCGAAAAACCTCGATATGAACTCGGCCGCGACGGGCGCCCAAGCCATTAATGAGGCGCAAATGATTTTGGACCGGAACGACTTGCGGCGAGACTGGGGGCCTTCGGCCTTGAACGTCAGCAGCCAGGCGAGCATCTCGGCGCACTACGAACTGCCTTTCGGCCAGGACAAGCACTGGCTCGGCACCACCAGCGGTGCGAAGAGCAAACTGTTCGATGGGTGGCAACTGAACGGAATCGCAACATTTTTGAGCGGTTTTCCGCTTACTCCGCTGGTGGGTTCGAACCGATCCGGGGACGGGGATACGCGGAATCCAGATCGGCCTTCGTTGAATTCCGACTTTTCCGGACCCATAGCGGTTGGAAACCCGAACGAATGGTTCAATCCCAATGCGTTCGTTCTTCCCGCGGCGGGCACCTATGGCAATGTAGGCAGAGGAACACTCACGGGCCCGGGGCTGGCGGACGTGGACGTATCGCTATTGAAAAACACGGCGGTGACGGAAAGGATGAGCTTGGAGTTTCGGGCCGAGTTCTTCAACGTGCTGAACCGGGTGAATTTTGGCCCTCCCAACACCACGGTGTTTGCGAACGGAGCGATCAATGCCTCGGCGGGATTGATTACCACCCTTGCCACCAACCCCAGGCAGATTCAATTCGGATTGAAATTGATCTTTTGATATGCAAAATCAGATCCCCTGTTCGGCGGGGACGCATGACGGGCTAGCGGCCGAAGAGGCCGAGGTAGACTCCGTCGGCGAGGACGTGGCCGTCCATCGCTTTTTCGATGTCGGCGCGGCTGACGCCTTGCGGGAGATCGAGCTTCGTATCGAGCGCGTAGAGCGCGAAGGTGTAATGATGCGGCAGGCCGGGAGGCGCGCACGGTCCTTGATATGCGGCGCGGCGCATCATGTTGTCGCCTTGATTTGTGCCGTTGGCGAGCGGCGCGTCGGGCGGAACGCCTTCGGGAAGTTCGGTGGCATCGCCGGGAATATTGAAGACCACCCAGTGCGGGATATCGATGAACGCTTTGCCGATGTGCGCGTCGGCATCGTGGAGGATGAGGACGAAACTCGCCGTGCCTTTAGGCACATTGGTCCACTGAATGAGCGGCGAGACGCCGAGCGAGATGTGCATCGGGCCGGTGGGCGGAGGCGTGGTGGCGGCGCACGTGTATTGCTGCGGAATCGTTCCGCCATCGGGGAACGCTGAGATCGTAATCTTGATCGGCGGCGCCACATTTGGCCGAGGCGGAGGTGTCGCGCCATTTTGCTGCGCTGGTGCGGGAAGCGCCACCACGAGAAGAATTGCCAGCGCGGAAAATGCCAGCGCGAAGCCAATCGCCTTCTTTTCCTTCTTCATGTTCTGTCCCCCCAAGCGCGCAATACCGCATGACAAGCAAGAAAAACGCCCGCCTAAAAGCGAGGCGGCTCTTCGACGCCGCTCAGGACAAGCCGCCACAAAGACTAATGCACAACCGAATCTCAGCCGCCGAGGAGTTCGGCGGGGACGCCGATTTCTTTTGGGCCGGCGGTGCCGAATCCGGGGCCGCGCGTGAGCCAGAGCAGCAACGGCAGGCCGTGGGCGGGATAGCGGCGCGTCATTTCTTTTGCGATGGCGGTGAAGTGGACGCCGGGCTTCGCGACCTTCTGATAATCCTCGAGCCAGCGAATCGCTTCGGCGCAGATTTCGACTCCACCGAATTTGCCGTGGCCGGGAAAGACGGTGTCGATCGGGCCGATGCCGCGCGCCTGCTCGATAGCCGCGATCCAAGACGCGGGACTATTCGTATCCGCCATGTAGAGATGATAGCGATGGTAGACGAGATCTCCGGCGATCAACGCTCGCGCCGACGGGACATAAAAGGCGGTGGCGTGCACCGTCTCGCAGACGGGTAGATCGATGAAGACGACCTCGCGATCCTCGAGATACGCGGACTTGCCGAAGAGCGGCCGCGGATAAACGATGTCGCCAGCGGGGAGCATGTCGCCGAACATGTCCTGCCAGTGGAGGCGCTTGGCGGGCCATTCGAGCATGCCGTCGATCACGCCCTGGCGCGCGAGCAGCGTGGCGCCGGGAAAGGCGGCCGCGAAGGCGTTGATGCCGCCGTAATGATCGGGATGCGCGTGGGTGATGAAGATGGCGCGCAGATGCTTGCCGGTGGAGCGGACGTGCGCGAGAAGTTTTTCGACGTCGCTCTGGACGAAGCCGCAGTCGATGAGGAACGCGTCCTGGCGCCCGGAAACGAGCACGGCATTGGGCGCGAGGAAACGCTCCTCGCCGGTGAACATGTCAAAGCGCAGGCCGTTTGAGTCGACGGACGCGATCATTTCGGTCTCCCACAACCGAGGAAAAAGGCGCCCGCCTAAAAGCAAGGCGGCCGCTACAAAGGCAAAGACGGCGGCATTAGGAAACGACAACGCGCGACAGCCTCAGATCGGGTACGGAGTGGGCGAGCGGCGGATGGTGATCCAGCGCAGCTCGGTGAACTCCTCGAGGCCGGCATCGCCGCCGAACTTTCCGTAGCCGCTGTCTTTCATTCCACCGAAGGGCATCTGCGGCTCGTCGTGAACGGTGGCGCCATTGATGTGGCAGATGCCGAATTCGAGGCGCTCGGCGGCCTTGAGGCCTTTGCCGATGTCGCGCGTGAAGACGGCGCTCGAGAGGCCGTAGGGCGTGTCGTTGGCGATGCGCAAAGCGTCTTCGGCATCGTTGGCTACGACGACGGGCTTCGCCGGGCCGAACGATTCTTCGTGATAGATGCGCATGGCAGGCGTGACGCCGTAGACGACGGTGGGCGGATAGCACGGCCCCTGCGCTTTCCCGCCGCAGAGAATTTTCGCGCCCTTGGCGACGGCATCGTCGACGAGCGACTGCACGCGATCGATTGCGGATTGATTGATCATCGAGCCGATCTGCGTGTCGGGCGCCATCGGATCGCCGACTTTCAGCGCCGAGCCTTTGGCCGCGAGCTTCTTCGCGAATTCGTCGGCGATGGATTTGTCGACGACGATGCGCTCGGTGGACATGCAGATTTGTCCCTGATTCATGAACGCGCCGAAATTCGCGGCGGAGACGGCGGCCTCGAGATCGGCGTCGCCGAGAACGACCATCGGCGCCTTGCCGCCGAGCTCGAGCACAACGCGCTTGAGATGGCGGCCTGCGCTTCCGGCGATGAGACGACCGATTTTCGTCGAGCCGGTGAAGCTGACGCGGCGCGTTTTGGGGCTCGAGATCAGTTCATCGACCACTTCGGCGGCGTCCGCGGGAGCGTTGGTGATGACGTTGATGACGCCCTTGGGGAAGCCTGCCTCCTCGAACACCGAGCCGATCGCGAGATGTGAACCTGGAGATTCCTCGGACGCTTTCAGCACCACGGTGTTGCCATAGGCGATGGGCAGCGCGACGGCGCGCATGCCGAGAATCGTGGGCGCGTTCCATGGCGCGATGCCGACGACGACGCCGACGGGCTGGCGAATGGCCATCGCGGTTGTGTCGGGCAGATCGGTCGGAATCACCTGGCCGACGAGGCCGTAGGCTTGCGCCGCGCCTTCACGCAGAATGCTGATGGCGAAAATGCAATTGAACATGCCCCAGCCGAACGTCTGACCGGTTTCTTCGGCTGTGATTTTCGCGATTTCGGGCATGCGGCGCTCGAGAATGTCGGCGGCCTTGAGGAACAGGCTGCGGCGGACGGCGGGAGGCGTGGCGCTCCACGCGGGAAACGCGGCGGCCGCGGCGTCGATCGCGCGGCGCGCGTCTTCGCGTTTTCCGGCGGCTACATGCGAAGCGATGCCGCCCGTGTAGGGATTTTTCTTGTCGTAGGTTTTTCCGTCGAGCGCGGCGGTCCATTCGCCGTTGATGAAGAGCTTTTCGTCACGGATGGCGACTGTCTGGTGCATGAAAACGTCCCCCCTAAAGTTTTTTTCGCGCGTTGGCGAGAGTCTACACCCAGAGGGCGGATGGCGCGAATAGGGAGTTTTGAGCGCGCCCTAGGGTGGATCGAAGAAATCTTTGCGGACGTGAAGATGAGCCGATACACAAAAAAGGCAAAAGCAGATCCCTCGTCGGCCAAAATGCGGCCTCTGTCGGGATGACAGCGTCGGGCGCGGTGCGCTGAGGCGAGAATTGCCGCGTCGCGAAATTCGGCGACGAGGCGGTAGAAGGCGCTGGCGCGCTCAGGGGCGGCGAAGGGCTACGAGTTCGCGGCTCACGGATTTTGCGGCGCCGTAGCGGGCGCGATGCTTTTTGCCCCAGTTGGACATGAGGACGAGGATGGGGCGAAGGCTCTGGCCGTGGCGGGTGAGCGAATATTCGACGCGCGGCGGGACCTCGGCGAAGACGTTGCGGTTAACGATGCCGTCGCGCTCGAGCTCGCGAAGATGCTTGGTGAGCATTTTTTTCGTGCTGATGGGAATCAGGCGCTGGAGCTCGCTGAAGCGGCGCGTCTTGTCTTCGAGATAAAACAGGATGAGCGGTTTCCATTTGCCGCCGATGACCTCGGTGGTGAGTTTCACGGGACAATCGAATTCGTGCACGCGTCCTCCTTGTTGGACACCCGAGAAGAAGAAAAGATACCAGGAGTGAAAAAGGTGCCTACTAGCTGGAAAGGGACTTTAGCTTAAAATCGGCGCTTTGGCTAGCAGAGTCCGTGGGGCAACCGCGCCTGGGAACTTCAGGGGCTGAAGCCCGTGCGCTTTTGCTGGGCTTATGTCGTGGCTCGAAGCCACGACCTACAAACACTCTCGCGTCGTTAGGTTCGAGAAACAAAGCCCGCGGCTAAAGCCGCTATACGACGAGCACCTTTTCGAGGGCCTCAAGGCCCACGCTTCCACCGGTGCCCTCGCGGGCCGAAGCAAAGACCCGCGCAAACGTTCGCGGGTATCACAAGGGCTCTGGGAGAGCAGAACCAAGGCGAAACACAGAGTGCACTGAGAAACACAGAGGTCGCGGAGATCGGAACCGCTAAACGGCGGGTTTGTTATGATGCCCGCGACTGTTGCTACGGGGGGAAACATGCCGGACAAGAGACCAGTAGTTTTATACGGGGCGAGCGGATTTTCGGGGCGGCTTACGGCGGAATATTTGCGCGAGTACAACGTGCCGTTCATTGCGGCGGGGCGGAATGCGAGCAGGATTCAGGACGTGATGAATCACGTGCCGGGAATCGAGACGGCGGATTACGAGGTGGTGCAAACGGGCGCGTCGGTCGACGAACTGACGAAGCTTTTTTCGGGCGCGAAGGTGGTGTGCAACAACGTGGGGCCGTTCATTTATTACGGGCCGGCGGTTGTCGAGGCGTGCTTGAAGGCGGGATGCCACTACCTGGATATTTCCGGCGAGCAAGCGTGGCACCGCGAGCTGCACGAAAAATGGAGCGCGAAATTTGCCGCGAAGGGGCTGGCGATTGTGGCGGCGATGGCGTTCATGTCGGCGCCGAGCGATGCGGCGGCGCGGCTGGTGCTGGAATCGGGCGAGATCGACAGCCTCGAAATTCTGACGATGTTCGACGGGATGCCGACGTTTGGCTCGACGCAAACTATTTTCGCGGTGATTCAGACGGACGGATTTTACCTCGATCAGAATTCGTACAAGCCTTGGCCGCGCGCCGTGGGATATGAAGCCGTGGTGCCGGGATATATTCGCACGCAACTGGCGTTGAGCTGGGGCGGGTTCCCGCATCCGGTGTGGTACAAGGACCATCCGCAGGCGGCGAACGTGAAGTCGTTTGGCGGGCTGCTGACGCGACAGATTATGGAAGGCGTGCTCGCGACGGAAAGACATTTCGAGGAAGCGATTCGTCCGCTGCCGAAGGCGGAGCAGGAGAAGAAGCTGGCCGAAATGGCGAATGCGGTGCAGGGCGCGACGCCGCCGCGGGAGAATGCGCGGACGCAGCGGACGGTTGACGTCATTGTGGGCCGCGGGATGAGGGACATGGTGCAGTGCACGCTCCATGGCACGTGCTGCTACAAGCAGACCGGATTGATGCAGGCGTTTGGCGCGCACACGCTGGTCCACGCGGCGCCGCGGCAGGTGGGGTATGCGTCGCCGGCGGCGGTTTTCGGGCATCGCGAGATTTTGCGGACGCTCGAGAGCTTTGGATTGTCGAAGGCGAAGCTGCAAAGCTAGAAGAGGCTTCCACCGCAGAGACGCAGAGGACGCAGAGAAGGCCGAACGAGTGGTAGAATTGCATCATGACGTCTAAGACTGTTGTTGCTCCCAGGACGCTCATCGTGGCGTTAGCTGCCGGCGGAATGATTCTTGCCGAATGTACGGGTCGCGGCGAGAAGCACATCGAAGTGCCGCAGGAACGCGAAGCTCCCGCCCTGTTCGGCACAGCGAGTGTTTCAATAATCAGCACCATCAACGCCACATCGGTGATGGTGACATCGAATTACGCCAACCGCATTCTCGGCTGAGTGATTTCGGCCGCACTGGCTGTCCAGCCCGAAAGTGCCCGGAGCTCCAATGGGAAATTGCGATCCTCGCTGCCGTTGGAGCTTTCATCGGGAGCTTCTTACGTGAAATTCCACATTGGCTCGTGACCCTATGGCGATTGATCGTGAAGATCTAGGCGGAGCGGCGGCGTTCTAGTTCGCGCTCGATGATGCGACGGGTCCGGACTCTATGGTCGTTTTACAATGTGAAACAACCTTTCATATTGAAAAGCGGCTTCATTTTCACTACAATTTCGAGCGCGTCAAGGGAGACCCCTTCCGGCCGGCGGCAACGGCCCGGATCGGGAAAAGGGGCGCATGGCAAAGCGGAGCAGCAAGCTGCTATGATTTCCCCCGGGGCACCGGCGCAGGATCGGGAACCAAGTCACCCGCAGAGACGAGGCCAGCCCCCAGTTGCAAATGCCCGGGAGTTTCTGTAGCGTATCCGATGCAATTTTCGCCGAGCGATTAGCATAGGGTGCAGAAGCGCCGCGCGACAAACGCGTTCGGGAACTTCAGGGGCTGAAGCCCGTGACGATCTTGCAGCGCTGACGTCGCGGCTAGAAGCCGCGACCTACAAAGACTCGCGGTTGTCACACGGGACCCTGAGGGGCACAATCAAAATCCTTCATTATCGAAGACAATAGGAGGGGCGAATATGAGCGGCAAGAATCTAGAGGAAGTGCTGAAGGGCGCAGGGAATACAGTGGCGATGCTCCGCAACTCGCCGATCGGGGCGTACGTGTATCCGGTGGTTCCCTCCGAATATTCGAACTGGCGCGACGAGCAGAAAGCCTGGCGGGATACCGCGGTGCTGTTCGATCAATCGCACCACATGGCGAATTTGTACGTGAAGGGGCCGGACGCGCTGAAGCTGCTGTCGCAACTGGCGACGAACAGCTTCGCGAATTTTCCGGTGAACCGCGCGAAGCAGTTCGCGCCGTGCACCCCTTACGGCTTCGTGATCGGCGACGGAATTCTGTTTCACCTCGCGCAGGACAGCCTCGTTTACGTGGGGCGCGCGCCGGCAGCGAACTGGCTCGAATTCCACGCCAGGACGGGTGGCTACAAGGTTGAGGTGACGCGGGACGACCGCTCGCCCTCGAACCCGGGCGGCAAGCCGGTGATCCGGACGTGCTACCGCTATCAGATTCAGGGGCCGAACGCCAAGCAGATCATCGAAAAGCTGAACGGCGGGCCGTTCCCCGAGATCAAATTTTTCAACATGGGCGAAATCAAGATCAACGGGCGGACGGTGCGCGCGCTGCGTCACGGAATGGCGGGCGCTCCGGGCCTCGAGATCTGGGGGCCGTATGAAGAGCGCGACGAGATTCGCGCCGCGATCGTGGCGGCGGGCAAGGATCTTGGGCTGAAGGAAGTGGGCTCGCGCGCGTACGCGTCGAATACGTGCGAATCGGGCTGGATTCCTTCGCCGCTTCCGGCGGTCTACACGGGCGATAAGCTGAAGTCGTACCGCGAATGGCTGCCGGCGGGCGGCTACGAAGCGACGGGGTCGCTGGCGGGAAGCTTCGTCTCGAACAACATCGAAGACTACTACAACACGCCGTACGAGCTTGGATACGGCATCTTCGTGAAGTTCGACCACGACTTCATCGGCCGCGAGGCTCTGGAGAAGATCGACCAGAAGACGCAGCGGAAGAAGGTGACGTTCGCGTGGAACGCGGAGGACGTCGCCGACGTGTACAAATCGTTGCTGAGACCGGGCGAGCCGTACAAGTTCATCGACCTGCCGATTTCCAACTACGCTTCGGCGTCGTACGACAGGATCGTGGGCAAGGGCGGGAAGACGGTGGGCCTCTCGATGTTCGCGGGCTACAGCTACAACGAGCGGTCGGTGCTGTCGCTCGGCGTGGTGGATCACGACGTCGAGATCGGCACGGAACTCACACTGGTTTGGGGCGAGGAGAACGGCGGCACGAAGAAGCCGACGGTCGAGCGCCACAAGCAGAAGGAAATCCGCGCGGTGGTCAGCCCGGTGCCGTATTCGAAGGTAGTGCGCGAGACGTACGCGGAAGGCTGGCGGACGGCGCATAAGTAAGGCTTAAGCGGTCGAGATGGAGGCGAGGCGGGCCGTCGAAAGGCGGCCCGTTTTGCCAGTCGGCCAGGCGAACGATACAAGATGCAAAAGCCCCACCCTCAAAAACCGAGGATGGGGCACTCGGAACGTCAAAAGCGAAGGTCTACAGAAGAATTTCCGCGTTTCATATTGTGAAACATCTTTTCAAACTGGCATTCCACCCACTACAATAGCGGTGTCGCATCGAATGATCCGCCGTCTGGTGTTGCGGCGACGGAAAGGCATCGAATACGGCGCGCGAGGACCAGTGCCGATGGCTTTAACATCAAGAAGGAAGCAGCGGCGAGCGGCGAGCGATGCCGGGTCGAGCAAGTCCCTGCAGAAGGCGCTGCGCATTCTGCTGTGCATGGGAGAGAACGGTCCAGAGATGGGCGTGACGCAACTGGCTTCGGAACTCAGCCTGAATAAAACCACCGTGCATCGGCTGCTGAATGCAATGGAGAAGTTCGAGCTGATCGAGCGAAGTCCGGAGGGCGAGCGGTACCGGCTGGGGCTGAAGCTGCACGATCTGGGAACGAAGGCCATCGAATCGCGGACGCTGCGGACCGAAGCGCACCGGTTCTTGCTGGAACTTTCGCGGGTGTCGCACGAGAGCGTGAGCCTGGCCGTGCCGGGGCCGGGCGGCGTGGTTTGTCTCGATCGGGCGGATTCGCGGGACACGGTGATTACGGTGTCGACTCCGATCGGATCGAGATTCCCGGCGCACTGCACGGCGGTGGCGAAGGCAGCGCTGGCTGATCAGCCGGAGGGCGAGGTTGACGCGATTCTTCGGGGCGCGGGGCTGACGCGCTACACATCCTCCACGTTGACGAGCCTGTTTGCGGTGAAGAGGAACTTGCGGGAAGTCGCCGAGCGCGGCTATGCGATGGATTGCCAGGAAACGGAGCGCGGGCTGACCGGGATTGCCGCGCCCGTGCGGTCGCGCGAAGGGCGCGTGATCGCGGCCGTGGGGATGGCGGGGCCGACTCCGCGGTTTCAGGGCAAGGAGCTGGCGCACAAAATCGCGCTGACGAAAGAAACCGCCGCAAAGATTTCGGCAAGCCTCGGCGATCGGCGCCCGGCCAAAAACGGAGAATAGTCAACTCGACGAAACGAATTCCAACGAAATTCAGAGACCACGGAGAAATTACCCTATGTCAGTAGCGTACCGAGCGGACCATGTAGGCAGCTTTCTGCGGCCGGCCGAATTGTTGGCGGCGCGGGCGAGCGGAACTCCTCTGCGAGCCATCGAGGATCAGTACATTTTGAAGATGCTGGCGAAACAGAAGGCGCTGGGATTCCAGATTTTCACCGACGGCGAGCTGCGGCGGCGGAATTTCATGAGCGAGCTTACGGACGCGGTCGATGGGTTCGACATGGGGGACGCGATCGCACGGGATTGGGATGCAGCGCAGGAGAAGCCGAAGGTGGCGTCGGTGACGGGCGTGGTGAACCGGAAGCTGCGACGGATGCATCCGCTGACGGAGCGCGAGCTGCCGTTTATGAAGCTGCACAGCCCGGGCGACATCAAGATTCTGCTGCCGAGCGCGACGCAGTTTCCGGCGATCGCGTTCAAGCGCGGCGTGACGGATACGGTGTACGCGAACCATTCGGAGCTGCTGTGGGATATCGTCGAGATCATGAAGCAGGACACGGCGCAGCTTGCGGCCGAGGGCGTGAAGTACATCCAAATTGACGCGCCGCGCTACAGCTACTACCTCGACCCGAAATGGCGCGAATGGATCAAGAGGGAGATGGGCCAGGACCCGGAAGAGGCGCTCGACGAAGCGATTGCCGCCGACAACGCGTGTTTTGACGCGGCTCGCAGGCCGGGGGTGACAGTGGCGATCCACCTCTGCCGCGGAAATAATCGCAGCCACTGGTACGCGGAAGGCGGGTACGACGCGATTGCGGAGAAGCTTTTCAGCTCGCTGCGAGTCGACCGGTTTTTGCTGGAATACGATGATGAGCGCGCAGGGACGTTTGAGCCGCTGCGGCTGGTCCCAAAGGACAAGGTGGTGGTGCTGGGGCTGATCACCACGAAGAAGGCGCAGCTCGAAAAGTCCGATGACGTGGTGAATCGGATCAAGGAAGCGGCAAAGTATTTTCCGCTTGAGAATTTGGCGATCAGCCCGCAGTGCGGGTTTGCTTCGACGGCGGAGGGGAATTTGCTGACCGAAGATGAGCAGTGGGCGAAGTTGAAGCTGGTGGTGAACACGGCGCGCCGCGTGTGGCACTGAGTGGTGAGTGGTGCGGTTCGGTGCTTGCGGCCAAAGGCCCCACCCTCACAAAACGAGGATGGGGCACCCGGAACTTCAAAGGCGAAGGCCCACGCCCACGCTTCCACCGACCAGCGTGGCTTCGCTTCCACCTAGTGTCCCGTCCCAATGGTTCGTGCCTTATGTGTTGGTTGCGCGGCCTGTACCTCGACGGTGCGCTGCGCGAATCGCGCAATGCTCGCCAGGATTTGATCGGCGGTCTTGGTCCACACGAAGGGCTTCGGATTCGCCTGATGCGCCTCGATGAATGCCTGGATCGCGGCCTTCAGTTGGGACACACTATGATGCGCCCCGCGACGCAGTTGTTTGTTGGTCAGTTCCGCAAACCAACGCTCCACCAGACTCAGCCACGACCCATAGGTGGGCGTGAAATGAATGTGAAACCGTGGGCGCTTGGCGAACCAGTTGCGGATGAGCGCCGTCTTGTGCGTGCCATAGTTGTCCATGATGATGTGAACATCCAAGTGCCGCGGAACTCGGGCGTCGATGAGATCGAGGAATTCGCGGAACTGCACCGAGCGGTGCCGCCGATGAAACTGCGTGATCACTTCACTGGTCTTTGCGTTGAGCGCCGCGAAGAGCGACGTGGTCCCGTGCCGCATGTAGTCATGCGTGCGGCGCTCCACTTGGCCGGGCTGCATCGGCAGCAGTGGTTGCGTGCGATCCAGAGCTTGGATTTGCGGCTTTTCGTCGACGCAGAACACCGCCGCATGCTCCGGCGGGTTCAGATACAACCCCACGATATCCCGCACCTTTTCCACCAGCAGCGGGTCGGGCGACAGCTTGAACGTCTCGCTGCGATGCGGCTGCAGGCCGAAGGCACGCCAGATCCGGCTAATGGCCATGCGACTCAAGCCCGTGGCTTTCGCCATTCCCCGCACACTCCAGTGCGTGGCTCCCCGCGGGGTTGTTTCCAGCGTCCGAATAATCACCTGCTCGACCTGCTCGTCGGTGATCGTCCGCCGCGCCCCCGGTCGCGGTTCGTCGTAGAGACCTTCGAGACGGTCGCGCACGAATCGGCCTCGCCACTTACCCACCGTCGCGGGTGTCACGTGCAGCGTTCGTGCGACGATTTTGTTGTCGCGCCCTTCCGCGCACGCCAACACGATCCGCGCGCGACGCGCCAAGAACGGCGCCGACCGCGAGCGATGGGCCAGCGATTGCAGCCGTTGGCGCTCCTCCGTGGTCAGCATCAACATAACCTTCGGGCGTCCCGTGCGCATGTTCGCCTCCTTATAGTGCAGTACGCACGGGCAGTGCTACTTATTTCACTTTCTACTGGGACGGGACACTAGCAGCTTGTTGAAGAATTCTGTTTTGCGATGATTTCAGGTTCCATTTTCGTGTATCACCGAATCAGCGTGCGCAGGAGCAGCCGGTGCGCGCCCCGTTCCTCGGTCGTTCCGAGACCGCTGGACTCAAGTGGCGGCCTCGGTCTCCAGCCGCCCCAGCCGGTACAGGTTGTAGGCCGCGCCCACGAAGGTAAACAACCAACTCACGTTCTCCCGTCCTCGCAGCTTCACTTTCTTCAGCATCCCGATGATTTTCATCCAGCCGAAGCTTTGCTCGATCCGTTTACGTTTCCGCTGACTGATGCCATAGCCCGCGTGTCGCGTCGTGCGTTCGTCAACCGCGCTGCCGCCCGGTCGTTCCGTGTTCTGCGCCACATGCGGAGTCACGCCGATTCGCCGCAACTGGCGCACAAAATCACGTGTGTCGAAGCCCTTGTCCCCACCCAATGTCAATCGCTTCTGGCGACGGATTTGTTTGGCCATCGCCAGCGCTGCCTCGCGTTCGGCGGTGCCCGTCGCCAGGGTCAGTCGTGTCTTCACCAGAAACCCATGTCGGTTCTCCATCAATGCGTGGCCCAGGTAGCACAACCGCGCCTCGCTGCCGGGGCTCTTCTTGTACAGCCGCGCGTCGGGATCGGTGGTGGACCGATGCGTTTCGTTGCTGCGCTTTTCGCCGTGGAAATTTACCTCGCGAGACCCACCGCTTGGCGCCTCGCCTCCGTCCTTGCGGCGAAAACTCTTGTGACTGGCCCAGGCCTCCACCAGCGTCCCGTCCACGGTGAAATGCTCGTCCGACAGATAGGGTTTCGCTCGCTGCAGCACGCGCTCGAAGAAGGCTTCGGCGATCTCCTGGTTCAGCAGCCGCTCGCGGTTCTTGCTAAACACCGCGTGATTCCACACCGGCTCGTCCATCCCCAGCCCCACAAACCACCGGAACAGCAGGTTGTAGTCGAGTTGCTCGATCAACAGCCGTTCGCTGCGCACCGAGTAGAAAATCTGCAACAGCAGCGCGCGCAGCAGCCGCTCCGGCGCAATCGACGGACGGCCGACATCCGCATACAGCTTCGCCAAGCGCGGCGACATTTCCTCCAGCACCGTGTCCACCAGCGCTCGGACCACGCGCAACGGGTGCTCCACCGGAACGCGTTTTTCCGGCGACAGGTAACTGAACATCGCTTCCTGCTTGCTGTCTTCTCCGCGCATCGCTTCGCCTCCTCGCTTCTGTTTGAGACGAATCCGCCGCGAAGAAGTTGCACAAATCAGAGTTTTTCAACAAGCTGCTAGAGGTCGTCCTCCCGTGGCTAGCGTGGACGACCCGCACCTTTCGGGTTGGCGGGATTACGGGAAGAGGCCGCGGACCAGCGTGGCATCCGCCACGCGGCCGACGGCGAGCACGTAGGCGCCCGTGCGCATGTGCGTCCTGTGCTTGCGCATCGATTCGTAGACTTCGAGGAAGGCGCGGCGCATCAGCGACTCGAGCTTCAGGTTCACCTCGGAGGCGGGCCAGAAGAAGCTCTGCAAATCCTGCACCCATTCGAAATAGCTGGCGGTGACGCCGCCGGCATTCGCGAGGATATCGGGCAGCAGCATGATGCCCTTGCGCGCGAGCGCTTCATCCGCGTGCGGAGTGGTGGGGCCGTTGGCCGCTTCGGCCACGATCTTCGCCTTGATCTGATCGACGTTATTCAGCGTGATCACGTTTTCGAGCGCCGCGGGAATCAGGATGTCGCATTTCATGGTGAGCAAATCGTCGTTTGAGATGCGCGACGTGCCCGGCATGCCGACGACGGTGCCGGAACGTTCCTTGTAGCGCATCGCTTTCAGCGGATCGATGCCGCGCGAATTGAAGACGCCGCCGCGCGAATCGCTGATCGCCACGATGCGCGCCTTTTTCTCGGCGAAAAGCTTCGCCACCATCGAGCCCGCGTTGCCGAATCCCTGAATCGCGACGGCCGCGCCGCGCAGCGACATTTTCTTCACCTTGCACGCTTCCTCGACAGCCACCAGCACGCCGCGCGCGGTGGCTTCCTTGCGTCCCTCGGAGCCGCCGATCGACACCGGCTTGCCGGTCACGACGCCGAGCGTGGAATATCCCTTGGTCATGGAATAGGTGTCCATGATCCACGCCATGGTCTGCGCGTCCGTGTAGACATCGGGCGCCGGAATATCCTGCTCCGGCCCGATCACCGGCAGGATTTCGGAGGTGTAGCGCCGCGTCATGCGTTCGAGCTCGGCCTTGCTCATGCGCTTGGGATCGCAGATCACGCCGCCCTTGCCGCCGCCAAACGGGATGTTCACCGTGGCGCATTTCCACGTCATCCAGGTGGCGAGCGCCTTCACTTCATCGACCGTGACGTTGGGGTGATACCGGATGCCGCCCTTGGCCGGGCCGCGCGCCACATTGTGCTGCACGCGATAGCCGGTGAAAACCTTAATCTGCCCGTTGTCCATTTTCGTGGGGATCGAAACTTCGAGCACGCGCTTCGGTGTGCGGAGGATTTGGCGAAGGCCCGCGTCGAGCTTTAGGTATTCGGCGGCAATGTCGAATTGGATCTGCGCGATCTTGTGGGGATTGAGGTCCTCGCGCGGAGCGATCCGCGGTATGGGCTGGGGAGCCGCTTTGGCAACGGTGGCCATCTTGCCTTCCTCCTGAGGGTGGGGAGCTTGCGCTGTCCTACCGCTTCGTCACTTCCATAAATGGCCTGGTTTTTCGATATGAGCGCTTGTAAGTCTATCGAGACTCGAAGTTTAGCCAAGCGCCAAAAGATGTCAACGGAAACGATGCCCCAAGCCACTTATTGGGTAATGCGAGAAAGGGCGTCTCGCGGCGCGCCGACTCTTCTAAACTACTGACACTGGGCATGTTACGGGCGTGCAGCCCTCGTTGCACAACGCGCACACCCTCGATGGAAACAAGCAAGTTGACCCCGCGCCAACCCACAAGGTAGGCTCGCCATTCGCTGCTGCATCAGCCAAACGCTGCGCCCGGCGGCGCAATCCGGCAAGGCCGCCCGTCGCGTACCTTCAAGAAGGGAGCTTCCAACCTGGTGAGTTCGCAGATGGGAGCGGAGGAGCGGGCCTCGGATGCGGCGCTCATCGAGCGAATCACGCAGCGGGACGAAGCGGCGCTCGCCGCGCTCTACGACCGCTATGGCGCGATGCTTTCGTCCGTCCTCAATCGGATTCTGCGCGACACCCAGGCCTCCGAGGAAATCTTGCAGGATATTTTCTTCCAGCTCTGGCGCGCGCCCTCGCGATTCGACGCGTCACGCGGCTCGCTGCCCGGCTGGCTGCTCGTGATCGCGCGCAACCGCGCGATTTCGCGGCTGCGGCGCCACAATCCGGCTGCTGCGGGCGACCACGAACTCGGCGAAAATTCCGTGGTGCTGCCGGTGAATTTCGAAAGCGCGGTCGCGCAGAAACAATTGCTCGATCGCGTGAAAAGCGCCCTCGAAAAGCTGCCGGCGGAGCAGCGCGCCTGCGTCGAGCTGGCGTATTTCGAGGGGCTCACGCATAGCGAGATCGCCGCGCGCACGGGCGACCCGCTCGGCACCGTGAAGACGCGGCTGCGCTCGGCGGTCGAGACGCTGAAGCGCACGCTGCATCGGGCGGCGTCATGAAGATGAAGATGTTAGCGACATGACAAACGGTCATCCAACTCGCGACGAAGACTTCGATCTGCTGGCTCTTGGCGCGCTAGAAGGCGAAGAGAAGCAGGCGCTCGAAGCGCACGTCGCCTCGTGCGACGATTGTGCGCGCAAGCTCGCCGAGGCGCGCGGCCGCGTGGCGATGCTTTCGCTCGCCGTGCCGCCGGTGGCGCCGTCGGCCGCCGTGAAGCAACGCCTGATGGCGCGGGTTCGCGGCGACGCTGAGGCCGCGGCTGCGGCTGCACCCGCGTCGGCCGCCTTCGGCCACTGGTGGAACGCGATTCTCGTCCCCGCGGCGGCAGCGCTCGCGGCGCTGACGATTTTCCTGTGGCACGAAAATCGCGCGCTCGATCGCCGGCTCGCCGCGTTGCACGCCTCGATGAACCAGCAACAACAGCAGCTCGACGAGGCTCGCGAGGTCGCCGATCTGATGACGTCGCAGAGCACGATCACCGTCCCGCTCGCGCAGCAGTCCGGCATGCCGAAAGGCAGCGCGCACGTGATGTACAACGCGAAAATGGGCATGGTCATGTACGACGGCGAAATCGCGCCCGCGCCCGCCGCAAAAACCTACCAGCTCTGGCTCGTCCCGGTGAAGGGCGATCCAATCAGCTTGGGCGTCTTCGGCGGCCAGCCGGATCACTGGATGATGAAGGTGCCTGAGGGAATGCCGCCCAAATGGTTCACGGTGACGCTTGAGCCGACCGGCGGCATGCCGCACCCCACCGGACCGATGGTCCTAATGGGCATGGTTTCCTGATCAAACACTTTCGCGTCGTCACGTTCGAGAAACAAAGCCCGCGGCTAAAGCCGATATACGACGAGCGCCCTTTCGAGGGCCTGAAGGCCCACGCTTCCACCGGTGCCCTCGCGGGCCGAAGCAAAGACCCGCGCAAACGTTTGCGGGTTGTCACACAGACTCTGAGAGGCCCGCCCTTCCACCGCCCTCTCGGGATAACTCCTCCCGAAAATGTTTGTTGTAGCCTCCAGCCCGTGCCTGCGGTATAACCGAAGGTGCCCGGCTGAGGGAGCTTGGCGCCTTTTTCCGCGACCGATTCACCCATCTCCACGACAACCACCTTGCAGTCCGAATTGAAGAGCGGTTCGCGGAAAGGGCCAGCTGGACGAGTCAGCAAACTTCTGAGGGAGGAAATCATGAAGAAGGCCATCAGCATGTTCGGTCTGCTCGCGCTAGTGTTCGCGGCGATCAGCGTAGCCGGCGTCACCACACGCGCCAGCGACAAGGCGATGACGTGGACCGGTTGGATCAGCGACAGCCACTGCGGCGCCAAAGGCATGAGCGCGGACCACAAAGCCTGCGCCGAAACCTGCGTCAAGACCAAGAACGCCAAGTGGGTCTTCGTAAACGAGAAGACCAAGCACGTCATCCCCATCGCCAATCAGGATTCGATCGTCCCCGACGATGCGCTCGGCCACGAAGTGAAGGTCACCGGCCACATCGCGAAGGGCGTCCTCACCATCGATAAACTAGAAGCTGCCAGCTAACTCGCGCCACTTTGCCTTTGACGTTTCGGGTGCCCCATCCTCGTTTTGTGAGGGTGGGGCCCTTTCTTCTCTTCGCCCCGCCACTCCCGCCCCATTCACCCGCCAACTCACCACATCTGTCATTCCGAGCGGAGCGAGGAATCTGCTGTTCGATTTTCCAGTTTCGAATCTCGCTTTTCGCGCCGTTTGCTACTTCGCGGGAATCTTCTCCACGCCCATATACGCCCGCAGCGCCTCGGGAATCAGAATGGATCCATCCGCTTGCTGATAGTTTTCGACAATCGCGATCCACGTCCGCCCGACCGCCAGCCCCGACCCATTCAGCGTGTGGACGAACTCCGATTTCCCGCCGCCGCCCTTCGCCTTGAATCGAATCCCCGACCGCCGCGCCTGAAACGCCTCCGTATTCGAGCACGACGAAATTTCCATGAATTCGCCCGACGACGGCAGCCACACCTCGATGTCGTACGTCTTCGACGACGCGAATCCCATGTCGCCCGTGCACAGCAGGACCACCCGGTAGTGCAGCCCCAGCTTCTGCAGCACCAGCTCGGCGCTGCGCACCAGCGACTCCAGCTCGTCGTAGCTCTGTTCCGGCCGCGTGAATTTGAAAAGCTCCACCTTCTGGAACTGGTGCTGCCTCTTGATCCCGCGCGTGTCTTTTCCCGCCGCGCCCGCTTCGCTGCGGAAGCACGCCGTCCACGCGCACATTTTCACGGGCAGCATGTCCGCGTCGAGCGTTTCCTCGCGGTGATAGCTCGTCAACTCCACTTCCGAGGTTGGCGTGAGCCACAGGTCCGTGCCTTCGAGGTGAAACATGTCCGCCGCGAATTTCGGCAATTGCCCCACGCCCGTCAACGATTGCGTGTTCACGAGAAACGGCGGCAGTATCTCCGTGAATCCGCTTTCGCGCGTGTGCACGTCCAGAAAGAAATTCGCGATCGCCCGCTCCAGCCGCGCTCCCAGCGCCTTATAAACGACGAACCGCGACCCCGCAATCTTGATCGCCGCCTCGAAATCGAGAATCCCCGCGCCCTCGCCCACCTCCCAGTGCGGCCGCGGAGTGAAATCGAATTTCGGCGGCGCGCCCCACCGCCGCACCTCGACGTTCTCCGCAGCCCCGTGCCCCACCGGAACGCTCGCATGCGGAATATTCGGCACCGTCAGCATGAATTGCTTCAGCTGTTCGTCCAGCTCCGCAATCCGCTCGTCGTTCCGCTTCAGTTCCTCCGCGAGCGCCTTCATCTGCGCGAGGATCGGATTCAGTTCGGTGACCCGCACGTCCAGCGCGGGCTGCCCACCCTCGGCCTCCGCGGCACGAACCTTCTTCTGCAAGCGCGCAATCTCTTCGCTGGCCTTGTTGCGCTCCGCCTTCTTCGTCTCGGTCGCGTGAATGATCTTCCGGCGCTCGCCGTCGATCGCGCGAAACGCCTCGAGATCGACCGCCACGCCGCGGTCGCGCGCCATCTTCTCAATCACATCCAGGTGTTCCCGTACATATCCAAGATCAAGCATAGGGACACAAGAATAGCGGAAACCCGTGATTCGTGAATAGTGACTTGTGATTTGTGCAGCGCGAATCGCAACTCAGGTTTAAATGTAGCGCCGCGGCCCTAAGCGCGGCATTTTTCGTTCTGCCGTAGCCTTACGCTGTCATCCCGAACTCGCCGCATTCTGGCGGGTGAGGGATCTGCTTTTGCCCTTGGCTTCGCGCTTCGCACGGGGAACCTTGACAACACACTCGGAGTCTGATATATCGGACTCCGAGTATGGCAATGGCGCCCAAAGACGAACTGAAATCGCTGCTGCCGCTTTCGCCTGCGACGCTGCACATCCTGCTGGCGCTCGCGGCCGAGGACCGCCACGGCTACGGCATCATGCTGGAGGTGGCGCGGCAGTCGCAGGGGCAATACGAGCTGGGCCCCGGCACGCTCTACGACAATCTCGAAAAACTGATGCGCCGCGGGCTCGTGAACGAAGCGGCGCGGCGATCGGCGAACGAAGACCCGCGGCGACGCTACTACCGGCTGAGCGCGTTTGGACGGCGCGTGCTTTCGGCCGATTTGGTGCGGCTTCGAAGCGTTCTGAAGGAAGCGAAGGCGGCTATGTCCGAAATCAAATCGAGCGAATCCACATGAGGCGACTTCTCTATCGCGCGCTGATCGCGTTGCATCCGCCGCGCTTCCGGGAACGTTCGGCGACGAGATGCTGTGTGTCTTCGACGAAGCGGGACCGGACCCCACCGTGCGGCTCTTCGCCGACGGCGTCCTATCGCTCGCGCGGCAATGGCTGCTGCGTTCGAACCTCTGGAAAATGGCCGCGGGCGCGACGATCAGCGCGCTGCTGCTCTGCGCGTGGGGAAACGCGATGGCCTACGGGGTTGATGTGTCGCTAATGCGCGGGCGCTCGTGGCACGACCGGCTGATGATGAGCCCGTGGCTCGGCGAACCCGCGAAGCCGTTCAACGAAGCCGAATTCGAGCGCCAGGCCGCGCAGGCGGTGTCCATCCTCGCCGGGATTCGCAGAACAGATGCGCGCAAGCAAAACTCGCGGCGACACGACGCCCCGCCCGCCGAACGCATTCCCTCCGGCAATACTCTCCCAAACAAAGGCTTGTGATGGAGCCCGCGCTCGAGGCGAAAGGCCTCAGGAAATGCTACACGGCAGCGCCCGCCGTGAGCGACGTCACGTTCGGCTTACACGCCGGAGAAGTGCTCGGGTGCCTGGGAGCGAACGGCGCGGGGAAAAGCACGATCGTGAAGATGCTCACGGGATTGTCCGAGCCGACGCGCGGGCAGGTGCTCTGGTCGGGCGCGAGCATTCACAAGGATCTTGTTGGGTACAGGCGGCGGCTCGGCTACGTGCCGGAAGAGCCGGAGCTCTACGCGTACCTTTCCGGCTGGGAGTATCTGGAAATGGTGGGCACGCTGCGCGGGATGGAACGCGCGCGGATGACGAAGAAAATCGACGCGCTGCTCGCGCTTTTTTCGCTCGCGCCGCAGAGGCATTCGTCGATCGGATCGTATTCGAAAGGGATGCGCCAGCGCATCCTGTTGATCGCGGCGCTGCTGCACGATCCGGAAATTCTGATTCTCGATGAACCGCTCTCGGGGCTCGACGTCGTGTCCGCGATGATCGTCAGGAGCCTGATCAAGACGCTCGGCGAGCGCGGCAAAGCGATTTTTTATTGCTCGCACGTGCTCGAGGTGGTGGAGAAGGTGTGCTCGCACGTGATGATTCTGAGCAAGGGCAGGGTCATCGCGCACGCCGCGACGGCTGACCTGCACCGAATGGTGGGGAAGGATTCGCTCGAGCAGGCATTTGTCCATCTAGTAGCGGATCGGGACGCCGAGCAGACTGCAAGCGAGATTGTGGAAGTGATGCGCGGCGCGGCGTAGGGCGTTTTCGATGGATCGCGATGGAATCGGCGAAGCAGCATTGGGAGAGGCTTTCGCAGGGGCCGTTTGCGCGGCTCGTGCGCCACTGCGTGGACCGCGTTTTTTCTGGTAGCGAGGGCACAGAGCCCGGCGAATTGGATCTCAGCATCGCGACGATTCTGGCGCTGCTCGCGACGCCGGGCGCTTTCGTCTCGCTATTCTGCATGGACCACTACGGGTCGCTGCTGCTGTTCCTGCGAGGCCAGCAGATCCGGTTCGACCCGTACGCGGAGTCTGTGGGCGACGAATACTTTTTCATCGTGCTTGCGATGGTGGTGGCTGGCGGCGTGGCGGTTTGGAAGTGGGACCGATTAGTGCCGGATCGCTGCGATTATTCGAATTTGGCTCCGCTTCCCATTGCGAGCAGCCGCATTTTTCTGGCGAATTTGGCGGCGCTTTCGATGCTAGCCGTGGTTCTCTCGCTCGACGTAAACGCGGTTTCGTCGTTCCTATTTCCGCTGGTTGTTTGCGCGCAGCAGACGTCTCATGCGTTCGTGGTATTCCTCGTCACTCACAGCGCAACCATCGTTGCGGCGAGCGCATTCGGATTTCTGGCGGTTTTTGCGCTGCTCGGCATTCTCATGGCGCTGCTGCCCTACCGTGCTTTTCGCAAGGCGTCGATTTATGCGCGCTGCGCCATCGTGTTTGCGCTGATGGCGCTCCTTACGACGAGCGTTTCCGTGCCAAGCAAGATGCAGCATCTTCGCCATGCTTCGCACGTGTGGGCGCAGCTGCCCCCGCCCGCGTGGTTTCTCGGAATGTGCCAGATTCTGCGCGGACAGAAAGGTGCGGCTTTGGCTTCGCTCGGCGGTGCGGCGATTGTGGGGCTGCTCGGCGCGCTGCTGCTTGCTCTCGCGGCGTATTCTTTGTGTTACGCGCGATGTTTCGTGCAGAGCGCGGAAACCATGGCGAATCTGCCCGCCGGGCGTGCGGCGCGGGCGTCCTCAGCTTTTCGTCTGCTCGATGCGCTTTTTTGCGGAGCCCGTTTCAACGCGCCTGTTATCGATTCGCTTTTCGGACCATTTTTCGCAGCGAGGAGCAAGCGCTTGCCCTCGGCGGATTCCTGAGCATGGGGATCGTGATCGCCTCGCAGGCACTCTTGCCGGCCGTGAACAAGAAAGCATCGCTCACTATGAGCAGCGCAATGCCATCGGCGGAGATTCTGAGCATCCCGCTGATTGTGGGCTTTTTCTTAATCCTCGGCCTGTGGTCGGTTTGCGCGATTCCCGTGCTGCCCCGCGCGAACTGGGTTTTCAGGTTCCACATCAATTCCGGCTCGCACGAGTGCGTGCCCCTGGCAAGGAAGATCATTCTCACATTCGTTGTGCCCGCGCTGGCGGCGGTTTGCCTGCCCGTCTATTCGCATTTCTGGGGCTGGCGGGTTGGCGTGACTCACACGGCGCTGGTCGCAGTCTGGTGCGTGCTCCTGATGGAGGGATTGCTCGTTCGATTCCGGAAAATTCCGTTCACCTGCTCGCTTCCGAAATTCAAGAGCCACGCAATCGTCAGCGTGCTGCTGCTGGCGCTCGGATATTTTGCGTTTACCTCGTTGACGGCGACCGTGGAGAGTTGGGCGCTTGTCGAACCACTTGGGTCCCTCCTGTTTGTTCCTGTCGTGCTGGGCGTTTCTGTTGTGCTCTACCGTCGGCGGAGGGGGATCATCGAGAGCGATCGGCGAATCCTATTCGAAGAGCAACCGGTGACCATGGTTGAGGTGCTGAATCTGGGCGGGTAAGCGCCCCTCAACTCTCAACTTTCAACTTAGTCATCATCCTCATGCATGATCTCCGCGAAGAACCTCACCGGATTTCCCGTACGCAGCTTCCGGCAAATCCGAAAGAGCGAATCCTGTTCCCGCGCATCGAGCGCCCGCATCAGCGCGTGGACGTACTTCGAGTGCCGGGGCAGCATGCGCCGCACGAGCCGTTTTCCTTCCGCTGACATTCCCACCACGGTCATTCGCCGCCCGCGGCGTTCTTCGTTGCGCTTCGATTTCGCCAGGTGCGCTCGCTTCCATTCCACCGGCGGCAGCCTCACCACCGCGCGGCGCAACCATCCTCGCGCTTCGAGCCGCGCGATCAGGTGGACCATGTTGTGGTGCTCGCTCCTTTGCCGCCGGCCCACTTCCGCGACGGGCAGCGCCCCCTCCCGGTGCAGCAGATACAGCAGCTGGAACTCCCTCATCGTCACCTCAAACGCCTCCAGCGGCAGCCGCAGTTCCGCCCTCAGCCAGTTGGCCGCCTCCAGCAGCTCCATATACCCCCGAAAGGCCCGATCGCTCCGCTCCTCCCGGGTTGGGAACCTCGTCATGGTGCCAAATCTCGCCAAAATTGGCTTTTTCTGGCTTTCTAAGCCGTTATAACCGCCCGACGAATACACGCTTCATATACTCGTCGGAGCCAGGATTTCATCCGTTGAAATACCTACGCGGAATATTTCGGTAATCACCGACGGCGCGCAGGAAAAACGCCCGCCTAAAAGCGAGCCGACCGCTTTTTCCGGACTCGTCTTGCGTTGTCATCCCGAATCCGCCGCATTCTGGCGCGTGAGGGATCTGCTGTTGCCGTTTTCTTCGTCTTTACGGTTTGGTCGCTGCCCCGTGTTGGTCCAGAAAACGCGACCGCCTGAAATGTTAGGAGTCCGCTGCAAGCGTGAAAAAAACATCCGGGCTAAAGAACCCCTTCCTTCGTCAGGACAAGCCGGCGCTACGTTCACACCTTAACTGCAAAGAAGAAAGGCGGGCCTCTCTTCCCGATTAGCACCTGGCAAGATGAACGCCACATCGACAACAAAGGCAAAAGCAGATCCCTCACGCGCCGGAATGCGGCGGATTCGGGATGACAAGGTAAGGCTAGGGCAAACCGAAGAATGCCGCGCGTGAAGCGCGGCGCTACATGAGGAAACGGCGGCGCGTCTTGGAGTGCTGATTTTCTCCTAATGTAGCGCCGGGCTTTGAGCCCGGCAGCCGTTGTTTACACCGTGAGGTAGCGTTTCGAGATTTCGGCGATGTTGCGGGCGCCGGCGAGGCGCATGGTCATTTCGAGCTCGGCGTCGAGGTGCTGGAAGACGGCTTGCACGCCCATCCATCCGCCGAGCGCGAGGCCGTACAACAGCGGGCGGCCGAGTGCGACGGCATTCGCGCCGAGCGCGAGCGCCTTGAAGACGTCCTGACCGCGGCGCACGCCGCCATCGATGAGAATCACGCCGCGGCCACGCACTGCATCGACGATTCGCGGCAGCGCGGCGATCGATGCGGAGACGTCGTCGAGCTGGCGGCCGCCGTGATTCGACACTTGCACGCCCGCGCAGCCGTGGTCCATGGCCGCGGAAGCGAGCTCGGGCGTCAGGACGCCTTTCAGCAGCACGGGCAGGCCGGTCGTCTTCTGAATGAACTCGACATCATCCCAGCCGAGATCGCTCTTGAATCCCAGGCGGCCGTAGGCGGCGTTCTGACCGGCGAAATTTCCGGCGGGCAGCGGCGAACGAAAATGATTGCGGGTGTCGGTTTCGCGGTTGCTCGCGACGACGGTATCGATCGTGAAGTCGATCGCGCGATAGCCCGCGGCCTTCGCGCGTTGCAGGAGTTCGGTCGCCGCGCCGCGATCGGACGGCATGTACAGCTGAAACCATTTCGGGCCGGGCGAGGCTTGCGCGATTTGTTCGAGCGAGAGATTCGAGGGCGTGGCGGCGATGTGGAGCGTGCCGGCGGCGTCCGCGCCCTTCGCGGAGCCAGCCTCGGCGGTGGCGTGCGCCATGCCGTGCGCGGCCATCGGCGAAGGGACGATCGGCATCGAGATTTTCGTCCCGAGCAGCGTGATGGAGCGGTCTGCGTCTTTGTAACCGCTGAGATAATGCGGCGCGATCGTGATGCGCTTGTAGGCGGCTTCGTTTTCGCGCTTCGTCCATTCATCGCCGGCGGCGCTCGAGATGTAGCCGAAGCCGCCGGGTGGAATCACTTTCTGGGCCGCGGCTTCGAGCTCGCGGAGATTGATGATCTCGATGGCTTTGATTTCGGTGGGCGCGGCGTAGCCCGGCACGGTCGAAGTTTGCGGCGGCACGGGCGCCGCGGGCGCCGGCTCCGGACGCGGTTCTTCGGCGGCGAGGGTCGCGGGCAGCGCGGTCGAGAAAGTGACCGCGGCGGCGGTGGCGGAAAGGAAATCGCGACGATTGCGATTCATGGCGTGTCCTCCGGCGGATCGCGATTACAGACGCGATCGAATCGGGCGGATCATAGCACGGGAGCGGCTAGTGGCCAGCGGCTAGAGGGGTTCTTCGCAGTTGCCTTTGTAGCGGCCGCCTTGCCTCAGGCGGGCGGGTTGATCGTCGCTGGCGCGGCGAGCGGCGCGCTTCGGTCATAGGGGGTCGGAGCTTTAGCTCCGACATACGACAGTCGGCGCGAAGCGCCTACCGCTGCGCTGCCTCACCCGCAGCATGTGTTCGCGGTGCGGTTCGAAGCTCGCATTACCGCCGGAAAATTCCAGGACTGTGCGCTTCCAAATCAGATCGCGATGGCGATTTTGCCGAAGAAATTGCCGGAGGCTTGGAGGTGGAAGGCGTCGAGGGCCTGGTCGAATGGGAAAACTTTGTCGACGACGGGCTTGATGCGATTGATTTCGATGGCTCGAATCAGCTGATCGAGGGTGGCGCGCGTGCCGACGCCGATGCCGTGCAGGCTGCCGCGCTTGAACATGAGGTCGTGCGGGTCGGCGTGGCCTTCGTTGCCTGCGAGGACGCCGATCAGCGAGACTTTGCCTTCCCAAGCGAGGCACTGGAACGAGCGCTGCAACGTATTCACGCCGCCATTTTCGATCACGCAATCGACGCCGCGTCCGCCCGTGAGCGCGAGGACTTCCTTTTCCCAATCGGGATGCGATTTGTAATTGACGCCCGCCGAGGCGCCGAGGCTTTTCGCGCGCTCGATTTTCGCGTCGCTCGAGGATGTGACGATCACGCGCGCGCCCGCCGCATGCGCGAATTGCAACGCGAATGTCGAGACTCCTCCGGTGCCGAGGCAGAGGACGGTGTCGCCCGGCTTGATGCGCTTGCCGGCGTTCATCAGCGCGTTCCACGCGGCGGGCCCGGCGCAGGGCAGCGTGGCGGCCTCCTCGAACGAAAGGCTGGGCGGCATCGCGACCAAGCCGTCTTCATGCAGGACGATCATTTCGGCGAGAGTGCCGTCGAGCGGAGCGCCGAGAGCGCCGCGATTTTTCGGAGGCGCGCCGTCGATCCACACCTGGAAAAATGTGGGCACCACGCGGTCGCCCACCTTGAAACGCGTGACGCTGGGGCCGATGGCGACGACTTCGCCCGCGCCGTCCGAGCAGGGAATCGTGGGGCGAGTGAGATGCGTGTGATACGCGCCCGTCACGATCGCATGGTCGCGAAAATTCAGCGCTGCGGCGCGCAGACGGACGACGACTTCGATCGGGCCGGGCGCGGGATCGGGGCGCTCGACGCGGCGCAGATCGTCGAGCGATTTCGGATTCGGCGGGATCTCGTAGGCCTTCATGCGCGCGCTCAGAAAAGCTGGATGTGGCCGATGATGATGACCAGCACGACCAGCACGATCACGAAAACGAACGCGCCCACGATGGTGATCCCGGCGACCCACATGTCGTGCGCGGCCTTGCGCGCGGCCTCCGCTTCCCTCTTTTGGAATTCGGCGCGCGCCTCGACGCTCATCGAATTCGGGTTCATTCCCTGGCTTGAGTTCATCGCTGGTAGCTTACTTCGCCGAGCGCGGAAGTCAATGGCGGCATGGAAATTCGCGGACGGCGCTCTCCGGCCCGGGGTGGGCGAGCCGGAGAGCGGAAGCGCGCGCTAGAACGTCAGATGCAACGCGAACTGCATGAAGCGGTTGCTGCCGATGGTGCCGTCGATCGCGCCATAGCCCTCGTAAGAAGGAGGCGTCGTCGTGTAGCAAGGAACAGGGTTGTAGCATGGATTGAGCGTGAAATCGCTGTAGGGCGCGTCCAAGCTCGGATGGTTGAAGAGGTTGAACGCGTCCGCCTCGAACTTCAGGTTGAAGCGCTCGGTGAGCTTGAAGTTCTTGAACACCGAGAAATCGAAACGAGTCTGGAACGGCTCGCGGAAGATGTTGCGGCCCGTCGTGCCGTATCCGGTTTCGTAGTTGTCGCAGACGCTGTAGCCGGTGACCGTTTCGCAGGGAGGCACTCCGTCAGTTCCCGGCGCAAGCGAAGGAACGAAGAAGTCGTTGGGATTCACGTAGGGCAGGCCGTTCACCAAATTGCCGCCGCCCCCAGCCCTCGAACTCGCCTGTTGCGGGGTGACTCCCGGAGCGAGGGGAAGAAGGGGATTGGTGATGTAATCATCCGCGCTGTAATAGATTCCGCCTGCGGTGCCGGAAAAGTCGACGATGCTGAACGGCTCGCCGGTCTCGAGTGTCGTAACCCCCGTGATGCCCCAGCCATTGGCGGCGACGTTGAGAAGGCCATGGGCATCCTTGATCGTCGGAAAATCGTAGAGATAGCTGACGATAAAGACGTGGGTGCGGTCGAAATCGGACGATGCGTAGGAAGTGCGCGGATCTAACGGGTTGTTGCCGTTGAAGAAAAGACCCGCGCCGAGCCCGCTGCCCTCGTCGAGGGCATGGGAATAGGTGTAGGAAGCGTTGAACTGCAGGCCGTGGCTCATCCTTTTTGTGACGCTCAGCTGCAGGGCGTTGTAAAAGGAAATGCCATTGGTGGTCCACAGGTCGGCGTTCGGGCTGATGCCGATATATGGCGAGCGCAAGGCCGTATTGCCGTCGGAGAAGGAATAATGCCCCAGTTGGGTTTGGACCTCTTCGGCAGGAAGCTGAATACAGGTGGCGGATGAATCATTGTAGCCGTCGCAGCCGCCTGCGACCGTGGGTGTGGCCGCGAGGTAACCGTAGGAATAGATCTGATTGTTGACCGGATTGGACGGCGTGGCGATTTCGGGCTGGTTGAATGGAATGGGTAGAACCTCGTGAACGCCGCGATTTCCGACGTAGCCGAGAGTGACAACGAGGTCGTTGTTCGGCTGCCATTGCAGGTCAAGGCTCCAGTTCTCGGAGTATGGAAGGACGTTTGTTGGGGCATAGCCGCCGAAGAGGAAGGGAAGCGCAGTTGAAAATCCGTTGACGTTGCAATAGGGTTGGTTCGGCTGCTGCAGTCCCGGAGCGGTAGCCTGGTTGCAGGCAGACATCTGGCGCATGTTGGGCACGAGCGCGGCGACGCCAGCCAACGTGGTCGGCGGCGCGGGAAGAGTCGTGCCAAACGGAGTATTCGAAAGGCAATTCAAAGCGTTCGCGCAAGAAGGCGACAGGATCGGAATCGTGAACGGCTGTTGCGTCGTGACGCTGAAGGGCCCGCTGATGCCGAGGCCGGCGCTGGTCGACAACTCGGAGAAATACTCGCCGCGGTCGTAGAACATGCCGAAGCCGGCACGCACAACGAGATTCTTGCGAGGACTCCAGGCGACGCCGATTCGCGGAGCGAAGCCCCACTGGCGGCCCGTGAGCGTGGAATCGCTCACGCCCTTCGTACCGAATGTCTTGTTGTTGCCTGCGATCACGAGCCCGATGCCGGGCGTACCGTTCACGGCATTGAACGTGTCGGTTGTGAGGTCATATCCGAAATCCTTCGGATCGAAGTTGGTCAAGAGGCCATTCGCTTCGTACAGGGGACCATCCCAATCCCAGCGCACGCCAAGGTTCACGGTGAGGTTCGGCAGAATCTTGAAGTCGTCCTGGGCATAGAGCCCGACGGTCTTCGCACGGAAGTGGCGGTTTGTTTCGCCGTCCAAAAGCGTGACACCGCTGAGCTTCGTGGGGCCGCGCGTTCCCGCGGTGCCGAGAGTGCCTGTGAGGAAATCCGAGAAGTCGTAAAACGCAAGATTAGCTACGTCATTCTCGCGGTTGTCGACGTTGAACTGGGTGTAGTCGTACGTGCCGCCGAACGACAGCGTGTGCTTTCCGAGAACCCAGTCGTATTTGGAGGAGCCCTCGAACTGGTTTTGAAAGACGCCCGCATTCGCGAAGTTCGTGGAAGGGCCAATGGACAGCTTATCGCCATGCAAAGGCGCAATCGTGCCCGTGGTCGAAGTGGCGCCTTCGTCGGCGTAGCCGATGGTAATACCAGGGAAAAGCTCGCCGTTCGGAAGGGTGAGGCCCACACTGCCGGGCGTGAGGGCCTGGCCCGTGGTGGCGCTTGCGATCTGGCGAACGAACCCAAATCGCTGTTCCCACGTCGCGTTCGGGGAAACCACCGTCGTGTTGTCGAGCGAGAAAACCTGGCTTCCCGCCTGAAGCGTCTGGGGGAATCCATTCACTTGGCTGACCGCGAAGGGGCTCGTCGTGGGATCATTCTGAAAATAGTATTTGGCCGAGATGCGGTCGCTGGAACTGAAGTTGTAGTCGATGTTGGCGTTGGCCTGATCCGCGTTAAAGGTGCTGGGCGGGCCGGAGATCGCGGAATTGAACTTCTGCAGAGATGACTCGGGCGCAAGGGTCCCGGCGGCGACGGAGTCGGAAGGAATGAGATGTTGTCCATTCTTCAGCTTCAGCTGGAACAGATTCAGCGCCACCGGATCAATCTGAGCGGTCGTGATGCACTTCACCTTGCTGGAATTCGTGCAGGGCCCACCAGGCGTACTGCCGGTAGTCAGACCCGCATCGAAGTTGACGAGGTTGACGAGCGCCGTAGTGTCGGTCCGGTCCGCATCGGTAAGGCCAGCGAGAGTCGGCACGCCGTTGAACGTCCCGTTCAAGGCATCGCTTAGTTGCTGGCGCTGGTAAGAGGCGAAGAAGAATAGTTTGTCCTTCTTGATGGGTCCGCCGATCGTGCCACCGAAAACATTGCGATGAAGGGGCGGCGCGCCCGAGAAGAAAGGATTCTTCACGACAAACGTGGGGGCGGCATCGAGAGCGCTGTTCTGGAAATACTCGTAAGCCTGACCATGGTAGTTGTTGGTACCTGAGATGGTGGTCAACTCGATGTGGGCGCCACTCTTTTGGCCCATCGAGGCGTCGTACATGGAAGTGGTGACCTGTAGCTCCTGAATCGTCTCGGTCGGCGGCGTCGGCAGACCTTCGCCGATCGCATCGTACACTGAAGTGTTCGTCTGCACCTGGCCGCCGGCACCGAAGATTTCGCCCGTATTCAGGGTGAACCGGCTATCGGCCATGTTGGAGGTGGAGTTGCCGTTGAATAGATTGTCGGAATTCACCGAATTGAAGGTGAAGCTGTTGCTGGTGTCGCGCTGGCCATTGGCCCAGATGCCCTGGTTGCCGAGACCTTCGTTGCTGCCCGAACCGGAGAGGAAGTCAGCACTGGTACCGGGCGCGAGAAGCGCGAGCTGAGTGAAGCTGCCCGTGCCGAGGGGTGTGGACTGAATGACATCGGTGCCCAGGGTGTAACCATTGGATGTGTCCGTTTGATTGAGCAGCGGCGTGGCATTCACGGTGACAGAGGTTGTGATCTCTCCGGGCTGGAGGGTGGCGTTGACGGTTGCCGTCAAATTGCCCTGGACGAGAATCTGTGGGTAGACCGCCTTCTCGAAGCCCTGCTTGGTGATGGTGACTTCATAGGTGCCGATCGGCAGGGCGGCCACGCTGAACGAGCCATCGCCCTTCGTTTGGGCCGTGACCGTCAGGTTTGTGCCAACGTTGCGCACACTGATGCCTGCCTGCGGCACGACGGCGCCGCTGGAATCGGTGACAGTGCCGTCGATCGAACCGAGCGTCTGCTGAGCGTATACAGCGGAAGGAACGAATGCATAGATTGCAAGAAGAAGAATCGCGGCACACCCAACGCACACCCGTAACGATCGCGTCATAGCACACCCCTCATGAATTATCTGCGGGCTGCCAACTGCGGCCGACCCACACCCCATCCAACCCGTACGACACGTGCTGTTCGGCCCAAACTCACTACAACCTATGTACTATGTAGTGCGTCCGTATTTCTCAGCGAAGAAAGGGAAATCAATAGACGGTGAATGAGCAGAAAGCACGGTTTGCCTCGCAAGAAACGGGGATTATCGTTTCGGGGATGGGTGCAGTCAAGTAGAAAAAATCTATCCAACGCCCGGCGGTTTGCTGATGGGTCGCGTGCAAAAGACGATGACGAAGGCCCCGTCGCGGCCTTATGATCGGCGCTCATTGGGCATCTTTTAGAATGGCGAGGAATGGAGCGGAGTCGCACAGTGGAAAAACTTTTGCGGAAAATGATTTGGGCCGCCTGTATTTGTTGCGCCATCTTGATGGCGACGCAAGCGCAAGCCCCGGCTGTTCCCGCGGTGATCGCCGTCGCTCATGGCGCGAATGCGGCGGCGCAGCAGGCAAAACATTATGTGATTCTGGTTTCGCTCGACGGGTTTCGCTACGACTACGCGGCGAAATTCGGCGCGCCGAATCTGGAGCGGCTTGCGGCGGAAGGAGCGACCGCGCCGGATGGGATGATCCCTTCGTTTCCGTCGGTCACATTTCCGAATCACTACACGATCGTCACCGGGTTGTATCCGGAGCACCAGGGCATCATCGAAAACAATTTCTACGATCCCGCGCGGAAGAAAACGTATGAATCGAGGAATGCGGACACGGTTCGCGACGGGAGCTGGTATGGCGGCGTTCCGCTCTGGTCGCTGGCGGAAAAACAGGGCATGCGGAGCGGCTGCTTTTTCTGGCCGGGCTCGGAGGCGGAAATCGCGGGCGAGCGTCCTTCCTACTACCTTCATTTCGACAACACATTTCCCGACGAACAGCGCATCGATCAGGTGATCGCGTGGCTGAAGCTGCCGGAGGCGCAGCGGCCGCATTTCATCACGCTCTATTATTACGAGCCGGACCATACGGGGCACGCGGCGGGGCCCGAAAGCCCGCACACGGGCGATGCGGTGCATCACGTGGACGCTTTGATGGGCACGCTGATGGCGGATTTGAAGACGGTCCATTTGCCGATCGATTTGATCGTGGTGTCGGATCACGGGATGGCGACGGCGCAGGGCGACTGGATCGATCTCGACCGCTACGCTGATCTCTCGAAATTCACGACGGTGGGCTCGCTGCTCTACGCGCCCGACGAGCAGGCAGCGGAGCGCGCTTACCGGCAGTTGCGCGGGGCGAGCGACAAGTTTGTCGTGTACCGGCGGCGCGATGTCCCTGCGTATTTGCATTTCAACGGCAATGCGAGGATCGGCGATCCGGTGGTGATTCCCACGGGGCCGTATTTGATTCGCGCTCACGCGCCCGACAAGCCAGTGGCCCCGCCGAAGGGTGAGCATGGCTACGATCCCTCCAAGATGAAGTCGATGCGCGCGATTTTCTATGCGGCTGGGCCGGATATTCGCGCGGGATACAAGTTGCCACCGTTTGAGAATGTCGATGTGTATCCGTTCGTCGCGCGCATTCTGGGGCTGAGGATCGGGCACATTGATGGCACGCTGGCGCCCCTGCGGGAGATTTTGCGAGTGCCGTCGGAGAAATAGTGAGCGTGAAGCAACACGGTCAAAACGGAGATGTCCGCCGTTCCGGCGCCGAGATTCCTCAGACCTCGCCAAGGCGCACGATTTTCGCGCGGTGCGAGGCGAATGGGCGCGAAAATCGTGCTGCTCGGCCTTCGGAATGACAGGTTGCCCGGTTTTGGCGCCGGTGTGAATTGCGACTGCGAATGTGAAATGCTCGTGGGCGGCGAGCTGGGCTGGCGGGACGCCCTGCGGACCATCTCAGGGCAATCCGGCGCTACTTTCGTGGCTAGCGCTATTGGCGTGAGGAGGTGGGGGCGCGCCAGCGTTGCTCGAGCGCGGGGATGATGGCGCCGCCGACGTTGGCGAGGTTGGCGTCGGGGAGCGGGGGGCGCTCGGCGCGCGGGTTGATCGAGCGAATCAGCGAACCGAGCAGGTTGAACGCGGCGCTCGCCTTTGCGGCGAAGGAGACGCGCGGTTTTTTGCCGTTGGCGCGCACCATGAGAACTGTGACGTCGTCATCGGTGAGATTTTCGGCGTGGCGGTCGGCGATTTCGGCGAGCAGCGTATCGATCATTTTGTGCGGCGGAACGTCGCCGAGCAGCCGCGCGATACGCAGCAGGCCCTCCTCGCCGAACATTTCGCCATCCGCGTCGCGCGATTCGATCAGCGCGTCGGTGTAGGCGAGCAGGCAATCGCCATCCGCGAGCTCGATATCGAAATGCTGATATTCGGTGACGGCGATGATGCCGAGCGGGAGATTTTGCGGGCCGGCTGCAGCGTCCGGATCTGCGGAGCCAAGAAAATTCCACTGGTTGTCGGCGGCGCGATAGAGCAGCGGCCGCGGGTGGCCGGCGTTGGAGAGGATCAGGCGGCCGGTTGGCGCGAAGAATGTGCCGACGATCGCCGTGGCGAAGGAGCCCGCGCGCGACAACGCGGCGAACTCCCGATTCAATTGGCGCACGAACTCGGTCTGATCGAGATGGTTGACGAAGCGGCGCATCAGCGTGCGCAGATCGGCGGCCGTCGCGGCGACCGTGTTGCCGTGGCCCGAGACGTCGGCGAGCAGGAGGCGCGTGATGCGGCCTGTGGCGCAACTGGAGGCGTAGTAGACGTCGCCGCCGCGCTGCGCCTGGTGGTAGGGCTTGCTGTAGACCCAGGCGTCCAGGCCGCCAAGCTCGACGGTGCGCGCCGTGAGCTGGCTGCCGCCCCACACTTCCATGCACTGCATCTGCTGCGGTGGAGGATTGCTCACGCCACGATTATACCGGAATTGCGGAATCGAGCGTCTTGGAGCGGCGCGCTCGCGATTCGTGCGAATCGCGAGCGCGACAGGCCGACCAAACTAGAAGCTATACTTCAGTGCGAACTGCATGACGCGCGGATCGTTGACCGTTTGGTTGAGCGCGCCGAGGCCGGCGGTGCTGGCCGGGGCGGGCTGGCCAAACGTCGGCGCCACGAATGCGGTCGTAGCCGGGTAGAGATTCGCGTGATTCGCGACATTAAAAACTTGCCAAGTGAACTCGACCTGCTGGCTTTCCGTAATCGGGAAGATCCTCGAGAGTCCCGTATTGAAAATGATCGATCCGGGGCCAACCAGGCTGTTGTTGCCAACGTTGCCAAAAGTATACGGAGCCGGCGGAACGAAGGAGGCTGGGTTGAGCCAGCAGGTTCTTCCCTTGGACTTACAATAGGGGTCCGCGCCTGGCAAGAGGCTAGGCCGTTGCGTAAGCCCATTGCCGCTGCCCGAAAAATCGAGGATGAGTATGGGAGAGAAATCTAAACCCGATTGCACGACCGCGGAGAGAGAGAACTGCCAGTGCCCGGCGATCATCTCGGTCAAGTGGTTCGAAAAGTTCGGGGTCTCCGCGACCAGCGACTGGTTGAATATGAGGCGCGTGTCCGCGCTGGGGCAATTGCCGCGATCGGCGCGGCGGTCGTAGGGAATTTCTTCCGCCGCGAGGAAAAAGCCGAGTGTGGTGGTGTAGTTGTCCGAGATGCAATGCGACCAGGTGAAATTCGTGGTCGACGTGTAATGATTCGCAAACCGATGTTGAGCTGAAAGGAGTAGGCCATTGTAATTCCCCGTTCCTCCTTCTTCCAAAAGGAGCGTTTCGCCGTACAGGTTGCCGCCCTGTGGCACTCCATTGACGACGGCGTTGTATTGCGCGAGCAAACGATTATTGTTCAGCCCGGCTCCAGGACCAAAGAAAGCGGAACACAGGAACGGATATAGAGGTGTGCCGGCCAAAGGAGGGCCGAAAAAAGCCGGGAACGTAGACGGACACGGCCCGGGCTGGCACGCGCCGAATTCGGACGGGATCGCGTAGCCGGGAGGGCATGGTCCCTGCGCGCCGGGGTTCGCCTCGTTGTTTCCCCACAGATGACGCTGCTGATTGCCCAGATAGCTGATTGAGAGCAGCCAACTCGCTCCCACCTGTTTTTCAACACTGAGGTTGTACTGCATCACGTAAGTGGGCTTTATGTTCTGCGGATAGCTGAATACCAAGGAGCCCGGGAGATAGGCGGCGTTCGACGGACCCGTTCCGACATACTGTGGGAAAGGATCTTCACCGTTGTGCGTGACTCCCGACTGGTCGGTAAAGGAAAAGGCCGACCACGGGTCCGCGATAGCGGAGTTGCAGGGAAAGGACGGGCATGTCGGCCCCGGCACGGTCACGGCACCACCGTAGGGCTCTTCGAATCCGAACTGGTCGTAGGAGAAATTCGGGAAGTCGTAAAAGATGCCGAATCCCGCCCGAACCGACATTCGGCCGTTACCTTCGGGGTCCCAAGCAACGCCGATGCGAGGACTCCATTTGTTGAGCGAGTTCTTGGTCAGCTTGTTGCCGCTAGGCCCGCCGGGATCGCCCTGAAAGAGGTATCCCGCCGGCGCGGTGGGGAACTTCGTGCTGTGCACATTATTGACCAGATCCGGTAGCGAGATACTCACCACGTGGCCTTTGGGGTCGGTGTGACCAAAGAATGGATCCCAACGGAGACCGGCAGTGATCGTGATCCTCCGATTTAGCTTCCAGGCGTCTTGCGCATAGATCGAAAAGACATTCTGGTGCTGGATCGAAGGGATGGGAGCGTCCTGGGCAAATCCGCTGGTGGCAGACGTGTAGCCCAAAAGGTAGTCGGCAAGTCCCTCGCTAGGAAGCAGCGATCCGGTGCGGGAGCCATCAAACGTAAACGAGCCCTGGTTGTTCAGGTAATTCGTGGCGAAAGCTCTGAGGTTGATGAAGTCCGTGCCAAACGAGATCTGATGAGCGCCGCGCGTAAACGACACATCATCCGAGAATTCGAGCGTGTCGTAAGGCTGGATACTCGGCGTCGAGGCCAGGAAACCGAAGAAGCCGCCCGCGACGTTGAAACCCGGCATGTACTTCGGGAATTTCGGCGGACCCAATTGGTACAGGTTAACCGTGGCGGGGTCTACCCCTGCTTCGGCAAACAAATCACCCATGTTGACGGTTGAATTTTGGTCGGTGATGTTGTCGCTTCGGTTCGCCGTCGCGCGCACGTTGTTGACCCAGTTCGGATTGAAAACGTAGGTGTCGCCGAGAGTGAGGCTCTGCACGCGGTCGGATTGGCCGTCGATGGCGGCGATCAGCAAGTCCGGATTCCCATCCGGCAGCTTGTCAGGGGCGCCGGGAGGCTGGACCCAATTCGTAATGAAATAGCGCGCGAAGATCGTGTTCTTGTCGCTCTGATGAAAGTCGATGCGCGCGAGCCCCTGATTCTCCGTGAAATCAGCCGGGGACTGATAGTTCAGCGTGCCGCAAGCGTCCGCTGCCGGCGCCACCGGCAGGTGGCTCTCGAGGGCCCGAATAACGGGACTGAAGAGCGTTGGGTCGATCTGGTTGTAGCCGAAATTGCCATATGGATTACTGTATGGGGCTCCCGTCGTTGTAACTCCGGTCGCCGGCCCGTACGGTGGCCCAAGGGCTTCCGCGGTGCTGCCGAGGCAGGCTGAGAAGTCTCCCGCCAACATCGCAGCCGTTGGAAGGGTCGTTGTCGCTGGATTCGTCGAGCGCTGGATGGTGTCTTGCCAGCCGGCGAAAAAGAAGAGCTTGTCTTTCTTGATGGGGCCGCCGACCGTGCCGCCAAACTGATTGCGTTTCAGATCGTCGCGCGGCGAAGCAGCCAACGCCGCGTCAGCGGGCGTTACTCCGACCGGAAGTGTTGCAGGATTGTAGTAGGCCGGCGAGGCGGCCGCGAAAGCCGTGTTGCGCGAGTCGAAGATGTAATTGCGGAGGTATTCGAAGGCGTCGCCATGAAATGCGTTCGTGCCGGATTTCGTGACGACGTTGACGGTGCCCGAAGGATGCGTGCCGTATTGCGCGGGCAAGGAACTCGTCTCGACCTTGAACTCCTCGACCGTATCCGGGAAGGGCAGCGGAAGATTCTGGTTGCTCAGCGGATCGTTGTGCGTGCCGCCGTCGAGCCAGTAGGCGACGCTGCCCTGCGCGCCGCCCGCGATCGAGATAACGGCGGATGAAGGATACGACGCGCGGAACGCCCTGCCCTCGCCGGTGGCCGGCGCGAGAGACAGTAAGTCAGTGAGCTGGCGTCCATTGAGCGGCAGGTCCTGCACCTCTTGCGGAGCCGTGACCTGGCCAACGCCGGTGTTCTGTATCTCGACCATTTGCGCGGCAGCCTGCACGGTCACTTCCTGCGTCATCGAGCCAACCTGCAGCGAGACGTTAATTGTAGGATTGACGCCGACCTGGAGCACGATGCCGTTCTGCACGTACTTGCTGAAGCCTGTCTTCGTTACCGCGAGCTGGTACGGCCCAATGGGAAGATCAGGCAGCGAATAGGCTCCGTCGGTGCCGGTCGTGGCAGTGCGCACGGCGCCGGTGGCCGTCTGCGTTAGAGTGATCTGAGCGCCGGGCACGGGCGCGCCGGTCGCGTCCACAATCGTGCCACGAATCTGCGATGTGGAAATGGTTTGCGCCGAGAGAATCGCGCAAGAAAAGAAAAAGCATAGCCCGAGGACGAACTTGGATCTCATATTCCCCCCTAACAGGAGATCAGTCCCTCTTTCGTGCTTGGCCCAAGTTATGCCGCGAGGATATAGCAGAGGCGCTTCGCGGTTGTCAATCAAGAGTTTCGTCGACCAACGCCTGTCGCGAAGCTACTTTTTCGGCGTGATGCGGTAGAGGTGGCCGTCGTCGGTGAGGATGTAGAGGGCGCCGTCAGGGCCCTGCACTACGTCGCGGATGCGCTGATTGAGATCGGCGAGCAATCGTTCTTCGGCGACGACCCTGTCGTTTTCGATGACCAGACGAATCAGGCATTTTGCGGCGAGTCCGCCCACGAAAAGATTTCCCTTCCATTCGGGGAACATATCGCCGGTGTAAAACATCGCCGAACTCGGAGCGACATCGGGATACCAGAAATAGATGGGCTGCTCGGTGCCGGGTTTGGAGGTGGCGCCGGTGCCTGCGATGGGATCGCCGTTATAGCGGCGGCCGTAGCTGACGTTGGGCCAGCCATAGTTGCCGCCGGGCTTGATGATATTCACCTCATCGCCGCCGAGCGGGCCGTGCTCGACGACCCAGAGCTGTCCCGTGGCGGGATTGATGGCCGCGCCTTCGGGATCGCGGTGACCGTAGGAATATGTTTCGGGCAAAACGGTCGGATCGCTCAGGAACGGATTGCCCTTGGGAATCGAGCCATCGGTATTTATGCGGATCACGCGGCCAGTGAAATTGCGGAGGATGTCGGGATCGGTGGTCTCGTGGTTGGAGCTGTCGTAGGCCGCATCGTAAAGGCGGAAGCGGTCGGCGCCGGTGACGAACATCGTGCCGTCGGGCGCGAAGACGATGCGGCGATTCACGCCGTCGATGAGGACTTGCACGTCTTCGAGATGCTTTTCGTCATCGCTGAGGCGCGCGCGACCGACGCGCTCTTCGCCGATGCGCATGGTACGGCGCTGGGCGACGGTGGCGTCCCAAACATTCTTATAGAAATCGTCGATCGGATACGCGCCGGGGGCTTCCCCGGGTGGCGGAGCGAAATACGTGAAATAGATGAGGCGGTTGTGCGCGAAATCGGGATCGAGGGCGACGTCGTGGAGCGATTCGGCGGCGACAATTTTCGTGTCGGGCACGCCGGCGATCGGCGCGGAGTAGAAGCCGTTCATCTGGGCGACGCGCATGAAGCCGTAGCGCTCGGTGACCAGCATATGGCCGTCGGGCAGAAACGCGAGCGACCACGGCGCCATGAAGCGCGTGATCACAGTGTCGACCTGGAGCGGCGGCGATTTCTTCGCGGGCGGAGGCGCGTTGGTCTGGCCGGGGAATGCCGGCTTCGGCGGGGGGTAGTCGGAGGCTTTGACCATTTGCGCGTGAGCGGGGCTGCACATCAGGGCGAAGAACACGAGTGCGAGCGCGGACTGTGATGCTATGCGGGCTGCGGTTGATGCGAGCGCGAATCGTGTCATTGTTGTGCCGCTCCTCGTTGGATCGAATGTTGCCGGCCGTTACGCCGAAGATGCCGGCCGCACGTTTAGACCTTCGATGCGGCGTGAATCTTACTTGGAGTGGCGGCGGTTGGCAATCGGAGCGGCGCCGGCCGAAAAGCCTGTGCTAACGTCCAATCCGCCATGGCAAACAAGAAGGCGGACGGGGGGCAGGGGTCTTGCCATATTGTGTGTGTCCGGCGGAATGGGCGTAGCAGTCGAAATCGAAACGGTCTAATCTTCTTCAAGGGTGCTTTTCGGGGAGTACGGCAGGCGTTTTTCCCGTGGCTCGCCTTCCAAGACCCGCATCACCGGAGCGATTTCATGTCCCCAGAGGGGCGCGGATTAGGAGTAGAGGTCCTCGGCACGCTGGCGCTGGCCGCGCCGAAGCTTGCGGAGTTCGAATTCATCAAGGTGCGCGTCGAGCCGCCGGTCGCGCGGCTCACGCTCGATCGCCCGGATCACAATCTTCTGAACGAGCGCATGATCGCCGAGCTGACCGCGGGCATCAACACGCTCGGCGAGCGCAGCGCAATCAAGCTGATCGTGCTCGATTCGGCGGGCAAGACCTTTTGCGGCGGCATCGAGCTCGGCGAATACACGCAGCGGCGCGTGTTTCAATTGCTCGACGCCTTTCACGGCGCGTTTGCCGCGATGCTCGATACGTCGAAACCGCTGCTGGTGGTGGTGAATGGCCCCGCATTCGGCGGCGGCGCGGAATTGGCATCGCTGGGCGACCTCGTGATCGCGACTCCCAAGGCGAAATTCGCGCAGCCGGAAATCAAGCTGGGAGTTTTTCCGCCGCTGGCCGCGGCTGTGCTGCCGTATATTCTCGGGCCGAAGCAGGCGCTCGAGCTCGTCCTCACGGGAGAGACGATTTCGGCCGAACGCGCGCGCGATATCGGGCTGGTGAACTGGCTGGTGCCCGAAGAGGAATTGGAAAAGAAAGTCGAGGATGTGATCGCGAAGGTGACGGCGCAGTCCGGACCTGTGCTGACCATGGCGAAGAAGGCCATTCTCGGCAGCCTCGGCGTGACGCTGCGCGAAGGCGTCCGCAACTCGATGAAGGTTTTCCTGAACGAACTCGCCGAACTCGAAGACTCGCAGGAAGGTTTGCGAGCGTTGGTTGAAAAGCGCGCCCCGAAGTGGAAGAATCGCTGACGAATTTCCGCGCCGCCTCGCGCGGATTGACACCATCGCAAGCGCAGCATACACTCACGAACGACAATTGAACTGGCACGGGGATTTCGGAAGGCCGTGAAAATCGGCCACGGTCCCGCCACTGTGATCGGCGCGGCGCAGAGTAAGCGCAGAGCCGAGAGTCAGGAACGTTCCCGAGCCAGCCGGAGCTAGCACTCTTCGCGAGAAAGAGGGCGGCGATCAGCCTCGCTATCCTCGCGAGGCTTTTTTGTTGGAGCCGAAAGTTTGGGATTGCTTGAAAAGAAGAGAGATTCTTCGGGCCAAACGGCGGCCCTCAGAATGACGGCGCGCTTTTGGCGGCGCCCTGCCCAATTTGAAAGATTCGTCGCGCGATCCAAGTCCTTGCCTCCCGCGCAGCAACCCCCAACCATGGCCATCGCGATAAAGCCAAATGCCGTCATTCTGAGGGCCGTTTTGGGGCCCGAAGAATCTCTCTTTGTGCGCCTGCGCTGGGCGATTGCGCTGATTGCTGCGCTAGTTTCGTTGGCCGCGCCGCGAGCGGGTGCCGCGCGATTCTGGGCGAGTGATGGCGCGCAGGCGAGCAGCACGCGCGTGGTGATCGACGACGTGGGCCGGCGCGTGGCGATTCCGGCTCAGGTGAATCGCATCGTGACGCTCGCGCCGAATCTCACCGAGACCGTTTACGCGCTCGGCCTCGGCGATAAGCTCGTCGGCGACACCGACGTGTGCGACACGCCGCCCGCCGCGGCGCAGAAGCCGCACGTCGGCGATCCGCAGGATCCGAGTCTCGAAGCGATCGTCGCGCTGCGGCCCGATCTCGTGCTGGCGACCACTTCGATCAATCGCGAGGAGACTGCTGATGCGCTTGCGCGGCTCGGCATCGCCGTCTACACCACGGCCGGCGACACGCAGACCATGATCGAAATGCTCGATTCGATGGCGAAGACAGGTGGCCTGATGGGCGCGGGGCCGCAGGGCGAAGCCGTCGTGGCGAGTCTGCGGGCGCGGCTCGATACGCTGCACGCGCGGCTCGCCGACCGGCCGATGGCGCACGTGCTCTTTGTGGTCTCGCAGGATCCGCTGATCACGATTGGGCAGAAGACGTTCATCGCGGATGCGCTGCGCTGGGCCGGCGCCGAATCGATTGTGGATACCGATCAGAATTGGCCGCAGCTGAGCCTTGAAGAGGTGGTGCGGCTGCAGCCGGAATACATCATCTTCGCTGGAGGCCACGGCGATTCGGCCGCATCCGAGCTCGCAGGCTTGCGGGCGCGGCCTGTGTGGCGCGATCTCGATGCGGTGGAGCAGGGCCACGTGGTGAATCTGAGCGAGGAGTCGATTCGGCCTGCACCCGGGCTGGTGGATGCGATCGAGCAGCTCGCGCATGAGGTGCATCCCGGAGCATTTTCGGAAAAAGACGAAATTCGAAATACGAAATTCGATATCCGGCTCGGACATGGAGCTGCCGCCGACGCCCAATGGGAGTGCGACCAGTGCGCCCGCTGACCTCGCGCCGCGTGGCGATGATTTGCCTCGGGCTGGGCCTGGTATTGTTTGCGGCTGTGGTGATCTCGCTGCGCATGGGGGCGTATCCGATCAGCGTCAGAGACATTGTCATCACACTCTTTCAAGGGGCGCTGGGCCGCTGGAACGACATTCCGTCCGAATTCAGGCTCGTCGTATTCGGGCTGCGGCTGCCGCGCATCGCGCTGGGGATTCTGGTCGGAGCATCGCTCGCCACATCCGGCGCAGGTTTTCAAGCGCTGCTGCGGAATCCGCTCGCCGATCCTTACGTGCTGGGAGTTTCGAGCGGGGCGGCGCTCGGCGCGATTCTGAGCCTGATCGCGGCGCCGCACACGCCCGGCCTGATTCAAGTGGCCGCATTCGCAGGGGCGCTCGCCACGATTGCGGCAGTCTATTTTCTGGGACGTCGCGGCGGCCAGCTCGACAGCGCAACTTTGCTGCTCGGCGGCATCATCACCGCGTCGTTTCTGTCGGCCGTGATCATGTTTCTGATGACCTTGCTCAGCACGCGCGATTTGCGCGGCATGGCGTTCTGGCTGATGGGCGATCTTCAGATGACGATGCCAACTCACCCGTTGCCGTGGTTTGGGGCGTTGTTCACGGTATTTGCGATCGCAGCCGGCGCGATTTACGGGGCGTCTTCCGACCTGAATTTAATTCTCACCGGTGAGCAGGAGGCGCGTCACTTGGGAGTGAACGTCGGGCTCGTGAAAATCGTGGTTTACGTCGCCGCATCGGTGCTGACGGGCCTCGCAGTTTCCGTGAGCGGCGCGATCGGCTACGTCGGGCTGCTGGTGCCGCATCTGATGCGCATGCTTTTCGGCAGCGATTACCGGATACTGATTCCCGCGTCCGCGATCGGCGGCGCGATTTTGATCGTCGTGGCGGACACGCTCGCGCGCACGGTGGTGGCGCCGACGGAATTGCCGGTCGGCGCGATGACGGCGCTCGCCGGGGCGCCCGTGTTCATTTATCTCATGCGGCGGAGGGTGCGATGAGCACGCCAACGCCGACTCCATCGCCATCGCTTGTATCGTCCTCGCCGATTGCCATTGGCGCGAACGTGCCGCGCGTGAAAGTGGAGCAGGCGAGCTATGCCTACGCGGCCACCGACCGCTCCGCGCCGAAATTCGCGCTTGGTCCCGCGAGCTTCGAGGCGAACCTGCGCGAATTGGTCGCGATACTGGGCCCCAACGCCAGCGGCAAGTCGACGCTGCTGCGGCTGCTCGCGGGCCTGGCCAAGCCGCTCTCGGGCCGCATCGAAATCGACGGCACCGAAATCAGCAAGCTCGATCTGCGGACGCGCGCGCAACGCATCGCGCTGGTGCAGCAGGAGAGCGAGCTGCTGTTTCCGCTGCGCGTGTGGGAGTACGTCCTGCAGGGGCGCTATCCGCACGGGCGGCGTCTGCGATTTGAATCGGATGAGGATTGCCTGCTCGCCGGAAACGCCCTCGCGCAGGTGGGCGCCGATGCGCTGCGCGATCGCTGGATGGATCGGCTTTCCGGCGGCGAAAAGCAGCGCGTGATTCTGGCGCGCGCGCTGGCGCAGCAACCGTCGCTGCTGCTGCTCGATGAGCCGACGCAGCACCTTGATATCGGCGGCAAAGTGGAATTGCTGCGGCGGCTGCGGAAGCTGGCGGATGGGAACCGCTACACGGTGCTGGTGGTGACGCACGAGCTTGATCTCGCGGCGGAGTTCGCCGATCGCGTTGTCCTGCTGCACAAAGGCAAGTGCTTGCGCGTCGGGACGCCGGCGGAGGTGTACGAGCCTGCGTTGCTGAGCGAGGTTTTCGACGCGCCGATTGAGGTCGAGATGCGGGCTGGAGGGAAGCCGCGCGTGATTTTGCGCGGGAATTCGTAGCGCAAAGGCCCCACCCTCAAAAACCGAGGATGGGGCACCCGGAACGTCAAAGGCTAGACGAAAAGATTTCGAGGGGTTTTGTTTTCGGCTCTGCGGGGGCGCGCATTTGCGCTCCCGCAAACGGCGGCTTCGCAATTGAGGCTGCTGTCCACAATCACCCGAGACTCCGCGCACGGGAAGACGGTGAAAATCCGTCGCCGCCGCGCGACTGTAAGGCGGAGCAATTTCGGCGCGCGCCACTGGCCCGCGCGGTGAATCGAAGCCGTTCGATTCGCTGCCGGGATGGGAAGGCCGCGCCGTAGCCCCGATCGATTTTGTCGGGGCGATCCGCTGAGCCAGGAGACCGGCGGAGTCTCAATCCCGATGTCACATGCTCGCCGCATGCGAATCGGGACAACCTTCAGCTCCCGCGCGAGAGGGAGAGGAGGACACCATGAAACTTCGTCTTTCCTTGCTGCTTTTCTTAGCCGCTCCGCTGTTTTTTGTTCACTCAGCATCCGCACAAACATCTGGCTCGTCACGCTCCGCCACGATTCAAGGAACCGTTTACGATCCGCAGGGGCGCGCCGTCGCGGGCGCGAGCGTAAGTTTGCTTTCCGCGATGGTCGCGGTGGCCGACGCGCAGACAAATTCCAAAGGCGAGTATCAATTCGAAGGGCTGCTCCCGGGGACGTTCACGATCGCCGCGAACGCGCCGGGATTTACGGCGCTCGCGCAGCAAATCACCGTTGCAAGCGGCGAAACGCGCACGGCCGATTTGCATCTGGAGCTCACCGTCGTGCAGGAACAGGTCGTGGTTTCGGCGTCGCTCGGCGGGGCGCTCGCGCCGCAGACCGGCTCGTCGGTGACCGTCGTTACGCAGCAGGAGATTCAGGACGAGGGCGTCAATACGCTGGCGGACGCCCTGCGCGATGTGCCCGGCGTCGCGATCAACCGTACGGGGCAGCTGGGCGCGGTGACGAGCGCGTTTATCCGCGGCGGAAACTCCAATTACGACCTCGTGATGATCGACGGTATTCCCATGAACGATTTCGGCGGCGGCTTCGATCTGATGCCGTTGCCTGTCGATGGCGTGGATCGCGTGGAGGTGATGCGCGGACCGGAAAGCGCACTCTATGGCGAGAATGCTGTGGCGGGCGTGATCAACATGATCAGCGAACCCGGCGAGGGCACGCCGCACTTCAGCTTTCTCGGCGAAGGCGGCAGCTACGATACGTGGCGCATCGCCACGAGCGGCGCGGGGCTCACGCACGGGTTGAGCTGGGCGTATAGCCTCGCGCGGCTCAGCTCGCAGGGGCCGGTACCGTACGACACGTATCGCAATCAAACTTCGTTCGTGAGTCTCGGCTATTCGCGCAGCCCACGGCGGCAGTTCAATGTTCATTTCTTTGGCGATGCGGGGCGCGATTGGAATCCAGGGCCGTGGGGTTCCGATCCGGACGGGCTGTATCCGACAACCCCAACGGGCGTACCGGATTTCGCGGCTGCGGCCATTTTTCAGAAGCAGGACATCTTCGGCTATCAGGCGAATTACACCGAGCAGTTTTCGAGCCGCTTCCAGCAGGTGACGACCGTGAGCGCGGCGACCGATCAATACTCGTTTCCCTCGCAATACGGCAATTCGTTCATCAAGAATGTCCGAATCGTCGCCAACACGCGCAGCGAGATCGCGATTTCGGCGAAAGATTCGCTCGTTGCTGGCTTCGAATTCGACCACGACACGTACAAGGACACGTATGTGACTGACGCGAGCGAGGCGCCGTTCACGCTGCCGCGTGATACCTACGCGTTTTTTGCCGAGAATCGCTGGAACGCCGGGAATCGCTGGTTTCTCAGCACCGGTGTGCGCGTGGACAACATTCGCACGGGCGATTTGCCGGCGGATGAGACGGACGCGGGGCGTCCGTTTATCCCAGCGAGCTCGATCACGCAGGTGGACCCGCGGATTTCCGTGACGTATCTGGCGCGGGAATCGGGCGACGGATTTTTCGGCGTCACGCGCTTTCACGGAAGCTTCGGAACCGGCATTCGCCCGCCGGACGGCTTCGAACTCGGCTTCACGGATAATCCGCAGCTCAAGCCCGAGAAGAACGTCAGCTTCGATTCGGGCGTCGAGCAGCGATTTTGGGGAGACAAGGGCGCGCTGGACACGACGTTTTTCTACAATCGCTACAAGGACCAGATCGTCACGCTGGGCGGGTCGTTCGCGAACCTGAGCACATTTTCATCCGCTAACATCGCGAACTCGCGCGCCTATGGGCTCGAGGATAGCTTGCGATTGCATCCGATCCGCTCGCTCGAAATCGCAGCAGAATATACGTGGTTGAATACGACGATCCTCGCGCTCAACGGTTCGACGAGCGACGTGGCGCTGCCGTTCTCGGTGGGCCAGCAGTTGATCCGGCGGCCGCGCAGCTCGGCGGGTTACGACGTCTCGTGGACCTACCGGCGGCTGATGCTCAATTCCAATGCGAGCATTCGCGGCGCGGTCCTCGACCTTGAGCCGAATTACGGCAGCTATGCCTGCACGCTGGGGCTGCAATGCTTGTTTTGGAGCAAGGGTTACGTCGACGTGAACGCCGGCTTTGCGTATCAACTTCCGCGCGGCGTCCAAATCTACGGCCGGCTCAATAATTTGCTCAACCAGCATTACGAGGAGTCGTTCGGCTATCCGGCGCCGCGACTGAATTTCGTCTCGGGGATCAAATTTAATTTCCCGGCGGAATCCTCGGGCGCAAACCGCTAGCTTCGTCGATCAGATCCGAGTTGGGGCGAGTTTCAAGCCGCCCTATATCACGGACCGGTTCGTCTTAGATTTGAAATATCGGATTGCCGTGGTACTTTGACAATCATCGCAGCCGGACAGATCAAGAAAACATGGGCCAGCGCATGTTCAAACGGTCCCACAGTTCGCGGTCGGCGCTTCTTATCGCTCTCGGCGCATCGCTCGCCGTGTATCTGGTCCCAGTGTTCGGGCTGCATGCCTCCAGGCCGCTCGGCCCGCATCTAGATTTGAGCCCACATCCCTCCAGATTCTCGACCGACCGGGCCAAGACAGCGGATATGGGAGACTGGAAGACTGTGTGCACAGTACCCGATATGGAGGTGGCTGAAGTGCGGTCTTCTCCTGACACATCGCTGGCACGCGCCGGGCAAGCCTGGTTGCGAGCGAATGGGAACTACGTCGTTCTGACAATGCCTGGCTGCCAGACTCGTTCGATCAGAAAACCGGAAGCCGCCACACAGGCTGATGTTGATGTGAGTTTTGTCACTCCGGCTGGTGTCTATCTAATGAGGGACTGGGACAACAAAACGAGACAAACGCGCTGGTGGGTGGGCAACGGATCTTTGCGACTGTTGTCCCGCTTACCTGATACCCCGCCAATGTTCGGCACGCCAGTTTTGTCGAACGACGGGCACTGGGTGGCGTGGATGGAGTCGATCCCGGGCTCGAAACTTCACCGCGCCGTCGTCCAATCGCTCAACGACGAGCAGGTGCACTCAGTAGACATCCCCAACCAGCGTCTCTTGGAATGGGAGCTTCTTGCTGCAGATATGGAGCGCAAGGAGCTGACCTTCTACGACTACGATTACACCACCCAGCGCAGCTCATTGACCACGCTCGGCCTCGACTCCGAGCAGCACGGTGATTCAATTGTCGCCCAAGGCGTTGATGCGCAATTTACGACGATCCTGCTTGTGGGCTCCGGCTGGGTTGCCTGGGATGCCGCTCGGGAGCCAGGCGAACGCTATCGAGTGGCTTGGTCGCTGGCCAACCGGCGGGGCACACATAAGGCATTATGGAGCCGCACTCTCACCGCCGTCAAAGTGGATCCGGATGGCGCATACGTTGCCATCAGCGAGACCAACGGGATGCGCGATAGTATCGTCGAGGATGCCGTCTACGTCCTTCGCACGAGTGATGGCAAGGAAGTCTGGCACCGGAAGTTACCGACGTATACCCGCAGTTCGCTCGCCTTTCTCGGCGAGAAGTTTTTCGTCTACACCGATTCGGACGGAGCGCACTCCGCAGTGCGCGTCTTGCAGATACCCGATTAGGTCGGGCGTCCCTAATCAGCTTTTGCCGTGCGGCAGGAGCACTGTGCCATCTTCCTTCATGCGAAGCCGGAGAAAAGGCGCGAGAGCTGCGAAAACAAGAAACGTAGCTACGGCCCCGCCGAGTACCGCGAAGCCGCCAGCGTAACCAGCGGCCCTAAGCAGCGAACTTTCAAAATATCCTGCAAGACCACCCAGAACGAATTGAACGGCGATGCCCCAGTACACAGGCTGAAGGCTCGAATTGCAGTGAGGGCAGACGACACCGGAAAGGCCCGTTGCCTGCCAGTATGCCATCATGGGGACCGGGTTGTTGCAGCTGGGGCAAGTCATAAAATTCGCCTCCTTCAAACCTCGCGGGAAAAGCTCATCTTAGGATTAACTGAAATGTTATCCCGTCTGCCCAAGAGCCTAGCCCTCCAGCGCCATCGTGTCAACTGCAGGTCGAATCGGCCTGTTCCGGACGGTAGGTCGAGCATCTTGTCTTCGCCCTCCCACTACGCGCCGGCTGCGACTACCGGATGTCGCGGCGGCCGGTGCTATAATCGTGCGCTTATCATGAGCAAGACGACGCAAGATATGGCGAGCGTGGCACCGGAGGTGATGGCGCGCTACGAGGCTGTGATCGGGCTTGAGGTGCACGCGCAGCTCGATACGGTGACGAAGGCGTTTTGCGGCTGCTCGACGAAATTCGGGGCGGCGCCGAATTCGAATACGTGTCCTGTGTGCCTGGGGCTGCCGGGGGCGCTGCCGGTGCTGAACAAGCGCGCGCTCGAGCTGGCGCTGCGCGCGTCGCTGGCGATCAACTGCACGATTCAGCCGCGTTCGCGCTTTGCGCGCAAGAATTATTTCTACCCCGATTTGCCCAAGGGCTACCAAATTTCGATGTACGAGCTGCCGCTGGCGCTGGCGGGCGGGATCGAGATCGAAGTCGAGGGCGAGAAAAAGCGCATCGGCATCACGCGGCTGCACATGGAAGACGATGCGGGCAAGAGCCTGCACGAAGGTTTTCCCGAGTCCGACCGGTGGAGCTACATCGATTTCAACCGCTGCGGCGTCCCGCTGATCGAAATCGTTTCCGAGCCCGACCTGCGCACGCCCGCCGAGGCCTACGCGTACCTTAACACGCTGAAGCAGATTCTCGAATACACGGAAGTGAGCGACTGCAACATGGAGGAAGGCTCGCTGCGCTGCGACGCCAACGTGAGCGTCCGGCTGCGTGGCGCGCCGAAATTCGGGACGAAGGCCGAGGTGAAGAATCTGAATTCGTTCCGCTATCTCGCGCACGCGCTCGAATATGAAATCGAGCGGCAAATCGGCGCGATCGAGGCGGGCGGCACGATTTCGCAGGAAACGCGGCTGTGGAACGTCGCCGCGGGGCGCACCGAGCCGATGCGCTCGAAGGAATTCGCGCACGACTACCGCTACTTTCCCGATCCCGACCTGCTGCCGGTGACGGTGTCGGCGGCGACGATCGACGGCGTGCGCAAGGCGATGCCGGAACTGCCGGACGCGAAGATCGCGCGATTCCTCCACGACTATGGCATCACGCCGTACGATGCGGGCGTGCTCACGGCGACGCGCGCGCTGGCGGAATATTTCGAGGCGACGGTGAAAGCCGGCGCGCTCGCAAAATCCGCCGCTAACTGGATATCCGTTGAGCTTTTGCGGCGCCTAAACGAAGCGGGCAAGGACATTGCCGAGTCGCCGCTTGCGCCCGCGGCGCTGGCCGAACTGCTTGCGAAGATCGAAAAGGGCGAAATCACCGCCGCGAGCGGGAAGAAGGTGTTCGCGAAGATGTTTGAAACCGGGAAAGGCGCGGCCGAGATCATCGCGGCCGAAGGCTTTTCGCAGATTTCGGATACGAGCGCGATCGAGAAAATCGCGCGCGAGATCGTGGCGAAGAATGCGGACAACGTGGCAAAATACCGCGCGGGTAACGAAGGCGTGTTCAAGTTTTTTGTCGGCCAGGTGATGCGCGAGACGCGCGGCCAGGCCAATCCCCAGATCGTTAACGAAATCGTTAAACGCGTTCTAAGCGAATAAATCAAGAGCGCTCATCCCCATGCCGTGCGACGGAGGATCACCATGCTCAAAGAAGGCGACAAGGCCCCGAATTTTCGCTCTACGGCGGACGACGGCAGCGCGGTCGCGCTGGCTGATTTCAAGGGGCACAATCTCGTCCTCTATTTTTATCCCAAGGCCGATACGACGGGCTGCACGAGCGAAGCGATTCAGTTTCGTGACATGCTGGGCGATTTCGAGGCGGCCAACGCGGCGATCGTCGGCGTGAGCGGCGATTCCGTGGCGGCGCAGGCGAAATTCAAGGAGAAGTACGACCTGAATTTTCCGCTGCTCGCGGATACGAAATTCGACGTGATCGAAGCTTATGGCGTGCGCCGCATGAAAAGCTTTTTCGGCAAGACGGCGCTGGGCATCGTGCGCAGCAGCTTCTGGATAGGCGCAGACGGGAAGATTCGCAAAATCTGGCCCAAGGTGACGGTGAAGGGCCACGCTGCGGATGTGCTCGAGACCATCAAGGCGGGCACGGCACCGGCGGCGCGTTCGGCTACACCGTAACGCGAAAGGAATCGCCCAGTTGCTCGATGAGCGCGTTGTCGATCAGGCGCGTGGCACCCACGCGAGCTGCCAGCAGCGCGTAGCACGTTTTTCGCAGGCTCACCACGGGCTCGAACGTGTCTGCGTCGACGATTTCAGCGTAATCGAGGGCGACGCCGGGTTCGGCATCGAGCGTGCGCCGCATTGCGCCGATCAGGCGCGCCGCATCGCGCTCGCCTTTCGCTACTTCGCGCCGCACGGCGTCGAGCGAGCGATAGAGCGCGGTCGCCGACTGGCGCTCGGCGCCCTTCAGATACGCATTGCGCGAGGAGAGCGCGAGTCCGCCGCCTTCGCGCACGATGGGGCAGACGACGATCTCCGGGTCGAGGTTCAGGTCGGCGGCCATCTGGCGGATAATGCGCGCCTGCTGCGCATCCTTGCGGCCGAAAAACGCAAGACGCGGCTGCGCGATCTCGAAAAGCTTCAGCACCACCGTCGTGACGCCGCGAAAGTGGCCCGGCCGCACGCGCCCTTCGAGCACGTCGCCCAGCCCTTCGACCGTGACCGCCGAGCGGAATCCCGGCGGGTAAATCTCTTCGGGCGGCGGCGCGAAGATGTAATCGATGCGCAGATCATCGAGGGTAGCGGCGTCCGCGTCGAATGTGCGCGGATATTTCTTGAAATCTTCGTTGGGGCCGAACTGCGTGGGGTTGACGAAAATCGAGACGACTACGGGCGAGCACTGCTTCTGCGCCGCGCACACGAGCGAAAGATGCCCTGCGTGCAGCGCGCCCATTGTGGGAACGAGCCCGAGGATGCGCTCTTTCACGCGCGCGTCGCGAGCGATCTGCTTCATCCACGCAGTTGTGCGAATGATTTCCACGCGAAGGGCCGGGCGGTTCAGCCGGCGAGCACGCGGCGGATCATCATGCGCTCGCCTGCGCTGCGGCGCGTTCGCGGTAGAAGCCCATCAGATCGGTCGACACGGGCTTCGCGCCCAACTGGCGCAGCATGGTTGCCACCTGTCCGCGATGATACGAGCCGTGATTCGCGACGTGCTGCAAGCACTGCCAGAGCGGCTGTGCGAATGCCACGCCGGCCGTCGTCTTGAACTGCACCACGCGCTGGATGTCGTTTGCAGTGAGCCCGGCGACGTAATCGACGAGCGTGCTATCCATTTCCGTCAGGCGCTTGCGGATCGATTCGAAGTCCGGAAAATCCGCGGCCGAGGGCAGCCCAGTCGCGACGCGTCCCTGCCAGCGTTCGAGCCAGATCCATTCGGCGCCGTAGATGTGGGCCAGCGTGTCGCGCAGCGAGCGAAAGCTCGAGCCGAGGTCGCGCGTGAATTGTTCGGGCGCGAGGCTCGAACAGGTGTCGAGCGTGCGGTGGTTGGCCCAGACGTTAAAATCGTAGAGCAGGCGAAAATCGTTCGTGTCCATGCGAGTTCCTCCGTTCCAGATAACAGCTCTTTGACGACCGACTTGCCACGCTACTCAGCGCTGCCCAGGCGAAGATGCCGCGCTTAAGGCCGCGGCGCTACGTTTAAATCTTTACCTTCACGGGCTTTTCGCGCAGCTCCGCCGTCGAATGATACGACTCTGCATCCGACGGAAACTTGCCGCTGCGGACGTCGCCGCAATATTCCGTGACGGCGCGGGTGATTTCCGCCGCGAGATCGGCGTAGCGGCGCACGAATTTCGGCGTGTAGCCCTCGGTGAGCCCCACGAGATCGTGGAACACGAGCACCTGGCCATCGCAATCGGGACCTGCGCCGATGCCGATCGTGGGAATGCGCAATTGCTTCGTGATGCTTGCGGCGAGCTCGCGCGGCATCGATTCGAGGACCACGGCGAAAGCGCCGGCAGCCTCGACCGCACGAGCATCGCGCTCCACGTGTCGCGCTGCGTCGGTCGATTTGCCCTGCACGTGAAATCCGCCCATGGCGTTGATCGATTGCGGCGTGAGCCCGACGTGGCCCATCACCGGAATCTCCGCTTCCACCAGCCTGTGAATCAATTCGAGGCGCCGCTCGCCGCCCTCGACTTTCACCGCTTCCGCGCCGCCCTCTTTCACGAGGCGCATCGCGTTGCGCACCGAATCCTCGATCGATACGTGAAAGCTGCCGTAGGGCATGTCCGCGACGAGCAGCGCGTGGCGCGTGCCGCGGCGGACCGCGCGCACGTGATGCAGCATTTCGTCGAGCGTGACCGGCAGCGTGCTGTCGTAGCCGAGCACGGCCATGCCGACCGAATCGCCGACGAGGATGATGTCCCCGCCGGCCTCGTCGAGCAGACGCGCGGTTGGACAGTCGTATGCCGTGAGGCAGGTGATCTTGTTTTGCGATTCGGAAGAGCTAGCGGACGAAACAGTTTTGCGCGAAAGAATGTCGGGCACGGATATCTTCCCGTTGCCCGCGTGCGGGAGCATACTCATGTTACCCCCTGGTGCCGCTCCCACGCCTCGGGATACAGCCCACCAAACAGCTTGATCCTAGCAGAATTGCCCACGCCGCCGCAAAACGAATATGATGCGAACGGGGAAGCGTCGCGGAGTGGTTACGGCTGTCGTGCTCATTGCGGTGGTTTACGGGATCGCAAAAGCTGCGAGCGGCGACCGCTACGCAAACATGACCGAAGAAGAATTTGAAGCCGAAGCAAAGCGGGCTTCTCTCGTTGGCGCGGGCGTGATAGGACTGCAGAAGGTGATCGACCCGGGCCATCGCGTCGAATATGTGGAGGAAGCAAAGCAGCAGGTCGAGGCCGACGGCGCGGAATCCGGCGATGGCCCCGATCCAGGGCAGCCACCCGCTCAAAATTCCTGACGCCGGCTGGAAATCTCAAACGTGCGCGACGGGCTCCGGAGGCGGAGCCACCGCCGGCTGATGAGTTTCGACGCCGCGCCAACCGACCGGCCGCCCCCGTACGGCTTCTTTCACCGAGCGGAACAGCACGACGTACATCATCTGCCTGTAATAGAAGCGCTGGATGATCAGCGGGGCGAGCAGCGTCCAGTCTTCTTTCTTTTCGAGCGCGAACGCCACCACGCAGGTAAAAAGGTCGATCAGCATGAAGAGCGCAAAGAAAATCAGCGAGCGCTCCACGTCCTGCGAAGTCCATAGCTGCGGCAATTCCGCTACGCGCAATTGTGCCAGCCCCCAAAGCACTAGCGACAAAATGAACAACAGATCGATCACCGGCGAAACGAGCGGCAAAATAATCTGGAACAGGAAAATATTCGGAATCGCGACCCATCCGAGCGTGCCGTATTTCGGGTTCCCCGCCGTGTCGCGATGCTTCCACACCGCCTGTAGGGTGCCGTAGGTCCAGCGGAAACGCTGGCGGATCAGCGTGTCGACGGTTTCCGGCACTTCCGTGCGGCCGATCGCGTCTTCGTCGTAGAGGATTTTCCAGCCGTTGCGGCGGATCGTCAGCGTGAGGTCCGTATCTTCCGCCACCGTATCGCCCGAGAATCCGCCGCTTTCGCGCAGGACGTCCGCGCGCCACGCGCCCGCCGCCCCCGGCACTACCGGGATGCAATTCAGCAGGTCGAAAGCGCGCTTCTCGAGATTCTGGCTGGTGATGTATTCGAGCGCCTGCCAGCGCGTGATCCACTTGTTGCGGTTGGCTACTTTCACGTTGCCGGCGACGGCGGCGACTTTCGGATCGGCGAAGTGCCGGACGAGCCGCGGCACCGCCTCAGGATCGACGATCGTATCCGCGTCGATCGAGACGATCACCTGTCCCGTGGCCTCGGCCAGCCCGTGGTTGAGCGCAGCTGGCTTGCCGCGATTCGGCTGCTGCAGCAAGCGGACGCGGCGGTCGCGTCCAAAATTTTCGCGCACGAGTTCGGCGGTGCGGTCGGCCGAGCCGTCGTCGACCACCAGCACTTCGAGGCGCGGATAGCCCGACGCGAGCGCCGCCTGCACGGTATCGACAATCACCGATTCTTCGTTGTACGCCGGGATCAGGATCGTCACGCGCGGCTGATATTCCGGATGGTCGAGCGGCGCCGGACGCATTTTCTCGATCAGCGCCAACACGCCGACGATCAGAGCGCGCCCGCTCACCAGCACGATTCCGGCGATGAATATGAACGCGATGCCCTGCCGCAACAGCCGGAACACGTCGAAAATGAACGCATCGACGCGCGCCATCAGCCATTCCCTGTGCGAAAGAGGCGGCATCATCTGCGCGCGCGTCTGCCCCAGCAGATTCGAGACGGAGACGAATTGGTAGCCCTTGGCGCGCAATCCATCGATGATCTGCGGCAGCGCCTCGACGGTGTGGATGCGATTGCCGCCGCCATCGTGCAGCAGGATGATGTTGCCCTTGTTCGCTTCGACGTCAGTAAGCACGCGCTGCACGATATCGTCCGTCGCCGGCGGCTTTTCTCCGCCCGCTTCGCCCCAGTCGTGCGGGTCGATGCGCCCGCCGACGAGCACGTATCCCATCTCCTGCGGCACGGGCAGCATCTGGATTTCGGTGGCGGATTCCGGCTCGTGATCGATGCCGTACGGCGGGCGGAAGAGCGTGGTCTTTACGCCTAGGCTGCTTTCGATCAGGAGTTCCGTGAGGTTCAGCTGAATTTCGAGGTCGGACTTCTTGATCGTCTCGAAGTCGGGGTGCGTGAACGTGTGGTTGCCGACTTCCTCGCCGAGCGCATACTCGCGCTTCACGATGTTGTCGTACGCGTTGGCATTTTCGCCGATCACGAAGAAAGTTCCCGGCGCCTTTTTCTGTTCCAAGACATCGAGGATTTTCGGCGTCCAATCCGGATCGGGGCCGTCGTCGAAGGTCAGCGCCACTTTGTGCGGTGCAGCGCCCACCTGCTGAATGCGCCACGACATGGGATAGCTCTGGAAGCTTTCGTCGTCGAAGTCATCCGAGCTCGCGTCGTAATCAAGCGTTCGCGAGCCGTCTTGCGGCGTCCCGGTAATCCGCCAGATGTCGCCCGCGCCTTCGAGGATCAGATCGTAGCCGGGAGGAACCTGCTCGAGTTTGGCGCGCGTCGGATCGTCGGCATGCGTCGCGTCCCAAATATCCCACATCGACGGGTCTTCGAGCCCGAGGCGCCACATCGCCGTGCCGCGCACCCCGGCGCGCTCGGCGGCCCGGAGTTCGTTGTACGCCGTCACGCCGTCGAGCATCCAGACGTTGTGCGCTTGATTGTTCTCGTCATCGTAGGAATAGTGGAGGTTGAAGGAATCCGGATCGTAGAGAACGTCCGAGCCCGATTCGACGGCCGTTACCACTCCCTGCTGGAAGCTGATCGCCTTCGCCACCGGCTGCGAGGCATCCTTTTTCGTTTTTACGGGCCAATCGTAGCCATACGTCGCGATTCCCATGATCAACTTATCCGGCGGCACGAGCTTGACCATGTTGTCGATGTTCCTGACGAACCAATCTTGCGGCGCGATCGGCCCCGGCAGCGACGTCGGCCAGTGGAAATCGTAGTTCATCAGGATGATGGCGTCCGTTTGCGCGGCGAAATACTTGTAGTCGTAGCTCCAGTCCGCTGCAGGCAGCGCGACCATCAGCTTCAGATTTTTCGCGTGCAGGTCCGCCGAAAGGTCGTGGATGAACTGCTGAAAATCCTTCATGCTGGATTCCGGCATGGATTCGAAATCGACCACGATTCCAGGCTCGTGCTGTGCGTCGGCGTACTCTTCGATTTGCGTGGCCAGCCGCGCCCGCGCCACTGGGTTTGCCAGCATCTCCAGCATCGTGGGCGGACACCAGACGTTCGTCTTCGCGTCGTAGTTGTTCACCATCGCCATCACCTGCATGTCGACGGGAGGGTTCTTGGCCTGCAGCGATTGCAGGAATGCGGCGAGCTTCGGATCGGGGTCCACCGTGAGAGTTCCGTCCGCCGAGACGGCAGCCAGCGCCTCGGGAATCAGCAGGTCGAGATCCTTATAGTGCAACTCCAGGGACGTCAGCGCCGTGTAGTCGTCGCTCACGTAGAAGGCGGCTCGCAGCGGGTCGTAGCTCTGCGGTACTTTGCCGAGCGCCGCTACCTTCTTTCTCCGCGCGCGCACCGGCTTTTTGGGCTTCCATCGGATCGCGTGCAGGCTGGCGTGCGTGTCCGTGCGCAGAATCTCCGGCAGCTCGGGATTCCGCCCGATGTTGAGCACGAAGATCAGGAGGACCAGCGTGAAGATAGCGCCGGCTATCTCGAGCGCGAGCCGGGTTCTCCGCCAGCGCCGCCTTTCCTGATCGTAGAAAATGGGCTTGCGTTCAGGCATGCGTACAATCCAAGCTAATCATCCATCACACCAGAGATGAACTGGACCCCCACAGCTAAGATGCGTCCAAACGCGGTTTTTGCTGCACTCGCCGGACTGGTATTGCGTTTCTACTTCATTCTCAAGTTCCCCGCAAGCGATTCGGGGGATGCGCCATTTTACATCGAGCTGGCCTGGAACTGGCTGAAGAAGGGCGTGTATGGCCTTTCGATTAACGGGCGCCTGATCCCGGTCGACATGCGCGTTCCGGGCTATCCGGCGTTCCTCGCGGCCATTTTCGCGTTCGCCGGCAAGGCGCCGCGGGCGGTGATGTTCGCGCAGGCGGTGCTCGACGTGGCCGGGTGCTTCGTGATCGCGCTGATCGCCGCGCGGCTGGCGCCCGAGGCCTCGCGCCGCCGCGTCACGATTGCCGCGCTGTGGCTCGCGGCGCTGTGCCCGTTCACGGCCAATTACTCGGCCGTGGTGCTGACCGAAGTCGCTGGTGACGTTTCTCACCTCGCTCGCGATCCTCGTGCTGCTCGACGCCAATCGCCGCGAGATGCTCGGCGCATCCGCCACGGGCAGCGCGCGCGGATTGAGCCCGTGGTTTCTCGGCGGACTCATCGCCGGCTTCGGCACGCTCGTGCGGCCCGAGACTCCGCTGCTGCTCGCCGCGACGGGTCTCGTACTCGCCATGCGCTGGTGGCGTCCGCGAGATTGGAAGAAGCTGGCGCGCGCGGGAGTGCTGATGGCGGCGGGACTCGCGCTGCCGCTCGTGCCGTGGGCGCGCGCGCAATTGGCGCACGCTGCATGAAGTGCGCTTCCTCGCGCCGCGCTACAGCGTGCTGCCCGGCGAATTCGAGCCGCTCGGATTCGACGCGCTGGACCGGCACGTGGCTCTGGCGGATGCACGACGTCTATCCGACGCTGTGGGCGTCAACAGCGAAGCCATTCACATCAGCGATCTGCCCGCGTTCGCGTTCGATTCGCCGCAGGAACGAGCGCGCGTCGTGCGGCTGCTCGACGAATACGACAAGACGGACACGCTGACGCGCGAGCAGGACGACGAGTTCGGCGAAATCGCCCGCGAGCGCACCGCGCGCGATCCGCTGCGCACTTACGCCAAGATTCCGCTGCTGCGCTCGCTGGCGCTGTGGTTCACGCCGCGCATCGAGCTGCTGCCTTACTCGGGGCAGATGGTGCCGTTCGCGAGCGAATGGGAGGACGACCGCGAGGACCTTCTCGTTACGCTCAGCTTCATCGCCGTGAACGGAATCTATCTCGCGCTGGCGCTGATCGGGGCGTGGTTCGCGCGCGGACGCTGCGGCTGGGGAATTCTGGTTGCGTTCATCCTGCTGCGCACGATTTACATCGCGGGGTTCGTCGAAACGCCGGAGCCGCGCTACGTCCTCGAATGCTTTCCCGCGGTGATCGCGCTCGGCGCGCAGGCGTTTTCCATGCCGTGGCACAGGCGAGCGGCCACTCAGCTCTCTTCGACCGGCTCGGGGTGAATCGTCAGGCGGAAAATCTGCGGAAAGTGATCCTTCACGCGGTTTTCGAGCGCCGCCGTGATGTCGTGAACCAGCGTGATCGGCAGGTCGCCATCCATCGCGCAGTGGCACGACACCAGAATCCTGTGCTCGACGCTGCGCACGTGGACTTCGTGGCAATCGAGCAGCTCGGGATATTCCGTCGGCAGCGAATTCAGGAAATCCTGCACCGCGTGCGAGAGTTCCTTCATCTCCTCGGCGCCGGGAATGCGCGCGCCGAGCGGCTCGATGTGAATGTTGACGCAAGCGCTGCGGGTCGGTGGCCGCGCGGATTTCGTCTTCGAGCTCCGTGGCGCGCCGGTGCGCCTCGCGCAGGCTCGCGTCTTCGTCCACTTCGAGATGCAGCTCGATGAAGAGATGCCCATCGAGCTGGTGCGCCGATAGCTCGTGGACGGCGAGGCCGCGGCGCTGGGCGATCGCGCGAATCGTGTCGAAGAGGTGCTCGTTCGTCGGCGCGCGCGGCTCGACGTGCACCACCACGTCGGCCGGGACGATCTTCTCGATGTTGCGCTCGACCGCGTCGCTTGCCGCGTGCGCCTGTTCGAGGCTGGCCTTGCGCGGCACGCTGATCGTCACATCGACGAAATAGCGCTGGCCCGAGCGGCGCACGCGCACGCGTTCGGTGCTCAGCACGCCCTCGGTCTCGTCAACCGCGCGCGCGATGCGGTCGTGCAGGCCGCTCGGCGCCACATCGAGCAGCGCGTCGATCGTGCGCTTGCCGAGCCGCGATCCGATCCAGATGATCACGCCCGCGACGCCGAGCGCGGCCACCGCGTCCATCATGCCGAGCCACGGAATGCCGAATTTCTGGCCGAGCCATGCGCCGGTGATGCCGAGCACGACGACGAACGTGCTCCACACGTCCGTCGAAAAATGCAGCGCGTCCGCCTCGAGCGCTTCGCTCGGATATTTGTCCGCTACGCGGCGCAGCGCCCGCGAGCGGACGAAGTCGATTCCCATCGTCAGTCCGAGAATCACGATGACGCCGAGGCTCAGCCGAATCGTCGCTGTGCGGAAGAGCAGCCGCTGAAACGCCTCCCAGATGATGTAGAGCGCGGTGAGCAGCAGCAGGCCCGTCTCGACGAACGCCGAGAAGCTTTCCACTTTGCCGTGGCCGTAGAGGTGCTGCGCGTCGGCGGGCTTGTCCGCCACGCGCACCGAAAGATAGGTGATCACCGCCGCGACAAGATCGAGAATCGAATGCAGCGCTTCCGAAAGAATTCCCAGGCTGCCGGTGACAACCGCCAGGATCACTTTCAGCGTGACGAGCACCAGCGCCGACGCCACCGACCCGAGCGCCGCCATCTTTTTCTCGCGCGTTGCTCGCGCGTTCAGCTCTGTGCTTGCCGGCGAAGCCGCGCGCGCCGCAGCCGCCCGAGCGGACTCCTCCGGCGGTTGCGCGCCCGATTCTCGTTCCGCAGCCTGTGCGGCCATTCCCGCGATTATACGCGCCGGGGCTGCTGAAAATGCCGAGGCAGCCTCACAGGATGCACTTTGGCGTATCATCGGGCGGCGAACAGGAGGAACACATGCGGCTGAAAGATAAGGTGGCGATCATCACGGGAGCGGGGACGGGGATTGGGGAGGCGATCGCGCACAAGTTTGCGCGCGAGGGGGCGCGCGTGCTGCTGGCGGGGTTGCCGAGCGATCCGGTGAAGGATGTGGCGGATGCGATCGTCGCCGCCAATGCGGCGGCGAACGCACCGGCCGGGGGCGAGGCAGAGGTGTATCTCGGCGACTTGGCGGAGGAGCCGCAGGCGCGCGCGTGCGTCGACGCGGCGATCCGGCACTTCGGGCGCATCGACGTGCTCGTGAACAACGCGGGCGTCTTCATCGCGAACGCCGAGACCGACGCCTACCGCGTCGAGGATTTCGAGCGGACGATTCGCGCGAATATCCGCACCGCGTTTCTGATGACGAAATTCGCGCTGCCGCACCTGCAGAAGACGCGCGGCAACGTGCTCTTCACGGGCTCCGAGGCCGGGATCAACGGCTCAGCGATGTTCACGCCCTACGGCGCGAGCAAGGGATTCCTGCACGCATTCGCCAAGGGCGTGGCGCTCGAGCAGGCGAAGTACGGCGTGCGCGCGAACTGCGTCTGCCCCGGGGCGATCGACACGGCGTGGACGCGCGGCCCCGGCGGCCCGCTGAGTCCGGAGATACAGGACACGATCAACGGATCGGTCCCGCTGGGGCGGCGCGGCACGCCGGAAGAGATGGCGAATATTTTCGCGTTCCTTGCGTCGGACGAGGCGAGCTACATCACGGGCGCGTTGCTGCTGGCCGATGGCGGCGTGACGCCGGCGAAGGGCAGCCCCGGCATGATGGTTCCCGACGAGCTGCGGCAGATGCCGAAAGGTACGCTGCCGCTGCGGCATTCGCATGATGGATTGAGAGGCAAAGAAGTCTACTTCGCGAAGAAATGAGGACCGGAGGAGTCTGTGTCGCGGATGGCTTTCGGCAACTCAGATGCGAAAACCCCCACCCTCACAAACCGAGGATGGGGCACCCGAAACTTCAAAAGCAAATGCGAAGGCCAACGCTACGAGGACCCTCGTCGGGTCGTCACTTCAATGGCGGGGCGGGCACCAGCGGCAGGCGGCGCGGCTCGCCGTGGAATCCGCGAATCTCGACTTCGTCGAGCAAGAATGATGGCGCGACCACGGTGCTGGGAATGCCGCCCTGCGCCGAACCAAACGAGCCGAGCGCCGTACCGGCGAGGCCAGCGGCGGAATTCTGCTGCATGTAGGTGTAGACGGTGAGGTCGTTGCCAATCCCGAGAATATTGCGCAGCGAGCGCACCGTGAGTCCCTCGATGATGCCCTGGCGCACCGGCTCTTCGTGGCCGTCGGAAACATAAACCTTATAGAGAGCCAGCGGCAGGCGCGCGCCGCTCTCGATGTCGCCGCCGATCTGGCTCATGAAATCTCCGAAGTCCTGCTGGCGCAGGGCGGAGAGCGCGGGATCGTCCATGCGCTTCACCTCGATGCACCATTGCTGGCCATCGTCCTTGCAGGCGGCCAGGAATTTCGTGCGCAGGTCGGCCGGGCTGATGGCGGCGCTCGATTGGAAGAAAAGATTGCTGGCGAGCGGGAGCGGATCGGACAGCATGGACGAGCGCGCGTGGCCGTTGGACATCTGGAAATCGGGGCCGGGGCGGCGCGACATCAGCATGTTTTTCAGCATGCCGTTTTCGACGAGCGTCACTTTCTGTGATTTCACGCCCTCGTCGTCGATATCGTAGGCGCCGAGCAGCGGCTGGCCCTGAAAATCCGTCGCCGTAGGATCGTCGACGAGCGTGACGGTGGTCGGCAGCACGCGCGTGCCGACGCGGCCGGACCATTCATTGCGGCCGCCGACGCGGTCCATGAATGAGTCGTAATCCTGCGTCGCGGAGAGCGGCGGGCGCGCGCCGGAAAGCGAAGGCTCGAGCACTTGCGCGATCACGGAGGCAGCCGCGGGCGCGTCGAAAAGCACGGGTCCGGTGTAGTCCGAAGCGAGCGGGCTCGCGCGGAAGATCAGCAGATCGGTCGCGGCCTGCGTGAGCGCTTTCGAAACCGTCGCGGCATCGGGCAATTCGCCGGGCTTCGCGGCGTAGACGGAATAAAAATTGTGCAGGGACAAACCGTCGTCGGCTTCCGTGTCGAGCGCGGCCTCGATCGAAGCGAGGCTGGTCGAGGTGCGCATCGTGGTGCCTTCGCTGGTCATCAGGTACGTCGTCGCGTAGACGATGTAATAGGTGACGCGCGTGCCGTAAAGCTGCGGGTAGTCTTTCAGCGCGACGGAGGCGGCGCGCGCTTCATCGTCCCAGTTGCGCGAGGTCCAGTCCGGCTCCGCGTGCGGCTCGATTTTGATGATAGGCGAGGATTGCGAGAAATCGTCGATCTCGGGCGGCTTCGTCAAGCTGCGCAGAAACGCCTGCTTGAGCGACATCTGCGTGACGGCGGCCTTGTACGCCTGATCGGTGGCGAGCCAGAGATCCTGGCGCAGCGAATTGTAATCGCGGTCGATGCCCACTTCGCCGGTCGAGCCGAGAAAGCCCTGAAAGCCGTCTTCGCTCAGGAAATTCGAGCTGTCGAGATGATAATCGCCGACGCGCACGTTGACGCTCATCAGCCGCTCCCGGGCGACCGAGCTCGAAATGAGCGAGCCGAACGTAGCCGTCACGCTGCGCACGTCGAGATCGAGCAGGCGATACTGGATGAAGAACGGCTTCTGCGCGTCGGGCAGCACGAGCCGCGCGCGCGAGCGCTCCATTTCGTCGTGCATCGCGTGGAGCGTCTGATCGCTGTCGTTTTCGACGGCGGTGGTCTGCGCCGCGAGCGCGGCCGAAACGTCATCCGGAATGGTCCCCACCGCTCCGTGGGCGCCTTTCGCGGCCGCACACGCGGGCATCGCAAGCATCGCCAGAAGCAGTACAAATGTCGATCGTCTCATTACTGCTGCCCCTTTGCGTCGGGATCGTGCGCGGGCGGCGGCAGGATCGGCGGCCGGTCGGTGGAGGTCTCTTTCTTGGCGAATTCCATCTCGGAAAACAGAGTCTCAGGCGCGACCGCGGATACCGGCACGGAGCCGGATTCCGCTCCGCAATAGCCGTTGAAAATCTCGGGCGTGTCGCCGGTCGCGACGATCTTGCCCAGCGAGACGAGGGGCGTGCTCACGAGATTGACTCCACGCACGAGTTCGTCCGGGCGGCCATCGGGGAAAATCTTGTAGACGACCAGGGGAGTCACCTGCAATGCCTGCGGCTCGCTGCGACCGGTAAACGTAAACCCGCCGGAGATATCGTCGATCAGCAGGCCGAAGGGCTTGCCCTGCTCCTTGACCAGCTCGATGAGTTTTTCGCGAAGCTGCGCGTTGGTCATCGTTTTCGAGCTGGAAACGATCAGGTTGCCCTGGCGCGCCACCGGAGCGTAGCCAAGCTGGCGGCGCCCGTGTCCGTTCGAATGCGGGATATTGATCAGCGGTGAGCGCGACATCAGGAACGTCTTCAACACGCCGCGATCGACGAGATGCACGTCCTGCGCCGGCACGCCCTCGTCGTCGTACGGGTAGTAGCCGAGCAGCATCTGGCCGTTGAGCGTTTTCTCCGTCGGGTCATCCTTGATCGAAATGAAATCGGGCAAGATCTGTTGGCCGATCTTGCTGGCGAAAGTCTGCCCTTCATTGATGTCTTTCTCGCGGAATCCTTCGGCGCGATGGCCGAACATTTCGTGGAAATAGACGGCAGCAGCGCGGCCCGTCAGCAGCGCGGGCCCGGCGTACGGATCGACGAGCGGCGCCTTGTCGAGCGCCTCGGTTTCTTCGATGAGCTTGTGAATGCTGGCGAAGATCGTTTTGTCGGTCGGCTCGTCCTTCGGATCGAGCCAGTCGAAATTGGCGTAGCGCTCGATGTCCATTCCGTCGGGAGCCTTGCTCTGCACGAAAAGCTCGAGCCGGTAGTGAATCAGTCCGAACGCGAGCTTCGTTCCTTCCGTGTTGACCTGATATTGATTCGTCGCCAGCGCCGTGAACGTCGCAATCGAATTCAGCACCGCGGGCGACTGGCTGAAGGCGGCCGTGTATCTTCGCACGCGCTCTTCCCAGGGCTTGCGGTCGACGTGAATGTCCACGTAGGGGCCGATATATGTTTGCGGCGGCTCGTGCGAGAAATCGGCGGCAGCGCCTTCAGCGGTCTGCACCTGCACTTCCTCGCTCGTTTTCACCTTGATCAGGGCTTGCACGGCCGCACGATACTGCTGGTCCGTTTCGCGCCATATTTCGCGGCGCAGCACGGGGATGTCGTTGTCGAGGATCGCGGACGTACCGGGGCTGGTCCAGCTGGGCTGCTGGTTGGGCAGCTTGTGCGTGTCGTCAAGCTGATAGCTGCCTACGCGCGTCTGTGTCTCGAGCCATCGGCCGCGATCTTCCGTACTCGAAAGCAGGGCGCCGTTCGAGCCCGAGACGTCGGCGTACCGCCGGTCGGAGAGTGTGTAGCTGATAAAGTAGGCGGGCGGATCGGCTTTCGAGAGGGTGGCGAACGACCGGTCGAGCTCCTGCTGCATCGCCGTCAGGACGGGCGGCTGAGCCTCGGCTGGCTTCGCTGGCGGGCGGTTGGCTGCGAGACACGTCCAGGCCATGGCGAGCAGCGCCGTGGCGGTCAGAGAGATATTGCGTCTATATTTGCTTTTCATGATTGCGCAAAGTCCAACAGTTTAAGATAGGATGGTCCGTTTCCCAAATGAAAAGCCGGACGCGATTTCCTTCCGGCCGCAATGATGGACGGTACCGCGACAGCGATGGTTACCAGATTTACGCGGGGACTAGGCACGAAGGAGAATTAGATGCGCGCGCTCGTCGTTAGGCGGTATGGGCCGCCCAACGTTTTTGAACTTCAGCAACTGCCCGACCCTCAGCCGAAGGCGGGCGAGGTGCTGATCCGCGTCAAGGCGATCGGCGTCAACTTCGCCGACCTGATGCAACGCATGGGCATCTATCCGGGCTCGCCGAAGCCGCCGTTTGTTCCCGGGCTCGAAATTGCCGGGGTGGTTGAAAAAATTGCCGAGGGCGGAAAGCCTGTCGAAGGTGAGACTCTGAGGCCCGGCGACGCCGTGATGGCTTTCCCCGAGTTCGGCGCGTACGCCGAATGGGCCGCCGTGCCCGCGACGCAGGTCCACCGCTTGCCGCCCGGCATGCGCTTCGAGGATGGCGCTGCAATCCCCGCGAACTACCTGACCGCGTATCATGCGATGTTCACGATGGGGAATCTCCAGCCCGGCGACCGCATCCTGATCCACGGCGCCGCGGGCGGCGTCGGAATTGCTGCCGTGCAACTCGCGCACACCCGCGACCTGGTCATCTTTGGCACCGCAGGGCCGGCCAAGCAGGAATATCTCCGCAAGATCGGCGTGGATCATGCGATCGACTACGAGAAGAGCGATTTCGTGGAGGTCGTGAAGAAGTACGCGCCGGACGGCGTCGAGATGGTGATGGATCCGATCGGCGGCAAGTCCTTCTCGCGCAGCTTCAAGTGCTTGGGGCCCGTCGGCCGGCTCGTGGTCTACGGCTTCTCGGCCGGGGCGAGTTCGGACGGAAAACGAAGCCCGCTGCGGCTTGCCCGCGCTTATCTTGAAACTCCGCGCTTTCATCCGCTGAAGCTGATGGAGAAAAACGCGGCCGTGATCGGCGTCAACCTTGGGCGGGTGCGTTCGCGTGGCTCGCTGCTGCGCAAGGAACTCGAAGACATTTTCCGGCTCTACGCCGACGGCAAGATCAAGCCTGTGATCAGCAAGACGTTTCTCCTCGAACAGGCCGCCGACGCTCACCAGTACGTCCAGGATCGCAAGAATATCGGCAAGGTGATCCTGTCCGTTCGCTAGTGCCCGTAGCGCTGGCCTCCGGCCGGCGTTCTTTCTTGTTTGCTGCCGGCGCGGCGAAGAGAAAGAGCCGGCGAGACGCCGGCGCTACGGAAACACCTACGCCTCGCTTTCGCCCGTTGCCAAGTTCGCACACCCGCGCCATCAAGAGTTGCGACCCGCGGGCCGGTGTGGTGCCATGGAAAAAGCGAATGCGAGGTGGATCATGAAGGGTTTGGGAAGCGTAATCAGTCTTCTGATCGTGGCGCTGATCGCGGCCATGATCTACAAGTACTTCCTTACTTCCGGGCAATCCGTAGGCGCAACCACGCCGGTGGCAACCATCGACGCCGTAGGCGCGCAAAACGATCTGATCGCCATCGGGCAGGCCGAACGCATGTATCAGGTTCAAAACGGCAAGTACGCGTCGCTCGACGAACTCGTTTCGGACGGCACCATGCAGATGCGCAAGCCGAATCGCAAAGGCTACACGTATGAAGTGGACGCTTCCGACCAAAGCTTCCAAGCGACGGCAACCTGCACATCGCCCCCGCTTCCCGGTTGCCACAATTATTCCATCGATCAGACGATGACCGTTCAGATCGCGCCTTGAGCGCGGCTGAGGCTGGTCGAAGCCGCCTAATCTTCGATTCGCACGATCTGACCGGGTTGAACGGATTCGATGTGCGCAAGGCACGCGGGCACGTGGGGCAGCAGATCTCTTAAGCGGTTCGACTTCGTGCGAAAGATGATGATGGCGATATTCCGCCCGGTTAAATTCTGCTGGTATTCGATGCCTTGATCCGTGGTGACGAAGACATCAAATCGGGCCGTTTCCGCCGCCGTAAGAAGCTCGCCGTTCTTCTGTCCCGCCAATCCGGTGTAACGTACCGTTTGGCAATCGTGGCCGGGCAAATGGTTTCGGAATCTCTCGTCGATACATTCGTCGATCAGAACGCGCATCTAAGAGTGGGCGAGCAAAAGGCCCTTCGCTTCTTCGAGCGCGGCGACCGCCGATTCGCGCGTGACGGTGGGAAAGCCCTGCAGGAAGTCTTCGAGTGTTTCGCCGCCTTCCAGGTAGTCGAATAGGGTCTGGATCGGAACCCGCGTCCCGCGAAAGACCGGAGCGCCTCCGAGGATATCCCGATTCTTGACAATCACATTCATGACTGGATTGTACCACGAGCCCAAACGTGAATAGATGCCGGGTGAAGCAACGGCGCAAGCACTGGGGTTGGAAACGCCGGGCTTCGCTCGCGGCTTGGGTTCTGCGTTGCCGGCAGGCCCCGGCAATTCGAGCGTTGGCGTAAGCTTCCTCACGCGGTGGTGTCAGCACTCACTTCGCACGACGAGGAAATGCTACTCTTGCGCCTGTTTGGCGGCGCCCGAGATACGTTTCTACGGGCGCGCTTCGATTGCTAAGGACGCGAAAGGAGGACGGTCATGCCTGCTGAGACGAACGAGAAAAAGATAGTTGCGCAAGGTGATGTCCAATCCGACCGTCGCGATTTCATCAAGGGCGCCGCTGCGGCCGGGTTGCTTGGCGCGGCCGGAGTGGCATCAGCGCTCGGCCAGCCGGCTCAGGCCCAAGCGGCGCAGCAAGCGGAGACGGCAGAGCCAAATCTCAAGCCGCCCGCCGGGATGTCGCCTCGCGGCATTCCCGACCTCCGCTTTCCGATCTGCTACAAGGACTGCGTGCCCGCCGCCGTGGGCGTGATGACTCAATATTTTGCCGCGTTGGGCCAGAGGGACCTGAAAGGCGTCGCGGAGATGCTGCACTTTCCTTTCAGCACGTTCGAACGGACCGACGCGATCGTGGTCAACACTCCGGACGAACTCTTGGCCCACGCGCCGGCGTCGATGAACATGACCGAACACCCGGAACGGTTCACCGATCACGACGGCTACCTGAAGCCCGGCTGCTACGACGTCCTCGACGGCATCGAGATATTCAACTCCAACCCGGTGGCCGTAAACCTGTCGCTGAATTACAACCGCTACGATGGCGACGGCCACAAACTCCTGAGATGCGAAGGGATCTATTGCGTCACCAACAACGACGGAAAGTGGGCCATCCAGGCGATGTCCACGATCTTCACGCCCGCGCACATGATTCACGTGGCCTATAACGACAGCATCGCGGCGGCAAAACGCTTGCGCCAGGATCATTGCCTGGCCTACATGAACATGGACCAGCAGGCCGTATGGGGTCCCATCCGCCAGCTGGGCTTGAACGTCAGCGTCGGCGCCGGCGGACCTTCGTGGGAGCTTGCTCCACAGGGAGAGTACAAGGCGCTCGAAGGGCTTCGGGTGAAAGGCGTGAAAACTCGCCTCTCGACTCAGAATTACACGCAGGAGATGCTCGACAACACTCGCGTCGACTTCGCAGCGTATCGCGCCCTCTTCGCGCCTCTCGGCATGGGCAACTGGGGATGGGATCTTGCCGATGCGACGCCCGGGGGGCGCGTTCTCCATGCGGGCGTCGAAAAGGTGCACGCGCTCCAAGGCGCGAGCAGGTACACCACAAGCGGCGAGTACATCAACGACAGCGTGGAATTGGATGTCATCACGTACAAGAAAGGGCGCTGGCGCATCGCCGGTTTGTTCGGCTACATGACAACCCACGATCGCGCGAACGACGTCCGCGGCTGACCTGTCAAGTACTCCGATAGGTAGCTCAGCCTTCGACTGATATCGCAAACAGCTGCGCACGCCTATCGGATATGTATCAGTTGTACACCTAATTCCCAGAGAATGTATTGCCCGATATACTCAAGCCCTCATCATAGTAGAGACAAGTTGATCGCCAGTCGGGAGCGTCTACTTGAAACTTCGCCATTCACGCCTCGCGCGCCTTAGCCTCGTTCTCCTTGGGATGATTTCGGCGGTATTGATTTCGCCGGGCCGAGAAGCCTTTTCCTCTTTCAACAAGATCGGCATGCCTCAAGATTGGACCCATCGCCACGTGATCTTCTCCAGCCCGGCGACTCTGGAGATGGCCCTGCAGGTCCGCCAGGATCCCCGCTTCTGGCATCAATGGTATCGGCGTAACATTCGGCGGGAATTGCCTGCCGGAGCAGCGGTGCCGGGCGGTCCGGACGCCGATTACCTTAACCGGTTCGGCGGCGATTGGTTCAGGCGGTGGCGGCCCCTCGAGCAATTGCGCGGCCCCGGCCTGAAACGCGACTGGGCCATCTCGCTGGGTCCGAACGCGACCGTGGGTGCGGGCAATTCTCCCGCGAAGTTTTCATTTGACGTGAACGCGGCGAATTGCGGAGATGCCGTTCAGCCCGATTTCGTCGTGTATAACACCGGCGTCCTTGGATCGAGCGCCCAGGCAAGCGTCGTCGCATACGACAATCTGTACAGCGGCTGCGGCGGCGGAAGCATACCGGAGACCTACTGGGCATACGACACAGGAGGAGCCGTCGTCACTTCTGTCGTGCTCTCCCTGGACGGCTCGCAGATTGCCTTTATCCAGACCAGCTTGCCCTCCGCGAGTGTCGTCCTTTTGAAATGGAAGGCATCTGGGGATGGCGCAACCAGCACGAATCCCGATTCGATCAGCAGCGTATTCCCGAGCCAGTACTCGACTTGCACGGCCCCGTGCATGACCACTTTGAGCTTCAGTGGAGCGGCCAACGACACGAATTCGTCTCCGTTTTACGACTACGCCAACGACGCGCTGTATGTGGGCGATGACAGCGGCTCGCTGCACAAATTCCAGCCCGTTTTCGGGGCAGGAACCCCGGCGGAGATCGGGAGTCCGTGGCCGGTCTCTCTTGCGCCTGGGCTCAAACTCAGCAGCCCTGTTTTGGATTCCGTTACCGGAAGGGTTTTTGTAGGGAGCGGCTGGAGTGGCGTCTTCGGGAGCCAGCTCTTTGCGGTCAACGCCTCGACAGGCGCGATCGCCGCGACCAGTTCGTCGTTAGGCAAAGGAAACGGGATCGCCGACGGCCCAATCGTGGATTCAAGCGCCGGGAAGGTCTACGTTTTTGTCGGCGCCGACAACAGCCCCAGCGGCACATGTTTCGGCGGTGGGCCCTGCAGCGGCGTCTATCAATTCACTGCGAGTTCCACGCCAGCCAGTTCGATCGAAGCCACGGTGCAGAGAGGGAGCAATTCCTTCACGTATACGCTTCGCGCGGGAGATTTCGACAACAATTACTATACGTCTCCGAACGGCACCGGAAATCTTTACGTGTGCGGAAACACGCTCGGCTCGGGAACGCTCTTTCAAATACCGGTCACCGCGGGCACGATGGCCACAACTGCGATGGCGGGCCCCCAACTTTCCGGCACCGTTGGGTTGGCCGCCAATGCGCCGTGCTCTTCGGTTACCGAAATCTTCAACCCCAACATCGGTGGACCGCCGGGGATCGACAAGATTTTTGTCAGTACCACCGGGGCTGGTGTGGGCAGCAGTTGCACCACCGGCTGCGTATACGATCTGCCAGTTACGTCGTGGCAGCCGAAGACGAGCTATGCGGTCGGAGAGGAAATAACGGACAAGTTTTTGAATGTTCAGATTGTCACTTCGGCAGGCACGTCGGGGAGCATTCAGCCGTCATGGTCGCCTCCGGGCCTTCCTACATTCGACGGTACGGTGGCATGGACGGGCAAGGAAGGCCTCGGCGCCACCAACGCATACAGCACCTGGCAGCCAAGCACCATTTATTCGGCCGGCTGGGACATTCTCGATCCGAACGGCAACATTGAGGTCGAGGAATTCTCAAGCGCCTTGTCTGGAACCACCCAGCCCATCTGGCCCCTCGCCATCGGTGGACACGCATCGGATGACGCGGCGAGTTGGACCAACGTTGGGCCGCCGGATGGCTTTGTGCTCACTGTGACGGGCGGCACCAGCGGCATCGTGATCGATAACACGGTGCCCACAGGAACCCTTGCAGGGGGCTCGCAGATTTATTTCTCGCCGGTGGGTCTGGGCTTCGGGACTTGCGGAGCGGGCAACGGCTGCGCGGTGCAAGCGTCGCAATCGCAGCTGAACTGAGATTGCCGACTCAGGCCGGCGCGAGCTCGGCTTTTGCGATCGCCCACGCGCCGGAAGCCTTCACGTACTCCACCTTCAGCACGCGGCGCTCCGTCCGGCGAACGAAGCCGCTGCCTTGCGCGTGCGCCATCTGCGCGATCGTGCAGTCCGGCGGGATCGCGGTTTCGGTTTCGACGGCGCAGTGGAAGCGCCCGGCGGCGCGCTTGCCGTCCGCAGCGACCTCGATCATGTCTGGCTCGCCAGCGTGATCCGCCGCGATGCTGCGCACGGATGGGTCGAATGCGGCGCGTTCGCGATTCGCGAGCAGCGCCGCAGCAGCATCGCGCGCACCGGCGTCGTCTATATTGATCCGCCGCAGCCAGGCCTGATGCAGTTCGCGGATTGCGGCTTGGTCCTCAAGCTTCGCGAGGCGCGCCTTCAGCGCGTCGTCCGCGAGGATTGCGGCGGGAGCCGCGACAGCGGCCAGGGGCGCAGCCAGCAGTGCACCGCGCTTCAGAAACGACCGGCGCGTGGAAGCGGTGTCCTTGCTCATGCCACACCTCCTGATGCCTTCACCTGATAGAAGCGCGTGATGTCGAGCTGCCCGGCGAGCCGTTCGTGTGCTCCCAGCGCATTCATGTTCAAGCCGTTTGTGCCGCAGTTGTAGCCAATCCCCACGTCGCGCATGGTATGCAAGTTGACGAGGATGGTGCCGAGCGTGCCGTTGCAGGCCTCCTCCAGCCAATACATGAAATACAGACCGTTGCGAATCTTCACGTACGACGCAGGCCCGCTCCACTCCAACCCGCCGGCATCAGTCCCGGTGAAGATGATCCAGGAAAGCGAATGCGGCGTCGCGTACAGGTGCATCGAGGTGAGGCCCGGCGCGTAATTCTGGCTCACCGCGCGCCCGACCATCTCATCTGTGAAAACGTGGCGGCGATATTTCGGAGGAATCAGGCCTTCCATCTCGATCACGCCGAAGTGGATTTTCACCCCTGCCTCGTTTGCGAAGTAGGGCGTGTTTAAGTAGCCGTTGAAACACGTCACGAGGCCCTCGTGGAAATCCGCGACGATGCAGTGGCCGTCATGATTCGGCTCGCCTTCCAGCAGGTGACCGAAAAGGATCGCTCCCGGCATCGACTCGAAGGCCTGATAACGCGCCTTGGTCCAATTACTCTGGCCTTCTTTGCGCCATTGCAGGTTTTGGGCGTCGTCAAAGCGGTATTCCATCGCGGGCGCGTCGTCGTAGCGGAGGGTGAAACTCTTCCCGGCAAGCCAGCCGGTGTTCGGCCCGAGATTGCCGGCCATCGACGCGGCGGGCGCGTTGGCGCCGGGCGAAATGCCGCGCGGTGCGAAGGCTGACGTGTGTTTGGCGCAAACGGCGTCGACTTCGGCCTTGGTCATTTTCGCCATGGTCTGGAGCGGGCGATAGACGCGCCGGTCGCCCTTCTTTGCAGTCTGGCCGGGCGCGGCCGCTGGAACCGGCGAGCCGCTCTCGTCGCCGAATTTTTCGAACTGTGCGAGCTGCCCCAGCCACTCGCCCTTGCCGCGGAAGACGTAATATTCGAGCGCGTCGTCGGCGTTGAAGCCGAGCCGCACGCCGACCTGCTCGATGCGGTTCATGTCCATCACGTAGGCGGTGAAGGTGCCGGAAAATTCGCATTCGGTGCGGGTGTAGATGTAGCGGTCGTCGTTGATCTTGATGTAGTCGGACGGCCCGCAGAAGCTGAGTTCGCCGCCGAACCGCGACAGTTCGACGAAGTTCGAATACGCCGCCGAGGGAAAGAACTCGATCGTCTCCGCGCCGGCATCCTGCTTCCAGTAGAAGCCGTGGCCCTCGACGCGGTTCGTCGTGACGTGGCGGGCTTTCGGCGCTTCCTGGCCCGGCTGCTCGACGTAGCCGTAATAAATCTCGCGCTGCACCTCGCGATTGTCTTTGTAGCCGCTGAACCACAGCTCGAATACCGTCGCCAGGTTCGTGCCCAGATCGATCACCACGGCGTAGCCGCGCTGCGTGCCCGGAATCATGTGCGAGAAGAAGGCGACGTCCGCCAGCGTCAGCGCGCCGTATCCAGCCTTCACCGCGCTGCCGCCGTTCTCCGCCAGCGAAAGGCTGCTGATCGTGTCGAACGTGTAGGCCAGCGCCGGTCCGTTGTCGGTGACGATGCGGATTGATTTGTCCACGAACACGTCGGCGAGCGGCGACGCGCTCGCCGGCCCGCTCTTGGCGACGGGGCCCAGCTTGTCTGCAATCTGTTCTGGCGTAAGCTTCGTGTAAGCGATGCGATGCATCTGCTCTTTCGGATATGGCGTCGGCATCATTCCCCCTGTTGCGTGCAAGCTTTTGCGTATCGCGCGAATGCAAGGCGCCATCGCCTCGCATCCTCATAATTGTGGCGGCGTGATGCTATCGCTGAATGCGCTCGTTTTCAACCTTCGAACAGCGGAATCATTCACTGCTATGGCGTGGTTGTTATTTCTGTAATGGATCTTTACCGCCGGATTTGGCGTTCGATTGAACGTGATCGGCTTCGAAGTTTGACCTTAGCCAATCCGTTCGCTGTTGTGTGAGTTCGATTTTACATGCGGGAACCGCCTCTGCAATGATAGTGCCACCATCGTATTTGTTCTCGACAGCGGAGCATGTGCTCTCTCGGTATGCCAGCCATCGTGCTTGCGATTGTCGCAGGCTACGAACGGTGCGTTTGTCCGCTTCATGGAGCAGTTCTAAATCGAGTTTCGACATCTTGGGGGCTTCATTATCTCTCTCGGCACTCGGCAGGTAGTTCGACAGCGCTTGTTGAAATGCTCGATTCATGTCTGCCTCAGCCTTCAAGAGCTTTTGGGCGAGACACGCGCTCTTTTCAGAGGTGCTCCGGAGCTTCTCGCAACCCTGGTCTTGTGCGAACAAAGTTGATCGTGGAGTGAGGCAGAAAAGTAGACACAATGAGGCGAACGCTACTTTCTTAGGCATGGTAAAACCTTCGAAATTCATGAAAAGTCAATCTCGTTGTTAGCACGAAACGTGGTCGCAGAGAAGTCCCGATGCTAAATTCTGATTAAGGCGCAAGCCGCGCCCGGTTATTCCCGCCGGTCCGCGCGGCAGCTAGTGGGCGGGCGGTTCAGCTGGCGTCGTGGGAGCTGGCTTTACGACCGTCGTATATCTGCCATCGATAATCGGATTGCGGTCGGTCGACGGGTCGTCGCAATCATCGGCATTTTGTTCCATGCGGTCGATATCTTTCACGCGGTTCCAAATGAAGGTCACGTTGATGGGCTTGGCCAGTGCAATCGGATCCTCGATCGTGAACTGAATCTGCAGCTGATCGTGGTTCAACATGCGAATCCGCTCGACGGTATGCAGCTCGTTGCTCATCGGCACGAAAGGAACCCCTGCTCCTCGCGCCAGTCCTGGAAGATATACCGGCGACCTGATCGAAACGGTGTCGACCACCAGAGTGTCGCCCTCCCAGTGTCCGATGGAATCGCCCTGGCTCATCGGCCACAGCTCATCCTTTGGCGGATGCGCGCGTCCATCGGTATAGATGTGGCGCACCGAACCAAGAAGGCTGATGAGAGTGGTTTCTTCAGGGGTCACCCGCCACTCGTATGTCCCGGGGAGCATTGTGGCCGGAAACCCAGGCGTCCAGCCGCATCCGCCGAATCGTCCGAACTCTTCGTATGCGGGCGGCTCGTCAGCATCGGCAGCTCTGGCGGTGGCCGCCACCTTTTTTAGCTCGGCGAGCTTTGCCTGCCATGCGGGAGTGAAGGTCGCTTGCATCTCGGCGGCATAAACTTTCGCCCTCTCCATTCCCTTGGGACCCATTTCCTGTCCGTCGAGTTCGTCGGTCCAGATATCGAATTCCCAGAGTCCCGACCAATCCGGCAGCTTAGCGAAAGCCGCGATGCGCGCTTTCGAAGATTCTTGCGCGTGAGCGAAGTGGACGCAGCCTGCCGCGAGCAGTGCCGCCACCACTACAATCGCCCGGCGAATCATGGTCGATCCTCCCTCAAATTCACCCGACTTCGCTCGCCTACTTGCTGTTTGCTTCCGGCACCGCGCCGATCGGCTTGCCGTCCGGGCCGATTGCGGAAATGATCTGCCCGCCAGGCCGGCCATCGCGCAATGGATTGACGACCACCGTGATCTTGTCTCCGGGCTTGAGGCTGTCGGGCTTCCAGCCGTGACGAATCAGCTGGATTGGCGCGCCCATCTCCACACCCCATTCGACGGGAGCGGCGTTCACGTCCTTCGGATCTGCCACAAGCAGCTGAATCCAGCAATGCGGATTGTTCCACTGGAATTCCCTCACCGTCCCGACGAGCGTCACTTGCTTCTCGGTATCGAACATCGCATGCGAGTGATGAGCAGATGCCGAGCTCGCCAGCAGCATCGCGGCGACGGCGATGAGGCTATAATTCACCACCCTACTCATTGTTTCTCCACAGCCCCCGAATTCCGCATCTTCCTTTCCCGGAAAACGCAGGATAATGCGTGGATTCTACACCAGAAGCGTGCCCTCGATGCAAACGCCCGATTAACTCTGCGGAGCGACGCCAGGAGAACTCTGTTGGTCGTTGGTTCTGGGCCCAAACCAGAACGTGGCGGCGCACGTCATACAATTTGACGCGGCGCGCTCGCACGATTGGGACGCGAGCACGGCTTCGGGGCAGGGGGGTTGAATGAGTTGGATTGGCCGGCGGGCGGGATTGGTGATTACGGGACTGGGGGCGAGCGCGATTTTGCTGGCGATGTTCTCCGCGAGCAGCGCGCCGGGCAAATCAAAGGCGGAGCCTGCCCGTGCAGTGGCGCCGAATGCGATGGCGGGCCAGCTGTATTTTCTCGATACGCGCGGCGGTCAAGTGATGTCCGCGAATCCCGACGGATCGGATGTGAAGGTGTTGGCGCAGGCGGGAGGCAGCCCGGACGGAATTGCCGTCGATCAAGCGAGTGGACATCTTTATTGGACGAATATGATGACGTTCCGCTCAAACGCCGAAGATTCGGGCGGCGATGGTGGCCCTGGAGGATGGGCAGCACGGTTTGGGCCGGGATCGCTCGAGCGCGCGGACTTGGATGGAAGCAACGTGACGACGGTGGTGCCAAGCGGCGCGGCTCTTACTTACCGGCCGAAACAGATGACCATCGATCTGCGCGACGCCAAGCTGTATTGGTCCGACCGCGAAGGAATGCGCGTGATGCGTTCGAATCTGGATGGATCGGACGTGGAGATGCTCGTCGAAACGGGGCAGAGAATCGAGGGCCAGCGAGGCGATCCGAAGGACTACTGCGTTGGAATCGCGCTGGATTTGACGCGCAACGAAGTCTACTGGACGCAGCGCGGCGATCGCTCCAACGACGGCAGCATTCGGCGGGTGAGCATGAACATTCCCAAAGATGAAAATCCGGCGCACCGCACGGATATTCAGGTGCTGTTCGACGGACTGCCGGAACCGGTCGATTTGGCGCTCGATCTGAAGACGCGAACGATGTACTGGACTTCAGACGGAGGCACAAGACCCGGGGCGGACACCGTGAGCCGCGCCCCGATGGATCCTCCCGCGGGATACGATTCCGCGCATCGCACCGATCGGCAGATTCTCGTGAGCGGACTGCGCGCGGGAATCGGAATTTCGCTCGATTTGAGCCGCGGGCGCATGTTTTTCACCGATTTGGGCGGCAACGTTTACAGCGCCAATCTGGATGGATCGGACGAAAAGACTTTGTTGAGTGAAATGGGCGGGTTGACCGGCATTGCGTACGTCGATGAGGCCCGCTAAATCGCCTCCTAGGAGAAGCTCGTGACGGGAGGCAGAACTGAATTCGCTTCAGGCGACGGCTTGGCGGACTGGACTTCGAAGACGCGGACAGGCTCGGGAAATCCCTTCGCGGAGATGGCGGGAAGCGGATTCAGGGAAAGGACGCCCTCGAGTTCTATGGCGACGGCCTCCGAAACTAGAATCTGGCCGGATTTGGCCGCGGAGCACAATCGCGCCGCAAGGTTCACGCTGTGCCCGATGGCGGTGTAGTCACGGCGATCCTGGCTGCCCATGCTGCCGACGACGACTTCGCCGACATGGATGCCGAAGCCGATTTCCGTGCCAGCCTTGCCCGCAAAACGAGTTTGCAACCCAGCGAGAATTTCCACTGCGGCGTCGACGGCGTGGCGGCAACGGTCGGCACCGGAAAACCAGGCGAACATGGCGTCGCCGACAAATTTATCCACGTCGCCGCCATGGCGGCGCACCACATCGGCTTCGAGGCCGAGGACTTCATTCAGCCGCTCGATCACGAGCGCCGGATCGCGGTTTTCGGAAAAGGCGGTGAAGCCGCGCACATCGGAGAAAACGAGCGCGAGCCATTTTCGTTCGCCCGCGGGATTTGCGGAGCCGCCTTGCTCGAGCATCTGGTACGTCGTGCGCGACATGTACTTCGACATGGCGAAGCGCTGCTTGAGGCCGCGGGCCATGTCCACGAACGCGCGGGAAAGATCGCCGATTTCGTCCCTGGCGTCAAAGCGGTCCGCATGCGCGGAACGGAAAGATTCGATCGCCTCGTATTTGCCTTGCTCGATTTCCCGCGCCGCGCCCGCGAGATTTACGAGCGGAGCAGAAATCACGCCGGAGAAGAGAAATCCCAGGCCCGTGCCCAGCAGCAGGGCGGCGAGAGCGAGCCCGGCCAGAAATTCCTCGAGAATTCGAAAAGGTTTCATCCGGCGGGTCACTGATTCAATGAACGCCATGTGCACGCCGGCGGGATTGTGCTCGATCATTCCGGTGTCGGCCACCAGCACTTCCTCGCCCTCGTATTCGCCGCTGCGCGTGTGAAAATCGAAGGGATGCTGGAGATCGGGGTTCTGGTCGAAGAGCTTCGTTAGCGGCCCGCGGAGGCTCGGATCGCTCACGCCAAGAATGTGCACCTGATTGTTCTCATCCTGCTGCCACGTGACGACGTCCACTCCGGAGCGAAGCTTCGCACCGGCCGCGATGCCGTCGTCTTCCTCGAATCCGATATTGAGAAAACCGATCGGTCCGTCCGCGCCGCGGACAGGAAACGCAAAGATTCGATACACGGCGTTGTCGGGCCCGGTCCATGTGGTGATTTCCGGAGCCCCGGAGAGCGCCTCGTGTACATCCGCGAGGTGCCAGGAAAGAATCTGCGGATCGCAGACCGGATGGTGCTGGACGGCGAAGCCGAGGATCGAGCCATCGCGCGGACGGATGGAAACGTAATCGAGGTCGTCATCGTTGGGACCGAAGCGCGGAGAGGCCAGGACTTGCGAGAGAAACGCGCAAGCGGCGGCTCGGTCGTCGCGTTCCAGCGCGTGAACCACAGCCGGAGAAGCGGCCAGGGCCGTGCCTTTGTAAATGCGAGACTGATAATGGCTGCGCTCGGCGGAGGCAAGGAGCTGGCGATTCGCCCCAAGCTGATCCTGGACGATCGCGCGCACTTGCCGCACGCTCTGAAACCAAACGACGGTCAGCACGGCGGCCGTGAGGACGCAGACGGAGCCGCTGATCAGAAGCACCAGCTTTCCGCGAATGCTCAGATCGTTGAGGAATTTGCGCATGCGTTATTCTTGAAATAAGGAGTTGCGCCCGAAAAGAGACCGAATCCGGAAAAGCGTGCTCGCCTAATTCTTAGATGCACGCCAAAGTCGAACGTAGCATGCCGAATTGAGACGCAACAAGAATGCGGACCGGCCGATTGCCTTGAGAGTTAACGAGAATGCGACGCGAAGAAGCCGATGTCGAAAGCCAGAACCTCCCCGGCACTACGATTTGCGCTCCTCAAATACCCCGAGGTACACGAGGCCCGCGATCGCTCCGCCGATGATCGGCGCCACCCAAAACAACCACAATTGATGGATGGCCCAGCCGCCGACAAACAGTGCCGGTGCCGTGCTGCGCGCCGGATTCACGGAAGTGCTGGTGACGGGAATGCCGACGAGATGAATGAGCGTAAGGCCGAGGCCGATCGCGATTCCTGCAAAGCCGGCCGGCGCTCGCCGGTCCGTGGCTCCGTGAATGATCAGGACGAACATAAAGGTGAGTATGACTTCGGCCACGAAACAGGCCAGAAGCGAGTAGCCTCCCGGCGAATGAGCGCCGTAGCCATTCGACGCGAACCCCGCGCTCAGCGTAAAACCTTCCTTCCCGCTCGCGATCGTGTACAACGCGGCGCTCGCAAGGATCCCACCCAGCACCTGCGCGATGATGTAGGGCACGAGTTCCTTCGCGGGGAATCGCTTGCCCACCGCCAACCCTACCGAAACCGCCGGATTGAAATGGCCGCCTGAGATGTGTCCCAGGCAGTAGACCCCGGTCATTACCGTCAGACCGAACGCAAGAGCAACGCCCAAAAAGCCGATGCCGAGCTGCGGAAATGCCGCGTCCAACACCGCCGCGCCGCAGCCGCCAAAGACCAACCAGAAAGTTCCAATGAACTCCGCAGCCAGCTTTTTCGAGAGAGGCATCCGAGATCTCCTTTCGGACTCTACCGTTGGGGCCTAAACGGTGGAAAAGCCGACGAGATTCTATGCTTTGGGCCGGGGATTTGCCAGCTTGCGGAACAGCAATCGAAGACGCGCGATCGGCATGCAGTGCTATTTCACATCTCTGTAATCCGGCTTATCGGGAGTTGGCTGCTCGTTCACGCTGGGTGTAGTATTGGCGCCGGACAGACTTGGGGCGCGGGAATTGGGTTCGGATCGGCGAACCGCCGGAGGGGGGAACATGCCAAAGGACCTAACACGAAGAGAATTGATGAGTCGTTCGATTGCGGCAGTCGGGTTGTTCGCGGCCGGATCGCTGATGCCGGTTTCGTCGGCGCTCGCCGATCAAGCTGGCGGGCAAGCGACGGAGCAAACCGAACACAGAGTCCCTGCGGCGATAGTCGGCGACAAGGTTGTGCAACCGCGCAGGGACGTGCCGGTTCTGCACAAGACCAGCATCCTGGTTGTCGGAGGCGGTCCGGCGGGAACGGCGGCCGCTTTTTCGGCGAAAAAGCTGGGCGTCGACGTCACTCTCGTCGAGAGGTACGGGTATCTCGGTGGGCTCGCCACCGGCGGCCTCGTCCTCGGAATTTTTCCGCTCTACAATCGCGAGAACAAGCAGGTCATCTTCGGCATCGGCGAAGAGTTCATGAAGAAGCTCGATGTGCTCAAGTACGGCATCATCGATCGAAACAAGGCGCCGATTTACCCGACGATCGACGCGGAAGCATTCAAATATCTGCTGGCCAGCATGGTGCTCGATTCGGGGATCACTGCCTATCTCGATTGCTGGGGCGTCGATGCCATCGTTGATTCCAGGGGCGCCGTGCGCGGCGCCGTTTTTGAGAGCAAGTCGGGGCGGCAGGCCATCCTCGCCGATATCGTGATCGACGCCTCGGGAGACGGCGATATTTATGCGGCTGCGGGAGCGGCTTTCGATAAAGTCAAAACCAACATCGGCCTCATCAGTCGAATCGGCAACATCGATGAAGTCGATATGGCTCCTGGAAAAGGATCGGAAGACCCAACCAAGCCTTCCATAGGCAAGCCCGATGAAGGAGGCCGGCCTTCAAAGGGCCGCGTCAACGACTTCAGCGGTCACGCCGGAAATTCCACGCCTGCGCCCCACGTGAACTGGCTCAACATGCGAGGCCCGGTCGGCGACGCTCTGGACATCTCGGATCTCACCGAATTCGAACTCAAGCATCGCATCGGAACCTGGGGCAATGTCGAAAAGCTGCGTCAAAAGGCGGGAAACGAGCAGGTCTATCTGACCGAAACCGCTCCTCAGCTGGGCGTGCGGCTCAGCAGGCTCCTCGACGGCGTGAAGAAACTCAAGGTCGACGAAATCCGCAATGGCGCCAAATTTCAAGATGTGATCGGCTATTCCGGCGCCTATGCGAATGCTCCCGCATTCCAGATTCCCTATGGCTCACTCGTTCCAGCGAAGGTCGAGAATGTTCTGGCGGCCGGGCGATGCATATCGGCCGAATTCGACGTTGCGGATATCACCCGGCTCATTCCGGTTTGCTGGGTCACAGGACAGGCTGCGGGCCTGGCTGCGGCATTGTGCATCCAGGATAAATGCAAGCCTCGCCACCTCAATGTAGCGAAGCTGCAAAATCTGCTTCATCAGCAGGGGGCGTATTTGGGATGACGTTTCTCCATCGCGTACCGCGGCGAGTGATTCAGCTGACTTGCTTCGTCGGCGCGGTCGTGCTGGTTTGGCCCTTGCTGCCCTGGAAGATCGCACCGCGATTTTTCCAGCAAATCAGTCCATTCGTTGCTCTCTCGTCGAGCATCGCCGCGCGCTCCGTCGGCGTGGGAGCAATCCTCGCGCTTATCGTGGCCGTCGCGAGCTCGTTCAAGAAGCGGTGGTTCTGCCTGTACCTTTGCCCCACCGGCTTCCTGCTCGAAAACACCTCTCGCATCGGCTTGCGCAAGACGCGCTGGTGGGGCAAGTTGCCCCCGGTCGGGAGATATGTCGCGATACTCACGCTGGTGGGCGCCGTAGCGGGATATCCGGTGCTGATGTGGATGGACCCGCTATGTATTTTCAGTAGCCCCTTCGCCATGAACCGAGCGACGAATCCGATCACCGTGATTCTGGTCTCACTCGGCCTGGGCGTTCTAGTGGGAGCCACGTTTGTTTTCGGCATGGCCTGGTGCGTCCGCATCTGCCCGCTGAGCGGATTTCAGGACATGCTGTTTTACGCGCGGAAAGCTCTGTGGACCAAATTGAAGGCGAGCGCGCGCTCGCAGAAGTCCCCTGAGGCCCGGCGCGCATTCTTCGCGGGCGCAGGAGGCGCGCTGCTGGCGCTGGGGGCGCGTCGACTCGGTGCGGCGCGATACCGTAAGAGCGATACGCTGCTGCGTCCTCCCGGGGCCGTGCCGGAGGATCGGTTCGCCGGGCTGTGCATCCGCTGCAACAACTGCGTGCACGCCTGCCCGACGAAAATTATTCGCCCGGATACAGGTCATGAAGGGGGGCTGGCAGGCTTCGGGGCGCCCATCATTCGATTCGACCGTGACTACAAATATTGTCTCGAAACGTGCGATGCCTGCACTCAGGTTTGCCCCACCGGCGCGCTGACGGCGCTTGCTCTCGAGCAGAAAAACAAATACATCATCGGCGAAGCGCTCGTCGACAACAACATTTGCCTGACCGCCCTCGGCAAGAAGGAATGCGACGCGTGCGAACTCGCCTGCCCCTACGATGCTGTGAAAATCAAATGGGACGAGGCGCAGTACATCTCCTACCCCGTGGTGAATGACAAGTGCGTCGGCTGCGGAGCGTGCGAGGTCGTGTGCCCCACTAACCCGGTCAGGTCTATCCGCGTGTGGACTCAAAAGCCTGCTTGATTGTTTGTGCTGCGTGGTGTGCGAGGCAGGCCCCTTGGGAGTAGGTGTTGATCGCTCGGATCAACACCCACCACAAGGAGCACCTTCACGAATCGCGCCCGCTACTTAGAACATATACTTGAGCGCGAACTGCATGATTCTCGGGGCAACATCCGATGAAATCATGCCAAATGTGGGGCCGCTTCCCAGGACGGTGTTGCTCGTGCCCACCGCAGCGATGCCGGCGGTCCCGGGATTCACGAAATTCACGCGATTTTCGACGTTAAAGGTTTCCCAGCGGATCTCGATAGACTGCCTTTCCGTGATGGGGAACTTTCGCGACAGGGCGACGTCAACATCGAAGAAGCCCGGGCCTTCCATATTGTTGACGCCTTCGTTTCCAAAGGCACCGGGCTCTAGGTATTGGCCGTTGGATAGTTTGACCGCTCCGCCTCCAGGGTAAGAGAACGCGGCCGCGTTGATCCAGCAGTTGCCTGCCGAGGTGAAATACGGCGAGACGCGCTTCGGTGCACAATAAGGACTTACGCCAGGCACCATATTGGGACGCTGCCCGGCGATTCCGTTAGCTGCGTCGTCGGCGTTCACTCCACCCATAGTCACCGTAAAATAGCTCCCGGTGTGAGCGCTCACGATCGGCGAAAGCTGCCAGTCGCCCGCGATTAACTGGAGAATGTGTGACGAGAAATGCGGCGATTGCAGAACGGCGGAGAGGTTGAAGTTGTGGTGTATGTCGACGCTGGCGCAGTTGCCGCGATCGAACCGGGGGTTCGCCGGATTGGTGTACTCCGGGGCGTTGATCGCCTGGGTCCACAGATCGGAGATGCAATGCGAATATGTGTAGTTCGCCAGCATCGAGAAGTGGTTTGAGAAACGGTGCTCTGCGGAAAGGAGCAGCGCGTTGTAGCTGCCCGTCCCGCTGTCATCCAATTGCGGATAACCTCCGTAAAATTGTCCTTGGGCCGGATTCAACTGCGACAGCAGGCGCCGCTGGTTCGTATTTGTACTCGAGTCGCATGGAGTGTAGGTTTTCGCGTACACCACATCAGTGACGTTGTTGTAGAGATTGATCGAGCAGCTGCCACTCGCATCCGGCGTGATATAGACCCCGGGATTCGTTTCCTTAATCGACCATAAATGGATAATGTTGTTGCCCAGATAGCTCGCTTTCAGGAGCCACGAAGCGCCGATCTGCTGCTGAATTGTCAGGTTCCACTGATCCATAGAAGCGTTGTGGACGTTTAATGGAGCTGTCTCGTACGATGAATAAAACGGGTATGCGGTCGTGGCATTCTGTGTGACCGGAAATGGGCTTACGCCAGTTTGGTAATAAGACCATGGATTTGCGAATGTATTCGCTACTCCTGCTGGAGGGATGATCGCGATGCTATCGCCCCACAGCGGCTCCCCCGCGTAGTTGTAAAAGAAGAGCGTCTCAGGCGTATCGTAGAAAATCCCCCAAGACGCGCGGATAAGCGTCTTACCGTGGCCGGTAGGGTCCCAGGCCAATCCAATCCGTGGCGCCCAGTTGTTCCACCTCGTATAGCTCGGCCGTGCGCCGGTTTGGAAACCTGGATCGCCCGGATACAATGTTCCCGCCGGAGCATTCGGGAATTGCGGCGAATGCACATTGGCGAGGAAATCCGCCATATTGAAATGGCTAACCTGATTGAGCGGGAAGGTACCACCGAAAAAGGGCTCCCATCGCAGGCCGTAGTTCAGCGTCAGGCGTGAATTCACCTTCCAGCTATCCTGCGCATAAGCCCCGAAATACCGCCAATTCTCGTCGTCATGCGAGATATTCAACTGGACCATCGAACCCAACGCTCCGGCGATGAAATCCGCCATGGGATCGCCGCTGAGCCCACCGCTGAAAGTAAACAGCCCGTTGCAATAAACGCAAAACGTAGAAGTCTGCGACGGACGAATGAAACTGGCGCCGAACTCCAACTGATGGGAGCCTTTGGTCCAGCTGAAGTCATCTGCAAGCTGCCAGGTTTTTGTGTTAACAAGGCCCGGAGTAGCAAATCCGCCAGCGCTCTGGAAATCGCCAGTGATGTTGATGTTCGAAAAGTGGGTGAAGGGAGACTGGGAGGTGTACATGCCCTGGACGCCAACGTCGGTAGGAGTGACGATCGGCACCTGAAACTTCGTGATGCCGTCTGTGTTGTAGGTGAAGTGGAACGAATTCACCATCGACGAATTCAGCAGGTACGTGTGACCCACCACCAGCGAATTCACAGTGTCGTCAGTCCCGGCATTCACAACGGTTAGCTCGTTGCCGATATAGCTGGATGGCACCAAGCTGTGAGTTCCGAAATAGCGCACGAACAGGGTCTGCTTGGAGTTGATCTGATAATCGACCCTTCCTATGCCCATGTGCTCGTTTTGATTGGCCAGGATTTGAAATGTCGTCACGCCGCACGGCTCCGGCCCAACCGGAAAGTGGCTCGCGAAGGCCAAAACATCTGCCGGGACCGCGTATTGAAGTTGGTTCGCCGTGTAGTAGAGAGCACTCAGCGTCGGGGGCGTGCGTCCCTGGAAGCACTGCGAGATGTAATTTTGGAAATTACCTGTCAGCTCCGATGCGGTGGGGAGAATGGCCTGATTGGCGGGAGGCTTGTCTCGAATCAGCGTCCCTTGATAGCCCAAGAAGAAGAACATCTTGTCCTTCTTGATCGGCCCGCCAATGGTGCCTCCAAACTGATTGCGTTTCAAGCCGTCGCTTAGCCCATCCGGAGCCTTAGCACTCACGCTGAAGAAATCTTTGGCGTTGAAATCCGAGTTGCGAACGAATTCGAACGCATCGCCGTGAAACTGGTTGCCGCCGGATTTGGTGGCAATATTGATCGCGCCTCCCGTGTGTTCGCCGTACTGCGCTGGTATCGCGCTGGTTTGCACGTTGAATTCTTGAATTGCATCCGGGAAAGGCGTGGGCAAGTTCAGGTTGTTGAAGGGATCGTTAAACGTTCCCCCATCCATCAGGTACGTCGTTCCGTTGAGCATTCCGCCGCCGACGCTTACCAGCGCCTCGTTCGGATAGTTTTTGCTGGAAACCAGGTTTCCGACCGATGGCGCCCCGCCGAAACCGTACTGCACGGTATTCGCTGCGCCTGCCAGCGTGATGAGTTGGGTCACCAAGCGCCCGTTGAGCGGCAGATCGACAACGGACTGAGAATTGACTACCTGGCCCACACCCGTCGTGGTCGTATCGGTCATGGGCGCTGTGGCTTCCACTTGAACACTCTGCGCGACCGCGCCTACCTTCAACACGGGGTTGACTGTCGCGGCCGAGCCCACTTGCAGAATGATCCCGGTCTGCACGAACGTCGTGAAACCTTCCCTTTTGATCTCCAGCCGATAAGGTCCGAGTGGCAGGCTGGGCAGGGAATAGTCGCCGCTCGCATCCGAGGTCACGCTCCGCGTGACTCCTGTATCGGTTTGCGTAGCGGTAATCTGCGCCCCCGCGATCACCGCTCCGGAGACATCCGTGACCGTTCCGGAGATCAGCGATGTGGCCTGAGCGAAAACTCCAGCACAACATCCCAAAAACAACATACTCAATACGACGAACTGGGCTGAGATCCTCTTCATGTGATCCCTCCAAAGCCGTGCTGGATTAGAACTGCTGCCCGTGCGTCAAGGCGTGAGGAAGAGGCAGGTATGCCGCGACATACCAGGACACTCTCGCGAAACTTGGACATTCCCCCCACCCCAATGCAACCCCTGAGCGCCTGTCCCATAACACCTCGCGTAGATTGTTGTCAAGAAAAATTGAAGCATGGCCCGCCGGAGCTGCGGTCGGGATGCTGTGTGGCGGTCGTTTCGGTCAAGGGAGCCTCCCCGGCGGAGTGGAAAAAGTAACATAGATTCGGGGTCGCTCGGAGTAAAGACGGATTCACCGCTGAGACGCAGAGGGCGCGGAGAGTGCAAAAGCAGTGGCTAGTGACGAGTGGCTAGCGGCTAGAAACCAGCGACGTGGGATGTCGACAGAGCTGATGGTTCTAGCGGCGGAAGGCGATTTTGCCGGCGACGATTGTGGCCATGGGGGCGCCGCGGAAAGCGCGGCCATCGAAGGGAGTGTTGCGGGATTTGCTGGGGGAGTCGGCGGCGCGGAATGTCCAATCGTGATCGGTGGAGAAAATCGTGATGTCGGCAGGTTCGCCGGCGGCAATTTTGCGCTCTAGGCCGAGGACGCGGGCGGGGCCCGTGGTGAACAGCTCGACGAGACGCATCAGCGAAAGCTTCTTCGAATCGACGAGGACGGTGAGGCCGAGCGCGAGCGCGGTTTCGAAGCCCGTGATACCGAAGGGCGCGCGATCGAATTCGACGTCCTTGCTCGCGGGATGGTGCGGGGCGTGGTCGGTGGCGATGGCATCGATGCTGCCGTCGGCGAGGCCGTCGATGAGCGCATCGCGATCCTCGCGGGAGGCGAGCGGTGGATTCATTTTGTAGTGCGTGTCGTAGCGAACGTCTTCGTCGGTAAGCGCGAAATGGTGCGGCGTGACTTCGGCGGTGACGCGCAGGCCCTGCTTCTTGGCCCAGCGGACGTATTCGAGCGCGCCGCGCGTGGACATGTGCGCGATGTGAAGGCGCGCGCCGGTGAGCGAGGCGATTTCGACGTCGCGCCCTGCGCAAATCGATTCGGATTGCGCGGGAATGCCTTGGAGGCCGAGGCGAAGCGAGTGCGGTCCTTCGCGCATCACGCCGCCGGCAAACAGCGATGGGTCCTCGCAGTGGTCGATCACAGGCAGGCCGAGCGAATTGCAGTAGTCCATCACCTGGCGCATCAGGCGGGCGGTAGCGATGGGCTTGCCGTCGTCGCTGACGGCGACGATTCCGGCATTTTTCATGGCGGCGATTTCGGCGAGGGCTTCGCCCTTGCTGCCGATGGAGGCCGCGCCGATGGGCCAGACGCGGACGGCGGCTGAAGCCGCGGCACGTTCGACGATGCCGCGCGTCACGGAGGCGCTGTCGTTTACCGGCTGCGTATTCGGCATGCAGCAGACGGCCGTGAATCCGCCGCGGGCTGCGGCCTGCGTCCCCGTCTCGATCGTCTCGGACAATTCCCCGCCGGGCTCGCGCAGATGGCAGTGGAGATCGATAAAGCCGGGCGCGACGATCAGGCCCTTGGCGTCGAAAATTTCGGCGCCATCGACGGAGAGATTCGCGCCGACTCGCGAGATGCGGCCGGCATCGAGGAGGACGTCGAGCGGCGCGTCGGTTTTGGTGGCCGGATCGAGGACGCGGCCATTCTTAATCAGAAGCATTCGAGCGATCCTTTGCGGGATGGGGCGCATCCACGGGCGCGCCACCGATCAGATGATAGAGAAGCGCCATGCGAACGGCGAGGCCGTTGGTGACCTGCTCGAGGACGCCAGACTGCGCGCCGTCCGCGACGGCCGGATCGATTTCGAGGCCGCGGATCATCGGGCCGGGGTGCAGCACGAGGGCGTCGGGACGCGCGAGGCGCAGGCGCTTCGCGGTGAGCTGATAGCCGAGGATATATTCCTCGGCGGCCAGTGCTGGCTCGTGGATGCGTTCGGTTTGGACGCGCAGAACCATGACAACATCCGCGCCTTCGAGCGCTTCTTCGATGCGCGTGGTGACGCGCAGGCCGGGAGCCATGTTTTCGAGCTCGCGAGGGACCCACATCGCCGGGCCGCACAGCGTGATTCGAGCGCCGAATTTCGTGAGGAGATGAATATTCGAGCGGGCGACGCGGCTGTGAAGGATATCGCCGAGAATCGTGATGTTCCAGCCTTCGAGGCCGCCCTTGCGATCGCGGATGGTGAGGGCATCGAGCAACGCCTGCGTGGGATGCTCGTGCGTGCCGTCACCGGCGTTAAGCACCGGAATTTCGAGGCGCTCGGCGACGAATTCGGGCGCGCCGGAGGAAGCGTGGCGGATCACGATGCCGTCGGGGCGCATGGCTTCGATGGTGCGAACCGTATCGATCAGCGATTCGCCCTTTTTCAGGCTGGAGGATTCCGCCTGGAGGGCCATCGTATCGGCGCCGAGGCGCGCCGCGGCGGTGGTGAAGCTGATGCGCGTGCGCGTGGAAGACTCGAAGAAAGCGATGGCGACCGTCTTGCCGCGAAGAGTGGCCAATTTCTTTAGCGGATAGCGCTGAAATTCCTGGAATGGTTTCGACTGATCGAGAATAAAAGTGATTTGCTCGCGCGTGAGGTTTTCGGTTCCGAGCAAGTGTGACAGGCGCTGCACTGTGTCCCTTTAGTTGAGTTAGCCGCCTCCAAAAGCCCGGCGTCGATCAGGGAACGCGGTCGACCAGAACCACGCGCTCCTCGCCATCCACTTCCTGGAGGCGAACTTCCACAATTTCGGTGTCGCTGGTCTGCACGTTGCGGCCGACGAAGGTGGCTTCCACAGGAAGCTCGCGATGCCCGCGGTCGATCAGGACGCAGAGGCGAATGCGGCTCGGGCGGCCCAGATCGAACAAGGCGTTCATCGCGGCGCGAATCGTGCGGCCGGTGTAGAGAACGTCGTCGACGACGACCAGGTCGCGATTATCCACCGGGAAGGCGATGTCGGTGCCCTGCAGCGACGGCTGCGAGCCGATGGTCGAGAGATCGTCGCGATAGAGCGCGATATCGAGAATGCCCATCGGTACGTCGGCCCGGGAGAAGGCGCGAATCGAGCGCACCAGCCGGTCGGCCAACGTGACGCCGCGGCGGCGGACGCCGATGATGGCTAGATCCTTCGCGCCCTCGCTCTTTTCGATAATTTCATGGGCTAGACGCTGGAGAGTCCGATTGATTTCTTCGGCGGATAGGAGTTGACGCTTTTCGACGACGCGCATTTTCGGCGACTCATCCTAGCATAGACGGCGGCGAGTCTGCAGCCGCGGATTCGGGGCGAAGCTGGCTATCTGGTGAGCGATGCAGGGGCCCCGCCCTCGCGAACCGAGGATGCGAGGAGGGTCGCTCTTTTGCGCCCGACGGTTGTCGGTGGAAGCGTGGGCCTTCAGGCCCGCGAAAAAGCACGAGGTAATCGCGGGCTTCAGCCCCGAGCTTTGCCTTTGATTTTGCGTGTGCTCAACAGGAAGCCTCGCTTCCCCTCGGAATCGGAGCAGGCTGGGGCTGCTTTCTTGACTGGTGTGATAAACTTTCTCGCAGTGAGTTCGCCCGAGCCGGTACGCGTCCGAGAGCGGCCTTCGGGGGTAGACCTCCGAGTTAACGTAGGCACAGTTTCCCTCAAAAACCCAATTATTGCGGCCAGCGGCACGTTTGGCTATGGGGTGGAGTTTGCGCCCATGGTCGATCTGAACCGCCTGGGTGGAATTGTGGTCAAGGGGCTTTCCCGGGAGCCGATGGCTGGTAACCCGGCGCCACGAATGGCCGAGACGGCCAGCGGGATGATCAACGCGATCGGGCTGCAAAATGTCGGCGCGCGGACATTTGTGGCCGAAAAGCTGCCCGAGCTGCGGCGGTATGAGACCGCGATCATCGCGAATGTCTTCGGCCAGACCATCGCAGACTACGTGGAGGTGATTCGTATCCTGGAGGATGCGGAGGGGATAGCGGCTTACGAACTCAACGTCTCGTGCCCGAATGTAGAGCATGGAGGGGCGGAATTTGGAATCGATCCAGTACTCACAGGGGAAGTCGTCCGAGCGGCCCGGAAGGCTGCAAAGCGACCCCTGTGGGTGAAGCTCTCTCCCGTTGTTGGTAGAATTGGGCTTACGGCGAAGGCGGCTGAATCGGAGGAGGCCGACGCCGTGGTCATAGCGAATACCTATCCGGCGCTGTGTATCGATGCACACACCCGAAGGTCCCGTTTGGGAAGTACGACGGGCGGATTGTCGGGTGCAGCGATAAAACCTATAACCGTGAGGTTGGTTTACGAGGCAAGCCGGGTGATTCAGATACCGATAGTAGGGTTAGGCGGTATTGAAGGCCCGGCTGATGTGGCCGAATATATGCTTGCAGGCGCCTCGGCGGTGGAAATAGGGACAGCCCATTTCGTGGACCCGCGAGCTTCAGAGAAGCTAGTCGGGGAACTCGAAATGTGGTGCCGGGACGAAAATCTGTTTGAGATCAGCCACTTACGGGGATCGCTTGAAAGCTAAAGCGGTTGCTTTCACGGCCCTCGGAAGGTTACAATATACTGATTTCAAAAAGGTTAGGTGAATATGAAGGCCAAAATATTTGTGATTCTCGAGACGGTATTTTTAGGACTGGGTATGCTTATTCTGACTCCGTCGGCCAATCCAAAGGCCGCAGCCAGAACAGGCAGCCCCGACCAAACAGCCTCAAGCGTCGCAAACACCTCCCACGATAAGTCCAACGCCTCAGCCCAGCCCAAGCCACTGGCGGTCTGGGAATGCACCACCAGCTGGTATGGAGAAGATTTCGACGGTCTGCCAACGGCGACCGGTGAAACATATGATATGTATGGACAGACGGCGGCCCACCTGACGCTGCCGCTGGGTTCGATCGTGCGGGTGGTGAATCCCCGGAACCACCGGAGCGAGGTTGTCCGGATCAACGACCGCGGGCCTTATGTCGAAGGGCGCGAATTGGACGTTTCTTATCAAGTCGCCCGAGAGCTCGGGTTTGACCAGCGCGGAACTGCCAAGGTCCGCCTGGAACTGCTGAAGGTGCCTCCACGCCCCACGTCGGATCATCGCAACTAATTGTCGCCCTGGATGTGGATCGCCTGGGGCCGGCCTGCGTCTTGGCACGCCGGCTCCGGGGGGCGGCAGGCATGTTCAAAATAGGCAGCCAGCTATTCACCGCGGAAGGGCCGCGGGCGGTTGAGAAGATCGCCCGGCTGGGCTTTGGTGTCTTCCTGGACCTGAAATTCCACGATATCCCGAATACCGTGGCTGGCAGCGTGGCTGCGGCGGCAGAACTGCCGGGAGTCCGGCTGCTGACGCTGCATACCCTTGGCGGGGTCGATATGATGCGGGCCGCAGCTGAGGCTGTGGCGGGCCGCAAGAAGAGGCCAGCGTTGCTGGGCGTGACGATTCTGACCAGCCACGATGCCGCCACCATGCGCAGCGTCGGGATCAGCGGCACGCCGGGATCGCGTGCGCTGGCGCTCGCAAAGCTTGCCCAGCGCGCGGGGCTGGATGGCGTGGTCGCTTCGGCGCACGAGGCGCAAGCGATTCGGCGGGCCTGCGGGCCGAAGTTCCTGATTGTCGTGCCGGGCGTGCGCCCTGCGAGCGCGTCGGCGAACGACCAATCCCGCGTGGCGACGCCGGCGGAGGCGATTCACGCCGGGGCGGACTATCTCGTGGTAGGGCGGCCGATTACGGGCGCCGCGAAGCCGCGTCAGGCGGCATTGGCGATCACCGAAGAGATCGCCTCTGCCCGCCGCTCAAGCTAGTCTTCTTCGAACACCGTTTGACCCTTCTGCGACGCTTCGTTAGCATCTCCCCGGGGGAATTGCCTTCCAATGGCTGCGAGCATCAAGCACGTGATCGTCGGCACGGCCGGGCATATCGACCACGGGAAGTCCGCGCTGGTCGAGGCGTTGACGGGGACGAATCCAGACCGCCTCGAGGAAGAAAAGCGGCGCGGGATTACGATCGATCTGGGGTTCGCGTTTCTCGAACTCGAGGATGTGCGATTCGGGTTTGTCGACGTGCCGGGGCACGAGCGGTTCGTGCGCAACATGCTGGCGGGCGCGGGCGGCATCGACGTGGTGGTGCTGGTGGTGGCGGCGGACGAATCGATCAAGCCGCAGACGCGCGAGCACTTCGATATTTGCAGGCTGCTGGGAATTCCGAGGGCAATCGTCGCGATCACGAAATCGGATTTGGTCGACGCGGATATGGTTGGATTGGTGCGCCTCGAAATCGAGGAGTTCGTGCGCGGATCGTTTCTCGAAGGCGCGCCGATTGTGCCGGTGAGCGCCAAGACCGGCGCGGGGCTCGACGCTCTGAAAAGGGAGCTATTGCGCGCCGCGCATGAGACTCCCGCGAAGGACGTGACGCGGCATTTCCGGCTACCAATCGACCGATCGTTTGCGACGAAGGGATTCGGGACCGTAGTGACGGGGACGCTGATTTCGGGCTCGGTGAAGGTGAAGGACGAGGTCGAAATCTATCCGGTGCGGCAGCGCGTGCGGGTGCGCGGGCTGCATTCGGGCGGGAAGGCCATCGAGCAGGCTGTGGCGGGGCAGCGCACGGCGGTGAATCTGCAGGGCATCGATCACGGGGACGTGAAGCGCGGGATGGTGCTGGCGCCGCCGGGGATCTTCGCGTCGACGAAGCGAGTGGATGCGCGAATCACGCTGCTGCCATCCGCGCGGCCGTTGAAGAATCGCACGCGTGCCCATTTTCATGAGGGCGCGGCGGAGACGATTGCCGAAGTTGTCCTGCTCGACCGCGCGGAGCTCGTGCCCGGTGAGTCGGCGCTCGTTCAATTGCGGCTGGATGATGAAATTTTGCTGCTGCCGGGCGACCGATTCATCCTGCGGCAGTTTTCGCCCGTGGTGACGATTGGCGGCGGGATCGTCGTAGATGCGCGGCCCACGCGCCACAAGCGAAACGATCCGGCGGTGGGGCAATTTCTGGAGCGGGTCGAGCACGGGAGCCCGGAGGGAGCGCTCGCCGCGATTGCGGAAGCGGCGCCTCGCGGGCTGACCCTCGAAGATATGGTCGCGAGGACGGGGTGGCTCGAGGCGGACGTCCGCGCGACGGTGAAAAAGCTGGTGGAACAGAAGAAGCTGCGAATTTTGGCCGAGCAGCCGCTGACGGTGGCTCCGGAACAGGCGCTCACGAAAACCGCTGCTGCGATCCTAGAAGCGGTGGACCGATTCCACAAGGACAATCCGCTGCTGCCGGGTATTCCGAAGCAGGAGCTGCGCGGGCGTGTCGGCAAGCCACGCCTGGAGCTTTTCGAAGCGGCGCTGGGCGATCTGGCGAAGCGCCAGGCGGTGAGCGTGGCGGGCGACCTCGTGCAGCGGGCGGGACGCGCGATCGCGCTATCGGCGGACGAGGCGCGCGCCAAGGAGATGATCGAAGGCGAATTCGAGCGCGCGGGGCTGACGGTGCCGAGCGTGACGGCGGTTCTCGGCAAGCTGCCGGTCGAGCCGGCGCGCGCGCAGAAAATCTTGCAAATGCTTTTGCGCGAAAAGGTGCTGGTGAAGATCGCGGACGATCTAGTGTTTCACCGCGAGGCGCTGGCGCAACTGCGTGGGTTGCTGGCGAAATACAGCAAAGAAAAAGGCAATCGCCTGCCGATTACGGCATTCAAAGAGCTTGCCGGGATCAGCCGCAAATACGCGATTCCGCTGCTCGAGCACCTCGACCGCGAGCATGTGACGCGGCGGGCCGGGGACGAGCGTGTCATATTGTAGTTGAGGGTCCGATAGGGATTTTTCGGCGAAATTCAACCGCGAAAGGGAGGGCCGCTATGTGGGATAGCCCAATGCACCTGTTGATTTTGATCCTCGTCATGGTCGTCCCAATTATTGCAACAACCGTGATTCCAGTTCAGGAAATCTTGCACCGAGCTGGGCACAGCCGATGGTGGGTGGTGCTTTTGTTTGTCCCGCTCGTGAACTGGGTCGGACTCTGGGTCTTTGCATATGCACCCTGGCCAGCCCTCGACGGAGTCAGGCGGCAGTGACGCGGCGGGCCGGGGACGAGCGTGTTATACTGTAGCCGTAGATGAAGGGTTTGGGGCACCCGGCGGCCGGGCCGTTAGGTTGAGCGATATGCGGCATGCGCCGGATATGGTAGGTTTGGGGCGCCTGGCGCGGTCGGCCGGGTGCGAAAGGTAGGTTTCGATGTTTGACAGCCCAATGCATCTTTTGATTATCGCCGCTGTGGTACTCGTTCTTTTCGGCGGGAAGAAAATTCCTGAAATGATGAAGGGCCTGGGGCAGGGCGTGCGCGAATTCAAGGACGGCATGCGCGGCGATCCGCCGCCGCAGCCACCCGCAGCGACACCCGCGGCTCCGACAGCGACGGCGCCACCGCCGTCCGTGACGACGACCGAAGAGAAGAAGTAACGCAGGCGCGCATTGCGTTATAGCAGGTCTCCGATGTGGGTCGATCCCATTCACATGCATGCGGTGATCCTTGCCATCGCGATGCTGTGAATCCCCGCCTTTTTTCCCTGCGTTCATTCCACGGCTGAATTTTCCCAACCGAATTCCTTCAAAAGCGACCAGAGCCGCGCGAGCGGCAAACCCATCACGTTGAAGTAGCAGCCCTCGATGCGAGTGACGTAGCGTCCCGCGACGCCCTGAATTCCGTAGCCGCCGGCTTTGTCGAATGGCTCGCCGGTGGCGATATAGGTGGCGATTTCGTCGTCGGAGAGCGGAGCGAAGGAGACGCGCGTGATCTCTTCGACGACGCGTTCGATTTCGTCTGGCCGGCGCAGCAGCGCTAGGCCCGTGTGAACCTCGTGCGTGGCGCCGCTTAATCGGCGGAGCATGCGGCGCGCGTCTTCGTCGGATTCGGGCTTGCCGAGGATTTCGCCTGCGACGACGACCGCGGTGTCGGCGCCGATAAAAATATTGCCGCTGGAATCTCGGCGCGCTTCAGCGGCCGCGCGGGCCTTTTCGAGGGCCAGGCGGCGGACGTAATCGCCGGGCAATTCTCCCGGCAGGATCGTTTCGTCGAGGAGCGTGATTTGGGTTTCGAAGGGGATGGCTGCGTTGCGCAGGATTTCAGCGCGGCGCGGTGAGGCGGATGCCAGGATTAGTTTCATGGACGATTGTAGGGTACCGAAAAACTTAACACAGAGGACACGGAGTAGGCACGGAGAACACGGAGAAGGCCCAGAAAGGCCCCTGATTCTGCATTCCGGCGCTGGTCGACCAGAACCCTCGATTTCCGACCTTTCCTGCCGCGGTGAAGACACCGAGGATACCGGTTAACTCGGTCGTCAAATAATGGTGTGTTATGATCCGCCTTCACTTCGATGTCAATCCGTACGACCACTCGGACCAAGGTTGTGCCACCCGCCGAAGCGGCGGACACTTTGTGCGTTGCGCGATCAAGACGCAACCAGATGATCTTCTTCTTGCTAATTGCCGCCACATGCGGTGCATCCTTCCTTTTCGATCTTTTTGTGTTCGGCCGATTTGGGCTGGTCACCATTGTTTTTGTTTCTCTCACCGTCTGGCAGGGCCTCAGAACCTATGTTATGCGCACCGTGTTCGCCGCGGATCGTCTAGAACATCGGACAGCGCTAGGCATTTGGCGTGGCGCCGAATACTCCAAGATGGCGGCCGTGAAAGGCGACGATGAATCGATCGCCATAATCGGTGAAGATCTTATGGGGAAGACATTGGAGTTCAAGCTGCTCAAAAGGGACGGCAACTTGGAAGAGGTAGCCGCTTTCTTGCGCAGGAGAAACGCACTGCGAGCGGCAGATCACGGATAGGCTGATTCGATGGGGTTGTCGACTTCTTCGTCCGAGTGGGGTACCCCAGGTTCGATTTGGGAACCTGGGTCCTGGGCTAGACGTTTCTTTTCCCCAACTATGGTGGCAGGTGGCGCACCCCTCGCTCCGCTGGCCGAGGCTCAGATGACGACGGATTCGCGGTATTCGCCGAAAGCGCGACGGAGGGAATCCGAGATTTCGCCGACCGTGGCGGAGGCTTCGACTGCGGCAAGGATGGCGGGCATGAGATTGTCGGCGCCGCGAGCGCGGCGCTCGACCTCGTCGAGGGCGGCTCGCGATTTGGCGGCGTCGCGGCGCGCGCGCAATGCTTGCAGGCGCGCGATTTGCGTGCGCTCGATTTCAGGGTCGATGCGCAGCGTGGGGATGGGGCGCTCCTGGTCCGTTTGGAAGCGGTTCACGCCGACGACGACTTGCTCGCCGCGCTCGATGGCGCGCTGATATTCGTACGCGGATTTCTGAATTTCCTGCTGGACGTAGCCGGTTTCGATGGCGCGGAGCATTCCGCCCATGGCGTCGATCTTCGCGATGTACTCCTGCGCAGCGGCTTCGATTTCGTTGGTCAGCTTTTCGATGGTGTAGGAGCCGCCGACGGGATCGATCGTATTCGCGACGCCGGTTTCGTGCGCGATGATCTGCTGAGTGCGCAGGGCGATCAGCGCAGCCTGCTCGGTGGGCAGCGCGAGCGCTTCGTCGAGGGCGTTGGCGTGGAGCGATTGGCAGCCGCCCAGCACGGCGGCAAGGCATTGCAGCGCGACGCGCGCGATATTGTTTTCCGGCTGCTGCGCGGTGAGCGCCGAGCCGGCCGTTTGCGCGTGGAAGCGCAGCATCATCGAGCGCGGATCGCGCGCGCCGAAGCGGTCGCGCATGGTGCGGGCCCAGAGACGCCGCGCCGCGCGGAATTTTGCCACCTGCATCAGGAATTCGTTGTGCGCGTTGAAGAAGAAGGAAAGCTGCGGCGCGAATTCGTCGACTTCGAGGCCGGCCTTGATGGCGGCTTCGACGTAGGCGATGGCATTCGCGAGCGTGAAGGCGACCTCTTGCACTTCGGTCGAGCCGGCTTCGCGGATGTGGTAGCCGGAAATCGAGATCGCGTTCCAATTGGGAATTTCGGCGCGGCACCACGCGAAAATGTCGGTGACGATGCGCATCGCCGGCCGCAGCGGGTAGATGTACGTGCCGCGCGCGATGTATTCCTTCAGGATGTCGTTTTGCACCGTGCCGGCAAGGCGAGAGAGATTCGCGCCCTGTTTTTTCGCGACAGCGACGTAGAGCGCGAGCAGGATTGCGGCGGTTGAGTTGATGGTCATCGAAGTCGAGACGCGCTCGAGCGGGATGCCGTCGAAAAGCGCGAGCATGTCGTCGATGGAATCGATCGCGACGCCGACTTTGCCGACTTCTCCCTGCGCGAGTGCGTGATCGGAATCCATGCCGATCTGCGTCGGAAGATCGAAAGCGACGGAGAGGCCAGTCTGCCCTTTTTCGAGCAGGTAGCGATAGCGGAGATTGGATTCGATGGCGCTGCCGAAGCCGGCGTACTGGCGCATGGTCCAAAGGCGGCCGCGATACATCGTGGGATAGACGCCGCGCGTGAACGGGAACTGGCCCGGGTAGCTGAGGTCGCGCTCGGGATCGAATCCGACGAGATCGTCCGGCGTGATGACGGCTTCCATCGGCAGGCCCGTGGTCGAGGCGGCTTTGCGCTCGGAGACGGTGGCGGATTTCTTGGCGTGGTCAGTCATTTGCAATAGGGCGTTGGCGAAAGGGCATGTGCAGCAGGAAATTCAGCGGACGCGGCGCGCCCGGCGAAATGACGCAAACGAAAACGCGGCCATCATTATGGCATACACGACCGCAATGCCCATGAGCCACAGGGCCGGGCGCTGCTTCCACTGCTTCCAAACCGCGTAGGCGGCCCAAGCCGCGAAGACGCCGAAAAACACGCCGGTGGCTTCGTGAAAAAGCTGGCGCGCGAGGCGCCAGGCGACGCGCATGGTAACGATAAACGAGCGCCAGAGCGCGCGAAGCATCCGGGCGGACATAGGTTGATTTTAATGCGGATTGGGCTTAGGCGCTAATTGCGTTTGTGGCGGTCGGCCCGCCGCTACAAATCGAACGAGGGCCGGCGGGACGCCGGCGCTACGGGCGCCGCCGTGCGTATTTTCCCGAATGTATTTCTCCTTATATCGACGCCTCCGGCGCGCACGTCTATACTCTGCTGGTGATTTCCGATGGGGAACTTCTAGCGGCGCTGCGGCGATACTGGGGATACGATTCGTTTCGTCCGCTGCAGCACCGCATCGTGCGAAGCCTGCTCGCAAATCGCGACACGTGCGTCGTGATGCCGACGGGCGGAGGGAAATCATTGTGCTACCAGCTTCCGGCGGCGATGCTTGCTGGGCAAACGGTGATCGTGATTTCGCCGCTGATCGCGCTGATGCAGGATCAGGTGGCGCAGCTCGCGCAAATGGGGATTGCGGCGGCGGCGCTGAATAGCGTGCTCTCGGATGCAGAACAATCGGAATTGATCCGCGAGGCGCGCGAAGGGCAGTACCGGCTGCTGTATGTCTCACCCGAGCGGCTCGCTCGCGCAGACACACTCGAATGGCTCGCGCGTGTGCCGATTTCGTTGTTTGCGATCGACGAGGCGCACTGCATCTCGGAATGGGGCCACGAATTCCGGCCGGAATACCGCCAGCTGAGCCGGCTGCGAGAGCGTTTCCCGGACCGGCCGATCGCGGCATTCACAGCGAGCGCGACGCGGCGCGTGCGGCACGACATCATCGATCAGCTCAAGCTGCGCACACCCGACAAGTACATCGCCAGCTTCCACCGGCCGAATCTCCGCTACATCGTGAAAGAGTGCGATGCGCAGACGCAGCCCGATCTGCTGCTGCGGACGCTGCGAAATCATGCCGGCAGCAACGTGATCGTATACGCGCCGACGATCGCGCGCGTGGAGCGGACGGTCGACTTCCTCGAGGAAAACGGGATTCCAGCGATCGCCTACCACGGGAAGATGGACGCGGCGACGCGGCGGCGCAACCAGGAGCGGTGGATGTCGGATGAGGTGCGCGTGCTCGTCGGGACAATCGCTTTCGGATTGGGAATCAACAAGGCGGCGGTGCGCGCGGTGGTTCATCTGTCGCTGCCGAAATCGATCGAGCAATTTTACCAGGAGGCGGGCCGCGCCGGACGCGACGGCGAACCCGCGGATTGCCTGCTGCTGTGGCAGAAGCGCGATACGGCGCTGCTGGTCCATTTCACGAAGGAGATCGCGGACCCCGCGGAACGGCAGCGGGCATGGCAGCGCTACGACGAGATTCGCGGATTCGTCGAGCCGGGCAAGTGCCGCCATCACGGAATCTGCGCGCATTTCGGCGAGAATCCGAAGTGGAAGACGTGCTCGGCGTGCGACACATGCACCGACGAGCCGGAATGGCTCGCCGCGGCCGCTGAGATCGCGCCCACCGTGGTGTCAGCGAGCGGCGCGAAATCCAGGAAGAAGGCTGGCGGAGGCGCCGGCGTCGCGGGCGACGTCGATCTAGACCTGCGGGAATATCTTCGCGAATGGCGGCGCGCCACGGCGAAAGATAGCGGCACGCCCGCCTTCATCATCATGCACGATACGTCGCTCGATGCACTCTGCCAAAGGCGGCCGCAGTCGCTGGCGGAGCTGCTGCAGGTCCCCGGATTCGGCGAGCGCAAATGCGAACTCTACGGCGAGCAGATTCTCGATGCGCTGAAAAGCTATCGCGGCGGCGCGCGCGCCGTCGGAACGCTCGAACCGAAATCGAAGCCCGCGGAAGAGACGATGCGGCTGCTCGCGGAGGGGCGGACACTGGCCGAAATCGCCGGAATCCGAGGGCGGCAGCTATCGAGCGTGATTTCGATGGTTGCCGATCTGGTCGAGCGAGGGGAAATCGAGTTCGAGCCACGATGGCTGGGCGATGAAAAGCGCGCGAAAATCGAGGAAGCATGCGGGCGGCTTGGCGTCGAGCGGCTTCGCACGCTGAAGGATGCCCTGCCTGCCGACATCACTTTCGACGAGATTCGGCTGGTGGCGGCGCGGCTGCGCCGGGGGCGCGGCCAGCAGGCCGCACGGGCGGGCAGGTGACAAGACGGATGAGAGGCATGCCGCGGGCCTTGTTTCGTGCTTGCGCCAACTTTACAATTAGGGTAGGAAAGGGCTTCGAGAGGAGGCCACCCCTGTGCAACTCGACGACCGGATGAAGCAGCTCCTGCGCGAGCTCGGGCACGCCATCAACGACAGCGTCTCGGAGTCGGAACGGATCGCCGAGGCCATTTCCAGCATCCGCGCGGCCGGCTTCGATATCATCCTGAAGCTCGATGCGACGATCGGCCTGGCCAAGCGGACGGGACAGGACGCGAAAATGACTACCCAAGACCGCCGATTTCTCGAGTCGCTGCACATTCGGGTGGATGAAGAGGTCCTCGAGGAAGACGAAGCCGAGCCAAAGGTCGAGATTACGCCCCAAGACATCAAATTTCTGAAGTCGCTGAAGATATCCTTCGATGAAGAGCTATAGGATCGCCCTCGAGATTGCCGCCGCAATGGCGCTGGCCCTGATTTTTGCCGCCGCGCCAGCTTTCGCGCAGGTGACGATGTCGGCGACGACGTCGGCGACGCCGATGATCGTGAAGCAGACCTCGCCGAAGAACGTCTGGCTGAAGGCGGAAGTGGTGCACGCGGACAGGCATTCGATGACCGTCCGCGAGCAGGGCAACGAGCTGGCGCTCCATACCTTCACGTATTCCACGGACCTGCAGAATAGAATGGAGCAGGTCGCCGATGCGGGCGGCTACCAGTACGGCGACAAAGTGAAGATCCTGTACAAGCAGGGAGAGACGGTGGCGTTCCGCATCAAGGGCAAACCCTCGCTGTAGCTTCCCTCCGCGCGAGCGCAACGCTCGCCTCAATTCCCATCACAACCTGCTTCGCAAAGCCTGTGGCGAAGCTTCAGTCACGACATAAGCCCTGCAAATCGTCGCGCACTTCAGCCCTCGAAGTTCCCCAATGCCGTCGCCACAAAAGCGCCTGTGGAGTGCGGGAGCTTGCTCCCGCTGTTTGCCGTCCGGGCTTGCCCGGACGTGCTCCTCGCACACGCCACCACGCGCATCGCAGGTGCGCCGGAAGTTAGCCCGGGTCCGGCAGGACTGGGTGCGCGATCCATAGGCTGCCCAGCGCCGTAGGTGCGACACAGCCACGACTCACATGCAATAATTCTGCAATGATCCGCCCACCTGCCGTTGCGGGCTCCTTCTATCCGTCGGATGCGCGGGAACTCGCGCGCCAAATTGATGGATTCACGAGCGCTGCGACGGCTGCGCCCGCCGCCGCTTCGGCGAAAATCGCGGCGCGCGGATGCGTGGTGCCACATGCCGGGTACATCTACTCGGGACACGTGGCGGGCGCCGTGTACGCGTCGATCGAGATTCCGGCGCGGTGCATTCTGCTGGGGCCGCGCCATTCCCCTCGTGGCGAAGCGATGGCCATTCTGACCGAGGGAAGTTTTGCGACGCCGCTGGGCGAAGCACAGATCGATTCGGAGCTGGCGCGCACGCTTGCGTATGAGTGTCCGCGGCTGCGGGAAGATGCGGTGGCGCACGAACGCGAGCATTCGCTCGAGGTGCAGATTCCTTTCCTGCAGCGGCTCGCCGGGAATTTCCGGTTTGTGCCGGTCGTGCTCGCGACGGATCGCTATCCGGCGATCGAAGAGCTGGGGCATGCCGTTGCGCGAGTGGTGGCGGCGCAGAAAGAGCCCGTGCTCATCATCGCGAGCTCGGACATGAACCACTACGAGAGCGACTCGATCACGCGCGCGAAGGACGAGCGTGCCATCGCGCGCCTCCTCGCGCTCGATCCGCAGGGGCTATACGACACGGTGCGGCGCGAGCAGATTTCGATGTGCGGCTACGCAGCGACGGTGGCTATGCTGGTCGCGGTGCGCGATCTCGGCGCGACAGAGGCGCTGCTCGCGCTGTACGCGACATCGGGCGATATCAACGGCGACCGCGAGCGCGTGGTCGGCTATGCAGGAATTGTGATTTCCTGACGATCCGACGAGGATCGTCATCCTGCTTGCCCTGACGCAGGAAGGGAACCCGGCGTTTTTGCCGGGTGAAGGATCTCTCTTTAAGTTCCGTATGCCCATTTGTCGCGGCGCAGCCCTAAGGGTGTGAAGGGCTCCATGGCGTCGAGCCGTACGCCTCGTGGTACGAGTCACGGCTTCGCGGCGGCGGTCGCGTTGGTATCGTCAACGTTGCGCCAGCAATCGTAGAGGTATTGCCAATGCTGCTCGGCGCCGCTTTTGCCTGTCACGATGGCGTTGCGCTTCAAATCATCCGTGTAGCGGATGGCGAACTCTTCGGGCGGGGCGGATTTTCGGGCGAGCCAGGCGCGCGCTTCTTCCTCCGAGCGGATCACGACGTCGGGCGTGCCGGCGGCCGCGGCGCTCGCGCTCAGCTGCTGACGCAAGCAATCTTCGGTGGGGCCGCAGCACGACGCCTGCGTTCCCGCCGGTGGGTGCGCGGCGGCATTCTGCAATCGCGTGATCGCGGCCTTGAGCATTTCCTGCTGATTTTGTGGCGCGGGCAGGGTCGCCCAATAGCGCAGGATCGGCAGCGCCGCCGGATCGCGCATATTCTGGACGATCCACCAGTTCTGATTGCGCTGCGGAAGCGAATTGAAGAGGCGCAGCAAGCGATAGGTGTCGTCGCCCGAGACGAGCGCGGCGAGATGATAGATCAGGTGATTCCACACCCACTGATCCTGCGGACGCTTGCCGGATTCGAGCCACGCGAGCAGCGTATTGAGATCGTGCTCGTCCATCGATTCGGGGCCGGGCGGGCGCGTCAACTCATCTTCCTGCTGGACGAGCAGAATGTTCGCGGGCATCCAAATGTCCCAATAGGTGCGATAGCGTTCGCCCATGCGCGTATCGAGGGTGCCGTCGAGCAGCTCCCATTGGACGTATTGAGCGGGCGCGGTGCCGAGCATGTCGAGCGCGGTCGGCGTGAATTTCGCGCCCCAGCTTCCCCACGCGTCGATCACGATCTGGTGCTGCTCCCAGACGTTCGTCGTCTGCGACGCGAGGCGCTGCCAGTAGGCGGGCGATCTCGCCGCGCGCAGCGCGAGCGATTTCAGCGCGATCACGTGCTCCATCATTGCGCACGAGCCGCTATTCGTGTGGAAGAGCGCCTCGAGCGCCTGAATCTCCGCCACCTGCTTATTCGGGTCGATGTTCTTCGGGAAGAAGCCGAGCCAGTAGGCGGCCATCACGGCGCGCTGATCGCATCCGCCCTGCACGATCGCGCGGAGATTGTCTTGCGTGCGCTGCGCAGGAGCAATCATGTTCCAGCGCGCGTAGATGTCCGCGAGCGACGGATAGTCTTCATCCGCGAGCGTGGCCTCGCCGAGATTGCGGTCGGTCCCCTTTTCCGCGTACTGCTGGATCAGGCCGATCGCGCTTTGCGTGCCGATGTTGCGCAGCGCCGAGAGCACCACCGCGTGCTTGTACTCGCTGCCATTCCAAAGATGCGGGCCGAGAATGCCGACCGCCTGCTCCTGCGCGCCGCTCATCACCATGGCGTACGTCATCGCGAAGACGGTTTCCTTGCCGCGGAAATCGGGCAGGCCGGACGGCGGCTGAAACGCGTTGCCGTCGCGGACCAGATGATTCAGCACGGAATCGAAAAGCTCGTTGTAAGGGACCAGCCCGAGATTATCCTCGTGCAGGACGAGCAGCGCCGAGCGCGCCAGGATCTCCGTCGTGTATGCGGTCTGCTGGTTCGCCGCGATTTTCTTGATCTGCGCGACGGTGAGACCCTGCGGCGCGCCGATCTGGACCGTGCGCAGCAGCCGCTGCGGAATCGACTCGCGCGGGAACGCGGCCCGTGTGGGCAATCCGAGCGGCGCCAGTGCCACCAGCAGAGCGACACTCGATAGGATTCTCTTTCCCACGATCGTATTGCTCCGTCTGAGGCGCGCGACGAATCGAGTCTAGAAGCCCCGCCTCTTTTTACGTTCCAGAACAACCATCAAATAGGCGAGCAGATATGCAACCACGGCCATGGCCAGCGAGTCGTTCCTGTGTTCAACAACAGCCGCAATCGCAGCATTCACTGCGATGAACATGAGTGTCCCCAAAATGAACAGGGCACGTTTCGCAGCACGATCAGCACTGCGGCTACAAGAGATAGCAGGCCCACGGCAGCCTGAAACTCGTGCTGCCACAAGGACACTATTCCCTTCAGAAAGCACCCCGCTCCGAGGAAGATCAGGAACATTCTCCAGTCAAGTACGCCCCACTTGGGATCCGGAGCCCAGCCAAAGATTTCGCCCGGGCGACCCACCGCGGAGGGTTTCAAGGCTTGTCGTCCTTCGGGGTTTCCTTCGGCCCGCCTGCCGGCGAGGCTGGCTGGGTGCGATAGTTCAGCAGGATATTTCCATCGAGGTGAACGGTTACGACGCCGAGCAGATCCGAAGGCGCCGCCGAGCGCTGCATGCGGCTGTAGGAGAATTGCCAGGGCACGGCGGGGCCGCCATCGGGGCGCAGGAGCGATTCCTCGGAGCGCACGGTGAACGAGAGCAGATCGAGATTGGCTGGCGGCTTCGGCGAAGTGCAGTCCGCCGGCTCGGCCGTCTTGCACCAGCGCGCCCACGCGTCGGCGGTACAGGCATCTTGCATGGCCTGCATCTTCGCGTCGAAATCAGTGACGCGGAAACGGATCACCGCTTCGCGGCGATTGTAATTGTTGAGGATGTTGTCGCCAAAGCGGTCGAGGCCAAGCTCAATCAGCTTTTGCAAAATCGCGTCGACCGGAGCGGTCGCCGGGAAATCCGCCTGCAGGCGCTGCACCACTTCGAACGGCGGCTCATTATCCGTGCGGTTGGATTGCTGCGGAGGATTCTTGAGCGTGCGGACGCGTTCCATCAATTCGAGGTGGCCGTGATTGTCTTCGACGTAGGCGCGGATCGCGGCGAGCTGCTTATCGAGCTGCGCGACCGCATCTTCCGGCTGCACGGCGCTGCTCGCAACGCCGCCGATGATGAACGCCCGATCCGGCGCGACCTCGGCGGTGCAGCTTCCGTTCAGCTGGAAAATCTGCGAGGGAATCCAGCGTTGATCCGGCACGCCCATGGGCATTGCGACATTCTGCGCGGACGCGGAAGGTACCATACACAGGCACGCTGCGAGCGAGATCAGCGCAAACGGCAGGGTGGGTTTCATGTTGTCTTGAGTTTGCGGCGTCAGCCGCCCAGCGTCAACACGGGGAGGCAAAGGGTTGAGCGAAGGGTAACGTCCCATGCCGCAAAACCGTCCAAAATTGCCTTTTCTCGGCTTTTTAGGGCCTCGTAAGCCCCCGCTAGGGGGCTGCTCCAGTCCCCTGTTACTGCAGAAAAATAGGCCAATTCGCGAGGGAAGAAAATCCGCACTTCTACAGTCGCGGCAGCAGAAGATGCCGCGCTGAAGGCCGCGGCGCCACATTGAAACCTCGCGCTATGCCCACTTATCGATCGAGATGCTGACGCCATAGCTGACGATCCAACGAGGATCGTCATCCTGCTTGCCCTGACGCAGGAAGGGAACCCGGCGGCTTTTGCCGGGTGAAGGATCTCTCTTCGAGTTCCCTATGTCCACTTGTCGATTGAGATGCTGACGCCGTAGCTCATGTTCGCGGCTTGCGGATAGGCGTTCGTCTGGCCGCCGGTGACCACGATGTTGAAGCTTTCGGCGCGCGGGAAATGCGGGATCACGGCGTCGTCGGGCATTTTGTACCACGAGGCGTACGGCTCGACGCCCTGCAGCGCGCGCGGATAATCGAAAAGGTACGCGAAGTTGCGGCTCTTGTAATCCTTCACGGTTTGCGTCGTGTTTTTGTACAGCCACTGGATCAGCTGTTCTTTCGTGTCGTAGCCCTGCTCCTTCAGCCGCTTCGCGACGAGCGGGTCGGCGATCACCAGCGCGCCGAAGAATCCGGTGAACGTGCTGAAGAGGTCGCTCAGCTGTTCGTCGAATTTCGGATTCACGTTGACGCTGCTGCCGCGCGCGACCTGTCCCGGCACCAGGCCCAGGCCGCGGAAGATGCTCACCACGTTTTCCTCGGGCTTGAATCCGCGTTGCACGTGGAACGGGACCCACGGGCTGCTGGCCTCGTCCTCGGCGATCACCACGTTGTTGTAATTCAGGTTGTTGCCGACCGAGCCGAGGTAGGTGTCGCCGGGGATGCCGCCGTTGCCGAGATTTTTGGACATGATCGTCCAGGCGCGCCCAAGCGTCGCATTCGGCTGCGCGAACGGCCCGAGCGAGCCGATGCCGTAGTTCATGTTGAGCTTGTCGCGCACCGGCCCGTTGATGACCATCGAGAATGCGAACGAATTCGTCGAGCTGAAGAGCGACGCGATGCCCGATGACGCGATCGCCAGGACGATCGGGAAATATTCCGGGCGGCATCCCGCCATCACCGCGTTGATGGCCGCGTGCCGTACGGTGTACGTCCACGGCGGATACGCGCCAGCCGCCATTTTCCCGAGAGGTTCGTCCGGCTTGTGGCTCGTGCCCGTGAGCATCTCGGCGACGGCTTCTTCGGTAGGGATGATGATCGGCATGTAGTCCGTCATGCCGTTGTCGAGATAATACTGCTGAAGATTTTTCGGCGTGTCCGGCCCATAGGTTGCCGGACCGGTGGAAACCGCCACGATTCCGGATTTGCTCTCCTCGGCGCTCAAAGGCACGGTGAGGAAATCGACGATCTCCGGCATCAGCGGCTTGCCGCTGATCGGGTCGGGGCCGTCGACGTAGACGCGCAGCTCCTCCGGCGTTTTTCCCCACACGGGATGCGGAGTGAACGCGATGCGGTCGTGCGGCATTCCGCGCTTCGCGGCGTTGAGAATCGCCAATTCCTTGAACGCCCTCGTCACCATCGGGACGCTCGGAATGCCCATCTTTTCAGTTGTTATGCAGTGACCGACGGTCGCTGGTGTGCACGTGCTTCAATGGCCCACGGCCATGATGACCGCGTTGCCCTTCGCTTTGATCTCGGCCCAGAGCTTCGGATCGTCTTCGGCGTAGGGGCCAGCTTTGCGGCGGAAAACCGTCGTCACGCTCGGCTTGTTGCGGCTGAACCATCCGGCCACCTGCTCGAGCAGCGCGTCCGAGCCGTGAAATCCGGTGTCGACGAGATAGACGGTCTTGCCGTCGAGCGTCGAGAGCCGCGGCGCCATCGGAATGAGTGTGATCGGCGGAGGTACGCCGCGCGGATTGAGCCCGACGATCTTGTATTCGCCGTCAGTGCTTTTTTTGCTGGGCACGGGCTTTGCTTTCTTCTCCGCCTCGGCCACGGCAGAGCCCGTTGCGCCCGCCAGAATCGCGGGCGACATTCCGATCAGCGACAGCAGTTTTCGCCTGTTGATTTTCATTCCCCATCCCGTTCCTTCTCTCGAACTAGGCCCATTTGTCGATCGAGACACTTCCGCGGTAGCTGATGTTTGCCACCATATGATACGGGTTCGTCTGGCCGCCGACCACGATGAAATTGTACGCGTCCGCGCGCGCGTATCGCGGGATCATCGCGTCGTCGGGCGTATCAGGGTCCGGCACCCAGCGCCCGCCGAAGAGCGTCGAGCGCGCGTCCTTCGCCGAAATCTTCGAATTCTTCTGCAGCCAATCGGCGAGCTTTTCCTTCGTGTCGTAGCCCAGCTCGACCAGCCCCTTCGCCACGAGCGGATCCAGCACAGCCGTCGCGCCGAAGAGCGGGCCGAACGGAATGAAGTTGTACGCCAGCGCGTCCTGGTATTGCGGCACCGGCTTCACGCCGAGGCCGACGCCCGCCTGCCCCTGCGAGATGCTGAATCCCACGAAGACGCTCGCCACGTTTTCCTCGGCCTTGAAACCTTTCTGCACGTGGAAGGGCGGCCAGGGCGAGTCTTTCTCGTTTTCCGGGATAATCAGGTTGCCGAAATTGGTGCTGTTGCCGAGCGTGCCGAGATACGTCTGCCCGGGAATGCCCGAATTCGACAGATTTTTCGAGAGCATCGTCCAGGCGCGCCCGATCGCCGCGTTCGGCTGCGAAAAAGGACCCATCGCGCCGATGCCGTAATTCATGTTGAGCTTGTCGCGGATCGGCCCGTTGATCACCGCCGCCACGGTAAACGAATTCGTCGAGCTCGAAAGCGCGGTCAGGCTGCTCGCCGCGAGCGCCAGCACGATCGGCAGGTATTCCGGCTTGCATCCGGCCATCACCGCGTTGATTGCCACCTGCCGCACGTTGAACGTCCAATCGGGATACGATCCGCGCGCGGGGCTCATCTTGCCGATGATTTCATCCGGCGAGTGGCTCGTTCCCTTCAGCATCGCGTCCACGCGCTCTTGCGTCGGCAGGACGATCTGCATGAAGTCGGTCATCCCGTTGTCGATGTAATACTGCTGCAGGTTGTCGGACGTGTCGCTGAACGTCGGCGGGCCTACGCTCGGCGTCACCGTTCCGGTTTTCGTCTCGTCGGGCGTCAGCGGATCGGTGAGCGCGCCGATCACTTCCTTCATGAGCGGCTTGCCGCTTACGGGATCGTTGCCCTCGAGGTACGCGTACATCTCCGCGTCCGTCTTGCCCCAGACCGGATGCGGCGTGAAGCAGATGCGCTCGTGCGGCATGCCGCGCTGGGCGGCGTTGGAAAGCGCGAGGTCCTTGAATGCGATCGTGACCATGGGAGCGGTCGGGATGCCCATCTTTTCAATCGTTATGCAGTGACCGACGGTCGCTGGTGTGCACGTGCTTCAATGGCCGATCGCCATGATGACGGCGTTGCCCTTCGCTTTGATCTCCGCCCACAATTTCAGATCGTCGTCGGCAAATGCGCCCGCCTTCAGCCGATAGTACGTTGTCACGCTCGGCATGTTTTTCTTGAACCACAGCGCGACCTGCGCGAGGAAGTGGTCCGCGCCGGGAAATCCGTCGCCCACGAGGTAGATCGTCTTGCCATCGAGCGAGGCCAGACGGGGCGCCATCGGCACCAGCTGAATGGCGGGAGGAATGCCGCGCGGATTCAGCGCTTCGATTTTCGCTTCGCCAGCGGGCGCCTTTCCGTCCTTCTTCTTCGCCCTGGCCTTCTCAGCCTCGGCCGCGCTCGCGCCTGTCAACAATGCCGGCGCAAGCCCCAGAAACCCCAGCATTTTTCGCCTATTCATCGCCGCTCCCCCCGCGTATATTCGCGCAATTCCACCCGAAAGCGAACGCCTTTGTTATAGTCCGGGCGCAATCGAATTGCAACGCTGACCGCTCGGGGATAGTGGTGTCGGGGATAGCGGTGTCGTTTGACCGGGGCAGATTTGATCGCTCAACTAAACACAGAGCTCACAGAGAAGGCACTGAGTACACAGAGAAACGTCGACCATTTCTCCGTCTCCTCTCGACTCGCTCCGTGTTCTCTGTGTTGCGGCAACCCTTTACCCTGACTCCGCATGACATCCCGAATCGCCGATGCAACAGCACGCGCGATTTGGCCAAATGACACCACCACCTTTTCGGGCGCCGAGCGTTTCCGATCAACCGTAGGTTGTCAGGCGCGTTCTAGTTGCTTGATTTGTTTCTCGGCGACTTTGCGCTGAGCGTCGCCAGCAGGAGCTTTGCGGATGGCGGAGGTGGGACGGCGTGCTGGAGCACGATTTCCTTCGCGGACATTTCTTTCCCGTAGAGCCGCTTGTTCGCATCGTTGTCGGGCCGCAGCGTCGACCCGGCTAGCGATATCCCGGCGAATAATCCGCGCGCGCGCGAATACGACAGAATCTGGGCGCGCAGAGTGACGTCGCTTTCGGCCGACGCGTTCCTGCCGACCGGCCCGGCCGCTGCCGACACGTCTCCGCCCAGTTTCACTTTGCTGCTCAGGATGCTCGACGCGGCGCGCTGATTCATCAGGAGCAATACGAAATCGGTCGCCTGCCCACCCAGTTGCAGCCCGAAGCTTCCGCCTTCGAGCGCCATCATGGTCGGCGGTCCCCAGTGGCCGTGGAAAGTTGCCCCGCCGCGGCACGTCATCACGCCGCGGCCGTAGCTGCCTCCGATGCCGATCGCGAATTTCAGCACGGACGGCAGCACGACAACGCAGTCCGCCTTGTCGATCACGCTCTGCGGAATATCGTCCGGCACGTCCATGATCTCCTTCATCACTTTCCCGGCATTCTCGACGCGATCCTGTTCCTTGCCCTGCGCGGCCGCGGCTGGCGCAATCGCCATCGCAACAATTGCCGCAAGCCCGCACGCCAGCCACACCTTCGCCACAAATTTCATAGCAGCCTCCGCAACCACCAACGATCCTATGTCCACTTATCGATCGAGATGCTCACTCCATACGATAGGCAGCCGCCCTGAAAGAACGCGTTCGTCTGCCCGCCGACGACCACCACGTTAATATCGCTCACGTGCGGCCATCGCGGAATCACCGCATCGTCCGGCATCTTGTACCACGTGGCGTAGGGCTCGAGCCCCTTCAGCGAACGCGGATAGTCGAATCCATACGCGAAGTCGCGGTTCTTGTAGTCCTTCACCGTTTGGTTCGTATTCTTGTAGAGCCAGTCGATCAGTTTTTCCTTGGTGTCGTAGCCGCGGTTGTGCAGGCTCACCGCGATCAGCGGATCGGCCACCACCAGCCCGCCGAAAAATCCGGTGAACACGCTGAAGAGGTCACTGAATTGCTCCTCGTATTTCGGCGTGTCGGTGCTCGTGCCTCGCGCGCCCTGCCCCGGAGTGATCCCGAGCCCGCGAAACATGCTCACCACATTTTCCTCGGCACGAAAGCCTTTCTGGACATGAAACGGCTGCCATGGGCTGGCCGCTTCGTTCTCCGCCATGATCAGGTTGTTGTAATTCAAATTGTTGCCCTGCGATCCCATGTACGTGTCGCCGGGAATTCCGGCGTTGGCGAGATTCCTCGAGAGCAGCGTCCACGCGCGCCCGATCGCGGCGTTCGGCTGCGCGAACGGACCGAGCGCGCCGATGCTGTAGTTCATATTCAGCTTGTCGCGAATCGGCCCGTTGATCACCGCCGCGTACGCGAACGAGTTCGTCGAGCTCATCAGCGAAGGCGTCCCCGACGACGCGATTGCCAGCACCACCGGCAAATATTCCGGCCGGCATCCCGCCATCACCGCGTTTACCGCCACCTGCCGCACGGTGTACGACCACGGCGGATACGCGCCGCCGGCCATTTGCCCGCACTTTTCGTCCGGCGAGTGGCTCGTGCCCTTCAGCATCGCCTCGACGCGCGCCTCGGTCGGCAGAACGATCGGCAGAAAATCCGTCATCCCGTTGTTCAAATAATATTCCTGCAGATTGTCCGCGGTATCGCTGTAGGTTGGCGGCCCCACCGAAGGTGAAATCGTTCCCGTCTTCGACTCTTCCGCGGAAAGCGGCCGCGTCAGGTAGTCGATGATCTCCGGCATCATCGGCTTGCCGCTCACGGGATCGTTTCCTTCGACGTACGCGCGAAGCTCTTCCGGCGTCTTCCCCCACACAGGATGCGGAGTGAACGTGATCCGCTCGTGCGGCATGCCGCGCTTCGCCACGTTGAGGATCGCGAGGTCTCTGAACGCAATCGTGACCATGGGAGTGGTCGGGATGCCCAGCTTCTCAACGGTTATGCAGTGACCAACGGTCGCTGGCGTGCACGTGCTTCAATGCCCGATCGCCATGATCGCGGCGTTGCCTTTTTCCTTGATCTCCGCCCAGAGCTTCGGATCATCTTCCGCGTACGGCCCCGCTTTTCTTTTGAAGACGGTGGTGACGCTCGGCATGTTGCGCCCAAACCACAGCTGGATCTGCTGCAGCAGCATCCCGCCGCCGCCGAATCCCGTGTCCACCAGGTAGATGGTTTTGCCATCGAGCGTGCTCAGCCGCGGCGCCATCGGAATCAGCTGAATCGAAGGCGGCGTACCCTTGGGATTGAACGCCACAAGCTTCGTCCCGCTCGCCTCGACATTCGCGGCAGGCGCCGGCATCCGAGCCTCGGCCGCCTTGTCGGCAGCTGCAGGCGTGCGCGCCTCAGCCGTCGCCCCAGCCAGCAGCGCCGGCGACATCCCCAGCATCGACAAAATCCTTCGCCTGTTAATTTTCATCGCCACACCTCGATTCGCTGTCGAGCCGTCCCCCGACCCGACGGTCGCTCACCTTATAGTTCCGCTGGATGCCGATTGCAAGCGTGAGAACTCGACAGGGACGAAAACAGAAACGGCGGCCAGCGATTCATCGCTGGCCGCCGTTCTTCTCTCAACTCTTAACTCCCGACTCTCAACTGCTCCTACTGCTGCGGTTGGTTTTCGTGCGTCGGCGCCTGCGGTGCGGGCGCCGGAGCCGGAGGAGGCGGTGGGCCGAATGGGTTGTCCGAGACGCCGGAAGGCTTCGGCGGGATCGGCATGTTGGCATCGAGCGCGAAGGCGTAGATGCGCGCCTTGCCGCCGCGTCCCGCGAGAACAGCAACGTACTGCTTGCCGTTCACCTCGTACGTGACGGGATTCGCGAAACCGGCCATCAGCTTCGCCGACCACAGCTTCTCGCCCTTGTCGGCGCTGAGCGCGACGAAATCGCCGCTGTCCGACGCGCAGAACACGAGGTTGCCCGCCGTCGTGAACGTGCCGCCGCCGTTCATCAGATCGGCGCGCCACACTTCTTTCTCGGTGACCGGATCCCACGCCGTCAGAAATCCGTGGTTCGGCGGCAGCGGATGCTTCGGGTCCGGCGGGCCGAGCACGATTCCCCAGTTGTAGACGCCGAGCTCCGGCCGGAACACCTTCGTCGAAACATAGTGGAAGGTGCTGTCGAGCGCCGGCAGATAGATCAGCCCGGTCTTCGGGTTATACGACATCGCTTCCCACGCGTGGCCGCCCGCAGGCCCCGGCGAGACGTCCTTCGGTGAATCTTCGTAGCGCATGTCGGCAGCTTCGTGCGGGCGTCCCGTCTTCGGATCGAGTCCGGTGGACCACGTCACGTGCACGTAGGGCGCGCCCGAGATGAATTGTCCCGTCTTACGATCGATCACGTAGAAGTAGCCGTTCTTCGGCGCCTGCATGATCACCTTGCGCATCTTGCCATCGATCTTCAGATCGGCAAGCGTGAATCCTTGCGTGGCATCGTAATCCCATTCGTCGGCGGGCGTCGTCTGGAAATACCATTCGAATTTGCCGGTGTCGGCATTGAGCGCGACGATCGAGCACAGGTACAAATTCTCCATGCCGATCGGGCTGCGGAAGCCCTGCACCCACGGTCCGCCCTGGCCGATCCCGATGTAGATATCATGGAGATCAGGATCGTAGGCGATTCCGTCCCACACGTTTCCGCCGCCGCCCAGCTTCCACCAATCGCCCTCCCAGGTGGGCGCGGCCGCTTCCATGGCCTTGTTCTCGAAAGGCTTGGTCGGGTCGCCGGGGACCGTATAGAAGCGCCAGAGTTCCTTGCCGGTTTCCGCGTCGTATGCGGCCACAAACCCGCGCACTCCGTATTCGCCGCCGGCGTTGCCCACAATCACCTTGCCGTCCGCGATTCGGGGAGCGCCCGTGATGCTGTAGTCCTGGCTGTCGCTGATCATCTGCGTCGTCCACACCGGTTTGCCGGTTTCCTGATCGAGCGCCACGAGGCGGTCGTCGAGCGTGCCAACGTAGACCTTGCCGTCGTAGATCGCGACGCCGCGATTAGCCGGGCCGCAGCAGACGCTCGGGCCAACGCGAGTCTTATCCGGCTTTCCCGCCGAGCCGACGGGGAAGTTCATGTGCGGAATCTTCGGATCCCAGCGCCACTTTTCTTTTCCGGTGGTCGCGTCGAGCGCCACGACGACGCTCCACGGCAGCGTCGCGTACATCACGCCGTTCGAAACCAAGGGCGTACTCTCGACCGTGCCGCGGTCCGAATCCGTGTCGTAATACCAGGCGAGCCCGATTTTGCTCACATTGCTCGCGTCAATTTGTTTGAGTTCGCTGTAGCGCCAGTCCATGTAACCGTGGCCGGTCGTCAGCCATTCGTCCGCGTTCTTGCCCGAATCGAGCAGCGCTTTGGTGTCCTGCGCTTTGGCCGTCGACGCCGAGAAGCTCGCCGCCATTAGCAGCGCCAGCGCGACAAGCCACACCTTCTTATCATTCAGAAATCGCATGAAATTCCCCCTCGGATGTTTCCCCAAAACGCCTTCTGCCGGGTAGCCACCCAGAATACCCCGCAAAAAGCCCCGCGTATCTTTATCCCATCATCGAACCGGATGCAAGCGGTGATAAGAAAAACCCCACCCTCCTAAACCGAGGGTGGGGCACCCGGAACGGCAAAACCAAAGGCCCCAGCTGCAGCCGACACTTGAATTCTGAAAACGCACAGATACACACCAGGGACGAAAAAAGGATTCCGCGGCCGGAGTTCACTCGCCGGGCCGCAGAATGGTTCTTGCGCTTTACGTCCACTTATCGATGTTCACGCTTACGCGGTAGCTCATGTTCGCGAGCTGGTGGTACGGGTTGGTCTGTCCGCCGACCGCGACGAAGTTGAACGAATCGGCTCGCGGCCACTTCGGGATCATCATCTCGTCGGTCAGGTTGGCTGCTTGCGGGCCTCGCGGCAGCATGCTGAAGAGCATCGACTTGACGTCCTTCACCGAGACGAGCGTGTTTTTCTGCAGCCAGTCGGCAAGGTCTTCCTTGGTTTTGTAACCCAATTCGACCAGGCCGTTGGCCACCAGCGGATCGGCCAGCACGAGCGCGCCGAAGAGCGAAGCGAACGGTCCCACGTTGTAGGAGATCGCCTCGTGATACAGCGGAATCGGCTTTACGCCCAGCCCGCGGCCGCCCTGCCCTTGCGTAATCAGGAATCCGAAGAAGAAGCTGATCACGTTGTCGGTCGGCTTGAACCCCTTCTGCACGTGGAACGGCGTCCAGGGGCTGTCCTTCTCATTCTCGGGAATGATCAGGTTGTTGTAGTTGATGACGTTGCCCTGCGAACCCATGTAGGTTTCGCCCGCGATTCCGCCGCCGTCGAGGTTCTTCGACATCAGCGTCCACGCGCGGCCGATCACGGCATTCGCCTGGTTGAATGGACCCATCGCGCCGATTCCGTAGTTCATCTGCAGCTTGTCGCGAATCGGCCCATTGACCACCGCCGCGGAAACCAGCGAGTTCGTGGAGCTGAAGAGCGCGGAGATGCCGGTGGATGCGATTGCCAGAAGCATCGGGAAATAATCTGGCGTGGCTCCCGCCATTACGGCGTTGATCGCCACTTGCCGCACGTTGTACGACCACGGCGGAAACGCGCCCTGCGCCGGAGACATCTTGCCGACCACTTCGTCCGGGAGGTGGCTCGTTCCCTTCAGCATCGCGTCCACTTTTTCCTGCGTGGGCATGATGATCGGCATGAAGTCGGTCATGCCGTTGTCGAGGAAATACTGTTGCAGGTTGTCGGAAGTGTCCGTGAACGTGGGCGCGCCCACCGGCGGCGTCGACGTTCCCGATTTCATTTCTTCCGCTGTCGGCTGTACCGTCAGGCCGTCAATCACTTCCTTCATAAGCGGCTTGCCGCTCACCGGATCGTTGCCTTCGAGATAAGCGTACATCTGATCGTCCGTCTTGCCCCACACCGGATGCGGGGTGAAGACGATTCGCTGGAGCGGCATGCCTCGTTTTGCGGCGTTGGTTTTGGCGAGATCCTTAAACGCGATCGTCACCATGGGTACTGCGGGGATTCCCATCTTTTCGTATTCGATGCAGTGACCGACGGTCGCTGGCGTGCACGTGCTTCAATGGCCGATGGCCATGATGACGGCCTGGCCATTTGCCTTCACTTCCGCATTCAGCTTCGGATCGTCGTCCGCGAAGCCGCCGGCCTTCAGGCGGTACACGGTCTTTACGCTCGGCATGTTCGTCGCGAACCACTTCGCCACTTGTGCCAGAAAATGGTCCGCGCCCGGGAATCCGTCGGAAACGAGATAGATCGTTTTCCCGTCGAGCGTGCTGAGCCGTGGCGCCATCGGGATCAGCGTGATCGGAGGCGGCATGCCCCGCGGATTCAACGCCGTGATTTTCGGCTCCATGGTTGAAGCCTTGCCATCTTTGCTTTTCGGTTTTTTCTCCTTGGCTTCGGCTGTCGCAGCAGCCAAGAGCGCCGGAGATGCTCCCATCAATGACAGTATTTTTCGTCTATTAATCATGGACGCTCCAATCTCCCTTTGTGGAGATTCCCCCATCGTAGAGACGAACACAACTACCACCCGGTTACACTACAACTCCGCCCAAACCTTATCCCCACCGGCACGGCAATTGCAACAGGAGGAAGGAATAATCAGCGGCTGGTGTCGGCGTCGCGCGACTGCCTGGCTTTCTTTTTGGCGGCTTTTCGCGCGCGCTTTTTGGCCTGCTTTTCCGCCGATGCGGTTAGCTCTTCCATCTGCTCCGGACTCAGCGCGTCGTCCAGCGCTTCGCGTATCTCTTCTTCGAGCTCGTCGGCCGCGATCCCGCACGCTTCCCGCGCTTCGTCGATCACGCGCGCAATGCGCATCGCGATGTGCTGCGCCGCCTCTTCCGCCATGCGGTTGACCATGGTTTTGAGCGACGTCGCGATTGTTTCCTGCAGGCGTGCGTTCAGATCCACGGGTGCGGGCGACGGCTCTTCCTCGGGAGTGAATCCGATGGCGCCCGAAATGTCGATCTCTTCAAAGGCAACCGGGGGAATGTACCGCTTCGCCTCGATTGCCGCCGCTTCCCGCAATGTTTCGGAATCCGTCCCCTCGGCCGCCGCGATTTCGGCGGCAAGCTCCTGTGCTGCCTCGGCGACTGCCTCGTGTGGCGGCACTTCATCGTCGGGATGCGGGAACCAATCCGGAGGAGGAGATGCAATCCCCCAGACATTTCCCGAGACGACGAACTCGAGGCCGATTTCATATTGCTCGCGCAGGTTCCTGGGCCGCTGCACCCACTTGGCACGCCCCCGAACGACGCGGGGACTGAGCCGGGGATTCCTATGCATGATCTCGATCATCACCAGCGAATCGCGCTGCACGTAGTTCTTCGACTTGTATTTGCAGCCGTTGCAGCTGACGCTCAGCGTCGAGGTGAGTTCGCGAAATGCCTCGCCGAGGGCATCGACGCCGCTGACCGTGATGGGGATCGCGGCCGGCACGCGCGAACTCCGGCGCTTCTCCGAGCCCGAAGTGCTTGCCGCCTCGATGGATGCGAGCGTGTCCGTCAAGTGTCCTCTGAGGGCGAACACTTCAAAACTATCACGTTGCTTCGCTTCGCTCGCAAACTCTTGCCAGCATGTTGCAATAAGGGTAAAGCTGGCGAGCGCCAAGCGTGGCTCGCACGCGGTCGCTGGCCTGGCACGGAGAGATTCAATCGGCAGCTGTTCAACAGCGCCTTCCACGTATTACGATGTCACTCGTGGGCTGAATCGTTCCCAGGCGATTCCAAGGGGGATGATTACCATGGGCGCTGCTTCCAAGAAGGCACTCCTTTGCACACTTCTGGCGTTGCTGATCCTGCCGGTTGTATCTCGCGCGCAAAATCAGGTGATGGGGCGGCTGCAGTTCGTCGCGAAGACCGACGCCGACAAGAAATCAGGCGTCTGGATCGACAGCCAATACGTGGGGTATGTTGACGAGCTCAAGGGCGATAAGGAGATATTTCTTCTGCCCGGCGAGCATGAGGTTTCCGTCCGCCAGGCGGGGTATAAAGACTTCACGGAGAAACTCACCATCGAGCCGGGCAGGGAGACTACGGTGAATGTCTCGATGGAAAAGGATCCCAGCGCCGAGTACTCGAAAGTCACCTCCGAAATCAAGCTCAAGGTGTCGCCCGACCGAGCCGCTGTGTTTGTCGACGGCGCCTACGCCGGCACCGCGCACGAATTCGGCGGCATCGGGCGCGCCATGCTGGTGAAGCCGGGCAAGCATCATATTAAAATCGATCTGCCGGGCTACCGCACGTTTGACACCGACGTAAATCTGCTGCCCAACCAGAAAGTCACGATCAAGACGAAGCTCGAGCCCGGCAGCATCACGCAGGCCGATCCGGCGCTGAGGCATTAACGGAAAGGGCGGATTTGAAACCCGCCCCCACGGTTGGGCATCGATACAGTGCTCGGCGTGGCGAATCCCGCCGCTTCTGCTAGTATTCTGGCGTGACTGTGGAACGCGAACAACTCGAAGCAGACGTGTTGATCATCGGCGCCGGGCCCGGCGGGCTTTCATGCGCTCTGCATCTGGCGAATCTGATCGAGCAACATACCGCTGCGAAGAAATCGCCGGCGCTCTCCGCTGAAAATATTTATGTGCTCGAGAAGGCGCGCGAGATTGGCGCTCATCAACTTTCGGGCGCGATCATGGACCCGCGCGGGCTGCGCGAGCTGGTTCCCGACTTCGAGAAATCCGCGCCGCTCGATACACCGGTCACCGGCGACGCCGCCTACTATCTGACGGAGACTGGTTCCTTCAAGCTGCCCATTACGCCGCCGCCGCTGCGCAATCACGGCAACTTCGTCATCTCGCTGAATAAGCTCGTCAAGTGGCTCGGCGGGCTCGTCGAGAAAAAGGGCGTGAATCTCTTCACCCAATTTGCCGGCAAAGAACTGCTTCTTGAAGCGAACGGCATCGCGGGCGTGCTCACCGAAGATAAGGGCGTTGACAAGAACGGCAAGCCGAAGGACAACTTTACGCCGGGTTACGAGCTGCGCGCGAAAGTGACGGTGCTGGCCGAGGGGCCGCGCGGGTCACTCACCAAAGAGCTGGTAAATCATTTCAAGCTCGATGGATTGAACCCGCAGGTCTACGGCATCGGCATCAAGGAATTGTGGGACGTGCAGCCCGGCCGCATCGACACCGGCTACGTGGCGCACACACTCGGTTGGCCGCTTGGCTCAGAAATTTATGGCGGCGGATGGATCTACGGCTTGCGCGACAATCGCGTTTCCCTCGGCATGGTGGTCGGGCTCGAATATCACGACCCGCTTTTCGATCCTCACGCTGCGTTTCAGAAGTTCAAGACGCATCCATTCGTGAAGAAGATTCTCGAGGGCGGCAAGCTCGTCCGCTACGGCGCGAAAACCGTGCCTTACGGCGGGTGGTATTCGCAGCCGCGCAATTACGTGGATGGCGGGCTCATCATCGGCGATTCCGCGAGTCTGCTGAATTCGCAGCGCCTCAAGGGAGTTCACACCGCGATCAAAAGCGGCATGCTGGCCGCCGAAACGATCTACGAAGCGCTCTGCGCGGAAGACGCATCCGCGAATAGCTTGAAAAAATATCCGGAGAAAATCGAGCGCAGCTGGCTGAAGCAGGAGCTTTGGGCTGTGCGCAATTTTCACCAGGCGTTTCACGATGGATTGTGGAAGGGGCTGGTGCACGCAGGATTTCAGTTCGTCACGGGCGGGCGTGGGCTGATCGATCCGATGCGCGCCAAGCCGGGCTACGAGGACTACACGAAGCTGAATCGGGAGCGGACGCTCGTCGATCAATCGACCCGATTCAAGGGGGACGGCAAGCTGACGTTCGACCGGCTCACCGACGTCTATCATTCCGGCACGCGGCACGATGAAGATCAACCGTGCCACCTCGTCGTTCTCGATCCCAATATATGCGGCGACCGGTGCGTGCGGGAATTCGGGAACCCGTGCCAGTATTTTTGCCCCGCGGCTGTTTATGAGATGGCCCTCGATAACGGCGTGCCGAAATTGAAGATCAACGCCGCGAATTGCGTTCACTGCAAGACCTGCGACATTGCCGATCCGTATCAGATTATCAATTGGGTTCCGCCCGAAGGTGGCGGCGGGCCAAATTACGAAGGAATGTGACCATCCGATGAGGATGGTCACACTGAGGAGGGCGCCTTGGTGTATTGCCCTCCGAAGTGTCACCGCGCGAGTTTTCGCCGGCGTGACGCCCTTCGACCTCGCGCAGGGTAAACCGGCGCTAAGCAGGCTGGGCTCTTAGCTCTCGCCGAGCTTTACGCGGATGTCGATTTTCTTGCCGTTGCGGACGACCGTCAGCGTCACGGTCTCGCCGGGCCATTCGCGATTCAGCAGCAAATTCAAATCGGTCTGGCTGGTGACAGGCTTGCCATCGATTGCGACGACGATGTCGCCGCCGATCCGCAGTTGCTGCAAGCCCGCGAGGACGATGCGGTCGCCGCCGCGCAGCCCCGCTTGCGCCGCCGGACCTCCCGGCTCGACGCGCTCGATCAGGATTCCCTGCTTCACGCTCAGGCCGAGAGCATCCGCAAGTCCCGGCCAGATGGCGCGGCCTTCGGCTCCAAGCGTCGCATGGCTGACGCGTCCTTTGGTGATCAGATCTTCGGCGACGCGGCGCGCCGTGTTGATCGGAATGGCGAATCCGATTCCCACGGCCGTGCCTGACGGCGAGTAGATCGCGCTGTTGATGCCGATCACTTCGCCGTGCGAATCGAGCAGCGGACCTCCTGAATTGCCTGTATTGATTGCCGCGTCGGTTTGGATTGCCTCGTCAATGAAGGTACTGTCGCTGGTTTGCACGGTGCGTCCGAGCGAGCTGACGACACCCGTCGTGAGCGTGCTCTCGAATCCGAAGGGATTTCCGATAGCGAGGACGCGCTGGCCTACGAGCAGATTCCGCGAATCGCCCAGCTTGAGCGGTACGAGCTTGTGGCCGCGCGGATCGATTTGAATCAGGGCGATATCGTTGCGCGTGTCGGCGCCGATGTATTTCGCTTTGTAATGCGATTGGTCGCCGAGAATGACCTCGATCGTCTGCGCGCCATGGACGACGTGGTAGTTCGTGAGGATGTGGCCGTCCGTATCGATCACGAAGCCTGAGCCCGCGCCTTCGACCGGGACTGCATTGAAAAAGAAATCGTACTGCACGGCGCGCGTGACGATATTCGCCACGGCAGGCGACGCCTGCTTGTAGATTCGGACATTTTCTTCTTCGATGGGGTCGAGTGTTTCGGTCGATCCGGGCGCCTGCAACGCTACCACCGATCCCGGCGTGTGCTGGCCATAGTGCGTGCCGAGCCAGTACGCGAAGAGGCCGATGATTGCACCCAGGGCGAGTAATCGCAGCGCGCGTTTTCGATTTTCCTGTGTCGTCATTTCCGTCTACCGCTCTGCTTACCGGGTGCGCCGGCCTCTTGCTCGAGCTTTGCCAGCAGGGCTTCGACTTGGCGCTCAGTCTCTTCGATCGAGCCCGAGCAATCGATCACGTCATCGGCGAGGCGGCGCTTTTCATCGATCGGCATTTGCGCCGCGATGCGGCGAGCCGCCTGGTCAAGCGAGAGGCCGCGTTCCTTCAATCGCTCGACCTGCTGCTCCGGGCGGCACCAGCAAACGACCACGCGGTCGAAATACTTTCGCAGGCCCGCTTCCAAAATCAGGGCGGCGTCTTCGAAGGCAATTGTAGGACCGCCGGGACCGTCGAGCCTCGCGAACCAGTCCTCTGAGATATCTCGGATGCGGGGATGAAGGATTGCGTTGAGGGCCGCGCGCTTCGCGGGATCGGCGAAAACGATTGTGCCGAGCTTACCACGGTCGACCGCGCCGCCCGCGCCGAGGATGGCGCCGGCGCCGCCGAATGTGCGGACCACCGCATCGTAGGTCGTCTGGCCGGGCTCGAGGAGCTCGTGGGCGATGGCGTCGGCGTCGAACACCATTTGGTCGCGGTCGCGCAGCATTCGATCGACCGTCGACTTGCCCGATGCGATTCCGCCGGTGAGCCCGATTCGCAGCATCAGGCACGCGAAGAAACAGCCGCGGGTGCGCGCGCACCACGGCGCATGCGAGCCGCTTTCACGGTGTTGCTCATCAGCATGGCGATCGTGAGCGGGCCGACGCCGCCCGGCACGGGCGTGTAGGCGCCTGCGACTTCGACGACCTCTGGATGAACGTCACCCGCGAGAATCGAGCCCTTCGTGCGAAACGATTCGAGCTTCGCCGGGAACTTCGCGAAGATGCGCTGGGCCTCGGCCGGGTCCTTTACCACGATCTGGCCGACGTCAATCACCGTGGCGCCGGGCCGGACGTAATCGGGGGTGACCATCGCCGCTTTACCGATCGCAGCTACGATGATGTCCGCGCGGCGCGCGATGCCCGGCAGGTCCTTGCTCTTCGAGTGGCAGATCGTGACGGTTGCGTTCGCATGAAGCAGAAGCAGCGCCTGCGGCTTGCCGACGATGTCGCTGCGGCCGATCACGACCGCGTTCGCGCCCTCGATCGGAATGTTGCTGCGCTTCAGAATTTCCATCACGCCCGCCGGAGTGCACGCCACCAGCGCGGGACGGCCAGCGACGAGGCGCCCCACGTTCACGGGGTGAAAACCGTCGACGTCCTTTTCCGGAATCACGGCGTCGAGAATCCGCTTGGAATCGATCTGCTTGGGCAATGGCATCTGCACGAGGATTCCGTCGACATCTTCGCGATTGTTGAGGTCATTGACGATCGCGAGCAGCTCTTCGGTGGTGGTGGAAGCGGGCGGCGTGATGTGAAAACTGCCAAGGCCCAGCTTCTCGCAGGCCGCGATCTTGCTATTGACGTAAAGCTTCGACGCGGGATCGTCGCCAACGCGCACGGCGGCCAACCCCGGCTTGATTCCCGCCTCGGCGAGCGAGGCGATTTCCGCCTGCAGTTCGGCGTAGATTTGGTCTCGAATTGCGTTGCCATTCAGGATTCGGGCTGACAAGGAGCACTCCTCGTGATGATTTGTGGTTTTTCCGGACCCGCCATCATAGCAAAATCCCGGCTAGCGGCAATAAAAGCGAATCGGCAGAACTCTGGCGGCTGCGGCGATTTTGGCCGCATGGCCGGTCGAGTTCTGCCGAGTAATCGCGGGCGAAGAGCTGAAAAACCGGCGCGGAGTTAGTTTCCTCCGCCGGCGGTTGCCGCTGATTTCTTCGCCGTCCAGTTGATGGTGTTGCCCATCACGGAGAAGGTGCCCTTCATTGCATCGCCGTCGACCGTGCCGGTGTAGTCGATTTTCAGGTCGCCGTTGGGCGTCGTGCGGGTGACGGAAAAGGCGATGTTGCTGCCCGTGACGGAGCCCGTAACCGGGGCTTCGCCGCGCGCACCCTTGATCGTGCCGGTCAGCTTGGTGCCGTCCTGCTGGAGCGTGAGCGTCTGGGTCATCACGTTGCCATCGCGACCCGGCGCGCTGAGATCCCACGCGCCTGCCACCTTGGCATCCTGCGCTCGAGCGATGTGCGCCATCGAGAGAACCAAAAAGCAGAGTGCCGCAAGCAAAATGCTGTTCCTCTTCATTCGATCTTCTCCTTCGATTGAACGACGATTTTTTGGAGCCCCGATGCCGGGTGTCCCAGGATCCTTGCGCGAACTGGACCGGGGATACAGCCACCCCTCTGCGTTACAAGGACGTTCGAGGCGGCTTTCGCGTTACATCGCGCGGTCGGCAGCCGAAGACCCACCCTAACACTTCGAGCGTGCGCACCTCGCTGTGGAGTGCGGGAGCTTGCTCCCGCCGCTTGCCGCCTGGGCTTGCCCAGGCGTGCACCCCGCACACGCCACGTGCAGTGCCGGTGAAAGCACCGCCCTCTCGAACACGCCAGTCACACGGACTCTGAAGCTCCGCCCTTCCACCTCGGGCCGAGACAGAGGATCAGGGCTTCGATTGTTCCAATTCCGCGGCGACGGAATCGATCAGGGCTGTTTCGGCGTCGAGGACTTTGGAGATGCGCACGATTTCGGATGTGGCTTCGTCCCAATGGCGCTGCTCGATGGCCTCGCGGACTCCGGGGATGGTCTTCGCGCCGTAGCCGGAATAGACGCCGGGAGCGTCGATCATCTGCTTGTACCATGGGCGGCGCAGCAGGCCCTCCTGCGTGGTGAGGCGCTGCTCGCTTTGGGCGAGCTTCGCGTTCAAATCCTGGAGCGTGGCGGAAGCGACACCGGCGGCCCAGGCTTTGCCGAGCGCGGCGTGATAGCGGTCGGCGCTGCGAGCGAGCGCGTCGGTGGAATTGTCGAGGGGCGCGAAATTGAGATGCGGAGGAATATCCTCGCGGGGCGGCGGATTCATGGGACGGCGCGGATCGTTGATGGCGGCGTACAGCCCTTCGTCGAGTTCCTTGTCGCGTTCGAGGCTTTCGGCTCTCTCGTCGTCCGCGAGTTTCTTCAATTCTTTCACGTAGCCATCGATCGTGCTGGAGAGATCCTGGAATTCGAAGGGGAGGAGGTCGGCGTCCGCAAAGCGCATCACGGCCGTGCCGACCGTCTGGGAAAGAGCGCGGCCGTACACGAAGTCGGTGTCCGCGAAGTGCGTGAACCAATAGAAATCGTCGTAAATCGAGTGATAGACGCCGCCGTCGTCTTCGCCGTCGAATCCCAGATCCGCGGAGGCGATTCCGAGGTGGTCGATGAAAGCGGTGTAATCACTGCCGGAACCGAGCGAGCCCACGGGAAGATCGGCGCGGTTGCGGATTTTCTGGCGCTCTTCCTCCGACTTGGCTTGCGAGATATCCAGGAATCTGTCGCGTTCCCAGACGGAGACCTGGGCTTCCGGGTCCTGAATGTCGCGAGCGACGCCATTCAGGAAATGGGTGAGCGAGGCCGAGCCGTTCATGCCAAGAAAACCGCGGTCGTTGGTGTCGCTATTGAAATAGACCACGGCGTGCTGCTGGAGTTCCGCAGCGTGCGTTTCGGCCCACTCGGTCGAACCGAGAAGGCCGGGCTCCTCGCCGTCCCACGCGCAGTAGATGATGGTGCGCTTGGGACGCCAGCCCTGCTTCCACAATTCGCCCAGGGCGCGGGCTTCTTCGAGCAGAGCCGACTGGCCGGAGAGCGGATCCTGGGCGCCGTTCACCCAGGCGTCGTAGTGATTGCCGCGGATTACCCATTGATCGGGCTCGCCCGTGCCGGGAAGCCTGGCGATGACGTCGTAGATCGGCTTGATGTCCCAGTTGGCTTTTACAATTAGATGGACTTTCGCGGGACCGGCGCCCACGTGGTACGGAATGGGCAACGAGCCGCGCCACCTTTCGGGCGCCATCGGCCCTGCCAACGCTGCGAGCAGGGGCTGCGCATCGGCGTAGGAGATGGGCAGGGTGGGAATCTTGGTGATGGCAGGAGCGTCCTTGATCGGAAGGCGCTTGGCGTCGGGCGTGGCGCCGATGCCCGGCGTAAGCGGATCGCCGGGACTGTAGGAGGGGAAATCCATGACGCTGCCGCGCTGCACTCCATCGGGCGGGCGCATCGGTCCCTTCGGGAATACGTCGCCACCGAAGTAGCCATCGTCGTGAGGGTCGGAGTAGATGATGCAGCCGACGGCGCCATGCTCGGCCGCAACCTTCGGTTTGATACCGCGCCACGCGCCCCAATAGCGAACGATCACGATGGCGCCTTTCACCGAAACACCGAGGCGGGCGAGCTGATCGTAGTCATCGGGAAGACCGAAGTTGACATAGACGAGCGGAGCGGTGACGTCGCCATCGGCGGAGTAGGCGTTGTAGGTGTGAAGCTGCTGGCTTTGCTGGTTCGAAGTTGGGTCAACCAGGACGGGCGGTTCCTGGAGCTTGGCTGTGAACTTTGTGGGCTCAACCAGTTCGAGCAGGCGTTCCTTGGGCGTAGGGAAAAGGACATCGAAGGTCTCGATGTGCGCGTCCCAGCCCCAGGATTTGAACTCGGCGAGAATCCACTCGGCGTTGTCCTTGTCGTAGGGCGAACCGACGTGGTGCGGGTAGGCGCTGAGGCGACGCATGTATTCGCGCTCGTTATCCGGGCTGGGGATGGCCCGGAACTTCGTCTCCCAGTCGCGCTCGACGGGCGAGCTGGTGCGGGTGAAACCCTGGAGCGAATCTTCGTCGGCGCCGGCCGGAAGTAAGAGGGCAAACACTAGAATAAACGCCATCGTCAACGCGCGTCTCATGGAGGCTCCATCGATCGGGACATCGAGCGACTTTCGTACGAAGAGGCTGAAATTACAAGGAATATGTGCGAGGCGAGCAGGGTTGCCGGGGCCACATTTTCGACAGAACAAGAAAGATCGAGAGCTGCCAAGCCGAGTGCGTTACACTCCCCTTTTCTCAGGAGGATCACCGGTATGAAAGGCTCGCCCAAGGTATTGGAAGAACTCAATAAAGCGCTGCGCGAAGAGCTCACCGCTATCAACCAATATTTTCTGCATGCGGAAATGTGCGAAAACTGGGGCTACGAAAAACTTTCGGAATACATCAAGAAACAATCCATCGGGGAAATGAAACACGCCGAAGCGCTCATGGAACGCATTCTTTTCCTCGATGGCTCGCCGACCATGAAGCCGCTCGAGCTTACCGTCGGGAAGAACGTGCAGGAGATGCTGCAGAGCGATCTCGATCTAGAAATCGGCGCCGTCAGGGATTACAACGCCGCCATCCAGGTGGCCGTCGCGGAGAAGGACAACGGCTCGCGCGACCTCTTCGTGGTGCTGCTGAAGGACGAAGAGGATCACGTGGACTGGCTCGAGGCGCAAATGCACCAGATCAAGGAACTGGGCTACGAGCGTTACCTCACCATGCAAATGGGCGAGGACGAAGAAGAATAGAGGATTTCGTCGTGCGGCGCGCTGCGCTGATCGCCGGGCTCGTGATGCTTTCGGTTGCGTTCGCCTTTGGCGATTACAAAGAGGCGTTCGCCCCCGATATCGATAGCCCGCCAATCGAATACGGCACGCGGCCGGTGACCGACGCGGTCTCGCGGCTGAATCTGCAAATCCAGCAGGGCAAGGTGCATTTGAAGTTCGACGATCAGCAGGGTTACCTGCGATCGGTACTCGAGGCTCTCGACGTTCCGATCCAGTCGCAACTCGTGGTTTTCTCCAAGACGAGCTTTCAGATGTACCGCATCTCGCCGAGCAGCCCGCGAAGCCTTTATTTCAATGACTCGGTCGCGGTGGGCTGGGTGCGCGGCGGGCCGATCGTGGAATTAGCCGCGGAAGACCCCAAGCAGGGCGTGATCTTCTACACGCTCGATCAAAAGCCCGCGCAGCAGCCGCAATTCGTGCGGCACGACGATACGTGCCTAGCGTGCCACGAGTCGACCGCAGCCGCGGGCGTGCCCGGGATGCTGGTGCGCAGCGTGTTTCCGTCGCCGAGCGGCATGCCGCTCGAAGAGTTGGGCGGGTACGTCACCGACGATCGAAGCCCGTTCGCGCAGCGCTGGGGCGGATGGTACGTCACGGGCATGACCGGCTCCATGCGGCACATGGGGAATGCGATTGTTACCGACCCAACGAAACCAGAATCTTATCTCGGCAGCCAGACCTTGAATCTCGAATCGCTCAAGGGGAAATTCGATACGAATGCGTACCTTTCACCTTACAGTGACATCGTGGCGCTGATGGTTTTCGAGCACGAGATGCACGTGATGAATCTTTTCACACGCGCAGGGTGGGAAGTGCGCTATTCGGAGTACGAGGACCGCACGACTGACTCGCCGGTGGACCGGCTGGGCACCACCGAGGCCGTGCTGCGCGAGGCGGCGAACGCGGTGGCGGACGCGATACTGTTTGTCGACGAGAAGTCGCTGCCCGGCGAGATTCGGGGAACGTCGGGATTCGAGGAGATGTTTTCGGCGGAAGGGCCGCGCGACAGCGAGGGGAGATCGCTGCGGCAGTTCGATTTACAGAAGCGGCTGATGCGGTATCCGTGCAGCTACATGATCTATTCACCGGCGTTCGATGCGCTGCCCGACGATCTGAAGGCGGCGATCTACGCTCGTCTGTGGGTCATATTGTCGGGACGAGACCGAACCGGGAAGTACGCGGAATTTTCGCTGGCGGATCGGCAAGCCGTGGCCGAGATTCTGCGCGAAACCAAGAAGGACCTGCCCGATTATTTCCAGGTGCCCACCAGCTAGAACTGCCTGTGGGGAACTTTTTGCTACCTGACTGCGTATCCGGTAGTGCGTTGCGCTACGCGGAGGAGGGACGCATGTTCTGCAACAACTGTGGTTCGGCCATTGCCGCAGAGCAATCGATTTGCGGGAATTGCGGCAAGAGCACGACCGGGGCGCGCGTGGCGAGCGCGGCGCGGATGCGGGTGGCCGAGCACATTCATGTGCTGGCCATTTTGTGGTTCGTGGACGGCGCGCTTTTGCTGATTCCGGCCATCGTGATGGCTGTGCTTGCCGGCATCGTAACCTTGCCTCTGGACTGGCATGGAGCCGACAATGTTGCGGTTGCGCTCGTGCCAGGAATTTTCGGCTTCCTGTGCGTCGTTTTCCTGGTGTTTGCCGCGCTTCGATTTGTGGCGGGATGGGGACTGCTGAAGCTCGAACCCTGGGGCAGGATATTTGCGCTGGTGATGGCGTTCCTGGACCTCCTCCATGTCCCGCTCGGCACCGCCCTCGGCGTTTACACGCTGTACGTACTGTTGCCTGATGCTGCCGGAGACGAGTATCGGCAGATGTCGCAGACTCGCCGCTAACTTGCCTGCGTCGGACCATCCTCCTAGAGCATCTACCACACGTGTACAATCCTCAGCAGTTGGCGCCACGGCGGAGGTATCCGCGATGATCTTTGGCGAATTTACCGAGCGGAAGCAGTTGGAACGCGCGATGCGCGACTCGGGGCGGCTGCCGCCCGGGCAATCGGCGACGCTGAAGTGGCCCGTACTGCACGTGGGCAGCGTACCGCGCTTCGATCCGAAAACTTGGGATTTCAAGATTACCGGGCTGGTCGAAAAGCCGCTGCGGCTCACGTGGGACGAGTTCAGCCACCTGCCGATGATCGGCGTGACGGCGGACATGCACTGCGTGACGCGCTGGAGCCGCTTCGACGTGCGCTGGGAAGGCATCGCGTTTGGCGAAGTGGCGAAGCTGGCCGCGCCGAAGGCTGAGGCGAAATACGTGATGGTCCATGCGGAAGAGGATTTCACGTCGAACGTGCCGCTCGACGACTTGATGCGGCCCGCCACGCTTTTCGCGCTGAAACACAATGGCGAGCCGCTGCCCGCCGATCACGGCTATCCGGTACGCCTTGTGGTCCCGCACCTCTACGCGTGGAAAAGCGTGAAGTGGGTGCGCGGGATCGAATTCATGGAGCATGACGCGCCGGGATTCTGGGAAGAAAACGGCTACAACATGTACGGTGATCCGTTTCGGGAACAGCGCTTCTCGGGCTAGTCTCCCGTCTCTAAAGTTTCTTTATATTTGTTGACCTTCCGGATGATCTTACTGGCGCTGGCGACCCACTGAAATGGTTGTGGGTTCCGATTGTAGCGCTGGACGTAATCTTGAATTGCCTTGGTCAGGTCACGAACGCTGCGAAATGTGCCTCGGCGAATTCGTTTCCGCGTGATTTCGGCGAACCAGCGTTCGATCTGATTGAGCCACGAAGAACTGGTTGGCGTGAAATGGACGTGATAGCGAGGCTGCACGGCGAGCCACTTCTTCACCGCTGGGTGTTTATGCGTTCCGTAGTTGTCGAGCACGAGATGGATTTGCAGACCAGAATCGACCGACTCATCGATCCGATTCAGGAACCGTAGGAACTCTTGATGCCGATGCCTCGGCTGACAGGCAGCGATCACCTTTCCCTCCAAAACGTTGAGCGCGGCGAACAGTGTGGTCGTTCCGTGCCGCTCATAATCGTGCGTTTGTCGTGCTGGCAAGCCGGGCCGCAAGGGAAGAAGGGGTTGCGTGCGCTCCAGGGCCTGAATCTGGCTTTTCTCATCCACGCTGAGGACGATCGCCTTATCCGGTGGGTTCAGATAGAGCCCCACAATGTCGCGCACTTTCCGAGCAAATTCCGGATCGTTACTGAACTTGAAGGACTCCACTCGATGGGGCTGCAATCTGTGCTTCTTCCAAATCCGCTGCACGGTAGCGGGGCTGACCTTCTGGCTCGCCGCCATGGCCCGAACACTCCAATGAGTGGCATCCTTCGGAGTGGTCTTCATGGTCGCATCCACAATAGCTTCTTCCCGTTCTGCGGAGATCTGCTTGGGGCGTCCGCTACGCGGCCGGTCCTCCAGTACGGCGGCTAAGCCCCGGCTGTCAAATCGCCTCCGCCACAGCAATACGGTTGGCAAAGAGGTAGAGAGGTTCCGTGCCAGAACGTGATTGGCAATTCCCTCGGCCGCGCCAAGGACAATGCTGACGCGGAGAACAATTCCTCGGGGTGTGCTGCGATGACGGCTAATCTCCAGCAACTGCTTGCGATCTGAGTCCGCAAGGGACAGTTTGGGCGCAGGTGGAAGGGGCATATTGTGAGTATGCACCGCTGGCCGCCATTAGTAAATACACTTAGGATACGTCAGACTAGCAGCACGCCCACCGCCTGTGCCGTCCGGGTGGCGGAATGTGGCTCGTTCGTTGCGCGTGGCTCCGTCGTATCCCGAGCGGAGCGGCGCCGTTAATGAGCAGCGCGCGCCGCACCATCCACTCACCAGCGCCCCCACCGCGCGTTGTCATCCCGAATCCCATCCGCGCCTTTTGCGGATGGGTGAGGGATCTGCTTTTCTGCTTTTCTGCTTTTCTGCTTTGCCTTTCGCTTTGCCTACGGCCGTCGTTTTCCCCTCTGTTTTGTGCTTAAATCCACCCTTCCTTTGAGGCACTGCGATGGACAAGAGTTACTACGTCTATATTCTCGCCAGCCGCTCACGAAACCTCTACACCGGCGTAACGAACAGTCTCCAACGAAGACTGCTCGAACATCGCCAAGGCCTCGTGCCCGGCTTTACCTCGCGATACCGCATCTTCCGACTCGTGCATTCCGAAGTCTTCAGCGACATCCGCAATGCGATCGCCCGCGAGAAGGAAATCAAGGCGTGGCGGCGAGAGAAAAAGATTCGCCTGGTCGAGAAGGAGAATCCGACGTGGGAAGACTTGGCGGTAGAGCTGCCAGCGAAAGATCGCATGCTGGACTCCAAGCTTGGAGGGCCGCAGGAAGCAAACGGCGAAGAAAAAGCAGATCCCTCACGCCATCCGCAAAAGACGCGGACGGGTTCGGGATGACAGCGCGTGGTATAGCGGCGCCGCAAAGAAGGCGGCGCGGCCTCTTGTCGCGGCCGCGGTCCCGCCGCTGAAACGGTTGCCTACAAATGATCGTGGGACTATAGAGCTGCAACAGCGTTTCGCTCAATGCTGCCGGGCACACATCCCACACCTGCTACCAATGCCCTCAACCTGAGAGCTGTCATCCCGCTTGCCCTGAGCTCGCGAAGGGAATCCCATCCGCGCCTTTTGCGGATGGCGTGAGGGATCTGCTTTTGCCTGCGGCCCTTTCAACTCTTAGTCCACCTCGTCCCCATCGTCCATCGTCATCTCCAAGGCGAATTTCACCGCATCGCCTTCCGCCAGCTTCCGGCACATGCGGTCCAAATTCTCCTGCTCGCGCTTCCCCAGGACGCACATCTTGGCTCGAAGGACCTTCCCGCGCTTCGGCAAAATCTTCTCAACCATCTTCTTTCCCTCCGGCGTCAGATGGACGATCGCTTTGCGCCCGTCGGTCTTGTCGGCCCGGCGAACTACTAGCCCGGCGCTCTCCAGATTCCGGGTGACCACGCTGATGGTGCTGTCGCCGAACATCACGCTTGAGGCAAGCTCCCCCGTCGCCACCGGACCGTAAAGTCGGAGGTGCTCTAACACCCTGAATTGGCTTGAGGTTAGCCCGAACGTGTCGCATTGCCGCTCCAGCAGGTCGTCCAGCGAATGAACCGCCCGCGCCAGGCTGGCATAGGTCGCCAGCGCAAGTATCTTCTTGTCGTTTAGAGGTTCCGCCATTTAAGCCCCTTTTAAGGCGAGATAAGCCCCCGAAAGCAGCCATTTTACGCCATTTTGTGGCTGAAATTGTCACCAGTCGTGAAGTATTAGAAGGATCGGAGTGAAGTAGCGTTTACAACCGGACTGGTGCCCAAAACGGGAAATGCCCGACTGCGGTCCCGGACGCCTCGCGCCCACTACCGAAGCCGTTGCACCGAAGCGCTGTCATCCCGCTCGCCCTGGAAATGGCGAAGGAAAAACCCATCCGGGGAGCGCCCGTATCCAGCGCGCTGTCATCCCGAATCCCATCCGCGCCTTTTGCGGATGGTGTGAGGGATCTGCTTTTGCTTTCGTCCTTTGGCTACGAATGCTAAGAACATAGTGCCAGCGGGCGCGCTACCTTCTGCAACTAACACGCCGCCGAGAAAGGGCCCTCGCGGGATTATCACCTTGACTCGACTGCGCTCCCCATGCCAAGGATACCAGTCCTTGGCTCGGTGGAGGGCGCAATGGCTGAACCCTCGAAATCCGCACTTCGTGTATGGGGGATACTCTCTTGGTTGTGCGTGTTTGCGCTAGTGCTTCTCGGTATTTCGTGGATGTTTCACTTGCCCACTGTTGGCAAGGCTGGCTTATTCCTCGCTGTGGCCGCGACACTAATGCCGCTCTTCTGGGAGAAAGTTGGAACTACCGCTCGGATGTTTTGGATTGCGATGCTTTTTCTGTTGCTCGCGGTAGAATACCGCGCGATTGATAAAGATCGGGCCGATTTCGCTCGAGATGAAGCTGGTCGAAGACAGGAAGAAAATCAGAAATTCTCCGACATCGGAACCGCCATTACAAACAACGTTCAGAAACTACTGAATCACAGCGACTCGGAATTTGCAAAAACTATGGCCCGATCTGACGCAATCATGTCGGGAGTGGCGGATAGCATCAAAACGCAAACTGGCGGCAACAGTTTCGCATTTATGACGTTCACCGCCGAGCCAGCGCAGGCGTTTGAGATGCATTGGAACAATTTCTTAGCTCCTAGAGGCGAACCCTACTTTTTAGTTTCGGTAACGAGCCACGGCAAATATCCACTGCGTGGCACTCAAGCGGTCATGATGGATGATGAACGCAGGTTGGCGGCGATGCAAGACTACAACAAGCACCCGAACGGAGATTGGATAACGGCCATCAATTCCGCGGATACCGGATATCAAATACCCTACCTGCGACCGCAATCTACTGAAGCGCCTCAAGGTCAAGTCGATGTAATCGGAATATATCCGATGCCACAGGGAGATTCCAAGAAACTGACCATGAGTTTCTCGGCTCTGAACGGCTATTGGAACGAGGTTCTGCATTTAGGGCGCGTAAATGGCGTATGGCATCAGTGCCGAAGTCTGATGGGGCCTACCGCAAAACAGGCCAAGCATCCATTCATCTACTGCGATTCAGATTGGCCGGAAGGCAAGAAATTGGCGGAAAAAGATTGGGCATTTACGCCGCCGAAGAAGCAGTGAACTCCCTGTATTCGAGGTTTTTCGGGCCGATGAGTCGCATCACCGCATCCCGGCCTGCTTCGGGAATTCAGGCAGCAAATTTTCAGTAAATATCGTACTGCTCCCAATGCAGCGTGGGGTCGGCCTGGATGATGACGCTTTTTTTCGTCCAGCGCTCGAGCTCTTCGACGAGCGAGGATTCGCGGGTCTTCAGGGCTTTGCCGATTTCCGGATGGACGCGGAGCGTGATGCTGCCGGACGACATTTCGGGCGCCATCTTGCGCGCTTCCGTCTGGATTTCATAGGTGAGCGTGGGGATCGATTTCACCATGCCTGAGCCGGTGCAATACGGGCACGGCTGGCAGAGAGTGCGTTCGAGCGCCTGCTTGGTGCGCTTGCGCGTGATGGCAATGAGGCCGAATTCGTTGAAGCGCAGCATCTTCGACGGAGCACGGTCGGCACGCAAGGCTTCTTCGAGCGCGGCCATCACTTTTTCGCGGTTGCGCCGTTCTTCCATGTCGATGAAGTCGATGATGATGATGCCGCCGAGGTCGCGCAGGCGCATCTGGCGGACGATTTCCTTCACCGCTTCGAGGTTGGTGCGGACGATCGTGTCTTCGAGGCGATTCGAGCCCTTGCCGACGAACTTGCCGGTGTTGACGTCGATCGCGACGAGCGCTTCCGTGTGGTTGATAACGATGTAGCCGCCCGACTTGAGCCAGACTTTCGGACGCAGGCCCTTGTCGATTTCCTGCTGGATGCCGAATTCCTCGAAGACCGGATTTTCCTTCGTGTAGAGCTTCACGCGGTTCACAAGGCCCGGCTGGAAGCGGCCCATGAACTCGATGATTTTGGTGTACTCCTCTTCGGAGTCGACCCAGATCGCGCCGTAGTCCGAGCTGATGTGGTCGCGGAGCATGCGCTCGACCAGGTTCAGGTCGCGGTGCAGAAGCGACGGGGCCTTGCGCTGCTCCGAGCGCGTCTTGATTTCGGACCACGTGCGCGTGAGGAATTCGACGTCCGCGCGCACTTCTTCGGGCGCGGCGCTTGCGGCCGCGGTGCGCACGATGAAGCCGCCGCCCGCTGTGCCTTTTGCATCGTTGACCAAGTGGCGCAGGCGAGAGCGCTCTTCGGCCGAAGCGATTTTGCGCGAGACGCCCGTATGATCGAGCGTGGGCATGTAGACGAGGTAGCGGCCGGGAAGCGCGATGTGGCTGGTGATGCGCGCGCCCTTCTTGCCGAGCGGCTCTTTCGCGATCTGGACGATGATTTCCTGGCCTTGCTTCAGCATGTCCGCGATCAGCTGCGGACGGCGCGGCTGCGTGCGGTGGCCGTGGCCGCCGTGGCCCTGCTGCGGACGGCGACCGCGATCGTCGCGGCGTCCCCGGCCGCGGTCACGATCGCGCCCGCCGCGGCGTCCCGGGTGCTGCATGCGAGCGCGGAAATCATTGCTGCGCACGCTAGCCTTCCAGGGCTGGCCCTGCGGAGCGACGCCCTCGCCGGCAGGTGAAATGTTTTCGCCGGTGGCCGCTTCGGAATTTGCGGCGAGCGCATCTTCAGCCGACATTTCTTCGTGATGCTCGCCGATTTCGGTTTCGCCGCCGTTTCCCGGCGGGGCGATCATGCCTTCCGTTTCGGCGACCTCTTCTTCTTCCTCGAGGGCCTGCTCTTCCTCGGAGGCAGCCTCGGCCTCTTCGGCGTCGGCGGCTTCCGCTGCGGCGATCTCTTCGGGTGAAGCGAAGACGCGATCTTCGGCAGCGCGCTCGATTTCGTCGCTCTGGGCGTCGGCAACGTGCTCCGCGAGGGCGGCGGCTTCTTCGTCGGTCAAGTCCGGGGCAGCCTCATGCGCGGCTTCGATTTCGGCGGAGGTTTCGGTGAATCCGGTGGCTGCTCCGTACATTCTTTCTTGAGACTCGAACTCGCGTTCCCTTTCGTCGCGTTCTTCGCGGCTCAGCCCAATTTCTTCAATCACTTCGGACGCTTCTGGCGCGGCAACTGCTTCCGCGATTGGCGCGGGCGCCGGTTCCACGTGCTTCCACTTCGAAAGCGACTCGCCGGGAAGCGGCTCAAGACCGGAACTCGAAGGACGATATTCGGGGCGCGGCGGCCGGGGTGCTTCGACAACCGGCTCAGAGAAACTTGGCGCAGGCAGCTCTTGAATCGCGGCCGATGCTTCCGGTGCGGCGACTTGCGTTTCCGTCGTTGAAACATTTTCCTCGACAGAAGCAGGCGGCGCCGCCGAGGGCGGCTTCTCCTTGTATTTCGCGAGAGATTCGCCGGGAAGAATAATCGGAACGTAGTCCGACGGCAGGGCAGGCTCGCTCGATTGGTCTTCGTAAGGGCGAGGCGACGCGTATTTCGACGGCGGAAGCTCGCGGCCATAGCGGCGATCACCGCCGCCACTTCCACCGCGCCCGCCTCTATTGTCGCGCCTGCCAAAGCGGCCGCCGCGACGTCCGCCTCCACCGCGCCTGCCGAAATCGCGACCTCCGCGATCCGGACGGGGCGAACGGTTTTCAAACTGCGGGCGATCGGGCGAGGATGTGTTGAGCGCCGGCGGAGGTGGGGGCGCCACGGGCGCCGATGGAATTGCACGGTCGGATGCGAACTCTTCCGTTGGCGCGGCGAATGGAGCCGGGGCCGCCTCAACATCGGCGGGCTCGAGCGCAGGCGCCGCCGCACTGGCGGGGAAAATCTGGCCGCCCTGCTCCTCCATCTTTTGAATCTTTTCCTCGGCGGTCGTGGCGACGTGTTCGTCGAACTCTTCGATGCCTTCAAGGAAGTCGGTGACGTAGAGGAAAGCGTCGCTATCGAGGCCGATTTCGACAAAGGCCGACTGCATGCCTGGCAGCACGCGCGTCACACGGCCTTTGTAGATGCTTCCGACTAGAGCGAATTCCTTTTCACGCTCGACGTAATACTCACAAAGCTGTCCTTCTTCGAGAATCGCGACCCGCGTCTCGTGCGGGTTCGCGGAGATAACCATTTCCTTCGACATTTAGAAACTCCTCATGGAGCATGCGAGTGCGGCGGCGCAGGAAAACTTCGCGTGCGCCAGAGCCGGCATGGGGGAAGGCTGCGCCTTCGACGAGCCACGACGGGCCGCCCAGGAAAGAACCGAAATTTTTCGGATGGACTTTCCCCACTCGATGCGTCCTTCGAACGAAGCTGAATTCCCGGGTCCCGAAGGGCCGGGACGCGGGGCACTGCGTGCGGCGACTAGCGCCGCTACCTATACTTTCGATACCCATTCCAACAAATCGGAGCGGGGCTAGTTGACGAAGCGCCGCATGCGGACGTTCATCACCAGACCCAAAGCCAAAAACACAAAAGCCGTCGCCGAACCACCGTAACTCATCAGCGGCAACGGGATGCCGGTAACCGGCATATCGCCGATCACCATCGATGCGTTGACCAGAACGTGGAAACCCAAAATGGCCGTCACTCCCATCACGACGAACATGCCGGCCTTGTCTTTCGCTTTCTGCGCGTTGTCCACCAGGCGCAGAATCAAACCCAAATACAGAAGCAAAACGACGCAAACTCCTATGAAACCTTGCTCCTCGGCAAGCGCGGCGAGAATGAAGTCCGAATACCGGACCGGCACAAAGCCCAGCTGGTTCTGACTGCCCTTGCCAAATCCTTTTCCCCAAAAGCCACCTGAGCCGACCGCGATCTCGGACTGCAAAATCTGATAGCCCGCACCGCGCTGATCTTCTTCCGGGTGCAGGAACGTCTGGATGCGCTGCTGCTGGTAAGGCTTCAAATGACGGCGCATGTTCCAAGCGACTGGAACCAGCAGCGCCACCACGACCGCGCCGATCAACAAGTGTTTCCACTCGATGCCGGCGAGAAAGCAACCAACCACGGCCACGGGAACCAGCACCATCGCGGTTCCCAAATCGGGCTGCTTCAAAATCAAAGCCACGGGAACCAAGGTCAGCGCGCCAACCTTCGCTAAATCGCGAAGCGTGAGGCGATCCGTGCGCACTTCCGTGAAGTAGCGCGCCAGCACGATGATTATAATCAACTTCATGAGTTCTGACACTTGTAAATTCTCGCCGCCGATGGAAATCCAGCGTTTGGCGCCGAGGCGCGAGTAGCCAAGTACCAGAACGACAAGGAGACCGGCAACCCCGATCAGGTAAAGAATGGGCGCTTGGTCCATCAGGGAGTGATAGTCGATGCGGGAGATGATGAGCATCCCAGCGAGCCCGATCCCGATCCAAATCAACTGCCTCCACTGCATTCCGGCCATGGCGCTGGAGTGGGTGGAGGAATAGATTTCGAGGACGCCGATCGTGCAGATCGCGGCGACGATGGCCATGAGAGTCCAGTCAAAATCGTTGACGCTGGGACGGTCTTTCATTGGTGCTGCGCTCCAACTGCCGCGACAAGAGACGAGGATTTCACCGGTCTGACGACCCGGGCTGGGGACGTTGAAACGGACGAAGTTTCGGTGGCTGGCGGTGCTGAGGGCACGGGCATCTGGAAGTGGCCAGCCTTCTTATCGTAATAGGCTTTGACCACGTCGCGGACGATCGGCGCCGCGGACACGCTGCCGAATCCGCCGGCCTGGACCAAAGCTGCCACGACGATTTCCGGGTTGCGGCGGGGTGCTATGCCGACAAACCAGCCGTTTTCTTTCAATTTCTTCCCCAGCTTATTTTGCAGGTCGTAACTCTCGATTTGTGCGGTCCCAGTTTTGCCGGAGAAGTCGATGTTTTGCAGCTTGACGAGTTCGGAGGTGGTGCCATCCGGCTCGTTGACGACTCCCCACAGACCGTCTGTGACTTGCCGGACTGTGTCATCCGAAAGAGGGAACACCTCGGGCGGGGGCAACGTCGCGTCTTTGAGGAGATGCGGGTGGATCAGTGTGCCGCCGCTAGCCACGGCCGCGATCATGCGGGCAAGCTGGATCGGAGTCGCCATCAAGGCGCCCTGGCCGATCGACAAAGAAATCGTGGATCCCGGATACCATTTGTGATGGAAGACGCGCTCGACCCAATCCTCGGATGGAACAAGGCCCGGCTCCTCGCCGGGCAAATCAATTCCGGTGCGCCGGCCAAGGCCGAGGCCCATCGCATAGTGTGAAATCCGATCGATCCCGAGCAGCTTGCCAACGTTATAGAAGTAGACGTCGCAGGACGCGACAATGCCTTTGTGGAGATCGACCAGACCGTGAGCGTGATCGCAGTGGAACGTGCGGCCGTAAAAGACGGCTGAACCCGGACAATACACGGTGTAATTCGCGGGGATCGCCTTGGACTCGAGCATCGCGGTCGCCATCACGACTTTGAAGACCGAGCCGGGAGCGAGCTGCGCCTGAATGGCGCGGTTCAAGAGAGGCGTCTGGGGATCAGAATTGAGTTCGGCCCACTCCTTTGTGGGGATGCGAACCGTGAAATCGTTGGGGTTGAAGGTGGGGCGACTGACGATGGCGAGAACAGCGCCCGTGCGGGCGTCCATGGCGATGAGGGCGCCCTCCTTGTTGGCGAAATCGGCTTCCGCGACGGACTGCAGGTCATAATCGATTGTCAACTGAATCGGCTTGCCGGGAATGGCGTCCACATCGTCGAGAGAGCGAACCATTTTGCCGACGCTATTGACGACGGCGCGGCGCAGGCCGTCGGTTCCCTCGAGCTGGTCGTTGTATTCCTTTTCGAGGCCGGCCTTGCCGACGATGTCGCCGGGGCGATATTTGTCCGGGTTGTCGTCCATATCCTCGGGCGAGACTTCACCAACGTAGCCAATCGTATTCGCGAGCATCTCGCCATGGGGATAGCGGCGGCGCTGGACCATCATCAACTCGAGCATGGGTAGGTCGATGCGGTGTGATTCGACGAAGGCAATATCCGCATCGGAAGCGGCTGGCTTGATGACGATGGGCTGGAACTTCGGCTCGGACTTGGCCGCTTCAACCTGCTGCCGCAAATCGTCGGCTGAGATGCCCAGGCCTTCTTCGATGCGCGGAAGTTCCTTTTGGACCTGCTTCGGATCGTCGCGGAGCAAGAGGATGCTGAACGAAGGGAAACTGTCGGCGAGAACGCGTCCTTCGCGGTCGAGCATGGCGCCGCGCGGGGCGATGATGGGAATGTAGCGGACGCGGTTCTTTTCGGCCAGGTCGGCAAAATGGTCGGACTGGACGACCTGCAATTTCCAGAAGCCTACCAGAAGCATGGCTACGAGGATGACGGACAGGTAGGAAAACAGGGCGAGCCTTCCCTGCGGAATCTTCTGATCGCTAATGCCCCATGGTGCCAACGAAACTCCAACGCGGCGGGCCGTATGCGGCCCTAGGTGCGCCCTGCCATCCCGAATGCGAATCGGTTGACCTTAAAAGCTATCACCGCGCGTGGATGGTCGCAACCGGGGCATGTCCTTTTGGTCAACGGAAGGTCGACGAAAATGCACTTTGACTTCGCCGAGATATCGCCTTCTAGGCGGGGCGGCGGAGACGGTCGAGAAGGGCGAAGAGACCGACGCCGACGGCGGAAGTAACCGCAGAATCAAGGAGCAGGCGCGGCGTGAAAAAGGGCGCTGAATGATTCAACAGGACACGCTCCGTGATCGCAAAAACCACCTGATGAAAATGAAAGAGCAGAAAGACCAGGCCGAAGCGACTGACCGGATGCTCGGTATCGACGCGGCCTCCGATCGAAGACGAGACGTAACCCACCAAGGTCTTCGCGATTCCATACAAACCGATCGGATTATCGAAGCTCAAAGCGTCCTGGAGGATGCCGATCGCCGCACCGAGGAGCAGGCCGGTGGAAGTGTTGCGGCGGCTGACGCCGAAATAAACGGTCACGAGCAGAGGCAGATCGATGAGCTCAGACCAGCGGCCGTACTTGTGAAGAAACGCCTGGAGCACGAGAGCGAGAAACGCGGTGATGATGACCGTGCCGCCGTAATACTTGTGGACCTCGATATTCGAGTCGGAGCGGATTCCGGCGCTGAGCATCGAGGCCATTTTATCGCGGCTCCGGGGATGAGGCGGGCGGCTTGGCGGCCGGCTCGATGGGCGGCTGCGCAGGCTTGGATTTTTCGGAGGCGGCGGGAGATTGCGATTCGGACGATGCAGGTGCAAGTCCGGCAGCCGGCGCAGGGATCTGAGCGTTTGGATCGACGGGTAGCTCAGAGGACTTCAGGACGACATCCTGGCGCGAGAGCAGGACGAGAACGTCCTCAAGACGGTCCAAGTGGACAGCCGGCTGGACGTGAATGATCTGAAACGGAGTCGAGTCAGATGCGTCTTTGACGACGCCGACCGGCAGCCCCTTTGGGAAAATGCGATCTTCACCGGACGTGAGGATGACTTCGCCGGGGTGGACTTTCTCGTCGTTCGCCACATAGTCCATCACGGGCAGGGGGTCGCCAGTGCCTTGCACGACGCCGTGGGTGCGCGTATCGGCGAAGAGGGCGCCGACGCCGCTATCGCGGTCGTCGATGAGAAGCACCTGCGCCGTGTCATTCGAGAAAACTTCGACGATCTTGCCCACGATGCCTTCCGGCGTGATGACCGGCATATCACGGCGCAGATGGTCGCGCGAGCCGCGATTGATGAAGAGCGTGTGGGACGTGGGGTCGGCGCTGGCTCCGATCACCTGGGCGCCGAGCATGGGAACCTCGGGATGAGCCTCGCGGAAATCGAGCAGATTTTGCAAGCGCTGAGCTTCTCTGGCGCCAGCTTCCAATTCGAAATTGCGCAGCCGCAACTGGTCGACTTCGGCCTGCAGGCGCTTATTATCCGCACGCGCGCCGTGAAGATCGATATAGCCCGCCCAGACGCCGCGAATTTTGGAGGAGGTCCAAGTGCCGACGCGGCCGACGGGAGTTACGAGGTCCGCGGCCCAAAGGCGAATGAGGGGCACGTCCCGATCGCGCTTGATCTGAAAGGCCAGCAGTAAGACCTGCGCGAAAACGACGCCGACGAGCAACGCGAGCGAACGATGACGAGAGTAGACGTTGAGCATTTTAAAAGCCCGACATTCGAATGCCGTCCAGCCAAAACCGAAAAGAAAAACCAGAGCAGATCCCTCGAACTCCGCCCCGCGCCCGCAAAAGGCGCGGGAAAGGCAAAGGCGCGCGGGACTCCGCTCGGGATGACAGCTCTATTTGTGCGACGCGACGCAAGATCTGTTGTCCGGAAGCTAATCGATCGAAACCAGGCGCAACAGCCGGAAATCGCTGAGCATTTTCCCCGTGCCCAGCACGACCGACGCGAGCGGATCGTCGGCGATTGAAACGGGCAAACCGGTTTCCTCGCGAATGCGCTTGTCGAGATTCTTGATGAGCGCGCCGCCTCCCGTGAGGACAATGCCGCGGTCGCTGATATCGGCGGAAAGCTCGGGCGGCGTGCGTTCGAGAGCGACGCGGATAGCGTTGACGATCGTCGAAATATTCTCGGAAAGCGCCTCGCGAATTTCGCTGTCGTCTATGGTGACGGTACGCGGCACGCCCTCGATCAAGTTGCGCCCTTTTACTTCAAGCGTAAGCGGTTTTTCGAGCGGATAGGCAGAGCCGATTTCCATCTTGATCTGTTCGGCGGTGCGCTCGCCGACGAGAAGATTGTACTTGCGCTTAAGGTAGTGCATGACGGATTCGTCCATTTCATTGCCTGCGACGCGGACGGAGCGCGAGTAGACGATGCCGCTCATCGAGATGACGGCGATATCGGTGGTGCCTCCGCCGATGTCGACCACCATGTTTCCGGAAGGCTCTTCGATGGGCAGCCCGGCGCCGATGGCGGCAGCCATGGCCTGCTCAACGAGATAGACCTCGCTCGCGCGGGCGCGATAGGCGGAGTCCTGCACGGCGCGCTTCTCGACGGGCGTGATCTCGCTCGGGACGCCGATGACGATGCGCGGGTGCACCAGGACGCGGCGGTTATGCGCCTTCTGGATGAAATACGTGAGCATCTTCTCGGTGACCTTGAAATCGGCGATCACGCCGTCTTTCATGGGCTTGATGGCCACCACGTTGCCGGGAGTGCGGCCGAGCATTTCCTTTGCTTCGCGGCCGACGGCGACGACTTCGGAATTGTTTTTATTGATGGCGACGATGGAAGGCTCGTTGACGACGATGCCTTTGCCGCGCGCAAATACGAGGGTATTCGCGGTGCCCAGGTCGATAGCCAGGTCAGAAGAGAACAGGCTGAAGACCGACCGCATGTTGTAACCGTTCTTTGTCAATTCCTTTTCCCCCAGAGCCCGATACTGCGCCGCTGCGGCAGCGCCCGGCTTGTGCCGGTCCTCCAATGCGGGCGAATGCGTTTACGGAATCACGACGTCGACGCGCTTGATCGCCGTGCCGCCCCGCCGGTCCTGTCCGGTGATGACGATCGTGTGGCTGCCTCGCGCCATTGGCGGAGTGAAATACCGGAAGCGCCCGTCCGACTGAATATCGGCGACTTCTTCGCCGTTGATAATCAAGGCAGCGCCGGGCTCGGTGCGTCCCATCACCTCGACGACGTTGCCTTGAAGCTGGGTGCCGTCGATGTCGAGCGGCATCTCCTGTTCCTTGCCTTGGGCTACCAGCGTAAATTTATACGAATCGCTTGGATCGCTGACGTTACCTTTGTCGTCGATGGCACGAATCCGCCAGAAGTAGTCGCCCGGCTCGAAGCCGGTGAGATCGACGGAGGTTGCAGCCGTCTTTTGTTCCATCACAATGTGACTGAAACTCGTTGTCGTGCTGGTCTGAAGATCATACTCCTTGGCGGTCGCCGAAGGATTCCAGGCGAAATGAACGGGACTATGCTTCGGATCGGCTACGATAATGGGCTGTAGATTGAGAGGCTGCGTGAGTTCGGGAGGAGCGAGCACCTGACTCTTCGTGATGGCGCCGCCGGGGCCGCTGAAGGTTGCGCGCTCGTACTGGCCGATATCCACGTGCTCGCTGCCGCGATTCAGCTGGGCGCCTCCGGAATCAACGGTGACGACCTGCTCGTTCGTGGTGGGATCGCTGCGCACGTTCAAGCGGCTATTAGCCTGCGCGTCGGCGACGGCATCCTCGAAGGACACTTGGGCTTTCGAACCCGGAATTTGCCACGCGCCGGTGTTGAGGTCAACCTGACCGGTATTGAGATGAACGGCAACCTCCGTGGCGTGGTCCCGCGCCACCGTGTTTTCCTCGACAGTGACGAACGTATCGCCCTTGACGGTATACTCGGTGCCATCAGCAAAAGAGACGCGGGCGACGCCATCCGAACCGGTCTCGATCTCATCACCCTTGTCGAGAGTGATCTGATAATCGGCGTTGACCCACTGAAGGGAGTTCACTTTCTTAATCTGCACCTTGCCGTCGAGGTTGACGAAACGCGCCTGGCGGCTGGCTGCGTTCGCGGCGACATTGTCGCTTGGGGCGACGGCATTCGTGAGCCGCTCCAATGTTTTTTGGGAGAACTCCGGGAAAACGAGATAGACGGACGCGCCAATAATCGCGAAAACGCACAAGACGAGGAGGGCGACGGTGCGGTATTTTACAGTGTGCCAATACACCTCGACCTGCGTGACTTTGGGCTTGTGTCCAGCGACAGTTTTTCCGTCAGCCATCGGCATGGGGGTCCGTTTTTCAATCTAGCACACGCATCGAGAGCTTCTCAATGCGACTCGGGCGCAGTTGCGAAACCGCTAACACCCTCGAAGACGATGCACCGCGAGACTCGGCCCCATCGGGCGGGACGGGGAAGGGATTCAGCACGCGGGAACAAGGGGCGAAGAGGCTGCGTAGATCCATTTTGGAGGTTGACCGGGACAGCATGATTTAGGGAGACTAGATATCTGATAGAGGAAGAACTACGGCCTTTCTCGATGGATGTTGCCTGCCGCGGAAGGTCCTCAGTCATTTTGCGAAACAAGCGAACGTTCGCGACCAAGAAGAGGAAGAACGAAGATGAAAGTCCCCGAGCAAGAAATCATTGGCGAGCTTTTGCCGCCGGAACGCTTGATGTTGACGCCGGGCCCGTCGTGCGTGGATCCGCGCGTGTACCGCGCCATGGCGGCTCCGATCGTGGGCCACATGGATCCGTGGTTCACGAAAATGATGGACGACGTGCAGGTGTTGATGCGCCGCGTTTTCCAAACGCAGAACCGGATCACGTTTCCACTTTCGGCTTCGGGCTCGGGCGGCATCGAAGCGGCGGTGATGAACCCGCTCGATGCGGGCGATGAGTGCGTCGTCTGCGTGAACGGCGCGTTTTCCGAGCGCATGGCGATTATCGCCGAACGCGTTCCTGCCAAGGTGATTCGCGTCGAAGCGCCGTACGGGCGGACGGTCGATCCGGCGGATGTGCTGCGCGCGGGAAAAGGCCGGAAAATCAAGTTTGTGGGACTGACGCACGGTGAGACTTCGTCGGGCGTCGTGCAGCGGATCGAGGACTACCGCAAAGTGGCGGACGAACTCGGAGCGCTGCTCGTGGTGGATACGGTCGCGAGCCTCGCGGGAGTGCCGCTGGACGTGGACGCGCAGCGCATCGACATTTGCTTCAGCGGCTCGCAGAAGGCGATCAGCGCGCCGCCGGGAATGGCGCCAATCACCGTTGGTCCGCGCGCCGAAGAAGCGATGCACGCGCGCAAAGAGCCCGTGCGGAGCTGGTATTTCGATTTGACGACGGCGATGAACTACTGGGGCAAGGATCGCCTGTACCATCACACGCCGCCGATTACGCTGATTTACGCAATGCGCGAGGCGATGCGCGCGGTGCTGGAGGAAGGTCTCGAGGCGCGATGGGAACGGCACCGGGAAAATCAGCAAGCGCTGATCGCAGGACTCGAGGCGATGGGACTCGAGCTGCTGGTTTCGAATCCGGCGGACAGGCTCGTGACCGTGACGGCGATCAACATTCCCGCGGAGCTCGACGACGGCAAGGTACGCAAGCAACTGCTCGACGAGTTCAGCATCGAGATCGCGGGAGGCCTCGGACCGCTCAAGGGCAAAATCTGGCGCGTCGGACTGATGGGCTATTCGTGCCAGAAGCCGAACGTGCTGATCTTCCTCGCAGCGCTGGAAAAAACGCTGCTCGATCAAGGATTCCGGCTGCCGGCAGGAGCGGGAGTGGCGGCGGCGATTCAGAATTACCAGCACGCGACGCAGCCGGCAGCGGTCGGCGCGAGGAAATAGGCGGAACATAAGGCAAACCATGGCGAAAGCGGCGGCGGTTGCGACGATTCCGAATGCAGGCGCGATGAGCGAATTCATCGGCGCGTTCGACGTGCCGTCGAAGGTGACGGATTACGTGTACAAATGCCGCTTTTCGCATTGCTGGAACGGCATCGCCACGCGGCACAGCGACACGATGGACTGCAAGTTCTTCGTCGACGGCAAAGGAGTGGTGCTCGGGCTGGCGCATCCTGGATTCGTCATGTTTCGCGATGGCGCGGGACGCAATCCGAGCGACCGCGAGGCCAGCTACATCGCCGCGGAGTATCTGCGAGAGCGGCTCGAGCAGGAAGACGAGCACTCGCTCTACGACGTTTCTGCGAAGGACGTGGTTCGGATCATCGACAAGCTCAGGATTCGCTGAGGGCAAGAGTTCAGAGTTGAAAGTTTAGAGTTCGGAGCAAGATAGAGCTTCCCCGCCAGTTTTCGCCCACCGCGCAATCATCTGTCACCTTGAATTTGTTGCGTTCGCGCCGCGCCATCCGGCCAGCCAGCCGTGCTCGCGCACTCCCTCCTCTTCCATTTCCCGCTTCCACGCGCCCAGGAAGCTCGAACGGTTCAGGTAGCCGACCAGTTTTGTTTCGTCCTCTCGCGCGACGACGGGCAAACGGCCCACGTCATTTTGAAGCAGCCGCAGGAGAGCCGTGTGGGCGAGTTCGTCGGGATAGGCAACGATCAGGGGTCGCCCGTCCGCTGCAAGAACGGGCTCGTTGCCGGACGGATCTCTTTCGAGCGAGCGCAACAGATCGCGCTGCGTGATCAGTCCGACGAGCCTATTGGAGGGCGCGACGATTGGAATTCCCTGAGTCATATTGAAACCCGAATCTTGCCGCGCGATGTGCTGCGCAAGTTCGCCGACCGTCATTTCAGGCGGGATCGTGGCGACATCGCGGCGCATGATGTCGCTGACGCGCACGGATTTCAGCACGCCCGCCTCGTATTCACCGGGAACAGCTATGCCGCGCTTGACGAACTTCTGGGTCATGATCGACGCGGGCATCATGTAGTACGCGACGGCGTCCGCCAGGATGCAGACGACCATCACCGGAAGCAGCGCGTGAAAATCGCGCGTCGTCTCGAAGGCGCAGAACATGAAGGTGAACGTGGCGCGCGCCGCGGCTCCGAGCAGAGCTCCCATCGCGGCGACCGCAAAGGCCGCAGGCGAAAGATGAGCGCCGGGAGCGAGCGCGTTGATGGCGATAGCGAAAACACTACCGAGCGCCGCGCTGATCATGAACATGGGCGCGAGCGTGCCGCCCGACGTCCCAGAACCGAGCGACAACAGCACGACGAAGGCTTTGAGTATGAGGATCAAGAACACGAGGCCGAGGGCGAGGCGGGCATTCAGGATGTCTTCAATCGTGTCGTATCCCGAACCGAGCACTCGCGGGAGAAAAAAGCCCACAATTCCGAGGCCCAGAGCGCCTATGGCGGGATGCAAAACGTGCGGGATACGCTTCAGACCGTCGAAGAAATTTTCGAGTTTATCAAGTGCGAGCGAAAAACCGACGGCGGCCAATCCGCAGAGCAACCCGAGAACGACGTAGTAGGGCAGATTCGGGAAAAAATTGTAATCCGGGGTGCCGACGAGAAACATCGGTCCTGTGCCGAACAGCAGACGCCTGATGCCGACGGCCATGGCGCTTGCGATGACCAACGGAATAAACGAGCGCGCGCGAAATTCAAAGAGCAAGAGTTCGAGCCCGAGAAGCACGCCCGTGATGGGAGCATTGAACGTCGCCGCCAACCCGGCGCCACCGCCGCAAGCCAGCATCACTTTGCGCTCGGCGGCGGTGGTCGAGAAAAATTGGCCGACAAGCGAACCGAAGGCGCCGCCGGTCTGGATGATCGGGCCTTCGGCGCCGAATGGCCCTCCGGCGCCGATGCCGATCGCAGCGGAAAGCGGCTTCAAGATCGCCACTTTTGCCTCGATGCGGCTGCGCGAAATCAGCACCGCTTCCATTGCTTCGGGAATTCCGTGGCCGCGAATTTTCTCGGAGCCGTACTTCGCCATTAGCCCGATCAACAGGCCACCGACCACCGGAATCAGAATCACCCATGCGCCGAGAGATGTGTGCTGCGGACTGCGAAAATGAAACGACCATCTGTGGTAATACGAGACGTTCGTAAAAAGCCCAATCAAATCGTACAGAGCGAAAGCGATCAAGCCGGTGAGGCAGCCGATCGCCGCTGCAATCATCGAGACAAAAGCGAGGCGATACCCGGCCGCGGAACCGTCGTCCCCGGGTACGCCACTCTGCCTTCCTCTGCGCCAGGTTCTCAAATCGGCATCCTCTTCCGTAGCGTTTTGCTCTTGGCGCGCTTCGCTCGCGAAGTTGCGGAGTGCGCGACTACCAAGCGGAGAGCCTCAATCAATCGCGGGCCAGCGGTGCGGAGTTCGTCGCGATGCGAAAGCGAGAGGCGTTCGAGGAGGCGTTCACCGCGGGCGGTGACACGCAACAAAACTTCGCGAGCGTCGGAACGGCTGCGGGTGCGGACGAGCAATCCTTTGGCTTCGAGGCGGCGGCTCAGCTCGACGGCGCTGTTGTGGCGGATCTGCAGGCGCTCGGCGAGAGCGCCGACGGTGGCAGGCATAGCCGGTGGCAATCCCTCGAGAGCGAGCAAAGCCTGATGCTGCTGCGGCTCGATGCCGGCGGCGCGGGCCGCGTTCTCGCTGAAATTCAGGAAGCGGCGGATTTCGTAACGGAATCCTGCGAGGGCCTGATAGTCGATTGCATAGCGTTGTATCGTCACGCCGATATTATATCGTATTACGATATAAATAGGCGATCGAAAGCAAGGAGTTAACCGCTAAGCGCCAGGAAAAAGAAACGCCGCGAACCCCGGTTACGGAGTTCGCGGCGCGAAGGTGGACACTCGCCTTAGGGCAGAGTGTAAACGTTGACGGCGTCGCCGACGACGATGGCGACGTACTGCTTGCCGTTGGCCTCGTAGGTCATGGGATCGGCAGAGCCGCTCTTCGCCATTTTCGTGACCCACAATTCCTTGCCGGTCTTCGAATCGTAGGCACGGAAACGGCTGTCGGAAGTGGAACCGTCGAACACCAGGCCTCCCGCAGTGGCGATGGGACCGGCGCTGCTGCCGTTACCGGTATCCTGCTTGTCCGGCGGCAGGCCCTCGGTAATGCCGGAAACCGTCTCCCAGGCGATGTCGCCGGTGTTGGCGTTGACGGCGATCAGCTTGCCCCAGGGCGGTTTCTGGCACGGCCAGTTGCCGAGCACTTTGCCGTTCGCGTCCTTCACTGTGGCGCTGAAGCCGTAGTACGGACCGGGACCCACGACGCTGGCGCGATCGTAGATCTGGGTCGAGCCTTCAGTGCCGCGGCCATAGCTGCCGGCTCCAGCTCTCTTCTTTTCGATCCAGCCCATGAGGGCCATGTCGTGAGTGTGGACGAAAACGTACCCATCGGTAGGATCGGTGGCCGCGCCGCCCCAGTTGACGCCGCCGGTGCCGCCGGGAAACTGGATTGTGGTCTTCGGAGGCGCGCCTTGCTCGTGATAGAGCCATCCGGTGAAGGGTCCGGCGTTATACAGAGTGCCGCCATTCTTGGCCAGCACTTCCTGGCATGCTTGGGCGTGCTCGGGCGAGGTGTCGTCGGCGGTGACGATGTCGTCGGCCTTGTAGCTGTTGCGAGCGAGCGGCGGAGGCTTGAGCGGAAAAGGCTGCGTGGGCGAATACCACTCGCCGGGAACGTCGCCCTTCGCAACGGGACGCTCCTCGACGCCGAAGACGGGCTTGCCCGTGTCGCGATTCAGGATGTACATCAGGCTCGCTTTGCCGATTACGATCACCGCAGGAATTTTCTTGCCGTTGTCGTCGATATTGATCAGGGCTGGGCCGGGCGGGAGATCCTGATCCCACAAGCCGTGATGGATCGTCTGGAAATACCACTTGAGCTTGCCGGTAGTGGCGTCGACGGCAACGATGGCATTGCCGAAGAGGCCCGGTCCGGGACGGTCGCCGCCGTAGTAATTCGGCGAAGGTCCGCCGATCGGCATATAGAGAAGGTTTTTCTTCGGGTCGACGGTCATGTACCAGCCCCAGACGTTGGTGCCGGAGCGGCCTTTCCATCCGTCGTCCAACCATGTGTCGTGCCCCACTTCGCCGGGCTGGGGAACCGTGTGGAACGTCCAGACGAGGGCGCCCGTGAGAACGTCGATGGCGCGCGTGTCGCCCGGAGGGCCAATCGGCAATTCGCCGACGCTCGCGCCGAGAAACGCGAGATTTTTGTAGATGGTGGGGACGCCGCTATATCCGACTGTGAGTTCGATCTCGCCGTCTTTGCCGAACGCAGCCAGGGGCTTTCCGGTGGCAGCATCGAGTTCGACTACCTTGCGGGCGAACGTGGTGAAGACGATGCGAGGCGGATTGTTTTTGTCGCCGGGCCAGTAGGCTACACCCTTGGTGGAGGGCGAGGCTACGTCGTAGTGCCAGATTTCCTTTCCGGTCGCGGCGTCGAGCGCATAGACCTTGCCGGTGCCGGGAAGATACATCACGCCCTTCACGACGATGGGCGTGACTTCGAGTCCGCCGCGTTCGGAGAGCGGCATAGTCCAAGCCTGAGCGAGCTTGTCGACGTTACTTGTGTCGATCTGCTTCAGGGGCGAGTAGCCCGAGCCTTCGACGTCGTGGCGATACATCGGCCAATCGCCCGGAGCCATCTTCTGCGCCTTGGCCGACGGAGTCACAACCGCAAAAAGAATGGCCACAGCCATCCAGGTGAAAGTTTTCGGATGCATGAATGAAATCCCCCTCCCCAAAGTCGCGAGCATACTATCAGCAAACATAGTCGGACGCGCGGATTTTCGCGGCGGTTACATCATTCATGAAAATGAATCGACGGCGGCGCGATTACGAAAAGAGGCGCGGGAAGAACGCAGGGACGCGGCGCGCATAATCGCTGAATCGAGCGCCGAAGGCTCCGCGAAGCACATTTTCCTCGGCGCGGATGCGGATCGCGGTGCCGGCGAGAAAAACAATCAAGCCGATCAGGGCCGCCGGCCATCGCGTGACGGCGAGCGCGGAGGCAACGTACATGCCGAGCATGGCGAGATAAATCGGATTGCGGACGATTGCATACGGACCGGTAGAAATGAGCTCGTGTCCTTCAATCACGCGAGCGACGAGCGCCCATTGCTTGCCAAGCGCCATCGCGGCGGCGTAGCAAAACCAGACGGAGGCCACGGCGATCGCGATCGTGACTCCCGCGAGGATCACCTCGGCCAGATACGACATTGGGCGAATCGCGGAGAAATAGGTGCGCGCGAAGACGAAACAGATGGCGTACGCGGCGGCTTGCAGCAGAAATCCCGCGCCTGACTTCCAGTCGCGCTTGGCCGCGCCCGGGGCGGCGCGGCGCTTACCCAGGGCGAGGATCGCGCCGAAGCCGAGCCAGCCGGCGAGCACAGCGATCAGGGCAATTTCGGCCGGCAGATCGGAACGAAAGATGATCGGCAATTTTCCGCTCCCGTCGGCGATTTATCCGGCTGTGAGCCCGAGCGCTTTTCTGAGCAAGGCAATTTGTCCCGCGTGGTAGAGGTCGTGCTGTATGACGCCGTGAAGAATCTGATAGCGCGATACGTCGGTGGCGCCGATTTTCTCGTCGAGTTGATCGTCGCGGAGGGCCGCAGCAACCTGCCGCAGGCGAGCGCGGCTCTCGACAAGACTTTCGAGCGCGCGTTTCCAGGCGGGCTCGCTGACTTCCCACACGGGCGGCCAATCGCGCTCCGCGGTGACTTCCACTGTTTCTCCCCGCAACCGGTGCTGCACGATGGAATTCCACGAGCCGATGTGGTGCACGAGTTCCCAGACGGAGTGTGCGCCGAGAACCACGTGTTTCGACGCATCCTCGGCCGAGATACCGTCGAGCAGGTGCATCAGGGGAGGGCCGTGCCAAGCGTCACCGGAGAAGGCGCGGTCCATTTGATCGAGGATTCTTTGAATTTCGCTCATGACTCCCCCAGACGAAAAGCGTAAGGCAGCGCGACCAGAGTGGCAAGCGCCGAGGGATATACACATTGTCAGTTCCTCGGATCAGGCCCAGGAACCTTAAGGCTGGGATCAATCCAGTCCTCTCGCAAAACGTCGCGCTGATCTTCGGTCAAATCAAACCAGGATTCGGCGAGGTCGCGAACGCGCTCGAGCGCGGCCTGTACTTCCGCCTGCTTTTGCTTCATGGCTTCGCTACTCACATCGACAGGGACGAAAATCGGCGGCGCGACGAACATGACGGCGCGAGAGAAAGGATAGGGAAGCTGGAACTGGTCCCAGGATTTCTTGAAGGTGTGGGCGCGTCTCAGCGCGATGTGAAAGATCGAGATGGGCTTGCCCGTGCGACGCGCGAGAATTACGGCGCCGGGCTTGGCGACGAAGCGCGGACCGCGGGGGCCGTCGATGGTGAGCGCCACGGACGTGCCGGCCTCGAGATGGCGCGCCATCTTGGCAAGGCCCTCGATTGCACCTCGCGTCGAGCTGCCCTGCGCGGTGCCAAATCCGAGGCGCTCGATCACGCGGCGGGTCCACTGGCCGTCGAAGTTGACCGTGTTGAGCACCACGATGCCGCGATTGCGCCACATCCATACGGCCGGGAAAATGCAGCGGTGCCAGAATGCTCCGATGCAAGGCTCGCCTGAGTTGCGAATCTGAATCGCGTTATGCACGCCGACCACTTCGAATCGGAGAGTGGGGCCGATCAGCCGGAGCGCCCAATAGACGGCCCACGCGATGACCGGAATCTGCATCTTACGCCACTTGGAAAGATGCGGATGCGGGATGCCGGAAGAGACGTTGGCATCGGCGTCCGGCAGTACATTCGCGGGGGTACCGGGCTGGGTACCGGCGGATTTTGGGGCGTTCTGCACTGCTGTATAGTATAGGCGGTCTTCGATGTACCTCCGATTTCAAATCGTCTGTGGCGGGCGTGTCGCCTGTTGTCTCGGGGCGATCGTTCTCGGGATGCTCGCTCTGTGCGCGGCGCCGGTGCGCGCGCAGCAGCCTCCCCCTGGCGCCGTGGGAGAGGTGGAGGGAAACGACGTCACGGTCGACAGCGGAACTCCGGGGATGATGGGAACGGCAACAAGCGCGCCGAAGATTTTCGTTTCAAACGGCAGCGTGCTGACGGTGCATTCGGGAACCGCGGTAATGACGCTGTTTGGCGGAGGCGAGGTGGACATCTGCGGCCCGGCGAAGATCACGATTCTGCGGTCGTCGGGCGCGATCACTCTGGCACTGAATTTCGGGCGGATGCGCGTGCAGCTGCCGCCGAAAACTTCTCTGCGCGTTTTCACTCCGACGGTGATCGGTACGCCGCTCGACATCAGCGGCGGTGCGCGGGACGTGACCATGGGGCTGAATCTGGATGATTCAATGTGCGTTCTCGCGAAGAGCGGCGCGATCCAGCTCGCGAATCAGTTCACGGACCAGACGCTGATCGTGCCGCAAGCGGGAGAGTTTTTCCTGAGCGCCGGGCAACTGCAACCTGTCGCGGGCAAACCCGGAAGCTGCCAATGCACGGCAACCAAGCCGCAACCGCCACCCCCGCCGGCGGAGATACCGGAATTCGCACAGGCGAATCCTTCCGCGCCAGCGCCACAAGTTCCGGCCAACATCGCGCCGCTTACAGCGCCACCCGTGACCGTGCCGCAATTCGTGCAAGCGACGCCAGCGGCGCCGCTGCCGCGACGTGCGACCGACAACGCGGCGCCGAGCGCACCTCCGGTGTTTGCGGACCAGCAACTCGCGGCCGTGATCCCGGCGCCACGTCCCGGCGAGCCTTCTCCGCCGCCAATCGAATACAGCGTGCCGGCGAGTGTGAGCGAAGCGCACCCGGTTGTCCCACCTGCGAAGCAGACACCAAACCACGCGCCGTCCGGACCGCCGCCGACGTACACGGCAGTGCTGCCGGCACTGACATTCTCGGCGTCGTCTCCCCTGCCGCCCGGGGATCTCACGCCCGACATGACGCTGCTGATCCGAATAGCGCGCGTCGAACCCGAATGGGCATTTACGGGAACCGTTGCGGCACCGGAGTTTGTATCGGCGATGAGGCAATCTCTGGGCGTAGAAGGGGGAAAGCAGCCTCCCGTCGCGGATGTCACGGAACCGAAGAAGAAGGGCGGATTCTGGTCGGCGCTGAAAAGATTATTTGGCGGGAAGTAGCCGCGATGATTCCTCAGAAGAGAACCTTCGACAAAACCGACAACTAGAAGAGTTTGCTGGAATCGAGAAGGATGGTGACGGGTCCATCATTCACGAGGTCGACGGACATGTGCGCCTGGAAGACGCCTGTCTCGACGCGCACGCCGAGCGCCCGGAGCGCGGCGATGAACTCTTCGTAGAGAGCTTTGCCGAGTTCGGGCGGAGCGGCGAGAACGAAGCTGGGGCGGCGGCCGCCCCGCGCGTCGGCATAAAGAGTGAACTGCGAGACGGCAAGAATGGCGACGCCGGTATCGAGAAGCGAGCGATTCATCTTGCCCTGCTCGTCGTTGAAGATGCGCAGATTTACGATTTTTTCGGCCATCGAAACGGCGGTGGCCGAAGAGTCTTCGCGTCCCACGGCTACGAGGACGACGAGGCCCGGGCCTATTTCGCCCGCGACGCGGCCGTCCACGGTGACGCTCGCGCGCGTGACTCGCTGGAGCACGATTCGCATGTGTCGAGGCGGATGATTCTACATTGCGAAGCTGACGATTTGGTCTTCGTTTCGGCAAGGGGAAGATTCAAAGCTGAACGCAGAGGACGGAGAGCAGGGGCAGAGGGCACGGAGAATGCCCGGCTCGACGAGTCCGTGCCCCTCTCTTGCGCTTGTAACGTTTCCGACCCACACATACGATAATGGGACCCGCCGCCGACCATGAGCGAAACTCGCACAGCCCCTCCTCCGGAGCCTTCGGGCAAGCAGCCTTGGCTGACGCGCGGCGTGCTTGGGATCGGACTCGCGAGCCTGTTTTCGGATTGGGGGCACGAGGCAGCGACGGCGATTCTGCCCGTCTTTCTCGCGAGCCTCGGCGCGCCCGCGGTTGCGCTCGGAATTATCGAAGGCGTGTCGGACGGGCTATCGAGTTTCGCGAAGCTCGCGGGCGGATTCGTGGCGGATCACGCGCCGTGGCGGAAGCCGACGGGGATTATCGGCTACTGCGCAACGGCGGTGACGACATTCGGCTACGCGTTCGCGCAGAGCTGGCCGGCCGTGCTGCTGCTGCGGGCGGTTGGATGGATGGGCCGCGGCAGCCGCGGGCCTTCGCGCGACGCGTTGTTGGCGGATTGCGTCCTGCCGGGACAGGAGGGCCGCGCCTTCGGATTCGAGCGCGCGATGGACACGCTCGGTGCGGTGCTCGGGCCGCTCTGCGCGACGCTGCTGATCGGAGTGCTCGGCACTCGCGGCGTGCTGCGGTGGACGCTGTTGCCGGGATTGACGGCGGCGGTCTGCTTCGCGCTGCTCGCGCCAGGCGCGAAGAAAGTGGATGGGCAGCACGCGCCCTCGATTTCGTCCTTTGGCGCGCGGCTCGCGCAACTGCCAAAAGGCTACTGGCATTTTCTCGTCGGAGTATTCGCGCACGGGATCGGTGATTTCGCGCCGACGCTGCTGATCCTGCGCGCGGGCCAGATTCTGACGCCACGATACGGCAGCGCGAGAGCCGCGACGATTGCCGTGGGGCTCTACACGTTTTTCAACGTGGTGAATGCAGCGGCGGCGTATCCAGCGGGTGCGCTGGCGGACCGGATCGGCAAGCGCGGATTGTTGGCGGCGGGCTACGCGGTGGGTGCGGCGACCTATATCGGATTTATTTTCGAGCAGCCGACCATTCCGGTGCTGGCGATTCTCTTCGGGCTCGCGGGCGTGCACGGGGCGGTGCAGCAATCGCTCGAGAAATCGGTGGCGGCGGAGCTGTTGCCGAAAGCGGTGCGAGGATCGGGATTCGGCGTGCTGGCAACGGCGAACGGGGTGGGCGATTTCATTTCAAGCATCGCGGTGGGAGCATTGTGGTCAAGCGTGAGCCCGGGAGCCGGATTCTTGTATGCGGGAGTTTTCGCGGCGATAGGGGCGGCGCTGGTGTATTCGTCGCGGGCGCGATGAAGATTAGAGCGGGAGCTGAAGGGGCGTGCCGCGCTCTTCGTTGACGCGCATGGTCGTCGCGGAGTCGAGGTCGGCGAGAGCGATGGTGCGGCGGCTGCCGTCTGCGGTGATGTAGACGATATTGCCGTTCGAGCTCGTGAAGGCCACGGCTTGGATCCTTGTGCCGTTGCGCAGCACGAGTATGAACTGGCCCACGTCAGGCAGAGGCGCTGCCGCGCTCTCCGAAGGGGGCTGCGCCGCCGGCTGAGCCGGGGGCGCTTGTTGCAAAACGATGATCTGGGGTTGCTGCGACGGCTGGGGCTGCGGTGGCCGCGATTGGTCGACTTGTTCCGATTCCTCAGGCGGGTAGTAGTAACCTCCTCCATCCAGCAGGTAGAAACTCGAGCCTGCGAATCCGCCGCTGGCGCGAAGGGCACGCTCGGCTGCCGCGACGCGCAGCTGGGTGACCGGGTCGATGAATGCTTTCACGGCCAGATCGCTATCGATTGCGGAGAGATATTGGTAATCGAAGCCGGGAGGCGGCACGGGATCGAGCAACTGTTGCAGCGTGAGACCTAATCCGGCAAAGCCGGTTGCGTCGAAAGCATTCGGAACAGCATGATTTGCACGGTGCGGTAAAGAACCGATCGGACGCGGCACGAAACGGCGGCTATACGTGGCGCGAGGCTGTATGGCCATCGGGCGAGCTGCAGATGCGCCTATATGTTGCGCCTGGACGGGCAAGCACAAAAGGGACGAGCCGAGGAGGACTCCCGCAGCTAAGCCAAACTGGAGTGTGTGTTTCATGGCCGCCCTCGCAATCCACTATATCAGACGCCCTCACAGAGGGGGCGGTTGCACGCGGGTCCGCAGCTGCGTTTCCCGCGGGCTGGCCGACAAAAAGCCATCCATGACTGCCCACACCTGCTAGAATTTGGTATCCTGCGCCTTCGACGGAATCAAGTTTCGCGCGCTTGCGCGCCGGGCAACACGACGGAGTGAATATTCGATGGCTGATGCAGTAGCGGAGAAGGTGATTGCCACGCTCGCGTCCGTGAAGCGCATCCCGGCCGAGAACATCAAGCTCGACTCCAATCTTCAGCAAATGGGCATCGACTCGCTCGACGTCTTCACTCTGCTTTTCGAGCTCGAAAACGCCTTCAAGATTACGATCCCGGACGACGACGTCCGGTCGATCAAGACCGTCAACGACATCGTCGAAGGCGTCAAAAAGCTGGTTGCCGCTGCGCCTCCGGACGCTTCGATGGGTTCGGCCAGCACGGCGGACTGACGAATGGCGGCGCGCCGGGTCGCAATCACAGGTCTGGGAATCATTTCGCCGCTGGGCTTGAATCTTGCCGACAGCTGGAAGGCACTGCGCGAAGGACGCCCGGCGATCGGCCCACTCACATTGGTCAACTCCTCGAGCGTCAATTTGAAGATTCAAAACGGCGCCGAGGTCCACGGTTTCGACCCACTGAAGCATTTCGAGGGCGGCAAGGACGCCCAACTCGACCGCTTCGCGCAATTCTCCGTCGTAGCGGCCCGCGAGGCGTTTCGCGATTCCGGTATCGAACTCACGCCGGAGATGCGCGAGCGGTCGGCAATCGTCTGCGGCTCGGCTGTGGGCGGACAATCGGCGATCGAGGCCGGATTCGAAGACCTGTGGGTGCATGGACGCGGGCGCGTTCATCCGCTGACAATTCCCAAGACGATGGCCAACGCCGGAGCCAGCCACGTCTCGATGGATCTGGGCCTGAGCGGTCCCGTGTACACCGTTTCGACGGCGTGCTCCTCGGCCAACCACGCGATGGGACAGGCGTTCCGGCTGGTGCGCGACGGCCTGGCGGATTTCGCCGTCACCGGCGGCGCGGAAGCGATTTTCACTCTCGGCATGCTGAAGGCGTGGGAAGCGATGCGCGTGATTTCGCCGGACACCTGCCGCCCCTTCAGCAAGGACCGCCGCGGCATGATTCTGGGCGAGGGCGGCGCGATGCTGACTCTTGAGCCATTCGAATCGGCCAAGGCGCGCGGCGCGAAAATCTACGCGGAGATTTGCGGATTCGGGATGACTTCCGACGCGCACCACCTAACGCAGCCAACCATCGACGGGCCCGTGCGCGCGATGACGGGCGCTCTCTGCGAAGCGGGGCTCGCCCGGGAGTCGATCGGCTACATCAACGCGCACGGGACGGGTACGCCGGGAAACGATCCCGTCGAATCGCGGGCCATTCGCGAAGTTTTTGGCGCGCACGCGGACAAGATCGGCGTGAGCTCGACGAAATCGATGCACGGGCACGCGCTCGGCGCGGCCGGCGCGCTTGAAGCCGTCGCCACAGTGATGGCGCTGCATCACGGCATCCTACCGCCCACCGCGAATTACAACGAGCGCGACCCCGAGTGCGACCTCGATTACATTCCCAATCAGGCGCGCGCTCTACAGGTGGAAGCGGCGCTCTCGAATTCCTTCGCGTTCGGCGGGTTGAACGCCGTCGTGGCCTTCCGCGCAGTCAAGAGCTGACCGTCACGCACACAACCATAGATGAGCCTGATCGGCGAACGTGTGTATGTGGGCTCTAGAAGAAAAGATGGTGGAGGAAAGGAATGACGCTGGTCCAGCCGGCCGGATTCATTTCCCATCCGCGCGTCAATTCGTCCGAAAGCGAGAGCGTGATCATGATGCCGAGCCAGAAAAAGCCGGCGATAATCACGACTTTGGTGAGGCCCTGCGCGTACTTCACGTGCATGAAGAAAAGAACGACGAGAAGCATCTTGATGACCGCGATCGTGAGAGCGGCGACGGTGTTCCACTTGCCGAGGTCGATGTAGGCCACGCCTGTGGTAAGTGCGGTCAAGCACATCAGCGCCAGAAAGACGGCGACGTAGACGCCGATCGGCACTATGTGGCCGTGGGCGCCCTGTTCGGTATGGTCGGACATGTCGCTCTCAGCTCCCTGGGTAACGCCCGCCAATGAGATAGAGCAGCGGGAAAAGGAAAATCCACACAATATCGACGAAGTGCCAGTACAACCCGCTGATTTCAAGCGGAGTGTAATATTCGGACGAAAACTTGTTGCGCGCGGTCATGATTACAAGCACGGTCAAGATGCCAAGCCCGACGACCATGTGCAGCGCATGCAAGCCCGTCATGAAAAAATAGAAGCACATGAACATCTGTACGTAAGGAGCATTCGCGCCCCATTCAGGGCGATTCTCAAAGCCGAAGAAAGCTCCCGGCACGGTGTGCTCGAGGTAATCGGTGCGCCACTCGAACGTGAACTTGAGCGCAAGGAAGGCCGCGCCCAGGATCATCGTGAGTACCAGCCACCAGATAATCGTACCCTTGCTCTTGCCTGTTTGCGCGGAACGGATGGCCATCGCCATCGTCAAGCTCGAACAGATGAGGACGGCGGTATTGGTGGCTCCAAACTTCACCAGCAAAAGGTGGCTGCCGATGATGAAGCCCGGGAGATGCAGCGAGCGGTAGACGATGTACGCCGTGAACATCCCGCCGAAGAACAGGATTTCCGTAACCAGAAACGCCCACATGCCGAGCGTTCCGGCTTCCTTCTGCTGGGCGGCGTCCTCAAATTGATGCGCGAACCCGGGCGGATGGGCGTGCGCGTCGTGTGCAGCCATTTCAGACATGCGAGGCCTCGGCGTGAGCGTAGTTGTAAGCGTCTTCCGTCACAATCGGCGGAACGTCGAAGTTTTCCGTCGGCGGCGGCGAAAGAGTCGTCCATTCGAGGCCTTTGGCGCCCCAGGGGTTCCGGCCGGCGGGTGGCCCGTAGCGCATCGACCACGTCAAATAAATCAGCGGAATCACATAGCCTACGGCGAGGACCGAAGCGCCGGCGGACGACATGATGTTGAGGAACTGGAATTCCGCCGGATACACCGCATAACGGCGGGGCATTCCCCAATAGCCGACGACGAACTGCGGGAAGAACGTCAAGTTGAAACCGATAAACACGATCGCCGCAGCGATGCGAGCCCACATGTCCGGATACAGCCGCCCCGTGATCTTCGGCCACCAGAAGTGAATTCCGCCGAGATAGCCCATCAGCGCGCCGCCCACCATGATGTAGTGAAAGTGGGCGACCACGAAATACGTGCCGTTCAAGTGGACGTCGGTGGCAAGGCTCGCCAGAAACAGGCCGGTGAGGCCGCCGATCGTGAAGAGGCCGATAAAGCCCAGTGCATAAAGCATCGGCGCCTGGTAGGAAATCGAGCCCCTGTAAAGGGTGGCGGTCCAGTTGAACACCTTGATGGCCGAGGGAATCGCGACGATGAAGCTCAGCACCGAGAACACCAGCCCGGCGTACACGGATTGGCCGGTGACGAACATGTGGTGGCCCCACACGATGAAGCTGATGACGGCGATCGCCAGGCTTGAAAACGCGATGAAGCTGTATCCGAAGATCTTCTTTCGCGAAAAGGCGGTAATCAACTCGCTCACCACGCCCATGCTCGGCAAAATCATGATGTACACAGCAGGGTGCGAATAGAACCAGAACATGTGCTGAAAGAGGAGCGGATCACCTCCGATCGCCGGATCGAAGATGCCGACGTGGAAGAGGCGCTCCAGCCCCAGAAGGAAGAGCGTGATCGCGATCACGGGCGTGCCGAGGATGAAGATGAGGCTGGTCGCATACATCGCCCAGATAAACAGCGGCAGGCGGAACCACGTCATGCCGGGAGCACGCATCTTGTGAATCGTGACGACGAAGTTCAGGCCGGTCAGAATCGACGAAAAACCGGCGATAAAGATGCCCAGCGCCATGATGACGACGGGTGTGTGCGAGTAGAGGCTGCTGTAGGGCGGGTAGAACGTCCAGCCAGTGTCCACGCCGCCCGACAAGATCGCGAACATCGCAAAGCAGCAGCCGGTAACGAAGAGGTACCAGCTCAGGAGGTTGAGCTTGGGGAACGCGACGTCGCGCGCCCCGATCATGAGCGGGATCAGAAAATTGCCCAGCGTCGCCGGGATCGACGGCACGAGGAAGAAAAACACCATGATGATCCCATGCGTCGAAAAAAGCTTGTTGTAGGTTTCGGGTTCGACGAGCGCGCCCTGCGGCTCCACGAGGTTGAGGCGCATCACCGTGGCCGCGACGCCGCCAATCGTGAACATAAAGGTGATCACGGCCAGGTACATCAACCCGATGCGCTTGTGGTCGACCGTGAAGAGCCACGACTTGATGCCGTAGCTCGCGTTCAGGTAGTTCACATTGGATTCGACCGGATCGTGGTGGATATCCGCAATGGCCGTACTCATTTGCCGTTCCTTTCTTGCGAGCCGAGCGACTTCACGTAGGCGATCAGATCAAGAATCTGTTCTTCGGTCAACTGGCCTTGATACGTAGGCATAATCGGCTGGTAACTCGGCACGTGGACGGAATTGGGCACGAGAATCGCCTGGCGTATAAGGGTTTCGTCCACAACGCGCGTCTCGCCGCTCGCAAGCTTCTCGGGCTGTCCATATAGTCCCAAGAGCGATGGCCCGCGGCCGGTGCCGGAGGCCACGTGGCACTCGATGCAACCGTATTGCGTGAAAAGATGCTCGCCCTGCTGAGCCATCGACTCGGTCTTCTCGCCGTTTGCAAGCCAAGCCGCATAGTCCTTTGCCGACATCACATAGACCCAGCCGATCATTTCACCGTGATTCGTGCCGCAGTATTGCGCGCAGAAGAGATGATACTTGCCGATTTTGGTCGGGTCGAACCAAAGCGAAGTGTAGCGGCCCGGCAGAGCGTCTTTCTTGACGCGAAACGCCGGAACGAAGAAATCGTGGATCACATCCTGTGAAGTGAGCGTGATCTTGACGGGCACATTCACCGGAACGTGCAGCTCGTTGATTTCGCGCGGCCCTTCCGGATGCTGCAGGTGCCACATCCACTGCTTGCCGATCACGAAAATCTCCGTGGCAGAGGCGGGCGGCCTGGATTCCTGCACGTAGAGCGCCGAGGCCCAGACGAACAGCACCACGCATATCAGCGACGGGATGATGGTCCATGTAAGCTCGAGGGCCATCGAAGTGTGCGTCTCCGGCGGGACTTCGTCCTCGGAGCGGCGGCGGTACTTGATCATGAAATAGAAAATGATCGAGAAGATCAGGACGCTGAAGAAGACCGTGATGCCCGTCAAAAGATAATAGAGCCGGTCCACGTCGCCGGCCATCGACGACGCGTCGGGCGGCGAAAACGGCATCAATGCGAACGCTGCGGCTGCGTTGTGGAAACCAATTTGAGCGAGACCGATCATCACAGTTCCGTTAGCATCCCTTCGTCGCTTTCCGTGCGACTTCTACCACTCTCAATTGTTTCACTGCGCGTAATGCTCGCCCCGGAAAAGAATAAACAGAGCGATGCCGCCGAGCACAACCGTCAAAGCGCCCGACAACTGAATAACGCGCGAAATCAGCAGCCCGTATTTCCCCGTATGGGGATCGTAGTGGTAACAGTACAAAAGGGCCGCGTCGATCGGCGATCCCACTTTCCCCGACGAGGCGTCCATCAAGGCGAGCCGCATATCGCGCTCGGGATAAGTCACCCCGTAGAAATACCGGGAAATCCGGCCGTCCGGCGTCAGGATCATGATCGCGGCCGCGTGCGCGAACTGCTTCGAGTCCAGATCGTAGGCGTAGCGGAATCCAACGGCGTCCGCCAATTGCTTGATTTGCGGCTCGTCTCCCGTCAAGAAGTGCCAGCCTTTCGCCGCGCCCGGCCGTTGGTACATACCCGTATAGAGTTCTTGTTTCGTTTCGGCGAGCACGGACTTCTCGGTCGGGTCGATGCTCACCGTCACGACGTTGAAATCCTTCCCGATCGTCGGCGGAATATTCTCCAAGCAGCGGTCGAGCCCGTTCAGCACCTGCGTACACAGCATCGGACAGCTGTAATAGACGAGCGTGAGGATCACCGGCTTGCTGCCGAAGTATTGGGCGAGTTCGACGGTTTTGCCGTGCTCGTCTCGAAACGTCAGATTCAGTGGGATCGTATCGTTGAGTTTCTGATCGATTCGCACCTGCTTGAGCAGATCGGGGTGAATCCCGAGGCCTTGCGTGGGGTTCATGGGATCCCCGAGCAACTGCGCCCCCGCGATCGATGGGAGGAATAAAAGCGCGAACGCCACCGCGAGCGCCGCGGCGACAAACCAAATGCTGGCCGCGCGCCTACCGGCTCCGATCATCGCTCGATCTTTCGTCCCGCTTCTCATTTCGCTGCTTCCCAGTCTCCGAGCTGCTTACTCGTTCCGCCCCATGGGCTGCGCTGTCACCGGATGCTCGCCCAGATAGCCGCACGGTCCTTGAATGTCCATTCCGCCGGCGATAATTGGCGGCGCCGCGACGGCCGGCAGCGTGCCACCGGGAGCCTCGCTTGCCGGGCGCGTGGGCAAACCGCGCTGGAGGATCAGATCCATCGCGCGATCCACCGGAATGTGGACGATATCCGCCTGCTGATTGATCCAGGAGTAGCTGTCGACGCTCTGCTCCTGGGCCGCGCAAAACTCCGCGAGTTCGAGATGCGGCTGAACCTGCAACCTCGGCTTGGGCGGAAGCGTGCGCTCCGTTTCACTGACCATCGGCGAGGTGGTCGCACCGAGCGGCTGCACCTTCTTGAAATGGTCGAAGGTGTATTTCATGCCGACCAGCGTGACGACGAGAACCATAGCCATCCAGAACGCGAACTGCAGCAGTCCGCGGACGTTTGCGTCGCGCCGCTCGTAGCCCGGGCCGCGGTCGTGTGGAGCGCCCGGCGGATATGGCTGCCTAATCTCCATGAGAATGCTCCAAAGCCACCTCATATCGCGGATCGTGCAGAGGCAGCAGAGGCCGCTTCTTGTACTGCCAGCAGAACGCGCCGAGCCACAAACCGCCGAGGCCTATGATTCCAAGCAAATCCTGCAAATGGACGTGCGGCGCCGTGACCTCGTACGAAGGAACGATAATCCAGTAGAGGTCGAGCAGCGTGACCGCAAACAGCAGCCCCGCCACGCGGGCCAGCACAACCAGACGGCGCTTCACACGGCGCTGGAGCAACAGGAAAAACGGTACGAAGAAGTGGAAGATCAGCAGCACGGCCCCGATCGACGCCCAACCGCCGAATGCGCGTTCCTTATACCAGGGAATCTCGTTCTTCAGGTTGCCGGACCAGATAATCAGTAATTCCGAAAACGATAAGTACGCCCACAGCAGGACCATCGCGAGCATCATGTTGCCCAAGTCGATGAAGCGCTTTGGCGGCAGGCAATCCTTGAGCGGCTCCTGATCGGACAAACCGCGTATGACGAGGATGGAGAACGACAGGCCCGCCAGGCCGTCCGTCACCAGGAAAATGAATCCGTACATGGTTGAGAACCAGTGCGGCTCGAGCGACATCACCCAGTCGACGACGGCGAGCGTAAGCACGACCACGAAAATAACCATTCCCGGTCCCGACAGGCTCGACATGCGCCCCTTGAGCGCGGGGTTGGCGGTGCGGTCCTGCTCGGCCGACCACTTGTTCAACAACGTCGCGATGAGAATCCAGATCGCGAAATAGATTACGGCGCGCAGCGTGAAGAAATTGGGATTCAGGTACACGCTCTTGAACTTGATGATGGGATCGGCGGCAACCATTGCCGGTTGCGCCCATAGATACAGGCGATGGTCCTCGGGCGTGATTCGAAGGCTCCACAGGAGCGGCAAGAACAGAATGAAGACGATCGGCAGAGTGCGCGTCCCAGCCTCGACCACGCGGCGGATCGGGTAACCCCACCAGCCGCCCGTGAGGTGATGAACCAGCAGGATGCCGAGGCAGCCCAGCGGAACGGCGGCCCAAAACATAAATGCGAAAATATACGACCGGAAGAACTGCTGCGTATCGCGCAGTCCAAACGCCAGCCAGACGACCATACCCAGCACGCCCACGATGAGCGCCTGCGTCTGCCGGCTGTTGAGCCGCTGTTGAATAATCTCCGAAGGACTCATTCCGATCGCCCCGATGTCTGCGCGGCCGCCTGTTGCGCTGTCCCCTGCGTTCCCGTCTGAGCGGACTGCCCCGCCAACTTCGCTTTGTCCGCATCCGGCACGTCGTTAATCGTCGCGTTTTGGCTCAGCTGGAGAACGCGAATGTACGCCGCGATCCGCCAGCGGTCCGCGGGACTGATACGCGCGGCGTAGCTGTACATGGCGCCGAACCCGTTGGTCATCACCTGATAGAAATGCCCGACCGGCGCATCGCGCAGGCGCTGGATGTGATACGAAGGCGGCTCAGGGAAACCACGCTGCACGATCATCCCGTGGCCGCTGCCCGTATAGTCGTGGCACGGCGTGCAGTAGATGTTGTAGCGCTCGCGCCCGCGTTCCAGATCGGCCCGCGTGATGGGAAACGGAAACCGATTGGATTCAACGCCATTCTCAGTGCCTGAATAGAGAAGCTCGTCGACGCGCAACTCGCCTCGCGCCACCGTTCCCGGAACCGGCTGGCGCTCGGAACGCCCGTCGGCAAAGAAGTTGGTCGGCTCCTCCGGCAGATATTTCGGCTGGATGTGCATATCCAGGCGGCAGCCCGCGAGCAGCACGACGATCATGCCCAGGCACGCGACGCTCAGGCCTCGCGCAAATGTCCGGCCGGACTCGGCCGGGCGCGAGCCCGCACCAGCGCGCAAAAGGGTCTCAGGTTTCAATTTCGTACACTCCATGCGGATGCAAACTCTCGAGAAACACACGCGTCTGGACCATGTCGAATTTCCGGTCGCGCGCCTTGACGCACAGGAAAAACCGGTCCGTGGTGGCGTGCACGAATCGCTCGACGTTGAATGTCGGATGATGCGGCGTCGGCAGGCCATTCAGTGCAAGCATGCCCAACACGGCCGCGATCGACGCGCCCAGGATCGTCAGCTCGAAGGTGATCGGAATCCACATCGGCCAGCTGTTGTATGGTTTGCCGCCGATATTCAACGGGAAGCTGATCACGTTCGCGTAGTAGCACATGCCGAATCCCGTGCAGCCGCCCGTCAATCCGCCGAGAAACACGATGATCGGGAGCGCCGTCCAATCAAAGCCGACCGCCTCGGCCAAACCCTCGACCGGGATCGGCGTGAACGCATCGATGCGGCGATAGCCCGCGTCGTGGGTGCGCTTGGCCGCCTCGAGCACCTGTTCGGGCGTCTCGAATTCAGCCATCATGCCGTAAATCGGTTGCCGCTTCATGCTAGCTGCGCATCTCCGGATTGGGATTCTTCACGCGCGCGAGATACGTGGTGCGCGGGCGCGTGTTCAATTCCTCGAGCAAGCCGTAATCCCGCTTCTGCGCCTTGAGCTTCGAGACGCGGCTCGATTTGTCGTTGATGTCGCCGAAAACGATCGCTTCCGCCGGGCACGCAGCTTGGCAAGCCGTGACGATCTCGCCGTCGTGCACCGTGCGGTTTTCTTCTTCCGACTTGATCTTCGCGGCGTTGATACGCTGCACGCAGTAGGTGCACTTCTCCATCACGCCGCGGCTGCGGACGGTGACGTTCGGGTTGCGCACGCCGTACAGGCTCGGCGTCGTGTAATCCGAGAAGAGATAGAAGTTGAAGCGGCGCACCTTGTACGGGCAGTTGTTCGAGCAATACCGCGTGCCCACGCAGCGGTTGTACGTCATGTCGTTGAGCCCTTCGGGGCTGTGCGTGGTGGCGCCGACCGGGCAAACGTATTCGCACGGGGCGTTTTCGCACTGCATGCAGGGCATCGGCTCGTAATATGTTTCCGGGTTGTCGAGATCGCCGCGGAAGTACGTGTCGATGCGGATCCATTGCATGATGCGCCCGCGCATCACCTGTTCCTTGCCCACGACGGCGATGTTGTTTTCCGACTGGCAGGCGACCACGCAGGCGTTGCAACCGATGCAGCGATTCAAGTCGATCGACATCCCCCAAGCGTAGCCGTCGTATTTGAATCCGGGATAGATCGTGAGGTCTTTCTCTTCTACTTCCTCCGGCAGCTGCGCGAACGCCGGGTTCTTGCGGAATTCGTCCATCGTCGCGATGCGAACCAAATCGCGCGCGAAGGCGTTCGAGCTTTCTTCTTCTTCGGCGTGGCCCTCGACGTCGATCGCATGCTGCTGTTGCATGGATGCGAAGGAGTATTGCTTGTCCGTCTTTTCGATCTTCAGACCGCGCGCGATCCAAGGCGTGGCCGCGTAACGCAGCAGGTAGCCGTCAAATCCGGGGCCTGTGCCGATGCTTCCAGCGCGCCGGCGGCCGTAGCCGAGGTGCATGGTCACGGAGTTGTCCGCGTGGCCGGGAACAACAAAGACTCCCGCCTCCATGTAGCGATCGTTGAGACGCAGTTTGACGTAGTCGCCCGTCACAAGACCCGTCAGCTGCGCCGTGGTCGGGCTGATCATCGCGGCGTTGTCCCAGGTGATGCGCGTGACGGGCTTCGGCAATTCCTGCAGCCAGCTATTGTTCGAGTATTCGCCGTCGCCAATGGTCGGGTCGGGACGAAAGACAATTTCCATCGCGCTTGCGTCGGCGCCACTCGCCGATTCCGCGCTCCCCTGGCTGGCCCAATCGGGGCGCACCGCAAGGGAAACCGGAGCGAACGCCGTTCCCGCGATCAAACCGTCGTGCAGCGATGTTTCCCAGAAGACTTCAAACGCCCGGCCCTTTTCCGGCCGCTGGCCCTGCCAGTAATCGTGAACGAGATCGTGATCGGACTTCCCGGCATCGCCCGTGAAAAGGCCGATGATCTGGTGCGGCGTGTGCGCGTCGTACAGAGGCTGAATCAAAGGTTGGAGAATGCTCGCGGTGCCGTCGTAGGCGCGCGCGTCGCTCCAGGATTCGAGGAAATGCGCGGCCGGCACGTGCCAGTGGCATAGTTCGGCGGTTTCGTCGTTGTAGAGCCCCGAATGAACGCGGGTCGTCGCTTTCTGAAGCGCCGCGGCGAAATTCAAATCCGCCGGTGCGTCGTATACGGGATTGCCGCCGAGAATCACCAGCAGTTCAACTTTCCCCGCATTCAAATCATTGACCAGATCTTCGAGCGACGCGAGCTGGTTCACCGGATTGACTTCGATCGACTCGATGTACGTCACCGTCTTGCCCACGTTGCCGAGCGACGCATTAAGCGCGTGCGCGAGGGCGTGGACGAATGGCGGCTGATTCTCGCCGACCACAACGAGAGAGGATCCGCGGTGCGCGGTCAGGTCGCGGGCCACCGCTTCGGCCCAGCCTGCCGGAATCTTGACGCTGGTGTTCGCACTCTGAGGAACGGTGACGCCCGCGGCAGCCGCCAATTGGCGCGCAACGACCTCGACGTCGCTCGAGCGCAGCGGCAAACGATGGTCCGCCACAACACCGGTGCTCGTAGTCATGCTTTCGACCACATACAGCCGGTTCAACTTCGAATCCGGTCCGGCGGCCAGATCGCGGCGCGAAGCAAATTCGCGCGCGTAGCGGGCATGCCCGGGCCCATTGACGAGAAAATCGGCGTCCAGCGAAACGACGACGTCTGCCTGATCAAAATGATAGACCGTGTTGACGACCTTGCCAAACGCGAGGCGCGCGCCTTCGCGCGAGGAATCGCACCCGCAAGGCTCGTACTGGTGCCACTTCGCTTCCGGAAACCGCGTCAGCAATTCGTGAATCTGCCCGCCCAGCGTCGGCGAAGTAAGAGTCTTGGTGAGCAGCCGGATTCCGGCGCTCTTTAACGGCATCCCCTGCGCAAAATCCTCCCACGTGCTCACGCGGCCCTCATTGAGGACGACCTGCGAGCGATCGGGATCATACATATTCAGGATCGACGCCTGCGTGAACGCATCCGTGCCGCCGAGGCTGCCCGGGTGCTCTGAGTTGCCCTCCATCTTCGTGGGCCGGCCCATGTGGCTCTCGACCAGCACACCCGCGGCGACGCCCGACTGCGGTATGGATGTCGCGTAAAACAGCGGGCGTCCGGGGATAATTTCCTCGGGCGGTCGTACGTAGGGAACGATCTTCTCGGTGGGCAGCTTCGTGCAGGCGCCCAAGCCCGCCATCGCGGCAGAGGCCGCCATCAGCTTCAGCACGTCGCGGCGATTCACGCCGTCGGAAGCATCGGCTTTCTTCGCCGGCATCGAGGGAAACTCGTTCTCGAGAAACTTGCGGGATTCCGGTGTATCGGAGAGCTGCTCGAGGCTCCGCCAAAGCTTCTTGCCGCCCTCACGCTCGAGCTTCGCCCGCGCCGCCGCCAGGTCGATCGAATTCGTTGGTTTGGGGTCTTGACTCATTGTTCCGTTTTCACCGGTGACACGTCGCGCAATCTTCCATATTTTGCAGGTTCTTGATCTTGTAGTCCTTCAGGAGCTGCCGCCCCATCGCCATCTGATCGGTGTATTCCTTGCCATCGACGAGGATCGGATTCGATCGCGTGGGCCCCTGGTAGAAAGGATCGAAAACCTCGGATCGCGGCCGGATATTCTTCGCCGGATCGCGGTGGCAATCGAGGCACCAGGACATATAGAGCGTGCCCGCGCGGTACGTCAGAGGCATTTCCGCCACCTGCCCGTGGCACGTGGTGCAACCGATGCCTTTCGCCACGTGAATGCTGTGATCGAAATATACGAAATCGGGCAGCGCGTTCACGCGCGTCCATGCAATCGAGGTATCGTCGCGGTAGCTGGCGCGCACCGGTTCGAGCATCGACGAATTCGTCCAGATCTGCGAATGGCATGTCATGCAGGTCTGCGTCGGCGGCAGCCCGGCAAAAGACGACTTTTCGACCGACGTGTGGCAGTAGCGGCAGTCGATACCTAACTCGCCGGCGTGGTGCCGGTGGCTGAAGGGCACGGGCTGCTGGCGCGTCATGTCCTGATTGGTGTACCACGGGGACAACGCGATTTCATACAGCCCGAAGGCCAGCGCGGCGACGATCAGAGCGCCACCAAAAATGGTGACGCGCGCGATCATGTTCGTACTGCGATGAAAAATCTGTGGCATCGATCTCGCTTACCGCTTCCCTCTTATGAATGCGCCTTCTCTTCGGCCGTCTCGTGCACCAATGACCGGACTTCCACGATCGAGATCATGGGCAGGAAGCGGATGAAGAGGAAGAACAGGAAAAAGAACAGACCAAACGTTCCCAAATACGTCGCCCAGTCCCACTTCGTCGGGTAGTACATCGCCCAGGACGACGGAATAAAATCGCGGCTCAGGCTGATCACCACGATCACGAATCTCTCAAGCCACATCCCGATGTTCACAACCAACGAGATCACAAACAAAACTGGGATTGTCTGGCGAACCTTCTTCGACCAGAGCATTTGTGGAATCAGGATGTTGCAGGTGATCAGCATGAAATACAGCACGTGATAAGGACCGTGAATGCGGTTCCACAGCATGTATCGCTCGTACTGATCCGCGCTGTACCACGACATAAATGCTTCGGTAGCGTAGCCGTACGCGACGATCAGGCCCGTGGCCAACATCACCTTGGCCATCAGATCCAGGTGACGCATCGTGACAAGATCTTCGAGGTGATAGTACTTGCGAATCGGAATCGCCAGCGTCAACACCATCGCAAACCCGGAATAGATCGCTCCCGCTACGAAGTATGGCGGGAAGATCGTGGTGTGCCAGCCGGGAATGATGCCGATTGTGAAATCGAAGCTCACAACGGTATGGACCGAGAGCACCAGCGGCGTCGCCAGGCCCGCGAGCAGCAACGAGGCCATCTCGTACCGCGACCAGTGCACCGCCGACCCGCGCCACCCCATCGAAAGCATTCCGTAGATGATTTTTGCGGCGCGGTTCTTAGCGCGGTCGCGCAGTGACGCCAAATCGGGAATCAGACCTACGAACCAGAACAACAAGGAAACAGTGAAGTAAGTGGATACCGCGAAAACGTCCCAAACCAGCGGGCTGCGGAACTGCGGCCACATCCACATCGGATTGGGATACGGCATCAGGTAGAAGAACAGCCACGGACGGCCCATGTGCAGCAGCGGGAACATGCCCGCGCACATCACGGCGAAAATCGTCATGGCTTCGGCGAACCGGTTGATCGAGGTCCGCCACTTCTGGTGCAACAGCAGGAGAATCGCGGAGATGAGTGTGCCGGCGTGGCCGATTCCGATCCACCAGACGAAGTTGACGATGGCGAAGCCCCAGGCCGCCGGAATCCGGATGCCCCAGATTCCCACACCCTTGATCATCAGCAGGGTGATGACCATGTTCAACAGCATCAGGAGGGAAAAGCCAATGAGGGCGCCGAAAACCCAACCTGGCGTCACCGGGCGCGTCAAGACGATCGCGCTGATCTTATCGGTGACGCTTTCAAATGTGTGGCCGGGCGCTAGAAGCGCATCCGGCTCAGCGACTGCAGTTATTTTCCGAGAATCTTCAGAATCCACGCGGTGTCCCCGGCTTTAGTAACGGATGCCTGTTGTCTTATGAAGGGGCATCGTGGGTTCGAAATCGGCGGCAGAAAATTCCCGGCTCGATTCCGTCCCGAACAAAATATTGCGAAAAATGACCTGCAGTCTCTCCCTGCTTTAAGCCTTCCAACAACCACCCAGCTCGCTTGAGACGCAATAGCATAAGACTGCGGACGCTTAGACGCAAGTTGAAATCAAAAAAACTTTGTGCAGGATCGGAAGAACTGGATTCGCCGATTTTCGGCTCCATTCGGTCGCCGAAAGGATCGAAATTCCACCTCACCCGTATAGGCTTAGAGCATCACCCCGCATGAATCGCGTTTGTGGCGACGCGAGCGTTGGTAACATCGATTCGTGCGTTCCGCGACGCCAATTGCCGTCCTCCTCGTTCTCGCCGTGCCGTATTCCGCCGCGGCGGACACGATCGTCTTGAAAAATGGCCACAAGATTGTGGCAACGAACGTCACCCAGGACGCCGAACATGTCACGTATCAGACTCCCGCCGGCCAGTTGACTATTCCAAAATCGATCGTGGCCAGAATCGATCACGACGATTTTGCGTATTCGTCCGCTGCAAACGCTGATTCCGAGCCGCCTGTCTCCGCGCCCACGATTGAGCCCGTTCGCGGCTATGAAGACGTGGCGCACCTCGCGGTTCACGACGATGCTGTCGATTACGCCTACCTGACGACCCTCGACACGAACGCCCGCAGCGGCTCGGCCATCGCCATCGCGAAGCTGGCCGCCGGCCACTACGCGGCCGCGCAATTTCTGGCGGCCAAGGGCGACACCGATTCCGCCATCAATCAATATCACCAGGCGCTGGTCTTCGCGCCGGACAACATCGGCCTGCTCCTGAATCTCGCCGTCTTGTATCTCCGCGAAAGCCAGTTCAAGTCCGCGCTCGACCCGCTCCAGCATGCGCGCGAGGTGGCGCCCGATTCGGCGGACGTCGAGAAACTGATGGGCTGGGCATACTACGGCGCAAACAAAACAGATCAGGCGATCGACGCGTGGAAACGCGCCGAGCAACTGCATCCGGACCCGGAAGTCGAAAGCGCGCTCGCAAAAGCCCGGCGCGATAAAGCCGAGGAAGAAAGCTACCGCGAAGGCGAAACGGCGCACTTCGACTTGAAATATTACGGCGGAGCCAATCCCGATCTCGCGCGCGCCATCCTGCGAACCCTCGAAGACGATTTCCAGGACCTCCAATCGCAGCTTGATTACACGCCGCCCGATCAGATCGCCGTCATCCTGTATACCGAGCAGGCATTCGCCGATATTACGCGCGCGCCGGGATGGGTGGGAGCGCTCAACGACGGCCGCCTCCGCATTCCCGTCCAGGGATTGACGGAGGTGACGCCTGAGTTGGCGCACGTGCTGAAGCACGAGTTGACGCACAGCTTCGTTGGGCAGAAATCGCACGGTCGCGCGCCCACATGGCTTCAGGAAGGGATCGCGCAGTGGATGGAAGGGCGCCGCAGCAGCGCGTCAGCCGCGGGGTTGGTGGCAGCGGCGGAACAGGGAGACATCCCCTCGCTCGGGTCGATGGAAGGATCGTGGATGGGCCTGTCGGGAGATTCCGCCTCGTTCGCCTATGCGTGGTCGCTCGCTGTGATCGAGTCGATCATCGATCAGGGCGGCGTGAGCGACATCAGCCGCTTGCTCGAACACATCGCGACCGCACCGTCGACCTCGGAAGCCTTGCAGGGAACCCTGCGCATGAATTACGCCGATCTGCAGCAACAGACCGTCACCTACCTCAAGCGCACGTATTTGCAGTAAGCGGATTCGCGCGACTGCCGGCCGGGAGGTCGCGTCCTGTTCATAAGGTCGCAAGCAGGCCTGCGAGCAGAGCGGCGCGCTCGGCGAGCGAACGAATCACAACATGCTCGCTCAGACTGTGCGCTCCGTTGCCCACCGCGCCGAGACCATCGAGCGTGGGCACGCCCAGCGCGCCGGTAAAATTTCCATCCGAGCCGCCTCCAGTCGAAGCCTCATCCAGCGAAAGGCCCATTTCGCTCATCAACTCGCGCGCGTGCTCGAAGAGCTTAACTACGCCGTGCGTGCGCTCGAGCGGCGGGCGATTCACTCCTCCTCGCACCTCGATTCGCGCGCCTTTCAATATTGGCCGCAGGCTCCGAAGTCTTCGATCGATTGCCGGCGCATCCGCGAGATGGGAATAGCGAATATCGACCATCGCTCGCGCGTGCGCAGGCACAACGTTCGACGCCGTCCCGCCGGCGACGACGGTCGCCTGCACGGTGATGCCGCGCCGCCGGTCGTTCATTTTCATCAGCCGCGCGATCTGCAGCGCCAGCTCGTGAACGGCGTTCACGCCGGCGCTCGGATCGATCCCCGCGTGCGCGGATCGGCCCGTGACGATCAGTTCCGCCGTGCCGACGCCCTTCCGCGCCGTCTTGAGGCAGCCATCGCGTCCATAAGCGGGCTCGAGGACCAGCACCGCATCACTATGTTTTGCTTCGCGCTCGATTTCGCCGCGCGAGCTTTGGCTGCCGATCTCCTCGTCCGAGTTCCAAAGGAAAACGAAACGCCTGCGCGGCCGCAACGCGGCGGCCCGTAAGGCATCCACGGCAAAGAGCGCGAGCACCAGCCCCGCCTTCATATCGAAGATTCCGGGACCCCACAAACGTCGGTTCGCCGAGCGGAGCGGCATCTTCGCAAGCGTGCCAAGCGGATACACCGTATCCAAATGGCCCAGAATCAAAATCTGCCCGGCTGGCCGCCCCTCGCCGAGCCAAACTTCGGCGCGCACGTGATTGCCGGCCTGCTTCTGGCGCAGGATTCGGACGCCCGCTCCGCGGCGCTGCCATTCGCGCGCGACGATGCGGCCCATCCGGTCGACCGCGGCTTTCTCGTGGCTCGGCGATTCGCAGCGCACGAACTCGCCGAGCAGCCGCACGATTTCCTTTTCGCGTCTCTTCAGGCCGCGCAACAGCGCGCCCATCGGCGCTCCGCTTTTGCCTCGGGCATTCGCATTCTTGTTCGGTTTCAAGCTTCCGAGCCTATGCACAAGACGGGGATTTTGCAAGGATCGTACGACACGCCCGCCCGGATTCCCGCTGTCCGCGATTCGCAATTCGTATAGAATTGATGGATTCGGCCAAGCGAAAACTCAACCGTCTGAGGTCAACTGAGGTCAACCGATGCTCCTCGATACCAACGCGATCCAGAAAATACTGCCGCATCGCTACCCTTTCCTGCTGGTCGACGCCATCGAAGAAATGGAACGCTGGAAGCGCATTGTGGGAATAAAGAACGTCTCCATCAATGAAGGCTACTTCCAGGGCCACTTCCCCGGGATGCCGATCATGCCGGGCGTGCTGATCATCGAGTCGATGGCGCAGACCGCAGGCGTGCTGCTGCTCCAGGAAGTGAAGGATCGCGAGAAAAAATTGATCTACTTCGTCTCGATCGACAACGCGCGTTTCCGCCGCCCCGTCGTTCCGGGCGACCAGCTGAAGATCGAGATGAATGTCGTGGCCTGGCGGCACGGTTTCGGCAAATTCGATGGGCGGGCCACCGTGAACGGCGAAGTGGCGGCCGAAGCAACGCTGATGTGCAAGATGGTCGATCTCGAGACGGAACAGGCGCCTGCCGCCGAACCCGCCGGAAAAGCTCAATGAGTGAAATCGATCCGCGGGCCGTCGTTTCGCCCTCCGCGAAACTCGGAAATTGCGTGCAGGTGGGGGCCTTTGCCGTCGTCGGAGACGAAGTCGAGCTCGGCGACGGCTGCGTTGTCGAACCACACGCGGTCGTGAACGGTCCTTCCACCTTCGGCCGCAAGAATCATTTCTTCTCGTTCTCGATCGTCGGCGGCGATCCGCAGGATCTCACGTACACGGGCCAGCGCGTCCGGCTCGAGGCGGGCGATGAAAATGAGTTTCGCGAGTTCTGCACCGTGCATCGCGGCACGATCAAGGGCGGCGGCGTCACTCGCCTGGGCAGCCACAATCTCATCATGGCCTACGCGCACATCGGCCACGATTGCCAGATCGGCAATCACGTGATTTTGACCAACGGCGCCCAACTGGCCGGGCACAGCGTGGTCGAGGACTACGCCGGGATCAGCGCCTTCTGCCTGTTCCACCAGTTCGTGCGCGTCGGCGCCCACTCATATATCGGCGCGGGCACGATCATCACTCAGGACGTGCCCCCGTTTTCCTTGATCGTGAGCGAACGCCGAGACGCGCTGCTTCGGAATCAACAAGGTCGGCCTCGAACGCCACGGATTTTCGCCCGAGCGCATTCGCGTAATCGAAAAAGCCTACCGGTATCTTCTGCGCTCGAAGCTGAATACCTCGCAGGCGGTGGGAAAAATGCGTGGAACCCTCGCCGACTCCGAGGACGTCCAAAGCCTTATCCGGTTCATCGAGTCGACCACCGCACGCGGCTTGACGAAATAGGAGTGAGCATGGCAGCCGCCGAAGACACCTCGCGCAATTGGGGCCTGATCGCAGGCAACGGCGATTTCCCTTTTCTCGTGCTCGAGGGCGCTCGCAGCCGCGGCATCGACATGGCGGTGATCGCGATTCGCGAAGAGGCCTCGCCGGCTCTCGAGCAGGCCGCGCGGCGTTTCCACTGGATCAGCCTCGGCGAACTCGGCCGCGGAATCGACTTGCTCCACCAGGAGGGCGTGAAACACGCGGTGATGGCCGGGCAGGTGAAGCACAACAAGATTTTCAGCTCGATCCGTCCTGATTGGCGCCTGGCGAAATTGCTGCTCGCGCTGCCTTCGAAGAACACGGATTCACTGATTGGCGCTGTCGCCCACGTGCTCGAAGGCGAGGGCATCGAACTTGTCGATTCAACGAAGTTTCTTGGCCCTTTGTTACCAGCAACAGGCGTTTTGACGCGCCGCGCGCCTGATGACGCGGAGGCCGCGGACATCGCCTACGGCCGGCAGATCGCGCATCAAATTGCGGGGCTCGATCTCGGCCAGACAGTCGTGATCCGCGACCGCGCTTGTGTTGCGATCGAGGCCATGGAAGGCACGGACGAGACGATCGAGCGCGCCGCGCGAATCGCCAGTGGCCAAAAGCTCGTGGTCGTGAAAGTGAGCAAGCCGCGCCAGGACATGCGATTCGATGTGCCCGTCATCGGCGGCAAAACAATCGAAGTGATGCGCCTCGCCAATGCGACCGCGCTCGCAATCGACGCGGGACGCACTTTGCTCTTCGATCGCGACGCGCTAATTCGCGAGGCCGACGCGGCGGGCATCGCGATTCAGGCGTTTGCGCCCGAGCGAGCGGATCAGGCAAAGGCAAAATCGTGAGCGAGCAGAAACCCATTCGCGTTGCAGTCGTCGGCGCCGGCCAATTCGGACGCAATCATGTCCGCGTGTGGCGCGAGCTCGAAGGCGTGGAGCTCGCCGGAATCGTCGACGTGGATATCGAGCGCGCCCGGCAGGTCGCTGCGGAATTCAACACGCAGGTGATTCCGAATGTTGATGCCCTCGCCGCTGCGGGTGTCCAGGCAGTCAGCCTCGCCGTCCCCACAAAGGAACACGCACGCATCGGCTGCCGTCTGCTCGATGCGGGAATCGACGTGCTGGTCGAAAAGCCGATGGCGGCGTCGCTTGAGGAGGCAGACCAGCTGATTGTCTCGGCAAAGCGTTCCGGCCGCATTCTCCAAGTTGGCCACGTTGAGAGATTCAATCCGGCGGTTGCGGCCGCTCAAAGCGTCGTTTCGCGACCCATGTTCTTCGAAGTCCATCGCCTCGGAATTTTCACGCCGCGCAGCCTCGATATCGATGTGGTCTACGATGTGATGATCCACGACCTCGATATCCTGCTCGCGCTGGTCGATGCGCCCGTCGTCGACCTGAAAGCCGTTGGCATCCCGGTGATCACCGATAAAGTCGACATCGCGCACGCCCGCGTCGAATTCTCCACCGGCACCGTCGCCAACGTCACCGCCAGCCGCGTCTCGACGGAGCGCATCCGCAAGATGCGTTTCTTCCAGGAGCACGAATACATTTCGCTCGATTTCGCGCGCCAGGATGCGCTGCGCATTCGCGTCCAGCCGGGAAGCCCGCAGCCGGGAATCGGGTTCGAGAAGCTCGTTACAGCGCCCGAAGAGCCTCTGCACGCCGAGTTGCGCGCCTTCGCCGAGTCCGTCCGCACGCGCAAACAGCCCATCGTCGATGGGCCTGCCGGGCGCCGCGCCCTGGCCCTGGCTGACCAGGTGATGGAAGGCATCCTTGCGCACGCGCGCAGCGTCCAATTGGGTGCATTCACACCCCAGGAAATTCGATGATTCCGCGCACTTTAGTCCCGGTCAATCTGCGCCCCGTCAGGCCTGACGAGGTGAAACAGCGGGGGCATCGCCTCGAAACCTACATGGACGACCGGACGGTAGTGCCTTCTGGCCTTTCCGACGCGCCTCCGCTCGACGGCAAGACCAATATCCCGGCGCATCTGCCTCTCGGCGTTCTTGTGGATCGCACGCTCGTCCCGCGCGGCATGCCCGCGGTACCGATCGAGCGCTTCACGCGAATCCACGAATCCGTCCCCATCGCGGTCCTCGATTCGCGCGTCGTGGTCCCTGCCTACGTAGAACCCGCCGACGCCGAAGAGCGGCTGGAATTCGAGCACGCCCCGGAGATGACGGATCAATTGCGCGAGGTGATCGAGCCGGACATTTTCATGACCGGCGACGCGAATCTCCTCATGGAGGCCAAGGACAAGCGCGATCCCAAGTCGGATCTGCTGACGCGCGTCATGTCGGTCCTGGTGCACATCGGCCTGATCATCTTCCTGATTTTCGCGCCCAAGATTTTCCCGTCGCACCAGCCGACCGACGAAGAAATCGCGATGGCCAAGAGGGATCTGAACTGGATCTACACGCCGCCCGAGCTACCGAAAACGGCGCCGCCTCCCTCGCCGAAACTTCACATCACGCCGAAGACGCTGAATACGATCTCGCCGAAGATCGAGCAGCCGGTTATTCCCGCGCCGCAGCCAAACCCGGAAAAGCCGCCTACGGATCTGCCGGAAGCTCCGAAACCGCAGGCTGTGGCTCCGCGGCCGCAGCAGCCGGCTCCGCAAACTCCTACTCCTTCTCAGCTTGAGCCGGTCGAGCCGCTCCGGCCCAACCCGCAGAGCCATCTCAATCTCCATTTGAACGACGATTCGCCCGGGAAACAGATTGAGGATCAGATTCAGGATGCCATCAAGCACGGCAATCGAGGCGGTGTTTACCCCGGTGATCAAACCGCACCGGGAAGAGGCAGGGGCGGGCCGGGGATGGGCGGTTCGGCCCAAATCCTTTCGGACACGCAGGGCGTTGACTTCTCTAGCTACATCCAGCGCCTCCTCGCCACGCTGCAACGCAACTGGGAGGCCGTCATGCCGGAATCCGCGATGATGGGAGACAGGGGCATCACGGCCACAACCTTCAAGATCGCTCCCGATGGAAGCGTCATCCCGCCCGATCCCACCCTCGAAAGGACGTCCGGCAAGGAACCTCTCGACAATGCTGCAATGTCCGCGATTCACGCGTCGAACCCCTTCGAGCCCCTGCCCCCACAGTTCCATGGCCCATATCTCGAGCTGAGAATATGGTTCCTCTACAATATTCCTCGGGATCAATGGCCTAATTCCCGGTGAAGCTGAGCCGCGCCCAAGTCGCCGGGGCCTTGCTGCTCGCAGCTCTTGCGCTGCTGGTTCTGGTTCTTCGCTACTGGAAATTTTCGGGATGAGCGCGCTGCCGCGGCTCGTGGTGATTCTCGGGCCGACTGCTTCCGGCAAGTCCGAACTCGGAATCCATCTCGCGGAAAACCTCGGCGGCGAGATTCTCGTTTGCGACTCTACGCAGGTCTACCGGCACTTCGACATCGGCACCGCGAAAGTCCCTCCCGCCGAGCGGCGTGGTGTTCCTCACCACCTGATTGATCTCGTCGAACCTGAAGAAGTCTTCACGGCCGGCGATTACCGCAGGCGCGCCCTCGAAGCGCTGAAAAATGTGTGCGCGCGGCGCAAGGTGCCGATTCTCACCGCGGGCACCGGACTCTACCTGCGCGCGCTGATCGAGGGCCTCGCTGATGCACCAGCTAGATCAGAGGAACTCCGCGAGCGCCTCCGCAAGCAGGCTGCCCAGCATGGCCCCGAATACCTCCACCGCTTGCTTGCCCGTCTCGACCGCCAAACCGCCGGCCGCATTGCTCCGCGCGACACCCAGAAAATCATCCGCGCCATCGAGATTCGCGTACTCGCAGGCAAAGGCGTTGCCGACGTTCATCGCGCGGGCCGCGCCGCTTTGGAGGGGTACGACATTCGCAAAATCGGACTTCTGCCCCCGCGCCCTGCCCTGTATTCGCGCATCGACGCGCGCGTAATATCGATGATCGAGGCTGGCTGGCTCAATGAACTCCGCCGATTGATCGCCCGTGGCGTGCCTCCCGATGCAAAACCATTTCAATTCATCGGCTACGAAGAACTGCGCGCCTGCCTCGAAGGCTCTCTACGACAAAACGCCGCCGTCAAGCAGATCCAACAATCCACTCGCCAGTTCGCCAAACGGCAGATCACCTGGTTTCGCAAAGAAAAGCATGTCGAATGGCTGACCGGTTTCGGCGACGAGCCAGCCATCCAGTCTGCCGCTCTCGAGATCGCGCGAAGCCCCACCCTCGCATCTTGACCTTGTAAGCCGTTTCCACTACGATCCTGCACCGACATACGGTAGCGTATGGCAACTGCCACTAAGCTCGCGAAGGCATCTCCTCTCCAACCAATCGATTGGATTCGGATGGCGCTTGCCAAGCTCTCTCAAGATGGCGTGGATGCCGTTCGCGTCGAGGTCCTGGCCCGCAATCTCGGAGTGAGCAAGGGCAGCTTTTACTGGCATTTCCGCGACCGCCAGGAACTCCTTGAGCGGACGCTAGCCCACTGGGAGCAGGATGAGATCGCCTCTCTCGATCTCGATGCGAATGCCACCAGCGCCGCGACCCGCTGGGCGCGCATCGTCCAAGCGACGGCTGATCCCAGCCGCATTCAGCTCGAAGCAGCCGTGCGCTCCTGGGCGCGGCGGAATGAACAAGTGGCACGGCGGGTAGCAGCCGTGGAACTGAAGAAGACAATCGTCATAGCGAACGTTCTGCAAGACGTCGGCTTCACGCAGCCGGCGGCGCAAGCGTGGTCCGAGGTTGCTCTTCTCGTGTGCCTCGGCTGGCTGGACCGCGCCACGCGGGACCGGCAGTTTCAAATTGCCGGCCGGGGCCTTGGTGAGTTCCTTTCCGAGCTGGTCCTCGCGGCTTCGAGCCGCCTTTCTTCCGCCAAGCGACTGGGTTGACGGTTGCGGGAATAAATTCCGGAACTTTTTTATAAGCCGCAAGAATGCTACAGTTATCCGCTGCCAGGACGGGGTGGCGTAGGTCTATCTCTGGCAACCCCAGCCGCACAAATGTCTTCCAAGGGAGCGCAGGGTGCGGTGTGGCCGTTTGTCGGCGGGGCGCGAGTTTGCCCGCATCAACCAAAATCGAGGAAAAGAAAAGCTTCCCTATGCAAAAGAGGGCTCCAGCTCTGGTTTTTTTTGCGTTCGTGATCGCATGCGCGCTGATTCTTACGGCGTGCGGCGGTGGCTCCGGCTCCAGCACGGTTACTTCGGTCTCGATTACGCCGACAACGGCTACCGTGCCGCTGAACGGCACGACGGAATTCACGGCCGTCGTCAATCTGACGAATTCATCGACGACGACAAGCACGAGTACTGTCGTCACTTGGGAAGTGAACGGCGTAGCGGGCGGCAACACTACAACCGGGACCATTGTCTCTTCGACCACAGACGAGCAGGTCGGAGTCTATACCGCTCCCGGAATCGTGCCGAGCACCAACAACGGCCAAGTGAACATCACGGCCGTCGCACCCCAAAATCCGAGTTCGACGACTTCATCAACGACCAGCGCCACGGTAACGTCCAATACCGCAGTGGTCACGATCGGCGCCGGGGGAGGCCTGGTCATCACCGAGCAATCGACGCTGCCGGTTCCGGCCGGGAGCCCGCGCCAGTTTACCGCGACGCTGAACAACTTGAATGACCCGAACGCGACCTGGTCGGTCAGCTCCGCCAATGGCGGTGACGTCGGAACGATTAATCCCATGAGCGGCCAGTACGTGGCGCCCGATTTCCCGCCACCCGGCGGCACCGTGACGATCACCGCCACCGATCCAGCCGCCACCACGCCCGCGACTGCCACCGTGCAGATCGTCTACTCCAATCTTTCGCTCAACGGGCCATTCGCATTTTCCTATGCCGGCAACGACTCCAGCGGTTTCCTGGCGGCAGCCGGAAGCTTTGTGGCGGACGGCCAGGGTGATATTACGAGCGGCATCGAGGATGTCGACAGTTTCCTTCTCGGCGTCTCGACAGGAATTCCGTTTACCGGCACCTACGTCGTCGGGCCAGACGGCCGAACCACGGCCACGGTCGACACGGGCCATGGCGTTGCCACGTGGCAATTCGCGCTCACGACGAACAAGCACGCCGTCATGATTCGGTTCGATTCCAAGCAGATCGGCAGCGGCAGTGGAACCATCGATCAACAGAATTTGAACGACCTCACCACGTCGCCGAACGTCGTAGACGGTCCATACGCGGTCAGCGCCTCCGGAACGGACGGAACTTTCAAACCAATGGCGCTCGCGGGCGAGTTCACATCAACCGGCTCAAACGTCCTCTCGGCCTTGGGATCGATGATCGACGTGAACGATGGCGGCGCAGCCGCGACCGAGAGCCCAACCGTCAACGGAGCTTACACTCTCGACGCCGCGAATGCGGGAACTGGGCGCGGCACGCTCACGCTGCCGAACACCAGTGGGACGCAGCTACTATTTGCCTTCTACGTAATCGACAGCACGCATCTGCACATCGTCGAAATCGATGGCACAGACTTCCTCGCGGGAGACATGTACGAAGGGGCCGGCAGTGGCACCAGCTTCGCCGGCACCTACGTCTTCACCGCCGGCGGCACGTCCACCACGGGCGCAGGCGGCGCGTACGCCCAAGGCGGAGTCTTCGTCTCGAGCGGCAGCGGCGTCACGAGCGGAGCGCTCGACACGAATAACGCCGGCACCGTCACCACCAATGTGACCGTCAGCACGGGCCCCTTCACAGTCAACGGGACCACAGGGCGCATCGATCTAAAACTAGCGGCCACTTCGGAATTCGCCGTGTATCCAACCGCCGCGGGAACGGCGGTGATGGTGGAAACGGATTCGGCCGGCATTTCTACTGGGTTGGCCTATTCCCAGGACACAGCCGAGGCATCGGCGGCGCCCGCGGCCGGCAGCTTCGCCTTTGTTCTCGGCGGCCAGGGAATGTTCCACCAAATTGCTGGTTCCGCTCAACCCGATGCCGAGGGCCAGCTCACACTCAGCGGCACCGGCGTCTCCGGCGGGCACTTCGACATCAACAATTTCAATGCGACGTACAAAGCCGATCCGGTCAACATTACCACCAGCTCGATCACTGCACCTGCCACCACCGGCCGCGGAACAGCCGTGCTCGAAGGCGAAAATCCGGACATCACCTACAATCTCGTCTATTACCTGATCGACGACAATACCGCGCTCCTCTTTGATTCGGATACGGCGCGCGTCGCAATCGGCAGCATCGAGCGGCAGTTCTAGCTTTCGTCGCCCGGCGGCGCGAACGAAGCGGCGCGCGGGTGCTGGCCGCGCGCTGCAAACTGTGGCACACTCGATAGTCTGAAGAACGCGGCGGGCGCAGCCGAGCGCGCACCGCGTTCGCCGCACGCGATTCCCAAGAGACACCATGGACCCCCGGTTCATCCGGAATTTCTGCATCATCGCGCACATCGACCACGGCAAATCCACGCTGGCCGACCGCCTGCTCGAACTCACCGGCGCGCTCAGCCAGCGCGAGATGCAGGCGCAGGTGCTGGACTCGATGGATCTTGAGCGCGAGCGCGGCATCACCATCAAGGCGAAGAGCATCCGCCTGCACTACACGGCGCGCGACGGCCACGAATACCAGCTCAACCTGATCGATACGCCGGGGCACGTCGACTTTTCCTACGAAGTTTCGCGCGCGCTTTCCGCCTGCGAGGGCGCGCTGCTCGTTGTCGATGCCAGCCAGGGCGTGGAGGCGCAGACCGTCGCGAACGCGTTTCTTGCGTCGCGCCACAATCTCGCCATCATTCCCGTGATCAACAAGATCGACCTGCCCGCGGCGCAGCCGGATTTCGTCAAGGAGCAGATCGAAAACGTCCTCGCGATTCCGGCGGACGACGCTCTCGCGATCAGCGCGAAAAGCGGCCTGGGTGTCGACGAAGTCCTCGAAGCCATCGTCAAGCATGTGCCACCGCCAAAGGGTTCGGCCGATGCGCCGCTGCAGGCGCTGATTTTCGATTCGTGGTTCGATATCTACCGCGGCGCAGTGGTCCTCGTCCGCGTGATGGAGGGCCGCATCGCGCCGCGGATGAAAATCCGTCTGTGCGCGAGCGACGAAGTCTACGAAGTGGAAACGCTGGGCGCGCTCACGCCCAAGCCCGTCGTGCTCGACGAACTCGCCGCTGGAGACGTAGGCTTCATTGTCGCGAATATCAAGCGCGTGGCCGATGCCCGCATGGGCGACACCGTGATCGAGGCCGACCGGCCCGCGCCCGCCTTGCCGGGATTCGAAGCCATCAAGCCGATGGTCTTCGCCGGCCTGTTTCCCGTGAACGCCACCGATTACGAATTGTTGCGCGACGCGCTCGGCAAGCTGCAGCTCAACGACGCCGCGTTTTTCTACGAGCCGGAAAATTCCGTCGCGCTGGGATTCGGCTTCCGCTGCGGCTTTCTGGGCCTGCTACACATGGAAATCGTGCAGGAGCGGCTCGAGCGCGAATTCAACATCGACCTGATCACCACCGCGCCCAGCGTGCAGTACCGCATCACGACAACCAGCGGCGAGGTGATGGAAGTCGACAATCCCACGAAATTTCCACCGCCAACTTCGATCCAGAAAATCGAAGAGCCGATCCTGATGGCGATGATCATCACGTCCGAGGAATCCGTGGGTGGCGTCCTGCATCTCTGCGAGGAAAAGCGCGGCGTGCAGAAGAAATTCGAGTACCTTTCGCCGACGCGCATCATGCTGACCTACGAATTGCCGCTCAACGAAATCGTTCTCGATTTCTACGACCGGCTGAAAAGCGTCTCGCGCGGCTACGCCTCGCTCGATTATCATCTGTCCGGCTACCGCGAATCGGATCTCGTGAAACTCGACGTGCTGATCGGCGGCGAGCCGGTCGACGCGCTCACCATCATCTGCCATCGCGATCAATCCTACGATCGCGGCCGCGATCTCGTCAGCCGCCTGCGAAAGTTAATCCCGAGGCAAATGTTCGAGGTTCCCATTCAGGCGGCGATTGGCAGCCGCGTGATCGCCCGCGAGACGATCAGCGCGATTCGCAAAAACGTCCTCGCCAAGTGCTACGGCGGAGACATCAGCCGCAAACGAAAGCTCCTCGAAAAGCAAAAAGAAGGAAAGAAACGGATGAAGCGCGTCGGCCGCGTCGATATTCCGCAGGAAGCTTTTCTCGCCGTCCTCAAAGTCGCCGGCAGCACCGACGAAGATTAACTCGGCGCTTTTCCGGAGCCGAAGACTACCGGGCTAAAGAACCCGGCGCTACGTCTAAACCTCGGAACCGAGTCGGTGCTACCGCGTCACCTGATCCGCCAGAATTTCTTCCGATCTTCGCCTTATGTTCTGCTATAACAACGGCAAGGACTTTGCTCCCGTAAGCGGCTTAACTGGCGTTAAATGGCCGGAAAAAGCCAGTTTTGGCAGGTTTTGTCACAATGAAGCCCCGGCCGACGCAAAGAGAGAAGACGCAGCGAGCCTTTCGCGCGTACCTGGACCTGATGGATACCGCCGACTGGCTGAAGAGCGAGCTGCGCGCGCCGCTGGAAGCATTCGACCTCACGATGCCTGGTTTTCGCCTGCTGGAGATGCTCTATCGCGAGGGAGCGGTGACTGTGCCGGACGCCGCCAAGAGGCGATGGTGCTCACGCCAGAATCTGGACTTTATCATCGCGCGCCTGGAGGAGCGCGGACTGGTGCGGCAGATGATCGTGAGGATTCCGCCAGCCGCGGTAAAAGAGAGCCGCCTTCCGAAAGTGAGACGGGCCGTCGATCGGGAGGGTCCAAAGGTCAGCGTGGTGGGTCTGAGCAAGGCGGGAAAGAAGTTCATCGGGAGCGTTCTGCCGCGGCACGCGAAAATGGTGAAGGCGCTGATGCGTGTTCTCGACGGGCGCGAGCAGGAATCGATCAGCCGCACGTGCCGGAAGCTGCGCGAGGGAGACCCGGTGAAGTTTTTTGGGGAGATCATGATGATGGACGAAGAGGAGGAAGCGCTGGAGCTGAGGGAGAAGGCGGTGGCTGAGTTGGAGCGGCTCACGGCGCGAAGGGGGATGAGGGGTCGAGCGTTTCGAGTTCAGGGTTGACAGTTGAGAGTGCGATTGAAGTGGTACTCTCAGGTGCTATCCGCAGTCCGACGGGCCGAGGTGGAACATGACGGTATGCGTAGCCGTCCTCTTTGACAAACGTAAAGGCATTGTCCAAGTGAGCGACCACAAGGTTAGCTTCGGAGCGGCGTTTTCGGCCGACAACCGGGCCCTGAAGGATGTGCCCTTCTTTGCGGATTACGTTGCATTGGTGGCTGGAGACGACGTTGAACATGCCTCACCGATACTCAAAAGGGCCGCGGCTATTCTCTTTTCCAGAGAACCATACGACTATTCCATAGCAGCTGTCGCAAGCGCTGTGGACGAGGCGTTTGGTGAGCGGATACAACAAGAGATTTCCAGCAAGGTTCTTCGCAAGCGCGGCTTTACCGTCGAGACCTTCGCTGACAAGGGCAGACAGAAGTGTACTCCCTCAGCCTATCTAGCCCTCTGTAGCCGCATCGATCAGGTGCGTCTATCCCTCAAGTTTCTGATTTGCGGATTCGACGATAACCAAGGACATATATGGTGCGTTGATGGGGAGAGCGCGCCCAAATGTTATGACGACGTCGGGATGTGGGCGATTGGCAGCGGCGCTCCGGCAGCCCTCAGTTCTCTGGCTTTTCATTCAAATCGGCTAGACTTCGGTCCATTCAGCGACGATGCAGAGGCGGCTTACTTTGCTGTTGCTTCCAAATTCATGGCAGAAACATCCGAACTGGTGGGAGAGGCGACATTTTGCGTTGTGCGCAAGAAAGGCGAAAAGCCGAATTATCTCGACGTGCAGGACATCAGAAACATCTGGGAGGAGGAGGGCCGTCCCCGCTGCCCAAGCAACTTGGGGGCGCGGATAGGGAAGGTGCTCAGGCCAGTGAAAGCTCCTCCGGCGGGCAAACAATGAGGCGTTGACCAGCGAAAGTGTGATGCTTACTGCGGCGAGAAGAGTTGAGAGTCGGGGGCGATGGGGCGCTTATCTCGCCCGCCTGTCGTGCTCGTGCGAGTGAATCGAACATTCCCGACAACATTATGACCGGCCAGCTCTCCACGCTAGACTGATCCTTCGCGCGACTCTGGAAAGCAGCTCTTCTCCGACAATGAATTGGTGGTATTGGCTTCCGGAAGATTCCGTCAGCTTTGCGAATGATTCTCGTATGGGTTCCTCCACTGAGTGGTATCTCCTCACGTGCCACGCCAGTAGGTCCGCGCCCTGGAGAGGGAGAGCTCTCTTGTCATCCTCAAATCGTATGGGCTCGCGAATCAGGTGATGATGTTCAAATCCAGGACGACCGCGGGCTTTGTCATAGAGGCGACCCGCGCGCTTCTCTAATTTTCCTTGCCTATCGAAGATGCACTCAATTTGATCCGTGTGTTTGCTCCCGTAGCGCATCCAACTACCCATTCCGCTGACCATGGCATTGAAGGCCCACAAATAAGGATTCCTGTATTGTTTTGGTAAGACCGGCCTGAGAATGTCGTTGAACAGATTTACATCAACCAAATGGCTGAATCGGAGTTCAGAATGCTGGACGACCAGATCGGTTAGTTTTGCAAGCTTTGCATTGCGTTCTTCAGGCAGGAGACCCTCAAATTGCCCCCTCAAGCTTTCGCACTCGCTCATCTTGAAATATGCGATGGTCGGCTTCTCCGCGAGCGCCGCGTGCCAGTTCTTTGAAAAGTCCGCCCACTGTTCGGCCGTGGACACCAGGCTCGACAAAACGAGGAAGGGAGAATCTCCCCCGCTTCCGCTGTCGTCTATGAATCCTTGGCTCAGCATTATAAGGGTCCCAAGGAACGGGCGATCCAGCGCCCACGCATCCTCTGCGATGGCTGGATGATAGGTCGCCAACGAACCATTATAACTTCGGTATTACGCTATGGCTCTGGACCCCGAATTGTCGATATCGGGAGTGGCAAATCTTCGGGCGGAGCCGATTTCCCGGTGAGCCGGGGGCGGATTTCAAACCCGCCCCTACGGAGATCTTCGATGTCGGTCATGAGGAAATGACAACCGAAGGCGCCCGCCTAGTGCGAGGCGGCCCTCCGGCGACAAGGCAAGAAACGTTCCGGGCGGCCCTTCGACTTCGCTCCCTTCGCCACTGCGCTCAGGGCAAGCAGGGCAGGGCGGCGCTACATTAAAGTCTAAGGCGAGGTCTTACGGCGGGGATGCCTTGCCCGCGTGGAAGCCAAAGGCGCCCGCCTAACATCAAGGCGGCCGCTACAAAGGCTACCGCAACCCCGCGCGTGCACCCTCATTTCTTGCGGCGGACGGTGGCGTCGAGTTGGCCGCGCGCGAGGCGCACGGAAATATCGTCGCCGAGCGCCACCTGGTCGGCCGAATGCAGCACTTTTCCCGCGGCGTCGTAGGCGATGGCGTAGCCCCGCTGCAAAAGATTTTCGGGATTGCGCTCGCGGAGCTGGACTTCGACGGCTTCGTAGCGGCGGCGCTTGGCGATGAGCGCGCGGTTAATTCCGATGCGCAAGTTTCCGGAGCGCTCGTCGAGCGCGTGGCGCAGCCTGCCGACTCGCGCGCGCAAATCCATTCGCGCGAATCGCACGTGGGCGGCGGCGAAGCGGCGCTGCTTGCGGGTGACGAGGCGCTCGAGCGCGGCGCGCAGTCGGTCCCGCTGCTGGTCGATCCGGCGCCGCAGAATTTCGGCGCGCCTGCGCAGGTCGAAGGCTGCGATGCACGCGCCCGCCTTCGTGAGCCGCTGATGGGACGCCACGAATCGAGTGCGCAGCGCGTTGCCGAGCGACATCGCGAGATCGTCGACGTGCTGGCGGCGCTGCCGCACCAGCGCTTCGAGCTGCCGGAATCCGCGATGCGTCTGTAAATCGCGCACGCGGTGCCGCCGCTCCGACAGCAGATAGCGGATGTGATGGACGAGATGCTGCTGGTGCTCGGCGATCTGGCGGTCGAATTCCTGGCGCGAGCGCAGCACGATCTCCGCCGCGGCCGAAGGCGTGGGCGCGCGCAGGTCGGCGACAAAATCGGCAATCGTGAAATCCGTCTCGTGGCCCACGCCGGTGATCACGGGAATTTCGGAGGCGGCGATCGCCCGGGCCACGATTTCTTCGTTGAACGCCCACAGATCTTCGAGCGAGCCGCCGCCGCGCGCCACGATCACCACGTCCACAGACCGCGCGCGGCTGAAATAGCGCAGCGCCGCGGCGATTTCCATGGCCGCGCCGTCTCCCTGCACCTTTACCGGATAGAGCTGGACGCGCACGTTGGCGAAGCGCCGCTTGAGGACGCGCAGGATGTCGCGAATCGCGGCGCCGCTTGGCGACGTGACCACGCCAATGCAGCGCGGCAGCACGGGCAGCGGCCGCTTGCGGGCTTCCGCGAAGAGCCCCTCGCCCTCGAGTTTCTTTTTCAGCTGCTCGAACGCAAGCTGCAACGCGCCCAGGCCGACCGGCTCGATGTGGCTGACGTAGAGCTGATATTCGCCACGCATCTCGTAGACGCCGAGCGATCCGCGTACGGTGATGTGCAGGCCGTCTTCGGGGCGGAACTTCAGCCCGCGCACCTGATCGCGAAAACAGACGCAACGCAACTGCGCGCGCGCGTCCTTGAGCGTGAAGTAAAGATGACCCGATTGCGCGGCCTTGAAATTCGACACCTCGCCTTCAATCCACACATCGGGGAACTGGCCTTCGAGCAGCTCGCCGATCCGCTCGGTGATCTCGCTGACGCGCCAGATGTGGCGCTCGGGCATGATGTCGAAATCGAAGAGGGGTGTCTGGCTCATGGCGTCATTGGCCCGCTACCGACGGAAGTGGCTCACAACCCAGAATACGAACGTGAGCGCGGCGCTCACCAGAATGCACGTCACGACCGGAAAATAAAAGCTGCCGTGGCGGCCCTGATAGGAGATGTCGCCCGGAAGGCGGCCGAGCCGGAACGGCAATTTCGCGCCGAAAAACAAAAACGCGCCAGCGCCGACGATCACGATGCCGAAGATGAGCAGCAGCTTCCCGAGTTCGCGCGAGGGATCGATGGGCACGATGCCCCATCTTACCGCCGATTCCGGCGGCGAGGGCTACGCGGTGGGCGGTAACGACTTTTCAGGGGGTCGGAACTTTAGCGACCTACAAAAGCTTTCGCGTGGTTACGTTCGAGAAACAAAGCCCGCGGCTAAAGCCGCTATACGACGAGCACCTTTTCGAGGGCCTAAAGGCCCACGCTTCCACCGGTGCCCTCGCGGGCCGAGGCAAAGACGCGCGCAAACGTTCGCGGGTTGTCACACAGACTTTGGAAGCCACGACCCACAAGGATTCTCGGTTGCCGCGCGGACTCTTCAGCCCCGAAGAAACTCCTAGGTCAGCTCGAGGCCCGAGAAAAAGTAGCCGATCTCGAATGCGGCGGTCTGCGGCGCATCGGAGCCGTGCGTGCAGTTGTACTGGATGCTGGTGCCGAGCTCGCGGCGGATCGAGCCGGGCGCGGCCTTGGCGGGATCTGTGGCGCCCATCGTTTCGCGCCATTTCGCGATCGCGTTTTCCGCCTCGAGGACGATCACCACCGCCTTGCCCGAGCTCATGAATTCGGTCAGCTCGCCGAAAAATGGGCGCTCGCGGTGGACGGCGTAGAATCCCTCGGCTTCGGATTTGGTCAGGCGCAGCGATTTGATCGCCACGATTTGGAATTTCGCCACGTGGATGCGGCTCAGAATATCGGCGGTCAGGTTGCGGCCCACCGCGTCGGGCTTGATGATTGCGAGCGTGCGTTCAACTGACAAGCAATCGTTCCTCCTGAATTCTCTTCAGAATGTTTTCGTGACTGTGCTCAGCTATTTCTTGATGATGGCGGCCATTGTTTCGCCGATTTCGGCTGGGCTCTGCACGGTGTGGATTCCGGCGGCGCGCAGCGCTTTGTACTTGTCGGCGGCCGTGCCCTGGCCGCCGCTGATGATGGCGCCCGCGTGGCCCATGCGGCGTCCGGGCGGCGCGGTCTGCCCGGCGATGAAACCGACCACCGGCTTTTTCACGTGCTGCTTGATGAATTCGGCCGCGATTTCCTCGGCGTTGCCGCCAATTTCGCCGATCATCACGATCGCGTGCGTCTCCGGGTCGTCGTTGAACATTCGAATGACATCGAGGAAAGACGTGCCGATGATCGGGTCGCCTCCGATGCCGACGCACGTCGATTGCCCGATGCCCAACCCCGAAAGCTGGCCTACTGCTTCGTAGGTGAGCGTGCCGCTGCGGCTCACTACGCCGACGTTTCCTTGCTTGTGAATGAATGCCGGCATGATGCCGAGCTTGCATTTTCCGGGCGAGATGATGCCGGGACAGTTTGGGCCGAGCAGGCGCGTCTTCGAATTTTTCAGCGCGGCGGCAACGCGAACCATATCGAGCACGGGGACGCCCTCGGCGATGCAAGTGACAAACGGCAAACCCGCATCGACGGCTTCCAGAATCGCATCCGCCGCAAAGGGAGGCGGAACGAAAGCCAGCGCCGCGTTCGCGCCCGTCTCGGCGACGGCTTCGGAGACTGTGTTGAAGACGGGCACGCCGACGTGCATGGTGCCGCCCTTGCCGGGCGTCACGCCCGCGACGACTTTCGTCCCATAGTCGATCATCTGCTGCGTGTGAAAGCCGCCTTCGCGCCCAGTAAGGCCCTGCACGATGACGCGGGTGTTGCTATCGACGAGGATGCTCATCGCGCGGCCCCGGCGAGAGCGACCACCTTTTCCGCTCCATCTTTCATTCCGTGCGCCACCGTAAAATTCAGGCCCGAGGTCCGCAGAATTTCCTGTCCTTTTTCAACGTTGGTCCCTTCCATGCGCACGACCATCGGCACCTTGATGTTCAACTCCTTTGCGGAGTTCACGATTCCGCTGGCGAGGACGTCGCAGCGCAAAATTCCGCCAAAGACGTTGACGAAAACGGCTTTCACGTTCGGATCGCTCAATAGAATGCGGAACGCGTTCTTCACACGCGTTTCCGAAGCGTCGCCGCCCACGTCGAGAAAATTCGCCGGGCTGCCGCCGCTGAGTTTGATGATGTCCATCGTGGCCATGGCGAGGCCGGCGCCGTTGACCAGGCAGGCGATCGTGCCATCGAGCTTGATGTAGTTGAGCTTGAATTTCGAAGCCTCGACCTCGAGCGGCGTCTCTTCGTCGAGGTCGCGGAGGTCATTGAACTCGGGATGGCGAAAGAGCGCGTTGTCGTCGAAATTCACTTTTGCGTCGAGCGCCACCATGCGGCCATCGCCGGTGATGACACACGGATTGATTTCGAGCAGCGATGCGTCCGTCTCGATAAACGCGCGATAGAGCGATTGCATGAAAGGCAGCGCGACGCTCGCGAGTTCCGGCGAAAAGCCGAGGCCAAACGCCAGCTTGCGCGCGTGATACGGCTGAAAACCCGTCTCCGGGCGGATCGCCTGCCGCAGGATCGCTTCGGGATGCTCCTTCGCCACTTCCTCGATTTCCATCCCACCCGCGGCGCTGGCCATAAACACCGGCGCACCCACCGAGCGATCCACGAGGATGCTCAGATAGATTTCGCGCTTGATGTCGAGTCCCTCTTCGATCAACAGGCGCCGCACCACTCGCCCCTCCGGGCCGGTCTGCGGCGTCACCAAGGTCATGCCGAGAATGCTGTCCGCAAGCGACGCTGCCTCGTCCGCGGATTTGGCCAGTTTCACGCCGCCAGCCTTTCCGCGCCCGCCCGCGTGAATTTGCGCCTTTACGACCACCACCGGCGTGCCGAGGCGCTTCGCCACCGCCCGCGCGTCCTCTTTCTTGGATATGACTTCGCCGCGCGGCACGGGAACGCCGAACTTCGCGAGAATCGCCTTCGCCTGATATTCGTGGATTTTCATGCTGATCGTATCGGCCGGACTGAAGGTCGCCTTAATAGTGCTAGTATTTATTCACGGTGCAAACGAAGCAGTTTACCTGCATCCACAGAGACGAGCAAGCGGATGCGCTTGCGGCCTGAACGCATATGATCCACGAAGCGCTCGAAAAAATCGTTGCCGACGAAGACCTCTCGCGCGGGCAAGCCGAAGCCGCGATGGAGGAGATTCTCGCCGGGCGCGCCACCGACGCGCAGATCGCCGCGCTGCTCACCGGCCTGCGCATGAAGGGCGAGACGGTCGATGAATTGGTCGGGTTTGCGACGGCCATGAGGCGACACGCGACGCCGATTTTCCGCGGCCATTCGCGGATTCCGGACGAAGCGCTGGTGGACACGTGCGGTACGGGCGGCGACGCTTCCGGCACGTTCAATGTATCGACGGCTGCGGCTTTCGTCGTGGCGGGCGCGGGTGTGCGCGTGGCGAAGCACGGGAACCGGTCGATCAGTTCGCGCTGCGGTTCGGCGGACGTTCTCGAGCAACTCGGCGTGCGCATCGATCTTCCGCCGGAACGCGTGGCGGCCGCGATCGAAGAGATCGGCATTGGATTTCTATTCGCGCCTGCCGTGCATGCCGCCACGCGGCACGCGATGACCGCGCGGCGAGAACTCAAGATGCGCACCGTCTTCAACCTGCTCGGCCCGCTCACCAATCCCGCCGGGGCATCGGCGCAACTCGTCGGTGTTTACGATGAAAGCTACACGGAGCTTCTGGCGCGGGCGCTCGGCGAACTTGGCGTGCGGCGCGCGTTCGTGGTGCACGGCGCGGATGGCTTGGACGAAATCTCGATTTCCGGCGAGACGTATGTTGCCGAGCTGGGCGACGGCATCGTGCGGAGCTTCACGGTGACGCCCGAGGATTTCGGTTTGCATCGCGCGCCGATCGAAGAAATTCGGGGGGGCGACGCCAAAGAGAATGCCGAAATCATTCACAAGATTTTCGGGCGTTCCATGCTGTACCGCGAACATGGCCCGCACCGCGAGATTGTCCTCGCGAATGCCAGCGCGGCTCTCGTCGCCGCAGGGCGCGCGGCTGATTTCCTCGAAGGCGTGCATCTCGCGACGAAATCGATCGATTCCGGCGCCGCCCGCGAGAAACTCGACGTCCTCGTCGCCTTTTCGCAAGCTGAACAGGGCCATTCGCACACCGCGTCGTAGGATTCTAGTGTCTCGAATCAGAGATTCCAGGAAAAACTCGGAGCTGCTTAGGGGCAATTATAAAGCCCACGCTTCCACCGGTGCCCTCGCGGCCGTGCCTCCACCAGCGATGCGCGTGGTGGCGTGTGCGAGGAGCACGTCCGGGCAAGCCCGGACGGCAAACGGCGGGAGCAAGCTCCCGCACTCCACACAAAGGCCACTCGCATACGGCGTGGTAGGATTCTAGTGTCGTGAAGCAGAGATTCCACAAAAGTCGGAGTCGCTTCAGGGGCTAGCAGCTTACGGAAGGGGTCCAGAACCTAGCTTCAGGGGCTGAAGCCCGGAAGATTCTAAGGCGCTTACGGCGGGGTTGAAACCCTGCCCTTCCACGCGACTGTGCTTCCACCTGCGATGCGCGTGGTGGCGCGTGCGAGGAGCACGTCCGGGCAAGCCCGGACGGCAAACAGCGGGAGCGAGCTCCCGCACTCCACAGGTGCCTTGTGGCGACGGCGTTGGGGAACTTCAGGGGCTGAAGCCTATAATCATTTCCAGGCTGATGTTGTGGCCCTTCACTTCGTTCAGGGTAAACTGGAAGCCACGACCTGCAAACACTCTCGCGTCGTTACGTTCGAGAAACAAAGCCCGCGGCTAAAGCCGCCATACGACGAGAACCTTTTCGAGGGCCTGAAGGCCCACGCTTCCACCGGTGCCCTCGCGGGCCGAAACAAGAACCCGCGCAAACGTTCGCGGGTTGCCACACAAACTCTGGAAGCCACGACCTACCAGGATTCCCGGTTGTTACACGGAGCCTGAAGCCGCGGCCTCCTGAAAAACTGTGCTGCGAATTTCTGACTCGGGACACTAGAAGCTATCTCATAAATGTTCGCGGCGGAAGCCGAAGAGTGTCTTCAGGGGCTAAAGCCCAGCTTTTCTTTGCCCTGAATGTCGGAGCTGAAGCTCCGACCCCCTTAACCGGCATTTATGAGATGGCTTCTAGATGGTAAGGAAATTTTCGAGGAGGCGGAAGCCCGCTTCGGTGAGGACCGATTCGGGATGGAATTGGACGCCTTCGACCTTCAGCTTGCGGTGGCGCAGGCCCATGATGGTGCCGTCGGCGGTTTCGGCGGAAATTTCGAGTTCAGGCGGCAGCGACTTTCGCTCGACGATCAACGAGTGGTAACGCGTGGCTTGAAAATCCTGCGGCAGCCCGTAGAAGATTGTTTCGCCGTCGTGGTGGATCTGGCTGGTCTTGCCGTGCATTACTTTCGGCGCGCGGATCACGCGGCCGCCGAAGGCCGCGCCGATCGACTGGTGTCCCAGGCAAACGCCGAGAATCGGAATCTTGCCCGCGAAGCGCTCGATCAGCGGGACGCTGATGCCCGCCTCTTTCGGCGTGCACGGGCCCGGCGAAATCACGATGCGCTCGGGGTTGCGTTCCTCGATTTCGTCGAGGGTGATCTGATCGTTGCGGCGGATCAGCAGCTCCTGCCCCATCTGGCCGAGATACTGCGCCAGGTTGTAGGTGAACGAATCGTAGTTGTCGAGCAGCAGGATCATACAGTTCTATTCTACCAGCCGAGGCCGCGAAGATGCCGCCCCGCGTTATTTGACAGGGATTCCGTTTGACCGGGGTAGATTGGATCGCCCAACTAAACACAGAGCCCACAGAGAAGGCACTGAGGACACAGAGAAGCGTCGACTATTTCTCCGTGCCCTCGGGATTCGTTCCGTGTTCTCTGTGTTGAGGCACCCCTTTACCCCGCCCGGCGCTATTTTCCACCCGAGTGAGCGATTTCGAGCGCACTCAGCACCGCCCGCGCCTTGTTGGCCGATTCCTCATATTCTCGCTCGGGAACGGAATCCGCCACGATGCCCGCGCCAGCCTGCACGTAAGCGCGACCGTTCTTTGCGACGAGCGTGCGCAGCCCGATGCAGGAATCGAGATTGCCGGAAAAATCGAGATAGAGGATGGCGCCCGCATAGATTCCGCGCCGCGTGGGCTCGAGTTCGTCGATGATCTCCATGGCGCGCACTTTCGGCGCCCCCGAAAGCGTTCCCGCCGGGAAGCACGCCATCAGCGCATCGAAGCAATCGACGTCGCCGCGCAGTCGCCCGCGCAGGCTCGACGCCAGATGCATCACGTGGGAGTAGCGCTCAACGAACATCAGCCGCTCCGGCTTCACCGAGCCATATTCGCACACGCGGCCCAGGTCGTTGCGCCCGAGATCGACTAGCATCACGTGCTCGGCGCGTTCCTTGGGATCGGCGAGAAGCTCGGCTTCGAGCTTTTCATCTTCCTTTTCGTTGCGCCCGCGCGGACGCGTTCCGGCCAGCGGCCGGTAAAAAGCGTCGCGTCCCTGGACCTTCACCAGCATTTCGGGCGAGCTGCCGACCACGGATAAATCGTCGAGCTTCAGATAGTAGAGGTAGGGCGAAGGATTCACGACGCGCAGAGCGCGGTAAATCTCAAAGGGATCGGCGGACGTGCGCGCCTCAAATCTCTGGCTCACCACGATTTGAAACGCGTCGCCCGCGCGAATGTACGACTTGGCTTTCCGCACGGCCGACGTGAACTGTGGCTTCGTCATGTTCGATTTCACATGCAGAGGCTTCGCGCGCCGCGCGTGCGGTTGCGCAGGCAGCGGCTTCTCCAGCAACTTCCGCGTGCGAGCGATCTCGCGGACCGCCGCGTTGTACTTCGCGCGCAGGCTGCCCGGCCCCTCGGTAAAAACATTGCGAATGATCCAAACGCGATGCTGCACGCGGTCGAACGCCACGAGGCCGAGGTAAAACATCATCATGCAGTCGTCGACGCCGAGATCATCGCGGCCCGTGTTGGGAATTCGCTCGACGAGCCTCACCATGTCGTACGCGAAATAGCCGATCGCGCCGGCGGTGAGCGGAGGCATTCCGGGCACGCGCACCGGCCGGTAGCGCGCCGTCAACCGCTTCAGCTGTTCCACGGGATTTTCATCGAAGCGAACCGTCTTGCCGCCGGTTTCGAGTTCGCAAACGCGCCCGCGCGCGCGAAACACTTCTTCCGGATTCGCGCCGGTGAATGTGTAGCGCCCGATATTTTCGCCGCCCTCCACGCTTTCGAGCAGAAACGCGTATTTCGCGCCGCGCGCGATGCGCAGGTACGCGCCAACAGGCGTGAGCAAATCGGCGGTGTAGGTGTCGTACACCGGCACGAGGTTGCCCTCGCGCGCCAGGCGGCTGAACGTCTTGAAGTCCGGCTGAATCATCGTCCGATAGGCATCTTTCTTTGGGATTTCACTTCTTGCCGGGGCGCGCACGCCCGATTGTTTCCCCGGCTGCCAGCGCGCGAACCACCGCCCGCCGCATCGCCTCGACCGGCGCGCGCTCGCCCGTCCAGATTTCCCACTGGGCGGCGCCCTGCGCGACGAACATCTCTACGCCCGAAACCGTTTCGATGTGGCGCCGCACCGCAAGTTCCAGAAGCTTCGTCACACGCGGACGATAGATGGTGTCAAATACGAGCCGGCAATTCAATTCGCGCGCATCGAGCGGCGAGTTGCCGATTGCGGGATGCATGCCGACAGGCGTCGCATTCACGATCGCATCGAAGAATTCGCCGCGGACGCGGTTCCGAGCGATCGCCTCTCCGCCGGCCGCCTTCGCGAGCGCCCGTGCGCGTGCCGGGCGCCGGGCCGTCACGCATACAGCCGCGCCCGCCTGACCGAGCGCGCAAGCGACGGCGCGCGCCGCGCCGCCGGCTCCGACGATCAGAACGCGGCTGCCGCGAAGAGGTATTCGCTTCTCGAGCGATTGCAGCACCCCGACGTAATCCGTGTTATACCCGTATAGCTTTCCGCCGCCGCGCACCACGACCGTGTTTACAGCCTCGATTCGAGCCGCCAACGGATCGCAGCCATCGAGATGCCGCAGGATTTTTTCTTTGTGCGGCAGCGTGACGCTGAAGCCACGAATCCCGAGCGGACCGATCGAACCCAGAAAATCCCTCAGATCGCGCACCAGAAACGGCACGTACACTGCGTTGATCCGCCGCGCGGCAAAACCTGCATTCTGCATCGCCGGCGAAAGCGAATGGCCGACGGGGTTGCCGATCACGCCGTAGACGCTCGTGCGCGGGTCCAGCCGGTCCGCGCGATAAACGTCCTTGATCTCCGCGAGCGAGACTTGTCCCGGCGCCGTCGCGTTTTCAACCGGCGCGTACGCGAACGAGTTCCGTTCGCGCAAGGCGAGAATGCGCGCCGGAAGCGCCACGTCGCCCATCGGAATCGCGATGATATTCCGTTGCTTTCGCGCGAAATCGAGCAGCTTCCGGCTGCTCGCGAGGGAATCACACAGAGCGGCGATTTTGATCGCTGCAGGCCGATCTCGACGCAGCTCCGCGGCGACGCGGGGCAGATTTTTCGGCATGCGCTCGAAGAAGTGCGCCGAAGCCAGTTGGCGCCCCTCGCCTAACAGCACGCTGATAAGTTCGCTCGGGCACTGGCGCGAGGTTTCGGTTTCGAGGTCGTACCATGCGCATCCTGCCCGGATCGCATCCGCCAGATGCACGAGTTGCTTCGCGATCGTGCCGGCGTATCGGCCGCCCGCCACGCGCCGGCGGCAAGTCGCAATCAGCGTCACGCTGCGCCGCCCGGAGCGGCCGGCCTCCAGCCTTCGCGAGAACCGGTCGATTTCCCGGTCGGTCGAAAGCCAGTCAAGGCGTAACTCGACCGTGCTGCTTTGCCGGAGCGCCAGGCGAAGCTGGGCCAGCATAGAATTGGCATCGGGCGCCGCCACCACGGCGCACACTTTATCTCGCCCTAACATACTGTATTTCCAATCTCTTCAGGGTGAAGCCCCACCCGCGCGCCGGCAGCCGCGCGCGAGGGGAATTCCCGCTTCTACCATGCGGTACCCAATGTGTAAAGCCCGCGCGACCATTACCTTGACGCTCTCGAACGCCAATGTTACGGTCAGGTCATCGGGGAGCGCCAGCCCTTTCGGCGCTAAGATTCAGCGTGAAGGAGCGAGCATCATGCGTGGGAAAATTGTCCTTGCCGGTCTCATAGTGGCCCTCTCGGGAACGATTGCATCGGCGCAGAGTGCGCCGCAGGTCCCGACCTCAGGCGATCTCTATTGCTCAGGTACTGTGACGACGGAGTCCGTCCCGCGCGGCGCCTACATCATCACGGGCGAGGAATCCAACTATCGGCTCACGTTCGACGAAGGCGACAACGTCTTCATCAACAAGGGGGCAAGCGAAGGCGTGAACGTGGGCGACGTCTTCTCTGTTGTCCGCGAGATCGAAGATCCCTACGGAATCGAATGGACCAAGTGGCAGAACATGATCCTCAAGAAAATGGGGAATGTCTGGGCCGATGAAGGCCGCGTCCGCGTGACGAGAGTCTTCGCCGATACCTCGGTCGGCAAGATCGAGCATTCCTGCGACATGCTGCAGCGCGGCGACATTCTCCTGCCTTTCACGGAGCGCCCCGCGCCTCCGATCAAGTCCGAAGCGCATTTCGACACGTTCGTGCCGGCAAACGGCAAGCCCCTGGCGATGATCATCATCGGCAAGAATTTCCAGGCTGCAAGCGGACGCGAGGATATCGTCTACGTGAATTTGGGCAACGGCCAGGGCGTGAAAGTCGGCGACTATTTCCGCATCTTCCGCTATACCGGCACTCAGCACGAAACGGTTTTCCAGACCGATCGTTACGCGTTCGATCAGGAGGATCAGCTCTACGTGCCGTTCATCCCGATTTATGGCTTCGGGAGCGCCCCCAAGAAATGGGATTGGAGCAATACTCCGCGAGAGGACGTCGGCGAGGGAGTGGTGCTGCGGACCGGCCCCAATTCTTCGACCGTCTTGATCACGTTCAGCGTGCGCGAGATCTATCCCGGCGATTACGTCGAACTCGAGTAGCCCGGCTTGCCGGGGCCTGGCGCTTCGGGCTCGGGCTCCGCGCCGGACTCATCCGGCACGTCTGATTCGCTGAATATTTCTGCTGTAAAAGCTTGCACTCGTACTTCGGCTTTTTTCCAGGCATCCCGGTCGAGTCCCGCCTTCACGCAGGTTTCCTCGAGCAGACGCCGGCCGCTCCATCGGAATTGCACCGCCACCTGAGGCAGCAGAACGCCCCGCTGCCTCCCAAGGCTTACCATCAGGCCGTGCTTGCCGGCTTGAATTTGTTCGGGGGCGATTATTTCGAGTCCCGACAAAATGGAAAGCTCGATCTGGATATCGCCGAGCTCGTCCGGCCGGACTCGATCGAACCGCGGGTCTTCGAGCGCGGCTGCCTTCGCGCAGTGGACCACCGTTTCAAGCAGCGATTCACTCGAAGCCACTTGGCCAACGCACCCGCGCAACCGGCCGCGGCGATGCAGCGTGACGAACGCTCCACCCAGATTCCGAGGATTCGGGAGTTCGGGCAACCGGTCCGCAAACTCGCGGCCTTCGACGGCTGCGCTCATGGCTCGACGCGCCACCTCCAGCAGCAGTTTCTTTTCGCGATTACCGGCTGAGGACATCCTGCGGTTTTTCTTTCGGATCGACTACGAGAACGCGGGTGCGGCGCTGCTGCACGCGAAAATTGATCTGGCCCCAGAACATCTGGAAATAGTGGATCGCAGACGCCACCGCGCTGAGCACCACCAGCCATAGCAGAACCGTTCCAACCAATTTCAGCGCGGGGTGATTCGCCGTGAGAATCACGATGCACCCCGCCAGCACTTGCAAGATCATCTTTCCCTTGCCGAGCGGCGACGCCGGAATCACCAAGCCCTCCGCCGACGCGATTTCGCGGAGGCCGACGACAATGAACTCTCGTCCGATGATGATCACGACCATCCACGCCTGGATGAGCCCCATGGAAACGAGCGACACGAACGCCGCCGAAATCAAGAGCTTGTCCGCAATCGGATCGAGCAGGATTCCCAGGGTCGTGATTTCGCTGCGAGAGCGCGCCAGATATCCGTCCATCGCATCGGTGGCCGCCGCCACCAGCAGAATCAGGACACCCCAGACCTCGAAGTGAATGGGCAGACCCCAAAAGTTCCAATTCGGCTGGCGCGTCAAGAGAACGACCACGAGGAGCGGAACGAAGAAGATTCGCAGGATGGTCAGGCTGTTCGGCAGGTTCATTTCGCTCTCGGAAAGACAAACCGGCGAAGCCGTCGGGAGTGCAACGGCCATCTCAACTGAAATCATAGTCCCGCGGTCGTTATCGCGTCAACCTTACGTGCCCTGGCGATGACTCCCTGTGTTGTAATGAGAGAGACAAATGCCCTCGCTCGTTACTCTTAGCGCAGTTAGCGCCCCAGCGCTGTGCAAATTCCGTTGGGCACTCGCCATACGTCGGAGGACTGCCTGACCTGGCCTGACCAATTGCGGCATCGTCCCATACAACTGATAATAGGCGCGTTACACTTCCGCGAGCGGCGGCACGCTGGCCCGGGCTCGGTCACCTCATGTGCCGAACCGCACAAATCGGCGGACCTTTTCCACAGGGTTTTCCACAACAAACCGCTCTAGTTGCAGTCTTTCATTTCAAAATGAATTCCCTAAGCTCCCTGGCAGCCGATTCCGGAATCTCGGCTTCGAGCTCGAGGCTCCCGTCGCGCACTTCCGATCGGAGCACGCGTCCTCGTCCCTGGACCACGGAAAGGCTGCGGCCATCCGCGAGGGGCAGGCGCAGATGTAGTCGCAAGAGCGGGTCAACGGGCATGGCTGCGTCGATTTTTTTCAGCAACTCATCCAGACCGGCGCCCGTGATTGCCGATACAAATGCCGTGTCCGCGCCGCGCCCATTTGAATCCGTCAACGCTTTCAGATCCTGCTCGCTCAGCCGGTCGATCTTATTCAGCACGTGCAGGCGCGGGCGGTCCTCGACAGCCAGCTGGCGCAATACGCCGAGGACCTCCGCGTCGTGTTCGGCGTGGTGCGGATTGGAGATGTCGGTTACGTGAAGAATCAGCGCCGCTTCCTGCACTTCTTCGAGCGTGGCGCGAAACGCCGCGATCAAATCCGACGGCAGGTCGCGCAGAAATCCCACCGTATCGGACAAAAGCACGCGCCGCCGCGAGGGCAGGCGGATCGCGCGGATCGTGGGGTCGAGAGTCGCGAACATTTTCGAGGAAGTCAGGACACTCGCGTCCGTGAGCGCATTGAAGAGCGTCGATTTGCCCGCGTTGGTATATCCGACGAACGCAATCATTCCGAGCGGCACGGCCTGGCGCGCCCGGCGCCTTGTGGCGCGCTGCTTGCGAACCGTTTCGATGGCCCGCTCGATTTTGCGCACGCGGTCGCGGATGCGCCGCCGGTCGGTTTCAAGCTTCTGCTCTCCGGGACCTCGCGTCCCGATTCCGCCGCCGAGGCGGGAGAGCTCTTCGCCGCGTCCGGTGAGCCGCGGAAGCAGATAATTCAATTGCGCGAGCTCCACCTGGAGTTGCCCTTCGCGGGTGTGGGCATGCGTGGCAAAAATGTCGAGGATCAGCTGCGTGCGGTCGATCACGCGGCATCCCGTGCCCTTTTCCATATTGCGCAACTGGACGGGCGTCAGGTCGTGATCGACAATCACGAGGGGAACATCCCTGTACTGGGCCTCCGTGCGAATCTCCTCGAGCTTGCCGCGGCCCACCAGCGTCGCGGGATCGAGGGCTTCCCGGACCTGCAGAAGGCTTCCCTCGATTTTCGCGCCGGCGCTCTCGGCGAGCTCGCGTAGCTCATCGAGCGAATCCCGATTGGCCACGCCATCGCCGTTTTCGCGCGAGAGGCCATTCTTGTGCCTGGCCCTCTTCAGAGCGACGCCCACCAGCAAAACCCGTTCTCGGCGATCCACGGCCTGTGGGGTTTTCATCCAGGTAAGCAGGGAGCAAGGAACGCAGACTTTTGCGCGAGGAATTTCATCTCTCCCTGTTATTATACGCCCGTCCTGGGCAGCCGGCGAACCTCGCGGGCCCGACGGCAGGCTGGTGCCCTCCGATTGCGCTACTAAGGCCCCTATCATAGGCTTTGGACGTGCGTGCGGCCTGGAAACGAAAGAAGCCTTATACCCAAAATGCCTGGAGCTTCCGGAACAGCTGAGTTGACCTCTCAGTCCAATCGCGAGAAGCCCGAGCGATCGAGAATCCTGCTCATCCTCGGTTACGGACTGGCGACCGTTTGCCTGGTCTGGGTCCTTCACGATTTCCACATCGTGCGGGCCCTGCACGACATGGCCAACGCGGACTGGAAATGGGTGCTCGTCGGCATGGCCTTCGACGTGATCAGCTATGCCGTCCAAGCGGTGCGCTGGAAATTCCTCTTGAGCCCGTTTGGGAAAGTGCACCTCGGCAACGCGATTCGGTCCGTTTTCTCCGGCCTCTTCGCCAACCTGATCCTGCCGCTTCGGCCGGGCGAATTTCTGCGCAGCTACCTACTCTCCAATTCCGAGGGAATTTCGATCGGGCGCGTGCTGGGATCGGTGGGGATCGAACGTTTCATCGATCTCGTGATTGCAACGGCGTCCCTGGCTTTTGTCTCGCTGTTCGTGGATTTGCCGCGCCGCTTCGAGCGCACGGCGGATGTGCTGGGCGTTGTAACCCTCGTTCTCGTGACGATCGTGGTGGTGCTCGTTTTCTATCTCGAACTGAAGGTTGGCGGCGCTTCGGAACCTCACATCGGGCGACGCCAATTGCCCGGCAAAATGATGTCCGCGCTGCTCGACTTGCACGCGATGGGCACGGCGCCCAGCTTTTACGCGGCGGTCTTTATGTCCCTGCTGATGCCGTTCTGCCAGGTCCTCGCTCTCTGGGCGCTGATGCGATCGTACGGGCAGCTGCCTCTCTCGTTCATGGGGGCTGTGGTCGTGCTGCTGGTGATCAATCTGGGGGTTTCGCTCCCCAACGCACCGGCCAATGTGGGCTCCTACCAGTTTTTTTGCGTCCTCGGCTTGAGCGTTTTCGACATTGAGAAAACCACGGCCACAGGGTTCTCGATTTTCGCTTTCATCGCGCTCACGCTGCCCTTCGTTTTTCTCGGCTTTGCGGCCCTGCTGAGCAGCGGTATGTCTCTCCGCTCCATGCGCGAGGTTACGCGGTTTCCGAGGCGCCGTAGCGAGGCAACCGCCTCCGACTAAATCCTGGCGTTTCCGGGCGCAGCCGGCGCTCCGGCATTTTCGGGCACATCACCCTCATTTCCTTTGGAAGCTGGCGACTCGTCCGTTATATAGTTTTTACGGAGGCTTTCGCGGCCTGCAACGGGCTATCCGCGGAGGCGTCCGGCTGACAAGCGGGTTTTTCCTGCCACGCACAGCGCGAAGGACGTGGAATTTCGCATGGCTTCGGACCTCAACAAGCATCTCGATAAGGCTCGGCGCAGCCTCGAAAAGAACAAGCTCCGCGAGGCGGTCGCCGAATACCAGGCTGTCCTCGAAGAGGCTCCTGCCAACCAGGAAGCCCTGCAGGCGCTGGCCGACATCTACACGCGTCTCAACGAGCCCGCGCTCGCCGCCCAATATTACGGCGCGCAGTTCGACCGGCACATCGAGGCGGGCGACGTCGCCAAGGCCTCGGCGATCTTCACCCGGTTCCTTCGATCGTTTCCGCAGCCACCCGACCGATTGATGCGCTACGGCATTCTGCTACAAAAGCAGAACCGGTCCTCCGAGGCCATCGAGCAGTTCGGCGCGGCGGCGGAGCTTTTTCTGCAACATCAGCGCGATATCGATGCGCTGGCGTGTTACGAGAACATCGCGCTCCTCGATCCTGAAAACGTCACGCGGCACGTAGTTCTCGGCGACCTTGCCGAGCGCCTTAGGCATGCCGACCTTGCCGCGCGCAGCTTCCTGCGCGCCGGACAACTGGCGCAGGCAGCGGGCGGGCTCGATCAGGCGCTCGAATACTTCGGCCGCGCTCATCGCCTCTTGCCCACCGACCGCACCGGCGCTTTGCTCTTTGCCGACGCCAAACTGCGAAAGGGTGATGCCGAAGGCGCTGTCGCGCTGCTCGATCCGCTCTCGCCCAATGAGAAGGACACGGCGTTTCTCGCGCTCTTTGGCGAAGCCTTGTTGCGCACGCACCGGCTGGACCGGGCGCGCGAAATTTTCGAAGCCTACTACAAGCAGAAGCCCGAAAACTTCTCGAAACTCTTCGAGCTGGCCGCGGCTTATCTTGGCGCCGGCGAGGACGCGAAAGCCGTGTCGCTGCTCGCGCAGGCCAAGGAATGGATGTACGGAGCCCGCAGGGAAGCGGATCTCGTCCCGCAGATCGAGCGCCTTGCGACGACGTATCCGAACTCTCTGGCGCTCGCCGAGACGGTGGCCCATCTCTACGAAGAGCTAAATCGCGAAACGAAATACTTCGACGCCCTCGTCCGCCTCTTCGATCTCTATCTAACCGCCCAGCGCGTGCCGGACGCGTGCAATATACTCGACCGCCTGGTGGATATCGATCCTTACGACTACCGCAACCAGGAGCGAATCGCGCATCTCGAGGGAAAGGCCGATCCCGTTTTCTTGCAGAATATTCTCGCTCGGGCCGCAAAGGCCGCGACCGCCTCGAGTCACACCGGGTCGGGATTTTCGGGAGCGGGGTCCGATGTCGCCGCGGCCGCGGTGCCGGTGTCGGAGGAAGTACGCGCTCAACAAGCTCTCGAGGATTTGATCGTTCAAGTCGAAATCTTTCTCCAGTATTCGCTGCAGACCAAGGCTGTCGAGCGGCTCGAGCGAATCGGCGAACTTTTTCCCGGCGAAGAGGAGAAGAATGAGCGCTTGCGCACTCTTTACGAGCGCGCGAACTGGTGGCCGAAGGGCGCTCCGCGCAAGCCCGCGCCGCAACCAGCGCCGCCTGCGCCGGCTGCCCAGCCGGCCGCGCCACCTGCCGCTCCGCCCGTTGCGGCGGAGCCCGCGCCGCCTCCCATGGGCTTTTCGGCGGCCGAAACTCATCGCGACCTTTCGGCGATCGCTGAAATCAACCGGCTGATGCACCGGCAATCCACGCCGCGCGAGGTTCTCTCGGCGACGGCGGCGGAGGTCGGCAAATATCTCGGCGTGGCGCGCTGCCTTGTCACTCTGGGCGCCGCAGGCGATGCCGCTCCGTTGACGGCCGAATATTCCGCGCCGGGACTTCCGGCTGTGGGCGCCGCGCACCTCCCGGCGATCATCTCGCTTGTGTCGAAGGCTTCGCCTGACGATCTCGGCGGGATCCAGCTGACGGCGTCGAGCGCTCCAGTGCTCGGCCAACTCGGCATGGAATCAGCGCTCGCGGTCGTACTTCAGGACAAAGAAGCCGGGGCGCAACCCGGCATCCTGCTCGTCGCCAACAAGTCCGCGAGAAAATGGAAATCCAACGAAAGCTTTTTCCTGCAGGCAGTCGGCGATCAGCTCGTGCTCTCCGTGAACCACACGCGCCTTCGCTCGCTGGTCCGCTCTCTGGCTGTCGCCGACGAAAAGACCGGCTTGCTCGGCCGCAGCGCGTATGTCGATTGCCTGCTCGTCGAATCGAATCGGGCGCGCTCGCAGGGCACTCCACTCTCACTGATCATTCTGCACGTGGACCATGGCGGCGACCTTTTGCGACAGCACGGCGACGCCGCCGTCGATCAGTACATCGAGCAACTGGCTCGCGCGCTCTCTACGACGGTACGCCAGACCGACATCGCGGTGAAATACACGGGGTGGTCTCTCGCCTTCATCCTGCCCGATACGACGATTGAAAACGCTCGAAGCCTCGCCGAAAAACTCCTTCAGGTTGCCGCTACCGTGCGCCCACCCTGGGGTCCCCAGAGCCTCAGCGCCAGCGCCATTGTAGCGATGGCCTCTTCACGCCCTGGCGACGACACCGAAGACCGCGTCACCGAATGGATCAATCGCGCCGAGGCCGGCCTCGACGAGGCTTATCGCAGCGGCGGCAACGTGCTTGTGCCTCTCGCCACTCCATGACATCCTTCCATTGCGGGTCCTGCAGTCTACTTCCGTTTACAGGCGGGAATTGATGGCGAGTGCTGGAAAGCCGGATCGAGTGCGCGGCAAATTGAATGCGGCCGGGCTGCGCTTCGGCATCGTCGTGAGCCAATTCAACAGCTTTATCACGGATCGCCTGCTGGCCGGGGCGCTTGATGCGCTCAAGCAGAGTGGGGCCGTGGACGCCCAGATCGAAATCGTTCGCGTTCCGGGATCGTTTGAGATTCCGATCGCGGCCAAGAAGCTCGCGGCCGCGGGCCGCTTCGATTCGCTGATCTGCATCGGCTGCGTGCTGCGCGGCGAGACGTCGCACTACGATTACGTTGCGTCCGAGACGGCGCGCGGCATCCAGCTCGCCCAGCTCGACGCCGGCGTGCCCATGATCTTCTGCGTCCTCACCTGCGACACGCTCGAGCAGGCCATCGACCGTGCCGGCTTGAAGAGCGGCAACAAAGGCTATGAATCGGGGCTCGCAGCAGTCGAGATGGCCAGCCTCGCACGCAAGCTATCGAAGGCGACGCCTCCCAGCCGGTCCTCGCGGCGCCGATAGCATGACTCTCCGCCACAAATCCCGCGAGTTCGCCCTGCAGATGCTTTTCGAATGGGACATGACGCGCCAGGAACCGAAGCGCGTCGAGCGGCTTTTCTGGAAGTCGGCGCACGCCTCGGAATCAACTCGCGAGTTCGCCAACCGGTTGTTTGAAGGCGCTGTCGCCCGCGCCGAAGCGAGCGATCAGCTGATCGAAAAGCTGGCTGAGAATTGGCGCCTCGAACGCTTCGCGGCCGTCGACCGCAACATTCTTCGGCTGGCCATCTGCGAATTTCGCTCCGGCACGGCGCCGCCGAAAGTGGTGATCGATGAGGCGATCGAGCTGGCGAAGAAATTTTCCTCCGCCGAAGCGCCCTCTTTTCTGAATGGGATTCTGGACGCGGCCTACAAAAGCCTCGAAACGTGAGCTGCTAGAGCTTCTGAACCAGCGCCGTCACTTCCGCGAGGACGCGCTGCGTCGTCTCCGGGCGCGTGGTTTCGGAATAGACGCGGAGCATTCGCTCGGTGCCTGACGCGCGCACCATCACCCATCCGATTTCGCCGAGATAGACTTTCACGCCGTCCATATCTTCGCGGCGAACGATGGGCCAATCGAGCAGCTTCCGGAATTTCGCGTCGGAGAAACGCGCGATCGCTTTTTCCTTCTGCCCGTCGCGCAGCGTGAGGTCGACGCGGCCGTAGTGGTGTTCGCCGAATTCGCGATGCAGTATGGCGACCAGCTCGTCCAGCCGCTTGCCGTGCCACGCCATCACTTCGGCGAGCAGCAGCGCGCTCACGGTCGCATCGCGCTCCGGCAGGTAGAGCTTCGTGCCGATGCCGCCGCTCTCCTCGCCGCCCACGACGATTTCGCCCTCGAGCATCCGGTCGCAAATGTATTTGAAGCCGATCGGCGTCTCCCACACCTTGCGCCCGAATTTCGCGGCGATCTTGTCGATCATCTTGGTGGTCGAAAACGTTTTCGCGACGTCGCCGGTCAGATTGCGCGTTCCCGCCAGATGCCATAGCAGGATCGAGAAAATCTGGTGCGGAGTGACGAACGCGCCGTTGCGGTCGATCGCCCCGATGCGGTCCGCGTCGCCATCGAGCGCGAAACCCGCATCGTAGCCGCCGTCGACGACCGCGCGGCGCAACGCCTCCACGTGCGGCTCGATCGGCTCTGGATTCACGCCGCCGAAAAGCGGGTCGCGCGTGCCGCGAATTTCGTGGGTTTCGATTCCGTGGCGGCGGAAAAGCTCGCGCAGCAGGCCTCGGCCCGCACCGTGCATCGGATCGATCACGTAGCGGAATTTCGACGACTTCAGCCGGTCCCAATCGACGAGCGCGTCGAGCGTTTCGAGATACGGAGCGCGAACGTCGAGCGAATGAATTAGATCTTTGCGCGGCGGCAGTGGCGGCACGCCGTCGCGCAACACTTTTTCGAGTTCAGCTTCCACTTGCGCGACGATCACGGGCGAAGCCGAGCTGCCGTAGCTCGCCTTGAACTTCACGCCATTCCAGCGGTAGGGATTGTGGCTCGCGGTGATCTGAATCCCGCCTCCGGCGCCGCGCATCCGCACCAGCAGCGAAACGGCCGGCGTCGGGCATGCATCGGTCGCAAGCCATACGGGCGTGCCGGTCGCCGCAATGGCCTCGGCGGCGACGCGCGCGAAATTCTCAGAGCCGAAGCGCATGTCGAAGCCGATTACGATGCCGCTGCCCGGCTTTTCCGCGCGCACCACGTAGCGCGCGATCGCATGCGCCACTTTGCGCACGTTCTCGTAGGTGAAATCCTCGGCGATTACGCCGCGCCAGCCGTCGGTGCCGAATTTGATTTCGGGCGCGGCGTTTTCTGATTTTTCTCGATTCGACAATCTCGCTCCCTGTTTCCGCCCTACAGCAACTGCTTCGCCTTCTGTTCCTCGAGCCATTTCACGATCTTGCCAACATCCTGCGAGCGCTCGCGCGCGCAGACCAGCAGGGCATCGCCCGTCTCGACCACCACGAGATCGCGCACGCCGATTGCGGCGACGAATTTGCGCGGGCTCCAGAAGTAGTTTCCCTGCGCATCGAGCTCGAAATGCTGCCCCGCGGAGACATTCGCTCCGTGCTTGGCCGCGAGCAGCTCGTAGACAGCCGCCCAGGAGCCGATGTCGCTCCAGCCGACCTTCGCCGGAATCACGAAGACCTGCGACAAGCTGCCGGGCCGCGTGGCCGGCTCCATGATGGCGTAGTCGACTGAGATATTTTCGAGCTGCGGATAGATACGGCGCAGCGCGGAGACGTAGCGCGGCGTGCCGATCGTCTTGCCGAGTTCGACGAGCGCCGCATGCGTCTTCGGCAGAAATCGCCAGAGCGCGTCGAGAAAGGTCGAGACGCGCCAGAAGAACATGCCCGCGTTCCAGAAGTATTTGCCGGAAGCCACATATGTTCGCGCCACTGGCAACGCCGGCTTTTCCGTGAAGCGCTTCACGGCGAAGGCTGGAACGCCGAGCGGCCGCGCGGCAACTTTCGCGCTCTCGATATAGCCGAAGCCGGTCTCGGGATGGGTGGGCGGAATGCCGAGCACCACCAGATTTCCCGGCGTGCGGGCCAGCTCGAGCGCGGCCGAGACAAGCCCGCGGTAGCGCCTCGCGTCAAGAATGTGGTGGTCCGAGGGCAGCACGGCCATCACGGCGTCCACGCGCTCGTGCGCCAGATGAATCGCCGCGAGGCCAATCGCCGCGGCGGTGTTGCGCCCGACGGGCTCTGCCAGCACATGCGCAGCGGGCACGCCGCGAAGTTGTCGCCGCACGGCCGCAGCTTGCTCGACGTTCGTCACCACCCACAGATCGCGCGACGGAATCAGCGGCTCGATGCGCACGGCCGTCTCGCGCAGCATCGTTTCTCGGCCGGTGATATTCAGGAGTTGTTTCGGCGTGCGCATCCGGCTGCGCGGCCAAAAGCGCGTGCCCCGTCCACCGGCGAGCAACACCGCAGCTGCCGGAAGATGCTCTCGCTTGCTGTTCTTTTTCTTGCGTCGTTTCACAGATGGCTATAGTAAAGGATGGGTCGCTTGGTTCCTACGACGTTCCGCTGCCCAGTGCTTTTCGCTCCACTACTTCTCCGCTTCGTCCGCGGGCGGACCGCCCTTGCGGAGCTTCCAAACGATCTGGTGCAGGATGCCGAACCAGAGGACCGTGTCTCGCGCGGGCAGATGGAGGCGCTTCACCAGGCGCCGCATCCGCTCGTCGATATCCGCCACGCGCCGCCGGCCGACGTAGCCGCTCGCATGCAGCGCGTCGAGCAGCATCGCGGTGATCCGCTCGATGTCACCGGCCGACGCTCGCGCGAGCTTTTCCGCCTCGCTTGCGGTTTTCGCATCTCTTATCAGTTCGTAGAGGCAGACCGCCACGGCCTGGCCGAGATTCATGGAAATATTCTGCTGGCTCGTCGGGATGCGCATCAGCCAATCGGCGTGGCTCATCTCTTCATTCGAGAGTCCCGATTTTTCCGAGCCGAAAAGGATCGCCACGCTCTTCGATTTCAGCCGCCTGCGGATCAGCCGTGCGCCGTCTTCAATCCGCCGAACCTGGTGCTGCAGATTGCGCCGGCGCGCCGCCGTGGTCGCAACCACAAGAGTGCAGTCCGCCACGGCCTCGGCGACGGAGTCGTATAGCTCCGCATGCTTGAGCAGCGCCGCCGCGCCGACCGCCGACTTTGCCTCGCGAAACCCCGGCTCGTATGGATTTACCACGCGCAAATCCGAAACGCCGAAATTGCTCATCGCGCGCGCCGCCGCGCCGATGTTGAGCGGGTTCCGCGTGTTCACCAACACGACGCGCAGGCGTTCGAGTTCGATTGGAGTCACCAACGGAGAAGATTGGACAGCGCCGCTTGGCTCACGCCGCCAGCGGCCAGGCTGCGCCCTAATTCGGCTAGATCGCCGGGAACGTAGGTGCGCAGGACCGAAGTGCGCGCGTTCGGCGCGAGTTCGTATCGGCCGAGGGCAGCAGGGATCAGCCAGACCTGGCCCGGGGCGTAGCCCACGCTCTTGCCTCCCCAGCGAATCGATCCTTTACCTTCGAGAACGACCAGCACGTCGAAATGTTCGCGCGATGCAGCGGTGCGTGCCAGCGCGTCGAAATCCCAGCGCTCAGTCGCAAAATACTTGCACGCAACGAAATGGCTCTCGCTCACGCTACCGCGCTCCACGCGCGCGGGTTCAAGGCGGCCGCAAGTCTGTGGGCCGAAGCGCATCACGTCGAGCGCCTTATCGATGTGCAGCTCGCGCGCCCGCCCCTGCGCATCCCGGCGGTTGTAATCGTACACGCGATACGTGAGATCCGACTGCTGCTGCACCTCGCACAACACGAACCCGGGCCCGATCGTGTGCGCCGACCCCGCGGTCACGAAAACCGCCTCCCCCGAGCGCAACGGGACACGTTCGAGGCAGCGCTCGGCGGTGCCATCCGCAATCGCGTGCTTGAAGTCATCGAGCGTCACTTCCGGCTTCATCCCGAGAAGCACTTCCGCACCCGGCTCGGCGTGCACGGCATACCACATCTCGGTTTTACCGCGTCCGCCCGCCGCCGCTTCGTGCCGCGACGCATAGCGATCATCCGGGTGAACCTGCACGGACAGCTTGTCCGCGGGGAAAATAAATTTCACGAGCAGCGGAAACCCGCCGGCGCGATCGATGCGCGTGCCCGTCCATTCGGGCGGCATCATGAACCAGGCGTCGCCGAGCCTCGCGCCCGCGAACGGCCCATTCGCGAAGCGGCAGTCGTTGCCGGTCATCCAGGCCTCACCGACAGGCTCCGCCAGATTCGACATTTCGGGGAAAAAGGGGGCGAGCGAACGCGAGCCCCAAGGGCGAGGGCTGAAAACAGGATCGAGCCGCGCGGGGCAAATCTCCAACCGCGGCTCGGAGCGCGAATTCACGACGATCAGTTTGTCCCGGTGAAGAAGCGGGTCATCCGCCGGAGGCCTTCGTCGATGCGATCGATCGAAGTGGCATAGGAAAGCCGCAGGTAGCCCGGCGCGCCGAATCCTTCGCCCGGCACGAGCGCGACATGCTCGCGTTCGAGCAGCAGCTTCGCAACGGCCGCGGCGCTCGGCATCTCGGCGTTGAAGCACCCGGACACGTTAGGGAACACGTAGAATGCGCCCTGCGGGGCCGTGCACGTGACGCCCGGAATCGCGCGCAGCCCGGCGAGAATGCGTTCCCGCCGCTTCGCGTATTCCGCCAGCATCACCGGCACGGAATCCATCGAGCCGGTCATCGCCGCAAGCGCGGCGTACTGCGCGATCGAGGTTGGGTTCGACGTTGACTGGCTCTGCAGCTTGGTCATCGCCGCAATCAGCGGCTGCGGAGCGAGTGCGTAGCCGACCCGCCATCCAGTCATCGCAAACGTCTTCGACATCGAGCCGATGATGATGAGCCCGCTCTTCGAATTCGGCACGCTCGCGATCGAATACGGCTTCGCGTCGCCGTAGGTGAAGTGCGAGTAGCACTCGTCCGACATCAGCCACACGCCCTTGCGCTCGCAGACCGCCAGAATCTTTCGCAACTCCTCGGGAGGAATCACGCCGCCCGTCGGATTGCTCGGCGAATTGGCGATCACGACCCGCGTCCGGGGCGTGATGGCCTTTTCCACCTGCGCCGCGCGCATAATGAAATCGTCCTCGCCGGTCGTTTCGACCACCACCGGCGTTCCGCCCGCGTACTTCACGATGTCCGGATAGCTCACCCAGTAGGGCGCCGCGATAATCACTTCATCGCCGGGATTAATCAGCGAGCAAATCGCGTTGAAGATCGCCTGCTTTCCGCCGACCGTCACCACGCATTCGGCGGATTGATACGCGGAGCCAAGCTCCCGGGCATGCCAGTCGCAAATCGCCTGGCGCAGCGGGCTTATGCCCGGCACCGGCGTATATTTCGTGCGATTTTCCTCGAGCGCCTTAATCGCGGCGCGCTTGATGTGCTCCGGCGTCGGAAAATCCGGCTCGCCCGCGCCGAAGTCCGCGACATCCACGCCCTTCGACTTCAATTGATCCGCAGCCTGCACCACCATCATCGTCGGCGATGCGGCGATCCGGTTGACGCGGTCCGAAAGCCGAAACACTTCTTCCGTTTTCACACTAGAAGCCATATTGGTCCCCTTCGACGAAATGCGATCCAATCTAGTTTATCAATTTTATCTGAATTTGGCTTTCAGGCGCTCTTCGACAAGCGGCGGCACAAGTCCCTTGGGCAGGCCATCAAAACGGGCGAGCTCTTTCACGAGGCGTGAACTCAAATAGCCGTACGCCTCGCCGGGCAGCATGAAGACCGTCTCGATCGCAGGCTCGATTTTTCGGTTCATCATGGCCATCTGGAGTTCGTATTCGTAGTCCGAAACCGCGCGAATGCCGCGCAGGATCACGGTGCCATGGTGCTCGCGCGCAAACTCGACGAGCAGGCCGTCGAAGCTGTCGACTTCGACGTTCTTCCAGTCGAATGTGACGGTTTCGAGCATCTCGACGCGCTCTTTGACGTCGAAGAGAGGCTCCTTTTCGACGTTGCGCGCCACGGCAACGACCAAGCGGTCGAAAATCATCGCGCCTCGCGCGATCAGATCGAGGTGGCCGTTGGTGACCGGATCGAACGATCCCGGATAGATCGCGGTTACTGCTTTTTCGGAGGAGGCCATCGGTCGCCGATTCTACCCCAGAATCGGCGGGCAGCCCCGCGCAAAATCCTCCGACCTCTCGCGATGGAAGGGGATGAAAGCTATTGAGCTCTCTGGGCTTGAATCCAATCGACCGTCTTATTGAAGCCGCCGAAAACGAAGAAGTGCAACCCGGCAATGCCAAGCGGCAGGTGCGATCCGTCTCCGGGGCCGATCCCGGCAGCGACATCGCGAATGATCGGCTCGGGTCCTTTATCGACGAGCAGCTTCGCAAAAGCGGGCTTTTCCGTCAGCACCTTGATCGAATTGCCGACGCCGCATTTCAGCGCGTACCGCGTGAGCGAAATGATGCTGGCCGGGCCTGCCAGTCCGACGCGAATGGGCAGATCGATTCCCTGGCCGCGGATGAGGTGCAGCCACTTGATGATCGGCTCAGCGTCGAAGCAGAACTGCGTGACGATGGCGGTCTGCAAGCCGTTGCTTTTCGCGAAGTTCACCTTGGCCGGCAGGGCCGGGACAAGCAGCGCATCGGGAATGGCCGGATTGCCTTCGGGAAAGGCACCGATTGCGATTCGCGTGATGCCGGCCTTCTGAAGGATGTCGCTCTGCATCACGGCGAGGCTCGAATCGTAAGGACCGGCGGGCTTGTCGCGGTCGCCGCCAATAATAAGGACGCGATCGACGCCTGCCTCGCCCGCAAGCCGGGAAGCGAACTGTTCGAGCTGGGCGGCGCTTTCGACGTGGCGCGCGCCGATATGCGGAGTCGGGAAAAGTCCCGCCTTGCGGAGCTTGGCGGCCGGCGCGATCGTCTCCATCGGGTTCGTGCCGGGAATCCACGTGAGGAAAACTTCGGTGCCCGGCTCGAGCCGGCCGGGGGCGGCGTCCATCACCTTGGCATCACCCGGATTCAATTCAATCGAAAAACCGCGCAGCATCTCGGCGACGCTGGGCGCACTGGCGGTTGTGTTTGTCATGGGGCAATGATTTTACACGAGATTATTCCATGCGTCACGAGCGGGGAGCCGGACGCGAACCGGTCAGCGGCGGTCGAGAGCGGGATGGCGGACGTCGCGGCCGGCGACGAAATAAATGACGTCCTCGGCGATATTGGTCGCGTGGTCGCCGATGCGCTCGAGGTTCTTCGCAACCATAATGAGCTCGAACGCCGAGAACACCACCGACGAATTCTCCATCATATAGGTGAGCAGCTCGCGGAAAAGCTGATCGCGCAGGCGGTCGACCTGATCGTCGCGTTGCATCACACTCTGAGCGAGCTCTTGATCGCCGCGGACCAGCGCGTTGAGGCTATCGCGAACCATGCCCTCGGCGAGTTCGCTCATGCGCGGCAGATCGACGTAAGGCTTCACCTGCGGATGCCGCAGCACGCGCATGGCGGAATGCGCGATGTTCACGGCCTGGTCGCCGATGCGCTCGAGGTCGCCGTTGATGCGCGAAACCGCCAGCAGAAAGCGCAGGTCGCTGGCCATCGGCGCGTGCAGCGCGAGCAGGCGCTGCACTCGGTCGTCGATTTCGATCTGCATCTCGTTGATGGCGTCTTCCTCGGTGAGAACCGCCTCGGCGAGGCTCTCGTCCGCCTGGAGCAGCCCCTGAACCGCTTGGTGGACGGCTCGCTCCGCGAGACTCCCCATCCAGAGCAGCCGCTGCTTCAGCTCCTCAAGATCGTTTGCAAAGTGGCGTTCCAGGTGTTCCATAGACCCTTCGGCACCCATTGGCCCTCCCATCATCCGAACCGGCCCGTGATGTAAGCCTCCGTGCGTGGATCGGACGGCGTCGTAAACAGCTTGGAAGTCTCGCTATACTCGACCAACGACCCCTGCAACATGAATGCGGTGTAGTCGCTGGCTCGGGCCGCCTGCTGCATGTTATGGGTGACGATGAGGATCGTGCAGCCGGTTTTCAATTCAAATAGCAACTCCTCGATCTTCGCTGTCGAGACGGGATCGAGCGCCGAGCATGGCTCGTCCATGAGCAGCACCTCGGGATTGACGGCCAGTGCGCGCGCGATGCACAGCCGCTGCTGCTGGCCGCCCGAAAGCCCCAGCCCGGATTGATTCAGCTTATCCTTCACTTCCTCCCAGAGCCCGGCCCTGGTCAAGGAGCGTTGCACCCGCTCGTCCATCGCCGAGCGGGACAATCTTTCATATAGCCGAACGCCAAACGCGATGTTTTCAGTGATCGACATCGGGAAAGGCGTCGGCTTTTGAAAGACCATGCCTACCTTTGACCGGAGTTCGCGGATGCTTTTCACAGTCAAGATATTTTGGCCGTCGAGAAGAAGCTCACCCTCCGCCCGCTGCCGAGGATAAAGATCGTACATGCGGTTGAAAATCCGCAGAAGCGTCGACTTGCCGCAACCCGATGGACCGATGAAGGCCGTAACCACACGCTCGCGGATTTCGATGTTGACGTCCTTGACGGCATGGAACTTGCCGTAATAGAAATTCAAGTTCCGGGCGGCCATTTTCACCGGCTTCGGCGCTGCGCTGTCTTCGTGCGGTCGATCGCCCGGCTTGACGGAAATACCGATGGGCGCCATGCGGGATCCTTCCGATTGATTGGGTGTCATTTAGCCACCTGCACCTTACCTAGGAACCAACGCGCAACCAAACTCAGCACTAGCACGAACGCCACTGTAATAAAAGACGCGGCCCAAGCCATCTGCTGCCAGTTGGTGTAGGGGCTCAGAGCGAATTGGAAGATTACCACGGGAATATTCGCAATCGGACGGAAGATATTGGACGAGTAGTACTGGTTGTTCAGCGCGGTGAAGAGTAAGGGGGCTGTCTCGCCCGAGATGCGCGCCAGGCCGATCAATATTCCGGTCAGGATGCCGGCGCGGGCCGCTTTCCACGTCACTTTCGTGATGACCACCCAGGCCGGCGCTCCCAACGCAACCGCGGCTTCGCGCACGTCACCGCCGACCAAACTCAACATCTCGTCGGTGGTGCGTACGATGATTGGGATCATCAAAATCGACAGAGCAACGCTGCCCGCCAAGCCCGAAAAGTGCCCCATCGGGGCCACCACAGCAGCATAGGCAAACAAGCCGATTTCGATCGATGGCGCGCTGAGCATAATGTCGTTAAGAAATCGCACGGTCTCGGCCGTTCGGCTCCGAAAGCCGTATTCCGCCAGCCACGTGCCTGCCATCAGGCCAATCGGAACCCCGATCGCCATCGACAGCCCCAACAGGAGCAGGCTCCCAGCGAAGGCATTGCGCAAGCCATATTGGTCGGTGCCGGGCGGCGGCGTATCCTGCGTGAATAGGGTCCAATGCATGCCGGAAATGCCGAATTTCAGTGTCGACCAGATGATCCAAAAGAGAAAGAAGACCCCGATGACGGTCGCCACAAGCATCAGGATTCTGGTAACCACGTCGGTGATACGACGTCTTGCGAGCACGGCCGTCACGACGCTGCTCCTTCCTTGCGGCCAAGGTGCCGGATCAGCAGCACGGCGAGGAACCGCACGGTCAAGGTGACGGCGATCAGGATCAAGCCTAAATAGATCAATGAGGAGACATACAACGGGGTCGTCGCTTCGGTGAATTCGTTGGCTAGCACCGACGGAATGGTCGCACCCGGCATCAGTAGGCTCGCTGACAACATGTTGCTATTGCCGATAACGAAGGTCACGGCCATCGTTTCGCCCAGCGCCCGGCCCAAACCCAGGAAAATACCGCCGATGACCGCCGAGCGCGTGTAGGGCAGGATGACGTCCCAAGCCACTTCCCACGTCGTGGCTCCCAGAGCGTACGCAGATTCGCGCAGCGAGGACGGCACAACCATGAACACATCCCGCATGATCGACGAGATGTACGGCAGAACCATGATCGCCAAGACGATTCCGGCCGTCAGCATGCCGATGCCCAACGGCGGACCCTTGAACAACACTCCGATCCCTGGGATTGCCCCGAAGGTGTTGTTGATCCAAGGCTCGATTTGAGAGAAGACCGGCGCGAACACCACCAGCCCCCATAAGCCATAAACGATGCTGGGGATGCCTGCCAACAGCTCGATCGCTCCAGCCACCGGCCTCTTGATCCACTCCGGAGCGATCTCGACAATGAACACAGCGATCCCGAAGCTGAGCGGCACGCCGAGGACCATCGCGATGGTGGAGCTAATCAGCGTCCCAATAATGAACGGAAACGCTCCGAACGTCTGCGTTACTGGATCCCACTCGCTCGATTTGAGAAAACCCCAAATGCCAAACGCGTGGATCGACAACCGGCTATCGAAAGCGATTGCAATAACTGTGCCGAACAGCGTGGTCGCGGCTACGAACGCCGCGACCACCGCTGCGGCATGGAACAGGGAATCGCCCGACAGCCACGCCTTCGCGGCAGCCCTGGGTTCCTCGGACGCCGGCCCTGTATCGACACCAACCACCGCGTCCGAGGCGTTCATGCTTCTCCCTTGGCCTGAAAGTTCATCCGATTCGGCGCCTTAGAGACCGTAGCCGAGCTCGCTTTTCCAATAGGCCTTGATTGCTTTGACGGTGCTTGGCGGCAGCGGACCATAGATGATCGACTTAGCCATATCCTGCCCGTGCTCGAAGCCCCAATCGAAGAACTTCATTACCGCTATGTTGGTCTCCTTCGGCGCATTCTTCCGCAGGATTTGCCACGTGCAACCCGAAATCGGCCAAGTGTCTGCACCGGGCTGATCGGTGAGGATCACGTAGAAATCCTGTGCCTTGGTCCAGTCCACATGCGCCGAGGCATCCTGAAAGCCCTCGAGGGTGGGGCTGACGACCTTGCCGGCGCTGTTAATCGCGCGCGCATAAGACCCCTTCGTCTCGAGGATGTAGGCGTACTCGACGTAGCCGATCGAACCGGGGATGCGCTGCACGTAAGATTCGACACCTTCACTCCCCTTGCCGCCAACGCCTGCGGGCCACGAAACGGAGGTGTTGGAGCCCACTTTCTGCTCCCACTCCGGGCTGACCTTTGACAAATAGTTAGTGAACGTGAACGTTGTCCCCGACCCGTCCGATCGATGCACGACGGTGATATCCGTGTCGGGCAGATTCAGACCCGGGTTGATCTTCTCGATCTCGGGGTCGTTCCACTTCGTGATCTTACCGAGGAAGATGTCAGCCGTAACCGGGCCGCTGAGAATAAGCTTCCCTGATTCAATCCCGGGAAGATTGTAGCTGATGGCGCAACCGGCCACCGCTGTGGGGAACTGGATCAACCCAGCGGCCTTCAAATCGTCGGGCTTGAGCGGCATGTCGCTAGCGCCGAAAGCTACGGTGCCTGCTTTGATTTGGGCAATGCCTCCACCCGAGCCAATCGACTGGTAGTTAACTTTAATGCCGGTCTGGTTTGTATACTCGGCAGACCATTTGGCAACCAACGGATAGACCCAGCTACTGCCGGCGCCGGTTATAGTGGTCTCGTCGGCCGAAGACACAGCTGCCAACGCCAGAGCGCCAGCCACAACCGCAACGCTCAGTACGAGCGACACAAAAAGTAGACTCTTCTTCATTACTTTCCTCCTCTTCAATTTTTTTGCGCCATTGTTACGTCCGTGTTACACCCACAAGAATTAGAGATGAATGCGCCTTTCGACAGGGAAAGGGTGGGGCGCGGTCTCGGGGGGTGGATCAAACCGCGCCCCTTCGTAGGCGAACCAAGGGGGTGGTGCTTCCAGCGCAGGTCGCCATGCGCCAGAACTCAATCAAGCTTGTCCCCAACAGTCCCCCGATTGCCTAGTAAATCGGCAGCTGCGAAGGGTAAAGGTTGCTCGTTGAACGTGCGATGATTGGAATGTGAAAACTCGGTGACTATACGTTTGCAGCGGCCGAATCTCCCGCCGTTGCTTCAAGTTGCCGTGCTCTCCCGTGCCGCACTTCGAGCCCTCGAACCCAGAAAAGAACGTCTTCCGCGATATTCGTTGCGTGGTCGGCGATTCGCTCGAGATTGCGCGACGCGAGCACGAACTGAAGATTCGGAGCGGCCTGCGCCGAATTCTCCGCGATTCCAGCCAGCAGCGCGTCGAACACGCGATCGCGAAACTGGTCGACCACGTCGTCGCTTTCGAGCACCTGGGTAGCGAGGTCCACGTTCTGATAGATCAGCGCGCCGAGGCATTTCGAAACCATCGCGCGCACCGCCCCGGTCATGGGCTCGAGTTCCGCTGGCGTCTCGACATCTCGCATCGCCGCGAGCGAGATGGCGCGCTCGCTGAGATTCACAGCCAAATCGCCCATCCGTTCGAGATCGTTGTTGATCTTCAACGTCGCTACGATCAGGCGAATGTCCGTCTCGACAAGATTGCCCTGGCGCAGCAGGCGGATGGCGTGCTCGTCGATCACGATCTCCATTTCGTTGATGCGGGGTTCGGTGAGAAACACCTCGCTCGCCAGGCGTTCGTTGCGGTCGAGCAGGGCCATCAGCGCGCGGCTTACAGACGATTCGACGGTGCGTGCCTGCGACACCAGATAATTCATCAGCACGCCCTGAAAAACGCTCTCCGTGCTCATCGCTGTCGTGGTCACGTTTTGCCTCTCCCGGGCCCTTGGCCGCCTGACTCTGGATCGCCGTTTATAGGATCGGTCCGGATCATTGCAAGGAGATAAGACGGAGGTGAATGTTCGAAGACAGGCCTTGGATTGTCAGGCCGCCAGCGGCACGGAAAAGAAGAACTTCGATCCGCGACCCACTTCGCTCTCGACCCACAAGCGCCCGCCGTGCGCCTCGACGATATGTTTCGCGATGGAGAGGCCGAGGCCCGTCCCGCCTGCTTCGCGCGAGCGGGCCGCATCCACCCGATAGAAACGCTCGAAAATCCGCTCCTGATCGACGAGCGGAATCCCGATTCCCGTGTCGGCCACGCAGACCACCACTTCGCGTGCCCCAACGGTGGCGTTCACCTGAATCCGTCCTCCCTCGGGCGTGTATTGAATCGCGTTGTCGATCAGGTTTTGCAGGACGTCGCGAAGCAGACTCGCGTCGCCGCGCACCATCGGCAAGCCGGGGGGCGCGTCCACTTCGAGCGCGATCTGCTTCTGGCTCGCTTTCAGCAGCGTCGTCTCGGCGGAGCGCTCGATGACTTCCAGCAGCTGGACGGGAAAGAACTCGACTTCGAGCTTCCCGGCCTCGATCCGCGCCAGCTTCAGCAGGTCGTTCGTCAACCGCGCCAGGCGCACGGCGTGATCGCGGATGATTTCAAGGAAGCGCCGGTTACTGCGCGAATCCTCCATCGCGCCCGAAAGCAGCGTCTCGGCGAAACCCTGAATGGCCGTGAGCGGCGTCTTGAACTCATGCGAGACGTTGGCGACAAAATCCTGCCGCACCCGCTCGAGCCGTCGCAATTCGGTCACGTCGTGCAACACCACAACCGCCCCGGACGGCTTTTCCGGCACGGGCGGCACAACAACGGCGGCGCCGGCAACGCCTGCTTCGAGCGCCTGTACCGGCGTGGCCGTAATCGCGAACGTTCGCTGCTGCACGAAGCCCATCGCGATGTCGGTCTGCAATCCCTCTTCGCCCTTCAACGCCCTGCGGATCAGCCCCAGCAAGGCCGTATTGCGGATCACTTCGATCAAGGGCCGCCCTTCGATCGCCGCCGCATCCAGGTTGAGGATTTCCGAAAACGCGCGGTTCGAGAAAACGATCCTCTCCTGCGCGTCGACCACCGCCACGCCTTCGACCATGCTTCGCAGGATGGCGCTCGAGCGGTTGCGTTCGCCGCTGAGCGAGCGAATCGCGCGATCCATCGACACGGCAGTCTCATTCAGGGCGTCGGTCAGTTCGGAAAGTTCATCGCGTGAACGTTCGGCGGGCAGCGGGCGAAAATCTCCTTCGGCAAGGCGGCGAGAAAAGTTCTGGAGCCGTTTCACCCGTGCAGCGAACATGCGAAATGAAACCAGCGAAATAGCAGCGGCGATCGCGAGAATCAGCAGCGACGCGCCAAGAAGCCTTCGCCGGAGTTCGGCGACGGACGAATCGATCTGCGCCAGCGGCAGAGCCATTCGTATCACGACCGGCGAACCTGACGCCGGCTGATACCGGACGGCCCGATAGATGAAATCGCCTCCGATCGTCGCGCTGTGGCGCACGGATTCTCCCTCGCCTGAAGAAAACGCCTGCTGGATTTCCGGCCGCGCCGAGTGATTTTCCATCGTTCCGGGATCATGCGCCGAATCCGCGAGCACCTGTCCGTTCTGGGCAATCACGGTGACGCGAGCGCCGCTGGAGGCGGCCCAAGAGGTCCACGCACGCAAATCGGCGGGATCGCTCGCGTGCGGCGGCCGCGCTTCGGCAAGTTTCGTCAGCGATGCGAGGGTATCGGTGGCGGCCCGGATATAGTCGCGGCGCAGCACCTGCGAGGAGTAAAAATCCAAGGCGAGGAAAATAACAAACAGCAGGGCGAGGTAGCTCAGCCCCAGTTTCCAGAAAAGCCTAGCTCGCACGGGTTTCGAAGAGATATCCGGCCCCGCGGATCGTCTTCATGTACGCAGGATGCTGCGGGTCGGTTTCGATCTTTTCCCGCAGCCGGCGCACGTAGACGTCCACGCTGCGCGGTGTGACGAAGCGCTCGGTGCCCCAGACGCCATCGAGCAATTGATCGCGCGTGAAAACGCGGTTGGGGCGCGCCGCCAGAAAATACAGCAGGCGGAATTCGAGAGTACTCATCGGCACGGAACGGCCCGCGCGCGTCACGCGATACGCGGCTGGATCGATGCGCAAGGGCCCGACCTCGATCGGTTTTTCCGAGGGCGTGCCCGGTTCGGCGCGCCGCAACAGGGCTTTCACGCGCGCCACAAGCTCGCGAGGACTAAACGGCTTCGTCACGTAGTCGTCCGCGCCGAGTTCCAATCCGACCACGCGATCCGCCTCTTCGCCTTTTGCCGTCAAAATCAAGATCGGCAGGCGATTCAGGTTCACGTCCTTGCGCACTTCTTTGCAGATTTCCAGGCCGGAGAGCTTCGGCAGCATCAGATCGAGAATCAGAAGGTCCGGAGGAGCCTTGCGGATTTGCGCGAGGCCCGTGGCACCATCGGCGCTCGTCGTCACCTGAAAACCATCCTTCTCGAGGTTGTACCTCAGCAACTCGACGATGTCTTTGTCGTCTTCGATTACAAGTATGCGTTTCATCGTTTCTCTCTGGATTTTGTCGTCCACACCATACGGAAATTGTTGTCCAGAAGCAAGCCGATGATTTTCGCGGCTTTGAGGGTCTTGCGTGATTGTTCCACGTTTCACACCGGCGCAGCCCTTCGCAATTGAACCTCTCATGTCGTCTGCCCTGCTCCTGTTCCTCTTCGGGTCACCCACAGGGCGCTGAATCCACAAGAGTTGTACGGGCCCGGTCTTCGCTCATTTGGAGATGTCTCTGCTCTCCCCTGTTTCCATTAGTCCCTGCATGGAGTGTGCATTTCTGCCGATCATGCTCCTAGTGGGGTGTGTCGGATAGGCGATGGCAGTCGTGAAGGGGCGCGCGGGGGTGAAAGGGTGAGCGAACAGATTTGCGCGAGCGGTGCAATGGGGACCTGGCGGATGGCGAAGTCATTGCTGTGCTCGGCTCCGCTGCAGGCATTCGTGGTATTGGCTTCGTTTCTGCTGATCCCGTCCGGCCCCGCAGCTGCCCAACAAGAAGCCCCCGACCTTACCAACAAGAGCCTCGAAGACCTCATGAAGATCGAGGTCTATAGCGCCTCGAAGTACATGCAGGACGCGAGCGATGCGCCGTCGTCGGTCACGGTAATCACGGCGGACGAAATCCAAAAATATGGCTATCGCTCGCTCGCCGATATCCTGGAAAGCGTCCGCGGTTTTTACATCACCTACGATCGTGACTACAGCTTCGTTGGCGTGCGCGGCTTTGGGCGCTTGGGAGATTCCAACAATCGCATCCTGGTTTTGATCGACGGCCATCAGATCAACGACAACGTTTTCGGCGAGCCCTACCTCGGCACCGAATTCCTCGTGGATGTGGACTTGATCGAGCGCGTCGAAATCATCCGCGGCCCCAGTTCTTCCCTCTACGGCGCCGACGCCTTCTTCGCGGTCATCAACGTAATCACGCGCAAAGCGGCGCAACTGAAAGGCGTGGAAGTCTCATTCGCGCCGGCCAGCTTTGGCACCTACGACGGCCGCGCCAGTTATGGCGGCCAATACCGAGGACTGGACGTGATGCTCTCCGGCACCTTCTACAACAGCCGTGGAGCAACGCTGTTTTTCCCCCAGTTCGACAGCCCGGCCACCAATTACGGCGTCACGCGAAACACGGACTACGAAAGCTTTCAGCACATTCTGGCCACGATCAGCTTTCGCGGATTCACGTTCCAGGGATTATTCAGCGCGCGCGATAAGGGAGTCCCGACCGCCTATTACGGCGCCTTGTTCAACGATCCTCGCACCCAGAACTTCGACTACCATCAATACTTCGATCTCAGTTACCAGCATTCTTTTGGCGACGAGTGGAACTTCACCGCTCGGACTTCCTACGACCAGGCCCGCCTGCAAGCGCCGGTTGCGTATTCCACCGGGCTGCCCGACGGATCGACCACGGTCGACACATATTCTTTCCGCGGAAACTGGTGGAACAGCGAAGCAAAATTGAACTGGACGCTGTTCAAGAAGCACAAAATTACGCTCGGCACGCAGGTGATGGACAACCTGCGGCAAGACCAGGGAGACTATACCGCCATCGGCAACACCTTCGTGGCGGATCCGGCAAGTTCCGTGATCTGGGCCTTCTACGCACAGGATGAGTTCGCGATCACTCACACCCTGAGCCTGAGCGCCGGGCTTCGCTACGATCATTACTCCTACTTCGGCGGGACCACCAATCCGCGTCTGGGGTTGATCTACCACCCTTCCCACACAACCGCGCTGAAGCTGCTGTACGGCACCGCTTTTCGTGCGCCCGAGCCGTTTGAAATGACTCCCGATTACGGCCCCTTTTACGACAACAATCTTCAGCTCAAGCCGGAAACGATTCGAAGTGTGGAAGGCGTGGTGGAAGAAACTCTCGGACAACATTTCACGCTCGAGGGCGGCGTTTTCCGCAATTGGATTCACGATCTCATCACGATTGAGACGAATCCGGCCGACGGCCAGTCGATCTACGAAAACTCCGGCGAGGTGAATGCCACCGGCGTCGAAGTCGAGTTGGACGGCCGCTTCGCCGGCGGCCTGCAAGGCCGAGCAAGTTACAGTTACACGGACACCGAGCAGCCGGTCACGCATCAGATTCTCCCCAACTCTCCTACCCAGCTCGGCAAATTGAACTTGAGCGTCCCGGTGGTCCATCAGTGGCTGTTCGCCAGCCTCGACGCACAGTACACCAGCCCAGTCGAGACTTTAGCCGCCAACACAGTCAGCGGGTTCTCCGTTTTCAACGTCACGCTGCTGGGACACACGTTGGGCAAGCACCTGGACGTCTCCGCCAGCGTCTACAACATTCTCAACAAGAAATATTTCGATCCCGGCCGTCCGGAAGACTCGGAAGACGCGATTCAACAGGACGGAAGAAACTTCCGAATCAAACTCACCGGGAGGTTTTAGACATCATGTGGTTTTCAGCCCAACGCGAATCACCGATCCCATCAACAATCTCATCGATGAACGCAATGACGATCGGGCAAAGGCCGAAGGTTGTCTCGCGGTCGGTCACACCGCTGCGGGTGCTTGCCGGATATGTCTCTTTGCTCCTGATGCTGACGTCACCGTCACCGGCACAGGCGCAGCAAAAAGCCGTCGACCTCGCCAACCAAAGTCTCGAAGATTTGATGAACGTCAAGGTCGTTTCCGTCTCGAAAACCGAAGAAAAGATCTCGCGCACGGCCGCCGCTATCTTCGTCATCACGCAAGAAGATATTCGGCGCTCCGGCGCGACCAACATTCCCGATCTGCTCCGCATGGTCCCGGGCATGGACGTCGCGCAGATCGACGCGAACACATGGGCCATCAGCGCCCGCGGGTTCAATCAGCGGTTCGGCAACAAGCTCTTCGTCATGGTGGACGGGCGCAGCGTCTACACGACCAGTTTCGGAGGCGTCTACTGGGAGGCGCTGGATATCCCGCTTGAGGATATCGAGCGCATTGAGGTCATTCGCGGGCCAGGAGGCTCGATCTGGGGCACGGACGCCGTGAATGGCGTGATCAACATCATCACCAAGAAGGCTTCGGAGACCAAAGGCGCGCTCGTCACCGCCGGGGGCGGAAACATCGATCAAGGCTTCGGACTGGCGCAGTTCGGCGGCGCGGCAAGCCAGAACACGACTTACCGAGTCTTCACCAAGTACTTCGATCAGGACCATTTGCCCGGACTGGCCGGAGGCAACGGCGGAGACGGCTGGCATTCGTTGAGGGCGGGTTTCCGCACGGACACGACTCTCTCGCCGCGGGACTCGCTCACCTTCCAAGGTGACCTTTATTCCATGCGCATAGGCAATCCTGCTTTCGAATTCCCGAGCGTTACCACGCCGGCGCCGATACCCACCGAATTGCTGGTGAATATGGCCGGCGGATACATACAGGGCGTCTGGTCTCGCGCCATTTCCGCTCGTTCAGGAACCACGTTGCAGATTTCCTACGATCGATACAAACGCAACGATACGGTGGGCGACGATCGCGGCACCTTGAACCTCGATTTTTCGCACCATTTCGCATGGGGCGAAAGAAACGCTTTTGTCTGGGGCTTGAACTTCCTCGACAGCGACTCGCAATCCCACGGAACGTTTTTTACGTCTTTCGTCCCTGCCGATCTCAATCTCCGCGTGTACGGCGCATTCGTCCAGGACGAAATTGCCATCAGCCCCGACCAGCTCTACCTGACGTTAGGCATGAAGCTCGAACACAATCACTACACCGGACTCAATCTCATGCCCAGCGCGCGAATCGCATGGACGCCTACTCCGAAACAAACGCTATGGGCCGCCGTGTCGGATGCCGTCCGGTCGCCCGCGGAGACCAACGCCAACTTTAGGGCAAACGTCGGAAGTTTCTACGTCCCTGGGGACCAAACGCCATTCCTAGTCGCCATCCTTGGGAATCCGAACGTCGACGACGAGAGCTTGGTGGCCTACGAGCTTGGTTACCGTCACGTAATCGGCAGACAGTTCTCGATCGATTTTTCGTCGTATTACAACGACTACAATCATCTGGACACGATCGAACCCGCCACGGAGTTCTCCGAGGAAACTCCCGCGCCGCCTCACTACGTTCTGCCATACACCTACGGAAATCTGATGTACGGCGAAACGCAAGGCATCGAGATCTCCGGCGCATGGAAGGTCACCAACCGCTGGACTCTGAATCCGGGGTACGCATTCGAAGAAATTCACATGCACGTGCGTCCCACCAGCCAGGACACTACTTCCGTTGCTGGAGTGGAGGGGAGCAGCCCGGATCATTCCGCCCAGCTTCGCTCGCGGGTCGACCTTCCACTGGGCCTCACCTGGGACACTTCGGTTTACTTCGTGGGTCGCCTCACCGATCCGGTCGAGCCTTCCTACACGCGTCTCGACAGCCAACTTTCCTGGAGATTCAGTGAGGGCGGATCGTTGAGCATCGTGGGACAAAATCTCGCGCAAAGCCTCCACGCGGAGTTTCTTGACTCCAGCGAAAGCGCCCAAACGACCTTAGTCAAACGCAGCGCCTACATCAAGTTCACCTGGAGATTCTGAGCGCAGTGTTGCGAAGCATCCGGCTTCACGCAGGAGGAAAAGGGAAGTTGGACCACAAGATCACAGCGCGAAGAATGGCAGCGAGCGCTCCGCTAGGTGCACGCCCGATCCGCACGCGTCGGCCTTCAAGGGTCTCCGCTCTGCTCGCGCTCGCTTTGATTCCTTTCATCGGAACAGCGCGAGCGGCGCAGGACAGCCCGAGCGAATACCAGCTCAAGGCCGCTTTCGTCTACAACTTCGCGAAGTTCGTCGACTGGCCTCCGAAGGTCTATTCCGGACCTCAATCTCCTTTCTCGATCTGCATTCTCGGCACTGATCCTTTCGGCTCGGTAATCGACGATACCTTGCGCGGCAAGACGGTCGCGGATCACCCCGTCGTCATCCAGCGTGACAAAGACGCCGCCGGAGCACGCCATTGCCAGATCGTTTTCGTGAGCGCTTCGGAAAGGCATCGCTTGCCCGACATCTTCGCAAGCTTGAAGGGCGCGAACGCTTTGGTCGTCGGCGATTTCGACGGTTTTGCCGCCGCCGGCGGTGCGATTGAATTGACCCTGCAAGACAGCCGCGTGCGATTCGCGATCAATCCCGGTGCGGCCGACGGTGCCGGCCTCAAGATCAGTTCCCAACTGCTCGCTCTCGCGACGATCGTCCACGACACTCCAGAAAGCGGGAAGAACTAACATGCGCTACCATCGCGATCTATCGATTCGACGGAAACTCACGGCCATCGTCCTCGTCACGTGCGGCGTCTCCATCCTCTTTGCCTGCACCATGCTGGCCGTCTACGACGTGACCGCGTTTCGTCGCGAGATTGCCGTCGAGCTCGTGTCGACCGCCGGCATCACCGGATCGAACACCACTGCCGCGCTTTCCTTTAGCGATGCCTACGCCGCTCACGAAACCCTGAATTCACTCGCCGCTCAGACCCACATCGTTGCGGCCGCTGTGTATGCGGCGGACGGATCCGTTTTTGCCAGATATGCGCGGACGGGCGCGGATCCGCAGCTCGTGCCGCCGCACGCAGGGCCGGACGGAATCCGCTTCTCGTTCCACGATGTTGTCGTCTCTCAACCCATTGAGCTGAGCGGCGAGCGGATTGGCACGATCTATCTGCGATCCGACCTCGACCAGCTTTACGCTCGAGCCAAAAATTTCTTTGAGATTCTAGACATCGTCATTCTGGCGTGCCTGCTCGCCGCGTATCTTCTGGCGTCCCGCCTCCAGCGGCTGATTTCCGGGCCCATCCTCGCGTTGGCACAAACCGCAGCCACGGTCTCCGCCGAAAAGGACTATTCCGTCCGCGCCGGGAAATCGGGGAACGACGAAGTCGGTTCGCTTGTCGACCGCTTCAACGAAATGCTCGCCCAGATTCAGGAGCGCGACACCGCCCTCCGATCCGCGCACGATCAGCTCGAGTTGCGCGTCGACGAGCGCACCAAGGAATTGCTCGAGCAGGTCGCCGAGCGTGAACGTGCCGAGAAATGGCTCGCCGAGCGCACCACTTTCCTCAACTCGCTCATCGAGAATAGCCCCATCGGCATCGTCGCCGTCGACCCGAATCAACTCATCCAAATATGCAACCCTGCCTTTGAGCGCCTCTTCGGCTACTCGCGCAAAAACATAAAAGGCAAACACCTGGCCGATCTTCTCTCCTCCCCTGAAGTACGGGACGAGGTCAACTTGAATCGGACTAATCTCCAGCAGGGTAAGGGGAGCCACCTCGTTACCCGGCGGAGCCGGGCCGACGGGACCCTCGTCGATGTCGAGGCGTTCTCCGTCCCTCTCTTCGCCGATGGCAAATTTAATGGCGCGCTCCTCCTCTATCAAGACATTGCTGAACGCAAACGCGCCGAAGAAGCGCTCCTGCGCGCCAAGGATGCCGCCGAAGCCGCCAGCCGTGCGAAGAGCGAATTCCTCGCCAACATGAGCCACGAAATCCGCACGCCGATGAACGGCATCATCGGGATGACGGAGCTTGCACTCGACACGGACCTAACCGCCGAGCAGCGCGACTACCTCGGCATGGTGAAAACCTCCGCCAATTCGCTCCTCACCGTCGTCAACGATATTCTCGATTTCTCGAAGATCGAAGCGGGCAAGCTCGATCTCGACTTGGCCGACTTCCCCTTCCAGCACACCATCGGCGAGACCTTGAAGGCTCTCGCCTTCCGCGCGCACCAAAAGCGCCTCGAACTCGCCTGGCGCGTCGCCCCGGATGTTCCCTTCTACCTGAAAGGCGACATGGGAAGGCTGCGGCAAATCCTGGTCAATCTCGTGGGTAATTCCGTAAAATTCACCGAGCACGGCGAAATCGTCGTCTCGGCGAACAAGGAATCCGAGGATCCAAACGGCATCATGTTGCATTTCCAGGTGCGCGACACCGGAATCGGAATTCCGCCAGAGAAGCAGCAAATAGTTTTCGACGCCTTCACTCAGGCCGACACCTCCGCCTCACGCAAGTACGGCGGGACGGGACTCGGACTTGCCATCACCTCCCGCCTCGTCGCACTCATGGGCGGAAGGCTTTGGCTCCAAAGTGACGTGGGGCGCGGCAGCACCTTCCATTTCACGTGCCGTTTCGGATTCGCCGATAACGCCCCGACGACGGCACAATCCACTGATCCCGATATCATCCGCGACCTGCCGGTTCTGGTTGTCGATGACAACGACACCAACCGTCGCATTCTGGTTGAGATGCTGTCCACCTGGGGCATGAAGCCCAAGTCCGTGGATGGTGGCTCAGCTGCCATCGCCGCGCTTCAACATGCTTCGGACGAAAACCGGCCCTTCCGTCTCGTGATTGCCGATATGCAGATGCCGCAAATGGACGGATGCACACTCACCAGGGAAATCCGCAAAAGCCCCTCGTTCGGCACTGTGCCAGTGCTCATGCTCAGTTCGGGCGGCCAATCGGACGAAGCGCCCCGCTGCCGTAAGCTCGCCATTTCCGCCTATTTGATGAAGCCCGCACAGCCGTCCGACCTCTTGGACGCCATTCTGACTGCCTTCTCCAAGCCGCTGCTGATTGAACCCGGCAAGGAACCTTTGACTCAGACGAATGCGCCGGCAGTCGAAGTGACTCGCTTGAGGATCCTCCTGGCCGAAGACAACCCCGTCAACCAGAAGCTCGCCATCACGCTGCTGCAAAAGCGCGGCCATACCGTGATTTCGACCGGCAATGAAAAGGAAGCAATCGCCGCGCTCGAGCGCGAAAACGTCGATCTCGTTTTGATGGACGTGCAGATGCCGGTGATGGACGGCTTCGAAGCGATTCGCTCGATCCGCGCCAAGGAGCAGACCACGGGCGCCCACATCCCGATCATCGCGCTCACCGCCCACGCTATGAAGGGGGATCGCGAGAAGTGTCTCGCCGTCGGCGCGGACGACTACGTCTCCAAGCCGATTCGAACGTCCGACTTGCTTGCGGCTATGGATCGGGCAAGAACTCTCAAAGTCGGGACGGCGTCGAAAGCCATTCCTTCGCCGCAGCCTCCGTCCGCAGCTACAGCAGGAGATTCGGCGCCCCGCGTGTTCGACATCAAAGATGCGCTCGAGCGCGTCGAAGGCGATCGCGATCTACTCGAAGAAATCGTGCGCATCTTCACGGGCGAATGCTCGAGCAACATGGACGCGATCCGCCAGGCTCTTTCGGCGGGTGACGCTCCTCTGCTCGAACGCCTCGCGCACACGATCAAGGGCGCATCCGCCAATCTGAGCGCCTGCGCGGTTTCCACGACAGCGCTCAAACTCGAAAAGCTCGCCGCCGCGGGCAATCTCGCGGACGCCCCGGAATGGGTCGACAAACTCCAGCACGAAATCGGCCGCTTGCTTCCGGAGTTCGCGTCTGTTTGTCAGAAAGTGACGTCCTGAGCCCGTGAAGAAACTCACTCAAACATGATCGTAGAAACCACAAGCTCGGGACGAATTCTCATCGCCGACGACGACCCCGTCGCCCGCACGATGCTCCAGGCCTTGCTCACCAAGTGGGGATATCAAGTAATTGCCGTGAGCGACGGGTTGGAGGCCGCCCGTGTTCTCGAGAGCACCGACGCCCCCCAGCTGGCCATCTTGGATTGGATGATGCCCGGTGCGGAAGGTCCGGAAATCTGCCTCCGCGTGCGCGCGCTTCCGGAGCGTCCCTACGTGTACATCCTGCTCGTGACCGGCCGCAGTCAACGTGGCGATCTCCTCCGTGGCCTCGAGTCCGGCGCCGACGACTACCTCACGAAACCATTCGACAATGAGGAGCTGCGGACGCGCCTCCTCGTGGGCCAACGCATCCTCGATCTGCAGAACAAACTCATCTCCGCCCGTGAAGAGCTTCGATTTAAGGCCACCCACGATGCCCTTACCGGCATTCCGAATCGCGCAACCGCTCTTGAGGCCATCAATCACGAACGCTCCCGCCAAGTCCGCGACGCCAACTCTTTCGGCGTCATTCTCATCGACATCGACCACTTCAAGCGCGTCAACGACAGCTACGGCCATCTGGTCGGCGACGTCGTGCTGAAAAGCGTCGCCCAGCAGATCGTGGGCTGCGTGCGCCCCTACGATACCGTCGGTCGCTACGGCGGCGAGGAATTCCTCGTGATCGTCCCTCTCTCCGATTCTTCCGGCACGATGTCGATCGCCCAACGCGTCCGCAGGCGCATCGAATCGACGCCCGTTGCTTCCGATTCCGGCCCGATTCACGTAACTATCAGCTGCGGAGTCGCGGTCTGCAGCGGCGAAACGTCGATTGAGGTCCAGTCGCTCCTGTATCTCGCCGATGAAGCGCTCTACCGCGCAAAAGCCGGAGGTCGCAATCGCTGCGAACTCGCCGCCGTGGACGCCGTGCTTCCACAATCTCTCCGCTCGGGTGTCGATTTCGTCTGATGCAAGCGGGAAAAGGCTCCATACGCTACCGTATGGCTACCTCCCGGCCTTTCGCTGCGATTCTTCGCGCAAACCCGTTCGCCTCCGTTCAATTTTGGTGTAAAGTGTAGACCGTATGTCGCAATCATCATCCTCCGTTACCGCCGGAAAGGGTCAGGAAATGAATCCGACCAAATCAGGATCGACGTCCGCCGAATCTCCGCGAGACACAATCACGATCACCGACAATCGCAATGGCCGCCAGTACGAAATCCCCATCAAGAACGACACGATTCGCGCCATCGATCTGCGCAAGATCAAGATCGAAGAGCCCGATTTCGGGATGATGAGCTACGATCCCGCCTGCACGAATACGGCGACTTGCACCAGCAAGATTACGTTCATCGACGGCGACAAAGGCATCCTTCGCTATCGCGGCTATTCGATCGAAGAGTTGGCGGAAAAGAGCAACTATCCAGAGACCGCCTACCTGATTCTCCACGGCGAGCTGCCCACGCAGCCGCAGCTCAAGGATTGGAACTACCACATCACGCATCACACGTTCATTCACGAGAGCATCAAGAAATTTCTCGACGGCTTTCATTACGATGCCCATCCGATGGGCATGCTGATTTCGACGGTCGCTGCGCTCTCGACCTTTTATCCGGATGCGAAAGACATCTTCAATCCGGATTCGCGCCTCAAGCAAACATACCGCCTGATCGGCAAGATGCCGACGCTCGCCGCGTTCGCCTACCGGCACAGTATGGGCATGCCTTTCGTCTATCCGGACAACGATCTGAGCTACGCCGGCAATTTCTTGAACATGTTGTTCCGCACCACCGAGCTGCAGTATCGTCCGAATCCGACTCTCGAGCGCGCGCTCGACATCCTGTTCATCCTGCACGCCGACCACGAGCAGAATTGCTCGTCGACCGCCATGCGCGGCGTCGGCAGCTCTCACGTGGATCCCTATTCGGCGACCGCCGCGGCCACAGCCGCTCTCTACGGTCCGCTCCACGGCGGCGCCAACGAGCAAGTCCTGCGCATGCTGGTCGAGATCGGCTCGATCAACAACGTGCCCGCCTACGTGAAAAGCGTCAAGGCCGGCGAAAAGCTTCTGATGGGTTTTGGCCATCGCGTTTACAAGAACTACGACCCGCGCGCCCGTATCGTCAAGCGCATCGCCTATGAAGTCTTCGACGTGATGGGGCGCAACCCGCTGATCGATATCGCCCTCGAATGTGAGCGCATCGCCCTTGAGGACGATTACTTCATCACTCGCCGCCTGTATCCCAATGTCGATTTCTACACAGGCCTGATCTATCAGGCGATGGGCTTTCCCGTGACGATGTTTCCGGTTCTCTTCGCCATCCCGCGAACGTCCGGATGGATCGCGCAATGGGAAGAGATGCTGCTCGATCCCGAGCAGAAGATCATGCGCCCGCGCCAGGTCTACACGGGTTACGACCTGCGCAGCTACATTCCACCCAATCATCGCACCTAGCCGCACCTGTTCGTCCCGGCTTCCGTTCCGGCACACGTGTGCCGTTCGGGCCAGTGCTCGGCTCCGCCCTTCACCCTCCTCACTGATCTCGCTGTAGTTGTTCCGAAATGGACGCCCCGCTCATCCTTTATCGGGAAGATGCCGATGTTCTACGGGCACGCCAAGGTCGGACTGCGTCTGCGCTCTCGCTCGCGTTCGGCGTGCCCGTTGGGGGAAACGGAAACGCATGGAAATCTTGCGCAAGCTTTTCGGTTCCGATGGCTTCATGCCACACGGCATGTGCTACCTCTGGAACACGCGCCTGATTTATCTGCACGTGATATCGGATTCGCTGATCGCGCTGTCGTACTTCGCGATCCCCGTCATTCTTCTCTGGTTTGTGCGCAAGCGCCGCAACGTTCCCTTCGGCTGGATGTTTGGATTGTTCGGCCTCTTCATCGTGGCCTGCGGCTCGACGCATCTGATGGAGGTCTGGAATCTTTGGCACGGCGACTACTGGCTCTCCGGAATCATCAAGGCGATCACCGCCGCCGTGTCCGTCGCTACGGCGATTCTGCTTGTTCGCGTGATTCCGAAAGCCATCGATCTTCCCGATCTGAGCCAGTGGATCAAAGCCAATGCCGCTCTTGAAGAGGAGGTGCATAAGCGGCGGGACATCGAGCTCGATCTCCGCACCAGCGAAGCGAACTACCGCGCACAGGCGGAACTCCTCGACCTCACTCACGATGCGATCTTCGTGAGGGATATGGAGGACAAAATCATCTACTGGAACCGCGCCGCCGAGCGTCTCTACGGATGGGGGTCGGCCGAAGCGTGCGGGCAAGTCGCGGGGAAACTGCTTCAAAAGCGATTCCCTGTCTCTCTAGACCAGATTGAAGCGGAAGTTCGTGCGCGGGGATCTTGGGAAGGCGAAATCGTTCATCGATCTCGCAACGGCGCCGAGATCGTTGTGTCGAGCCGCTGGGCCCTGCGCACCAATTCTGCCGGCCAGCCTCTCTCCATCCTCGAATCCAACCGCGACATCACGCAGCGGAAAGACGAGGAACAAAAATTCCGCAATCTCCTCGAATCGGCTCCCGACGCGATGGTGATCATCGATCGCGAAGGGCTCGTGCAGCTCATCAACGCGCAAACCGAGCGTCTCTTCGGCTACTCGCGCGAGGAACTCATCGGCAAGCCTATCGAGATGCTCGTGCCCCAGCGCTTTCACACCCAGCACGTCGGGCACCGGAGCCACTACTCAGAGTCACCGCGTCCGCGCGAGATGGGGGTCGGGCTTGAACTCTCCGGCCGCCGCAAGGACGGCACCGAATTCCCCGTCGAAATCAGCCTCAGCCCTCTCAAGACGCAGGGCGGAACCCTCGTTTCCAGCGCCATTCGCAACGTCACCGATCGCCGCCACGCCGAAGAGCAAATTCGAAAGCTGAATTCGGTGCTGAACGATAGAGTCGCGCAGCTCGACGCCGCCAACAAAGAACTCGAGTCCTTCAGCTACTCTGTCTCCCACGATCTCCGCGCTCCGCTCCGCCACATCGACGGCTTCGCTCGCATTCTCAAGGAAGAGCATGGCCGGGAACTCTCGCGGGATGGGACTCGCTACCTCGATCGCGTCCTCGAGGCCGCGAACCATATGGGCCACCTCGTCGACGACCTGCTCAATCTCGCACGCATCGGCCGCCGCGAAGTCGCCAAGCAGCGAGTCCGGCTCGAGGACGTGGTGCGGCAAGCTATCGCGGAGCTTCCGCCTGAAACGTCCGAACGCAACATCGAATGGCTGATCGAGCCCTTGGCCTACGCCGAATGCGATCCCGGGCTCATGAAACTCGCGTTCTCAAATCTTCTCTCGAACAGCGCCAAATTCACCCGCACGCGCGAAAACGCCGTAATCGAAGTCGGCGAATGCGAAAGCCGCGGCGCGCCGGCCTACTTCGTTCGCGACAACGGCGTGGGCTTCGATCCCCACTATGCGGATAAGCTTTTCGGGGTCTTCCAGCGCCTGCATCGGCAGGAAGATTTCGAGGGAACGGGCGTCGGGCTTGCGACCGTGCAGCGGATCATTCGCCGTCACGGCGGCGAGATCTGGGCCGAAGCAGAGCCGGACCGCGGCGCTACTTTTTTCTTCACGCTCGGCGCCCAGCCCGACGAGCAACCCCCGAATCCACAAACCGAGGTGGTCCTTGACCGAACACAAGGCAGTTGAAATTCTCCTGGTCGAAGACAATTCGTCCGACGCGGAGCTGACCCTCCACGCTTTCCGTAAGAGCAAGCTCGCAAATCAGGTTTAGCTGGTTCGCGACGGCGCCGAGGCGCTCGATTTCCTCTTCTGCCGCGGCGCCTTCTCCAGCCGCCGCTTCGATAGCCCTCCCAGCCTTGTTCTTCTCGACCTCAAGCTTCCCAAGGTCGACGGTTTGCAAGTTCTCGAGGAGGTGAAGCGCGATGCGCGCACGAAAGCCATCCCCATCATCGTCCTCACATCCTCCAAGGAAGAAACGGATCTGGTGAAGAGTTACAAGCTGGGCGTGAACAGCTACATTCAAAAGCCCGTGAATTTCGGCGAATTCCAGGATGTCGTTCAACAGCTCGGCATGTATTGGCTGCTGCTCAACAACAAGCCTCCCGTCGCCGCGTTTCTCGAGAAATAGGACTCACAGGAAACCAGGCCCCGATGTCAGAGACACCTGCAAAACGGAAGCTGGCCGCAGCGAAACCGGTGCGCCTGCTTATCGTCGATGATGACGCGGATGATGTCGAACTTTGCCTTCGGAATCTCAGGAAATCCGATCTCGATTTCGAGGCTATCACGGTCACAACGCGCGAGGATTTTGTCCGGCAGTTGCGCGACAACCCCGTCGACATCGTTCTCTCGGACTATCGCATGAGGGGCTGGACGGGAATCGACGCCCTGTCCATCGCGCGTCAGATTCAGCCACGCACTCCCCTGATCCTCGTCAGCGGAACTCTCGGGGATGAACTGGCTGTTGACTGCATCAAGTCGGGCGTCACCGACTATATCTTGAAAGATCAGATGGCCCGGCTGCCGGTCGCCATCCGCCGCGCCCAGGAGGAGAAAACACTTCGCGATGCGGAAATCACGGCCGTGCGCGCGCTGAAGGAAAGCGAGGAACGCTATCGGATCCTCGTCGAGAATGCGCCGGAGGCCATTGTGGTCGTGGATGGCATCACGGGGAAGTTCGTCGATTGCAATGAAAACGCTCTGCGCCTCTTTGGTCTCAGCCGCGCCGCGCTTCTGCATTGCGGCCCCGCCGAGTTCAGCCCTCCGCGTCAGCCCGACGGTCAGGAATCCGCCTCCGCTGTCCGGCGTAATCTGGGCCTCGCAATCTTAGGCAAGACTTTCGGCTTCGAGTGGCTGCACCTCAATGCCCGCGGGGAAGAGATTCCGTGCGAGGTACATCTCGTTTTGCTGCCATCCCAGGAGCGCTGCCTGATTCGGGGCAGCATTGTCGACATCAGCGAGCGCAAACGTGCCGAGGCGGCTCTTCGCCAGAGCGAAGCGCGCTATCACGGGCTCGTCAACAACTCCACGTACGGAATCTATTGGGTCACCATCGAAGGCGAGCTCCTCGACGCGAATCCCGCCCTCGCCCGCATGCTCGGCTATGATTCCGTCGATGACCTGCTCACCGTGGGCCGCTCGCGCGAACTCTACGCCAATCCCGCCGAGCGCGACAGAATCCACCTCGAATATCTCGGCGCCGGGCGCGGCCACGCTACGGTCGAGTGGAAGCGCAAAGATTCCAAGGTTATCACCGTCCGTCTCAACGGTTGGCAGGCCGCCGGTTCCGAACTCGGAAAACCGTGCGTCGAGGTGATCGTCGAGGACGTCACCGAGCACATCGCCCTCGAAAAACAGCTCGTTCAAGCGCAAAAGTTCGAAGCCATCGGGCAGCTCGCCGGCGGCATCGCTCACGACTTCAACAATATGATCGGCGCGATCATCGGCTGGGCCGACATGGGTGTGGAAGAAACGTCGGCGGCTCCGCGCCTGCGCCGCTATTTCGACAAGGTCCGCCAGCAAGCCGACCGCGCCGCCGCCCTCACGCGCCAGTTGCTCGCCTTCGCCCGCCGCCAGATTCTCGAACCGCGCAACATCGATCTCAACTTGACCGTCATCGAAACGCTGAGCCTGCTCGAGAAAGTGATCGGCAGCAATATCTCCATTCAGGCGAATTGCGCGCCCGATCTCGCCGTCGTGCGCGCCGATCCCGTCCAGGTTGAGCAGGTGCTGATGAATCTCTGCATCAACGCGCGCGATGCCATGCCCGACGGCGGCTCGCTCTCCGTCGACACCTCGAACGTCACCATCGATGAGGAGTTTTGCATTCTCCAGCCGCTCGCTCGACCCGGCCAATACATCATGCTGACTGTCACAGATACCGGCACGGGCATGGACGCCGCCACGCTCGACCGCATCTTCGAACCGTTTTTCACGACCAAAGAAATGGGCAAGGGAACCGGCCTCGGCCTCGCCACCGTCTACGGGATCATCCGCCAGCACGGGGGTTTCCTCCACGTCTTCTCCCAGCCGCGCGCCGGCAGCACGTTCCGTGTCTACCTTCCCGTCAGCACGATCAGCGAGCCTCGGCCTCCGGTCGTCGAGGACGACAAACCCGTCGGCGGCGGCCGGGAGACTCTCCTGGTGGTGGAAGATCACTCTGGCCTTCGGGAGCTTGCCTATGAGACGCTCGTCGGTCTGGGCTATCAGGTCCTGCTCGCGTCTGACGGCGAGGAGGCCGTTCAGATGTTCCAGGCGCATAGGGATGAAATCGATCTCGCTTTCTTGGACGTCATGCTTCCAAAACTCAATGGTTCTGAAATCTACGATCGAATCCACAATGAGAAGCCCGATCTCCCGGTCGTCTTTGCGACCGGCTATAGCCCCGATATGGCCTTGCTTCAAAAAGTCCAGGAAAAGAACTTGCCCATGCTGCAAAAGCCCTACTCGCCGCGCGATTTGGCGCGAAAGGTCCGCGAAACTCTCGACCGGCGTCACCGATTGGTCCCTCACGAATAAGGTTGACACGTCTTTCGCGCGTGTGATAAGCGTGGACTATACGTGGCACCGGCTTAAACGCCGGTTTGCTGAAGCATCCAGGCGCGGAACACCAAAATTCCAAACTGGGTGTATTTGGCAACAAACCCCACCCACCCCGGGAGGTGGAAGCTTCGGCTTTCGCCTCCCGTTTTACTTTTCGTCTGGCTATGTATCTGATTCGAATGGGTTAACATAGCTCACCCGGCTTCCCGTTGGGTGGGGCCCTTGGCTCGAGCCGCCCTCAGTTCGAGCGGCCTCAGTCCCCCATCTGTTACCGCCATACCGAGCCCCTGTCATTCCGAAGACCGAGCAGCCCGATTTCCGCGCCCATACACCACGAGTCGCGCGGAAATCGGGAGCATTGGCAAGGGATGGGGAATCTCGGCGCCGGAACGGCGGAAACCGCTGCTGTTTCTTGAGGTTCTACAGGCTGTGCGCCCCGGCCTTAGCAGGGGCAGCCGGACTCGGCGCTGGGTCGGTGATCTTATAGTCCTGGTACTCGATCGACAGCAGAGCATGCCCGCCGAGACGTATCAAACTGTCCGTCTTGTTCTCGGCCGGCAGCCAGAAGTCGTCCACCTTCTGGTAGCGGTGGTTCACTTCGCTCTTCTTCACCCAGAAAGATGGGCTCTTGGCCGGCTCCGCCTGGATTCGCGTGACCGCAAAATCCTTCCCGTCGACCCAGATCTTCCCCCTATAGACGAACTTAGTGTCCTTCTTCGGCTTCACGTCCAGGACGTACTGAGGCGTGTCCCCCGAGGTCTCATAGCCCGCTAGCGTGAAATCGTAGTTCCTCGTGTTCAGCGCCGTACGCTCCTTGTTTTCTGGGTTGGCTGCTTCCTTTTCGCCCTGCAGGAGCCCCTTCAGCACGTGGTCCACAATGAACTTCGAACCCGACTGCGACACAATCGTGAACTCCTTGTCGTCCGGCGACGAGTAATTCACGTTGACCGTCATCTCCGCGCTGTGTGTCCCCAAAAAACCCGCGTATTTCAGGCTGTAGACGCGCGTGCCTTGGAATTTCTGCAAAGCCTCTTCCCGTTCGCGGTTTCGCTCCACTAGCCGGGTCACCACTTCGCCGACCGTCAGGGGTGCCTTCTGCGCGTCGACGGCAACATCCGGCGAACTCGCCTGTCGCGCCGCAGCCGTTGGAACTCTTAACAACGTTGCCAGCGCGACGCAGAAAACGCTCGCAACGAACAGGAAAAAGAAAATTGGCCGCAGCCGCATTCGGTCCCTCCGCAGCATGCTCTGAAATGTCCGCTGCCGAATTTTACCTCGCGGCGTCTCGCGCAGCGCCGAAAAAGTTTTCCAGTTTGCGTCGGCATTTTTCTCGCGCTGAAGACCTCCCGTAACCGTGTCGATTAGAAGTGACCTCCATCGTGTGTTTTCAGTGACTTGCAGCGAATTCTAATCGCCAAATGTCGATTAGAATTCGCGCCGAAACCGTCGCGGATTTTGGCTGTCGTCCGGCGCTCGACGCGGCGGCGAACGCCGCGCAAGCCCTCAAAGCGGAGAGCGCCCTTCGATTGATTTTGGTTCCCGGGCCGCCGAGCTGCTCCGTTCACGCGTTCCGCTCCTCGCTCGACGCTAGCACGATGCCGCCAACTTACAAGTTGTCCTGAAGGACGGAAAAAGGACAGGGTGTACTGGAACTGGCCGAAGCGGTTGCCGCGTTCATTCCGCAGCCAACTTCATCGCCGAATTGGAAGTGAAACCGAAGCAGAAACGTGAATGGTGACGCTACCTCGCGCACCCTTCTGAAAAACGAAGAGCTGCGGCACCCGTCAAGTTTCTCGTCGGCCTGAGCGAACTCTGGTGTGACAGTGCGCGTGCGCGGGGATTGGACAAATGCAAAGATCCGAAAACCGAGGGTCGGCCACCCGCCCTCCCTATTACCTGACGGGAGCCTAGTGTCCCGTCCCAATGGTTCGTGCCTTATGTGTTGGTTGCGCGGCCTGTACCTCGACGGTGCGCTGCGCGAATCGCGCAATGCTCGCCAGGATTTGATCGGCGGTCTTGGTCCACACGAAGGGCTTCGGATTCGCCTGATGCGCCTCGATGAATGCCTGGATCGCGGCCTTCAGTTGGGACACACTATGATGCGCCCCGCGACGCAGTTGTTTGTTGGTCAGTTCCGCAAACCAACGCTCCACCAGACTCAGCCACGACCCATAGGTGGGCGTGAAATGAATGTGAAACCGTGGGCGCTTGGCGAACCAGTTGCGGATGAGCGCCGTCTTGTGCGTGCCATAGTTGTCCATGATGATGTGAACATCCAAGTGCCGCGGAACTCGGGCGTCGATGAGATCGAGGAATTCGCGGAACTGCACCGAGCGGTGCCGCCGATGAAACTGCGTGATCACTTCACTGGTCTTTGCGTTGAGCGCCGCGAAGAGCGACGTGGTCCCGTGCCGCATGTAGTCATGCGTGCGGCGCTCCACTTGGCCGGGCTGCATCGGCAGCAGTGGTTGCGTGCGATCCAGAGCTTGGATTTGCGGCTTTTCGTCGACGCAGAACACCGCCGCATGCTCCGGCGGGTTCAGATACAACCCCACGATATCCCGCACCTTTTCCACCAGCAGCGGGTCGGGCGACAGCTTGAACGTCTCGCTGCGATGCGGCTGCAGGCCGAAGGCACGCCAGATCCGGCTAATGGCCATGCGACTCAAGCCCGTGGCTTTCGCCATTCCCCGCACACTCCAGTGCGTGGCTCCCCGCGGGGTTGTTTCCAGCGTCCGAATAATCACCTGCTCGACCTGCTCGTCGGTGATCGTCCGCCGCGCCCCCGGTCGCGGTTCGTCGTAGAGACCTTCGAGACGGTCGCGCACGAATCGGCCTCGCCACTTACCCACCGTCGCGGGTGTCACGTGCAGCGTTCGTGCGACGATTTTGTTGTCGCGCCCTTCCGCGCACGCCAACACGATCCGCGCGCGACGCGCCAAGAACGGCGCCGACCGCGAGCGATGGGCCAGCGATTGCAGCCGTTGGCGCTCCTCCGTGGTCAGCATCAACATAACCTTCGGGCGTCCCGTGCGCATGTTCGCCTCCTTATAGTGCAGTACGCACGGGCAGTGCTACTTATTTCACTTTCTACTGGGACGGGACACTAGGTTCTTCCTTTCATAATCGTCGCAAATGCAAGCCCCACCACATAGTAGACAGGACCGTTGAGGAGGGCCGCGAACACCCACATCACCCAGCCAAGTCGGTCGCTCGTTCCGATGGTGAACACTTGGAGCAATAGGCCCGGGCACAGAACGAACATCGCTTTCTCGATGAAGTGGTAGAGGGGGGGAGCCGGTGGCAGACGAAAAGGGTTATACTTGTAGTCGTACCAGTAGAGTCCCATCAACACAAACCCTATCGCTACTCCCCGCGTGACGCGCACCCACTCATGAAACTGTTTCAGTGCGTCCTCATACGCAGCGAGTGTGAGGGGACGTAAACCACGCGCCACGCAGTGAGTGCGAATGTAGAGCTCGATCGTAAGCGTCCGGTTTAGGCCGTGTAGACGGACAGTCGGAGGGCAAGGATGATGGCCTTTGTGGACACGATGATCGTGTCCACAAAGGTGGATCGTGGACACTTCGCAGCAAGCCATACAAGTGAGGGGCAGGGAGTCGAAGCGACGATTTCGCACCGTGGAGGAGAAGCGGCGAATCGTCGAAGAGACGCTTCAGTCCGGCGCTTCGGTCGCGCGCGTGGCGCGAGCGCATGGAGTGAACGCGAACCAGGTGTTTGGATGGCGGCGGCTCTATCAGCAAGGACGGCTGGAACGCGGGTCCAGTGAGACGCCTGATCTGCTGCCGGTTCGCGTGATCGGCGCCACAGCGATGGAAGCAGCGCGATCGACGGGCACGCGGAGACGGCGAACACCTTCCGGGATGATTCACGTGGAGCTTCCGAAGGGGCAACTGCGGATTGCCGGGCGCGTCGATGCGGAGGCGCTGCGCGTGGTGCTGGAGCAGTTGCTCGGATGATGGGCTTGCCCGCAGGAACGCGCATCTGGATTGTAGCGGGCGTGACGGACATGCGGCGCGGTTTTGTGGGACTGGCGGGCATGGTGCAGACGGCACTTCGGGAAAATCCGTTCTCCGGACACGTATTCCTCTTTCGTGGGCGTCGCGGTGATCTCGTCAAAATGCTCTGGTGGGATGGCGACGGGCTGTGTCTGTTTGCCAAGAGACTGGAGCGAGGGAGATTCACCTGGCCGCAAGCGGCGAGTGGAACGGTTTCGCTCACACCGGCGCAACTCTCGATGTTGCTCGAAGGGATCGACTGGCGACGACCGGTACGCAGCTACACTCCACAGATGGCTGTGTGAGCAAAGAATTTTCAGCTTTCTTGCGCATTTTCATCTGGCTGTAAAGAATCTCGTGTAGAGTGGCGGTGTGAGCGGCACTTCTTCTTCCCTGCCGGATCTTCATCAGCTTGATTCCGACGCACTGAGAACACTCATCCTTTCCCAGCACGAGCAGATTCTTTTGAAAGAGGAACAGCTCGCCTCGCGCGATGCGGAGATCGAACAGTTAAAGCTGCTGATCGCCAAGCTGCGGCGGATGCAGTTCGGGCGCAAGTCGGAGAAGGTGGAACAGCAGATCGAGCAGTTGCAGTTGCGGCTGGACGAACTGGAAGCGAGCCGGGCAGAGCGGGCATCTTCTCCTGCTACGCCTGAGACACATCGTACGACGAAACCAGTACGGCGGCCACTGCCGGAACACTTGCCGCGCGAGACGAGGCAGATTCTGCCGAAGCCAACCGCATGTCCGGACTGCGGCGGAGAGTTGAAGCGTCTGGGCGAAGACGTATCGGAGATGCTGGAGTGGGTTCCGGCGAGTTTCAAAGTGATCCGGCAGGTGCGGCCGAAGCTGGCCTGCGGGCGCTGTGACAAGATCGTGCAAGCCGAAGCACCGAGCCGTCCAATCGCGCGAGGTAGGGCCGGTCCGGGACTGCTGGCGCACGTGCTGGTGTCAAAGTACTGCGATCATCTTCCGCTGTACCGGCAGGAAGAGATCTACGAGCGCGAAGGCGTGGAACTGGACCGCGCGACGCTGGCCGATTGGGTGGGCAGCGCGAGCGGATTACTTCAGCCGCTGGTGGAAGCGCTGCGGCATCACGTGCTGAGTGCGACGAAGCTGCATGCCGATGACACGCCGGTGCCCGTGCTGGCGCCAGGACTGGGAAAAACCAAGCTGGGCCGGCTGTGGACCTACGTGCGCGATGATCGGCCTGCCGGAGATACGACACCTCCAGCGGTGTGGTTCGCCTACACGCCGGACCGCAAGGGCGAGCATCCGAAGGCACACTTGAGCAGCTTCACGGGCACGCTGCAAGCCGATGCCTACGCGGGTTTCGACCAACTCTACGAAACAGGACGCATTCAGGAGGCGGCCTGCTGGGCGCACGTGCGGCGGAAGTTCTACGATCTTCACGTCGCGCACAACTCGCCCGTGGCTCAGGAAGCGCTCCGGCGCATCGGAGAACTCTACGCCATCGAAGGAGACATCCGCGGGCGGCAGCCGGAAGAACGTCACCTGGTGCGCGGCGAGCGCAGCCGCCCGCTGCTCGGATCGCTGAAGCAGTGGCTCGAAGAAACTTTGCTGAAGCTGTCGAGGAAATCGGAGACGGCCCAGGCCATGCGTTACGCGCTGGGACTTTGGGAAGCACTGCGGCGCTATGTGGACGATGGACGACTGGAGATCGACAACAACGCCGCCGAGCGAGCGTTGCGTGTGGTTGCCTTGGGCCGGAAGAATTACTTGTTCGCAGGATCGGACAGGGGCGGCGAAAGCGCCGCCGCGATCTACAGCCTGATCGGCACAGCAAAACTGAACAATGTTAATCCCGAAACGTACTTGCGCGAAGTGCTCTCGCGCATCGTTGACCATCCGATTAACCGCATTGCGGAACTGCTGCCCTGGAATCTCGCTGCTGAGCGACCTGCTGAATCAACTCACGCTGCATAGTCAACCGCATCGGTCAAGACGGCCTCCGAACGACGCTTACGCTCGATCCAATAGGACCATTTCATGAGCGGCCTCCGATCGGCAGGGTACGCACGGCGGCTTGTGGCCGCTCGGGCAAGACATGAAGGTAGACACCGGTCTCCTGCGGACTGCGATGCCCCATCAGTGAAGCAATGATGGCGAGATCGACGCCACGATCCATCAAGTGAGTCGCGAAACTGTGCCGGAGCGTGCGGGGCGTGACGCCGGCGCGTAGACCAGCGCGCGTCGCGGCGGCAGTCACAACCTCGCACACATCCCCGGCCCGCAGGCGCCGCTTCCGAGTGTTGGTTCGAAACAAGGGTCCACGTTTTCCGTGCTCCAGCAGATAGGCGAGCAGCTCGGTATAGAGTGCTTCCGGGATCGGAATCGCGCGCGGTCGATCGCCCTTCGCCCTTAGGACCACAAGTTCACGGCGCTCACGGTTGACATGCGCAACATCGAGATCGCACAACTCGTTGGTACGCAGCCCACAACCATACAGCAGCAAAACGATCAGGCGATCACGTCGTGCCGTCGGTCCGGGCGCGGTTGTGGCTTGCACCAGTCGCTCGGCTTCGTCCAAGTTGAGCGATTTCGGCACCGTGCGCCGAACCGTGTGCTGCAAACTAAATCCATCGAGCACGTTGCGCTCAGCGCGGCCACTTCGCCAGGCGTATTCAAGCAGTCCTCGCACGTGGCTGAGATACTTCGCCAAGCTGCTTTCGCTGCAGCCGCACTGCCGCTCGGCCTCCAACCAATGCAAATAATCTTCCAGCTTGAGGTGCCACAGCTCAACGCCGGGGCGGGCGCCCTCAAGCCGAGCAAGCACGCGGCGCAGCGTGCAACGCACGTCTACAATCGTGCGCGGCGTCTTGCGTCCAACTTTATCCAGGTAACTGAGGTATCCCTCGATCAACGGGCTCATCGCAGCGGTGTTCGCTTTCTTCATGCGCTCACCCCCTGTTGTAGTAACCAATCGTTGATGGGATGGAGTGTCATCGCGGCACGGCGTTGCGGATCGGCGATGTGCACATAACGCACGGTCGTTCCTATGCCGCAATGCCCCAGAATGCGTTGCACTTGGGCCAGATGCACACCAGACTCCAACAGATCGGACGCACAGCTATGCCGAAACTGATGCAGACTGTGGATCGGCACTTGCGCACGGCGCGAGATCGCGTGGATACCGTTGCTGATCGCAGCGCCTGTGAGACGCTGGCCACTGCGGCTCACCAACAGAGCGCACTCGCCACATAATCCAGCTTGTTCCAGCTGGTTGTGGCGCAGTGGCAGATACGCTTCGAGACACCGCAGCACCATCTCAGGCAACGGCAGACACCGCTCGCGTCCCGTCTTGCGACCATCGATGCGCAAGGTTCCTTCCGTGCGGTCAAACGCATCGAGGTTCAGCCGCTCCAGTTCGCCGCGGCGAAGACCGGTGCCGTACAGCATCGCCAGCACCGTTACCCATAAATGGGAAGTGTATGCACCGTGGCGATTCGCCGCTTCGCGCCACATCGCTTCCATGTGGGCGTGATCGATCCGTTTTGGTAGGCGGCTGTACGGTGTGACCTTCGGGCCTTTCATCCAGCGCAACGGGTTGATCTTCCACAGACCCTGGCGCACCAGGTAATCACCGAAGCCCCGCATCGTGCTCAGCGTCGCGTACACCGTTGCCTTGGCGCGAAAACTCGAGCAGATCGAGATGTAGCGCGTGATCATCTCCGCATCAATGCGCTCGATCCCGATGCGTGGGCGACGCCCCTTGAGCCACCGTCCCCACCGATTCAGCCGTGCCTCGGTGTACGCCACCGACTGCAGACTGACTCCCCTCGCGCGATACTCTTCGACATACGAGTCCAGTAACCGGTCCCATCGCCTCATCGCCGCCCTCCCAGACGTTATGGAAATAAACAATATGACCTCCAATATGACTTCCTTGGAGGCCGCGATGAGCCCCGAACCGAACTAAAAGGAGAGTTACTACGCTTTATGAGTTTTTCTTCAGATCGGCGAGGACCAGCTTGGCGAGTTCCTTCAGCGTATCGAAGACGCCCTGCCCCGTGACGGCAACCGCCTCAAGCGCGGGCTCGCCCTTCACGTTTAGCTGCTTTTTCAATTCATCGCAGGGGAGAATATTCGGCAGGTCGCGCTTATTCAGCTGCAGGACGTAGGGAATCGTATCGAAATCGAGCTTGTGATCTTTCAGGTGCTCGCGCAGGTTGTCGAGCGTTTCGAGGTTGGCGTCGAGCCGCTCTTCCTGCGAGTCGGCGACGAACACCACTCCATCCGCGCCTTTCAGAATCAGCCTTCGGCTGGCCTCGTAGAACACCTGCCCCGGAACGGTATAGAGGTGGAAGCGCGTCTTGAATCCGCGCACCGTGCCCAGATCGAGCGGGAGAAAATCGAAGAAAAGCGTGCGATCGGTCTCCGTGGCGAGCGAGACCATTTTGCCCTTCTGGCCGGTACCCGTGTGCTCGTAGATCCACTGCAGATTCGCGGTTTTCCCGCCCAAGCCGGGACCGTAATACACAAGCTTGCAGTTAATCTCGCGAGCGGGAAAGTTAATAAACGGCACAATTTCCTCAGATTTGGGTAGCGGTTTACTTATAGCATAGGCCCCGGCCCCCGCCAACGCGCTGCCTTCGCCTATGATTCGCAACTGACAATGAAGGGCAAGCCAGCCCCACCCTTCCGGCTGCTCGGCCCGGAAACACCTCAAAAGACGGCATTTCCGTGTGCCACTCTTTGACGACGGAAAGCGCCCATGCGCCCGCCGAGCCTCAACCCTGCTTCAATTCGGTAGTGATGAGGAGTATTTCGACGCTACCGACGTTCTCAACCGAGTGGGGCGGCAGCGGCCCCACCCACTGGACCACAGGCTCGCTCGGCGGCGGCCCCACCGTGCGGCTGTCGAAGAGCAGATTGCCGTCGCCATCGCGCCGGATGAAATCGCTCTGCTTCGCCACATAGATCGCGCTCGGCCAACGGTGTGTGTGCACCGGCGTGGTCTCTCCCGGCCGGATGCGCACTTTCAGCAATCGCACGCGCTCGTTCTCGAATAGCACCTTGTGGTATTTCGGCGCGGCGATCACCGCGTCCAGCGAATCCGGCCAAGCCCAATCCTGCGAATCCTTGCTCACGCAATCTCCCTGGATTGTGTCTTCACAATTATCCGCGCGCATTAGTTACCGCAATCAATCGAAATCACGGGGAAAATTTGGGGATTTTTCGGGTGCCCCACCCTCGGTTTGTGAGGGTGGGTTCTTCCAGCTGAGCCCGCGCCGAACCGCAGCCACATGCGGTTCGGTGCGGCTCATCAATCGTTCACTAGGAGATGGGGGTGCACACCGACTTCACTTCGGTGTACAGCTCGAGCATTTCCTTGCCCATCTCGCGGCCCCAGCCGGATTGCTTGTATCCGCCGAACGGCATCGCCGAATCGAGCACGCCGTAGCAGTTGATCCACACCGTGCCCGCGCGGAGTGCCGCCGCAGTGCGATGCGCCTTCTTGATGTCGCGCGTCCACACCGCCGCCGCCAACCCGTACGGCGTGTTGTTGGCTTTGGCGATCAGATCGTCGACGTCGCTGAACGGCATCACCGTCACCACCGGCCCGAAAATCTCCTCGCGCACCACCTTCATCTTTTCGTTGGTGTTGACGAGCACCGTAGGCTTCACGAAATAGCCCTTATCGCCTTGACGGCTCCCGCCCGTCACCGCTTTCGCTCCTTCGGAGAATCCCGATTCCAGGTAACTGCATACCCGGTTCATCTGCTCCTCGGAGACGACCGGCCCCATATCGCTGGTGGATTCCATGCCGGGACCCACGCGAATCTTCGACGCGAGCTGCGAGACGCCGTCTACGACCCTGTCGAACTGCTTGTCCTCGACGTAAAGCCGCGAGCCCGCGCAGCACACCTGCCCCTGATTGAAGAAGATGGCATTCGCGGCGCCGGGAATCGCGCTTTCGATTTCGGCGTCCTGGAAGACGATGTTCGGCGATTTTCCGCCGAGCTCGAGCGAAACCTTCTTCAAGTTTCCGGCCGCCGCGTGGACGATCAACTTGCCCACTTCGGTCGACCCCGTGAACGCAATCTTATCGACGTTCGGATGCGCCGCCAGCGCCGCGCCCGCCGTCTCGCCGTAGCCCGTGACGATGTTGACGACACCGTCCGGAATCCCGGCCTCCTGGATCAATTCGCCCAGCATCAACGCCGTCAGCGGCGTCTGCTCGGCCGGCTTCAGTACGACGGTGCAGCCGGTGGCCAGCGCCGGCGCCAGCTTCAGCGTCGCCATGACCATCGGGAAGTTCCACGGGATGATCTGGCCGACGACGCCGATCGGCTCGCGCAGCGTGTACGCCAGGAATTTCGCGCCATGCGCCGAAATCGGAATCGTACTGCCCTCCACCTTAGTGGCCCAGCCCGCGTAGTAGCGCAGCTGATCGATCGAAGTCGGGATGTCCACCATGCGCGTGAGCCCGAGTGGTTTGCCCTGATCGAGGCATTCGAGCTGCGCGAATTCCTCGAGGCGCTTCTCGAGCAGGTCCGCGAGCTTCCAGATCACGCGCCCGCGCTCGGAAGGTGTGATATTTCGCCACGGCCCTTTATCGAAGGCCGCGCGTGCGGCCGCCACGGCACGGTCGACATCTTCCTTGTCTCCCTCGGCGACCTGCGCCAGCACCTCGCCGGTCGCCGGGTTGTAGGTCGGGAACGTCTTCCCCGATGCGGCGTCCACCCATTTTCCGTTGATCAACATCTGCCGCTTTTTCGCGACGTACTTGCTTACATTCTCATCGACAGGAATCGCTTGCGTTGCAGTGGCCATTTTTTCCTCTCCTTCCGTTTACCCCCGAGGCGCATCTTAGACCGAAACCTTAGCGATTGAATAGCCCAATGTAGACCGCGCTTCCGAGCACGTGCCCCTTCACCGCATCTTCGATCTGCTCGCGCGTGGCGCCCGCCGGCAGGTCGAGCTTTTCGTCCAGCGCCAGCAGTTCGAACGTGTAGTGATGCGGCGGTCCCGGAGGCGCGCAAGGCCCCTGGTAGCCGGGCTGGCCCGTGATATTCGTTCCCTGCAACGTGCCCTCGAGCTGCGGGGTCGTCGCCGTGATGCCCTCTCCAAGCGCTGTGGCAGTGGCGGGAATGTCGAAGAGGATCCAGTGCGTCACGTCCGTCGGAGCCTTCGGCACGTGCGCGTCCGGGTCGTGCAGAATGAGGACGAAACTCTCGGTGCCCTTCGGAGCATTCGTCCAACCGATCATGGGCGATATGCCCGTCGAGATGTTGCGCGGGCCGCTCGGCGGCGGCGTGGTCGCCGCGCACGTGTATTTCGTCGGAATCCTGCTCAAATCCCGGAATGACGAGCTCCACATCAGCAGCGACGGCGGCGGTCCCGCCGGCCGCGGCGGCGCCTCTTGCGCTCGCGCGCCGAGGCTCACGCCCAAAATCAAAATGGCCCCCACACTCATCCGAACCACATTTCTCATAGACCTTCCCCCCTCCATGAATGCTGCGTTTAGCGCGACGCCTTGCGGCCCGGCTATAGCTGACGCTGCAATATACTCCGTCAGCGCATGGCCTCGCGCAATAAACTTTAGATTTTTGGACTCCGCCTTTTTGGGAGCCCCTGCGGCCACCCGCGCTCCATCGCTCTATAGGGTCGGGCCGCCACGAACCACTCGTCAACAGCGGCCGCCTCTGTGTTACCCTCCCGTTCCGGCAAGGCCGCGGGCCCTGCCGGATGCGGGAGGCATCGATGAAAATGCAATCACTACTCGTGGTTTTTGGCGTTGTGTGTTTTGTCGTGGTGGGAGTCGCGCTCGCAGGCGGAAGCGAGAGCAAGAAAGATCTCGCCTCCGAAGTTGAAACTCTGAAAACGCAGGTTGCCGCGCTGCAAAAACAGGCGCAGGCATCGCAGGACTACATCGCCATCTCGAATCTTCAAACCGCCTACGGCTACTACGTCGACAAATGCAAATGGGACGAGGCGGCCGACCTTTTCGCCAAAGACAGCACGCTCGAAATCGGCCTGCGCGGCGTCTACGTCGGCCAGGACCGCGTGCGCGCCTATCTCCACAAGCTTCCCGACCTGAAATACGGCACCCTTTTCAATCACACGCAGCTGCAACCCAAAATCGATATCGCGCCCGACGGCCTCACCGCCAAAGGACGCTGGCGCGCCATCATGCAGGTCGGCATCCTGCATAAATCGGCGCAGTGGGGCGAAGCCACCTACGAAAACGATTACGTGAAGGAAGACGGCATCTGGAAAATCAAGAAGCTCCACGCCTACTTCACCTATTACTCGAGCTACTATAAGGGCTGGGACCAGGGCGGCGATCCGCCCCCGGGACCAATCCCAGGCTTCCCCCCGGATCGTCCGCCAACCGAAGTCTACAAACTCTACCCGGACGTCTACGTCCCGCCATACCACTACAAGAATCCGGTCACAGGTAAGTGACGCTCTGGCGAAGTCGGCTCTCGAAGGGCCGGCTTCGCTAGTTTCCGAAATGTGATGTATAAGTTACAATGCGAAGAAGGGACGTGAGCCCGTGAAACGTAAAACAAGTGTTTCCCACGACGAGGCGATCGTTCGCCGGATTCGCAAGGACCCGGACTTTGCTGCTGAGTATCTCAAGTCTGCGTTGGAAGACACCAACGAACCCCGCGTCCTGCTTGTTGCTTTGCGTCACCTCGCTCAGGCGCAAGGCATTGCGAAGGTTGCCAAAGCTGCGGGCGTAGAGCGCGAAAGCCTCTACCGGGCGTTGTCGGCCAACGGCAATCCGCGCCTGTCCACGTTGGTCGCCGTCACCAAGGCAATCGGACTGAAACTCACCGTGGAAGCTGCGTAGCGAAGCCAATATCATCAGCATCGACGTAGTCGTCGGTGGCGCGAACGTCGTCTGAGCGCGCTCGATCGGAGGGACTTATGAAAGCTGTTCGCGTTATGGGCATTCCCGAGGAGTTGTACGCAGCCCTCCGTAGACAGGCCAGCTCGAATAACCGCCCGATCGCAGCCGAAATTGTCACACTGCTAAAAGACCACGTCCCTACCGCGAGGAAACTTAGAGCGCGGCGTGCTCTTTTTCGCATGGCAGAGCGTATGCGGTCGAAGAATCCGCCCGGCCGGGGCCCCTTTCCATCGACCGAGGAAATGCAACGCGAAGACCGGTCTCGCTAAGCCCACCTGCCTTCCCCCTGCGCAAAACTGGGGTATAATCCCGCCACTGAGGAGCCGGCGCCTGGGCCGGCAGCGGTACACATTTCGTCCACACAAAACGACCACGTTGAATCGAGCGGCACGCGCGCTCGAAAGGAGTTTCCCAATGAGCCTGGACTACACGGTGGGCCAGAAACTCGGCGACTACGAAATTCTCGGAGTGCTCGGCGCCGGCGGCATGGGCAAGGTCTACAAGGTCCGCAATACGATCTCGGACCGCGTCGAGGCGATGAAAATCCTGCTGCCGAATCTCGCCGATCAGAAAGATCTCGCCGACCGCTTCCTGCGCGAAATCAAATTGCTCGCGAGCCTGAATCATCCGAATATCGCGGCGCTGCGCACCGCGCTCACGCTCGATAACCAGCTCGTGATGATCATGGAATACGTTGACGGCGTGACGCTCGCCTCGCGCCTGCAGCAGGGCCCCGTGCCGGTGGCCGACGCGGTCTACTACATCGACCAGGTGCTCGCCGCGCTCGTCTACGCGCATCAGATGAACGTGGTCCACCGCGACATCAAGCCCGGCAATATGATGCTCACGTCGCAGGGCGTCGTGAAGCTGATGGATTTCGGCATCGCGCGCCCCGGCAACGAAGCCGGCATGACCATCACCGGCACCACACTTGGCTCGCTGAATTACATGTCGCCCGAGCAGGTGAAGGGCGAATCGGTTGACGCGCGCTCCGATCTATATTCCGTCGGTTTGTCGCTCTACGAAATTTTGACCGGGCGCCTGCCGTTCCGCGGCGATAGCGGCTACTCGCTGATGGTCGCGCAGCTGCAGCAATTGCCGGAGCCGCCGATCGTTCTGCGGCCTGAGTTGCCGCAGGCGTTGAACGACATCATTCTCATGGTCCTCGCGAAGGAGCCGGCGAAGCGGTTCCAGTCGGCGACCGCTTTGCGGAATGCGCTGAAGACCGCGCTGCCACAGGGCGTGGCCCCGGTGGGTGCGGGCCGCTCCGGCGTGCCTTCCGCGACGACGATTTTTATGGATCCCACGGCGGCGGCGACGGTGCCCTCGGCTCCGCTTCCCACGGCGGCGTATCAGCCGACGCGGCCCGCGACTGTCGCGGCCGCAGCCTCGGTTTCGGCCTCCGCCGCAACGATGCAGCCACCCCCGCCCGCAGCGCAGAAAAGCCATCGAGGCCTGTACATGGCTCTTGGAGGAGTCCTGGTATTGGCGATGCTCGCGGGTGCCGCAGTCTACGTGCCGCGCCACGCGAAGGCGCATGCCGGCGAAGGCTCGTCGACTCCAGCGCAGCCCGCCAAGACGCAAACGCCGCCCGAGCCTGCTGCGCCGCCCGCTCCTATGCCTGCGCCGGCGGCGCCTTCCGCGGCCGAACAAGCCGCTGCTGCGAAGGCAGCGCAGCAAGCTGCAGCGGCGAAAGCTGCGGCCGATGCTGCTGCCGCTCAGGCTGCTGCCCAAGCAGCGGCGGAAGCTGCGGCCAAGGCCGAGGCCCTGAAGGAAGCGCAAACGCAGGCGGACCAGATCAGCAGCCGCGCCGCCGCGATCGGATCGAGCCTCAGCACTCTGCAGCGTCAGCAGGCCGCGCAGGGCTACGGGCTGCGCGGAGACATCGTCGAGGCGCAAGCGCGCATGCAGACCAATATCGCGCACGCCGAGGCCGCTTTGCAGCAACAGGATGGCGCGAAGGCCAAGGAGTACCTCGACAAAGCAGAAGCCGACGCCGAAACGCTCGAGCGCTTCCTCGGCCGCTAGCGCCCGGCCCGGGCCTTTGATTTTCCGGGTGCCCCATCCTCGTTTTGTGAGGGTGGGGCCTTTGCGACCAACCGCCCTCAAATCCGCAATACGTGCAGCGGTGGCTCGCTCAGATACATTTGCTCGACGAGCGCGGCGCGACGATCGAGCACATTCCTCTGATTGAACGAGCCTTTATCCGTAATTTCGCCCGCGTCTAGCGACGGCGGCTCTTCGCAGAGAATCGCGCGCACGATCCGATTCGAGCTTCCCGTCGATTCCGCCGCAAAGCCTTCGAGCCGCGATTGAAATTCCGCGCGCACCGCCTCATTTCGCAGGATGACTGAAGGGGTCGCACCCGCTACGCCATCGACGCACAGCGCCGCGCACGCATCAAAATCGGGAAAAATCAGCGTAGCCAGGAAATCGCGGTCGTGCCCCGCGATCACCACGTCGCGAACGAGCGGCGCGAAGTGCCCCAGGAATCTCGCGCGCAGCGGCCCGACGCTCACCCACGTCCCGTTCGCGAGCTTGAAATCCTCGTTCAGCCGCCCGTCGAAGAGCAGTCCTTTGTTCACGTCATCCGGATCGACGAAACGCACCGCGTCGCCGAATTTGTAAAATCCCTCCTCGTCGAATACTTTGTCCGTGAGCTGCGGCTGCCGCCAGTAGCCGGACGTAACGTTGGGTCCGCGTACGCGCGCCTCAAGCTTCGCGCCGTGCGGCACAAGCTTCAATTCGACCCCCGGAATAGGCAGACCAATCGTTCCCGCGCGATCCGTTTCCCACGAAGTCTGGATCGACATCGGCGAAGTTTCCGTCGAGCCAAGCCCCGTCGCCATGATGACGCGCTCGCCGCACGTCGCCGCAGCCAGTTCGCGGTACGCATCCCAAACCGGCTGCGACAATCCCGCGCCCGCGTAAAACATCAATCCCAGGCGCCGGAAAAAACTCTCGCGCAGCTCGCGGTCGGCGCGCAGAAATGGCAGCAGGTCCTCGTAGCCTTTCGGCACGTTGAAAAACACGGTCGTCGAAATCTCGCGCAGATTGCGGACGGTTTTCTCGATGGTAGGGCCGGGCTTGCCGTCGTCGATGTAAAACGTGCCGCCGTTGTAGAGCGCGATGCCCACGTCGTGGTTGCCGCCGAACGTGTGATTCCACGGCAGCCAATCGACGATCACCGGCGGCTCGTCCTCCAGAAACCCGAAAACCTGCGCGATCATCTGCTGGTTGCTGCAGATCATGCGATGCGTGTTGGTCACAGCCTTCGGCATCGCGGTCGATCCAGACGTGAACAGAAATTTCGCCGCGCTATCCGGATCGATCTTCTCGTGCGCGGCTTCCACGTCGTGCGTCGGCTCGGTCGCGTGGAGCGCCGAAAACAGCGTCGCGTTCCGCCGCGGCGGGGGTGCAGCCATCGCCACGACCTCGACATCCTTCCCGACCACCGCCTCGATCGCCCGCCCGTAGTGCCCGCCATGCGAAACAAACACGAGCCCCGGCGTGAGAATGTCCAGGCAGTGCCGCAGCTTCCCAAAATCCTTCGAGACGAGCGAATAGGCTGGAGAAAGCGGCGCGACGGGAATCCCGACGTGCTGCCCGGCGTACGTCAGCAGGAAATGCTCGAGGTCGTTGTCGGAAAGAATCGCGACCGGCCGCTCCGCCGAAAGCCCGCGGTCGAGCAGCGCCTGCCCGATGCGTCGCACGGAATCGTGGACCTGCGCGTAGGTAAGCGTGCGCCACTGCTGATCGGCTCCGCGCTTCGCAATGCAGATTTTCCCGGGCGAGACGCGCGCCCAGTGCGCGATCCGGTCCGTGAGCACTTTCGGATACGACCGCAGCGCCTCATCCGGCTTGATCAGCGATACGCCGCCCTCGCGATGATGCAACGTCGCGCCGGAAGTCCGCATGCGCACGCGCCGCACGCCATTCGCCGTGCCGACGCTGCCGTCTGCCCCTCCCGCGATATGATCTCGATGGCTCATGCGCGCCGCACATTCTCCCACAGTTTCTTCGAGCACTCCATGTCGGCTGCCGTCGTTACGACGGAAAGGATCAAGTTCGGTGACGGCTCGGCGCGTTTCGTCAAGGCTTACGAAAAAAAAGGCCGGGCTGACAGCGCCCGGCCCTTCTTCATGCCGATTTTCCGCGTCCGCGTCTAGAACTCAAACCTCGCCGAGAACTGGAACTGCCGCGGGTTGAGCACGGTCTGCGGATCTCCGAAGTTCGCGTTGGGCTCCGCCGGAATGAACAGACAGGACGACGATATCGTGGGCGGCTCGCAAGACCCTCCTTCGGCGTTGGTTACCGGAGTAGCGGCAAAGCTCCCAACGCCCGGAATTGCCAAGCCGTTCGTGCTGACTGGGCAGGCCACGGACCCCGACCCCGCCTGGATGGCGCGAGTCGTCGCGTCCCTGTAATGACGCGGTATGGCTCCGCAAAAGACGGGCGAGCCGTAAACCGAGAACACTTGATCCACGTTGGCCCGGTTCAGCAGGTTGAAGGCGTCCACGGCGGCCACAAGAGACATTTTGTCCGAGAACTTGAATGCCCGCGAGATCCGAAGATCCCAGGTATATTCCGGATCGCCGACGTACGTGTTCCTCCCAATCATCGTCTGGCAGGTAGCTGTCGTCGCACAATGAGTGCCCTGTACCTCAGCCCCTCCCACGCGATCTGTCGAGGCGCCGGCGAAATCGTTGGTTGCGTCGGCGCCAAAGTAGAGCGTAAAGGGGCGTCCGGCCTGCAGAGTGATGATGCTGCTGGCCTGGAAATTCCGGTACCAGCCCTGGTCGGGCGCGGTCGCCGTGAAGTTCGTCACGAACCGGTGCCGTTGATCCTGGTTCGAGTTCGCGCGCTCCGCGGCATAGTCGAACTGGTTGACCGGCAGGTTGATGAACGTGGTGAAGTTCCCGTTGTCGATCGTGTGGGAATACGTGTAGTTGGCGGTCATGTTGAAATACTTCCCCACGCGCTCGATCCCGGTGACCGTCAGGCCATTGTAGGCGGTATTCACGACGCCGTTGTTGTAGTCCAGAAGCCCCGCGCTGATCGTCTGCAAGCCGCTGCCGACTGCGCCGGCGAAGAAGGGCCCCAACCCGGCGATCGCGCCAGTCCCCAGCGTCGGTGTGCCATTCGAGCACTGCGAGAACGTGCCGTCGGCGTGGAGCATCCCCTGAGACCACTCCGGATAGGGATCGGTGGCACCTCCATTCAAAGGATTGTTCTTCGTTGCCTCCGCGGCGGTCCAGGACGTGCCAACCGGACAGGGAACGTTGATGTTGTTTCCTCTCACGAGCCTATGCCCCCCGACGTAGAGGTAGCCAACGTTGAGCGCGAATCCGTCTCCAAACTGGCGGTCGATTTCCGCGCTCGCTTGTTCGGCATAAGGAATCTTGCTGACGTTGTGGTCCATCCCGCCCGTGCCAATGCCGCACTCATTGCCGGGAAACAGACCAAAGGCTGCGACGCCGGTGAAGCAGGTGCCGACCAACGATACTGGATTGAGTTGATCGTAGCCGCCTGTTTGGAGAATGCTGGCTCCGAGCGCCGATGCCGTTGCTCCAGCGAATCCCGCCAATTGGTATCCTTGAGTTGCCATGCCCGGGTTGGTCATGGGAAGCTGCTGTGCCTCGATTCCTACCGAGGCGCACTTGGCGGCGACGCTATCCGGAGCATTGTTACCGCAGAGATAACCTGGGACCGTCTTCTGGGTGTTTGGCACAAAGAAGAACGTCAGGTTATAGCGGTCGTCAAACATCCCGAATCCCGCGCGAATCACGGTCTTGCTGTCCGGAGAATAGGCAAGCCCAATTCGCGGCTGAAAGCCCCTGTAATCCTGAGTCACGTACGTTGCGAGACCGGTTTCTACGTCCCAGCGCAATCCGTAATTGAACGTCAACTTCGGGGTGATTCTCCACGAATCCTGGGCATAGAGGCCCCAATACCCGTGATCGATTACCTTGCTGTAATTGTTAAATAGCGACTGCGGATAAGCGTTCGCCCAAGTCCCCGTATTTAAGGTGCTGCACGCAGGGTTACCGCTTGCAGCGCAGCCCGCAGCTGACAGCACGAGCGGCGGTCCGGCCTGAAACGATGGATCGGTCGGAACCGGCACTCCCGCGTACGCCACCACAACGCCGTTGTCACCGGACGCCACGGGACACGCGTTGGCTTCAGCCTCTAGCGGCCCTGTCCCTGTTGTCTGCCAGCTTGACCCATCCGCGTAATATTGAGAGAAGGCGAACAGACAAGGGAGGCCGGCAGGTATAATCAGCCGCACAGGCGTGAAACCGGGGAAATTTTCGAGGCTCGTCAGCCAGTTGCCGTCCGCTCCGAACTTCGCGAGGTGATTGCCCTTCACCCAGGACACCGACTCGGCCAACTCCGCCCGGGTCTCGTACAGCCGGTCGTTGGCCCCGAAGTTGTGGCCGAACTGAAGGTCGTTGGCCAAGTCCAAGTCCGGCTGGCCGGTGGCCCCGGGGAAGTTATAGTGGCGCCGTGCGAATTGGGCCAGAACCGTGTTGACCACATTGGGCGACAGCACGGAATTGATCGTGGCGACCACGGACTGATCCCGGGTGTAGAGGTCGCGGCCCGCGCTCGGAACGGCGATGCCACCGTCATCAAGGCTTTGCCCGACGAGTTCGCCGGTCGCGCGGACATCCTCCACGTTGTAGCGGATCGCCAGACGATTGTTGGTGGTTAGCTGGCGGTCGATCCGCGCGAAACCGAAGTCGTCGTTTCCTGTCTTCAGATAGCCCTTGAGGTAGCCAAAGGCTTGCTGCGGAGTCAAATTGGAGCCGCACGCCGCTAGCGAGGAACCGCAACCTTCGGGAGCGAGTCCCATCTGCTGCTTCGCCAGGTCGATTAACGTCAGATTTCCGCCATTGGCATTGCAATTCGAGCTCAGAGTGCCGCTGAAGCAGACCAGATCGGGCGCATAGTCTGGCGACTGAGCGCTTCGCTTGCCTTCGTAGTTCATGAAGAAGAAGGTCTTGTCCTTCTGGATCGGGCCGCCGAGCGCCACGCCAAACTGGTTCTGCCGCAGTTCGTTCGGCAGCGGAGCCGGCTGCAGCAGGTCCCGCGCGTCCGTGGCGCTATTCTGGAAATACTCGTAGGCCGAACCATGAAGGTCGTTCGTGCCGGACTTGGTCACGATGTTGACGATCCCGCCCATCGCCCGCCCATAGTCCGCGCCAAAACTATTGTTGACCACGCGGAATTCCTTCACCGATTCCTGCGGCGGCGTCGCACGCTGAATGCCGCTCGCCGCGTTCACGAAGTCCGCGCCGTCCACCGTGATCTCGTTGCTGAACGATCGCATGCCGCCGAATGAAATCTGCGTGACTTCAAACTCCGTGAAGACCGTGCCCAGGCTTGTGCGGCTGGTCGACACACCGGGCGTCAGAAGAGCGAAGTCGGTGAACACACGGTTACTGGTTGGCAGAGACTCCACCTGCTGCTCGCCGATAACCTGGCTGATCTCGGTCTTCGTCGGTTCAATCACCGGGACTTCGGTGCTGACGATCACTTTTTCGCCTTGTCCGGCGAGCTGCAGCCCGACGTTGACCGTCGCGCTCTCGCCGACCGTCAACACGATCCCCTGCTGCGTGAATGCCGCGAAGCCCGTGTACGACGCTTTCAGCTCGTACGTGCCGGATGGCAGGTTAGGGATGGCATAGAAGCCGCTATCGTTCGACGTCGCCGAATACGTGACGTTGGTGCCCACGTCGCGCAACGTAATGGCGACCTTCCCGACCACGCCGCCGGTCTGGTCGGTCACGGTCCCGCTCAGTTGCGCGTTCGCCTGCGCAAACGCCGAACCCGCGCACGCCAGCAATATTGCCACCGCCAGGAAGAACTGCAGGCCAAAACGTACCCTCATAATCACCCTCCCCTTCACGGACGTACGGACTCCGCGACCCTATTGGCACAAATCAGATTGCTGCATGTGTAACGCCGGTACTTAACCTTTGTCAAGACATTCGTCGGCTTGCCGCAAGGCGCGCCGATACGCTACCCGCCCCCAACGCACACACGCTAGCGCGTCGATCTCGCTCGAAACATGAATGCCTTCGTGGCCGGCCAAGATGGGTGTGCGGATTCCGCCGTGAATCTCGCAAGCGAGCCAGGGAAGAACAACGACGTCGGCCAACGCGCTGATTCGGCGCTGGCGAGACACACCTCGCTGGCAAACACCCGGACCCCGGATTTTGTCGCGTGGCCGTACCTAAACATCCCATCCCCCGGGGCGGAATACTATCGAATCAGCCGCGCCGCTGTCTAGATGGTGTCCAAGGGGATACCAGGGAGTTGTCCATCTCGCCAAGCCAGGCGCCCAACCCGAATTCTCAGCGATTGGAAAGTCCTATTGGCCGAGTTCCTTGCGGACGATCCGCGCGCCCTCCACCATCGCGCGCAGCTTCGCGAAGGCGACGTCGCGCGGCAGATGAAACAGCCCGCAGTCAGGCAGGACGAAAATTTTCTCCGCCGGCAATATTTTCAGCGCCTTCCGGATGCGTTCCGCAACGATGTCGGGCGTCTCGATCGCGTGGTCCTTCACATCGATCACGCCGACGCCCAGTTGGAACGGCGCATTGAATTCCTGAAACAAATCGAGGTCCTCGCCGCCGCGCCGCGCGAATTCAAGCGTCAATTGGTCCACCTTGGCGTCGAGTATCCGTGGAAACAGATAGCGATAGGTTCCCTCCCACGATGGCTTGCCATACCGGTTGCCATAGCAGATGTGCAGCGCCGTCTTGGCTTTGACGCCCTCGAGGAGCACGTTGATCACTCCGACGCCCCACGTGAGATCCTCGGGAAATCCCGAGTAATACGGCTCGTCGATCTGGATGTACGTCGCGCCCGCCTTCACCAGTTCCTTCAACTCCATGTTCAGCACGCGCGCGATATCTGTCGCGAGCGCCTCTTCGCTCGGGTAGTGCTTGTTGCGGACGCGCTTCGTCAGCGAATGCGGCCCCGTGATGCAGATTTTGGTCTGCCGGTCGGTGTTCGCGAGCAGGAATTTGAAATCTTCCACCAGCCCGAGCGACGCCATCGGAATCTTCCCGATCACTTCGCTGTCGTAGAAATCGTAATAGAACTTCTTCGACGACCGGTCGATCTGAATTCCCGGCAGGCGCTCGATGAAGTAGTCGATCATGTTGTCGCGCCGCAATTCGCCGTCGGTCACGATGTCGAGTCCGGCGACCTCCTGATCCTTGATCGCCGCCTTCACCACCGTGTCGTGAATTTCATCCAGGTCGTGCCGCGTGATGCGCCGCGCGAAATATTCCGTCTTCAGCCGCTCGAGCCATCCCGGCATCGAGTAGCTGCCCACCATCGTGGTCGGAAGAATAGGAAGCTTCATCAAGTTACTCCCGTCGTGTCGTATGCAGGACCGAGGTCTTCGACCCCGCCCGGTAGCGGAACGGCGCGAACTGCAGGTTGTAGCCCGCCCGCTCCGCCACTTCGCGCAAAAGAGCGCCATTCACCCAGTTGACGATCGAGCCGTCCAGCTTCCCCGGCCCATGGAATCCCATGTTGTATTCCGCGAGATCGCTCACGAAAATATCCTGCACCTCGAGATAGCCCCGCGGATGCAGCAACGGCAGCGTGTTGCGGAAACTATCGAGCGCGCCCGAGCTCAGATGAAAGCGCAGATCGCTGGGCGCCTCGAGCAGAATATCCTCCATCTGCGGCAGGCTGAGTCCCGCCGGAAACGAAATATCCGGCAGCTCTTCGATTCCCATGAGCCGCTCTTCGAGCCGCATCGCTCTCCACACTCCCTGCCAGAACGCGAGCCCGCGCTGCCGGTCCGCCAGGCATTCGGGACCGATATCGAGCAGCCGCCCGATCACCTTGGTCAAATCCGACGCCGGAATCTCCGCCGCAGCCGCGATCTGCAACGCGTCCGCCGCAGGAATGTATGCGCGGGCGTGCACCCAGTAGAGCCGGTTGTCGCGCCACACCAGCTCTTCGTCCGGCAGGTTGTCGTACATGTTGCTCGAATGGACGTGCAGGATCTTGTGCCGCAGGAAAGAAAGCGTCTTGATTGGGTCGAGCGCGTCGAGCGCGATGAAGCTGCAAAGATCGATGTGCTTTTGCACCGGCGGGCGGCTGCGTTCGAGCGTCGCCAGCGAATAGTCGCCGAGCAAAAAGCGTAGCCGCAGATAAAAATGCGTGCCGCGCTCCGCATCTACCTCGCGAAAGCGATCGAGCCACATCCCCGCGCGCGTTCCCGTCCCCACGCCGATTTCCAGCAGGAAAATTTCCGCCGGAAGCTGATTCTTTTTTTCGAGCTCGTCGAGCAGCTTCCAAAATTCTTCGACTGAATCGGCAATCGCCTCGGGCCGGTGCCCATCCGAAACGCCGCCCGGCAGCGCCCTTTCGTAACCCTTCCCGGTGGCCTGCTCCCACTCTCTCAGCCGCTGCCAGTAGAGACGATTGAACTGCCATGCAATGCTCGCCCGGAACGACTGGAACTCCTCGAGATAGAGCCGCCCGCTCTGCGCCGCCTGACCCTTCATCTCGATGGCCCGCTGCAGGCATTCGCGCATCCCGCCAGCGGGTACCTGCCGCGAATCGATGCGCACTTCCATCACCGGAGCGCCGCCTGCGGCGCGCGTGCTCTCGGTCACGGTGATCGCTTCGCGGAAATTCTGTTTGTACTGGAGCCAATCGAGGTGAATCTGCAGCCGTGCGAATTCGCCGGGCTCGAGGTGCTTCTCTTCGAGCAGCGCCAGCACCGCCGCCACCGTTTCTTCAGTGCCGGCCAGCGCCGCATCACGCCGCGTGTGATTGAGGTGCAGGATCATCGAGCCACCCAAATGGCGCCCGCATTATTCCTCAATTCGCCCGCGCCTTGTGCCTAATTTTTCGCTGGAATTGCGCGTCGCTTAGCAGCGCCAAGGTTCGCGGTGCGAGCCGGTTGCTAGTGTCCCGTCCCAGTAGAAAGTGAAATAAGTAGCACTGCCCGTGCGTACTGCACTATAAGGAGGCGAACATGCGCACGGGACGCCCGAAGGTTATGTTGATGCTGACCACGGAGGAGCGCCAACGGCTGCAATCGCTGGCCCATCGCTCGCGGTCGGCGCCGTTCTTGGCGCGTCGCGCGCGGATCGTGTTGGCGTGCGCGGAAGGGCGCGACAACAAAATCGTCGCACGAACGCTGCACGTGACACCCGCGACGGTGGGTAAGTGGCGAGGCCGATTCGTGCGCGACCGTCTCGAAGGTCTCTACGACGAACCGCGACCGGGGGCGCGGCGGACGATCACCGACGAGCAGGTCGAGCAGGTGATTATTCGGACGCTGGAAACAACCCCGCGGGGAGCCACGCACTGGAGTGTGCGGGGAATGGCGAAAGCCACGGGCTTGAGTCGCATGGCCATTAGCCGGATCTGGCGTGCCTTCGGCCTGCAGCCGCATCGCAGCGAGACGTTCAAGCTGTCGCCCGACCCGCTGCTGGTGGAAAAGGTGCGGGATATCGTGGGGTTGTATCTGAACCCGCCGGAGCATGCGGCGGTGTTCTGCGTCGACGAAAAGCCGCAAATCCAAGCTCTGGATCGCACGCAACCACTGCTGCCGATGCAGCCCGGCCAAGTGGAGCGCCGCACGCATGACTACATGCGGCACGGGACCACGTCGCTCTTCGCGGCGCTCAACGCAAAGACCAGTGAAGTGATCACGCAGTTTCATCGGCGGCACCGCTCGGTGCAGTTCCGCGAATTCCTCGATCTCATCGACGCCCGAGTTCCGCGGCACTTGGATGTTCACATCATCATGGACAACTATGGCACGCACAAGACGGCGCTCATCCGCAACTGGTTCGCCAAGCGCCCACGGTTTCACATTCATTTCACGCCCACCTATGGGTCGTGGCTGAGTCTGGTGGAGCGTTGGTTTGCGGAACTGACCAACAAACAACTGCGTCGCGGGGCGCATCATAGTGTGTCCCAACTGAAGGCCGCGATCCAGGCATTCATCGAGGCGCATCAGGCGAATCCGAAGCCCTTCGTGTGGACCAAGACCGCCGATCAAATCCTGGCGAGCATTGCGCGATTCGCGCAGCGCACCGTCGAGGTACAGGCCGCGCAACCAACACATAAGGCACGAACCATTGGGACGGGACACTAGAGAACGTCCCTCTCGTACTCCTCCAGCAATCTTAGATGAACGTCGGTGGGGAGTGGCGCCTCAGAAAAGTACTTGTTCTCCGAAAGTCTGGCCTCGGCGCGACGCTGGATCGTAAATGGAGCTATCTCGTACTTTCGCGCCCTTGGATCGTGTCCCACGGTAAGAATCATTGGCTGGTAACGAACGGGCTCCTGCCAAATTTCGGATAACGCTTCGCCAGTTCTATCGGCCAGCTTTGCAAGGGGAGGATTCGCGCCCAGTATTGGTGCATCGCTATAAAACGTTAAATCGCTCACATAAGCGAATCGCTTGATCATTCCAGGCTCGTAGTTAAGGCCGAATTTGTCCGCACCCCACAGCAGCATTTCTTCGAGAATCCGTTTTGAATCTGCCGTACTAGACCGGGTCTCGATAACCAAAATCGTATTCCAGATTGCAAGCTTTTGTATGACAGTGGCATCGGCTTTCCCTTGGTGAAATTCGATGCCTTTTGTGTCATCGAGCTGTTCGAAGGTTTGGGGAAACTTCTGGAATTTGTATCGCTTAACGAGTTCTTTCACGAGATCAGGGAGAAAGACCGTGCCCTTGGGGCTGAGGTCAGCCGTCTCAACATACCCAATCACTCTAGCAAGCAGGACTGCGGAAAGTCGCACGTTCCGTCTCCTATATACTGCGCTGCCGCATTCAGTTGGGCAGTTGACTGTTTCTGATGCCAGACGCGGCTTGGGTCATTGCATCGGGGCTGGGCCTATTTTCGTCAGGCACGTTGGAATAACTGATTTCAGCACGATCAATAGGCAGCCGACGATCCGATCCGGCTCTTGATCGCTTGGCGCTCCGCGCGGCGACCATGCCAATGGCGAACACTAACGCTAATGTCACAAAAAAACCAATCATCGCTGGCAACATGGTTGTCACCCTTCCTTATGTGCCTCTCCACTCCCTATTATAATCGCTGCCAGAAAGCATACGACCACAATGCCGTAGCTGAGAGCTATTAACGGCCAGGTAAGCCCGTAAACTGACTTATCAGGGCGGGCAGCAATTCGCATCCGACTTTCGATGATCGTGTCGAGGATCGGAAACACGGCGACGAGAACAGCAACCTCAGCAAAAAAGTCGCTCGCAATTCGCCGAGTGTGAGGTTTGCGAAAAACCGAAACAAGGTAGACCCACAAAGCCACAATTAACCGCAATATTTCGCCGTATGCCGCGATCAGTCGACGAATCACGGTTGCGTATTGTACGCTAGTCTCTGTTGACGGGCACTATACTCGCCCGGGTAAGTTGGCGGGGCATTCATAGCAGAGATAATGTAACATATGGTGTTCACTATGAAGGTCTTCGCTCTTGTCTTAGATCTCCGCTCGATATGCACCCGATGAGCCTCTGGCAGCTGATTCTGAATAGCCCCGAGTGGGTTGCGGTTTTCGCGAACGCTGCCTTTGCCGCCGTCACGATAGGGGTGGTGATTTGGCAGGTCTACGTGATGAAAGCCCAAGTACGAGTGATGGTGTGGCAGGGGCGCACCTCGGCACGTCACGAGCGCATTCAAAACAGGCTGATTCGCTTACAGCACGAACATGAGTGGGTGTGGCAAAAAAACCGGGAACGGGGGCAGCTTTTGGAGTCAGCACGCAAGCTGAATCTCGCTGTCGGCGTTCTGGTAAACGAACAATCGTCATCCTTGGAGCCCATCAGTTGGGGCGAGATTCAGGACATCTCACATGAGCTCGATTCTCGCCTGAACATTCTTGATGTCGCTACTTTTGCGGGATTTTACGACCAGTGGTTTTATACGCTCAAAGAATATGTTGATGCGATTCGAAACGTCATTCTCGAAGAATCGAATGTCCAGTGCCCGAGTTCGCAGACTAAAGAGACGCTCGGAGAAGTGCAGAAACACTACGATCCCATCAGCATTATTTTGGACATTGAGAAGGCGATCCGAATGGAGTTCTTCGAGTTCAAACAACAATGGGATGACTTGCTGCCCTGAATGCTTATGGTCTCTTCCACTTCCCCTTGAATTTTCTGACGTAGAACAAATTCATCAACGCAATCAGAGCGATGCCGACAATGGAGACAACCCATCTCTCACGACCAGAGAAACCAGTGAAACAAATGAGACCGAAAAAGACGCCAAGTCCCACCGCATGAGGATGGTAGATTCCGGGCAGAAGCCAGAACCACCTGACTGGATTCCAAAGAGACGCTGGGGGCACGCCGGATTCGGGCATGTACTTAGGCCACCACTCGAGTGCGTGTTCGATGCGGTGCTGAGAATTTTGCAAAAATCTAAAAGCGTAACCGAGCGCAGCGAGATACCAGCTTGCCCACAGGGTCACGGCCAGCGAGAGCCACGTGGCCAGCATAACGAATGCGCACAATTCGTGTTTCGATAGCACGTAGCCGTATCCCGTGCTTACGACAACCAAAAGCCCGAAGAACTTTGGACTTTCGGAAAGACGGGAGTCGAGTTGCTCGGAAATAGTGTGATGGAATTGGGCCAGTATTTCTTTCTCTGTATCATTCATCTCAACGCTAAACGAATGCACAGCATATGGTGACTACCTAACGCCTTCGTTCCGCCAAGAAGTCAGATGACTGTCATCCAGGCTTACTTTCAGCTTGGCGAGATGCGCGTCCAATTGGTCTTCGGGGATTCCTTGTCCGCGATCGAGTTGATCGAGGCCGCGCCGGATCTTCATGTTAATCGCTTCGCGATTTTCCAGAAGCCAGCGATCCTGTTCCTCTTGCGTTTCGAGCAAGCGGAACAAGACTTCCTCAACGCTGCCGGAACCCGTCGCCTGAAGCTGCTTTTGGATTCTGGCTTCAAGCGCTGCATCGCGGATTTCGATTTTCACGGCTTAATCCTCGGGAACAATCTAATCTCTATTTTCATCCTAGTCGTGGGTGGGCAAATGTCAAGAGAACCACTGCCGCCGGAACCTCGCGCGGCGAACTCACGATTGGGCGGCGCGTTCGAGTTCGGCGATATCGAGCTTTTTCATTTTCATCATGGCTTGCATGGCCTTCGAGTGTTTCAGGTAGTCGGACATGCGCGCGGGAGTGATCTGCCAGGCGAGGCCGAACTTATCCTTGAGCCAGCCGCATTGAACCTCGCTGCCGCCGGCAGTCAGCTTCGCCCAGTAGTAATCAATTTCCCGCTGCGAATCGCAGCGCACGACGAACGAAACGGCCTCCGTGAATTTGAAGGCTGGGCCACCGTTCAGCGCGGTGAACTTCTGGCCGTCGAGCTCGAAGGCGATCGTGAGGATGCCGCCTTTCGGCCCGGGAGCGTCGCCGGTGTTGCGTAGTTCGTCGAGGCGGCGCGAATTTTTGAACACGCTGATGTAGAAGTCGACGGCCTCTTCGGCGTTGGAGTCAAACCACAGAAACGGCGTGATGCGGGGATAGCCCTCGAGAGCACTCACGTTAGCCTCGCTTTCTGCTTACATTTCACCGTCAGATTGTAAACAAAAAACGTCCCCTGCAAAAACCTGCGAGCTGTCATCCCGCCTGCCCTGACCAGGAAGGGAGCGAAGCGAGGGATCTGCTCTTTGCAGCCGAAGAAAAAAAGATTCCCCGGGCAAACCCGCCCTCGGAACTCTCAACTCACTCCTCGACATCCTCATGCGTGATCTCGGAAATAAATTTCACGATGTCGCCCTCGCGCAGCTTCCGGCAAATCCGGCTCAGCGTATCCTGCTCTCGCGAAGTGGGCGCGCGCATGAACGCTTTCACCACCTTCGAATGCCTCGGCAGGACATCCCCCATGAATTTCTTTCCCGGCTTCGTCAGGCCCGCGACGCTGATTCGCCGCCCCTCCCGCCGCTCGCCCTCTTTGGAATTTGGCAGATGCGCTTGCTTGAACTCCGCTGGCGGCAGCGCAACAATCACCCGCCGCACCCACCCGCGCTTTCCGAGTCGCGCAATGAGCGCGTGCATATTCTGCGGCTTCATCCTCCGTCGCCTGCCGACGTCCGCCACTGGCAGCGCCCCCTCGCGATAGAGCAGTTCCAGCAGGCGAAACTCCGCCATCGTCAGGTCAAACAACTCGAGCGGCCCGCGCATCTCCGCCCTCATCCACTCCGCCGTGTCGAGCAGGTCCGTGTAGGTCCGGAAAGCGTGCTGCGTCTTCTCCCTGGGGGTCGGATAGTCCTTCATGGCGGCAGGAACCTCCAAAATTGGCTTTTTTCGACCATTTAAGCCCGGTTAAGCCCCCGACGAGATCATGATTCATGTTCCCACCGGAGCAGAATTGCAAGGGTGTTTGAGGCGGGAAAAACAAAGGCCAACACTTCCGGGCTGAAGCACCCGGCGCTACGTTTAAACCTGAAAACCCCGGCCCGCTGTCATCCCGAACGGAGTCCCGCGCTCTTGCCTTTCCCCGCGTTTCCCAGCGGGCGCGGGACGCAGAGAGGGATCTGCTCTGCCTTATATTTTTTCTCTGCGACGCGACGCTAGCTTGGCCCTAGCAGGACGTAGGCCTGGAATTTGCGGAAGGCTTCGCGGCGTTCTTTGGAAACGAAGATGGCGCGCAATTTCATCATTGCGCCGAGGAGGCCGGGCAGCTGGATCGGGCGGCCGAGACGCTCGGCCTCTTCCACCAGATAGCCGATGCGCTTGGACTGCCAGCCGTGGCTCGCGAAAAATGCGAACCAGTCGGGCGGCGTGAATTTGAATGGAGCGTTTTGCATGTTCCAGCGGACGCGGCGGCGTCCCCGATATTTCATCAGCTCGGAAGAAAAATATTCGACGATCCATCCGTCGATGCGATCGAGCGCGCGCAGGTCGTCGGCCAGCGACGCGACGTCTTCGACGCTTAGGTAGGAAACCACTCCTTCGGTGAGGATCAGCAGCTTTTTCGCGCGCGCGTTGGCTGCTGCGAGAAGCTTGCGGCGCTCGGGAACGTTCGCGAGATCGAGCGGCACGCGTTCCAGCTTGCATCGCGGCTGCTGGCCCGCGAGGCGCTCGTCCTTGAATTCAATCACGCGCGGATAATCGACTTCGATCCACAGCAGAGACTCGGGCAGGTCCATGCGATAGGGGCGCGTGTCGAGGCCCGCGCCGAGATTCATGATCGCATCGACGCCCTGCGAGATGGCCTGGCGGATGAAATCGTCGATCACGCAGGTGCGGATCACGACGATCTGGCTGACCATGAACGGCATCGGCATCGCCGCCGCCATTTTCTTGCCGTGATCGCCTGCGAGAACGCCGGCCAGCGGATCGCGGAAGAGCGCATCGGCGCGCGTCGTTTCTTCCGCGCGGTAATTCGCTACGGCGAATGCGGTGTCGGAGACGTTTTCGATTTGCGGGCTGGGCATGACAAGCATTGTCTCGCGTTTTTCAAAGAAAAGAGGTCACTTCCGCGGGCCAGAATCTTTCGCTTGACATATTCCCATATAGGAATGTAATATCCGGGGCATGGCAAGAGCAGCAACAACGTCGGATGCGTTCAACGCGGTGGCGGAACCGCGGCGGCGGGAGATTCTCAACTACCTGGCGCTCGAGGAACGGCCGGTCGGCGACATCGTGGCGAGGCTGCAGCTGGAGCAGCCGTCGGTGTCGAAGCACCTGCGGGTGCTGAAAGATGTGGGGCTGGTGCGGGTCCGGCGCGACGGGCGGCGGATGCTTTACCGCACGAACGCCGACGCGATCCGGCCGCTGCACGAGTGGGCGGGTATGTTCGAAAAATTCTGGCGGCATCAGTTGCAGCAAGTGAAAGAACGCGCCGAGGCGAAGGCGAGCCAAGACGCAGCGAATCCAAATTCAAGGAGGAATCATGATCGCAGCAGCGGCAGCGAAAGTTGAGGATTTGACCCTGAACATTACGGAGGAAATTCACGTGAAGGCGCCGTTGGAGGTGACGTTTGCGGCGCTGCTGGAGCAGCTTGGATCGGGAATGACGCAGGCGGAGAACCGTTCAATGCCGATGAAGATCGAGCCGTGGCCGGGCGGGCGATGGTATCGCGATCTCGGCGATGGCAACGGGCACTTGTGGGCGCACGTGCAATCGATCAAGAAGCCGACGCTGCTGGAGTTCTACGGGCCGCTGATGATGTCGTATCCGGTGAATTCGAACGTGCAATACCGGCTGAGCGAAGAGCCGGGCGGGACGCTGATCAAATTTCAACATCTCGCGCTCGGAATGATTCCGGAAGACTATCGCAAGGGTTTGACCGGGGGATGGAGCAGCATCAACGCGCGCGCGAAAGCGCTCGCGGAAAAGAAGTAACTACGGGTCGTAATCGAATTTCGTTACTCAAAGAGGAGAAAGGCAATGACGAACGTGGCAGCAGCAGTGGAAAAGGCAAGCAGCGTGACACCAGTGGGTACGGAATTTCGCGAAGAAGCCAAGACGACGCGGCGCGTGCTGGAAAGGGTCCCGGCGGACAAGCTGAGCTGGAAGCCGAGCGCGAAGTCGATGTCGTTGGGGCAGCTGGCGCTGCACATCGCAGCGGTTCCCGGCCGATTTGTGGCCAATCTCAAGAAGACGGAGCACGAAGTCGATCCGACCGCCTTCCGGTTCGAGGAGGCGAAGAGCACGGAGGAAATTCTCGCCGTGTTCGATCAAAGCGTGAAAGACGCGGGAGCTTTTCTGGACGGACTTAGCGAGGAGCAGCTCCGGGCGGCGTGGACGCTAAAAGCGAACGGCCGGACGCTTTTTGCGAAGTCGCGCCAGGATGTGGTGCGAATGATCATGCTCAGCCACATCTATCACCACCGCGGGCAGCTCTCCGTCTATTTGCGGCTGCTCGACGTTCCGGTGCCTTCGATTTACGGGCCGAGCGGCGACGAAAATCCGTTTGCGTGAGCGGACCGGCGCCGCCGCTTCGATCGATCGAGGCGGCGGCTGACTATTCGATCGCAAGACACACCGCGCGGGAAAAAATTCTGTTGCGCGCAGGGCAAGAAGGCGCGTACATTTCAAATTGCCGGCACGCTCCGAGGTTGGGCGTCGCCGGCATTTGTGCCTCGCGCGGAGGGCACTGGAATTTGAGCAGTCACGCTACGCACACGAACCACGGAAGCCACGTCCCACCAATCCTGCTGACAATTGCCGGATTCGATCCCTCGTGTGGCGCGGGTGTGGCCGCCGACCTGAAAACATTCGCGGCGCACAATTGCTACGGCATTGCCGCGGTGACGGCGCTGACGGTGCAATCGACGCAGGGCGTGCTCGCCGTGCAGGTGACTCCGGCGGCGACGCTGCGCGCGCAGCTCGATGCGCTGGCGGAAGATTCGGCGATCGCGGGCGTGAAAATCGGGATGCTGGGGAATCGCGCGAATGCAGCGGTCGTGGCGGAGTTTCTCGACAAACATAAGTTCGCGAAAGTGGTGCTCGATCCGGTTTCGCGGCCGACGGCGGGCGATACGGAGCTGCTGGACGCGCCGGGGCTGAAATTCGTCCGCGACGAATTGCTGAAGCGCGCGAGCGTGATCACGCCGAATATTCCCGAAGCCGAATTTCTGACCGGTCTGGAAGTGAAAGACGTGCACGGGATGAAAGCGGCTGCGCAGAAACTGCTCGAGATGGGCGCGCGCGCGGTGATCGTCACGGGCGGGCATCTCGAAAAGCCGATCGATGTGCTGTGCGAAGGAACCGAGGTCGAAACGTTCGGCAGCGATCATGTGAAAAGCCCGAACACGCATGGATCGGGCTGCACGTTTTCGTCGGCGATCGCGGCGCAGCTGGCGAGCGGGCAGCAGTTGCGCGACGCGGTGATTCTGGCGAAGGCGTACGTGACGAAGGCGATCGAGAAATCGTATCAGATCGGAAAAGGCGCTGGGCCGCTTAACCAGCTTTTCCGATTCCACCAGGAAGCGCCGCCGCGCGGCGTCCACGAAGTGCCGCAACACGGGATGCATCCCGCCGCTGAGCCTGCCGCACAGTAGCAACAGCCGAAAAAGCGAACTTTGAAATTGGAAATTGGGAAAACCGGATCGCTCGGTTGTCCGCGCCGACACGTAGTGCGGGCTGACCCGGGCAAGAGCAGATTCCTCGCTGCGCCGCGCGCCCACCGAAAACCGGTGGGAACTACAAGAGCGCGCGACTTCGCTCGGAATGACAGTGCGTGGCGAACAATCTGGCGCTTATTGAGCGGCTGCGGTCGCGAGCGCTTCGATGACCGCGATATTTTGCAGCAAGTTCTCCGGCAGATTATGGCGGTCCTTCAGGTACTGCGGCGCATTGTAGGAGATCCAGACTTTGCCGGCGGCGTCTTCCGCGATCAGGATTTTCAGCGGGAGGTCGATGGCGATGCTGGGCGAGGCGACCATCAGCGGGGTGCCGGCCTTCGGGCTGCCGAAAATCAACAGCTTCGTGGGGCGCATCGTCAGGCCAGCCTTTTCGGCCTCACCGCTGTGATCGACGAGCACGAAAAGCGCTACGCCCTTAGCCTGCAGGATTCCTTTCAGTTTTTCCACGGTTGCATCGACAGAATGATTGCTGGGCTTGCTGACGATTCCGTTGTCTGCGAGCGAAGGCATTGTTGAAGGCATCGTTGTCTCTTCTCCTGAGAAATCCCTGAAGCGAACTTTAGACCGACACGAGATAGATGGCCATGGCGAGGCCGACGATTCCTAAAAAGATGGCGAGGGCCACGCCGGCACTCGAGGGTTGGGTGAATTCGGTGGTGCCGCGATTCAATTGGCGCACAAGATTTACGTGATGAATGCAAGCGAAGACATCGATCAACACGCCGGTGAGAATGAGGGCGGTTCCAAACCAGACGGAGTGGGCGCCGCCGCCGAGCTTCTGGGCAGCGGGCTCGACCACTCGAAGTTCCTGGAGGAAGAGGCCGAAGCGCGCCACGACGAAGCCGAAGCCCATGAAGGCGAGGCCGGTGCGAATCCAGGCGAGGAAGGTGCGCTCGGCGGCGAGGTAGTCGCTGGGGCTGCGGTCGGGATGCCGTGCTGCGGTCGTTTCGGTCAAGGGAGCCTCCCCAGCGGAGTGGGAAAAGTAACATAGTTTGGGGGCGCTCGGAGTAAAGACGGATTCACCGCTGAGACGCAGAGGGCGCGGAGAAATTCCAAGACAGTGGCTAGCGTGCGCGGGCTTAGCGACGGAAGACGATTTTGCCGGCTGCGTGTCGTAGCGAACGTCTTCGTCGGTAAGCGCGAAATGGTGCGGCGTGACTTCGGCGGTGACGCGCAGGCCCTGCTTCTTGGCGGCGCGAACATATTCGAGCGCGCCGCGCGTGGACATGTGCGCGATGTGAAGCTTCAAGGACAACCACCGCCATGCCCGCCCCCGGCCCGGCACGCCTCCGCCGGGGCGCCAGTGTCGAGTCAAGGCGCGACACTGTGCTAGAATGCGCGCTGCCGTGCAAAAGATTCTCCAGACGCTGCTCGATCTGCAGGCCGTGGATGTCCGGCTCCTTGAGGTCCGCGCCCGCCTCGCCACGTTGCCGAAAAAGACCGCCGAGGTCGATGCGCGCGTGGTGGCCGCCAAGGCTGCCGTCGAGCAGAGCAAAGCCTCGCAGCTCAACACCATCAAGGAACGCAAGAAATACGAGCTGGATGTCGAGCAGTGGAAAGAGCGCGTCCGCAAGTATCGCGACCAGACTTCGCAGATTAAGACCAACGAGGCTTACAAGGCGCTCCAGCACGAAGTGGAGATGGCGGAGGCCGAAATCGCCAAGGCCGAGGACCGCCTGCTCGAACAGATGGTCAACGCCGAGGAATACGACCGGCGCGTGAAAGCCTCCGATAAGGATCTAAAGGAAGTCGAGGACGCCGCTCGCGGCCAGCGCGCGAAAATCGACGCCGAGAAAGCCGCGGAGGAGAAGGAGATCGCCGCGCTTGAAGCAGAACGCGCCCGCGCCGTCGCGAACATTCCCGAAAACCTTCTCGATCACTACGATCGCATTGTCCGCAAGCACAACGGCATCGCGCTCGCCGAAGTTCGCAGCGAAAAGTGCGGCGCCTGCGGCATGATCGTCCGCCCCCACGTCATACAGGAGATGCGCCGTGCGAAGGGCGAAGACGAGCTCTTTCACTGCGAGACCTGCACGCGCATCCTCTATTACATCGAGGCGGACGACTCCAGCGTCCCGGCTTCCGGTCCCGCCCAGCAGTCGTCCGCGTCGGCGGCAGCGCACGGTGAGTGCTGAGGCTTTTCGCCGGACATGACCCCGAAGACTCCGCCGCACGCAAGCGCCCGCCTCTTCTCGGATTCGAACCCGGCAGCGCCGCCTTCGGGCGTCTACGTTGCGAATATCGACGGCGCTTCGCGCGGTAATCCCGGTCCGGCATCTTACGCTGTCGTGATGCGTGACCCGAACGGCAAAATCATCCTCGAGCTGGGCAAGAAGCTCGGACGCGACACGAACAACGTCGCCGAGTACTACGCGCTCCTCGCCGCTCTCGATTACGCCGCCTCGCACAACATCCACGCCCTACGCATCCGCAGCGATTCGGAACTTCTCGTCCGCCAGATGCAGGGCCGCTACAAGGTAAAGAGCCCGGACCTCAAGCCGCTTTACGAGCGCGCCTCGAAGCTCGCGCGCCAGTTCGAGTACTTCGTCGTCGAGCACGTGCGCCGCGAGAGCAATCGCGAAGCGGACGCCCTGGCCAATCTCGCGCTCGATTCCGGCGGGTTCAGCTCGGCCGTTTCGGCGGCTACCTCTCAGGCGTCGCCGGCGACCCCGCCCGCGAAGGCCGCCGCTCCTCGTCTCGCGTCGCATCCTTCGCGTATCCGCGCGAAATTTACGAGAGGTGTTCTTGTCCCGCACGAGCCACTCGAACTCCCTGAAGATACCGAAGTCCTGCTCGAAATCCGCAGCATATTGAATAAATGAGACTTAGCGTCGCGCCATCGACGTCTGGCTAAGCCTCGCCCGCCTCGGCGTGTCTCACTGTTCACCGTTAGTACCCGCGCTCCATTGCGCCCTCTGTTGGCGATCTTTACCATGTTGACTCGGAGGTTACGTGTTTTTCACTTTTCCGGCGGCCTTGCCGATCGTCATCGTGCTGGTCGTCCTGGTCGGAATCTTTGTATCCATACAACGCAAGACTCCCTCACCGCGCCTGCGGCTGTGGACGCTCGCCTGGGCGCTCACCTTCCTCCACTTCTTCGCGCAAGCCCTCGAAATCCACGCAGGAGTGCTTGGCAGCTTTCTAACCGCGGTTGACTTTGCCGCTCTCGAAAGCGCTGGGCTCATATTTCTCTCGTCGGTTCTCTTCGAGCCCAACGACACGCAGAAGCGCACCAGCCTCATTCTGCTGCTGGGCCTGCCGATGGTGGCCCAGTCCTTCTCTATCGGCTTCAATTGGGGAATACCCTGGCTCGCGACCGGATCGACTGCCGCCGTCTTTTTGGGCGCGGCCGCCCTCTCGTTCCTCGCATCGCGGCGCCTGGGTCCTTACTTCGCCGCGGGGCTTCTCGCCATCGGAATTGGAGCGGTTCACCAGCAATTGGTTGGCAATGTGTGGGTCGCGGTCGCGGCCATCCTCGGACTCACCTACGGTCTCACCGGCCTGTTTTTCGGCCGGCTCTACGGACGGGCCTCACTCGGCGTGCGTACCGTCATCGTTGGCTTCTTCGCGTGGGGAGCGGAATATCCGATCGGCGCGATCCTGCACTTTCTGGCGCCGAAATTTCAGGCCAATCTGGATTTTTGGAACGTGCCGCGAATTCTCGTGGCTCTCGGCATGGTGCTTACGCTGCTTGAAGATAAATCCAGGGCCGTGGAAGACACCACGGCGCGAACCAAGGCCGAGAATCAATTGCTCGGCCGCCTTTCTCAGATCACGTCGCGGCTACTGGCGGGAAACGATCCAGTCACGCTGTGCGGCGAGGTCACCAAGGCGATCACCGACACGAGCACCTTCAGCCGCGCCGCGCTTTTCCTGCTCGGCGAAGATCGCCGCTTCTATCTTGCCGGCTCGAGCGGCTTCTCGCCCCAGGAAGAGGAAATACTGCGCGAACACTCCGGTGGCTACGCGATCGAATCTTTGAAACATCGCGCCACGGAGCACGAATCGGGCAGCCAGTCGTTCCGCATGTCGGACGAAACCGATCTCGTCCTCATTCCGATGGTTTCCTGGCGTGGCTCGCACGTGGGGTGCCTTTATCTGTCGGGTTCGAAGCACGAAGGCGATTCGAAGACATCCGAGATGGTCAAGCTCGAGGTCTTCGCCTCGGACCTCGCCGTGACCTTCGAAAACGTGCGCCTGCACCAGCAGCTCGTACGTTCGGAAAAGCTCGCAGGCCTCGGCCAGCTCGTCGCCGGAGTCGCTCACGAACTCAACAATCCGCTCACCGGTGTGATCGGCTACGCGGACCTGCTCCACGATGAGTTGCGTGAAACAAAGGTGGCGGCACGCGTCGAAAAGCTGGCGAACGAGGCCCGCCGTATGCAAAGAATCGTCGACGGTTTGCTGCGCTTCGGCCGCCAGAATAATTCCACTTTCCGCTCCGCCAACGTCGCGACCGCGCTCCACGACGTCCTGCAGCTGCGCGAATATCACGTTCGCGCGCGCGGCATCCACGTCAAGCTCGAAGTTGACGAAGCGCTGCCGCCCGCGGGAATCGGGGAAGACGAGCTGAAGCAGCTCCTGCTCAACATTCTGAACAATTCGATCGATGCTGTCAGCGAAAGCGCCCACCGGGATATCGACGTGCGCGCCTCGCATCACGACGGCCGCATCCTGATTCAATGCGATGATTCGGGCCCCGGCTTTGCCGATCTTAACCGCGCCTTCGATCCCTTCTACACCACGAAGCCTGTCGGCAAAGGGACCGGCCTCGGGCTCAGCATCTGCTACGGCATCATCCACGAGTGCTCCGGCGAAATCACGCTGGCCAACAATCAGCCCTACGGCGGACGCGTCGCCATCGAACTGCCCGCCGCCGCTCCCCAAACCCCCATCGCCCCAACGACCGACCCGGGCGTGCAATCCTATCCGCCGACTTCCAAGCGCGTGATGTAGTGGTGCGCGGATACACGCGACTGGCCCTTGAGGTTTGAATGTAGCGCCGCGGCCTTTTTACCCTGAGAAACGAAGGGCAGCGCGGCATCTTTGCCTCGGCAAGGGCTGGCTCGTATGCGGATTTGGCAAACGGACTCCACCCGGCTGGCACTCCACATGTCCGGTAAGGCGTTTATCAGGACTTGAGGCTTGTGTCCCAGTAGATCAGGGAGTCTTGCAACGAAAGCTTCCGGGGCGTATAGGATAGTTAGTGACCACTCCTACGGACATTCGGCGCTATAGCGTTCGGAAAACCGCCTCGTATAGCTCCGAACCCAACCCGATCGAACCCATTCCGTTCGGCCGTGGCGGTGCGGGCCTTTACACGAGCCACCCAGTCGGGTTGGTCGTTGTGGCCGGAGTGCTTCTTATGGGCTTGTTCGCATTGCCGGAAGCGCGCTGGTTTCTCGCTGGTGCCTTTCTTTTGGGCTGCGCCTGGGGATTCTTCCTGTGGTTTCGTCACCGATAAGGCGAGCCAAGCCCTCTCTTTTCCCGAGGGGTAAGCGACGATGCTAAACGCAAGGCTCTTCGCGGGACTCGCTGCCATGACATTTGCGGTTGCAATCCTCGGTAGGTTGCACATGCTTCCCCGTGCAAACCTCTGGCTCCAAGTTGGGAATGTCTCGTTCGGCGCGTTCTACTGGGAGCTCTTCATATTCTTCGTCTGCACGTTTTTCGCATTGGCATATTTTGGTATCGCTCGATTGACACAGCACCCTCTCAACTTAGCCACCGGAATCATAGGCTTTCTACTACTTGCCTTAGCGTCCGTTGTCTGGCTAATTTCGAGTTTCCTTAATACGGACGGTTCACGGTGGAGTGATCGGTTCGCAATACTTCTCTTCGCTGCGATGGCCTGTTTCATCGCGGGTGTAGCCTTTTCCACTGCCAATGTGGCTTGGGCTCTTCTGCGGTCTCTTCTCAAGCGAGCCAACTCCTGATTAGTCGCGTAACCGGACATCTCTAACAATGTCGGCTCTGTCAAAGCTTTTCTGAGCGCACTTCTCCGTTCACTTCGAAGAGTGTCCTGTTTTGCTTTCGTAGGGCCTTTGCATTGACGACCGCGGCTCGCTCGTAATCGATCGGTCGGCTTCCGTCCGACCCAAACATCTCTCCGATCAAACTTCGACCATGATTACTTCTTCAAACTCCCTCTTGCGAGGGAGCGGGATGCCCAATCAAGTGGACGGCGCTCTAGTTCACGCCATGTCCGGTTACGAGCTGTCCCGCGTTCGAACCGAACTCGACCCATTGCGAATATTCCCAACCATTCCGCCACATCCAGTACAGCCGAACCGCGAGTCTTCGGGCCATGGCCACCTTGGCGATGCGACGTTCTCGACGCATCGCCAGATGCACATACCGACGACGCCAGTCCGGGTCGTAACGCACGGCTGCCTGTGCGGCCTCCACCAACAGAAAACGCAGCAGTGAGTTGCCTTGCTTGCTGATGTGTCCCAGCCGTTGCCGTCCGGCACTGGAGTCTTCCGAAGGGATCAGCCCCACATAGCTGCCGATCTGCTTGCCGCACGGAAACCGATCCGGAGTTCCGATGATCAGCACGAAGGCCAGTGCCGTCAGTGGACCCACGCCAGGGTGCGTCATCAGCCGCAGCACCTCGGGCTGTTTCTTCGCTTCCTGCTCGACGGCTGCGGTTAACGCCTCGATCGTCGGATTCATTCGGTCCAGCAGCTCCAGCAAATCGTGCCGGCGCCGGCTGGCCCAGGTCTCCAACGGAAGCTTCTCCAGTTGTGCTCGCCCTTGTTCGCTCCACAGCTTTTTCTTCCGCCGATTCCCTTCGTTCATTGCCAGGGCCTGGAGTTGATTCATGATCCGCGTTCGCATCTGCACCAGACGATGCCGATGCCACAGCAGTTGCCGCAGATCCCGATTCTTCGGACTCGGTACCCAGACGCGAGGAAAGTTATTTTCCAGCAGCAGCTTCAACAGAAGCTGGGCATCCTGACGATCGGTCTTCTGCTTGCGGATTCGCTTCGCCTTGATCTTCGCGGCGTCGCCAATCCACACCTCGATACCCAGTTCCATCAGCAACCGCTCGAACCAACGTGAATATCCGGTGGCCTCCATCCCCACGCGCACGCTGACTCCTCGTGCGGTCAGTTCTCGGTAGAACTTCTCTGCCTCTCCGCCACCGTGGTTCAATCGCCGTTCGCTGCTCTCCCCGGTTTCTGTATCTACAAACGCGATGTACTGATCGCTCGGGTGATAATCCACGCCTATAATCACCATGTTCGGCTCCTTCCTCCCGAGCCTTGGTCGTCATGCAACCAAAGTCTACTCGGGTCGAGGGAGCCGACATTGTTATGAAATCAATTGGAGGGTCGCTTACGTAAATAGCGGTGACTACCAGAAGTACCTCGAGTTAGGCGCGCGGTACTTTGAGCGGGACTCAGGAACGCGGTCGGGTGCGAGTCGCAGGTAACGTCGGAAAGGCGAACAGGCTCTACGCGGCGGTTCGGACGGCCGCGGATGGCTTCCAAACGTAGGAGCGATACAGGGTATCGCGCTGCGCGGGCATGTAGCCCGCATCGGAGATGATGCGTCGCAGCTCTTCTTCGTTCGTGCGGTTGCGCACGCCGGCCGCGTACACCACATTCTCTTCGATCAAAATGCTGCCCACGTCGTCCGCGCCGAACTGCAATCCCACCTGGCACACCTTGATTCCCGGCGTGAGCCAGCTCGACTGGATGTGGTCGATGTTGTCGAGGTAGAGCCGGCTGATCGCCAGCGTCTTCAAATAATCGAACGCGGTCGTCTCCGCCACTTTCTTCCCGAGCGGCGTATTTTCCGGCGCGAAAATCCACGGAATAAATGCGGTGAACCCGCCGCCGTGGTCTTCCTGAAGCCGCCGGACGCGCTCGAAATGATTCACGCGATGGCGATATTCCTCGCCGCAGCCGAACATCATCGTCGCCGTGGTGCGCATGCCGAGCTTGTGCGCCTCGCGGTGAACCGATTCCCACTCCTCGGATTTGCACTTCAGCCGCGCGATGCGGTGCCGCACTTCGTCGACGAGAATCTCCGCGCCGCCGCCGGGAATTGACTGCAGCCCCGCGTCGCGCAGCCGCGCAATCGTGTCGCGAATCGAAAGCCCGGAAACCTCGGCGATGCACAGAATCTCGGGCGCCGAAAAACAGTGCAGGTGCACCTGCGGAAACTTTTCGTGGATCGAGCGCAGCATGTTCTCGTACCACTCGATCTTCAAATCCGGGTGCAAGCCGCCCTGCAGCAACACGCCCGTCCCGCCGAGCGCCAGCATCTCTTCGATCTTCTGGTAGATCGCTTCGAGCGGCTGGATGTAGCCCTCTTTCGATCCCAGCGGCCGGTAAAACGCGCAGAACGAGCAATACTCCGTGCAGAAATTCGTGTAATTAATGTTGCGATCGATCTGATACGTCGCCACGCGCGGGTCCGTCTTCTTCCGGCGGACTTCGTTCGCCGCCATCCCGATGCCGATCAGGTCATCGGACTCGAAGAGGTCGAGCGCTTCTTGTTGTGTGATTCCCATGAGTGCCCAGGATCCTCGTTTACAAGCGCGCGTGATTCGCGCGCCCCGCCGTGGTGTCCGCGCCCGCAGCTGCGAATTCAATCGGACGCGCCTGCGGAATCAATCCCGCTTCCGCCGCTTTCTCGTGGAAAAGCCGCAGCCCTGCGAGATTGTCCTCGTCCAGATCGAAGTGAATGTTGTCCGTCAAATACCGCTCGAGCGCGCTCGGCGGCAAATCGAGCTTGATCGACGCCGCTTCGGCGATTTCGCGCACGTGCTCGAGGCCATAGTGCTTCGACGCCTGAAAATCCGCCACCACTTCCGGCGTCAACACGTCGCGCTTTCCCACCCAGATCGCCAGCACCGCCGGCAATCCGGTCATTTCGCGCCACTGGTGAATCACGTCGTAGACGAAAATCGTCTCGAATCCCGGCACGGGCATGTCATCCGGATCGCCCTGGCAGCAATCGCCGCCTCCGGGCGTCTTTCCGGCGAGCGCCTCCATCTTCAGCGAGATTCGCAGCGCGGGATCGCCAATCACCAGCGCTGCATCGGCAAGCTTCAGCATTTCTGCTGCATCCGGCGCCGCATCGACAAATTCCGGCTGAATCCCCCAGTGCTCGCGGGCCAGGATTCGCACCAGCGCCGCCGTGCTGCGCGAACTCGTGTCCAGCGCGATCCGCTTGGCCATATCGATCGGCCTTTTCGATACCACCAGCAGGCTGCGCACTTCGCGCTTCGCCGCAATCGCCATGTCCGGCAGCGCGCCCACGCCCTCCATCCGCTGATATTCGATCGACGGGATGATCGCCACGTCCGCGTCGCCGCGCCGCAGCGCTTCGGCGCACTGCGATGGCACCGTAAACGACAGATCGTACTTGCCCGCCAGCGGCCCGTCCGTAAAACCCCACACCAGCGGCGCCGTATTCAGATACTCGACAATCGAAATCCGCAGCTTGCCCACGATCTCCTCGGTTGTCTTGCTGACCGACAAATATAGCATAATCCCCAGACGCGCCCGGCGCACCGGTTGCCTGTCGTAGCCCCCAAGCATATAATGCCGCCAAATGTCGCGCGCGGGACTGATTTTCCTCGGACTGGCGGTCATCGGGGTGCTGATCCTAGCCACAGGGTTGGGACAGATGGGTCCTTGCGCCGACGAAGGCGGCGCAGTCGCCGTGCTTCTGGTTCTTCTCGGCGCGGTGGGCGAGGCTGTCCTTTTGTTCATCGTGGCTGCTCGCGCAGGCTGGCGACGTTGGAAGCACAGCCGAACCCAGGCTTCATCGAGCTGATAGCGGCGGTTAACGTTTCAATGTAGCGCCAGGGCCACAGCCTATGACACACCAGCCGCCCGAAATTGTCTAAGGAAGAACATCGGCATCTATCGCAGCCCGAGTCTCCGTATATTCACCGACTTGACGCCCTTGCACCTCCTGCGTAGGCTCGCCGCGGGTTTCCCTTTCGATGCACGCTGACGATTATGTAGGCTGGCTGGCGCTCGCGCTGACACCCGGCCTTGGCGCGCGCATGGCTGGCAAGCTCCTGCGCGAATTCGGCAGCCCGGAGGCGATCTTCGCCGCCTCGCTCACGGCCCTCGAGGGCCAGCGCCTCCCCGCCGCCGTCGCCCAGGCCCTCCACTCGCGCCGCCCCATCAGCGATGCCGCCAAGGAACTGGCTCAGGTCCAGGCCGCAGGCTGCCGATTGCTCACTTGGGACGAGCCTGAGTACCCGCAGCGCCTCAAGGAGATCTACGATCCGCCGCCCCTGCTGTATGTCCGGGGAAACGTGGAACTTCTGAGCCGCCATATCATCTCGATCGTTGGCGCGCGCCGCCCAACGCCCTACGGAAATCAAATGGCTGAGCGCCTGGCCAGGGATTTGGCGGCCCGCGGCCTCGTCGTCGCCAGCGGCCTCGCCCGCGGCATTGATGCCTGCGCCCATAAAGGAGCCCTCGCCTCCGCTACGGGAGCCACGATCGGCGTTCTCGGCTGCGGCATCGACGTGGTCTACCCCAAGGAGAATAAGAAGATTTTCGAGGAGATTGCCCAGCGCGGCACCGTCATCAGCGAATTCCCCCTGGGCACGTTCCCCGGCGCCCAGAATTTTCCGATCCGCAACCGCATCCTCGCGGGGATGGGTCTTGGCGTGGTCGTCGTCGAGGGGGCCCAGTATTCGGGCTCGCTCATCACTGCCCGCCTAGCCATGGAATTTGGCCGCGAGGTCTTCGGCGTCCCGGGCAACGCAACCCAGGAGGTCAGCTTCGGCCCCAATCAGCTGATCAAGCAGGGAGCCAAGCTCGTCACCAGCTGGGAGGACGTCGTCGAGGAACTGCCCACCCCGGTCCGTGCCGAGCTGATGCCGGTCGAATCCGTCTCCCACGACGAGCGCGCCGCCCTGGTCGAGGAGGGCCTCGCCCCCACGGAAAGGCCGCTATACGGCCTTTTGAGCGTCGACGAGGCCCGCCACGTCGACGATTTGGTCGAAAATTCCGGCCTCAGCTCCTCCGAAGTCCTGGCCGCCCTATTTGACTTGGAGCTCAAAGGCGTGGTACGCCAGTTACCTGGGAAGCAATTCTTGAAAGTCCTGTTGTAATCATCGCGCCCACAACAGGTTAGGATGGTGGTTCTGGCAGGGGCGCGGAAGCTTGTGAATCGGATGAGCCTTGGGGCGCATCTTTTGGGCAAGAAAGAAAGGGCAACGAGGTACTAGGAAAGCGAATGGCAAGATCACTCGTCATCGTCGAATCGCCGGCCAAGGCGAAAACCATCAATAAATATCTGGGCCGCGGCTACAACGTGAAGGCCTCCTACGGCCACGTGATGGACCTGCCGAAGAAGACCATCGGCATCCTCCTGCCCGGCGAAAACGGCAACAAGAAAAAGAAGCGCAAGACCAAAGCCAAGGGCAAAGCGGCGGAAAAGAAGGTCCCGAAGCCGATCCCGGTCACCTCGGAGAATATCTTCGAGCCGACCTACGAAGTCATCCCGAGCAAGCTGAAAGTGATCAGCGATCTGCAGAAAGCCGCGGTCGGCGCCGAAGCCATATATCTGGCGGGCGACCCGGATCGAGAGGGCGAAGCCATATGCGCCCACCTCAAGGAGATTCTGAGCAAGCCCAAAAAATACACGAAAGTTGTCGCGGCCGCCGCGGAGAAGCACGCCGAGGAAAATGGCGCGAATGGCGATGGCGCGAAAGAAGCCGCGAAGGCCAAGCCCGAAAAGAAGGCCGAGCCGGACACGCGCGGCGCGGCGCCGAAAATTTATCGCGTCATGTTTAACGAGATTACGCAGAAGGCAATTAAGGCCGCCTTCGAGCATCCCACGCAGGTGAACGAAAACCTGGTCGACGCGCAGCAGGCGCGCCGCGTTCTCGATCGGCTGGTGGGCTACAAAATTTCGCCGCTCCTGTGGGACAAAGTTCGCCGCGGGCTATCCGCCGGGCGCGTCCAGACGGTCGCGCTGCGGGTGATCGTCGAGCGCGAGCGGGAAATCCGTGCTTTCGTGCCCAAGGAATATTGGACGATCCACGCCCTGCTTGCCGCGGGTGAGCCGCCCGTCTTCGAGGCGAAGCTGATCAAGCACAAGGGCGAGGACATCGAAGTTTCGAACGAAGCGGAAGCGCAGAAAGTGGTCGCCGCCGTCGAACGCGCCGCCTGGCAGGTCGCGAACGTCACGCAGAAAGAAAAGCGCCGCTACGCGCCGCCGCCATTCACCACCTCGAAATTGCAGCAGGCCGCCTACAATCGCCTGCGCTACACCGCCAAGCGCACCATGATGCTCGCGCAGCGCCTCTATGAAGGCGTCGAGCTCGGCTCGGAAGGCTCGGTCGCGCTGATCACCTACATGCGCACCGATTCGGTGAAAGTCTCGAACGACGCGCTCGATCAGGTCCGCGAGCACATCGGCACCGCCTACGGCGCGAAGTACATGCCGGAAAAGCCGAACTTCTTCAAATCGAAAAAGGACGCGCAGGAAGCGCACGAAGCGATTCGCCCCACCGACGTGGCACGCACTCCCGAAAGCGTGAAGCCGTATCTCGAAGACGACATGTACAAGCTCTACCAGATGATCTGGCAGCGCTTCGTCGCTTCGCAGATGGTGCCGGCGGTTTTCGACCAGACCACCATCGACATTTCCGCCGCCGATTACACTTTCCGCGCGACCGGCTCGGTGATCAAGTTCGAGGGCTATCTCGCCGTCTACCAGATCGTGAAGGAAGAGGAAGAAAAGGAAGACGAGGGCGATACCGACAGCCGCACGCTGCCGCGCGTCGCCGAAGGCGACAAGCTGCGCCTCGATTCCGTCCGCCCCGACCAGCATTTCACCGAGCCGCCGCCGCGCTACACGGAAGCGACGCTCGTGAAGGAGCTCGAAGAAAAAGGCATCGGCCGCCCCTCCACCTACGCCGCGATTATTTCGACGATCGTCGAGCGCGAATACGTCAATAAAGAACAAGGCCGATTCACGCCCACGCTCCTCGGCGAAAAGGTGGCCGAACTGCTGGTGAAGGCGTTCGAGGATATTTTCGACGTCACCTTCACCGCGCGCATGGAAGACGAGCTCGACGAAATCGAGGAAGGCAAGCTCACCTGGCGCTCGTCGGTGCAGGAATTCTGGGACCGCTTTGAAGTCGATCTCGATAAAGCCGCCGACTCGATGGTGTCGTACAAGGCCGGCATTAAAACGGGCGAGAAATGCGAGAAGTGCGGCCAGGGCGAACTGCTCGAGCGCATCAGCCGCCACGGATTTTTCCTCGGCTGCTCGCGCTATCCCGATTGCGATTTCATCCGCGATCTCGCCGAGCACGGCCACGACGATACCGAGGAAACCGGCACGATCTATTGCGACAACTGCGGCAAGGTAATGGCCATCAAGCGCGGCCAATTCGGCACGTTCCTGGCCTGCACCGGCTACCCGAATTGCAAGACGACGCGGCGGCTAGCGAGCGGCACGCGCAAAGCGCTGCAGCCCGACGTGGTCCTCGATGAAAAATGCCCGACCGACGGAGGCGTCTTGCTGCGCCGCGCCGGGCGCTTCGGCGATTTCATCGGCTGCCAGAATTATCCGAAGTGCAAGTACACGCGCCCGATCACGCTCGGCATCAAATGCCCGAAGTGCAACGAAGGCGAATTCGTTCGCCGCGGCACCGCCAAGGGAAAAGGACGCGGCCGCATCTTCTACGGCTGCTCGCGCTATCCCGATTGCGATTTCACCACGCCGTACGAGCCGCTCCCCGAGCCGTGCCCGAAGTGCGGCGCGCCGTTCATCGTCGAGAAGCGGACCAAGCAGGGCAATTTCCGCTCCTGCATCCGCGAAAATTGCGATTGGGAAATCGTAGCGCCCGAAGCGCCGCCGGCCCAAGCGCCCGTGTCGCCGCAAGCCTCGCCCACATTCGTTCATCCGCAAGAGCCCGGCGCGGAGCCGCAACCAGTAGGCGCCGGCGCCCGCGAAAAACCCTAAGCTTCCTGGGAACGCCATTCTCCTGAATGGCGACTTCGGCTGCGGGAGTCAAAAACGCCAATCGGGAGATTGGCGCTCCCAGGGGATTTCCACGATTCCACGTCCGTAGAAGTGCGGATTTTTTTGTCCTCCGAATTGGCGTAATTTTCCTGCAATAAGACGGGGATCATTGATCCCCCTAGCGGGCCGCTAGGCGGCCCTAAGAAGCCAAGGATTGCCACTTTTGGCATGGTTGCCGCTATGAAGACACGTCTCACGCACCGGCAAAAGACTCAGCGGGCCATGGAAGCCTACATGGAACTGATCGACGCTGCCGACTGGCTGAAAGGCGAGCTGCGGGTGCCGCTGGAGTCGTTTGACCTGACCATGGGCGAGCTGCGGTTGCTCGACCTGCTGAACCGCCGGGGAGCGCTGACGACGCGCGACGTGATGCGAGCGCGAAAAGCCAAAAAGGAAAACGTAAAAAGGATGGTCAAGCAGCTGGAGGGCCGGGGATGGGTTGGACGGCGGGTGATCACGCTGCCGCCTGTGGGACTCGACGACAGCCATCAAGCGAAGTCGCGGGAGGGCGAACTGCGGCGCGGGCAATCCACAGGGGTGGTGGGCTTAACGGCGTCGGGAAAAAGGTTCATTGTGGACGTGCTGCCGCGGCATTCGAAGCTGGTGAAGTCGCTGTTTCGCGTGCTGGACTCGCGGGAGCAGATGTCGATGATTCGGATGTGCCGGAAGCTGCGCGAAGGCGACCCGGTGAAGTTTTTTCAGGAGATCATGCTGATGGACGAAGAGGAGGAAGCGCTCGAGTTGAGGGAGAAGGCGATGGCTCAGTTGAAGCGACTCACGGCGCGAACAGGGATGAGGAGTGGGGCGTTTCGGGTTCAGAGGTGAGCGTTGAAAGTTGAGACTCAGAGACGGTTGCGGGATGGAGCGGTTGCCTCACCCACCCTTCGCAAAGGACGCGAAGGATAGGGCACCCGCAAGATCCATTACGCGCCCTAAATGGACTCGGGTGTGATTCGCTCGTGATTGCCCCGGTGTATTGGCCACCCGCCGCGTGGTCGGCTACGCCGGGATGATCATTCGCTAGACGGTGCAGCTTACACGACTTATTGCACGTTCAGCGTGAACGGCATCGCCGCCTGGACATTTCCATTGGCGCCGATGACGCTCACGGTTGTGGTACCGATAGGCGTTCCACCAATGCCTCCTCCGCCCCCACCACCTCCACCACCTCCACCACCGCATCCGGCAACCGCGATCAGCGCCGAAAAAGCGACGAGCGCGAGAGCTGTCCTGCCCCAGCGACGTTGGATGCCAGCGAAATAGATCATCAACAAGCCCGCATACACGGCTAGGGCGAGAGCTATCGGTCGACGGCCGGGCGCCCATCTCTCACCGCCAGAGGGCCTGGATGCCGGGACGATCTCAGAGGGCGCCGTCGTAGTCACCTTCACACCTATCGTGACGCTCGTGATCATGGCAGTCAGCACAGCGGAGGACGAAGGATCGAACAGGCAGGAAGCGCCTGTGGGCAAGCCCGTGCAGGCCAGTGTGACCGTGCCCGTGAATCCGTTCACCGCGGTGACCGTAACGCTGAAATTGCCTGAGCCCCCCTGGCTGCTTACCGTGGCGGAAGGATTCGAGGACGTGATGTAGAAGGTGGGTCCCCAGGCATTGGCCAGGTTTCCCACGTTCAGGGAACCGAGGCCGGTGGCGAGATCGTAGCCCGTTCCCGCGTTATACCCCGTGAGGATGCCGGTATCCTCAGCCCCTGTTCCGGAGCAATTTGGTGAATTGGGTGAACCAGATCCCGAGTATCCCGCAGCTTCGCACGGCATTTCAATTGTGCCGACTGTCACGTCGTTGAATACGCAAGATGTCGCGGGTGACATCGAGTTACAGCTTGCCGCGGACTGTTGAGAAGCAAGCGCGTAGAAAGTTGGGTTGGCGTTGCCTTGCCGCGAGCCTGTCTTCTGGTCGATCAAGGCCATGACTCCGGCCATCACCTGCGCCGAGGCGGAAGTGCCGCCGACCGCCAGAAAGTCCGTATAGTTATTGGCCGTCAGGCTGCAGGGAGCGCCCACATAATCTTCCTCGCAGTCAATGTAGAAGCTGCCGGAAATCAGGCCATCAGCGCCGAACAGGGAGACATCCGGCAAATCACGCTTGCCGTCGTTCGGAACGCCGGGCCCGGTCTGCCAGGGTGGTTTCGCATAACCGACGGAGCAACTTGACGGATCGGCGCCGTCGGATGTCGTGCAGTTGCTCATGCCCCCGGCACCTCCGATGGGGTTCGTCACAATGATGCCGTAGTCATCATACAGAGTGGTCTGGTTAACGATGTCGTTGCAGCCCGCAAGAGCCGAGGTATCGCCAAAAACGTACGAATAGACCACGGAGTTCGTGCATGTATCGTTCCAGGTCGTCTCCGGCACATAGCCCAGCACGGACTGCTGCGTCGTTCCGTTGTTGCTTGTGCCCCAATAGGTTTGGGGATTGGTGACATCGTTAAAGTCGGTTCCTCCAACGGCGACGTCGTATGGTGTCGATGCGACGCCATTCACTTCAAGGCCAAACTGGGCTGGCTGAGAGGCTGGTCCTTGCGCGTAAAACACATCGCAGCCCGCCGATCCGTTGTCTCCAGAGGAGACGACGACGGTGATGCCTTCGCCAGCCGCCCGCTGCCAAAGATTGTTGTAGAACAGGTTTCCTGCGGTGCCGAGGCCAAGCTCGCACTCACCGTAGCTAAAGCTCAAAATCGGGGCAGGATTGGCGCCTGCGAAGCCGCCGGTGTTGTCGACGATGTACTCAGCGGAGACATCCCCGCCAAAAGTGCTAGGCGTGGTGGAAGGCGAAGCGCTAACTACAAGATCGATTTGCGCGCCCGTCGCGATGGCGCCAGACCATTCCACGTCGAGAACGGCCTCGACTTCGTCGCTATTCGGGCCCAAAATGCCGGGATCGTTCGCAGGGTCGGTTTCAATTTCCAGGAAATGTATCGCGGGCAGGCCGAATATCGTTCGAAACTGATTCGCGTCGCTTGTCTGGATATCGCTGTCGCTCACGATGGCGATCGTCTCACCCGCGCCGGTAAGTGACGACGGAACGTTATAGATTTTGTCAAAGTCGGCCGGACCGAGCCCCAGAGAGCACAAACCTCCCGCGGCATTGGCATTCGTCAGGCTGCATTCAGCGGGAAATGTGTAGGTGGGACTTCGCAGATCCTTCGCGGCTCTCACCCGGCTCTGCGGTTTCGGGTAGAAGTTGTGCAGCCCACGAACGCCCGCGACCACCGGCGTGAGCGCAACGGGGATGGACGGATCGCTGGAATTGGCCATGTGCTGCACGCCCTTGACCGCGTACTTGTGGATCGAGGTGTGAAAGGCTTGCTGAACCTGGGCAATCGTGCCGGAGAAATCGATCGTCATGCGGCCGGGCGAAACTTTATTGACCTGGAATCCGCGCGATTCCAACCACGAGCTGATTGTCTGTATGTCCTGATCGGCAACGCCAAATCGCTCGCCGAATTCCTGAGGCGTCAGCCAGCGATGGTAATTGGGCGAGGCCTTATCTTGCTGCTCTGCAAGCAAGGTTTCGAGCGCGGCTTCCTGCGCGGAGCTGCGTTTCAGGACCAGCAGCATGTGGGGTATCTGCAACGCACCGGGTGCGGCGCCGCGGTCGTATTGAGCGCGGGCCATGGGATGGGTGTTGCCGTGCAGCACGGCAAGCTTGGTTTCGTCGATCGGCTGCGTGATTTGCGGCGCGGGGATACCCGTTTGCGCCGACGCACGCAGAGCGACCAGCGAAAGGAGAGCAAAGGCCAGCATCACTTTGTTCGCGTTCATATGTGGTGTTCGCATGTTGGATACCTCAGATGCTACCAGCCGCCTCCCGGGATGGATGGCGATCGTGAAACGATTGCGTTAAGAGTAAAGGCAGGTAAACGGACGCAACTGCGGATACGGAGCTCTGCCCCCTGGATAGTTCCCGCGAGGAGCGGAAATGGTTCCAGCGAAACGGGCCGACGACGGCGAGTGTCGAAACTGTGTCGATTAGACGAGGATGCATCGCTTTGTTTCGAGCAAGTTGCGGGCGTTTCTAATCGCCGAATGTCGATTAAGATTGACGCGTGAAGCGCCGAGTAGCGGCCGAGGACTGGCCTACCGTGCGAGCGAGGCACGGCGATCAAGCGCCGAACGAAGCTGCAACCGGGCGCAGGGGCTTCCGGCCCCGCTTTCCGGCGGGCGCGCTGCGTCGTCGCCATAGTCGGCTTCGTCCTTCCCTGCGGTCCCCAACACGCAAACCGCCCACTTGATTCAATCACATTGCGCGAGAAAAAGTTGCTGTCCCGAAGTATGGAAATGGTACAGGTGCCGGGACCTGTGCGAATGCAGCTGCGCCAGTAGCAGGTAGTCAGCGGGAGGCGCGGATACGGGCGGCGAGATTGCGGGCGCGCTCGCGGGCGATATCGATGAAGTGGTCGTCGGAGGCGAGCTGGTCGAGGGCCGGGAGGAACTGATCGGGCTGGAGGAAGAGCCTGTTGTCGTAATCCTTTTCGACTTGCGCCAGGACGTCGTTGACGCCGAGGCGATCGTAACGCATGGTGCGCTGGAGATCGGAGAGATCGGTTTGCTGGCGCGCGAGATCGTCGAAGATAGCCAGGAGCTGCGAGGCGGGCTCGTTGAGCGTGTAATTGAAGGAGACGGAGTGCGTTTCGGCGCCGCGCTGATACGTGAAAGTCTTCTGGCCGAGATTGGCGATGCGGTGGTGCATCTCGATATCGATGCCATCGAAATCATGGAGCTTCGCGGCTAGGTCGAAGATACGCGCCACGAGCGGCGCGGAGATCTGAGCGGGTTGCGGGGTGGAGGCGTCGCTGAGCTGGCGAATGTCGTAAGTCGCCGCACCGGATTGGCCGATCTTGATCTCGGTATATTCGGGATAGCTGGACTTGAAGACTTTGAGGTAGGTGATGGTCGCCTCGTCGGCGGGCGTCGCAGGCGCGTTCGTGGCGATGAGCGCGGCGAACGCCATGGCGAGCACGAATACGGCGAGCAATCCTTTGCGATTGGGCTGGGGGCTCATTCGAGTCGGGACAAGATTAACTCAGGGTTGGATTCCGATTCCAGAGCGAGGTGAGTTTTAATTCCGACCGGGAGAATTTCAACGCGCACGAGGAATCGCGATGCGGACAGACCGCGATTCGCTGCTCGATGGGACGGCTGGGCGGCGAAGTGCCGTGGACGCGGCGAAGCGCTCGCGCGCTCGCGACGTTTGTGCGTGGCAGAGCGCCACGGCCAGAGCGTCGGCAGCGTCGGACGGCTCGGGGCATTCCGCCAGGCCTAGAAGCGATTTCACCATCTGTTGGACCTGCTGCTTCGAGGCTGCGCCGTAGCCGGTGACATTGGCCTTCACTTCGCGCGGCGAGTAACTGTGCGCGGGAATCTGCGCCTGGGCCGCGGCGAGCAAGACGACGCCGCGAACCTCGGCGAGCTTGAGCGCGGTGCCGACGTTGAGCGCCGCGAACACGGATTCGACCGCGACCGCATCCGGCGCGAACTGCTGGACGATGCCGGAAACGAGGAAATGAATTTCGCGCAGGCGGACGGCAAACGTGACCTTCGACGGCAGCTTCCACGCGCCGAATCTCATCAAGCGTGCGCCGCTGCCATCAACTTCGATGACGCCGAATCCCGTGGCGCCGACAACGGCCGGATCAACGCCGAGGACGCGCAACTTGCGTCCGGTCGCAACGGTTGGCGCGAATGTGGGAGGCATGGTCGGGCACAGTCTACGTGCGAGGAGCATGCGGGGATAGTGCTATTTTGGCCCAGCGCCGCGCGAAGTGAACTAGCCGGCGACGGCGGCCTGAATTTCCTTTTCGTCGATGTCGAAGTTGGCGTAGACGTGCTGCACGTCGTCGTGATCCTCGAGCGCCTCGACCATGCGCAGCATCTGCTGTGCTTGCGGTCCGGTGAGCTTGACGTAGTTTTGCGGCACCCACGCGACTTCGGCAGAAGCGGGCGTGATCCCGGCCGCGATGAGCGCTTCGCGGACCTTTTCCATGGCCTCGGGAGGCGAGGTGACTTCCCAGGCCGCGCCATCGTCCTTTAGATCTTCGGCGCCGGCATCGAGCACGATGCTCATCATCTTGTCTTCGTCCGCCGCTTCCTTCGGGACGACGATGTCGCCTTTGCGATGAAACATCCAGCCCACGGCGCCAGTCTCGGCCATGTTGCCGCCGTTCTTTGAAAACATGTGGCGAATCTCGCTGACGATGCGGTTGCGATTGCTGGTGACGACCTGCACGAGCACTCCCACGCCGCCGGGACCATAGCCTTCGAACGTCACTTCGTCGAGCGTCTCGCCCTCGAGGGTGCCCGCGCCGCGCTGGATCGCGCGCTCGATGTTGTCGTTGGGCATATTCTCGCTCTTGGCGGTGAGGATCGCGGTGCGGAGACGGGGATTGGTGATCGGGTCGGCTCCGCCGGTGCGGGTCGCGATGGTCAATTCGCGGATGAGCTTGGTGAAAATCTTGCCGCGGCGGGCGTCCGTGGCCGCCTTCTTATGCTTGATTGTGGCCCACTTCGAGTGTCCAGACATAAATAGCCTTCTATAAGAGGTGTCGCAGGAGCAGCGCCTTAACTCTTGCCGCGATAGTTTAGCAGCAGCGCCAAAAACAAACAAGAAAATGGGCGGCGTGGCGCAGACAATCCTGCCTGCGCGAAACCGCGTCCACTCCCAGATTGATGGGCGCGCCGGCGTGAATGCGAATGCGGGGAGATTTGGACGCCGAACTCAACGCAGAGAACGCGGAGGGACGCAGAGTACACGGAGACTGCCAGATGATGAATCGCGGCGCATGGCAAAGAGGGAGGAAGACATTTCTGTAAACGAACGTTCACGGATGATTCATGAGAAGCGCGCGCCGATGGACGAAAATACGTGGCTTCGCCGCTCACGCGAAGCTAGAGTTGCAGACGATCGTTGTTTTGCCGGTCGTCGAGGATGGCGCTCATCGAAAAGGAATTCATGCGGCTGCGCCGCGGCTTGGCGATTGCGGTGTGGGCGCTCACGTGCGTCATTCTTGCTCCCGGACGCGCGGTTGCGCAGAAGGCGCAGCCCGAACCGTGCCCCGTTCGTCCTGCAGCCGGCAGCGTGGTACGCGAGCCGGAGGACCTGAGCAGCCGGAACGGCGTGCTGCGCGTCGATTTCACGTACCACAATTTTCTCGATGCGCACGGGCAGATGCGCTACTGCTACGTCTACAAGGACGGCAGCGAGGCGCCGACCTTGCGGCTGAAGCCGGGCGATCTGCTGATTCTGCACCTGAAAAATGACGTGCACGCGGCTGCTCCGGCGCCGGGGAGCGATAAGCGCGAGAGTGCGATGGCCGGGATGCGCGGCGGATGCACGGGAAGCGGAATGACCCCGACATCAACGAACATGCACTTTCACGGATTGACGGTGCCGCCCGTGTGCCACGAGGACGATGTGCTTAATACATTCATACAGCCCGGTGGCCGGCCGTTTGAGTACCGGTTCCGCATGCCGCTCAACGAGCCGCCGGGACTCTACTGGTATCACCCGCACGTTCACGGATTCACCAACGTGCAAGTGCAGGGAGGAGCGTCGGGAGCGCTGATCGTGGAAGGGATTGAACGGGCCGATCCGGTGCTGGCGGGGTTGCCGGAGCGAGTCTTTGTGATCCGCGATCAGGGCCTGCTGAATCCGAACGCAGCACCCGTGACGACAAGTTCGATGCCGCCCCCGCTGATTCTTCGCGATAATGAAGGCGACATCCTGAGCACAAATTCCGGCGGCGGCACGCCTGCGAAAGATCTCTCGATCAATTTCGTCCCAGTACCCTACCCGACGTATCCCCCTGGCATCGTTAAGATTCGGCCGGGAGAAAAGCAGCTCTGGTGCGTGCTGAATGCGTCGGCGATCACGTATCTCGATTTGCAGATGCTGGTGAACAACAAGCCGGAGATGATGGGGGTGGTCTCGCTCGATGGTGTGCCGATTGACGAGAACGGGGTGGCGCGAAATCGCATTATTTGGGAAAGCCACGTCCTGCTGCCGCCAGCGGGGCGGGTTGGCGTGGTTGTGAAGGGCCCGCCGGAAGGCGCGACCGGAAGTTTCGTGACGCGCACGGTCGATACGGGGCCGGCCGGGGAAAACGATCCGCCGCGGCCGCTCGCGACCATCGTCGCCGCGGCGGACGCGCCCGAACCGGGCGTGCGATTGGCCGCTTTCCCCAAACCGCTTCCTCCATCGAGTTCCGTGTGGCTTGGCGATGTAAAACCGGTGCGAACGCGCACTCTGTATTTTTCCGAACAGCCTCACGACCCGAACGACCCGAAGAGCAAGACCGATTTCTTCATCACGGTCGAAGGGCAGACGCCGAAAGTGTTCGACCCGAGCGACAAAACCCCCAACATCATCGCGCAGCAGGGAGACGTGGAGGACTGGATCGTCGAGAATCGTTCGCAGGAACTCCATGCATTCCATATCCATCAGCTGCACTTTTTGCTCGTGGAATGGAACGGAGTCCCGGTGGATGAGCCTTTTCTGCGCGATACGATCAACGTGGCGTACTGGGACGGCAAGAGCAAGCAATACCCGAGCGTAAAGCTGCGCATGGATTTCCGCGATCCAAATATCGTGGGGACATTCGTTTACCACTGCCATCTGCTCGAACACGAGGACGGCGGAATGATGGGCGTGATTCGCGTGGTGCCCAAGGGGAGCCGCACCGACCTGCTTGGCGCGCAGAAAGGTATAGTACCTCCACTATGTGGGCGGCCATCCTCTCGCACCCAGCGAAAATCAACCACCGTTTCCTACAGCGCGAGAAATCTGAAAGCGAACGTCACGGGAGCGGCCAGCTTTTAACGCGCGTGTCATCTGGCAATAACAACCAGCGCGTATCCCTTGCAGCACGAGTTTGATTCCGAAAGCCCCTCAGGCAGCCGTACGCGGCTGCCGAGCCTCCGCGGGGCGACGCGGCGTCAGACCGAAGGTTTTCTAAGACTTCAAGGAGAGCTCATGATCAGCACGTATCTTCGCCGGATGGCAGCGATCGCGCTGGCCGCCAATCTGGTTCTGGTGATGCCGGGCAGCCTTTTGGCTGACCACGGAAACGGCGACGCCGAGAGTACCCAAACAACGACGCCGATCAAGCACGTCATCGTGATCTTCGGCGAAAACATTTCCTTCGACCATTACTTCGCCACCTATCCGCACGCGACGAATCCGCCCGGCGAACCGGCCTTCCACGCGAAGGATGACACGCCGCGCGTCAACAACCTCCTGAGCGGCGGGCTATTGGACGAAAATCCGAATTCCACGCAGCCGTTCCGAATGGACACAGGCGTGATGTCGGTGACGTGCGACCAGAACCACAGCTACGGCCCCGAGCAATCGGCAGCCGACCACGGACTGATGGACAAGTATCCGGAATCAACAGGGTCAGGCTCATCAACGTCTTCTCCCTGTAATGATTACGGTAAGGGCGTGAACGGCACCGGGGTGGTGATGGGCTACTTCGACGGCAACACCGTTCAGGCGATGTGGAACTATGCGCAGCACTTCGCCATGAGCGACAACTCCTACGGCACGATGTTTGGTCCATCCGCCGTGGGCGCCCTTAACCTGATTGCCGGGACAACTTCCCTTGCGACTCTGCAGGCGTCCGCGGACGGAACCAAGCAGCCGAATGCGAAGAATGCCACGGGAAACATCGCGGGTTCAGAGACGTCGGGACCGGCCATCGGCGATCCCCGGCCATTCTACGATGATTGCGTGGCGACGGACCCGACAACGAGCGACCTCTACAGCAAGATACGCATCAGCGTCGTCGGGAAAAATGTAGGCGATCTGCTCAATGCGAAGAACCTCACGTGGGGATGGTTCCAAGGCGGCTTCGCTCCCACCGGCCAAAAGAACGGTCTCCCCGTTTGCGGCGCGCATCACGTGGGGCTGGCGGGTGACGATTTTGTCACCACCAGCGGCGACTATATCCCGCACCACGAGCCCTTCGAGTATTTTTCTCAATCGACGAATCAAAATCACGCTCGCCCGAGCGATCCGAAATTGATCGGGACGTCGTTGGACGGCGCCAATCACCAGTATGATTTGCAGGACTTTTGGACGGCGCTCGGCGAGGACAAGCTTCCCGCGGTGACGTATCTGAAAGCGGGGGCTTATCAGGACGCCCATCCGGGCTATTCCGATCCCATCGACGAGCAAGTTTTCGTGGTGGGCGTGATCAACGCGATCATGAACAGCCCCTATTGGAAAGACACGGCGATCATCATCAACTACGACGACTCCGATGGTTGGTACGATCACGTGCTCGGACCGGTGGTCAACCAGTCGGCGGTCGCGGACGATGCTCTGGCCGGCGGCGCCGATTGCGGCGTTGCGACGACCACTACGCAGGGCCAGTGCGGGTACGGTCCCCGTCTGCCTCTGATGGTGATCTCGCCCTACGCCAAACAGAACTACGTCGATCACCGAACGACGGACCAGTCTTCGATTCTCCGCTTCATCGAGGACAACTGGGATCTCGGGCGGATCGGCGGCAACTCGAGCGACGTGAAGGCCGGACGACTGAACGGCATGTTCGATTTCGACGACGACGCTTCGACGCACAAGTTGATTCTCGATCCGGCCACCGGAGTCGTGCTGCCACATCAACCGGACTGAACCGAAAAAGGATTCCCCGCAGTACACCTCACGCCAGTGCAACGCCCCCTGGCCCGTCCCGACGCCTTCGGGACGGGCTAGTTTTTTGTGGCACAGACAATCCTGTCTGTGCGAAATGGCGTCGCGTCTCAAATCACTCTCAAGTCCAACTCCAACCCGCGCCTCTTTTAGCGAGGCTTCCAGCGGCGTCTCCGATGTATGCTTGGTCGACCGGAGATGCCGCTTGCCACGAAAACAGCCCAGCGTTGATCTGACGCAAGTCTCGGAATGGGACGCCGGGAAGGTCCGCCGCAAGGACGACTATCTCGCCGCCGAGGAGCCGCTGGAAATCCGCATCGGCGAGCATCCGTTGAGCGTCACGATGCGCACGCCGGGAGACGATCTCGATCTGGCGGCGGGATTTCTGCTCACCGAAGGTCTAATACAGCGCCGCGAGCAGATTGTAGCCCTCGAGCACGATCCGGGCGATCCGGAGAATCCGGGGGCGAATCGCGGGAACGTGGTGCGTGTGGAGCTCGATGCGGAGTCGATGCCGGACTTCGAGAAAATGCGCCGGCACTTTTTCGCGGCGTCGAGCTGCGGGATCTGCGGGAAGGCGTCGATCGATTCGGTTCGCGCGCGTTCGATGCAGCCGCCGAATCCCGATTTTCGGCTCGATCCCAAAGTGCTCGTGAAGCTTCCCGACGCGCTACGCGCTTCGCAAGCGGTTTTCGGGCGCACGGGCGGGCTGCATGCAGCGGCGCTGTTTGATGCGAATGGCGAATTGCTCGTGCTGCGCGAGGATATCGGGCGGCACAACGCGGTCGATAAGGTGATCGGCTGGGCATTGCGTAACGATCGCATGCCGCTGGCGAATGTGGCGCTGCTGGTAAGCGGGCGCGGCGGATTCGAAATCATTCAGAAAGCGATTGTGGCCGGATTGCCCGTGGTCGCATCAGTATCGGCGCCATCGAGCTTGGCCGTGCAGTTGGCGCGCGAGATGAGCCTCACGCTGATCGGTTTTCTGCGCGGGGAGCGGTTCGTGGTGTATGCGGGAGAAGAACGGCTCGCAAAATCCGATTAACTTGAACCACGCGATGTATGTGAACCCCACGCCTGCATGATCCTGATGACCGCCATGGATATTCCTTGACAACGGCACAAAATCGATAGTATATACCGCCCAAGGTTGGGGGGTGTGGCAACACTCAAGGCCCAGGGCTGGCGGTTCGCGCGATGGTGATGTGGGTGTGGTTCATCGCGTGAGAAAGCCTGAAGCATTGAGACTTGAGCTTCCGAGTGGGTTCCCAAGAATGCGGTAGGCCAGGTATCTCCGCGTGAATTCTCGCGCGGCGTGCAGTGGGTGCCTGTCTTCATGCATATAGGATCCAACAAAGGAGGCGATGATGTTCCTGGATCGAGCTCTTAGAGATCGCAATTCGGTTCGTTGTTCGCGTGCGCTTCGCGCCGCGTTTCTGGCAGCAGTGGCCATCCCTTTCTTGAGCCTCCTTATCGTTGGTAACTTAGATGCGCAGGTGGAAAAAGCCACACTTTCCGGAACCGTCATGGATGCGAGCGGCGCGGTCATCGTCGGCGCCAAGATTCAGGCGAAGGACGTCAACACCGGCGTCACCTATTCCGGCAATACCGACGGGCAGGGACGCTACATTCTCCCGGAAATGCAGGTTGGCACTTACGACGTTTCGGCCGAGAAGTCCGGCTTCCAGGAGATGGTGCAAACCGGCGTCGTGCTGAGTGTCGGCGCGCGGCCGGTCTTGGACTTCAAACTGCCAGTGGGCCGAGCCGCAGAAAAGATCGAAGTGCGGAGCCAGGCTTCCAGAGTCGATACCGAAACCGCTGCGGTGGGCACTCTGGTTTCGTCCAATCAAATGGAAAATCTGCCGTCCAACGGCCGCAATTTCACCGATCTCCTTAGCATGGCGCCGGGCGTGGCAACGGTGCCTGCGACCCCCGGTGGAGGCGGCCAGTCGGACACCGTCTACGGTGAACAAACCAACTACTCCGTTTCCGGTTCGCGCCCGGTGGGATTGGCCTACATGCTGGATGACACAGATATCCGCGACTGGCTCGACCATGGCGCGGGCATCAGTGTAATGGGCACTTCCCTTGGCATGGAGGACATCCAGGAATTCAGCATTCTGACCAACACCTACAGCGCGGAATTCGGCGGCACCGGCGCGGCCGTCAACGCCGTCACCAAGTCAGGCACCAACGGCCTTCACGGCTCGGCGTACGAATACATGCGCAACAGCGTCCTGGACTCCAGGAACTACTTCGACGTCCCTGGCGAGAAGCCGACGTTCAAGAGGAATAACTTCGGTGGCTCGCTCGGCGGTCCCATCAAGAAGGATAAGGCCTTCTTCTTTTTCAACTACGAGGGCCTGCGGCAGGGTTTGGGCGAGACCTCGCGCGCGATCGTGCCGACCGATTTGCCCGATCTATTCGAGGGTGCCGGCTTTACGCAAAACTCCGGTGGCCAGTGGGTAGGCACGTACGGGCCGATGAATCCGGTGGCACAAAGCATATTCGGCTTGTATCCGCTGGCCCAAAGCGGGACCCAATGCCCCAATGTAAGCGCTATCGCGTTTGCGCCGAACACCGGTCTGTTCTGCTCGCATGATCTCCAGATCGGCAACGAGGACTATGTTGTCGGCCGCCTGGACTACACTATAGGGCCGAACGATAGCATATTCGGTCGCTACACTCGGGAGAGCGCCTATCAGGTTATCCCGTACGTGTATTCCGCGATCCCCGGATACCCGGAAATTGACAACGAGCACAACCAGTACCTCACCATCGAAGAGCGGCATACATTTTCGCCCCGACTGCTCAACGAGGCCCGCTTCGGGTTCGTGCGGCTGTATACGCGGACGGCGGACGGCGGCGTCACCGGACCCCCTCTGCAATCGGCTCCCGGCCTGCCCAATATGGACTTCAGCCCCGACGGCACGTTCCTGTCGGCGATAGGTCCCTCGCCTACGAGTCCAAGCCGACCCGTCACCAACCGGTTCAGCGTCGGCGACGACGTCATCATGTCGCTCGGCGCGCATAGCCTCCGCTTCGGGGCCACCGTAACCCGCATGGAGCTGAACCAGTATTGGGACCAATATCCCGGCGGCGCGTGGATCTTCGCAAACCTGGGCGGCAACGCAATCGTACCCGGGACCCCCGTTGGCGGCTCGTTGTATGGTAGCGCTCTGCTGTGCGTGTGCGGAGCCGCCCCCAGCTACAACTATACCATTGGCAGTACCACGTATCCCTTCAACCCCTATCGCTACTGGCGGCAGACTTGGTTCGATCCCTACGTCCAGGACGACTGGAAAATCACGAAGAGACTTACCTTGAATCTCGGCCTGCGCTACGAGTGGGCCAGCAACCCGACGACGGTCCACGAACCCGTTTTCTTGTTCAACAACTTGACTGCGCCGGCGACGACCGAACTCAACGGTTTCATCACTGCGGCTCACCCCTTCACCAGCAATCCGAATATCAAGAACTTCGATCCGCGCATCGGACTGGCTTGGGACCCGTTCGGGGATCACAAGACCTCTATCCGTGCCGGCTTCGGCATGTTCCACGAGCCCATCACCGCGCGTACCTACGCCCTCGACAACACGTCCATGCTCCCGAATGCCCCGCTGTTCTTTCTGAGCGGCAGTTTCCCCAATCTCCCTACCAGCCCCACCGAGCTGCTCGGCCCGCCCCCAGGCGTGACCGCGGCCAGCCAGATCGCCTGGTACTATGCCGTTCTGCAGAATGTGGACACGGCGCCTTACGTGATGCAATACAACCTGACCATACAGCGCGAACTCGGGGCCGGAACAGTGCTCACGGTGGGCTACAACGGCTCCTCGGGCGCCCACTTGTTCTATTGGATTGACGCAAACCCTCCAGTGTACTATTCCATTGCAAACGGCGCCGAGCAGGCGGCCGCCAACGCAAGCGGAGACTTCCCTAGCGCCACCGGGCAGGGGGCGCCGGGTACCCTGACCAACCCGTTTTTGGGCATACACGTCAATCAGAACTTCGATGCGGTGGAAGCGGTTAAGCCCGAGGCACACTCCACTTACAACTCCTTGCAGGTTAGCTTGAGCCGGCAGTTCGCCAAGGCTCTGGTCGGCAACGTCGGCTACACTTGGTCCAAGTGCCTCGACGATGCCTCAGCCACCATCAGCACGGAACAGGGCGAGTGGGCTGTCTATGATGCCTACAACCCGAGCCTGGATAGAGGTCCTTGCAGCTTTAACTCCAACCAGGTGTTTACCGCCAATGCCATCTATCGGCTGCCGTTCCACGGCAATCGGTTAAAGGACGGCTGGCAAATCAGTCCTATCGTCAGCGCCTTTAGCGGCCTGCCCTTTAACGTCCAGGACATGTTTGGGAATCCCACCTATCAATCCGGGACGGGAGGCGCCACCGAAGCCGAGCGTCCGAATCTCGTCCCCGGCTGCAAACCCATGGTGAGGACCATAGCCGAATGGTGGAATCCGGAATGTTTTGTGTTTGCGCCCTATGGCACCCTCGGCGATACCGAACGCGACTTCCTGAACAACCCCAATTTCTTCAACTTCGACTTCGCGATCTTCAAGGACACTAAGCTGACCGAGAAGGTCACCATGCAGTTGCGGGCGGAGTTTTTCGATATCCTGAACCACCCCAACTTCAGTGTAGGCCCGCAGGTCTACTTGATGGGCACCCCAGGTACGGTCACTCCGACGGAGCCTTACTATTCACAACTTGCGAACCCGCAGGCGTATACACAAGGCGGAGCGATTTGCAGGGGCGGCGCGGGTCCGTGCTACCTCGCCACGACCGGACTGCAGACGACCATGCCGGGGTCCAACGGCGGCCAACGCCAGATTCAATTCGCCCTGAGGTTTATGTTCTAGGCCTCAGGGCACCTTTCCTCAACTTTGCCGGCGGCAGCTCCAAGGGTGCCGCCGGCGGGTTGTTGTTCTTGGTCCAGAACTTCTGGCTTAAATCGGAATTCAATCTTGAATTTCGCCGGCGATCGTTGAGCGCCTACGAAGTCGCAGTCTTGCGCAGCGGGACGGGCGGGGCCGCGTGGCCGTCGCGGATCATATCGCGGAAAGCGTCGAACAAATCGCGGTCCCACCAGCCGAGCGCCGCTTCGTCTTCCATGATCTGCAAACCCACGTCGGAGGGCGAAGCCTTGCGATACGGGCGATTGGTCGTGAGCGCGTCGTAGACGTCCGCCAGCTGCAGGATGGCCGCCGTAAGCGGAATTTGGCCATTGCGCAGGCCGTCGGGATAGCCGGAGCCATCATGCTTCTCGTGATGGTGGCGGATGATAGGCAGAACCAGGCGAAAGGCTTTCAGCGGCGCGCAGATGCGTTCGCCGACCACGGGATGCTTTCGCATGACCTCGATCTCTTCCGGCGAGAGCGGGCCGGGTTTCAGCAGAATCGCATCCGGCACCACAACCTTGCCGATGTCGTGCACGATTCCGGCGCGGCGCAGAGCCTTGATCTCTTCTTCCGGCAGACCGAGCTTTTCCGCGAGGCGCTCGGACATATTCGCGAGGCGCTCGCAGTGCCCAAGGGTGTAAGGGTCGCGCGCCTCGATGCTTTGCGCCAGGCTGAATAAAACATTTTCGGCGTTTTCGAGCTCGTCGGTGAACTGCTTCAGCCGCAGCAGCGAGCGCGTGCGCGCCAGAAGCTCATTGTAGTCGATCGGCTTGCTGAGCAGATCGTCGGCGCCGGCATTGATGCCATTGATGCGATCGGCCGTTGCGGAAAGACCCGTGATCAGGATAATGGGCGTGAGGCGCGTTTCGGGCGCGGCCTTGATGCGGCGGCATACCTCGAAGCCGCTGATGCCGGGCATCACGATGTCGAGAAGAATAAGGTCGGGGCGGAAATCGGCGCTTTCGGCGAGGGCCCCGGCGCCACTGCTGGTTTCGCGGACTTCGTAACCTTGCCGGCGGAGAAGAGCGGCCAAAGCGGTCCGCGCGGAAAATTCGTCGTCGACGATCAGTATTTTTTCGGGCACCAACGAAGCAATGTATCCTTTCCGGTCCCCTGGGACAACCCGGAATCAGGGCTGCGGGAAATTGCAGCGCCGGCCGGAGCATAGCAGCAATCGCGCGAGGAATCATGCGAAGAACACTCTCTCCCGAATCGCTTCACGAAATTACCACGCGGCTGGCGCAGGCGCACAAGGCGCTCGAGCGGCGCTATCCCGGCCCGCCTACTGTGCGGCAACCAATCCACGCTGTGTACGGTGGCGCACATTTATTCCGGTCGGGCACCACGCGGCGGCTGGGAGAAATCGCGCTGTATTCGTTGGATGAATACGCGCCGGATTTTGCCGCCTTTGCGAAGGCGATCGGAATGCCGGGCGCGGCTGGCCTTCCGGACACGCACAACGCAGCCGCCGCAATCGCGAAGTCGATTGAATTCGATACCGAAGCGGCGCGGCAAGAAAATCATCCGGCGTGGTTCGCCTACACCGTGTACCAGCGCGTGCGAGAGAAATTGCAGCGCGAGCCGGTCGAGGATTTTCGAATCGACTTCGAGGATGGGTACGGCAATCGCCCGGACGACGAGGAAGATGGCCACGCCGCGGCGGCCGCGAACGAAGTGAGCGCCGGCATGAACGCGGGGGAACTGCCGCCCTTCATTGGCATCCGCGTCAAGCCTTTCACCGAGGAACTGCGCGAGCGCAGCATTCGCACGCTCGATATTTTTCTCACCGAGCTTGCGGCGAAATCGCGCGGCGAGCTGCCGAAGGGCTTCTGCGTCACGCTGCCGAAGGTCAGCTTGCCGGATGAGGTCGCGGCGCTCGCGGATGTTTGTTCGCGCCTCGAGCCGCTGCTCGATCTCGAGCCCGGCGCGCTGCGCATCGAGCTGATGATCGAGACGCCGCAGTCGATATTCAACGAGCGCGGCGAGGTGAATCTGCTGCCGCTCGTGGGCGCAGCGCGCGGGCGCTGCGTGGCGGCTCACTTTGGTCCTTATGATTACACCGCCTCTCTGAATATCGCGGCGCCGCAGCAGGCGACGACGCATCCAGCGTCCGATTTCGCGCGCGAAACAATACAAGTGGCGCTCGCGGGAACGGGCGTGCGGATCTCCGACGGCCCGGTGAATATTCTCCCAATTCCGCCGCATCGGGCCGCCAAGGATGGCGAGCCGCTCACGGCCCGCCAGATCGAATCGAATCGCGCGACGGTGCATGCGGCGTGGAAGCTGCACTACGATACAGTGCGCCGCAGCCTCGCCAACGGCTACTACCAGGGCTGGGACTTGCACCCCGCGCAGTTGCCGACGCGCTATGCGGCGGTCTACGCGTTTTTCCTCGAGAACCTGGATTCCGCCGCGCGGCGCTTGCGTAATTTTATCGAGAAGGCCGCGCAGGCCACGCGCATCGGCCATGTTTTCGACGACGCGGCGATGGCGCAGGGCCTGCTGAATTATTTTCTGCAAGCGGTGAATTGCGGCGCGCTGAAAGCGGATGAAGTCGAGAGCCTCACCGCGCTTTCGTCAGAGGATATTCGCAGCGCATCATTCGCGAAAATCCTCGCGCGACGAACGCAGTAGACTTCCCTTGCTGTCATCCCGAGCGAAGCGAGGGATCTGCTCTCTGCACGATGCGAAGAAAAAAGCAGATTCCCCGGGCAAAGCCCGCCCTCGGAATGACAGTCGCGCGTTCCTTACCTTAGTGAACCGGAAAGTCAAAGGCCAACGCCGAACCGAGCCCTTCGCTTTTTTTAGTGGACTCGCGCGCGGGGGCCGGGGGGGCCTTTGCGTCTCTTCATGATAAACATGAGCGGGATCACGCCGACGCAAATCACGCTCATGATCCAGAAATTGTCGACGAACGACAGCATCGTCGCCTGCCGCTGCAGCTGCAGGTAGATCGTGGCGTTCGCCTGCACTGCCGCGTGCGCCGCGTCCATGCCGCGCGTGATCATCTCCTGGGTAATGTGGGTCATCGCCCGCTGGTAAAGCGGGCTGCCGGCGTTCACGCTGCTCGAAAGAACGTTCTGGTGAAATTGCGCGCGGCGGTCGAGCATCGTGGTGACGAAAGAAATTCCGGTGCTGGCGCCGACGTTGCGCGCGAGATTGATCAAGCCCGAAGCGTTGTCCATCTTCCCCGGCGGCACGAAATAGAATGCCATCACGTTGATGGGGACAAACAGAAACGCCGTCCCGGCGCGCGAAATGATCCAGTCGTTGACGGCGTTGCTTTCGCCCGCGTTCAGCGTAAATAGCGAAAGGTAATGCAGGCCCAGCGCCATGGTGCAGAGGCCCGTCACCACGATCCAACGCGGCTCGACGCGCCCCAGCAGCCATCCCACGCACGGCAGGATCGCCAGCAACACCAGCCCTCCCGGCAGCAGCACCAGGCCGCTGCGCATCGCCGTGTATCCCATCAGCGTTTGCAGCAGAATCGGCAGCAGCACCGTGGTGCTGTAGAGCACGAAGCCGAGCACGTACATCATGAACGTGGAAATGGCGAAGTTGCGGTCCTTGAACAGGCGCAGATCGACCACGGGATGATCGGTGACCAATTCCCAGATCACCAGCGCCACAAGAGAACACACGGTTACGACGGTGGCCCACAGAATGAATGGCGAGCCGAACCAGTCGTCGCGCTCGCCTTTATCGAGCACCACCTGCAGCAGGCCCAGGCCGAGTCCCAAAAATCCCAGCCCGACGAAATCGATCTTGAATCCGCTTCCGAGGCCCTTCCTGCCGGCGCGCGAATCGACGATGAGCAGTGAAATCATCACCACCGAAATCACGCCCACGGGCACGTTCAGAAAGAAAATCCACCGCCAGGTGTAGTTGTCCGTGATCCATCCGCCGAGGGTGGGCCCGATCGTTGGCGCCACCACCACGCCCATGCCGTAGATCGCCATCGCCATGCCCTGCTTCTCACGCGGGAAGCTATCGACGAGGATGGCCTGCGAAGTCGGCTGCATCCCTCCGCCGCCCGCGCCCTGAATCACGCGAAAGAGCACCAGCATGGGGAGCGACGGCGCCATGCCGCATAGGAACGAGCTGATCGTGAAGATCACCACGCAGGCGATGAAGAATCGTTTGCGTCCCACAACGGAAGCGAACCAGCCCGAGAGCGGGAGCACGATCGCGTTCGACACGAGATACGAGGTGAGCACCCAGGTGCTCTCGTCGACGCCCGCCGAGAGATTGCCGGCGATGTGCGGCAGCGAGACGTTGGCCACGCTCGTGTCCAGCACTTCCATGAACGTCGCGAGCATCACCGTGGCCGCGATCAGCCACGGATTGATCACGGGCACAGGCCGCGCCTGCGCGTATTCAGCGGTCGAGCTCATCCATCTCCGGGCACAGGAATTCCTGTGCGTTCATTGCGGCGATATAAGATTGTACGCGTGATTCAAAATCAGACGGAACCGATTTGCAACAGCGCGACGATCGCTGTTTATCCCCGCGGACAGAATAGCACCGGCGGAACGGCATCCGCAAAATTGCGCCGTTTCTTGTTCTCTCGCCACCAGTCACCCGTCACGTATTCTAGGTTAAACTCGGAACCGTCTCGGGAAGATGAATACCACTCGCTACGCCAAAACGTTGGTCAGTTACGTCGACACGCTGGGCTTTTCTGCGATGGTTGAACGGAGTCGCCGGGAAGCAACAGAAATCGCGAAGCTGAGCAGCCGTTTGGCAGCAATGAAACGTGTCGCCAAGGAGAACACAGAACACCGCCGAGCTTCTGGCGAGAAGATCGAGGTAACTTTCAATTCGTTCAGCTTTTCCGATTTGATCGTTCGTTGCACTGGGATAGGAGATGAGCCTCCGTGGTTTATTCTGCTGATGGGGGAACTTCACTATCTCGCCTCACGCCAAGCTACTCTTGCCGCAGAAGGGGTATTTTTGCGCGGCGGCGTTACGATGGGCGACCTGTTGGCTGACCGAGAGGAAAATCTTGTGTTTGAGCCAGCGCTCGTCCGGGCGTACGAACTGGAGAAGAAGCTGGCCATCTATCCCCGGATTGTGATTGACCGAGAACTATCATCCGAAGCAACCGGCGCTTTCAAAAACATGTTCGAGAATCTGATCCGTCGCGGCGAAGACGGAATTTTCTTTTTGGATTATTTGTGCGGAATTCTGACCGTCGAGATCGCTCCGCCCGTGACGTCCGAAGTTAGGCATCGCATCGTCAGAGGTCACCGCGAAATAATTGATCGAGCACTTCGAGAGCCCGCTATACGCAACGACGAATCGCTCAAACGAAAGTACGCGTGGTTGGCGCTCTACCATAACGCGGCTATGCGGACGATCGAGGAGCGGCTCGGAGCCGAGCAGTTCAAATGCGTGCCAGAGCTTCTCGTTTCGGAAGAACTGCTCTAATGAATCTTTGCGATTTCAGGATTGAGGTTTTCGTTTAGTTCGGCCAGGACACCGTCGGACGGCGCGGCGGGAAAGATTTGTTTTTCGCCGCGACCTGCGGGTTTTCAGGCGCTTGCGTCGTCTTGACCGGGCGGGTCTTGGCCACGGCCCCTCGGCTCGCGACGGGAAGCGTTTAGGACCTCGCGAGAGAACATCTGCCATTTCCCACGCCTAAACGGGATCGCCCGTCGGATTACCATCGCGCTAGGATCGGGGCCGGGGTCCCCGCTTTCTGTTGGTGCGTCCGTAAGAGCGTTGACTTCGGATACGATCTTTGCCTCTTCCTCTTTCGACATTTTGGTTCTCGGCGCAGCCGCAATCTCTCTCCATTCAGGTCTCATAAGTTGGTCCCACATCCTGGAAACCAGAAACTCCCCATTCGTTGGTGGATAGTGCGCAAACGACATCAGCCCTTTAGCTCTTTCCTCCTCTGGGAGACGCGAGTAGTGCTCGTCGAGCTTGGCGAGATCGGCTTTCATTTCGGTACCCGGGATGAACACCTGTCCGTCATCCATCAGCACCGATGCTGTTCTCACATGGAAACGGTCGCTTGAGGTGAAAGCCATACAAAAGGGAAGGTAGTATAGGTACGCGAGATCGACCGTATTGCTGGCGCGCTCCCGTCCGATCAAGTCGGCTCCTAATGCCAATCGAAAAAACAGGTCCACCAGAAGAACGTGAGCGGTATATGGCGCGAATCGCTTGATCGGCGGATTCCCGTACCTGCCCCAGCGTTTCAAAATTGCATCCCTCAGCTCTTTGGGATTGAGCGCATCAAGCTGTTCTTTGACGAAGCGAGAGCCCGGTTTAGCCAACACCTCAGCTGCCATTTTCTTTACGGACGGCAAATCTCTGGGACGCCCCAGCCTATCGATAAACGCTCTACCCTGTTTGAACATTTGGTCGAGGTCCACCCTAGACAGAGCGACCCTCCAGTCCTTCGCAAACCGACGCTCGACTTCAAGAAAATCGCGATCACGCCAGCGCTCAAGTGCTTCAGCTTCGGGCGGCGAGTCGTAGACTACAGCCCCTCGACCATCCTGTGCTCTGACTGATCGGCCTCCGCTAACCGCCGGAACTCTCCGCAGTTCGAGAGTTTGTCCGAGCAGTTCGGCTACCGAAAGCGTGTGGTGGTGGACGTTGATCGCACCACCGAGCGGCGTTTTTTCAGCGAGGTTTCCGACTACGTCTTCTGGACTCCGCCCTTCTGCGACTTCTTTTTCCAGATCGGCCAGAGTCTCGACGAAAAATAGTGGGGTTATGCATGGAAAATAGAATGTATCAAACCAGACCGACTCGTCCACGCTCAAGCTGTGCAAAACGGACTTGTCAAACAGAAGTATTGGCCCTGCGCCAGCCATCGGTATAACCCCCAAGCGCGTTAACAGGATTAATATTGCTGATTCTATCAGAGCGGGTGGCGTACCCGTGCCCCGGGCGGCCTCGCATGAAACGTCGCCTGGAACGCCGCTACGAAGTAATAGAGCCTAAACGCGGAGGGGGAGCGATTCGGTTTCCAGCGTAGCGAGATCGAGGATTTGCGAGGCGTGCTGGATGTCGATTCCGACGATCTGGCCCTTTTCATCCAGGTCGATCACGACGCCCTCCTGCACTTCGCGCGAATCCACGCTTGGACGTGCGCTCAGATCGATGTAGAGCGAGTCAGTCTCGCGGTCGTAGTGCAGCTTCATGATGTCCTCATTATCGCGCCGGAATCTGGAAATTTCTATCAGCGTAAAACGCGGAGTCGATTTGCCTGGGAACGCCATTCTCTGAATGGCCCGGGCCGATCGGGAGATCGGCGTTCCCAGGAAAAGAGCCGGCGAGACGCCCCTCCCGCGCCAAGGCAGTCCGGCGCTACCCGCGCCGCCCCCGATTCCTGCTTGGCTTTTTCGTTTTTCGACCGATGTTTGCTTCCACAAGCTTCGTCAGCTCACGCACACGGCGGGGCGAGACGCCATGAATCCTGGCTGTCTCTTCGACAGTCAAGAATCGTGAAGTAATTCGAACACCCATAGAACAAGATCATACACCGCCATCGTCTGAACGCACGTTCCCGCCCTCAACTCCTAAACTCTGAACTCTCAACTCGCCCTCAATCATCATCCCAATGCGTAAGCTCGGCGAAAAATCTCACCGGGTTTCCCTCGCGCAGCTTTTGACAATTCCGAAAGAGCGAATCCTGTTCCCTCGCTTCGAGCGCGCGCATCAGAGCCTTCACCAGCTTCGCGTGGATGGACAGCACCTGCTTCAAAAACGCTTTTCCCTCTGCCGTCAGCCCCACCACGATCAGCCGCTGCCCTCGACGCCTCTCGTGCTGCCTCGATTTCGGCAGGTGCGCGCGCTTGAACTCCACCGGCGGCAGCGTCGCAATGGCCCGGCGCAACCACCCTCGCTCTTCCATGCCCTGGATCATGGCAGCGATGTTGTGCCACTTGCCCCCGCGACGCCGGGCCAGATCAACGATCGGGAGCGCCCCCTCCCGGTGCAGCACCTCCAGCATGCGAAATTCCGCCAGCGTCAGCCCAAATGACCCGAGCGGCACCCGCACCTCCGCCTTCAGCCAGTCGGCCGCGTCCAGCAGGGCCGTGTAGCTGCGAAGGGCCCTGTCCGTTCGCTCTTCCCGGCTCGGATATCTCCGTATCATGCAAAATCCTGCCAAAATTGGCTTTTTAGGCCGTTTTAACCGCCCGACCAATCTATGCTTTATGTACCCGGATATATATCCGTAGGAACCGAGATTTCTTCCGTTGAAATACTTATTTACGCCGCCGCAAAAATGCCGACCTGTCATTCCGAGGGCGGTGTTTGCCTGCCTCGCCGGGCAGGCGGGCCCGAGGAATCTGCTCGTTTCTATTCGCGCACTCCGCAAACAGCAGATCCCTGCCCGTCCGGCAGGCGGGCCTCGCTGCGTCCCGCGCCCGCAAAATACGCGGGAAAGGCAAAAGCGCGCGCGACTTCGCTCGGGATGACAGCAGGGGAGCCGGAGTCGCGAGCCGCAGGATTTACCGGTGGAAGCGTGAGCCTTTAGGCTCTCGAAAAACGCGACGTCATGAGGCGGCTTTAGCCGCGGGCCTGCTCTGGTGACAAGTTCGTGGTCTCGAAGGCTGGACAGATGTACGATGCGGCAGAGGGTGAGGCAAATCGGAAATTCCGATTGAGACATCCATGCGGGAATGTATTGGTCTTTTAATTCCCCGGGAGGGATCGATGAAACGAATGGGCCGAAAAATAGTCGCCACGATCGCATTGGGGACTTTTGCGCTGGTGATCGGGCTCGGCGCGTTGCGGCAAGCGCATGCGCAGGAGGCCAAAGAACCCTATCCGAAGATGGCTCCGCTCGACCAATACTTGATGGAGCGCAACGCCGAGATTGCCATGGCGCGGAGCGCGGCCCCGGAGGCCATTTCGCGCGATGCCGAAGTCCTCGTCCTGGGAAGGCGTGGCTACGAAACCGCGGTGAAAGGCAAGAACGGTTTCGTGTGCGCGGTGGAGCGAGGGTGGATGGGCCCATTCCATGGCGAATTGGCCGCCAATTTTTGGAACCCTAAACTTCGCGGGCCGCTCTGCTTCAACCCGCCGGCTGCCCGCTCGATTCTGCCGATGACGTATAAAAGGACGGAGATGGTATTGGCCGGCGATTCCAAAGCGCAGATCATCGCGGGCATCAAGATATTCGTGAAGGAAAAGCTGCCGCCTTTGGAGCCTGGAGCCATGTGCTACATGATGTCGAAAGAGCAGTACCTTACCGATGGCAGCCCACACAATTGGATGGCTCACGTGATGATTTACACTCCGCTCATGGACGGCGCCGTTTGGGGCGCGGATGTGGACCACTCTCCCGTCATGCTGAATCCGCAGTTCGATGGCCATCCGGAACCGATCGACGTATTCATGATTCCCGTGGGCAGATGGTCGGATGGGACGGCGGACCCGGTCGAGTATTAACGCAAAGGCCCCACCCTCACAAACCGAGGATGGGGCACCCGGCGCAAGGAAAAGGCGCCCGCCTAGAGGCAAGGCGGCCGCTACAAGTTCAAAATCGTCGGCCGCGGCCGTGCCGTCGCACTGCTTTTGTAGTGGCCGCCTTGCCTCTAGGCGGGCGTTTTTTGGGGCGCTCAAGGTGCGGATGAAACTGGTGCGGCGGTTGCGATGAAGGCGTGCGCTTTGCGCTGCCAGACGTAGACGAGGACTGTCCCGAGGAGGATTAGCGAAAGGGAGAGGCCGGACCAGAGGCCGGCGGCGCCCCAGCCGCGCTGGAAGCACAGGTACGCTCCGAGGGGCAGGCCGAGGAACCAATAGAGCGATGCGGAGAGGATCATGGGCGTGCGCGTGTCGCCTGCGCCGCGCAGCGCGCCCGTGATGACGGCTTGCTGGCCGTCGAAGAGCTGGAAGAAGGCGGCGACGAACAAGAGCTTTGTGGCGCCGTGGATGACCACGGGATCGGGCGTGTAAATGCGCACGATGTAGGTGGGCAATAGCCAGAAGATGAGGGCGGTGCACGTCATGAAAACTGCGCCGAGCGCCATGGCGGTCCATCCGGCGCGACTGGCGGCGTGCGGATCGCGGCGGCCGAAGGCCTGGCCCACGCGCACGGCGGCAGCGCCGCCAAGGCCGAGCGGCACCATGTAGGTGAAGCTGATCGTATTCAGCGCGATCTGATGGCTGGCGAGAGGCACGGCTCCGAGACGCGCGATCAGCGCGGTGACGACGGCGAAGATGGTCACTTCGAGGCCGAGTTGCGTGGCCGCGGGGAAGCCCAGCCGGACGAGGCGCCAGACGCGCGGGAAGTGCGGCCAGCGCGACGCGTTGAGCAGGCCCATTTTGTAGCGCAGATCGTAATAGAGGCAGTAGACCATCAGGAATGCAGCCATGTAGGTGCGCGCGACGCAGGTGGACCAGCCGGAGCCGACCGTCCCCATCGCGTGGAAGCCGAGATGGCCGTAGATCAGCGCCCAATTGCCGAGCAGATTCAGGAGGTTTGCCGAGATCAGCGAAAACATGACGGGCTTGGCGAGGTCGATGCCCTGCAGGCAGCGGCGGAAAACGAAATAGAGCAGGAGCGGCAGCGTGCTCCAATTAACCGCGCGGAGATAGGGAACCGCTTGCGCGAGCACCGCCGGATCGGTCCCGATCGAATGCATGGCCCGCTCGAGCAGCCAGATCAGGCCCATGGCGAGGGGCGTCATGCCGAGGCTGAGGTAGACGCCGTTGACGAGCGAGCGGTGAGCGTCGTCGAGATCGCCCGCGCCGTAGGAATGCGAGACGACCGTGTCGAGGCCGAGCATCAGGCCGGTGCCGAAGATGGCGATGGCGTTGTAGAGGATTCCGCCGAGGCTGACGGCGGCTATCGCGATGGAGCTTTGCGCCTGGCGGCCGACCATCATCGTGTCGACGATGCTCATGGTCATCCAGCCGACCTCGGCGAGGATGATGGGCGTGGCGAGAGCGAGCATCGGCCGGACTTCGTCGGCGATGTATTGCGAGAAGAGGCGCTTGAGCATGATCGGCGAATCCGTGAGCGAACAATTCGATGATATAGCGCGGGGCCGTGCGGTAAAGCGAAATCGGACGGAATCGAAACGATTGGTTGGAGGCGCTATTCGACATTCCGGAAACAGCAGATCCCTCGCTGCGTCTCGCGCCCGCACAAAACGCGGGAAAGACAAAGGCGCGCGAGACTCCGCTCGGGATGACAGCGCGCGGTGGCTAGTCGCGCGTGGCGGAGCCGGTGACTTGGACGAGCGTGCCCGAGGCGGAGGGCGTTCCGCCGCCGAGGGTTTGCGGGGCGCGCCAGCTATCGACGACCGAGATCTGGTGGACGCAGGAGACGGTGCAGCGCGGGGCGCAACCTTTCTTGGTGAGGAATTCGCGCTGGCGCTGCTCGAGCGTGTATTCGGCGAGCGGGATGCCGGGATAACCGCGCTGCTGCGAGCAGTAGTGGACGAGGCCGTCTTCGCAAATGTAGAGGTAGCGCGAGCCGGCGCGGCAGCGCCAGGTGTTCTCGCGGCCCGCGGCAATATTGTGCTGAAAGCGATTCACGCGCGTGAACGAGCGCTTGCCGAGCGACATGATCTCTTCGAAGATTTCCTGCTCGCGAGGGCCGAGCGGCTGAAGCTGACCATTGCCGTCGTGGAGGATGCCGACGGTTGAGGTGAAGCCGAGGCCGATGGCGCGGTGCGCGATGGTGAGCGCGTCTTCGGGATTGCGGACGCCGCTGCCGAGGACGGAATTGATGTTGACGTCGAACTCGGCGAGCTCGGAGAGGAGCTCGAGCTTCTTGTCGAGAACCTTGAGGCTTTTCTTCGAGACGTCGTCGGGCTGCACGTTGTCGATGCTGATCTGGAGATATTCGAGGCCGGCGCGGTTGAGGCGCTCGATGCGTTTGGCGACGAGCAGGTAGCCATTGGTGATGAGGCCGGCGGTCATGCCGTTCTTGCGGATGCGGGCGATGATCGCGTCGAGATCGGGATGCAGCAGAGGCTCGCCGCCGCTGATGGTGATAACGGAGGTGCCCATCGCGCCGAGGCGATCGATGCGACGGAACATTTCCTCGGTCGGCACGGGATTCGAGAAATCGTCGAATTCGTTGCAATACGTGCAGGCCAGGTTGCACCGCCGCACCGGAATAATATGCACGAGCAGCGGATGGCGGGTCGAGATCAGGCCTTTGACAATCATGCGCGCGGCGCGTAGCTTGCGATGCGCGGCCAGCAACTTCCTGCGAAGTGATTTCTTCGATGCCATCGGCTTTACGTGGAACGCCCCCAGCGACAACCATTATGCCACACGGGTCGGGCTTCCTTGGGCAGGTTGGGAGGTTTGAAGTACGGAAGAGAAATTCGAGAAACGGAGGGCTGCTGCTAGTCGCTCGGTATTGTGGCGGACACTTGATTCGAGTAAGAGCTTTCGACGTTGCTGGTATCGACGGAGGTTACGACGTAGTAGTAGGTCTGGCCGTCCGAGACGCTGCTGTCCTTATAATTCGGTGCTGTATCGGCGGACGCGAAGAGCTTCGAGTATGGTCCGCCAGATACCGTGCCGCGATAGACAAAATAGCCGGTTACCGCAGATGCGCTGGGACTCCAATTGAGCGCCACCGAATGAGTGGACGCGGAGACGCCGGTGCCCGACAAGGCGATGTTCGTCGAGCTGGTGGCGTTGCTGGCGATGACGAGTCCACCCGTGACCGAGCCAGCGGCGTTCGGATCAAACGTGACCGTGACCGTGGTCGATTGATTGGGAGCCAGGGTGACGCCTGACCCGCCGCTCGCGGTAAAGCCGGTCCCCGAGGCGGACACGCCCGATATGCTGACGTTCCCGGTGCCCGTGTTCGTCAGGGTCACCGGTAAGGACGATGGCGTCCCCACGGTGACGCTGCCGAAGGTGAGGTTCGAAGTGCTCGGGGAGAGTTGCGGCGCCGAGGCTGTGCCCGTGCCGGATAAACTGACCGTTAATGTGGCTTCGCTGGTCTCGATCGACATGCTGCCGGAAGAGGCCCCAGCCGATTTCGGCGCGAAGGAGACGGTGAAGCTGACTTTGAGGCCCGGACCAATCGTGATGGGCGTCGACAGTCCGTAATAGATGAAGCCGTATCCCGAAGGCTGGACCGTCGTAACCGTCTCACTGACGCTGCCGTCGTTCGTCAAGGTCACGGCCTGCGAATTCGATGTGCCTACCGCGACACTGCCGAACGCGATCGTTGGGGGAGAAACGCTGACGGAGAGAGTGTTGGCCGAGGCGCCGGGTGCCAGTGGCTTCGAGCCCGTCAGACCCATGCAGCCGGCCGATTCGAGCAACGCGAAGAGAGCCGCGGCGACAGCGAGGCCGCGAAGAGATGTTGTAGGCAGGCGCCGAGCAGAACTCAACCACAGATCGCCGCGAGATGTTTCGCGAGTGCGAGGATCTCCCATCGGAGGCCATTGTCAATTGGGGCAGGTGTGCAAAACTACTGGACGGAGGTACATGTCGAGGACAGGTATGGGTGCCTGTCCGCCGGGACAGGTCTTCCCTGGACCTCACGTGGTGGCAGGCTTACCGCGAGTTCTTTTCGATCACTTCGATGCGAACGCTCTTTCCTCCTTCAACGCTTCCTCTCTCTACCCCGTAGCAAGCGCAGGCACGAGCCTAAGGGACTGAGGCGGTTGCCTGGTTCGAGTCCGCGCTTTCGTTGTTGCTCGAGTCGACGGCCGTAACGACGTAGTAGTAGGTGCCCGAGGAAACCGAGGAGTCGGTGGCCGGCGAAGATGTAACCGGGGACACGGGCAGTTTCGTATAGGGTCCGCCAGAAATCGTGCCACGGTAGATGTTGTAGCCGACGACCCCCGAAGATGAGCTGGGCGCCCACGAGAGGCTCACCGAAGACGCGGTGGCGGCTCCCGTGCCAGACACGGAAATCGAAGGAGTCGTCGTGGAATTGCTGTTGATTGTGATCGTGGCGCTCGCGGCCCCTGACGTGCCCGGCGTGAATATAACGTTGAGCGTGGCCGACTGATTTGGCGTAAGGATTGTTCCCGCGCTTACACCGCTCGTGGTAAATCCGCCGGTCGCGCCGCTGATCCCGGAGATGGTGATATTCGAGTTGCCGTTGTTCTTCAGCGTGACGCCGAGCGAGCTGTTGCTGCCCACATTCACGCTGCCGAAACTCAGGGTCGTGGGGTTCGCGCCAAGCGAAAAGGTCGCGGCCGTGCCCGTGCCGGTGAGGCCGATCGCGGTGGGAGATCCGGGAACGTTTGTGCCGAGCGAAATGCTTCCGGTGACGCTGCCGGCAGTGGTCGGCGCGAAGACGGCGTTGAACGACATGCTGTTATTGGGCGTCACCGTTTGCGCGGTAAAGCCCGTAACGCTGAAACCTGCGCCCGTGACGCTCTGGGATGAAACGACCAGGTTCACCGTGCCCGTGTTCTTGACTGTAATCGTCTGCGAGTTGTTCGTGCCGTCCACGACGCTTCCGAAGCTGACGCTGGAAGGCGTGATCGACATCGCCGGATTGGCTCCCGTGCCTGTGAGCGGGATCGCCGTCGGAGAGCCCGGCAGATTCGAGGATACGGAAATGCTGCCTGAGACCGCGCCCGGCGTGGTTGGCGCGAAGACGGCGTTGAAACTCATGCTGCTTCCCGGAGCGAGTGTCTGTGCCGTGAAGTTCACCACGCTGAATCCGGCACCGGTCACGCTCTCCGATGAAACCACCAGATTCGCGTTGCCCGTATTCTTCAAAGTGATTGCTTGCGTGGAACCCGTTCCATCCGTCACGGTGCCGAAACTGACGCTTGACGGCGTGACGGACATCGCCGGCTGCGTGCCCGTCCCGGTAAGAGCGATCGCCGTGGGAGAGCCTGAGAGATTCGTGGAGACGGAGATGCTGCCCGAGACGGCCCCAGGCGTTGTGGGCGAGAAAACGGCGTTGAACGTCATGCTGCTATTCGGAGTCAGCGTTTGCGCGACAAAGCCAGTTACACTGAAACCTGTTCCAGTCACGCTCTCCGATGAGACGACCAAATTGGCAGTCCCTGTGTTTTTCAGCGTGATGGACTGCGTTCCGGTTGTGCCGTCCGCGACGTTGCCGAAAGCCACGCTTGAGGGCGTGATCGAAATGCCGGGCTGAGTCCCCGTTCCGCTGAGGGGGATTGCGGTCGGGGAAGTCGGGAGGTTGGTGGCCACCGAGATGCTGCCGGACGCACTTCCGTCAGCAGTCGGTGAAAAGACCGCGTTGAACGTCATGCTGGCGTTGGCGGCCAACGTTTGCGCGGCGAAGCCGGTGACGCTGAAGCCCGTACCGGTGACGCTCTCCGACGAAACTATCAAACTCCCTGTTCCGGTATTTTTCAGCGTGACGACTTGCGTGCCGGTCGTGCCATCGGGCACGTTGCCGAAGCTGACGCTGGACGGCGTCACGGACATTCCGGGCGAGGTGCCGGTCCCGCTTAAGGCAACCGTGGTCGGGGAACTTGCCGCGTCCGAGACGATCGAGATGCTGCCGGAAACGCTCGCCGTTGAGGCCGGCGTAAACGTCGCGTTGAAGTTCATGGTGCTGCCCGGGGCGAGAGTGACCGCGGAGAAGCCTGTGACACCGAATCCAGTGCCGGTCACGCTCTCTGAGGAGACATTCAAGTTCGCAGTTCCCGTGTTCTTCAGGGTGATCGACTGAGTCGCGGTCGTCCCGTCGGGGACGCTTCCGAAGCTGACGCTCGATGGCGTGACCGAGACGCCCGCTGCTGTTCCTGTCCCGGTCAATGCAATCGTGAGCGTGGGATTGGAAGCATTGCTCGAAATGACCAGGTCGCCTGTCGCGGCGGCGGCCTGCGTGGGCGCGAATTGGATTTGAACGGTGGCGCTCTGGCCAACGGCGAGAGTGGCGGCTCCGCTCCCACTCATCACGGTAAAGGCGGACCCGGAAATCGACGCCTGGGTGATGTTCACCGCTTCGGTGCCCGTATTCGTGACGCTCATGCTTTGCACAGCCGTACTGCCCATGGCCACGCTTCCGAAGGAGAGCGTCGTGGCGCTGGCGGAAAGGACTCCCGTGCCGGGGTCGGAACCCGTTGGCCCTGTGGATGCTGCGCTTGTAACGCCGGCGCAATTCGTCAGCGTGATGGCCGTCAAGATCACGACCAGCGTGGCGAGTATGCTGCCTAGGGAACGGCGAAAACGGGCCTCTGGCTGGTACTGGGTCCCGGACTGAAGGGACTGACGATTCCTGACATTGGGCTGGCTTCTCATGGCACGCTGAGTCTAGGGAGCGCACCCATGAGTCTTCTACTGGACGACGGAACAAAGATGGTGCAGGGGCCTTCGCCTGTCCGAGTGGCCGTGTGTCTGCCTGTCCTTCGCTGTTCAGGACCACGCTAACTATAATTAATGCAATAAGTTAGTAGAACGGTGGATTTGTTCTCCCTTGCCCGGCCAAGCGAAAACCAGGAGGGTGGGAGAGCGAAACGGCTAGCCCTCCCTTACGAACAGGGTACGAAACCAACCCGTGCTAGACTAAATCGAGCCAAACGGGGAAACCACGAAAGTGATGCAGAGTCAGGCAACCCAGCCGAACTTCCGATCAGACTTTCAAGAATGGTCAAACCGGATTTTGATTGCCGCAATGGTTGGGATCCTCTTCCTCACCTGCTTCCCGTTCAGGTTGCTGTCCCACGCCAAGTTGCCCGATGGCGTGTCTCCTTTCTTCTTGGGGATGACCTTCGGCAAGCACACGGGTGTCTTCGATGATTTCCTGAACGTGCTGCTGTTCGTTCCGTTCGGATTTGGGTTATCCGAGAAGCTCTTCGAAAAGGGGAAATCGCGAACGACGACCTTTCTTGTGGCTTGGATCAGCGGGTTCTTCCTGTCTTACGCGATCGAGTTCACACAGTTGTATATTCCCGGCCGGGATTCCGGCTGGGAGGATGTGCTCACGAATAGCACCGGATCGGCTGTGGGATTCTTCCTCTTCATTGTCTTGGGTGGCGCTTTGCTGCAATTCGCCACTAAAGCGGAGCGAGCGATCGAATCCTTCGCTTCCATAAGGCGGCTCGCGATCGTCCTGTTGATTTACTTCGCATGCTGGTTTGCAGTTTCGGCCCGATTGCAGGCGGAGACCAGGCTCACGAATTGGCTTCCGGATTCCCGCCTACTGATAGGCAGCGACGTGATCGGTCGAGCCCATATGGGGTGGAAGGGTGAAATCTCCAAGCTGGAATTCTGGGATCGGGCGCTCTCGCCTCAAGTGGCGACGGCATTAACGCGCGGGGCGGTCTCTCCAGCCGGTGCGCCCGGGGCGCTGGCAGCATACGATTTCACCGGCGGCCCTCCCTTTCGCGACCAGATGAAATTTCTTCCGGATCTCGCATGGTCCGGCGGCGTGCAAGCACAGGGGGATCCGAACCAACTCGTCCTCGATGGTGATGCGTGGCTCGTTTCGGCGGCGCCCGTCTCGGGTCTGGTTACGCACCTGCAACGGACGAATCAGTTTGCGATTCATATCCTCTGCAAGCCCGCGGACGGCAATTGGCCGGACAGCCGGATCCTTTCGATTTCGCGGTCGCCCTACCTGGCGAACCTGAACGTGTGGCAGGAAGATCTGAATCTTGCCTTCTGGTTCCGCAGCCCGCTCTCCGCCCGGCGCGCGCAAATCGCCTTCAACGTACCGAAGGCTCTCGCACCGAATCAATTGCGAAACATCGTGTATTCCTACGATGGCGCGGATCTGTCGCTCTACATCGACGGGAAGCGTGCGGGGTTTCCCTATCGACTGGGGCCGGGGGCGGCTCTCGCACGTTTTGTCCGGTGGGTCAGGCCAAAGGAACTCGACGGCTACAGCGACATCTATTACGGGATGGTGTTTTTTCCGGCTGGAGTTGCGCTCGGAATCTTCCTGAAAGCCGGGCGAGCGCAAGGGGCGGCAGCCTGGTTGTTCTTTGCCCTCGCGCTGGTCGTTCCGCCGCTGCTCCTCGAGTACCTTCTGATTGCCGCGAGCGGCCGGACTTTTTCGCCCGGCAATCTTGTCCTTTCAGTGGCGCTTTCGGTGGCTGGGACTTTGTGGATCAACGCGGAAGGCGCGCAGCAAATGCGGGCACAGGCCGCGCGATAGCCCCTGTGCACGCCCCGCGACCGCCCGGCCCCGCCGAAGGCAAAACAATTGATGTCCGGCGCGAGCAGTGGGTCAGTTTCCCCTTACCGCGTTATCTCTAACGAGGCCGGCTGTTGCAAGGGATTTTTCTTACGCTCTTTGCTCGAATCGAAGACACTTCTTCGTCGGCGCACGAATTGCGTCTGTTTCTGGAGCTTCCGTTCGTCTCCGTTCACCCTAAGTTGCTCAGCCTTTTGCGCTCATCGACTTGGTGTTGCCCACCAGTCATCTCTTCGATCACCATGGACCACGATGAGTTTTTCGGTCTCCCCTTTCAGGGAGGCGGGTAGCCTAATCAATCAGCCGGTGACTTTCGCACCATAACGCGGTCCTGGCATTCCCGCACAGGCATCACCACTGGTCTGCTGCATCTGTCCACGACGACAGAACTCGTGGTACTCAATCCGATCCCGCAACATGATCCACATCCGGATTCCCAGTTTTCGAGCCACGGCGGCTCTCGCCTTTCCGAGACCCTTCTGGATTAATTTGCGGTGGTAAAACTGTTTCAACTGCGGATCCCGGCGTACCGCATGGATGGCTGCTTCACTCCAGAGAAATCGCAACAGCGGATTGCCTTGTTTGGTTAGGCCACCCAGTCGCTGTCGCTTTCCACTGGAGTATTCTCCCGGGATCATCCCCACATAACTGGCCAGTTCCTTGCTGTCTGCGAATCGAGCCGGATCGCCCAGGAACACGTCGGTCGCTAAGGCAGTGATCGGTCCTACCCCAGGATGAGTCATCAACAACCGTGCTCCGGAACGTTCACGAGCTTGCTGCTCGACTCGCTGATTTAGTTTTTCGATCTCCGCCTCGAATTTCACATACATCGCCTGCAACTCATTCCGCCGATAGGCGGCATGGGGTGACAATGGCAAAGACGCGATCGCGTGTTGGCCTGCGTGGGTCCACAGGGAAGGTCCTCGTCGCAGCCCATTTGCCAAAGCAATCGCCTGCAGCGCATTTTGTATTTTGACCCGCAGGCCCACCCATTGGTGTCGGTGCCGCAATAAGGCCCGAATGTCTAACAGTTCTTTCGTAGGTAACCAGATCGCCGGAAAGCGCTCCTCTACCAGCAGTGACAGGAGTAAGTCCGCATCTCGTCGATCATGTTTTTGTTTTCGTGGTTCGGCCGCTCGAATCTCTGCCGGATGTCCCACCAGGCATTCGATTCCGAGTTCTTCCATGAGGTTCACGAACCACTGCATCGATCCGGTGGCTTCGATCCCCACACGCACGGGCCGTGGAAGGTTGGAATAAAACTCTCGCACGATGTTGTCTCCGTGCTTCAGAGTCGTTTTCTCTATCTCTCCCGTTGTGGTGTCCAGCATCGCCAACGTCTGCTGGCGGCTATGCAAATCACATCCTATAATTCTCATCTCGGCCTCCTTCGGTCCGAGCTCTGTAGGGTGAACACCGAACAGTCTACTCGGGCCGTTGTGAGGCCGACCTCGTTAAGACATCAATCGGGCACTAACCGCCCGAGAGCCTCGGAAAATCCTGGAATAGGGTGTCTGCTAGGCGCATCCACTGTCGTTTTCAGTGTGGCGTGGCCGGATTCAGTTTGAGAAGAATTTCCGAGCCGGACGAGATATCTACTTCCTGTTTTGCCATCCTCCATTTAGAAAGTTCTGGAGGAACCTTTCCGGTATTGAAGTCAGGCTGAACATAGGTTTGCACGACGTAACGGCCTGGAGGGACATAGCCCGCGAAGAAAATACCATCCTTGTTTTCGTTCTGCATTAGATGATAGGCCAGTTCATCCCGATCGGTACCGTCAATCGCAACGCCAAGATTTTCCAAAGGGAGGGGGCTTCCATCTGCCACAATGCGAAATCTCACAGTGTAGAGAGGTTCTTTGGCGACGCTGAAATGCAGGTCCGATAGGTTCTCACCGGCTTGGATTTCAATGGGGACCGCTGCAGAGTGTGTCCCAACGCCCGGGTAGTACCCCATCCAGCGGATGTGGGAATCGTAGTCGAATTTCTCTGCAGTGAGCAGATATTTCCCCGGACGAATGGTTGGAATGCAAAAGCTGCCGTCTGGCTTTGACAGATCCGGGTCCGACGCGACCATGGGAGGAAGGGGTTCATCGCGTATCTGTGTCATGTCCACAGAACCTTCATTAAACGGAGTGCCATCGGCCTCGGTCACGCGGCCGCATGCCGTGCCGTACCATTGATCCTCCACTTTGTCCTGGTAAGCCTGCGGATCCAATAGGTCATCGGCCGTAGGTCTTTCGCCGCGAAGAAATCTGAGAGCCGGACCAGCCTCCTCCACAGGGGATGTGCCGCTGCAGATGCTGGTGAACAAATCCACAGCGTCTATTCGGTCCGCATAGACGAGATATTGTCTGCCGGTTTCGAAATCGAAGCCGCAGTCCCCGAGACCCATGCCCGTCAGAATTACCACCGTTCCGGAAACCTGACCACGATACGCTCGCAAAACACGAATAGAAACCACCCGGTGTGCAGCTCTCATTGTCATCGACAATGCATCGACAGGCGATCCAATCGGTCCGGGCTCAACATCTTGTTTTTGTACAAGCCCTTCAAAAACGATCTTGTTTGAATTCGGGCCCTCACTGTGCGAAGCGGCAATCTCTCGCATTGTCGTTCCGCTGCCGAGACTGCACGTGCAAGCAAGAGTTCTTCCCGGCCCGAAGGGCAACCCCACTAATCCCAGTAAGAACAAAACCGCGCGTCGTTTCGCCATGTCCGTTTGGACTCCGCAAAGCGATTGTCGGTTCCTATACTAATCCGTGATCGCATCCGAACGCACGGGAGCCTGGTGCCTGATAAGTCGGATAATCGGAAACTGACCCACCGCTCGGGCGCGGGTTTGCTTTTCCCTATGGGCGGGATGTGCTATAAACAACGCTCCAATTGAGGAGCGAGGTGGCTCAACTGGAAGAGGCGATTTCGCCGGCGGAAGGCGCTCGGAAGATTCTCGAAGCCGCGGAGCAGGATCCCGGCGGCAAGGGGAAAACGGAATTTGCTTCGGAGTATTGCCCGCGATGTTCGGCGCGGCTAGCGGCGCGAAGCTGCAAGATGATATGTCCCGGATGCGGTTATTATATGTCCTGTTCGGACTTCTACTGAGGGAAGACGCACGCGGCCGAGGCGTCAGACGGCCATTCAAACTGCAAGCGCAAGATTGAATCGAACTTTCGAGGAGGCGCGAACGTGGCACTGCGAATGACGGATCGGGAAGTGAGCGGCGTGGATGTGATCGACATCGAGGGACGGATCGTCCTTGGCGAAGAAAGCAACTCGTTCCGCGAAAAAGTGAAGAGCTTGCTGGCGGCAGGGAAAAAGAAGATCGTGCTGAACCTCGCCCAGGTCACCTACATCGACAGCGCCGGGCTGGGCACGCTGGTGGCGACGTTTCACAGTGCGCGGTCGCAGGGCGCCACGCTGAAGCTGACGAACTTGGGATCGAAGTTCAAGGAAGTGCTGCAGGTGACGAAGCTGATGACCGTCTTCGATACCTACGACAGCGAATCGGCGGCGATCCAGAGCTTCAGCTAGGCAGTTCGGGGCACCCTCCTTTCGGGCCCCGGGAAATTCACGACGCGCGGCCCGATCAGATGATTGGGCCGCGCGCTTTTTTGTATTTAGCGTGCCATCCGCCCCGAAAGAGAGCCGGTGAGACGCCGGCGCTACTCCGCTTGATCCTTCCCCTATTCCGTGATGCGACCTTCCAGCCGGTAGATGGCAATTCCGCTCAGAAGTTTGGGGTAGAAGTCCGTCGACTTTTGCGGCATGACGTTGCCGCCGAGGGCGATCTCGACGACCTGCTTTACGGGAACCGGATTCAGAAGAAAGGCGATTTGCGCGCGGCCGGAGTCGACTGCGGCGAGCGCGGCGTCCATTTCGCGCTCGTAACCGACGCTTTTTTCTGAGGCGACATCCTCGGGCGTGATGCCGAGGCCCTTCTGCAGGATCAGGCGATGCAAGAGGACGACGTCGAGCTCGCGCTGCGCCTCGGGGACCTCGGGCATAACGTCTTCGAGATCGATGCCTCGCTGCAGGGCGAAGAGATAAAACGCGGGGCCCGGCTTTTCCTTCGAATCGGCGGCACTGCCGGCAACGGCGTAGACTCCGAGTGCCCGGCGGCCATGGCTGCGGCCTTCGAGATCCTTGCGAAACTCAGCGTAGGCGGACTGCCGCTCCTCCGGGCTGAGAAACGGATAGGAATACCAATCGAAATAGGGCGCGAGCGTCTTGCGGAAGCGCTCGAAATCGAAATTCGGGAGATTCGCGACCGTGCGATGCGTTGGGAGAATCGTGAGGCCCTTGGAGTGCGTGTTGATGAAGGTTGCCATCGCGAATTCAGGCGCGGCGAGCGGATCGGTTTTGCCCGCGCGGGAGCGGCATTCGTCGCGATAGTGCAGCGCGGTTTCGTAGCGGTGGTGGCCGTCGGCGATGACGAGTTTCTTCGGCGCCATGGCCTTCTGAATGCGCGCGACGAAGGCGGGATCGGAGACGGGCCAGAGCTTGTGGGTGACGCCGTATTCGTCGGTCATAGCGAGCGGCGGATTTTTGCGCGCGGCTTCGTCGAGCCAGCGATCGATTTGCTGCGAAGCGTCGTCGTAGAGCAAGAAGAGCTGGCCAGTTTGCGCGCGGGTGCGGCGGAGAAGCTCGATGCGGTCGGCCTTCGGCGCGGAGAGAGTGCGCTCGTGGCGAAAGACGACCTGAGCGTCGTAGTCCTCGACGCGCGTGAGCGCGATGAAGCCGATGCGTTCTCGGTGCGTGCGCGTGCCGGGCACGTCGAATTCCTCCGCGTAGATGTAGATGGCGGGCGCGGGATCGGGCACGAGGATTTTTTCGGCGATCCATTCGTCGACCGTGCGCGCGGCGCGGGTGTAGACGTTATTTTCGGGGGAATCGCCGGGAAGCGCGCGCCCTTTTTCGATCGCGATCAGATTGTAGGGGCTCGCGGCATAGTAACGCTCCTGCATCGCGGGCGTGATTTTGTCGTAGGGCTGGGTGAGAACGTCGCACGGCGCGACGCGATTTGTGTCGTAGCGATATGCGCGAAAGGGCTGGATTTCTGCCATGAGGCCTCGGGATGAAAGTGTGGCGTTGCGGCAGGTTATTGTAGCAGCGCGGCGCTAGCGGCCCAACATTATGAGGATTTGGAGCGAATCCAGAAATTCGGCGAGGGAGAGCAGAAGACGAGTCCGACACGCGTCTTGCCGGAACCAAGCGTGCAGGCGTGAACGACGCGGCAGTCCTGCTCCGCCTGGGTGCGCGTGTTGGTGAGAAACAGGCGCTGGCCGCGAACGACGGGAGTTTCGATCACGAGCAGGCAGCCGTGTTCGCCGACATCGATCGTGTTGACCTCTTCGTGGAACGGCTGGTTGTCGAGTTTCGAGCCGTAAACGAGAACGGGAACGATGTGGGGATGGCGCAAACCTTTGCGCTGATCCGAAGCGGCAGGCGAGTCGGCGATATCCTCCGGCGGAGCGGAGCGTTCGCGCGACCTTTCCTGCTGCGCCTGCTTTAAGGCTTCCCAGATGCGGCTCAAGGCAATCCCCAAGTGTTGCCAGGCAGCTTCGCCTATATACAAACGATAACGTCGCAGCGGCACGGGCGCGCCAAAAAGCTTTGGCGCCTTTGCGTTTTCGGTAACGGGCGAAAGTCCTGCCAAGGATGCGGCAACGGCGTGACACGGGCGCAAGCGGCACATAGAATGAATGCTGATTCGCGCAGGAGCGCAAAAGAATGGGCCGGGATGGCGGGGAAAATAACGGGCGCCGGCAGTTTGGGGGAGTGCGCGCGCTGATTTTCGATCTCGACGGGACACTGATCGATTCGAAGCTCGATCTGGCGATTTCGGTCAACGCGACGCTGCGCCACATGGGCCGCGAGGCGCTCGCCGACGACACGATTTTCAGCTACGTCGGGAATGGCGCGCAGGTGCTGGTGCAGCGGGCGCTGGGCGAAGGAGTGACGCCGGAGGAAATCGAGAAGGGCCATGCGTTTTTCCTCGCGTACTATCGCGCGCACATGCTCGACAATACCGTGGCCTATCCGGGCGTGCGCGAAGGGCTCGAATTGCTGAAAGGCCGCGAGCTGGCGGTGCTGACCAACAAGCCGGTGCGATTCAGCGAAGCGATTCTCAGGGGACTGGGCCTCGCAAACTATTTCCGATTCGTTTATGGAGGGAACAGCTTCGCGACGAAGAAACCGGACCCGGAGGGGGTGAACAGGCTGTTGCGGCATTTCTCAGCAAGCCCGCGCGAGGCGATGATGGTCGGCGATTCCGATGTGGATGTGCGAACGGCGCGCAACTCGGGGACGTGGGCCGTCGGCATGAGCTATGGGTTGGGGCTCGAGGGAATGCGAGCGCACCCGCCCGACCTGATGCTCGACAGCCTCGCGGAACTGCCGCGGTATCTCGATCGGGAAGTGGAACGCAGCGAGTGAAGTGAAGTGTTGTTTGCATTGCTCCTCATGAGTCCGTGTGGCAACGGTGTTTGAGAACTTCAGGGGCTGAAGCCCGTAATCCTTTTGCAGGGCTTATGTCGTGGCTGGAAGCCACGACCCACAAAGATTCGCGGTTGTCACACGGACCCGCAAGTTTCACATTTGGCGCGACAAGAAATTGCATTCGGGGTAATCTTCCCCCGATTGCCACGCCGAACCTGGCGATTGCAATGATTCCTCGGCGAGGCATGTCGAGAGCGAGAGGTGCGAATGAATTTAAGCAAGCTGCTGGGATGGGTGATGGCGCTGATCGTGATCGCCGGCGCCGCGTATCTTACATACACGCACTATTTCCGGATTCCCACGAACGTCGCATACGTAACCAACGAAGACGGCGGCATCAGCGTGATCGACCTCAACACGCTCGAGGTGGTGAAGACGATTCATCCGCAGGATGTGGCGCCTCGCGGCGAGGGGCTGACGTTCGACGGCAAGTATCTGGTGACGGCGGACAAAGACACGGCGGACGCGGCGGTGATCGACACGCGGCGCATGAAGGTGGTTCGGAAGCTGCACGTGGGCGATAACCCGGAGTTCGTGAAACTCGATCCGACGGGGCAGTGGCTGTTCACGTCGTACGAGCCGGGCTCGAGCGGCGGGCCTCCGAGCGCGGCGGAGGAGAAGTCGGAAGAGAGCGAGCCGCCGTCGGAGGTCGTCGAGTTCAATACGCACGATTGGACGCGCGCACTGAGTCTTATCGCCGGGCAGGAGACGGAGGGGCTGGAGTTCTCGCCGGACGGCAAACTGCTGATCGTCGCCAACGAGGCGCAGAACAATCTCGGCGTGTACAACGTGGCAACGGGCCAACAGATAAGAAATATCAACCTGGAATCGTACGGGAGGCGCCCTCGCGGAGTGAAAGTGTCGCCGCAGGGAAACTTGTACGCGGTGACGATGGAGGGATCGGGCACGCTGCTGCTGCTCGATCCGAATCTCAACGTGGTGCACGCGACGCAGACGGCGGCGAAGCCTTACGGCGTCGCGTTCGACCGCGACGGCAAGCGGATTTTCGTGGTGACGGCTGCGGCGCAGGAGCTGCAGGTGTTCAACGCGGAGACGCTGCAACAGATCGGCGAAGCGCCGCTCGGAAAGCGCTGCTGGCACTTCACGTTCACTCCGGACGATTCGAAGCTGCTGTTTGCGTGCGGGCGGTCGAACAGCGTGTACGTGCTCGACGCCAAGACGTACAAGCAGATCAAGGTGATCGGCGGATTCGAGACGCCGTGGGGCATCCTCACGTATCCGCGCGCGTACGGCAGCCTCGGTTTGCCGTGATCATCAGCTTAACCATTTGATTGAGGATCAGGCCGAGCCGACTGCGTCGCCCACGTGGATCACGCCCGGCGTGAGAATTTGGGCGCGCAAGCCGCCGCGGTGAATCAATCCTTTTATCACGCCTTGCCGCGTGAGCGCTTGCAGGTGCGAACACGGTTCGCAGAGCCTAAGGCCGCGCAGGGCGACGTCTCCGACGTGGAACTCCCGACCGACAAGGTGATTGAGGGATACGCCGCGCGTGAGAATGTTCCGGCGGCTTTCGTGCGGCGCGAGCTCGACTCCGTAGTCGCGCTGGAGCGCTTCGATCGCCTCGATCTCGATTAGAGTGACCTCATGGTCGGGTTGCTGCTCGGGCTTCGAGAAAGTCCCCGCATTGAGAAAGTAGCGGTCGCCTTCGAGACCCTTGCCGGGCACGGCCCGGACTTCCTGGACCGGCGAGAGCGACCCGCCCGCGGACTCGCTTACGAAAAGAGAAACAACTGTTCCATGCGGCACGTTTGACCCGCCTTTGTCTTATTTTGCTTAAGCGCAAAGGTAACACGAAAGATTCGTGAGGCGGCGGCGCTTGACAGCGAAGATTTCGGTGTAATAATTCGCACCGCGTTGGAAATTCGGGGGAAATACCAATGGGTGCGATCCGAAGCTCGATTCGGGCTTTGTGTGCGGCTGCATGACGACGAACGGAATTCAACAAAGGGGTGGTGAATGACGAGACTCTTGCGTTGTGCAGTTTGCGCCGGCGCGATCGGGGTGTTGATGGCCTGGAGCGGGGGAACCAGCCATGGCGCGACGCGCAAAGCGGCGGCGCAAGAGTCTCGGCCAGACGCGTGCGACCGCGCGTGCCTCGATGGATTCGTCGACCAGTATTTGACGGCGCTCGTGGCGCGCGCCGCTTCGTCGCTTCCTGTGGCCAGCGATGTAAAATTCACCGAGAACGGCACGGTGCTGAAGCTCGGCGAGGGATTGTGGGGCACGGCGAACGGGCTCGGCAAATTCCGGCTGTATACGGACGATCCGGCAGCGGGCGAGGTGGGATTCATCGGCGTGGTGCACGAATGGGACCGGCCGGCGATTCTCGTGCTGCGGCTGAAGATCGTCGATAAGAAGATCACGGAAATCGAGACGATCGTGAACCGGGACATTCCGGGCGCGACGGCTCTCGATAAGATCGGGACGCCCGACCCGAGGTTGACGGCAACGGTGCCGGAAGCGGACCGCGAATCGCGCGAGGAATTGACCAAGGTCTCGAATCGGTATTTCTCCGATCTGGAAAGAAGCAACGGGAACGGTGCGAATCTCTTCACCTCCGATTGCAACCGGATCGAGGGCGGCACGCAGACCACCAACAATCCCGCGCTGGACGCGGCTCGGCCATACAGCTATCCCATTTTCAGCAAAGGCTGCGAGGGACAATTCAAGACGGGCTTCTTCAAATTCGTGACGCGGATACGCGACCGGCGATTCATGGTGGTGGACCGCGAGCGCGGGCTCGTTTTCGCGTTCGTCTTCTTCGATCACAACGGCACGGTGAAATCGATCACGACCACCGACGGCACGACGTTCCCGGAATCGCTGCGGCATCCGCTGACGTGGGAAATCGGCGTCGTTTTCAAAGTCGAGAAGGGCAAAATCGCGTTCATTCAGGGCGTGCCGACGCAGGCGCAGTACGGATTGAAGCCGGGATGGGGGCCGGGGAGCACGAACGTGAGAGCGTCGTGGGCCGTCACGCCGCCGAAGCCTCCCGCAGCCGTGGCGAATCCGGATTGCGACCGCAAGCGTTTGAACAATTTCATGAACAAGTTCCGCGTGGCGATGCTCGACCACAATCCGGCGGAGTTGCCGCTTGCGAAAGATGCACGGTACACCGAGAACGGGCAGGAACTGAAAATTGGGGATGGCCTATGGGGCACGCTTACCGGCTTCGGAAGCTATCAGCTTTTCATCGACGATCCGACAGCAGGCGAAGTCAGCTTCTTCGGCACGACGGATGAAAGCGGCATGGCCGGAATTCTCGTTGCGCGCGTGAAGGTGGTGGACAAAAAGATCAGCGAGATGGAAGTGGTCCTCACGCGGCAGGAGACGCGCGGAGGATTCACGCGGCCCGAGAACCTGACGGCGCCGAAGCCGGCGATGCTCGAGGATCTCGATCCGTCGGACCATCCGACGCGGCAGCAGTTGGTGGATGCCGCCGATCTATATTTCGATGCGATCGAGCAGGCCAATGGCGCCATCGCGCATTTCGATAAGGATGTGACGCGCATCGAGAACGGCACCCAGACCTGCCCGTCCAATTTCCCCGGCTCGAAAATGGGACCGCTCGATTGCGAGAAGCAGCTCGATACGCACCTCTTCGATTACATCAAGCCGATCCGGCCGCGGCGATACATCACCGTCGATCAGCAGAAGGGGCTGGTGCTAGGCATCTTCATGTTCAACACGCCGGGAACGATCCGGTCCGTCGAGGTGCCGGGCGTCGGCAAGGTGGACGAGTCGGCGGCGGCGACGCGGCCGTTCAGCGAGGAAGTGGCCGAGCTTTTCAAGGTCGAGAATGGCAAGCTCCACGACGTTGTAGCGGTGATGGTCACGTTGCCCTACGGCGCAACCTCCAACTGGCCGCAATAGGGTCGAATCGAATTGACATTCGGGATCACCCTGCCTATCTTGAGGGCGCTTGGAAGAAGCTCCGCGCCGATTCGGTGCGGAGCAGCTCGGGAGAAACAATCCTATGAAGAAAAATGCGAATTGGTTGCTGGCGTTTGCGCTGGTGGTGGGAAGCCTCTGCGTAGCAGGCGCCGCGTCGGCGCAGGTGACGATCGAAGTAATGAATCCGCGGGGTGAGATACCTCCGCCGAAGACGCTGGGGATCAGCCCGCGCGGCGGAAGCCTCGACGGTAAGAAGATCGTGCTGATCGACAACGGGAAATACGGCGCGAGCAATTTCCTCGACGTGCTCGCGGCGATGCTGAAGGAGAAATATCCGACGGCGACGGTGGTGATGTATCCGAAGCCGGCCGCGCAGACGATCACCGATCTGCCGAAGTGGTACCCGACGGTGAAACAGCAGGGCGATCTTTTCGTTTTCGGCGTCGGTGATTGAGGGAGCTGCACGTGGTGGGGTTCCCACGACACGATCGAAATTGAAAAGACAGGGATGCCGGGCGTTTACTTCACAACTACAGAATTTCTGGATGATGCAAAATCCGCCGCGAGGGATCGTGGCATGCCGGTAATGCGCGCGCTGGCGCTTCCCGCGGACAAGTATTACGTCGCGCGCGGCGACAAGGCGCGGCTGCAGCCGATTGCGGATGCCTTTTTTGCGCAGATGGTGGACGACCTGACGCGCCCGCTGACGCCGGAAGAAGCGCATCCGTCGCAGGTGCAGAAGCAACTCGAGAGCGCGAACATCAAGGTCACCGGCAAGAGTTACGAGGACGCCTACGCAAAGGTGAACGAGATGTTCCTCGATAGCCGTTGGGCGGATGGCCTGCCGATTGTTCCGCCCACTCCCGAAATGGTGAAAGCGATGGAGGCGGGGACGACGCTCCCGCCGCACGATGTGCTCGGGCAAGTGGCGCCGAAGAACGGAACGGCGACCGTGGAGAAGATCGCGATCAACTCGGTGATGGCCGGCGCGAAGCCGGAATATTTTCCCGTGATTCTGGCGGCGATGGAGGGCTTTCTCGACAAGCACTACGATCTGACGCACGTGGTGGCGTCGACGGGATCGTTTACGCCGGTCGTGATCGTGGACGGGCCGATCGCCAAGGAACTCGACTTCAATTCCGGGATCGGGATGCTGGGGATCGGCTGGCAGGCAAATAGCACTGTCGGCCGGGCGCTCGAGCTTTCGCTGCTGAATCTCGGACAAACGTGGCCGCAGGTGAACTTCATGGGTCTTACCGGGCGGCTCGAGGGATACACGTTCTACACGTTTGCCGAGGATACGGCGAAGAGCCCGTGGGAACCGTTCAACGTGAGCGAGGGCTTTCAGGCGGGAGACAGCACGGTGACGGTGTCGTCGGCCGGGACTCCGGTGATTTTCGGAGGCGGCGCGGTGGCGCCGTGGACTGCGCAGGGCGTAATCGATCAGATGGCCGCGCGAATTCAGGAACGAGGGCCGGTCTGGCCTCACGCTCAGAAACACATCGTCGTGCTGCATCCGGATTGCGCGGTCGAACTCGCGAACCTCGGCTACACGCGAAAAAGCCTGCAGGAATATTTGTATGAACATACCCGCACGCCTTACGAAAGGCTGGCGAAACAAGTTTCGTTCGGGGAGGGCAGCGAGGAGGATTTTATCCGGGCGTCGGTGGCCGACGGCCGAATCAGGCCGGACCGCGCGCAGATTTTCCTCGACAGTCTGAAGCCCGGAGGGATGGTGCCGGTCGTTCAGAGCCCCAGCGATTTTCATATCGTCGTGGCGGGCGGCTCGCCGGGATACGATTTGCTGTTTACGTATCCGGGGACGAACTGGGCGCACCAGACGAAGAAAGTTACCGGAGCGACTTTGACGAAGGCGGGCCAGTAGCGAAACGGCCGCAACCGGCGGGGCCAAGCGTGCGTCTCACCAGAAGACGGGAAGGGGAATCGAATTGAGGAAACTCGCGCTCGTCGCGTTTGCCGCTTTCGCAGTGATTTTTTCGCTCAAGGCGCAGCAGGGCTATCCGGGTGCGCCGAATCCGAGTGACCGCGCCGCTCGCGAAGCCGCGCAGGCTGCTGCAGCAAAACGCGGCGAGCCGCTCTACAAGCAAAATTGTGCGGTGTGCCACGGCGACGATTTAACGGGCGGCCGCGGTACGGACCTGATTCGTTCCTCGGTCGTGCGCCACGATAAGGGTGGCAACCTGATTTCTCCCGTGGTGCTGAACGGCCGCGCGGACAAGGGCATGCCTTCGTTCTCCTTCTCGCAGGATCAGGTCTCCGACATCGTTGCCTACATTGATTCGGAGCTTACGCTTTTCGACCTGCACACCCGCATACCGGGCGCCTACCCCAACGACATTCCGGCTTCGCGTTTGGCGACGGGAAGCGTCGAGGCAGGCAAGGCGTTCTTTGATGGCCCCGGCGGCTGCACGAAATGCCATTCGGTGACGGGCGACCTCGCGGGAATCGCGAAGAAGCTCGAGCCGCCCGATCTCGAAACGCATTTCCTCTATCCGCCCGGCGTGCCGAACACCGCAACCGTGACGCTGCCTTCGGGCAAGACGTTCGAGGGTGCGCTGGTGCTGAACGACGGCTTCAACGTCGGGATTCAGGGAACGGACGGGTGGTATCACTCGTGGCCGCGCAGCGCCGTGAAGCTTGAAATCCACGATCCGCTTGCCGCGCACGCCGCGCTTCTGGATAAATACACGGACGCCGAGATGCACGACGTATTCACATACCTGGAGACTTTGAAATGAAAAGGCCGCTGGCCCTTCTGTTGCTTCTCGGTTTTGGGCTTCTATTCGCGGCGCTTCCGTCGATCAGGGCGCACGCCGCGCCTGACGGCATGCCCGCCCAGTGGCTCGATCCCGCCGAAATTCTCAAGCCAGCCACGAACGACTGGCCGACTTTCAACGGTGATTACACGGGCCGCCGCTACAGCACGTTGACGCAGATCAACCGGGCGAACGTGGGCTCGCTCACGCTCGCCTGGGCGTATCAGACGCACTCGCGCTCGCTCGAATCGATGCCCATCGAGGTCGGCGGGATCATGTACATCACCTCGTCCAATCAGATGTGGGCCATCGACGCGCGCACGGGCCGGCAGATTTGGCAGTATCAGCGTGGAGGAGGCGGCGCCGGCGGAGGCAACAAGGGCGCGGCGATGTGGCACGACCGCCTCTATATGACCACGCCCGACGATCACCTCGTCTGCATCGACGCGCACAATGGAAAACAAATTTGGGAAATCCAGATCGACGATCCGGCGCTGAAAGCTTTCGGTAGCGTCGCGCCGCTCGTGGTACGCGATCACATTATTGTGGGAACTTCCGGCGACACCGAGGATCTGCCGGGCTTCCTGCTGTCCGTCGATCCGATGACCGGCAAAATCGAGTGGCGCTGGGATGCGATGCCCAAGCCCGATGATACGGTGGCGTGGAATAGCTGGCCGCACGACAGTACCGACGTCGTCACGCGCGGCGGCGGAATGACGTGGATCACCGGCACCTACGATCCGGAGCTCAATCTTCTCTATTGGGGGACGGGCAATCCGCATCCGGTCGAGAACGGCGACACGCGCGTTGGCGCGAACCTCTACACGTGCACGATCGTCGCGCTCGATCCCGACACCGGAAAAATGGCCTGGCATTTCCAATCGTCGCCGCACGACACGCACGATTGGGACACGGTGATGACGCCGGTGCTCTTCGACGGGACGTTCAAAGGCAAGCCGCGCAAGATGCTGGCACAGGCCAACAAGAACGGCCTGTTTTTCGTTCTGGATCGGACCAACGGCAAGGCGCTGCTTTCGGAGGCGTTTGTCCCGGCGAATTGGCTCAAGGGCTTCGACAAGAACGGCGAGCCGATCCCCGATCCCAAACGCGATCCGCAGACCGACGGCGTGCTCGTCACCGGCGGCGTCGGCACGAACTGGCAGGCGCCCAGCTTCGATCCGGAAACCGGCCTCTTCTACGTGAATTCGCGCGAGTCCATGGGCGTCTTCTACCTCACGATGCCCGGCAAGAGGGCCGAAGGCTGGGCCGGCCGCGACTTTTTCCTGACGTCGAAGTCGATGCTCAAAGCGATCGACTACCAGACGGGCAAAGTCCGCTGGACGGCCGACACTCTCGGCCGCGGCGGCCAATTCGGGATTCTCACCACCGCCGGGCACGTGCTCTTTACCGCCGACAGCTCAGGAAACCTCGTTGCGCTCGACGTGGCTACCGGCAAGATTCTGTGGCACATGTACCCGGGCGGCACGCTTAACACCGGCCCGGAGACGTACGAGCTGGATGGGCGCCAATATGTGGTCTATTCCGTGGATAGCGTGGTCTACGGATTCACCCTGCCCGCGCGCTAAAATTCGGCGCAACTCGGCCGCCCTGCTTGGCACTTTTCTGAAACCCGAGCGGGCTTGTTGCGTCTATTTATATGGTGGGAGTGGTTCTCTTGACACCCTCCGAGACGGTGAGTAACATCCACCGTAACGGCGAGAATTTGGTTTGGGCGTTTTGCCAATTTTATGAGAGTGACGGCAAACAATCGACTTGCTCCTCGACGGTATCCTGCAGGCCTTGCCGGGAATCTAACGGGTAGTGAGGGTTTCGGCCGATCATTTATGAGGGAGGTCCTTATGATGAAGTGGGTTGCAGCGTTTTTCGTGTTGATTGCTTTCGCGTTCTGCTCCTCCAGCGCGCTGGCGCAAGATGACCTTGGATTGCCCGACGATGCCAGCATGGTTCCGCCGGTCACGTTCATCAAGCCGGCTGAAGTCCTTAAGATGATGCAGGACAAAGACACGAGCTTTGTGCTCGTGGATACGCAGCCCGAAGAGGCCTTCGCCGATGGCCATATTCCGGGCGCGATCAATTACCCATGGGTGCAGCGCGTCACGCCGCCGATCAGCCTTCCGCGCGACAAGATGCTGGTCCTCTATTGCCCCTGCAACCACGATGAAGATTCGATCGACATGTACAAGAAGCTCGCCGAGTTCGGTTATCTCAATACAAAGGTTCTCGAAGGCGGCTGGTACAAATGGGTTGCGCTGAAGTACCCCGTTGAGGGGACTGACGCCGCGAACGCGATCAAGGAAGCCAATGCAGCCGCGGCATCGGGCGAGGCCGGCAACTCAGCTTCTTCGTCTTCAAGCAACAGCGCGCCTGCGGCTCCGGCCGATGCGGCTGTCGCCACCACGAGCGGCCCGCTCACCTCGGGACGTCCGGTGGGAGCGGTAACGCCGTCGCTGCGCGTGATCGACGTGACCGGAAAGTACAAGGGGCAGGACACCTGCTACGTGTGCGAGTACGGCACGGCGCCGACCGTGATCGGCTTCTTCCCGAAGCCCAGCGATCAGGCGGCCGACATGATCGTGAAGCTCAACGCCCTCGTGCAGGCGAATAAGAACCTCAAGGGCTTCGTCGTGATGATCAATGGAGCTGAGTCGAAAGACTGGCTCACGAAGCTCGCGGCGGATAAAGGCATCACGATTCCGATGGTCTACTTCGCGAAGGGCACGGCGGATACCGGCATGCGCCTGTATAAGCTGAATCCGACGGCCGAAAACACGATCCTTGTGGACATCAACCGGCAGGTGTACGCGAACTTCGTGAACACCACGGACGACACGTTCCAGAATGTCGCCGAGGCCTCGACGAAAATGCTCGCATCCGCGCCGGCGCCGAGTTCGGGTAACGGTCAATGAAATCGGGCATTTCGATCAAGCTCGCAGGCGTAGCGCTGGGCGTAGCCTGCATCTTTTTTGCGGCTGCGCCCCGCGCCGCTGCTCAGGACGCCGCCGCGCCGCAGATCAAAGTCGTCGCGCCGCAGGACGTGAAGGATCTGATCGCGGCGAATAAGGGCAAGGTCGTCTTCCTGAATTTCTTCGCCACCTATTGCGTCCCGTGCCACAAGGAGTTTCCCGACATCGAGAAGCTCCAGAGCAAGTATGGCGACAAGCTCCAGGTGGTTGAGGTCTCGATGAACGATGTGACCGACGCCGCCGAAAAGAGCGAAATGGCCAACTATCTCGAGGAACAGAAGCCTCCGTTCCCGGTCTACATCGCATCCACCACCGACGACTCGTATTACCAGGGCATCGATGCGCGCTGGGCCAAGAGCGAAGCCCTGCCGATGACGATGATCTTCGATAAGGACGGCAAGGAAGCGCACTTCTACGAGAAGGCGCTCACACTTGCCGATATGGAGCACGACGTCGACCCGCTGCTGGCGGCCAATTAGCAGGGTGGCTGACTGCGGGCGAAGACGGCGATTTCGAATTTCCAAGAGCGGCGCACAACTCGCCGCTCTTTTCTTTTTCCTTCTGCCGCTTGCGCTGAAGGCGCAGGGCACCAACTGGGAATATCCCGGCTCCGACCCTGAATCGACGCGCTTTTCTCCTCTCACGCAGATCAATCCGCACAATGTGAAGAAGCTGGTTCGCGCGTGGACGTTCCACACGGGCGGCGAAGTCGGCGCGGACGTGAATTCCGAGGGCGCTCCGCTCGTCGTCGATGGCGTGATGTATTTCGACGCGGGCAAGGACGTCTTCGCGCTCGATCCCGATACTGGCAAGCTGATCTGGAAATACGAAACGAAGGGAACGCAGCGCCGCGGCCTCGCCTACTGGCCCGGCGACGCGACAACCGGCCCGCGCCTTTTCCTCGGCGTCAGTGGGCGGCAGATGCTCGCGCTCGACGCGAAGACCGGCAAGCCCGCCGATGGGTTTGGCGATGACGGATTGGTGGCGGACGCTGCCGCGGCGTCGGCGCCCGTGATTTACCGCGACCTGGTGATCGCGGGCCAGAACGGCGTGCAGGCGGTAAAGGCCTGGGACGCGCGCACAGGCAAGCTCGTCTGGACGTTCGACACGAAAGCGCAGCCCGGCACGCCCGAGCACGCCACCTGGAAGGGCGATAGCTGGAATGCTCGCGGCGGGACGGACGTGTGGAGCTTCATGACGCTCGATCCCGCGCGCGGCATCGTCTACGTGCCCGTCGCGCCGACGGGCGGGCCCGATTTCTACGGCGGCGTGCGGCTCGGCGACACGCTCTTTGGCGATAGCGTCGTCGCGCTCGATGCCAATACCGGAAAGCTGATTTGGTATCGCCAGCTCGTTCACCACGATCTGTGGGATTGGGACGTGCCGGGCGCTCCCACGCTCTTCGATATCAAGCGCGGCGGCAAGACGATTCCCGGCGTCGCCGAATTCGGCAAGCAGGGCTTGCTGTTTATGTTCGATCGGACGACCGGCGAGCCTCTCTTTGGCCTCGAAGAACGCCCCGTGCCGCAGACGGATGTTCCGGGCGACGAAACTTCTCCGACGCAGCCTTTTCCGCTGAAGCCGCCGCCGCTCGCTCCGATGAGCATCACGAAAAACGATCTCTACACGCTCACGCCTGAACACGCCGAGTATTGCAAGAATTTTTGGGACGACAACCATCTCTACAATCTCGGGCCGTTCATGCCCTACAGCATGGACCCGGACAAAATGGCGGTGATCTTCCCCGGGCGCGAAGGCTCGGGAAACTGGGCTGGCGTGGCGTTCGATCCGAAGCTCGACTACATCTTCGGCACCACAGCGTTCAACGCGGGCCAGACCGGGCGGATCGTCAAAGCCGATCATCCGAATCCGCAGGGCGGCCCGTACGACAAAGTCTTCCCGGGCGGCCCGTCGCGCTACGGCTCGCGTTTCTGGGATCCGAAAAACGGCTGGCCGTGCATCCAGCCGCCGTGGGCTGAAATCTTCGCGGTGAATGCGAAGACGGGCGACATCGTCTGGCGCAAGCCGTTCGGCACGGTCGACGCGCTCGCGGAAAAGGGCTTTCCCGATACGGGCGCGCCGAATACCGGCCCGATGATCGTCACCGCAAGCGGACTAATTTTTATCGCGGCCACCAACGACGGCCGCTTCCGCGCCTTCGACGCCCGCACCGGCAAAACGCTGTGGACCGAAAAAATCGACGCCAGCGCCCACACCCTGCCGGTCACCTACAGAGGCAAGAACGGCAAGCAGTATGTGGTCGTCGAAGCCTTCGGCGGCCCCGGCATCGTCGCCATCAACGGCTACTTCAACGACGCCCCCGGCGACAGCGTGATCGCTTTCGCGTTGCCTTAGTTTGCTACGCTTGCTTTGAACGCTCCTATAATGTTCCTCTGATGAAGATTGGTCCCGAGCTGTTCAACGAACAACGGCGTCCCCGGTTCGGCACCACGAATCCGGAACGGATGCATATGGCCTTTTGGGAGTGGATGATTCGCGGAGGTAGCGGCCTCGCCAAACTCCGGAACCAGCCCAAATTCAAGGGATTTGGCCCATGTCACGCCCGCGATGCATTCAAAGCGTCGCCCTCGCGAGAAGAAGGGCCCATCTGGACTTTTGATCGTTATGGCGCTACACGGACGGTCTTGACCGATGGGCGCGTGGTTTACGTTGGCGGAGAACATGAGGATTTCTACGATCCAGATTTCTGCATTTACAACGACTTGGTTGTCCTCACACCTTCGAATCAGATCGAGATATACGGCTATCCGGCAGAAATGTTCCCTCCAACCGATTTCCACACCACGACGCTAGTTCAAAACCGGCTGTTCGTCATTGGCTCTCTCGGCTATAAGAACGCCCGCCGCTCCAGCGAAACTCCAGTTTACACAGTCGATCTTTCAGGTTATGAGATTTCTGCGATGCAGGTTTCGGGGGAAAAGCCTGGATGGATCTACGAGCACGAAGCCTATTTCGATCCGAATGGGTTCATCACTATTCGTGGCGGGCAGGTCATTCGCGAGCAAGAGGGAAAGCAAGTCTATCGGCGCAATTTCGATGAGTACAGTCTGGACGTTAGCTCCGGAGTTTGGCGGCGCGTCACCAATCGCAAGTGGCATCAGTTTAACGTTCGTCAGGGAGATGGAAAGCTATTCGTTCTCGAACGCAACCCTCCGATCAAAGCGCTTCTACCGGAGGGCTCCAAGTTACTTGCTAAATCCAGCTTGAACCCAAAGTTCACCCGAATTGCCGTTGAAGGTATTCCGCTATCCTTTAAGGTGGGCATCAGTTCAATCGAAATTGTTGTGGAGGATGATATACCCGAGGAAATGTTGCTCCAGATAGCCGACCAAATTCGAGCTAAAGCGGAGGCTGCTATTCGCAGACCGTGCACCCTGGAGAGGAGTTGACGGCGAATTTATGCCTGAAACGATGACGGCCCGTTGCAAGTGCCTGCTTAACCCAGTAACCGGAAACTGACCCGCTACCCCGGCGCCTCTGAACTGTCGGCCGAAGGGCTCTTTCCTGATGGACCGTGAGAAAAAGGACGCGGTAGCTAGACTAAAGACGAGGCGAACCCCGCGGCTGAAGCCGGTGTTATTCCGACGGCTTTTCGAGGGCCTTCACGGCCCACGCTTCCACCGGTACCCCCGTGCTCACCGCGGAAAGCGCGGTGAGCTACATAAAAACCGAAGATGCGTCGGTCGGCAGAACAAAAAGGCGCCAGCCTCCGGACAACGTTCGTGTGCGTCCACCCCACCACACACCATCTGTCGCCCGATTCAAGCCCTGCGCCGGCTCGACCGGGGCTTGCCTTCCATTGCCGCGCGTAGGAGCTTATTGATTCTGGTCTGGTAACCCCGGCCCTGACCCTTCAGCCACGCCAGGACATCGGCATCCAGACGAATCGTGAGCGACTTCTTGACCGGCCTGTAGAACCTGCCCACTACCGCCTCGCTCCAGTTCCGCACTTCGGCCGCGTCTGAAAAATCGATCTGCGCGTCGCGCATCGCGGCCAGCGCCGCCAGCTCCTTCCTCTGTTTTCTAGAAACCTTGCTCATAAGCTGCCCTTTCCTGTGCGGTCGCTTTTCGGGCGGAAATAATCCGGATGATTTCCTCGCCGCCTTCTTCACGATAAGTGTGTGCCACGAAAAGAATTACGATTCCGCCCACAAGCCCTAACGTTTGCCAGCGCTCCTCGCCATCTTCCACGCGTTCGAGTCGGCTAACCGCGTTCGGATCGTCGAATGCAAGCCTTGCCGTCTCGAAACTCACTTTATGTTTGGCGAGATTACGCCGGCTTTTCTCTTCGTCCCAGATGAATCTCATGTGCGCACATACATAAGTGTAACTACATTGTGGTATGCACGCAAGGGGCAGCTGGCTGGCCTTTTGTGCAAGTTTAGTCTAGTTCTAGTCCCTGTCCTTTTTAGTGGATGTAAGCCCTTGAAACTTCTGTCCCATCGTGCAAGCGTAGATTGAGTAGTTAGCGTCAGATTTGAGGAGTCGCAAATGGAGTTGGGAGCGGCAAGCGAGACGAGGGCGCGCAGAACGAATGCCGCGGTGCGTGCGATCAGGAGCCTGGTTCGTCACGCTCACGACCGCCATTTTTCGCTGATTTCTAATCGACATTTGGCGATTAGAAACGGGGCTATCTCGCTGAAAACACGGCTCGGAATTTTTTCTAATCGACACGGTAGCGGGAGATCCTCTAGCCCGCCGAAAACCCGTTCGGCGGCGCTTTTTCAGTTGGATTTGCGGAGTAGTAGCCTCCTGAAAATGAGCCGATGGAGCCGCGCATGACGACCGAATCCAAGCTTTCCTTCGCGTACCAGGCGTCGCCCGTCCGCGCTGTATTTGGAATTGGCGCGATCGAGAAGGCGCCGGAGGAAATGGCGCGGCTGGGCGCGGAGCGCGTGCTGATCATTGCGACGCCGGGGCGGCGCAAGCTGGCGAACGATCTGGCGGCGCGATTGGGAGCGAAAGCGGCGGGAGTTTTCGATCGCGCGGTGATGCACGTGCCCATCGAGAATGCGAAAGAAGCGCGCGCCGAGGCGGAGCGTTTGCGCGCGGATGGCTACATCGCCGTGGGCGGCGGCTCAGCGACCGGCGTTGCGAAGGCGATTGCAGTCGAGACGGGCCGCCCGATCCTGTCCATCCCGACGACCTATTCCGGATCGGAGATGACGCCGACGTGGGGATTTACCGAGGGCGGCATCAAGAAGACGATGCGCGATGCGCGCGCGCAGCCCAGGACGGCGATCTACGATCCCGCGCTGACGGTGAGCATGCCCGCGACGCTTTCGGCGACAAGCGGGATGAACGCGATGGCGCATTGCGTCGAAGCGCTCTACGCGCAGGACGGGAATCCGATCGTTTCGCTCGAGGCGGAGGAGGGAATTCGCGCGCTCGCGGCAAGCTTGCCCATTGTGGTGAAGGAGCCGTCGAATATGGAGGCGCGCTCGCAGGCGTTTTACGGAGCGTGGCTTGGCGGCATGGTGCTTGGCGCCACCACCACGGCATTGCATCACAAGCTGTGCCACATCCTCGGCGGCGCATTCAATCTGCCGCACTCGGAGACACATACTGTTCTGCTGCCGCATGCGACCGCGTACAACGCGGGCGGGGCGCCCGATGCGATGGAGCGAATCGTGCGGGCGCTCGGCGGCAAGGCGGGCGGAAAGTCCGCGGCGGCTGGATTGCACGAACTCGAAGCGTCGATGGGCGCGCCACTATCGCTGAAATCGCTCGGGATGAAATCGGACGGCTTGGACCGGGCCACGGAGCTGGCCATGCAAGCGACTTTCTACAATCCGAGGTCGCTGACCAAGGAAGGAATTCGGGCCTTGCTGGAAGACGCATACGAAGGGCGGGCGCCGCGCGCGTGGGCCGCTTCCGCTTCCTCGAGCTAGGGCTTTGGATCGGCGGCAGACTTCGAGCCGAGCATGGCAGGCGTGAGGTCGAGAGAGAGGCGCGCCCAGCGATCCTGATGCGTGAGCTTGGCCTGGCTGAGGAGGGCATTGAGGAGGGCGACTTGCTCGCGACTCATTTCGCGGCGGGTTTTGGGATCGGCGAGCGCCATTGACCCGATCATGCGAAACCCCTCGAGAAGCGTCGACATTTCGATGGCGTGCGCCATCGAGTCGCACTCGGCGTCGAGCGCGAGTTGCAGGTCGTCGGCTTTGGGCTGGCCGACGAGCGTAAGGCCCTGAATGTTGCGCGCGAGTTGTTCGAGCTGCGGAGAGCTGCGGAAGTTTTCGTAGAAAGCCGGAGGCAGGTTGTCGGTGCGCGCCACGGCAAAGATGGGCGCCGCGGCGACTCGATCGATCAGCGCTTGTATGGCCGGATCGCGAGCGCCCGGTTTGAAAGGGCCGAGAAGGCTGGCCGGATTTTTCCCGCTGGCGAGGATGATGCGCGTGGGCGAGAGGAACTCGAACGCGGTGGGCGGGTTGCCGGGCACTTCGTAGATCGCGTCGGAACCGCGCATCATGACGTGGCCCGTGCGCAGAGCGTAGGCTTTGATTTTCGGCTGATCGAAGCGGCCTTCGGCGATGGCGACGGCGCGATCGAAGATGCCCGCTTCCGCAATGTGGCTGGCAGGCCAAACGGCGATCGCGGCTTTGTCGAGATCGCGCGTGTAGTCGAAGCCGGTGCCGCGAACGAAGTTGGCGTAGTCGCGGTCAGTCGCGGGGTTGGCGCCAGCGAGGCCCAGCATGGCCGCCAGCGGCGAGCCTTGCAACTTACGGAGCGCTGCGACATCTAAGTAGGCAACGCCGGGCGCATCGGGTGGAAGCTCACTAAGAACACTGGGAACGGGAAGGACGCTTGGAGCAGCGGCTGGCATTGGCCGCCGGGCGCGGTAGAGATAGACTCCCGCGACTGCTGCGGCCAGCACGAAGAGCGCCGCGAGTGCGATGAGCGCGCGTTTTGTGGTGGAGATAGGCATGGCGGCGTGCGGCAATTAGTGTAATGTTTCGCGGCGCGATTGCGAACGAGAAACACGAGATGAAATTGAGACGGATGCTCGCGCTTGCGGTGATGGCGATCGCGCTGGCCGTGCCCGCACGCGGGCAAGCACCGCCTCCATCGGCACCGGCTGCGCCGCTGCCTTCGGTCGATCGGATCCTGAATCATTACCTTGATGCCGTCGGGGGACGCGGGGCGTGGTTGAAATTGACCTCGCGAGTGACGATGGGAACGATCGACGTCCCGGCGCAGAATCTTTCCGGGACGATTGAGCTGCGCGAGAAGGCGCCCGACCGTATTCTTTCGGAGATTCGGATTTCGGGCATTCTCTTTCGGCAGGGTTTTGATGGCACGGTGGGTTGGACGGATGATCCGCAGAATGGCCTTCGCGAGCAGAGTGGCCCGGAACTGAGCGAAGCGCGTCGCGACGCGGATTTCTATCACCCGCTGGATATGAAGAAGCTGTACACGAGGCTCGCGGTAGTCGGCCCGGAAAAAGTCGACGATCAGGACACGTACGAAGTGGAAGCGGACGTTCCAGAGGGCGCTCCGGACGAGATATACTTTAGCGTCGCGACGGGATTGCCGGTGCGAGTCGTCAGCCATCGCCACGGCCCGCAGGGAGTCGTTGACTTCCGCGAGGATTTTGACGATTATCGCGAGGTGGATGGAATCAAGCGTCCATTTAGGATTCAAGAGAGTACAGGCGAGCAGGTCGTGACGATCACTGTCACGGAAGTCCGGCACAACGTGCTGCTGGATGATAGCGTCTTTACAAAGCCGGCTGCACAATAGGACATAGGCTGGTTAAGAGGTTATAATAAATTTGAGGGTGGCAATGGGTGTGCTGCGGGCCGGAAGCCCCGCTTGCAATTCGATTGCCGCTGTGATAACTTCGGTAGGTTTGGCAGTGCTGGCGTAGCTCAGTTGGTAGAGCATCTGATTTGTAATCAGAGGGTCGGGGGTTCAAATCCCTCCGCCAGCTGAGTTTGAGGGAAGCGGCATTTTTTGTTCAAGTATAGGGACGGCTTCCTCGCGATATGAGCGAACAGGGCTGGTGTCTGCGGACACGGCCCTTTCTGCATTGCGGAGTACCCCATACAGGAGTCCGATCAATTCTGGCGTGGTTCGTGGGACGCGACTTTTGTGTCCCGAGGGTTTCTAGCGGGACGGGTGGGTGAGTGGCTAAAACCAGCAGACTGTAAATCTGCCGCTCCTTGCGGGCTACGGAGGTTCGAATCCTCCCCCGTCCACCAGTGTCCTGTGGAGTCTGGATTTTCCGGGAGGCCGGATCGGGCCTGCCCGCCGATAGCCGAGCGGGTGGATCCGGGAGAACCGGCAGGCGGGCCTGGGTAGCTCAGTTGGTAGAGCGCGTCCTTGGTAAGGACGAGGTCACCGGTTCAATCCCGGTCCCAGGCTCCAGATGCGATGGGCGTTTTGGGATGAGCGGGGGTAACTCAGTGGTAGAGCCCGCCTGCCCGGCGGGCAGGTCTCTGCCTTCCAAGCAGATGGTCGCGATGAGCGGGCAAATTGTATCGTCGGTGGATTTAGAGTGGGTTGTGTACGTGCTGCGGAGCGCGAAGGACAACGGGTTCTACATCGGGATGACGTCGAATCTGGAAAGGCGAGTCAAAGAACACAACGCCGGCCAGAATCGCTCAACGAAATCGCGCGCACCTTTTGGGATGATTTATGTTGAGCGCTGCGGATCCCGAACGGCGGCGCGAGCGAGAGAGAAGTACTTGAAGAGTGGAGCGGGCCGCGAGTTTTTGAAGACCTTGCCGTTGGCGGCGAATACGAGCGGGGGTAACTCAGTGGTAGAGTCTCTGCCTTCCAAGCAGATGGTCGCGGGTTCGAGCCCCGTCCCCCGCTCCAACATAGGGACGACGGCGAGCGAGCTTCGAGGCGATTGAGACTCGGGTAGAGAACGCGAGAGCGGCTGCGGCCGCGAAGCAAGTGATGCGAGGGTGAGGCGCGATGGCGAAGGAGAAATTCGAGCGGAGTAAGCCGCACTTGAACGTGGGGACGATCGGGCACATCGACCACGGGAAGACGACGTTGACGGCGGCGATCACGAAGGTGCTCAGTAAGAACAACCCGAAGGTGTCGTTCCGAGCGTTCGACACGATCGACAACGCGCCGGAAGAGCGGGAGCGCGGAATCACGATCGCGGTGTCGCACGTGGAGTACGAGACGCCGAACCGTCATTACGCGCACATCGATTGCCCGGGGCACGCGGACTACGTGAAGAACATGATCACGGGCGCGGCGCAGATGGACGGAGCGATCCTGGTGGTGGCGGCGACGGACGGACCGATGCCGCAGACGCGGGAACACATTCTGTTGGCGCGGCAGGTGGGCGTGCCGGCGATTGTGGTGTTTCTGAACAAGTGCGACGTGGTGGAGGATCCCGAGCTGCTCGAGCTGGTGGAGCTTGAGGTGCGCGAGCTGCTGAAGACGTACCAGTTTCCGGGGGACACGATTCCGGTGATTCGCGGCTCGGCGCTGAAGGCGCTTGAAGGCGATCCGAAGTGGGAGAAGTCGGTGCTGGATTTGATGGAGGCGGTGGACAAGCATATACCGCTGCCGCCGCGAGACGTGGATAAGCCGTTCGCGATGCCGATCGAGGATATATTTTCGATTTCGGGACGCGGGACGGTGGTGACGGGACGAATCGAGCGGGGCAAGGTGAAGGTGGGCGAAGAGATTGAGATTGTGGGCTTCCGTCCAACGATGAAGAAGACGGTGACGGGCGTGGAGATGTTCCGGAAGCTGCTGGATGAGGGGATGGCGGGCGACAACGTGGGGTTGCTGTTGCGCGGGACTGAGAAGGATGAAGTGGAGCGCGGGCAGGTGTTGTGCAAGCCGGGATCGATCACGCCGCACACGAAGTTCAAGGCGGAAGCGTACGTACTGACGAAGGAAGAAGGCGGGAGGCACACGCCGTTCTTTACGGGATACCGGCCGCAGTTTTACTTCCGTACAACGGATGTGACGGGAGACGTGAAGCTGCCGGCGGGAGTGGAGATGGTGATGCCGGGAGACAACGTGAGTGCGGAGATCAGTTTGATCACGCCGGTGGCGCTGGAGAAGGGGCTGCGATTCGCGATCCGCGAAGGCGGCCACACGGTGGGCGCCGGAGCGGTAACTGAGATTATCGAATAACGTGCGGGCGCCCTTCATTCGCTAGCGCGAATTCAGGGTAAACCGGAGCCGTGACGGAGATTATCGAGTAAACGACTATGCGCGAAATCATCACACTGCAGTGCAACGATTGCAAAAACCGCAACTACACAACCACGAAGAACCGGAAGAAGCATCCGGACCGTTTGGAGTTGCAGAAATTCTGCAACACGTGCCGGAAGCACACCGCGCACAAAGAGGTCAAATAGGATCTGATCGTCGGTTGGGCCCTGGAGTTCTGCGAGGGCGTTGCAATGGAAACCGGCGAGTTGTGGTTTTGCTACATGCTTGAATGCGCTGACGGGTCGTTGTACGTAGGGGTCTCAAGGGATCCGGCGGGGCGGGTGGTGCGGCACAATGCGGGAATCGGCGCGAGACACACGGCGTTGCGACGGCCGGTCAGATTGGTTTGGCAGGAAGAACACGCTGATCGGCGCTCGGCGCGCGGTCGCGAAGCGGAGTTGAAGGGTTGGCGGAGAGAGAAGAAGCTGGAACTCATTGCGAGATTCCGACAGCAAATTCATCCTTCGCCCTGAGAACCGGGCTCAGGATGAATTTTCGGGCCTTCGGCCCGAAAATTCAGGGGAGTAGGTTCAACGGTAGACCGCCGGTCTCCAAAACCGGATGTGGGGGTTCGAATCCCTCCTCCCCTGCCAGACTTTGGGCGGCGGAGATGGCGGGCGGTTGGCTGGGGGTTCAGGAGCGGCGGCAACGATTATGGCAGAGGCGCTCAAAGTGAATGACGAGGGAGTTCGCGGCGGGTCGAGTGGCGGCAACGGAGGCGGCCTCTCCTCCATCATCGAGGCAATTGCTGCGTATCCGAAGCGCCTTCGGGACTACGTGCACGAAGTGCGCGTCGAGATGAAGCAGGTGAACTGGCCGTCGCGCTCGGATGTGACGTCGACGACGGTTGTGGTGGTGGTGACGGTAGCGTTTTTTGCGGTGTTTTTTGCTTTGACGGATACGATTCTAACGCGTGCAGCAAACTGGTTATTCCACCTTGCCTCACACTGAACAAGAAGGAAGCGGGATGTCGAAACAGTGGTACATCGTCCACACATACTCGGGGTTTGAGAAGAAGGTGAAGGAAAGCCTCGAGGGCCGCGTGGCCGCATTTGGCCTGACGGACAAAATCGGGCAGATCATCATCCCGACGGAGTCGGTGGTGGAGGTGCGGGGCGGCAAAAAGGTGATTTCGCCGCGGATGTGCTATCCGGGCTACGTGCTGGTCGAGATGGATATGGATGATTACACGTGGCACGTGGTGCGGTCGACGCCCAAGGTGACGGGCTTCGTGGGCTCGGGACAGATGCCGTCGCCGCTGAGCGAAGAGGAAGTGCAGAACATTTTGAACCGGGCCACGACGACGGCGGAAAAGCCGAAGCCGAAGCTGTCGTTTGAGCGCGGCGAGAAGGTGCGAATCGGTGAAGGACCGTTCGCAAACTTCACGGGTGTGGTCGAGGAAGTGAATTCGGACCGCAGCACGCTGAAGGTTTCGGTGACGATTTTCGGCCGGTCGACTCCGGTGGAACTGGATTTCGCGCAGGTTGAAAAAGTCGCGTAACGCGCGGCTTGGGGCGAGGGAAGCACTGATATGGCAAAGAAAGTTCAATCGACGGTGAAGCTGCAGTTGCCGGCCGCCAAGGCGACGCCGGCGCCGCCCGTGGGCACGGCACTCGGCCCGCACGGCGTGAACATCATGGATTTCTGCAAGCAGTTCAACGCGAAGACGGCGAAAGAGCCGGACGGGATGATTTTTCCGGTGCTGGTGACGATCTACACCGACCGGACGTTCACATTTATTTTGAAGACGCCGCCGGCCTCGGAACTTCTGAAACGCGCCGCAGGGATCGTGAAGGGTTCGCCCGAGCCGAACCGCAACAAGGTTGCGAAGGTGACGCGCAAACAGGTTGAAGAAATCGCCAAGATGAAACTGCCCGACCTGAACACGCTGAAGCTCGAATCGGCGGTGCGGTCGGTGATGGGAACCGCCCGCAACATGGGCATCGAAGTGACGGAGTAGGAGACAGGGGTAGGGAGAGAATCGATGGGCCGCAGCGCAAAAGTAGGCGGAAAGAATATCGATCGCGCGAGGAAACTGGTCGAGGCGCGTCCGTATGGCCTGGAAGAGGCGGCGGAAGTGCTTCGCAAGGCGCACTTCGTGAAGTTCGACGAGACGGTCGAGCTGGTGCTGAATCTGGGCGTTGATCCGAAGCAGTCGGACCAAATGGTGCGCGGCACGGTGGTGCTGCCGCACGGGCTGGGGAAATCGAAGCGCGTGCTGGTGATCGCGAGCGGCGAGAAGGTCCGCGAGGCGCAGGAAGCGGGCGCCGATTTCGTGGGCGGCGACGATATGGTCCAGAAGATCACCGAAGGATGGACGGATTACGAGGCGGTGATCGCGACGCCGGACATGATGAAGTCCGCTGGAAGGTTGGGCAAGGTGCTTGGCCCGCGCGGGTTGATGCCGAACCCGAAAACTGGGACGGTAACTTTTGACGTGGCGCGCGCGGTGAAGGAGATCAAGGCCGGAAAAGTGGAGTTCCGTCTCGACAAGACGGGGCTGATCCATTCGCCGATTGGGAAGATCAGCTTTCCGGCAAAGAATCTGGCGGAAAACGCGCACGCGCTGCTCGGAGCGGTGGTGAAGGCCAAGCCCGCCGCGGCCAAGGGGAAGTTCATCAAGAAGATCACGCTGACGTCGACGATGGGCCCTGGAATTTTGATCGATCACGCAGAAGCGGAAGCGGCCACAGCGGTGGCGGCGTAACGGAAGTTGGAACCGGAGGAGTTCGGCATCATGAAGAAGAAAGCCGAAAAGATAGAGAAGGCCGAGCAGCTTCGCAGCCAGCTCGCGAACGTTTCGACTGTGATCTTGTCGACGTTTCAAGGAATTACGGTCGAGCAGGACACGCAGCTGCGGCGAGCGGTAGAAGCTGCGGGCGGCCACTACGAAGTGGTGAAGAACACGGTGGCGGAGCGCGCCGCGGCAGGCACGCCGACCGAAGGGCTGCTGAAGGACCTGAAGGGCACGAATTCGATCGCGTACACGGCGACCGATCCTGTGTCGCTCGCAAAAATTCTGACGAAGGTGGCCAAGGATGTACCGGCGTTTCAGTTCCGCGCGGGATGGGTCGAGGGCCGCGTCATTTCGATTCAGGAAATCGGGCAACTCGCGCTGCTGCCGAGCAAGGAAGAGCTGATCAGCAAGATCATGTTCCTGCTGAACGCGCCCGCGCAGCGCATCGCGACCGCAATGGCCGCGCTGCCGCGCAACCTGGCGGTGGTGACGAGCGAAGCGGTGAAAGCCAACAAATTCGGAGGCAGCGGCGCGGCAACCGAAAGCGCGCCGGCGCCGGAACCGGTTCAGTCGTAACGAGCCGCTGGACGAAATTTTCTGCAATCAGATTTTCATTTCTTGAAGAGGAGAGAAAACGGCAATGGCTAGCAAAGTAGAGACAATACTGGAAGAGATCAAGGGGCTGACGCTGCTCGAGGCTTCCGATCTCGTGAAGAAGATGGAAGAGGCCTTCGGCGTGTCGGCGGCTGCGGCGGCTCCTGTGATGGTTGCGGGTGGAGCGGCGGGCGCGGGCGCGGCGCCGGCGGAGGAGAAGACGGAGTTTGCCGTCGTCCTCACCGAAGTTGGCGCGAACAAGATCAACGTGATCAAGGCTGTCCGCGAAGTCACCAGCCTGGGCTTGAAAGAAGCCAAGGACCTGGTTGATGGCGCCCCGAAGACGGTGAAAGAGGGCATCAACAAGGACGAGGCCGCGACGATCAAGAAGAAGTTCGAAGACGCCGGAGCCAAGGTCGAGATCAAGTAGTGGCAGCCCTGAACGGCCAAAGTGCCGGGCTGCAAAAGGATTCGCGTACGCGCGCTCCTTCGAATACAAAAACATCAAAACACGTCCTTCCCGGACCGGCAGGGCAGGCCTACGCCTGCACGGCCGCTATCGGCGTCATTCTGAAGGGAATTGTCAATGACCCATCGTAACGGTAATCGCGTGGTTCGCGAGCGAGAACGGCTGGACTTCGCCAAAATCAAGACGACCGTCCAGATTCCGAACCTGATCGACGTTCAGAAGAAGTCCTACCAGCGCTTCCTGCAGATGGATCTGCTGCCAAGCGAGCGGGAGGATGCGGGGCTGCAGTCCGTTTTCACGTCGGTATTTCCGATTCAGGATTTTCGCGGGCTTTCGCAGCTGGATTTCGTCGACTACGCAATCGGAAACTGGGAGTGCAAGTGCGGCCATCTGCGCGGCCTGCACCACTTGCGCGCCACGTGCCGGAACTGCGGCGCGTCGGTTGTGACGAACCCGTACAAGACGGGCGACGTGATCTGCACGAAGTGCGGAACGTTCAACAAGAACACGCCGACTTTCTGCAACAAGTGCGGCGACCCGGTCACGCTGCAGCTGAAATACGACGTGAACGAATGCCAGGAACGCGGGATGACGTATTCCGCGCCGCTGAAGGTGACGATCCGGCTGACGATTTACGACAAGGATCCGGACACGGGCGCGAAGTCGATCCGCGACATCAAGGAACAGGAAGTTTTCTTCGGCGACATTCCGCTGATGACGGAGAACGGCACGTTCATTATCAACGGAACCGAGCGCGTAATCGTAAGCCAGCTGCACCGGTCGCCGGGCGTGTTTTACGAAACGGCGAACAACCGCAGTTACTTCCTCGGAAAGATCATTCCGTACCGCGGATCGTGGGTGGAATTCGAATACGACACGAAGAACATCCTGTACGTCCGCATCGACCGCAAGCGCAAATTCCTCGGGTCGATTTTCCTGCGCGCGCTGGGAATGAAGTCGAATGAGGATATCCTGCGCACATTCTACCAGGTGGAGCGGATTTCGCTGCGCGACGGCAACCTTTTCTGGAACGTTTCCGAGGGTCTGATCGACCGCAAATTGACACGCGAGATCAAACACCCGAAGACGGGCGAAGTGCTAATCGGCGCGCACAAGCGCATCACCGATCCGCTGTACAAGGAGCTGGTGAAGGCGCGCGTGACGCAGGTGGAGGCGGGCGGCGCCGATCTCGAAGGCGCGATCACTGTCGGTGAGCTCGTGAACCGGCAGACGGGCGAAGTGCTGCTCGAGGCGAACAAGCCGCTGACGGCCGAAATCTGGGCGACCATCGCGGAAGCGGGAATCAACGAGGTGGATGTGTGCTTCCCGGAGCGCGACGACGTGGGCATCATCGTGTCGCGCACGCTTGAGAAGGACACGATTCACACGCCGAAGGAAGCGCTGATCGAGATTTACCGCAAGCTGCGTCCCGGCGATCCGCCGACGCTTGAAACCGCAACTGCGCTTTTCAACGGGATGTTCTTCGATCCGCGCAAGTACGATTTCAGCAAGGTGGGCCGGCTGAAGTTCAACATCAAGCTGGGCATCGAGACTCCGCTCGACAAGCGGACGCTCGACCCGGGCGATTTCGTCGGAGCGATCAAGTACCTGCTGAAGCTGCGCAAGAACATCGGCACGGTGGACGACATCGATCATCTCGGCAACCGGCGCGTCCGCGCGGTGGGCGAGCTGCTGGAGAACCAGTTCCGCATCGGCCTGGTCCGCATGGAGCGCGCGATCAAGGAAAAGATGTCCGTGTACCAGGAAATGTCGACGGCGATGCCGCACGACCTCGTGAACGCGAAGCCGGTCATGGCGGCGATCCGCGAGTTCTTCGGCAGCTCGCAACTGTCGCAGTTCATGGACCAGACGAACCCATTGAGCGAGATCACGCACAAGCGGCGGCTTTCGGCGCTGGGTCCCGGCGGCCTTTCGCGCGAGCGAGCCGGATTCGAAGTGCGCGACGTCCATCCGACGCACTACGGCCGCATCTGCCCGATCGAGACGCCGGAAGGCCCGAACATCGGCCTGATCAGCTCGCTTTCGAGCTACGCGCGCATCAACGAATTCGGGTTCATCGAATCGCCCTACCGCAAGGTGAAGGGCGGGCGAGTGATCGACTTCGTGCAGATCGTGAACTCAGGCGACAGCGAATTCAAGGCGGGCGAAGTTGTCGAACGCGAGAAGGTGGAAACCACGAACGAGGAGCTGAAGCGGCGGCGGATCGTGGTCGAACCGCACTGCTTCTATCTTTCGGCGTGGGAAGAGGACCGCTACGTGGTGGCGCAGGCGAACGCCTCGCTCGACGAACGCGGAAAAATCACGACCGAACTGGTGAACTGCCGGCAGGCCGGCAACTTCGTCCTGAAGGGCCGCGACGAAGTGGATTACATCGACGTTTCGCCGAAGCAGCTCGTCTCGGTGGCGGCGAGCCTGATTCCGTTCCTCGAGAACGACGACGCGAACCGCGCGTTGATGGGCTCGAACATGCAGAGGCAAGCCGTGCCGTTGATCAAGGGCGAAGCGCCACTGGTCGGAACGGGCATGGAGCGGGTTACCGCACGCGATTCGGGCGCGGTGATCGTGTGCCGGCGCGACGGCATCGTCGATCAAGTCGATTCCGAGCGCGTAATCGTCCGCGTGGAATCGGATCAATCGGGCGTGCTGAGCCGCGAGGTGGGCTCGGACATCTACCTGCTCACGAAGTTCAAGCGGTCGAACCAGAACACATGCATCAGCCAGAAGCCGTTGGTTCGCGCGGGCGACCGCGTGAAGCAGGGCCAGGTGCTGGCGGACGGGCCGTGCACCGAGCGCGGGGAACTGGCGCTTGGGCGCAACGTGCTCGTGGCGTTCGTGCCATGGCGCGGGTACAACTTCGAAGACGCGATTCTCGTCAGCGAAAAGCTGGTGCAGGAGGATTACTACACCTCGATTCACATCGAGGAGTACGAAATCGAGGCGCGGGATACGAAGCTGGGTCCCGAGGAAATCACGCGCGACATTCCCAACATCAACGAGAGCTTCCTGCGGAACCTCGACGAGAGCGGCGTGATTCGAATTGGTGCGACGGTGCGGCCGGGCGACATTCTGGTCGGCAAGGTGACGCCGAAGGGCGAAACGACGCTGACTCCGGAAGAGAAGCTGCTGCGCGCGATCTTCGGCGAAAAGGCTGGAGACGTTCGCGACGCTTCGCTCTACTGCCCCCCGGGCATCGAGGGAACGATCGTCGACGTGAAGATCTTCTGCCGCAAGGGCGCGGAGAAGGACGAGCGTCACAAGGCGATCGAAGCCGCGCACGTGGCAAAGCTCGAAAAGAACCTCGCCGACGAGATCCGGATTCTGACCGACGAGCGGCTGAAGCGCCTGAACGACCTGCTCGGCGGACAGAAGCTGGTGGCCGACTTGCACGACGAGCGCACGAACAAGCGCTTGCTGACCAAGGGGACGGAGCTGACACGCGACATCCTCGAGAAAATCTCAACGCGCAACCTGAAGCGGCTACGCTTGAACGACAAGGACCCGCTGCTCATCGAGAAGATCGACGAAGTGGAGGAAATGACTTCGCGGCAGATCGACGTGCTGCGGAAGATCACCGACGAGCGCATCTCGAAGCTGAAGAAGGGCGACGAGCTGCCTCCCGGCGTGATCAAACTGGTGAAGGTGTACATCGCGATGAAGCGCAAGCTTTCCGTGGGCGACAAAATGGCCGGTCGCCACGGAAACAAGGGCGTGATCGCGCGGATCGTTCCGGCGGAAGACATGCCATACATGCCGGACGGGACGCCGGTCGAGATCGTGCTGAACCCGCTGGGCGTTCCTTCGCGCATGAACGTGGGCCAGATTCTCGAGACGCATCTCGGCTGGGCTTCGAAGGAACTGGGCGTGCGGATTGGGAAGATGCTGGACGAAGAGGCTCGCGCTGAAGTGGTCCGGAAGTGGTTCAAGGACGCGTTCGGCCCGACCGCGGTGTGGAAGACGCTTGCCGATCTGGACGACGAAGCGCTGCTCAACGTGGCGGAGAATTTCCGCGACGGTGTGCCGTTTGCGACGCCCGTCTTCGACGGCGCCCGCGAAAACGACATCAGGCACTTGCTGCGGTTCACCGAGCTGCCGGAGAGCGGGAAGATCTCGCTCTACGACGGCATGACCGGTGACGAGTTCGCGCAAAACGTGACCGTGGGCTACATCTACATGCTCAAGCTCTCTCACCTGGTCGACGACAAGATTCACGCACGCTCGATCGGCCCATACTCGCTGATCACGCAGCAGCCGCTCGGTGGGAAGGCGCAGTTCGGCGGACAGCGCTTCGGCGAAATGGAAGTGTGGGCGCTCGAGGCTTACGGCGCCGCGCACATCCTGCAAGAGCTGCTGACGGCGAAGTCGGACGACGTCTACGGCCGAGCCAAGATTTACGAGGCGATCGTGAAGGGCGAGCCGGGAATCGAACCCGGAGTGCCCGAATCGTTCAACGTGCTCGTGCGCGAGCTGCAGTCGCTGTGTCTCGACGTCGAGCTGATGAAGCGCCAGAAGCCGCAGCTGGAAAAGGCGGAAGCGGCCGACTAAGTTTCGCGCCCGGAGAAAATTCCGGGCGCGACCGATATTCTGGAAGTAGGTTTTCGGTCCCGGCGGAGCCGGGACGGGAGGATCATACCTTGTATCGATCAAGCCCTTATGACCGTGCCAGCCAGATCGCGGATTTCGATTCGATTCGCATCAGTTTGGCGAGTCCGGAGAAGATTCGCTCGTGGTCGCACGGAGAAGTAACAAAACCTGAAACGATCAACTACCGAACGTTCAAGCCGGAACGCGACGGCTTGTTCTGCGCCAAGATTTTCGGGCCAGTGACGGACTGGGAGTGCCTCTGCGGCAAGTACAAACGCATGAAGCACCGCGGCGTGATCTGCGACAAGTGCGGCGTCGAAGTGACGCTCAGCAAAGTGCGCCGCGAGCGCCTGGGACACATCGAGCTGGCCTCGCCCTGCTCGCACGTGTGGTTCTTCAAGGGATTGCCGAGCCGCATAGGCTACTTGCTGGATATCACGATGCGCGATCTCGAGCACATTCTCTACTTCGAGACGTTCGTGTGCGTCGATCCGGGCGAAGCGCCCGGGTTGAAGGAAAAGGACATCCTGCCGGAGGAAAAGTTCCGCGAGATGCAGCGGGATTTCCCCGGAAAGTTTACGGCGGGAATGGGCGCTGAAGCGATCAAGGAACTGCTGCGCCGCGTCGACGTCGAAAAGCTGTCTTCGGAACTTCGCGAGAAGATGAAAATCGATCCGAGCCTGCAGAAGCGGATCAAATACGCGAAGCGCCTGAAGGTGCTCGAAGCATTCCGCAAGAGCGGCAACAAGCCCGAGTGGATGATTCTGGACGTGATCCCGGTACTTCCGCCGGAGTTGCGCCCGCTGGTACCACTGGACGGCGGCCGCTTTGCCACCTCCGACCTGAACGACCTCTACCGCCGCGTGATCAACCGGAACAACCGGCTGAAGAAGCTCATGGAGCTGCACGCGCCGGACGTGATCGTCCGCAACGAGAAGCGCATGCTGCAGGAAGCCGTTGACGCTCTGTTTGACAACGGCCGCCGCGGCCGAGTGCTGCGAGGGACGAACAACCGCCCGCTCAAGTCGCTTTCGGACACGCTTAAGGGCAAGCAGGGGCGCTTCCGCCAGAACCTGCTCGGCAAGCGCGTGGACTATTCGGGACGCTCGGTAATCGTCGTCGGGCCGGAACTGAAGCTGCACCAGTGCGGCCTGCCGAAGAAGATGGCGCTCGAACTTTTCAAGCCGTTCATCTATCACAAGCTTGAGGCCGCGGGGCACTGCACCACGATCAAGCAGGCGAAGGAACTGGTCGAGGCGCAGGAATCGATCGTGTGGGACATCCTCGAGGACGTGATCCGCGAGCATCCCGTGCTGCTGAACCGCGCTCCCACGCTGCACCGGCTCGGCATTCAGGCGTTCGAGCCGACGCTCGTTGAGGGCAAGGCGATCCGCATCCATCCGCTCGTCTGCACCGCATTCAACGCGGACTTCGACGGCGACCAGATGGCGGTCCACATTCCGCTATCGCCCGAGGCGCAGGTGGAAGCGTCCGTGCTGATGCTCAGTTCGCACAACATCCTGTCGCCGGCCAACGGCTATCCGCTGGCGGTGCCGACGCAGGACATGGTGCTCGGCATCTACTACATGACGAAGGCCAAGCCGCAGGCGAAGGGCGAGGGCCGCGCCTTCGGATCGACCGAGGAAGTGATCATGGCGCTCGAAGCGGGCGAAGTCGAGCTGCTGACGCCGATCCGCATGCGCTACACGGGCGAAGTGATCGACCTGACGAACGCGTACGACGATCAGGACGTGTCGCACACCGAGCCGATTCAGCTGCACAAGCAGTTCCTGCACACAACCGTGGGCCGCGTGATCTTCAACGATCACCTGCCCTCGGACATGCCTTTCATCAACGGCTTGCTGAAGAAGAAGGGCGTGCAGGCACTGGTGCAGTATTGCTACCTGCGCTTCGGTCTCGAAAAGACGGTTGTGGCGCTCGACAAGCTGAAGGAACTCGGCTTCCTCTACGCGACGAAGGCGGGCGTTTCGATCGGCATCAGCGACATGGTCATTCCGAGCGTGAAATTCAAGCTCGTGGATACCGCGGAGCACGAGGTCGTCAAGGTGCAGCAGCAGTACCTCGACGGCGCGATCACTAACGGCGAGCGCTACAACAAAGTCATTGCGATCTGGTCGGACGTCACCGAAAAAGTGGCGGACGAGATGTTCAAGGCGCTCGAGGAGCAGGATAAGCAGGGCGTGATCAACCCGATCTACGTCATGGCTGATTCCGGCGCTCGAGGCTCGAAGCAGCAGATCCGACAGCTTTCCGGAATGCGCGGATTGATGGCCAAGCCCTCGGGCGAAGTCATCGAAACGCCGATTACGTCGAACTTCCGCGAAGGATTGACCGTGCTGCAGTATTTCATCTCGACGCACGGCGCCCGCAAGGGCTTGGCCGATACAGCGCTCAAGACCGCCGACTCGGGCTACCTGACGCGGCGTCTCGTGGACGTGGCGCAAGACGTGATCATCAATGAATTTGACTGCGGCACGGCCGACGGAATTTTCGTCGAACCGATTCTCGAAGCCGGCGTCGAGGTCGAGCCGCTGCGCGACCGCGTTGTGGGCCGCGTTTCGCTCGAAAAGATTAAGGATTACGAAGGCAACGTGATCGTCGAGATCAACCAGGAGATCACGGAAGAACTGGCGAACGCGATCCAGGCCGCCGGCATCGAGCGGGTGAAGATCCGCTCCGTGCTGACGTGCGAATCCCGGCGCGGAGTTTGCGGCCGCTGCTATGGCCGCAACCTGGCGACGGGCCGCTTCGTCGAGATGGGCGAGGCGGTGGGAGTGATCGCGGCGCAGTCCATCGGCGAGCCCGGCACTCAGCTGACGATGCGGACGTTCCACATCGGCGGTACGGCGACCCGCGTCACCGAACAGTCGAAGGTCGAAGCCCGCAACAACGGCTTTGTGAAGTTCATCGACTTGAAGGTGGTCGAGGGTCGCGGCAAGATCCTGATATCGATGAACCGTTCGGGCCTGATCGCCGTGGTCGACGAGAAGGGCCGCGAGAAGGAGCGCCACCACGTGGTTTACGGTGCGCGCCTTCGCGTCGAGGACGGGCAGCCCGTCACGCTCGGCCAGACCATGTGCGAGTGGGATCCGTACACCTTCTCGATCCTCACGGAATCGGCCGGCACGATCGAATTCAAGGATCTGCAACCCGGAATCACGATCGAAGAGCAGGTGGACGAAGTCACCGGCCTTTCGCAGCTGGTGGTGACGCTGCCGCCCGGCGACGAAAAGCACCAGCCGACGATTCAAGTCCGCGATTCGCAGGGACGGGTGCGGAAGAAGTACCTGATGCCGTCGCGCGCCCACTTGATGGTTGCGGATGGCGACGACGTCCAGCCCGGCGACGTGCTCGCGAAGATTCCTCGCGAGACCACGAAGACGAAGGATATCACCGGCGGTCTGCCGCGCGTGGTCGAGCTTTTCGAGACGCGCAAGCCGCGCGATCCGGCGGTCATCAGCGAAATCGACGGCGTGGTGAAGTACGGCGAAATCGCCAAGGGCCAGCGCAAGATCTACGTCGAGAGCGAGGACGGAAGGACGATTAAGGAATATTCCATCCCGCGCGGCGTTCACATCAACGTGCAGGAAGGCGAACACGTCCGGGCGGGCGAACCGTTGATCGACGGGCCGCTCAACCCGCACGACATCCTCGCCGTCCTGGGAGAAAAGTACACGCAGGCTTACCTGGTGAACTCGATCCAGGAGGTGTACCGGCTGCAGGGCGTCAACATCAACGACAAGCACATCGAGACCATCGTCCGGCAGATGATGCGCTGGGTGAAGGTCGAAGATGTGGGCGACACCACGTTCCTCCTCGAGGAGCAGATCGACAAGTTCCGCTTCCGCGAGGAAAACGACCGGGTGATCCACGACGGGGGGCGCCCGGCGACCGGCCGTCCGCTGCTTCTTGGCATCACCAAGGCGTCGCTCTCGACCGATTCGTTCATTTCGGCTGCGAGCTTCCAGGAAACGACCCGCGTCCTCACGGAGGCGGCGATTTCCGGGAAGGTGGATTACCTGCGCGGCTTGAAGGAGAACGTGATCATGGGCCGCTTGATTCCGGCTGGCACCGGGCTCGAGCGATACCGCAACATCCAGCTCCTCACCGAACTGCCGAAGGAGGAGCCGCAGATGGCGGAGCCCGAACTCAGTCCCGAGGAGGCCGCAGCGCTCGATTTCCTGCGCAAGGAAAGCGACGCGGTCGCCGAGGGATAGTTCCAAGCTGCATTTCGCGGGCGGGTCCGCTTGCAAAGCGGACCCGCAGCGCGCCTCTTTTCGATTTGCGGTTCCTCCTTTTTCCACAAGGCCCATTATTTAAATTGGCATCGACCGCCAGTTATTTCGCCGTTTCGCCGCTTCGCATCGTAGAATTTGACCAGGGAAGGAAATTCGCGGAGACAATTCGTCTTCCCGGAGTTGAATCGCAGGCCGGTGCGTGCTGATGTCGACGGACTCATCGGGCAAGCAGGGCAGGCACGAAAGCCCGGAGACTTGCCCCGGAACGCCAATCGATAAGCTGGTCGAGGTGATCTCCCGATCGCAGCAAAGCTATCGGGAGCTGATCGATAATCTCGATCAGGCGGTTTTCACGCTTTCGATCGACGGTGAAGTTCGTGTCGCGAACCGCCAGTTATCCGAAATCATCAGCGTCCCATTTCAGGATCTTGTCGGCCATTCGCTGGCCGAGTTCATCGAGTCGCCTACACTCGACGAAGCCCGGCGGCAGCTCGCCACACTCGCGGAGAGCGGGACGTGGTCCGGCGTCATCCCCATCAAACTCAAGAAGGATGCGACCGTCCGTTACTTCAATTGCTGGTTTCAGGCGGTGACGGATTCGGGCCGGGTAACGGACATGATCGGATGGGCACGCGACGTTACCGACGAGCACGAATCGGAAATGCGCTTCACGCAGTTCGTGGAGTCGCTCAGCGCCGGCGTCTTTTTTTCGACGACGGAAGGCAAGATGATCGACGCGAATCCGGCGCTCGTTCGCATGTGGGGATTCGACAGCAAAGAAGACCTGCAGGCGCATAACATTCGCGAGCGCTACGCGGATCCGGCGCAGAGGGAGCAACTGGTTCGGGATACGACCGTCAACGGATCGGTGCAGGACCGGCGGATTACCTACCTTCGCAAGGATGGCACGCCGATGCAGGGCCGCGCATCGGCGTTAGCGATCCGGGACCATAGCGGCAGGCTGGTCCGGTTTCAGGGCACCATCGTGGACGTGACGGACCGGGTCGAGATCGAGAAGCAGCTTCATCGCGAGCAGGAATTCACGCGGCGCCTGATCGAGTGCTTCCCGGATCTGATCGCCGTGATAGATTTGGAAGGCCACTTCACGTTCGCGAGCGAGCGGGCCAAGGACGTGCTCGGCATTCCGGGCAAGGACCACGTTGGCCGGCCCATGGGCGGCCGGACGCACCCGGACGACCAGGCAGCCCTTACCGAGACGCTTGCGGACGTGGCTTCGGGACGAAAACGGTCCGCGCACCTAGAATACCGCGTGCGCCACGCCGATGGCGCTTGGAAAACCTTGCGCGGGAGCTTCAGCCCGTTATTCGACGAGGATGGGAAAATCACGGGTGTCATTGCATCGGCGCGCGACGTCACTGAGTCGATCCTGATCGAGCAGCACCTCGTGCAAAGGGAAAAAATGGCTGCGATGGGGCAGATGATGACGGGAGCGGCGCACGAGCTGAACAATCCGCTCACCGCCATTCTCGGCGTCAGCGATCTGCTGCGCGAGCATGCCGTCGACGACGCGACGCGCCGGCGCGCGGACTTGATCCTGCAGCAGGCGCGGCGGGCAGCGAATATCGTGCAGAATCTTCTCGTGTTTTCGCGCCCCGCGGCGCTGGGGAATGCGAAGGTCGGCGTCGCTGAAATCGTCGAGCGGGCGCTGTTGGCGCAGCGAGTATCGCTGGGAGAGAGAGGCATTCGCGTGAAGTTCGAGGCGCCTCCCGACCTCCCTCAAGTCGAGGGCGATGCGCGGCTTCTTTCACAGGTTTTCGCGAATCTGATCACGAACGCCGAACAATCCATCGCAACCGCGCGCAGTAGCGGAAATTTGGACATTTCACTCTCGAGACAGGGGAATCATCTCTGTATCACGTTCACGGACGATGGCTCGGGCATTTCTCCGGAGAATCTTGGGAAGATTTTCGACCCGTTCTTCACGACGAAGCGGCCCGGTGGCGGAAGCGGCCTCGGTCTCACGATTTGCCTGGCGGTGATCAAGGAACATGGCGGAAGGATCGAAGTCGAGTCCGAGCACGGAGGCGGCGCTACCTTTCACGTGCTGCTGCCTGTGGCCCCGGGTACTCCGCCGGCGAGGGTGCCGGCGAATGCTCCCGCTTCCTCAAAGGCGCCCGCGGATTCGGATGGCGATGCTCTCGCGGGACATACGGTTTTGATCGTGGACGACGAAGAAGGGATCCGGGAAATCGTGCAGGAAGGACTGACCGCGCGGGGGATGAAAGCGGAGGCGGTGGAAAGCGCGGAGGCCGCGCTGGCTTACCTCAAGTCGAACATGTGCGAAGCAATCGTCTGCGACTTCAATCTTCCGGGATTAACTGGAATGCAGTTTCTCGAGAAGGTGCGCGCGCAGGCGGGGAGTGTGCTGCCGCTGTTTGTCTTTATGACCGGCGAGATGCTCGATCCGGAAGCCTTCGACCGTTTTCGCAGGGAAGGAATGCGTCTGCTGCAGAAGCCGTTTCATCTCTCGGCTCTCGCCGAGCTTCTGGCGGAGCTTTTGCAGACGCAGCCTTCGCCGGCTCGCTGATTTTCCTGTCCGATTAGTGGGCGCTTGCCTCGGCGTTCGCATCGACGCCAAAATCCCAGACATAGAAGCTCATTTGCTCGCTCTGGAGGACTTCCGTGAGAACGTACTCCCCGGGTGAAAGCGGCTGACCGAGCGTGAATCGAAAGACGCCTTTGGCCATTTCCCAGCGCTGCATGGGCACTGTGTTCGCGGACTGCCACTCTTGATCTTGCAACTGATCGACATGCTCGAGGAAACGGCCGCCGCTGTGGACCTTCGCGCGAATGAGCTTCAAATCGGGCGTGCGGTCATCGGCTGTGCGCATGTAGAACTCGGGCTGGGCTGTTCGGATGCGCATCGTGGAGCGTTCACCTTTGATTGAAATGTTGTGCCGCGTGGGGACGATCGGCACGGGAATCATCACCTGTTCGAGGAGACGTGTCTTGCTCAGCTTCGAGTCGATCTCGGCCTGGGTGAGCGCCTTCATCGTGTGGCCGTTGAACGCCCACAGGCCGTTGCCAGAAGGCAGGAAAACACCGGGAGCCGCTTCCAGGCTCGCATCGATGTCGAGCGTACTGGCGCTTCGCTCTTCGGACTGCTTTTCCACTTTAGCGAGGATCGCGGATTCACGTTGCGCGTCCTGGGCGGCGACTTTCTTGGTCGCGTCCCAATCGACGAGCGCGGCGGGCATCACTTCCCATTGCGAACTGTCGAGATTGTAATAGCGCACGCGGTCGCCCTCGACGTGGTATTCGCGCACCAGCTCAAAGCTGCCATCCTTCAGCATGAGCTTGATCCCGCGCGACGGCACCGGCGTGGCCACAGCAGGCGATTGATTCTTTTGCGAGGCTGTCGAAGGGGCGTTCGAAGAGTTTTGCGCGACCGAAGAAGGCAAAGTGCCCAGAAGGATTACCAACGCGAGCCAACACGCCCCAGCAGTGGATCTTACTTTGGAGGGGTTTTTTGGCATGAGCGCTGCCCCAGGGCCCGGCGGCTTCCCCCGAACATACGATGCCGCGTGGGCCCGCAAGAGCAGCATAGCCCCTACGGGCAACGGGCTACAACTCGGTTCTAAGAGTGGGATGTGAGAGGCGGGCCCGCCCGCCTTCGCCAGGAACCCGCCTTCGCCAGAATCAGGCTACGGCGCGGCAAGCCAGGCTACGGCGCGGCGAGCTAGTGTTCGCAGCGCGGGTGCAGAGCGGTCATGATCGACAGGTCTGAATTCGTGAAGAGCCACTTTTGAGCTTGGGCACCGGCGGCTTCGGCGACAGAGACCAATTTGCCGAGGTGTTTATTGGCTGCAATGCCGCGGAGATGCTCGAGGCAAATGCCGGTGAGGTTGGCGACCTCTTCCTCGGTGAAGATCTTCTGGCTCGACTTGATCCGGACCATTGGCGGCCTCTCGATCTGTCCGATGCTGGGACAAGGCTAAATGTCGCTCACTTTCCTTGCAATAGTCGTTCCGTACCAATCTCGCCAAAACCTTTTGGCTACGCCCGCAGGAGAACCCTGTTGCCGCCTATGAGTTAGGCGGAAACAGGCGAAGACTACCCGCACGGAAACTGTGCAAACGGGAGGTGTAGGGGAGGAAGAAGAGGTTCATTCGTGGAATATTTCTACAATTTGGCAAACGAGTGGAGCCGTGACTCGATGCTCCCGCGGAAGATTAGAAGCGTGCTGCGAAAGAAAACCGAAAGGTCCCGACAGCGGTCATAGGTCGAAACCGCCGGCTCTTTCGAAGGCATGCGCGATTTGCAGGACTCGGCCCTCGCTGAAATGAGGTCCGAGGATTTGCATGCCGACGGGCAGGCCGGCTTTGGTCCGGCCGCAGGGCACCGAGATACCGGGTACGCCTGCGAGCGAGCCGGTTACGGTGTAAATGTCCGCCAGGTACATCTGCAAGGGATCGGCGGTTTTTTCGCCCAGGCGGAATGCCGGCGTCGGCGACGTGGGCGCAACGATTGCGTCCACTTTCTGAAACGCGTCGGCGAAATCCTGAGCGATCAGCGAGCGCACCTTCTGGGCGCGGAGATAATAGGCGTCGTAGTAGCCGGCGGAGAGAGCGTAGGTGCCGAGCATAATCCGGCGCTTGACCTCGGCGCCGAAGCCGCGCTCGCGCGTGTTGCGATACATGTCGATGAGCGTGGCGCCGGGGACGCGCAGGCCGTAGCGGACGCCATCGTAGCGGGCGAGGTTGGAGCTGGCTTCGGCCGTCGCGATGAGGTAATAGGCCGCAATCGCGTAGTCGGTGTGCGGCATCTTGAGCGGCACGCGGCGGCAGCCGAGTTTGTTGAGCAGCGCGATGCCGGCCTCGACTTTCGCCTTGACCTCGGGGTCGAGTCCCTCGCCGAAGTAGTCTTCCGGGACGCCGATGCACAGCCAGTCCAGCGGCTTGCCGAGTTCCGCGGAATAGTCCGGAACCGGGACGTCAGCCGACGTGGAATCACTTGGGTCGTGGCCGGCGATTACAGATGTTACGGCAGCGGCGTCTGCAACGTTCGTGGCAAACGGCCCGATCTTGTCGAGCGATGAGGCAAACGCCACGAGCCCATAGCGCGAGACGCGGCCGTACGTCGGCATGAGGCCGGGAACCCCACAATACGCGCCGGGCTGGCGAATCGAGCCGCCCGTGTCCGTCCCGAGCGATGCTACGGCGAGACCGGCCGCGACGGCCGCTGCAGAGCCTCCACTCGATCCGCCGGGAACGCGATCGAGCGCGACTGGATTTCGGACCGGGCCGTAAGCGGAGTTTTCATTCGAGCCGCCCATCGCGAATTCGTCACAGTTCGTCTTGCCGAGAAACACCGCGCCTGCGCGGTCGAGGCGTTCAACGGCCGTGGCATCGTATGGCGGGACGTAGGATTCTAGGATCTTTGAGGCGCAGGTGGTGCGAATGCCGCGCGTGCTCAGAACGTCCTTGATGGCGATGGGCACGCCGGCGAGTGAGGGTAGGCTTTCTCCGCACGCGATCGCGGCGTCGATCCGATCGGCTTGGGCGTACGCACGCTCGGGCGAAAGCGTGAGAAACGCGTTCAACTCGGCATTGCGGCTGTCGATACGCGCGTAGAACTCGGCGGCGAGCTCGCGGGCTGAAATCATCTTCGCTTCGAGCGCGGCGCGCACGCCGGCAATTGTCCATGAAGTTGCGGCGCTCACTTTTCGATCACTCTTGGAACGCGGAAGAAAGGTTTCGCCGCGTCCGTTGCCTGGGCTAGGATCGGATCCGCCGCGTCGCAGGGAAGCGGCGTGTCTTCGCGCAGCTCCGGGTGGCGATCGCTGCCCGCGTACAGCACCTGCGCCATCGGCTCGACATTGGCGAGGTCAAGTTCATTGAGCTTTTCGACGTAGGTGAGGATGCTATCCAGCTGGTCGCGATACTTGTCCACTTCTTCGGGCGTGAGGCCGAGGTGAGCAAGCTCAGCAACACGCATCACGTCTTCACGGCTGATTTTCATGCGAATTATCTTAGTGTAAACGGCTGGCAATGCAAAGGCGAGTCCGCGAAGGTCGTTTGCGAGATGCCGGCGAGACGAATGGAGGATGGAATAAGGGCTGATTACTCCGATTCTTGGTGTCGGGATGGTGGCCGAGCAGGGGAGGGAAGGAAGGTTTAGCCGCGACGGCGGCGGATGAAGGGCCGGTATTCGTTGTCGGCTTCGTGCCGGATTCCTTGCGGTCCGGGCTTTGGCGCGACGAACTTCACTTCGCGTATCAGGCTGCCGCCCCAGGCCTGATTGATGCGGCCGCAGAGTTCGCTTTGCATCGTTTCCAACTGGCGTTGCCAGGCTTTGCCGTCGGCCGTCAATTCGAGGCGGTCGCCATAGCAGCGAACGGGCCGCGTGTGCGCGGCGAGCGCCGGTCCGACGACAAGCGGCCACGCGCTTGCGAGCCACGCAAAGGTGGCATCGGGCTGCTTGAGGCGATGCACGACGCGTCCGAGAAATTCTCCTGCGCGTTCCATGAGGTTGGGGATTCTAGCACGACGCGGCTGTGGAAATCCGCGCGCTTGCGCGGGAGATTTGGCCGTGCGAAAATTGCGAAGTACTCCTCCACAATCCCCCGACGGTGTGTCAAGGCGTCGAATCGGGGAAGTCGATGCGGCGATATCGTCTAAAGGTTAGGACGTGGCCCTCTCAAGGCCAAAATCCGGGTTCGAATCCCGGTATCGCTACCAGCTAGGTCCAATTGCCACGCGGTCGAGATATTTTAAGGTATTTCAGCTTCGGTGGCTTCGAGCCAGGCGCTCTGCGCGGAGAGGTGCAAGAACACGGCTTCTTCCAGTTCGTGAGCGCTTTTTGCGTGTTCAGGATAATTGCAGACGAAGGTTTCGCAGGAGAAGTTGTTGTTGGCGCCCACGAGTCTGAGCGATTGTTCGAGTGCGCCCTTCAGGCGGTTCGCGGTTGCGGTGTCCGTGTCCGAGAGTACGAGGCCAAACAGCGCCGGTTGGAGAAGATACATCGAGTCGGTAGGGCGCATGATGCGCGAAATGGCGCGCGCCGCGTCGCCTAGTGCCGCCGTCTCTTTGTTCGCGTCGGCCGAGTCCCGCGTGAAGACGATTTTCACGACCAGGACGGACAGCGTTCGCTGCATTGTCGCGGCGCGACGATAATCCATGGCGAGACGATCCTGGAAATGATTTAGATCGGGAATTGTATGCAGCAAATCCGCATTGCCCCGATTTTGCAATTCGACGTTCCGCTGCAACTGCGACACGAGCTGCTGCTTCACATTCCGGAACGTCTTCTGACGGTCGAGTAGATAGGCCGCGATGAGGAGCGAGAGTACGCAGAATCCGAAGAACGCGAGACGCAGCGGCCACTTTTCCGCTGGGACCGGATGCACGAACACCAGCGGATACATCAGCAGAGCCATGCCCGCCGCCATCACGAGGACAACGACGGCCGCGAGGATCGTTAGTTGGCGCTCGCGGCGCTCCAGCTTGTCGAGTTCAGTTAAATCGAATGTGGCCATCGCCTAATCTCCGGCAGCGCTCGGCACGGTGAATTAGGGCGCGAAGAGGGGTGCAGAGTGCCATATTCAAAATTCTCGGCTGAGGCTGGTCTCGACACAAGCGGGCGTTCAGAGGCTGTGACTTACGTGTAACCGCGGTTCAGAAGTCGGTCAGAGATTTGGGTGGCATCGCTACGCGGACGGCATTGAGCACGGCGGCGAGGTCGATGATTTCCTGTGTAATGGCTCCGGCTATGGGAGGCAAGTATCCGAGAGCGGCGGCGGCCATGCCGATCACGCTCAAAGCCATTCCGCCAATGGCCGACTCAAGGGCAATGCGCCGCATGTGCCTTGCAATGTGGATGAGTTCGTCGACTCGATTTAGGGAGGTTTCCAGGATGACGGCGTCGGCGGCTTCCGTCGTAATGTCGCTCTGGACTCCGAACGCGACACCGACGGTGGCTGCCTGCATTGCGGGCGCATCGTTGATGCCGTCTCCGAGGAAGAGAGTCGGCGCGCGAGCCGCCTCGGCGCGCACGATTGCGACTTTTTCTTCCGGGCTCTTCGCCGAATAGACTTCTCTGATTGAGACTTGTTGCGCGAGATGCCGAACTTCCTCCTCGCGGTCGCCCGAAACGATTAAAACGCGGCTGACTTCGTGCCGCGGTTTGAGATGCCTGATAAATTGGAGGCCTTCTGCGCGGGGCATGTCGCGGAAGCGGCAGGTGGCGGCGTACGCGCCATCGATAAAGACGACGCATTCAAGGCCGGATGCAAGCGGGGGCAAAGCGGCATGCAGATTTTTTACTTTGTTGCGACTCGTGATCCATACCGTTCGCTTGCCCACAATCCCTTTTAGCCCTTCGCCGGGGCGTTCGCTGATTTCGGAGACAGCTTCCGCAGGCAACTTTGCTTTGCGAACGGCTTCTTGTACTGCGTCCGAAAGCGGATGCTTCGAGAACCTTTCAAGGCTGCCAACTGCCGCAAGAACCTCCCTTTCGCTAAATCCCGGAGAACAGAGGACCTCGGACAGCGTCGGTCGTCCATAAGTGAGCGTCCCGGTTTTGTCGAAAATGAGGGTTCGGCAACGGTCGATCTGCTCCAAAACAGCCGGATTCCTGATGATAATTCCTCGGCGCGCCGCCAGCGAAATCGCGCCGATTACGGCCACCGGGATGGCAATCAGCAGCGGGCAGGGCGTGGCGACAACGATGACGGCGAGAAAGCGGTGCGAGTCTCCGGTTATCGCCCAAGCCAAGCCCGCCAATACGAGAGCCGCCGGCGTGTACCAGGCGCCCAGTTTATCGCCGAGGCGGCGGATGCGGGGCCGGCGCTGCTCGGCGTCCTGCATCACCTGCATGATCCTCGCGTAGCGGGAGTCTACCGCCAGCTTCTCCGCGCGAATGTATAGCGCGACATCGCCATTGACCGCGCCGGACAACACCTGCGCTCCCGGTACTTTCTCAATCTCAAAAGGCTCGCCGGTAAGATAGGCTTCGTTCATTTTGCCCTGGCCCTCGAGGACGACTCCATCGACAGGGCATATTTCATGCGGGAAGACGACGATGTCGTCGCCGATCGCGATGTCCGCAAGTTTGACATCGGATAAACCTTCGTCAGTTTTCCGATGGGCGACCTGTGGCATCCTCTTCGCCAAGGCATCGAGGACAGAGGAAGCGCGGCTGCTTGCGAATTCCTCGAGCGCGGTTCCTCCCGAAAGCATCAAAATCACAATCACGCCGACCAAGTATTCTCCAAGAATCACCGATGTGATGATCGAGATTCCGGCGAGATGGTCGGCTCCGAACTCCAGGGTAAAGGCTTTTCGCGTCAGCTGAACAACCAGAGGCAGTCCCCCGCCAACCAGGGCGACGATGAGAGGGGCTTGCCAGGCAATTCTAGGTGCGCCGGACAGATAACGGAGGACGAGGTGTAGGACAATACTTACAAGTGCAAGAATCGCGATGAAGGTCGGGCCGCTCCACATCGACCTCGCTGATTCGCGGGCTTTTCCGCCGATCCCTGCCGTGCTCCCTAGATCGTTTTGCGGCCGTTGCTCTTGGGGCAAACCGTGCTTTACCGGCAAGGGATGTTCCGTAGGCATTCCGGTTCGATAATTCGCACATCATACTATATGCGCGAAAGAATCCCGTGACGGGCATCACCGTGCCTGTCTTTCGGTTATCGCCAGGACGGTGAATCGTGCCACAGAATGAAAGGGGCCTCCAATGGCACGAACGCGCCATCGTGCTGGGGAACGAGCCGCGGTGTGTATTCAGCCGCCGGACGGGTCGCCGGAACGAGGGCCGTGTACGTGAAGCCGTTTGCGGAACCAACGAGGTGTTCGCCACGACTTAGCGGGTGGGTGACCGGAGTGTCGGCGTTTTGGCCTTCGGCGTACAGTTCAACCCTTACGGCGTCGGGATCGAGATCATCGAGAAAGACCTGAACCTGAAATGCGAGATGTCCTTCCTTTTGCTCGACGGTCGCGCTGCCAAAGCGCAGCATTGGCCAGTGTTTCGCGAGCTGAGCTTGCCAATTCAGCAAATCGGCTCCCATCGCGCCTTTCTTTTCGGCGCGACGGCGAAAGGCTGACGCAGCGGGTACGTAATGCTCGTCGGCGTACTGGCGGACTGCCCGGTTTGCGGAAAAATTCGGGGTGAGCCGCGCCATGCTTTCGCGCATGCGAGCGACCCAGCCGCGCGGAATTCCATATTCGTCGCGCGTGTAGAATTCGGGAATGACTTCGCGCTCGAGCAGTCCATATAGCGTTTCAGCTTCCGCCGCATCCCATGACGGATCGTCGCCATGCTCGCGGCCGTCACCGATGGCCCAGCCCACTTCGGGCGAATACGCCTCCGCCCACCAGCCATCGAGTTCCGACAGATTCAGTCCGCCGTTGACAAGCACCTTCATGCCGCTCGTGCCGCTTGCTTCCCATGGGCGCCGCGGCGTGTTGATCCACAGATCGACGCCCTGAACCAGTTGCTCGGCCATGAGCAGATCGTAGTCACTGAGGAAGACGACCCGCGACCGCGCCTCCGGGCGATGGGAGAATTCAATCCACTGCCGAATCATGTTTTGGCCCTCGACGTCCTGCGGATGGGCTTTTCCAGCGAGTACGAGCTGGACCGGGCGTTCGTGATTCGTAAGAATTCGAAGGAGACGATCGGGATCATGCAGAAGAAGATTGGGGCGCTTGTACGCCGCAAAACGACGGGCGAAACCCAGAGTCAGAGTGTCGGGGTCGAACACCTGGGCGGCCTGCGCGATCTCCTCCGGGGAAGCTCCGCGTCCCGCCACTTGCCGGACGTGACGATTACGAACGTAGCGAACGAGAGACTTGCGGCCTTCCGCGCGAAGCTGCCACAAGTCCGATTCGCCAACACCGCGAAGGCTGATTTCCAGGCCGGCCATGGTTTCGCGCCATCGTTCCTTACCGCATGTGGATTCCCACAAGTGATCCGCCTCGGCAGAATCCCAGGTGGGCGCGTGCACGCCATTCGTGACGTGAGTGACCGGCACTTCGATTTCCGGCCGCCGTGGGAATAGCGTCTGGAAGATTCGCCGGCTGACCTGACCGTGCAGCCGACTAACGCCGTTGACGGCGCCGCTGCCATGGATTGCGAGATACGCCATATTAAACGGCTCGGAGGAATCCGCGCGGTCTTGCCGGCCGAGCGCCAGAAGATCCTGGATCGAAATCGAGAGGCCATCCTCGGCGTACTTTCTTGAGGTACCACTCCATCAGGGCAGGATCGAAGCGATCGAATCCCGCTGCGACGGGAGTGTGAGTGGTGAAGAGGTTGCCGGCGCGCGTGACCGTGAGCGCTAGGTCGAATGGCTGCTTATTGTCGATCATGTAAGAGCGAGCGCGTTCGAGCACCGCGAAGGCGGCGTGTCCCTCATTCAGGTGGCACACCTCGGGGTGCAATTCGAGAGCCCTCAAAAGCTGCCAGCCTCCAATCCCGAGGACCAGCTCCTGCTTCAGGCGCAACTCAGGACCGCCGCCGTAGAGCTCCGCGGTGATGCCGCGGTACGCCGGAATATTCGCGGGGTCGTTTGTGTCCAGGAGATACAATTTCGCCCGGCCCACCTTGCACCTGCCAGGTGCGAATCCAAAGCTTGCCGGCAGGGAAGTCGATCGAGAGGCGCAACCATTCACCATTTGGTTCCCGCACCGGGCGGATCGGCAGTTGGCCGGGGTCGTTGAATGGATACAAGGCTTGTTGCTGGCCCTGCGCGTCGATTTCCTGGCGGAAATATCCTTGCTGATAGAGAAGGCTTACGCCGATCACCGGAACGCCCAGATTGCTTGCTGTTTTGAGCTGATCGCCGGCGACGTTGCCGAGGCCACCGGAGTAAATGGGCAGCGCCTCGCTCAACATGAATTCCATGGAGAAATAGGCAACAGCTGAGAGGCCGGCATCAGAATGTGCCTTTTGGAACCAGCCTTCGGATTCCTCGAGGGTCCGTTTCTTGCGATGGAGATCGGCGAGGAGCTTTTGGAAGTTCGGGTCGGAGGTGACGCTCTGCAGCCTTTCCCGGGACACCGTTTGCAGCACGACCCAGGGATTATGGGTCAGTTCCCAGAGCTCGGCGTCGATGCGTTGCCAGAGGTGGTCCGCCGAATGATTGAAGGACCATCGCAGGTCCAAAGCCAGATCGGTGAGGGCATCCGAAATAGTTGCAGCGGAGGGACGATTGGTGGGTGCGGGACTGCTCATACAGGATTCCTTCCTGCGGCCTAAGAGCCAGCCGCTGCTCGCGCGCTGCGTGCGAGGGTCTCGGAAACAATTGTCTGTGCTTCCTCTTGGATGCGGCGCAGATGATCCTGGCCGCGGAAACTTTCGGCGTAGATTTTGTAAATCTCCTCGGTGCCGGATGGACGCGCCGCGAACCAGCCATTCTTTGCGACTACTTTGATGCCGCCGATGGCGTTGCCGTCCCCGGGAGCCGTGGTGAGAATCTGTTCGACTTTTTCGCCAGCGATTTCGGTGACGCGGATATCGGCTGCCGACAATTTTTGGAGAGCGGCCTTTTCTTCTCGTGTGGCGGGAGCTTCGATGCGTTCGTAAACAGGATCGCCGAGGTCGCGCGTGAGTTCGCGGTAGATTTCGCCGGGATCTTTTCCGAGGCGGGCCGTGATTTCGGCAGAGAGCAAGCAGGGGATGATTCCGTCTTTGTCGGTGGACCAGACGCTGCCGTCGCGCCCGAGGAAAGAAGATCCGGCGCTTTCCTCGCCCGCGAAGCCGAGGCGGCCATCGAGCAGGCCTTCGACGAAGAACTTGAAACCGACGGGGACTTCATAGAGACGGCGTTCCAGACGCTGGGTGACGCGATCGATCATGCTGCTGCTGACCACCGTCTTGCCGACGGAAACATCCTTGGCCCATTTGCCGCGGTTGGCAAAGAGGTAGTGGATGCAGACGGAAAGATAATGATTCGGGGGCAGCAGGCCGCTGCCCTTGGTGACGATGCCGTGGCGATCGTGGTCCGTATCGGCGGCGAATGCGATATCGAACTTATCTTTCAGCGCGATGAGTCTTTGCATGGCATAGGGCGAGGAAGGGTCCATTCGAATTTTGCCGTCCCAATCCACCGTCATGAATCGAAACGTGGGATCGACGGATTTATTCACGACGGTCAAATTGAGGCCGTATCGGTCGGCAATCACGGGCCAGTAATCGATGCCCGCGCCGCCCAGCGGGTCGACGCCGAGCGCGATCTTGGCGTCGCGGATCGCGTCGATATCGATGACGCTTTCGAGATCGTCGACATAGGTGTGGAGAAAATCGTATCGATGCGTTGTAGCGGCTTGCAGAGCTTGCGCGAACTGCATTCGCTTGACGCCTTGAAGCGCAGCACGGAGAAAATCGTTGGCCTTCGATTCAATCCACGAGGTGACGTGCGAATCGGCTGGTCCGCCGTGCGGCGGATTGTATTTGAAGCCACCGTCGTCCGGGGGATTGTGAGACGGAGTGATCACGATGCCGTCGGCAAGCCCGGTCTTGCGGCCGCGGTTGTAATGGAGAATCGCGTGGGAGACGGTTGGGGTTGGGGTGTACGGAGTGCCTTCGGAGAGCATTATCTCGATGCCGTTGGCGGCGAGCACTTCGAGGGCGCTGGCAAATGCCGGCTCGGAGAGCGCGTGAGTGTCCATACCAAGGAAAAGCGGGCCTTCGATTTTCTGCGACGCGCGGTAATCACAAATCGCCTGAGTGATTGCGAGGATGTGCCATTCGTTGAATGCGCCGTCGAAAGAGGAGCCGCGATGGCCGGAAGTGCCGAAGACGACGCGCTGGCGCGGGTCGCTGGGATCGGGGCGCAACGCGTAGTAGGACGTGACGAGCTTCGGAACGTTAACCAAGATCGAGGGGTCGGCGGGTTTCCCGGCGGCGCTATTTATTTTCATTCGTCACCTGACCTTGCTTCACCTGCGCCGTCTGGCAGTGATCTGGATGCCAAGTCTATTTGGCGACCACGGGTTGCTTGTGTAGTTGCCAGAAACGGGTGATCAAGCCACTGCCTTGCGGATCGAAGACTTTGTAAGCCGCGAGCTTCACTCGATCATTCACGAGGAACCACGCGAGCGCGTAACCCCACACGAAGAGAGCCCAGCGCCACCCGATGGGCGTCATAAACAATCCGTATACGGCGAGCAAGGTGGCTAACGCCTGTGTGGCGAGAACGGCCCAGAAGAGAATGGCCGCCGGACGGATGGTCCAGAAAGGACCGCGCGTCCGAGTGACGAAGATCGTAAGGTGCCCGGCGACCGAGAGTTTCAGGTACATCAGGGTTTGAACCATGTCCCGACTCATGTGGAAGACGCGTTCGGCCAGATAAAAGAGTCCAAACGAGGCGAAGACGCCGGCGATGCCGAGAGTGGTGGCGATGCCGAGCACGACGGGCATGTTCCACGACTCAGGAAGATTTGAATAGCGCACGCGATCGTAAGCGATGGAGAGAATCGCGCCGTCATTCATGATTGCGAGGAGCACGAGCATGACGGCCGTGACCGGGTAGAAATTGAAGACCAGGATCGAAAGAGTCATGAAGAGAAGGACGCGCACTGTTTCAGCGATCCGGTACATCGCGTAACTATTCATGCGCTGAAACATTTTGCGGCTTTCCTTGATCGAGTCGATGATCACGGAGAGGCCCGGATTCAGCAGGGCGATACCCGCGTCGGCTTGCTTGAGGGCGGGGGCGTCGTTGACGCCGTCGCCGGTCATGCCGACGATGTGCCCTTCCTGCTGGAGTGTGCGAACGATCCGAAACTTATGTTCCGGGAAAACCTGCGCGAAGCCGTCCGCTTGGTCGATCTCCTTACCTATGTCGTTGATTTGCAGATCCTTCGAGTTCGTGAGCGCGGAGGCATCCACGATATTTTGGCCCAACCCCAGTTGGCGCGCCATTTCCTTAGCGATGGCGATCTGGTCGCCGGTGACCATTTTTACTTTGATGCCCATCTGCGAAGCGGTTGCGATCATCGCTTTCGAATCCTCTCGGGGCGGATCGAACAGCGGTAGAACACCCAGAAATTGCCACTGCCCGTCCCCGCGGGTTCGAGCCACTCCCAGCGAGCGGAAACCGCGCGCGGCAAATCCGTTTACCGCCTCTTCGACCGCGTGTTGAACCTGGCTGGCATCGGCAGCCAGCGCGAGAATCACCTGTACGGCGCCCTTGCTGGCACGGAATTCTGATTTGTCCGGGCCGGAGACAAGGGCCTCCGTCCTCTTATGCACGGGATCGAAGGGCTGGAAGTGGATGATTCGGTATTGGTCGACTTCGTGAGGATCTTTCAGGCCGCCGACGACCGCGAGGTCGATGGCAGCTTGACTATCAGTGCGGGAGGCGAGAGCTGCGGTGAGGATGATTTCCCTCGGAGTGATGCCGGGCACGCAGAAGGGATCACCGAGAGTCAACTTATTCTGGGTGAGCGTGCCGGTTTTGTCCGAGCAGAGGACGTCAATGCCCGCGAGTTCCTCCATCGCCGCGAGGTGCGTGACGATGGCCTGTTTTTCGGCAAGCTTTCGCGCACCCACAGCCATCGTCACCGATAAAACTGCGGGCATAGCTACCGGCACCGCAGCCACCGTGAGGACGAGAGCAAACTGCAAAGTGGTGAGCATGCGATCGCCGCGAAACAGCGCCACGGCGAGGATCAGCACGACCAGAGCGAGCGCCACGAAGATGAGAAAATCGCCGATTTTCAGCACAGCGCGTTGAAAATGGCTCACCGTGTGCGCGGTCTCAACGAGATGCGCGGTCTTGCCGAAATATGTGTTTGCGCCAGTGCCATACGCCAACGCGTCGGCCTCTCCCTGTTTGACAATAGAGCCGGAATAGACGGCGTCGCCCGGTTTGCGGTCGACGGGCAGCGATTCGCCCGTGAGCGCGGATTGGTCGACTTCGATGGGATCGCCTGGAAGGAGCCTCGCGTCCGCCGGAATAATTTCGCCGATGCCGATGCGAATCAAATCGCCCGGCACGAGTTCTCGCGCAGGCACGTCCTGCCAAGCTCCGTCGCGTTTTGCGCGCGCGTGCAGCGCCAGCTTCGCCTTGAGCGCCGCGATCGCATTGCCCGCCTGGAATTCCTCCCAGAATCCAACGCCCGCGTTCATGAGCAAGAGCGCGAGAATGATGCCGAAATCCTCCCAGTGGTGGACCACCGCGGAGAGAATCGCAGCCACTTCGATCATCCAGGGGATCGGCCCCCAGAAATAGGAAAGGAAGTTGAGCAGGGGACTTGTTTTTTCCTCGGGCAGTTCGTTGTAGCCGTACTTGGCGAGCCGCGACTGTGCTTCGGCACGGCTCAATCCTTCCGAGGAAACTCCGAGTTCCGATCGGAGCGCATCCATCTGCACGGTCGCCAGGTCAACGGCGGATTTACCTGGGTGGGGACTTCGCTGAGGTGAGGCCATTTCAATTTCTTTCCGGGACTTCACTGAAAACCGTTCTATGAGTGCCGCCGACCAATCCAGACGCCACACTTTCTATATAGCACATTCCTGTTTACACTGTGCATGGACTTGTTTCGATCGCCCGATGCTGGCAGTCTGGTGCTCTCGTTCGGTGTCCAGTCGTCGAGCCAGCCAAGTGAACCGACGATGTGGAAAAAGGGGTGAGCTATGCAACTTGGAATGATCGGTCTTGGAAGGATGGGATCGAACATGGTGCGGCGCTTGATGAAGGGCGGGCACCAGTGCGTCGTCTTCGATCGATCGGCGAAGGCGGTGCAGGATCTAGCGCAGGAAAAGGCGACCGGATCGGATTCGCTGGCGAACCTGGTGAAGGGGCTCGCGAAGCCTCGGGCGATCTGGCTGATGGTTCCTGCGGCTGTGGTGGATCAAAGCATCGCCGACCTTCTGCCATATCTCGAGCCTGACGACATCCTCATCGACGGCGGCAATTCATACTACATCGACGATATTCGTCGGGCGAAGGAACTGGCGGCGAAGCGAATTCACTATGTTGACGTGGGAACGAGCGGCGGCGTGTGGGGTTTAGAGCGGGGTTACTGCATGATGATCGGGGGAGAGCCGGGCGTGGTGAAGCACCTGGATCCTATCTTCTCGACGCTGGCCCCTGGTATCGGCGACATACCGCGCACGCCGGGACGCGAGAAGCTGGACGGCACAGCGGAGCAGGGTTACCTGCACTGCGGCCCCAACGGAGCCGGGCACTTCGTCAAGATGGTGCACAACGGCATCGAATACGGCCTCATGGCCGCGTACGCCGAGGGGCTGGGCATTCTGCGCGACGCGAACATCGGGAAGGAGAAGCACGAAATCGATGCGGAGACAACGCCGTTACGCGATCCCGAGCACTACCAATACGATCTTAATTTGCGCGACGTCGCCGAGGTATGGCGGCGCGGGAGCGTGATCGCCTCGTGGTTGCTTGATCTGACGGCCGCTGCGCTGGTGAAAGATCCATCACTCGGTCAATTCGCCGGGCGCGTCTCGGATTCGGGCGAGGGGCGCTGGACAATCAAAGCCGCGATCGATGAGGGGGTGCCGGTGCCGGTCCTTTCCGCGTCGCTATACGAGCGTTTCTCGTCCCGCGGGCAAGCGGACTATCAAAACAGACTGCTCTCGGCGATGCGCTTTGCCTTCGGCGGCCATTTGGAGAAAGCGGCCGAGAAATAATCCCGCGAGAGGAGGAGACTTATCTCGCGGCGGCTGCTTCGCGAACGATGCCAGCCTCTCCTCTTTCGCGAGCTAGATATTGATCGTAGATCCATCGATACGTCGCCTCAAGACCGGCACGCAGGGAGGTACTCGGCTCCCAGTTGAGATACTTCCTGATGAGAGTGTTGTCGCTATTCCGGCCATTCACGCCCTTGGGCGCGCTGAGATCGTAGTTCCTCTTTAGCTTGATTCCGGCGATCTCCTCGGCGATATCGACCAATTGATTGATGGTTACCGCCTCGCTCGATCCCAGATTGATCGGTTCACGAATTTCGGAACGCATGATGAGATCGACGCCGGTAATGCAGTCGTCGATGAACATGAAGCTGCGAGTCTGATTTCCGGAACCCCAGATTTCGATTTCGTGCTTGCCCGAGATTTTCGCATCGATCACCTTCCGGCAAATCGCAGCCGGAGCCTTTTCACGTCCTCCGTACCACGTGCCCCACGGTCCGTAGACATTGTGGAAGCGCGCGACGCGCGTGCAGAGGCCGAAATCCTCAAAAAAGTGGCGGCACATCCGCTCCGAAAAAAGCTTTTCCCAACCGTAGCCGTCCTCGGCAAGAGCTGGGTAGGCGTCTTCTTCCTTGAGCGAAGGCGCTTCGTATGTTTTTTGCTTGTCAGCGTTGTAGACGCAAGCCGAGGAAGAATAGAAAAACCTATCGACGCCGTATTTCAGGGCCGCCTCCAGCATGTGGGTATTGACGAGGACGGAGAGCATGCAGAGCGCCTTATTGTGCTCGATGAAACCCATGCCGCCCATATTGGCGGCTAGGTTATAGATTTCGCGTGCGCCTTTGGCGGCCGTCTCGCAATGTTCTTTGAGCTTCAGATCAAGAGACAGATTCTCGACGTTGTCGAAGCGCTGATACCATTCGTCGAAGGGTTTGCCGTCGACCGCCCGAAGGCGCTTGTGGCCGCGCGCACGCAGGGCAGAAACGAGATTGCCGCCAATAAAACCGCCAGCTCCTGTAACGACAACCAGACTATCCAGAGTCTTAGCCAATGAACTGACCTCCCATTTTCTGATTTATTGAGATTTTCCAACTTCAAGAGGGCTGTGAAAGCGTGCCGCGAAAACACTGGTGCCCGATAACCCGGCCCTTTACGAACGGGCGCTGACGCTGAAGCTGTCAGATGGTTCGCGGGATTGGCGCAGAAGGACGTCAAGTATCCGCTGGGATGCATTGCCGTCCCAGAGGGGCGGTGTACGCCCTCGCCTCGGTCCCGATGAAAGAATCCGGCGGGCGGCCGAGACGATTCTTTCCGGCTCGGTTCCAATAATTTGATTCGTGCCCTGCTCGACGGTTATTGGACGTTCCGTATTTTCGCGCAACGTGAGACAAGGCACGCCCAGCGCAGTGGTTTCTTCCTGAATGCCGCCCGAATCGGTCATCACGAAGCGGGCCCGGCTCATCAGCCAAAGAAAATCCAAATATCCCACCGGCGGAATGAGCCGCACCTGGCTATGAACCTTGGCCCTAAGGGCTTCGACACGCAGTTGAGTGCGCGGATGAACCGGGAAAACAACGGGAATGCACTCGGCGATTTCTTCCACCGATTGAAGCAGGGCTTGCAGCGTCGCTGGCGAGTCCACATTGGACGGACGGTGGAGCGTCATCAAGGCAAACGGGGATGGCTCATCGCCGCGACCCAATCCCAAAATTTCGCCGATGGGGGACGCTCCTGCGAGGGGAAGGAACTGCCGGAGCGCATCAATCATCACGTTACCGACGAAATGAATCTGGCCGGTTGGCTTGCCTTCCCGCAACAAGTTCTTCACGGCGTCTTCTTCCGTCACGAACAGATAGTCGGACATGGCGTCCGTCAGAATTCGGTTAATCTCCTCGGGCATCGAGCGATCAAAACTTCGCAGGCCGGCTTCCACGTGGGCGACCGGTATCCCAAGCTTCGCGGCGGCTAAAGCAGCGGCAACGGTGGAATTCACGTCGCCAACCACCAGAAGCAGGTCGGGCTGGTGGTCCAGGAGGACAGGCTCGATTCGCTTGAGTACCTCGGCGGTTTGCCAAGCGTGGGAACCGGAACCCACCTGCAAATCGGCGTCGGGTTCGGGTATACCTAATTGGCGAAAGAAAATATCGGAGAGTTGTTCATCGTAGTGCTGTCCCGTATGCAACAGCATGGGCTGTATCTCGGAATGCTTGCGCATTTCCCGCATCAGAGGCGCAATTTTTATGAAGTTGGGACGGGCGCCAACAACGTTGACGATTTTCATGTTTCAGTTGCCTCAGCCAGGAAGCGTACCGGCGTCTGTATTCGCTCCAGCCGGAGAACGCAAGGATTTCGGGAGCGCCAGCTAATACGCGTTTTTGCCGAAAACCGCGGAGAAAACTGTGAGGAGAATAATCCTTAAGTCGAATAAGAAGGTCCAGTTCTGGACATAGTACAGATCGCATTCGACTCGTTTTTCGATGGACGTATCTCCTCGCCAACCGTTGACCTGAGCCCAACCGGTGATTCCGACTTTCAGGAAATGGCGATGATTGTAGCGGCCAATTTCCTGGAGGAACTTGTTGACGAAATGAGGGCGCTCGGGGCGCGGTCCGACGACGCTCATGTCTCCCTTCAAAACGTTGATGAACTGAGGAAGCTCATCCAGGCTCGTCTTGCGGAGGAAGCAGCCAAGGCGCGTGCAGCGGGGATCTCCTTCGGTGGTCCAGCGGGTATCGCTCTCGGAGGACGGATTCACTGTCATGGTGCGAAACTTGTACATTCGGAAAGGAAGGCCATTCAGTCCCACGCGCTCTTGTGTGAAGAAAATCGGGCCTGCGGACGTCATTCGAGTCAGTAACGCGATCAGACTGAAAAGAGGAGCGGTCAGCAGAAGCACGGCGAGCGAAAAACAGATGTCGAAGAATCGCTTGAGCAGAACATAGTCGGGCAGATCGGCGGGCGTCGGAGTGAGGTCCAGCATCTGCATCCGTCCGAGTTGGAAGAGCCGCCGCCGCACGACGATGCCTTCGCCCAGATCGACGATGGCGCGCGCAGGGATCGCTAATCTCTCCAGCGCTTTGATGATGGAGGGAATCTGCGAAAACTGCGCCGGATGAATGGCCATCACCGCCTCATCAAATCCGTTTCCGGGATGCAAAGCCGCGACTTCCTCCAGATCATAAACATGCGAGGTGTCTACCGCGACTTCCTGCCCCGGGAGCCGAACGTATGCCATCACACGACAGGGCGCGAAAGAGAGGCGTTGAAAGCGTATTGCAGCGTCGCGCGCAAACCGGTCGGCGCCAACGATCAGTATCCGAGTAGGCCGTCCAAGCCACGACTTGTTGCGGTAGAGAAGCCGGAAGACAACCCGCAAAAACAACGTGAGGCTCAGCAACGCAATGATGCTACAGACGAACAGCGCGCGCGGGAAAATGGCATCTCGGACAAAATAGAGCCCCCCCAGAAGTACGACTGCCGCGGCCAGTGTGGCTGACCATGCAGCTTTAGCGCCCGTCCTTTCTCGAAAGAGTTCATCAACGTTTGTTACGTTGTAGCGTTCCGCCATGAATGCCCAGACAAAGGAGCTCAACAGTACGATCATGTGACGGCCCCGTGGAGCGTACAACACAGGACGTCCGATGAGCGCGATGCAAGACGCCCAACACTGCCAGCCCACCTGGAAGGCCGGAAAGGGAAGGAGATAGATTGCGACTTTAAACAGGAGCCGATAGATATTTAATTTGAAGAGCATGCTTGTCGAGACCTATCGCGGATAGCGGCAACGTTCTTCGAAGAATAAGAAAGGGATGTAAGCCTATGGATGGAAGCCCAGTTCCTTGACCGTTGCATCCGGTCGGATGGCTCGGCCGAGGTTTTCGAACGAGGGATCAGCTTTCTTGAAAAACTCATCGTATTTGCGCAAAACCAGTGCTTTTGTGAAATGCGCCTCCGCGTACGCCCTGCCATTGGTGCCCAGTTCCTCGCGGAGTGCTGGATTTCGCCGCAGCGAGAGAACCGCATCCCCGAGGGCCCGGGGATTCTCCGCCGGCACCACAACGCCACAGTTGGCGAGGAGAATCTGACGGGCGGCCTCGCTTTTCTCACTAACCGCCGCGACAATCGGACGCCCGGCAGCCATGTAAGTCAGCAGTTTCGACGGGATCACCGCATCTTCGATGGCGGCTGCCTGATTTAGTACCAGAAGGTCTGCGCTGGAATACATCTGGCAGAGAGCTTCATTCGGCTGCAGCGGCAGCATGCGGATGTTCGTGAGATTGCGGCCAGAGATTTCCTGTTCCAGGTAGGCTCGCTCTTCACCTTGCCCGACCAAGACCCACAATACATTCGGTTCGTCCGTTGTGAGTTCAGCACAGTTCACAATATCGATGAGCCGCTGCTTCTTGCCCATATTCCCGGTGTGAAGCACCAGAAAGTTTTCAGGCGAGAGTTGGTTGTCATGCCGAAATGTGGAGGCGTTCTCACAAGGCCGTATGTTTTCGGTGTCGCCCCAATCCGGTATGAGAAGCAGCGTGTCTTCCTTCACGCCACGCTCTTTGAGCCGGTCGATGAAGCCTCGACAGAGGCAGATCACCGCCAAGGCTGTGCGGTATGTAAACGCTTCAAACGCACGCGCCATGCGGATTCCGAGACCCGGCTTCATGATGCCGGTGGCGAGAGCAGCGTCGGAGGCGAGATCCGTCAGTTTGATAGCGTATGGAACGCCTTTCATCTTCGCCAGCAGATATGCGGCAAACGCAACCGTAGGTGGCGGACAGGAACAGTAAATCACGTCGCATTCGCCAGCGAACAACGCGACAAAAAATGAGTTCACCGTGAACGAAATGTCGTAGGTAAGCCGCTGAATCAGGCTGCTTGGCCTGCGGGGCACATAGTGAGCCACCCGGTGGACCGTCACGCCATTGATGACCTCTCGACGGTAGTACGAGCCCCGGTAAGCGTCCCACACGCGCCACTCGGGATAGTATGGAAAGGCTGTGACAACCGTTACTTTGTGCCCTTGGGCAACGAGATGTTCGCAGAGCCCCGTGGTAAAAGGAGCCACCGACGTTCTTTCGGGCCAGTAGTTGATGCCGATGACGAGGACACGCATGAAGAATCTCCTGGCAAATGAATCGCGATCTGGAATCGTGGAGTTACTTCGGGCTGATGGTGTTCGAGCGGTTCTAGATGTCGGCCGGCTAGCGTTTAAGCCGGAATTCGGCCGGATCATTCATCGTAGCGCGGTTCTCTTCAAGGGGGGCGACGATATCGATCATTCATCGTCCACAGTGCGCGAATATGTCAGCCCTATTGCTGTCATCTTCCACGCTGAGGAACTCCAGCTCGTAGCCCCATCCCCGCAACATCCGACAACATTCCTCGTGAATCGCGCGGCCGTGCGTGGCCAAAAACAACTTCGGTTTGTGCATTCGGAAGCATTTTTCGGCGCCCATAAGAGCCCTAAATTCCTCGCCTTCGATGTCCATCTTGATGTAAACGGGCGGAGGAAGACTCTTTTCGTAAACGAGTGAGTCGATCGTCGAGGTCGCAACCTCGAAACCTCCGGCCGGTTGCAGACGACCCATGGCGCCGGTTTCTTCGGCCGCAAAAGATGATGTTCCGATATGATCGGAAATCGCGATCTCGAATGCTTCGACATTGTTGATTCGATTCAGACTCAGATGCTTCTTCAAATACCTCACGTTTAGGGGCCAGGGTTCAAAGGCAAACACTTTTCCGGGGCCGACGAGAGTGGACGCAAGCAGCGAATAGAAGCCCACGTTGGCTCCGACATCATAGAACACGCCGCCTTTTTTGACCTCGTGCGCCATCCGCTTCTGGAGGAAGGGCTCATAGGTGCCCAGCCAAAAGGCGTGACGCTGTGAACCTACAATCCATGTTTTACCCTTCAGTGCTCCTCGCAGGATTGGGACGGTCATGGTGCGCGGCAGGATTCTGAGAGGATAACGAGCCAACCTTCCCAGGAATGTTGAGTTAGCGAGGATCGAAGAACTCATAAGAGATCAGAGCATTTCTCGCGTTATGGCCGGAACGCTCGATAGGCGCTCGCCGGAAAGTGAGGTTTCGTAGTCGCGAAGCCGTTTTTTCGCAATCGACTCCCAGCTGAAATTGCGCGCGATCTTTTGAGCGCCGCGGGAACCCAGGCGCAATCTTGTCGCCGGCTCCTGAAGCTTGAGCAGCGTGCCGATCAGATCGTCGAGATCGTTCAATCGGTAGGCAAATCCATTCCCGTCAATCCGCTCGGGCGCAGACATGGTGTCGTTGACGACGATTGGGAGTCCACAAGCGGCTGCATCCAGCATGGACATGGATTCCTGAGCAGGCCACACACCGATATCGGCGGCACGATAGAAGTCGCCAAGGTTGGAGAACGGAATGAAGGGATGCGTTTTGCAGCCGGCGCACGATGATATTGCCTGGGCTTGTACGCCGTTTCCGACAAACAGCCCTCGAAAGGGAGCACCCGCGCGAGTCAATCGGCTCACTGCTTCTGCAAGTAGTGCGGGATTCTTATCCTCGTCAAAACGACCTGTATAAATGCAGAGGACGTCTGAATCCGCAAAGCCTAGCCGCTTGCGCAGCGGACCCCTGGCCTGAAAGTCGTTGTCACCCGATGATGGATAGAAAAGATCGGTATCAACACCCAATGGGCAAATTTCAATCTTGCTCGCTCGAACGCCGAAGAATCGCCCGGCGACCTCGGCGCAGTCAGAAGCGATCGCATAACACCGTTCCGTTAACATGCTGGCGAGCCGCCCTGGCATGGTGCGAGTCAGGGCGCACTGCAGCCTCTCAAATCGCAATGGATGAAGCTTCTTGCGAGCCAGGGGGAATACCGAGGCGTGGTAGTGGCAGCCTGTAAACAGTTTGTAGCGGATGAGCGGCTTATAAGCGGCTGCATTCATCGCGATCCAGCCAGTGACTGTGGTGGTTTGAACCACATCGGGGCGGATGGAGGCCAGCTTCTTGCGCAAGCCAACCATGCGCATGTAACCGAGGGTTTGTTTGTGCTCAAGGATGTGAACCGTGTAACCGTCGGTGTCGTCAACGCTTCCGGGCTTCAGTTGGCTTGCGAAGCCGGCATAGGATCCATTGCCGTGCTGGCGGTAGTCAGGGGGGAGGTCGGTAGCGACCACATGCACCTCTGCACCCAGCCGGGCCAAGTATTTCGGCAGAACGTTTTCCAAATACCCCATTCCCTTACAAAAAACCTCAGAAAGCAGAACGATTCTCATCGTAGGATTCTCGGGCGCGGCTCTTAGGAATCTTGTCCTTGCGGACCCGCGGCCGATACGGCAGCTTTCGTTGTTTGCACGCGATTGGCCTGAGTTCGTGTCGCCTCGAATAGGGCAGCCGCCTGCCGGTAAATCGACATCAATTGGGGGTAATTCACGTGATCCGTGTATTCACGGAGATACTTGTCCCGGGCATTCGACGACCATTGCGCCCATTCATCTTCGGTCGCATCGAGTGCGAATCGCAGCGTCGCGGCAAGAGAAGCGGTGTCTCCCGCCGAAAACAAGAGTCCTTCCTTTCTGTCCGACACCATTGCTGCGAAAGCGCCGTGATCCGGCACGACCACGGGTGTCCCCACAGAGATGGCCTCAAGGACGCTCATAGGAAAGTTCTCGTACGCCAAAGATGGAAGCACAAGCCAACGACTGTTGCCGACAGCCTCGATCACTTTCTCGCGGGATTGGACGCCGTACCAAACAACGCTCGAGTCGCCGCTGTGAAGATGCTCGAGTTCGGCGCGATCAGGGCCATCGCCGAGCATCAGGAGTTGATAACCTTCCCGAGTGAGGCTAGACCAAGCCTCCAGCAATAGGTTCACGCCCTTGGGCCGCGCGATTTCGCCCGCAAAAACGATCGTGCGGCACCGCGAATCTACTGTCTCGCCCGGATCAGCGTTGAAATTGGGTTTTACGAATAGGCGGTCGCGAGGCAATCCCGACCGTACCAGGATTTCCCTGCTGAATTCCGTCAGCGCGATATACGCATGGACCTTTGTCTGGAACGTGCCGAGCCATCGATGGACCACGTTTGCGCTTGCAACCGCTCCCGTTTGCCAGAAGGAGTGACGGTAACAACGATGCCGCAGCGCCAGCCACGGAAAGTGCCCCACGCATTTCTGGCAAGGTTCACCTTTGCGGAGAAGCAGCGCGTTCGCGCAAGTTAAACGGAAATTGTGCAATGTCTGTACAGCCGGAACCCCTTCACGCGCCGCAGCCCAGAAAATGCTGGGGCTCAAGAGCGGGAACGTGTTGTGTGCGTGAAGAATATCGGGTGAATGGCGCCTGATTGCTTTCTTGACCGCGGAATAGCCTCGAAACGACCACGTGGTTCCAAACGCCGCAGCCAAGAGTCTTGCGGCACTGGCCCCATTAAGTTCGCCTGTCCAAACCGAAAGACAGTCCACCTCGTGACCATGCCGGCGCAGAAGATCTGCTTCGAGCTGGACCACCGTGTCTTCTCCTCCCCAGCCGGGGCGGTATTTGTTATGAACCTGAAGAATTTTCATGACTTTGCTCGCTCAGGCCGATCTCAGGGCGAGAGGCAAGACGGGATGGATTCTCGTTCTGATCCACTGGAAAGACCGGTATAGAGACAATCTGGAGCGGCTAACTCGGCACTGGGTGTCAATTCCACGGTCGCCCCAAAGAGTAAATCGTTTCATCATCATTGCTCCGCCAGCCTCGATCCGCAGGGGCAGGCGATTCTTGCCAGGTGAAGTGCCAATGCCCAATCGCAAGCCGGCATTCCATGCGATGGCCTGAATCGCCGGAGAAACATTTCCATTGGGGTATGCGATTATTTCCGTTCTCTTTCCGGTCATTTCGAAAATATCGTTCTGGGCCCCCTCGATTTGCACGCTAACCTCTTCGTCGGAATAATTCGTGAGGATGGCGTGATCCTTCGTGTGATTTCCGAGGGATACCAGAGGGTGCCTCGCAAACTGTGCTAGTTCCGAGGATTTGAACGGCCGGTCCAAATCGACGATGGGTTCCAGCGCGGACTCTCCAAATTGCAGCCTGAGGTCGGATTCCACGGCGTCTGTCTTGAGACGTTTGTAGCGGGCAATGGCGCCGCGAATCTCACCGTCCGTACGATGCCGCTTCCGGAATTCGCGGAATACCACGTCCCACCAGAATGCCTTCTCATGTTTTATGTGCTCGGTCGAGATAAAGAAGGTGGCCGGAACCCCAAACTCTTTCAAGACGGGCAAAGCGCGAATATTGTTGTAGTAGCCGTCATCGAATGTAACGAGGACGTCTTTTTCGCCAAGCTCGAGCCCTTTCACAATGTCGGCGGGTGAGACAAAACGATAGGATTGTTCCTTGAAGTGAAGTAGGAACGCCCTCAGCATGTCCACCGTGATGCCCTGTTGATGGTCCATCAAACTAGCCCGCGCTTCGTCGCTATCTTGAAAAAGGCTGTGGAACACAAACGTTAAAATTAACCCCTGTTCACCGGCAACGGAGAGGCACACCCTCGCGAGTATCTCGTCCAAGCTCAAAACCGAGGCCTTCAACAACGCGTCAAACGTCATATCGGGGGGATGTCGCCAAGTTTACCGGCGGTCCTAGTGTCCCGTCCCAATGGTTCGTGCCTTATGTGTTGGTTGCGCGGCCTGTACCTCGACGGTGCGCTGCGCGAATCGCGCAATGCTCGCCAGGATTTGATCGGCGGTCTTGGTCCACACGAAGGGCTTCGGATTCGCCTGATGCGCCTCGATGAATGCCTGGATCGCGGCCTTCAGTTGGGACACACTATGATGCGCCCCGCGACGCAGTTGTTTGTTGGTCAGTTCCGCAAACCAACGCTCCACCAGACTCAGCCACGACCCATAGGTGGGCGTGAAATGAATGTGAAACCGTGGGCGCTTGGCGAACCAGTTGCGGATGAGCGCCGTCTTGTGCGTGCCATAGTTGTCCATGATGATGTGAACATCCAAGTGCCGCGGAACTCGGGCGTCGATGAGATCGAGGAATTCGCGGAACTGCACCGAGCGGTGCCGCCGATGAAACTGCGTGATCACTTCACTGGTCTTTGCGTTGAGCGCCGCGAAGAGCGACGTGGTCCCGTGCCGCATGTAGTCATGCGTGCGGCGCTCCACTTGGCCGGGCTGCATCGGCAGCAGTGGTTGCGTGCGATCCAGAGCTTGGATTTGCGGCTTTTCGTCGACGCAGAACACCGCCGCATGCTCCGGCGGGTTCAGATACAACCCCACGATATCCCGCACCTTTTCCACCAGCAGCGGGTCGGGCGACAGCTTGAACGTCTCGCTGCGATGCGGCTGCAGGCCGAAGGCACGCCAGATCCGGCTAATGGCCATGCGACTCAAGCCCGTGGCTTTCGCCATTCCCCGCACACTCCAGTGCGTGGCTCCCCGCGGGGTTGTTTCCAGCGTCCGAATAATCACCTGCTCGACCTGCTCGTCGGTGATCGTCCGCCGCGCCCCCGGTCGCGGTTCGTCGTAGAGACCTTCGAGACGGTCGCGCACGAATCGGCCTCGCCACTTACCCACCGTCGCGGGTGTCACGTGCAGCGTTCGTGCGACGATTTTGTTGTCGCGCCCTTCCGCGCACGCCAACACGATCCGCGCGCGACGCGCCAAGAACGGCGCCGACCGCGAGCGATGGGCCAGCGATTGCAGCCGTTGGCGCTCCTCCGTGGTCAGCATCAACATAACCTTCGGGCGTCCCGTGCGCATGTTCGCCTCCTTATAGTGCAGTACGCACGGGCAGTGCTACTTATTTCACTTTCTACTGGGACGGGACACTAGCGCCTCTCGACAGAACTCCCGCTAAGAAGTTCGGAGCCAGAGGCTCGCGGGAAAGTGCCCTTGCAATGCGGTTTTACTCAGGTGGAGTCCCTGTTCGTTGGCCTGCGACTGATAGTCGCTAAGTAACGCCTGCAACTCTTTCGATCGGTCGTAGTGCAAGGCTGAAAGGCACGTGAGCACCGACAAGCGACTGTTATTTGTCATCAAGGCAGCAAGGAGAGCGGTCTCCTGCCAGTCGAAGAAGTTCGTAAGCGCATCCCGCGAGTACAAATACGGCAGGAAGATGTCGTGAATGTGCACGATGACGCCCGGCGGAAGATTTGGGATGATTTCGAGATATATTCTCAGCACGTCAGACCCAGTTTTGACCGCGTGACTGGAATCAACAAAAAAAAGATCGCCCGCCTCAAGTTCAGCAAAGATCTCCCTGGGCACAGCTTGGCAGAGTTCTTGGATATGGCGGATACCCGACAGACCCCTAAACGCCGACTTAGGATAGGGCTCAATGCAGGTGATCCTCGCCGCCGGTCTATTTTCCTGTTTGTTGCTCTTTGCAGCGTTGAGCATACAGGCAGTTGAAACACCGCTCCCAATCTCTAGAATTCGGGGCGGGGCCAGTGATCGTATAACGCAGTGCAATACCTGCGATTCGATGGCGCCAAATCCTGGACCCCACCCGGCCGAACTCGCGTTGTCGTAAAAGCCCAACCCGCGCACTTCGTCGTAGTAGGGTTCGCACATCCTCACGAGCCAATCCATCTGGCGGTCCAGATCCCACTCTACCCCTTGCAGGTCCACCCTTCCGGTCCAGAGTTCCTTGTGCTCCTTGAGCCACGCGTGATCGGGAACCGGCGAATAGTAGTGCTTGGGGAGGACATGAATACCAAGACGGTCTGAGACGGAGAAACATCTGAACGAAAGCTCCTTAACTTGTTTTCGTAGGTTCAACATAAATAATAGACATTATCGAACCTATTGAATCGTACTGAATACTGAATCATACTGAATTCAAACCGGGTTCCCAGATAGTCCAGCCCGGGTTGTTATACGACGTCATTTTGCGAAAGCTGTATTCTTCTCCCGTTGGCGACACATTGAAAATGTGGTAGCCCGCCTGATTGAGTTCTCGTATCGCTTTCTTTGTCTTCTCGATTCCGACCTCAGGCCACCGGTGATGAAATTCAACCAGCAGCTGCCCGACGCGAAGGCCACTCGAGAGAAAGTCGCGGAGAACGCCGTATTCAGCACCTTCGATATCCATCTTGAGCAAATCGATTCGGTCGTGACACAGGCTCTGCATAATTGTGGCGAGCCGTTGAACGGGCAACTCGACTACGGGCCGGGGCGAATTTCGTTGCACGATGGTGTGGGAAATGTGCGATGGGTTCTTTGGAGGTAGGAATTTGCAACAGCCGTTAAAGTCGGCGAGACCATATTCATGGAACACAAACTCTTTTGGCAGAATTTGCGTTTGTATCCACTCGATCGATCGCGGCGTCGGATCGAACGCATGCAGTTGAACCTGAAATCGGCGGATCAGCTCCAAGTCGAACGAAATATCCTCGCCGACACCAAAGGAATAGACCACGCTTGAGGCGGAAAGATTGTCGGGACAAACGCACCAGCGCGCTCCTTCGTTGCCCAAATGAAGACTTTTGCAACGAATCTGCCGGCCCTGCCAAAACGCGCGGCCTCTGATCACGCGGAAAGCTCGTCCGACGTATTGGCGGGAGTGTCGCAGCCCTTTCATCAGTGATTATTTCTCCGCAAGAACTGCCGCGCAGCTGCCGTATACGCGCAGCCCAAGCAGCGAGCAGAGCCAATCATCGGCCCTGAAAAGCCACCACGCCACAGGCAGAGGGGTTAGAAAACCAAGCTTGCGCAGGGCGATCATCGGATAGCGCGATAGAGTGGCGTGCTGGCGGACATCATGAAAGCGGAAGTTCTCAGAGAGGTTGCCGAGCCTTTCCGTCGTGAGGGGGCGGCAGTGAACTTCCGTCTCTCGCTTCCCGAAAATCTTTGTGCCCAGGGAATAGAATGGCGCCCGCCATGGTTCAACCGCCGCGAAGCGCCCACCGGGACGGAGTACGCGCGAGATCTCCGGAAAAGCGTCCTCGGTTCTGAAGTGGTGCGCGCAGCCGGAAGAGTAGACAACATCAAAGGAGTGATCGCCGAAAGGGATGTCCTCAGCCGTGCCCAGCTTGCACGAAACGGCGACACCGCAGAGCCGCGCCAGCTCCTTGCAACATTGGAGCTCCGACTCAACCGGAGAGACCAGGCATCCCTCTTTCGCCCCGGCCAACATGAGTTTCACCGCCTCCGTGCCCTTTCCTCCAAGTTGCAGCACTGCTTTATTTCGGAGCGGCGCTATGAAACTCAATGTTTCATATTCCGCTGGACATTCGAAGGTTGCTGCGAGCCAGAGAGATTTGGGTTCCGGGCAGTCGTCGCGGCTATCGGCCGTGAAGATTCTGGCCAGTTTGGCAAAAGATAGAGACGGGCTCACGCTCGCGACACCCGTAATGTCCTTTAGCGACGCGAGCCGAGAGACTTCTTCAGCAGCCTCGTTTTCATAGAAGACCGCTTCGTCCTCGGGAATGGAGTCACGTATTGCCGCGGCTGACAGGTTCTCAGGTTTGTCCAACGAAGATTCCTCTGCCAAATGTCCCTAACGAGGACCTGCTTAGCGTGTGCAGGCTCAAGGGCTAGGAGAGATTGCTCCCTCGGAAGCCATGAACGCGCTGTGTTTGACTCTCAATCGCGCCGATCCAGAAAGCACGGGAGCTCCGATGGGCATCAAATACAGCGTCATCATGAGAAGGGCCAGGCCCCCGGATAACAGCGTGGTGAAAATCGAAATGTTGGCGAGGTTGTACGCCGCATACGTTGTTACGAGAGCAATGAGCCGCGGATCATGGCGCCGGGTGAGAGAGTCGAGCGCCCAGAAGACCAGGGCGCAAAGAACGGACACAAGCAGGATGCCCGGAAGTCCCAATCCGCCAATCCCGTCGGTCGCCCAGAAATGTGCGGTCGCATCAAGGCTGGTCGTTCCCGAAGTCGCCAACCCGATTTCTTGCCCGACCGGATATTGATAGGGGTAGTGCACGAACCAATTCACGCCTTTGATGTGAGAGAAGTAAGTCAGGGGATTGCTTTGGAAGAAACTATAATATTGGGCGGTGAGAAGGCCGTTGATGCTCAGAACGCGCATCAACACAACGAACAGCACAATCGACTGGAGCGGGCCTGGATCGTAATGCGCCCACGCATAAGCGAGGCACATCCCGCCAACCAGCGCCAGAGGCACGAACGTCATCTTGAGACCGAACGAGGACGTGCGGGCCTTGAGCAGGGCATAAAAGCCGAGAATGAACGCCACGGAGAGGATCGATCCCTTCGTCCCGCCCACGCTATACACCAGAAGCTGGCCGAACGCGCCAGCCACAAAGAACCACTTGCGCCGATAGTAGAGCCCGCAACCCATCAGGAACGGATTGACGGCTCCGGTCAACAGCATGAAGGCGTAGTTGACGTTGCTTCCCTCCGCGACGTCGTTGGCGGCGTCTCGCAAGTCATACACATCGAGAAACGAAACGATCTGCAGATGGTGGCGGAAAATCACGAGCAACCAAACCGCCAGAGCTGTCGCTACGCACACGACAGCCCGCCAGAACAGTTTTCGCGGAGCGCGCCAAGGATGAATTCGGAAGAGTGGCAGCAAATAGCTGCTTCCCGCGATCGCGAAACCCACAAAGAGTGCCAACAGCAGGCGAGCGACGTCGGTCGAAGAATCCAGACCTACGTACAGCGGCACAAACATCGATGGGATGATGACGGCGATGTACAGGACCCAATAAGACAGTTGAGAAGGGCGACTGAGCTTGATCGGCATCCACAGACTCGGAGTGACGCTCAAAATCCAAGCCAGCACCAGGTAGATTGTGGCCGGCGGATTGTAGTCGAAGCCGAGATAGCCCCACATTGGGTACAGATAGTTTTCATACATCCATTCGAAGCACGCGACGTAGACGAATATCGCCCCTACGAGCAACACTCGTCGCTTGTATTGGCCTACCTTTTCGCGCAAGGTGTCTTCAATTCCGCAGGACTCGAACAGACAAACGAAAGTTTCTTCTGTTGTGCTAGGCCAAACGATCTTGTTTTGCCGCGGTGGCGAAGTCCGCGAATCGCGCATCCGCTTGATAGGCGCAAATGATGAATCCGAGCCCCAGGGCGGCTGTATAGAAACCCGCTGACGCCAGCATTCCGTAGACAGCGCCCGGCAATCCGAAATGAATGATCAGTGGGAGACCAATCAGAAATGTTGCCCCGCCGCTCGCCAGATAGCCGTAGAAAACAGCCTGCGGCTTCTCCATGGCTTTCAGTGCGGCGTTGATTGTATTGCCGATTCCCATTACGACTGGGAGCAAAGCAAGAATTCCCACGAGCGGCGCAATGTCGTCGAATCGCCCGGCGTAGAGCACGTGCATGATTCGTTTGCCGAAGAGGTTGACGAAGAATGCGAAGCCGCAGGTGATTACGAGACATGCGATGCAGTAACTCCGCCAGAGGGGTACCAGGCCGGCCATTTGGCGCGAGGAATATCGGAAAGACATCATGGGCAGAATCAGCAGAACCATCGCGACAAACAGCTGATCGATGGGCGTAATCACGTTATACAGGGCCCGCAGGTCTCCGACCTCTTTCACAGAAAGAAAGCCGGCCGCGAGCCAATAGTATCCCTGAGTCGTGAACTGAAAAACGAGCGCCGTTACCAAAACCCAGCGTGAATATTTCCAGTGTTCCGCCCAGTGTCCAGGCTCCATTTGTGTGAAGTTTCGGCTGGGTGTACCTTCACGCAACTCTCTCGCAACGAACAGGGCCGCAACGCTCCAGGACGTACCGACAATCAAGAATGCAGCGAAGCCGCTCAGAGTGCCGGTGCGGATCGAAACCCACAATAGCGCCAAACAAACCGCGAGGAAGATGGAAGAAAACCTCGCCGCAAGATCCGGCCTGCGCCGTATGTAAAACGTCCGCCGCGCGAAGGAGGCCGTGAGAAGCACGCCGCACACGAGCGCCATCCCCAGGATCGTGCGAGATCGAAACGCAGGCTCGGTCCACGCAAGCGCTCGCCACAAAAGCAGCAGGACGGCCGTCAGGCCAAAAGCAAAGCCAATATTCTTGCGCCAGAGCAATCGGGAATATGCGGGAAAGTGGACATGATAGCGGCCCGACCCGTGAATCGTATAGGCTTCCAGAATCGCGGCATTGTGCAGTCCCGCCAGGAACGTGAAGACCGAGTACGTGAGCGCAAAGACGCCGTACTCCTCCTTGGTTTGCGTTCTCGCAAGCCCGATATTGACGAGAAACATCCCGCCAACCGAGAATCCCTGATCCGCGACGCTGAACCCGACTTGCCGAATCCGATCCCACGAAAGGGAACCGGGCACGAGCGAACGTGCCGATCGGCTAAAATCGCCCATCTTCCTTGGGCGCGTCTGAGTGTTGGCCGGTCATGGGATCCGTTCGACATCCTGGAACTCGACTTCCACTGCCGCCGATTTGCAAATGAAGTCCAAAGACAACACGACACGGTAGATGTTTTTCTTCCGAACGAGAATCCCTTCCGCCCCTGCGAGTGGGCCGCGGACGACGCGCACGCGCGATCCGACAGGCAAATAGGGATGCGGCTCGATCCCAAGCGCACTAGCCGTCCCATTGCGCAGGAATTCAATATCGCGTTCGGGCACCGGGTAGGGCTGGCCGTTGAAACTTACGAGGCGAACGACGCTCGGAGTCTGCAAAACCTTCAATCGATCGGGCAAAGCAATGCGGACGAAAACATAGCCCGGAAACACCGGCAAGCGCAGACGCATTCGCCTGTCTTTCCATCGGCGAACGGACTCATACGTAGGTAGAAAAGATTCGATGTGACGTTCGGCGAATTGCTGCTCGACGCGCTTCTCGTGCTGTGCGCAAGTGTAAACAGCAAACCATGGACGCCCGCACTGGCGTTGCGATGCGGCGGTTGCGGGACCTAGCTCGCTGAGGTCACGAACTAAAAGCGCCGTCGATGTCGCGGGAAGGCTCATTCCAGCCACCTGATAAAGCTTCGCCCCGTCAGCCACAGGGCTTCTTTTCACTTAAACGTTGATTGCACAGTCGCTTACAGCGCTGCCGCGACTAATCGGAACTTTTTGTCGATTCGTCGCGCCGGACGAACCGAACCCACACCCGGTTTGTCATTGCCTGGAACCGCGAGCCATTCGGCGTCGCCCACGGCATACTCGAATCCAAGGTCTGCACAATCTCGCGCGCAAGCACCTTGCCTGGATGATTCGAGTCGGTCCGGTCCCATTGTGCCCGCCCCAATACGAAGAACGCGGCGCCGGCAAGCGCAAGGAGCGAACAAGAAACCGCGATGGCCAGACGAGGCGGAAAGGATTTCTTCTCCGGTGTATCGGGAGGATCGAGAACTTTCACGCTGGGAGTTTCCTTGGCTTCCTCAACCTTTGCCAATTCATACTCCTGAGTCAGCGATTCGAAAATCGTCTCCTCGACTTTGGTACGCCGATACAAATCGGCGTAGCCCACACCGAGAAGAGGAAGCTCTCGGATGGATGGATAGGCGGTTTGGCCATCGGCGTTGTTCGACGGTGGCTCCGCACCGGGCTTGCCGCCGAGTTTCTGGAGCTGCGAGCGAAGTTCGTCCACCCTCGCTTGTAGTGCTCGCACGCGGACATTGTTGTCCGTGTAGATCTGTTTCAGTCCTTCGAGTTCTGTCTGAGCGGCAATCAGTTGCCCTTGAAGAGCACCTGCTGCTTCAATCATCGCCTTGCCCTGTTCCGGAATATCGAGGGCCGTGTTCTTGCTTGCGAACTCGCTGAAGTCTTTCTCCGCAGACTCGAGATCCAGCTTCACCTGCGCCAGCCGACCCTCCAAGAAAACGCGCTCGCGGTGCGCAGAGGTAGTGTTCAGTTGAGCCACAACGCGGTTCAGCTCCTCCACGTATTCCTGGGCCATGGCGGCTGCCCGCTGGGCATTCCGGTCGGTCACGCGGACGGTGATGATCCCGCTCTTGCGATCCTCGGAAATTTCCGTGTTGCCGGCTAAATCGCTCCGGGCATCCTCCCAGCGGCGATCGCCGTAGACCTTCCGCAGGTCGAACCGGCTAACGACGTCGTCTCGGACCGTTCGACTCTGAAGAACTCCAACAAACAGCGCGCCCGAACTCTTCAGGCCCAGCGCGTCACCGGCAAGCGCCCCTAAACCTGCTCCCGCCTGGCCGGCGAGGAGAGCCAGCCTCGCCATGTCCGAGTTGCTCTGATCAGGAGGCATTAAACGCGCTGTCGATTCGTACCGATTCGGAACGAGAAACGCGAGCAAAACGGCAAGAAGAAAGGCTACGCCTGTGATGCGCAACAGAAACTGGCGTCGCTGCCAAAGCAGGCGGGCCCTCGCCACCGTCCGCTCCAGCATTTCCCGGTTCTCGGCTTCTTCATCGGCCAAGACGCCGGCAAGCTGAGGTTCAAACGCGTCCTCGCGTTCAGGCGGCGGATGCATCACGGATTGGAACTTTTCAGTCATTAGGATTGGCAGCGGCGTCACAGTTCAGATCGCCCGTCCGATTTTTCTTTAATGCTTCCAAGAATGCGGCCACAAAGTGATTTCGACGGATGATGTCCAGTTCGTTTGCGGGCCTGGCGCCAAAATCGGGGCAGCCCACTTCTCATACTGCACGGAGGCGGATATGGTCACGTCGCGGTGCAGCAACCAATTGATTTTCAACGAGCCGTCGTTCACCGTTTCCCCCCCGGGAATGAAATCCTTGTCGACTTTGGCATTCCTGTACCCGAATTGGAGGCTATTCCGGGGGCTGAACCAGTACGTGCTCCAAGCTTGAATGCCCTTGCCTTCCCTCCCGATCCAGCTTCCGAGGATGTTTCCTTTGTTCGTATACAGGTCGTGATAGAAGTAGTCGAAGTAAACGAACTCACCGAGCGTGTTCTTGTCGGTAGTCGTATCGGTGTATCCCGCCTCCACCCGAAGATCGAGTTTGGGCAAACGTGGCAGTTGGGGCATATAAAGGCCGGAGCTCCACGCGGCCCGCGGAGGATTGGCAAGCGGCGTTACGTCATCCGCCGCGAACGAATCGGCATACACAGTCAGCCAGTTGCGTACGAAGGGAACCTTGTAGGAAACATCCACGCCGCTCGAGCGTTTTCCGGGATTTCTGGAGGCGCTGTAGTTTGTGGAGGACTTCACACTCGCGTAACTGTTCCAAATCGCGCCCGCCGTCATCGGCCTGCCGACGCCTCCGAACTCAACCGTCCGGCTGAAGCCGAATTCCAGATTTGCGGTCGGTTTGAAACTGATTTTTTCACCGTGCATCAGAGGTCGCGCCGGAAAGTCGTTGCCTGAGAGCTTGCCGACAAAGAAATCGACCTTCATGGGCCCCAGCAAGCGAGACACGACCGGGACGTCGACCGGCGCAACACGGCTTCCGCGGAACATATAGATCGGCTCCGCGTTATTGCTGAAGATCAAAGCTCCGCCGTCGCCGGGCCCCCACCAGAGGCTTTGCTTGCCGAATGAGAAATCCCATCCCGTGACATTGGCGGCCACATAGGTATCCAGGAGTGTGAATTGATTCACTGCTGAAAAGGGCGCCGCCGGTTGCAGGGGGTTGGCGTCCGCCGTGGCAATCGCTTCACGAGCCGCCAGCGAGTACGCTGGCGCAAAAGGAGCGTACTGGTATTCGCCACGAACGTAGATGGTGAAGCGGCCGGCTGTTCCATACGCTGAGAAGCCGTCATAACTGTTGAACCCTTCCTCATATGGGCGGCCGTAATTGTTGATGATCGTCTGGCCAAAGTGATCGCTGTCGTGCAATGGCGGGCCACTGATGTCGGTCGCGCCCGCGTAAACCGATTCGAGACGCACGAATCTTTCGCCCTCTGAGCCGCTTTCGTTGACGTCGCCGCGGAATTCCGTGACGAGCGCCGAGTAAATCTGATTCGCTTGTTCCGGAACCGAAGCGTCCGCCCGGATCGCGTCTCCGGCCTCCTGCACCAAGTGCGCACACTCAATCCGAGTCCACGGACGCATCCCGAGATATTCGGAGTGGATGTAGCCAAGGGCCGCGAGCCGTTCGATTGCGGGATAAATCCAGCTGTCGAGCTCCACGTATGGCGAGCCCGCACCTCCCAGCATTCGACCGGGGCCTTCGTCGCGAAACTCCGGGTAGGTCTGCCACTCCCCGCCGCCAAGCTCCGGATCGTGATGGCGCCGATAGACTTCCTGGGCGACGAACCACCCAATCGCGCTGCCAACGAGAACATCCGTCGGGAAATGCTGCTTTGCATCCACGCGCGAAGCGCTGATGGCCGATGCCAGGCCATAGGCGAAAATCGACGTCAAAGGACCCGGATATTCGTGCGCAATCACGCCTGCAACCGACCATGCGGCCGACGAGTGCTCCGAGGGAAACGAATCGCCGCCCTGCCAGAAGTTTCCCTGGTAGTTGCCCTGCAGCGGGCGTTCTCGTCCAAAGGCATATTTGAGCGCGTATGTGGCGGCCAGGCTGTCGATGGCCGCCTCGCCGGCCAAGAACCCCGTCTCGCGCTTGTGATCGTCATGTCGAATGCGGCCCCCAAAATAAAGGCCTCCGGCGGTAGCTGCCAGTGAAGCAATGCCGTAGTTTGAAAAATCATTGCTGTACTTCAGCCGGCTGGGCGAGTTCGAAAGGTGTTTGCTCACTTCCGTGTCCGTAGCCAGCATTCCCCCTGCCACAACCCCGAGCGGCAGCAGCCAATCCGCGTCCGCCATGCCGAGATGAGATGGGCTCGTCCAGATCGCCTTTTGGTCCGCGGCGATATTTGTGAAGAGGTGAGGCCCCAAGGAATTGTCGAAGTCCATCGAATTCGCACGTGGGTCCAAAAATGAGCTGGAAAACTCCTTCTTCGAGAGCGGCTCTGGTTTCGACGGCGTCTCGTTCATCGCGTTTTTGTCGGCCGATGCCTTCTCGTCGGGCTGTGGCGACGCAGACTGCGCGTCGCAATTCGCAGTCACCCCTTCTATCGCCGCGAGCAGGCAACAACTGAACACGAGGCTCATCCTCCATCTGGACATTCCCAATTCACTCTAGTAACGCAATGCGATAAACACAGTGCTCGCAATCGACGATGCGACCTGTGCTGACGTAAACAGGTTCTGCCAATTCGGCCCGCCGCCGATGGCCTTCTCCGGAACCACCACGGTGTCTCCCGGTTCGAGCGTCGCGCCCAGAGAATCCCCCACCCACAGGCCTTTCTTCGAACCGATCACCGATCCGTCCGCTCGGATGACAAAGATGTCTTTCTTGTTCGCGAGCGTCGTGGGTCCGCCGGATTGGCCCAAATACCATTTCGCGCTCTTCCCGGGCCGGTAGGAAACTGCCGTGGGATTGAACACTTGGCCTCTGACCACCACGTAGTCCGGCCTCTTGGGAATCACCAATGTGTCTCCCGCTCGAACCTCGATGTCCGCCGACGTATTTCTCCAGCGCTTGATGTCCGCGGAGATGCGAATGTCCACACGGCCCACGGGGGGATTCGCGTTCAGCTCCGTGAGAGTGGCTTGATACTGCGCGAGGGCCGCCTCCTTCGCCTGCCTCTTTTGTGGATCGGTGTCCGGCAAAGGCTCCAGGTCCCGTTCAGCGTCCTTCACTCGCAGGATCATTTCGTCCTGCTGATTCGCTTCGAGCTCACGCACCTGCACTCGCTGCAGCACCGCTCCGTAGGGATACGCACCTGACTGGAAGCCGCCGGCTCGTTCCAGAACTGAACTCAGCCGCTCCCCCGGCTGAATGCCGTACGTTCCCGGATGCTTCACTTCGCCCTTCACGCTGATCGACGCGCCGAGATCGTTCCAGCCCGGGAGCTGTCGAATCGTCACAACGTCGCCGTTGTGCAACGCTGCGTTCGCCTTGGGATCGCCGCCGAGCGCCGCAGCCAGTTCGATCGGCTCGTGCTGGCCGCTCAATTTCGTGTCGTTGGCCCAGTCGTAAGTCGTGAGGTCGGCGACCTGCGTATCCGCACTGGGTTTGAGCCCTCCGCCCACTCGAATCAGATCGGCTACCGTCATGTTCGTCGTTAGCGGATAGCGGCCCGGCTTTCCGACTTCGCCTTGCACGTAGACCGTGGCGGGCTGCTCGGCATCCGGGCTTCGATGGACCAGAATCCGATCCCGCGGGGTTAGAAGAATGTTTTCGGTGGGATCACCTGCCAATGCCTGGCTTAGGCTGACACTGAAGATTCGCAGCTTGCCATCTCTCAAATAGCGGAATACTTGGGCGTCTCCTGTATCGGCGTCGGGAGAGAGCCCGCCGGCCAAGTGAATTGCGTCGCTCAGACGAATCTGCCCAGAGGTGCGGAAGGTCCCCGGACCCCGCACATCTCCCCAGACCGAGACCGTGGGCGCATTCTCAAAATCGTAGCGTCCAAAGATTCGCACCGTGTCCATTGGCTGAAGAAGCGGCGCATGCGAAGGGTCGGCAAGCGCTTGCGCGAGATCGAAGCCCTCCACGCTCGGATGAAAGTCCGGCGGGTTCAGCCGGATGATTTCCGCGTACTGTGCCGCCGGCTCCGGCAGCAAATCCTTGTAGGAAGAGATCACGTCGGTTACGCGCATGTCAGGCCGATAGGAATACTTGCCGGGACGAACCACATGACCTTCGACGTACACCGCGTTCTGGTTGTAAGGCGCGATGGGGAACAGCCGGATACGGTCGCCGTCGTAAATTTTGAATGACGAGAGCTTCTGGGTGATCTCGGAAGAATCCGCTCCTTCCGGGATGTCGAGGCTCATCATGGTCTGCTCTTTATGAGCGACCATGCGTTGCACTTCGATGTGCTGCAACGCTGCGCTGGGGAGCAGACCGCCGGCAAGATCGAGAACGCTGGCGAGGTCCTTTTCCTCCTTCAGCTCATAAATCGCAGGGCGGCGAACCATCCCTTCGACGGTCACCTGCGGGCCGATGGGCGGCACAAGAACCGTGTCGCCATTGTCGAGCCGTCCGAAGTCGCCTTTGACGCCATGAAGAAGCAAATCGTAGAGGTCCACTACCTGTACGAGTTGGTTACCGCGATACTGCTTCACAATGCGAAGCGATCCTCGGGGCGTGGGCCCTCCCGTGGCAAACAGCGCATTCAGCGGCGTCGAGAGTGAACTGATGTCGTACGCGCCAGGATGAATGACGTCTCCCACGACGTAGACTCGAATCGTCCGCAAGCGAGAAAGGGATACATCGGCCGAAACGTCGCGGAATTCGCTCCGCAACACCTGCTGCACGCTCTGCTGAACGTCCGCGAGGCTTTTCCCGCTGACGAGAACCGGCCCAACTTCGGGCAAGCTCACGCGCCCCTCTCGGTCGACCGTGCGGTACAACCGTTGCGAAACGCCGCCCCATAAGTCGATGGCCAGTCCGTCGCCGGGTCCCACCACGTAGTCGGGCCCTGCGGGCAGATCCATCGGGATGAGTTGCGGATCTCGTATCCCGCCATCGAAGACATCCATTCCGAACCGTGTGGGCGCGCTTGGATGCGGCGTTGCTTGGAGGTACATGTCGTAGAGGGACGGAATGTCGCCGTAGGGATTGCGAGTGCGCGTCATTTCTACGGGTTGCAGGAAAGCTTGATCTTGATTCTGGTAGATTCCCATCGGTCTCGGCGCGAGCTGAGAAAATCCTGTGGCCGCGGCCGAATTTGCTCCGCTCTGGTTCATTCCGCTGGCATTGGGGGGAACGGCAGCCGCTCCGCTTCCGGGCGCGACGTTCATGGCTAGATCCTGGACGGAATCAGCGCCTTCAGGATTGGCCGACGCCAATAGCGAGCCCAATTCACCGCTCGGGGCGCTTGCAGCCGGTTGCGGCGTCAGCGGCCCGAACGGGTTTGCTACGGAGCCGCTCGTGGATTGACCGCTTCCGTAGTTGACCCCGATCAGAGACTGAGCCATGTCGCTGGGAAACTCGCCACCCGGCTGCCTCAGCTCTGCCTGTTCCAACGGGCTTCCGTTGCCTTGCAGGAGATTCGGAGGGGAGAACTCATTCGGATTTCTTGGAGAAGAGGGCATTCCCGGCTGCAACTGCGGCTCGGGTCCTTGAGCCGGAGACACGTGCATCTGTCCGCTGCCACAATGGTTATCGAACTGGGGATCGCAAGCAGTCGTTTGCTGCGAATTCTGGCGAGGCTGTTGACGCGCTGTGGCCAATTCTTCTTCCTGGTCTTGCGCGAGCCACTTCACCCGCTCTTGGACCAACAGCTCCTGTTCCTTCCCAAGTTCCGAATCGGGATTCACTTTTGGAACTAGATAACCGTATCGCTGAAGCAGGAGCGTCGCGATGCTCCGAAAACGTACATCCGTCTGCAATCGGTCGAAAATAGCGTCGTTCGTCAGATCTGATTCACTGACGATTTGCCCGTGGTCCGTTGCGTCTTTCGCAACCCATCGCTTCAGTTCGACCATGAGCCCGGCCTCCTCTGTCAGCACCGCCTTGATATCGGCAGGAGACGCCGCCACGAGGCTCATGTTGTCCTGGCCGAGTTCAGAGGAAGGCATTGGAGACTGGCGACGGTCTTGTGCTCGGGTGGCACAGCAAAACACGAGGGCGAGGCACAAAACCGCGCCCGCACGGAGCGTCCTACTTCGCGCTCGCCGTGAATGAGAGAGTTTCCTCTCACCGACAATTTCAATGTCCAGCTCAGCGGAAATCGTAGCCATCACCAGTTCGCGCATGAGGCGCGGGCGGTTTGCAACAAGGACCCGGATGGGCTTCATGGAATCCTCCCCGGGATTCCGAGTGTCATTAAAGTAGTACCTCGGCAAACAGGCATAAATTCGCCTCAGCGAACGGATGCCAGGATCTTAGTTGCTTTGGAAGGGGGAGCAACTGAACGTCACTTAATGAATTTAGGTACTTGCGGAGGATCGTGCCCAGGCCGAGTACCCAGCACTCTTGGTACTGGAAGACGAGCCTGATTCTGGCACGCCTCAAGTACGCTGGGCCGATTCGGCACACCCACCTTTCCCAAGATCTGAGCACTCGAGTGTGATTGCACCGACCAAGTCACGGGTGCGTCAAGTGTTCTGTTCCTCCGATACCCGAAAAATGCAAGCACGTTGCGGCCCGTTCCTGTTGCTCACCAGCAGCGAGCAATAGCAGCAAGACTAACGCGGGGTCCAGTGCGGGTGGTTGGTGAAGAGACCGCTCACGAAACCGATCTGATAGACAATGAAGAGACCGAAGCCGAAGCTGATCACGCCCGAAGCGATGCGCAGGCCGTTGCTCAGGCGGGAGCGACTTTTGGCGTAGGCGAATGGCGCGCCCATCGCACCGGTGATAAGCATCATACCGGCGATCGTGCCGACTCCGAATAGTAGAAGGTAAGCAACCGCCCATTTCGGATTGTGGATTGTCGTTAAGACGAGCAGCGCGACCGCGGCCGAGCCGGCAAGACCGTGGACGAGGCCCACGACGAGCGGGCGCACCGCGTTGTAGAGTCCGAGGCGGCCGAAGTGGCGATCGAACCAACGCAGGGGCGTGTGCGTCGGATCGTGGGGATGAGTTTCCGGATTATGTGTATGTGCATGCGTGTGAACGTAATCGCCATGGCTGTGCGTATGCGAATGTAGTGTGCCGGGGTGACCGTCCTGTCGTTGCGCGGGCGACACGTTGTTCGTGATCCACTCCAGGATGCCAGTCAGGTTGAAAACGCCGAGCAGGATTAGCATGAGGCCGACGGAAAATTCCATCGAGAGGCCGATGCGCGTGGGAATGACCCAGTCAAAAAGGATGATCCCGCTTCCGACGAGCAGGATCGTCAGCGTATGCCCGACTCCCCAGAGGCCGCCGATGACGGCGGCGTGCTTCATCGAGCGGTGACGCGAAACAATGGTGGAGACGGCGATCACATGGTCGGGATCCGTGGCATGGCGCATCCCGAGAAAAAAGCCGAGCGCGACGATGGAAAGAAGGCCGATCACAAATTCCTCGATGCAAGGGTCATCACTACTATAACCGAACTATCCAGCGGCAAACAGCGTTTGCGCGAGCGGTCACGGAGACGAAATCCTGGAACCGGCCTCGCATATCCGTTTTCCCATTGGTCCGATGGCCAGTCTTACAAAGGTATGATTTCTCAGCTAAATACTCGAAGATCCATTCGAGCTACGATTTCTCGGGCACGTCGTCGGCGGAAGATCCGGTCGAACGCACGCGAAACGATCTTGGTTGATAGTTCTTCGGCAGGTAGTCTTCGGGAATCGCAGTTCGGTTGCCATCTCGCACCGCCGTGAAATGGGGGGACATGATTTCAACGCCTGCTTCGTTGAACTTGTCCTGGATACTCTTGTGCAGCTCCGAATACGTCGTCGCCATCAAGTTGGGCTGCTCTGTAAGGGCATTGATTTGGTAGCTTACATAGAAATCGTCGAGGCTCGTTTGTAGTACGAATGGCTTCGGGTCCTTGACGATCCCCTGAGTAGATTCACCCGCGTCGATCAGGAGTTGGTGTATCTTTCGCCACGGAGCGTCGTAGCCGATGGAAACAGTCGTGTGAAGGATCAGCCCACCCTGTTTTGCATGCGTGCTGTAGTTAATGATATGGCTCGTTAGGACGAGGGCGTTGGGAATGGATATGTCCACGTTCTTGATGGTGCGGACACGCGTAACCAGAAGAGTCTTCTCGACCACATCTCCAGTCGTCTCGCCAATTTTCACCCGATCCCCTGTCTGAAATCCGCGTGTGTAGGTGAGCATTACTCCTGCCACGATATTGGAGATTGCCGAACTGGATCCCAGCGAAACGAGGAGGCCGACAAATATGGAAATGCCCTGAAACGCGGGAGATTTCGAACCCGGCAGATAAGGGAAAATGACGACAGCCGTAAACACGATAATCAGAAAGCGGGCGATCTTATACGTGGGTTGCGCCCAGTCCCGATAGAAACCAGGCAAACTGATCGTACCTTTCTCGAGTTCCGAGAAGAGAAACTTCACTACCTTCACGGCGTAATACGCGACAACCAGAATGACCGCAATGAAAAACAGATTCGGCAAAAATGCGGCAAATGCCGATCCCACGGTCCTCAGCGGGTAAAGAACATACCCAAAAAGCACGGATGCATAGCCGCGCGTCCACGGGAAAAAACTGAATACCAGCGACAAATAGAAGTAGGCGAGCAGAAGCGACAGCACCAAACGCAGCACGCGTGCGAACAAGAGAAGAAAGTTCGTGATTCTTTCGGCCGGCAGAAGTTCGAGCTTCTGAATGCGGATGGAGTGGATGTACTTTCCGTGCCAGAAACGCAATTTCGCGTATAGCGTCCGGAACAGCATCCCTATCAGCTTCAGAATGAAAATGAGCGCAATGGTCGCCAGCAGCGCCCATAGGGCCCCAAGAAGGATCGTGCGCAGACTGTGCTCGCGGTGGAACCCGGCGATGGTAGAGCGAATTATTTCGGCATCTTTCGCGGCCAATTGTTGGCGGGGCACTCCGGCTGCGGCCGCGTCCATGTCCGTCACGGTCATAATGACCGTGTCTCCGGACACGATGGATGAGGTCGTCTCCGCATCCTCGGTTGTAATCGCACGAGTACGGCTGGGAGAGCTGTCAACCAACAATCGGATCCGCTGGGCCACGAGGTTGGCTCGCTCTTGTGGCGTGAGAGAAAAATATCCCTCCGGAATGTAAAGGATCGTCTTGCCTTCCACGACCACCGGCGCACCCGCATTTTGATTCGCCTGGGCAGCCGGCTTGGCTTGTGGGGCAGGTCGCTGGGCGTCTGCTCGCGAGGACGAAGTCGCCGACAACACCACCAGAAGCAGCGTGAGAGCGCGGACAACAACGCGAAGTTCCCGTGGAATCGTTACTCGGCAGTCTTTGCTTCGCATTGTTTCCCCAACAATGAAACGAGAGGCAGGAGATTCGTTCAGGTGACCGGAAGGCATTCTAGGATGGCGCAAAGCCGTTGTCTACGCTCGGGGCGATCGCGCGGGGGTGTGAGTGCCCTGGATCACTCAACCCGCGGCGTGCTCGGTATATCCGCCTGCGGCAGCCTTGATGGCAGGTCGAGCTCCGGGATTGCAGTTCCGCGCACCGTTTATCTCAGGTCTCGCCAAGATCCTGGCGACAAGCAGCAGAGCGGCAAGCGTGCCGATGATCAGAGCGAACTGCGGCCAGCCAAAAATGCGCTCGGCGTCGCCCATCAAGCCGAGCCCGAGAAAACAGAATACGAAGTGGGCGCAAAAAACCTGCAGCGACGCCTGGCCCATCAGCACCAGAGGCCGCACGGCGAGCGGTTTAACGACCGACTGAAACCGAATCAACAGAGCGGCAATCGCCGCGAAGTCGATCAGCCGCACGGCGCCGAGATGCCACTTGTCGAAAAGAACGGACCATGCGCCGAGGTTAAGTCCGCCCACCTCGGTATAACGAAGCGCGAGCAGCGCGGCCGCCACGAACGCTGCCGGAATCCACACGCGCCGCGCCCACTTCTCGGCGGGCAGATCGTCCTTGGCCCAACGCACTCCGCACCACATGCCCAAAATCCACATGAACTGCCAGGCCCATAGATTGAATGCGCCCATCTCGTTCAGAGGGATTTGCAGACCGAGGTGATGCGCGGCCAATCCGTATAGCCACTGGCGCAGGCCGAATTGCGCGAGCAGCCAGATCGCGAAACTTGCGCCGAGAACATATTTCCACCCGATCCTCACGGCGACGATCAGCGTGAGCGGCGAAAGCAGCAGGAAAATGAGATAGAGCGGAATGATGTCGAGCAGCGGGGGCCGATAAACCAGCAGCAAAGCAGCGGTGATCGCCCGGGCGGGACCGGCGGCGAAATAGAAATCCAGTAGATTATAGAGGTTCTGGTTGTGGCCGCTGATCGCGAATCGCGCCACCACTACGAAAGCCGCGAAGAGCAGCACGACGTGATAACGGTAGAGCCGCAGCGCTCGCAGGAAGAGCTTCCAGGTCATCGCGCCGGCGCCATCGCGCTCGAGCAAACGGAAATAGATGCGGCCCGTGAAGAGCGCCGAGAGAAAGATGAAACCCTCGGATGCGGAGATATAGCCGAATGGCTGGTTCACCCAGGGCGTCAGCATGGTGGGCAGATGCGTCAGCGTCATCCAGACGAGCATCGCTCCGCGCGCGGCGTCGAGTTCGATTCGTCGTTTCATTCGGTCAGGATGGTTTCAGGCTCTTGGATGTCGGCCACCGGCAAATTGGTTCGTTCGGCCAAGTCTAACCGCGCTGTTGTTTGAGGGTATAACGCGTAGAAGGGAGAGAGTTTCGGGCAGCCGCTGCCAACCAGCATATGTGGGCGTGCTGCCGCGAGACCTATTCAAAGACGGTGGCCCACGCGCGGCCGATTAACGAGATTCCCAGGAATCCAATCGCCAGGTAGACGGCAATGTAGAGCATCAGGAACAAGGCGGCGAGCACAGAATGCTTCTTGGCCGGCTTCGCCACGGATAGCTCGGGCCGCCGCACCATCCCTGCATCGGGCCGGTCCGGGACCAAGGGTCGGAAGGTTCCAACCGCAAGGGCTGACTCCAGCTGTTCGCTCATGGCGGGAGTGTAACCACTGGCGCGAAAACGCGCCAATCCAAAGTTGTGCTGGAAGGAATCGCTTTTTGAAATGTGAGCGCCAGCGAGCGTGCTTGGGGCCGAAGACCGTACCCCCCACGTCCGGCTGAGCGGGAGGACACTGGCTTTCGAAACCGCGGGCATTCGAAGGTGGGTCCCGCGCAGAAGAATGGGGCAGAGCTGCCCGTGGGAGCACCTCTTACTGTGTCGAGGTCCTGGCCGTTCGACCGAACCAACGACCTCGGGCCGCAAAGACAAATGCGATATCGCGCCCAAAAAGAGAAGGGCGCTTCGAGGTTTTACCTCGCAGCGCCCATGGTTGCGGGGGTTGGATTTGAACCAACGACCTCCGGGTTATGAGTTCAAGTGGGCAGGCTCTCGAAATCTACTAAGTCTCGCCGAATCTGTTGCCCTCACCGCCCACTACGCTCGAATTCTGCACCATAAGGAGGGGTTTTGCGCCCATTTTGCGCCCAATCTCTCGCTGAGTTTCGATGTCCGCCAACTGGAGCTCTGGCGGGCTAGTACTTGACTTGATTTCATAACAATGTCGGCTCCCTCGACCCGAGTAGACTTTGGTTGCATGACGACCAAGGCTCGGGAGGAAGGAGCCGAACATGGTGATTATAGGCGTGGATTATCACCCGAGCGATCAGTACATCGCGTTTGTAGATACAGAAACCGGGGAGAGCAGCGAACGGCGATTGAACCACGGTGGCGGAGAGGCAGAGAAGTTCTACCGAGAACTGACCGCACGAGGAGTCAGCGTGCGCGTGGGGATGGAGGCCACCGGATATTCACGTTGGTTCGAGCGGTTGCTGATGGAACTGGGTATCGAGGTGTGGATTGGCGACGCCGCGAAGATCAAGGCGAAGCGAATCCGCAAGCAGAAGACCGATCGTCAGGATGCCCAGCTTCTGTTGAAGCTGCTGCTGGAAAATAACTTTCCTCGCGTCTGGGTACCGAGTCCGAAGAATCGGGATCTGCGGCAACTGCTGTGGCATCGGCATCGTCTGGTGCAGATGCGAACGCGGATCATGAATCAACTCCAGGCCCTGGCAATGAACGAAGGGAATCGGCGGAAGAAAAAGCTGTGGAGCGAACAAGGGCGAGCACAACTGGAGAAGCTTCCGTTGGAGACCTGGGCCAGCCGGCGCCGGCACGATTTGCTGGAGCTGCTGGACCGAATGAATCCGACGATCGAGGCGTTAACCGCAGCCGTCGAGCAGGAAGCGAAGAAACAGCCCGAGGTGCTGCGGCTGATGACGCACCCTGGCGTGGGTCCACTGACGGCACTGGCCTTCGTGCTGATCATCGGAACTCCGGATCGGTTTCCGTGCGGCAAGCAGATCGGCAGCTATGTGGGGCTGATCCCTTCGGAAGACTCCAGTGCCGGACGGCAACGGCTGGGACACATCAGCAAGCAAGGCAACTCACTGCTGCGTTTTCTGTTGGTGGAGGCCGCACAGGCAGCCGTGCGTTACGACCCGGACTGGCGTCGTCGGTATGTGCATCTGGCGATGCGTCGAGAACGTCGCATCGCCAAGGTGGCCATGGCCCGAAGACTCGCGGTTCGGCTGTACTGGATGTGGCGGAATGGTTGGGAATATTCGCAATGGGTCGAGTTCGGTTCGAACGCGGGACAGCTCGTAACCGGACATGGCGTGAACTAGAGCGCCGTCCACTTGATTGGGCATCCCGCTCCCTCGCAAGAGGGAGTTTGAAGAAGTAATCATGGTCGAAGTTTGATCGGAGAGATGTTTGGGTCGGACGGAAGCCGACCGATCGATTACGAGCGAGCCGCGGTCGTCAATGCAAAGGCCCTACGAAAGCAAAACAGGACACTCTTCGAAGTGAACGGAGAAGTGCGCTCAGAAAAGCTTTGACAGAGCCGACATTGTTAGAGATGTCCGGTTTGGGCGTTAATCAGGACTTGACCATTAGACCGTACAGAAAGCTTGAAAAATCGGCGCGGCAAGGCCAAACGTTTGAATTCGGCTAAACGTAGCGAGTGCGGTTAATCGAGTGGTGCGCAAGACCTGGGTGAACAACCGAGGCCCTATTCGAATGCCGGAGCAATATCCGACAGTCCGGTGGGCATTGACGCTGCATGTAGCGCTCCAAGTCCTAACGAATGGCCCCAGATATCTGAAGTGTTGACGCCAAAGAAGCCATGAAAGAATGCCTGGATGCGCGGCGAGGTCAGGCAGCCTTTTTCTTCGTCACGAAAAGTCCGGCGAGGCCGCTCGCCAGCAGGAGCAAACTGCTCGGTTCGGGAACGGCGGAAACTCCAGCCGTGACCACAGGTGCGGACAAGCCTTGGGCGCTGGCGCCGTTCAGCGTGAAATCGGAGGCGGACAGCGTCCCGCCGGTCAGGTCGAGCACCAGCATCGCTCCTGTGTTCGTGTCGTCGGAGTAGCAATTGAAGCTGGTGTCGCAGATGAACATGGAGAACGAGTCCGGGAAGCCACCAGCGAAGTTGTCGGAAGTGTTCAAAAGGAAAGATAGCGAGGAGCCAGGGTTGAAATCCTGCACAAGCAGCGCAAAGAATGTACTGCTGTCGTCCATTGCGATGCCACTGGTGAGGTCACCACTGACGCCCGTGGATCCTTCGTAGTCGGGCAACCCCAGCGCGCTGCCGCCGCCAAAATTGACAGGGGAAATGGTAAGCGAGTTGTCGGCGATCCCGTCACCGTCGCTGAGCTGGAATGCAATGATCAGCGGACCAGACAGAGGCGAAGTGTCGAGGGTAACGGTGAAGGAATCGCCCCTGGCCGGTGAAGCGGCAAGTATCAGGGCGAGTCCAGCGAGAGCAACGAATCCAAGCAATCGGTTCATGTGCGTTTCTCCTGTTCATCTCGAGCCCGGCCCCGCCAGCACGCGTGTGGTGTAGGTGATCGCGGCTCTGGTGGGGTCGCTGAACTGCAGTGCGATCGCAATTTTCTGGCCCGGCGCGAGAGTCGCGGTGGCGTTGATGTACGGACTGCCGGCCGGCGGGAACAACGTGCTGGTTGTGCCGGTGGCATTGAAAAGTGCGGCATTCGCGCTCAGGCCATCAAGGACCAGCGAAAACGGACCTGCAATCGTCATTGTGGAATTATTGGTGAGGGTAACCGTCTGAGCGACGCGTCCGGTGCCTATATTCAGGACGAAACCGCTCCCCAGAACGCCGATTGAGCTGCTCACGTCCATAGCACATGCGCAGGCGACGAAATTGGCCGTCACGGTCTGCGGCTCATCCATGACGATCGTGGTCGAAGCGCTCGATGGGTTCGTTACATTCCCCAGCCAATTCTGGAAGGCGAAACCGGGATTCGGCGTAACCGTCAGGGAGGTAACGGAGCCGAGCGGCTCGTTATTTAAACCCGTCGGCGGAGTGGTGCTTCCGCCTGCCGGCGGCGAGATTAGGATGGTTAATGGCTCGGTTTCCGCGACGAGGAACTGAATAGGAGGACACGGCCTGATAAGCAGGTGGTCTATTATCTCGCACAACTCAAAGGCGCCTATATCGAAGAGACCGTTCATTGCCGGCCGAACCTGGCCGCGCTGATCGGATCCGAGCGAAGTGTCAGCATCGGCCGTGTTCCACGCCGGGCTGGTTGTTGAAATTGCCATAGTAGGCGTGAAGCCGCCGTTGTCTTGCAGCGGCCCGAGTTGCGGATCACCAGTTGCGACCACTCCCGGGCACGAGGCATTGGGATTGTTCTGGATTAAATTGCCGGCGCCCGTGGGGGTCGTCAGAGGGTTCAGAGAGAAGAACCTGCAGTCGTCAAGGCCGTTACCAGCGACGATCGTGTCGTCGAGAACGAACGCGGGATCGGGGACGGCCGGCGAAATTCCTAGGATAAAAACTGAGATCCCATCGTCTAAACCCGTGCTCCCATTTCCGCTAATTGTGGAGTCGATTACCGTGAGCGAACCGTCCAACGAAAAGATTGCTCCGCCAGCATCGTGTCCGTCAGCGGATATGCCGCCACCAGTTCCCTGACCCCTGGTGACGAAATTGGCAGTGAACGTACTATCTTTGATGTTGACCGTGCCGCCGTGATTGAAGATGGCGCCGCCGAGAGCGCCGCCACCGCCGCCGCCATAGTATGGATCGCCACCGCCGCCGAAGGGGTCTCGAATGTCACCGGTTACACCGCCCTGGCCTGCCCCCCCTAGGCCCCCGGCGCCGCCGCCGCCGAAGCCGCCGTTGCCGCCGTTGCCGGTGCCGCCGGCGCCGCCGCCGCCGCCGCCGCCGAAGCCGCCGAAGCCGCCGTCACCATTCGAGAAAGAGCCACCCCCTGCGCCCCCTCCACCGCCGCCATAATTGCCATTGCCACCGTTACCCGATATACCAAAAGCTGCGATATCCGCTGCTACGCCGCCTCCACCGCCGCCACCCGGGCAGAACCCAGCATGGCCATCGTTATCTTGGAATGGATCGCCCCTCCCGGTCCCCCCGAACCCGCCGCAGTTGAAGCCACCGTCATGTCCGCCATCGGTAAGTGAAAAGCCGGAAGTGACGGTCCCGCCTCCGCCGCCTGAATCGGTGCCACCGTCGCCACGTGAGCCGCCACCGCCACCACCGCCCACATAGTCGCTATAGCTGGGGTTAGTGTTGATACCCGCATTCCCGCCATTGCCTGACAAACCGCCACCACCGCCACCCGCGGCCCTGTCGAACCCGCTCCCATTGCCTCCGACAGCTCCATTGCCGTCGAATGTGCTGAACTGGATTCCAAGTCCGCCGCCCTGGACGTAGATCGCGCCGCCCGCGCCCATACCGCCGCCCCCACCGCTGCTGCCATTGCCGCCTTTCACGGTGAACCCCTTGATGTGAACGTTTCTGATCGTCAGGTGACCCGTGGTCCCAATAGCGAAGGCGCGGAAATTGGCAGTGCTCAGGCGCTCCAAGGTCGCCCCGTTGGCCTCGATGGTGATATTGGAGGTAATGATGGGTGTGGCCGTGGGCCCGTACGGATTGTGCGCATCAATAGTGACGGTGCTCATTTGCAAGAGGGCCGAGCTCGGAAGAACGATGGTGTCATCACCGGTCCCTGCCACGCATCCCGTGGGGATGAGGTGGTCGGTGCCGTCGGTGTTGATCGAATCAACGGCGACGTTATTCTTGAAGTTTGCCGAGTAAATCGCCTCCTTGAGCGAGCACCCACCTGAGCTGCTAATCTTGTCGGCAGTGGTGGTAACGGAGATAAAGGAACCTGTCTGCGCCGCACCGGGCTGTGCCAGCCCGAGCATCCCCAGCAGAACCGTGGCGAGTGCTACCCACGCGCAGGGTCGAATGGGCCGCTTCATGAAAAGGCTGGGGAATGTCGGAAACATTTTGGGTCTCCTCGTCCTGAGACGGTATTGCCGTGCGCGGCAAATCGCCGGACACACTTCGTATTCGTTTTCAATCTGCGCGGCAAAGAAAACCAGCGGAGGCGGCGGCCGACAGAATCCCCTCAGGTAGGTGGCTGTATCTCAAATCGCTGCGTAAGGGTCAATGCAGGGCGGGTGAGATTAAGGTGTTATGAAGGTGAAGAACCAAGCGGCTCATCGCAAAAGATTTAACTTGCGCGAAACTCTCCATACGGTGCAGAATGCGTGAACGTCCCCCCGCCTTAAATGGAAACGTCGGCCTCCATTTTCCGGTTTGGCCCGTACGAATCGCGCCCTCGGACGCGCGAGCTTTATAAGCACGGGTCCAAGCTGAAGGTCCGTCCGCAACCGCTCCAGGTGCTGAATTTGCTGCTCAGCCGTGCCGGCGACGTGCTCACCCGCGAGGAGTTGCGCCAGCAGCTTTGGTCTTCGGAGACATTTGTTGATTTCGAGCACAGCCTGAACACGTCCGTAAAGGAGATTCGGGCTGTGCTCGGCGATTCTGCGAGCGAGCCCCGCTACATTCAAACGCTGCCGAAGCTCGGATACCGCTTCATCGCCCCGGTGGAAGTGATGGAGCCGGCGGCCGATCCGATGCCGTCGTCGTATGCCCCGGCCAACGCCGCAGACTTGCCGCAGCCCGACGAATTTCTTGATGCCGCCGCTCTCGAAGCCGGAATCGCGCAAGCAGAACCAAAACGCGGGCCGATGCCTCTCGCCATCTCCCTCGTGCTAATCCTGGCCCTGGGCAGCGGGGCCTACTGGCTGTGGTCTCGCTCCACTGCGCGCCGGCCGCCACCCGCCGGCAAAATCATGCTGGCGGTTCTGCCGTTCGAGAACCTCACGGGAGACGCCGGGCAGGATTACTTCAGCGACGGCCTTACCGAGGAAATGATCGCCCAGCTTGGCCAAACCGATCCGCAGCACCTGGGCGTGATTGCGCGCACCTCGGTGATGCACTACAAAAATACTCAGGAGCAGATAGACCAGATCGGTCGCGAACTGGGGGTGCAGTATGTGCTCGAGGGAGGCGTCCGGCGGGATGCAGACAAAATGCGCATCACCGCGCAGTTGATCCAGACGAAAGACCAATCGCAAGTGTGGTCCAACCAGTATGACCGCGCACCCAGCAGCCTGCTTTCGCTCCAAGGCGAAATCGCTCAGGAAATCACCGACGCCATTCAGCTCACCCTCGGAGAGCGCCGGCCGCCGGAAGGCGCTCTGGCCGCCGCGGCTCCTGCTCCGAAATCCTACGAAGCCTACGACCTCTACCTGCAAGGCCGCTATTTCTGGAACAAACGCACTCCTCAAGGTTTCCAGCAAGCGGCCGCATGTTTCGAGCAGGCCGTGGCGCGAGATCCCGATTACGCTCGCGCCTATGCCGGCCTCGCCGATACCTACGCCTTGATGAGTTCCTACGATGTGGCTCCTCCCGGCGAAATCATCCCGAAAGCGCGCGCGGCCGCCCTGAAAGCTCTCACTCTGGATGAAAAACTGGCGGAAGCGCACGTCTCGCTCGCGCTGATCGCACAGAATTACGATTGGGACTGGCAAACTGCGGGAAAAGAATATCGCCGCGCGATCACTCTCGATCCGAACTATGCGACCGCTCATCACTGGTACGCCGAACATCTCGCGTTCCTCGGCCGTTTCGAGGAAGCGTTTACCGAAATGCAACGCGCCCGCCAGCTCGATCCGCTCTCCTTGATCATGCGGGCGGACAACGGCGTCTTCCTCTACTATGCGCGCCAGTACGACCCTGCCATCGCCCAGTTCCGTGCCGTCCTCGAAATGGAACCGAACTTCCCCCGCGCCAACATAATTGCCTTCGCCTACATGCAGGAAGGACGGTTTGCCGACGCGCTCGCCGACCTCGAGAGCTGGCATCCTATCGGCAATAATGCATTCTGGCGATGGAATTTACAGGCTTACGTCTACGGCCGCGCGAGCCAACCAGTTCCAGCTCGCCGCGCGCTCGCTAACTTGCAGCAGCTGAACCGCCATCACCCTATCGATCCACTCGCTTTTGTCGGCCCCTACATCGGCCTTGGCGACAACGACCAAGCCTTCGCTTGGATCGATAAATCCGTCGCCGCACATTCCCCTGGCCTTACCGCCCTCAAGGTTGACCCCGTCTACGACCCTCTTCGTTCCGACTCCCGCTTCCAGCCGGTGCTCCGCCGCATAGGCTTGGCACACTGATTCGCCTGTCATCCCCAATGATCCTGCGCTGAAGGCCAACGGATCGTCACCGAATGAACCTAGCAGCACTGCCTGCGCCTGTCACTGGCCAAGCATTCGGATTCGTCTTACCACCAGCGGACCTGCGCCTAGGTTGTAACTCCCGGTAAGTCCTAGTGCTGTATCGGAAGCGCCTATCCAAGAAAAATGAGGGTGGGGCAAGGCGCTCGGCGCGCTTTCGATACAGCGACTTGAAGGAAGTCGCCCGCGGTTGCGGCAGACGCGGACGCTATGCAATTTGAATGCGGTAGAGCGACGGTGTTGAGGGCGGAGAGGACCGCACGGCGGAGTCGGAAATGTACCAGAGACTGAGGAAAGAGTTACGGAAAAACAGTTTTGCCGCGAACTGGAAGCGTGGCGAGGTAGGAAAAGGAGATTTGTTGGGCGAGAAGGCGGAGAGCCACCGATCGTGCCGAAGCGCGCGGAGTTTCCGAACTGTGGAGAGCCTCTTCATGCGACAGCCGTGATCATGAGGGGCGGAGAACGAAGCTGGATCTGCACGGCAGTAAGCCTCTCGAGAATTATCATCGGTCCACCACATTGGGGGCAGAACCAAACAGCGTGTGAGCCATCGGCAGCGGACGGCTCTTGCTTGGTCTGAGGCTCCTGCGGTGCTGAGCCGAGCAAGTGAAAACAAAGTGGCAAGAAAACGGCACGCCGGCGATGGGCCAGGAAACCGAAGTGCCGGATGCGCACGAAGCTTTTGGGAAGCAGGTGCAACAAGAATCGGCGCAGGAACTCATCGAGAGATAAAGTCATCAACTTCTGCTCAAGCGGTTTGGGCGCACGAGAATCTCTCCCTTTGACCCTCGCCAAGGCGGAGCGTTCTACGCCGCCAAATACGCAAGCAAACAGCTAGGCGCGCTGCACTTCTTCGGCCCGAAGCCAGGCGCTGCCCTAACTGCTGTTATCAAGCCCAGCGATCCAGTAGGCGGAGTAGATGTCATGCGGTCAGCTGAGATGTCGCGTGATGCCATCCGCCGCTCCGAGTTCTTACCACGTGGTTGGTCCAATTGGAGGTCCAAACGATGAGCAAGGCAATTCGCATTTTCACAGACGGTGCTGGTCAGCGAATGGATGGCAAAGGCTCGGGCTTCTGTTGGCTGCGCGAAGACAACGGAGAACGACACATTGAGCGTGTCGACGGTCTCAGCAACAACGTCGCCGAGTACAAGGCAGTGATATCGGCGCTGCAGAAGATCAAACAAGGCGCCACTGTGGAGATACTCACGGATTCGCTGTTGGTTGTCTCGCAGCTGCGCGGCGAGTGGCGGATTCTCGATTCCGCGTTGGCGAAATTGGCCGGTGAAGTGAGAACCATCGCTGAGCGAAAACGATTGAATCTCACGCTAACGTGGATTCCGCGCAATCAGAATCGAGCTGGAAAACTGCTGTAACGGGCGTGGAAGCGAAGAGCACAATCCGGCTCGTAGAGGCAGTGTCGGGCCAGCTGGTGGCGAGTCCTTCGAAGGGGCGAATTGCGGTCGAATGTGATAGCCTCCCGCTCCGAGGGCAACAGATCGGCGAGCGAGGAGGCAAGTTGGCTCGCCGAAGATATCAGAAAGGAAGAGTATTTCTCAGAGGCAAGAAGAACCCGGTTTGGGTTGGTCGCTGGCGCGAGGACGTGATTGAAAATGGAACCATCCGCAGGATCGAGCGTTCGGAAGTGCTTGGCTCTAAGTCAGATTTTCCGACGAAGAGACTGGCATTCCGGGAACTTGAAAAGCGGCTGTCCGTCGTCAACGATCCTCGTTACCGCGCCCGGCCCACCGCGAAGTTCGCGGATTTTGTTTCTCGCTGGGAGTCGCTAGTGCTCACCCAACACAAGCCGTCTACGCAAGCAACGATCAAAAGTCACCTTCACAAGCACCTCGTTCCATTTTTCGGGCATCGACAGATGCGAGAGATAGAACCGGAGGAAGTTCAACAGTTCGTCTCTTCGGTTAAGCTCAGCGCCAAGACGGCAAAGAATCTGTTCGCTACGATACAGATGCTTTGCAAGTCGGCGCGTACCTGGGGCTACATCGCACATGATCCCGTTTCGGGGATCGTTCTTCCGAAGCGGCATCGTGCGGCAAGTCGGTTCTTTTCCGTGGAAGAGGCGCTGTCCATTCTGGCGGCCGCACCTGAGCCTTATCACACGTTCTATTGGCTCGCACTCGAAACGGGAATGCGGGCGGGCGAATTGTGCGGACTTCGTGTAAACGACTTCGATTTCGAACGTGGATTGGTGAGTGTCAAGCAGAGCGTATGGCGAGGAAAGTTCCAATCACCGAAGAGTGAGAATGCCGTGCGGTGTTTTACTCTCTCTCGGACATTGCTCGATCACGTCGCGAACTGTCTCAAGCAGTGGCGACCGAACGAGCGGGGTTTGCTGTTCGCTACGCGCAACGGCACGCCTTGGGACGCAAATCTCCTAGTGAAGCGAAAGCTGTATCCCTTGCTTGATTCGTTGGGAATCGAACGTGGCGGCTTGCACGCTTTCCGCCACACCAACAGCACGCTTATGGATCGTTTGGGCGCGCCGTTGAAGGTTCGCCAGCAACGTCTCGGACACAGCGATCCGTCACTGACTCTCGGCGTCTATACGCACGTCGCAAGCGATGATGACGAACGCGTGGCGGAGCAATTGGGCGAGATTCTGCGCCCAAATGCGCCCAAAAAGGAAAAGCCGGAGTCAGCGGCTGTCGCTAACTCCGGCTATATCAACTAGAAAGTGGTTGCGGGGGTTGGATTTGAACCAACGACCTCCGGGTTATGAGCCCGACGAGCTACCAGGCTGCTCCACCCCGCAGAAGCATCATAGCACACAACTTAGATTTTTCTGCGAATGCCCGTTGCACAGCTGTCGGTGTAGTTGCCCGACGATCTACTAGGCCGCTCCGCGCGACGCGTTAACACCACGCGACTTGGCGCTCTTCTGCGCTTTTCAGGTGCCCGCTTAGTGCCCAAAATTCTTCAGCGCGTCTGCTAGTGAGCAGGAGCCTTGGCGATGTTGGTTGGTGGAAACGTGGGCGAGAGTCGAGGAAACCACTGCCTTCTTAACGGAGCAAAATTGACAGTGTCCGGAAGAATTCTGCAGGAGTAGCGATGCGCAGACCAGTCCGCTTTGCAACCGCTTGGGTAAAGTGCTTGGTGTTGTGCGTCAGCAACCAGTCTGGCTTGCTGGCGATTGCAGAAAGAAGAATGGGGACGTCGGCAGCGTGCCGGATCAGGTGACGGCTTGACCTCACAAGCGCCTCCGCGGGATAAGAGACCATCTCAGGATCGGTCAGTTTGATCAGCCGACGATAGTGTTCAATTAATTCGTCGGCTTCTAGAGAGGGCAGGCGCTCTGCGTGGACTAACAGATTCTCTTCCACCTCATCGCGGACGACCTCCGCCAAGACCAGTCTACAGAGCCGCGCAGCGCACAGCGACAACGCGGCCTTGTCGAGGCCCCACGGAGAAATAATGCCCCCGGTGAGGACATTCGAGTCGAGGAACAGTCGAATTCGCCGTTGGCTCGTCACTTCTCGCGTTGGCCGCGAGAATGTCGGCGTGACGTTCGCTTGGAGGAATCAGACTTCTTGTAATGGCGCGCAAAGACGCGCTTCCTCGCTTCAGGCAACGTCGCCAGAATTGCATCTGGCGTAAGGCCAGCAACGGTGAGAGCAGAGCCTACTTGTTCGCAGAGATGCTCAAAACGCTGCTGCTCAGGCAGAAGAACGAGGCCGTCCCCCAAGCGCAACACCGCAAAGGGCGCACCCGTTCCCAAACCTAGGTCCTTGCGGAATTGTTTTGGTACCGTGAGTTGCCCCTTCTCACCGATCTTCGTAGTTGTTAGATATTCGAGAGTCGCATGTCGGCTCGGCATGAATCGCTCCTGGTAGGAATATCCTACCAGGACAGACCGGTCCTGGCAACTCCTTGGCGACGACCGCAGAACCAGCCCGATCAAGACCGGGAGAGATTTGACCCGATCACGATCTTGTCAGCCAAGCTCTTAGTCGGTTTCGAGTGTGTATGGAGCTTTGTGGAGAAGCAAATGTAAAATAGGGTCATGGACACCCTTGTCAGACTACCTGCCTTGCCGCAGGCTGGCGTGAACCAGCATTCACCTGCCGAGGCCAAAATCGCCCTCTTCCGTTCACTGTTTCGCGGACGCGAAGATGTTTACCCGCGTCGCTTCGAAAGCCGGAAGACTGGTAGGGCCGGCTATGCACCGGTGTGTGGTAATGAATGGGTCCAGGGCATCTGCGAAAAGCCAAGGATCAAATGTTCCGAATGTCTCCACCAGCGTTTTCTTGCCGTAACTGACGACGTGATTCGTTGGCACCTGCAGGGTCATTACGACCATGGCCGTGATTTCGTCATAGGCGTTTATCCGATGCTTCTGGATGAAACCTGTTTCTTCCTCGCCGCCGATTTCGACAAAATAACGTGGCAGGAAGATGTCGCCGCGTTTTTGGAAACTTGCCGTCAAATGAATTTGCCGGCGGCCTTGGAGCGATCACGATCAGGCAGGGGTGGACACATTTGGTTCTTTTTCAAGGAAGCCGTGCCTGCCACTTTGGCGCGCAAGTTGGGGGCGCATATTCTGACGGAAACCATGGATCGCCGTCCCGACATCGGCCTGGATTCGTACGACCGTTTCTTTCCCAATCAAGACACTCTTCCGCCGGGTGGCTTCGGCAACTTAATCGCTTTGCCACTGCAGAAGCGGCCGCGGGAATCAGGCAATGGCGTTTTCCTGGACGAGCGAATGAAACCGTATCCCGATCAATGGGAGTTCTTGTCATCGATCCACAAAATCAGCAGCGGTGAAGTTGAAGAAGTGGTCCGTCGCGCTGAAGCGAAGGGGAAAGTAATTGGCGTCCGTTTAGTGCCGGAGGGTGATGACGAGGCAGCGGCACCCTGGATGGCTCCGCCCTCGCGGCGCAGGAAAGATACTCTGATTGCTGGTCCCCTTCCAGAAACCTTGGAACTCACGTTTGCCAATCAGATATACATCGCGAAAGAAGTACTGCTTCCTGCCCTCCGGAACCGCTTGATCCGGCTCGCGGCTTTCCAAAATCCTGAATTCTACAAGGCGCAGGCCATGCGGCTTTCGACCTACGACAAACCCCGCATTATCGCCTGCGCTGAAGATCATCCAAAGCACATTGGATTGCCGCGCGGTTGCCTGGATGACCTGCTTCAAACCCTGTCGGATCTGAACATCAAAACAGTGGTCCGGGACTGTCGCAACCCTGGCCAACTGCTGAAGGCGACATTCCAGGGTGAACTGCGCCCCGAGCAAGTTGTCGCCGCCCAAGCCATGCTTGCTCAGGACACGGGAGTGTTGGCAGCCACCACGGCGTTTGGCAAGACCGTGGTAGCCGCATGGCTGATTGCCCAACGCGGTGTTAATACGCTCGTGTTGGTGCATCGCCGGCAATTGCAACAGCAATGGATTGAGCGACTTTCTACCTTCTTGGGAATGCCGGTCGGCGCTATTGGGTGGATCGGCGGCGGCCGCAACAAGCCCACCGGCCAGCTGGATGTGGCGGTGATCCAGAGCCTGGTCCGAAACGGTGTAGTCGATGATCTGGTCGGCAACTATGGGCACCTGATTGTGGACGAATGCCACCATCTATCTGCCCAAAGCTTTGAGTTGGTTGCACGTCAGGCCAAGGCGAAGTTCGTCACGGGTTTGTCTGCGACGGTCACACGGAAGGATGGCCACCATCCGATCATCTTTATGCAGTGCGGCCCTGTGCGTTATCGGGTTAATGCCAAGCAGCGGGCAGCGGCTCATCCCTTTAAGCATACGGTCATGGTTCGTCCGACCGACTTTCGCCCGCTGCGGCCGGCCAATCCCAATGTGCGGCAACAATTCCACGAACTCTATGAGGAGCTAATTGCCGATGAAGAGCGCAATCAGCTTATCTGTCATGACCTGATCCAAACCCTTCGAGAGGGACGTTCGCCGTTGGTGCTGACCGAGCGGAATGAACATCTGGATTCTTTGGCCAAGCGATTGGCACGCGAGGTGCAACACTTAGTGGTGTTGCGCGGAGGGATGTACAAAAAGGAACTTAACACCATCTCCATCCGCTTGGCCGCCATTCCCGCGGAGGAAGCTCGCGTGATCTTGGCCACCGGCCGCTATGTGGGCGAGGGTTTTGATGACGCCCGGCTCGACACCTTATTTCTGACGCTGCCTGTCTCGTGGCATGGAACCATCGCGCAATACGTAGGCAGGCTGCATCGCCTCTATGACGGCAAGCGCGAAGTGCGCGTCTACGACTACGCCGACCTCAATGTGCCGATGCTCGCACGGATGTTCGATCGCCGCGGTCGCGGCTACGAAGCGATTGGCTACAAGATGCAGCTTCCGGGCAGCGCTGTGCCCGGCTGGCCTGCGAACGTGCCACTTCCCTTCGATCCCGAGTGGAAGAGCCAATACGCAGCCAGCGTGCGCCGCTTGGTGCGCGATGGCGTAGATTCTACTCTAGCGAATCTATTTGTCGACGCAGCCGTAATGCCACCTCCGAATGCCGAGGGCGCCAATCGAGCGCGAAGCGCAAGCGAGGCATTTCTATATCGGCGACTCGAAACTTTGGCCGCAACAAACGGAAAGTTTCGTTTGAATACAGAGTTGCCGATTGCATTCGATGGCTGGGGTCGGATGGAGGTTGATCTGCTTTGCGCGCCGTCCCGAATCGCCATCGAATTGGACGGTGGCCAGCATCTGGGCGACGCGGACGCCTACCGGCGAGATCGTCGCAAAGATGCCTTGCTTCAGGAGAACGGCTATCTGATCCTCCGATTTCTTGCTGAAGACGTCGGCAAGCACCTCGATCGAGTTCTGGATGCCATCTTGCGGGCTTTATCACATCAAGACGCCAGAATCTGAACTGAGGCCCTCCAGGGTGGGATTCGTTGTCGACACCGCGCGAACAGGTAAACGAGCCGCACTCTTGGCGTCAACTTTGATTTTGGCGAAGGACAACTACAGCATCGGCGACCCGCTTATCGAATCTTGCAACAAGAGATTCTCACGTGCCCGTTAAGTGCCCAGAATATCCCGTTTTGGAAGGCTTTTGCGGCTTTGAAGAATGGCTAAGTCGTTTGAACCCAGCAGAGCCATGTGCTGTTTGACGCGTTATGAGCCCGACGAGCTACCAGGCTGCTCCACCCCGCGGAATGATGATATCGGATGCACGGCGTGCGGTCAAACGAATCCCCGCATTTCGCGAGAGCGCGTGGGCTTCGCGCGCGCTTAGTTGTCGGCTCTCGACTCGACAAATTCCACCACTCGGTCGCCCAGGAAATCGTGTTCCGTGTTTACGGCCAGCATTCCCGATAAATGGCCGTGGCCGGGCAGCCAAGCCAGACTTGGTAGACCGCGCTTCTTTTCAAGATGTGCGCGCAAAAGCTCCACATACTGGCGCTTGAAATCGGGCGGATCAAATTCCGAGAGGGTCACCAGCAGCGGCACGGAGGACTCGGCCAATCCCGGCAGCGCCGAGCGCTCCGCATAAAGGCTCGGGTCTTCGCCGAAATAGGCTTTGAAGAGCGGATTCTTGTCCATCGTATTCGTGTCGTAGAGACCCGAGACCAGAATCGCGCCCGTCAGCGCGCTGCGATGCGGGCTGTCGAATCGAGTGTGCGCGAGAAATTGGGCGACGTGCGCCGCGCCGGCCGATTGGCCCATCAGGAAAATTTGCTGCGGATTGCCTCCGTGCGCGCTGATATTCCTGCGGATCCACTGCAGCGCTCCCGCTACATCCTCGGAGCCCGCCGGCCACGGATGCCTGGGCGCGAGACGATGCGTGATATTGACGCCGACCAGTCCATGTCGAGCGCCCCACACGCCGACATGGTCGTAGAAAGGCATCCCCGGCATGGATTTATCGCCGCCGATGAACCCGCCGCCGTGCACGAAAACCAGCACGGGCCGCGCGGCCTTCGCAGCGCCCTTTGCCCGGAACACATTCAGCCGATGACGTTCGTCGTCGCCGTAGCGGAGATCGCGGATTACCTCAACGTCGGCAAACGGCTCCTTTTCGTGCAGCGGCGCGAAAAGCTTCAAATTTTCGCCGATGATTTCAGGCGTGAACGCGTCCCCGAATTCCCTCAACCTTTTGTAGATCCCGGCGACAGCGGGAGATTTCGCTTGCGATGCCATGAACCCTCCTCCGCGCACAATGACGCGATTCTGCCTCGCGCGGGCAACTTGCAATAATCGACTCGCGCGCATAGTATCCCCTCGGCGACGGACAGCGCAACATCGGCGCGCAGTTCATATTTAGAGATGAGGTGCAGCGATGTCGGATTCCACTGTGAGATTTTCTGTCGAGGACCGGCTCGACATCATGGAGCTATTCGCGAAATACGCCTGGGGCATCAACACGGGCGATATCGAGGCTGTCCTGGGCTGCTTTGCGGACGACGGCTACCTCGACCACCTGTGGCAGGGAAAGCTCGAGGGGCGCGACAAAATCCGCCGCGCGTTCGAGGAGCTTTGGTACGACCGCCCGAGCTGGTGGTTCGGGCGGCAGCATCTGGCGAATCATTTCCTGATCACGCCCGAGGGCGAAGGCGCGCGTGTGAAAGCCTACTTCACGATCGTTCAATTCAACGTGGACTACCGGACGAATTTCGTCTTCGGCATCGGCAACTGGGACAATCTTTGCGTGAAGCGAAACGGCAAGTGGGTGTTCAAGTCAATGTACATCAACGGCTGGACGGATCGCGATAAGGTGCCATGGAAGGGCGAGGCGCGCGCCTACAGCGGCCCGCCGGTCACGCGCGTCCATCAGGAGCCCGTGCCAACATCCTCGAAGGGCGATTAGCGCGCTCTTTGCAGGTGCATCGTGAGCTGCAAGGCAACCGCATCGAGCGGAGCATGTGAATAAACGAATGCCGCCGCGTCGGGAACCGACGAGACGGCATCCGTTGGGTGGTGGGGCTCTTCGCCTCCGGGCTGGCAAACCCTTCTCTGTTCGCCAATCCCTTCGGCTAATTCATCTCATCCGCGGCACTTTTGCCGCGGACCCTTCAGCTAAAAGAAGAAGTGCACGCCAAACTGAATCAGCCGCGGGTTTACGCTCGTGGCCGTTATAAAATTGCCTGTTGGAGTGCCGGTAAAGTTTCCGACGTTCTCGAATCCGACCGTGCCGAAGTTGGCGCCCTGCGGAGGCGCGAACTGCGGGTGATTGAACGCATTGTAGAAATCGGACCGGAACTGCATCCGCAAACGTTCCGTGATCTGCGTGTTTTTCACGATCGAAAAGTCCCAGTTGAATTGTCCAGGCCCCGTCACGATGCCGACTCCGGAGTTGCCATAGTCCGTCGCCGCAGGGATCTGGAATGGGCCGGGGGGGCCATATCCAGGGTCGCCGTATGGCACCAGCGGCGCCTGGCAGGCGAAGGCCGCTGTGTTGAAATAGCCCGTCGCGCCGCCGACAACGTGAGATGTCGCGCCGCCACCATTCTTCAGCTGCCCGTTACCAAAGTTGGAGCAGATCTCCGCAGTCGTGACGCCCTCGAAGATCAGTTGTTGGTTCGTGCCGTACGCTCCCCCGCTGCCCCCGCCGATGAACGTGAGGGGATTGCCGGTCTGCGCGATCGTCACGCCCGATACGTTCCAACCGTTGATCAGCTTGTTTTCGATCCCTTCCGTGCCCTTCCCAAAGGGCAAGTCGTAGCTGTAGTTCACCACCAACCGCTGAAATCGATCGAACGACACCGGGCCCCACTGCCCGTGTGCTGGCCCATTCGGTGAAGGCTTTGTCTTAAGAGCTAGAGCATCGTTGATGTTCGCCGAGTTGGAGTAGAAGATATCAGAGAGGTTCTTGTCCCACGTGTATGCCGCCTGCATGGAAAGCCCATGGCCGAACTGATGCCGTACCGTCGCTTGCAGGCTATTGTAGTTCGAACTGCCGTTGAAATCCGATTGCTGCAGACCGATCGGCTCGTAGCCGAGCACGGGCACACGGAACGAAGCGTTGTTGGCCGTGTTGCAGATCGGGAGGCCTGTGGTTGACCCATCAGTTCCTGCCGGCTGGCACAAGCCATAGGTATCGGTCGCCGGGGTGATGATCTGCGCCCCGTTCTGGTTGTGATTGTAATCCGTAAGGTTGATTCCTCTGGATCCTGCATAGTCAAGTTCAAGCACCCACTGCGGCGCGACTTCGTACTGAAAACCCAAGGTGAATTCCTGCACGAGGGGCGTGTGGATAGCCCTCGGGAGCAGGGGCGTGTTCAAGCCGGAGTTAATTTGGAAGCCGTCGGTTAGCGCGCATTGCGGGGTAAAGAAACCGTAGGGAGCGGGATTGAAGCACGCATTGACAGACTGGTTTGCGGTCGAAGGCTCGGCGTAGCGCGGCGCGAAGCCAAGCCCGTTGTTAACTTGGCCGGCGGGTGGATTGCAACTTGGATCGCTGGGCACGCAGACTAGGGATATCGGAGCAAATGGTACTGCCAGAGACGAAACGGCCCCCCGAGGGCTGCCAGAACCAAAATCGTATGTTTCGGCATAAGGATAGCCTTGCTCGAAGGCGTGAACCACGCGATCCAACCCGATGCGGTCGTAGAAGATGCCAGCCCCGGCGCGAATGACGAGCTTGCCATTGCCGAGCGGTTGCCATGCGAAGCCCAATCGGGGAGCGAAGTTGCTGTACGGCGCATGCGTTTCCAAAGTGTTCCTGTTCCGAGCAAATCCCACACCGGCGGGCGGTTGCCCGTACCCCGCGCTAAGAAAGTTGCTTGGCACCACGTATTGCTGAACGCCGGCGGCGGCGCACTCCGCACTCGTGGGTGGCGGGGTCGTGCAGGCCGCGATCTGGGCATTCGACGCCATGCGGTCGAGCCAGACCTGAGTCAGGTGGCCGTACTTGTCGGTCAGCTGACCGTCGTATTCCCAGCGCAAACCGATGTTGAGGGTAAATCGTGAACTCACCTTCCAATCATCCAAGACATATGCGTTCGTGTTATTCACCTGGTAGAAGTGAAGCACCCCCGCCGTATTGGGGCTTCCCGAAGTGGATTTCACGCAAAACAAACATCCCAAGTCAAAAAGGCCAGTGGCATTGCTGGCGTTGCCGGTGAATGCGCTGTCGCCGAGTATGAGTATCAGTCCCTGCTGCAGGCCGGGATCTGCGAGGGGCCAATTCGTCCACTCGTATTCGTAACCCGCGCGGATACTGTGCTTACCATGTGACCAAGAAATCTGGTCCGCAGCCTGCAGTTGGTTCGTCGGGCCCTTGTCGGGCAGCAGACCTCCAAACATGCCGTATCCAGTCCCCACGTTGAGGAACGACGGCGGCTCGTAAAAATTTGGAACTTGAGACTGCATTCCCAGTTCGTTGGGAGAGCCGCATCCATAGGGGGCCTTGAGGCTGCCTGCATCGGGACAGCCGCCTGGCGGTACAGCTACGGTCGCCGCGTTAACGTTCTGCTGGAAGGAGACGCGCGCCTCGTTTACAAAAGTGTTTGTCACCAGCGTTGTCAGCTTCGCCACGGCCGCATGGTTCCCGAAGAGTACGCCCTCGGGCGTACCCGGCAAGTCTCCGCCCCCCTGTCCCAAGTACGTTGTGTAGGGATTGTGGGTGTAAAAGTACTTGGTGCTGAGGGTGTTCTTGCTGTTGAAAACGTAGTCGCCATTGACTACATACTGATTCTCCGTATAAATGGCCGGAATGCTGAAATTGCAGATCCCGTAACTTGGACTTGCCGGATTGTCGTTGCAAAATTGTGGGTCCGAAACGGGGCTAGGTAGGTAATAGTTGTTTGGCACGCCTCCGATCTTCCCTGTCTGAAGTTGGAACATTCGCAGCCCGACGATGGTATTGATGCCCATGGCGGAGGCGAATGCTTGGGCCTGGGTGCTGCAATTTGTGATGCTATTCATGTCTGGAGCATTCGGTGCCACACCGAGCGCGGCGGGGGACGGGCAGCTACCGCGCCCTTGACCGCAGAGGAGTCCGGCCTGGAGCCCAGAGGTGCACGGCGCTCCCGCGGACTCAGGTGAAGCTGCGCTTGGATACAGGTCAATGACTGAGAGCTGCGGATCGCCTAGGGTTGGATTGGGCATGAACGTCGGCCCGGCCAAGGCCGCGCCGAAATCGCCGCCTTGAGGCGCCACGGCGTTCTTTGAGCGAGTCCCGCGGTAACTAAAAAAGAAAAAGAACTTGTCCTTCTTGATTGGGCCGCCTATCGTGCCGCCGAACTGATTTTGGTCAAAAACCTGATGCGGATGCCCCGGCGTCTTGTCGTAGAAGAAATCGTCTGCGTTGAGAACCGAATTGCGGAAAAACTCGAAGGCCGAGCCGTGGAAGGAGTTGGTCCCCGACTTGGTGGTCACGTTCACGTTAGCACCCGGATTGCGTCCATAGCTGGCGTCATAGGTCGAAGTCTGCACCTTGAATTCCGCAATGGCGTCCGGGCTGGGAACCGGAATTCCAGTGTAGATGGTGCCGTCGTTCGAACTGCCCGAGTTGGCGATATTATTGACCGCAACGCCATCCATTTGGAAATTGTTCGAGCCAGGATCGACGCCGTTGGCGCTGATATCCTGTGTGCCCTTGCCCAGCGCTGTCGCGTTGTCCACGCTTGCATTGGTGCCGGCGCTAAGGCTCAGAATCTCAGTGTAGTTGCCGTTGGCCATGGGCAGGGCGGCAATTTGGGTTCCGGTAATGGTGGTTCCGAGGGTCGAGTTCTCGGTTTGAAGTGTCTCAACGTTGGCTTCTACCGTGACGGACTCGCTGACGGCGCCGACTTGCAGCGTCTGGTCCGCTGTAGCGGTCTCGGTGGTGTTCACAGTGACCGAGGGAACCGTGGAGGTCTTGAAGCCAGCGGCACTGAACTTCAGGCTGTAGTTCCCGGGCGGCAAGAGGGAGAACTTGTAATCTCCAGCGGGACCGGTCGTCCCGGTGCGTGTCTGACCGGTTGCCAAGCTCGTCAAGGTCACGGTCGCTTTGGGCACTGACCGGTTTGACGGATCGGTGACCGTGCCCGCGATGGCGCCTGTGCCGGCGGACTGCGCCAGTGCCGACGGTACGCCGAGCAGACAAAGCGCCGCGAGACAGACAAATGCTGAAATGGCAAGCCCAAGCCCCGCACGTCGTATACGCATTATTCCCCCCATTTCATCTTTTTCGCTTGACCGTATTGATCCACCACCGCGCAGAGCGCCAATCGAGTGAAACTGCCGCCTTGGAACTTCCGGCAACCAACCAATCCACTTGTTGACCTGGAACCCTGCTAAACGGACCACCCGTTTTTGAATGGACACACTAATTACCGAATTGGGTCAGTTTGTCCATTTCTTATTTTGATGGCCTCTATTACCGATTGGGAATATCAGGCCGGTGGCCCGCTTGGGAATCGCTACGCGAAAAAGGAATGGCGCTCCGCCGGGAACCGACGGAACGCCATTCATTGGGTGGTGGGGCTCTTCGTTTTCTTACGTCGATAGGCTGGCGAACGCCGTTGGCGTTCGCCAGCTTCTGCCTCAGAAAAGCAGCTTTATCGCAAACTGGATCTCGCGCTGGCTGTTGGGGGCCGTGCCGCCGATCAGGCCGTAAGTCGGACTGGGCGTACCACTATCGCCTCCGCCAGCGGCGGTGTACAGGCTGGCATTCGGCGGTCCGAAATCAGTTCGGTTTGGGAGATTGAAGAACTCCGCGCGGAACTGCGCCTGGAGCCGCTCGGTGATCTTCGTGTTCTTCAGAAGCGCAAAGTCCAAATTAAAGAAACGCGGCCCGATGAGCGTATTCCTTCCGGCGTTGCCCAGCGTGCCGGCAGGTTCAAGCGCGAAGCAGGAACCGTTGATCCACTGGGGCTCGTACAAGTTCGTGCTGCCAGGCGCAAGAACGTTCTTTTTCACGTAGGGGTTGCAACCCGGAACCACATTAGGACGGGTGGATTGGGCGTTGTTATCGAGTCCCGCCTGATCGAAGCCATCGCTGATGCTGAACGGCGATCCGCTACGGGCCGTAAAAATACCGCTGACCTGCCAACCTTCGACTAACCGGTTGCCGTGGAACGGCAAGGTATAGATCACGTTGGCTGTAAGGTTGTGCCGCAGGTCGAAAGTGCAGTTCCCATAGTCATATCGCGGGTCGTAAGGGTCGAGTTGGCCAAGCGCGCCTAATTCAAGGCCGTAGGAGCCGGAGCCGTCGTCAAGGCAATGAGAGTAGGTGTAGGAAATCCCCGTCGTGACGCCTCGGCCCGCTTGGCGATTCAAGCTCACTTGGAGGGAGTTGTAATTGGAATTTCCCGCCGTGACATTTTCATTGAGAGCGCCGTAGTTGTTGTTCACGCGCGGCAACACCGGATACACGGTGGCGTATATTGGCGAAAAAGCGCCGAAATAGCAGCTCGACAAATTCGCGAGCGTTGGGACACATGGCGTGCCGGTTGGTGTGGAGCATTGATTAAAGATGCTCCCTTCGCAACCGGCCTCAGCAGACGTGCTTGGAATCCCGGGGTTCAAATTCCGCTGACTGAAAAGATGCACGCCGCGAGAGCCAACGTACGCTACAGACAGAATCGTTCCAGCGCCAAGAGCTCGCTGCACGTTCAGGTTCCACTGCTCCTGATAGGGGGCCTCATTTGTGGTGTATGGCACACCGTCGCCAAGAGTGGTGCAGTAATTCTGGTTGTTCGCGAGGTTGTCCATTGCACACCCTGTGGGCTCTTCGTTCGGCGGCAGCGCGGCAGGAGCCCCGAGGAACGGATTCGGGAATGGCTCAGGAAGCAAAAAATGATACGAGAACGGAGGGTTGAAATAATAGGCGGAAGCATAGGTCCGAGGAGCAACCGGGTCGTGGAACATTCCAAAGCCGGCACGGATCGAGGTTTTCTGATCTCCAAAGGGCGCCCACGCCAAACCGACTCGAGGATCGATATTCTTTCTGTTCGGGCTCGTCTGAAAAACATGACTCACCGGAGCAAATGCGCCGTCCCCATAAGGAGGATTCAGCACCGTGTAGAGGGGCGTGCCGGATGGGTTGGTGCCATACTCATAGCGGAGGCCGATGTTCAGCGTCAGGCGGGAATTGATCTTCCAGCTGTCGTTGATATAGGGGTTGATATCAATCTCTCTAAAGTAACGGTTTGGAATGTCTGTGTATGGGCTGTTCTGGACCGCGTAGCCGAGCAGCGGCGAGCCTTTGACAAACCCATCCAAACTCGAAAATATGTAGAAGCCTCCATACATGAACGGCGCGTAGACGTTCGATTGCACTCGCATGATGTCCGCGCCAAACGTAATCGTATGCGCTCCATGGTTCCAGGCGACGTCATCGCCCGCACCGAAGGTGTTCTGGGTGATCAGGTCGGAATCGAATTGGCTGGCGCCGACTCCTGCACACGTGCCGCACGGGATCACGAACGCATCTTCGTGGCGGCTTGGGAAGTAATTCAACGGATCTGGGTTGGTGCCACCGACCGTGAACGCATTTTCGTACGTCCGCACAAACGTAAATCGGGCCTGGTTGACCACGTTTGTCGAGAAGATATGTCTCTCTTCCAACGTAAAGTACTGATTCTTCGTTTGGTCCTGCTCCGGCCAAAAGGGCAGGGATGATCCGAAGTCGGGAAACGGACTCAGGCTATTTGCGCGATCGGATACGTAGCGTCCAAACACGCTGTCGTTGGAGGACAGAGTATAATCGATTCGTCCCAGAACGTAGTTCTCGCTCTGCGTTTGGCTGGCGTTCGTTGCGGTAAAGAAGTAGCCGCCTTGGTCCACAGCGCCCGCCGGAACGGGGATCTTGCCGTATAGACCCAAAATGCCGGTGACCGCCGTCGCCGCAGCCGCGGATTGCGCGCCAGCCCCGCTGCCGAAAGCAACTTCAGGCTCAATTGGGTTAGACCCCGTCTCGAACCCGGACACGGCGCTCCAATTCGTCCCCGAAGAAGTGAGCGCTGCACAACCTGCTGCCGGATTGGAGTTTATGAGGTTGGGTCCCAGCGGACCCCCGGGGTATATAGGTGCCGTTGTTGGCGCTCCCGGAGTGCCGCAAGGAAGCTCATCCGACGCTACATATGGTTCCGGAATCCCAACGCTCGTGAGCGATTCACCGAGCGCTTGGCGCAGGCCTTCGTAATTCACGAAGAAAAACAGCTTGTTCTTCTTGATGGGTCCGCCCAAACTGCCGCCAAACTGATTCCTGCGGAACTCCGGCTTGTCCGGGGAGTAAACGCCGCCTGCGCCCGCGACGAGATCGAAGTAGCTGCGGGAATCGAGGGCAGAGTTGCGGAGAAACTCGTATCCGGAGCCGTGAAGGCTGTTGGTCCCGGATTTTGAGACCGCGTTGACTACCGCGCCATTGCCGCCGAACTGCGCACTGTAGGTATTCGTGAGCAGGGAAAACTCCTGTATCGCTTCGATTCCCAGCGAAGTGCCCAGAGCGCCCGAACCCGCCTGGTGAGTCCAAAAATCCGAGGTGTTAGTGTCGTCCAGCAGAAATTCTTCGCCCTCCGTCCGAGCTCCCGCAATCGAGAAACTATCTCCGTTTCCGTACAACGAACCAGCGCTTCCGCCGACCGGGGTGACACCGGGCGCCACATTGATCAACTGCTCGAAATTGCGGCCGTTCAGGGGCAAATCGACCATCTGCGATTGATTTACGAGGGTTGAGATTGCGGTGGATTGCGTCTCGACCTGCGAGACGGCCGACTCCACCGTGACGGTTTCCTGGGCTTGACCAACAGGCAGCGAGAGATCGGCCACGAACTGGCTGCCGACAGTGAGGTTGATGCCCTTGTGCACCACGGTCTGGAAGCCCGACTTGGTGGCCTGCACCTGATACGTGCCAACGGTGAGGTCGGGCACGTTATATCGGCCCTGATCGTTCGAGGTAGTCGTGAGAGCAACGCCCGTGCCCGTGTTTGTCACAACCACCTGGGCGCCCACGATCACGGCGCCGCTGGCGTCCGTCACCGTCCCGGAAATATTTCCGGTGACCGCCTGCGCGTGAGCCAGCGAGACGCACAGAAACAGCCCTACCAAGAAAACGAATAGCGAAGCCACAAACTTTCGTGCCGCGAACCGTGTGTTCATTACGCCCCCCCGTCCGGTTTGTTTTGATTGCTGGACTTGGCCGTATTACGGCAACCCAGAGCGCACCAATCGCTGGAACTAAATCCGCTTTCGTGCTTCCCCTACCGCGCTGTTTTTGGCCTGAAACCGACAACCGACCCCGTCGAATGGACACACTAATTACCGAATTGAGGCCCCTTGTCCATTGCTTATTTGATTGCTTCTGTTACCGATTCGGAATATAAGGTTCCCCAAAGGGTGGTGGACCCAATGGAACTGCGTCAATTGCGATATTTCATCGCGGTTGCGGAGCGCCTTAGTTTCTCAAAGGCTGCCGAGCACCTGCACGTCACTGTTCCGCCTCTCAGCCGGCAGGTTCGCCAATTGGAAGAGGAACTCGACGTCCAGCTGTTTGTCCGCGATCGCCGCCACGTCGTCCTCACCGACGCCGGCCAGTTGCTCTTGCGCGAGGCGAAAGTCCTGGTCGCTCAGACCTCCCATGCGTGCGACAGCGTCCGCCTCGCCAAGAAGGGCGAAGCCGGCGTGGTCAAGATCGGTGTCGGCTTGGGTTTGGGCGAAAAGATCAGTCGCGTCTTGGTCGAACACTCCAACCGCTTTCCGGCGGTAGAAGTCTCGTCCAGCGCCGTTTATTCAGTTTTTCAGAGCGAGGCGCTGCTCGAAGGAACCATCGACGTTGGGTTCTTGCGGCCGCCGGTTCGGGCTGAATTGATTTCCGAGCCTCTGTTTGAGGAAAAGTTCGTCATCCACGTGAGTAAGGACAGCCCGCTGGCAAAACATAAGACTATACGAGTGAGAGACCTTGCCGGGGAATCATTGCTGGTTCCTGACTGCCGACCCCCCGTCGGGATATACGATAAGACGATCGAGTTGTGCGCCAAGGCGGGCATCCCCGTGAAGATCATTCATGTGTCGACCGATCCTGCGCCTCACAACGACATCCAGACGCTTCTCGTGGCATCGCGCAAAGGAATTTCCATCATGCCCGACGAGCCTTGCTGCTCTCCGGCAGCCGACAGCCAAGTGGTGGCAATCCCGTTCGACGAGCCCGACGCTAAAGTCGAGGTGCACGTCGCGCGGCGCAGGAACGAAAGGTCGCCCGCAGTCCTCGCTTTCCTTGATACGGTGAGAAGAGTCTTTCATTGCTCGGCGGCCGCAGCGATTTCGCCCTGTGTCGAACGAGGGCTCGATCCTCGCATCACTTTTCGAATCGCCAAGGCGGGTCCTTACCAAACCAGCTAGAACTCCCGCGGCGTCTCGTTATAATCTGCGGGCGTCTGCCCGGCGAATCGCGCGGACCACAAAACGCATGAATCGAGGTGCTCGCACATGAGTATGGTTTCGGGTGGGGAACTTCTCGTTCGCACGTTAATGCGAGCGAACGTCACGAATATCTTCGGGCTGCACGGCGCGCATCTCGAAACGATTTTTCAATCGTGTCGCGATCATCATATTCCGATCACCGACACTCGCCATGAGGTAGCCGCCGGCCATGCAGCCGAAGGCTATGCGCGCTCGACGCGGGGCCTCGGCGTGGCGATGGTCACGGCGGGTCCCGGATTTACGAACGTCATCACCTCGATCGCGAATGCCTATCTCGATCGCACGCCCGTCCTCTATCTCAGCGGTTCGGCGGGCCTGCGCGACGCGGAGACCAACACGCTTCAGGCGGGCATCGATCAGGTTGGTGTCGCGACGCCCATCACGAAGTGGGCGCACCGGATCACGGTCACTCAGGACATTCCGCGCCTCGTCGCCGAAGCGATTCGGCTCGCCACGTCAGGACCTACGGGTCCCGTGCTTCTCGACCTGCCCGCCGACGTGCTCGGTGCGCAAGTAGACGAAGCATCCGTCGCGATTCCCGACAAAGTCCTTCTCGATCCTTCGTCGGTCCCCGCGCCGCAGAGCAAAGCCATCGAAGAAGCCGTCCGTCTGCTCGCAAGCGCTTCGCGTCCGGTGATCATGGCGGGCGCGGGCGCGTACATGTCCGGCGTGAGCCAGCAAGAGTTCCGCGAATTCGTCGAGGCCACTGGCATTCCCGTTTTTTCGGATTTTCAGGCCCACGGATTGCTGCCCAGCAATCACCCGCTGTATGGCGGCACATTCCACAAGATGGCTGACTTATCGGCGCCCGACCAGCGCCCGGACGTCATCCTGGCTCTCGGCGTCCGCTTCGGCCTTTTCACGCTCGGCGCGAGCGACGTGCTCGTCCCATTGGCCGCGAAGATCATCCACGTCGAAATCGATCCGAAAGAGATCGGCCGCTTAAGACAGGTCGCGGTACCGATCGTCGCCGACCCACGCGAAACGTTGCGCGCGCTCAACGCACAGGCAAAGACGCAGCGCTGGCCCGATCGCAAGAAATGGCAACAGACAATTCGCGACGCCAAGACGGAGCGCTGCAAGAGCCTCCAGAAAGATATGGACCGTCCGGCGCCGCCGATCCATCCAATCCAGGCTGTCTCGGCGATCGTCGGAAATATCAGCGAGGACACCATCATCGTCGGCGACGGCGCCGAGGCCTATCACTGGATGAACGAAGTGATTCACCAGAATCATCCGGGCGGCTACATCACGCACGGCTTCCTGGGCGCAGTCGGATTCGGTCTGGGTCTCGCGCTCGGCGCGCAAGTCGCTAATCCGAAGCGGTCCGTGTTGTGTCTTGTGGGCGACGGCGCCATCGGCTTCACGATCGCGGAATTCGACACGATGGTTCGCCACAGGCTCCCCATCGTCGCCGTCGTCATGAACAACCACAGCTGGGCGGCCTCGCAGCACTTCCAGGAAATCGTGTCCGGTCCGAACCGCCTGATCGGCACCGAACTTCGCGACGCGAACTATCACGAAGTGGCGGCGGCGTTCGGGTGCCATGCCCAGCGTGTGACCGAAATCAAGGACCTCGGCCCCGCGATCAAGGCCGCATTCGCGAGCGGCAAACCCGCCTGCATCAACGTGTCGATCGATGTGGTGCCGACTCCTCCCGAGCTTCATCTGCTCATGAGACGATAGCGCCGGACCACAGTCAGCCCTTAGGAGAAAGCGCATGCCCATCGAAATGCGACAGCTGGGTCGAAGCGGCCCCATCGTATCCGCGATCGGTCTCGGTTGCATGGGCATGTCGGGAACCTACGGCGTTGCCGACGAAAAAGAGAGCATCGCGACGGTCCACGCCGCTCTCGATGCGGGCGTCACCATGCTCGATACGGCCGATTTCTACGGCATGGGACACAACGAGCTTCTCTTGCAGAAAGCGCTCGCAGGCCGCCCGCGCGATAGCTATTTCCTCGCTGTAAAATTCGGAGCCATGCGCGCCCCGCAGGGCAATTTTGTCGGCATCGACACGCGCCCGGCCGCGGTGAAGAATTTCCTCGCCTACACGCTCAAGCGCCTCGGCACCGATTACGTTGATCTCTATCAACCCACGCGCGTCGATCCCAGCGTTCCGATCGAAGACACGATTGGCGCCGTCGCCGAAATGGTGAAGGCCGGATACGTTCGCCACGTCGGAATTTCCGAGGCGTCTTCCGCGACGATCCGCCGCGCCCACGCAGTCCATCCAATCGCGGCCTTGCAGATCGAGTACGCGATCGTCTCGCGCGCCGTCGAAGCGGACATCCTGCCGACGCTCCGCGAGCTAGGCATCAGCCTCGTAGCCTATGGCGTCTTCTCGCGCGGCCTCCTCACCGGTCACGCGCCCAATCCCGAAAGCGCCGCGCACGGAGACATCCGCGCTCACTTTCCGCGCTTTCAAGGCGAAAATCTGCGCGCCAATCAGGCGCTCATCGGACGTTTGCGGGCCATCGCCCAGCAGGAGGGAATCAGCGTCGCTCAGCTTGCCGTCGCGTGGGTTCTCTCACGGGGAAAGGACATCATTCCGCTGGTGGGTGCCCGTCGCCGGGATCAGCTAAACGAAGCGCTGGGTGCCCTCAAGGTTTCATTCTCGGCGGAGGAACTCGCCGCGATCGAAAAAGCCGCGCCAATCGGATCGGTTGCCGGCCACCGCTACGGCGCTGAGCAGATGGCGGTACTTGACAGCGAGCGCGCCGCACCGAAGTCGTCAACGGCGCGCAACAGCTGATACCACGCCGAGAATTTAGGCGGCCTTCGAGTACGCACTGGCCTCGTCGAGCAGCCGCACCGCCTCCGGGCTCAGCGTCAACGCTGTCCCGTCGACGATCTCTTTCAATTGATCGAGATTCGTGGCGCTGGCGATCGGCGCCACCATGCCCTTCGCGACGAGCCACGCCAGCGAAACCTGCGCGGGCGTCGCACCGATCTCCGCCGACACCGTGTCGAGACCCTTCAGAATCCGGAATCCGCGCTCGTTCAACATGTCCTTCACGCGATACGCTCGCGCCCGCCCCGCGAGATCTTTCTCGGAGCGATACTTGCCCGTAAGGAATCCGCTCGCCAGTGAAAAATAGGGAATCACGGCGATATTCTCGCGTTTGCACAGATCGGCCAGCGCGCCCTCAAAGTCCGCACGATCGTAGAGGTTGTACCAGGGCTGCAGCGTCTCGTATCGGGGCAGGCCTTTTGCCGCGCTCACCTTCAGCGATTCCGCCAGGCGATCGGCTTTGTAATTCGAAGCTCCGATCACCCGCACTTTCCCGGACTTGATCAGTCCCGCATACGCCTCGAGCGTCTCCTCAAGCGGAGTTTCCGCATCGTCGCGGTGCGATTGATAGAGGTCGATGTAATCCGTCTTCAGCCGGCTGAGCGAGCGTTCCACCTCCCGCAAGATGTACGTCTTCGAAAGGCCAGTCTCGCCGGGAGCCATCTCCACGCCCACCTTGGTCGCGATCAGCACCTTATCGCGCCCGCCTCTTTTTTCGAGCCAGTTGCCGATCACGGTCTCGGATTCTCCGCCCTTGTTTCCCGGTATCCACTTCGAGTACACGTCGGCCGTATCGATCAGATTCAGCCCCGATGCCACAAAGGCATCGAGCAGCTTGAAGGATGTAGGCTCGTCGGCCGTCCACCCGAAGACGTTCCCGCCCAACGCCAGCGGTCCCACTTCCAATCCTGTGTTTCCAAGTTTGCGCTTCGTCACGTCGTTTCTCCTCTTCGGTTCGCTCTGTATGCCGCGATGATCTTAGTTGAGACGCGATAAGAACCGCAACTGCGTCAGCCCGTGACCCACCCATGCCAAAAATCGGTGTAACGCCGTTGCCCCTCGCGCCTGTCTATTCATATATATGGATGCGCGACAAAACGCCGCGCACGTTGTTATCATTGGACTGGAAGACCCAGAGATTGCATCTAACTACTGGTAGCCAAGGGGACTGAAATTTTATGAAATCGGGCCGCAATCAGAGTTTTTCGAAGAGCAAGGGTTTCGCCGCACGCAGCTTCATCATTTCCGGACTCGCACTCGCCGCACTCATAATCGCGTATACGGGCGCACCGATTCGCCCCGCGCAGGCGGACGCTCCCAAGCCCCCTACCACAACCGCGGAAGGCGCCTATACAGATGCGCAGGCCAAGCTGGGCAAGGACGTCTATACCCAGAGTTGCGCCAGTTGCCACCTCGACGATCTCAGCGGAAGCGGCCAGGCACTACCCCTCGCGGGCGATGCGTTCATGCAATCGTGGGAGGGACAGACCGTCGACGATCTCTACGAAGTGATCCACGATACGATGCCCCAGGATAAGCCCGGCACCCTCACCACGGACCAAGCGGTCCAGGTGATTTCTTACATTTTGAAGTTTAATAAGTTCCCGGCGGGCGAGACGGCATTGCCGAGCGATCCGGCAGCCATGAAGACCATTCTCATCACCACCAAGAAGCCCGCAGGCGCGCCGCCCGCGCAGCCTCCATCGGCTACGCAACCTCCGCCGGCCGCGCAACCTCCCGCCACGCCGCCCGCGCAGCAGGGCAGTGGCCACTAATTCCTACCCGGAACGGTGTTTTGCCTTTGAAGTTGCGGGTGCCCTATCTTCCTTTTGTTAGGGTGGGGCCTGTGCGTCCAATCCGTACGTACGCACATCTCAGCTCGGGTTCTGTCGTCTAGTCTAAGATTTCAAAGCGAAATTCTTCGATCACGGGATTCGTGAGGACGTCCTTCGCAATACGCTCCACCTCGGCCTTCGCTTCGTCGCGCCCCATGCCATCAAGCTCGAGGACGAAAAACTTCCCTTGCCGCACACTCTGCACTTTCGCGTGACCCAGCGACGAAAGCGCCCGCTGAATGGTTTGTCCCTGCGGATCGAGTACCGTCGACTTCAGCATGACCCAGACGTGTGCTTTCATTCTTTCCCCGTGTGAAGCGCGATTATAGCAGCCCGGCCGATTTCGCCGCCGACTGAAAATCGTCGAGAAGCGTCCGTTTGTCCGCTGGCGGCAGAAATGCCGCGCTGAAACTCTGCTGTGCGAGTTGCACGAGCTGCGCATTCGAAAGTCCGAGCGCCGCCGCGTGCGAATACTCCGTCAGCAAGTCCGTGTGAAAAATTCCCGGATCGTCCGTTGAAAGCGTCACAAGCGAGCCGCCCGCCAGCAGCTTCGCGAGCGGATGATCGGCAAACGACGCGTTCGGCTTGCCGGTTTGCTTCGCCAGCGCACCCGTAGCCACGTTGCTCGCGATGCAATTTTCGAGCACCACGCGCCGCGTCGCCAGCGTGTCCGTTAGCGCCGGATCGTTTATCACCGCGATCCCATGTCCCACGCGCTCGGCGCCCAGAATTTCCACCGCGTCGCGCACCGATTCCGGCCCGCCGATTTCACCCGCGTGGCAAACGATGTGCAGCCCGCCTTCCCGCGCAAGATCAAACGCCGGCCGGAAATTCACCGCCGGAAACGCGAGTTCGTCGCCGCCCATCCCAAACGCAACCACGCCCTCCCGCTCGAGCTTCGCCGCTACCCTCGCCACTTCCAGCGCCGCATCCGGCCCGAACTGCCGCGTCGAATCGAAAATCCACGCCGTGCGAAGGCGGTTAAAAATCACGCTTCCCGCAGTTTCGCGAATCGCCGCGAAATTTGCCTCCACGTTCTGCATGCGGCGCAGCATCACGCCTGCCGAAATCGTAATCTCGGCATACACCACGTGCTGCCGGCTGAGGTCCTCGAGGGCGCTGCGCGTGATGAGCGCGTAGTCCTCGGGCTCGCGCAAAAATGAGGTCACCCACTTGAACGTTTCGATGAATCCTGCGAAATTTGAAAAGCGGTAGCGCGCCGCTGCTTCCTCCGGCGTTACTTCCACGTCGTGGCGCGCGGCCAGCTCGACGGCTGTTTCCGGCCGAATCGTTCCTTCGAGGTGAAGGTGCAGTTCGCCCTTGGGAAGGGTGTCGACAACCGTTGCTTGCCGCGTCTTCGCTTCGGTCACAACATGCTCAGTTCGTCGGCAACGGAGGCCGCCCCGCGTTGATCCACGCCGTCATCCAATACGATCCCACATCGGTCGAAGCGTCGGAAAGCTGCCGGATCAGGATGGCTCCGGCCTGCGCGTAAAATCGATCGTAATATTGGTCGCCGTACGCCGAAAGTCCGGCGTGAGCGCTCCGGTCCGCCAGCAGAATATTTTCGAGCCACGAATGCGCGCCGAGCGCCATTTCGAATCCTTCGTCGGTTGGATCGCGAACGAAAGCCGCTTCGTTCGGCTTCACGAAGAAAAACAGCTGGTAGCGGTCCACGAGCCCGTCGCCGAATCGCTCGTTCACTCCCATCTGGTCGGAAAGCTTGCCGTCGGCGTTTATCGTCGTGTTGAACGGGTCATGCGCTGCCGCCACGTAGTGCGCGAGCAACGCGGCGTTCACCTTCGCTTCGGCCCAATTGTGATCGCGCAGCGCTTCCGTCAGTTTCTGACTGTACAGGCCGATCTGCCAGGGAAGCAGCCCATATCGATCGACGGACCGTCGCCCGTATTTTGCCACCGCCGCGGTGTACGAGCGGGGAAGCGCGCTGAAAGGGAACTGCCCGTAGTGATCGAGCTCGATGAAATTGTTGTGCAGGTCCGCAGGAGTTTTCGCGCTTCCCTCGTCGGGGTCGGTCACGTGCTGGACGAGGAACTGCCGGTTCGCTCCGAAATATCCCACCATCTCATCCGGCAGTGTATCGACGGCCTTGTTCGTGATCAGCCGCTCCGCGTTTTCTCCCCATCCGAACGACGCGGGCGAGACCACCAGCAGCGCCAACATCACAGGTGCCACTCCGACATAAACTCGTCGGCGGAGTGCGCGGCGTGTCACCGTAGGCCATCCTTCGTGCCGGCCGCTTCGAGATTCGCATTCGACAGTCCGCTGTGTTTTTGCCCGTAAAAGAAATAGACTACGAGTCCGATCAGCAGCCATACGAAGAACCGGAGCCAATTTTCGACCGTCAAGCTCGCCATCAACACGAAACAAAACACCACCGACGCGATTGGAATCCACGGGCTCCACGGCACGTGAAATCCGCGTGCGCGCTCGGGTTGCTTTTTGCGCAGGATCAGAACCGCGATCGACACCAGAATGAACGCGAAAAGCGTGCCGATATTCGATAGATCGGCGAGCGTGCCGATGTCGAAAATTCCCGCGGGGATTGCCACCACCACGCCCGCCACCCACGTGGCCACGTCCGGCGTGCGAAACCTTTTGTGAACGCGCGAGAAAGCGCCCGGCAGCAGCCCGTCTCGCGACATCGCAAACCATACACGCGCCTGCCCCAGCTGAAATACGAGGATCGACGAAATCATTCCCATCAGCGCCCCGGCCGTCACCCAACGGTTCACGCCGTTTAGGCCGATCGCTTCGAGAGCGTGCGCCACGGGCGCGGCGTTGTCGAGCGTGCTCCAGTGCTGGATGCCTGTTAGTACCAGCGCTACCGCGATGTAAAAAAACGAGCAGACGAAAAGCGATATCAAAATCCCGATCGGGAGATCGCGCTTTGGATTCTTGCACTCTTCGGCGGCCGTCGATACGGAATCGAATCCGATATAGGTGAAGAAAACAATCGCGCCGCCGGTCAGCACTCCCTGAAATCCGTTGGGCGCGAATGGCTTCCAGTTGGACGGATGAATGTACTTGCTGGCCGCGACGCAAAACACCACGATCGCCAGCAGCTTGATGCCGACCATCAGATTGTTGGCGCCCGAGGATTCGCGGATGCCCACTACGAGCAGCACCGTGAGAATCATCACGATCACGAAGCCCATGATGTTGAAATGCGGCGCCCACCCCGTCTCGGGCGAATACGCGGGCGTGCTCAACCAGTTCGGAAGGTGCAGTCCAAACGAATCGAGCAAGTTATCGAGGTAGGCCGAAAATCCCACCGCAACCGCCATATTCGATACGGCGTATTCGAGAATCAGGTCCCAGCCGATGATCCACGCGACGAGTTCGCCCATTGTCGCGTACGTGTACGTGTACGCGCTCCCGGCGATGGGAATCATCGACGCGAGCTCCGCGTAGCAAAGCCCCGCAAGCCCGCAAACCACCGCCACTACAAAAAATGAAATCGCAATGGCCGGCCCTGCGCCCGGACGGCCGCTCACGCCGAGCGCGTGCCTTCCGTGCATCAGCACTTCCAGCAGGGGGGCCTTTAATATGGAGGGGAATTCGACGGATTCGCCCGCAGCCGCGGTTCCCGTCAGGATGAAAATTCCGCTGCCGATGATTGCGCCGATTCCGAGTGCTGTGAGGCTCAGCCAGCCGAGGGATTTCCTGAGCCGCTTTTCCGGCCGGTCGGCGTCCGAGATGAGCTGGTCGATGCTCTTGGTGCGGAAAAGCTGCGGATCCAATCGTCACCTTCCGTGCGACCGGAAAAACTCTACCCTGCGCCGTCCCTCCGCGCAACCTGTCCTTCGGGACAAGTCATGCGATTTGCAGATTCGCATACCGCTCGACCAATTTCTTCGGGCCGTAATCCTGGAAGCTGACGGTTAGCTTCCGTTCTTCTCCCTCGCCCTCGACCTCGATGATTGTCCCGATCCCGTATTTCGAATGGCGCACGCGCGTCCCGATCAAAGGATCCCTCGATGAACGCGCAGAGCCCGCTGCCGATCCGGCGCGTCCCGCCGGAGGCCGCCCATACGACGAACGCCCGTAGCTTCCCTTGCCGTAGCTCGCCTGCGGATGCGCCGGGCGCGCCTTCCGGTATAAATATCCTTCTGAGAACTCCGGATCGGGCTCGTAGCGCCGCGTTTCGCCGGGCTCGGATTGCGATCCCTCGGCCGCTTCGATCAAATCTCCCGGCACTTCCGCGAGAAATCGCGAGGGAAGGGAAGCGCGTAGCCGGTCTTCGCCGTAGCTGCGCCGATAGACGGCGCGCGAAAGCACGAGCGATTCTTTCGCCCGCGTCATGCCCACATAAAACAGCCGCCGTTCTTCCTCGATCTCCGCATTCGTATCGATCGACCGGCTGTGAGGCAATATCCCTTCTTCGAGCCCGGCCAAAAACACGGCGTCGAACTCGAGTCCCTTCGCGCTGTGCAGCGTCATCAGCGAAACGGGGACCGACTCGTCATATTCGTCCGAATCCGCCACCAGCGCGGCCCGGTCGAGCATGTCTTCGAGCGTCTGTCCCTGTTCGGTCGCCTCCGCCATCGCATTCGAAAGCTCGCGAAGATTCTCGGCGCGTGTGGTGTGCTCGAGATTATCTTCCTGCTCCACCCAGCCAAGATATCCGCTCTTGTCGAGGACGCGTTCGATCAATTGCGCAGGCGCCAGTTCGCGGCACTCCTCCCGCAAATCCTCAATCATGCCGCGAAAATAACGCAGCGCTCCCGCCGCTCTTTTCCCCTCGAGAAACGCACTGTCTCCGATCGTTTCCCACAGCGATTTGCCAGTTTCCCTCGCGCGCGCCTCGATTGCCGCCACCGTCGTCGCGCCAATCCCTCGCGGCGGCACGTTCAGCACGCGCAGCAGCGCCACATCGTCCTCGGGATGAAACAGCAGCCGCACGTACGACAGTGCATTCCGCACCTCGGCGCGCTCGTAAAAGCTGAACCCGCCCACCACGCGATGCCGCACCGCGAGCCGCCGCAGCACCTCCTCGAACGACCGCGATTGCGCGCCCGTGCGATACAGCACAGCCACGTGCGCGTCCGGGTCGTTGCGGATGATCGTCGAGATTTCGCCGCAGATGAACTCCGCCTCTGCCGTCGAATCCGGCGCTTCGAAAAACTGCAGCTTCTCGCCCGCTCCGAGCGTTGCCTGTAGATTCTTGCCGAGCCGGTCGGTATTGTTTTTCACTACCGCCGCGGCCGCATCCAGAATCGTCTGCGTCGAGCGATAGTTTTCTTCGAGGCGAATGATCTTCGCGTCCGGAAAATCCTCGGTGAAGCGCTTCAGATTCCCCGCGCGCGCACCGCGCCATCCGTAAATCGACTGGTCTTCGTCGCCGACGACGCAGACATTCTTGCGCGTCCCGGCGAGCAGCCGGACCAGCTCTTCCTGGGCTGCGTTCGTGTCCTGAAATTCGTCGACCATCAGATATTCGAATCGCCCGCTCCACGCCGTGCGTACTTCCGGATGCTCCCGCAGAATCTCGACCGCTTTCAGCAGAAGGTCGTCGAAATCCACCGCAGCGGCCTTGTGCAATATCTCGTTGTACGCGCGAAAAATCTTGGCCACGTCCTTCCGCTCGCGGTCCTGCATCTGCGCGGCCTGCGATTCCATTTCATCTGGCGTGATCCCGTGATTTTTGGCGTGGCTGATTTGCGCGCGCACGCTCCGCGGCGGGTAATCCTCGGTGGAAAGATCGAGCTGAACGAGCGCGCGCTTCACGGCTGCCACCTGATCGTCGTCGTCGTAAATCGCGAAATCGCGGGGCAGCCCCGCATGCCGCGCCTCGCGCCGCAGCAGCCGCGCGCAGAAAGAATGAAACGTCGAGACCCACACGTCGGAACCGTCGCGCCCGCTCGCGCGCAGCAGATCGCTGATGCGATCCTTCATCACGCCCGCGGCCTTGTTTGTGAATGTCACCGCGAGGATCGCGCCCGGCGGCACGCCCTGTTCGATCAGTTGCGCTACGCGATACGTGATCACGCGCGTCTTGCCCGTCCCCGCGCCTGCAAGAACGAGCACGGGTCCTTCCGTTGCGAGCACAGCTTCGCGTTGCTGCGGGTTGAGTCCGTCGAGGAGTGTCATTGCGTGCGGGGAATTGCTCAAGCACGAATTGTATCCGACGAGCATCGATTCGGCAATTTGCGTTCCGCGCCTTCTGTTTGCGCGTTCACGTTCACGGGGCGATCACCCAAACTCTGCTACAATTACGCGCCTTCATTCGGGACCATTCGAGAATGGATCACCTCAAGCTGCCGCACTGGCTGGCCAAAATCGTCGCGGTGATGGGCGGCGGAGGACTCTTTCTTGTCGCATTTTTCGATTCCTCGGTGCTCAGCTTCCCGTTTATCCCCGACGCGCTCGTGATCAGCCTTTCGGCCCAGAAACCCGCACGCATGCCTTACTACGCGGCGATGGCCGCAATCGGGTCGCTGGCCGGATGCATCTGGCTCTACCTCCTCGCGAAAAAAGGCGGCGAGGCATATTTTCATCGGCACGGTGGCAAGGCGGCTCTGAAGGCGAAGCAGTGGGTCGATAGCAACGCCTTCCTCAGCGTCTTCGTTCCCGGAATTCTCCCGCCGCCGTTTCCATTCAAAGTGTTCGTTCTCGCGGCCGGCGTATTTCAAGTTCCGCTGAGAACGTTCCTCCTGGCGCTCCTCCTGGCGCGCGGTTTGCATTACACCATCGAGGGAATTCTCGCCGTCCGGTACGGCAACGCCGTGCTGTTCTTCCTCACCGCACACAAAGCCGCCTTCATTTTCGTTGTGCTCGGCACTCTCGCGCTTCTCTATGGCGCCACGCATTGGCTCTTCCGCGGCGGCTCGCACTCGCCCTCCTGATTTTCAGGCAGCTTTGCGAGACGCAATTGCGTAAGGTTCCGCCATCACGTATCATGCGCGTCATCCGGAACGGTCTCGATCGTGCGGCCGCATCTGCTAGCCGCACCGGAAAAGGAAGCGAAAATCCACTTTCCTTTCTATCTGCGCTTCGGGCCGTTCTCGCTCCATCCGCATCTGCCGCTCGAGATCCTCGCGTACATTATTGGCTTCCTCGCTTACCTCCGGCTGCGGCGCGGCCATGGCGACTCCGTTTCCGACGCCTCGCGCTGGACCGTGATCACCGCGGCGGTGGCGGGAGCCGCGATCGGCAGCCGCATCCTTTATTGGTTCGAGGATCCCGCGCTCACGTTCGCGCACTGGCATGATCCGGTCTACCTGCTCGGCGGCAAGACGATCGTCGGAGCGCTGATCGGCGGGCTGTTCGCCGTCGAGTGCGCCAAGCGCCGCACGGGCGAAACGCGCTCGACGGGTGATCTCTTCGCAGCGCCGCTCGCACTCGGCATCGCCATCGGCCGCATCGGCTGCTTCCTTACCGGACTCAGCGACGATACCTACGGCGTCGCCACGTCGTTGCCGTGGGGCGTCGACTTCGGCGACGGAATCCGCCGCCATCCGACCCAGCTTTATGAATCCATCTTCGCGTTCGCGCTCTTCTTCTTCCTTCTGCGCTTGCTGAAGCGCCCGCATCGTGAGGGGGACGTTTTCAAGGCCTTCATGGTCGCCTATCTCGGCTGGCGGCTCGCAATCGACTTCCTGAAGCCGGAGGTGCGCATCGCCGGTCTGGGCGGCATCCAGTGGGCCTGCGCAGCGATGCTGGTTTACTACGCTCGCGACATTCTGCGCTGGCTGTCGCGCCGCAAAACACCTGAAACGCGGTCGACGTTCGAAAGGCTTTCAAGCGCAACTTCCCACGACGTGAGGCAAACTTGATGGCAGCCGGAAAACAGCGATTCCCGAGGTGGTGGCAGGCGCTCATCATCATTGCGGGCGGGATCGTCCTCGGCCTGTCCTCCTGTGTGGGCTTTCTGAGCACCATGAATTTCAACGGACGCGGCAACGCAGGCCAGATCCTGCCTGGGCTCCTAATGGTCGGTTTTTTTGGCGGAATCTTCATTGCTTTCGTCGGCGTCATTTTGTTGCTGATTGCCGTTGCCCGTGCCGTCGTCAACTCCTTCGCTCAGCCTGCCATCGATCCATCGATCTCGACGAACGCCTACACGGTAAGCGTGGCGGCCGCCGACGCGCCTTCGGCCTTAAGCGCTTCCGCGCGTCCGGAAGCGCGGGCACTCCGCCAGCTCCAGATAACTCTCATCGTCATGATGCTGCTTCCGGCGGCGAGCGTCGCGACGTCGGTCCTGGTTCTCATGAACCGGCCAAGCGCCTGGCCCAGCCTCTTTCTGATTATCGTCACCTACGTCCTTTCTCAGGGGCCCTATGTTCTAGCGCTTGCAAGGACGCGTCGCGGTCCCGACCGCCTCGGCATCGCGATCGCGTTCGCCGCAAGCTGCGCTTTTTTCGTCGAGGGGCTTCTGCCGCTCTCCCACGCGCAAGGGATGCTTGGTTTTGGCCGAGTCCCTCTACTTTTCTTCTGGCCGGGATTGTTTCTGATCGGCCACATCGTCGTGGCGGTATTTGCCTGGCGCGCCGGGCAACTGGCCCCGCCTGAGGAAGGCGACCTCGGCTTGATCGGCGCAAGTTTTGTCGGCGTCATTCTCTACCTCGTCGTTGTGCGATTTCTCGAAGTTCACTTTTTGCCGTTGTTGTTGCGCTGAGGGAATTCTGATGACGGCTCGCGTCCGGCCCTATCTTTTCTACGATGTCGCGGTTTCTATTTGCTCGACGTGCTATCGCAAGGTCGAGGGGAAAATTGTCTTTGAGGACGGCCGCGTCCTGATGCTGAAACGCTGTCCCGAACATGGCAATGAGCGCATCCTGATCGCCGACGACATCGACTACTACCGCCGCTGCCGCGAAGTCTTCATCAAGCCGCCTGAAATGCCGCGCGCCTTCAACACGCCCGTGCGGTGGGGCTGCCCGTACGATTGCGGCCTCTGCGCCGATCACCAGCAGCATTCGTGCCTGTCGCTCATCGAGATTTGCGACTACTGCAATCTCCAGTGTCCTGTCTGCTACGCCGAAAGCGGCCCCGCGCGGCAGGAATTTCGCTCGCTCGAAGCGATCGAACGCATGCTCGACGCCGTCGTGCGCAATGAAGGCGAGCCCGACGTGGTCCAGATTTCCGGCGGCGAGCCGACGCTGCATCCCGATTTCTTTCGCGTGCTCGACATGGCGAAAGCGCGCCCCATTCGCCACCTCATGGTTAATACCAACGGCGTGCGCATCGCGCGCGATCCGGCGTTCGTCGATCGCCTCGCGCGCTACATGCCAGATTTCGAGGTGTATCTCCAATTCGATTCCTTCGAACGCGATGCGCTCGTCGCGTTGCGCGGCGCCGATCTTCGCTCGGTGCGCGAGCGTGCCCTCGAGCAGCTGAATCAGCACGACATTTCCACCACGCTCGTGGTCACGCTCAAGAAAGGGCTCAACGACCACGAGCTTGGCCGCATCATCGACTTCGCTCTCACGCAAAAGTGCATCCGCGGCGTCACGTTCCAGCCGGTGCAGGTCGCGGGCCGCCTCGAAAATTTCGATCCCTCGACTGATCGCCTCACGCTCACCGAAGTGCGCCGCCGCATTCTCGAGCAGACCACCGTCTTCCGCCCCGCGGATCTGATTCCCGTTCCGTGCCATCCCGACAGTCTCGCGATGGCCTACGCGTTGAAGCTCGATGGGCGCGTGGTGCCGTTGACCGGAATGATCGATCCGCAAGTGCTGATCAACGGCGGCAGCAACACGATTCTCTTCGAGCAGGATCAGGCCGTACGCGATGGCATATTCAAGCTTTTCGCCACGAATCATTCGCCTGAATCCGGCGCCCGCACGCTGCGCGATCTACTCTGCTGCCTCCCGCGCGTGTCGGTGCCCGAGGAGTTGGGCTATGCGAATATCTTTCGCATCCTCATCGTGCAGTTCATCGACGCGTACTCGTTCGATGTCCGCTCGGTGAAGAAAACCTGCATCCACATCGTCCATCCCGACGGCCGGCTCATCCCGTTCGACACGTACAACCTGTTCTATCGCGACGCCCTCGAGCAAACCCGCCTCGCCCCGCTCCGCCGCCGGGCGGCTGAGCTCGACGCCCCGCTCACCGCCGCTTTTCCGAGCGACACCGCGGCCATTCCATGAACATGCTCACGTATCCCGGCAAAGAACGCCCGTGGCTGCAGCGCCTCAAAGGGGCAGCGGCAACGCTGATCATCGATTCTGTACTTTGGGTGCTCTTCATCTTGTTGGCCGTCGGCGGTGGTCTTGGCCGCTCCGGCGCTTTCTTCGTCGTGGCGATGACTGGCGGCTTCCTCCTCGTGGGGCTCTTCTTCGGTCTCTACGCGAAGAAGCAAAACGACAGGGAGTTTCTCCAGGGAGTGGTCATAGCAACATCGCTGTTGCTGTTGCTCGACATAACTTGCTGGAGCTGGGCCGGATTATCCTAGGCGGTTAGGGAGTTTTTTCGCGCTCGCTTACCCCTCGCTAGCGTGTCGATTAGAGGTGGCACCCGTCGTTTGTTTGCAATGATTTGCGGTCATTTCTAATCGCCAAATGTCGATTAGAAATGGTGAGTTGTGAGCGGTGGTTGGTGGTGGTTTTCGCAACGGCCGCCTTTCAGGCGGGCGGCCACGGACGTGCCATGGCGCTGTTGGTGTTTCCGGCTCTGCCGACTCCGAGTTTTCAAAGAGCATTCGGCTCTCGTCGAGAGAGCGGACGATTTTCATCGTCCTTATCACCCTGACAGATTGCGGTGCGCGAATCACCTGTACGCGAGTACAGATTTGGCACAGGGCGCCGGAACCGTTCCGGCTCTCTTAGGCGGGCTTGGCTCAGGGCAACGAGGAGATCCATTTGCCTCGGCGGGGAGTGCGGCGAAGCAAGCTTTGCCGGCGGGACAGCTCATGTGGGGGTCGAACTCCCGCGGGAGCCGAGCGGCACTTCCATTTCCTCCGTCGTGTCGTGCGTCACGACGATTCGCGGCTTTTCTCTGACCCAGCCTCGGGTGTATAAATATTGCATAAACAAAACTGCGGGAGAGGAAACCCATGAGTTCATCGCGGAAAAATTCGATTATTTCGTTGGTGGCAATTTTGCTGGGCGCCGGATTGCTGTGCCCCTCGATTTCTCACGCGCAAGGTGAGACGGCGGGTCCGCCGGCCACTGCATTGACTCAAGGGGATGCGGACCAGGCGTATCGGGATTACGGCAACAAATATTTGTTGGAGACTTTGGGCGATCCGAGAGAGGACTCTGCTTACCAGGTTTTTCACAAGGTTGGGCCGCAGGACGCGGACAAGAAAATCAAGCTTGGGCTGGCGTTCGTCAACAAATATCCGAAGGACCGCTACACGGAGACGGTCTACGATGAACTCGTGGAGACGTACTACGCAAAGAAGGATCTGGATGACGTCTATACCTACTCGGATAAAGGCCTGTCACTTTTCCCCGACGATATTCCTCTGCTGGCGCTGACTGGATGGGTGATCCCGCGGGCCTACCAACCGAATGAGCCCGACGGAGACAAGAAACTCACCCAGGCCGAAACCGACGAGAAGCATGCACTGCAGGTGCTCGACGGGCTCGCGAAACCTACGGGCATGAACGATCAAGCGTTCTCCCAATACAAGGCGGGGGAAGCTGCGGTTGCGCATAGCGCGCTGGCCATGATTTATTTCCGGCGCGAGCAATACGAGGACTCGGAGAAGGAAATGCAGCTATCCATGGCGGCAAAAACGGATTCAGACCCCACCGATTTTCTTGTGCTGGGAGCCGACTATCAGAATTTGGGCCACTTCAAGGAAGCGGCAGATGCCTTCGATCATTGCGCGCAAGAGCCGGGCAATTACCAGGCCACCTGCAAGCAGCAGGCGGACAACTCCCTAAAGATGGCGGCGGACGCCAAGTAGGCGGGGTCAGCCGGCCTATATTCTCGCCACAACTCGTCTTGCCCATTTCGTTTTTCAGTTCTTTTCTCTTTCATGTGATCACGGATACGGAGACGAGGCGAAGCGGAAGCCTTGGCGGCGGATTTGCATTTCGCCGCTGACGTCGATGCGGACGAAGACGTTGGCAGGCTGCTTGTCGTCGGGCGGGAAGCGCAGGTCGTCGATTTCGACGCGATAGTCGCCTTCGAGCGGGCGCACGATCACGAAGGGGAAGCGTGCGTAGGTGAGGAACCGTGCTGCTGCGTCGGTTTTTTCGGCTACGTCAAGCGCGGGAGATTCACCGGGCTTGAAGTGGGTCTCGCTCATGTGCGGATCGAATTCGCGGCCGGGGCCGAGCGGGACTTCCACTTCCTCCATCGTGTCGTCCGTGACGACGACGCCGTGCCAATCGAACGGCGCGGACGATTCGGGAAACGCGCCGGCGGAAAGCGCGACGCGGCCGTGGTATTCGCTCGCCAGCAGCATGTCGACGGCGCGAGCGTGCAGATTGGCGAGCCAGCCCATATATCCCGCGACGAGGATCAGCGTCACGATGCCCGCAGCGCTGCTGCCGCGTCCCCGCTTGCGTGCGCCTACCTCTTCGTTGACCATGCGCAGCAGCAGCGGCAAGAGAAGTCCCAGCCCGAGCAGGACGAGAATCCAGAGATCGAAATTCGTGACGAGGTCCCACGCCGACCAGTGGCTCCAAAACGGCCAGAGCAGTTGAACGCCGATGCCGCTCGCGAGATCGAGCAGGAGGTGCCCAGCGACGCCGACGGCGCAGATGCCGAGCGCGGCGAGGAATGTGAGCGGCCGCGGCGCCTTCACCTGGATATTTTTCTTTGGCGGCACACGGCGATCGGCGATGTAGAAGGCGGTGGCGACGGCACCGGCTGTCACGGCGGCTCCTGCGAGCGAGTGCAGCGCGGTGCGATGGAATCGCAAAAAAGCCTCGGGGCCGAAAATGTAGCTCGCGTAATCGAGATCGGGGGCAACGCCAGACACGATGAGCATCGCTGTGCCGAAGCGCGGCAGGCGGTCTTTCCCGGCCTGCGCGAGGGCCAGCGACGTGAATGCGTGTGTGAATGGTTCCACGGCTGCGCGATCTTACAGGAATTTCGGGCTCAGCGTGGGGCTGGTTCGATGATCGAGAGCGCGTCCGGCACGATTTTGAACTGGATCGGGAGCTGTCCGACCGGCTCGCCATCCACCTGCGCGAACACTGGATCGCTGCCGGCAGGCTCCATGATTGTTTCCGCTGATTTCCAGGTCTCGATGCCGTCCATTTGGCGCAGCGTGCCCATCCAAATTGCGGGCAGGCAGGCTAGATAGCCGAGGCGGCTCTTGCGCGAATTGGTGAGAAACTCGAACGAATTTTCGTAGAGATTCGCGCCCGTGGTGATTTTGAAGGGGCCGCCGTAGTTGACCGTGCGGCCGGCGATCAGGATGGTCGCTTTGCGCTCCTGTCCGTCGGAGCGCACGCAGATTTCCGGGAAGCTGTAGCCGAAAAGCTGCCGCACGCCCTCGACCCAATACGCGACGACGCCGGCGCTGTCCTTGAGTCCTTTGTGCACGCCGTTGACAATCGCGCCGTCGGGACCCGCGCCGCCAACCGAAAGGAAATAGCGGCCCGTGCGCGGCATCATTTCGGTTGCATTGCCGTTCAGCGGGAATGCGATGCCGAGCGCGATGCGGCGGATCGTCCCGCCGGGGATCAGGCGTGCGGCGTGCGGAATGTCCCACGGAATGCGCAGCTCTTTCGCGAGAATATTTGCGGTGCCTGCGGGCAGCAGCGCCATCGGGACGTGGCTGCCCGCGAGGCCATTGATGATTTCGTTGATCGTGCCGTCGCCGCCGCAGGCGATCACGATGCCGCGGCGCTTTTCGACGGCTTCGCGCGCAATGTGCGTGGCGCTGTTTGGGCCTGTGGTCGGGGCGATCTCCGTCGCGATGCCTTCGTCCTTGAGGAGACGCGCGGCCTGCTCGATTTCGACGAAGCGGCGATGGCGGCGTCGCCCGCTCGTCGGGTTGTAGATCAGAACCGCGTCTTTGATTCCATGGGGCATTCGTTGGTCCTAAAAGGCGACAGTCAATCGCACATTGTATAATATCGCGGAGCTTTGCCCGACTCTGAACCGCTGAGGTTTCCATGCCCAAGGCCGGAACCGCAAAGGCCCGCGACGCCGCCAAAGAAATTGAACGTCTCCGCGAAAAGATTCGCCAGAATGAATACCTCTATTACGTGGCGGACGATCCGAAAATTTCCGACGCCGAGTTCGACCGGCTCATGGAGCGGCTCAAGAAGCTCGAAGCCGAGAATCCCAAATTGCGCACGCCTGATTCTCCCACGCAGCGGGTGGGCGGCGCGCCGCGTGAGGGATTTCAGGAAGTGCGGCACTCGGTGCCGATGGTCAGCCTCGACAATGCATTTTCGTTCGAGGCGCTCGGCGAATTCGACCGGCGCGTGCGCGAGCTGACCGGCCGCGAGAAAATCGATTACATCGCCGAGCATAAATTCGACGGGCTGAGCCTTTCGCTGCTCTACGAGAAGGGCGCGCTGGTGCGCGGAGTGACGCGCGGCGACGGCACGACCGGCGAAGACGTGACGCCGAATGTGAAAACGATTCGCTCGATTCCGCTGACCATCGATCCCGCGCTGCTCAAGAAGGCGGGAATGCAGCATGGCACGTTTGAAGTGCGCGGCGAAGCGATCATGACGCGCAAGGCGTTCGAGGCGCTGAACGAGCAGCAGGCCGAGCAGGGTGGCAAGATTTTTGCGAATCCGCGCAATGCCGCAGCCGGCGCGGTGCGCATGCTCGACCCGAAAATCACGGAGACGCGGAAGCTCGATTTTTTCGCCTACTACATGCTGGTCGACGGCCGCGCGGCGAAGAAGAGGCTTTCGGAAGTGCTAGCGACGCTGGCGGCGCTGCATTTCAAGGCGAGCGAAGATTGGAAATTGCGCCACTCGCTCGAAGAAGTCGAGCGTTACATCAGCAGCTGGGAATCGAAGCGGGAGAAGCTGGCCTACGAGATCGATGGAATCGTCGTGAAGGTCGACGAAGTATCGCTGCAAAACGAGCTTGGATTCACGTCGAAAGCGCCGCGCTGGGCCATTGCGTACAAATATCCCGCGCATCAGGAGACTACGCTGCTGAAGTCGATCGAGGTGAGCGTGGGGCGGACGGGCGTGATGACGCCATTCGCCGTTTTCGAGCCGGTGCAAATCGGTGGCGTCACCGTGACGAAATCGACGCTGCACAATCTGGATGAGGTGCGGCGGCTCAACGTGCACGCGGGCGATACGGTGCTGGTGGAACGCGCGGGCGAGGTGATTCCGCACGTGCTGAAAGTGGTGAAGCACGGCGACGAAGAGAAAGAATTCGAGATGCCGAAGAAGTGCCCGGTATGCGGCATGCGCGTCTATCACACCGAGGGCGAGGTGGCATATCGCTGTGTGAACGCTTCCTGCCCGGCGCGCCGCCGCGAAATGATTTTGCATTTTGCGGGACGCCACGCGATGAATATCGACGGGCTCGGCGATAAAATTGTCGAGCAGCTTCTGGAGCACGATCTCGTGAAGGATTTCGCCGACCTCTACAAGCTCGACCTCGAAACGCTTGCGGGCCTCGAGCGCATGGCCGAGAAATCCGCGCAGAATCTATTGGATGAGATCGCCGGGAGCAAGAAGGCGAGCCTGGCGCGGCTGATTTATGCGATCGGGATTCCGTTCGTCGGCGAACGGACGGCACAGTTGCTGGCCGCGCATTTCGGCTCGATGGAAAAGCTGCGCGACGCGACCGAAGAGGAATTGACCGAGGTGACGGAAGTCGGGCCGAAGATCGCGCAAGGCGTGCGCGAATTTTTCGCCGAGTCGGCGAACCGCAAGCTGATCGATCACCTGCGAGCGGTCGGCGTGAATATGAAAGAGGAGCGCGCGGCGCTGAAGGATACGCGCTTTGCGGGGATGACATTCGTCTTCACCGGCACGCTGACGAAGCGCTCGCGCGAGGATGCTGAGGCGCTCGTCGCCGCGCACGGCGGCAAGGCCGGCTCGTCGGTGAGCAAGAAAACGAACTACGTGGTGGTCGGCGCCGATCCCGGCTCGAAATTCGAGAAAGCGAAATCCCTCAAGGTCCCCATCCTCGATGAGTCGCAATTCGAAAAACTTCTCACCGCCTGAAATTTCATGGCGCGCGCCCGACAAAAAGATCGAAATCGCGCGATCCCGATTTCGCCACGTATTCGCCGTGCAAAATCTGTGCAACGACAGCAAGTACTTTGCTTCCGATAGCAGGTTAAACGGGCTTAAATGGTCGACGAGGGACGAATTTGGCAGGATTTGGCAGCTTAACCGAAACGCGCCGTCTAAATCGACGTACGACGGACGTAGTTGCGGTACTCCTCTCCGAATTTGGCTTCAAGGACGCGCGCCTCACTTGCATCCGAACCGGGACTACCTATGCTGCTCCCGAATCTGGGGCCCGTCGACGGCGACGATATCGACGACGTGATTCTCGGAAAGAATACAGTAGTGCTGGAAAGGCCCGGGATATTCGGCGGACGCAAACGTCGTTCTGGAAATAAAATGCAGGAAGTGCGACTTCGAATAGATGCGAAACTTCTCGCCGGCTGCAATCTCCTCGTTGTTGGTCGCGCCACAATACGACTCGTTTCGGACGCAGTAAGCGATGTAATGTTTCCAGAAAAGTTCGAAAAGCCGTCCTGTCGGTCGTATAGGGTGCACATCGCTCATCTGGATGTTTCCAATAGTTCGCGTTTCGGACTCCGCAGCGGCGCGGCCCTCCTCAAGCAGTAAGTAAAGAGCCTGCGGATCGAGTTCTCTGATTTCGCGGACATAGAGATAGTCACACGAGTCGATCGTGGAGGAAGGCGGGGTGGTCGTCATATCCAAATGCTGTGATCGTAACACGGGACGCTGAACACGGATCGGTCGGGTATAATGGTCTTGGCGGATGAGCTGGGCGATCGCCGGTCCCTTGCGCGAGCGAGCGGACGGGAGGAAAGTCCGGACTCCGGCTGTGGTGAGCTCGCAAGAGTCGGCCACAGTAGGGCGACGCGCCTGGTAACGCCAGGGGGCTTGGTTGCGAGTTCACGCTTGCGACCGAGCTACGGAAAGTGCCACAGAAAATTAAACCGCCGGTGAGCTTGTACCTCGGCGGCCGGCCTTCGGCAAAACCGGAGGTTGGCCTCTTTCGGTCGAGCGCATTTGGCAAGGGTGAAAAGGTGGGGTAAGAGCCCACCGCCCCGGCAGCAATGCCGGGGGCACGGAAAACCCCGCGTGGAGCAAGGCCAAATAGGAGGGGAGGGCTGGCCCAGCCCGCATGCACGCCGCTTGAAAGAGTGGCGCGCTCTGACCCTCGGGTAGGCTGCTTGAGTCCCGGAGCGATCCGGGACCTAGAGGAATGATCGCCGCGTAGCGCGGGTTGGCGGCTGACGCAAGTCAGCGCGCGGCTCGCGCGGCGGACAGAATCCGGCTTACACGCTCATCCGCCAGGAATTTCGACGAAGTATTGAGAAGTCCCACCGTCAAGATCAAGCACCCGCCGCGAAGCCGGAAGATGCCGCTCTGCCCGCCGTCGTACACGTTCCCCGACGCCGGCTGCCAGCGGTTTCCCAGCCCTTCCGGGCTGGGCTAAATTGTGCCGCGCGTCCCGCGCTCAAGCCAAGCTCGGCGGCCGCCCGTCGCTCGTTCCGCGTCTTATGTCCGTGACGAACAAAGGCCCCGCGCTCAAAAAACGAGGACCCTTCGGCTTTGCTCAGGGCAGGTGGGATGCCCGTCGGCAACGCGAGGGCTAGTCTGCGAGCGCAAGAGCACAGACAGGATTGTCTGTGCCACAAAGAATAGGCGTGGCGCGCCGTTGCGCTGACGGATGCGCGACCGGCCGAATTATCTTGGCGCGGGTGCCGCGCGCGGGGGCAGGGTGCCGCCTTCGGCGAGAATCTTCATGTTATTGAGGGCGTTCGTGAATCGCGTTTTTCTGTTGGCGATGTCGGCGTCGCGGGCGGCGTCATCAGCGAGCATCGAGTTATCGAAGACCAGAGTGTAGACAAGCTTGGAAGTGGTGGCCGTGACCGGGCGTGCTTCGAGCGTGCCGTGATAGAGGTTGTAAGGCTGACCTTCACGAACCGGCTGAGTGTAGGTGTAGGAAAGCTCCGTTTTGCCCACCATGACTTCGTTGCCGATCGATCGGACGACCCCGACTTCTCCGTCTGTTCCCGAAAGAATCGTGCACGGCACCTGAAACCATTCGCTGATGTCGCAATATTTGCCGACGCGCTTCCACACGTCCGCCGCCGGGCGATCGACGTCGATTTCCATCTCGATCGATACGTAGTGCGGATTCGGAATCGCGAGCGGCGCCGGCGCTGGGCGAGCGGCGGCCGGAGCTTGGGGCGGAGCTTGATTTGCGGCTTGAGGTTGGCCTTGAGCCGAAGCCTGTCCCGGCGCGCCGAAGGAAAGGCAAAGCAGGAGAACAGCGAAGGTTGTGGTCAGCAGTTGATTCACAAGTGGCTCCTTTGGGCGCAGATCGTTGCACACCTTGATGGGCCGATCAAGAGCGTACGCGCGGGTTGGAGGCACACCGAACCAGAAGAAACGGTCCCTTCCTGCGTCAGGGCAAGCAGGGCAAGCGGGGCTGGATGACAGGTTGAGAGCAGTCTGTCGTCCAAACGCTAGCCTCACAAACCGAGGATGAGGCACGAGCAAAATCGAATCGTGACCCGAAGCCTGAGCTCTCCCGGGCCCGTTCGCGTGGAGAATTGACTGCGCCGCGAAAAATTCTCATGCGTCGCGCAGGATGTACCAGGAACTTAGGCCGAGGCAGAGAATTGCGCCCGCGACAGTGAGCAGCAACGCGAGTTCGTTTGGGCCGGAAGACCAGAGGTGGCTTGCGGACGAAAGGCTTCCGAGCCACGTGTCAGTCAATCCGGGCCACAGGCGCCGGGATTCGAGGAACAGCAAGGGAGCCGCAAGAATGCCTGACGCCCATGCGACCGTGCGGACGACTCGAATTGGGAGCGCGGCCCGGGCGAGCGCCTTCTCGCGCGCCATGGCTTGCGCTTTCCGCCAGACAAGCGTTGCGTCCGGCAGATTCTCGATTTCGTGCGGCGCCAGTTGCGCGTCTTCGCGCAGGAACTCACTCGCCAGCAGAGCTTCGGAGCAGACGGCACACTCGCGCGCGTGATCGAGGATTTCGGCACCGGGCGCGCCTCCGGCGAGCGCCGCGGCGACTTCTTGTTCCTTTTTGCAGTATCGTTCGTTCATATATCGACCTTTGGCACCTTTGGATCGGGATCTCGCGGGTTACCCCCGATCAGGCTCGCGAGTTTGTGGCGGGCACGGAAGAGAAGCGCGCGGATGCTCGCCGCTTTCAGCCCTGTGGAATCGGCAATCTCTTTGTGGCTTGCTCCCTCGACATAGGCGAGCCAGAGCAGCTGGCGTTCGCGGACTTTGAGCTGCTGAAGAGCCGCTTGCATCTCGATGTTGAGGTCAGGATTGTGAGCTGAAATTGCCGTGCTGGAGAGGGATTCGGGCAGACTGACTTCACCCTTCCCCTTCTTGCTTCGCCAACGGTCGCGCATCAGATTGCTGGCGATCCGGAAGAGATAATGCCGTCGATGGTCCGCGTCTTCAGGGACTAGCTTGGCGCTGAGGAAGCGGCAATAGGAGTCCTGCAACAAATCCTCGGCCAAAGAGCGATTTCCGGAGACGCGGAGGAGATAGGCGAACAGCGGACGGGACGTCTCTTCGTAGAAGGCGCGAAACGCCGCTGCGTCCATGCTCAGCCGGCCTTTCGCGATGGGACGGGCAGTCTCGTCCGGCATAGGCTGGGTGATCTCCAGGTCCAGTCCAGAAATGGCGAGTTTCCCTAGCAGCGTCCTAGTCCGTAGGAGTCGCAATCTAGCAATCTACCTCCCGCGGCTCCAGCCCAGCGGATCAACGCTGGCTGGCCGCGCCATTGAGCAGCCCGAACGACTTCGACAGGAAATAGGATGCCGCCGCGGACAATGCAAAGCCCACTCCGAGGGCGCAGCTCAGCGTGCCGAGAACGGTGAAGGCGTCCGGGTTGTCGGGAACCGACACTTGATGGCGCAGAATCAGCAAGCCTACGCCGAGCAGTAAAAGAACAATTCCCGCCTGGAGTGCGCCGATGATTCGTCCGTGAGGCGCGACGCGTTCCACCTTGAGCGATTCGAGCAATTGCTTTCCGGCGTCGGATTGGGCGTAGGCCAGAAGTTCCTGGCCGGAACCGATCTTGTCCAATAGCTTGGTTTGTACTTCCGCCTGCATTTTCGCGATCTTGTAGCGGCGAATCGTACTAAAAATCATCCACGCGAACCAACAGAACATCCCTGGAACCATAATCAAGGCAACGATATCTGAGGCCACTGGTTTTTTCCTTCCGGGCGGACCGAGCTGCGAAGCATTCTGCCCGCCACTTATCACAACGAGCGGCGGGGGATTTGGTTAACAGCTCGGGATTACGCGAGACGCCTAATGCCCGGAAATCCGTCGAATCCGGTGTCGAAGCTCAGGATGCGTTCAATGCCTTGCTGCTCCATGATGGCGAGATGGAGAGCGTCGCGAGAAGAGATATGGGAGCGCCCGAGGACAATTTTCTTGGCGCTCTCCACAGCGGCCACGTCCACGGGGAACACGTGATCGACAATTCCGAGCAAGGCGTCAAACGCCGGCTGGATGGCATCGCGGCGATTGACAGCGGCGTATCGGTGCAGGATTTCTTGGAGCACTTCGGCATCGGTGACAAGGCGTTCGCGGTCGCTGACGAGCCTTTCAAGGAGGCGCTGCGCGTCGGCCTTGTGCGGGTGATGCGCGCCAACCAGGTACATCGGGATATTGGAATCGATGAAGATCACGGCTGTGTATCGGCGGCGTATCCGCTTTCGATTTCTGCCAGGATCTCGTGGATGTCACCCGAGGAAAAGTCGTAACGCGCCGCTGCACGGATTGCTTCGAGTTTCTTGCCGGCATCGGTGCTCGGTTCGCGGCGGCGCGCCATATCGAGCGCCTGGCGAACCCAGGCGGCGATCGACATGCGGCGGGCACGCGCCGTGCGCTGAATTTCGCGATACTCCGAGTCCTGCAGGATCACCTGGAGTCTCTTAGCCACGACATGAGTTTAAATGACTCATCACTGTGAGTCAATGATAGCAAGCCCTGTGTAATCAGGGAAGTGAACGATGGAGCGGATTCGATGGCAGGTGAACGCCGGTTACGGCAAGTCAACTGGCGGCTCGCGCGGCGGACAGAATTCGGCTTACACACTCATCCGCCCAAAATTTCCTTCCGGCAGCGAATCTCTTCGCACCGACTTTGGGTGGCGCTCCAGCACAAGTAATCGAATGGCGCGTGTTCCTGGGCTATAATTCTGGCCCCAATGGCACTGACCTCCGGCGCTCGCCTGGGCCCCTACGAGATCGTCGCTGCGATTGGCGCGGGCGGGATGGGTGAGGTGTACCGCGCGCGGGACGCGAAGCTCGGGCGCGATGTGGCGCTGAAAGTCCTGCCGGAAGCTTTCGCGCGCGACGCTGAACGCATGGCCCGCTTCCAGCGCGAAGCGAAAGTTCTCGCTTCGCTCGATCATCCCAACATCGCCACGATTCACGGTCTCGAAGATTCCAGCAGCACGCATGCGTTGGTGATGCAGTTGGTGGAAGGGCCGACGCTCGCCGACCGAATCAAGCAAGGCCCGATTCCTATTGATGAAGCGCTGCGCATCGCCAAGCAGATCGCCGAAGCGCTGGAATACGCGCACGAGCGCGGCATCGTCCATCGCGATCTGAAGCCGGCCAATATAAAAGTGACGAATGACGATGCGGTGAAGGTGCTCGACTTCGGCCTGGCGAAGGCGCTCGAAGGCGATGCGTCTTCGATGGATATTTCTACTTCTCCCACGATCAGTCGCTTGGCGACGATGCAGGGAGTTTTGCTCGGCACGGCGGCGTACATGTCGCCCGAACAGGCAAAGGGCAAATCGGTGGATCGCCGCGCGGATATCTGGGCGTTCGGCTGCGTGCTGTACGAAATGCTGACGGGGCAGCAGACGTTCACAGGCGAGACGGTGACGGACACGCTCGCCGCAGTAATCATGAAGGATCCGGATTGGTCACGGCTGCCCGCCGCAACACCGGTGCGAGTTCGCGTTCTTTTACAACGCTGCTTGCAGAAAGACCCGAAGCAGCGCTTGCAAGCGATCGGCGACGCGCGCATCTCGCTCGACGAAGTTCTTTCCGGCGCTCCGGACCCGGCGCTCGCCGGCACGCCGCGAGCTGCAGCGCCCCTTTGGCGCCGCGCTCTGCCGTGGGCGCTAGGATTTCTCGCAGCCGTCATCACTGGCGTGGGTGTCTGGACGCTGAAGCCTTCGCCTTCGAAACCAGTCACCCGCACTGTAATCAATCTGCCGCCGGGCCAGCGGCTGACGGGATTCGGCGACCTCGTGCTCGCCATTTCGCCGGATGGGAGCCAGCTCGCCTACGTTGCGACGACTCAGGGAGCGGGAGGCGAGACGCAGCAGATTTATCTGCGGGCGATGAATAGTCTGGAAGCCAACCCCATTTCCGGCACGGAGGGAGCCGTCGATCCCTTCTTTTCTCCGGATGGGCAGTGGTTGGGGTTCTTCGCCGACGGCAAGATGAAGAAGATTTCTGTGAGCGGGGGAGCAGCGCAGATCTTGACCGATGATTCAACAGCCGAGGGGGCCAGTTGGAGCAGCCAGGGGATGATCGTCTTCTCGGCCGGCACCCAGTTCCTCCAACAGGTGTCGGACGCCGGAGGCATTCCGCAGCCACTGACGCATCTCGAGAAGGGGGAGATCGGTAATATTTGGCCGCAGTTCTTGCCCGGCGGTAAGGCGGTCATTTTTGAAGGTGGACCGGGCATCGTTGCACAGGCCATCGGAGCGAGCGAGCGGCGGAATCTGACTCAGGGAGGGGTAAGTCCGCGCTACTTGTCCTCCGGGTATCTGATTTATGCTCAGGCGGGCAACTTGATGGCCGTGCCGTTCGATCCGCAGCGGCTTGAGGTGAAGGGCACGCCGGTGCCCGTCGTACAGGACATGATGCAGAACCCGGACGCTCCTGCACCCGCACAGTACAGCGTATCCACAACAGGATCGTTGGTCTATGTTCCCGGGAGCGCCCAGGCGTCGCAAAGCAAGCTGGTGTGGGTCAGTCGCCAGGGAACAGAACAGCCCTTGCCTGTGCCCGCCCGCGACTATGGGGATCCGCGGGTTTCGCCCGACGGTCGTCGCGTCGCCCTTGGTAGCGGAGGCCAGATCTGGATCTACGACCTCGCCAGGGACACGCTGACTCGATTCACCTTCGAGGGAGACGCTAACGCATCTCCCGTCTGGACGCCCGACGGGAAACGGATCGCGTTCACGTCAAACAGGGGAGGCACCCTGAACCTCTACTGGCAGATGGCCGATGGCAGTGGCGGGCTCGAGCGTTTGACAACCAGCGAGCACTTACAAGTTCCCTATTCTTGGTCCCCGAACGGCCAACTGCTTAGCTTTATTGAATTCGATCCGAGACCAGCCATCTGGGTGCTGCGGCTGAGCGACCGCAAGGCGCAGCCCTTTCTTCAAACTACAGCGAATGACGGCGCGCAACGGTTTTCTCCAGACGGCCGCTGGATGGCGTATGTCTCGAATGAATCGGGTCGCAATGAGATTTACGTTCAGCCCTATCCTGGCCCCGGCGGCAAGTGGCAGATTTCGACGGACGGCGGCAATGAGCCCGTGTGGAATCGGAACGGACGGGAACTCTTCTATCGGAGCGGGGACAAAATGATGGCCGTGGATATTACGACGGAACCAAGCCTTTCCGCAGGCAAGCCGAAGATGCTCTTTGAGGGGCCGTACGTTAGCGCGCCGAGTGACCCGTCCCCTGAATTTGATGTGTCTCCGGACGGTCAAAGATTCCTGATGCTCAAACCCGTGACACAGGAGCAGGCGGCGCCAACGCAGATCAACGTCGTGCTGAACTGGACAGAAGAGTTGAAGCGCCTCGTGCCCACGGGGAAATGAGCAGGCCATGAGCGCAAGGGACACCAGCGGTTATGCCAGATGGGGCGCGGCGCAGGACCCGCGGCGGCCCATGGCGCGAAAGAGCGCGACGATCGCACGTCAACCGTCCCGCCGGGACTTGGGTTTATTTCGCCGGAGTTCCGGCACTCCGCTGCGCCTGCCTCGCCGGCAGGCGGGCTGCGTGCCGGGCTAATTACAATCGCGCCTCCGGCGCTTGAACCACGGCGCCACATTTTAAACCTTGGAGCCGACCTGACGGATGCGGCGACTGCGTGAGTGACGGAGGAATTGAGATGAGTGTAAAGCCGCGATTTGGGTTTGTGGTTGAGTATGTGGCGGACATTGAGGCGGCGAAGCGTTTCTATGTCGATGTGCTGGGGCTAGAGATGGAACGGTACCATCCGACATTTGTCCAGTTCGGTACGTTTGCGATTGCGAATGACCAATCGATGACGGGTAGCCGCGATCCCGAGCTCTACTGGCTGGTGGACGACGCGGAAGAGGCCTTTCGCGAGCTTTCGCAGAAAGCGGAAGTTGTGGCTCCGTTGGAGCAGATGCCGTTTGGCAAAGTATTCAGCATCAAGGAACCGGAGGGTCGTCCCCGGTTCTTGCTGGAATTGGCCCGCGACCGACCGAGCCAGCCAGCGTAAAGCCGCAGCCTGACGAGTCACAAGCCCGGGCCTGAAGCCCGGGAAGGGGCGAACGCTTTCCGCAGGGCTTAACGGGCTGGGCTAAATCGTGCCGCGCGTCCCGCGCTCAAGCCGAACTCGCCGGCCCCGAGTGGTTCGTTCCGCATCGACGTCCGTGATGAACAAAAGCCCCACCCTCAAAAACCGAGGATGAGGCACCCGGCATGGGCGCGACGATCGGACGTCAACCGTCCCTCAGGCTGTTGGCCCGAGGTGCATCCCCCTACGACGCAGCAAAGCTTCTCGGAGACACGTGGACAGCGTAGAAAGGCGCTACGCGCTGCTTCTGAGTCTGTATGGAGGCGTTCCGGAAGCCTTGAAGTTCTCAGACATGGTGAATGGGCCGTCGACCGTTATCTTTCCTATCTCTTGCTACACGAGGAGCCAGAGACGCCATTGACATGACTCATGGCGTGGTCATAGTATATATGAATAATTGCATATTCGCATGCCACAGCAACTAGCCAACTTCAAGGCGGAGTTCTTCAAGGCGCTCGCTCATCCAGTGCGCATCCGGATTCTGGATTGCTTGCGGGCCGGCGAGAAGAGCGTGAATGAATTGAGCGAAGCGCTCCAGATCGAGCAGGCGAACGTCTCGCAGCAGCTGGCGGTGCTGCGCCTTCGCAACATCGTGACGGGAACGAAATCCGGATCCAGCGTGATCTACTCCGTTTCCGATCCGGCTCTCTTCAAGCTCCTCGACGCGGCTCGGGATATTTTCAACAATCAACTCATCGGCGTGCGGCACATGCTTGAAGAAATGAAGGAAAGGCGCCGAAAGTAACTATATGTCGATGGAGCTTGCAAGTACGGCCCTTTTTCTTTCCTTCGCAGCGCTCGCTCTCCTTGTTCCGCTGATCCTGCTGGCGGGTTCCGGCGCAATTGCGCGCCGGCTGGCCATCTCGCTGATCCTCGCGGCAGGTCTCGCTTGTGGCATCGTGGCCGTGTTCGGTTTTGTGGGTGACGGTGCGCCTTCCCTGGACTTGTCGTGGGTGACGCCGTTTCGTTTCGTTATTTCAGTTGACCGCCTGAGCGGGTTCTTCCTCCTGCTGATTTCTTCCGTGGCAGTGCCTGTCACAATTTTTGCCGTGCCCTATTTCGATCGCCACTATTCCGAGCGCCGTCGCCGGTGGATGTGGGCCTTTTTCTCGTGGTTTCTCCTGTCGATGATTGTGGTCGTCACCTCATCCAATGGTTTCGCATTCCTGGCAGGATGGGAGTTGATGACACTCGTCTCCGCCGCGTTGATCCTGATCGAGGGCGATGCGCCGGAGCGGCGCCACAATGTTTTCATCTACTTAATGATGATGCACGCAGGGGCGGCTGCGGTCGCCGCCGCCTTTTTTTTGTTCCTGCCTTACTCGCACAGCCTGGATTTTTCGGCGATGCGCGCTGCAACCTCCGCGATGCCGGGAGCAATTCGCGTTGCGATCTTCCTTGCGGCATTTGTGGGATTTGGAGCCAAAGCCGGGCTGATTCCGCTGCATTTGTGGCTGCCGCGGGCTCATCCGATCGCGCCGAGTCCGGTTTCAGCGCTGATGTCCGGGATCATGCTCAAGACGGCTGTATACGGTTTCGTGCGCTTTGCCTTTGATTTCCTCGGCGGCGGGCCTTGGTGGAGTGGCTACGTAGTTTTGCTGGTCGCGGGGATCACAGGCGTTCTGGGGATTCTCTATGCGATCTCCGAAAACGATCTGAAGCGATTGCTGGCCTATAGCAGCGTGGAAAACATCGGCATCATCTTCATGGCGCTCGGGGCTTCGCTGGTCTTCCTGGCGCATCACGCGGCGCTTGGAGCGGCCCTGGCGCTCGTCGCCGCCCTGCTGCATGCCTACAACCATGCCCTGTTCAAGAGCCTCCTGTTCCTTGGTGCGGGCAGCCTTTCGGATGCGACCCACACGGTTAACTTGAACCGGCTGGGCGGCTTGCAGCGCCGCATGCCCTTCACGGGCGCAGCCATGCTCGTGGGATGTTGCTCGATTGCAGGTCTCCCGCTTTTTAACGGATTCGTCAGCGAATGGCTCACATTCCGAAGCCTCCTCGCTGGCTCGACATTGGCCGGCAGCAGGGCCCAGATTGTGCTGCCGTTGTTTATCGGGATTCTCGCTTTAATCGGCGGCCTGGCGGCGGCTTGTTTTGTGAAGGCTTTCGGAGTGCCGTTCCTGGGCCGGGCGCGAAGCGAGGAGGCCGAGCAAGCCCGCGAAGTCCCTCGGGCCATGCGCGCGGGAATGTGGCTGCTGGGCGGCGGCTGCATTTGCGTCGGAATATTTCCGGGCATATTGTTGCGGCCACTTGTCTCAGTGGCCCAGTTGCTTCTTCCCGGTGCCGGTGTTCCGGAAGAAACACTGAGCATCGCTCGCGTGCTTCCGTGGGCCGCCGTAATCGTTCTGGCCGCCGGTGGGGTCACCTACCTATTCAAGCGGAGAGAAAGAATCGTGCGGACGTGGGCCTGCGGTCTTCCAGGACTTTCGACGCGCATGCAGTACACGTCCACCGTTTTCTCGAAACCGATCCGTTTTGTCTTTGCGCGGGTTTACCGGCCCGATCGCAAGGTGGACCAACTTCCCGCCGATCAGCCCTATTTTCCGGTTTCCATTTCGTATCAATCGGTACGGACTACTTCCTACGAGCGATCCCTCTATCGGCCCTTTGTGGACTCGGTCGTCTTGCTGGCGCACCGTTTGCGCCGGCTGCAAACGGGCAACATACAGGTGTATCTGCTCTACATTTTCCTGGCTCTGGTGCTGTTGCTCGCGTTCCTGAGGTTTCATCCATGAGGATTGCGATCGACGTAGTACAGGCGCTGTTGCTGATTCTGGGCGCCCCCTTGCTGCGCGGGATCGTGGCGCGCGTGAAGGCGCGGTTGCAAAGGCGGCGGGGAGCGAGCATCTGGCGTCCGTATTCGGATCTGCTGAAGCTCTTCCGCAAAGAAGAATTGGTGCCTCCAACCTCGTCCGCGGTATTCCGGATTGCTCCGGTCGTTTTGTTCGCGGCGGTTGTCTGCGTAACGGCATTCATACCCGTCGTGCATCCCTCGGCGCTGCTGGCCTGGAGCGGCGATTTCTTCCTGCTCGTTTACTTGCTCGCGCTCGGCCGATTCTTTCTCTCGCTCGGCGCTCTCGATGGGGGAAGCGCTTTCGGCGGAATGGGGGCGAGCCGCGAAGCGCTGGTTTCGAGTTTGGCCGAAGCCCCCTTTCTGCTGAGCTTAGTGGCAATCGCGATTCTGGCATCGCATGCGGACATCGCGGGCATGGTCGTTTGGACGCTCCAGCAAAACTTCTTCAACATTTCGACAGTCCACATTCTGGCGTTTACGGCTCTGGCGATGGTGACGCTGGCGGAAACAGGCCGGATGCCGGTCGACAATCCGACCACCCATCTTGAGTTGACGATGATTCACGAGGGGATGGTGCTGGAATACTCCGGGCCGAGTCTGGCGCTGATCGAATGGGCAAGCGCGATCAAGCTGCATGTCATGTTCGCCCTGCTGATCGCATTTTTCTTTCCGTGGGGAATGGCGGCCGGAGATTCGTGGGGGAGGCTGGCGCTGGCATTGCTGCTGTACGGCGCCAAAGTGGGGGTTTTCGCGATTCTACTGAGCGTTATCGAGAGTGCCGTCGCCAAGCTGCGCATGTATCTCGCCCCCGATTTTCTCGGCGTGGCCGCTGCTCTGAGCGCTCTCGCAGTGATTTTCACGATGTGGGTGAAGAGGTAACGGCATGGGCCTGATCGGAATCGCGACCGCCAAGATTCTGAGTTCCTTCTCGGTGTTTTTGTTTCTCACGATTATCCTGCTGGCTGTCGCGCGCCGGATCTCAACGAGCGTGCTCCTCTTCGGTCTCCAATCTCTGGTCATCACAGTGGACGTAATCGCGACGGGCTTTCAAGAAAAACTCCCGGAAGCCTACGTCGTCGGTTTTCTTGTGTTTGTGATTAAGGTTGTCGCGATTCCGTGGGCCTTTGTGGCGATTGCGAAAAGGCTCAAAACCGTGCGGGACGTGAAAGCCTCGACCACACCCACGCAGTCCGTCTTCATCGTCGCCGCGATCATCTATCTCTCGTACGCGGCGGTTCGCTCGTACGCCGGGGCCGTTCATGGTTCGGACGACGCCCTCGCGGCAGCCATCTCCCTGATCTTGACCGGCTCGTTCCTGATGGTCAGCCGCAAGAAGGCGCTGATGCAGGTGCTCGGGCTGCTCGTTCTGGAGAACGGAATTTTCCTCGCTGCGTTGATCACGACGTTCGGCATGCCTCTGGTGATCGAAATCGGCATTTTTTTCGACATCCTGATGGGCCTGCTGCTGATGGGCATCTTCACGTTTCGGATCAGCGACACGTTCGACCACTTGGATGTGTCGAAACTGCGGCGGCTGAGGGGCTGAGCGAATGGTACTCCTGCTGCCACTGGTGATCCCGATTCTCGGAGCGGCCCTCCTGCTGTCCTTGAGAAATCCGCGCGCGGCGACCCGCGTGGCGCTCGGGCTGGGCGGGCTGGAAATCATCGCGTTAGGCGCGGTGGTGTGGAGCGTTCACGCGCGCGGAGAGGTGCAACTGGGGTCGTATCTGCGCGCGGACGCTCTTAGTTCCCTCTTCCTGGTTATCATCGCTTTCATTTCGGGCCTTGTGCTGGTGTACGCCTCCGGTTATTTGCGTCACACGGGAGAGGGCCGATTTTCCTCGCCGCGCTGGTTTTACGCGCTGACGTTCCTTTTTCTCTTCACGATGATCAGCGTTTGCGTTTCGGCAAATCTCGGCCTGCTGTGGATCATGATGGAGGGCACAACATTGGCTTCGGCCTTGCTGGTCGGCTTCTACAATACGGAAGGCGCCGTCGAGGCCGGGTGGAAGTATCTGATCGTCTGCACGGTGGGAATCGCGTTTGCCCTCTTCGGAACCATTGTGCTGTATCTGGCGGCGGTGAGGGCGGGCATGAATCCGGCAGCGGCGCTCGATTGGGTATCCCTGATGAACGCTGCGCCGCGCATCGGATTCGATCCACACCTGGTGAAGCTCTGCTTCGTTTTCGTCATCGTCGGATATGGGACGAAGGTCGGCTTCGTTCCCATGCACAGCTGGCTGCCGGACGCGCACGCCGAGGCACCCACGCCGATCAGCGCGCTGCTCTCGGCGGTTCTGCTGACGTGCGCGATGTACGCGCTCTTGCGCTACGACGCGATCGTTTCTCGCGCCGTGGGTCCTCAATTTTCGCATTCCCTTCTGCTCGTCTTCGGCCTGGCGTCGATGATCGTGGCCGGCCTTCTGGTCCTGGTGCAGCGAAACCTGAAGCGCATGCTCGCCTACAGCAGCATCGAACACATGGGAATCATCGCTATCGGGCTGGGCTTGGGAGGCCCTTTGGGACTCTTCGGGGCGCTGCTGCACACCTTCAATCACGCGGTGGCAAAATCTCTTCTATTTTTTGGCGCTGGAAACATCCGCCACAACCTGAATACACTGCGGGTGGACTCGATTCGCGGCATTTCGCGCTCCATGCCGCAAACCGCGGCGGCGCTTGTCGTTGGCGGACTGGCAATCGTAGGACTGCCTCCATTCAGTTTGTTCGTCAGCGAGTTTGCCATTTTATCTGAAGCCTTCGCACAGGCGCATTACCTTGTCGCGATTCTCTTTCTGCTCACGCTGTCGGTGGTTTTCGGCGGATTTGCATTCCATTTCCTTGGCATGCTTTCCGGAGAGCCGAATCAGCGGCCGGAGAATTCCAGGCTGCTACCGTCCGAGTACTCGGCAATGGGTTGTGCCGCTCTCTGCCTGGTCTTTTTCGGGGCGCGAATTCCCCATGCCTTTACGGTGCTTATCCAGCAAGCGATGGCGGTTTTGCGATGAGCGATCGAGCGGCAGCATTCCCGGATCGTGGCGAGAATGGAGCGAGCCTTGCAATTCCGCCAGGGGCGAATGGTGAACCCGCGCGCCTTGTTACGATTTTCGGCAGCCTCGGCCGCCAGCGGGAGAAGCGTGCCCACTATATCTACGATCTCGGCGAGCCCAACTACTCCGAGATGGTCCTACCGGCGGACGGCCCGCTGCGTTCCATCGCCCGCCGAGCGCCGGCCGCAGCATGGTATGAACGAGAACTCCACGACAAATACGGCGTGGAGATTGTCGACAGCCCCGACTTGCGCCCGCTGATATTTCATGATAACTGGCCCGATGGCGTGTATCCGATGGTAGATCCAGTTGACGCCGTGCCTTCGTCCAAGCGCGACTATCGCTTCCTGGAGGTTCAAGGCGAAGGTATCGCGGAAGTCGCGGTCGGTCCTGTGCATGCCGGCATCATCGAGCCCGGACACTTTCGCTTCAGCGTTGTCGGCGATACGGTTCTCCATCTCGAATTGCGCCATTTCTATACGCACAAGGGCACGGAAAAACTCTTCGAGGGAAAGCTCGCCGCCGACGGCGCGATGCTTGCGGAATCCGTCTCGGGCGACAACTGTTTTGCGCACGCCGTGTGCTACTCGCAAGCGGTCGAAAGCGCGTACGGAATCGAAGCGCCAGCCCGCGCCGCCGCGCTTCGCCTAATTGGCCTTGAGATCGAGCGCCTTGCCTGCCACATCTCGGATGTCGGCGGACTTTCCACGGATGTCGGGTTCGGCGTCGCGGCAGCGTATGCCGCTCGCCTCAAGGAATCGCTTCTGCAAGCGTCCGCGAGATGTTGTGGGACGCGCTACTGGCGCGGAATTTCCGTTCCCGGAGGCTTGCGCTTCGATTTCGATTCGGGCAAGATGGCGACGCTCGCGCAAGAGGTGTCACGAGTACACCGGAGATTCTCGGCGATGGCGCGATTGATCGTCGGAACCCCGTCGATTCAGAACCGCTTTGAGGCCGCGGGAGTTCTCAGCCCCGATGCTGCAAGGGATCTCGCCGTTGTCGGGCCGGTGGCCCGCGCCAGTGGAATCAACCTCGATGTCCGCCGCGATCATCCGTATGGTCGATACGCAGCGCACTCGATCGAAATTCCGACAACCCATTATGGCGACGTGATGGCGCGCGCGCGAATTCGAATTGCCGAAGCAGCTGTTTCAGCGGACTTGATTCAGAAAGCTGCGCAATCTCTTCCGGAGGGCAGCATATCCGCTCCACTCGTCCCGCGGGAAGATGTGAGGGGATTCTCCGCCGTGGAATCTCCTCGCGGAGAACTCTGCTACTGGCTCGAAGCCAGCGAAGGACGGATCACCCGGTGTCACATCAAGTCCCCGTCGTTCCAGAACTGGCCCGCCCTGCCGTTCGCTGTCGCAGGCAACATCATTGCGGATTTTCCCTTAATCAATAAAAGCTTCAATCTTTCTTATTCCGGGTGCGACCGATGATCGGCGATGTGATTGCGCGGAGTCTCCGGGAGCCAAACCGAGTGGTCCCCGTCGACGAGCTGCTTGGAAACTGCTCGGGCAGCCGCATGCCGGAGGTCATCGCGGACCGCCTCACTCCAGCCATTGTTCAGAGGCTGGTCGACGTGTGTCCCACGGCGGCGCTGAGTATCGAGGAATATGCAGGCCGTCGCTGCTTGCGACTGTCTTACGGCCGCTGCATCGGCTGCGGGAGATGCACCGAGGCCGGGGAAGCTGCCGTGATCGCGACAAGGAGTTTCCCCGGGTGCGGCGTAGCGAAACAGCAGACAGTTCGTCTGTGGGACGCCGAGGGCGGCGGCGAACTCACACCTGCTGCCCAGATTCCGGAGCATACCCGCGGAGAAATCCATTCTCTGCTGCAGCGCGCTCTAAACGTTCGCCAATTGGACGCGGGTTCCTGCAACGGCTGCGAAGCTGAGATCGCAGCTCTCACGAATCCCTACTATGACCTGGAGCGTTTCGGAATCCATTTCGTAGCATCGCCAAAGCATGCTGACATGCTTCTCGTCACGGGTCCCGTGACGCGCAACATGGCCGACGCGGTTAAGTCCACGTATGAAGCTGTGCCAGCCCCAAAGCTCGTCGTCGCGGTGGGCGCGTGCGGATGCAGCGGTGGAATTTTCAGGGGGAGTCATGCGATCGTTGGCGCCGTGGACGACGTCATTCCCGTGGACGGATATATTCCCGGATGCCCGCCGACACCGGCCATGTTGATCACCGGAATCCTCAGAGTTCTGCGACGAAACCTAGCTAGGTAGCAACTTCCGATGAGCGGTGCACGGGGATCCTAACCAGGGCCATAAGTCCGGTTCAACAAGGCGTGTCCTGCAGCGACTCACGGATGCGCCGGGTCTCCCAGAACCCGGTTGTGGATAGTTTCCGTGTTGCCGAGAATCCAGCAAGCAAGAATCACCGCGTGGGTGAAGCGTTGCGCCTAGTCCTTTGGTGCGACGTCGCGCGACTGGATGAGCCACTGGCCGTTCATGCGGACGAGGTCGTCGACTTCGCGGCCAGCGGCGGCTACGCGAACGGGGACGGTCGTGCCTTGCCCAGCAAACACTGTTTGCCAGTAACCTTCCACGCGGGCGTGATCCTTGTCGACGAATTCGAGGTAGGTGTTCATCTCCATGTGGTACATGGCCGGCCTCGGCTGGCCTTTGGCCGCGGCGTCGGCATTGCTTTGCCGAAAATCCGCGATCATTTTCTTAAGCGCGGCGCTTCCCTTGACCGCGCGGGCGCCGCTGCCGAATTGGCCGTCCGGCGTGTACGTGGCGGCGTACGAGTCCGGGTTTGCCGTGTCGAGGGCGCGCGTGTATTGCCACATCAGCTTCTCGATCTGCGCGCGGTCCTGAGCTTCGCGTTGCGTATCGTTTCCCCTTGCCTCGGCGTGGAAACCCAGCAATACCAGGAACAAAAGCACAACGATGCCAGCCAAAATTTTCTTCATCATACGCATCTCCTTTTGATGACCAAGCGCGCGGTCACGTGCTGTCGAATAGCGGAGTCTACCGGGGCGGATTTTCTACCACAGCGAACGAGAAAGCTAACTCCGGGTACAATGACTGCTCGCCAAGGAGCGATGCGAGTTCGATGGATACGCGCCCCAAGACCACTTTGACCGAGGTGCTGCTGCGAGAAATAGGAGAGGGGCTCGATGGCGAGCACGCGGCATTTCGCGCGCGATATCCCGGGCCTTCAGGCGAGCGGCAGCCGATTCATACCTACTACTGCGCGGGCGACCTCTTTCGGCGCGATTTGGCGCGGACGCTCGGCGATCTCGCGCTGCTCTCGCTCGACGAATTCGCGCCGGATTTCATCACGTTTGCGAAGGCGATCGGGCTCGCGGGCTCGGACGGGCTGCCGGACGCGGCGTCGGCGGGGAAGCTGGCGCAGTCGATCGAGAGCGACCCGGAATCCGCGCGCAAGGAAAACCGGGCGGCATGGCTTGCCCACACTGTCTACAAGCGGGTGCGCGAAAGGCTTTTGCGCGTGCCCGTCGAGGATTTGCATATCGATTTCGAGGATGGCTACGGCAATCGTCCTTGGGAGGAGGAAGATCGCCACGCGGCCGCAGCGGCGGGTGAAATCGCGGCGGCGATCGAATCGGGGGCGCTGCCGGCTGGCATCGGGATTCGCATCAAGCCTTTCAGCGAGGATTTGCGTGCGCGGAGCCTTCGCACGCTGGATATAGTGGTGACGGAACTGGCCGCGAGGGCGGGCGAGAAATTTCCGGCGAAGTTTTTCGTGAACCTCGCGAAAGTTACCGTGCCTGGGGAAGTGGCGGCGCTCGCCAATGCGTGCGCGCACCTCGAGAAGCTGCTGGTGCTTGCGCCCGGGACGCTGCGAATCGAGTTGATGATCGAGACGACGCAGGCCGTGATCAACGATCGCGGCGAGGCGAATCTGCTGCCGCTGGTCGATGCGGCGCGAGGGCGGTGCGTGGCGGCACATTTGGGCGTGTACGACTACACGGCGGCGCGCGGCATTACGGCCGCGCATCAGCGCATGCTCCATCCCGCGTGCGATTTCGCGCGCGAGGTGATGCAGGTGGCGCTTGCCGGCACCGGCGTGTGGCTCTCCGATGGGGGCACGAATGCGCTGCCCGTGCCGTTGCATCGCGCGGATGGCCCGTCGGCGCTGGGCGCGCAGCAGATTGCCGAAAATCGCGCGGCGGTTCATGCGGCGTGGAAGCTGCACTTCGGGGATGTGCGGCATTCGCTCGTCAATGGCTTCTATCAGGGGTGGGATTTGCACCCGGCGCAATTGCCGACGCGATATGCGGCTGTGCATTCGTTTTTTCTCGAAAGCCTCGAGCCCGCTGCGGCGCGGCTGCGCGCGCTGATCGAGAAGGGAAGCGAACCATCGGGAAGGGATGTGGCCGATGACGCGGCGACGGGACAGGGGCTGCTCGCGTACCTGCTGCGCGCGGTCGATTGCGGCGCGATTAGCGAGCGGGAAGCGGAATCGCTGACGGGATTGTCGCCGGCGGAAATTCGCGGCGGAGCGTTTGCGAAGATTCTGGCCGCGCGGCGCAGGTGACCGCTGGATGAGACGAATTATCTTCGTCTCGCTTCCCGCAGCATGTGCGAGCGCTTTCCGTTTCGTTCTAACCGGGCGACCACATGCTGCGGGTGAGTCTGCGCAAAGGAGCGCGCTTCGCGCGGTCTTTCATGTCGGACCTGAAGGTCCGACCCCCTGAATCAAGAAGTGCCTGGTCGCAGAAGGCGCGACCGGCCACCGCAATCCTACTCTCGGCGGAGCGTGGCTTCGATTAGGCCGTGAGGTTCGTCGGTGGGGAGGAAGACGTCGCCGGGGTTGGTCAAGCCGAAGGGCGCGAGATCGACCAGGTTGTAGTGCTTGTTGGGCAGCGAGAGGCGGATTTCGCGGATGGCGTCGAATCGCTCGAGGATGGCTTTGCCCATGGCGTAGAGCGTGTGCTGGAGCGAGAGGCTGTCGTGGGCCGCGAATGTTTCAAGCAAGGTGCGGCGCACCGATTCCCACGTGGCGCTGAAATCGATCTTCGCGCTTTCGTAGAGCCACTCGGCGCGGATCGCGGTGGCGAGAATGCGGTTGCGGTCCTCTTTCAGCGTGGTGTACCGATCGCGGATGAATCCTTCGAATGCGGATTTTGTCGTCTTCAGCGCGATGAGATTTTTCACGCCCGCCTGAATGCTCGTCTTTGAGCGCGTGCCGGTGACGATTGCCGTGCGCTTCTCTTCGCCGACGCGCACGAACGAATGCGCGTCCGGCTTGCCGTCGCGCGAGATCCGAGCCCAGAGATGCTCGACTGCTTGCACGTGGACGCGCTCGACCTGCGGATTGCCCGCGAGGAAGTGATCGATCAGCGCGCCGCAAAATGTTTCAGCGGCGTCCACGGGGTTTTGGCGCGCGAGGGCGTAGACCGTGTTCTTCATCGTGTCGGTGGGCAAAATTTTGCTGTTATCGCCTTTGGTGTGCGCGGTCTCGAAATCGCCTTCGAGGCGGATGGCGAGCGTGAGCTCCTTGATTTCGTGCTTGTCCTTGCCGCGCGTGACGCGCAGCAGCCGCACGCGCGATTTGCCGTAGTCGTTTTGCGCCAGACGAATGCTCACGTGTCAGCTCCCTCGATACGTCGAATAGCCGAACGGACTGATCAGCAGCGGGATGTGATACTTCGCCGCCGCATCGCGCACCTCGAAGACGATAGCGACCTCGGGATAAAAGCTTGCGGTCTGACGCGAATCGAAGTACGCGCGCGTGTCGAATGTGAGGCGATAGGTTCCCGCGGGCAGCGGCTGTGGCGCTAGATTGCGCAGGCGGCCGTCGGCGTCGGTCGTGCCGCAGCCGAGCTGCTTCCATCCGTGCGCGGCTTCGCGCGTCTCAAGCGTGACCGGGACGCCCGCCGCCGGGCGCCCCAGCGATGTATCAAGCACGTGTGTGGTGATTTCGCTCATGATTCCGCCAATGCCTCGAGAAGTTTTTCCAGGCGCAGCCGCGTGATCTTTTGCTGCTCTCTCGCTGCCGCGCGCAATTCTGTTTCCGGGTCGTTCATGATGCGCTGCCGGAGGCTCGCGAGGATTTGGTCCGCCGTTTTTCCGGTCGCGCAAATCAGGAAGACGTAGCCGAATTTCGCGTGATACTCGGAATTCGCTTCGGCCATTGCGGCGAGGATCTCCGTTTGCGCCTGTTGGGCGACGGATTGCTCTCCCGCGGACCATTTCTTGGCTTTCGCGGATTGTTTTGCCGCCGCCTTGCCGGCGCCGATTGCGGGATGATGACGAAACGCTTCGAGCCAATCTCGGCGCCCGAGCCCCGACCAAATCGCATCAGCCGCCGCGAGCAAATCGCCTTCCGTCGGAAACGGACACTGCGCCATCATTTCAGCCGCCCATTTTTTCGCTCCGCAGCAATCGAGCAGGGCCTTTCGCGTTTGCGCCGCCGTCAGCTCGTTGAATCGCTCGATTCCGGTCGCGCTATCTTCCGCCGCGCCCGCCACGCCGAATACGCGCAGGCGGCTGATGCCGCCATCGGGGTAGATGTTTAGACGCACGTGCGTCGCCGGGCCGACCTTGAGCAACTGCTTGGCGAAGACATGACGTGCGTTTGCTTTCAGCAAGCTTTTCGCCAGGAGCGGCTTCCATTCCTTCGGCGCGTCCGCGCCGGAATCCCCCGCGGCATTGGCGGCGAAGCAAGCGTCGATCGCGCAGCTCTCAGGGAAATTTCCCTTGAAGTGCGCGGTGCTCACTTCGATTCGGCGGATTATGCCTGGCACGCCCAGCTTGATGATGGCCCAATCGTGGCCCGGGCCGCGCCTGCGGCGGGTCTCCCAGCCTTCGCCCATGTTGCGCGCGAGTCCTGGCATCAGGATGTTGAGCGGCTCGCCGAAGAATTGATCGCTCGACGCGACGATTGTGCCGCCGTTTTCGGTGGCAGCGAGATCGGATTCCGCGCGAGAGCTGCGGCTGACGCGGGGCGCCGGCTCGCCGTGGACCCGCAGACGCGCTACGCCGCCATCGGGGAAAATATTCAGTCGCACATGCGTGAAGCGGCCGGGGCGCTCGATCGGGAACGAATTCTGCGAATCGCCCGCCAGCGGCGATTCCGGCAGCAGCTCGACCCATTTTGTTTTCGCGCCGAGCACGGCTTTCTTTTCATTCTTGTATGGCGGGCCGCCGCCGAGGTCGCATCCTTCGATCGAGCAACGCTCGGGATAATTGCCTTTGAAGAAACTGGTGTCCACCACGACGCCGCGCACCTTGCCGGGCAGACCGAGGCGCACGATGCACCAGTCATGACCTGGCGTGCGGCGGCGGCGCGTCTCCCAGCCGTCCATCCATTTCCCGAGTGCGGTGAATTTGCCCTCGATGAAGATCGGCCTGGACGGCTTGAGCAGATTCTCTTTCGGCGCGAAGAATTCGTCGTTGGCGGCGATCACGCGGCCGCCCAGGTGCTTGGCGGCAAGATCGACGAGATGCGTGAAATCCGTCATGCGGCGCCCCGGCGAAGAACTTGTCCCGCGGGGGGAGATAAGAATTCTCCGCGCTCGAAAATCTTGCGGCCACGCAAGAATGTTGTTTCGACCACTCCCGTCAGCTCCCGGCCTGCGTATGGCGTGATTTTGTGGCGGTGATGGAGGCGCGCGCCATCGACGCGAAACGTCGCGTCGGGATTCCAGATCACGAGATCGGCGTCGCAGCCCACCGCAATCGCTCCTTTGCTCCCAGCAAGCCCCGCGAGGCGCGCCGGACCGGCGCAAAGCCATTCGGCAAGGCGGGACACAGGATAGCCGCGCGAGCGGGCCTGCGTCCACACGGCAGGCAGGCTGAGCTGCAAGGATGCGATGCCGCCCCACGCGCGGAGAAAATCCCCTTCCTCAGGCAGCTTCATCGCAGGGAGACACGGCGAATGATCAGTAGCAATGAAATCGATGGTGCCATCGCCGAGCCCCGCCCAAAGCTTTTCGCGATTTTCGCGCGAGCGGATCGGCGGCGCGCATTTGAATTCGGTGGCGGCGTCGGCGATGTCCTCGGCCGCAAACGAAAGATAGTGCGGGCACGTCTCGACGCTGAGCGCGAGGCCCGCGGTCTTTGCTCCCCGCAATTGCGAGATGGAATCGGAGGAAGCGAGATGGACGACATGAATGCGCGCCTTGAATTCGCGCGCGAGCCGGATGAGGAGCGCGATCGCTTCGTCCTCGGCTTCGTGCGGGCGTGAGGCGAGCCATGTCGCGTAGCGTTTTGGCGACGCACCCTTCGGCAGCTTCGCCATTGCTTCGTCGATTGGGCCTGGCAGCTCGGCGTGAGCGAGCAACGGCGCGCCCAGCGCCGCCAATTGCGGAAGGGCCGCGCGCATGTCGACTTCGTTTACGGAAGCGAATTCGTCCACGCCGCTCGGGACCAAGAAGCATTTGAATCCGAAGACGCCGGCGTCCCACAACGGCTTCAGTTCGACGACATTTCCAGGCACCACGCCGCCCCAGAAGCCGACATCGACCGAAAGTTTCCCCGCCACGGCGGGCAGGCCCGCTGCGGCCGCGAGCTTTTCGCGAAATGCCGCCGCGGTAGTCGTCGCCGGGATGCTGTTGAGGGGCATTTCGATGAGCGTCGTGACGCCGCCCGCTGCGGCCGCGCGTGTCGCGGTCGAAAAACCCTCCCAGTCGGTGCGGCCGGGCTCGTTGATGTGGACGTGCGTATCGACGATGCCGGGCATCACGATGGCGTCGCCCGCTTCGTGCACCGGGATTCCCGGCCGAATCTCATCGAACGCGGTGATCGCAACAATCGCGCCTGCACGAATGTGGATCGCCGCGGCGCGCTCAACTTCAGGCGTGATGATTCGCCTGCCGCGCACGAAGAGATCGGGAGGAGAAGTGGAGGTGGCCGGTGCGGAAGGAGGATTTTGCATCGCGTCTACTGGGACAGCATCTCGATGAATTCGGCGAGCAGATTCTGCGCCACGCGGCGGCGGTAGCGTGCCGTCGAGCGCATGTCGTCAATCGGGCCGATTTCGTGCGCGAGCACTTCCTGGCCCGCGCGCAGCACCGCCGGCGAGAGGCGCTCGCCGCGCAGGAGCTTTTCCGTTTCTGTGGCGCGCACGACCGTGGGCGCGACGCTGCCGAGCGCAATGCGCACATCGCTCACGCGCCCCGCGTCCACCCGCGCGGCGCCGGCGAAGCACACTTTCGAAATCGCCTGCGCGCGGCGCGTGCCCACTTTGCGGTAATACTGCTTCCAGCCCTGCTTGCCGCGAGGCAGGCGAATGCGGCGGATCAATTCGTCGTCGCGCAGGTCCATTTTCTTGTAGCCGGAATGAAAGCCATCGTAGCGCGCCCAGCGTGCGCCGCGCGCCGAGACAATTTCCAGCTCCGCGTCGTATACGAGCAGCGCGGGCGGCGAATCGGCGGCGGGCGAGGCGTTTGCGATGTTTCCGCCGAGCGTGCCGCGATTTTGCGTGGCGATGCTTCCGGTTTCGGCTGCGGCGCGGGCCAGCAGCGGAAATTCTCCGGCGAGCGTGCCATTTCGGCGAACGTCCGTGTACGTGGTCAGCGCTCCGATCGTCACGTGGTCCGGTGCGACTTCGATGCCGCGCAATTCAGGCAGCTTCCAGATGCTGAGGAAGTTCTTGTGCGCGAGTTTTCCCGCTTCGAGCAGGACCATCAAATCTGTGCCACCCGCGAAAAGCTTCCATACGCCCGGCTCGCGCGCGATGCGATCGAGCACGTCGGGCAGATCGCGCGGCGCGGCCAATTCGTATGCCGGAAGATACGACCTCACGGCTGCCGCTCGGCCTCGCGGCAGGCTGCGACCACGGACTCGAAAATCTTGATGTAGCCGGTGCAGCGGCAGAGATTTCCGGCGAGCCCTTCGCGAATTTCGGCGTCGGTCGGCTCGGGATGCCGCGCCAGCAGATTTCACCGCCGCGAGAATCATCCCCGGCGTGCAGATTCCGCACTGCGCGCCGCCGTGCGCGAGAAACGCCTGCTGCACGGCATCGAGGTGTTCGCCGCGCGCGACGCCTTCGATCGTGCGAATCTTCGCGCCCTCGGCGTGAAGGGCCGGGACGAGGCAGCTATTCACGAGTGCGCCATCGATTTCGACCGAGCACGCGCCGCATTCGCCCTCGCCGCAGCCTTCTTTGGTGCCGGTGAGGCCGAGCTCTTCGCGCAGGACGTCGAGCAGGCGCGCCATCGGATATGCTTCGAACGTCAGCGGGCTTGCCGTTCACTTCGCATTGCACGCGGATTTTGCGCGGGGCGGCGGCGTCAGGCATGCACCGTCTCCATCGTTTCGAGCAAGCACTTCGGGCGTGACCGGAATGCGGCGAATGTCGATTCCGGTGGCGTGCGCGATCGCATTCGCGATCGCGGGCGCGGTGCCGTCCAGCGGCAGCTCGCCGATTCCTTTTGCGCCGGCAGGGCCGCGCTCGTAGGGAATTTCCTCGAAGAAGACGCGAATCGGCGGCACGTCCATCGAAGTGGGCATGATGTAGTTGGTCATCTGGCCGTTGATCATGCGGCCTTGCTGCCACACGACATTTTCATAGAGCGCGAAGCCGATCCCCTGCGCGACGCCGCCCTCGATCTGTCCCGCCGCGAGGACGGGATTGATCACCTTGCCCACTTCCTGCACCGCGACGAAATCTTCGACGCGCACTTCGGCGGTGCGCATATCGACGGAAACTTCCGCGACGTAGACTGCCCAGGCGTATGCGCCGTAAGCGTCGCCCTGATATTTTTCGTCGTCCCAGTGCAAATCGTTCGGCTGCTCGTATTTCGCGAATGATTTTAGCGGGCCGAATGTCGCGATGTAGCTCGCGCATGCCAGCGCAAATTCCTCGGCGCGGTATCCCGGCTTCAGCAAGCCGCTCTCGATCAGCGATCGCTGAATCATTTGCGCGGCGGATTCCACGAGCTTGCCGACGATCATGGTGGTGCGCGATGCGACTGTGGGGCCGCTGTTGGGCACATGCGCCGTGTCCGGCTGGACGATTTCGATCTGCTCGGCGGCGATGCCGAGCGCATCCGCGGCAATCTGCGTGAAAATCGTGTTGGTGCCCTGGCCCATCTCGGTGCTGCCGGCAAGGACGCGGACGCGGCCCTCGGGCGTCGCCTCCATCGCGGCTTCCGACGCCAGATATTCCTCGCCGGAGCCGGTGAATCCGGCGCCGTGCAGGAACGCCGCGAAGCCGATGCCGCGCTTGATCGCGCCGCCGCCGGCATTCTCCGTGCGGAAGCGCTCGCGCTTCGCGTGGTAATCGCTCAGCTCGAAGGCGCGCGCCATCAGCTTTTCCATGTCGACTTTTTCGCGCACGACCTGGCTGACGGCCAGCGTCTCGCCCTGGTGAATGAAATTGCGGCGACGCAATTCCTCCGGCGTGATGCCGACGGCCTCGGCGACGCGGTCCAGATGGCGCTCGAGCGCGAAGACGCTTTGCGGTGCGCCGAAACCGCGAAAGGCGCCGTGCGGCGGCGCATTTGTGGCGACGGCGCGGCTGCGCACGCGCACGTTCGGGCAATTGTATGGCCCGGCGGCGTGGATCGTCCCGCGCGAAAGGACGACCGGCGAGAGCGTTTCGTACGCGCCGCCGTCGATCGTGAAGTCGATGTCCATCGCGAGGAGCTTGCCGTCGCGCGTGACGCCCGTGCGGTGGCGGGTGCGCGAGGGGTGGCGCTTGGTGGTCGCGGCCATGTCTTCCGCGCGGTCGTAGATGATTTTCACGCTTTTGCCCGATTTCCAGCGCGAGCAGCGCCGCGTGCGCCGCGAGCATCGACGGATACTCTTCCTTGCCGCCGAATCCGCCGCCGGTTTCGGTTTGCACCACGCGAATGCGTTCGGGCGGCAGGCAGAAAATTCCCTTCAGCGCCTTGTGCACGTAGTAAGGACACTGCAGCGAGCCCCAGACCGTGACGCCTTCGGCGGCGCTGGCGCGCGCGATCATTCCTTGCGGCTCGATGTAGAGCTGTTCCTGCGCGCCCGTTTCGTATTCGCCCTCGACGATGATTTCCGCCGTCGCCATGGCTGCGTCCACGTCGCCTTTTTCGACGAGAAACGATTTGAAGATATTGTCCGTGCCCCAGATGATCTCTTTTTTTGCGAGCGAATCCTCGATGGTGAAGATCGCGGGCAGCGGCTCGATTTCGATGCGCACCGCGCGACGCGCTTCTTCGAGCAGATATTTATCCGGGATGCGCGAGCAGGACGACGGCTTCTTCGGGATGATTTACGACGCCGTCGGCGAGGCAGGGCTGATCTTCGATGATCAGGGCGACGCAATTCTTATCGGGAATATCTTTGGCGGTGACGATCGTGAATTCGTTCCACGGGATGCCGTCGCCGAAATGAATGCCGAGGATTCGGCCGCGCGCCACCGGGCTGCGGACCGTCACGCCGTGCAGCATATCGAGGAAAGTCAGGTCGTCGACGTAGCGCGCGCTGCCGGTCACCTTCTCGCGCCCTTCTTTTCGTTGCACCGACTTTCCGATGAGGCGGGCGGTCGTCGGTTGGGTCATTGTTATGGTCGTCGGCTCAGCTAATAGGGGACCTTGTCGCTTTTGCGCTGCCAGGCTCGAAACCCTTCGAGCGCTTCTTCGCGCATCATCTGAATCATCGGGATTTTTCGCTCGGCGTGCGGTTGGACGATTTCCTGGTAGATGAGCGAATCGTCGAATCCGGCCTCGGCCGCGTCCGCTGCGGTATTGCCGAAATAGACGCGCTCCGGCCGCGCCCAGTAAATCGCGCCCATGCACATCGGGCAGGGCTCGCACGAGGTGTAGATTTCGCAGCCCGCAAGCTCGAAAAAACCGAGCTTTTTGCACGCGGCGCGGATCGCCATTACTTCGGCGTGGGCCGTGGGATCGTTCATCGAGGTGACGCAGTTCAATCCTTCGGCGAGCAGCTTGCCGTCCTTCACGACGACTGCCGCGAAGGGACCGCCGCGCCCCGATTGCACATTTTCGATCGAGAGCTCGATGGCCCGCGCCATGAAAGCGTTTTGCATTGTCGTTGCGCCGGCGGCGCGCAGCCACACGTACCGCAGCATGGAGGCAAATCGTGCCGGACGGCTGACGTAATTGTAGCGCAGGCGCTTCGCCCGACCCGATCAAATCTCGGATCGGCCCGATTGAGGAAGGTAACGTTATCGAGAAAGCGGCGGTACGAACGCCGAAGCAAGCTTCGGCGCGCAAGGGCGGCGGCAAGCCGCCGCACTCCACATTCGAAAAGCGTGGTGGCGGCTGTGTTATTGGACGTCAGCGGCGATGCGCGGGAGAACGGCGCGGAGGAGGGCGACGAATTGGCCGCGGACGCGCTCGCCGGTTGCGAGGACCTCTTCGTGATTCAGCTCGCGGTCGAGGATTCCCGCTGCGACATTTGTGGCGCAGGAAATTCCAAGGACGCGAATGCCCATGTGGCGGGCGGCGATCACTTCCTGTACGGTCGACATGCCGACGAGATCGGCGCCAATTGCCTTGAGAAAGCGAATCTCCGCTGGGGTTTCGAAGCTTGGCCCCAGCATCGCGGCGTAAATTCCCTCGTGCTGTGCGATGCCCAGCCTTTTGGCCTCAGCGAGAGCGATTTCGCGATAGGACTTCGTGTATGCCAGCGTCATGTCCGGAAAGCGGACGCCGAATCGCTTGTCGTTGGGGCCGACGAGCGCATTCGCGCCCTGCAGATTGATGTGGTCGCGAATCATCACGAGCGCGCCCTCGGCGTAATCGAGATTGATCGCGCCGGCGGCGTTGGTCAGGATTGCTGCGCGAATTCCCATCTGGCGGAAGACGCGCATCGGGAAAGCGACGTCCTTCACGGCGTAACCTTCGTAGAGATGCACGCGACCCTGCATCGCCGCGACCGGAATATTTTCGACCTTGCCGATCGCGAGCCGCCCGGTGTGGCCGTCGACCGTAGATCGCGGGAAGCCCGGAATTTTCGCGTAGGGAATGTGGGTGGGATTCGCTAGCTCATCCGCAAAAGAGCCGAGGCCCGTGCCCAGCACGATGCCGATTTTTGGGCGCACCTTCGTTTTCGAGAGGACGTATTTCGCGGCGCGCGCCGAACGCGCGAATTCGTCGCCACCCGCCGAAGCTTTCGATTTGGCGGCGCTCATCGCAGCATGATTCCCACGAGCGATGCAGACATCAGGTTGGCCATCGTTCCGGCAAGCATCGCGCGGATGCCGAAGCGCGCCAGCTCCGAGCGTTTGTTGGGGGCGAGCGCGCCGATGCCACCGATCTGGATGCCGATCGAACTGAAATTCGCGAAGCCGCAGAGCGCGAACGTCGCGATGGTGAAGGATCTCGGATTGAGCGTAGCCTGCATCGGCCCGAGCCGCTGGAAAGCGACCAGCTCGTTCGTCACCATGCGAAGGCCGAGCAGGTCGCCGATGGTATGGCAGTCGTGCCAGGGAATGCCGATGACCCAGGCGACCGGCGAAAAAATCCAGCCGAAAATCTGCTCGACGCTCGAGGGGAACCACCCGGCGTGATGCCCGGCGAGAAAATTGTGCGCCGCGTTGAAGCAGCCGTCCACAAGATAAATCAGCGCGATGAACGAAACGAGCATTGCGGCGACATTGAGGGCGAGATGCAGCCCGTCGATCGTGCCCCGCGAAAGCGCACCGAGCGCGTTGATGTCCTTTTCCATTTCCGCCATTTCCACGCGGCCCGCCGTGAGCGGCTTTTCGGTTTCCGGCACCAGCATCTTCGCGATCAGGATCGTGCCCGGCGCCGTCATGATGACCGCAGCGAGCAAGTGCTCGGCTTTCACGCCGTAGGCGATGTACGCGGCCATCATTCCGCCGGAGACGTGCGCCATGCCGCTGGTCATCACGGTCATGATCTCCGATTTCGTCATTTCGGGCAGGAACGGGCGGATCGTGAGCGGCGCTTCGGTCTGGCCCATGAAGATGCTGGCGGCCACGTTGAGCGATTCGGCGCCGCTCGCGCCCATGACCTTGGTCATTACGTGCGCCGCCGCCTTCACGACAATCTGCATGATCCCGTAGTAGTAGAGCAGGGCAAATATTGCGGCGATGAAGATGATCGTGGGAAGCGTCTGGAAGGCGAAGTAGAAGCCTTTGGGGGAATTCTTCAGCCCTAAATCGCCGAAGATGAAGGACGAGCCGTAATACGCGAAATCGAGAAACCAGTTCACGGCCGCGCCGAGGCTCTGAAAGATGTAGCGGCCCGTTTCCCAGCGCATCACGATAAACGCGAACGCGATCTGCAACCCCAGGCCCCACGCGACGGTCTTATAGCGGATGGCGCGCCGGTCGGTGGAAAAAATGTAAGCCAGCGACAGCATCGTGAGCATTCCGAGAATTCCTACGAAGCGATGCATCGTTTGCACTCCTTGCCTACCCGCGAATCATTCGTGGCTCAGAAACGCGTAGCGTAGCAGAAACAGGGCGCTCAGGACCCAGATCAGCGGGCTGATTTCCTTGTATTTCCCCGTAAACAATTTCAGGAATGTGAACGACAACAGGCCGAGGCTCAGGCCGGTGGCGATGCTGAACGTGAGCGGCGTCCCGATCACGGTGAGGAACGCGGGCACCGATTCGGTGTAATCGCTCCACTTCACCTTGGCCACTTCGCCGCACATCAGCGCGCCGACGAGAATCAGCGCGGGGGCTGTGGCGTACGACGGAATCGCCGCGACAATCGGCGCGCAGAACATCGCGCCGACGAACAGCGCCGCGATCATCAGGTTGCCGAGGCCCGTTCGTGCGCCTGCGGCCACGCCTGCTGCGCTCTCGATGTAGCTCGTTACCGTCGAGGTACCGGTCAGCGCGCCCGTGATCGTGCCAAGGGCGTCCGCCAGCAATGCACGGCTCGCGCGCGGCAGCACGCCATCGCGCAGGAATCCGCCCTGCTCGCAGACGCCGACCAGCGTTCCCACGTTATCGAAAAGATCGACGAAGAAGAAAACGAAGACCAAATCGCCGAGGCCGAGCTTGAACGCCGAGCGCAGATCGAGCTTGAAGAGCGTCCCCGCGGGATGCGGCCACGAAAACAGATGCGTGGGCCACTGGCTCACTTTCAGCGGAATGCCGATCAGCGTAATGGCGATGATTCCTAAAAGGATCGCGCTGCCTACGCGGCGTGCCATCAGAATCGCGATGAGTATCACGCCTACGGCCGCGAGAATCACCTGCGGGTCGGAGGTTTTGCCGAGCGCGACGAAGGTCGACTTATTTGCGACGATGATTCCCGCGTTGCGGAAACCCACGAACGCGATGAAAAGGCCGATGCCCGCGGCGGTGCCGTGCTTCAGGCAGTCGGGAATGCCGTTGACGATCTGCTCGCGGACGTTCGTCAGCGTCAGGATCAGGAACAGGATTCCCGAGAGCAGGACCACGCCGAGGGCCGTCTGCCAGGGCACGCCGCGCTGCTGCACGATCGTATACGTGAAATAGGCGTTGAGCGACATGCCGGGCGCGAGCGCGATCGGATAATTGGCCCACAGCCCCATCACCAGCGTGGCAATCGCGGCCGAAATGCACGTCGCGAAAAGGACGCCGTCGACCGGCATGCCCGCCTGGGAGAGAATTTGCGGATTTACCACGACCACGTAGGCCATGGTCATGAAGGTGGTCAGGCCGGCGAGGAGCTCCTGCCGCACCGTGGTCTTGTTTTCAGTGAGGTGAAAGATGCGCTCGAGCAAGCGGCATTCCCCGGTAAAACGAGCCACTATAGGGCCGGGAGAGTGAGGCGTCAACGAAAGAAGCCGAGGTGTCGCGTCGCAAATCGGATTGAACCGATCACCGGATCGCCAGTGGATGAAATTTATGGGGTGTTGCCGAAGACGCGCTGGACGATGGTCAACGGTGCGACGCGGTCGGGCTTGAGGTATTGGTTGACGAGGAAGCGCTGGCCATCTTTTGTCACATCGTAGGTGAAAAGGTCGGTTGAGGAAATCGGAGCGCGGCCTCGGATCTGGAAAAGCGGCGTGGGCTCGCCGGAGGAGAAGGTGCCGCTCGTTTCGATCGGCACAGCCATCAGCGTCTCGGTTGGCCCAATGTAATAGATTTGCTTGCCGTCGCCGCGCCAGCGAGGCTCGCTGCCGCCGCCGCGCGAAACCTGCCATTTGCCCGCTGCGCTGGGGAATGTGGTGACGTAGATCTCCCATTCGCCCGATTCATTCGACGCGTACGCCACCCATTTGCCGTCCGGCGAAATCTCCGCGTTCGTTTTGCTGGAATCGCTCGGGAGAAACTGCGTGAGCTTCCCGCCGCTGGCGTGGACGAGCACGAGCACCGAGCCACGCGAGTCTTTTGTCGACGTTTGCAGCGCGCACAGAATTTGCGTGTCGTCGAGCGTCCACGAATTCGGGATGAGGTCGTAGCTGTCGGCATTCAGGACCGGGAGCGTGCCGGCGACCTTTACCAGGTTTTTCTCCGGCTGCAAGCCGTTCGCGTCCTTCAGATTCACGCCCGAGCCATTGGCGATCGAGCGATACGAGATGACTTTGCCGTCGCGCGACCAGATGCCGTCCGTCTCCTCGGCTGGATCGAATGTGAAGCGCGTGCTCGTCCCTCCATTGATGTCGTCGATCCAGATATCGGTATTGTTGGCCTTCAGGTCGGTGACGTCGACAGTCACGCGGCGACCATCGGGAGAAAGGGTCGGATTCGCCTGAACGCCCGCCCCGCCGACGCGCCCTAGCTGCCTGCCGGATTTGTCGTACCACGTCAACACGGATTGTGCAGCTTCCGCCGTCGAGCTGTAGATCACCGTCCCATTCGACGCAACCGCAAACGCGCCCCAGTATACGGACGGCTGGTAACCGACTGTGTCGACCACGACGCGGGAGTCCCCGGTGACGCTCCCGCTATCGGCATCGAAAGGCAGCGCGCGCAGCGCCTTCTGATCGTCCACGTAGAAAAGGTAGCCGGGGGCGTATCCGATGTTCGAACGCACAGAAACCAGCTTCTTATCCTCGAGCTTGCTGAGCGAACTGAGGTAGATCGCCGATTGGGCGTTCTGCTCGGTGGTGCCAAATCTCGCCGCGAGAAATACGAAGTGGTCGCCGTCCGGAAGGAAGAGCGGCCAACGATGAGAATCCGTGGAGGCAAGAATTTTGTCGGTGAAGGGCGCCGCGCCACTCCCGTCGGCGTTCACGCGCCAGATCGGCCCTCCTGGGTCCGGCGTGTACAGGATCACATTCTTCGCGCCCCAACTTCCGCCACGGGCGAAATTCACTCGGGCCAGGGTTTGCACCGAGCCGTCGCTCATGTTAATCCGTTGCAGCTTGCTGTTTGCAAAGAAGCCGACCGAGGCATCGTCGGGCGACCAGAACGGATAGCTCGCGCCTTCGGTCTGCGGGAGTTCCGTGGCCGTGGGCGCTCCCACGCGCTGCACGAAAAGCATCGGCACGCCGGTCTTATCGTCGGGCGAGACGAACGTGAGCATCTTGCCATCGGCCGAGATCGCCATGTTGCTGATTTCGCCGGGCACCGGAATTGCGAACTCCATGCGCGGTGGCGGTGCGCCCGGCCTTCGCGCGAGGAACCACGTGGCCGCGGCTACGACGATCAGCGCCAGCGCGACGGGCAGCCAGATTCGCGGAGGGACCTGCCGTGCCGCCGCACCGCTGGCTTTTGCAAAGCCGCTCGCGTCCGTGCCGGAAAGCGCGCTCAGCGCGAACGAAAGATCGCGCGCCGATTGGAAGCGCTCCGCCGGATTTTTCTCTAGGCAACGGCGCACGATCCGGTCGAGCGCGGGCGATACGGGATGGGTGGCGTCCGAAAATTCCGCCGGATCCTCGCGCAGGGCCGCTGTCATGCTTTCCGCCGGAGTGTCGCGGCGAAATGCGCGCGAGCCGGAGAGCATTTCGTAGAGCACGGCGCCGAGCGCGAAGATATCCGTGCGCGCGTCGGCCGCATGGCCGCGCACCTGTTCCGGGGCCATATAGCCCGGCGTGCCCAGCACGACGCCCGCCGCCGTTCCGGCGGTCATCAGCGTGGCGCCATTGGGTTCTTCCGCCGCCTGCGCGAGCTTTGCCAGACCGAAATCGAGAATCTTGATGCGGCCATCTTTGGTGACGAAAATGTTTTCCGGCTTCAGATCGCGATGAACGATTCCTTTTTCATGTGCCGCCGCGAGGCCCTGCGCGATCTGGACTCCATATTCGATCGCTTTGCGCTGCGGGAGAGAGCCGCGGTCGAGCGCGGCGCGCAGGCTTTCGCCATCGAGAAGCTCGGATACGAGGAATGGCGAGCCGTTCTGCTGGCCGATATCGAAAACGGCGAGGATGTTGGGGTGATTCAGCGCGGCGACCGCACGCGCCTCCTGCTCGAAGCGGCGCAGACGATCGCTATCCTGAGAAAACGAGCCGGGAAGGATTTTCAGCGCGACATCGCGGCCGAGGCGCGAGTCCAGTGCGCGGTAGACCTCACCCATACCGCCCGCGCCAATCGGGACCTGAATTTCGTAGGGGCCGACCTTCGTGCCTTCTGTTAACAGCATGAATGCCGCGAAGTATACGGTTCCGGCAGCCGAAAGGGAAGCGCATGGAGCGGCCGACTAATTGCGCCTTGACGCATCGAGGCTGCGGTCGTTATCGGCTTTCTTTCATTGCGGCAGGTCGACGCTGCAGGTGCGCGTTGCGGCGTCGTGCCAGGTTTCGGTCCACAGGCGCGATGAGAGCTTATGCGTTTGGTGGTGCTCGAATGCGGTGATCTTGGCGTCGAAGATCGCTTTGGATTTTTCGCGATCGTCGTCGCCGAGGAGGTCGGCGGTGCCGTCCTGCGATGTGACGCTTCCGCCGAGGTGCGCGGCCAATTGCTGGGGCTGATCGCCGAATTTGTCGCCGATGTCGACCACCCAGATTTTGACTCCGTTTGCGTTGGCGCGAAGCGTCACGGGGGTCAGGTGCATCTGCCGCGCGGCCGTAGCCGCCGCGTCGAAGGATTTTGGCGTTTTGATTATCCACAGCCGGTCGTGCCCCCCGGCTTGCGGGAAAAATAGCAGCACGAATTTCTGATGTTCGTACCTGCCGAGCAGTAAGCCAAGATACTCGGTTTCCTTTGGCTTCAAATCCGATTCCATGAGGATGGAATTCTCGGAGGACGTGTCGTAGACGCCCAGCACGCCGGAAATCTCCACCTTGTGCGTCATCGAGCAGGCGATGCGGTCGGCGATGGCGATCGCGTTCAATTCTTCGAATGACGTCAGGCTCACGCGCGCGTCTTCGTCCGTCAGAGACGCCCGCGTATCCGGGCTCGCGAATAAGTACGATTCCTGCGCCGCGGCCCCTCGCGCCAGCCCTAACAACGCCAGCGCGGCCAAAATCAGAGCTAATTTTCGCAATCGCTTCCCCCTTTTTCTCCCATGCGCGGCCCACGCGCTACGGGCGGTCTACTTCGTCTTTCATCGCAACCAGCAGCAGGACAATTCCATTTACGGTGAACATGCGAAACGCGGCGTCCTGCCCGTTCCACGATTTCGATTGCCACATGAGAAACCATTCGCCGCCCACGCCGAGAAACGCAACCGACCATTGCAGCATGCCCAGCGTCAAGGCGAGGATCGCGAGATTCTTCGCGCGGCCGAACGCTTCCGCACTTCCCACTGCCGTCGCCATTCGAGTGCCGGCCCACCAGCACAGGATCATGGCCAGCGCTTCCCACGCGATGATCGTGACGTAAAACGCGGTGTGGATCGCCGGGCTGTTGATCGCGCGCCACATCCCGTGGTTGCCGGGGAAGGTCGAGTCCATCATCAGAACGTGGCGCACGAACTGGTAATTCGAGTTGTAGTCGGTCGTGTTGTTGAGCACCACGAGCGTGTAGAAAATCGCCACCGAGAATACCAGCAGCACTTTGCAGACGCGCAGCGTCATTGCGTTGCTCCTGTTGCATCAGCGGAAGAATTGGGCGCCGCGAACGTTTTGAAATATACGGCGAGGGCACGCAGCGTCGTGGCGTCATATTCGGGATTGCCCGGCATTTGCGCCTGCGGGCTTTTCGATTTTGGATCGCGCACGTACGCCGCGAAAAAATCGGGCGAACCGGCCGCGATCGCCGAAATGACCGTCCACGTGACGCCGGCCTTCCGCCCGCCTTCATCGCCCGAGTTGTGGCAGCGAAAACAATTTTCCCTGGCGATCCGATAGCCGTCCTGCATTTGGACATCATTCGCGCGCGGGCCGCGCGGCTCGATCGCGCCGTAGACCTGCTTCTCGCTGCGAAAGTCGATTCGCACGACGCCCCAGGGAATCTGCATTTCCTCCACATGCGAGAGCACTTTGAATCGCGGCGTGAATTTCGGATGCGAGATCAGGTAGGGTCCCATGTCGCCGCCCTCGCTCTTCGGCCATTCCGCCGGGCCTTTGCCATTAATCTCGAGAACCAGCAGCGGCCGGTGCGCGGTTCGGTAGTCGCGTGGATAATTCGCGCGATATTTGTCGTCGCAAATCGCCACGACCATATCCGCGTTGGCGGCCGCGAACCGTTTCGCCAATTCCTCGAGCGAAACGCCGCTGATCCGCGTCGGCCCAAGGCCTTTGAAACTCGGATCGTCTGTCACGGTGTAGCTCACCTGTGGCAATGCGAGCAGGTCCTTGCGGGTCACGTATCGCGTGGTTCCCGGCGGCAGGCTGGCGAGCTCGCCGCCCAGCTCCAGGTCCGAAGGCGATTCGCGCATCGTATGCAAGATGCTGCTCGAATCAGCAGCGGATGCAATCTGCGCGCCAGCGCTCCGTGCCGAGTAAGTGAAAAGAATCGCTGCGGCGGCCAGGGCAATCGACGCGCCCGCCAGGCAAATTCCGGATCGTGGCATGGCCAATCCTAGCGCAGCGCCGCTCGCGGGCAATCAAGAATTTGATCTCTATGCTAGAGTGCTCTGCTCGGGAAAGGCGAAAGGGAGGCGGCAGGAACCCATGGGCGTCGAAGCGCGGCTTCAGGAACTCGGGATCGTCTTGCCCACGCCGCCGGCGGCCGGAGGGAACTACGTCTCGGCGAAAACGCTCGGCAACATCGTGTTTCTCGCGGGCGCCATTTCGGCCGATTCCACCGGAATCGTCAGCGGCACAGTCGGGCTCGACCGCACGGTCGAGCAGGGTTACGCCGCCGCGCGCCTCTGCGCGCTGACGCAGTTGGCGGTGCTCAAGCGCCATCTTGGCTCGCTCGACGCCGTGAAGAGCGTGATCAGCGTGAACGGCTATGTGAACGCGGTCGCCGGCTTCGAAGATTCCCCGCGCGTGATCAACGGCGCTTCCGATTTGCTAATTGAAGTTTTTGGCGAGACGGGACGGCACGTCCGCGCGGCGCTCGGCGTGTCGGCGCTGCCGCGCCACGCGCTGGTCGAGCTGCAAATGTCCGTCGAGGTCTGAGCGCATATGGCCGAGCACAAGCTTTCCGCGAATCCCACGCACTCGCGCTGGAATCGGGCGCTGGCGCCGCGGCTCAACATCCAGCCCGGCGACACCGTGCATCTCGAGTGCGTCGACGCGAGCGGCGCGCAGGTGAATCCCAAGACGACGCTTTCCGAATTCCTCGCCATGGATCGCCAACGCATCCACGCCCTCACGGGTCCGATCTATGTCGAGCGCGCCGAGCCGGGCGACGTCCTCCAGATCGATGTGCTCAAGGTGGCTCACCGAGGCTGGGGATGGTCGAGCGTGATCGCCGGGCTTGGCTTTCTCAAGGAACGATTCAGCGAGCCATTCCTCTTTCATTGGAAGCTGGAAGGGGCCGTCAGCCGGTCGCTCGCCCCGGCCATCGTGCCGCTGCGTCCGTTCTGCGGCGTGATGGGAGTCGCGCGCGCTGAAGACGGGGAGTTCATCACGCGGCCGCCGGGGCCTTTCGGTGGGAATATGGATGTTCGGCAGCTTTGCGCGGGCGCCACGTTGTATCTTCCCGTCTACAATTCAGGCGCGCTTTTCTCCGCCGGCGACGCGCACGCCGCGCAGGGAGACGGCGAGGTCTGCATCAATGGCATCGAGTGCCCGGCGGACGTCACGCTGCGCTTCCGGCTGCACAAGCAGCAGCGGCTCGCCGCGCCGGTCGTCGAATCGGGCGTGGTCCGGGGCCAGGAAACGGGCGGCGACGCATGGTTCGTGGTGGAATCGGCCACCGACGCGGCTGGGGCCGCTCGCGCGGCCACTTCGCGGATGATCGATTTGCTGGTCGATCGCTGGGGCTTTACGCCGGTCCACGCCTACTTGCTATGCAGCGTCGCGATGAACCTGCATATGAGCCAGGTCGTCAACGAGCCGATGTTTACGGTCTGCGCGGAGATGCCCAAATCCTTGCTCCCTGCTCGACGCCTCTTCTAAGTGAGTCGGCCGACTCGTTACCATAATCGTCATTAAGAGATGTGAATTACAGCGAAAAACTCCAAATAAAGATTTCATTACGGCATCGAAATTCCTGATCGGCTTCAAAAAAACTATTCATTGTCCTCCGGCCCGGAGTTGGACTACTCTCCCGGCAGCAGATTTGCAATTGCAAATGGGGTAAGCTGCAGACAGCGTACCGCGAGAGATAGCGAGGCCGCCACGGACTCGCGCGACGATCCCGGCGAAGTGTTCATGGACGATGTAAGGGAGGGGTGAATTTGATGATTCGAAGGACGAGTGTTTTCGTTTTCTTGTTGTCGTTCTGCTTGTTCTTTGCCTGCACAACCTCCACGCAAGCCCAGCAAACGCTCGGCGGCATTACGGGAACGGTCACCGACCCCACAGGAGCCGTGATCGCGGGGGCCACGGTTAGTGTGGTCAACGATCAGACCAGCCTCACGCGCAACGAAACGACCAGCGCGGATGGTGCGTATACGATCGTGAATTTGCCGATCGGCAGTTACACGATCACATTCACGCATGCGGGGTTTGAGAGCCAGAAGATTCCGTCGATCGTGATCCAGGCCAACCGCACCGCGACCCTGAATGCGGAACTCAAAGTCGGCGAGGTGACTCAGACCGTCACCGTCCAAGAAACGCCGCTGCTCAATGCGGTCGACACGACGAACGGCTATGTACTGGACAAGCAGGAATTACAATCCATCCCGTTGCCTACGGGCAGCTTCACGGGCATCGCGATCCTCTCGCCCGGAGTGAATGCGGAGCTATCGGGCGGCACCGGCGCGAACAACGGTCTCGGCAACGCGCCCATCTGGGCCAACGGCCAGCGCGACACGAGTAACACGTTCCTGCTGAATGGCGTGGATGCAAGCAACTTGTTCAACGGCAAGAGCACGAGTTCGGTAGCTTCCGCCCGCGTTGTGAATAACACCGGCCTCGGCGGTTCGGCGAGCCTCAATAGCACTTCGGCGGAGCCAATCCAGGTTACTTCCTCTCCTTATCTGGCCATCGGTCAGGCGCTGCCGACGCCTGCTCCCGAGACGATCCAGGAGTTCCGCGCCAACACCTCAATGTATGATGCGCAGCAGGGTTCCACCAGCGGCGCGCACATCGACTTGAGCACCACCTCGGGCACCAATGATATTCACGGTCAAGCCTACCTCCATCGCGGAACGGACTGGCTCAACGCCGCTCCATTTTTCTACAACGCCGATCCCAACATTCCCGCCGCAGACAAAGTTCCGCAATTGCACCGCGAAGTGGCGGGCGGGACCTTGGGCGGCCCGATTATCAAGAACAAGATCTTCGGTTTCATCGCCTATCAGCACATCCACGATTCGGATCAGGAGATCGGAAGTTCGCGGAACGTGGTGCCCACGAACCTGACGAACGATCGAAGCCCGGCGGGCCTCGCGAATGCCGTTGAGGTTACGACCGTCACCGCTGCCTGCGCGGCACCCCCTTGCAGCTATTTCGGTTCCGGGGCGAGTCCAGTCGGTTCGACCATCAGTCTGCCGGCGACCGTCGGCACAGGTTTCGGCCAGATCAATCCGATCGCGTATGGACTGCTGAACTATAAGCTGCCAAACGGGCAGTATCTTTTCCCGTCGGCGGGTTCCTTTACGCCGACGGTTCCTTACCCCGAGAATACTTTCCTGCCCGGCACCGCCTACTTTCGCGCGGATCAGGCTGTCGCCGACCTCGACTACATCGCCACGCCAAAGGATACTCTGGCGCTGAAATACTACTATCAGCACGATCCGAGTGTGGCTCCATATGCCTACTCCGCCGTTCCGGGTTTCACGCAGCACTTGGATGCGGGCAGCCAGGTCGCGTCGATCACGAACACGCAGACGCTGACGCAGAATTTGAGCGTGGCCGAGGTGTTTGGCTTTATCCACGAGAAGGTCTACAGCACGATCGGGCAGCCCTTCACGCCGCAACAGTTCGCGACCTACGTTGAGGGACTCACGGGTGCGTCCGCCGCAGATTCGACGATCAACACGTTCGGCTCGACCTTCTTCCCCGGGATATCGATCGTCGACGATCTCGGGAACAATCCCTTCGGCCTCCCGTACAATCCCAATTTCGTTTTTAACGCGGGCACGAATATCGGCGATGGAGCTAACTCTCAAAGCGCTTTTACGGGAGTCTTTCAGAATCGCTTCAATCCCTCGGCCGACGCTGTCTGGACCAGGGGTAAGCATACGGTCACCTTCGGCGGCAGCTTTTCCTACACGCAGCTGAATATTCGAGACGAGCGGACGGGTAAGGGCACGATCGGCTTCGTGGACTTCACTCAGTTTCTGCAGGGCATAAACGCTACGTACACGTCGGACGGGTTCATCACGTCGACGTTCTTGAATGGCAACGCCAATCGCTACTACCGGAGCCGCGAGACGGGCGAATACGTGCAGGACAAGTTCCAGATTCGCTCGAATCTCAGCCTCACCTTCGGGCTGCGATATGACTACCACGGCGGCCTTACTGAAAAGGGGGGCAGGCTCTACAATTTCAATCCCGCGCTGTACTCCTTTAATGATGTCACCGGCACGATCAACACGGACTCCCAAGGTAATCCCGAGAACGGCTTCGTGGTGGCCGGCAACAACCCGCTGTTTCCCACGAAGGGCGTGAGCGCTTCGACTCTGACGGGCCGGCAATGGGGTATCGCGCCTCGGCTCGGCGTGGCCTGGAGCCCGAAGATGTTTGATAGCAAAGTTGTGGTCCGCGCCGGCTGGGGGATGTACTACGACCGCGGTGAGCTATTCACGTATCTCTCCCCGGGTGTTGCTGCCGGCGTGATTCCCGGAGGGCCGTTCGGCGTTGCGCAATCTCCGCCGTATGTGAACTCAACGCTTTGCCAGCCCGATTTCTACTATCAGGGCTTCGTTCCGAGCTGCGATTCCGCGGCCGGCGGATTTGCGAATCCTTTTGGCTTCACTTCCCCCGCTGTCCCGAGCAACAACCCGGCTCTGATCAATCTGCCAAATGAGGCAGCCATCGAGAGCGGGGCGCAGCTATTCGCTTTTGCTGTGTATAAGGCGAACAACAAGCTCCCCTACACGATGAACGAGACGCTTGACATTCAGTGGCAGCCCCGGAATGACCTCGCTATCGACATCGGATACGTGGGTAATCTCGGCCGGCATGAAATTATTCCCATACCGTTCAATCAGGCGGGGATCGCTTCGCCCACGAAGCCGATCCACGGCCAGAACTACACATACGGCTACAACATACTCGCGCCTCCCGGCTGCAACCCGACGTCCAATCCGGGCGCCTGCGCGTACACACCGACCTGCACACCGCAGACTGTGGCGATTCCATTCGGCAATACGAGCGGCTGCGGATTCATGGGGCTTCCTGACGGAAGCACGATGCTCGCAACCTATGAAGGCGGGAACGTCGACCTTCGCGTGCCCTACGTCGGCTATTCGTCGGAGTCAGAGGCGTACACCGCCGCCGGTATCTCTGCGTACAATGCGCTGCAAGCGCACGTCGAAAAACGCCTGAGCCATGGATTGCAGGTGGGCTTCTCGTACACCTATTCCCATTCGACGGATGAGCAGAGCGCGTTGGGCCTCTTCTACAACGGCAACAATCCTCTCAATCTGCGTTCGGGCTACGGCAATTCGGACTTCGACCGCACGCACGTGATCAACTTCACCTATCTCTATCAGTTGCACAAATTCTTTGCGGAGTCGTCTTTGAAGGGAAAGTTTGCCGATGGCTGGGCAATCGAGGGCATCACCACTCTTCAGAGCGGCCAGCCCTACAGCGTCATCGACTATTCAGGAGCGGTCGGCAGCATTTTCTATGGGACGTCGGACGGCATCACAAACCCGATCGTTCCATTGGCTCCCGGCTGTACGCCGAAGAGTGCGATGACTGGCGCGAGCGGCGCCGATTTCGTCGGCGGCAACCTCGTGGGCTCCCCAGCTCTCAGTGCCAGCTGCTTCACCTTGCCCCTCCTCAACCCGGGAGATTTGGGTGGCGCGATTCCGGCGGGCGACACGTACGAAACGAACTTCATCGACAAAGGCCAGCGCAACATCTTCCGGCAGTCCTGGCAGCGGAACGCGGACATCTCGCTCGTCAAGAACACGCAGATCACCGAACGCGTTTCCGTGAAGTACAGCCTCGACGTCTTCAACCTGACCAACACCGCGAGCTTCGATATCCCGGTGGACAACGTCTCGCAGAACATCAACTTCAACGATTTTCCGGTGTACGGCTCGAGTCTCTATGTTCCTCCTTCATTCAGCGGCCTCGGCGTAACCAATAAAACAATCGGCAGCCCGCGGCAGATTCAGATGTCGCTGAGCGTGCTGTTCTAAAGCTGATTTCGGCAGCGAAGGGCGGCAGCCGAGCCCGCCCCTCGCTGGCTGCAATTTCGCCCCAGCGTACTCAGCTTGCGCTGACCGTGACCGACAGCGTCTCGACCGGCGCGCCTGCAAACTGCTCCCTGAGCTCCGCCGCCGAGCCGAAAAGCTTGCCCTTCACGTGGCGTGCGGGGAATTGGAACGTCAGCGATGGCTCGTCGTAGGGGTACGGATGGAGGACGAAGTGGCGCGAGCCCGCCGGACGCACCTCGACGCGCGCGTAGCCTCCATCGCGCAACGGCAGCGGGTGCAGTAGGTTCGCCGGGCGCGCGAAATCCACGCACGTCAGTAGCGAGAGATTGTCGTTCGCCTGCAGCAGCCGGAAATGATCGAAGATTGCGCTCTCGCCCTTCTGCGCCGGCGCGACGCTCGCGTCGGCCGCGATCTGATTTCGCAGCGCTTCCTGTAATTCTTTCTGCTGCTCGAGAAACCGATCGAGCAGCGGCAATTCCGCTGGCGCGATCGTCGAGCGGTCGGCGTGTTCGCTTAGCAGGCTGTATGTGTGCATGGAAATGAGAATCGCCGCATACGGATCATCCGCTGCGATGAGCCGCACCGCGCGGTCGCGCACTGCGAGATAGTCCGCGAGATCGATCTCCTCGAATGCTGAATATTTCCCGACGAGCTCCACCGAAAATGCGCTGGGCTTACCTTGCCGCGTGATTTCCGGCTGCGCGTCGCGCGCGAGCCAGCCGTCATCGTGGAGGGCGATGCCTTTCAGGACACGCGCGCGCGGCTCCGGCGGCAGGAATTTCTCATTGCCCCAGCGCTCGGCGAAGGCGCCCGCCAGCCGCGCATGATCCGGGTGCGTGACGAGCCACCAGCCGGTTTCGGTTTCGAGTCGCAGCATGATTTCCTCCCGGGCCTAGGAATCGGAGTCGGCGTCCGGCACGCGGACCGACTCGTGCCAATTGTGCAGGCAATACCATTCGAGAAACATCACCAGAAAAAAGAAGGCGAAGCCCAGCACCGTCGTCGCCAGCACGAGCGCGAAGAGATAATCGGTTTGGAGCTGCGTCGACGCGTACAGGATCGAATAGCCGAGGCCGCCCACGCCTACGCGGCTCGATCCGGCGTAGAGTTCGCCAGTGACCGCCCCGATCACGGCGAGCCCGCTCGCGATGCGCATGCCGACGAAAAGCGACGGCACGGCGTGCGGCAGCCGCAGCTTGAAAAGAATCTGCGAGGGCGAGGCGTTGTGCATCAGGAAGAGATGCACCAGATTCTCGTCGACGCTGATCAGGCCGTGCGTCGTATTGAAAATCACCGGCGCTAAAGAAAATATGAATGCGATGAGGGCGACCGAGGCGGCACCTGCGTGGATCCACATGATGATTAACGGTGTGATCGCGATGATCGGAACGGTCTGCAGCAGAAGCGTATACGGGTAGAGCATGCGCCGCACCCAGCGCCACTGCGCGAAAATCAGCGCCACGAGCACGCCCACGGCGATGCTAGAGATGAGGCCGCCAGCCGATTCTTCTCCGGTGATTTCCACGGCGATGAGAATCGTGGAAAAACGTTCAACGAATGCCTTAGCCACGGCCCAGGGCGATGGCAGCATGTACGGTGCTACGCTGAAGATCCACAGCACAAGCTGCCACAGCACAAGCAACGCCACAAAAACCGCGGCCGCGTTAGCAATGCTGATGAGCAGCCGCTTGGCGTTCGGCTTCATGGCGACGCCACCGGCGCGTCCTCGGGCGCGAGCGCGGCGCGCAGCGCGTGCGACACCTTCACGGCGAGCGCGTCGAATTCCGGCGTATCGCGCTTCGACCTCGTGCGCGGCACGGGCAAGTCGACCGCGAATTCGGCGTGGATGCGGCCCGGATTCGGCGCGAGGACGACGATGCGCGTCGAAAGAAAAATCGCCTCGGCCACCGAATGCGTCACAAACACCGCCGTCCATTTCTGCTCCGCTTGCAGGCGCAGGATTTCCTCGTTCAGGCGATCGCGCGTCATTTCGTCGAGCGCGGCGAACGGCTCGTCCATCAGCAGGAGCCGCGGATTGGTGGCGAGCGCGCGAGCGATTGAGACGCGCATCTTCATCCCGCCCGAAAGCTGGCGCGGGTACGATTTTGCGACATGCCCGAGCCCGACCAGTTGGAGCAGTGCCGCTGTTTTCTGCTCGCGCGTGGGCCGGGCCACGCCTTCGAGCTCGAGGCCGAGGCCGACGTTCTGCTCGACCGTGCGCCAGGGAAGCAGCGTCGCGTCCTGAAAAATGTACGAGACGATTTCGCGCGCGTCTTTCGGCGCCATGCCGTCCACGCGAATCGAGCCGGTGGTCGCCGGCGTCAATCCCGAGATTAATTTGAGCACCGTCGATTTGCCGCAACCGGACGGGCCGATCAGCGTGACGAATTCTCCCTTGGCGACGCTCAGGCTGATGCCGCCGAGCACCGGCTGGCCCGTGCCGTAGCGCTTGCCGAGATTCTCGATTTCGACCATCGGCACGACGCGGTCGGCCGTCATGGCGCCGCCTCGATCACCGGCAGGTGCAGCGCTGACCAGTGCTTGGCGTCGTGATAGACGAATTGCGTCGAGCGCCACCAGTCCCATGATGTCGCGCGGCAGGAGGGAACTGCGCTGCCGGGATTGCGGTCGTACAGCGGAAACGCACTACTCGCGATTTCGAGGCGGATGTTTTCGCCCGCCGCAAAAAGGCAGGAGGTCGGCTCAAGGAAAAAGTGCCACGAATGAATTTTGTCTGCCGAATATCCTGTTTCGCGGAAGAGATAACCCGATCGAGCGATGCCGACGCAGATGAATTCGGCCGCGCCATTCGGCTTTACGCGCACCAGCTTCGCCGTGAAATCCGTGTGTGCGACGGAGCTCGAGCAATACAGCGTGACACGGGGAAAGCCGAGGACGTGAAGCGGTTTTACGAGCGGCTCGCTGGTGTAAACGAGCACGTTGTTTCCCATTTCGATCGCAGCTTGATCAAACTGCCCGCTCGCCGCAGCCGCCCCTCCCGGCGCCAGCACCGGCACTTCCGGATCGTAGACGAAAATGTCGCACGGCTCACCAGCGGCGGGCATGTCCGAAAGCGTGCCGTCGCCCTTGCGCGAATTCGCTCTGCCGCCACTGTGCAGATATAAATGATGATCCGCTTCGGTGGGAAAAGTCCCCGCGTCGCGCCAGCGGTTTTCTCCGAGAACGAAATGGCGAATCCGAGGCTCGCCCGCGAATTCGCCCGAATCCTTCAGCCAGTGATTGAACCAGCGCAGCAGCAGCGCATCGGTATCGAGCAGCGCTTCGGCGCCAAAATCGGCCGCGCCGGCGCGGTCGCCCCAGGGAATGTGCAGCCACGGCCCCGCGATCAGATATTGATGTTCGCGGGCAGCGGCGCTCCCCGCGCGTTCGCGCAGCGCGAGAAATCCGTCGATGCTGCCTTTGAGATATGGGTCGTACCAGCCGGAAACGTGCAGTGCCGGCACGTTGATTCGGTCGAGCGATTGGCTGACGTCCATCTCGTGCCAGTATTCGCCGGGCTCGGCGTGATCGAACCAGTCGACCACGTATTGCGGCACGCCCTCGCTGTGCAACGCGGGATGCTCGCGGAAGGGCAGAAAGCTCGTCTGCGCGGCGAGATTGGCCCACGCCTGCTCCAGCCGGTCGCTCGCCTCGCGCAGCTTCCTCCGCCGGGCGTCCTCCTTCAGCATCTGCAAGCCCCAGCCGAGTGTCGACGCGAGCCGCAGCGCGCCATTGTTGTAGAACCAGCCGTTGTAAAGGTCGCAGGCCGTCATGCCGGGCGCGATGCATTGCAAACCCTCGGGCTGTTGCGCGCCTGCGAGCAACTGCGTGATGCCTTGGTAGGAGAAGCCGTACATCCCGACGCGGCCGTTCGACTCGGGTCGCGTCCGCAGCCACGCAATCGTTTCGGCGCCGTCCTGCGCTTCGTGGCGGAAGGGATAGAAATCGCCGCCGGAATCGCCGCGCCCGCGCACATCCTGAACCACCACGTTGTAGCCGTGCCGCGCGAACCACACGGGATGCGCGTAGACGACGGTCGAGGCGATATCGCGCCCATAGGGCTGCCGCATCAGCAGCGTGGGCTGTGGTCGCGTCTGATGATCGGGCCGCAGCGGATAATAATGATCGGAGACGAGCTCGACGCCGTCCGACATGCGGCGGCGCACGCCGCGTTCCAGGCGCACGCCATCGCCGCAATCGACCATTGCGGCTTGCGCAGGCGTGTTTTCGGTGCGACGTGGCAAGAATCGAGTCCTCGAAGAGTTTCGACCAAGCTACCGTTACGCGCGAACGACGAAAGCGAGCGCGTGCTGCGTCAAACGCACTCCAGCGTTTAATATGACAGAAGTCGGCAATTTTCGTCGCATCGGAATGGTTTATGGAAAGCATCACGGAGGTGGACGCGCGCCATGGGAAGCAGCCTGCGACTAGCTCTTGACATATCAAGAGCTAAGGATGAGAAACTCACTCTATGCATGACAGCAGAAAACTCGCCCAACAGAAAAGAGCTGCCAAAAAGATAGCTGAGATTATGTACGCCTCGTTGCAAAAGCTCCCCGCGGATGAGCGGAAGGTCCGCATTGAGGCGATCCAAGAACTTAAGGTTAGCCGCAGTGGGCGCGGTAAAACTCCCAAGCGAGTTTCCACTCGGGCGAGCTTTCGAGCACGTTCGCGAGCCTAAGCTGCTCAGCATAGGCCCGCTCATCTTTCGCCTTCATTGCTTGTAGCGCCTTCGTGCTGAATATTCGTAGAATCTTGCGTTTTTCAAAAGCCTCTTGCTTGGCTTTACTTGCAAGGCTCTGATCGGCGTTCCTGACCTGATCTATCTCGGCCTCTCGATTATTGGGCTTCCTTGCCATCTACGGCCAATAGCGTACCAGAATCCCTTATTGCAATCAATTACTCGTGGCACACGAAACTAAAGCGAATCCATTGCATTCGATTGACAGATACTGATCCTTGGCTATAATACGAAGACGGGAGAGCCGCGACGTGAAGGACATCCAGGAAGTTATCGCCGAGAAATACCAGCAAATCGAGCAGCTTCGCGCCCAGATTAGCGCTCTTGAGAAAGCAAAGCAGATTATCGAGGGCAGCTCACGGGAAACCGAAAAACCGCAAAGCCAACCGGACATGGCCACTGTTGTTCTCGAAGAAGTCGGAAAGCCCATGCATATAGCTCAGATTGTTGAGCAAGTCAGGAAAAAATACGGTCGATCGCTAAAGGCCAATACTCTAGGAGTGACGCTTTACCGATATGCGCAGCGGGGAAAGCGCTTCTACAAGGTGAAGGCCAAGCCAAATACCTACGGACTCATCAAGTGGCAAGCGCCCGGAGACCACATTGAAAATGCCAAGGCGCTGAAGGTTGCAAGCTGAACGGAGACACCACTTGTCCGTTGACTAGGCTCTCCGGTTCGCCGGGTTTGCATTCCCCTCCAAAGACTCGGTCAGGCACCGAAGCGGACCATGGCGGTGAGCGTGGCGGCGAGATGCGCGGCGGCTTCGTCGCGCCAGCGCGCGCCATTCTCGGCGGTGGCGGGGCGCGGATCGCCCATCACGCCACTCGGCGCAATGTCGGACGTAAGCCACGCGAAGGTTGCCGGCGCGTTCTCGGGCGCGAGCAGCTGCGGTTTCGCGACGTCCGCGATGTAGTTGCTGGTATACGCCGATTGGTCGACGAGCTGCGGCACCGAGCCCAGCAGCAGAGCCGTTTCCACTTCACCAGCGTGAAATCCGTAGGCGCGTTCCTGCGCGCTCACGCCTTCGTACCTTACGCCGCCCGAGCCGTGCAGCGTAAACGTGCGCAGGCCGAATTCGGCGCGGAGGTCGCGCGCCATCACGTCGATCAACGCGGTGTTTCCGCCGTGCGTGTTGTAGAGAACGAGCTTGCGGAAACCCGCCTTCGCGATGCTCGAGCCTAGATCGCGCAGCACCGCCATGAACGTGTTCGAGCTGACGGAAAGCGTCCCCGGAAAGCCGATGTGCTCGTTGCTCTTGCCGTAGCATACGGGCGGCAGCGCGTAGACCGACATTTCCGCCGGCAGCTTTTCGAGGGCGTGGCCGAGCAGCAGATTATTGATCAGCGTGTCGGTGGCGAGCGGGAGATGGTGGCCGTGCTGCTCGATCGCGGCGGTGGGCAGGACGAGCAGTGTTGTTTCGCGCGGCAGCGCGTCGACCTGCTTCCAATTCAGATACGCGAAATTGCGAGAATCGGGAATCCAGGTCTTCATTGGCTGGGCGCCTCTGGTTCAAACGTAAGCATCTTGCCGGGATTCATGAGCCCCTTGGGATCGTAGCGGCGCTTGGCGAGCAATTGGATGTTGTCGGGGCGATAGCGCCCGCCGCCCTCGACGTAATTGACGTGCGGGTTGGCGACGAAGACGCCGATCTCGCGGCAGAAGTCGATCATCTCATTTAGCCGCTCCTCGGTCGTGTAGTAAACGACGGGCAGCGAGCCGGGAATCATCACGCCCTCGCCATTTTTCCAGAACTCCATGTGGAAAAGCATTTCGTGGCCGAAGCGCTCTTTCAGGCGACGCATCTGGTCGCGCACAGTCGAGGGATCGAAGGCGCACTGCAGATATGTGTAGGCATCGTCCGCCTTCATCGCCCATAGCGTGGTGTGGTTCCATGTGTAATCGGAGAGCAGAGGGCGCGTGCGCAGGCCGAGATACGCGCCGGAGTAGCTGACCTCGCCGCCCGCATCGCCCGCGGCGGCTTCGAAAGCGGTCAGCTGCGCCGCGGCAATCATAAAGAAAATCAGCGCCTTGCCGTCAGGCGCGTACTGGCGCACTGGCCCGAAGAATGACGAAATCGGCCACTCGAATGTGGTGACGAGGCGCTTCGTCCATTCGGGGCTTCGCGCGATGCGCTCGCTGAAATCGAAAGCCTCCTCAAACGTGTCGAATGCGACCGCGCACTGCGCCCATTCGACCGCAGGCGCAAGCGCAAGCCAGATGCGCGAGATCACGCCGTTGGTGCCCCACGCGTGCAGGATTTCGTGCACAGCCTGTCCCTCATGCAGCACGACGCGCGGCTCGGCCTCCATGGTGACGACCTCCAGCGCGCGCACGGTATCGTAGTCACGCAAATTTCCGTGTGCCACCGAGCCCACGCCGCCCGAGCCGCCGCCAAGAAAACCGCCGACGGTCGCTTTCACAATCGTCGAGGGATAGCAGCGCAGCTCCCAGCCGCATTTCCGAGCCTCGTTCTCGATGACGCCGAGTCGTGCGCCGGGCTGGCAGACCGCGACGCCGCTGGGCTCGAACGCCTCGATCTGGTCCATGCGCGCGAGATCGAGGACGATTCCGCCGCGCAGCGGCACCGCCTGGCCGTAATTGCCCGTGCCCGCGCCGCGGATCGTGACCGGCAGATCGTGCTTGTGGCAGTAGCGCAGGATATTTTGGATTTCGGGCGTCGCAAGCGGCTGGACGACGATGTCGGCCACTTTGCCGTCGAGCTGCTTGCGCAGGACAGGCGAGTACCAGTAAAAGTCGCGCGAGAGCTGCTCGACGATCTGCGGCTGCGTGAGGACGCGCGAGTCGTCGCCGAGGATGGCGCTGAGTGCGGCGGCGTGATCGGATTGCATGGCCGTAGCTGTAATTTCCATCCTCCGGGAACTTCAGCGGCTTCTCTCACCCAGCTGATGTCGCGGCTAAAGCCGCGACCTACAAAGACTCTCGTCGCTTTGCGGCAAAGGCTGTCATCCCGAGCGAAGTCCCGCGCGCCTTTGCTTTTCCCGCGTACTTTGCGGGCGCGGGACGCAGCGAGGGATCTGCTGTGCTTCTTATGCCTTGCCGCGCTTCCCGCCGCGCGACGACCACGTGCGAAACGCCTTCTGCATATTCGGGTGCGTGAAAAGCGTGTTGCACAGCTCGCGCAGCACGGGCCCTTCGACGATGCAGGGCATGTCCGAGCGCCGCGAGACTTCCTTCGCCGGGATATGAATCTGATTCACGAAGCGATTGGCGTCCGCGATGGTCGTGCCGAAAACGACGCGGTCGAGGCCCGCCCACAGCGCGTTGGCCATGCACATCGCGCACGGCTCGCAGGTCGAGTACATCGTGTAGCCGGCGAGGCTGGTGCGCTTGAGCTTCTTGCAGGCGAGGCGGACGGTGCGCGTTTCGGCGTGGGAACTGGGATCGTGCTCGCGGCGGACGGCGTTGACGGCGCGCATCAGCGTCTCCCCCGTGCGCGTGTTGACGATCAGCCCGCCGAAAGGAGCCGGGTGCGCCGTCTCCAGGGTGCGCGCCGTAAAACGCACGATGGCGTGGATGCAATCTTCGTCGAAGGGAGTTACGCCGGTGCGTGCGGCTGCCGGGGGCGCCATGTCGTAATCTAGCACGGCCATGGACGGGCGTGACACCGCAAAGTACGCCGGGCGGGCCCGCATCAGGATGAGTCTTTCGGGTGCGCGGGTCGCTGATAGAATGAATCGAATTAATTTATGACTGAACATTCGAATTTAGCGCAGACGAGTCCGGTGAAGAGTCTTCGCGCGGAGCTGAACGCGGGGCGCGTGACGCCGCGCGAGGCGATGCGCGATGCGCTCACGCACGCGAACAGCAACGCCGGCAAGAATGTGTACCTCGCGCTGGACCCGAAGCGTGCGATGACCGAAGCGGAAGATTTACCGGCGCGATTCGGCGCGGTTGCCGGCGAGCTAGAGAAACCGTTGCTCTACGGCCTGCCGGTTTCGCTGAAAGATTGCTTCGACCTCGCAGGATTTCCCACGTCGTGCGGCTCGCGATTTTACGCCGAGCAGAGCGGCATTGTGAGCACCGACTCGGCTGTGGCGGCGCGGCTGCGCGCGCAGGGCGCGGCGATCGTCGGAAAGACGCATCTGCATCCTCTCGCGTACGGAATCACGGGCGAGAATCCCGAATATGGCGATTGCGTCCAGCCGCGCGATGCGACACGGCTGACGGGCGGATCGTCGAGCGGCGCGGCGGCGAGCGTGCAGGAAGGGTCTGCGATCGCTGCGATTGGGACGGACACGGGCGGCTCGATCCGCGTGCCGGCGGCGCTGTGCGGGCTCGCGGGCTATCGCGCGTCGATCGGGCTGGCGCATGAACGCGCGCTGTGGCGCGGCTGCGTCCCTCTGGCGCAATCGTTCGACACGCTGGGGTGGCTCTTCCGTGATTTGCGCGACGCGCCGCTGCTGGCCGAAGCGTTGTTTGGCCTGCGCGTGCCGCCAAGTGCCGAGACGAACGCGAAGATCGCCTGCGTGAGTGGCGATTTCCTGCGCGACTGCGACGCGGACGTGCTCGCAGGATTCACGGAGTGGCAGAGGCGGCTGCGCGAGCGCGGCGCCATGCTCACCGAAATTGAAGTCGCGTGGTGGGACGAGTCCATGGAAATTTTCGCGCCGATCCAGGCGCACGAAGCGGCCGCGATTCACACAGCGCGCACGGGCGGCGATTTTTCGCATTTCGAGCGCACGATCGCGGAACGGCTGGCGTGGGGCGTGTCGGTCACGAATGCGGAGGTGGAGCGATTGCGCGCCCGCCACGCAGCATTTCGCGCGCGGATGGACGCGCTATTCGCCGTGCACGATTATCTGATCCTGCCGTGCGCGCCGGTCAGCCGCCTCATCGCGGGCGGCGATAACAGCGGCGCGCGCGGCAAAATCCTTCGGTACACCACGCCCATAAGCCTTTCGGGAATGCCGGCGGTCGCATTGCCAGCGCATGATCGCGACGGCGCGGGCGTGCAGCTCGTTGCGGCGCGCGACGCGGATGCGCGGCTCGTCGCCTATGCCGCGCAGATTGCCGGCTGAAATCCTAGAGGCGCGTGCTACCCTACGCTATGCGCAAGGTCCTCTCCCTGGGCGTTCTATCCCTCCTCACAATTTTCATCACGCTGGCTTTTGCCGGCTGCCATCACTCCACAAACGAAACGGGTCTCACCAAGGTGATCCTGCAGGCGGATTGGTATCCGCAGCCGGAGCACGGCGGCTTCTACACCGCGCTGGTCGACGGCTACTACAAGGACGAAGGGCTCGACGTCACGATCGTGCCGGGCGGGCCGTATGTTTCCGTGGAGCAGCAGGTGTCCGTGGGCGAAGCTCAGTTTGGCATGAGCTCGTCCGACAAGATCCTCGAGTCGATCGCGGACGGCCAGCCGCTGATCGCCGTCGCCGCGACGATGCAGCACGACCCGCAGGGCATCATGGTCCGCAAGGATTCGCCGATCAAATCCTTCGCCGACCTCAACGGCCACACGGTCGCGATCAAGACGGGCTCAACGTGGTGGGAGTTCATCGCCAAGCGCTACAACCTGAACAACGTCCACGAAGTGCCGGCCATGATGAACGTTGCGAATTTCGTCGCCGACCCGAATTACGTCCAGCAGGCATTCGCCACGTCCGAGCCGTTTTTCGCGCAGCAGGCGGGCATCGCGACGCGCGTCCTGCTGACCAGCGACGCGGGCTACAACCCGTACCGTGTGATGTTCGCCACGCGCGCGTTTCTGGCGCAGCATCCCGAGGCGGTCGCGGGATTCGTGCGCGCGTCGATCAAGGGATGGCGCGAGTACCTTAAAGATCCCGCAGCCGCGAATGCGGCCATCGCGAAGCTGAACCCCGCGCTCAATGCTGCGTGGATGCACTTCACATGGCAGGCGCTGCGCGACGGCAATTTCGTTACCGGAAGCGATGCCAGCGGCACGCAGATCGGCCAGATGGATCCCGCGCGCTGGCAAACCATGTACGAACAGCTGATGGATTTGAAGGTGATCGACAAGCAGCTTGATCCATCGACCGCCTACACGCTGCAGTTCGCGCAGGGGAAATAAGCTAGGCGGACCCGCCTGATTTCATTTGAATATGTGGCTGGCCATTCTGGCCCCAACGAACAAGCGCGCCATCGCAAAAGCAATTATCACGAGAACCACGAGAACGATCCCAAGAGTCTTGGCCAAACCTTTGGAACCGGATTTCATCACAGAAGAATATCTTGTCCTGCTTCCCGTGTCACGCTGACCGGGATCGGGCGCCCATTTGTGAGATGCCTATCAGCTACTCCTGTCCGATATCCTCGTGCCAGATTTTGGGGTGCTTTTCGATGTAGGCGGATAGGAGCGCGGAGCACTCCTGCGAATCGAGGTCGATCACGCTGACGCCGAGCGAGCGCAGCCATTCGACGCCGCCCTGAAAATTGCGGCTTTCGCCGACCACGAGCGTCCCGAACCCGAATTGCCGCACGAGCCCGCTGCAATACCAGCACGGCGCGAGCGTGGTGACCATAATCAGATTGCGATAGCTGCGCTGGCGCCCGGCATTGCGAAAGGCGTTCGTCTCGGCGTGCATCGAGGGGTCGCCATCTTGCACGCGGCGATTGTGGCCCGCGCCGACGAGCTTGCCGCCAGCGTCGAAAATCGCCGCGCCGATGGGCAGCCCGCCTTCGGCGAGCCCCTTGCGGGCTTCTGCGAAAGCAACGTCGAGCATCGCGGCATAATCAGGGTTTGGCGTCATCGCGAGCTTTACAAGCTACCACGAAAGTTTCCTGCGCTGCCGCGCTCGATAAACCTACTTGACAATTTTTTTGCGAATTTTGTATTCTAGCGGCGTCTTTACAATCCATTGCGCCGCCTCCGCAACCAGGAGTTTGCCCGATGCACTCTAAAGATGAAATCACATTTCCGGACTGGCAGCCGGAATACCAGTCCGCCCTCTTCGAGACCGACCGACAGAAACGCCGCGAAAGCCTGTACGTCGCCGAGATCGCCATCGTCAACCGTCTGCAAGCGTTGAGGACCAGCACCAACGGCCACATCGAGCGCGCAGCCATTGCCGACGCGATCCGTAATCTGCGTCGGCTGCAAATCGAAACCATGGGATATCCGGCGTCGGTGCCGAACGATTCGACCCAGATAAAATGATCGCCAGGAATAAATGTTCCCATCCCCAGCCCACGTGCTCGTTGTCGACGACTCCCCGCTGATGCGCCGTATGGTGTGCGATGTTTTGGAGTCTGAATCGGGATTCAAGATTGTGGGCGAGGCCGAAAACGGCCGCGAGGCGATTCAGAAGGCGAAGCAGCTTCAGCCCGACCTCGTGATCCTCGATCTGGGCATGCCGGTGATGAACGGCCTGGACGCGGCGTCGGCCATCAAGCGCACGGTAAGTGACGTGCGCGTCATCCTGTTTACGCTCTACGGCGATCCCGACGTCGAACGGACGGCCCGCAGCATGGGCATCGACGCCGTGATATCGAAAGAGAACCTCGAGCGGCTCGGCGAGACCGCGCGCCGCCTGGCCGGCAGCTGACCCAGCGAATTTCTCTCCCCGCGGGCCCCGTTAGTGTGTCGATTAGAACTGACCTCCATCGTGTGTTTTCTGCGAGTTACAGCCATTTCTAATCGCCAAATGTCGATTAGAAATGCGCGCGGAAAATCTAAACATTACGCAGAGAACGCTGAGAAGACGCAGAGAGCGCTGAGGCGTTGGGGCCGAAAGCCTCACCGCATAGGCAGCGGCGAGCTATGTAGAAGGAAAAATCCCGCCGTCGGAATGTCTGCTCGCGATCGCGAATTTTCAAAGAGCATTCGGCCCTCGTCGAGAGGGCGGACGGCTTTTGCCGCCGCATCCACGGTGGCAGATTGCGGCGCGAGGAACAAGCTGGCCGCGAGTACAGTTTTCGCCCAGGGGCGGCGCACTGGCCGAAGCGCGCGGGCGGCGGCGCCGCGAAGACGGAGAGAAAGCCCCCAAACATTACGCAGAGAGCGCAAAGGAGGCGCAAAGACCGCGGAGAAAGACCTGAACCTCGCTTCCTCTGCGTACTCTGCGTTTTCTCCGCGTTCTCTGCGTGATGTTTAGGTTTGCCGTTGCAGTTCGTCCTGCCCTTCGACCTCGCGCCCCGGTTTTACGTTACACTGTGCGCCTATGAGCGCAATTGACGAAGTTCTTGCGGCAAACGAAATTTATTCCCGCACGCACGAATTCCGCCGGCTGACGCCGCGTCCCGAGCGGAAGCTGGCTGTCCTCACTTGCATGGACACGCGGCTCTCGATTCGCACGATGGGCCTGCGCGAGGGCGACGCGCACATCATCCGCAACGCCGGCGGCATCGTCACGGACGACGCGCTGCGCTCGCTGCTGGTGTCGCACTACCTGCTCGACACCCAGGAATTCATGATCATCAATCACACCGATTGCGGATTGATGCACACCACCGAACAGGACCTGCGCACGCGCATCCAGAATCGCGCGGGAACGGCGGCCGTGGCGCCCGCGTTTTTCTATGCATTCCAGAATATCGAGGAGAATGTTCGCCACCAGCTGCAAAAGCTGCGCTCGCATCCGTGGATTCCCGCCAGCATCGCCATCCGCGGCTTTATCTACGATGTCGCCAGCGGCCGCCTCCGCGAAATCGCCGGCAGCTAGGATGGAGGAATCGCTAGCGGTCAGCTGCTTTATGCTTCTAGTACAATCTACCCATGAATACTCCGTCATGGGCCCGCGAGCCCTTTAGCAACTTTATCGAGTACCACGACAGGATTCATAACTTTTACCATCTGACAGTTGATGGGCTCGGAATCATCATTCATAGTTCGCAGCGAGTTGAGGAACTCACACTTGAGCTAGAGGCGTTGGATCATCGAAAGATCGAAGACGACGGCAGGCGTAAAGCCGCTAGGCTGCGAGCAGAGAAGGCCAAATGGGAGGTCGATAACGGCTTTCCCACTCTCCACGAGCAGCAGACTGTGGCGCTTTGGACCTCTCTAGAGTGTCTCATCGAGGACTTCTTAACCGCTTGGATGGCCAACACCCCGTCGTCAATGCAGCTCGATGAGATCCGCAAGGTAAGAATTAGCATTTCCGACTACCAGCAGATGCAAGATTCGGACAAGTACCATTATTTGTTGGGGGAGCTAGAGCGCAGCGAGATCGGCCTTCAGACGCGGATGTGACAAGTTCGAAGAGGTGATGTCGGTTTTCGGGTTGTCAGGCCAGGTTGAGGCGAGCGTTAAGAGAAACCTATTCGAGCTTGAGAGTGCTCGCAACGTTCTCCTACATCGTAGGGGCATCATCGATCACCGCTTCGTCCAAGCGTGTCCCTGGGTCAAAGCCGAAAGCGGGGCTAAGTTGGTCATTGGACGGGAGCAGTTCGAGCGGTACTCCGGAGCGGTTTTCGATTATTCGGAGATCCTTTTGAAAAGGGTAAAGACGCATTTTGCGTCGATCTCCGCCCCTGGGTCGAGCGGTGACCAAGAGCGGGCGGATTGACGGCACTCTCTCTGCCGCACCTACGGCGCTCTTGCGATTCAATCTCTGCGTTTTCCCAGCCCTTCCGGGCTGGGCTAACTTGTGCCGCGCGTCCCGCGCTTGAGCGAAGCCGGTGCGAATGGCTGTTGGCCAAGAGCAGTCTTCGCGGAACCGTCTTGCGAAGCGAGGTTGCGACCTTCGAATGGCTCGGCAGGACATTCCCCATGAACCTCTTCCCGGATTTCGTCAGTCCCACGACGCTCGCCCGCCGCCCCTGTCGCCATTTGGAGTTTGCATTATTCCGGAGCGCCGGAGGTGCGTCAGAAGTTAGCGCAGGCCGGAAGGCCTGGGTGCGCAATGCACCTGGACCGAGCGCCGTAGGTGCGACACATATCTTCGTGTTCGGCCGAGGTGCCGCACCTACGGCGCTCACGCATGATCCAACCTCTGCGTTCCGAGCCCTTCCGGGTTGGGCCAAATTGTGTCGCGCGTCCCGCGCTCAAACGGAGCCATGCGAATGGCCGTCGGGCTGGAGCAGTTTTCGTCCTGAACGAACATCGCTCCCTCGCGATAGCGGCAAAGCCTGCCATTTCCGCTCCTCTAAGGCCCGTTAAGGCTCCCGCTAGGGGGCTGCTCCAGTCCCCTGTTATTGCACAAAAATTGCACCATCTTGGTGCAACCGCTAGTGCCCGACGCGTCTCCGTTATCTCGGCACCTCTCGGTGTCCTCTGTGTAATGGTTTGAATCTTTTTCTGTCTTGCGCACCGGTCACTCATCACCAACCACTGCCCACGATTTCGCTTTTCTATCGCGCTGGGCATGGAGTAGGCTGAAAGCGATTTTCGCGAGGGAGGCGAAGCGAGGCATGGTCCGTTGACGGGGAAAAATCTGGGACGAGCGATTTTCTGGCCGGTGTTTCTCGCGATTGCCGCGGGATGCATCGGCGTCTCCTACCACGCACGATTTTCGGCTGACAACAAAATTACCTCGCAGGCGTCGTTTGCCGCGATCGAAGCGAAACGAATCCAGCAGCAGGTTGTCCTTTACACCGAGATGGCGGTGCCAGCGCGCGTGCCATTTGCATCGTTTCTGCAAAAAGTGGGAATCGACGGAGGCACGGTGGCGAACATGGTGGCCTCAGCGAAATCGGTTTTCGACTTTCACCACGTGCGCGCGGGAAATCAGGTGAAGATCGGGCGGTCGGTGCTCGGCGAGTTGCGAGAAGTCGATTACCGCATCGACGAGAACCATATTCTTTCGATTGCGCCCGCGGTTGCGAAGGATTCAGGCGCCAACGGCAGCGCTGATTTCCATTCGGAGGTCGATACGATTCCGTCGACCACCGAAGAAGTCGGCGTGGCAGGCAAAGTGGACGATTCGCTTTTCCAGGCGGTGACGGATGCGGGCGAAAAGCCGGAGCTCGCGATGCGCATCGCGGCGATTTTCGCGTACGACCTCGATTTCTACACCGATCCGCGGCCGGGCGATACGTTCCGCGTCGCGATCGAGAAGAAAATTCTGGCAAACGGCGAGACGGCCGACTACGGGCGCATTCTCGCCGCGGAATACGACAACGACGGGCACGCGTATCGCGCGGTCCTATTCCATGATGGGTATGGCGACCCGGCGTACTACACGCCGGAAGGGAAGTCGATGAAGCGGATGTTTCTGCACTCGCCGCTGAAATTTGCGGCGCCGATTACGTCGCATTTCAGCTATCACCGATTCCACCCGATCCTGAAAGAGTATCGCCCGCACCTCGGCATCGATTATGGCGCGCCCACAGGGACGCCGGTGCAGACGATCGGCGACGGCCGAGTGATTTTCGCGGGGCGCAAGGGCGGCGACGGAAATTTGGTGAAGGTGCAGCACTCGAATGGCTACACGACCTTTTATATGCACCTTTCGCGGATTCTGGTGCGGGACGGCGAGCGGGTGAAGCAGGGGCAGAATATCGGGCTCGTTGGAATGACGGGGCTCGCCACCGGGCCGCATCTCGATTTTCGCCTCCAGCTGCACGGGACATTCTTGAATTTCGAGAAGTTGAAGCTGCCGACGTCAAACCCGATCGCGCGGAAGGATTGGAATGCGTTCGTCGCGGCGCGCGATCATGCGCTGGCGGAAATGCCGGCGATCAAGGCGGGGAATGGCGTTGTCGCGCAGAATCAGCCGCCGCACAGCGATACCGGCGGCAATTGATTTCCTGAAGCACCGAAACCGCAAGCCGAGAATCTGAAGACTAAGCGCGGACTTCCCAGGTGTCGCCGGCGTGGAGCATTTTGGCGAGGTCGCCTTTGCCGCGCTTCGCCTGGACGTCGCGAATCTGCGAGGAGATGAGGTCCTCGTAGCGCGGGACATTTTCCCACGAGCGCAGGATGCCGATCGGGGTGGGGAAGCCGGGCAGCTCTTCCATGTGCGCGAGCGCGAAGGCGTACGCGGGATTCGGATTCTGCGCGTCGTGGACGAGCAGATCTTTTTCGGAGGCGCCGCTGCCGTTGCCGAGCGTGACGATTTCGAGATCGAAACCGCGCATGCGGATGCCCTTGTCGCGATTCTTGCCGAAAATTAAAGGCTTGCCGTGCTCGAGCTGGACGATGTGCTCGCTGCGCGCGTCCTTTTCCGTAAGCGTTTCCCACGCGTGATCGTTGAAGATGTTGCAATTCTGCAAAATCTCGATGTAGGCGGAGCCCTTGTGCGCCGCCGCCTTCTTCAGCGTGTCTTTCAGATGCTGCTGGAAGACATCGACGGAGCGCGCGACGAACGTAGCGCCGGCGCCGATCGCGAGCGCGAGCGGATTGAACGGGCGGTCGGTGGTGCCGAAAGGAGTGGATTTCGTTTTCTTGCCGATTTCGGATGTGGGCGAAAACTGGCCCTTCGTGAGGCCGTAGATGCGGTTGTTGAACATCAGCACCTTGAGGCCCACGTTGCGGCGCAGCATGTGAATCGTGTGGTTGCCGCCGATCGAAAGCGAATCGCCGTCGCCGGTGACGACCCAGACTTCGAGATCGGGATGCGCGACTTTCAAGCCCGTGGCGACGGCGGGCGCGCGGCCGTGGATCGTGTGGAAGCCGAACGTGTTCATGTAATACGGGAAGCGGCTCGAGCAGCCGATGCCGGAGATCACGACGAATTTTTCGCGCGGGACGCCAAGCTCCGGGAAAACGGACTGAACGGCGGAGAGAATCGCGTAGTCGCCGCAGCCCGGGCACCAGCGGATTTCCTGGTCGGACTGAAAGTCTTTTTTCGTTAGCGTTGGTAACAGCGTGGCCGTGCTCATTAAATTCTCCCGTCCGCCGCGAGGATCTCTTCGATTTTGCGCTCGAGCTCGGACTGTTTGAAGGGCTTGCCCTGAATCTTGTCGAAGCCCTGCGCGTCGACGAGATATTTCGCGCGCAGCAGCATCAGGAGCTGGCCCATGTTCATTTCGGGGACGAGCACGCGGTCGTAGCGGCCGAGCAGCTCGCCGAGATTTTTCGGCAGCGGATTCAGATGGCGCAGATGGACGTGGCCGATTTTGCGTCCTTTTTCGCGCTGCGCTCTTACTGCAGCGGTGATCGGGCCGTGCGTCGAGCCCCATCCGACGATCAGCAGATCGCCCGAGGGGTCGCCCGCCGCGACGGCGTCGGGAACGTCCTGCACGATGCCGGCTACTTTTGCGGCGCGCAGGCGAACCATGCGTTCGTGATTGAGCGGCTCGTAGTTGAGGTTGCCGGTGACGTCCTGTTTTTCGATCCCGCCGATGCGATGCTCCAGCCCCGGCGTGCCGGGAATCGCCCAGGGACGCGCGAGCGTCTCGGGATCGCGGCGATACGGGCGGAAGTCGACGGGATTCGTCTCGAAGTGCACCGGAATTTCCGGCAGTTGATCGAGTGAAGGAACGCGCCACGGCTCGGCGCCGTTCGCGAGGTAGCCGTCGGAAAGAATGATGACGGGCACCATGTACTTGATCGCGATGCGGCTGGCCTCGAGCGCGATCCAGAAGCAGTCGCCAGGCGTGGCGGGAGCGAGAACCGGAATCGGCGCTTCGGAATTTCTGCCGAAGAGCGCCTGCAGCAGATCGGCCTGCTCGGTTTTCGTCGGGAGGCCGGTGGACGGACCGCCCCGCTGAATGTCGCAGATCACGAGCGGCAATTCGACCGCGACGGCGAGGCCGAGCGCTTCGGTCTTCAGCGCCATGCCGGGGCCGGAGGTGGTGGTGAGGCCGAGCGCGCCGCCGTAGGCCGCGCCGATCGCCGAAGTGATGGCGGCGATTTCATCCTCGGCCTGGAACGTGATGACGCCGAAATCCTTGTAGGCGGAAAGCTCGTGCAAAATGTCCGAAGCGGGCGTGATCGGATACGAGCCGAGGAAAAGTGGAAGCCCCGCTTTCTGCGACGCCGCGACGAATCCCATCGCCAGCGCCGTGTTGCCGCTGATGTTGCGATATACGCCCGGCGCGAGCTTTGCGGGCGGAATCTCGTAGGTGACCTGAAACGCTTCGGTGGCCTCGCAATAGCTGTAACCCGCCTGCATGGCGGTGCGATTCGCCGCGACGAGCGCCGGCTTGGATTTGAATTTGTCCTCGATCCAGCGGAGCGTGGTATCCATCGAGCGGTTGTAGAGCCAGTAGCACATGCCGAGAGCGAAGAAATTCTTGCAGCGATCGACGCTCTTGGCGTCGAGGCCGAGATCTTTCAGCGCGGCGCGCGTGAGCTTGGTGAGTTCGACAGGAAAGAGGCGATAGCCGTCGAGCGAATGATCCTCCAGCGGGCTCACGGTCATGTGCGCCTTGCGCAGATCCGTTTCGCCGAAGTCATCGACATTGACGATCAGGATGCCGTTGGGCTTGAGGTCGGCGAGATTCGTCTTCAGCGCGGCGGGATTCATGGCGATCAGCGCGTCGACGCTATCGCCGGGCGTGTAGACGTCGTGCGACGAGAAATGGACCTGGAAGCCGCTGACGCCCGGAAGCGTGCCCGCAGGGGCGCGAATTTCGGCCGGGTAGTCGGGAAGCGTGGCGAGATCGTTGCCATAGAGCGCAACGGTATTCGTGAACTGGCTGCCGGTGATCTGCATGCCGTCGCCGGAATCTCCGCAGAACCGGATGACGGCCTGGTCAAGCTTTTCGCGCGTGCGGACGCGCGACGGAGCTAAAGTCGTGGACATAACTATTCCGTTTTCCCCACCCTTCGTTAGATGATCAACGAATTCCGCGAGATGCCGCGCCCGCCATTCCCCTGCACCCAAACGGTGGCCACGAAATGCTCACGTGTACAGAACAGTGTAGCACCGCGCGCCGATGAGGAAAAATGGAATTGGCGTGGTGTTGCAAAAGTGAATGAAGCGGAGGAAGGGCGTCTAGTTCTGCGGTGCAGGGAAGAGAGCGGCAGCGGCCAGCAGCGCGACTGCACAGGAGAAACTGATTTCATCGCCGATAAAGACACCGAGGGCCGCGCAGGTCGCGGTTGCGTCCCCGAGTGTGATGATTCCGCACACCAGCAAAATCGCGCGGTGAGGCAAGCCCCGAACGAAGGCCGCGACAAGGGCGACAATGCCGATTGCGACGCTGTGCCACGCATACAGGAACCAGATCGTCTTGAGCGCCTGCACGTTTTCCTGCGGCGCGGTCGTCCCCTGTAGAGGGCCAAAAATGGCGCGGTAGCCGAGAGTTGAGTGGAGCGAGGCGCCAACGAACAAGATTAGGCTGCCAAGACAGGTGAGAGCTTGGGCGATTCGCTTGCGCGTTTGCATGGCGACGAAAGATTAGTCAGTTTGGCCGAAAAATACAAGAATGCCGGGGATTCCCGATTTTGGGGCCACACTCAAAGGAATCCCTGGTGGGAAAAGATACGGTAACATCGAGGACCCAGTTCATTAGGAATGGCAATCTATTCGCAAACATCTCGAGAGGAGGTTAGCCGGGATGATCAGCAGGGTCGAAACGGAAGAGCCATGCTTGCGAAAGCCCTTAAACCTGACGAGCTTGAAAGAAATACTGAAGATGGGTGTTGCGTTCGCTCGGCCAACGGTTTTGGCGAGTGTCGTCCTTCTCTTGCCACATGCGTTGTTCGGACAACACAGCCCACCGACTTCAGCCCAAGTCGCGGCCTTCGCGGAGCGTGTCCGTACAGAGCGAACGATGGGCAAAGAGGTTCCCGTTCCCGACCTGATTTTCAATACACTGAAGGCCGACGCCCCGTCTGACTATCCGCCATGTAACCCCAAAGATCGAAATGATCTCGACGCCCATGAAGTTTCCCTCGGTTCTGGCGGGGCGCGCATCCTGGCAATACAAGGGCGGGGCCTTTGCTTCTGCAGCCCGACGGGGAATTGCCAGCTTTGGATCTATCGCGTCAAGGATGGCGCGTACCGAGAGCTGTTGGGGATAGGTACCGTCCGGCTTTTCGGATTCGTGAAGTCATCTACACACGGCTATCCGGACTTAGTCGCGTGGTCTCACGGATCGGCCACCGACTATGGAGTTCGATTGTTTCGATTCAATGGTTATCGGTATAAAGATTCCGGGGAGTGGGAAGAACAGTACGCATATCTCGACGATGCCGGCCAGGTTGTGGACGTAAAGAAGCCGCGCATCATTCCGCACTTTTCAAGCGAAGAGCAAATTCCAAAGTAGTTAGCGCCCGCAAGAAAAGAACCCCACCCTTTGCAATCGCGCAAAGAGTGGGGCCCGAAAATGCAGTCGCTAGCGGTCGGCGATTCGCAATGCTTAGGCTACTTCGCTTGCCGGAGTTCGACGAAGCCGCCGACGTCGGGATCCTTCAACATTACCGCGCGGCCGTCCTTCATCTTTACGATGCCGCCTTCGGACACGGTCTTGGCGCCATCCGCTTTTGCGGCGGCGTAGACGGCGTCGATGTCGGTCACCTGGAAGCCGACGTAGTTGACGTTGATATCGGAGATTTGCTGGTCGGGAGGCTGGGCGCCCGGACTGCCGAGCAGCTCGACACGGAGGTGTCCATCTTGTCCATCCGTGGTGGCCTGCGTGAACCAGCCGTTCTCCATGTTCATGCGTGGGCGGCCGCCGGGCGCAGCTGGTGGAGCCGGTGTGAAAGCCGGGTAGTCTCCGCCCAGCACGCCCTGATAGAAGGACAGCGCCTTGGGCATGTCAATCACGTTGAGGCCGATGTGATTGAAGCCGGCCCCGATGCCGAGCCGGTCGATATTCTGCATGGTGGCGGTGGAATTCGAGACTTTCTGCGCTTCGGGAGGGGCTCCCGGAACCGGAAGTGGCTTGGCAAACAACTCGACGAGCCAGCCGCTGGGATCATCGAGGAAGACAAAGGAGCGCTTGCCGTCGGGCCTGGGTGGCGCGGAAAACATCTGCGGCACCTTCAGCATTCCCATGTCTTTGAACTTGTTCATGACGATGTTGCAGTCGTCCATCACCGTGAGATCGATGTGGCCGCCGCCGAGCGCGTTGGACCCCAGCCCGCTGAAGTCCTGGCGCTTGATGCCGCGATATTCGGTCAGGTAAAGATCGAAGGGCACATGGGAGACGGAACTCGGCCCGCTCATAATCGCGGTGCGGCGCTCCGCGCCCGGGGTGCCGTCGAGCTTGTTCGCTTCCTTGTCGAGCTTCCATTCGGGCTTGTTCGTCAGAGTGTAACCGAGCACTTTCCAGTATTTGATCGAATCATCCAGATTCGAGACCGAGTGGCCGTCGAAGGCCATGCCCATCACGTCTTTCGACGCGCCGTCGGCCGCAGCCTTCGGCGCGCGAGGCGATCGCGCGAGGCCTGCGGTCGCGATCGCGATGGTAAGCGCGCCCGCCGCAACGATCACGCCGAGATTGCGCGAGAATAAAGAATTCGGAAACTTCTGCTTTTTCATGAACACTCCCTCCGTCGGTTTTCCCCCGACATGCGGCAGGATTCTACACCGAGACGTGTGCGGATTTTCAGAAACTGCTTTTGCCGTCGCAGTCTTCGATACCGTATTGACGTGACGCAGGCGATTCGCGTTTCGGATGGCTGAGAATGGGAACTGGCCTTGACCTGTCCCTGGGTACCATTGACTTTCGCTTTTGGTTCGCCATATAGTAGAGCCGGTTGCCCGACGTGTAGGTGAAGGCCGGGGCCGGCGGAGAACGCGGAGCGAGAACCGGCGAAGGAATGGGGGAAAGATGTCGCTGACGAAACGGCAAAAAGAAGTGCTGAACTACCTGGTGAGTTTCCTGAACAAGAATGGATACTCGCCGAGCTTCGAGGAGATCGCGCACGCGCTGAAGCTGACGTCGCTCGCGACGGTGCACAAGCATCTCTCGACGCTCGAGAAAAAGGGATTCATCCGGCGCGGATACAACCAGAGCCGGTCGATCGAGGTGATGCAGCTGCCGAAGCCGGTGCGCGAGGAAATTATGGATCGGCACACGGTGGAGCTGCCGCTCGCGGGACGGATCGCGGCCGGGCGCCCGCTCGAGGCGGTCGAGGACAAAGAGACGATTTCGCTGGCGGATTTTGCGCGCGGGCAGAACAGCTTCGTCCTGCAGGTGAAGGGCGAATCGATGCGCGAGGATCATATTCTCGATGGCGACTACATCGTCGTCGAGCAGACGCAAGTGGCGAACCCGGGCGAGATCGTGGTCGCGCTGGTAGGCGAAGATGACGCGACGGTGAAAAGATTTTATCGCGAGCCAGGCGGCAAGGTTCGCCTGCAGCCGGCCAATTCGACGATGGATCCGATCGTCGTGTCCGCGGCCGATGTGAAGATCCAGGGGCGCGTCGTCGGAGTGCTGCGCAAGTATTGAGAAGTGGCTACGGCGACCCGCCACAGGACTGACGTTAACCAGCTCGACGAGGCCCAGAAAGATCTTCGGGAGAAGACTCTTGGGATTTCGCGACCTATTCACCAAGAGTTCGCGGGGAACAGAGGTCCATGCCACCAAGGTTCTCGTTTGTGGCTTGGACCAAAAATTCTCTGAACTGATCGAGACTGACGCCAAGATCTACTCCCAATTTTACCCTACGACGACGGTCACTTCCTGTACGACCATCCCTGAATTGCTGCGGACGATCAGAGGGTACGACGTCGTGCATCTCTTCGTCGATGTATCGCCAATCGGCTTGATGGCGGACGCAAGCGCCGACGAACTCAGCGGAACAGACCTGATCGCGAAGTGCTGCGATTCCGGCGTTAAGCTACTGTGGGTTGCGTCTGACAACAAACCGGAGGGCTACATCAAAGGCTTCAAGCCCGTGAAACCGCTGAATTTAGTTATGACTATCCACCGAAATGACCCGGACTTCGCTGCCTTTCTGGGCGGACTCCTGTCCAGGATGTCGGGCGGAGAAGCTATGCCCAATGCTTGGGCAGCGCTTGCACCTCAGATTCCGGGCGACCCGAACCATGCCCGCTTGCCTGCCACGATTTTTTCCGCAGGGCTCGGCAGCGCCAGATTCCGGTAACCTTGGGGCGACGAGCTTCGCCTGTCCTTTCGGGCGGTGATGACCCGGGCACAACTGTTTCATTTTGGGTTTGTCGCCGACGAATCGCAGGAATACATTGATATCCCCGGTCCATGAAATTGCTGAGAGTCCGGCGCATTTGGGCCCAAGGAGGCTAGGGTACATGTGGGGAGATAAGAAGCCAGATACCCCCTCTAGGACGCCGCTCCCGCAGCAGCCTAGACAGACAGTCGCACCGCCACCAGCACCATCAGCACCAATACCGGCAGGATCTTCTCTTGGGGAGGCAAAGAAAATGGCACCACTGGATACGTATCCGACGGGCTCCGGAGCCAGCACCAGCGGCACGGCACGGCTCGGCTCAAGCCTGCACGTAAAGGGCGAAATCACCGGCAACGAAGACCTGATGATCGACGGCACCGTCGAGGGGCTGGTCCAGCTAGAGGACCGCAAGCTGACGGTGGGCGCGAGCGCGAAGCTGACGGCCGACGTCATCGCGCGCGAAGTGGTCGTCTACGGCAATGTGAAGGGCAATCTGCGCGCCCGCGACCGCATCGAGATCAAGAAGGATGGTTCGGTGGTCGGCGATTTGACGACCGCGCGGATCATGATCGAAGACGGCGCGTACTTCAAGGGCTCGATCGAGATCGACAAGGCCGGCGAAGCCAGCGATGAGGATAAGTTCTCGTCGCGCTCGCGGGTTACCGCCTCGGCCGATTGATCGCGCGCTTTACCGCCTCGCCCAAACGGATTTTCCCGCCGGGGACGGCAGGTCGCCACGACGCGACTTGCCGCCCGGCTCAGTCTTCGACCGCGCAGTTCCCACCTCTAGCCTCGATCACCCAGCCCCGCGCAGACAGATCCGCTTCTATTGCCTGAGGCTGATGAGGTAGTCGCCGTTCGCGGGCTCGATTTGCAGTTTGTCCTCGCGCGAAAGCCAGCCAACTGCCATAAAGAAAATGCTTTGAGGCGCGTCGACCTCTTCCATCAACGCGGCGAACGTCTGCGGCCCGTCGCTCGAGAGCACTTGCCAGATGGCGCCGGCCGTTTCTCCAATCTCGTAGTGATTCACAGTGGGAACTCCCTTCGGCGAGGACTGGTTTCTGAATCGCGCGAGCCAACAAGTGGCGGCGGCCCTCCGCAGGAGACGCTCGAAAGCCTCGGGCGGCATGGGAGGGATGTTTGCAAACGGAAGAGACAATACGTTCATCACGTTCATCGAAACCCCCGCTCCCCGGGATGATATTCCGCGCGTATTAACGCGGCGTTATGTGCTCGTCAATAGACGCCGAATTTCCACAGAGAGGATTGACCGTGCTGACAAATGTGAAGCGTCTCTTGAAGGCCGGGAGAATCCGAGGAGCTACAGAAGGAAGCGCACGGCGACGCCGCTCGTGCCGTTACCGAGGTCTTCTATACGCACAATCGAGCCGAGGAATTTTTTGTGCGCCACGACCTTATCCCCATAGGGAAAAGTGACCTCGAGGCGCATGCCGACGAAATAGTGGGGCATGCAGGTGGCGAAATACAAGCCGTCGCGTGTGAAGTCGATCACCTCGCCGACGTCTTCGATGTCGCGGAAGCGCGCATCGAACACCGAAAGATGCACGGGCAGAGACACTTGCAAGCGCTTCCTGCGGCGGGCGTCCCGCTTGGCTTTGGCGGCCGCCGCGCTCGCAAATTCGGGCCTGCGGCTCGACCATGGTTGTGTGCTCACACCTGTCTCCCCATCACGCTTGTTCGACAATCCCACTTTAGAGGCCGCCTGCGCGCTTAGCTATAGGACGGTGGTACCTGTGTGCGTAGAACGAAGCGTAACGACCTTGGTACCAACTCGAATATGAGCAATGCTCCATGGCCCGGTCCGGAGCGCGCCGCTAATCTCACGGTGTCGCAAGCATCCATTTCGCAGTCGCGAATGGAAGCCGACACTGAGGGATTCCGAAATGCGAGCCAGCAAGATTCAAAAATACGCCCTAATGTATGGCTTTCTAGCCGCGGCAGCTGCCTTCGCTCTGCCGGCGGGCGCCCAACAGTTATCCTCTTCTGCCGTCGTCCCGGCCACCAAAGCGACCGACACCGCTCCGGCCGCTGTTGCGATGAACGTTGCCGCGCAACCCGGGCAGAACTTCGAGACAACCCCCGTAACCGATCTTCCCAACGCTCCCGTCGCCGCCAAGCCGATCGGCAGAATCGGCGTCGAAAGGCTGCCATCGCGGAAGATGTGGATCGCGCTATCGGTCGCTCAGCATGGCGCGGCGGTTTTCGATGCCTATACCACGCGCCAGGCCGTCGCCAGCGGCGCAGTCGAGCAAAATCCCTTGCTCAAGCCGTTCGCTTCCTCGCCCGCAATCTATGTCGCCACGCAAGTTTGCCCGCTGGCTCTGGACTACGCGGGGCGCCGCATGCAACTCAGCCATAACCGGCTCGTGCGGCGCATGTGGTGGCTGCCGCAATCGACGGGCGCGGCCGTTTCGATCTTCGCCGGCGTCCACAATATGGGCGTCGCCAGCCGCCCGTAACCGGCGATTCACAATCCACACCTTCGCCAGCCGGGCTCGCTCCCGGCAAATCTGGGGCGAGCTTCCCGGGCGCGTTTTCTGATACTCTCCCGATCACTGAAGGTCGAGTGAACGGGGGGAGCCGATGAAAACGATACTCCGCAGTCTCCTGCGTCATCTCCGAAACGACACTTTGCGCAACGCGCGCCTCGCCGGCGGAATGGCGGTGGTGCTGGCGATGTTCTGCGTCGTCGTCGGATCGCGCGCCCAGATGCCGGCGCCAACACGAGGAACGCTTTCGGGGGCCGTGACAGCCAACGAAGGCGCCGTCGTGGGATTCCGCGTGACGGCGCACAACCTCACCTACAAGCTCTGGTACACAGCGTTCACCGTGAAGGGGCACTATACGATCCCGCAAGCGCTGCCGGGTGCGTATGACGTGAGCGTGCTCGAGCGCGGTTTTACGTCGCTCACGCTGAGGATCGATCTCGCCCCCGGTGAAGACAAGAGGGCCGACATCGCGCTCACGAAGATCGGCAGCGGCGGTGGCACAGCGCAGGGCGCGTCGACCGAAGGAATGACGGCGGCGATGGGCGGTCCCGGAGTGCGGGCGAATACGGTGTGGGTCGACAGCATGGATGAACTGTATCCGCCGGGACCGGGACGCGATCTGCTGAAGGCGAATTGCACCGGATGCCACGGCCCGGAATTTGGCACGATGCACCGCACCAAGGAAGGCTACCGCCTCGGCATCGCGCGGATGACGGAGACGGGCCCGACCGACGACGCCTTCGCCACGAATCTCGGCCACACCTACCTTACCGGCGCTCAGAAGGATCAGATCGCGGAATATCTCGCGACGAATTTTGGTCCGGGCACGCCGGATAAGCGGCTGAAAGTCGATCCGCCGATTCTCGATGAGAACGCGCTCGCGAAGGCGATCTACGTTTCCTACGACATTCCCGACAATTTCCCGCGGCCGCCCTTTCGAGGTGACGTAATCGGCGCAAATGAAATCGACGGAGTGACGGCCCAGGACCCTTCGACGATGGGTGGGCGCGCGCTGCCGCAACTGCTGCACGATCCCTTCATCGTGCCGGACGGCGTGTGGTACGCGAACCCGACGGCGAACGCCATGATTCATCTCGATCCCACGCAGCTCGATCCGGCGAGGCGCTTCAAGGTGTATCCGCTGGAAGGACCCGACACGTACGTTTTCATGCATGGCATCACGGTGAATAAAGAGGGGCACGTGTTCTGGGCGGAGATTGTCGGCGGGCAACTGGGCGAGCTCGATCCCGGGACTGGCAAGCAGATTCGCCACTACGTGCCGCGGCGCGGCGGCATGCTGCAGGTCGTCACGGACAACGACGACAACGTCTGGTTTGGGATGGTGAAAGGCCCGGGCGGTGTCGGCGAGCTGGTTGCGAAGACCGGCGTGGTCCACGAATGGCAGACGCCGACGCCGGACAATTTGATTTACGGCCTCGCGGTCGATCGCGTGGACGATACGATCTGGGGCGCGGGCTACAGCAAAGGACAGGTGACGAAATTCGATCCGAAGACCGAGGAGTATACCGAGTATTACGCGCCGTCGTCGTGGGGCCAGATTCGCCGCGTCGGAGTGGATTCGAAGGGCATCGTGTGGTTCTCGGAATATACGACGGGAATCCTCGGGCGGCTCGATCCAGCCACTGGCAAGATGACCGAAATCAAGATGCCCACGAAGGGCGCGAATCCCTACGACGCTTGGCCGGATAAGACCGACAAGATCTGGATCACGGACCAGCCGCAGAATTCGCTGGTGCGCTACGATCCCGACACGAAAACGTTCACATATTATCCCGAGCCGCAAATGAACTGGAGTCTGCCGAAAGTGGAAGTCGAGAAGAACAACACGATCTGGTTCGGCGCGCGCTTCTTGCCGTACATCACGGCGAACCATTTCTATCCCAACGGCTATTCAGCGGACGCGCCGCCCGAACCTTAACATCCTGTTGAGTTACGGCGTTTACCAGCACGTGGATTGCGTCCGAGTTGCCGGCATACGGGGAAAATGAACGATGCTCGGGGATCGTCAATGGAGCTTGCTGGTGCCAGGACTTGTGCTTTGCAAACTCGCGTCATACACAGCTCTGGCGATGCGAGCGATTACCTTCTGGCGTGTGGCTTCGTCCGCGGTCGAGTCAGTCACGAACACGGCAATCGCAATCTGCCGTCCACCCGGCAGTGGGATGAGTCCTATGTCGTTCGTCGCGTGCGCCACTCCATTGTCTACGTCGGAGTGGCCCGACTTGTGGGCGACTTGAACTCCATCCGGCAGATCACCGTCGAGACCAGGCGTCCGATCAGCAGGAGTCATCCAGGCTACAAGCAGATTGGTATGTTCCCGTGTCAGCGGTGAATTGTCGTTAATCCTGCGAAGCAGTTGAACTGCGCCCGCTGGCTCAAACCAGTTTCGGTACTGCGCTGACACTTCATGATGAAGGACGGCCTCATTGTCCTGAAGATGAAAGCCACTAATTCCGAGGGAGCCGATATACGTGTTAACCGTTTTCGGTCCACCCACGAGGCGCAGAAGAATGTCCGCCGCTACATTGTCGCTCAGAGAAACGGTCAATCGTAGAAGCTCGCGCAGCGGCACATCGACCCCAGCATCAGGATATTTTTCCTGCAGAGGGCTGTAGACATGCGGCAGGATGCGGTCTTGCGGAAGGAACCGCACCGGCTGATCCAGCGAGAGAGTGCCCTGCTCGACATGATGCAGAACCGTCAGAGCCAGCGGAAGCTTAAAAACAGACTGCATGGGAGGGTGTGCGTGTGGATTGAGGTCGCAATTCAGCGCCGAGCCAGGCAACGAGCAAGCCACCGACACCTTGCCGTATGCCTCTCCAGCAATAGCACGAATCTGTTGCCTGAGAGGTTCCCGTGCTCCGGGCGATGCCTGCCAGGTAGCCCCCTGCGCGCTCGCACCGCCAAACGCAAACACAACACAGAAAGCAAAGAGCAAAGGCTTCATGACAATCCTCACAGAAGCCAAACAATAGCAAGGCGAACTCTCGCTTTGAAGACAGATCCTGAGAAACGCTCCTTTTAATTACTCTGGCCAGCTTCTCGGTGGTCGGCAACCCGGAAAGTGACGCACTACCGTCTCGAGAGCCTCGTTGACGCGTGAACTGCGGTACGCTATAGTTAGCGTTTGTCTCTAGATGGAAAGGTAGACTGGGCGAATGCGGACGTATGTTCCGAAGGGCCGGGAGGCGGAAGCGCTCACGGTAGGCAAGGATTGGTTCGTGGTGGACGCCGAAGGACAGGTGCTGGGGCGCCTGGCGACGCGCATTGCGAGACTTCTGATCGGTAAGGACAAGGCCAGCTTCACGCCGAGTCTCGATTGTGGAGACCACGTGGTCGTAATCAACGCCGAGCGCGTGCGGTTGACGGGAAACAAGATCGACCAGAAGATCTATCGACATCACAGCGGTTATCCGGGCGGCCTAAAGGAAATTCCGATCCGCCGAATGCTCGAGAAGCGTCCCGAAGAGGTGATCCGCGAAGCGGTGCTCGGGATGCTGCCGAAGAACAAGCTCCGCGCACGCCGCGCCAAGAAGTTGCGCGTATACGCAGGGAAGGAAGCGCTTGCCCGCCACGCCGGACAGAAGCCCCAGCCGCTTGCGCTCTAAGAACAACTGACGGGAACAATTTCGGGAATTTTGCGCTGCGCGGACGAGTCCGCAGACGGCGCGATACGGACAGTCATCGAAGAGGGGGAACGTTGAGTTCAGCCGCGAATTTTGAAGGCACAGTGAAGCAGCACTACGGCACGGGACGCCGCCGCGAAGCGGTCGCGCGCGTGTACATCAAGCCGGGCCCGGCGCAGTTCACCGTGAATGGCCGGCCGGTCGACGAATATTTTCGCAACGTCGCGTGGAACATCGCGGCCACCGAGCCGCTGAAGTTCACGCAGATGCACGATCAGCTCGAGGTGCACGCGCAGGTGAAGGGCGGCGGAGTAGGCGGCCAGGCCGGAGCCGTGCGCATGGGATTGTCGCGCGCGCTTTCGCTGCTGAATCCGGAGTTGCGCCCGGCGCTGCGCAAGAACGGATTTTTGACGCGCGATCCGCGCATGAAGGAACGGAAGAAGTACGGGCAGAAGGGCGCACGCCGCCGCTTCCAGTTCAGCAAGCGCTAGTCGACCGGTTTTGTTGCAAAGCCCGCTCCGAGGAATCGGAGCGGGAAAATTCACGGCCGGGAAGGACCGGCAAAAAAGGATGCTGTTCCGGCAAACCGGAATCGTCCTTAGGCAGGAAGCTAGGGACACAAGCATCCCTTCGAAAGGGAGGAGGTACTTTGGGAGTCGAAATTACAATGAAGGAGCTTCTGGAGGCTGGCGTGCATTTCGGCCATCAGACGCGCCGCTGGAACCCGAAAATGAAGGAGTACATTTTCGGGGAGCGTAACGGAATTCACATCATCGATTTACAAAAGACCCTGAAACTGTTCCGCGAGGCCGCGCGCTACGTGGCCGAACAAGCGGCGCAGGGCAAGAGCGTGCTTTTCCTCGGCACCAAGCGCCAGGCGCAGGAAGCCATCAAGGAAGAGGCGGAGCGCTGCGGAATGTTTTTCGTGAATCACCGCTGGCTTGGCGGGACGCTCACCAACTGGGTCACATTGCAGAAATCCATCAAGCGGCTGAAGCTGCTGAAAGCCATGTCCGAAGACGGGCGCATGGCGCAGCTTTCGAAAAAGGAAGCGGCGCGGCTCGACCGCGAATTGAAGCACCTGCAGCAGAATTTCTCCGGCGTCGAAAACATGACGACGCTGCCGGATACGATGTTCGTGATCGACCCCAACGCCGAAGTGATCGCTGTGCGCGAGGCGCGCCGGATGGGCATTCCGGTGGTCGCGATCGTCGATACGAACTGCGACCCGACGCTCGTCGATTGGGTGATTCCCGGCAACGACGATGCGCTGCGCGCGATTCGCCTCTTCACGTCGAAAATTTCAGACGCGGTTCTCTCCGGGCGCCAGTCGTTCGAGCAGACGCAGATCGCGGATCAGAAGGCCGCGGGCGTGCCGGGCGAAGAAGGCGTCGAGTACGTGGATACCAGCGCGTACGAGCAATACGAGAAACAGGAAGGCGATTTCGTCGAGGGCGAAGTTGCGGAAGCGGTTCCCGCCGAGGAAGTTCCTACTCCTGTGCCAGATGACGAAGGCTCGGCCCGGTAGATTTAGCCGATAGTTTGGGCGCCGGAACGCAATCAAGGTGGAATTGCGATGCGGATTCTGTGCGAATTGCAGCCCGGCGATCCCTTTAAAATCCAGCCCACAGGGAATTGAGAGAAGCGATGGCGACGGCACCTGAAGCAAAGAGCGGTAACATACCCGCGCAGCTCGTGAAGGAGTTGCGCGACAAAACCGGCGCGGGTTTTTCCGATTGCCGCGCGGCCCTGATTGAGACGGGTGGCGACATTGAAAAGGCCATCACCGTTCTGCGAAAGAAAGGACAAGCGGCCGCGGCCAAGAAAGCCCAGCGCGCAACCTCCGAAGGCCTCGTGAGCTGCTACATTCACGCGGGCGGGAAGATCGGTGTGCTCGTCGAGATCAATTGCGAGAGCGATTTCGTTGCGCGCACGGACGATTTTCAGAATCTGTGCCACGATGTGGCCATGCACGTTGCCGCGCTCGACCCGCGCTTCCTCCGCCGCGAGGAAGTGACACAGGAAATCCTCGACCGCGAGCGCGAAATTTATCGCGAACAGGCCAAGGCGACCGGCAAGCCCGAAAACGTGATCGAAAAGATCGTCACCGGCAAGATGGAAAAATTCTACGAAGAGAATTGCCTCTACGAGCAGCACTTCATCAAGGACGAAGGCACCACGATCAAGGAGCTGGTCGATCAGGCCATCGCGAAGCTGGGCGAAAATATCGCGATCCGCCGCTTCTCGCGCTTCAAGGTCGGCGAAATGGACGGCACCGGAACCGGCGCAGAGACGCCGGAAGCCCCGGAAACACCTGCCTCCAATTAAGCCGGTTTTTTCCACAAACTAAACCGTTCGAATCCGCCGGGTTGCCGGCTCACGAGGCCGCTAGCCTGCGCCGATTCTCTGCTAGAATGCCTCGGGGGCAAGAGCGGTCACCCAACACGATGAAGGCTGCACCACAGCAGGCACGCACCGAAGGCGTGGCCGGGGAAACGCCGGTCTACCAGCGCATCGTCCTGAAGCTTTCGGGCGAATCGCTTTCCGGCCCGGATGATTTTGGAATTCACGCGAAAACAATCCAGAGCATCGCGCGCGAAGTAAAAGACGTTCAGGATCTCGGCATCGAAATCGCGGTGATCGTCGGCGGCGGCAACATTTTTCGCGGTGCGCGGCAGCAGGGACTCGAGATCGATCGCGCGACGGGCGACTACATGGGCATGCTCGCGACGGTGCTCAATGGCCTCGCGCTGCAGGACGCGTTCGAAAAAGCAGGCTGCCACACGCGCATGATGAGCGCGATCGAAATGCATCAAGTGGCCGAGCCCTTCATCCGGCGGCGCGCGACGCGGCACCTCGAGAAGAAGCGCGTGGTGATCTTTGCGGCGGGTACCGGCAATCCCTACTTTTCCACGGACACGGCGGCGGCTCTGCGCGCGATGGAGATCAAGGCGCAGGTAATTCTGAAAGCGACGCGCGTCGATGGCATCTACGATGCCGATCCGGAAAAAGTGGCAGGCGCGAAAATGTTCGAGCGGATCACGTATCTCGACGTCCTGCAAAAGGGCCTTTCGGTGATGGATTCGACGGCGATCTCGCTCTGCATGGACAACAAGATGCCGATCGTCGTCTTCAACATGAACGTGCCGGGAAACCTGAAGCGCGTGGTCCTGGGCGAGCGCGTCGGTTCGACCGTCGCCGCCGATTAGTCGGAGGTTATTTTTTCGATGAGCACGGTTGCCACCAGCAAAGACGCGATCGCGCAAGCGCGAACGCGCATGGAAAAAGCGGTCGAGGATTTTCGCAAGGATCTCGCCGCGATCCGCACGGGGCGCGCCAACATGGCGCTGCTCGATCACGTGCGCGTCGATTATCACGGCACGTCGATGCCGATCAACCAGCTCGGCACGGTGAACATTCCCGATCCGATGACCATTGTGATTTCGCCGTGGGACCCGGGCGCGGTCGCGCTGATCGACAAGGCGATTCGCACTTCTGATCTCGGCATCAATCCAGCGAATGACGGCAAAGTGATTCGCGTCCCGATTCCGCCGCTCACCGAAGAGCGCCGCAAGGATCTCGTGAAGCACATCCACAAGGTCCTCGAAAATCACCGCACGTCGGTGCGCAACATCCGCCGCGACATCAAAGAGGCCATCGAAAAGCTCGAAAAGGAAAAGAAGATCAGCGAAGACGACAAGAAGCGCTCGCTCGACGAGCTCGAAAAGGTCACTCACTCTGAAACGAAAAAGATCGAAGACCTCTCCGCTTCCAAAGAAAAAGAAGTGATGGAAATTAAGTGACCATCCGATGAGGATGGCCACACTGAGGAGGGCGCTTTGAAGTGTTGCCCTCCGAAGTGTTGTCGGCGGCCGAAGGATCTCTTCTCTCTCTGAATCCTCGAATTTTACTGCAATAAGACGGGGATCAAGGATCCCCCTAGCGGGGGCTTATGGCGGTCGAAAAAGCCGCAAAAAGCCAAACTTGGTTGCAGTTCTGCACGATTAGAAACGTTCCGGGCCGCGGGTACCTCATCCTGAACTTTACGTTTCTCCTTTAGTCCGCTCGGGGATACTGCCTCGCCTTCTTCGACCCTGTCGTGCGCGCGAAACGCGGCTACTATCGCTAGGTTTCGACATCGGCGCACGAGAGCGTTGCATCGTTCGCGCGCGATTGGCCGGCGCGAGTCAATTTGTAACGCAGCCGGACATTCTACGCCGCTGCGCCTGGCGTCGCCGTGTCCAACGCCGGCGGCTTCGCGCCCTTGATCACGAGCCATAGCATGAGCGCCAGCTCACCGGCGAGCGCGGGCTGCGAATAGGTGAAAACCTTTTGCTGGTAGTGCTGCGACAGGAGTATGCCCGTAAAGCTCATGGCCAGGTAAGCGAGGCCGTTGATCGCGAGCCAAACACCGAGGAACCGCGGGAGGAAGCGGGACCTGTAGACGAGGATCGCCAGCGGAATCAGCCACAATCCCCAGAGGATTTCGGCGGCCGTGTTTTGGTGGTCGCGCAGACGGAGAAACAGCATGGCCAGCGCGTCGCGTTGAGGCTTGTCGAATGTGGAAAGGAAATCGGAGCCGCGCACCAAGGTTAGGGCGGCCAAGTCGTTCACGACGCCGACGAAGTAGGTCACGGCCGGCATCACGCCCCCGAAGATCGCCACCTGCACGGCGAGGTTCTGGTCCACTCCCCTGAAGAGCCGGCAAAGCGCGAGCACGAGAAAGATCAGGATGACCGCGCAGATCAGGTCGGTTGCGATGCCGAGACGGAAGAGCAACTCGTGAGCCACGATATTGTCAGCGGTTGTGGCCGGGTTCCCGGAGACAAATAGCTTGCCAGGGATGTAAATCAGGCGCAGCGGGCCGAGGATGGTGAGGGCCAGATACCAAAGTCCGGCGACTCTGCCGGGGTTGCGGGGCGAGCTCATTCTTCCTCCTCGTGGGCGGGCTTAGTGTGGAACTATGCTGGTGGTGATGGCAAGGACGCTTTGTTTCCCGGGACCGCGCGCCAGCGCGTCACGACAGCTCTGAAGGAACTCCACGCTAGAATTAGAACCGAAAGGTACACTCCCCAATCAAAGCAGTTGAAGGCTGCCACATAGACAAGAAAAATTCCGACATTCGACTCGGGGACTGGATGCCGCTCTGTGAAGGACGACCAGGTAAACTTCACTACGATACCTGCCGCGACCATCACGAAACTCAGGAGACTCAGCGTGCGGTTCGGCGGCCGCCGTGCGAACCGCTCCACGCCGAAATAGCCCAGCGCGAGAGCAGCGCAGACCAAAGCAATGCAGAGCCGCCCGTAGAAGCCGGTGATCAGTAAGAACCGTCCGCTCTGCAGGTGGGTCCACAGGATTGCATGTAGCAGATTCGAGGCACTCGTGAAACTCAGGTAGTGAAACGGGTTCGCTTCGCTGAGGAAGGCAACCAGCAGCACCATCGCTGCCAATCCGCCGAAGAGTTTTGCGCAGAGCGATGCCGGTGGGTGTTGCTGAGCCGGGGCAGATGTCATCGGTTCCCTCAAGCGCATCGAACGGGGCCGATCTGACAGGCAAAAGTACGCCGCACCGAGTCCTGAGTCAACGGACGTGAAAAATCCGTCATCATCTGGGCGCTGTTTCCGTCGTATAAATGCAGACCATGGAAGAAGCGAAGCCGAGCCGTACGGCGCTGCGCGTGGCGATGAGGCGCGCGGCGCACCAGCGTGCCGACCACCCGAAGATGCTGGACGCGGCGATGTTGTCGACCGTGGCGGCCGCGTTCCCGGAGACAAATGGCTTGCCGGGGATGTAGATCAGGCGCAGCGGGCCTAGGATAGTGAGGGCCAGATACCAAAGGCCAGCGACTCTCCCGGGGTTGCGGGTCGAGGCCACGTTCCTCCTCGTAAGCGGACCAGTGTACTCGCGTATTCGCCATCTGGATATACGCTCCACGCCGACGGGAGGCTCCTGGAGAAGGAAGCGGCGCGCGACTTCGCCCTGAGCGTGGGCGCCGAGAAATTAGTGCCGATTGCGGCCCCCTTTTCGTCGTATAACTGCAAATCAAGGAAGCGGCAAGATCGGGCCGTGCGGCGCCGTGTTGGACGGACCGCAACAACGCTGCTTGATTGAACTGCGGTTCCGCTGCTAAAGAAGGAAGCGCGCTCGTGACACCGGAACGCTGGCAAGAAGTAAAAAAGGTCCTCGCTGGCGCCCTTGAACGGACACCAGAGCAGCGGCGCGACTACCTCGACCAGACTTGCACCGATCCTGCTCTGCGCCACGAAGTCGAATCACTGCTTGCCGCGCACAATCAAGGGAACCCCAGCTTTCTGGAACAGTCGGCGGCTGCAACCAATGTGCCACTGCAGGATGGCACGCAGCTGGGACAGTACACGATCCTCTCGCGCATCGGCGCGGGCGGCATGGGCGAAGTTTATCGGGCCCATGATGTGAAGCTGAAGCGCGACGTGGCGATCAAAATCCTTCCGCAGTCCTTCGCAAAGGATCCCGAGCGGCTCGCCCGTTTTCAGCGCGAGGCGCGGCTGCTGGCCTCGCTGAACCATCCCAACATCGCGACGATCCACGACCTGGAACAAGCGGGCGACGTGCATTTTCTGGTGATGGAGTTGATCGAGGGCGAAACGCTGGCGGAGCGCTTGAGAGCCGGCCCGATGAATTGCAACGAGGCCCTTGCAATCGGCGGCCAACTGGCGGGAGCGCTGGAAGCGGCACACGAAAAAGGCGTGATCCACCGGGATTTGAAGCCGGCCAATGTGAAGGTGAGGCCGGATGGCAGAGTGAAAGTGCTGGATTTCGGCTTGGCGAAAGCGTTTGGCGACGACGGGGGGCTCGATCTCTCCGATGCGCCGACGCTCACAGCGATGGGCACAGAGGAAGGCAGAATCCTCGGTACCCCCGCCTACATGAGCCCGGAGCAGGCGCGTGGCAAGCCTGTAGACAAGCGGACCGACATCTGGGCGTTTGGTTGCGTGCTCTACGAACTGCTCACGGCACGGCGGACGTTTCCAGGTGAGACGTTGCCGGACACAATTGCTGCGGTCCTGGAGAAGGAGCCGAGTTGGCAGACCCTGCCCACGGCGCTGCCAGCGAGAATTCGCGATTTGCTGCGGCGGTGCCTGCAAAAGGACCCGCAGCGCCGTCTTCGGGACCTTGGCGACGCCCGGATTGAGATCGAGGAAGAGCTCGCGGCATTCAAAGAACGAGGGAGCGGAACTATCCTGCCGCACGGAGATCGAGAGGCGGTGGCTGCTCCCAAACGTTACGCCTGGCTGCTATGGACGGGGGCGGCGCTGCTGATAGCGGGAGTCGTTGCGTGGACCGTTGCCACTCGCCGCCAGCCGGATGTCCAGAATCCACTTTCCAACGCGCAATTCACGCCGCTCACCGATTTCAAAGGAGCCCAAACGAATCCCGCCATTTCTCCGGACGGGAAATTCGTCGCTTTCATTTCCGACCGCAGCGGCACGTTCGACATCTGGCTGATTCAGGCCGACGGTAGCAGCCTAGCGAATCTAACCCAAGGGCGGATCGGGGATGCGCGTGCGCCGGTTCGTGCGGTCGGGTTCTCGGGCGACGGGTCGGAGGTGTGGAGCGGTGGAACACAAAGCAGGAGGCTGATGTTGTGGCCCCTGATGGGCGGAACGCCGCACAATTTCCTGGCTGAGCACGCCGCCGAGGTCGCCTGGTCGCCCGATGGCGCCCGGCTCGTCTATCACACTTGGGATCCGGGGGATCCCATGTTTGTGGCGGATCACAATGGCGCGAACCAACGCCAGATCGTGCAGAACGAGCCGGGACTCCACAACCACTATCCGGCCTGGTCCAAGGATGGGCGGTGGATCTACTTTGTGCGCGGCCGGCCTGCCACGCACGAGATGGACCTTTGGCGCATTTCGTCGGATGGCGGAGATCCGGAACAACTCACACATCTCAACACCGATGTAGCATATCCGACTCCGATTGACGAGCAGACGATTCTATTCGTTGCCCCCAACCAAGACGGGGCCGGCCCGTGGCTGTGGGCGTTCGACACGCAGACGCGAACTTCACGCCGTTTGAGTTCGGGCCTAGAGCAGTACACGGCTGTGGTCGCCACGGCGGATGGCCGGCGACTTGCGGCGAGCGCCGTAAACGCAGAGGTCAACCTGTGGACGATCCCGATTACTACCCGCACGGTCGAGGAGCAGGACGTGAAGGCCTTCCCGTTGCCCACCGTGCGTGCGCAGGCGCCGCGCTTCGGAGGCGGATCGTTGTTCTATCTATCCTCTCGCGATGGCGCGGACGGATTGTGGACCTATCGCGTTGGGCAAGCGCTCGAGATTTGGAAAGGTTCGGAAGGCGCACTCCGGTGGCCTCCGGCCGTCTCGAAGGACGGCGAGGGTGTTGCGTTTGCGTTGAGGCGGAACGGTAAAGAGCAAATGCACGTAATGGCTGCGGACGGCACGCAACTCCATGCCCTTTCGGGCGACGTCGATGTTCGCGGCACGGCCTCCTGGTCTCCCGATGGGAAATGGATTGTCGCGGCGGGCAGCGACCGCAACGGAGCGGGCGTGTTCAAACTGCCGGTCGACGGGGGCTCGCCGGTTCGGCTGGCAACAGGACCGTTCCTCGATCCGGTGTGGTCTTCGCGCGGCGACCTGATCGTGTATTGCGGCACGCAGGTGTTCAGTCTGGAGCCTCTGCTGGCGGTGCGCCCGGATGGCACTCCGGTGAAGCTGCCGGAAATCAACGTGCAGCGTGACGGGGAGCGCGCGCGGTTCCTGCCAGATGGCGCCGGCCTGGTTTACATGCTGGGAGATACGTTGGCCGGGCAGGATTTCTGGCTGCTGGATCTTGCCACGATGCGCTCGCGACGTCTCACTCACCTGAGCAGTTCTGCCGTAATGAGAACCTTTGATATCACTCCCGACGGCAACCAGATCGTATTCGACCGGCTGCAAGAAAATTCCGAGATCCAGCTCATCGATCTTGCCTCGAGGTAAGCTCGGCAGCAGGGATTATCGGAATGGCGGCGAGCGACACCGCGAGAATTCCGGCGGACGCAGGTCGTTTTTCGTCGTATAACTGCAAATCATGGAAGAGGCGAGGCCGAGCCATACGGCGCTGCGGGTGGCGATGAGGCGCGCGGCGCACCAGCTTGCCGATCACCCGAAGGTGCTCGAGGATCCGATCGCGCTGAAAATTCTGGGGCCGGGCGCGATCCAACGGCTCGAGGGCGGCGAAGGAATGGGCCGCGACCGGCTGTCGATGGCTCTGCGCGCGTTCATGGCGGCGCGCAGCCGCTATGCGGAGGACGAACTCGCGCGAGCGATTGGGCGCGGCACGGCGCAATACGTGGTGCTGGGCGCGGGGCTCGACACGTTTGCGTACCGGAATCCGCACGCCGAAACGGTGCTGCGCGTCTTCGAAGTTGATTATCCCGCGACGCAGGAGTGGAAGCGGCGCCAGCTTGCCGCGACTGAGATCAAGATTCCGGCGTCGGTGACATTTGCGCCGGTCGATTTCGAGCGGCAGACGCTGGCAGAGGGTTTGCGCAACGCCGGATTCGATCGCGAGAAGGCGGCGTTTTTCTCGTGGCTCGGCGTGTCGATGTATCTCACCGAGGAAGCCGTTGACGCGACGCTTCGATTTGTCGCGTCGCTGCCGCGGGGCGGCGGGATCGTTTTCGACTACATGGTGCCGCGCGAATCGCTCGGGCTGATGGAGCGGATGGCGCTGGACGCGCTTTCGCGGCGCGTGGAATCGGCGGGCGAACCTTTCGTCACATTTTTCGAGCCGGAGGCGCTGGCCGAACGGCTCAGGCAGATGGGCTTTCGCACGGTCGAGGACATGGGCGGGGATGAGATCAACGCGCGCTACTTCAAGGATCGCGCGGACGGCCTGCGCGTCGGCAAGGTCGGGCGGCTGTTGAGCGCTCAGCGTTAGCCGGGTCTGCGGCTCGCGAGGCGATCGACGACAGCGGGTTTCAAAGCCGCTCCTACGAATAGTGCTTCCTTCAAGCGACAACGGAAAAGCGAAACACAGAGGTCACCGAGAAGGTACGGAGATCACGGAGGCTTTGAGCTCGACGTAGGGAAAATCGGGATTCACCGCAGAGACGCAGAGAACGCAGAGAAGAGAAAACAGGAAACAGCAAACAGGAAACAGGAAACAGGAAACAGGAAACAGGAAACAGGAAACAGGAAACAGGAAACAGAACAGAGAGCGATCCCATGCTTCCACCTTACGGAGCCGGCGGTACGCGAAAGAGATGGCGATCCCTCGCTGCGCGAAGGGTGGTCGGATCGGGGAGAGATCCTTCGGCCGACTAGAACCAAAATCGTCGGCCTTAGGATGACGATCCTCGTCGGATCGTCAATTTATGGCGTGGACGTCTTCGGGGATGAGGAGTTTGAAAATGCAATCGCCCGATTTCGCCGAGCACGATAGCGTGCCGCGGCGAACGATTTTCGCGGGCGACGCATCGGGAAACGCGGCGCCGTAATCGAGAGTCATCAGCTTGTCGGCGACGGGGCGCAGGGATTCGCTGCCGCTCACGAATTTCGCGGCGTCCACTTTCACCGATCCGCCGTCCGAGCCTGCCGGCGAGAGCAGGACGAGGAAATCGGCGGTCGCGTCTTCCTTCAGCAATCCCTTCAATTCAAAAGAGCGCATCGCGGCGATTTCCGGCGTCGCGTTTTTCACGAGATCGTCGATGCTCGCGTTGCCACCGAGCAGCAGGATCAGGCGAGCGCGCGTCTCCGGAACGGGATGCGGCGCGGCGAGCGCGAGCGCGAACGTGTGGACGGCTTGATTCTTGTCGCCGAGTTGTTCGTAGATTCGCGCGAGATGATCGGCGACTTCGCCGTGTTGATCGAGCTGCCACGCCGCGCGGATATATCGCTCGGCTTTTTGCGGGTCGCCCTTCTCGAAGTACACCCAGCCAAGCGTGTCCCACAACGAACCGATGCTGGCGACTTCATTCATCTGGTCCATCGTGAGATGGAGGAGATCGATATTGCGGAGATCGGCGTCGGTGGAAGAGACGGCTGACTCGGCGTATCGCAGCGCTTTATCGAGCTCGATTTTATTGTCGGCGAGATTGTAGGCGATGTCGTTCCAGATCACGGGCGTTTGCGAAAGGCCGGCCGCTTTGTCGAAAGCAGCGAGGCCTTTTTCTTTTTGCCCGCTCCCGATATACGCCTGGCCAAGGCTGACCTGAAGCTGCGCATTGTCCGGCGAAAGGATGGTGGCCTTTTCGAGCTCGGGGACGGCGTCGGGATAGAGATGCTGGTTGAGAAAGATGCTGCCAAGGGAGGCGTGCGCGAGGAGGTCGAGCGGATTGGCGTCGATTTGCTTGCGGAAAGCGGCGATGGCCTCGGGATACTTCTGCTGATTCTCGAGCGCGACGCCGAGATAGTCGTTGGCGTGCTCGTCGAATGGGTCGACCTCGAGCTGTTTTCGGAATGCGGCGGCTGCGTCGTCGTAGGAACCGTCGCGCAGGTAGGCGATGCCGAGATCGTTCCAAGCCTGCTTGTATTTCGGATCGAGCGCGACGACGCGTTGGAAGAGCGGGATCGCTGCGCGCATATTGCCGGAATTGAGCGCGGCGAGGCCCGCTTCGAAAAGATCGGCCGGCTTGGCCGCCGCCGGAATTTCGGGAGCGCCGGGCGAGGCATTCGCGACGACTAGCGCCTGGCTCTCGTCGGCGTTCACCGCGCGCGCGAAGGCGAGGTAGTCGCTGGTGCGCGAGGCCGGGAGTTCGTGGATCTTGAAATTCAGGACGCGCTCGGCGGTGAGCGTGTGATCGGCGAAATGATAGCTCGAAGAAAAATCGGCGTAGTCGCGCGTGACGGAGTCGGAAATGGGAGTCTGTGCGGTGTCGGCGGGCGGCAGTTCCAGTTTCAGGCTCACGTCCACCTTGAGAGGGCTGCCGAGCTTCACGGGCGCGGTGTTGTCGTCGGGAGGATTGGGCAGGCCGATCGAAAGGAGCGGCAACGCGGCTTTGGCCTTCTTGCTCGACCAATCAAGGTAGTTCGGCAGTTCGTAATCGATGTCGAGGACGAACGGATTTGCCGTGTCGGTCGGGTCGCCGGGCTTTACGGATGTGACTTCCCCGCGAATGCCGTCGAATGTGAGAATTGTCTGGGCCAGCTGCTTCCACTTCGTTTCGGGCGTGCGGCGAAACGCGAGCCGGAGGACGAGTTCGGTATCACCGCGCATTGTGTAGTGCACGTGCGCCGTGAGCTTGCCGAGGTCGCTCACTTTGCCGTCGATCTCGACGTGCTGCGACGACGGAAACGGCGGGTCGGCCGGCGTTTCGATGACTTTGGCGTCGCCATCGGGCGGCACGACGAGCGCGGATTTCGCGCGCAGTGGCGACGCCAGCAGGCGGAACGGCGCGACCTCCTCGGTCGCGTCCATCCAGATCAGCTCTTTGCCGAGCGGCACCGCCGTGATCATGTGGTTGAACTGCGCGGGCGAGGGCACGGTGGGATCAAATTTGCGCTCGTAAGAAATCAGGACGGCATCGGACGGAATGCCAGCGGCCTTGAGCATCGAAGCAAGCAGCGTGTGCTTGTCCTTGCAGTCGCCATACTGGTTCGCGAAGATTTCGGCGGCCGTATGCGGCTGGTAGCGGCCCACGCCGAAGGAAAGGCTCACGTAGCGGATGCTTTTCGAGACGTAATTATACAGCGCCTGGATTTTTTCGAGCTCCGTGGTGCGGCCCTGGATCAGGGCGGCCGTCTTGGCGCGAATTTCGGGAGAGGGATCGGTGCGCCCCTGCTCGAGCTTCGCGTACCACTTGCCGACTGCTTCCCAGCTTGTGAAGGTGGTGAGCTGCACGTCCGGAATCTTCGCTTCCGCATCCCGCGGCTGTGGCTTTTTCGCGTCGTCGTCGGAAGGCAGTTTGAGATTCGACTGCTTCCAGGTGTAGATCGTGCGGCCGTCTTTCGAAGCCATATCGTAGGGCGTGCTTGGCGACGACTGCAGATCGATTTTGCGGCCCTTGGGAACGCTGATTTCGAGCTGCTCGTCGAGAACGATCGAGCTCTTGACGAAGTTGTGGTCGAACCAGAATTCACCGGGAGCAAGCGGCGTGACGAGGCGCGTGACGGTTTCGTATTCGAGCGTGACGCCCGGCGCGAGATCGGGGACGGTGACGTGTTTTTCCTTGAAGTCGGTATAAACGGGGGCGTCGCGCGCGACGGGAGCCGTCATGTCGGTGATCGCGTCAGGGCCGGCGGTGACGACGGAGCCGTCGGGCTTGCGTACGCGCACGTAGCGAACGTCGAGTTGTTCGTTCGCGGAGTTGTAGCCGAGGCGGAGCTGGCCGAATGTCTGCACGCCCGCATCGCTTTGGATGCGGATGCGCGCGGTGACATCGCGCTCGCCCGTACCGTCATTTTCGTAGCGCACTGACGTGATGAGCTGCTCGACGATGAACGGCTCTTGCGAATAATCGGGCGCCGATTTCTTCGGCGCGGCAGCAGCTGCGGCGGAATCTTGAGGCGGAGCGGGAGACGTGGATTTGTCCTGCGCGCTTGCGAGTATCGGCAAGCTCAGAAGGCAGAAAATCGCCATCCAGCGAAAAATCACACGTGCTCCCTGTTGAAATCCGAGGCCCAGTTTAGGTGTGGTGATGGTTCGACGTAAAGCGTTCATCGAGGCACGATTGAGAAGTTGGGAACTACCTGCTGGCAGCACGGCCACGAGGCGGCAGGAGCCAAACGGGGAGCAAAGCCGGATGATGGATCGGGCATCAAAACATCTGTAACTAACTGAAGACAATAGTTATACCGCGGATTTGGCATTGCGGGATTGATGCTTGCGGCGCTGCGTCATGCGAGCGATACTTGAAAGAGGCGCATGTAGGGGTTGGCGGATAGCGCAAGCAGGCGTGATTCTCCTGGTTTGGGAAGTGGTGGCGGGATTTCGGCAGACCGAAAGTCCGAGCACGCAGATTTCCACAGGTGAATCGAGTTGACACGACTCCTTACTTTCTCTATACTTGCGCGGTTGTGCTTAGGGCATTGTGCCCGGTGGTGAAAGGGAAGTCTTCCAGCCCCGGAACAAGAAAAAAGGAACGGGGTTAAGGAAGAACGGCCGAAATGGGGCGCCAGCCCCGCAAAGCCGTGACAGCCTCTCCGCAGTAAGAGTTGAGTTCACTCCTCGGGGTGAAGCGTCAGCGCGGAGTACCTGGTAGTTCCTTCGGGTTTGGCGACCTTCTTCGTTCATGCACCCGCAAAGTTCTGCGCGGGCAGGTTTGGGCTGCGCAGAGCCAGACAAAAACAGAGTTTTGAGAATCAAGGGGGAAGCGTGCCGACGTTTGCGCAACTGGTGCGGTATGGCCGGGACAAAATCCGAACGAAGACGAAATCGCCCGCGCTCGAGGGATGTCCCGAGAAGCGCGGCGTGTGCGTTCGCGTCTACACGCAGACGCCGAAGAAACCAAACTCCGCGCTGAGAAAAGTGGCGCGCGCGCGGCTGACGAACAGCGCCGAAGTGACGACGTACATTCCCGGAATCGGCCACAACCTGCAGGAGCACTCGATCGTGCTGGTGCGCGGAGGCCGCGTGAAGGATCTGCCGGGCGTGCGGTACCACGTGATTCGCGGGACGCTCGACGCGGCCGGCGTCGAGAACCGCAAGCAGGGGCGCTCGAAATACGGCGCCAAGCGGCCCAAAGCCGCGCAGAAGTAGCGGGAGAGACGAGCGATGCCACGTAAAGGATGGGTTGTACGCCGCAGGATTCCGGGCGATCCGGTGTTCGGCAGCGACCTCGTGCAGAAATTTATTTCGAGCATGATGTACGACGGCAAGCGGTCAACCGCGCAGACGATTTTCTACAAGGCGATGGACCAGGTGGCGAAGAAGGCGAACGACGACGCGTTCAAGCTGTTCAAGAAGGCGATCGAGAACTGCAAGCCGGTGCTGGAAGTGAAGACGCGGCGCGTGGGCGGCGCGAACTACCAGGTGCCGGTCGAAGTGAATCCGTTTCGGCGGCAGTCGCTCGCGATCCATTGGCTGGTGCTGTATTCGCGGACGCGCGCGGGCAAGTCGATGACGGACAAGCTGGCTGAAGAGATTCTGGATGCCGCGAACGGGCGCGGCGGCGCGGTGAAGAAGAAGGAAGATGTTCACCGCATGGCGGAAGCGAACAAGGCTTTCGCGCACTATCGGTGGTAACGGCTTAACAGGGTGCTGAAGAACAGGTGATTTTCGAGATGAGAATGCAGTCGAGAGCGAAAAAGCGCGGGAGCAAGGTTCCACGCTGCTCGATCCACGTCCGCGTTTTGTTCTTCCGCACCACATCTTCCGTTCGCTTGTCTCTAGGCCGCGGCTTCTCGGACCTCCAGATGCGCCAACCGGAGCAGGTTGTACGCCGCGCCCCACAGGTAGGCCACTTGCTGGATTTTCCAGCGGCCCAAGTGCCGCACTTTGCGCAGTCCGCCCGGCTGCTTCAGCCAGCCGAAGATTTGCTCGACCTTCTTGCGCGCCTTCTGGCTGATCCGATAGCCGAGCGTTTTCATCCGCCGCAGCATTCTTCGTCGTGCATTGCCGTCGGCATCCTCAGCGACCACTCGCTCAGCCGAGATCGGCACGTGCGGAGTGATAGCGAAGTCGTCTTCGATTGTGCGCAGGAACTCGCCGGCTTCGTAGCCGGCATCGCCGCCGAGCGTCCCCGGCACGATGCGGTGACGACGCCGGAAGCGCCGCAACATCTTTTTCGCGGTCTTCCGCTCGGCGTAGCCGTCGGCGCGCGCCACGCGGATGTCCAGGCACAGCCCGTGACGGTTCTCCATCAGCACATGCCCGCTGTGCGCGAGTTGCGCCCCCGCGCCCGGACTCTTCTTCGCCAGCCGCGCTTCGGGATCGGTCGTGGATCGGTGGGTTTCGTTCGACCGCTTCTCGCCGCGAAAATCCACCGAGGGGTTGCTGCCGCCTTCAGCGGGCGGACGGTCTCGCGGTTCTTCCTTCGGGCGAAAACTCTTCAGCGAGGCCCACGACTGGATCAGCGTCCCATCCACCGTGAAGTGATCGTTCGAGGCATACTGGTCGACCAGCGCGCTGGCCACCACCCGCTCGAAAAACTTCTGCACCAGCCCGTGCCGTTCGAATCGCTCGCGGTTCTTGGTGAACGTCGTGGCGTCCCAGACCAGGGCATCGGGATCGAGATCGCAGAACCAGCGGTACAGCATGTTCCAGTTGATGGCGTCCACCAGCCGCCGCTCGGAGGAAATCGAGTACAGCGCCTGCAGCAACAGTGCTTTCAGCAGCGCTTCCGGCGGAATCGAAGGACGCCCCGTCTCGCTGTAGGCCGCCTCGAAGGCCCGCTCCATCTGCTGCAACACTTCATCGGCCCGCCGCTTGATCGCTCGCAGCGGATGATTCTTTGCCAGGCGCTCCTCGGTGTTCGCGATGAAAAACATCGGGTTCTGCAATTTTGGATTTCCGCGCACGAAGTTCTCCTCTTTTTGGGAGAATGGCCGCCCCAAACGCGGCTTTCGACCTTCGTGCAGATCAAAATGCACGCGCAGTTCCAAAGAACGAGTTTTTCAGCACCCTGTTAAGGCTTGAGACTCGAATAAGAAAATGCCACGGCAAGTACAACTCGATCACACGCGCAACATCGGGATCATGGCGCACATCGATGCGGGGAAGACGACCGTCACCGAGCGCATCCTCTTTTATACGGGTGTGACCTATAAGATCGGCGAAGTGCACGAAGGCACCACCGTGATGGACTGGATGGAGCAGGAGCGCGAGCGCGGTATCACGATCACGTCCGCGGCGACCACGGCTTCCTGGAAGCGGTTCGACAAGAGCTATCGCATCAATATCATCGATACGCCGGGGCACGTGGATTTCACGGTGGAAGTGGAGCGGTCGCTGCGTGTGCTGGACGGCGCGGTCGCCGTATTCGACGCGGTCGCGGGCGTGCAGCCGCAGTCGGAAACGGTCTGGCGGCAGGCGGACAAGTACCGCGTGCCGCGCATCGCGTTCATCAACAAGATGGACCGCATCGGCGCCGATTTCGAGCACTCCGTTCAATCCATGCGCCAGAGGCTTGCGGCTCACCCCGTACCCATCACCTACCCGATCGGACGCGAAGATAATTTCATCGGAATCATCGATTTCATCGAAGAGCGCGCGATCGTCTGGAAGGACGAGGCGCTGGGCGCGGAATACGAAAGTTTGCCGCTCGAGAAGCTGTGGGATGCGGCGTATCTGGCGACGCGCCCTGCTCTCGAAACGGCCGTGAAGGCGACGGCGCTCAGCCCGGAATTCTACAAAGAACACCGCGAAAAAGTGGTTGAGTACATCGCGGAGCACGACGACGCCATCCTTACGAAATATCTCGAGCAGCACAAGCTTGAGCCGGCGGAACTGCGCGCGTCTCTGCGGCGTTCGACGATCGCGCTGAAACTCGTGCCGGTAATCGCGGGCTCGGCTTTCAAGAACAAGGGCGTGCAGTCGTTGCTCGATGCGGTGGTCGACTATCTGCCGTCGCCGATGGACGTGCCACCGGTGGAAGGCATGACGACGGACGGAACCGAGCCGGAACTGCGGCGCGCGTCGGATGAGCAGCCGTTCGCGGCGCTGGCGTTCAAGATCATGACCGATCCGTACGTCGGGCATCTGACGTATATCCGGGTGTATTCGGGCGTGTTGAAGACGGGGCAATCGGTTTACAACTCGACGCGAAAGACGCGCGAGCGCATGGGGCGCTTGCTGCGCATGCACGCGAACAAGCGCGAAGAAATCGAATCGATCGAAGCGGGCGACATCGCGGCGTGCGTAGGCTTGAAAAACGTAACGACCGGCGACACGCTGTGCGACGAAGAGAAGCCGATCGTCCTCGAAAACATCGATTTCCCCACCCCGGTTATTTCCGTAGCGATCGAACCCAAAACCAAAGCCGACCAGGAAAAAATGGGCACCGCGCTTGGAAAACTGGCGCAGGAAGATCCGACTTTCCGCGTGCACACCGACCACGATACGGGGCAGACGCTGATTTCCGGGATGGGCGAGCTGCACCTCGAGATTATCGTCGACCGGATGATGCGCGAATTCAACGTGCAGGCGAACGTGGGCCGGCCGCAGGTGGCGTACCGCGAAACGATTTTGAAGATGGCCGAAGCCGAACACCGGCACATCAAGCAGTCGCGGCGGCCGCGGGCAGTACGGCCACGTGAAGCTGACGGTGCAGCCTTTGCCGAACGCGAACCACGAAGACATGCACGAGCTGTCGACCGACGAGCTCGACGCGCTCGCGAAGCAGGTGGCGGGCAAGGGCGGCAAGTGGCGCTTCGACAAGGAACACCGGCTGCTCTTCATCGATAAGGTCGTGGGCGGGGCCATTCCGAAGGAGTTCATTCCTCCGATCGAAGACGGCGTGAAGGAAGCGATGGAAAACGGCGTCCTCGCAGGCTACGAGATGGTGGACCTCGCGGTGGTCGTGATCGACGGCACGTACCACGACGTGGACAGCTCGGAAATGGCGTTCAAGATTGCGGGATCGATGGCGTTCAAGGAAGCGTGCCGCCGCGCGAGCCCGAAGCTGCTCGAGCCGATCATGCGCGTGGAAGTGGTGGTTCCCGAGGACTACATGGGGCCGGTGATCGCGGATCTGAACTCGCGGCGCGGCCAGCTGCAGGGCCGGGAATCTCGCGCCGGAAGCGAAATCATCAACGTGCTGGTGCCGCTCGCGGAGATGTTCGGTTACGCGACCGACATCCGCAGCAAGACGCAGGGGCGCGGCAGCTTTACGATGCACTTTTCGCATTACCAGCAGGCGCCGCCGAACGTGGCCGAGGAAGTGATCGGCCGGGCGACGGGCAAAGTGGTCAGGTCATAGCTCAGATTCAAGTCGGTTCAGATTCAGGCAGGCGGGATTCGTACAACACGCTGAAGCTGAGGAGCGGAGAAAGACATGGCGAAGGAGAAATTCGAGCGGAGTAAGCCGCACTTGAACGTGGGGACGATCGGGCACATCGACCACGGGAAGACGACGTTGACGGCGGCGATCACGAAGGTGCTCAGTAAGAACAACCCGAAGGTGTCGTTCCGAGCGTTCGACACGATCGACAACGCGCCGGAAGAGCGGGAGCGCGGGATCACGATCGCGGTGTCGCACGTGGAGTATGAGACGCCGAACCGTCACTACGCGCACATCGATTGCCCGGGGCACGCGGACTACGTGAAGAACATGATCACGGGCGCGGCGCAGATGGACGGAGCGATCCTGGTGGTGGCGGCGACGGACGGACCGATGCCGCAGACGCGGGAACACATTCTGCTGGCGCGGCAGGTGGGCGTGCCGGCGATTGTGGTGTTTCTGAACAAGTGCGACGTGGTGGAGGATCCGGAGCTGCTCGAGCTGGTGGAGCTGGAAGTGCGCGAGCTGCTGAAGACGTACCAGTTTCCGGGCGACACGATTCCGGTGATACGCGGCTCGGCGCTGAAGGCGCTTGAAGGCGATGCGAAGTGGGAGAAGTCGGTGCTGGATTTGATGGAGGCGGTGGACAAGCATATACCGCTGCCGCCGCGGGAAGTGGACAAGCCGTTCGCGATGCCGATCGAGGATATTTTTTCGATTTCAGGACGCGGCACGGTGGTGACGGGACGAATCGAGCGCGGCAAGGTAAAGGTGGGCGAAGAAATCGAGATCGTGGGCTTCCGTCCGACGATGAAGAAGACGGTGACGGGCGTGGAGATGTTCCGGAAGCTGCTGGATGAGGGGATGGCGGGCGACAACGTGGGGTTGCTGCTGCGCGGGACGGAGAAGGATGAAGTGGAGCGCGGGCAGGTGTTGTGCAAGCCGGGATCGATCACGCCGCACACGAAGTTCAAGGCGGAAGCGTACGTACTGACGAAGGAAGAAGGCGGGAGGCACACGCCGTTCTTTACGGGATACCGGCCGCAGTTTTATTTCCGGACGACGGACGTGACCGGAGACGTGAAGCTGCCGGCGGGAGTGGAGATGGTGATGCCGGGAGACAACGTGTCGGCGGAGATTTCGCTGATCACGCCGGTGGCGCTTGAGAAGGGGCTGCGCTTTGCGATCCGCGAAGGCGGCCACACGGTGGGCGCCGGAGCCGTGACGGAGATCATCGAGTAAACCATGCCTAACGGAGAAAAAATTCGGATTCGTTTGAAGGCGTACGATCACCGCATTCTCGATCAATCGACGAAAGAGATTGTCGACACGGCGAAGCGCACAGGCGCGGATGTGGCCGGGCCGATTCCACTGCCCACGGTGATCAACCGCTGGACGGTGCTGCGGTCGCCGCACGTGGACAAGAAATCGCGCGAGCAGTTTGAGATGCGCACGCACAAACGGCTGATCGATATTCTGGAGCCGACGCCGGACACGGTCGACGCGCTGATGAAGCTCGATTTGCCGCCGGGCGTGGATGTAGAGATCAAGGCGTTTGGCCGGGAGCACGCGACGAAGTAGGGCGGGAACTGCAGGGGCTAAAGCCCTGGTGCTGGCCGGGCGGATGTCGCGGCTGAAGCCGCGACCCACAAGGCTTAAGAAGCGGCATGGCCAGAAGCGGGCCAGCCCCGAAAACGGCCAGGGCCGGAGCGGGCAAGGCCAGCGAGCAAGATTCGAAACGGGCAAGGCTCGAGAGCAAGAAGGCGCGACACAAAGGCACGAAGCGAGAAGGAAAGAGCGAGCGAAATGGGAGTCAACGGCATACTCGGAATCAAGCTGGGGATGACGCAAGTCTTCGCCGACGACGGCACGGCGGTCCCTTGCACGGTGTTGCAGGCGGGCCCGTGCGTGGTGGTCGACCGCAAGACGAAGGACAAGCACGGCTACGAAGCCGTGCAGCTCGGGCTGGTGGAATTCATCAAGCCGCAGCGGGTGAACAAGGCCATGACCGGGCACTTCAAGAAGGCCAACGTAGCGCCGATGCGGTATCTCGGCGAGATTCGGCTCGAGGATTCGAAGGAAGAGACGAAGCCCGGCGATCGCGTGCTGGTCGACGGATTCAAGGTGGGCGAGTACGTCGACGTAAGCGGCGTGAGCAAGGGCAAGGGATTTCAGGGCGGCGTGAAGCGCTGGCACTACCGCGGCGGCGACGCGAGCCACGGGTCGATGTTCCACCGCGCGCCCGGCGGCATCGGCGCGAGCTCGTTTCCATCGCGCGTCTGGCTGGGACAGCATTTCCCGGGACACATGGGGAACGAGCGGAAGACGTCGAAGAACCTGCGCGTGGTGAAGATCGATACGGACGAGAATCTGCTGCTGGTGCGCGGCGCGGTGCCGGGGCCGGCAGGGGCGTACATTTTGATTCGCAAGGCGAAAACGGTCGGCAAGAGCCGAGCGGCCGCGGCAGCCAAGTAAGCGCTGGGAAAAACAAGTTCGAGGCGAGAGACGACGATGCCCGTTGTGGACGTGATGAATCTGGAAGGCAAGACGGTCGGCCAGGTTGAGCTGGCCGACGACGTGTTTGGCGCGCAGGTGAACAAGAACCTGCTGCACGAATCGGTGCGGCACTATCTGGCGGGCAAGCGCGCCGGAACGCACAAGACGAAAGACAAGAGCGAAGTAAGCGGCGCGGGGCGCAAGCTCTGGCGGCAGAAGGGCACGGGCCGCGCGCGCATCGGATCGATTCGCTCGCCGCTCTGGCGGCATGGCGGCACGGTGCACGGCCCCGTTCCGCGAAAATACGACTACGCGCTGCCGAAGAAGATGATTGTGGGCGCGCTGCGTTCGGCGCTTTCGTCCAAGCTCGCCGAGCAGAAGCTGACGGTGGTCGAGGGCTGGAAGCTCGAATCGCACAAGACGAAACCGTTCCGCGAGACGCTTTCGAAGCTCGACAAAGAGACGCGCACGATCCTGCTGGTTGAGACGGGCGAAAACGTGAATCTCGAACGCGCCAGCCGCAATATCGAGGGCGTGACGCTGGTGCCGGCGACGGCGCTCGTGACGTACGACCTGATGCGGCACGACCGGCTGATGCTGTCGCGCGAGGCGGCGCTGCGATTGAGCCGCGCGCTTTCGGCGACGAAGTCAGCCGAAGCGGCAACGGAAGCGGCTGCGGAGGCCGCGCCGGCCAAGCAAGAAGCGAGCGCCGCGAAGGCCAAGGCGGCTCCGGCGAAAGCAGCGAAGAAGGCAACATCCAAGGCAGCAAAGAAGCCGGCCGCGGCGAAGAAGCCGAAGGCGAAAAAGGAATAGCCCATGGCAATGGCAACCACAGCGGCGACGGCGAGGGTTTATCAGATCATCCGGCGGCCCATCATCACGGAAAAGGGACTCGGCGTGAAGGAGACGCAACACACCGTGGTCTTCGAAGTCGCGAAAGACGCGACGAAGACGGAGATCAAGGAAGCGGTGCAGCGCGTATTCAAAGTGAAGGTCGATCACGTGCGCACCGCGATCTATCACGGCAAGTTCCGCCGCCGGGGCCGCGCCGAAGGATTTCGCAGCGATTGGAAGAAGGCGTACGTCCGGCTGGCACCGGGCGAAAAGATGATCGAGTACGCGGAGAATTTGTAGCTTTCGTTTCGAGCAAGAGGCAGTACGCAAGAGGCAAGAATGGCACTGAAAACATTTAGACCTTACACGCCGTCACGACGCTTCCTGACGATGCTCGACAAGAGCGAGATCACCAAGGAAACGCCGGAAAAGTCGCTGAGCGAATCAAAGAAGCGCACGGGCGGACGCAACTCGCACGGCGAAGTCACGTCGTGGCATCGCGGCGGCGGGCACGCCAAGAGGTATCGCACGATCGATTTCCGCCGCGAGAAGACCGGCATCCCGGCGAAGGTAGCGGCCATCGAATACGACCCGAACCGGTCGTCGCGGATCGCGCTGCTGCACTACGCGGACGGCGAGAAGCGCTACATCCTGCATCCGGTGGGCCTCGAAGTGGGCATGACGGTGCAGAACGGCGAGGGCGCGGACATTCTTCCGGGGAATGCGCTGAAGTTCCGGCACATCCCGCCCGGCACGATGGTTCACAACCTGGAGCTGTTTCCCGGCAAGGGCGGGCAAGTGGTGCGCGCGGCGGGCGGAGCGGCGCAGCTTCTGAGCAAGGAGGGCGAAGTCGCTCTCGTGAAGCTGCCTTCGGGCGAAGTGCGGAAGTTCAGCGTGGATTGCATGGCCACGGTCGGGCAGCTCGGCAACCTCGACCACGAGAACGTGACGTACGGCAAGGCGGGACGCACGCGGTGGCACGGCAAGCGTCCTACGGTGCGCGGCGTGGCGATGAACCCGGTCGATCACCCGCACGGCGGCGGCGAAGGCCGCGTGAAGGGCAATCATCCTCAGACACCGTGGGGATTTCCGACACTGGGCGCCAAGACGCGAAAGAAGCGCAAGAGCGACCGGATGATCGTGGAACGGCGCAAGCCATAACCCATCAGGCCGGTGTTGCCGGCCTTCAGGGTGAACAAGAGTTTGTTGCAGTTTTCGGAGCGGTAAAAAATGAACCCGGCGCGGCGGGTAATAGAGAGCTCCCTTATGACAGCCACTAGAACGTCTCGACGTTCGAACCGGCGAGCGGCACGAACGCGGAAAGCGGTTCCGCGGCGTGCGGCAAAGCCGGCTGTAAAGGCGTCCGCAAAACCCGCCGGACGAGTTTCAAAGCTCACGCCAGCGCCGCAGGTATTGTTCCGCTTCTGCCGCGCGGGATGGGCCGTGATTGTGGACAATATACCGAACGCGCAGGGGACGCGCTTTGTATGTCCCTTCTGCTCGGTTTCGCACCGCGTGTCAGGGCCGGTGCGGGGATTTCGCAAGCTTCGCCGCGCGCAATGGGTGAAGCTGCGCCGGGTGGAGGAATAGGAAGCTCATGCCGCGCTCGCTGAAGAAGGGGCCGTTCATCGATGGCCACCTGCAGGAAAAGGTGGAAGCGCTGAACGAGCGAAACGAGAAGAAGGTGGTGAGGACGTGGTCGCGCCGCTCGACGATCCTGCCCGAGATGGTGGGGCACACGATCGCCGTGCACAACGGGAGGAAGTTCATTCCGGTGTACATCACCGAGCAGATGGTGGGACACAAGCTCGGCGAATTCGCGCCGACGCGCACGTTCAAGGGCCACGCCGTGAAGGCGGCGCTCGAGAGGGCGGCGGCAGCGGCTGGAGCACCGGCAGCGGCGCCCGCAGCGGCAGCGCCGAAGTCGTAAGCGCACGAACAAGGGAAGAGAAGAGACGATGGCGACAGCAACGGCAGTGCACGGCCCGATCGAAGGCTTGGCAAACACGCGGTTCGTCCGCGTATCGCCGCAAAAGGCGCGGCTGGTGGTCGACTTGATCCGCGGCCAGCGCGCGGAAGACGCGCTGCAGACGCTGCGCTTCACGAAAAAGCGCATCGCCAAGGAAATCGAAAAGACGCTGCGCAGCGCGATCGCGAATGCCGAGCGCAAGGCGGACGATTCGGGCGAATCGCTCGACGTGGACGCGCTGTACGTGACGCGCTGCTTCGTCAACGAAGGGCCGCGGTGGAAGCGGATGCGTCCTGCGCCGATGGGGCGCGGCTTCCGTTACCAGAAGCGGACGAGCCACATCGTGGTCGAGGTGGCGGAGCACGTGCGCGCCGCCCAAGGCCGCGTGGCGGCGGCAGCCGCGGAAGCCGAGGCTTCGAAGGGCGTGAAGGGCACGATTCGCAAGGCACGCAAGGCAATCGAGAAGCGCGCGAAAGAAGCGCAGAAGAAAATGAAGTAGGAGGCAAGTTTGGGACAGAAAACACATCCCTACGGTTTTCGCCTGGGCTACAACAAGGGCTGGAAGTCGCGCTGGTTCGCGAAAAAAGAGTATGCCGACCTGCTGCACGAAGACGTCGCGCTTCGCAAGCAGCTGAAGGAACGGCTGAAATCCGCGGGCGTCGACACGATCGAGGTCGAGCGCGCCGCCAACAAGCTGGTCGTGCGGATCTACACGGCGCGTCCCGGAATCATCATCGGGCGGAAGGGCTCGGAAATCGACAAGCTGAAGAACGAAGTGCAGAAGCGGACGAACCGCGAAGTGCACATCGACATCCAGGAAGTGCACCGCCCGGAGCTCGACGCGCAGCTGGTGGCGGAATCGATCGCGCTGCAGCTTGAAAAGCGCGTGGCCTTTCGGCGGGCGATGCGCAAGGCCGTGGATTCGGCGCTGCGCTTCGGCTGCAAGGGAATCAAGGTGCGCGTGGCGGGCCGGCTGAACGGAGCGGAAATCGCGCGCAAGGAGTGGTACCTGCAGGGGCGGCTGCCGCTGCAGACGCTGCGCGCGGACATCGATTTCGGCACGGCCGAGGCGCACACCACGTACGGACTGATTGGCGTGAAGTGCTGGGTCTACCAGGGCGAAAAAATCCCGCAGCGCGGGAAGCCCGGAGCCCGCAACAACGAAGCGGCGTGAAGCGTAAAGGGACAGGCGAGCAACCATGTTGATGCCGAAGAAAGTGAAGTACCGCAAGCAGCAGCGCGGCCGGCGCACCGGCAAAGCGTGGCGCGGCGGCTCGCTCGCGTTCGGCGAGTACGGATTGAAGGCGCTCGAGCCGGCCTGGATCACCGACCGGCAAATCGAGGCGGCGCGCGTGGCGATCACGCGGTTCATCAAGCGCGGCGGAAAGCTGTGGATTCGCATTTTTCCGGACAAGCCGTTCACGAAGAAGCCGGCCGAGACCCGCATGGGCAAGGGCAAAGGGCCACCGGAGCGCTGGGTGGCGGTCGTGAAGCCGGGGCGCATCATGTTCGAAATGTCGGGCGTGGACCTGGCGGCGGCCACCGAAGCCATGAAGCTGGCGTCGCACAAGCTGCCGATCCTGACGAAGTTCGTCAGCCGGGCGGAGGAACTCTAATGGCGGCGCGGCCGAATCTGGAAAAGTACCGCGAGATGAAACCGAACGAGCTCGAAATCGAGGAGCGCGAGCTCGCCGAGCAGATTTTTCGTCTGCGTTTTCAGCTTTCCTCGGGCCAGTCAGAAGGCTTGAAGAAACTGCGGGAAGCGAAGAAGGACCTCGCGCGGGTGAAAACACTTTTGCGGGCGAGCGAATTGAGGAAGGCGTAATGGCGAACGAGACAGCGGCCGCGAAAGCGGCGGAGCAGGAAACAAGCCGCGAGCGAGGCGCGCGGCAGGAACTGGTCGGCATCGTGACCAGCGCCAAGATGGAGAAGACGATCGTGGTGAAGGTGCGGCGCACCACGCAGCACCCGCTGTATCAGCGGGTGATCCGGTCGGCGAAGAAGTATTACGCGCACGACGAAACGCGGGAAGCGCGCGTGGGCGACACGGTACGCATCGTTTCCACGCGCCCGCTTTCGAAATTGAAGCGCTGGCGGCTCAAGGAAGTGCTGCAGCGCTCGACGCGCGTGGCGCGAGTTTGAACGGGCGCCGGAAAGACTAGGGGAGCACGACAATGGTTCAGATGAGGACGTGGCTGACGGTGGCCGATAATTCCGGCGCGCGCCAGTTGACCTGCATCCTCCCGATTGGCGGAGATGCGGGGTTGACGGCGTCGCTGGGCGATGTCATCACGGCGGCGGTGAAGGAAGCGGCGCCGGACAGCCAGATCAAGAAGGGCAAAGTGGTGCGCGCCGTGGTGGTGCGCACGAGAAAAGAGCAGCGGCGGAGGGACGGAACGTACATCCGCTTCGACGACAATGCCGCGGTGCTCATCAACGACGCGAACGAGCCGGTGGGAACGCGCGTATTCGGCCCGGTCGCACGCGAGCTGCGCGACAAGAAGTTCACCAAGATCGTGTCGCTCGCCCCGGAAGTGTGGTAGCGATGAGAGAAACGAACGTAAAGCCGGCGCCGCTCGGCATTCGCCACGGCGACACGGTAAAAATCATGGCGGGGCGCTCGAAGGGCAAGACCGGCAAAGTGCTTTCGGTCGACCCCGCGAAGCGTCGGGTGACGGTCGAGCACGCGAACATGATCAAGCGGCACACGCGGCCGAACCCGTCGAAAAACATCAAGGGCGGCATCCTCGAAAAAGAGGGCCCGATGAACGTTTCGAACGTGATGCTGGTCTGCCCGGGCTGCGGGAAGCACACGCGCGCGGGACATACGAAACTGCCGAGCGGCAAGAAGGTGCGCGTCTGCCGGCGCTGCAACGTGACGTTTGAGAATTAGCAAGAGGCGAGAGAAATGACGAACCGGCTGCATGAAAAGTACCGCAAGGAGGCCATGCCGGCGCTGACCAAGCGCTTCGGCTACAAGAATTCGATGGCCGTCCCGCGGGTTTCGAAAGTGACGCTCAACATCGGCATGGGCGAAGCGAGCCAGAACGTGAAGCTGCTCGATACGGCCGCGGCCGAGCTGGGGCAGATCGCCGGGCAGAAGCCGGTGATCACGCGCGCCAAGAAGTCGATCGCGAATTTCAAGATTCGCAAAGGCATGGCGATCGGGTGCATGGTGACGCTGCGCGGCGAGCGGATGTACGAATTCCTCGACCGGCTCGCGTCGATCGTCCTGCCGCGCGTGCGCGATTTCAAGGGGCTGCCGCCGAATTCATTCGACGGTCGCGGCAACTACACGCTGGGCTTGAAGGACCAGCTGGTGTTTCCGGAAATCGATTACACGCGCGTGGACAAGATCAAGGGAATGAACATCACGATTACGACGACGGCCCGAAGCGACGAAGAGGGGCGCGAGCTGCTGAAACAGCTCGGCGTACCTTTCCGCGCGCAGAGTTAGGCCGAGGAGAAACGGAGAAGCATGGCTCGAGACAGTCAATTTGCAAAGATGCGGAAGAAGCTGAAGTACAAAATCCGCCAGCGCAACCGCTGCCGCATCTGCGGCCGGGCGCGCGGATTCCTGCGAAAATTCGAGATGTGCCGCATCTGCTTCCGCGGCCACGCGCTGAAGGGCGAAATCCCCGGCGTCGTAAAGTCGAGCTGGTGAAAACGAGATGACTACCGATCCTATCGCAGACATGTTGACCCGGATCCGCAACGGGGTGCGCGCCAAGCACCCGCGCGTCGATCTGCCGTCGTCGAAACTCAAGGTTGAGATCGCCCGAATCCTGAAGGACGAGGGCTACCTCACGAATTTCAAGGTGGTGGAAGAAAAGGGCAAGAAGACGCTGCGCGTTTTCTTGCGCTACACGCCGGACCGCCACGGCGTCATCACCGATCTCAAGCGCGTATCGCGTCCCGGCTCGCGGCGCTACGTCGGGAAGACCAAGATCCGCGCCGTAGTGGGCGGAATGGGCATCGCGATTCTTTCGACGCCCCGCGGCCTGATGACCGGACACGCCGCGCGCAAGGAAGGCGTGGGCGGCGAATTGCTGTGCGAAGTTTGGTAGAAGGGGTTTGGTAAAGAATCGAGCGAGGTTTTAAGAGAGCTATGTCGCGAATTGGAAACAAGCTGATTCCGGTGCCGTCGGGCGTGAAGGTGCAGATCAAGGATGGTGTGGTGGACGTGCAGGGCCCCAAGGGCAAAATGACCGTGCCGCTGCCGCGCGGAATTCAGTTCGAGCAGAAGGACGGCACGCTCATCGCCAAGCGCGAGTCGGAAGAGCAGCGCGCGCTGCACGGCCTCGCGCGGGCGCTTGTGGCCAACGCGGTGACCGGCGTGACGCAGGGATTCAAGAAGGACCTCGACATCGTGGGCGTCGGCTACCGCGCCGAGGTGAAGGGAAAGAACGTGGTCCTCGCGCTGGGCTATTCGCACCCGATCGAATTTCCGATTCCCGAGGGAATTCAGATCGCAATCGAGAAGCAGACGCACATGACGGTTTCCGGGGCGGACAAGAACAAAGTGGGGCAAGTGGCGGCGAACCTTCGCAGGCTGCGCCCGCCCGACCCATACAAGCAGAAGGGCGTCCGCATCACCGGCGAGCGGCTGAAGAAGAAGGCGGGCAAGGCGGGCGCGAAGACGACCGCCGCGTAGCATTGCTGGTATAGCGGTACAGGAAAAAGGAGAACGACTGTGGCAGCACCGGTTCGAAGGCTATCTCGCGAGGCGCACCGCCGGCGGATTCACGTGCGCATGCGCAAAAGGATTTCGGGGACGCCCGAGCGCCCGCGCTTGTGCGTGCACCGTTCGACGCGGCACATGCGCGCGCAGGTGGTCGACGACGCCTCGGGCACCACGCTGGCGTTTGCGAGCTCGCTCGACAAGGAAGTTCGCGCGCAGATCAAGGGCGGCGGCAACATTGCGGCTTCGAAAGTAGTCGGCAAGGTGATTGCGGAACGCGCTCGCGCCAAAGGCGTCGAGAACGTGGTGTTTGACCGCGGCGGCTATCAGTATCACGGCCGCGTGCAGGCGCTTGCCGATGCGGCCCGGGAGGCGGGCCTGAAGTTCTAAAAACTATGCCGAAACAAGAGCTCAAAGACACGTTGGCCGTTCGCCGGCCGATCGAGACCAATCAGGCCAACCTGAAGGACCAGGTGGTGTCGATCAACCGCGTCACGAAAGTCGTGAAGGGCGGCAAGAACCTCAGCTTCTCGGCGCTCGTGGTGGTGGGCGACCAGGGCGGCCACGCCGGATTCGGCATGGGCAAGGCCCGCGAAGTTCCCATGGCGATTCGCAAGGCGATCGAGCAAGCGAAGAAGAACATGGTCAAGCTCAACCTGAAGGGCAGTACGATCCCGCACCAGGTGATGGGCTACTACGGCTCCGGACGCGTCCTGCTGAAGCCCGCGCGCGAAGGCACCGGCGTAATCGCCGGCGGCCCGGTGCGCGCGGTGATGGAGGTCGCGGGGATTCAGAATGTGCTGACGAAGTCGCTCGGCACTTCGAACCCGCACAACGTGATCAAGGCGACGTTCGACGCGCTGCTGCACCTGAAGGATGCGGCCCGCGTGGCCGAAGGGCGCGGCAAGACCGGAGAGGAAGCAGCAGCGGCGACGACTTCCTAGCCGCGCGGCGTAATTAAGGCGCAACGAAAACGAAAATGACGACGACGAAAAAGAAATCGGGAACGCTGAAGATCAAGTGGGTGCGCAGTTTCATCGGCTGCCCGCGCGATATGCGCCAGACGATTCGCGGCTTGGGCTTTCGGCGGATGCAGCAGGTGGTCGAGCGCGCGGACACGCCCGAAACGCGCGGCATGATCGCAAAGGTCCACCACCTGGTGGAAGTGCAAGGCTAAGAGAAAATGGCAAACACACCGACACTCTCGAATCTGAAACCTCCGCGCGGCTCGCGGCACCGCAAAGTGCGCGTAGGGCGCGGCATGGGCTCGAAGCTCGGAAAGACGTCGGGCGCGGGCAACAAAGGACAGCAATCGCGGCGCGGCTATTCGCGGCGTCCCGGTTTTGAAGGCGGCCAGATGCCGCTTCACCGGCGATTGCCGAAGCGCGGCTTTTCGAGCCCGTTTCCGAAGACGTTCGCGGTGGTGAACGTCGAAAGCCTCAACGCTTTCGCGGCGGGCGAGACGGTGACGCCCGAATCGCTGAAGGGCCACGGCATCGTTCGCGCGATGCGCGACGGCGTGAAAGTCCTCGGCGACGGCGAATTGAAAGTTGCATTGACGGTGCGCGCGCACGCTTTCAGCAAGTCGGCTGAAGAGAAGATCACGCGCGCCGGGGGGAAGGTCGAAGTCCTGCAATGAGGAAGCTGGTCGAGGCGTTTCGAAACATTTTTAGCACGCCGGATCTGCGCTATCGCGTGTTGTTCACGCTGGCGCTGCTGGGAGTGTATCGCATCGGCGCGTTCGTTCCGACCCCGGGAATCAACACGACGCTCCTCGGACAGCTGTTTGACCAGAGCAAGGGTTCGGTGCTGGGCCTGATCGACCTTTTCAGCGGCGGCAACCTGCGCCGGCTGACGATTTTCGCGCTTGGCATCATGCCGTACATCACGGCGTCGATTATTTTGCAGTTGCTGGTGGTGGTCTGGCCGTACCTGGAGCGCTTGCAGAAAGAAGGCGAGCTCGGGCGGCGCAAGATCACGCAATACACGCGCTATCTGACGATCATCCTGAGCGTGTTCCAGTCGTTCACGATCGCGCTGACGCTGCAGCGGCAGTCAATGTCCGGGCAGTCGCTGGTCTACCATCCCGGCGTGAAATTCATGTTGATGACGATCCTGACGCTCACCACCGGGTCGGCGTTCATCATGTGGCTCGGCGAGCAGATCAGCGATCGCGGCATCGGCAACGGAATGTCGCTGATCATTTTCGCCGGAATCGTGGTCGGACTGCCGCGAGCGATCGGCGATCTCTGGGACAAGGCCAAGACCCAGCAGTGGGGCTCGTTGACGCCCGTTGCGCTGATCGGGTTGATTGCGCTGATGCTGGCGGTGGTCGCGTTCATCGTGTTTGTGGAGGGCGGGCAAAGACGTATTCCGGTGCAGTACGCGAAGCGCGTGATGGGGCGCAAGGTGATGGGCGGGCAGATGACGTATCTGCCGCTGCGCGTGAATTCCGGCGGCGTGATTCCGCCGATTTTCGCGAGTTCGCTGCTCACGTTCCCGCAAACCGCGGCGATGATCTTTCAGAAGGGGCAGAACCAGGCGGGTTTCTTTCAGAAGTTCGCGCAGGCGATCAGCTGGGGCGAGCCGATTTACACGGTTCTGTATGTCGCGCTGATCATCTTTTTCGCGTTTTTCTACGTGGGGATCATTTTCAATCCCACCGAGCTGGCCGACAACATGAGGAAGTACGGCGGTTTCATTCCGGGCATCCGGCCGGGGCGAAACACGTCGGAATATATCAACCGAATTCTTTCGCGGCTCACGCTGGTCGGCGGCATCTATCTGGCGGTCGTCTGCCTGCTGCCGGAATGGATGATCGCGGGCATTCACCTACAGCACTTGCCGGGCGCGGTCGGGGCGTGGTTTGACCAGCACATGTGGAATTTCGTGCTGTACGGCCTGAACGTGCAGTTCTATTTCGGCGGCACGTCGCTCTTGATCGTAGTAGGCGTGGCGATGGATACGGTGCAGCAGCTCGAAGCGCAGCTCGTGATGCGCAATTACGAAGGGTTCGTGAAAAAGGGCCGGGTACGAAGCCGTCGCGGTTAAGACAAGTTCGGCGGAGAGCATGGCGCTCAATCGGGCGTTAATTTTCCTGGGGCCGCCGGGAGCCGGCAAGGGCACCCAGTCGAAGAAAGTCGCTCAACGCTGCGGCGTGCCGCACCTTTCGACGGGCGACATGTTGCGCGACGCGGTCAGCCGTGAAACGCCGCTCGGCCGGATCGCGCGGCCGATCATGGAACGCGGCGAGCTGGTGCCGGACGACCTGGTGATGAAGATGGTCGAGGAGCGGCTGAGCCGGCCCGATTGTGCCAGTGGATTCGTCTTCGACGGATTTCCGAGGACGCTGCCGCAGGCCGAGCAGCTCGACAAGATTCTCGAGGCGCGAGGTTTCAGCAAGCCTCAGGTGGTGGATTTTTGCGTCAGCCCGGATGAGCTGGTGAAGCGCATTTCGGGCCGCTGGATGTGCAGCGTGGGCGGCGAGATTTACAATATTCATGAAGCGCCGCCGAAAGTGGCGGGAATCTGCGATCGCGATGGCGGCAAACTGGTGCAGCGCGCGGACGACCGGCCGGAAGCGGTGAAAGAGCGGCTGGTGGTTTACGAGAGGCAGACCAAGCCGCTGACCGAGTATTACCGCCGCCGCGGCGTGCTGGATTTGCTGGATGCAGGGGCGCCGGTGGAAGAAGTGAGCCGCGCTCTCGAAAAGCTGGTGAAGTGCTCTTGAAGCGCTTGGAAGCGAAAAGAAATGGTCATCTGTAAGTCGCCGGCCGAACTTGAAAAGATGCATCGGGCCGGATTGATCGTGTGGGGCGCGCTCGAAAAGATGCGGGAGATGGTCCGGCCCGGCCTTTCGACGAAAGAGCTCGACCAGTTCGCCGAGAAGTATTGCGCCGAGCATAAGGCGCGGCCTGCGTTCAAGGGCTACCGGGGCTATCCGGGGTCGGTATGCACCTCGATCAATAAAGAGGTGGTGCACGGGATCCCGTCGCCGAGCCGAAAGCTGCGCGAGGGCGACATTCTTTCGATGGATTTCGGCGTCGAGGTGGAAGGGTACTACGGAGACGCCGCGCTTACGGTGCCGGTCGGAAAAATCGCGCCGGAACGGGAAAAGCTGCTGCGAGTGACGCGCGAATCGCTCGAGCGAGCGATCGACAAGGTTCGGCCCGGCAACCGACTGGGCGATGTTTCGTCGGCGGTGCAGGAGTGGGTCGAGAAGAACGGCTATTCGGTGGTGCGCGAGTTCGTGGGACACGGGATCGGGACGAAAATGCACGAGGAGCCGCAAGTCCCGAACTACGGCAGCGCCGGACACGGGCCACGATTGCAGGAAGGCATGGTCCTCGCGATCGAGCCGATGGTGAACTCGGGCAGCCCGGAAGTAAGGCTGCTGGACGATGAGTGGACGGCGGTTACGGCGGATGGCAGCGATTCGGCGCATTTCGAGCATACCGTCGCGGTGACGAACAATGGGCCGTGGATTTTGACCCGGCCGCGCGAGGCAACCGGGCCGGTCTGGTAGGGCTGGATTTGGCGGGCCGGGGCTTCCAAGATCGATTGGCCCCGTAAAGCATCAAATGGAGACGCTTGCTGCGTCCCAAAGTGTCAGGAGCGCATGGCGAGACCAGAGCAGGACAAAAAGAAGCCGGGCGAGAGTGGGAAGGAAGACGCCATCGAGGTGATGGCGACCGTGATCGAGCCCCTGCCGAACGCGATGTTTCGCGTCCAGCTGGAGAACAAGCATCAGGTGCTTGCTCACATTTCGGGAAAGATGAGGAAGAATTTCATCCGCATCCTTCCCGGGGATCGCGTGGCGGTCGAACTTTCACCCTACGACCTGACTCGTGGGCGAATTGTTTACCGGTACAAGTAGGAGCCAAGATGAAGGTTCGAGCATCGGTCAAGAAAATTTGCATGAAGTGCAAGATCGTTCACCGGCGCGGCGTGGTGCGTGTGATTTGCGTGAATCCGAAGCACCGCCAGCGCCAGGGGTAAGGGAGAAAACGCATGGCTCGCATTGCAGGTGTGGATCTGCCGCCCAATAAGCGGCTTTGGATCGGGCTGACGGCGATTTACGGCATCGGCCAGCAGCGCGCGCGTTCGCTCGCCGCAAAGGCGAATGTGGACGCAACGAAGAAGATCAAGGACCTGACCGAAGAGGAAGTGACGCGCCTGCGCGCCGCGATCGAAGCCGAAGGCCGGGTGGAAGGCGATCTCCGCAAGGAGATGCAGATGAATATCCGGCGGCTGATCGAAATTCAGTGCTACCGCGGCTTGCGGCATCGCCGGAATCTTCCGGTACACGGCCAGCGGACGCATACGAACGCGCGCACGCGGAAAGGCCCGCGCAAGGGCGCGGTCGCCGCGAAGAAGAAGACGATGGCGCGTAAGTAAGATCGGATCGACCTGATTCCGCAGGAAAGAAGAGAGGGATAGCGTGGCGAAAGAACCTCAGGACGCAGCGGCTGCACCAGCAGCGGCAAAACCGTCCAAGCGCAAGAAAGAGTTTCGCAAGAAGCGGGAGAAGCGGGTGGTGCCGCACGGCGTCGTGTGCATTCAGGCGACGTTCAACAACACGATCGTCACGCTGACGGACCCCGACGGCCGCGCGGTGAGCTGGGCCTCGGCCGGCTCCGTGGGCTTCAAGGGATCGCGCAAGGGCACGCCGTATGCCGCGCAGCAGGCGGCCATGACGGCGGCAGGCGTCGCGCGCGACCAGTACGGGATGAAATCGGTGGAAGTGCGCGTGAAGGGGCCGGGAGCGGGGCGGGAGTCGGCTGTGCGGGCGCTGGCATCGTCCGGGCTGCATATCAACGCGATCAAGGACGTCACGCCGGTGCCGCACAACGGCTGCCGTCCGCCGAAGCGCCGCCGCGTTTAGGATTCTTTGTAGGGCGGAGCTTCCAGCCCCGCCATTGGCAACGAATAACAGCGGGCTTTAGCCCCTGAAGTACGGTTCGAGAAGGAGAAGCACTTGGCAAGACATCGTGAAGCGGTTTGCCGGTTGTGCCGCAGGGAAGGGCAGAAGCTTTTCCTGAAAGGCCTCCGGTGTTTTACGGAAAAGTGCGCGATCGAGAAGCGCAATTTCGTTCCAGGACAGCACGGCCAGGCGCGCCGCCCGAAGATGGTGGGCTACGGCGTGCAGTTGCGCGAGAAGCAGAAGGTGAAGCGCACCTACGGCCTGCTCGAGCGGCAGTTCCGCTCGTACTTCGAGAAGGCGGTGCGCATGAAGGGCCCCACCGGCTCGAACCTGGTGATCATGCTCGAGCGGCGGCTCGACAACGTGGTTTACCGCATGGGATTGGCGGGATCGCGGGCGCAGGCGCGGCAGCTCGTGCTGCACGGGCACATTCGCGTGAAGGGCCAGAAGGTAAATATCCCGAGCTATCTCGTGCAGGTGGGCGAGGAAATCGCGCTGAAGGAGAACATGCACCAGAACGCGATGGTGCTCGAGGCGCGCAACCTGGCGCAGAGCCAGGGAATCGCGCCGTGGCTCGATATCGACCGCGAAAATTTCAAGGCGCGCGTGGTGGCGCAGCCTCGCCGCGAAGACGTGCAGACGCCGCCGATGAACGAACAGCTCATCGTCGAACTGTACTCGAAGTAGCGCGCGTTCCGAGTTTCTTACGAAAAGACGGGCTTTGCGTGGTCCGCGGCAAGCGGGCCGGAAGGAAGGTACGAATATGTGGAAGGGCTTTCAGAAACCAAAGCGGTTGGCGGCCGAACCCGAGTCGCTTACGGACAAGTTCGGAAAGTTTTCGGCGCAGCCGTTCGAGCGGGGCTGGGGCACGACGGTAGGAAACGCTTTGCGGCGCGCCCTGCTGAGCTCGATTGAAGGCGCGGCGATCACGGCGGTGAAGATCGAAGGCGTGCTGCACGAATTCTCGCCCATTCCCGGGGTGGTCGAAGACGCGACGGACATCATCCTCAACCTGAAGCAGGTGCCGCTGAAGCTGAACAACGATCAGCCGAAAACGATCACGCTGGTGGTCGATACGCCCGGCCCGGTCACCTCGGCGAAGATCGAGGAAGATTCGGATATCGCCGTACTCGACAAGAACATCTACATCGCGACGGTGAGCGAAGGCGGCAAGCTCGAACTCGAGTTGCGCGTGAAGAACGGCCGCGGCTACGTGGCTGCCGACCGCAACTTCGACGAGGACCTGCCGATCGGCTACATCCCGATCGATTCGGTTCACTCGCCGGTGCGCAAGGTGAACTACGCGGTGGAAGCGGCCCGTTTGGGACAGATGACGGACTACGAAAAGCTTACGCTCGAGGTCTGGACGAACGCCGCCATCACCCCGCAGGATTCGATCGGGCTCGCGGCGAAGCTCATCAAGGACCACATGAGCATCTTCATCAACTTCGAAGAGCAACCGGAGCTGCCGGAAGAGGCCATCGAGAACTACGCCGATCCGCGCCTCGAATTTCTCGACCGCTCGGTCGAGGAGCTGGAGCTTTCGGTGCGTTCCTACAACTGCCTGAAGAACGCGAACATTCAGAATCTCCGCGAACTCGTCCAGAAGACCGAATCCGAAATGCTCAAGACCAAGAATTTCGGGCGCAAGTCGCTGAACGAGATCAAGGACATCCTGAACAAGATGGGATTGAGCCTCGGGATGAAGTTCGACGAGCACGGCCGCGTGATCTGGCCGCCGCTGCCGAGCCAGACCGCGCCTCCTCCCTCGGAAGGGGACGCGACCGCAATCTAACTCGCGGACCAGAACATGAGACACCTCGTTTCAGGCTCGAAACTCGGACGTCAACCGGCGCATCGCCGCGCGACGCTGCGCAATCTGGTGACGAACCTCATCGAGAAGGAGCGCATCCAGACGACGCTCCTTCGCGCGAAGGCGGCGCGCCCGATCGCCGAGCGCATGATCACGCTCGGCAAGCGGGATTCGCTCCATTCGCGGCGGCAGGCCGCGGCGTTTCTGATGACGCCCGGCGCGACCAAGAAGCTCTTCGCCGACCTGGCGCCGCGCTTCTCGGACCGTCCCGGCGGCTACACGCGGATCATTCGCACCGGCTGGCGCATCGGCGACGGCGCGGAGCTCGCGATCCTCGAGTTTCTCGGCTCGGAGCTGAAGAAAAAAGAAAAGAAGGGGAAGAAGGCTGCGGCGGAGACACCGGAAGAAGAGAAGGAAGCCGCCGCGGCCGAGAAGTAGCGCCCTTTCGAACCAACCGCAATTTCACAGGCCCGCCTTGCACCGCGAGGCGGGCCTTTTGCTTTTTTCGGCTCCCAGCTTATCCCTCGCGGCGACGGACTTCACGCAGCTGAACCAGCATCGCAAACAGCGCGGCAATCGCCTGGGCCGCGGCGCCGCCCGTGGTGTCGATCAACACATCGGTAACCTTCGGCGTGCGTCCCGGCACGAACCTCTGGTGGAATTCGTCGAGCGAGGCGTAGCCGGCTACAAGCACGATCGCGAGCACTGCCCACGCGAGGCGCATCCCATGCCGCCCGGCGCGAATTCCGCGCAGGAGCAGCAGGCTCAGGATGAAATATTCGGTGAGGTGCGCGCACTTGCGAATGATGTGGTGCATGAACTCGAGAGTCTGCGGCGAAGCACTTGGGAAGAGCCAGTGCAGCAAGGGGATGATAATGTGCCCCGTGTTTTGGGAAGTGAAGAGGTGAGTCGAGAAGAGCGAAATCACCACGGCCCACGCGAGCGCCGGCCACCAGAGTGCGAGCCAGTTTGTCGATGTGTCTCCTTGCGTTTGCGTCATGCGCCTTTGATTGCCGCTCTCGGTTGCGCGGGATCGTCTATTCCAGACGATAATTGGGAGCTTCGCGCGTGATGATCACGTCGTGAACGTGGCTCTCGCGCAAGCCTGCCGCGGAGATGCGGATGAACTTGCCCCGCTCCTGGAGTTCCTTGAGATTTGCGACGCCGCAATATCCCATGCCGCTGCGCAGCCCGCCGACGAGCTGTTCGACGAGAGCCGAAAGCGGCCCTTTGTACGGCACCTGCCCCTCGATCCCCTCCGGAACGGACTTGCCGCGCTCGGCGCCTTCCTGCGCGTAGCGGTCGGCGGAGCCAGCCTCCATCGCGCCGAGAGATCCCATGCCGCGATAGGACTTGAAGGTGCGGCCCTGGTAGAGAATCGTCTCGCCGGGCGATTCCTCGGTGCCGGCAAAGAGACTGCCGATCATCACGGCCTGAGCGCCGGCCGCAAGCGCCTTCGTGATGTCGCCGGAAAACTTGATGCCGCCGTCGGCGATCAGCGGGACGCCGCTGCCTTGCGCGGCGCGCGAGCATTCGGCGATCGCGGTGATCTGCGGCACGCCCGCGCCGGTGACGACGCGCGTGGTGCAGATCGAGCCGGGACCGATGCCGACCTTGAGCGCGTCGACGCCGAGCGCGATCAGGTCGCGCGTGGCTTCGGCGGTGGCGACGTTGCCCGCGATGAGCTGGATGTCGGGCAGGCGGTGCTTGACGGCTTTGATGGCGTCCATCACGCGCGTGGTGTGGCCGTGCGCGGTGTCGATCGCAATGACGTCCACTTTTTCGCGCGCCATCTCCTCGGCGCGCTCGAGGAAATCGCCGGTGGCGCCGATCGCAGCGCCGACGCGCAGGCGGCCCTGCTCGTCCTTGGCGGCGCTCGGGAACTCGAGCTTTTTCTGGATGTCTTTTACGGTGATGAGGCCCTTGAGGTTGAAGTCCTTGTCGACCACCAGCAGCTTTTCGATGCGGTGCCGCTGCAGGATGCGCTCGGCTTCGTCGAGCGTGGTGCCCACGGCCACGGTGACGAGGTTGTCCTTCGTCATGATGTTGCCGACCGGCTGATCGAGGTTGCGCTCGAAGCGCAGATCGCGGTTGGTGAGGATGCCGACGAGGCGCTGGCCGCGCGTGACGGGCAGGCCAGAGACTTTGTACTTGTTCATGATGTCGAGCGCCTGGCGGACGGTGAGCTCGGGCGAAATCGTCACCGGATCGACGATCATGCCGCTTTCCGAGCGTTTCACGCGGTCCACTTCTTCGGCCTGGCGGTCGATGGTCATATTGCGGTGGACGAACCCGATGCCGCCCTGGCGCGCGATGGCGATGGCCAGGCGCGCGTCGGTGACGGTATCCATCGCGGCCGCGACGATGGGGATATTGATCGCGATCTTGCGCGAAAGGCAGGTGCGCGTGTCGGTCTGTGCGGGCAGCACCGAGGATTTGCCGGGCAGCAGCAGGACGTCGTCAAACGTCAGCCCCTCGGGAACATTTCCGTCAATCATTGCGTCTCCTATGGGTATTTTGCAGCCCCATAAACGCCGAAGCCCAGCTAGGGGCGCTGGGCTCGAAGAAGTTCGTCTTATCGAAAACGACCGTCATCAATATTCGATTATTTTAGGCGCATCGCAGGGCGAAAGCAAGGCGGCGCCGGCTCGACTCAAGCCCTGGCCGCTGCAAACTTTTCCTGCCAGCGGATTCGTCCGGTTGCCTGCATCACGACGAAGAGCGTCAAGATCGAGCCGATCGTGACCGCCAACCCCGTGAAGCCCTTGAAGAAAAACGCGTATGAGAACAGCACGAGATAGACGAATTGCGCGAGGCCTGCCTCGACCGCGGCGAAACGAATTCCAACGACCAGACGAAGATAGCTGACGACGAGAAAGATCGAAACCAGCGAGCAGATCGCAAAGGCAATGTGAATCGAGACGTGGTCGACCAGGTATGCCAGCAAAAGATGAAACGAAAAGAATGCGCCAGCGAGGAAGAAGTAGTTCATTGGGTGCAGATCGATGCCGCGCAACGTGGTGATGATGAAGATGAGGAAGAAGAAGAAAAACAGGGAGACGGGCGCGAAGTAGCTGATTTGCCCGGCCAGAGGCCCGGGCTGCAGCTTTTGCGGCACTGCCATCCCGATTTCGTATCCCGAAATCAGGTTCTTGTAGTTCCACGTGAGATTCCAGCCTACGGCGGTTTGCTCTTTCGTTGTGGGAGAGAGAGTGTTCTCGGGGAAGTCGATGTCTTTGAAGTTGGTGTGCATGTTCAGCGTGAAATTGCGAACTTGGGATATGCCCTGGCCAAAATCATATTGCCACGTGTCCAGGCCCTGCGAGCGATAGCCCGCGTGCAGCACGACGGTCTTACCTGCGGGGACGCGCATGAATCCGACGGCGCCTCCCCCGGAGTTCTTGATGGACAACGGCTGATTGTCGACCGACAGAGCGAGGTCGTCGTAAATTGCCTGCTGGGATGGGAAGTTGAGTTGGAACATGACGTCCTGATCCTGGCTGCTTGAATTTTGGAAGGTGTAATCGCCCGCGAACGAGACCGCGTAGGTGCTGTACCACAAGAGCCCTTTTTGACGATGGGCGAGATCGAGCGCGACGTCAATCTTGCTGGCTTCGATGGGCAGCGGAATAGATTGGGTACTCTTAATCTCCCTGGTGCCTTTCTCGTTCTCCACGGTGCTGACAATTTCGTGCTGATACGTTGCCGTCGGAGGGGCTTGCTCCTGCGCCGTTCCCCAACTCTTAGCAACGCGCGATTCCAGTTCGCTCGAGAGCGGAGAGTCCGTGCGGGCAAAGATCGTGACGCCTAAGATGATCCAAGCGATGGACGTGCAGACAAAAATGAACGCAAGGGCCGCAATGCGCTTGATCACAGTTTTCTCCTCGAACAGATTGCTGCCCTTCGAAGGAGCAACTGCAAAGCCATGGAACGCGTGCGGCGTGCCGCCCTAAGTGCCAGACAATCGGCTTACTTACGAGATCCATGGGGTAGCAGAACTTTCCATCCCGTGTCTTTCCGGACGCGAACGAGGAACCGCTGACACGCCTTAGCGGCCGGAGCTAGCCGCGGCCGGGGAATCGGTCGTCACGATGAAGATTTCGACGAAGGGGTTTGCGTGCGCGTCGACGACGTGGCCGCCCTTCGCGCTGCCGTCGGAAAAGCTGACGACGGCGTGAGCGTGCACGTAGACCTTGCCTCGTTCCATCGAAATATTGCCGAGGAACGATGCGAGCTCGCACTTTTGTTCGACCGGAATCATCTTCACGCCGCCTTTTTGCGGATCGCCCCAGCCGAGCGTCGCGGTGGCGAGGCCGCCGATTCCGCTGATGTAGCCCTTAGTGATGTGATTCTTCTCAGCGAATTCGGTGAGGCCCGACATGATTTCGTCGCCGGGTCCGAACATCACCTCGAAGGTGCGCGACCCGGCAGTGGGGAGCTGCTCTCCGTGCATTCTCGGCGCCAGGCCTCGCGCGGTGACGGGACCGGGAACGACATAGCCTTCGGGGAGCGGCGGTCTTTGCTGCGCGCCGGGTGAAAGCGCGGCGGCAAATCCGAAAGCGGCAATCAGGATAAGGAAGGGTGGGGCAGGATTACGGAATATGCGAATCATATGAGCCTCCCGTGCGGAAATTCAGCTGACGTGCCAGCCGGAGGAATCGTACTGCAAACCGTGGAGCCCGGCGCGATGAATGTCGGAAAAGTTAAATCGGGCCGGAGGCAGCGCGTTCGATTTCGGCGTTGATTTCGCCTCCGATGAGGAATGCGAGCCCGGTGACGTAGAGCCACACGAGCAAAATCATCACCGCGCCAAGCGAGCCGTAGGTGGCGCTGTAGTTATTGAAGAAGTGGAGATACGCGCGGAGGCCGAGCGAAGCAGCCAGCCAAAGCAGGACGCCAAATGCCGATCCCGGCGTAATCCAGTGCCAACGCCGGTTCTTGAGATTCGGACCGAAGTAATAGATCAGCGCGTGCGAGAGGATCACGAAGGCGAGGGCAGCGGGCCACTGCAGCGCCTTCCATAACGCTACGATCTCGGGCGTGAGGCTGAGCGCGGCGCCGAGCCAATCTACGACATGGCCGGTGATCAGCACGAGCACCAAAGCCGCGAGAAGAAGGGCCGCGATCAGGAGCGTGAGAGAGAGCGCGATCGCGCGGACCTTGATCCACGAGCGCGCCTCCTCAACGCGATAGGCGAGATTCAGCGCGGAGATCATCGACCTCACGCCACCTGAAGCGAACCAGAGAGCCAGCACGATCCCGAAAGTAAGTTTGCCGCTGCCGGCGTTGGCCGCGAGATCGGTCACAGTTGTGTTGAGAAGCGCGAAGGCGGTCGCCGGAAGGAAATCCGCGAAGTACGCGAGCAGATCACCCTGAAGATCAGCGCGGTGCCACGTGGACAGGCCGATCAGCGTGAGCACGAAAAAGAGCAGCGGGAAGAGCGCGAAGAGGAAGTCGAAAGCGAGCTCGGAGGCGCGGCCGACAAAATTGTTTGCGGAGATGTCGCGAAGCACGTTTCGCGCGAGCTGCCAAATCGAGAGTCCGCCGAACCGCCAGATTGACCTGGCTTGCGTCTGCGGCGGCGTTTCGCGAGATGGCATGTGGGTAGGGTACGCGGAAGGCGCGCTTGCGCCCCAGATTCTAGCGCAAAGGCGAGGTTGCGGGAAACGCGCAGACTCCCTACGATGGGAAGTCCGTGAAAGAGTTCATCCCGCACAAGGCGCTGCGCAACGGCCACCTGATGACGATCGCCGCGTCATTCTGGCGGCGAGCCTACCTGCGTTTGCCCGCGAGCGCCCCGAGGCTGTTTCAGACGGAGCCGGGAACGCAGGTGCGCGGCGACTGCCATTTCCATGAGAATCCGCGCGAGCATCCGGCGCTCGTGCTGCTTCATGGGCTCGAAGGATCGAGCGAATCAGCTTACATGATCGGCACGGCGGAGAAGGCGTGGGTCGCGGGCTTCAATGTCGTGCGGCTCAACCAGCGAAACTGCGGCGGCACAGAGCAGCTGACCGAGACGCTCTACCATTCGGGCTTGAGCTGCGACATCCGGGCGGTGGCGCTGGAGCTGATCGAGCGCGACCGCCTGCCCGAAATATTTGCGGCCGGATTCTCGATGGGCGGCAACCTTGTGCTGAAGATGGCCGGAGAATTCGCGGACGCGGCGCCGCGCGAAGTGCGCGGATTCGTGGCCGTGGCGCCCTCATTCGATCTGGCTGCGTGCGCCGCCGCGCTCGAACTGGCGAAAAACTTTCTCTACGAGCGGCACTTCGTGACGCGCTTAAAGCGGCGGATGCGGCATAAGGCGAGTCTTTTTCCGGAGCGCTACGCAAACGGTTTGGACGGCGAGCTAGTGCGTGTCCACAGCGTGCGCGAGTTCGACGACCGCATCACGGCCCACTTCTGCGGCTTTCGCGATGCGGCCGATTACTATGCGCAATCGAGCGCGATGCGCGTGATCGGCGCAATCCGGAGGCCGACGCTGATTGTGACCGCGGAGGACGATCCGGTTGTGCCGTTAGCGATGTTTGCAAATGAGGAGTTGCGAAGGAACCCGAATATTTCGCTGGTCGCGACGCGCCGCGGAGGGCACTGCGCGTTCATATCGCAGGAAGCGGGCGAAGGGCGTTTCTGGGCGGAGGCGCGGATCGTGGAATTCTGCAAAGAACAGTCGATGCTCGGGCGCTAGGCTCTCGCTCCGGCTTACGCGGGGCGTCCTCGCGCCCGCCATGCGGCTTCGATTTCCTCGAGGGTCTTGCCCTTTGTTTCGGGGACCAGCCGAACGACAAAGATCCACGCCAGTACGCCCACCAGCGCGTACAGCCAGAAAGTCCACGGCCGCCCGAGCACTTGAAGCAGGCTGAGAAACGTAAGGGCGACGAGCAAGTTCGATCCCCAGTTTGCGGCCGCGGCGACACTCATTGCCATGCTTCGAATTTTTAGCGGATAGATCTCCGCAATCATCAGCCAGAAAATCGGCCCGAGGCTGATGGCGAAGCACGCGACATACGCCGCGACGCAAACGAGCGAAGTCCACGCCAAGGCGCTCGACGGGTTCGTCGACAAGAAGGCGGCTCCGAGAATTCCGAGGCTCACGATCATTCCCACCAAGCCGTAGAGCAGCAGCGGGCGGCGCCCGACGCGGTCGAGCAGTTCGAGCGCAACGACCGTCATCAGGACGTTGACGACGCCCACGCCGACGGTCGCCAGGATCGCCGCGGAGTGCGAGTGGAGTCCGGCCATCTGGAAGATCGTGGGCGCGTAGTAGATCACGGTGTTGATGCCGGTGAACTGTTGAAACACCGCAAGGCCGATCCCAATCACGAGCGCCGGTCGCAACGAAGGGCTCAAGAGTTCGCGCCAGCTCCCTTGCTGCTGGTTCAAACTCGCCTCGATTTCGGCGAGTTCCGCGTCCACATCCGAAGGCTTGCGTATTTTCGCGAGCACTTCGCGCGCGCGTTCGCGTGAGAGCTGCCTCATATACCAGCGCGGGCTTTCCGGCACGAACAGCAGTCCGAGCAGAAGGATCGCGGCCGGAATGGCCGCCAGACCGAACATCCAGCGCCATCCGCGCGCGTCCGCGAGCGCATAATCCGCCAGATACGAGCAGACGATCCCGATCGTGATCATCAGCTGATTCAGCGAGACGAGCTTGCCGCGGACATCGGCCGGCGAGATTTCCGAGATATAAAGCGGCGCCGTGTAGGACGCGATGCCGATCGCAATTCCGACAACGACGCGGCCTATCGAAAGCAAAATGGTTCCGGGGGCCAAGGCCGTTCCCAGCGCCCCAAGGATGAATAAGCACGCAACCTGAATCAGAACGCTTCGGCGGCCGAAACGGTCGGCCAGGCGGCCGCTAAAGGCTGCGCCAAGCAAGCAGCCTAGCAGCACCGCGCTCACGACAACTTCTTCCTGAAACGTGGTGAGGTGAAAATCTTCCTGGACAAAAAGAACGGCGCCGGAGATGACGCCGGTATCGTAGCCAAAGAGCAGCCCGGCCAGTGCGGAAACGGCGGCGATAATGGTAACGAAATGCCGGTTTTGCGCCCCCGCACCTTCCGTCACAGCAGTCGCCATGAGCGCGCTCCCTTCCTTCGTGGACCGGGCGCAAGCCAAAGTAACACAAACAGGCCGAGCGCGTGTGGAATCGAGGGCGGGCTCTCCCGCAGAAGCGCTTATTGAAGGTGTTTCACAGCTTCGAGTGCAAGTTCGTGCAGGCCGCCGCCGCCGCCCGCCACGTATTCGATGATCTGCTTGCGCATGCGCGGCTCCCAATATTTCTGGAAGTGGTCGGTGACTCCGGCCACAGCCTCATCCTTCGGATAGGAGGCAAAAAAGAGGGCGATCTGATTCGCCATGTGAACCATGTGCTCGGGTTCCATCGCTAGTCGTTGGCCGCTGTCTCTTTTTCGATTCGGGTCGTCATGCGGCGAGTTTCGCGGTAATGCTCCTGCCACTGGGAGATATGGCGCGCGAGCTGCACCTGCACGGCCGTCACCTTGTATTCGGGGCAGTTCGTCGCCCAATCGGAGAAGTCCGTGGTGACGACGTTCGCGCCCGTCATCGCGTGGTGGAACGTGGTGTAGACGACGCCCGGTTGCATGCGCTCCGAGATGCGCGCCGGCAAGGTAATATCCCCGGCGCGGCTCGTAAGCGAAACGAGGTCGCCTTCCTTGATGCCGCGATTTTCGGCGTCGGACGGATGAATCTCGAGCACGTCCATATCGTGCCATACGTTGTTGGCTGTGCGCCGGGTCTGCGCGCCCACGTTGTACTGCGAGAGGATGCGGCCGGTGGTCAGGATCAGCGGGAAACGTCCCGTGGTGCGCTCGTCGGTGGGGATGAACTCGGTGATCATGAATTTGCCCTTGCCGCGCACGAAGCCGCCGACGTGCATCACCGGCGTGCCTTCCGGAGCCTTGGCGTTGCACGGCCACTGCAGGCTGCGGAGCCGGTCGATCTTCTCAAAGCTGACGCCCGCGAAGGTCGGAGTAAGCCGCGCGATCTCGTCCATGATTTCGGAGGGATGGTTGTAATGCATCGGGTATCCGAGCGCATTCGAGAGCGCCACGGTGACCTCCCAATCCGCCAATCCGGCCATGGGAGGAACGGCTTTTCGCACGAGGCTGATGCGCCGCTCCGCGTTCGTGAACGTGCCGTCCTTTTCGAGGAACGACGATCCCGGTAGAAATACGTGCGCGTAGCTGGCCGTTTCATTGAGGAAGAGATCCTGGACGACCACGCACTCCATCGCCGCCAGGCCGGCGGAAATGTGCTGCGTGCCCGGATCGGACTGAACGATGTCTTCGCCCTGGACGTAGAGGCCCTTGAACGTGCCGTCCAAAGCGGCGTCGATCATGTTGGGAATGCGTAGCCCAGGCTCGGACTGCAGAGGCACCTTCCACTCCGCCTCGAATGCCTGGCGCACGGAATTATCGGAAACGTGCCGGTATCCGGGGAACTCGTGCGGGAACGATCCCATGTCGCACGAGCCTTGCACGTTGTTCTGCCCGCGCAAAGGATTCACGCCGACGCCGTTCTTGCCAAAGTTGCCGGTGGCCATCGCGAGGTTGGCCATGCCCATCACCATTGTGGAGCCCTGGCTGTGCTCGGTGACGCCGAGGCCGTAATAGATCGCGCCGTTTCCGCCGGTTGCGTAGAGCCGGGCCGCGCCGCGGATATCGGCAGCCGGCACGCCGGTGATGTGTTCCAGCGCTTCGGGCGAGTTCCGTGTTTCGGCTACGAATTTGCGCCACTGCTCGAACGCCTCCGTTTCGCAGCGTTCCTTTACGTACGCCTCGTCGACCAGACCCTCGGTGACGACTACGTGCGCGAGAGCATTGATCACGGCGACGTTGGTGCCGGGCAGCAGCGGGAGGTGATAGTCAGCCTTGATGTGGGGCGACTTCACGAGATCGATCCTTCGCGGATCGACGATGATGAGCCGCGCGCCTTCGCGCAGCCGGCGTTTCATCTGCGACGCAAAGACGGGATGCGCGTCGGTCGGGTTTGCGCCGATGATCATGATCACGTCGGCCGCTTCCACCGAGTCGAAGTCCTGCGTTCCTGCCGAGGTGCCGAGCGTCGTCTTCAATCCGTAGCCCGTCGGTGAATGGCAGACGCGCGCGCATGTATCGGTGTTGTTGTTGCCGAATGCGGCGCGAATCATTTTTTGGACGAGATAGGTTTCTTCATTCGTGCAGCGCGAAGACGTGATGCCGCCGATCGAATCGCGCCCGTACTTGGCCTGGATGCGCTTGAATTCGCTGGACGCGTGGTCGATGGCTTCTTCCCACGTCACTTCGCGCCACGGATCGGTGATCTTGGCGCGGACCATCGGCTTCAGGATGCGGTCTCTGTGTGTGGCGTAGCCCCAGGCGAAGCGGCCCTTCACGCAGGAGTGGCCGTGATTCGCCTTGCCTTCCTTGAAGGGCATCATGCGAACGACCGTGTCATCCTGCAATTCAGCCTTGAACGAGCAGCCGACCCCGCAATAGGCGCACGTCGTAACCACGCTGCGATCCGGCGCGCCCTTTTCGATCACGGATTTTTCGAGCAAGCTGCCGGTGGGGCACGCTTGCACGCACGCGCCGCAGGAAACGCATTCCGATTCGATAAACGGCTTGTCACCGGCGGAAACCTGAGACGCAAAGCCACGGCCGTCGATGGTCAGGGCAAGCGTACCCTGCACTTCGTCGCAGGCGCGCACGCAGCGCGAACAGACGATGCACTTAGCCGGATCGAAAGCGAAGTAGGGATTTGATTCGTCCTTCTCGGACTTCAGATGGTTGCGGCCCGAAAGCCCGTAGCGCACTTCGTTCAATCCGACGGCGACCGCCATTTCCTGAAATTCGGAAGTCACGCCTGTGGAGCTGTTCAGCGCTTCGGGCGGAAAATCCGACGCGTAGAGTTCCATCACGCCGCGGCGCAGTTTCGCCAGCCTGGGCGACTGCGTGCGCACTTTCATTCCTGCTTCGACCGGGGTGGTGCAGGAAGCAGGCGTGCCTTTGCGACCGTCGATTTCGACCAGGCACAGGCGGCAAGAACCAAACGGCTCGAGATTGTCGCTCGCGCAAAGCTTGGGTATCTGCACGCCCACTTCGGCTGCGGCGCGCATCACCGACGTGCCGGCCGGCACAGTGATCGACTTCCCATCGACCTCCAAAGTCACCGCGGTCGCGGAAGTCCGCTTCGGCGTGCCGTAATCGACTTCTCGAATCAGTGCCATGGTCGTGTCTCCTCAACTTTGTTCGAGACCTTGCCTGAAACTTGACCGGAACCGTTCGCCGGCGCCGGCTTATGAAAATCTTCGGGGAAATGACGGATCGCGCTCTGCACCGGGAAGGGAATCAGTCCGCCCAGCGCGCAGAGCGAGCCATCCGTCAGGACTTCGCACAGATCGTCGAGCAGTTCGAGATTCCTCGAGCGGTCCTGATCGGCGATGATCTTGTCAATCACCTCGACGCCCCGGGTCGATCCGACGCGGCAAGGCGTGCACTTGCCGCAGCTTTCGACCGCGCAGAACTCCATCGCGAACCGCGCCTGATGCGCAAGATCGACGGTATCGTCAAACACCACGATGCCGCCGTGGCCGAGCATGCCCTTGCGCTCGGCGAACGCCTCGTAATCGAGCGGGGTATCGAGCAGTGATTCCGGGAAATACGCGCCGAGCGGCCCGCCCACTTGCACGGCGCGCAACGGGCGACCGGAAGCGGTGCCGCCGCCAAAATCGTAAATCGCATCGCGCAGGCTAAGACCGAACGCTTTCTCGACCAAGCCACCGTGCTTGATATTGCCCGCGAGCTGGATCGTCAGAGTGCCGCGCGATCGGCCCATGCCGAAATTTTTGTAATACTCGCCGCCCTTGTCGAGGATGATCGGCACGGTCGCGAGCGAGATCACGTTGTTGATCACGGTCGGCTTCCCGAAAAGACCGCTGATCGCGGGCAGCGGCGGCTTGAATCGAATCTGGCCGCGCTTGCCTTCGAGGCTTTCGAGCAGCGACGTCTCTTCGCCGCAGATGTATGCTCCCGCGCCGAGCCGCACTTCAAGATCGAATCGCTTTCCGCTTCCCGCGACACTTTCGCCGAGATAGCCTTTCTCGTAGGCGATGGCGATGGCGTGCCGCAGAGTGCGGAAAGCATGCGGATATTCGGAACGAACATAGATATATCCGCTTGTGGCGTCGACGGCAATACCCGCGATCGTCATTCCTTCGATCAGGACGAACGGGTCGCCCTCCATGATCATGCGGTCGGCGTAGGTGCCGCTGTCGCCTTCGTCCGCATTGCATACAATATACTTTTGGTCGGACGGCGTATTGAGCACCGTGCGCCACTTGATTCCAGTGGGAAATCCAGCGCCGCCGCGCCCGCGCAGCCCGGAATTGGTGACTTCCTCCACAATCGTCTCGGGCATGAGCTTGAGCGCTCGCTCGAGCCCGCGATAGCCGCCGTGGCTGACGTAATCCGAGAGCGACAATGGATCAGTGATCCCGCAGCGCGCGAAGGTGAGCCGCTCCTGGCGCTTCAAAAATGGAATCTCTTCGGTGGGGCCAAGGTGCAGCGCGTGGGGCTTGTCCTCAAGGAATCCCGTGTCGAAGAGGCCCGCGACCGAATCCACGGAAACGGGACCATACGCGATGCGGCCCTGTGGCGTCTCAACCTCGACCAGCGGCTCGAGCCAGAACATGCCGCGCGAGCCGTTTCGAACCAAGGTGGCATTCAGGCGCCGCGCAGCGATCTCCGCCGCCACTGATTTCGCGACAGCATCAGCGCCGACCGAAACGGCCGCAGCATCGCACGGGACGTAGATTTTGACGCTCATGCGTGCCTCTGTGCGCTATCAATCAGGAAGTCGGCCACTTCTCGCGATACGCGTCCATAGAGCTTGCCATCGAGCATCACCGCAGGAGATAGGGCGCAATTTCCAAGGCAATAGACGGCATCCACCGTGAAACTGCGGTCGTCCGTGGTCTGCCCGAGCCGAACTCCGAGCTTCTTTTCGATGTGCCGGATCGTATTCTCGCAGCCCATCGACTGGCAGGCTTCGGCGCGGCACATCTTCAGGACATGCTTCCCGGCCGGATTGTGGCGAAAATCATGATAGAAACTGATCGTGCCGTGCACTTCGGCATGCGAGAGGTTGAGCGCGTCCGCAATCAGCGGGATTGCGGCCTTGTCAATGTATCCAAACTCGTCCTGCAATGCATGCAAAATGGGAAGCAGGGCCCCGGGGAGGGATTCCCGTTCCTTGATGAGGATCAAGGCTCGATCGGCGCCCCAAGCCTGTTGTTTGCTCATGCGTATCGGCCTCTAACTTCGGGTGAATCACATACATCCAACGCGAATGCGCCTCGCATCGGAGCTTGAAGCTAGGATTTTAACATACACTCTGCGGCGGCTCCGCAGATTTCATGTCTGGAGGGTGAGCGAATTCGGCCGTGTGCCTGCCCGAGTCCTGCGCTGGCCACCCGTTCGGGCATCATCTTTTGGTCCCTGTGCCGAATTTTGAGTGGACACGCCGGGCGGTTCTCATTCAAATTAGAGGGGGTCGCCGAGGCGGTGGCGACAGTTAAGGGAGAATAGGCGATGAGGCACTTGGGGCTTGTGTTAGGGGCGGTGGTTCTCTGCGCGCTAAGCACCAGCGCTCAGACCAGTTTGGAAAGTCCAGCATCTTCGACGCCGGCAACTTGGAGCGCTGTCTCGCTCGCGCCAGCCCCGGACACGCTTTACGCTGTCGCGTCGACGCCCGCAACTCCGTCCTCGTTCTTGGCTCAACCGGCGCAGCCCGACCCTGCTCCGGCGTCGCTGGTCCAAAGCGTTTTCCAGGCGTACAACCTGCAAGCATACGTTGGCTATACGTTTTTCCGTTTCTATGCGGAACCGAAGTTCACGAATAACATGAACGGCCTAAATCTTGGCTTGGATTACTACCCGGGCGGAGGGTGGATCGGTGTCGATGGGGAGTTCGTCGGCACGTTTGGTTCAGCTCCCGGTTGCACTACGAAATTCGTTATGGCAGCGGGCGGGCCGCGAGCCCGCTGGCTGGGACCGCGCGGCATCGAAGTTTGGGCGCACGGGCTGGTGGGCTACTCGAATTTCCTTCCGCAGACTGCGTTTGGAAACCATTCCGCATTTGCTTTCGAGAGCGGCGCGGGCGTGGACCTTAACATTCGCCAACAGCGCTGGGCGTTGCGCCTCGCGGGAGATGCGATCGGCACGCATTATTTCAGCACCTTCCAAATCAGCCCGAAGTTTTCGGCTGGCATCGTCTTTAAATTCTGACCGCGGCCCGAAGTCGTAAACGTTACGCTCCCCGCAGTTTGCTCATCGCCCGGCCGAAGAACATGCGCGCCTCGGCAACGCCGAAAATCGCACTGATCCCGAAATAGAGTCCGCCGTAGGGCAGCAGCACGAGAATCGCCGCCAGAATCGGCGAACGATGCGTGCCGAGCGCGCGGTGAATCGCCCAGCCTGCCGCAGCCGCCACGATCGCAGCGACCCAGACCTTCGCCATGTAATTCGCGCGCAGACCAGTCAGGCCGATGCGGCGATTGAGCGTGCGCCGCAGCAAAGTGAATTCCACCCACGAGGCCATTCCAGCTGAAATCGTAAGCCCTGCAACGCCCCACCGCGGGTCAATCCCCAGCAGGCGCGGCAGCGGAAGCGAACACAGGTAGCCCAGAGCCGTCGTGAGGGCGACTCGCACGACGGCGAAATTCAGCGGCGTGCGCGTATCGAGCAGCGCGTAGTAGGTCGACGAATAGAGCCGCCCGAGCGTCGACGGGAGCAAGCCCACCGATGCTCCCGCGAGAATTCCCCACACATACATCACGTCGGCCTGCGTGAAACGGCCCGAACGATAAATCGCCGCTACGATCACGTCACCCAGCACCAGAAACGCAATCGCGGAAGGCACAACGAGAAAAGAGATCTGGCGCAACCCGGAATTAAGACGCCCGCGCAGGACCTCCGCCACTTCTGTTACGCTGCCGATCGCGCCGGACATCTGTGGAAGCTCGGCTGCGGATACGGACATTCCGAAGAGGCTTACCGGCAGCAACGAGAGCGTTTGCGCATTCGCAAGCGCCGAGACGGCGCTCGTCGGGAGCCAGCTCGCCAGCCACATATCCACGTACGCGCTGATCTGCACCACTCCCCGCCCCACGAACGCGGGGCCAAAATTGCGCACGACCGTCTGCACATTTTTCGCGTGATAGCCCAACGAAAGACGCAATCCGCCCAGCAGCCGCAGGACCGATGGCAGCTGAACCCCCACCTGCAGCGCGCTCCCGGCCACGGAACCCCATGCGAGGATAATCGCCAGCCGGTCCTGTGTATTGTGTCCGCCCCAGCCCCACATCGTCGCGATCATCGCGACGTTCCAAATCACCGGGGCGCTATATGAAAGGAAAAAACGGTGGTGGCTATTGAGAATGCCGAGGCACCACGCCGAGAGAACCAGCAGTCCGACGCCCGGAAACAGGATGCGGACGATTCGAATCGCCAGCACGCGCGTCTCGCCGTGAAATCCCGGTGCAATCGCGTCGATCAGGTAGGGAGTCGCAAGCACGCCCACGAGAACGAGAACAGAAGCGGTCAGCGCCAGAAGGGCGGCCACGGCGCCGGCAGTGCGGCGCGCCTCCTCCTTGTCACCTCGGGCGAGGAGGCTGGCGTACACCGGAATGAACGAGGCGGAGAGCACGCCTTCGCCGAAGAGGTTCTGCAGGACGTTGGGAATCCGGAGCGCCGCTTTGAACGCGTCGGCTACATTCGAAAGGCCGAAATAGTGGGCGAAGACGCGGTCGCGAACGAGCCCCGCGATGCGGCTCAGAAAAATGCCCGCGGCCACAAGGAACGCGTAGCGTTTCGATACAGCCTGGCGGGGTGGGCTCATCCCCGGAATTGTCGCGAGCGAAATCGGGCGGACATGCGCATGTATAGGAGAAATTCAATTACAAGAGGTACGCGCGGAGATGTCAACGCCGATTCTGGCGGCTGTGCGGTGATGATAGCTTCGAGCCGCGACGAAGCGGGCGAGCGCCGGCCGCTACGGTGCCGAGGATTCCAGGACCGGGTGCAGGGTAAGTTGGCTATCTTTGAGGACGTCGAGGTCGCGCGCCCAGTCCCGCTTGCCGCGCAATTTCACCTCCACGCGGTGCGAGCCGGCGGGAAGCTCGATCGTCGAAGGCGTCTGTCCGACAAATTTTCCATCGACGTAGATTTCCGCGTCCGCGGGATCGGACGAAATCGTTACACTGCCTGATGAAGCGTGCGTGTCGCGATGGTCCGGCGGAACTTCTGATTTCAGCGCGGCGTACGCAGGCCGCATCGGGCCATCGTTTCCAATTGTCTCCGCCGGGGCGCTCGATCCATCCGAAGTGGGATCGAGCCTGACATCGAACCGGCGGGCTTTGATCAGGAAATACGTTCCGCGCTTGCGACCCGTGATGGCGACCCAGTCAAACGGCCCATTTGTCAGCGTGATTTTCTGCGAAAGGTATCCGTCCTTCGATATCCGCACCACCATCGAGTGCTCGAGGCGCTCGCCGAAAGCCGTATGAGTCTTGTGGAAGTAGCCGCCGGGAAAGGCCGTTTCGTACGGGGTGGTGCCAGCGACCAAACCGTCGATTTCGACGGTTGCGCCCGCGGGCGAACTGGTGATCGTCAGAGTTTCCGCATGCGTTCGCGGAGCGAGCAGACACAACAGCAGCGCGAGCGATGCACAGATACAGTGTCTCCTCGATGGCTGCATCCGAGCCCTCCGAGGGAATTAGATTTGCCGCCGACGATCTCACCCCGAGCGGCGGGATGTCAATATCGCGAAACTACGCAGGCATAGTGACTTTTGTCACTGGGCGTTTGTCACTGCACCTTGTCACTGTGCGAGGCGGTGGAAGATTTCACCGACGTAATCCGGGTGGCTCGAATCGCGCTCGAGATGCGGGTATCGCAAGCCGCCGTGATAGTCGATCTGGCGCGCTTCGACCTCCGCGCCGTTCGCCACGATTAGCCGGATCGGCGCGCTGCTCGATTTGGCATCGGTGATCGCATCCTTCAGCGTGTCCGGCGAATACTGCTGCCCATCGATCGCGGTAATCTTCATGCCCGGACCGACGCCTGCCTTGAACGCCGGGCCTCCGTAGATGACGTCGACGACGTGCCCATTCTCGCCGAGCGTCAATCCAATCGAAAAGGTCAGCGTCACGCGCTTCCGGATGTCGTCGCGGTCTTGTTCGATCTCGTTCGGCGTATCGTTGTAGACGATCTTCCAGCCGCCGTTCCGAAGGGCTTCGGTGGGCGTGTCGGGCGCCATGGAATCGAGCCGCGTGCGCAGGAAGCCGGCCCAGTCGTAAGGAGCAATTTGGTTGAGCGCCGCGACGATGTCGTCGAACGTGTACGTCTTCAGCGCCGGCTCACCGCCGGCCCCGCCGTAAAACGCGCGGCAGAAATCGTTCATGGACTTTTTGTCATCCGTCAGATGGCGCAGGGTCGTGTCGACATCCAGCCAGAGAAGCTCGCCCTCTTCGTAGAAATCGGTTCCGCGGCGCCAGTTCTCCCACTCCGCGTCGGAGTCGTAGAGCACCGAGGCATCGTCTGCCGTATCCTGCAGCGGGCGCCACTCGCGCCCGGGACTCGCGCCGATCTCGGTCGCGATGCGCGCCAGATCCTCGCGAGACTGCTGCATGTTCCACAGGCCGCTGCGCGCGGTGAGCACCTGGCCGAGATATTCCGTCAGGCCTTCGTAGACCCACAACAGATCATCCTTCATCGGCTGGTGATAATCGGGAGTGGTCAGATCCGCCGGGCGGCGATATTTTCCGTTCCACGAATGAACGAATTCATGGGGCAGCAAGGTGGAAAATCCGACAAGCTCCTCGTCGTCGATCAGGCTGCGCGCGTCGTGGCGATCGTCGCTCGATTCATGGTGCTCGAGGCCGAAGTGCGCCACGTCGTCGCTCAGCGTCACCAGAAAGTGATAGTCGCGGTAATGCCGCACGCCGAAAAGCGCGCCCGTTTCCGCCACCAGCCGGCGAAAGTGCATCTCGGTTTCCGGCGTCATCGCAAGCTCGGCCGCGCTGTCGGCGGCGATGTCGATCTCGTGCGAGGGATGCTCGCCGGGCGTCAGTTGAATCACCCGAAAATTCGCCCCCGCCAGCACGGGCGAATCGACCAGCGTGTTCAGCGGAACAGGAGAGAAATCGATCACGTCGCCGTTTTCTTTCGGGCCGGGCAGCGCCGTGCCGAATTTCCATCCGGCCGGCAAACGCAGGCTCGGCACGTAGGTCAAATCCCGAACCGGATAGCCCTGGGGATAGAGGACCACCTGGTTCCAGCTGATCAGGTCGAGGTAGGCCGTGGCCGACGCTCCCGCCGAATATCCCATCGTGGGCGCGGAAAGCAAGAAATCGAAGTCGATGTCGAGCGTGTTCACACCCTCCGGAATGTCGAGATGAAACGCGAACATATCCAGCAGATCGCGCCGCCAGGGAATCGCCTTTCCATTCCCCGCAAACTTGAGCCCGGCGACGTCGACGATCGGGCCGTCCGGCATGTGCTCGCCCGGGATCCACTCGGGGTAATAGAGAACGAGCGGGCCCGGCTTCACCGGCATTTCCATGTGGGTGTGCAGGATCTTTTGCGGCGCTCGCGTCGCGTCGACTTCGAGACGGATCGGCCCGGGAGGCTCAGCCGCTGCCTGAAGAGGCGTGGCCACCACGCAAGCCGTGAGCACGATCAAAGAAAGGAAAAGAATTTGCCGCAAATGGTGAGCCATAAGAGTTCCTTACTCGCAAAGCGAGAGAGATGTCTTCGGGAAGAACGGGCGCGCGGTGAGGGAAGCGCCGAGAGCGAATCATTACACTTCCATATAAAGCTTCCCTTGAGCGTTCCCGCCTCCCGGAGTTTGAGCGCCCTAGTATCCAATTCGTGGTCGATGCTACGCAACCCCAAAAAGCTGCCGACCGGGGACGCGCGCCTTCCATGCCTAAGGGAAAAATCTTTCGAGTTTAGGTTCTTTACCTGATGGCGAAAACTGGCAGGCGAGGCTAGGATTTTGTTCTCGGCAGAAACGGATACGGGCCATGTTGTTCATACTTGGAGCTATTCTTCTTTTAACCCTCGCGGCAAGCCTTCCCGCTTGGCCCCGCAGCAAGCAGTCGGGTGCATACCCGAACGGAGGATTCAGCCTGATCTGGCTGGTCCTTCTGATGATGTTTTTTCTCGGACGGTTCTAGAAACACCTGATCCACCCGTGATCGCCCCGCGAGCGGTAGGCCTCTTGCAGTCTGCTTCTTGCTTCGCACAGCGGCTGCAAATTCTTCGCGCTTGCGGCAACTTCTTTCTTTTCTTTTCCGTCAAAACCTGTGCAGGCAAAATGAGCGGCCGCACGCCTTGACAGTCGCGGTCCGCTCGTATTACCTAGCAGGGTTCAATTGGGAGGGGGAATGAACGCTCATCATAGATTCCTGTGGATTGCTCTGTTCGCGCTCGCAATGCTTGCGCGGACCGCACCCGTCTCCGCGCAGATCGGGCCCGCGGCGCCACCGCCGCACTCGGCCCATCCGACGCCGACTCCGCAAAGCCTCGCGGAAGGGAAGACTCTCTTCGAAGGCACCTGCGCCGGTTGCCACGGCATCGACGGCAGCGGCGCGAACGGCCCCAGTATTCGCGGGGTCGGCAAGGATCTGGGTCCTGAGGGCATTTACAGCGTGATCTATGGCGGCGGCGCAATCGGCTCCGGAATGCCGGCCTTCTCGAGCCTCGGCGAAGATAAAATCTGGCTGCTCGTGAATTATGTCAGCAGCTTCGGCGAGCCCGGCGGAGGAGCGGCCACAGGCGATCCCGCGAAAGGCAAAGAGGTCTACGACGCGAATGGCTGCTCGAATTGCCACATGATCGGATCGCAGGGCGGCGACTCAGGCCCGGATCTCACCCACATCGGCGGCGTACGCAGCGTGGGTTTCCTCCACGACGCGCTGCTCGATCCCGGAGCGACCCTGCCGCAGAGCGACGCGTCGCTTCAGGAGCGCGCGAACTATCCTGCTTACACGATGTATCGCGTGGTGATGAAAGACGGCAAAGTGATCGAGGGCATGCGGCTTGACGAAGACTCTTTCACGCTCCAGTTGCGCGATGCCAAGGGCCAGCTCCACTCAATCAACAAATTGGACACCTCGAAAATCGAGGTCCTGCCGGGCAAGAGCTTCATGCCGAGCTATAAAGACAAGCTGACCGAAACGCAATTGAACGATCTTGTGGCATATCTCGCCAGTCTGGGGGCCGCCCGATGAAAACGATGAAAACCAGCCGACGTCGATGGATTCTCTGTGGTTTCGCTTTGCTCGTACTGGTGTTGGGCAGCCGCGCGCAATCGTGGGCGCAAGATGTCACATACAACGAGATTCTGCATGCAGCCGAGCATCCGCAGGATTGGCTCACCTACGGCGGCACCTACGCCTCCCAGCGTTTTTCGGAGCTGAAGCAGGTCAACACGCAGAATGTGAAAGACCTGAAAATTCAGTGGGTCTACCAGCTGAAGCGTCAGGGGATCTTCGAATCTTCGCCGATCGTTGCCGACGGCGTCATGTACGTCACAGAGCCGCCCACCACGGTCACGGCTCTCGACGTCCGCACCGGCAAGCCGATTTGGCGATGGACTGCGCCGCTGCCTCCCGACCTGCTCACGATCGGCCTTTTCCCGACCAACCGCGGCGTCGCAATCCTGGGTGACACCGTCTACGTTGCAACCATCGACGCGCACCTCGTCGCTCTCGACGCGAAAACGGGCGCCGTCAAGTGGACCAGCGAGATCGGCAAGAACGCCGATGCGGTCGCCATCACCCAAGCGCCACTCGCCATCGACGGAAAAATCATCGTCGGCATGGGCGGAGGCGAGGGCGGCCTGCGCGGTTACATCGACGCGTACGATGCAAAAGACGGCCATCGCCTCTGGCGGCTTTACACCATCCCGACCACCGGCGAGCCGGGCGTCGAAACATGGGAAGGCGACAGCTACAAATACGGCGGCGCCACTACCTGGAACACGGGAGCCTACGATCCCGAGACGAACACTCTCTTCTGGGGCACCGGCAATCCCGCCCCCGATTGGAATGGCGACGCGCGCAAGGGCGACAACCTCTACTCCTGCGCGCTGCTCGCGATCGATGCCGACACCGGCAAGATGAAATGGTATTTCCAGTTCTCGCCGCACGAAACGCACGATTGGGACGCGGCCGAGCCGCCCATGCTGATCGATGCCAAGATCGACGGCAAAATGCGCAAGCTCGTGGTGCAGGCCGATCGCAATGCCTTTTATTACGTTCTCGATCGCGACACCGGCAAATTCATCGCCGGGAAGGCCTTCGCGAAGCAAACTTGGGCCAAAGGACTCGACGCCAACGGCCGCCCGATCGAGTTGCCGGATAATCAGCCGACCACCAAGGGCAACCTCATCTATCCCAGCATCACCGGGTCGGTGAATTGGACGAGTTCGTCCTACAGCCCGCTCACGGGCCTCGTTTACGTCGATACGCGCGAGCAGGGCGCCTACTATTTCAAGGGCCATCCCGAGATCGAGCCGCACAATCCGCACGACATCGGCGGAGGCGGCGGCCAGAAAGTCGTTCTCGGCGATGCGGCGTACAGCGCTGTCCGCGCGCTCGACGCGACCACCGGCGAACGCAAGTGGCAATTCAAGATGATCGGCGACACGTGGACCGGCACCCTTGTCACGGCGGGCAATCTCGTCTTCTGCGCGGACGCTGGCGGTAATTTCTTCGCGCTGAACGCCGAAACGGGCGAGCCGCTCTGGCACATCCAGCTCGGCAATTCCGTGCGGGCGAATCCGATCACGTATGAGCTCGATGGCAAGCAGTACGTTGAAGCCGAGGCGGGCGGTTCCGTGTTCGTGTTCAGCCTGCCGTAAGCGGTCGCCATTTTAGGCGCGGGGAGTGCGATGAAGCTGCTGGATTGGGCCACGAAGCTGTCGCGGCGCGTTTTTGTCACGCGTGGCGCAGCGACAATTGCAGTAGCCGCGGTTGCCGGAAAGACGCTGCTCGTCGATCCACCGTCTGCGAGCGCCGCCGAGCCCGCGGGTCTCACAGCCGAGCAGTCGCGAGCGTTGCTGAGATTCACGCGCGACCTTTTCCCGCACGATCGCCTTCCGGATGCGGCCTACGAAAAGGCGATCGCGCCGCTGGTCGCCGAAGCTTCGAGCAATGCGTCCACGAAGCAATTGCTCGCGGACGGCATCGCCCAGCTCGACGCATCAACGAATGCAAGCAGCGGCAAACCCTACGCGGATGTGCCCGACGAAAATATTCGCGTCGCCGCTATCAAGAAGATCGAGAGCGGCGCGTTTTTCGCCAAAGTCTACGGTGACACGATCACGCCACTCTACAATCAGCCCGAAACGTTGGCGAAATTCGGCTACCAGGGCCCCTCTTCCGCGCTGGGCGGATATCTCCATCGCGGCTTCAACGATCTCGACTGGCTATGAATCGCTCGCGTCGCAGCTTCGACCACTGACATGCCCGCGCCCTTCGATCTGAATGATACAAGCGTCGTCGTGATTATCGGCTCCGGCGCGGGCGGTGGCACGCTCGCCAACGAGCTCGCGCAAAAGGGCGTTTCGGTGGTCGTCCTCGAAGCAGGAAAGCGCATCGAGATTAGCGATTTCAAGAACGACGAAATCGCCATGTTCGGGCTCTTCTCATGGTTCGATCCGCGCACCACCTCCGGCAACTGGTCCGTCGCGAAAACATCGCCCGATCTACCCGTGTGGACCTGCAAGCTCGTCGGCGGCACCACCGTGCACTGGGCCGGCTGCGCGCTGCGCTTTCAGGAGCACGAATTCAAGACGCGCACGCGCTACGGCGATATCGCCGGCGCGAATCTGATGGATTGGCCGATCGGTTTGCAGGAACTCGCGCCGTATTACGATCGTGCTGAGCTCAAGATGGGCGTCAGCGGCACGCACGACATGCCTTCGCTGCCGGTCAACAACAACGGCAAGGTGCTCGTCGCGGGCGCGAAAAAGCTCGGCTACACGAAATATCAGGCCACGAAGATGGCGATCAATTCCGTGCCGCACGCGGGCCGCGCTGGCTGCCAGCAAGCGGGATTCTGCGTGCAGGGCTGCACGTTTGGCGCGAAGTGGTCCACGCTCTACACCGAAATCCCGCGGGCCGAAGCCACGGGAAAGTGCGAAGTCCGCTCCGAATCGCAGGTGCTGCGCATCGAGCACGACGCATCCGGCAGAGTCAGCGGCGTCGTCTATGCCGACCGCACGGGCGCGATGCAGCGGCAGAAAGCGCGCGCCGTCGCGCTGGCCGCCAACTCCATTGAAAGCCCGCGCTTGCTGCTCAATTCATCGTCGAGCCGATTTCCGCAGGGCCTCGCGAATTCATCCGGGCAGGTTGGTTGCAACTACATGCGCCACACCAGCGGCGCCGTCTTCGCGATCTTCGACAAGCCGGTGCATTTCTACCGCGGCACCACGCAATCCTCGATCGTGATGGACGAAGCGCGCCTCGACCCCAAGCGCGGTTTCGTCGGCGGCTACAATCTCGAATTGCTCGCGCAGGGCCTGGCGAGCTTCGCGCTGAATCTCGCGCCCGGCGCCTGGGGACGCGAGCGCGCCTCCACGATCGACAACTACGCGAATGTCGCCGGCCTCTGGATTTTGGGAGAAGACTTGGCGCGCGCCACGAATCGCATCACGCTGCACGCGAATAAAAAAGACAAGTTCGGCATGCCGATCCCCAACGTCCACTCAGACGATCACCCGAACGATCTCACCCTGCGCGATCACGGCTACACGCAGGCCGAAGCGCTCTACAAATCGGTCGGCGCGAAACGCACGGTGCGCGTCCCGCCGTTTCCCGCCTCGCACAATATGGGCACCAACCGCATGTCCGAAAAGCCGCGGGACGGCGTCGTCAACCGCTTCGGCCAGGCCCACGACGTCCCGAATCTCTTTGTGTCCGATGGCAGCCAGTTCACCTCCAGCGCCGCCGAAAATCCCACGCTTACGATCGTCGCCCTCGCCATCCGCCAGGCCGAATACATCGCCGACCAGCTAGCCAAGCGCGCAATCTGACCCCTGGGAGCGCCAATCTCCCGATTGGCGATTTTCGCCGCCGCTCAGGAAGTTGCCTTTGGCAAGCCCTTGCCCCATCCGCAGACGGACAACTTGTCCGATTAGCTGCTGATAACGCCTAATTTCGTCGATTGAAGGATAGCCACAAAATGTGCTAGGACCGCAGTTTGCTCAGCATCTTGTCGGCTGCCGCATGATCGCTGTCAATGTTTGCTTGTTTGAAGAATTTCCTGGCGTTCGGTTTTGAGGCTTGCACGCCGCGACCTTCATGGTAGGCAATTCCGAGAAAGAAGAAGGCGTCATCTCTTCCCACCCCAGAAATGTTCTTTGCTTTTGTTGCGGAACGGAAACACCGAACGGCCGCTCGCGGATTCCTCCGGACGCCTTTTCCCCAGTAGTAATGAATCCCAAGCTGAATCAGAGCGTCACCGTCACCTGCCTCAGCAGCTCTTCGGAACCATTTGCAAGCCGTCTTTAGGTAGCCGTTTTCTCGGTACGTTATTGCGATGTTTTGGGCAGCGCACGAGTCTCCGGCGCGGAATGCTTTTCTCAACCACGAAAGCGCTTCCTCGACGTTTTTTCTGACCCCACTTCCATTGCCGAGTAGGATTCCCAAATGGTTTTGCGCAGGCGCACTGCCGCGTTCAGCGGCTCGCCGAAACCACCGAGCAGCTTTCGCGGCGGACCGCCTCACGATTACCTTTCCTCGCTTGTCTTTGCACCCGTCCGCATACCGATCCGCTACTTCCCATTCTGCTTCTCGATCGCCATTCCGCGCGCGGGCTAGTGTCCCGTCCCAATGGTTCGTGCCTTATGTGTTGGTTGCGCGGCCTGTACCTCGACGGTGCGCTGCGCGAATCGCGCAATGCTCGCCAGGATTTGATCGGCGGTCTTGGTCCACACGAAGGGCTTCGGATTCGCCTGATGCGCCTCGATGAATGCCTGGATCGCGGCCTTCAGTTGGGACACACTATGATGCGCCCCGCGACGCAGTTGTTTGTTGGTCAGTTCCGCAAACCAACGCTCCACCAGACTCAGCCACGACCCATAGGTGGGCGTGAAATGAATGTGAAACCGTGGGCGCTTGGCGAACCAGTTGCGGATGAGCGCCGTCTTGTGCGTGCCATAGTTGTCCATGATGATGTGAACATCCAAGTGCCGCGGAACTCGGGCGTCGATGAGATCGAGGAATTCGCGGAACTGCACCGAGCGGTGCCGCCGATGAAACTGCGTGATCACTTCACTGGTCTTTGCGTTGAGCGCCGCGAAGAGCGACGTGGTCCCGTGCCGCATGTAGTCATGCGTGCGGCGCTCCACTTGGCCGGGCTGCATCGGCAGCAGTGGTTGCGTGCGATCCAGAGCTTGGATTTGCGGCTTTTCGTCGACGCAGAACACCGCCGCATGCTCCGGCGGGTTCAGATACAACCCCACGATATCCCGCACCTTTTCCACCAGCAGCGGGTCGGGCGACAGCTTGAACGTCTCGCTGCGATGCGGCTGCAGGCCGAAGGCACGCCAGATCCGGCTAATGGCCATGCGACTCAAGCCCGTGGCTTTCGCCATTCCCCGCACACTCCAGTGCGTGGCTCCCCGCGGGGTTGTTTCCAGCGTCCGAATAATCACCTGCTCGACCTGCTCGTCGGTGATCGTCCGCCGCGCCCCCGGTCGCGGTTCGTCGTAGAGACCTTCGAGACGGTCGCGCACGAATCGGCCTCGCCACTTACCCACCGTCGCGGGTGTCACGTGCAGCGTTCGTGCGACGATTTTGTTGTCGCGCCCTTCCGCGCACGCCAACACGATCCGCGCGCGACGCGCCAAGAACGGCGCCGACCGCGAGCGATGGGCCAGCGATTGCAGCCGTTGGCGCTCCTCCGTGGTCAGCATCAACATAACCTTCGGGCGTCCCGTGCGCATGTTCGCCTCCTTATAGTGCAGTACGCACGGGCAGTGCTACTTATTTCACTTTCTACTGGGACGGGACACTAGCAGAGACTGCCATTCAGATACAGACCCCTTGTAGCTGTACGACCAATTCCAATTTCTCAGAGTCACTTTCCAAGGAGATTCCGAATCAATTACGGTGTTGTGGATTTTGAGTGCTTGACGTTTTGCCATCGTGGTTCCGTCGCAAGTTCTATCCACAATTGTAGCGTGGGTTCACATAATCGTTGATAAATCGCCTTCTCACAGTGACCGGTCGAGGAAGAGTTGGGCTAAGTCCTGATAAGCGTAATCGGACAGGTTCCTTTAGCCGAGGACCGAACTCGCCTAGGAAATCGCTTGCCCGGCCGCCCTTGCCTTTTCCGCCCGCAGCGCCGGATCAAAACACTTTCGGCAGCGCGCCTCATACATTCCCTTCGCGCCCACCACGATCAATTGATCCGAATGAAACAGCCGCTGCGTATGCACCGCCGGGTTCCCGCACTGGACGCAGATCGCCAGCAATTTGGTGATTTCCTCGGCCACCACCAAAAGCTGCGGCATTGGCTCGAACGGCCGCCCCATGAAATCCGTGTCGAGCCCGGCAACGATTACGCGCTTGCCGGAATCAGCCAGCGTCGTGCAGACTTCAACCAGCCGGTCGCCGAGAAACTGCGCCTCATCGATTCCGACCACGTGCGTCGATTCTTCCACTTGTCGCAGCAGTTGTTCCGCATTCTCCACCGGCACCGACGCGATTTCGAGCCCCGAATGCGAGACGATTCCGTTCGCCGAATAGCGCTGGTCGATGGCGGGCTTGAAAATCTGCACGCGCTGCCGCGCAATCTCCGCGCGCCGCAGTCGGCGGATCAGCTCTTCGCTCTTGCCCGAAAACATCGGCCCGACCACCACCTCGATCCAGCCCATATTGCCCTTCACAATGTCCATGGGTTGCCCCGCAGGCAAGAAACTAACACAGTCCCCTGTGGAAATTTCGCCACTGTCGATCACGAGTCCGAACTCTCAGCCACCGCAGCTTCCTTGTTCTTCCGGTTCCATAAGAACCACACGAGGCCCGCGGCCAAATACGCGAGGTAAATATATGGAAGCTTGCCGTACGGCCCTTCGGGCACCGGATACAAATTCCCAACGAGCGCGAGCAGCATGGCAGCGAACGCCAGCCACGGAATCACCTGCGCTCCCGGGCGAAAAGCATCGTGCTTGCGCAAATAGCGCGGCAGCACGGAACACACGAGCGCGTACGCCACGATGAAGCCGTATGTCGCGAGCGAGCCCAACCAGCCGTACACGTCGAGCCCGTCCGCGCCGCGCGCCGCGAGGATCGCCACCGGCAACACCGCTGCGATTCCGGTCACGATCACCGCGCGGCTGGGCGTTTCGTTGCGCGCGTGCGTGGTGCGCATCGATCCGTGCGCAAGCCCGTGATGCGACATTGAGAGCAGCACGCGTGCCGCCGCCGTGATGCACGCCAGCGTGCACGCAAAGAGGCTCACCAGCGCGCCGATATCGATCACTTCGCCAAGCATCCTCACGCCGCCCACCTCGGCCACGACGCGCATCGGCGCCGTGCTGGTGCCCAAATCTTGCCCCGCCAATCGCAACCCGAGATCCTCCGTGTAGGCGCAGACCGTGAAGATCGCACCGCAAAGCAGCGCGCTCTGGATCACCGCGCGCGGGATCGTCTTCAGCGGATCGCGCGCCTCCGAGCCAAGCGTTGTGGCGCTTTCAAAGCCGCAAAAACTGAAAAGCGCCAGCACCAGGCCGAGCCGCAGGCCGCTGCCTGTCATGCCGTGCAGTCCCAGTTGCTCCCGGTCGATGTGCCAGCCATGACGCATCAGGACCAGCGCCACCACCAGCAGAATCGACGATACGGAGACGATTTCGATCCACAGCATCAGCCGCGCCGAAATTTTCACGTCGCGCCACGCGATCCACATCGAGACGCCCGTCACGAGCAGCGCCAGAAACACTGTGGAGGTGCCATGCCCCGTCGCGTCGTGCAGCACGATGTTTGCGTAGTGATAGAAGCCGCCGATCACGCTCGATCCCGTCGCGATGTAAGCGAGCAGCAGGCTCCACGCGGTGATCGCGCCGAGCGACGGCGGCAGCGCCGTCGCCGCAAACGAATAGAGCGAGCCGGGCGAAGCCGAATACCGCGCGAACTTGCTCACGCACAGCGCAACGAGAAAAATCGCGCATGTTGCGAGCACGTACGCGAGCCACGTGCCATTGCCCGCCAGCGCGCAGACCAGCGGAATCGTCGCCACGGGAGTCGCCGTCGGAGAGATGGTCGAAACGGATTGCGCCAGAATCTCGATGGGCGAGAGGACGCCCTTCCGAAGTCCATAATCGGTCGTCTCGGGAGGCACCTCGCCGCCTTTCGTTTGCGGAGAACTGAGATTGCGTTTCTGGAGGGTCGATTATACGGGCAGTTCCACTTGCCTGCTAGGACCTTGCTTCGATCGCCGCGGAACCGCGCGGCCTCGATCAAGTGGCTCGCAAACGCGCCGCGAGACAACGGAAGGCCACGTGAGATAAAATTCCCAGCCACTCACAAATCCGCACATTTCCTGAAAGGGGCCGATACGCATGCCGAGGTCGAAAGAGTTTACGGTAAAGATTGAGGACAAACCTGGCGCGCTCGGAAGGTGTTTCGCCGCTCTCGGCGACCGCGGGGTGAATATCCTCGCTTTTCAATCGTACGTCGAAGAGGGCGAGAGCGTGGCCCGGTTCATCGCCGACGATATGCCTGCAGCGAAGTCGGTGCTCGGCAGCCTGCGCATGATCTTCGAAGAGACGGAAGCTGTCGTGGTAAGGCTGGCTCAACGTCCCGGCGCGTTGGGTCGCGCCGCCGCGCGACTGGGCGAAAAGCGGATCAACATCGACTATTCCTACTGCGGCTCAGATCCAAAATCCCCGCTGGGCCTGCTGGTCTTCGGCGTCGACGACTTGACGACAGCCGCCAAGGCGCTAGACGAATTGGCCGCCGAAGAAGCGAAAACATCTGCTTGATTCGCCGCACCGGCTACGAACCCTCATCCGAGGCGAATTTGGTCCGCTTCAGGCGCGGCGCTATAATGGTAGGACCAACGGGGGCGACACGGTTTCGACGGAAGCTGTCGCGGCTCGAAGGCATGCCGGGCCCCACCTGCCCGCAATCGGGTGGAAACAAACTAACTGGCAACTCACAGCTAGCTCTCGCTGCCTAACCAAAAGTAGGTAGCGCGTCTCCTCAAGCGTCGCCTGCGCGGTTGAGATGAGGCGTCACACAGTAGGCTGGCCGTCGCGTTTCGGTCCGTAATGCGGCGGCGAGATCATCGGACTAGTCGGTGGCGCGTCTTGCCCGCTCTGAGTTCCATCGACGAACAAAACGGAACGGGCTAAGCATGTAGTCTTCGGGTTGCAAAGCTTCTCGGACGGGGGTTCGACTCCCCCCGCCTCCAAGCTATAATAGGCCCATTTTTATTGGGTATTTTGATGGTCAATTTTAAGTTGTAGCAGAATTGGTGGTTCCCCCAAGTGCTTCGGACAGTGGCTTCGAGCTGTTCCTGCCGGGCCCGCACCCAGGGTGAGTAGTGCTTTTCGGTCACCTTGGTAGATTGATGCCCAAGCAAAACGGCAACCTGTTCGATTGGGACGCCGGCCAGGAGAAGTTCGACAGCGAAGGTATCGCGCCAGCGGTGGGCGTGTCCGTTCTCGACTTTGGCAAGCTTGTAGAGCTTCTTGAAAGCCCGCTGGTAATCACCGACGCAGGATTTTTTCGTGGAGACCCCCGACCAAAAATAGTAGGCGCTCGGATCGCGGAATAGCATTCAGCGCGTCGATCGTTTCCGGTGGGAGAGGCACTCGGACATCCGTGCCCGTCTTGGCCGTTCGAAGAACCAACACGTCATCTTTAATCTGTTGTCTCGAAAGTGTTACGGCATCAGTGATTCGCAAACCGGAATAACGCAACAACAGGACCAGTGCTTTCAGCCGCACTCGGTTTTGTCGGTTGGGATGCTTGTCGCAAGCCGCCAACACTTTTTCGAACTCTTCGCTCGTGAACGGCAACGTTGGCGGATCATTAACTTTCGGCGCCTTGATGCCGAGGGCGGGATTTGTTTGAAGCCAGCCGGAGCCGTGAATGAACCGAAAGAAGGTTCTCAACGCCTCCAACTTTTTCCTGGCGCTGTAGTTTTTATTGATCCAGGATTCGCGGAAAGCGCGAAGCGTTTCTACATCGCACTCCGAAATGAATCGCAGGCCCTTCGATTCGGCAAATGCTTTCAACTGCTTGAATAGGAGTTTGTACTTGTAGACGCTGGGAGGGCGAAGCCCTCGGGCCTCGGCATCGCGAATGAAGGCTTCGGTCGCATCCGAAATAGTTTTTCTCGGGCCTTCGTCTTTTCCCTCGGCTTCAATCTTTTGGATCTTTCTTCGTGCGTCTTCCCAATTTCGAGTGCCCAATGTCTTGTGATATCGTTTGCCCCCCAGAGTCCCATCCGCCCACAAGAGGCAAGAACAGCGTCGCCAAGTCCTCTCTTTATGGCTGCATCGCGCCGGATTGTGTCTCCGATAAACCTTAAGCATTGGACCGACGCTTTTTGACGCGCTCCATTACTGTCCGCGGAATCCGTAGTGTTACACGCCGCCGCTTGCCGCGGGGATTCTTCTCGCCCAACGGGAGAACGCCCTTTTCATTCTCAAAGAGTCGTTGAATTGTATCGGGGGACAGATGCCACAATGAAGCAATCTCTGCTACCGTGAAAGTCTCCTGTTTACCATCATCAACGAACAGGTCGCCTTTGGTAGGTTTCCGTTTACCTTGAGTAGCGACGAAAGCGACCAATCGAGGGATGTCTGCTTCAGTGAACAAATGAAGGGGCGACCCAATCGTAGTGATATTGGGCCTTACGGAGATTGAGGTTTTAAATTTCCCTGTTTCAAGCCAAAGCCTAAGCAGCGGCGCCTTTACGTCCGCTAGCTCGGCGGCTTCTTTCAAGGAAAAGACTGGCACGGACCTTACCTCGAGAAAATACCCGCTAGTTTACGGCGGATCTTGGTCCGTTGTTTTTCCAGAGTCACCAATTCTTTGAGTAGGGAATTAACCTTCTTATCCGATGTTGCCAGATTCTTCGAGCCTTTGGGTCTGCCTCGTTTACGTTTCGGGGCTTTGAGTAGCGGGTTTTCGGTCACGGATTTTCCTCCGCGCTGAATATATCACAGGCGGCTCCTCAATAAATAAAAGCTGCTTGCTTGTGTCGGCTATATAAGATTTCTCACGGTTATTTTACAGTTCAGGGCGGCGGCTGCGATGTAATCCTGGATTGCCTTGGGGCTGATGAGCATCTTGTGGCCGATCGAGAGGTATCGCAGTTTTCCGGATCGAATCAATGCCCCTGACCGCCCACACTGTCGTCGATAGTCGGAGGGCGGCTGTTGGAACGTCCATCAAATAGAGAGCGTCAGTTACCTCAGAGGACGATGCCGCGGGGATCTTCTTTCGAGCCAATCCAAGGCTGTTGAGCGTACCACAAACGAGAAACGCTTGGCCCTCGGTAGTGCGGCGAGGTAGGCTCTCCACCTTCGTTCCGAAGTCGGCCCGTCGCTTCTTTTTCTAACGAATCGGGATTGGCGTCTTGCTCATATCTAAACCGAACTCGGAATCCACCTCTTCGTCAAACTCTTCCTTAGAATGACACTCATCACTCTGGGCAGGATAGTCTATCCCGCAAACCATCCCCATCCCTCCGTTAATGTCCGCCGGGATGAACCTGCCGACCACATCGCCGACGAACCTCCAGGGAAATTCGATTTTAATGTCGCCGTCTGCAAATAACATTGCTACGTGACACACCGGATGATTCCCGGTGATGGTGGATACTATATAGGAGCCTGACGGAGGCTTCCCATAATAAACGAAATATTCGTGAACATATTTCGCGGCCGTCTCGTCGCAACGTTGCTGGTCTGTCTCCGAGGCTTGCTCGGGCGCCGTTTCCTTCGCTTCCTCCGGAGCCCCTGCCTCATTGGGCGTCGGTTCGTTAGGCAAGCTCGCCAGTTTTTGTGGACTGAGCAGCAGTTTCTTCACGTCGTTGATGGGAATTGCGAAATTCAAATTCTCGCCCTCTTCGATACCCGAGCTTGTAATTCCCACCACTTCGCCGGCCATGTTGAACAATGGGCCGCCGCTACTGCCGTGGGATATCGGCGCCGTTATTTGAAGAACTTTGCCCTTTTCTTCAAGCGTCCGCATTGCGCTGACGATGCCGTTTGAGACGGTCGATTCGAGGCCCTCCGGACTGCCGATCGCCACGACTTCATCTCCCACCTCGAGTTGATCGGAGTTTCCAAGAGTAAGCGTCCGAAAGTTATCCCCGTGCGCCTTGATGATCGCAACATCACGGGTTTTGTTGAAAGCAAGCACTCCGTCGATAGCAACGGTGCGTCCGTCTGGAAACTCGGCAATAGCGCGATCCCCGTTCCGAATGACATGGTAGTTCGTCAGAATCGCACCGTTCTTGCTTATGAAGAAGCCTGTGCCCTGAGCAATCGGGCCGTCCTTGTTTCCCATGATGATGGACACGATTGCCCCGTTCGCAGCTTTGGCTATCGTGGGGATGTCTTTTCGCAATCCCCGTCCTGCCGGCTTGGGTGGGAGAGGAACGAAACCGGGTGGCGGGGGCGGCATGTGCGCCGACTGTGCGGTGGCCATTAGAGGCGCGCAAAGAATCAGGATACAGAGCGCGATGACGCGGTGGTTAGCGCGAAGTGGAATCAAGCTTTTAACCCTTTCGTCCGGCGGCAAACTGCGCGCCAACTGCTTATCTGTCGGACACTCCAACAGTGGCTCTTCGTCGCGCTTTCTCAGACAAAATATCGAAAGCCACGCCCGCTCCGCTAGCCGAATTGGGAGAGGGATAAACGCTCAACATGTCTCCGAACTGCACCATACACGGTGCCGAAGTCGGTTGCGTTGCAATAATCGGGCTGCCGTCGGCCAACGTGTCTTTGCTCCATTCGCAACGTCGAATCGGCACGCCCACTTGCGGCACTTGGCTTACGTCTGGATCGGAATACCGCGAATGCATATGAAAAGGGTCAGTCTGAGAGCTTGCGTACCTGACTCTCAGAACGTCCACACCGTCGTACACCACTGTGTAATCGTCTTCCTGAAGATCGTCCGTTGTGGACGAGACGATGGTATGCGCCGTTATCACATAAGTTGGCCGACTATCATAGTTAAGCGATGGCTGCTCAGTTCTAGAACATCCTGCGACGATAACTAGAGCAGCAGCGACCATCAAACCAGCCCTCATTGCCGTCCTGTCCAACCCCTCGATTAGTTCTGTTCTTGACCAAAAAGCCGGTTGCGACAAATAGCATTTTCCCTTGACTCTTCGGTTGCGTCCTGGCTCCGCTCACTGGCGAGTCTCCCATCAGTCACTTAACGGACTCTGTGTATTCGAGCGAAGGGAAGCACGCGAAGCCTCGCGATGGAGATGTAATTGCCTAAAGGCACCGATGGGCATTCATTCGATCTGCCATTACCCCATACGACAAAGTACTATTTTAGGAAACCACCCTTCGCTCCAGATTTGAACGACGACATCCTAATTTCAAGGAGCATTTATGATGAAGCGCACGTTCACAGTCCTTTTGGTTTTGGGTTTTGCGCTGCCACTCCCAGCACAGCAACCCGCAGGTGCCCAGCAAGCGCAGACAATTCAAATGCAGTGTCGTGATCTCGCCTCATCTGGAAACTACGTCGGGCCAGACGAAACAGTCATTAACGGCAAAGCGTGCCACCAAGTCACGGTTGCGACGCCCGCCGAGCCGGTCGCGCCTCCGACGAACAGCGATACACCGCGCGAAGCGACACCTCCGAAGGATGCCCCTGTCGCAACGGCTATCATGCTCGAAGACGGAACTCCTGTTCATCTGGTTCTGGCGGAAAATCTTTCGTCCGCTACTGCCATCACGGGCGATACGGTTGAATTTGAGGTTGTGGACGACATAGTTGTGGACGGCCTTGTTGTGGTTCCGCACGGCTCGACCGCTTGGGCGACCGTGACTGACGCACAACATAAGAGGCACCTCGGGCGCGGCGGCAAGTTGGACCTCAACATCGACAAGGTTCGCTTGGCGGACGGCGAGAAGGCCCTGCTCCGTGGGGTCAAGGATACGAGTGGTGGCGGTCACACTGGAGCAATGACTGGAGCGATGGTTGCTACTTCGCTTGTTGTTTGGCCCGCAGCGCCTTTCTTTCTGTTCATGCACGGTAAGGACGTAAACATTCCGAAGGGAACACAAATCACGGCGTTCGTTCAAGGCGACACGAGACTGGACGCCAGCAGGTTTCAGAAACAGCTCGTAGTCGCTCAGTGAAGCGAAACCGTAGTCGAAAACATCAGACCACAGACGACGAATCGCCCGGAACGCTGACACAATAGCGGGCCGCGCACGGCGAATACTATGAAACGTGAAAACCACTTTGTCAGATTGGTTCTGAAAACGGCGGGGCTTGGAGTCATTCTTGCCGCGGGTGCAGTCGCTTTTGGGCAAGGAGATTTTGCGACGTGCCCCTACGACGGCGAGCAGGCACAGCGGATAAGCGTGGAGCAAGTTCACTCAGATAGCTGTCGAGGTGATGTCTATAACGCCGAACGCGATACGTATTCCCACATTCACGTTAATGGGGCGCTCTTAGAACGACACACATTTTCTACAACGACGTGCTTCCAATATTAGGGAACGTGCTCCCATGGAAATTGCGCTCACAGCATTGCGCTATCCACGTGCGTTTTCAAAACTGAGGCAGCTTCCAGCAGGGGGAGAATTTCCCATTTAGACGGCGCCCGTAACGAAGAGGGACTATGAAACGGATTTCGTTAGTGTTGGTGGTCGTGTTCTTCGCAAGTGCAGCATCCGCAAAAGACAAGCCACGTATTACTGTTCAAGTCGTTGGCACACAGTCGAGCGAACAACCGGAAACCTACACTACACGCGGAACTGCCGCTATATCCACAACGAACTGCAACACGAACGGAAACGGGTCTGTTGACGGCACTGACGACGGAAGCACCATCAACGGCACCCTAGATACCCACAGCACCACGAATTGCACAACTACATCTCAACCCGGTAGGCCAGCAACGACTCATACTCTTTATTATTTGCAAGAAAATGTGCAAGCGATCATGCCGGACGGAACCCACGTGACGCTGTGGTGTCAAGTGGGTTTCCGCAAGTGCGATTCACTGCGACCGGGTTACTACTCCGCCGAAATCGCGGGCAACACCGTGTGGATGTACGCCCACGACCTTTCCGGCAAGGAACACAAAATCAAATATAAGTATGTCGGTGGTTGGTGAGGCACGATCTTGGAGGGCAATTCAAGGACGAGGAAAACGGGATGAGTGAGAACGCTTCAAACGACTGACTTCTCCCGCATCCCTATATAAGCCCTAACGGACCTTCTTCATGCTTTTCCCCATCAAGCACGAAAACATGACGGCTCGACGCTGGCCGGTCATCACGCTCGGATTGATTCTGCTTAATGTCCTCGTTTTTCTTTGTACGCACAACACGATGGATCGTCAGGATGCCTCCCTCTCGCCTGTGGAGATGCATCTTTTGATCCTTGCGGCTCGGCATCCGGAGTTGACCATCCCAACTGAAGCCCAGCGGTTCGTCTCCGCCGTGCAAGCCAAAGACCCAACAGACTGGGCCGCAATCCAAAGCCCGGACTCCCCGATAATTGACGATTGGGATACTCGGATGCGGGGCGTGGATGATCCAGAACAACTGCAAGCTGAAATGGACTCCCTTGCGACCGAGTATTCCAAGCTAGTGGGCTCCTCCATCACGCAGCATTACGCCTTCATTCCGGCCCACCCCAAAGCGATCGCGTATATCAGTTCCACTTTTCTCCACGCCGGGTGGATGCACTTGATTGGCAACATGTGGTTTTTGTGGTTGGCGGGATTTGTATTGGAAGACGTTTGGGGGCGCCCGTTGTACTTGGCTTTCTACCTCGTGGCGGGTATTGCTGCAACGCAACTCGATGCTTGGGCGAATGCCGGGAGCATCGCCCCAACGTTAGGAGCGTCAGGAGCCATCGCAGGTCTGATGGGGGCGTTCTTGGTGCGCTTCCCGAAATTGAAAATCAGGCTGCTGTGGTTTGACTTTGGACTCTTTGGGTTTTGGCCTCTCTGGGTGCGAGCCTATTGGCTGTTGCCACTATGGTTGGGGATGGAGATTTATTACGCAAAAGTGTTCGCGCAAAGCGATGGAGTCGCTCATTCAGCGCACATCGGTGGGTTCGTGTTTGGTGCGCTCGTTGCTGTTGCCGTCCGCCATTGGGGCTTGGAACACAAAGCGAATGAAGCCATCGAGAAAAAGATTACTTTGGCGATCGATCCCGCGATTACCCAAGCCAGCGAACTCATCGAACAAGGAAAACTTGACGAGGCAGCCGCGACCCTCGATAGATTCCTGTCAGAAAATCCCGACTCGCTCAGCGGTTGGAATTTAGTTAGGACCGTTCGGTGGCGGAATGACGAAATTCCCGCCTGCCGAGAAGCAACGCGTAAACTGTGCACTCTGAATTTGCAAGCGGGGATGCATGAAGCGGCTTGGCAGGATTACGAGGAATTCCTGAATCTGGGTGGTGACGAGATGCCCCCTGTTATCTGGCTGGAACTCTGCCGCGTGGCAGAAGAACGGAATGACCTTAAGCGAGCACTCAGCGAGTACGAGAATCTTGCCGCTGCCCATCCCGCCGAAAGGCAGGGCCTCGTGGCACAACTTGGCGCGGCTCGAATCATGCTCAAGAGACTGGACCATCCGCGCGACGCATTGAAACTATACGAGGCTGCGTCGGCATCGGCCGTCCCGCATCTGGATCTGGAACGAGACATCGAATCGGGCATTCGGGAAGCAAAGACGGCTCTCTCGCTGCGAGCCTCAATGGTTACTTGACAGTCGAAAAGTACGCTATCTGCTTCTCACCGGCGGGTTTGTCAAGAAATAGGGATGAGCGAGTGGAGGACAAGAATGAGCAAAATACGAGACCGAATACTCCGGGGGGAACCGCCCACAGGAACGGCGAAAGAATTGGTTGAGTGGCTCGCGGAGTCAGTAAAAACGTGGACACCGCAGGAAAAGGCGCAAGCGCGCAAGGCATTGGACCAAACACGGTCTGGATCCCGAATGTTTTCAGACGTTGCAAGGACCGCTGGAGACGGGAATTTTGTTTCAGATTCAGTTGCCAAGGCGGGTGCTGCTGCAATGTCTCGCCTTCTCGATGGGGACCTGTTTCGCTTGGAGTGTGGTCGAGAAGTGGTTCTTGAAGAGTGCCACATCGAACGGTCCGCGCTCGGGTGGCTCGAAGGAAGCAAGGAGATCATTCGAGTTGGCGTGATCGATGCTCTTCCTAAGAGGGTAAGAGGACAATTCGCCGGCGACCACTACGGCGTGTTGGTCAAGCCAATTCCCGAGGGAGACTTGCCGATGTATGTATTCATGGTCTCCCTAACCTGCTATCAGACAGTGGGGTTCGATCCAGACAAAGATTGTTCGCACCTCGTTGTCTGTTGGTTTGGGAACGACATTGAAACGAACCTGTCCGCACTGATCGCCCGTGAAATTCGCTCGGTTGATTGGGACAAACACGCCGTTAACTTCTCGATTTAGGCACCCCATTTCGAATCGCAGAGGCACAATTGCTTCCCCGCCCGCCTCAAATCAAATCGTCGAAAGCGCCGGCCAGCAGAAGACGCCGCTTCTCTCTGTGAAACAGCCGGCCGTGACCGGAGTCACTCCCTTCCAATTTCACATGAAGCATCTCGTGCAACAGCACCAAACAACTAACTTCTTTGCCCAATCCCTTCAACTTTTTGTTCAACACAATGTACAGAGCGCGATTGCGTCGCGTAAAAGCAGTAACGCCATACTTGAAAGGCGTTTTCTCTTTAGCCAGCGGGCCGTAGTAAATCCGCATAGGAGGCAAACGGCCCTTGAAATAGAGTCTTGTTGTAAAAGTCGTAATGGTCTGTCATTTCGGGGCTAAAGACGAGCTTGAAGAATTCGATTTTCAAAGGTTCGAACGGCATGCCAGATTCATAACACTGACTCTCGAGATTGTCGCCCACTTTTTATAGCAGAGAAGCAATCGTTTGCTTGAAAAGCGAAATGAGGGATAATGGCCGTCAGTTCGGGTCCGGAAACGGGTAGCGCAACTTCGCGATCATTTCCATCATTGAGACGGTCGGGAGTTCGGCTCCCCCCGTTTCCGCCAAATCTTCAAAAGCGCCTATGCCCACGTCTCAGACCTTAGTGCAGGTCGCCCCAATTGAGCCCCGCCTTCTTGCGGTAAAAGATGCCGCGAAGTATTTGGGGTGTACCGTGTGCTTCGTGCGTTCCCTGGGGCGAGCGAAAGAACTACCCATCATTCGGTTGGGCAAGAAATTCTGTTTCGATAAAGCGGACCTAGACAAGTGGATTGAGAAACAGAAGGCCGGCTAAGGGTTCAAAACCCCTGTCCATCCAGCCAAACCTGAAACTCTCGAGCCAATTTCAAAATGTCTTCGCGAATCTCGGGGTTGTCCAGATCCTTTCGTATTTCACCGACCGCCCATTGCCACGTTGCCTCAATCTGGTCCTCTGTCACGGGAGGCGCAGAGGCGGAATAATGCTTACGAACATCTTCTCCGAATACCCTTCTATCAATCGCGGCACCCGTAAAATCCTCTGGAGAGTCGGTTAAAAACGCTTCCCAAATATAACCGGCTGCGCAGTAACGAGCCATCTCTCTAAAGGGCACAAACTTGGAGAAATCATCACTGGCGACTCCGGCGACTGCGGCTTGAACCGGCTGCGGCGAAGACGCATCATAGGAGAGGTGTGGACCGATGAATTTCAAATTCACTGCGCCCGCCTTCTCCCGAAAATAATAATGCGCTGCTTCGTGGATGCAAGTTGCCCAACGGAAAGTTGGATCTTGCAATCTCTGAATTATTCCTGCTTCCATCTCGTCCAGCAACGCAGCGTTAAGCTGCTGGATCAGGGGTGGGATTTGGGAGCGGTCAATTTTCATGTGGGCTTACCAAAACCGCGGCGCACAACCGAGTTCGGTGCTCCGCCGTTGCCTAGGGCGGGATTCCACGCGAAACCAAAAAAGTCGATATGGAGGGCGCAATCGGCGGTCCCTGTTCCGCTGGTCGTGGTTCCAAAACTGGCTTGAATGAAGTGCGATGGATAGCCCGCTATCGTTCCGGTTTGACTAGTCAACGATCCGGTCGCAGTGCTCGTGAAGAACCGGAGAACCGTTACATCGCTATCCGACACTGTTTGTGGCCCGTTGTACACTGCCGCAGTGCTCGTAAAATTGGAGAAAGTAAGCACGGACCCCGTACCGAAAGGCCCCGCGATAGGTCCGCTTTGAGCGTAAAATTCTCCCGTAAAGTTATTCCCAAAGGTCCAAGTTGAAGTCAAATTAAAAGAGTATTGCGGCACTGTAATTCCCGTAGCGGTAAAAGTCGTAGTGCCGTCACTCAACGACATGTTCACTTGACCGACTGTGGAACAAGTCATCTCGAAACGATAGTATTTGCCGATAGTCGGCGTCATACCCGTATCGGTCACTGATCCGCCCAACGTGGCCGTTCCGGTTTCCGTTGTACCGCTGAAATTCGCGTGGGTGTAATTGATCGTGAACGAGGTAGAGTTCGCGCTTATGACATTAACGGTAACGCCGTTCAAGAACGTGGATGTCGTCATATTCGAAAACGTCACCATTGAGTTCGCTTGCAAGGTGTTTGCCGCAGTCACGGTGATGACGTTGCTCGTGCAACTCACCGATGTGATGCTGAATGTTGCGCCGCCCTGATTGTTCACGCCGTTTGTAGATGTGCGGGTGTTAACGGCGGCCACCGCACCGTTTTGCAGAGATTCAAATTTGAAAGTGGTGTCGCCGATTGAGGGGGCAGTCGTATCCTGATCGAAACGCAATCCTACAAAGTTAAACGGCCTTTGAGCGAGACCGTTCTCCGATGAATCTTCTATTCCCAATCCGATATAAACGGCTCGGTTCGTTAGATCAAAACCTGCGCTGAAGCCGTCTATCACATTGGGCATGAATCGGAAAACCCAAATCATTTTCCACGAAGGGGATTCTACGAAGGGGGATCTCATGCGGCTAAAACCATTCGCTTCGGGGCCATAATTCAAAATCAGAGTTTCGCCGCTATTGGCAGTGCCGGTATTATTAGCAGCAATGCAAAACTCTCCGAAGTACGGAAAACCGCCCCCGCAATATATATAAGTCTGAGCCGAAGTCTGATGCGCTATCACACCCCAACCGAGGGAACCTATTACACCCGTTGCCGCGGACGCAATACCAGACGCGAAATCATCCTGTAAAACAATGGCGGCCGGATCCGTTGGGGTCGGAGTTTCTCCGTGAATTAAACCGTCGCTTAATCCTCGTTGGGTGAAATAATTGGTACCGTCGCTGTAAAGCACGATTCCTTGTCCCGGCCCGAGAGCTATGCTGTTCGAGTAGATAGTCCAAATCAAGTCCATTGGGGTTGATGGCCAGCATCGCGCTGCCGTTATTTTCGACAGACGTGAACCACGTATTTCCCGGCGAAGTAGCGGGCAGAGTCAACGTCGCAGGAGAAGTGATGTCGAAAGAAATCAGCTTACCGGAATCGCTGGCCTGGGCGGTGTAGTTGCCCGTTTGCTCATTCACGCCATTGAAAACAATCGTAGCGGGCGTGGACGGAATCGCGGCGATCGCCTCTTTTACAACTTGTGTCGCGACGCTATGAGTCACAGCATTTAATTGAGGACCGCCATAGATGAGGCATGAGACCGATTGGGGCCACAGTATTCGGATAACCCGTTGAAATCAGTCGTTGAGTTTGATTCCCGAAATTGTCAGGGAGCGGGCCCGACCCGTAGGGGTCAACGCTCGCAGGACTCGGACGAAACGCCGGCTTGTTGGGATCAATCGGAGCAGAATTTATCGGTACAAAATTCGGCCCATCCCGTAATTATCATCTGGCTCCTGTTGTGCCTGTTGCTGTGCGAGATTTTTTGCGAATGAGAAAATCGAACCATACGAACTAGACATGATGCTTTGATCCTTTGCGCTCTAGCGCCTTCCTTTTCTCCAAATAAAAAGCCGGCACGTGGCCGGCGGCTTTCAAAAACTATACGGTTGTATATACTCTGCCTCTGGTCGGGGCTCGAACGGGTTGCCCCGCCTTGTTCGGTATCACGGCGTGTGACACAAAAATCTGTCCTCTCGCAAAATGGAAAAGCCGGCTCGTCGAGGGCCGACAGTCGATCGGGGGCTTTGGATGTTTACGTTTTTGGCGCTGGCCCTAGATACATTCTGGCCAGTCGAAGCGTGAGATAATTAGCTTGTATGGAACAGACGACTCAGATCAGCGAAGGAACGCTTGAAGCGCTCATCACAAAATATAAGGGCATTTTTGAGACACGCTTCAAGACGCTTCAACTTAACGTCTATTTCACACCTAATGGACAACCGCCCACTCCTGACGATTGCCGAAACATGCCAGAAACAGCCGAAGTTACGGGGCTATTTGTCAAGGTGGGTCGGGATTATCGCATCGGGATAAACCAAAACTCTCCCTTGGAGTTACGACTATTGACCTTCTTCCACGAGTACGGCCACGCACTCTATCGACGGGAAGCTGGCGAAGCAATTGACAATCGAGGCGCCTTGATTAGAACTGAAACAGCGGCCCTAGAGAAATCTTTGGAGCTAGCGGATATCGAGGGACTGCCCCGAATCGCGCTTCTTGCTGTATGCGGCGCCCACTTAGCTGCAAAAACAGACCCGGCATACAGGGCTGCGATAACCAACACAAAAAATCATCCGCTTTGGCTAAAATACGGCCAGCCTAG
>CAWDNJ010000004.1:0-330637 GCA_963803635.1 uncultured Acidobacteriota bacterium | reverse complement strand
GAGCTACACGCCCACGATAACTCTACGATTCTAATAGATTGCTCTGGTAAATCACCACCTACTCGCGAAGTAGGTGCTCCTCTGGACTGAGTGTGCAAGACATCGTATTGACCCTCTTTGTATCTGCGAATCTTGGCCCAGTGCTTCGGGTGGGCTTTGGAACATTGGAGGAGGCTTGAACTTCGAGCTGATTCGGGCCGCGCTCACGGACACGAGCGAGTTCGAGCGCCTCGAAGGAGACCAGAAAGAGATCGGCGCAGCCCGGAGGGCAGCAATCGAGTCGCAATTGAATGACCTGAAGAATACCTCGAGAATAAGCGCGCCTTCGTGCCGCCGTAAACAGATGCAGGCGCTGCTGGCCAGCGTGAAAGAAGATAACAATCCGGTCGTGATGGCAGGCGACCTCAACACAACGGTCCGGAACAACACTCCTACTTCCATCCGCAGCGAAATCATGAGCCGGGTGACGGACTACAAATTCTGGGCCGGGCAGGCCGTCTTCCATTTGAATCCGCTCGGAAAAATGTGATGACGACTTTTGGTCCAACTTCAAGAGGTGGTTGTACCGCGCGAGTCCGCGTAAGCGACACCAATGCGGCACCTAGGTGATTTAGCTTGCTTTGTTGCATGAACCGGTCCCACGTGCCGCTCTCCGTCGCCTTGCCGAAACGCTTCTGCGAAATCCTCCGGCGTGTTGGCCGCGAGTCCGCCCACCAGGTCGACGCGCGGAAATAAGAAAACTCTAATTTTCGGGCCGTAATCCGGACTCTGAATTGCTTATGAATTTCCAGGGGTTTGCCAAGCCGCGAAGAAACAATTCCCGGCGACGGGAGAGATCTCCAGAGACACCGAGAATTGCAGGCGCGGGCGGCACACAACACGCAGTCCTTGGGGCCATGCCCAACTGGAAGGTGACGTCACCGCCGTGCGCCGCGCACTTCGGCGGGCTGCAGCGCAGTGAATGGGTGGAACCCACAAATTGGGGACCACGCGCGGGAGGAACGGCATGAAAGGCACCTACGCAGAGATTCACATTGCCCATCAAGGCAAGTCCAGTGACAAATGGGCGAGCTACTTGCAGACCTATGAGCGGTTGTTTGGCGCTTTTCGCGATGCCCGCATCAACGTCGTGGAAATCGGCGTCCAGAATGGAGGATCCCTGGAAGTACTGGCGCAATATTTCCCCAACGCCGCCAACATCGTCGGTTGCGACATTAACCCCCTGTGCGCGAATTTGGAATACGAGGACGCGAGAATATCGGTGATCGTCGGCGACGTGAGCAGCCCTGAGGTCTACAGCCGCATTGCCATCAAGGCCAAGCCGATCGATCTAATCATCGACGACGGATCCCATACCTCACCCGACGTCATCGCAGCGTTTATCAATTATTTCCCCCTTGTTCGGCCGGGCGGATTGTACCTGATCGAAGATACGCACGCGCTATATTGGGAGAACTGGGGCGGGGGAGTGTTGCGCGGGTCCTCGGCGCAACAGCTTTTCAAGCTGCTGACGGATGTGGTGAATTACGAGCATTGGAACGCCGATCTGCCATTGAACACGCTCTTAAGCAGCTTTTTCCGAAGAGACGCCCTACCAAAATTCATCGCAGAAGGATGGGTGGACGGCCTTGAATTTCTCAATTCGATGATCGTAATTCATAAGGCGAAACAGGCGACCCATTCGAAACTGGGCGCTCGAGTCGTGGTCGGAACGGAATTCAGCGTGGATAGGGCACCGGAATGCTTTAAAGCGGAGGCCATTAGAGTGTGAACCGCCAAGTGCCGCATCGGGGAAAACGAAAAATGAACGCAGTGCTGGCCTACATGATTCCGATTGACCACTGGGAGACTTATGGACCAAGCGCCAAGAGGTTTTCCGAGACTTATCAGCTTTTCCCGCCCGAAGCGGATCATGAACTACTCGTCATGTGCTGCAACGGACCCGTCACAGAGAGTGTAAAAAGTCTGTTCCGGGGTGTCCGGGCGAGGTTCGAAACCTACTGCGGAGGCGGTTGGGATTGCGGGGCGGGACAGGAGGCTGCAAGGATAGCGGATTGCGATTTCTTAGTGTGTGCTAATGCGCGAGTTTATCTTAAGCGACCCGGCTGGCTTCGGCGCTTTGTCGACGCCAGAGTGGAACACGGTGAGGGACTTTACGGCGCCACTGCATCCTACGAATCCCTCCCCTATGTCCCGGGAGAGTTTAATCCGCATATTCGCACGTCGTTCTACGGATGCAATCCGACCACTTTCCGGCAGTTCCCTTTCCGGATAGAGAGCCGGGAAGACTGTTTCAAGTTCGAAAGCGGCGCATGGAGTTTTACACGATGGTTCGAGAAGCGTGGTGAGCGTTGTCTGATGGTGACGTGGGATGGCTGCTACGACAGGCAGAACTTCCGCAAAGCGCCAAATATATTCCGCAGGGGCGACCAGAGCAACTTGATCATCTGCGACCGGCGCACGGAAATATACGAGGTCGCCGATGTGCGGCAACGTGCCGAGCTGGAACTACGAGCCGATGGGGGGAAGCCGGCGCTGTTTTCATGCCTTGATCTTCCTTCCAGCTTAGGAGCAGGCCGGAGCGAGCGGTTGCCCGGAAAGGAGGGCCTGACCGCGCCAGCGCATGTTTTGTTTGCGGCCAAGAGGCCTGCGAAACCAGAGGGAGCGGAGGCCGGATTCACGAACAGAGTATCCGAGCAGCCCTTGGTCAGCATTGGCATGCCGGTCTACAACGCCGAGCGGTATCTGACTCAGGCCTTGGAATCGGTGCTAGGCCAGGACTATTCCAACTTTGAGTTGGTCATTTCCGATAACAGTTCGCGTGACCGCACGGAGGAAATCTGCCGCCACTTCGCACAACGCGATTCACGGATTCGCTACCTACGGCACGCCCAGAATCACGGGATGCCCTGGAACTTTGCCCGCGTTGTGCAGGAAGCGAAAGGCGAGTACTTCATGTGGGCAGCCCACGACGACCTGTTCCACCCTTCCTACATCCGGAAGTGCTTGGACAAACTCTCGGCGCATCCCGAAGCGGTTCTCTGCTGCACGGAAATCAACTTTATAGACGCGGATGGCCTCCCGCACAGTGACTGGTCCAAAAAGCAGTATGCCAACATCGAAACTCTGGGGATGACGGTGCCGCAGCGCATCCACGAATTGATCAGTCGCATGGGATGGTTCGCCACCTATGGGGTGATGCGTCTGGAAAACGCCAAGAAAATCTCCTTGGGGCTGAGCGTATTCGGATACGACGTCATTCTGATCGAGGAGATGCTGCTGCTCGGAGATTTCGTCAAGGTCCACGAACCCCTGTTCAGTAAACGCATCGAGAAATCAAAGTCTGCCGAGGACTATCAAACTGATTTCAACGCAGAGGACAATCTGCTTCCCGCCACAAAAACTCCCTTTACCGACTTGGCCGCGAATCTGCTCCAGACGGTTTACCGCTCGCCGCTTCCCAGCCGGCAAAAAACGGAAATATTTGCCGATTTTCTAGCTACGCTCTCCCGCTCGAACCCGTACTGGCGGAAACAGATAACGGTCGAGCTGATGGGAACAGAAGCGAACCTGCGCGACCCTGAGTTTGCGCTGCTTCTCGCGGTAGTGCTGAGTCGCAGCCTGCCCCTGGACACGATGAAGGGCAACCCTCTGATGAAGGCTATCTGCCGCCTTCCCGACGGCGGAACAGAGCTGCTCCAGGCCGCGGAAGCCCTGCGCACTCGGCCTGGGGTGGCTTTAGCGTCCGATGGTTGCTATCGAGAAGCCATCCGCCTTTTCGGGGAGCAAAGATTTGAAGAGGCGTCGAAGCTCTTCGGCGAAGCACTCAGGCAGCAGGAGAGCAGCGAGCTCTGGTGCGACTGGGCCACTGCCCGGCTGCTCTGCAATCATGCAACTGACGCCGAACGAGGTTTTCGGCGCGCACTGACCCTCGACGCTAATCATGCTCTGGCAACCCTTAAGCTTGGTGTACTGCTGGCAAATCTGGACCGGAACGAAGAGGCTGCCGACTACCTGGAGCGATGCATCCCTGGCGCGACGGAACCGAGGCGAACCGAACTGCGACAAATGCTGAGCATCTGCCGGTCCAAGGTCGCGGGCACCGTTCGACCCTAGTGGGGCAGCGGCCGGTTACAACAAAGCCGCAATCAAAGCAGAGGTTACAGGAAGCGCTGCAGCTCAAGGGGAGGGAGAGTAAATCGTGAAGGCCGTGATTCTCGCTGGCGGGATGGGTACGAGGATCAGCGAGGAGAGCCACCTTCGACCAAAGCCCATGATTGAAATCGGTGGCAAGCCCATTCTATGGCACATCATGAAGCTTTACTCCGCCGGCGGTGTGCATGATTTTGTGATCTGCTGTGGCTATCTTGGGTACGTCATCAAAAGCTACTTCGCAAATTATCAGTTGCATGTTTCTGATGTCACCTTCGATGTAGCAAGAAACCAAATGCAAATCCACCAGAATGGAGCCGAGCCATGGAAGGTGACGCTCGTGGACACGGGCACGGAAACCATGACCGGGGGGCGGTTGAAGCGCGTGCGCCAGTTCCTTGATGACGAGGAATTCTTCCTTACTTACGGGGACGGTGTTGCGGATATTGACATGAGAGCTCTTCTGGAATTTCACCGGCGACAAAACGTGCTCGCAACAGTGACCTCGGTGCGGCCGCCCGGGCGCTTTGGAGCACTCGTTACGGAGGGCAACAGGGTTCTCAGTTTCCAGGAGAAGCCGGAGGGGAACGGCTGGATCAACGGGGGTTTTCTCGTCTTGTCCCCGGCGGTCATCGACTACATAGAGGGAGACCATACGGTCTGGGAAGGTGAGCCTCTGGAGCGCCTCGCCCGGGAAGGCCAACTCGCGGCTTACGCGCACGAAGGATTCTGGCAGCCGATGGACACTCTACGCGATAAGAATCAACTCGAGGCCTTGTGGAGTTCAGGCAAAGCTCCCTGGAAGATCTGGAAATGAACCCGGGATTCTGGCGCAAGAGAAAGGTTCTGCTCACCGGGCACACCGGATTCAAAGGAAGCTGGCTGTCCCTGTGGTTCCAGAGTTTGGGCGCGGAGGTTATCGGTTATTCGCTTCCGCCACCTACACAGCCGAGCCTTTATGTTCTGGCCGAAGTAGAGAAAGGAATGGAATCCATCCGAGGCGACGTCCTCGACCTGGAACATCTCCGGCGCGTGGTGCGGGAACACCGACCCGACATTGTGTTTCATATGGCGGCGCAATCCCTGGTGCGTCGCTCCTACCTCGACCCGGTCGGCACTTATGCGACCAATATCTTGGGAACAGTTCACGTCTTGGAAGCGGTGCGCGATGCTCCCGCGGTCCAAGCCGTGGTCGTCATCACGACCGACAAGTGTTACGAGAATCGTGAAGACCAGCGAACCTATCGCGAGACAGACCGCTTGGGTGGATCCGACCCGTACTCCAGTAGCAAAGCCTGCGCGGAGTTCGTTACTGCTGCCTTCCGTAAGTCTTTCTTCACGGGCACGAAACGTGAAGGAATCGCAAGCGTGGCGTCGGCTCGCGCCGGGAATGTAATTGGCGGAGGAGATTGGGCGGCCGACCGGCTTATTCCCGACGCGATGCGTGCAGTCCTCGAAGGCAGGACGTTGTTGATACGAAATCCCCATGCAGTGCGTCCCTGGCAGCATGTGCTGGACCCGCTGTGTGGATACCTTCTGCTCGCCGAGAAGCTCTGCGAAGACCCCGAACGTTTTTCGGGGAGCTGGAATTTTGGCCCTGAGGAATCGGAGACATTGCCTGTTTCAGCTGTTCTGGAGCGTCTCAGCGGACTGTGGGGGCCAGGTTTATTGTGGAGTTTCGATGACGGTCCGCATCTTCACGAGGCGCGGTATTTGAAACTGGATTGCACCAAGGCCAAAACCGAGCTGGGGTGGGAACCCCAGTGGAATCTAAGTTCCGCATTGGAGGCAACTGTACAGTGGCACAAGGCTCAACAGCTTCATCAGGACGTACGCTCATTGACCCTGGGGCAGATTCGGTCCTATCAGAGCGCGTTGAATCAACCAATCAGCGCTTGGGGATGAGCCCGCCATCTTGTCGTTTCTGCGGGTCGTCCCTGAAGAACACTTTTGCGGACTTGGGGATGTCTCCACTTGCCAATGCTTACCTCCCGCCCCCAGCGATTGAACCAAATGGAGCCTTTCTATCCGCTCCACGCGCGAGTTTGCGATCACTGTTTCCTCGTACAGCTAGAACAGTTTGAATGCCCGGAAAAGATCTTCGGAGAGTACGCCTATTTCTCCTCGTATTCGGAATCTTGGCTAAATCATGCCCGCCAATATGCTGAACGGATCACAGAACGCTTCCACTTGGACCAGAATAGCCTTGTCCTTGAAGTCGCCAGTAACGACGGCTACCTGCTTCAGTATTTTCGGGCAAGGGGCATTCCCGTTCTCGGAGTGGAGCCTGCGCAGAACCTGGCAGAGGTCGCGGAGAAAAAAGGGATCCCAACTCTCGCCAAGTTTTTCGGGACCCATGTCGCGCGTGAGCTGGAGGCTGCCGGGCGGCTGGCGGATCTCATCGTGTGCAATAACGTGCTGGCTCATGTGCCGGATTTGAAAGATTTTGTTGCAGGGTTGAAGCTCGTCCTGAAGCCGAGCGGGGTCATCACGGTGGAGATTCCACATCTCCTTCACCTGATTGAAGGAAATCAATTCGATACGATTTACCACGAACATTTCTCGTACTTTTCATTTTGCACGGCGGAGGAGATCTTCCGTCAACACGAACTTACGATCCTCGATGTCGAAGAGATCTCGACGCACGGTGGTTCGCTCCGCTTATATGCCTGCCATGCCTCTCGAGACTCTCGGGCGCCGCGTTCGCGTGTTTCCCAACTGAAACAACGGGAACTTGCAGCCGGTATCCGCAACTTGGACACCTATTCCCGCTTCGGAGAAAGAGTCCGTGAAACGAAGCGCGCCCTCCTCGAATTCTTGATAGGCCTAAAAAGAGCGGGCAAATCCATCGTTGCCTATGGAGCTCCGGCGAAGGGCAACACGCTTCTCAATTACTGCGGGATTGGGAGAGATTTCGTGGATTACACCGTGGATGTCAGCCCGCACAAGCAAAACCTGTTTCTTCCAGGCACGCACATCCCAATTCATCACCCGGATATGATCCGGCGAACCCGGCCAGACTACGTTCTGATTTTGCCCTGGAACTTGCGGGACGAAATCCTCGAACAATTGGCGGATGTCCGTCAGTGGGGCGGCCGCTTCGTGATCCCCATCCCAAAGGCTGAAGTGGTCGAATGAATTTTATTTCCACCCCGTTGGAGAAAGCTTACGTTATTGAACTCGAGGCGATGGTCGACGAGAGAGGGTTCTTTGCCCGCAGTTGGTGCGCGCAAGAGTTTAGGCTGCATGGATTGAACCCAAATATGGCTCAGTGCAGCGTTTCCTTCAACGCACGGAGAGGCACCCTCCGAGGGATGCATTATCAAAACGAACCGTACCCGGAGGCCAAAGTTGTTCGGTGCTGTTCAGGGGCCATTTACGACGTTGTACTCGACCTTCGCCCCACATCGCCAAGTTACTGCAAATGGTTTGCTGTCGAACTAACTGCAGCAAACCGCAAAATGCTTTACGTGCCTGAAGGTTTTGCGCATGGTTTTCAGACGCTGGCTGACGACACCGAAGTCTTCTATCAGATATCCGAAAGTTACCGGCCCGAATGCGCTCGAGGAGTTCGTTGGGATGACCCTCAGTTTGGAATCAAATGGCCGATTCGGGATCCGATCATCTCCCAACGAGACCGTACATTCGCGGATCACAAGCCATGAAGAGAGTCCTAGTAACCGGGGCGAGCGGGTTCATCGGCCGGCATTGCCTGCCCTTGCTGGTAGCGAAGGGTTACGAAGTCCATGGGCTCTCTCGACGCCGACTCCCAGCGTTGGCACTTCCGGATGTGTTCTGGCACGAGTTCGATCTGCTTAGGCCGGGTTGTGCCGCTAAGCTCCTTAGCCAAGTACGGCCAGAGTGCCTGCTGCATCTTGCATGGTATGCGGTGCCGGGAAAATTCCGGGAAGCACGGGAGAACATTGAGTGGGTCCGCGCTAGCCTTGAGGTGTTGTGCGCGTTTGCGGACAACGGAGGGAAGCGGATGGTCGCCGCCGGCAGTTGTGCCGAGTACGACTATAGCGTGGGCGAATGCAAGGAGGACACGACACCCCTCCTCCCCACCACTCTGTACGGGGTGTCCAAGCATGCCCTCGAGATGATCCTTCATTCTTCGAGCCGGCAGACAAGCCTGAGTTCTGCATGGGGACGAATCTTTTTCTTATACGGTCCACATGAGCACCCCTCGCGACTTGTGGCATATGTGGTGCACTCACTATTGGGAGGGGAGCCAGCCCTCTGTTCAGAGGGCCGACAGATCCTGGACTTCATGCATGTGGAAGACGCGGCTTCCGCCTTCGTCGGTCTGTTGGAGAGTGCAGTCCAAGGACCGGTTAACATCGGATCGGGTAATCCTGTCGCTGTCCGAAACGTGCTCCAAGAAATTGGCCAACAAATCGGACGGCTAGAACTGATTCGTTTCGGAGCTCGCACCTCGACGTTGGAGCCTTACGCGTTTTGGGCGAATACGCAAAGACTCACGAACGAAGTCAATTGGACACCGCGTTACAATCTTAACCGAGGGATCCAGCAAACCATCGAATGGTGGCGCGGCTCAATGCGTATGTCTCCTGAGTTTTTGTGTGGAAGTGGGGGGAAGTGATGGAAAGACAGGGATTTATCGTTTGGGTAAGTGGGAGGGGACGGGATCCGCGGTGGTCGAGAAGGAGAACCCATGCGCGCTTCAAGCGCCATAGTCAGGCAGTCCCGCAAGGAGAATTCGCGAGAAGAAACTGAACTTCATCACTTCTTGCTTTTATGTACTTTCGCTCGAGGACCCGCAGGCGCTTTGCTCTTCAGTTTGATCTGATTGTAATCAATAGCGGCACGGACGAGATTTTTTAGAGCACGCTCATTAATCTTATCGCCCTCGAATAAATCGATTGCTCGCCACGCGTTGCCTCCGAGGCCCGCGTTAAAAAGCTTGTCGGGATCCGGGAGGTTCGCCCCGTGGGAAAAGGTCAGCTTCACCTTATCTTTGTGGGCGTTGCCGACCGCGATCATTCCGTCGCGAGACCACACGGGGCTTCCCATCCACTTCCATTCCTCAATGATCCCCCGGTCGGCCTCAAGGATGGTCTTGCGGATGCCGGCGAGCGTTTTGCCACGCCAGTCGGTGAGTCCTGCGATCAGTTCGTCAATACGTTTCGATGGATTCATGGGATGCTTATGCCTCGAATACCATTTGATCTGCGTGGACGCAAGGTCAGACATTTAGCGAGCCACGAAATCCCCTGCCCTGATAGAAGCATGGCGCTGTGTTGTGATACACGAAGACCGTGTCGAAGCGGCGATCGCAAAAGAGGGCGCCGCCGAGCTTTCTGATGTCAGAAGGCGTTTTCACCCAGCTGGATGTTTTCGCGTCGAAGTTTCCAAGCTTCTGCAACTCTCGATATTGTTCTTCGGTTAAAAGCTCAATACCCGTCGCAGCCGCCATATCGATCGCGCTTCCCGGATGCAGCCCTTGCTTCTCCCTGGCTTTTTGGCCCACACCGTCGTAGCAAGTGTTTCTGCGGCCTTTAGGACTTTCCGCCGAACAGTCATAGAAAATGTATTCGCCCGTCTTTTTATCATGACCGACAACGTCCGGTTCGCCGCCCGTTCTTTCCATTTCGCCGAGTGACTCCAGTTTTTCAGGATCCGCTTCCAGCTTTGCTTGCACTCTGGCCCATTCAAGACCGTTATGGCGGTTCATGTTTTTCTCGAAACGGCCTTTCAAGGTTCCGAGCAGTTCTTTCCGCTCTTTCGGTGACAACTTCTTTTCGTTGCGATTAGATGGTTGGTGCATCGTTTTGCGATTCCTTCGATTTTACAACTCCCGCGCCGCCTGAGACGGCTGGCTCGGCGCTTCAATACCGAACTGCTTGGCGTACTCCGCGTTCAGCCGCTGCCAGCCGCCGAACTTCATGGCCTCGGGGCCGACGATGCGGCCGATGGGAGTTCCGCTGAGAAGGTGGTCCAGAACATCGAAGCAAATGTGCCACCCGGCAGCACCCATGGAGATGAAGCGGCGACCGATGTTGGTCCACAGCGTCAGGCGCGTGCCGCCGCCAAAGGCTTCGAGTTCCCATCGAGTATCGAAGTCACCCCACTTGTACTCAAGCACCTTGGGAGCGTCGGCTCGCGTTATCGTCGTTTCGGTAACATGCGGCGTCGGCGCGCCCACCGTGGTGAGCTTCACCGTGGCTCCGGCAGTATCCAGGCTCCGATCGGCGTCGAAGGGCGCCCACTCGCGCAAATGCGCCGGATCGGTAATTGCCCGCCAGACTTTTTCCGGCGAGTGGCGCAATTCTCTCACAAGAACGAGCGTCCACTTCTCTCCGTCCTTTCGTATCTGCGCGACGTTGGCGGGGCCCGGCATGTACTGCTCGCGATCGGTCATCTCCAGCCTACCAGTGCATCAGCTGGGTGAGCTGAAGGATATTGCCGCAGGTGTCGTTCAGCATGGCGATCTTGGAGGCCGTCACGTCCTTTGGCGGCATCGTGAACTCAGCGCCGCGCCCCTTGATGCGTTCGTAATCGGTCTGGATGTCTTCGGTGAAGAACATGGCCGTGGGCTGGCCTTGCTGGAACAGGGCCTGCTGGTAGGTTTTGGCCGCCGGGTTGTTGTTGAGCGCCAGCTGCAGCTCCGTGCCGTCCGGGTCCTCGGGCGAGGCCACGGTGAGCCAGCGAAACGGGCCCTGACTGAAATCGGCCTTCTTGGCAAAGCCCAGTACCTCCGTATAAAAGCGCAGCGCCTTCTCCTGGTCGTCCACGTATACGCTGGTTATTTTGATTTTCACTTCGTTTCTCCTTTGCCACGTTCGCGGCTTGGGCCGCGTCGGCTTCTCCTTGCCTTCCTTTTCGTTGGCGTCGCCCTTTCTGTCGTCAATTGATCCATGCGGTCGAGGTGGCGTTCGAGAGCATCCAGGTGGGCGGACCAGAACCGGCGGAACGGAGCCAGCCAGGCCTCCACCTCCTGAAGTGATTCAGGTTTCAGCCGGTAGAGACGGCGCTGTGCGTCCACCGTGGATTCCACGAAACCGGCCTCGCGCAGCACTCGCAGGTGCTTCGACACGGTCGGCTGCGGCATACGAAGTTGACGCTCGATCTCCCCCACCGACTGTTGTGACGAGATCAGGAGGCTCAATATCGCGCGGCGGTTCGGCTCCGCAATGATTTCGAAGGCAGATTCCACTCGTTGGATATACTCCACAAGGCATATACGTGTCAAGGCATATAAGGGCCGGGCCCGGCTGCGGGCTGCAGTCGACTCGCGTGGATATGTTTTGCGGTCCTTGACAAACTCCCTTCGCGAAATCTAACATTTGTTGAGGCGAATAAAAAGCGAAACTTGCTCCTTCCGCCACTCGCCCTTTCACCATGAACTCAAAAGCCGCGGCCCTCCGTTTCGAAGTTGAATCCGTGCTGGCGGGCCGGCACGCGAGCCCGTTTCAATACCGCGACCGCCGGATCGCGGAAACCGTTCCGGCTGGCATTCCGCCCATCGACGATCTCACGGGAGGGTTCCCCCGGGGCAGTTTGACGGAAATCTGCGGCCCGCCTTGTTCCGGGAAAACCAGTTTTCTGATTTCCACGCTGGCTTCTCGCACCGCGGCCTCGGAAGTGTGCGCGCTCGTGGATGCGCGCGATGCATTCGATCCCCGCTCGGCCGAGACGGCGGGCGTGCGGCTGAATCAACTGGCTTGGGTGCGCTGCCGGAATGCCGATCAGGCGCTTCGTGCCACGGATCTACTGATCCAAGGCGGAGGCTTCGGCCTGATCGCGCTCGATCTCAGCGACACTCCGCCGCACCTGGTTCGTTCCGTTCCGCTTCCGGTGTGGTTCCGTTTTCGCCGCGCCGTGGAATATACACCCACGATTCTTCTCCTTCTCGATCAGGAGCCGAATGCGAAAGGCTGCGCCTCTCTGGTGCTTCGGCTTCGAACGGAAGAAACAAATTGGTCGCGGACATCCGACAGTGTAGAAGACGCTGTCTTGTCCCACTCGCCGGGACTACTGCTCGACGGCTGGAAAAGCTATGCGGAAATGATTCGCTCGAGCGCCAGGCAGCAGGGATCGTCCCCGATTTCTGCGAATGTTCGAAGCGACGGTGTCGATTTCGAAATGCAAATGATCTGGAATGATTCGCACGCAATGCTCGGGCGGCACGCTTCGGCCATTTCGGAAGGAGCGCACAGAAAAAGGTGAGGAATTTTCCAAGTCCCGCCGCCTTTCCATGTACGTGCCATGGCGTTCGCTTCCATTTTCGTTCCCAATTTTATGGTGCAGGCAGTCGTGCGCGCCGAGCCTGCACTACGCGAGCGTGCCCTCGCCCTCATTGACGGAAATCCGCCCTTATGCAACGTGGTCGCCGTTGACGAAAAAGCTGCCCAAGCTGGAATCGAATGCGGGATGACGAAAACAAATGCCGCGCAATTTCTCGGCGTGGAGATTCGCCCGCGTTCCCGGCCGCTGGAGAAAACAGCCCATGCGGCATTGCTGGATGTCGGCTGGTCGGTCTCTCCACAAATCGAAGAGACCGCCGAGGATGCGATCGCGCTCGATCTTTCCGGCCTGGATCATTTATTTCGCTCGGAAGAAGAAATTGCAGCGCATGTGGTGCAGCGTTCCTCTGGCTGCGGCTTGCAGCCGAATGTCGCCATTGCTTCGAATATCGAAACAGCTCTGCTCGCGGCACGCGGTTTTACCGGCATCACTGTGATTCCGTCGGGAAAAGAATCGCAATATCTCAGCAGCCTGCCCGTCAGCGTTCTTCCGCTTTCTGAGGAAACTGTCGAAACCTTGAATCGCTGGGGCGTGCACACGTGCGGTGCCTTCGCGGAACTGCCCGTTTTGCAAATCTCCGAGCGGCTCGGACAGGAAGGAGTCCGTCTGCACGCACTGGCGCGCGGCGCGGAATCGCGCTCATTGATCGTTGCGGAGCAAGCGATCTCGTTCGAAGAAGAGATGGAACTCGACGATGCCGTCGAGGAACTCGATCCTCTGTCGTTTCTTTTGGGGCGATTGCTCGACCAGCTCTGCGCGCGTTTGAACACACGTTCTCTCGCGGCCACCTCGATTCGCGTGCGTTTCGAGCTGCAACCTGCTTTCGAAAATGCCCTCGATCTCCGCAAAGAGCCGGCTCTTCAAAAACGTTTGCCTGCTATCTATGAAACTCGGATCGAGCTTCCCGTTCCGATTCGCGATTCGAAAATGCTTTTGAAGTTGCTGCGTCTTCGCTTGCAATCGAATCCGCCCGCCGCTCCGATACAAAAAATGGCGCTCGTAGCGGAATCTGCCCGTTTTCGCGCGATGCAAGGCGGCCTGTTTCTCCCGTGTTTTCCCGAGCCGGATAAGCTCGAACTCACCATCGCGCGCATCGCCAACGTCGTCGGGGAAGGGAACGTCGGTTCGCCATCGCTCGCGGATACTCACTGCCCGGATGGATTCCGCATGCAACGCTTTCTGATCCCTCTCGATGCCCGGAAACTCGGCGATGAAAAAAGCGGTTCGTTTCAACGCGAACAGCGAAGCGAGTACTTCAAAGCCGCTGCCAGTTTTCGAGTTTTTCGCCCGCCCGTTCCGGCCAGTCTCGAACTGCACGAAGATCGCCCGGTCCGCGCCACTTTTCAGGGCATGCGCGGAAGAGTGCTTGCCGCTTCCGGCCCGTGGCGCATTTCGGGCGATTGGTGGCGGGAAAATCCGTGGCAGCAGGAGGAATGGGATCTCGAGATCAATTTTCGTCCTCTCGCGAGTCGCGATTCATCCGCCAATCGTCCTCCCAATCGTGGTGTTTATCGCTTCTATTACGACGCGCTGCGCCAGAGTTGGTTCGTGCGAGGAATCTACGACTGATGTACATCGAACTTCATGCTCGCTCCGCATTCAGTTTTCTCGAAGGCGCTTCCACGCCGGAAGAATTGATCGACATATGCGCGGCGCACGGCGTGCCCGCCATGGCTCTGCTCGATTGCGATGGCGTGTATGGCTCGCCTCGATTTCATCTGGCGGCAGCGAAAAAGCGTTCCATGCGCGCCCACATCGGCGCGGAAGTTGCCTCCGTCGCGGGCTGGCGTTATCCCTTGCTCGTCGAATCGCGCGAAGGCTACCAAAATTTGTGCCGCCTGATTACGCAAATGAAGCTCCGCGCGCGCAAAGGCGAAGGCTGCGTTCAACCAGAAGAGATATGGTCGATGGGCGGCGGCCTGATTTGCCTCACGGGCGGCGACGAAGGCCCGCTCGCTCACTCTTTGGCGCGAGGTGGGATCGCGAAAGCCACGGAATGCGTTTGGCAGCTTTGCAGCACATTCGGCCGGCAAAATGTTTACGTCGAACTCCAGCGCCATTTCTGCCGCGACGAAGAAGTGCGCAATCAGGCCGCCATCGAAATTGCGCGAAAACTGAAACTGCCTCTGCTTGCCACCAACGGCGTTTCCTACGCTTTGCCGCGGCAGCGCGAAGTGCTCGACGTTTTCACCTGCCTTCGCCATCACCGCGTGCTCGATACGGCGGGACGTTTGTTGAGCCGCAATTCCGAACGCCATTGGAAGGCGCCAGCGGAAATGGCGCGCATCTTTTCCGATCTTCCCGAGGCGATCGCCAATACGGAAAGCCTTTCCTCGCGCCTGCAATTCACTCTGAGCGATCTCGGATACAAATTTCCTTCTTACCCGGTTCCCGATGGCGAATCGCAGATGCAGTTTCTGCGCTATCGCACGTACGAGGGCATGATTTCCCGCTACGGCCCGGACAACGAAAAGGCCCGCAAGCAGATCGATCGCGAACTCGCGCTGATCGAAAAGCTCGATCTGCCCGGCTATTTTCTGATCGTTTGGGACATCATCCGTTTTTGCCGCGAACAAAACATTCTCGTCCAGGGCCGCGGCTCCGCGGCCAATAGCGCCGTGTGTTACGCGCTGGGCATCACGGCGGTCGATCCGGTGGGAATGGATCTTCTCTTCGAGCGGTTTTTGTCCGAAGAGCGCGGCGAATGGCCCGATATCGATCTCGATCTTCCCAGCGGCGATCAGCGGGAACGCGCGATTCAGTATGTCTACCAGCGCTACGGCAAATTCGGCGCCGCAATGACCGCCAACGTGATCACCTATCGCGGCCGCTCGGCGGCTCGTGAAATCGGCAAAGCCCTGTCGTTCGATCCGGAAACCCTTGATCGTCTATCTAGCCTCGTTGGTTCCTGGGAATACAAGGATCCGAGCGAAACGCTTGATCGCCAGTTTCACAAAGCGGGCCTCGACATGCAGCACCTGCGCGTCCGAAAGTTTTTCGAGCTTTGCAAGGCCGTGCAGGATTTGCCGCGCCATCTTGGGCAGCATTCCGGCGGAATGGTGGTTTGCCAGGGACAACTGGATTCCGTCGTTCCGCTTGAGCCGGCCACGATGCCAGGCCGCGTCGTCGTGCAGTGGGACAAAGAAGATTGCGCCGACATGGGCATCGTGAAAATAGATCTTCTCGGCCTCGGCATGATGGCCGTGCTCGAAGAGTCCATCCAGGTCATTCGCGACAATTACAAGGAGGAAGTCGACCTCGCGCACCTGCCGGAAAATGATTCAGCCGTTTATGATGCGCTGCAAAAAGCGGATACGGTCGGAATGTTTCAGGTCGAAAGCCGCGCGCAAATGTCGTGCCTGCCTCGCCTGCGTCCCGATATGTTTTTACGACATCGTCGTGCAGGTCGCCATCATTCGTCCCGGGCCGATCGTCGGCAAAATGGTGCATCCGTATTTGCATCGCCGCCAGGGCCGGGAAACGCCCGAGTGCCTTCATCCTTCGCTCGAGCCGGTTCTGGCGCGCACGCTGGGCGTTCCGCTCTTTCAGGAACAATTGCTGCGTATGGCGATGATTGCCGCGGGATTCACCGGCGGGGAAGCTGAAGAATTGCGTCGCGCGTTCGGATTCAAGCGCTCCGAAACCCGCATGAAAGAAGTCGAAGTCAAGCTGCGCAGCGGAATGAACGCGAAGGGAATCATAGGCGAAACGCAGGACCGGATCATTCAATCCATCGTTTCCTTCGCCCTCTACGGGTTTCCCGAATCGCACGCCGCGAGTTTTGCTTTGATCGCCTATTCCAGCGCTTATTTGAAATGCCACTATCTCGCGGCATTCACGGCCGCGATGCTGAATAACCAGCCGATGGGTTTCTATTCGCCGGCCACGCTCGTGAAAGACGCGCAGCGCCACGGGCTGCGATGCAAGCCCATCGACGCAACGCGCTCCGATTGGCTGTGCACGCTCGAAGAAATTCTCGGCGGCTTCGCTATGCGCCTCGGCATGCGCTACGTGAAAGGTTTGCGCAAGGAGATGGCGTTCGAAATTGTGCGCCAGCGCGGCATCCGCAAATTCGCGTCGATCGACGATCTGAAGCAACGGGTTCCGGAAATACAAAAATCCGAGCTCGCGGCGCTTGCCGAAGTCGGAGCTTTGAATTTCGTATCCGCTCGCCGCGGCTCTCACCGCCGCGACGCGCTTTGGCAGGTGGAACACGCCGCCCGCCGCCCCGGTCCGCTTCTTGAGGCACCAGTAGTGTCGCAGGAATCAGATGCCGAGGCGCCTTTGGAAGAAATCGCAAATCCGCAAGGGCCGACGGCCGCTCACGATTCACCGTTGTTGCCGATGACGGCCGAAGAGCGATTGGTCGCGGATTTCCGCGGCACGGGGATGACGGTCGGGCCTCATCCCATGGCCTATCGGCGCGCGGAGATGAGGGAACTTGGAATTCGCGCGGCCATCGAGCTTGCCAGGCTTCCCGATGGGACGCACGTTCGCGTTGCCGGCGCCGTGATTGCGCGCCAGCGCCCCGGCACGGCCAAAGGTTTTGTCTTTCTCAGCATGGAGGACGAAACAGGAATTGCGAACGTGATCATCACGCCGCAGCTATTCGAGCGGAACCACATCGTGGTCGTCCAGAATCCGTTTCTGCTGATCGAAGGCACGCTGCAGAATCAGGAAAAGGTAATCTCGGTAAAAGCTCAACGCATCGAGCCACTCGCGATCACCCGCGCCGAGCCGGTCTCTCACGATTTCCACTAACAGCCATAGCCCACGTTTTGCCCAGCAAGAATACGCCGAAGAAGAGCCAGCGGGACGCCCTCCGCGCTCAGGGCAAGCCGGCGCTACACCCCAAAATCGAGCAAAAAGCGCTCCGGAAACCTACCTCGACCGTGTCGATTAGGATGGGGCGCCGTCTTTTATTTTCAGTGGTTTACGACGATTTCTAATCGCCAAATGTCGATTAGAATTTGCCTCATGGAAGCCGAGGTGTTGGATGAGAATCCGGCGCCTCTGCAGCGGCTGGTGAACCGACTTCCCAAATTTTCAAAGAGCGTCCGGCGTCCGTCAAGGACGCGGCTGACACACACCGCACAAACCATGTTGGCAGAGTGCGCCGGAAACATCACCTGTCCCTGAGTACAGATTTGGGCGGGGAACGAAAATCTGGTCCGCGCGATTGCTGCGAGGCTCACTCCGAATAATCGCGGTGCACGATCTGCGGCGAAAACGCCGGCAGGCAAATCGCAATGTACTCGGCGCCCTCGGGCGTCGAATACTGCACCCATTCGCCGCGATGCGCGATCACCGCCTGCACCGGCCGGACTTCCAAATTCCCGCCCTTGTGGGTCACTCGCAAAAATCCTTTCAGGACAACCGTGTATTCATCGAATTCCGGCGTCTGCCCCGGCTCGACCCATCCTTCCGGGCTCAACATATGCGCCACACTCAGCGTTTCCGTCTTCGAATTCACGCGTCCCACAAGCTCCTCGATAATTTTTGGTTTGCTGCCCGCCGCCTGTACTCGCGTCGGCTCTGCGATCAATGTCGGCATAATTCTCGAAACGCTCTCCTCTCCGTTAAGACGATAAGAAACACTAACATAATCGTTGCACCGGTCCGGCCGCAAAATCATCCAATCCGGCGTTGGATGAAGGGCGAGATAGGTTCTTTAGGGAGATAACGATGGAAAGATTGCCAATCCATTTCGCCGGGCTCTTCGTTCTCGCGATTCTCGTTTTGGCCGTGATTCCGACTGAGGGCGCGGACGAAGGCGCTCTCCAGCCTGTCGTCACCTCCACTACGGTTATGCACCTCAACCTCAAATCCTCCAAGCCGTACGCGGACGTCACCGCGGCCCTTGAAAGGCAGCTCGGCAAGTTCGATCCCGAAATCGGCAAGTCATTCTCGTCAGGATCGGACCCGGCCGAGATTGAAGCAAGGATTCACGCGATGGAAGGAAGCAGCGGCCTCATGATCTTCGCGGTACGAGATCACGGGCAGCTTCTCTCGCTGAAGGGCAAAAAGGAACTCGGCCGGCAGTATGAAGTTGGAAATCCGCTCGTCGCCCTCGAAATGACGCAGCACAATATCGTCGCCGGCGAATATGCGCCGCTACGAATCTACGTCTACGTTGGCGAAGATAAACTCACGCACGTCGATTACGATCTGCCATCCAGCGTCTTCGCCAGATTCAAATCCGAACAAATCAACGAAGTCGCGAAAACCCTCGACCAAAAACTCGAAAAGCTGATTACCACCGCGCTGAAGAATTAGAAGCAGAAAGGCTGTTGACCACGCACCGCGCATGACATAGATTGGCGCAGCCGCGACACCTGCGGCGCTTTGCGCGCGGCCTCGCATCGAGCGCGCCAGCCGATCGGTGGAAAACGCGACCGTGGAATACTCCAGGCGTTACGAAAAGACGCTCGTCGCCATCCTGTTTTTCACCTGGGGCACGGTGTTTCTGGACCGCATGTCCCAGCTGTATCTCGCGCCGTATTTCGCACCCGTTTTCCGCCTGAACGACCAACAGGTCGGCTTTCTCGCTTCGGTTGTGTCGATCGCGTGGGCCATCGGAGCGCTTTTTTTGGGCGCGCTTTCCGACCGCGTCGGACGGCGCAAAATCATCATCCCAGCGGTGCTGACTTTTTCGGCGCTCTCGTGGATTTCGGGACTGGCACGCAGTTTCGACCAGTTACTGCTGATCCGCGCGCTGATAGGCCCGGTGGAGGGTCCGTGCTGGGTAGCCATCAGCGCGTTGGTGGAAGAATCGTCGCGGCGCTCGCGGCGAGGCCGCAACGTGGGCATCGTGACCAGCGGGGCCGCGCTGGTGGGACTTTTTTGCGCGCCGATTCTGACCACGCAAATCGCTTCGCGGCTGGGCTGGCGATGGGGATTTTTCGTCACCGGTGTTCCCGGCCTGCTGATGGCGCTGCTGATCTGGAAATACGTGAAGGAGCCGGAACCATCCGCGGCCGGAGCCGCTTTGCACAAGCGCGGCACTCCGATTTCGCATTATTTTTCGGCGCTGCGCTACCGCAATATTTGGCTTTGCAGCATCGGAGCGGGCGGCTTCATTTCCTGGCTGTTCCTGCAGAACACGTTTGCGCCGCTGCTGATCACCCGCGACATGCACCAGGACCCGCGCACGGCCGGATTTCTGCTCGGCGCGGCCGGACTCGGCAGCTTTTTCCTTGGTTTCGCGTTGCCGTCGTTATCGGACCGCGTAGGACGCAAGCCCATGCTGCTGCTCCTCGCCGTACTGTCTTCTTTTCTGCCGCTGGCGCTTCTTGCGCGTCCGCTCTACGGGCATCTTTGGCTGCTCGCCGCCATTTTGTTCCTGACGCAAGGCGGACAGGCGATCGCCGCGCTGGTGATCGTGCTGATACCCGCGGAAAGCGTCCCGCCGGAATTTACTGGGACGGGCATCGGCGTCGCAAACCTGATTGGCGAGTTGATCGGCGCCACGGTAGCGCCGACGCTCGGCGGCACGCTTGCCGAAACCTACGGCCTTAGCACCACCATGCTGATGGCAACGGCGGGGACCGTTCTCCTTTTTCTCGCTGTTCTCTTCATGAAAGAAACCGCAGGCTCGCGCGGCCGCGCCGCTGAACGCGACGAGGCGGCAACGGTTTGAGCGCGAGCCTGGGCGGGTTCCACACTACGGGTTACCCCCGCGAAAAGGTGATGCGGATGCCGGAGATGAAGTTTATTCAACAACGCAGGGAATGGTCTTAGGTTGTGCGCTTTGGAAGTTGGCTCCCCGGGCTAGATTCGAACTAGCAACCCTTCGGTTAACAGCCGAATGCTCTGCCGTTGAGCTACCGGGGAACTGAGCGACTATCTGGCTGGATTTTAACATGTTAGGCTGCGTCTTGCTTCATCGGAACCACGTTCGAATTGGTCCCATTGGTCCCAACTTCAAACCCCAAGCCGATTCTGCCGGCCCACTCTTGCCTGTAATCGACATCCTCTTGCAACTGTTCCGCATATTTATCCGTCACGTCCTTGTTTGCGTGTCCGATCCAGAACTTTTCCAAGTCCCAGGGAACACGATTCCTTCGCAGATAGGACGTGCGGAAGCGCCGGAAGGTGTGAAACCCTTCGACGCTCAACTTATGCAGAGAGTCTCGGAGGATGTTGCTCTGCAGCAAAGGTAGGCCGCTATCGGACTGAAAGAGGAAACCGGATGTGCGACTCCCGATAAACTCTTTCAGGGTGGCCGCAAGAGGCTCGCAGACATCAACGGAGCGAACAGCATTTTGAGTCTTAGGCTTTTGCTCCTTTGTCCCACGCACACTCTTGAGGATGTGAATTGTTTTGCAGTCGGTTGAGATTGTCGAATGTTCGTCGGAGTATGGATCGAGCTTGACTGCCAGAGCCTCACCGATGCGCAGGCCAGTGCCGGCTAACAGAGCGTAGAGCACCCGATACTTGCCCTCCGCACCTGCAATTACTTCACTGACTCGTTTTGCCGTCAGTGTAGGCCGATGCTGCTTCTTCGGATCGACTACCGGCAAATCAATGAACTCGTGATTCCATTCTCGTGGGAACATTTGACGGCCATCGCCATCAATCGCGGACGCTGTGACTTGCTTGACTACGCCGACGATTTCGACGATGGATTTCGGAGCCAATTGCGCGCCATAGAGTTTCGCTACCAGTTCTTTGACGACCTTGTTATCCACGGACGCAAGCGGCAAATCTCCGAGGTTCGGATTCAGCCACTTTTTGAGGTAGCTCCGGTAGGGCTTGCTTTCTAAGTTGAGGAACATACGCGTACTTCCTGCACTCACTGGCCATGTCGACGAAGAGATCCGTCGCAAAAGTTGTTTCAGATCCAGGCAGCCAAGCGTTGAACGAAATGACGATTGCCTGGCCCTCCACAGCCTTTCTCAAGAGGTTCAATACCGAACTCTTGACGGATTGCGACGATCCATGAAGAAATCGAGCCCGGTGAGCTTAAAGCTTGCAGACAATCGAGGTGAATCGATGGCCAGATCTATCGTCGTGTTTGGCACGTCGCACGCATTACAAGGCGCTGCGAACTACCCAGGAAAATCAGTCAGTAGCCCTGGTTATTCCAGGTTGATTCAGCAGCTTGTGAAGAATCGTGGAATCGACTGTATCTTCGAAGAGGCTTCTGGGAAGGGGCCGACCATAGCCAGCAACCTTGCTGGCTCTATTCCGTACCTGGACGTGGACGCGTCCAGAGAGAATCCGGGAGAGCCTGTCTTCAAAGCAGAAACTGGATCTCTTGGCATTCCGATCGATCCGGGCGATTCAAGCATGTCGGATGACTTTTATGCGTGGGAGTTCGTGAAGGCACAGAACATGAGGGAAAATATCTGGCTTCAGCGGATAGAGACGCAGCACTTCGGCAGCGGCCTGATGATCTGCGGCTATTTGCACCTTTTGAGTTTCGCTTCCAAACTGATGCACGCAAAATTCGACGTTAACAGTCTATATTACATGCCTCATCACCGGCTGTGCAGACACAAGATCCCAACGTCCGCTTGAAACCTCGTAGCGCAACCGTGGCTGATTCTGCCATTCTCGATTCTTTCAAATTCAGTCCAGTCATTTCGAATCAGGCGCTCGATCAAGGGATGTTTAATCCTGGGTTGACCAGCCGCCCGAGATTGGGCCCATGCCGTGGGTGAGGGATTCGCCTAACGCCGACCGACGTACGTGATCTTGAGAAGATGCTGTTGGAAGCTGGGGCGGCCACGCCCGACATATTAGCCGAGCCAAGGACGAGAGTTACAAGCTGGGACTTTTTTGCGCTCTCTCGTTGGGCTGGACCGCGAGGCGGCGAAACGGGCTTTTGACGGATTCTTGGCGGGCAAAACGCTAACTGCGAACCAGATTGAATTTGTGAACATGATTGTAGATCACCTCACGCAAAGGAGTTTTTTAGTCCCGAAATTAAGAACCCCCTTTTGGTCCCAACTTGGGACCAGCCAGATAGCCCTTCCGATTAGCTAATTGACGCCAAAACAAGGACTTATGGGTTTCGGCCGTGCAGTTAACAGCCGAATGCTCTGCCGTTGAGCTACCGGGGAACGGAATGCGTGCGGCTGGAAGCAGCCGAAAAAAGTGTAAACGACCGTTGTCGCTGCGTCAACGCAACCGCGGCTCGCGGTGCGCGCAAACTTGCGACATGGCGAAATCGAATCTGCTTCCATTTCCAACCGCGAAACCTGCTCGAGGGGATTACTGCAATCGTTGCTTCGTGGAATCGTGCACGATCAGATTTTCGAAGATTGCGAGGACGTGCCGGCGATAGCTGACGATTCGTTCGAGGAGGGGGCGGAGGGTCGGCTCGTGCTTGGTTTCGCGGTCCCACTTGGCCAGGACCGCTGCCGGCACCTCGATATCGCGCCGCAGCTCCTCAGCCGTGTGCCCGCGCAGGAAGAGGCCGTAGAAAAAGGCAGCCTCTCGTTGCGGGAACTCGAAGTCCTGCAACTTCTCATCTAACGGACTGGGCTGTGTCGCCATTGTCGAAAACCGCAGTTTACAGATTTCGCCGCTCCCGTCAAGGGTCTGCGCGACTTAAACGAAAACATGGCGGGTTCGGACGCTCGTGGTGATCGCAGGTTTAGCGGTTGAACCGATGCTGACGCTGCGGAAATTCCAGTGGCGGGTCGAAATTGAGGTTTGCGGAGCCGCGGTCCGATTGCAGATCGCGGCCCCGCAAAGTCGGTCTTATCGCTGAATCCGAGGCATCGCTGCTTACTTCTTTGCGTGCGCGAAGTTCTCGGCAACTTGCTCCCAATTGATCGTGTTCCACCAGGCCTCGATGTACTCCGGCCGGCGATTCTGATATTTCAGGTAGTAGGCGTGCTCCCACACGTCGAGGCCGAAAAACGCCTTGCCGCCGTCCATGATCGGATTGTCTTGATTGGCGCTCGATTCGATCGCGAGCTTGCCGTCGCGGAAAAGCAGCCAAGCCCAGCCCGAGCCGAAGCGAGTCGTGCCAGCCTGATTGAACTTCGTCTTGAAATCGGCAAAGCTGCCGAACGTGCTCTTGATTGCGTTCCCAAGATCGCCGGACGGCTCGCCGCCGCCGCCCTTTTTCATGATCTTCCAGAACATCGAGTGGTTCATGTGGCCGCCGCCATTATTGCGCACGGCGGTGCGGATGTTTTCAGGAACCTTGTTGATCTGCGCGAGCAACTGCTCGACGGGAAGCTGCGCGAGATCGGCGTGGCCTTCGAGCGCCTTGTTGAGATTCGTGACGTAAGCCCCGTGATGCTTGTCGTGATGAATCTCCATGGTTTTCGCGTCGATGTAGGGCTCGAGTGCGTCGAACGCATACGGAAGAGCTGGCACGGTATAGCTCATTTGAGGAGCGGCTCCTTGTGCGGAAGTTGCGATCATATTATCTACCTCCTGAATTCCATTTCCTGCCCCATAATTATACGCGCCTGGCCGGGAAGCGCGTAGCCGGGCTCCGCAAAATACCGGAAATCCCTTAGGAGGATTTTATGCCCGCCGTCGAGCATGTGGAGAAGCATTTCACGGCCACCGCCGCAGTGCGCGACATCGTGATCGGAATGTCCGACGGATTGACGGTTCCATTTGCTCTGGCCGCCGGCTTGACGAGCGCGGCGACGGCCATCGCGAAGGGCACGGGAATCATCGTCACGGCGGGCTTCGCTGAAATTGCCGCGGGCTCGATCGCCATGGGCCTTGGCGGTTATCTGGCGGCGAAAACAGATTCCGAGCATTACGCTTCCGAACTTCAGCGCGAATACCGCGAGACCGTCGAGCTTCCCGACGTCGAAATCGAAGAGGTCGCGAAAGTATTTCGCGAATACGGTCTCTCCGAAGCGCAAATGGCTCCCGTCGTTTCCGCGATCACCGGCAATCAGAAACGCTGGGTCGACTTCATGATGCGTTTCGAGCTCGGGCTCGAGGAGCCGGATCCGGCGCGGGCGGGGCGCAGCGCAGCCACCATCGCGGGATCCTACATCGTTGGCGGACTGGTTCCGCTCGCGCCCTACATCTTGCTGAAGCAAGTTGTTCCCGCGCTCTGGATTTCGGTGGGCGTCACGCTGCTCGCGCTGTTCGTTTTTGGTTCGGTCAAAGGACACTACACGGGCGTCAAGCCTCTTCGCGGAGGAGTGCAAACCGTTCTCGTCGGCGGCCTCGCGGCCGCGGCCGCTTTCTTCATCGCTCGCCTCATCAGCTGAGAACCGCGGCAGGCTGGAAATACCGCCCTTTTTGGGAGTTATAATAGAAGTTGGGTGGGGCTCCCATTCCGAAGAGAGTCCCGCGATACGAATTGCCATCTATTACGTCTAATAGATTCGGAGCCCCGAGGCCAGCCTTGGCGCGCGGGTGAAAAAGGAGAAAATTCATGAAGAGTAGTCACCTACATATTCCCCGCTGGGTGGCGACGGTAGCGGTGATCGCCGCTCTCGTCTGCGGGGGCGCACTCGCAATTGGATTGCGAAATTGGTCAGACCACACGGTGTTTGGCGCGTCGCCGCTCAATGTCACGCTCGCGCGCAACGCGGCGCCCGTTTCTCTCGGCGGATTTGCGAATGGTTTTTCGTCGGTTCTGAAACCGGTGCTTCCGGCGGTCGTCAATATTCACAGCTCGAAGGTCGTGAAGCCGCAGAATGGCGGCGCCATGCCGTTCTTCAACGATCCCTTGTTCCAGCAGTTCTTCGGCAATCAGTTTGGCCAGCAGCAGATGCGCCCCGAACGCGAACAGAGCCTCGGCTCTGGCGTAATCATTACCTCCGACGGCACGATCCTCACGAACAATCACGTGATTGATGGCGCCACCGACATCGAAGTGCAGCTCAGCGACAAGCGCGAATTCAAAGCCAAGCTTGTCGGCACCGATCCTCGGACCGACATCGCAGTGCTGAAAATCGATGCGACCGGCCTTCCCACGCTTGCAATCGGCGATTCTTCGAGATTGCAGGTCGGCGACGTGATCTTCGCCGTTGGCGATCCATTTGGAGTGGGCGAAACGGCCACGATGGGCATCGTCAGCGCCACCGGGCGCAGCGGCCTCGGAATCGAAAATTACGAGGACTTCATTCAAACGGATGCGGCCATTAATCCGGGCAATTCCGGCGGAGCGATGGTCGACCTGCACGGCAACCTCATCGGCATCAACACCGCCATTGCTACGGGCGGCGGCGAAGGAAACGTCGGCATCGGCTTTGCCATTCCGATCAACATGGCGCGGTCCGTAGCGGACCAGCTCGTCGAACACGGCAAGGTTGTGCGCGGCTATCTCGGGCTCTACCCGCAGGACGTGACTCCCGAAATCGCCAAGCAATTTGGCTTGAGCGGACCGGGCGGGGCACTCGTGGGTGAAGTTTCGCCCGACTCACCCGCTTCAAAAGCCGGGATCAAGCACGGCGATGTGATCCTTAAGGTGAATGGCGAACCGATCAATTCCGCCAACGACCTGCGTCTCCGCATCTCGCAGACGCCTCCAGGCACGGACGTCAAGCTTCAGATCTCCCGCGACGGCAAGACGCAGGACGTCAGCGTCGACCTCGCAGAATTCCCGGAAAAGGAAGCGAACGCAACTCCGGGACAAAGCAATGGCGGCGGGCTCCAGGGCGTCAACGTTCAGGATCTCACTCCGGACCTTGCTCAGCAGTTGAATCTGCCTGCCGGCATACACGGCGTGGTGGTTTCAGACGTCGATCCGGCAAGCCCCGCAGCTGCTGACCTTCAGCGGGGAGATGTCATCCAGGAGGTCAATCACAAGCCCATCTCCAACGTCCAGCAATATCAGCAGGCTCTTGCGGCGGCAGGGAACCAACCCGTGTTGCTGCTGGTGGATCAAGGTGGAGTCACGAAGTACGTTGTCGTCGAGACGCACTAAGAAACGACACGATAGATGTAGAGAAATGCGGGAAAAGCGGAGCGCGGTTGGCAGAAGCCGCGCTCCGCTTTCCATCATTCTTGCGAATCAACGTACGTGTTTTGGTGTATTCCCCCTCGATCGCCGATAACTCACTATTGACGACCTGGCTGCCAATGGAGCAACTTCTGCAATGCAGCCGCAGGATTGATGCAAAGATTGTCTTGCGACTTAATACCGCCCGCCGGGTTACGTGCTCTTCTGGGGCGAACGGCGAGCAACGTGCAAGCCAATGCAGCGCATCCGACTTAATCACGCAGCGAGTTGCGTTGTCGCTTTCAACACGACTGGGCGTAGAATAGTACTTGCGGTCTATTCATCCCGGCCCTTCGATCTAGTACTAAAGTTGTTGTGCGGGATAGGTGTCTCAATGCTTCCTCCGCACGTCCACCTTCACGAAGGGCACTTGGGGTGAAATGTTATGGCACCGGTAAAGAATCGAGCTGTATTTACTGACGCACTGCTCCCGGAAGGGCAGCGCCGCTGGCGTTCTTTCGGCGCGGGCATCGGGCTGGAGTGCGTCGCCTTGCTGGCGCTCGTCCTGATACCCCTCTTCATGCCGCAGAAGTTTCAGGCGGTTGAGCACGACTACGTGATGCCCATCGCGGCCCCCATCATTCAGGCCTGGAAGCCGCAGCCTCAACCCAAGCCCGTCGTGAAGCGCGTGGTCGTGAAGGAAATTCCCAAGCCAGTGCCGGTCGTTATACCGAAGCCACAAATCTTCAATCCCGTGATTACCGCGCCTGTGGTGAAGCGTGTGACGACGCGCAAGACCGTGGCTCCCGAGGAAGTTGCCAAGGCATTCCCGGATCCGAAGCCGCCACTCTCGATGGGAAGCTCCGCGATCCCGACCTTGAAGCGACCCCGCGAAGCAGTTCAGACGGGCGGCTTCGGCGATCCCAATGGTGTGCCGACGAACACAAAGACGGACCGTAACGTCAACGTCGCGCAGCTCGGTGGTTTCGACATGCCGGCCGGACCTGGAAACGGCAATGGCACCGGCGGGGCGAAGGGTGCGAAGGGTGTGGTCAGCAGCGCTGGATTCGGCAATGGGGTAGCAGTTGGTGGACCGGGCGGAAACCATGGCAGCGTGCATCAAGGCCTCTTCGCCGACGAGCAGGCCGCTCCGGAGGCCAAGGTGAAGCGGACTGCGGCTGAATCGAACACCAAGCCCGTCGAAATTCTCTCGGTCCCCAAGCCCGTCTACACGAAAGAGGGAATTGCCAAGAGGATCGAAGGAGATGTTCGCCTCGAGGTGGTTTTTACGGCTTCCGGCGAAGTGAAAGTGCTCCGCGTTTTGCAGGGCCTGGGGTCTGGATTGGATGAAGCCGCCGAAAACGCGGCGCGCGAGATTCGATTCCATCCTGCTCTGCAGGGGGGACAACCTGTCGATTCCGAGGTGGCCATCCGAATCACATTCGAATTGGCGTATTGAACTGCTGAAAGGGGAATGCAATGCGCACGTGGAAAAGCTTCTGCCTTACAACGGCCCTGGTAGGCGCTCTCGCGGGCGTCGGTGCCGCACAGACACAGACGGCTGATCAGACTCAGCCTCAGCCGGGTACTTCGACGTCTGCTCCTGTGACTACCGTCAATGAGGCGATCGACCGGATTATTGCGCGCGAGCATGACGAGAACGCGACCATCCGGCGGTATAACCCCATTGTCGAAACTTACATTCAGGATATGAAGACCGACAAGGACGGGGCCGCCGAACCGGTTCGCGACCACTACTTCCTCGGGCAGGCCAACCTTTCCAAGGGCATAGTCGACAACAACATGCTCAACGGGAAGAGGGACAAAATCAGCGAGTTCAATCCTCTTTCGCACGTCGCGGATTTTTTTACTTCTTCCTACATTCCCGAAGGATTTGTCCAGATGATCTATCTGGATCAGAGCGGCTTCGATCGCCAACACTACCAGTTTGATTATATGGGCAAGCAGTTCCTCGGCGAGGTCCGGTGCCTGGTCTTCGACATCACTCCGCTGCCGAAGTCGGGCAAGGGGCGTTTCAAGGGCCGCATCTGGGCCGAAGACCAGGGCTTCACCATTGTGCGATTCAACGGCGTCTATACTCCGATCGCCGGAATCAACGGCTTCAATCTACATTTCGATAGCTGGCGCGAAAATGTCCAGCCCGGGCTTTGGCTGCCGGCGTTCGTGTTCAGCCAGGAATCCGACCTCAAGGATTTTCTCGGAAACCACGTGCGCTTCAAAGCGCAAACGCGCCTCTGGGGTTACGACTTGAGGGGCGCCGGCCGCGAGGAAGAGTTCACGCAGTTGACCATCGAATCGCCCACCGCTGTTCAAGATCAGGGCGCCGCGCAAACCGACAATTCTCCCATCGAGGCGGAGCGTGAATGGCAGCATGAAGCCGAAGTTAACGTTCTCGACCGCTTGCAGAGGGACGGCTTGCTTGCTCCTCCGGGAGAAATCGACAAGCTTCTCGAAACCGTCGTCAACAATCTCGAGGTGACGAATAACCTCGACATCGAGCCGGACGTCCACTGCCGCGTGCTCCTCACCGGCACTCTGGAATCTTTTTCCATCGGGCACACCATCGTCGTCAGCCGTGGCTTGATCGACGTGCTCCCGGACGAAGCCAGCATCGCCGCCATTCTGGCCCAGGAACTCGCCGATATCATCGTCACCAAGCCTTCCACCGATCAGTGGGGTTTCAACGACACGACCAACGTTTCGACCGTTGACGCCGTCGCGCACTTCTCGTTCCGCGACACACCCGATCAGGTCGAGCTTTCCGGTAAGAAGGCTATGGAGCTGTTGAAGAATTCAAATTACAAGGACCAGTTGAACAAGGCCGGGCTCTTCCTGAAGGAACTCGACGCGGACTCCAAGGATCTGCCCGCGCTCATCAATCCGCACCTCGGCAATCGCGTTTACGTCTACTCGCAGCTGATTTCGACTGCTCCCGCGCTCGCGCCGGACAAGCTCGATCAGATTGCGGCGCTTCCGATCGGAGGCCGCCTGAAGCTCGATCCTTGGAACGACAAGGTCGAACTTCTCAAGGCCAAGGCCGTTCCGCTATTGTCCGCGCGCGAGAAGATGCCTTTTGAAATCACGCCCTTCATGCCGTACCTGACTTACTATCAGAAGCCCGGCGCGGGTGTGCCGGCCGATCCAGCCAAGGCCGACGTCGCGAAGCAGCCGGCGCAGCCGCAACCGCAACAGTAATTTTCAACCAGCCGTTCTATGAATTTGGCCCGGCGGCAATCAAATCCGCCGGGCTTTTTTTGCGCGCACGACTGGCATTTCCACAAACTGCTGTGAAATTCACAGGATCGTCTACCTGAATCACCCTATAAAATCGTTGACACGGACTTGACGAAACTGAAAACCTTGGTATACTCTGCTGATGTTGGCGGTGCCCTGATTTGTCAGGGAGTCTGCTGACGGACCGGGCTTGCCGACTGATCGCAGAGGTGAGGTTGGTTACGAATACCGGATAGAACGAAATCGAGCTTCGAGCTAATCCGTCCTAGGGGCCGGAAAGAATGCCCTGCGGAATGGACGGAATCGCCCGGCGCTCGTAGCCGGGTTTTTTATTGTTCGGATGTATTCGCTGCATCGGCTCCAAACCGATTCAGCGCTCCGCCGGGCGCGGAGACGTTCCGATCGGAAACTGTTGAGCGGAACGATCGATCTTTGACAACTGAAGGAAGCTGGCATTGCGTTACGCGAATTTCAAGGTTCGCGTGATGCAATAAACCGCAAATTTTTGCTCGAGAGTAGCGTTTTGTGGAAAGGCGAACTTGCCTCTTCACGTCGCTTAAGTGTGCGATTTTGGCCGATTCTGGCCTCTTAACCGCGCTTAAACACCCTTAAAAATCACAGAATGGAGGGCTTGCAAGACCCTTTATCCCGTGTTTTGAGGGCCTTAGCTTTTTTGAGGCGTGTTGGGTAAGTTTTATGGTCAAGCTACTAAGGGCGTACGGTGGATGCCTTGGCGCCAACAGGCGATGAAGGACGTGGTAAGCTGCGATAAGCCTCGGGAAGTCGCAAACAGGCCTTGATCCGGGGATGTCCGAATGGGGAAACCCTATCTGGTAAAACCAGATAACGGCCCGCTGAATACATAGGCGGGTACGAGCCAACCCAGGGAAGTGAACCATCTCAGTACCTGGAGGAAAATAAATCAAACGAGATTCCGAAAGTAGCGGCGAGCGAAATCGGAACAGCCCAAACCGGTGTGTTTACACGCCGGGGTTGTAGGACCGCGTAAGTAGAGTCACCAATCCGGAGACTAGGCGAACCCGCTGGAAAGCGGGGCCAAAGAATGTGACAGCCATGTAGCCGAAAGTTTACCGGACTCGAAGCGGGATCCTGAGTACCACGGGGCACGAGAAACCCAGTGGGAATCTGGGGAGACCACTCTCCAAGGCTAAATACTCGTTGGCGACCGATAGTGAACTAGTACCGTGAGGGAAAGGCGAAAAGCACCCCTGCGAGGGGAGTGAAATAGAACCTGAAACCGTATGCCTACAAGCAGTCGAAGGGCTATGACACGACTTCGGTCGTGTAATGCCTGACGGCGTGCCTCTTGCTTAATGAGCCGGCTAGTTATTCTCACAGGCAAGGTTAAGCGTAAGCGAGCCGTAGCGAAAGCGAGTCCGAATAGGGCGTTCAGTCTGTGGGAATAGACGCGAAGCGGGATGATCTACCCTTGGCCAGGTTGAAGGTCGCTTAACCGCGACTGGAGGACCGAACCGTTGTGAGTTGAAAATCGCTCGGATGAGCTGAGGGTAGGGGTGAAAGGCTAATCAAATTCCGTGATAGCTCGTTCTCCCCGAAATGCCTTTAGGGGCAGCCTTGCGTGATTTGCCACGGTGGTAGAGCACTGAATGGACTAGGGTCCCATCCAGGATACCGAATCCAATCAAACTCCGAATGCCGTGGACAACAGCGCAGGAGTGAGACTACGGGGGATAAGCTCCGTGGTCGAGAGGGAAAGAACCCAGATCGCCGATTAAGGTCCCAAACTGTAGACTAAGTGGGAAAGGACGTGTGAACGCACAGACAGCCAGGAGGTTGGCTTAGAAGCAGCCATCCTTTAAAGAAAGCGTAACAGCTCACTGGTCAAGTGTTCGCGCACCGACAATCCAACGGGGCTCAAGTCTACGACCGAAATCGCGAAATTGACGATTTCTTCGGATTTCGTCATTTGGTAGGGGAGCATTCTGTGGTGGCAAAGGTAGACCGAGAGGACTACTGAACGCCACGGAAGAGACTCTGCCGGCATAAGTAGCGATAAACACGATGAGAACTCGTGTCGCCGAAAGTCTAAGGTTTCCTGAGGAAGGTTAATCCGCTCAGGGTTAGGCGGGTCCTAAGGTGAGGCCGAGAGGCGTAACTGATGGACAGCAGGTCAACATTCCTGCCCCGCCATGCGAACGTTATACGATGGGGTGACGCAGAAGGATAGGGGAGTCGGGTGATGGACGTCCCGATTGCTCAGTGCAAGCCGGATCCCGCAGGAAAATCCACGGGGTCATTCAACGGTCAGACTGAGGACGAGGTCACACGACCAAAAAGTCCCTGATTTCACGCTGCCGGGAAAAACCTCTAAGGAGTCCGCATGGTGCCCGTACCTCAAACCGACACAGGTAGACAAGGTGAATATCCACAGGCGCTCGAGAGAACGCTCGCTCAGGAACTAGGCACATTAGCCCCGTAACTTCGGGAGAAGGGGTGCCCCGCTAGGGTTTATAGCCCGAGGGGGCCGCAGTGAAATGCGTTCGGCGACTGTTTAACAAAAACACAGCTCTCTGCTAAGTCGAATACGACGTATAGGGGGTGACGCCTGCCCGGTGCCGGAAGGTTAAAGGGAGGGCTTAGCTGTCGCAAGACAGCGAAGGCCTGATCTGAAGCCCCGGTGAACGGCGGCCGTAACTATAACGGTCCTAAGGTAGCGAAATTCCTTGTCGGGTAAGTTCCGACCTGCACGAATGGCGTACCGATCGAACGACTGTCTTGGCGAACGGCTCGGCGAATTTGTGGTTCCGGTGAAGACGCCGGATGCCCGCATCTAGACGGAAAGACCCCGTGCACCTTAACTGCACTCTGGTCATGATTAACGGTACTGCCTGCGTAGGATAGGTGGGAGCCTGGGAACCCTCGGTTTCGGCTGAGGGGGAGGCAACGGTGAAATACCACCCTGATAGTTCTGTCGCTCTAACTTGCACCCCTAGACGGGGTGGAGGACACGGCCAGACGGGTAGTTTGACTGGGGCGGTCGCCTCCTAAACTGTAACGGAGGCGCTCCAAGCTTGGCTCAGGCGGATTGGAAACCCGCCGTGGAGTGCAAGAGCATAAGCCAGGTTGACTGCGAGACACACAGGTCGAGCAGGCACGAAAGTGGGATCTAGTGATCCGGTGGTTCTGCGTGGAAGGGCCATCGCTCAACGGATAAAAGGTACGCCGGGGATAACAGGCTGATCTAAGCCAAGAGTTCACATCGACGCTTAGGTTTGGCACCTCGATGTCGGCTCATCGCATCCTGGGGCTGTAGAAGGTCCCAAGGGTTAGGCTGTTCGCCTATTAAAGCGGTACGTGAGCTGGGTTCAGAACGTCGCGAGACAGTTCGGTCCCTATCTGGTGTGGGCGCAGGAAACTTGAGAGGAGTTGTCCCTAGTACGAGAGGACCGGGATGAACAGACCTCTTGTGATCGAGTTGTCACGCCCGTGGCATAGCTCGGTAGCGAAGTCTGGAAGAGATAATCGCTGAAAGCATCTAAGCGAGAAGCTCGCCTCAAGATAAGGTTTCCCAAGGGGACTGCGGTCCCCTAAGAAGGCCAGTCGAAGACTACGACTTTGATAGGCGGGAGGTGGAAGCGCAGTAATGCGTGTAGCTGACCCGTACTAATCGGCCGTTCGGCTTGACCATAAAACTTTCCTAACGCGAAGCGTTACCTGAGGAGCCCGGTTTTTCTGGGCGACGATGGGACGTGCGGCGTAAGGAGAGGCTTTCCGCGAAGCGCTACTCTCCAGCGGAAATTTTCGGTTTAAACCAACTTCCTTCAGTTGCTCATCGAAATTCGCCATCGCGAATTTCGATTCCAGTTTCCTGGTGGTCTTACCGCAAGGGTCACACCCGTTCCCATCCCGAACACGGAAGTTAAGCCTTGCTGGGCCGATGATACTGCGCTGGAAACGACGCGGGAACGTAGGTCACCGCCAGGATTAAATTCAAAGGCCGCATTCGCGAAAGCGAATGCGGCCTTTTTTTGTTTCTTGCAGCAACTTGAATGTGCATTCCAGCTAGAGAGCGGTTAGTATCCGCGAGGACTATGCAACATGAAGAACGTCGTCACAGCAAACAGCGCTGCTAGCACTGTTAGGACGAGCGTACCTCCAAGAAGGTCCTTCCAGCCGCCGTATGGAGAATCTGGCTCCTCGGGAATGCCCTGTTTTTTGAGCTCTTGTTTCGTCCGGTAATCCAGAACCATAGCCGGAGGGGGCGGGGGCCTTTTGTACTCGTCCGCGAGCAGCCGGCGCTTCTCCTCGAACGTTTTCCGCCACCTGCTCCACCAGAATCTTTGGCGCGCGAAAATCACTATCGCATATACGCCCACTCCCGAGATTAGGATCGCACACAACGCGTTGAAACTGAGAACGACCCAATAGACAACGCGCCGCACTCCGATACTGCTCGTGAACGGGAACGGGTTCGATTGTTGGTGTTGAGAGTCATCGAGACTCTCAATTCCTATCACGTCGACGATTCGTCCTCCAACTTCGGGCGTGATCGGCGTGGAGTCATAGGTGAACACGGAGAAATACGCCTCGTCGCCAGAATTCAAAAGGGGAAATCTAGTGGTGACTGTGTTGTCCGCCGGGTTTAACGCGACCTCGAAATTGAACCGAACAGGCAACGTTCTGTCGACGGAGGTGTTCAAGAGTTTGACGGACTTGGGAAAATAGAGTGTCACGGGTTCAAGGACATCTTCGCCCTTGATCGCTAAAGATCCCGTATTCCGAATGACGAATCTCATCTTCACGAGTGACGTCACCGTTTGGTCTTCATACTCGACTTTCACCGCTGACGAGATGCCACCTGCATCCAGGCTAACCAATTTGTCGGCCCCCAGATAAGCGCACACAAGCTCCTTCTTGCGGCCCGCCAGGCCAATCAACAGTCCAATTGCAGCAACCGCGACTCCGACGATTGGCACGAGGACTTGCACAACTCGCACGAGTTTACTTTTTTCTAAATCTGCCATTGGTGCCCGCTGTGGGTGCCGTGAAGTGCGGGTTGTTTTAACCATGTTCTCGATGTTCAAACAAATAGTTTCAATTGTATTTCGAGTTCCGGACATCGACATTGGTTCTAGTAAAGGTGCTGCAGATGTACTCGCGCTCGCCGCGCAGTACATTCGTGCTAGACTTTTGCCTAACGGAGATCTGACGTGAAAGCAAAACGTGAATTCACTGTCGTAATCGAGCGCGACGAGGACGGCTACTATGTCGCACACGTGCCGGAACTGCGCGGCTGCTATACGCAGGCGAAAAATCTGGATACGCTGATGAAGCGCGCGCGAGAAGCGATCGAGCTTTGCCTTGAAGACGGCGATTCTGCGGAGCCTATGGAGCTTGTTGGCGTCCAACGCATCGCGGTATGACCCGCCTTCCGCGGCTCCGGGCTAAACAGCTGATTCGCGCCCTTGAGCGTGCCGGATTCCAAGTCGAAAGAACGCGCGGTAGTCATCACCGGTTGAAACATCCCGATGGCCGAGTTACCTCTGTTCCCTCGCATGCAGGGGAAACGATTGGCCCCGGACTCCTACGGGCAATCCTTCGCGATGCCGAAATTTCCATCGATGATTTGCTGAAACTGCTCTCCAAATAACCCGGCGAAATGCCGCTTTTTGCAAGCGCGAACGGGGGCTTGGCTGCGGTATCGTTGAATCTGCGAGGTGGGCATGGGGGCGGGCGGGATTCACGGCGTAGAGCTGATCGTGCTGGTGCTGCTGATACTTGTGGTGGCGTTTGCGGCGCTGGCAAAGCGGTTGGAGACTCCTTACCCGATCATCCTGGTGATCGGCGGGCTGATACTCAGCGTGATTCCGCACGGGCCGCACATCGAACTCGACCCCGAGCTGGTATTTCTCATCATTTTGCCGCCGCTGCTGTTTTCGGCCGCATTCGCGACGCCTTGGCGCGATTTCCAGTACAACCTGGTGAGCATTTCGATGCTTGCCGTGGGCCTGGTGGGTTTTACGGTGTTTGGCGTGGCCGCGGCGTCGCGGTGGATTCTGCCGGGATTCGACTGGCGAATGGGGCTGGTGCTCGGCGCGGTGGTGTCGACGACGGATGCGATTGCGGCGACGTCGATCGCATCGCGCCTCGGCATGCCCAAGCGCATCACGCAGGTTCTGGAGGGCGAAAGCCTACTCAACGACGCGACAGGCTTGCTCGCTCTCGAGTTCACGACCGCGATGCTGGTGACGGGGCGAACGCCTTCGATTTTCGAGGGCGTTTGGCGGCTGCTCTACCTGATATTTGGCAGCATCGCGATCGGCCTCATCGCCGGCAAGGTAATTCACTTCATCGCCATGAAAATCGTCGATGCGCCGATCGAGATTACGATCAGCCTGATCGCGCCGTACGTCGCCTATCTGGCGGCGGAAAGCGTGCGCGCATCAGGCGTGCTTGCGACGGTGACGTGCGGGCTTTACCTCGGGCGCAAGAGCTCGCTGTTTCTTTCGAGGGGAGCGCGCCTCTCTGGGCACGCCGTGTGGGAAATGATCGATTTCGTACTCAACGGATTCGTCTTTCTGCTGCTTGGATTTCAGCTGCCTTATATCCTGGCGGGAATTCACACACATCATCTCGGCAAACTGGTGCTTCTCGGCTTGTTGTTCAGCGGAGTAGTGATCCTTCTGCGATTCGCCTGGGTGTATCCGGGCGCGGCGCTCTCGTATGCGATCCGGCGACGTCTTCTGCATCAGCACGAAACTCTCCCAAATCCCAAAGCGCTCTTTATCGTCGGCTGGGCGGGGATGCGCGGAGTGATTGCATTGGCGGCCGCCATCTCTTTGCCGAAGCTGCTCGATAGCGGCGCTCCCTTTCCGGGGCGCAACATGATGATCTTTCTGACGTTCTGCGTGATTTTCGTGACGCTGGTGCTCCAGGGGCTTACGCTGCCACCATTGATCCGGCGTTTGGGGCTGGCGGGCGTCGCGCAGCAGGATATGGAAGAGGACGAAGCGCGACATGCGATGGTCGAGGCGGCGCTGGCCTACCTCGAACACAGCCGCGACGATGCGGAGCCGGAATTCGCGCCCGTTTACGACGAGCTGATCCGGCTCCAGCGCCGGCGCCTGAACGCGCTCGACAGCAACGAATCCGCGGAACGTGGTTCCCGAGCCGAGGATTATCAGCGCTGGACCGAGCTTTTGCGGCAGGTCGCCGCGATCCAGCACGCGACCGTGCTTCACCTGAGGAATCAGAACAAGATCAACGACGAAGTGATGCGCCGGCTCGAGCGCGAGCTCGATTTGACCGAGGCGCGCTACGCCGACTCCGAGTGAGAATATTTCACTCGGCCGTCTCGAAATGAATGTACATGGATTGCAGGCCGATGCGGCCCGGGCCCTTGAAGCGGTTCCATACGAGCTGCCCCGCGCTTGCGAACATGCCGGTGGCCAGCTTCTGAAACTGCGTTTCCATCTGGACGCTGTGATCCTTGTAAATCCATCCGCCTGGCTCGATATCGATCTGCTCGCCGACGTTTAGGAACACCTCGAAGATGTTGCCGTATCCGTGCAGCCAGAGGATGCCATCGCCTTTGTTGGCCGTGAAGGTGTCGATGAAAAAGCCGGTGCCGCCCATCAGCATGTTCGCGACGCCCTTGACGCGGGCGAACGTGTAATCGAGCTGGTCGGTGGCGGCGAGAAACTGGTGTTCGCGCACGTCGAGCGTCTGGCCCTGCTTCAGGGGCATCGCGAAGAGATGCCCGACGCCGTCACGGCTGAAGGCGATGCGGCCGGGGCCGTGGGCTTCCGTCATGAAGATGGGCATGCCGGACATGACGCGCTTGAAAGCGCCGGCAAGCTGCTTGACGCCGATTTGAGTCTGCGTGTCTTTCCAAAGCAGCACGTGGTGCTCGAAATAGACGGGAATGCCGGTGAGCTCGACGGTGAGGACGGGCACGAGTTCTCCATCAAGATGATAGGTCACGCCGGCGAATGTCTCGGATTGTGCAGTCGTGGGCTTGAGTACTGGTGCGGTTGCGAGCGCCATATCTCTAGTCCTCCTGAGATTTCAGGTAAATTTGGTTTTCGCCCCAAGGGATGTCCAACGATACGACGCGGGCGCAGGTAATTCGCGCGGGAACGAAGATGCCCGTGCCGTAAGCTGTACGTCCCCTCGTGCTCGTTGCAGCGCGGCGGTGGGTTATGCTGGCGAAGCTTGGCGAGTTTGTGGAGAGCGCATGGCGGGGAAGTCAAAGCCGAGGCGATTCGTGGCGACGATCTACAAGATCTGGCTGATGAGGCACGTCGATGTGCCGGAGGAGATCGGGCGGGCGCTCGAGAGGGAGTCGGGGAAGAAGAAGCATATCCCGGTGGTGGCGATCGTGAATGGCAAAAGCGCGCGCGTGACGCTCGTTCCGTCGGGCGGCGGAAGATACCGGCTGCACCTGAATACGGCGCTGCGCAAGGCCGCGTGCGCGGATGCGGGCGAAGTGGTCAGCGTGGAGCTGCGGATCGATCGCGGATCGCGCAGCCTCCCCGTGCCGCCCGACCTGAGCGCGGGGCTGAAGCGGCACCCCAAGGCGTGGCTTGCGTTTCAGGATCTCGCGCCGGGGCATCGGCGGCATTTCATCCAGTGGTTCGATTCGGCGAAATCTCGGGCGGCGCGCGAGCGGCGCCTCGAACGCGCCGTGGATGCGCTTCTCGAACGCGCGCTGCTCCGGCCGCCTGCGCGCTCGGTGAGGCGCAGATCGCGCTAGCGCGTTCCTTGACGACCGCGATGCATCCGGCGACAATCGCGCCGGTATTCCGGAGGTGCATCATGCGAACGAGGCTTCTCCTCCCGGCCCTGGTCGCCGTGATCGTGCTGTACGCGCCGCTGCTTACGGGTGTAGGCCAAACCAGTGCCGCCGACACGGGCACCATCACATGCCGCGTGCTTGAGGCTCATGCGGGCGCGCGCCCTGCGGTTGTCGCCGTCGTGTTTCATCAGGCCGAGAAGGCGGACCAGCCGCGGCTCGCGTCGCTACTGGTACAACATTCGGGCGAGGAAGCCGAGGTGCAAATCGGCGGTGAAACGCAGGCCGGCGTGAGCGTTTTCCGGCTGAAAAGCTGCTTTGGGCGCGGCCTGCTCTTGCTGCCCGCGAATGCGCCGCCTTTGAAAGATGGAGCGACGTTTATTCTGAAGTTTTCGCAGGCCGGCGGCAGGAATTGAGACGTGCATTCCAGGAGACTCATCGTGGAAAGTAGATTTCTGCCGATCGCACTGTTGGCCGTGCTTATCCCGGGCATATCGCACTCGCAGATGGGGAGCGTCACGGCGGCCCGAGGCAGCGCGACCGACATCGAAGCCATCGCGAACATCGAAAACCAATGGGAGACGGCGTGGAACGATCACGATATCGCCGCGATGGTTCGGCTTTTCGCGCCGGACGCGGATGTCGTCAACTTGGCGGGGCAGTGGTTCAAGGGGCGCGCCGCGTTCGCAAAAAGCCTCGAGGGATTGCATTCGGCGAAGACCAAGGAAAGCGTGTGGCACACCGAGCAGATCCAGACGAGCTTCCTGACGCCTGAAATCGCGATCGTGCACGTCTACTTCAGCTCGAGCGGCGAGCGCAATCCGGATGGAAGCCCGATGCCGCCGCGGCGCGGCATTTTCACCAGGGTCGAAGCGAAACGCGATGGGCACTGGGTGATCGTGGCGTCGCAGGTGACGAAGATCGTGCCGCCGGAAACCGCGGGCATCATCGAGAAGGCGCCCGCCAGCGAGCCGGTTGGTGCGGTCGCGCAGTTGCGTCCTTGAGATGCGCTCGATTACGATTTCAAGCATGCGCGTCGTGATTGCATCGGCTCTTCTTCTTTTGCTGAATCCCGCATTTTCGCTCGGGCAATCGCGGGCGAAATCAACGCACCAGGCCAGCGGCGATCGCATGGGGACGACGTGCGCGCAGATTCTGCAGATGACTTCGTCCGAATGGATCGCGAAGATCACGAGCATGGACGACTCGCAGGAAGACGGCCAGCTGCGGGGAATCGAAAGCTACGGAAGATGCTACGACGAGCGCACGGACCGGTTTGCTGCGTCGCTCGCGCGATCCCGCAAGGGGCCGTCGCTGCACGCGCGACGCGACTTCAGCGATCTCATGGCAGCGCTCGATGATTTCACGGCAAAGGCGCTCGTCGACAGCCAGCCGCCCGGCGACGAGCTGAAGAAGGCGTACGCTGGTCTATACGAGAAAGAGTTTCGGTACGAGTTCTATCAGAGCTACGCGCAGAAGGCCTCCACGTCGAAGCATCCGAAGGCGGCAGCCTCCACACCGGCCTCGGAACCTGCGACAACTCCAAAGACCGCTCCCGGGGCGAATGCGACCGCGGCCGGCGCCAAGGCTCCCAAAACGCCCGTGAGCGAAATGACGCTCGCGAAAAATCAGTTCGGCGAGCTGCTGGATGCCATGCCGCCCGACAAGCTGCACGAGATACACGCGGCGTTCGGGAAGGTCATCGAGCTTCGGCCGATCGCGAGCGCGCCCGAGCTGGCGATCTATCGCTACGCGATTTTCGTTCTCGAGCCTCCCGCACCGCGTCCTGGCGCGCCGGGGCACGCGGTTGCAGCCAAGCCGTTTGCTCCGCCGCTATTTTGATCGCAGAGTTGATTGCCGGGGGTTGGAACTGGATTCGCCGCGCCGAATTCGGCCAATTTCAAAGGAATTTCTAGGTTTCCGCCGACGGTTCAGAATTGGAGGCGAGCAGGCGGGCGACGAGGGCCTGGAGCCGCGCCTGGTCCGCGGTGGCAATTTCAGTAAACTCGACGCCCATCCCTTCGGCGCTCACGCTGCGCACGGTCGAGCGGCCGCGTATCTCTCCCTCCGGGACGGAAAGCAGAACGGTCAGCACCGTGCCCAGGGGTGCGGGTTCCTCAGTGGAAATGAAGAGCCCGCCGACATTCAGATCGCTGACACGCGACACGCTTTGCTTGACGTTGTCGCCCTGCCACGCGACCCAGATGCCCTTCGGCGTCTGAATCCTTGGGTATCTGCGCTGGCTCTTTCCAATTTTATCGTGCATGGCTCCGGGAAATGGCGCGGTGGGGAGCGACGCGCCAACCTGCGTCATGCTCCGTGGGATTCCTTCAGGGCATGAGTATATCAGCCTGCACAAGCCCATCGCTCGAATTCACTTAACTGTAGCTCAACTTATCAAGATCCTAATCTCGAGCTTCAGAAAACGTGCCTGGAAGAGCGGGCCGGGCGGTTTTAGCCCTCGCACTCTCGATCTGGGGCTTGTGGAGACAGACCGCGTACAGTAAAGTTTTCTGCTTGCGAAAGGCCGGCGCCGAATGAAGGTTCCTGTTCTCGATCTGAAGGCTGAGTACGCGCAACTGCGGGATGAAATCTTGCCGGCACTCGACCGCGTCTGCCAGAGCTCCGCGTTCGTTCTGGGCGCGGAAGTGGAGGCCTTCGAGCGCGAATTCGCCGATTTCTGCGGCACGAGGCATTGCGTCGCGCTCAGCAACGGCACGGCGGCTCTCCATTTGGGGCTGCTGGCCCTCGGTGTCCAGGCGGGCGACGAAGTCATCAGCACGCCGAATACGTTTCTCGCCACGGCCGAGGCGATCACGTACTGCGGGGCCGTGCCCGTGTTCGTCGACATCGATCCCGCGACCGGCAATCTTGATCCCAAGCTTATCGAACGCGCGATCACGCCGCGAACCCGCGCAATTCTCCCTGTTCATCTGTACGGCCGCGCGGCCGACATGGACCCGATTCGCGAAATCGCCGAGCGGCATAATCTCCGCGTTCTCGAAGACGCCGCCCAGGCCCACGGTGCGCGTTATCGCGGCCGCCGCGCCGGGGCGCTCGCCAACGCGGGAATCTTCAGCTTCTATCCGACGAAAAATCTCGGCGCTTACGGCGAAGGCGGGGCGCTGACGACCGACGACGATCGCGTCGCAAAATTCGCGCGCGCCGCCCGGAACCACGGTCAGACCGCGCGTTACGAACACGAATTCGTCGGCTACAACTATCGCATGCAGGGATTTCAGGGCGCGGTGCTGCGCATCAAGCTGCGCCATCTCTACGCGTGGACGGCGCGGCGCCAGGAAATCGCGCGCGAATACCGTCGTTTGCTGGCTGGCGCGCGGGTCGAGATACCGGTCGACGACCCGCGCGACGAGTGCGTCTACCACCAGTTCGTGATTTACGTAAGCAACCGCAACGCGGTGATCGCGCACCTCACCGCGCGCGAGATCGAGACGGTGGTGCACTACCCGAAGCCCATTCACCTGCAGCCCGCCTACTCTTCTCTGGGCTGCCCGCGCGGCACGTTCCCGCGCGCCGAGCTTGCGTGCGAGCGCGTGCTCAGCCTGCCGGTGCATCCGGGACTAACGCAGGAACAAGTTGAATACGTAGCGCGTGCGGTTCGCGAAGTAGTGGGAGAGAAGTAAGCGGCGTCCCGCGACGGGGAGTCCTAATCGCCAGACGCCGACTGCTGGTGCGACGCCGCGGATTCCGAGGCCGGCGGCGGAGCGAACCCGGCTGCATCCGCAATCGATTTTGTCCGGCGCAGCATTTGCGCCAACTCTTCGAAGACCTTCGAGCAGGAATCGCGCAAGGAGTTGTCCGCCGACTGGATCAGCGATTCCACAGCGCTTTGCCCGTGCTCGTTCAGGCGCCGCACGGACGAAACGACCCAGGAATCGGAGCTTGCCTGCAGGCGCTCCTGATGCTTCGCGGCGGCTTCCGCGCTCAAATGGTCAAGGCCGGCCGCCCATTCGCTCTTGTACGATTCGCGATCGGCGCGGAAGCTTTCGAGCATCGAGGCAAATTCCGAGGCGAGCGCGCTGCGGCCTTCCACGACCGACGTTTCAATCTGCGAGACCATCCGCTCCTGGAAACGATTCACCGACGCGGAAGCGCTGGACTCAAGGTTTTGCATGGCACCCGCGGCAAACTGATCGAACTCCTGCTGGCGCTCGGCAAGAATCGCGCGGCTGCTGGTGGTGAACCGCGCGGCTTCGTGTTCAGAGATGCCGTGCAAGACATGACCGAACGACGCCGCGGCGGCTTCGGCGGCCGCGGCGATTTCCGTGCGAGCGCGGCCGGAAAGCTCGTTGGTCACGCCGTCGAGCTCCTGGTGAATTTGGGCGATACGCCCGGCGGACTGCTCGCTGAGCTTCGTCTCGAACTGGCGCGCGGCCTCGGCCGTCTTCTCATCGAAAGTGTTTGTTGCGGTCGCGAGCGTCTGCTCGACCAGGACCTGCATGCGCGCCCGCGCCTCCTGCTGGAACCATTCCGAGGAGCGGCCGATGGATTCGGCGGCGGCATGCGACGCGCGAACGCCACCCGCATCCAGTTCCTCGGTCCATTTCGACAAGGCCTCGCGGCGCGCGGATTCGAAATCGTTGCGCAGATCCGCAAGAGTCGACGCGAGCTGTGCGGACGCCTCGTGCTGGTTGCCTTCCGCAACCTGGCGCAGGCGCTCGCGGAAAAGCCGCAAGCTACTCTCGGCCTGTAGCTCGCGCGCCGAAAGTTCGCGCAGCAGTTCAGGCACGCGCTCGATGTGCGGCGCGACTTTGGATTGCACCTCGGAAATCGTGCGCTCGGCAAGTTGCTGGCTCAGGGCGTCGAGGGCCGGGCCCAATCGTTCCTGCGCGTCGTTCGCGAGTTTTTCCACGCGCTGCCGCATTTCGTCGGTCTGCGCTTCCAGGATATTTTCGAGCCGGCGGTGCAGTTCGTTGACCGTATCGTGGCTCGCCGCTTCGAGCTGTCCGGCGTAGTCCTTCAAACGGCCCGTGGAGTGTTCGATCTCGGCAAGGGAAGCGCGCGCTTGCGCGATTTCCTGCTCGAGGGCCGACTGCAGGCCGGAAAGAGTCTGGCGCGCATCGTTCGTCAATTGCCCGAGAGGCTCGCTAAGTTCGTTAAACCGGCTGGATATTGCCACGTCGGTGCCGCGCAGAACTTCCTCGGAGCGGCCGGCAAGCTGCCGCGCCACGCGCTCGATACTGTCGTCGAGGGAGAACTGCAGGAGTTCGTTCCACTGCGCCTGAGCCGTTGCCATTTCGGATTGAAGGCGCTCGCGCAGGTTCGCTGCGACTGCCTCGCCAGCCGCCGTCTCCTCTTGCGGAGCGGCATCAGTCGGCTTCGCGGCCAGAACCGCTTCGGCCGCTTCTATTTGAAGCCGGACCTGAGCCATGCGGCTTGTGGACTCGGATGCGGCCTCGCTTTCGGCTCGCAGGCTCGCGGCTTTTCTATCCAGTTCATGCAGGAGCTCGCGCGCTTGCGCCAGGCTGCCTTCGAATTCCGCCCGGAGCGAGCCAAGGAACTCATCCTGCTTCGCGCTGAGACCCGAGGAAAACCCTTCCAACTCTTCGATGGACCTGCGAATGCGATCGCCGGCCTGCGCTGCCGCACTTTCGGCAGCCCGGTTGGCCTCCCGCTCGATCTCCGCTTTCCAATCGTGCAGGAGCGGGTTTCCGGGCTCCGGCATGGGTGGCGGCGCGAAGGTGGAAGAAGCGGATTCAAAATCATTGGACGGGTTCGTCATCTCAGACATGATTGGTTCCTTTGTGGCCCAGAGATTTTCCTGTCCCGGCCGGGATGCAACGTCTCGCCAGTTTTCGGGCGCGGGATCCATGCCCCAGACGTTGGCCGGGCTTTCCAGCTCGACTGCAATTTGGAAGAACTCGCGGACGGAGTGCGGCCGCTGAATCCACGCGACCCGCGCCCGCACATTGCGCATCTCGGCGCCTTGAGGAACCTCGAGCGTGATCCAGCTGTTCCGCGGCAGGTGATGCTTGGACGAGTAGCGGCATCCGTGAAGGTTGAGCGCCAGCGTGGACGTGCGCTCTTCGAAGGGCTGGCCTAGCAAATCGATGCCGCGCACGATCACAGGAACCGATTCGGAGATTCGCTCGCTGCGACGGCGCTGGGTGTTGGGTTGGTTCGAGTCCATGGCGCGCACCAGATTCCTCAGACTCACGAGCGCAGCATAACACTGTCGCACGCTCGGGTCGAGAGGCGAAAAATCGAGAAAAAAGCGACTGTCCGAAAATCCTTTTTCCGCCGCGGCTACTTCTTCTTGGATTTTCGTTCGTTCACAAGGGTCGATGTTCCGCCGCTCAGCTGATTCAGCCCGTCGAGAGTCGCCTTCGCCTGCGGAGCGTAAGGGCCGTTGGGATCGGCATCGATGCAGTGCTGGTACGCGTCAGTGAGACCCGGAGGGAACGTGTACGTCAGCTTGGTTCCTTCCTGTTTGGACGTGATCTGATTGGCGAGCGCTCCACCAAGCAGATACCAAGCTTGCGCATCCTTCGGATCGGCGGTCGTAGCTTTTTGCAGAGGCACAGCCGCCTCGGCGAGGTGATTCTTGTTGCTCAGCACGATCCCGATGTTCTTCCAGCAACGCCCGGCCAAAGTGGGATCGAGTGCGGAGGCCTTGTCGCAATCGGCGCCGGCCTCGGTCACCTTTGCCGCCAAGTCGGTGGTATCCGTTTGCGCGGTGGCCGCGTTGATGACAGCTGTGCTGAGATCGACGTAATAGGAGGGCTGCGGATTCATGTCAATCGCCTTCTGATACGCGGCGACGGCGTCGCTGTAGCGGCCGGCGCGATCGTAGGCCTGTCCCAGCGTTGACAAGACCACGGCGTGGTTCTTTACGTCCTTGGGCTGCACGCCTTTTTCGGCTTGCTCGAGCTCGGTGACGGCGGTCTGGTAATCCGCGTTGATCTTATCCTGGGTCGCGGTTTTCTGATCTGCCGGCAGGGTGGCCAGCTGTTTGCGAAGCGTGTCGGAGTCATCCAGGGCCGCGCGTCCATTGTTGAAATGCGTCTGCATCTCCTTGAACGCGTTCTGCGATTCCGCTCGCTTCTTTTCTTCGTCGGCATTCGCCGGGTTGTTTTGCTGCTGCGCCATGAGCTCCTTGAAGTTGAAGTCGAAGACGTTCGAGTCGTCGGGCTTCACAATTTGCTTCTCGGTGAAATTCAGGCCAGCCGCCGGATTGGCCGGATCGGTGAGGGTGATCAGGTAGATGCCGCCGGGAATTCCGATCTGGCTATACTTTCCGTCCTTGTCCGTTTTCAGCGTAAAGGTCCGGCCCGTATCGCTCTTGAGCGTCACGGTGACATCCGCCCACGGCTTTCCGTTCATATCCAGCACCTGACCTGATACGCGACCCTCTTGGGCCCTCACGGTCGCAGCGAGCAGCAGAACGAGAACCAGCGCTCCCAAGACATGCATGAGTCTTCTCATGTGATTACCATCCTCCCCCGATAGAGCTCCCCTCGGCATATTATTGCGCAAGTCGCACCCGATAGGCGATAGGGTCTCGCATTCCAGCCTGGGCGAAAGCCTGCACGCGCAGGCGGCAACTGTCGCACGTGCCGCACGCTTCGTCTTCGAACTGGTAGCACGACCAGGTGCGGTCGAGCGGCGCGCCCAGATCGAATCCGCGGCGGATGATTTCGCTTTTCCGCATCGCGATTACCGGCGTCACGATCTCGATGCGCGTTTCAGGGCGCGTGCCCTCGCGGATTACCGTCTGGAACGCACGATAATACTCCGGCCGGCAATCAGGATACCCGGAACTGTCCTCGGCCACCGCCCCGATGAAGATCGCCGCCGCCCCGATCACTTCCGCCCAGCTCACCGCCGCCGAGAGGAAGTGGGCGTTGCGGAAGGGAACATACGTTACGGGAATACCGGCATCCGCCGCAAGGGCTTCCCCGGATTCCGGCACCTCGATGCGGCCGTCGGTGAGCGCCGAGCCGCCGATCTGCGCGAATGCGTCGAAGCGGACGACGAGGCGTTCGCGAACGCCATAGAAACCGGCGATTTCGTCGAACGCGCGCCGCTCGCGCTTCTCGGTCCGCTGGCCGTAGCTCGCATGGAGCAGCGCTAGGCGATGAGTTTGATTGGCGATGGCTGCCGTGACGCAAGAGTCCATCCCGCCGCTCAGCAGGACAACCGCTTTGGGTTTTTCCGCCATGCGCGAGATCAAACCCCTTTCATCGCCGGGCCCCAGATGAATTTGTGCAACTGCAGGCCGAGCCGCACCGGCAAGCTATCGGCGAGAATCCACTCGGCAAGCTTTTGTGCACTCAAGCCCGGCCATTGCCCGGCAGGGTCCTCGAAGACCGGAGAGAACAGCACTTGGTGCACGCGCTTCGCGAGCGCGTGCCGCTCGGTGAACTCGCGGGCGAAATCGTAATCCCGTCGGCTGGCAATCACAAACTTGATTTCGTCCTTCTGGTCGACTGCGTCGAGATTGGCCGGAGCGAAGGTGTCCGCTTCGCCGGAATCGGGGCATTTTACATCGACAATCTTGATGACTTCGCGCGGCAGCGTGCCGACGAAGCGTTCGCCGCTCGTTTCGATCATCACCGTGTAGCCCGCCGCGAGAAGCTTTTGCGCCAGGTCCGGCGTTTCCGCCTGTAGCAGGGGCTCGCCGCCGGTGATTTCGACGAGCGACGTCTTGCGTTCGGGATCGCCCGATAGCGAGCACACTCGATCGAGCACTTCGTTGACGCCGCATTTCGTGCCGCCGTGGAAGGCGTATGCGGTATCGCACCAGACGCAGCGAAGATTGCAGCCGGTGAGGCGCACGAAAATGCAGGGCAATCCCGCGCGAGTGCCTTCTCCCTGGATGGATTTGAAAATCTCGGTGATGACCATCGAAAAGCCTCTTGCTCGAGAAACTCGGAAGATCAAAGGCCCCATCCTCACAAACCGAGGATGGGGAACCCGAAACGTCAAAGGCAAACGCAGGGCCCGACGGCTCGCGCCTCCACCCCAGAGAGATCCTTCAGCCGACGAAAGGCAAAATCGTCGGCTTCAGGCTGACGATCCTCGTCGGATCGTCACGGGCGGTAGGTTGCTCTTGTTGTTTCCGTCTCCCACACCGTGACGCTGCCGACTCCCGCGCCGTTGGGCGTCTCGCGAATCTGCTTCGAAATCTGATCGCAGATGTGGCGCGCGATGTTTTCGGCGGACGGATTGATCTCATCGAAGGGCGGGAGCTCGTTGAGATACTTATGGTCGAGCGACGCGATCACGCCGCGAATCACCTGCTTCAGATGAACGAAATCGTAGAGCAGCCCGACGTGATCGAGTTCTTTCCCAGCGAGGACGATGCGCACTTTGTAGTTGTGCCCATGCAGGTCCTCGCACTTTCCTTTGTAATTGCGGAGGTTGTGCGCCGCCGCGAATGTCTCTTCAACGCTGACTTCGTACATGGGCCTTCTTTCCAGCCCCAAAAGGGGCGGCCGCGCGCCGAATCCGCGCTATTCGGAATGGTCCGCCATGAAGCGCGCGACGTGCGTCAGGTCCTGCGTGGTTTGATACTTGGGCAGGGACTCGAGGAAAATTTTACCATATTGCATGCGCTGGATGCGGTTGTCGAGGATGGCGAGGATGCCGCGGTCGGTTTTCGAGCGGATCAGGCGGCCGAAGCCCTGCTTGAGCGCGAGCACCGCCTCGGGCACCTGATATTCGGCGAAGGCGTTGCGTCCGTCTTCGGTGAGCGCCCGCACGCGCGCGGCGACGATCGGGTCGCTCGGCACCGCGAAGGGCAGCTTGTCGATGATCACGCACGAGAGCTGCGCGCCGGGCACGTCCACTCCCTGCCAGAAGCTCGACGTCGCGAAGAGAACGGCGTTCGGCGTCGAGCGGAAGCGGTCGAGCAGGATCGAGCGCGGCGCCGTGCCCTGCAGCAGCAGCGGAAAACTCACGCGCCCCGAAACGCGCCCGTGGATATCCTTCATCTGGGCGTAACTTGTGAAAAGGCAAAAGGCGCGTCCTTGCGAAATTTCGAGCAGGCGCACGATTTCGTCGGCTGCGCTGGCTGCAAATGCGGGATTGCGCACGTCCGGCAGCGATTTCGGCAGATAGAGCAGCGCCTGCTGCTCGTAGTCGAACTCCTGCGGCAGCACTTCCTCCTGCGACGGCAGCACGCCGAGGCGCTGCTTCAGGTAATCGAAGCGCCCGCCGACCGCGAGCGTCGCCGAAGTGAGGATTACCGTGTCGAATTGATCGAAGAGTTTCTCGCGGAGGATGTCGCTCACGTCGATCGGCGTGGCCGCGAGGAAGACGCCGCGGCCGCGGCGCTCGTACCAGTAGACGTAGCTTTTCTCCTCGCTTTCCATCAGGAAGGCAAGCTCGCGACGGGTTTCGGCGGCGCGCCGTGCGAGCGCGATGATTTCCTCGGGCTTCGGCGAGATCGCCGAAAGCTCGGCTTCCGTGCGCTTCACGGCGGCGGCCAGATCGTCGTACGCTTCGCGATTCTGATCGAGGAACGCATGTCTTTCGGCGGGACCGAAGGGATAGCGGCCTTCGCGCTCGGGGAAGCGCTCGAAGAACGCGCGAGAGCGCTCGCGCAGACGGGCGAGGTGCTTGCGCAGCGGCGAGGCCTCGATGCGCAGGATGCGCAGCATACTCTCCGTATCGCGCGCGAGCTCTTCGAACTGGTAGCTCGAAAGCCGGCGGCCGAAATAATCGCTCGCCACGTCTTCGATCTCGTGCGCTTCGTCGAAAACGACCGCGGAATATTCCGGCAGGATCGAGCCGAAATCGTCCTGGCGAATCGCGAGGTCGGCGAAGAAGAGATGATGGTTGACGATGATGAGATCGGCTTCGTGCGCCCGCTGGTGCATCGCCGTGACGAAGCAGCGCTGAAATTCCGCGCACTTCTGGCCGGTGCAGAGGTCGCTGCGCGCGTCGATGCGATTCCAAAGCTCGGCGTCGTCGGGCAGGAAGGTGAGCTCGCTGCGATCGCCGGTTTCGGTGAGCTTCTCCCAGTCCTTAATTTGCGAGAACCAATCGATCTCGTCGATCCCTTTCAGGACCGGCTGGCCCTCCATCTGGTGAACTTTCTGCCGGCAGAGGAAATTCGCGCGGCCCTTCATCAGCGCTGCTTTCAGATTGGGTGCGAAATGCTTTTGCAGGAAGGGAACGTCTTTTTGAAAGAGCTGCTCTTGCAGAGATTTAGTCGCCGTCGAGATGACCACGCGGCGGCCGCTGCGAATCGCCGGCAGCAAATACGCGAGCGTCTTGCCGGTGCCCGTGCCGGCTTCGATCACCACGTGCTGGTGCTTCTCGAAAGCGTCCGTCGCGATCTTCGCCATCGCCAGCTGCGAGGGACGGAATTCGTATCCCGGGTGGCGCTTTTCGAGCAAGCCGCCCGGCCCGAAGATGCCTTCGACGGTAATTTCCTCGCGCTGGGCGGTGGCTGCTTTTTTCGGCATGGGTATCCGGTGGTCTCGAGAGTGCGGCGGCGAAGATCCAAAATAGCACAACGGGGCCGCAACACCGCATCCGACAAGCGGCTGCTATCCTCGAATGATGCGCTACCGAAAGAGGAAGAGAGATCCTTCGCTTCGCTCAGGATGACGGTCGATTCGGTGGCGCTCGCGTGCGGCGGACGCCTGGTCAGCGGCGGGACGTTGTTTCGAGCAGCTTCGTCCAGCGCGCCAGGTGCTCGAGCGACGGAGTGTCTGTCTGGTCGATTCGCAGCGGCGTGACCGACGCGGCGCCATCGCGGATCGCGGCGTGGTCCGTATCCGGCTCGATTCCACCGACGAATTGCTGCTCGCTCAGCCAGTAATAGCGCCGCCCGCGCGGGTCTTCGCCCGGCTGCAGGACGTTGCGCGTGATCTTCGACGATTGCCGCGTGATGCGCACCTCGCCCGTCCAATCCTGTGGGATGTTGACATTGAGCAGCACGCCTTCCGGCAGCCCTTCGCTCAGAATCAGCGGGGCAAGCGTGCGCGCGAACCCCGCCGCGGGCGCAAAATCGAATTCCTGCCTGCGGTACGCCACGGAGATTGCTACAGACGGCACGCGATTGATCGCTCCCTCCATCGCTGCGCCCACGGTCCCGGAATAGAAGATGTTTTCGCCCAAGTTGCCGCCGCGATTGATTCCCGAGACCACGAGGTCCGGCTTGTCGTCGAGCAGTGTGTGCAGGGCGAGGATCATCGCGTCCGCGGGAGTGCCTTCGATCGAATATTCGCGCTCGGCGATCCGATCGCAATAGATCGGCTGGCGCAGCGTGAGCGATTGCGCGGCGGCGCTGTGATCGCGCGACGGCGCCACAATCGTCACCGTGCCCACATCAGCCAGCGCCGCAGCAAGCGCGCGCAGGCCCGGCGCGTGAATCCCGTCGTCGTTGGTGATCAGAATATTCGGCATGAAAGTTCCGCCGCGGGTGAAAGCATTTCGAAGAACCCGTCAATCTGAGGCGGAGGGAACTAATGGTCGGGACGACTGGATTTGAACCAGCGACCTCACGCACCCCAAGCGTGCGCGCTACCAGGCTGCGCCACGTCCCGACCGCACTGGCCGCAATCAGCCCGCATGTGGCTGTTTGGGCCGGGAATCAGCGTATCACTCGCGTTCGAGGAGGGTCAAGACAGCGAGGAGCTCTTCGTGCAGATCCAGCAGGAATTTACGGTGCGCGCGCGAGCCGCGATCGAGCTTGGTGGGAGCCGCGGGCGCGGCCGAAGCAGTTTCCTCGGTTTCGGCGCCAGCGCCGTTATTCTGGTCCATCAGGTGCTTGCGCGCGCCCGCGATTGTAAAACCTTCATCGTAGAGCAGGCGCTTGATCTCGAAAACAGTCTCGATATCCTCGCGGCGATACAGGCGATGGCCGCTCGGGCTCTTCACCGGCTGCAGCATCGGGAATTCCGATTCCCAGAAGCGCAGGACGAACGTCTTCGTCGCCGTCAGGCGGCTGACCTCGCCGATGCGAAATAAGCCGCCGCTTTCGGGGCTTTCGGGCACTCGTTGAGCTGCGCTGGCCATGGCTTTTCTGTATCCTAGGCCGATTTCGGGCCGTGTCAACCCCCGTGACCACTTGGACGCTACGGCTTGGACGAAAGCTCGATCGCCTTCAGGATTCGCTTGGTCATCCGCGAAATGAAGAAGGTGATTCCGAAAGTGCAGGCCACCACCATGAGCAACACGGAAAATATTCCCATGCCGATGGCCCGTGGACTTACATTCTGGACGCCGTGACCTCCGTGCACGGCGGCCATGAACGCCAGGAGATGAAGAACCAGGAGGAGCAGGAAGATCACCAGTCCCGCCATTTGCCATCTCTGGCTGCGGTCCACAGCATCCAACGATTTCCGAAGGATCGTTTCCATATCTTCTGCCATCACACGCTCCTTGTGGGATCGAGTTTCTTGCGAAGAGCAGCCAAGCCGTATGCCAGTCGCGATTTGACCGTCCCCAGCGGTATCTCAAGAATCGCGGCGACTTCGGGAAGAGACATCTCCTCCTGAAAATGCAGCACCAAGACGGCGCGGCTCGCTGGCGAAAGCGCTTCCGATTTCAGCAGCTCGGGTAGCATTTCGGGCGGCACGGCCGGCTCCGCAGACGGAAGATCGTCGAGGACGATTTCGTCGCGAACCTGCTCGGACCAGCGCTTCTCTCTCTTCAGATGACGAAACGCGGCCCGGCTTGCCACCCTGTACGCCCAGGGATGAAACGCCTCCGGCACATCCAGCCACCGCAGCTTGCGAGACACGAGAATCAGAGCTTCCTGCAGCACGTCATCCGCGGACGATGCACCGACGAGCCTCATCAGGTAGCGGCGGAGCGAAGGCTGCACGCTGCGCAGGAGCAGTTCGAGGGCCTCGCGATCGCCGCACTGGGCCCGGAGAACCCATTGCGCCTCTTGTTTGGAAGTAGCCACGCGCTCTCGTCACGTATCTAGAGACCTGGCCGCGCCGAAAGGTTCGGAAGAACAGCAAGAAAATTGCGGCATGCGACGCAGGGAGCCGGCGCTAGCGTTGGCGGCCCCGACCGCGGCCCGGGCGGCGTTTGGGCTTGCTGTGGCGCGGCGCGCGTTTTTCGCCCTTGGGGAATTCAGGCTTCTCGTGGCCGGGGCGATCGCGTTTCTTCAGGCGCTGGTTGAAGCGAATCGGCGTGCCCGTGAAATCGAAGGCCGAGCGAAGGCGATTCTCGAGGAAGCGCTGGTAGCTGAAGTGCAGCGGCTTCATCTGATTCGTGAAAAGCACAAACGTGGGCGGCGCGACGGTGGCCTGCGTGATGTAGTAGATCTTCACCTCGCGGCTGGCGGGCGAGGTGCCGCGCTCGAGATCGACGTTCGCGAGCCAGCGATTCAGCTCGCCGGTCGAGATGCGGCGGCGGCGCGCCTCGACGACGCGGTCGATCAGCGTGTACAGCTTTTCCGTGCGCTCGCCCGTGAGCGCCGAGAGGAAAACGATCGGCGCGTAGGCGAGGAATTTCAACTTCTGGCGGACCATCGGCTCGTAATCCGCGAGAAGCTTTGCTGGATTCGCGCCCTTGCCCGCTTCTTTGCCGCTGTGCGCCTTCTCGCGCGCGGCTTTTTCCTGCGCCGCTTTGAGCGCGAGGTCCCATTTGTTCATTGCGATGATCACCGAGCGGCCCGACTGTTCGGCGTAGCTCGCGATGGTGGCGTCGTGCGACGTCACACCGACCGACGCATCCACCACAAGCACAGCCACGTCCGCGCGCTCGAGGTGATTGCGCGCCATGATCACGCTCAGCTTTTCGGCGATGAGTTTCGTTTTGCCCTTGCGGCGGATTCCCGCGGTGTCGAGGAAGCGGTACGTTTTGCCGTGCCGGTCGACGACGGTGTCGACCATGTCGCGCGTCGTCCCGGCCTCGGGCGAAACGATCGCGCGCTCGGCGCCGACGAGCTGGTTCAGCAGCGTCGATTTGCCCACGTTTGGACGCCCAATGATCGCGATGTTAACGTCGGGCTGCGTGGCCGTCGCTTCGCCCTGCGCGAAATCCTGAGTCAGCGAATCAAGCAACGCATCGATGCCATAGCCGTGCTCCGCCGAAATCGGGAAAATCTCGTCGCCGAGTTCGTAGAACTGCGCCGCAAGCTCCGCCTGCTTCGCCGAATCCACCTTGTTCACGGCGAGCACGGGCGGCTTGCCTGCGCGCCGCAAAAGCTGCGCGAGTTCGGCGTCGAGTGGCAGCGGCCCCGCGCGCCCATCGACGATCTGCACCACCCGCGTGGCATTTTCGATCGCTACGCGCGCCTGCCGCAGGATCTCGCCGGGAATTCCGGCTTCGTCTTCGGGCACGATTCCGCCGGTGTCGACCACCTCGAACGCGCGCCCATCCCACTGCGCGGTGCCATAGATGCGGTCGCGCGTGATTCCGGGCTCGTTGGTGACGATCGAGCGGCGCGAGCCGGTGAGGCGATTGAAGAGCGTGGATTTCCCCACGTTTGGGCGTCCCACGATGACGATGGAGGGAAGAGATGTGGTCATTTCGCCGCCGCAGCCAATTTCTTCTGCAGCTCGAGGCGCCGCGAGAGCAGCTTGTTCAAATCTTCGGGCGGGTTCTGCGATTCGATTTTTTTCTGCAAATCGGCTAGCTCCTGTTCCACGGGGCGGCTGCGCAGCACCCCGAGGCAACTTTCCGCTTCTTCCCACGTGGCCTCCTGAGGTTCCTCGAAGAGCAATTCGAAGAACAGGCCACGGTCCCGGTCTCCTAGACTGGCTGCGAGAGCAGGCACATCCGGGCGCCCGGAGGCACTGGAAACGAGAATCTCGAATATCCGTTCGGTTTCGAGACCCCGATACAAACCTTCGCTCGCCAGAACGTTACGAAGTTGCTCGCGGAATTCTTCGGCTTCGACGAACATCTGCAGCAGCCTGCGTTCCGCTTTCTTGATGGGGCTCCCCATCAATTCAGCCTTGGGCTTCACTTCGCTGCGGCGCTCGACGGCGGCCCGGCGCAGGGCTTCGCGCAGCACCGGCTCATCGACGCGCAGCTCGGATGCGATCCGCGTGGCCCATTCCGAACGCAGCAGCCGGTCCGGAACCCGCTGCACGTAGGGCATCAGGAAATTCAGCGCGGCCACTTTTCCCGCGGCCGTGGTGCGATCCATGTGCCGCGCCTTGCCGATCAGATAATCGAGATATGGCGGCGCCTGCGCCAGCAATTTCCGGTAGGCTTCCACGCCCTGCTCTTTGATGAATTTGTCCGGGTCGGCGGCTCCCGGCAGCGCCAGCACGCGCACGTCGAATTCTTTTTCGAGCAGCAGAGCGATGGATCGTTCCGTGGCGATTTGCCCCGCTGTATCCGGATCGTAATTCACAATCACCCGGCGCGTGAACCGGCCGAGCAGCTTGATCTGCGGCTCGGCGAGGCTGGTGCCGCAACTCGCGACCACGTTCGCGATGCCCGCGCGCGCCACCGCGATCGCATCCATATACCCTTCGACGAGGATTGCGACGTCGCCCTGCCGGATGGCTTCCTTCGCGCGGTCGAGGTGATAGAGCAGGTTGCTCTTCGAATATACGGGCGTCTCGGGCGAATTCATGTATTTCGGCATGTCTTCGCCCATCGCTCGGCCGCCGAATGCGATCACCTTGCCGGAATCATTCGCGATCGGGAACATGATCCGGCGACGAAAGCGGTCGTAAAGCCGCCCGCCCTGGTCGCGCGAAAAAAGTCCTGAGACTTCGAGCAGCGCCTCGGGATATTTCGGCTTGAGCTGGCGCAGCAGCGCGTCGCCCGAGGACGGCGCCCATCCGAGCCCGAATCTCTTCATGGCCTCGCGATCGAGGCCGCGATCCTCGAGGTATGCCGCCGCGACCTTGCCTTCCGCCGCCTCATGGAGCTGCCGCGCAAAAAATGCCGCCGCCTGCTGGTGCATCTCGACGAGCGCGCCTCGCTGCTGGTTCTCGCGCCGCTCTTCGGGTGAGCGCTCGCGTGGCCTCGGAATCGGGATGCCGCACTTTTCGGCGACCGTGCGCACCGCCTCGGGGAACTCGCACTTGTCCATCGCCATGACGAACCTGAAGACATCGCCCCCCTCGTGGCAGCCGAAGCAGTAATACATCTGCTTCACCGGATGGACGCTGAAAGAGGGCGTCTTCTCCTGATGAAACGGGCAGAGCCCCGTGAAATTTTGCCCGGTCTTCTTCAGGCGGACGTATTCGCCGATTACGCGGACGATGTCCGCCTGCTGCTTCACCTTCTCCGCGAATGATCCCGCTTCCGCCATGTTTTTCGAAAGTGGAAAATCGAAATTAGAAACTCGGACTACTCTCTTAGCATTTCGCCGCTAGGACTTCAATTCTGCCACAGTGATCGCTGCGCCGCCGCGATCTTCCGCTTCCGCGTGGATGCGCTCGACGAGCGGATGCGCTGACAAGAACTCAGCTAGGCCACGACGCAGCGCGCCCGTCCCGTGTCCGTGAATAATCCGGACGCTGGCGTGGCCTGCGAGCGCTGCATCATCAAGAAACTTATCTACGCGCTGGGTTGCTTCCTCCACCGTCGAGCCGATCACGTTAATTTCCTCGGGGGCGGAATCAAGGCTCGCCCGTGCGCGAACGGTGATTCCGCGCTGCCGAGCCAAGCCAGCAGCACCGGTACCACCCTTTGCCGTTGCCGTGTCGTTTTCGATTGCAACGATATCCGCGAGCGGAATCTTCATTCGCAACGGTCCCGCCTGGACCTCCGCCGAGCGCCCGTCGTGCCGCTGGAAGACGACCGGCTGCTTGAATCCTTTCACCGTGATGCGCTGGCCTGCCGAAAGCAGCTCCGGCGCAACCGGCGCTTGCTGCGCGGCAATTGCCACGCCGAGATCGGCCTGCGATGCCGCGAGCGTTTCGACGACGGCAGCATCCGCTTCGGCGCGGGCGTCCGATTCGAACTTGCCGATGCGGCGGCCCGTTTGCTTTTCGAGCTGGGCGCGCAGCGCGCGATCCTTCACGTCCGCTACCAAGCGCGCGACTTCGGCTTCGAGCTGCTTTTGCGTCTCGCGAAAACTCTTCTCCAACTCGGCGATGCGTTTCCTCTGCCGCTCGACCCATTCCGTTTGCAGCGAGCGGCGCTCTTCCTCCAGCTGCGCGAGCTCCTCGCGCGCCTGCCGCTTTACGTCCTCCATCTCATCGCGGCTGCGATGGAGGTAGGCGATCAGGTCCCGCGCCTCGCGGGATTCCGGCGAAAGGCTCGCCTGCGCGTGCTCGACAACCCGCGCCGGCAGCCCCAACCTTCGCGCGATTTCGATTCCGCTCGACGTGCCGGGCACGCCGACGAGCAGCCGGTACGTGGGCCGCAGATGCTCCTCGTCGAATTCCATTGCCGCGTTCACGATGCCGGGCGTCGTCGAGGCATATGCTTTCAGGCGGTCGTGGTGCGTGGTCGCGAGCGTCAGCGCGCGCCGCGTGCGAAATTCCTCGAGCAGCGCTACCGCGAGCGCTGCGCCCTCCTCGGGCGCCGTGCCCGTGCCCATTTCATCGACGAGAATCAGCGAGCGACCGGTCGCGACGTCGAGCATCGACTTCAGATTCAGCATGTGCGCCGAAAACGTTGAAAGATTCGCCGCAATCGACTGCTCGTCACCGATATCGGCCAGCACGCGGTCGAAAATTGGCAGCTCCGCGCGCTCCGCCGCTACGGGAATTGCCGATTGCGCGGAAAGCGCTGCGAGGCCGGTCGTTTTCAGCGCGACCGTCTTGCCGCCCGTATTCGGCCCGCTGATCACCATCACCGTCTCGCCGCCGCCGAGCGCAAACGCCATTGGCACAGCTTTTAATCCCTGAGGCCGCAGCGTCGCCTCGAGCACCGGATTGCGCGCCGCGTCGAGCCGCAGCGAATTGCCCTGCGTGAACTCCGGCACCGTGCAGTCGAATTCGCGGGCGAAACGCGCGCGCGCAAAAGTCGAATCGAGATGCGCGATTTCCGCAGCCGCCGCGTCGAGCGGCCCGCGCTCCAGCCGGACGTGCTCGGTCAGTTCTTCCAGGATGCGCGCGATTTCGGCGATCTCTTCGTCGCTCAGCTGCACCAGTCGGTTATTGAGATCGATCGCTTCAAGCGGCTCGACGAAAATCGTCTGCCCCGTGCCGCTCGCGCCGTGGACCACGCCGGGCACCGTGCGCCGCTCGGAAGCGCGCACCGGAATCACGAAGCGGTCGTTGCGCAGGGTGATGTAATCCTCGCCTTTTTCGGCGGAAGCCTCGCCGCGCGCGCGCAGAATGCCCTCGAGCGACCGCTGAATCTTCTCGCGTGCCTGAGCGATTCCCGCGCGGATGCGCTTGAGCTGCGGCGAAGCATCGTCGCTGATTTCGCCGCTCGGGAGTATCGCGCGGCGTATCGCGGCGGAGAGTTGCCGGAAGTCCGCGAGCCTTGCAGCGCGTTCCGCGAGGCGCGGATGTTTTTCGCCTTCGCCACGCAACGTCTGGCGGACGCCGCCCACCGTTTCCATCAGCGAGACTGCGTCCAGCAGCTCGGCAATCGTGAGCACGGTGCCCGGAACCAAAAGCCGCGCCAGCCAGGCGGCCGGGTCGGCGAGCGAGCCGAATCCGAACTCCGAGCCGGCGCGCAGATACGCAATCGCTTCACGGACAAGCTCGAATTCAGCGCCAAGCGCCGCCGCGTCTTGTTGCGGGGCGAGCGCTTGCACGGCCCGCCGCCCGGGCACACACGTGGCGAATCCGCCGACGATGCTCTTCAGGCGGTCGAATTCCAGCAGCTCTTCAGCAGGACGTGACACGGAACCTCTGGAAGATTGTAGCTCGGTTAACTGTGGGAAACTCAGCGCGCCTCAAATTGCCCGGCAAGATATGCGGCGGCATCCACCGGAGACGAAGCCACGTGCACGAGCGGCGCATCACCATCTCCCCGGCCGCGATTGCGCGCGCGGCCAAATTCCACTTCGCTTACCAGATCGACCACTGGCCGCCAAAAATTGCCGAGCACGGCGAACGGCTTCCGCGCCATTGCTCCTTTATTCAGCATCTCCCAGACGACCGCAAGCTCTACCAGCGTCCCCGTGCCGCCGGGGCACGTGACGTAGCCATGCCCGCGCTTCACCAATTCAAATAGCCGGTCCTGCCAAGTCTTCACGCGGACTTGCTCGTCGACCCACTCGTTCGCGCTTGAGCGAAAAAATTCCGAGGTCACCGCGAGCGTCTGCCCGCCCGCTTCTTTTGCCCCGCGCGACACCGCCTCCATCACGCCGCCGTAACCGCCTGAGCATACGCGAAAGCCTTTCGCCGCGAGGGCCGCGCCGAGCGCCCGCGCCTCCGTATATTGCGGATCGTCCGCGCGCAACCGCCCACTGCCGAAGACCGTGACGATCCTCGCCTCTCGGCTCATTTCTTTTTCCGCGCGGACGCGGACCCACGCCCGCCGCCCAGCGTCTCGATCATCGCCTTCGCAATCGCGTCGATGGGCGCCGAAGTGCCCGGGCCGTGCTGCCAGTCGTTGTTGCAGAAGATCGCGAACGCCAGATACTCGCCGCGCAAGGTCGTCGCGTAGCCCGAGAGCGCGTGATCGTGCTCGATCGTTCCCGTTTTTGCCTCGATCAGCCCCGTAGCCGCGGTATTCTTCATGCGATCTTCGAGGGTGCCATCTACGCCCGCCACCGGCAGCGTCGAAAGGAAGTCGTTTCCCCAGGGCTGCCGCGCCGCGTAACGCAGCAGCATTACCATCGCCCGCGGCGTCACCAGATCGTCGCGCGCCAGCCCCGAACCGTCCGACAGCAGCACGTCGCCATCCGGAATTCCGGCCGCTTGCCGGAAATCTTCTTCGACCTTCAGCCCCGCCGCCGTCGATCCCAACCCAAGTTTTTCGTGCGCCACCGCGCGCAGCAGCAATTCCGCATGCAGGTTGTTGCTTTCCTTGTTTGTGAACTCAATGCTCTGAATCAGCGGCGGGGAAAGATGTTCCGCGAGTACCAGCCTGCCCGCAGCTGCAGCGGTTGTCGCTTGCGCCGTCGCGCCCGCGGCCGGGAACACCGGATCACCCGCAGGCGTGCTCTCCGGCGGTGCCGCATGCTGCACGCGCACGCCACCGGTCACGTGCACGCCGCGCGCCTCGAGCAATGCCTTCAACGTGCGCGCGGCTGTTTCCGCCGGGCTCGTCATCGCTAAATCGAGCCGCACCGGCGCGTGCCCCGCCGGAATCGTGCCGCGTATCTGAATGAAATCCACGCCGGGCTGGCGAACCACCGCGAGGTTGAAGTTCGTTCCGGCAGCCACCGTCGTGATGTCGTGCCCGATCATGTCCGCCGCGGCGCTCGGATCGGTTGCGATGGTGGCCGCATCGCCAGCGCCGGCACCCGCCTCCACGTGGACGGCCACCACGTTGTCGTTAAATGCAATCGCGCTCACCGGCGCGCCGAACGCGAAGAAAAGATCGCCCGCGTTCCATCCGGCCGGGTATGGATCGTACGGAAAATAGCTGTCGTCCGCGATGATGTCGCCGTCCACTTCCCGCAGTCCTTTTGCCACGGCCGCATCCGCCATTTCGGCGAGCACCCGATCGACCGGCCCTTCTCGCTCGCCATTCCCGGTGAAAGGAAACTTGCGGTTGGAAAGATCGGGATCGCCGCGCCCCACGAGAATGAGATCGCCCGAGAGATGTCCGTCGCTGCCGAGCGTTCCGGGCGATTCGAGAGTGGTGCGAAATCGGTAGGCGGGGCCGAGCGTGGCCAGCGCGAGCGCCGTCGTAAAGATTTTCGCGTTCGAAGCGGGCGCGAAGAAATGATCCGCATTCAGCGAGTAGAGCGTTTCGCCCGTATCGCGATCGGAGACGACGATTCCCCACGCCGCCCTCTGCGCGTTCGCTTCATCCAGCACTTTCTCGATGCGCTCGCGAAACTGCGCTACATCCGCCCGTTTGGACGCGGGAGACTGCTGCGCGACCGCGGCATTCGCGCAAGCCGCAAATATTGCCGCGCAGATAGCGATACGAAACGCCCGCGCCGGGAATCCAATATTCAGGTGCGGGCGGCCGCGAGAACCGCTGCCGTCGGCGCGACGCATATGCGTGAGGGGTGACAACGGCTTGATTATATTGCATTCGCGGCCCCGATGGACGCATGTCCGTCGCGACGCCGCGGGTGGAGTTGCGCCGTGGCATCAAAAGCCCCTATCATGGAGTTCGCACTGATTTCATTGGAGGCACTCATGAAGAAGATTCTTTCGATTTTGCTGGCCGCCGCACTGATATGCATGCCCTTGCTCCTCACGTCCGCTTCGGCTCGTGCGGACGATAAGTCTCACGACGAAGACCGACTCCAGAATGCGGGCGAGGTGTTGAAGGAGATCATGAACATCCCCGACGACATTCCGCAGAGTCTGCTCGACAAGGCCGACTGCGTTATCGTGATTCCGTCCGTGCTCAAGGCCGCGTTCATCGTCGGCGGCAGCTACGGCCGCGGCGCGATGACCTGCCGCAGCGGAGAAACGTTCCAGGGTCCCTGGAGCGCGCCGACGATGATGGCTCTTGAAGGCGGCAGCTTCGGATTCCAGATTGGCGGTCAGGCTACCGATTTCGTGATCCTCGTGATGAACCAGGGTGGCGCGAGGTCGATCCTCAACAGCAAAGTGAAATTGGGTGCGGATGCATCGGCTGCCGCCGGTCCCGTCGGGCGCGATGCCGAGGCCGACACCGACGTCACGATGCGCGCCGAGTTCCTCACCTATTCGCGCGCTCGCGGCCTGTTCGCCGGTATCTCGCTCGAAGGGTCGACCCTTCGGCCGGATAACGACGCCAACGAACGCATCTACGGCCGGAAGTTGGAAGCGACTGACATCGCGCTCCACGGGGCCGTCCCGATTCCGCAATCCGCGAAACTGATGATCGGAATTCTGAATCAGCACAGCCCCAAGAATCTTTCCAAGTAACGCTCTCGCGATATCCGCCCCGGAGGGAGATCCTCCGGGGCGGGGAATCGCTCGATGATTTCCATACTTCCTTCTTTCGTTTGTCCTGCGGTTTGACTTTTGCTCAAATATGACCTATGGTCATATTTGGTCGCTGGTCACCGCGAGGAAATGTCCATGGCATCTTCCACCCCCGCTCTTCGCAACAAAACAAAACGCGTCGCAGGCCGCCGCGAACGCCACCGCGCCGAAATTCGCGAGCGGTTGTTCCGCGCCGCCCTGCGCCTGTTCGCCGAGCGCGGCTATCTTGAAACCACCGTCGAGGACATCACGGAAGCCGCCGACGTGGGGAAGGGAACATTCTTCAATTATTTCCCGACCAAGGAGCACGTCCTCGCGACATTCGGCGCCGAGCGTATCGCCGCGATCGAAAGCGCCCTCGAAGAAGCAAAAAGGGGAGCTGCGATGCCCGCGCTGCGGCGCATGGCGATGGACCTAGTGGGCCAGTGGGCGGAGAGTCCGGAGCTTCTTCGCGCGATTTATTCGGCGCACGCCGCGTGCCCGCCCGTTCGCGCCGAACTTCACAAGCGCCTCATCGTCGGCCGCCGCTTGATTGCGGAAATTTTTACGCTGGCGCAGGAGCGCGGAGAAGTCCGCCGCGATCTTTCCGCCGCGGAACTCGCGCGGCTGACGCAACTTATTTTGTTCGGCGTCACCCTTGCTTGGGCCATGAATCCCGACAGCTCTTTGCGCGCCACCGAGGGCCAGGTGTGGGACCTGTTCGCTCCGACTCTTCTTGCCGATGAGAAGAGCAGGATGGCCAAGAGCCAGCGTAGATCGAAGTCATGAAAACAAGGCGTGCTTCATCTCGATTTCACAGACAAGTTCTGAGTCCTTCATGGCGGTACCTTCATCCAAGCTACAGCGAGCCGGAGGAGGATATTTCGTGATAGGTCGATCGACATATTTGTGGGCCATTCTTGCGTCTGCGCTACTGCTGGCCGCAGCGCCGGCAGGCGCGCAGACAGGCACCGCGCCCGTGCAGGGCAATTATTCCGGCAGCGTCGCGACGGACATCGAACCCGGTGTCCTGAAGCTTACGCTGCAAGGTGCCATGGATCGCGGGCTCAAGCAGAATCTCGGCATCCTGCTTTCGGGGCAGGATGTTCGTACGGCGCGCGGCGAGCGCTGGAAGGAACTGAGCGCGCTGCTGCCGAATCTGACGACCTCCACCTACGTCAACGCGTCGCAGATCGATCTAGCCGAATTTGGCTTCAGCTTCAAATTTCCACCGGCTTCCGGCATCTCGATCCCTTCGATCGTCGGGCCTTTCGCGTATTACGATTCGCGCGCGTACGTCACGCAGTCGCTTTTCGATCTGAAAGCTATCAACAACACGCACTCCGCGTCGCAGAGTCTGAAATCAGAGGAATACAGTTTCAAGGACGCGCGCGATCTCGTGATTCTCGCCGTCGGCAATACTTACTTGCAGGCGATCGCGGACGAAGCCCGCGTCGAAACCGCCGACGCGCAGGTGAAAACCGCGCAAGCGCTATACGATCAGGCTTCCGATCAAGTGAAGGCGGGAACCTCTCCCGCGATCGATGCGCTGCGCGCGAATGTCGAACTCAAAACACGCCAGCAGGATTTGATTCAGTCCAAGAATAACTTCGCGATTGCCAAGCTCACAGTGGCTCGCGTGATCGGTCTTGCGCCCGGACAGCAATTCGAACTCACGGACAACTCGCTGTACCAGCCGTTTGCCGGGTTGACCGTCGACGAGGCGCTCAAGCGCGCCTACGCGAATCGCTCCGATTTTCAGGCAGCCCTCGCCGATGTGCACGCCGCGGAATATGGCGTGAAATCGGCGAAGGACGGTTACTTGCCCACTCTTTCCTTCAGCGCTGACTACGGCCTTGCGGGAACCTACGACGGTCTCAACACCCATGGCTTGATGGATGTTCGCGGAACGCTGAACATTCCGATTTTCCAGGGCGGCAAGGTTCGTGGCGACGTTCTCGAAGCCAGCGCGCGGCTCGAGCAAAGCCGCCAGCGCCTCGATAATCTGCACGCTCAAATCGACGACGACGTGCGCACCGCCCTGCTGAACATCGAATCCGCCGAAGAGCAAGTCGAGGTGGCGCGCAGCAATATCGATCTGGCCGACGAGACGCTCGCGCAATCCAGGGATCGTTTCGCCGCAGGCGTTACCGACACGGTCGAAGTCGTGCAGTCTGAAGAAGCTGTGGCCAGCGCCCACGAAAGCTACATCGCCAGCCTGTATGCCGACAATTACGCGAAGATTTCTCTGGCCCGTGCCTTGGGCGCGGGCGAACAAGGCGTCAAAGAATTTCTCAAAGGAAACTAAAGACTATGGCACAGAGAACTGAAGTCGAAACCCCGACCAACCAGCCCGCGGAGACTTCCTCTGGCAACGACACGCACTCCGAGACGCACTCGGCGTCGCCTCCGCCCGAATATCGCCGCCCGGGTTTCTTTCAGGCGAATCCTCGCGCGCGCATTTTTCTGGTGATCGCCGCCGTCGTCGTCATTGTCGGCGGAATCTTCGCCTGGCGTTATTTTTCGAGCTACGAATCGACCGACGACGCCGAGGTTGACGGCCACCTGCAGCCGCTCAGCGCCCGGATTTCGGGCTACATCCTGAAGGTCAATGTCGACGACAACCAGCACGTGCACAAGGGCGACGTGCTCGTCGAAATCGATCCGCGCGATTATCAGACCGCGCTCGATCAGGCGCGCGCCAATCTCGCCAGCGCGCAAGCCACGGCGCGTTCTCTGAACATCAACGTTCCGGTCACGTCCGTCAGCACGAGCAGCCAGGTGACCTCGTCCCAAGCGGATGTCGAAGATGCGCAGGCCGGAATCGTCGCCGCTCTTCAGCAGCACGACGCCGCGCAGGCGCAGCTTCTCGAAGCGCAAGCCAACAATCAGAAAGCCCAGAACGACCTTGTGCGCTACAAACAGCTTGTCGATAAGCAGGAAATCTCCCAGCAGCTTTACGACCAGGCAGTGGCTGCCGCTGCATCGGGCAACGCGACCGTCGCCGCAGCCAAGGCGAATGCTTCCGCCGCCGATCAACAGGTAACGCAGGCTCGTGCGCGCCTCGCGCAGGCCGAGGCCGCTTACCGTTCTTCGCAAACCGGCCCCCAGCAGGTCGCCTCGACGAAGGCTCGCGCTCTTTCCGCTGAAGCCGACGTGAAGGAAAAGCAGGCCGCGCTCGAACAGGCCGAGTTGAATTTGCAGTACACGAAGATCATCGCGCCCGTCGATGGCGTCGTCTCGAAAAGCGTGGAAGTCGGCATGAACGTCCAACCCGGCCAGCAGCTGCTTACCATCGTGCCTCTCAACGACATCTGGGTAACCGCGAACTTCAAGGAAACGCAGCTGAAGTACATGCAGCCCGGAGACAAGGCGGAGATCAAAGTCGACGCCAACGGCCGCACCTACAAGGGGCACGTCGACAGCATTGCCGGTTCGAGCGGCGCGCGCCTCAGCCTTTTGCCGCCGGAAAATGCTACCGGCAACTACGTGAAGGTCGTTCAGCGCATCCCCGTGAAAATCGTCCTCGACCCCGGCCAGAACTCCGACGATTATCTGCGATTGGGAATGTCGGTCGAGCCGAAGGTGTACGTGAAGTAAGGCCACATTGTAGGGGCGCTGCCCTGGCCTGAGTCCGTCAGACGAAGGCTTGCTGCGCCCCGATTCAGGCACCATCGCGCGCCAAGGCGCAGTCTCCGTGCACTCAGTGCTTTCTCTGCGCTCTCTGTGTTTAGCAAACCGTTTTGAATTTTCATCCGTTCGCACGCCATTGCCGTTGGGTACCTGGTTGCAAAGGCGCAAGGTCCGCTGCTGGCTTGCCTCTGAGGTTTGCTTCCCGTAGTCTGTTGAGCGCCCTTGGCGGCGTGACTTTTGTGAATAGCGAGGCTCGATGAGTTGTCCAATCTGCGGGAAGCGTCCGCCGAAACGATTTTGTCCCGCGAAGGGCGAAAAAATCTGCGCGGTTTGCTGCGGTCGCGAACGCGAGGTGACGATCGATTGCGTCCCCGATTGCCCGCACCTGATCACCGCGCACCGCTACGAGTCCGAACATCGCAAACCTATTGCTGCCGCGGAGGTGCCGTATCCCGATCTGAAGGTTCCGGTCGATTTCGTCTACGAACACTGGCCGCTCGTCTCCGGCGCCGCGACGACGATCCTCAACTTCCAAATCCAAAACAGGGAACTAGCCGATGGCGCCGTGCTTTCGGCCATCGAAGCACTCGCGGAAACGTATCGCACGCTCGGCACCGGAATCTACTACGAGCACCCGCCAGACGCGCCCATGGCCCGCGCGCTTTACGGCGAGATGAATCAGTTCCTCCAGGAATTCCGCAAGGAGGAAGCGGCGCGCGCCGGAATGAGCCGGCTGAAAGATACCGAGGTTTCGCACCTGATGGTGTTTTTGCTTCGCGTCGGCAAGCAGGAGACGAACGGCCGCCCGCGCTCGCGCGCGTTTCTCGATTTTCTGCGCGCTCGTTTCCCGCTTCCAGCAGAAGCAGCGAAAGAAACATCGCGCATCATCATGCCCTAGCGGGCGTCGCTCTTAGTCGCCGCTGATCTTGAAATTCGGATTCTGAATCACGCCCAGCACATTGCCGAACGGATCGTGAACGCTCCCCACCAGGATCCCCTCGCCAACATCCTGAATCGGCTCATTCGGCGTCGCTCCGAGATCGAGCAACCGCTGATACGCCGCACGAGCATCCGCCACGCCCCAGTACGCCAGCCCGGCCGCAGCGCGTTTCAATCCAGCATCCGGCTCCGGCACCAGGCCGAGCTCGTAGCCGCCTACGTTGAATCCGGCATAAAACGGCTGATCAAAGTATGGCTGCGACCCCAGCACTTTGCCGTACCACTCTCTGGCCTTGCCGAGATCCTGCGCCTGATACACGACGGTTCTTAGCCCGAGAAACATGCACAGTCTCCTTCGTTCGCGGCACCACATCCACTCGCGCGGCCGAAACCGGCGGGCGCCCAGCCAGGAATGCGCCAAGGCACACGAGCGCGAACAGCATGATAATCCTCGACACGGTCTTCAACTTCATCCCGCGTGGCGGCCTGGCGGGTGCCGCAGGGACAAGCGCAGGGCCAAGCGCCAGTCTCCCGCTTTTCTCAGCGCCCTCTGCGCCTCTCTGCCCTGAGCGGAGTCGAAGGGTGGGGTGAATCCTGCTTTTCTCCGTGCTCTCCGTGGAAGTTCTCCGTGCCCTCTGTGTTTGGTTCCCGGTCGATTTCAAGCTCCCGCGCCTGCCTGTAGCTGCGGTTCTGGGTCGTGTCGATCGTTCCGCGTTCATTCCTGGCATGCCTGCTCTCCGTTCTTCCAGTCGATTTGCAGCTGAGGCGATTTCCACGTCCGCTCGGGCGACGTCATCGGATTGAACGGCCGCGACTCGATTTCATGCTTGCGCCGCAAGCCTCTTACGCGTTCCGCGATTTCCTTGCGATAGCTTTCCGGCGCATAGCCGTAGCCGCGATACCATTCGCGATACTGGGCCGCGAGCCTCGGAAATTTCTCCTCGAGAAATCCCATGAACGTCTTCCACGATGCCGGCATCAGGAACACGACGCTCGCCGCCACCCACTGCGCTCCCGCATCGCGCGCGGCTCGGATCAGCGCATCGAGATCGGCCTCGCGGTCGGTGATCCCCGGCAGGATCGGCATGATATTCACGCCCACGGCTATGCCGGCCTCGCGCAGCTTGCGCACCGCTTCGAGGCGCAAATCGGGGCGCGGCGCCCGCGGCTCGAGCAGACGCGCCAGCCGCGTCCGCAGCGTGGTGACGGTCATATGGATCGTGATCGACGAGCGCTCGGTGATCCGCTTCAGCAGGTCGATATCGCGCACCACCTGATTCGATTTTGTGGTGATCGAAAGGCTCAGCCCGTCGCGCTCCGCCATCTTTTCGAGGATCGCGCGCGTCGCCCCGAACTCTCGCTCCGCCGGCTGGTACGGGTCGGTTGCGGTGCCGATGGCGATATGCTCGCCCCAGATGTCTTCCGACGAGAGGTCGCGCGCGGCCAGCGGCCCCGCGTCTTTCTTGACGTAGATTTTCGATTCGAAATCTCCGCCGTCGATTTCCATGTACTCGTGCGTGTAGCGCGCGTAGCAGTATTTGCAGCCGAATTCGCAGCCGCGATAGGGATTCACGGTCCAGCGAAACGGCACCCGCTCAGAATGGCACTCGTTCAGGATCGATTTGACGGGAAGGAGAAAGTACTCCGTCCCGCGCTTGGCTTCGGCGCGGAGGGAGGATGCGGCGAGGCGCGCAATGCCGACCAGTTCCGTCGAGTGCTTCTCACTCCGGGCAGGTACCGGAGGGGGCGCGGAAGCACCGTCAGGGGACTCACTGGTGCCGTGGCAAGCGGCTGTGGGGAAAAGGGTGAGACTGGTCTCTCTCGGGCGTCCCGTGCGACGCCGAAGCGTCGTCGGAACTGCTCGAAGTATGGGATAAGTGGCCATTGGTCTCGCCGCACGAGATGCACTATATTCGCCTTCTGTTCGCCTTGTCAAGAACTGTTATTCGCTTTTATTTCGCCTGCACGGGCGAACAGGATTCCTGCTGGAAACCTTGGCCTGCTCGAACGAAGAGGCTCGCCCGCCGGCCGCTATACTGGCAGGGGAAAGAAGGGGCCCAGCCGGTGGAACAGGTCGGTATCCTGCTCGTCGACGACGACGTCACGAGTCAGCAAGCGTTGAAAAGCGTCCTCGATTCCGAGGGCTGGCGCGTTCGGATCGTGCCCAAGGCCAACGAGGCGCTGGGCGAACTGGCCACTGGCGGCTGGGATCTCGCTATCGTCAATGTGGCGCTGGCCGATCCGCGCGGCCCGCTCTTCGCGATCCTGCGGGAGCTTGCCCAAGCCCAGATCGAGGCACCTAGTCCCGAAGCCGCAAACCCCGATGGCGCCATTCCCGACGACGCAAATCCGGCCGAAAACGGCTCGGATACCCCGCACAAGAAGCGCATCCGCGTTCTATTCCTCGTTCCGCTGTTGATGGCCGCCGAGGTCCAACCGATCCTCGAGCGCGAGGAACTGCCTCACTCGCCCAAGCCCTACCACTTGCACGAGTTCCTCGAGCGCGTCAGCGAGCTCTTGGTCGAATCGGGCGCCATCGCAGAGCCCATCCGCGGTGTCGGCGGCTTCACCGAACGCAAGACTCGCCGCCGCCAGCGCTTCGGGCGCGGCACTCGCGCGAACTCGATGTTCGCCCCGCGCGACGATTACCAGATGACCGAAGAAGAAATGAACGAGTGGGAGCGCCAGGAAGAAGAGCAGCGCAAGAAACGCCAGAAAGACCAAGCCCCCGGCTCTGGATACTAGCTTTTCTCCGCTCCGCATCACCCGCGGGAAATTTCGCCTCGGCCCTGCAAGAAAATCCTCCCTCGCCGTTCTCAGCATAGTGCGGCTGGCTGTGCGCCAATCGGCTGGCCGCGAGGGAGGGAACTATGCGCAGCAAAACGAAACGAGCGGTAGCAATCGTGTTCGCGGCAATTCTCATTGTCGGCGGAGCGGCGATTCTGAAGCCTGACTGGGGTTCGAACACGCGGGTAGCCGCCGCGGCAGGCGGTGGCGGATCATCCCAGCCTTGGGAACTCGGACCGCCTGTCACCTACCAGGACCTCACCATCTTTCCCGTCATCTCTTCGCAAAATCCCGACACGAGCGATTTCGAGACGCTCGACCAAGCGCTCAGCTCTGGCGACGCCGTGATCAGCGAGCAGGGCGGCTACATGCGGCGCACGCGCGACGGCGAACCCGTGCCTGTTTACACCGGCGGCTCGCAGGTAAATCAGCTCGTCCTCGTGAACCGCGGCAAGCGCCCGTTGCTGCTCTTGGCCGGCGAAGTGGTTTCCGGCGGCAAGCAGGACCGCATCATCGGCAAGGATCGCATCGTGCCCATCGGCTCCGCGCCGCTGCCACTCGATGTCTTCTGCGTCGAGCACGGCCGCTGGACCGGGGACTCGATGAATTTCAGCGCTGCTGAAACGATGGTTCATCCAACGGTGCGCGAGCAAGCTGCGGTGAAACAGGATCAGAGCCAGGTCTGGGCCGCCGTGCGCGACGAAACTCCGAAGGTAGGCGAGAGCGAATCGGTCACGGTGGAGGGCCAGGCCAGGGGGATGAGTGCGGGCGCAGCTGGTGGTGTTGCTGCCGCGCCTCCCGCGCTGCCTCAGGCCGCTATCGGCGGAGTGATCTCCGAGGCGCCAACGCAATCCTATCGCCGCATCTATCAGTCGCCCATGGTGCAAAATTCGGTGGAAGGATTTGCGGAGGAGATGAGCCGCCGCTTCGATCGCGCCACCTCAGGAATCAAAGGCGGCCACGTAGTCGGCGTCGTCGTGGCGTTCGGTGACGACGTCGCGTGGAGCGACATTTTCGCGTCCTCGCAGCTCTTCGATACGTATTGGCCGAAGCTCCTGCGCAGCTATGTGGTCGAAGCGCTCACGCGCCCGGCGTTTCGCCAGGCCGCCACCATCGACGATGCCCGCGATTTTCTGCGTCCCGCAACTGGCCGCACTCAGGAAGAAACCGAGCCCGGCGTGTACGTTTGGCGCGAGCAGTCGGTCGACGGCCTCACCCAGATCGAACTCGAAGCGCTCGCGCCAAGACCAATCACGCTTCATTGGCTGCGCGTCGCGCGGTGATGAGTGCACTGAAATGGTGCACTTTTTTCTGCAATAAGAGGGACTCGATGATCCCCCTAGCGGGGCCGTAAACAGGCCCTAAGGGACCGGGGAAAACGGGTTTTGGACGAAATTTTGACAGGGACGAAGAACTGCCGGGCTGAAGGACCCGGCGCTACGTTCAAACCTTAAGCCGGCCCGGACGCCGATGCAGGGTCTGCGGGCGGATTCCACCGCCGGACCTGGCTGCGGTCCGGCGTGGCGGCGAGCAATTGCGCGACAGTCTGCTTGAGCACAGGATGCTCCGCGCCGGGCGCAATCTCGGCGAACGGCACGAGGACGAACCGCCGCTCCGCCATCCGCGGGTGCGGAATTTCGAGGTCGGGCGCATGCACCACGGCCGCGCCGAAGAAAAGAATATCCATATCGATCGTGCGCGACTCCTTGGGCCCGCCTTCCGCCACCGGCCCGCGCCGCCGCCCGAGCGACCGCTCGATCGCGAGCAGCACGTTCATCAATTGCCGCGGCATCAAATCGGTCTCCGCTTCGACCACGCAGTTCAGAAACCAGCCCGCGCCGCCGCGCACATCTACCGGCTCGGTTTCGTAGAGCGACGACTCCCGCGTCACGCGCACGCCGCGCTTGCCAAGCGCATCAATCGCCCGCGCAATATTTTCCACGCGGTCCCCCATATTCGATCCCAGCGACAAGTAGACGGTCTTCATGGCGTTCTCGACATCTTAGTCGATCGAAGCCGCTTTCTCACGCCGGCATCACGTCGCCGGCAACCTGATAAGCCTCCGCAGGCATCGGACATAATCACGCAGGCACGTATTGAAACGTTATGCCTCTCATGGGGAGTGTGATATGGTGCGGACCTCCTCGTCAGGCATAGGCAGCTTCCTATTGGGCGGCAGCCCCGGAGCGATTCGCTGATGGCGCGTCACAAGACCTCGATATTCGTCTCCGGGCTTCTCTCGTTTTGCGCATTCCTGGCGGGCTGCGGCGGCTCCGGCGGGGATCCTTTCACAATCACGATCACATTGACGCAGTCGTCGATCCCGGTTAGCGGCACCGAGGCACTGACTGCGACCGTCGTGGGCAGCAACGGCATCTCCCTCCCATCATGGCGCTTACATGGAACAGCAGCGCACCCAACGTAGCAGCGATCAATGGCGCTGCCGGAACCGTCATGGGTCTTTATCCCGGCACGACCGAGCTCACAGCTTCCGCGAGTGGCGTCACAAGCAAGCCCTTCACGCTGACCGTAACGCCCGGATTTCTTCTGACGGGAAGCCTCGCCACTGCGCGCCTCGATTACACCGCGACGCTCCTTAACAACGGGAAGGTCCTGATTGCGGGAGGCGCCAACTCGAACGGGTCGGTGACCCAGGCGGAGCTTTACGATCCGTCTACCGGGACTTTTACCGCAACCGGCAACCTCAATATCGGGCGCGGCTTCCACACCGCGACGCTTCTGAATAACGGGAAGGTGCTGATCGCGGGCGGCTTTGGTGCGGGCAGCTACCTGACGAGCGCGGAACTCTATGACCCCACAACGGGCGCGTTCACACTTACCGGCAGCCTGAACACGCCGCGTTATTTTTCCAGTGCGACGGCGCTCAATAACGGCACCGTGCTGTTTGCGGGCGGGACCATTGGTAACAACAACTATTTGGCCAGCGCGGAGCTGTACGACCCCGTGACCGGTACATTCTCGCCGACCGGCAGCTTGAACACGGCGCGATGGGTGCACACGGCGACGCTGCTCGATAATGGGAAAGTCTTGATTGCGGGTGGCGCGAACGCAGGCACCAACCTGACCAGCGCTGAAGTGTACGATCCCACGACGGGCACGTTCACTCCGACGGGCAGCCTCAACCTGGGGCGTTATTACCATACGGCGACGCTGCTCAATAATGGTGAGGTGCTGATTGCGGCCGGTATCGGCGCCAATGGCCTCGTCTCCAGCGCCGAGTTGTACAACCCTGGGACGGGCAGCTTCAGCAGCACAGGCAGCTTGAACGCAGCGCGCGCGCTCCACACCGCGATACTTTTGAACAACGGCACCGTCCTCGTCGCTGGCGGTCAGAGCCTTGGCGGTGCTGCGCTGGCTAGCGCGGAAATCTACAACCCGGCAACGGGAACGTTCACTTATACCGGCAGCATGAATGTGACGCGCTATCAGCAGACCGCGACGCTTTTGAACAACGGGATGGCACTGGTCGTAGGCGGTGCTGACGCAACGAGCGGCTATTTGCCCAGCGCGGAATTGTACGAGCCGGGTTCATTCACTCCGGCAGGGCTTGAATCCATCACGGTCGCGCCTGAAAGTCCGACGATCTCGCCTGGCACGTACCAGCGCTTCGTCGCCAGGGCACTTTCGCAAGCGGCAAGCAACAGCTCGCCTCGGTCACATGGAGTTCTTCGGACACCACGCTTGCTCAAGTCAGCAACGACGCGACGAATCCGGGCGCCGCGGTCGCCATCGGATCGCCCGGGGCGACCACGCCGGCCACGATTACCGCGACAGATGGCTCGGTAAGCGGCATGGCGATGCTCAACGTCCGCCCGACCGGCTTCGCGGCAACCGGCAGCATGAATGTGGCGCGCGAGACCCAGACTGCGACGCTGCTCAACAATGGAATGGTACTGATTGCCGCCGGAACCGGCTCGAATCCTCCGGGCGCTCCGGCCACCGCCGAGTTGTACAACCCCGCGACCGGAAGTTTCACTTATACGGGCAATCTGAACGAGGGCCGCTACTATCACACGGCGACCTTGCTTCAGAACGGCAAAGTGCTGATTGCCGGTGGGGACGCTCCGAGCACGCTTTCGATCACTGCATCGGCCGAGTTGTACGATCCCGTCACAGGAACGTTCGCGGTCACTGGCAGCATGAACACGGCGCGTTACTACCACACATCGACGTTGCTCAATAACGGAATGGTCCTGATTGCGGGCGGGCAAAACTCCAGCGGTCAGAACCTGGCGAGCGCGGAGCTATATGACCCCGCAAACGGGACATTCACGGCCACCGGGAACATGACCGTGGCGCGCCAGAATCAGACGGCGACGCTTCTCGACAACGGATTGGTGCTGATCGCGGGCGGGACGCTACCCAACGGTACTTCCATCGCCAGCGCGGAACTCTACGACCCTGCCACCGGCGCGTTCACGGCAACGGGCAGCCTGAACGTGGCGCGTTATTACGACACGGCGACGCTGCTTCAGAACGGCAAGGTCCTGATCGCAGGCGGTTTTGACGTGAGCCACAATCCATTGGCCAGCGCCGAACTGTACGATCCCGCGACCGGTATGTTCGCGCTGACAGGCAGCCTCACCACGGCCCGCGATGTCCATGCGGCGGCGCTGCTGAACGACGGCATGGTTTTGATCGCGGGCGGACAAGGACCCAGCCTTACGTTGGCTAGTGCCGAACTGTACGATCCCACGAGCGGAACATTCACGCCGACCGGCAGCCTGATTACGTCGCGCGTCTTCCCGACTGCGACTCGATTGGATGGCGGCATGGTGCTCATTACAGGCGGCTACAGTTCGACCACCACGAGTGAGTTGTCCAGCGCGGAGCTCTACTAGCCGTCGGCGCCGCTGCCACAGAAGCCTCGGCCTAGTTCGCTGCCCGCTTCTTGCGCTTCGATTTTCGCACCAGCAAGAAGGTCGAAACGCCGATTCCGGCCGCCACCAGCGCGGCGATCCCTCCCCACATCGCCGGCCGCTCGTGTTGCGCGACAAACGCGAAGACATGCCGCCCGTATCGCGCGGCCAAATAGGCCAGGACCGTATATCGGACGGCCCGTCCCAGCGCCGGCGCGGCGAGGAATTTCTGTACCGGATACTGCATCGCGCCCGCGACAAGCAGAAAGGGAACCATGGGCGCCGGCGGCGGCAGCAAAGCCGCAACCGCGATCGCGCCGAATCCCCATCGTCCGAAAATGCTGTAAACCTTATCGACCTGCCCGCGCGAAAATCGACGCTCGAGGGTCGCCTTTCCTCCCCGGCGCGCCATCCGATACGTGAGGAAGCCTCCCAGCACCGAGCCCGCCGTGGCCATCAGCGCGTAGTAGAGCCACCAGTCGTCCTGGCGCGAGGACAAAATAATTGTAGCCACATCCACGCTGCCCGGAAGCGGAATGAGCGAGTTGTCGAGGATTCCGAGGGGGATCAAGCCGACGCCGCCGAGGTGAATGAGCCACCGGCGCACGCTCCGCGCTGCCGACGGCTTCACCGCCGCCATCAGTTGGACGAGGATCATCTTTGGCGTCAGGGAACTCGCATGCATTTTCGCACGCGGCGCGCGAACTCTAACGCTTTTCGACGGGATGCGGAAGCGATCTTTCGCGTTGCAGATCGAGGTGGCCGTGGAGAGGGAACACCGAGCTAACTCTTGGGCGTCTCTTTAAAGAGGCGTGCCGGCGTCTGTGCGAGAGGCTTCGGTTTCTGCTTCTTCGGCTTTTTGACTTCGCGCCTGTGTGCGTCCTTGTTTCCCATGTCCGATAGCTTGCCACAAGTGTGGTCGCGATGGATAGCGTTCCGAGATTCGAGTTTCGCGCCAGCTTCGGAACGAACGAATCAGAAGAGCCGATCTCGCGGTGTTCACAAGTGGACAGATTCGCGTGGCATGGCGCGCCATAATCATGTGTAGAGTCCATTCTTCGGTACAACTCTTGCGGAAGCGGACAAATCTAAATAATAGGGAAAGAACAGCGGGAGACGTGATGAGTAATCAATGGATCGTTAAAAAGCGCCATGAAACGCTGAAGGTAATCATCTATTCCGTTATAGGTCTAATCATCGTAACCGGACTCGTCACGCTTCTGAATTACGCCGTGTACGCCAATTCCGGGAAACATTCGGATCTGCCAGTCGCAATTTTGGCCCGTTTCTAAAACAGGCGGCCGGAATCGCCTCCATCTCGCTCTTTTCCGAAGGCCAGTCCAAAGTGTTTATAGGCGCCGGCCGTGGCGACGCGGCCGCGCGGCGTGCGATCCAGCAGGCCCAGCTGCATGAGGTAGGGTTCGTAAATATCCTCGATCGCGCCTTCGTCCTCGCTGAGTGATGCGGCGATTGTGTTCAATCCGACGGGACCGCCCCCATATTTCTCGATGATTGTGAGCAGCAGATTGCGGTCCACGTCGTCGAGGCCGTGCTCGTCGATGCCGAGCATCGCCAGCGCATCGCGCGCCACGCCGAGCGTGATGTGGCCCTTCGCGCGGACTTCCGCATAATCGCGGACACGGCGCAGCAGCCGGTTGGCCACGCGCGGAGTTCCGCGGCTGCGCCGCGCAATCTCCCGCGCGCCATCCTGTTCGAGCGCGATACCCAAAATTTTCGCCGACCGCACGATAATGCGCAGCAAATCCTCCGGCGAGTAAAACTCCAGCCGGTGGACGATGCCGAAGCGCGAGCGCAGCGGCGCCATGATCAATCCGGCGCGCGTGGTGGCGCCGATCAGCGTGAATTTATTCAGTTGATAGGGATGCACGCGCGCGCCCGGCCCCTGGCCGATGATGAGGTCGACGCGGAAATCCTCCATCGCAGGATAGAGAATTTCCTCGAGCGCGGGCTGCAGGCGGTGAATTTCGTCGAGGAAAAAGAAATCGCGCGGCTCGAGCGACGTCAACACCGCCGTCAGGTCGCCCTTCTTTTCCAGCAGCGGACCGGAGCTGACCTTGATGGCTGACCCCATCTCATTCGCCAGAATTTGCGCGAGGGTGGTTTTGCCGAGCCCGGGCGGGCCGTACAGAAGGACGTGATCAAGCGCTTCGCCGCGATTGCGCGCCGCCTGCACCGCGATCTGCAAATTTTCTTTTACGCGATCTTGCCCGATGTAATCCGCGAAACTGTCCGGGCGGACGCTCGCGTCGATGCGCGCGTCGTCGTCGGACGGCCTGCCGGAAACGATTCGATTTTGTCTGTCGGTCATTCCGTTACGCACACGTGCCGCTACTCGCGTTACTCCTCGCCGCCCGCGCGCGCGCTTTTTTGCATCGCGGAGTTCCCGAGGATTTGCAGCGCCGCGCGCAACAGGGCTTCGAAGTTTCCGTTCCCCGATGCGCGCGATTTCTCCACCGCGTTTTCGACGGCACGCGGGTCGTAACCAAGATTCACGAGCGCGGAAGCCACATCCGATTCGAGCTGCGAACGCGTCGCGGGTTTTCCGGTCTCGGCGACGTCGACTACTGCGAGTTTATCGCGTAACTCGACCACGATCCGCTCGGCTGTCTTGCGTCCCACGCCCGGAATGCGCACCAACTGCACGAGGTCCCCTTTGCGAATCGCGGGAACCAGCTGCTCGAGGCCCATGCCCGAGAGAATTTTCAACGCGAGAGACGGTCCCACGCCCGAGGCGGAAATCAGCAGCTCGAAGCACTGCTTTTCGCGCGCCGTGAGGAATCCGTAGAGCGCGAGCTGGTCCTCGCGAACGTGCGTGTGGATGAGGAGCGTCGCCTCGTCGTGCAGCGCGCCGAGGTTTGTGAACGTCGAGAGCGGAATCTGCACCTGATAACCCACGCCGCCGACGTCGAGCAGGATCAGGTTCGGGCGTTTTTCGGTGAGCTTGCCGCGAAGCGAGCCGATCATGTCCAGCGATTATTGATTAGCCGCGCCGGAGTGTCAAACGAGCGGCAGTGCGTGCAGTGTCTCAGTTGCTCAAACTGAGACGCTGCCGCAGCCCGCGTGTCCGTCTGCGCCACAAAATGTTACGCCGTACGGATTGTGAAACCGCCGCCCTACGAAAATTCGTATGGTCGGGAAACTTTGATGCGGATTCCAGATCGTTCGCGAAAGTTCAATGGGATAGAACGTCCCGCAAAAGTAAATATGCGCGCAAAGCGGGAACAATTTATTGGGCTCGCGCGTATCTATGCTTTCCGAGCCAGCACTGCAACGTCTAAGCGCAGTGCAAGCCGGAACTTCGATTCGAGGAGGAGTTCGATGAAGACACGCCGTTCGCTTGGTTTCGTTTTGTGCGCACTTGCCGCGCTGGCCGTGGCAGTGCCCATGATGGCCCGCAACGCTTCCGCGAAGAATTCGAAAGGGACAACCGCAACGATGGGCGTCCTGAGCCCAGCAACCCTGGGCGGCAAAGATATCAAACCGGGAACGTACACCTTCCAGGCCGATGAATCGATGCTCACGATTTTGCATAACGGCAAGATGGTGGCCCAGGCCCCCGTGCAATGGAAGGATGAAACCAACAAGCCCAACGACTCCAATATCGTCGTCGAAAACCACGCGATCAAGGAGGTTCACTTCGGCGGCAAGATGAAGTACGTCGAGGTGATGGAGTAACAGCGCTGCGGGCGAACTAGCGGCGGGCGCGGTCGCGTCGCACGGCTTCGTCGACCAGCGATTCGAGTTCGCGGCGCGTGAGCGTCACGCGCTCGGCTTCGCTGGCGTCGGAGCCGGCCGCGCCCCCGGAGCCGTTGGCAGGCTCCGCGCCCGCGCCGTAGCGCACGCGCGCCACGTGGAGCTTTTGCACGTCGTCGTTCGAGAGGACTTCCTGCTTGCCGAGAAGCTGGGTAACCAGCGCCACGCGGGCAAAGTGTTCGGTGGTTTCCATTCGCAGGTACGCAGTGAGAAGATCGGCGCCGCACGTAACGACGCCGTGATTCGCCATCAGGATGGCGTCGTGCCCTTGGACGAGGGGCTCGAGCGCCGCGGCCAGTTCGGGCGTGCCCGGAGTGCCGTAGCGCGCCACGGGAATCGATCCCAGCCCGATGATCAGCTCGCACAGGATCGGTTTGTCGAGCGCCATTCCCGCCGCAGCGTATCCCGTCGCGGTTGGCGGGTGCGCGTGGCACACGGCGTTGACTTCAGGCCGCAGGCGGTAAATCAGAAGATGCATGCCGATTTCGGAGGAAGGCTTGCGCGATCCGCTCACCCGCCGGCCGGTCATGTCGGTGATGACCATATCGTCCGGGGTCATCATGCCCTTGCTCATGCAGGTGGGAGTGGTCAGGATGCGGTCCGCGCCCAGGCGCACCGACATGTTGCCGTCGGTCGACGCGACGAAGCCGCGTTCGTGGATCCAGCCGCCGACGACGCAAAGATCTCGCCGGTGTTCTTCTTCCGATTTAACCGCCCCGTGGGATATCGAGTCAGGAACCAAGCGCGCCTCCCCTACAACCGGCTGAGTGCGGCGTAGTTTACGCGTAGAAGCCGCGCAATTTCAAGGCCCTAGCTACGCGGTCGATGGCGACGATGTAGGCGGCGATGCGGTTGTTCACGTTGTGCGCGCGAGCGTACAGAACCACCTGATCGAAGGCGTGCTCCATCACGTCGTGCAGCCGCTCGTTGACCTCGCTCTCGCGCCAGAAAAAGCCCTGGCGGTCCTGCACCCATTCGAAGTAGCTGACGGTGACGCCGCCGGCGTTTCCGAGAATATCGGGGATGATGAAGATTCCTTTTTTCTCGATGATCGCATCGGCGTGAGCGGTGGTGGGGCCGTTGGCTCCTTCGCAGAGGATGCGGCAATCGACGCGATGCGCGTTCTCGGAGGTAATCTGATTTTCGATGGCTGCCGGAATCAGAATGTCGCACGGGCGGAAGAGAATCTCGCGCGACGTCAGCTTCTCGCCGCCGTCGAATTCCTGCAGCGGCTTCCGCAGCGTGTAGACCCAATCGTACAGCTTGGGAACGTCGATGCCCTTTTCGTTGTAGAGGCCGCCGTTCACGTCCGCCGCGCCGATGATTTTGTAGCCGGCCTCGTGCATCAGCATCGCCGCCTGCGAGCCGACGTTGCCGAAGCCCTGGATGATCACGCGGCAACCCTCGCGCTTCATTCGCAGCTGCTCGGTCGCTTTGTTGCAGCAGATCATCACGCCGCGGCCGGTGGCTTCCCGCCGTCCCTGCGAGCCGCCGAGATCGAGCGGCTTGCCGGTAACGACGGCGGTGGTGGCCTGACGAACGTGCATCGAGTACGTGTCCATCACCCAGGCCATGATCTGCTCGTTGGTGCCGATGTCGGGAGCGGGAACATCGCGCTCGGGGCCGAGCCAGTCGCTGAGAGCAGCGGTGTAGCGGCGCGTGACGCGCTCCAGCTCCGATTTCGACATTTTCGACGGATCGCAGATCACGCCGCCTTTTGCGCCGCCGAAGGGAATATCGACGACCGCGCATTTCCAGGTCATCCACGCGGCTAGCGCGCGGACTTCGTCGAGCGAGACTTCGGGAGAAAAGCGGATGCCGCCTTTGCCCGGCCCGCGCACGGTCGAATGCAGCACGCGGTAGCCGGTGTAGACCTCGATCAGGCCGTTATCGAGCGCCACCGGTATGTAGACGGTGATTTCGCGCTCGGGGTATCGCATGTAGCGGTAGATGCCCTGTTCGAGGCCCAGTTTCTCCGCGGCAATTTCAAAGCGGGCTTCCGCGGATTCGTAGACGTTCAGTTCTTCCTGTGCGGCAATCGGAGCTTCTACAGGCATAGATATTCCCCCCCATGCCCATTTTAGCGGATGCCGGGCGGCGCCGGGCGAGCTCATTTGGCCCCCTTTCGCAAATCGTGGCCTGTCATTTCGCGAGGTTCGGGAACATCCAGGACGCCGAGCATCGTCGGGGCGATATCGCGCAGCGACCCGCCGGGCGCCAGTTGCAGGTGATTATCCGCCGTAACCAGAATAAACGGAACGGGATTCGTGGTGTGATAGGTGTGCGGGCCGCCGGTGACGGGGTCGATCATCGTCTCGGCGTTGCCGTGGTCCGCGGTGATGATCCACGCCCCGCCGCGCGGCCGCAACGCGTGGAAAATCCTGCCAAGCTGCTCGTCCACCGTTTCGACGGCCTTGATCGTTGCTTCGAGCTTGCCCGAATGGCCCACCATGTCGGCATTCGCGAAGTTCATGATGATCGCATCGAAATCGCCCTTTTCGATTGCCTTGATTGCCGCATCGGCCACGCCTGCGGCGGACATTTCCGGCTTCAGATCGTAGGTCGCCACTTTCGGCGAAGGGACGAGAATGCGATCCTCGCCGGGGAAGGGCTTCTCGACGCCGCCGTTGAAGAAATAGGTGACGTGCGCGTATTTCTCCGTCTCCGCGATGCGCAGATTCTTGAAATCGAGCTCGGCGAAAACATTGGCGAGGATGTGCTCGAGTTTTTCTGTCGCGAGAATGTAGCGCAGCCAGGGCCACGTCTTCTCGTATTGCGTCATCGCGACGTAAACGAGATTTTTCGGGCGCGCGGGATCGGCGATCTTATCGAAGCCCGGCTCGATTAGCGCTTTCGTGATCTGCCGGGCGCGGTCTGCGCGGAAATTGAAGAAGATCGCGGCATCGTCGTCGCGAATCAGTCCGCGCGGCGCAGCCGGCTTGCCGGGCGCGGCCAGCGTGGTGATCACGGCGGGAATCGCGAATTCATCGGTGACGCCTTTTTCGTAGCTCGCCTTCATCACCGCGATCGGGTCGGGCGATTTCACTTCGGAATCACCGTGGACCATCGCGGTGTACGCCTTCTCGATGCGCTCCCAGCGATTGTCGCGATCCATCGCGTAGTAGCGGCCGCTGACGCTGGCGATTTGGCCGACGCCGTACTGGCGCATCTTCTGTTCGAGCGCGCGGAGGAAGTCGATGCCGCTTTCGGGCGGCGTGTCGCGCCCGTCCATGAAGCAGTGGACGAACACGCGCTGCACCTTGTTTTCGCGCGCCATCCGCAGCAGCGCGAAAAGATGCTCGATGTGCGAATGGACGCCGCCGTCGCTCACGAGCCCCAGCAGGTGCAGCTGGTGCGCCCGCCCGCGCTCCATCGCTTCGAGCAGCAGCGGCTGGCGGAAGAATTCGCCGCTCGCGATCAGCGCATCGACGCGCGTGATGTCCATTTGGACGATCCGCCCCGCGCCGATATTCAGGTGCCCCACTTCGCTATTGCCCATCTGACCTTCGGGCAATCCGACGTAAGGCCCCGAGGTGTGAATCAGCGTATTCGGAAATTCCTTGAGCAGCCGGTCGTAGTTCGGCTTGCGGGCAAGCGCAATGGCGTTGCCCTTGGTCTCCGCGCGGTAGCCCCAGCCGTCGAGCACGGTGAGGACGATGGGTTTGGGTCGCTTGGCCATGGTCCAAATTAAATTAGCAGAAAAAGGCCTCGAAGGCCCTCTCTAACTGTGTCGATTAGAAGTGGTTGCCGTCTTGTATTTGCAGCGGGTTGCGGGCGTTTCTAATCGCCGAATGTCGATTAGAAAAGCTGTGATTCGCGACCCCTAGCTGTAAGCGATGCGAGCAAGAGAGGCGCTGGCTCGGTAACTTTCCGGTAAGCGTTCGTTGCGACTCACCTGGGGGAGCGTTCGGAAAATGCTAGCATTGTGACAATCAGATCAGCGAACCTAGTGGTCGGCGGGTGAAGGAGAATCGCATGAGGATCTGGCGAAAGGCAGGCTGGATCGCATTGTCGGCGCTTCTGATTGCCGCCGCGTCCCCCGCGCAAGACGCAAAGACTCCCTTTGGTCCGGTGCCTGTTGAACAGCGCAAGGATCTCGCCAAGCGCTTGAACGATTACACGGGCGCATTCCGATCCAAGGACTGGGACTCGCTGTATGAACTCGCAGCCGACGTGAACAAGAAACGCAATGATGGCAGTCCCATGAGCAAAAAGGAATTCCGCTGGGCTATGAAGGAAGGCTTCGATGCGTGGCGGCTGCTGAGATTCACGCCGATTCGAACCGAAATGACCGCCCCCGGACAATTCGACGTGTACGGGTGCGGTGAATTTCCGAGCGGCGAAAGAAAGCCCGATCGCGTAGCCGTCGCAGTTCGCGCGGTTCGCGAACATGACGCATGGTTCTTTACCTCCTGGGCTTATTTATATCCCCGCCAGCCCTGCTCGAATCTTTCCGATCCCGCATGGACGCCTTCCCGTCATCTCAGCCTGGAGTACTTGCCCGAGCTTACGTGCGATATCTTTGCTTGCACAGACTAAGATCGCTGGCTTCTTCCCTAACCGTTTCGAGTTTTCAAAGAGCATTCGGCTCTCGTCGAAAGAGCGGACGACTTTCGCCGTCACAACCACGCTGACAGGGTGCGGCGCACGCGTCAAGCTGGCCGCGAGTACAGTTTTAGGACGGCTCGACTGCGCTAAAGACGGGTGCGCTTTGGAGGAATGGCGTCACCTGAAAATGTGATCCGCATCACTGCCATTCTCCACGCTGGCGGATAACTTCAAGAGTGGGCAATCAGGAGGCGAAGTATGAAAGTCCTTCTCGCAATTGATGGTTCAGCACACAGTGAGGCGACGGTTAGGGAGTTGTTTAGTCGATCGTGGTCCTCCGCACACGGCGGTCCGGATTATTTCGGTGGCTCACGGGACGCCGTTGATTACGGACCCAATTATGGTCCTGACGGCCACCCACATTGAGACGCTCAAGGAAGAAGAGCAACGCGCTTCCCGTGATGTGGCCAAGACAGCGGATGAAATCGCCAAGAGGGCGCCTGATTTGGAGGTCTCAACGCAGGTTCTGGAAGGCTCGCCGAAAAAAGTGATCGTCGAAGAGGCGGAGCGTTGGGGAGCCGACTTAATCATCGTCGGGGCGCACGGGCATGGACCCGCCGAGCGATTTCTTCTCGGATCGGTGGCACAGGAAGTAGCTGTTCACGCTCCTTGTTCCGTCGAAATCGTGCGGACGCAACACGCCTAGCCGCTTGCAGACAACCGCAAATCGTGGTGCCATAGGGCGGCGCTAGCCTGCGCCTGACAAGGCGAATTCCAACGTGACGCCCATACTCTCCGTGCGGGATCTCAGGATTCAGTTTGGCAACCGCGCGGTCATCAAGGATCTGAGCTTCACGGTCGATTCAGGCGAGAGTCTGGCGATCATCGGGCCCAACGGCGCCGGCAAGACAGTCCTCCTGCGAGCCTTGCTGGGTTTGTTGCCGTACGAAGGCGCCATCGAGTGGGCACCGGGTGCGAAATTAGGCTACGTGCCGCAGAAGATCGCCGCCGACCGGCAGCTGCCCCTCCACATCAACGATCTCCTGGAAGCAAAGGCGAGGCTGCTGAAAATCTCCGCCCAAGACGTTCGTTCCGTTTCAGCTAGGGTGGGCCTTACGCCGGAACTGCTCGAAACCAGCGTCGGCATACTTTCCGGAGGCGAGTTCCAGAAGGCGCTGATCGCATTCGCTTTGCTGGGCGATCCGAACGTACTGTTGTTCGACGAACCCACCGCAAGCCTTGACGAACTCGCGGAAGCGCATATTTACGAACTGCTTCGAGACTTGCAGCGCGAGCGCCATTTGACCGTTCTTCTGGTCTCGCACGATCTGAGCGTCGTGTATCAGTTCGCGACGAAAGTTCTATGCCTGAGCAAAGGAAAGACTTGCTTCGGTCCGCCCAGAGAAATCCTGACGCCCGAGACTCTCGAAGCAGTCTATTCAGCCCCAGTGAAATTTTACGAGCACCATCACGAGCGTTGAGGGGACCGGCAGATGCTTCATTCAGGTGAAACCTACGCGGTGGTGGTGGCCCTTCTCTTCGCCATAGCCGCCAGCTTGGTCGGCAGCTTCGCACTGATGAAGCGAATGCTTCTGGCCAGCGACGTGATCTCGCACGTGGCGCTTCCCGGCCTGGGACTGGCTTTTCTTTTTGGCTTTAATCCGCTGATCGGCGGCGGGGCCACCTTGCTTCTGGGGACGCTCCTGATCTGGCAGCTTCAGAAGAAAACGGGCCTCGCAACCGACGCGATGATTGGCGTGGTATTCGCGGCGTCGGTCGCCATCGGCGCCGTCTTGACTCCAAAGGAAGATCTTGTTGAGGCGTTGTTCGGACGGTTCCAGGATCTCTCGCTCGTGGCATTCCTGATTGGAGTCGCCGCGGTTCTGGTCGTTATTCTGGTTATTTTCCGATTCAAGGACGAGCTGATTTTGGGGCTGTTTGCACCCGAATTGGCCGCGGCAACCGGAGTGAAGCTTGAAAGGCTGAACCTCTATTTTCTCCTGGTGTTCAGCCTGTCGGTTCTGGTGGGCTTGCGTTTCCTTGGCGCGCTCCTCGCTGGAGCGCTGATCATCCTCCCTGCAACCACCGGCCGGCGGCTTACGGATGATCTCTCGCGCTTTCTGGTTGTTTCCTGCCTCGCCAGCGTTGTGGCCGTCGGATCGGGTTTCGCCGTCACCCGCTACTTGCTGCCCCAATTCAGTCCCGGACCCGTCATCGTCATCATTTCCGCGATCCTATTCGCATTGAGCCTCCTGAAGAGGCCCGCCTCGGCCTAAAGAATAGGGCGCGTGACGTACGCGGCCATCGCAGCGCAGCTGGCCTGTTCGCCGGAGAAACAAGAACATTACATGGAGAACACGGAGAGACGGAGGGCAGTGGAGTCGATCTGCCGCCTTAGGTTTCGAGTGATTCGCCAACGGGAAAGGGTGATACTTCCCATCGCGATTTTGCGGTAACGACCGCTGGAGAGAGCATGCCTTCATCGCCTTGGCACGAGCGGAAGCTTTCGGTACTTCTGATTTCATTTGCGTTGATTTTTGTCTATTCGCCGTCCGCATCGGCGCAATTCAAGGCTTGGGTGATGGCCAAGCTTCCCGACACGCCGGAAGGTTTGGGAATCGATTTGCAGGGCAACATTTACACAACTCAGTTTCACACTGGCGAAGTCGTGATGCTGAAGGATGACGGAAGTTACGAGCACATTGCCTGGGTGCCGTCGAGGGAAGAGAGCGGAAAAGGAGATTTGAGCGGGCTCGACGTCGACAAGCAAGGCAACATCTACGTCGCGTACAAAGCCCATTCGAAATATGACGCCGGCGATTTGAGGAGCGCCTTCCACGCGCCGTGCCGCGATGCGACGGTCACCCACTCCGGCGTGTACAGAATCGACGCGAAGACGCACGCGGTGACGGCCCTGGCGACAAGAGGGGATGGCTGGCCATTCTGTTTTCCCGATGATGTGGCTGTCGACTCGCGCGGCAACGTCTACATGACCGACCTCACCTACTCGGCCATTTGGAAGATTTCGCCCGACGGCAAGAAGGTGGAGTTGTGGTCGGCCGATCCGCTCTTGAACCCGCCGCCCCGGCCGTACTCCGGATATTACGCGGGCGTGAACGATCTCGCGCTCGACAAGGAAGAGAAGAACATTATTGCGGTCACCGACGGCGATCCAATGGTGCTCAGAATCCCGATCAAAGAAGATGGATCGGCCGGCGAACCAAAGCCGCTGCTGCCTGAAGGGTACTCATTTCTCGATGGAGTCGAGCTGGACGCGAAGGGGAATATCTATGTCTCGGAGATTCTGCAAAGCGACATTTGGGTGCTATCGCCCGATGGTTCCCAGCGAATTTTGATTGCCAGCAAGATGAATGCGCCGCTCGACAACAACACCAGCCTCATTTTGAAGGGCGGTGTTCTCTGCACGGCCAATCTCGGCTTCGCCCATGCGAAACCGGCAGAGGCGGACCGGACAGTCGTCTGCATGACCGGCTTTCCACTGCCCAAGTAGGTTGAGAGTATCCGTCACTAAAAGCGGATTTCACAAATGTTTCCAGGCGTATAATCCAGGCCGAATGGCGGTCCTCCTGGCACTCGCCTCGAGAGAGAAGACCGGAATTCCGGATCTGTGGGGGGGGAACACATGCGCAGGGTGCTGAATTATGCTTTTATTGCGATCGGCGTCGCCATGGCTGCAATGCTCGCGGCGGGCCCGGCGCTGGCGCACCATTCGTTTGCGATGTTCGACCAGTCGAAGAAGGTCACGCTGCAGGGGACCGTCAAGGATTTCCGCTGGAACAATCCGCACGTCTTCATCCAGGTGCTCGTCAAGAATGATGCCGGCGGCGAAGACGAGTGGAGCATCGAGATGACGAGCCCGGAGCACCTGGCGCGAGTCGGGTGGCGGCCGGGAACCTTGAAGGCGGGTGACAAGGTCACCCTGGTGATCCATCCCATGCGCGATGGGACCGTCAAGGGCGGCCAGTATCTCTCGGGAACCGGGCCCGACGGACCCCTGATGGGCTCACCAGCCCCGCAAGGGGAAGGCAAATGATTTTCCGGAGATTCGCGCAAGCTGCCGCGATCCTGCTGGCGTGCGTGGCGAGCATGGGCGCATCCACGTCCACGGGACTGCCCGACTGGAGCGGCCAGTGGGAAAACGTCGGCGCGACGCCGGATGCGACGGGCGGATTCAATCAGACGCTCGAGCAAGTTCTCAAACAAATGGAGTGGTCGCCGCCGCTTAACGCCGCGACCAAGGCGAAAGTCGACGCCATGCAGGCGAAGGAACGCAAGAGGCTTGAGGCCGTCGCGCGCGGAGAAGATCCGGGCGGGGCTTTCACGGCCTGCACGTTCGGATACCCGGGCCTGATGCTCGACACACCGTTGATGTTCGAGGTGCTGGTGACGCCGAAAGAAACGGCGCTGATTTTTTCGAGCCGCGAGATTCGTCACATCTACACGGACGGGCGGCCGCACACCCCGAAGGATGACCTGTGGGCGACGCCTTGGGGCGATTCAATCGGGCATTGGGAGGGACAGACGCTCGTGATGGATACGATTGCGGTCAAAGATCCATATGGCCCTTCAGACTCGGGTAGCGCCGTGTCGGCGTTTGGGGACGTAGAGGGATTCCTGACGATCGGCATTTTGACCCAGCAAGCGCATTTCATCGAGAGAATGCGGATGATCGACCCGGGGCACTTGGAGGATCAGATGACCATCATCGATCCGGCCAATCTCACGGCGCCGTGGCACATGAAGCGCACCTACGAAAGAGTGGCGCACATCCATCGCATGGTTTACGAGGACTGCGAGGGCGAAGATCGCAATCCTGTCGTCAACGGCAAATTCACGCTGACGCCACCGCCGCCGGATACACCGGCAACGGCGCCAGCGCCTAGCACTGCTGCGCCCGCTCCTCCTAAATAGCTTCCATCGCGCTACCTGCTGAATTGTGGCGTGTGATGGGCTTATGAACATCGCTGACCGGCCAAGACTGTGAGTGCGGCAGCAGAAGTCTTGACGGGTTGGCGCGGCCGGGTTTAAATTGGCCCCAGATGACCGGCTAGTTTGGTCCCTCCGTTCGGCCCTGAAGCGTTCGCTTTAAAGCGAACCATTCGGCCGAGGCGAGCGGAAATGCTTTTTCCATCTGCGTAAGGCTCCGAGAGACGTCGAATCGGGCTGTCGGCAGAGGCCCGTAATTTCAAGGAGGAGGATTCCCATGAGCACCAGTCCGCGTCCTGCACTCGACATGGATAAATTGAATGCCTTTATCGGGCAGTTCGTCGGCGATCTGGGCGCTGCCGTTCACGCCGGGATGGTTGTCATTGGCGAGAAACTGGGCTTGTACAAGGCGCTTGCCGCTGGTCCTTTGACTTCCGCCGAGCTTGCCGCCAAGACAAATACGGACGAACGCTACGTGCGCGAATGGCTGGCGTCGCAAGCGGCGGGAGGCTACGTCACCTACGATGAGAAGGCGAACAAGTTCAGCCTGAGCGAAGAGCAGGCTTTCACGCTCGCCAACGAAGACAGTCCCGCCTACCTGCCGGGCGCTTTCGAGCTCGCTCTGGGATCGTTGGCAGCCGTCCCGAGGATTGCCGATTCCTTCCGCAATGGCGCGGGAATGGGCTGGCACGAACACGATGACGGCGTTTTCCACGGCTGTGAGAAGTTCTTCCGCCCCGGCTATGCCGCGAATCTGATGAGCTCGTGGATCCCGGCCCTTCAGGATGTGAGCAAGAAACTCGAGGCGGGAGGTCGCGTGGCCGATGTGGGTTGCGGCAAGGGCGCTTCCACGATCCTGATGGCCAAGGCGTTCCCCAAGTCGAAATTCTTTGGGTTCGACTACCACGACAAATCGATCGAAGCCGCCCGCGAATCAGCGAAACGGCAAGAAGTCGGAGACCGCGCGACGTTCGCCGTGTCCAAGGCCAAGGAGTTCCCTGGAACGGGCTATGACTTCGTAGCCGTTTTCGATTGTTTGCACGACATGGGTGATCCGGTCGGCGCCGCCAAGCACGTCCGCGAATCGCTCGACAAGGACGGCACCTGGATGATCGTCGAGCCCTTCGCCAAAAACGATCTAAAGGACAATCTGAATCCCGTTGGCCGCGTCTACTATTCCTTTTCGACTCTCTTGTGCACGCCCTGCTCGCGATCCCAGGAAGTGGGCCTATGCCCTGCCCGTACCCCACAAATAGGACTGGACATTTGACCGCGGTTTCTGTAGACCGTAAGGGTGCGGAACAAGTCGGGGACGATCAAGGCGATTGTTTCCGAGCGGGCGAACCTATCGGTGATCAAGGGCAAGCTTCGCTCGGGGGAAAAGTCGCGAACGCGCTTGGCGGCGTGGGTTTGTCGACACTTGGGGTTGCATGATGCGCGGGGAAGACCGCGGGTTTCTTCCTGTCTAAAGGCCCTGCGGGATTTGGAGCGGGAAGGGCATTTCAAGCTTCCTGCGCCGGTTCTCACCGTGGTTTCACACTGGCGGACGCGGCGGCACGCAGGACCGGTTGCTGCGCCGAAGGATGTTCCCGAACAGCTACGGGAGGTTCGGGATCTTCATCTGGTTTTGGTGAGTCCGGATGAGGAAGAGAGGATGCGCACCTGGAACGAGCTGATGGCGCGAGAGCACCCGCAAGGAAAACGACGGCTGGTGGGGCGGCAGTTGAGGTATCTGGTGGGCTCGGCGCATGGCTGGCTGGGAGCCGTGGGGTTCAGCGCGTCGGCGTTGTATCTCGAAGCTCGTGATCGCTGGATTGGCTGGGATGCGCAGGAGCGTCGGGCGCAGGAGGGTCGGGTGGTGAACCTGAGCCGCTTATTGATCCGTCCCGGCGTGCGGTGTCGGAATCTGGCTTCTTATGTGCTGGGGGCCTGCGTGCGTCGGGTGCAGAAGGATTTCCAAGCGCGTTATGGATATGCGCCGTGGCTTTTAGAGAGCTTTGTGGACCGGGACAAGTACCGGGGGACCTGTTTTCAGGCCGCCAATTGGGAGCGGATCGGGCAAACCAAGGGACGCGGGCGGAACGATCGTGCGAACCAATCGCCGGAGAGCATCAAGGACATTTATGTTTATCCGTTGGCGGCTGACTTTCGCCGGAAAATGGGGATGACGGTTGAGCGCGGCGGGAATCTTCGCGCGCTGGCGGTGGAGGAAGGGTTGAGCTCAGGCGAGTGGGCCAAGCAGGAATTTGGCGGGGTGGAGTTGGGAGACAAGCGTTTGCGGGATCGTTTACTCCGCATTGTGGAAGACCGGTGCGATCATCCGGACGCGTCGTATCTGGAGGCGGCCGGGGGTGACCGCTATGCGGCCAAGGGCTATTACACGTTCATCGACAATCCGCGGGAGACGCTCCGCCCGGAGGCGATGCTGAGTACGCATCGGAAACGCACGATGGAGCGGATGATGAGTCACCAGCTGGCACTGGTGGTGCAGGACACCACGGACTTGAATTTTTCGACGCGCCCGCACACCGAAGGTCTGGGGTTTGTGGGAACCAACCAGACGGGGGCCCAGTCGTGGGGGCTCCAGCTGCATTCCTCTGTAGTCTTGACCCCGGAAGGGCTGCCGCTGGGGGTGTTGCGGGCGATGATGTACGCGCCGGAGAGAAAGGGCCAGGCGGGCAAAAAGAGTATCGGGCGTCCGATCGAAGAGAAGAAATCGTTCCGTTGGCTGGAAGGATATCGAGATTGCGTGGCGGTAGCCAAGAAGATGCCGAAGACGCGCCTGCTTACGGTGATGGACCGGGAAGGCGATATTTTCGAGTTGTTTGAGGAGGCCGAAGCGACACGCAAACGGGTGGGGGTGTTGGTGAGGGCCCGGCATAATCGGCGCCTGGAAGGAAGGGAAGGCAAGCTCTTCGAGACGTTGAAAGCGAGCCGGAGCAGGACGCGTATCGGAGTGGTGATTCCCCGGCAACGCTGGAAGCAGGCGAAACGGGACGAACCGGAACAAAAAGGACTGCCGGATCGCCAGGCAGTTTTAACCATTTGCTTTCAGAAAATTTCCGTGGCTTCGACGCGGAGCGATCTGCGGTCGGCGCCGCCCATCCCCCTGTGGGGCGTCTATGCGCGGGAAGAGCATCCTCCGGCGCAGGCCAAGGCGATCGAATGGTTCTTATTGACGACGGAGGAGGTGCAGACGGCCGAGGAGGCCGCGCGCATCGTGGCCCTCTACTGCCGGCGTTGGCGCATTGAGGAATGGCACCGGGTTTTAAAAAGCGGCTGCAAGGTGCAGGAGCATCAACACCAAACCGCCGAGCGCCTCAAGCGGGCCATCGCCATAGATGTCGTTCTGGCCTGGCGCATCCAGTTGATGGTCTTGCTGGGCCGTGAAGTCCCCGAGCTGCCCTGCGACGTTTTTTTCGAGAACTGGGAAGTGAAGGTCCTGGAAGCTCTACAGGAACAACGGCCCCATGCCAAAGAAGGCCAACATCCGATGCAGTTGAGTGCGGCCATTACGCTGGTGGCCCAGCTCGGAGGGTACCTGGCCAGGGGCTGCGATGCTCCTCCCGGAACAAAATGTCTTTGGAAGGGAATGATCCGGTTATCGGGAATGGCGGAAGGGTATCGCTTAGCCGAAACCAGGGGGGCCAGCCCGTGACAAATGTCCGGAAGGATTTGTGGGGCAAGGGCAGGCCTATGCCTGGGCGCGCAAGCGGGAGAGTCGCGCATCCGGGATGTGGTGAGTTCGGCCGGGTTCACTCGCTTCCGGCGCGCCGCGGAGACGCCCTTCAACATCGTCTACGAAGCTCGGCCGTAGAAAACGCGGCTGCCGCAGCCAGCTCGTGGGGGCGAGCCCTTAGTTGCGCGACAAATACTGATCGAAGAAGCGGAAAAACAACTCAATTACGACCAGCCACGCGACGCCTGCAAGCACCGCCGCAAGAGACGCGAGCAATCGGAAGCTGCCTTCCAGACTCCTCGTGAGAAATCGCATTTGCGGAAGGGCAAGAATCGCAAGAACGATCAGCAGCCAGCCCAAGGTCCTTCCAACCATCTTGAGAACGCCGATTACTGGTCGCTTCAATACAAATACCATATCCGCCTGCCTGCCAATTACCAGTCGTCTTATTCCAATGTCATCTCAATCGCAGTGATCGAGATCACACAGCAGTACTACTGATCTCGCGATCAAAACTGCCAGAGCTCATTACATATGGCACACATGATCGGAGTGAACCGTCCTCCAACGCAGGGGTGTTGGGGATAAGCTGAAGGCTGGGGTCGGGGCAGGTGAGGACTTGGGCGAATAACACGACTACCGCGCGGGCGCCCTTGACGGCGCGGAAGCTCGGGTGGCTATTCTTCGCCGGATCAGCCGGCGCATTGGCGCTGGCCGCATGGATGCGGCATTCCCATGTCGTGCTCGATCTGTGGATGTATGCTGAAATCGAGATAACCACCGGGTTCCTCGCACTCACGTTCGCGGTGATCGCATTGGCCAGATTCCGCGGCACCGGCGATCGCCTATCGCTTCTTCTCTCCTTGGGATTCGTGATCGTAGGCGTCACGCTGATCAGCTCGAGCTTGTTCATTTTTCGGTATCGGCAACCCGATTCCGACGAGAGGCTGCGCGACCCGACCACGTGGGTCGTTGGCTGCACGATCGTGGCCCTGCTGATGGTTACCGGGCTGTACGTCGAGCGCCGCCTGCCAATGTCTCGCCAGCCGGCCCGCGAGATCGCGATCGCCTTGTGCGGCCTCGGGCTGCTGGCGACGGCACTTAGCAAAATGCACGGATGGCTGCCTGCAGGTTTCGTGGTGGATCCCGGCGGAATATTTCCGAGGCCCGGAAACCTGTTCCCTGCGTTGCTCTTTCTGATCGCGACGATTGGCTATTACCGCCGCCTGGACTACGCGCATTCCGCATTCGATCATTCGTTGTACCTGACCACAGGCTTGAGCGTAGCCTGCTGTCTCGCGGCGAGCCAGTCGGAACGTCGGTTCGACGGTCCGTTTGCGCTTGCAGTCGGGCTGCAGTTCACGAGCTACTTCGTGCTGCTGGGGGGCGCCCTGCTTGATAATGTGAGACTGTTCGAGCACGTCCGCCATCTGGCTGCGAGCGATCTCCTGACGGGACTTGCGAATTACCGGCGGCTGGTCGACGCCGTCGGCGCGGAAATCGAGCGCACCAAGCGCACCGCAAGGCCGTTTTCATTGGTGCTTTTCGACGTCGACGGGCTGAAGCGCATCAACGACACGTACGGGCACGCGGTCGGCAGCCGGGCGATTTGCCGCGTTGCTGAAGCTCTGCGATTGAATTGCCGCGCAGTCGATACAGCTGGGCGTTACGGAGGGGATGAGTTCGCCGTGATTCTGCCGGAAACCGGAAGGGAAGCGGCCCGCGATGTGACACGCCGCATCTGCGAAGGTATCGCGAGTCAGGACGAACTGCCGCGCATCTCGGCAAGCGTCGGCGTAGCCGTCTATCCGGAAGACGGAGACTCGCTGCTGGCTCTCCTGGCCAGCGCGGACCACGCACTCTATGAGCAAAAAGGGCGCACGCTCCGCGGCTTGACTACAGTCGGCTAATGAGCCTTCAGCACTCCGCGAATATTTGTAAGACAGCTTCTAGTGGCGTGGCTCGCTCGACGGTGGGACGACGCCCTTTAGACGCAGGTAGACGGCCATCGAGCCATAGCATTCGTTGTCGTGCTCGACATTGCCCGCGAGCGCGGCGAGGCGCGGCGTCGGCCCGCGATAACTCTGTATCGGCTCAATGGCGTTCGCGTCGGTGAGCGCGGCGTATGCGGCGTCGCAAGTGTCGAACGAATCTTTCAGCGCAGCGACGAGATCGGCCTTCGCCGTTTTCGAGCTGGCGCTCGGAGTTTTCGGCGTGCCGAGGGCCCGCGAACACCCGGCCGTCTGCGCGTCGGCGACGTGGGCGACCCATCCGCCGAAGCTGCGTTCTTCAGGAGTAGGCTTGAAATCGTAGCCGTCGTCCGGCATTTTGTCCGCGGCTTTCAGCAGATTATTCTTCACGGCGTTGTATTGCTGCCGAATTGCATCTGGAACGCTCGGCGTCGGCGCCTGCGCTAGCAGCGGTGCGGCGAGCAGTCCCGCGAAGCCGATCATGACGAGAGCGTATCGTTTCATCGTAGTTTCTCCTTCGGCCGGGCTGAGTCGGGCCGGGCGGATTATAGCCCGGGTAATCGACGCGAGGAAGCCGAGGATCGTTTCACCGCACCCTTCGCCAGGCAACTCAGGGCAGGGAGACGCAGAGAGCGCAGAAGAAGAAAGAAGGACGGAGATGGGCAGCAGGGAAGCGAACGGCTTCTCAGATGAAGCAGCCGAGGGTGCCTTCGAAGCCTTGCTCGACGCGGCCGTCCGGCCAGACGACGATGGGAACCATATCGCCGTAGGTGCGGGCTTCGTCGAGGACTGACTGGCTAAGTTCGACGCGGCGTTCTTCGTAGGCGACGCCTTCGGCGTCCCATTTTCGGAGGAGCTTCACGCAGGCGTCGCAGCCGCGGATCGTGTAGACGATGGGAACTTCTTTCTCCATACCTATAGAGATTGCGTTTTGCCGCAAGTTGGCCGAAGGGCCTTCAGGGGCTAAAGCCCCACTCATTTCAATCGACGTACGCGGGGGCTGAAGCCCCCGCCTCCGACACATCCTATCCGCGATCGGGCAGGCTGAGAGCGGACGCGAGCAGCGCGCGCATCTCCCGGATCGATTCCTTCTGCCAATCGGGGAAGCGCGGGCGGATTTTCGCGATCACTTCGCGGAGGAAGACCTGCTTGCTGGCTTCCGGTGCGTTTGCGAAGGTGGTGCCTTGCGGCAAGTTCAGCTGGGTGCGGACTTGATCCTGGATCGCAGCGAGTTCGGCGTGGGCGCCGGCTGAGCGTTCCGTGAAGTGGGTGATGTAGCGCGTTTCCTTCGTGTAGAAGACGAACACGGGGATCGCGCGCGATTTTCCGTCGTTGCTGAGAAATTCGTCCATGATGTCGGGATTTTCGTCGCGGAGAAAAACGCGCAGGTCGGCGCCTGTCGCTTCGGAGATGCGCGCCACGGTCGGGAGTTCGCGGTAGACGTCGCCGCACCAGGCTTCCGCGAGCGCGAGTATTTTCGCCGGGCCATTCGGCAGGGCGGCGGCTTTCTTGAAAAACGAGATGTCGTCGGCGGTGAGCGGCGAGTCGTTGTAATACTGCTCGAATTTGTCGCGGTTGACGGTCGCTTGCGCCAGAAAATCCGCGTAGCGAAGGCCCTGCTCGAACCGGGCGGGTGTGACGACTGTGGTCGCGGCTTCCATACTATTCGCCCCTTCCGAATCGGACTAACAGCAGACGAATTTTAGCACATGGCAGTGGCTGAGCCTGGTCCGCGCGTGGCTCGACACAGAGAACACAGAGCAAATCAAGAAACCACGGAGAACTTTCGGCTTCTCTGCGCACTCAGTGCCCTCTTTGTGAACTCTGCGTTTGGTTCGGCGTCCAAGCCACCAGAAGGTCAAATAGCAGCGTTGCAATTTGGGGGCAGCTCGATGGGGCAGGGGAAAATAGGGGATTCGCGGCGGGTGCTGAGGGAGGCAGCCCGCTGCCGCGAATCCCCGTTCCACGACAAGCTCGAATCGGGCGGCGCTTTCGAAGGGCCGGCGAGACACCGGCGCTACGTAGCTAAGCCGCGTTCTCCAAGACGAGGAGGCCTGTCGCGGTATTCGAGATGGCGATGTGGTAGCTGCTGTGAATCTTCTTCACCTTGTTGTGCAGCACGCCACGCATCGCCAGCCAGAGAATGAATTCGGCTCCTTGCGCACCTGCCTGGCGAACCAATTCGTGGATGGACATGCGCGTGAGGATTTCCGGTTCGTTCACGATCTTATCGAGACAGAGCTGATCGAATTTCTTGTTGATGAAGCCGGCGCGCTCGCCATCGAGCTGATGCGAGAGACCGCCGGTGCCGAGCACCACGACTTTCAGGTCCTTGGGATACGATTCGATGGCGCGGCCGATCGCCTGGCCGAGCTTGAAGCAGCGCATCGGCGAAGGCAGCGGATGCTGGACGGTGTTGATGCAGACCGGGATCGTCTTCACGCCGCCGTAAGAATGATTTGGCCAGAAAAGCGACATGGGGACGGTGAAGCCGTGGTCGACGAGCATCTCCTGGCACGAGGTAATATCGAATTCGGTTCCCACCAACGAATTAATGATGTGCCAGGAGAGCTCGGGATCCCCTTGGAATGATGGGATCGTCGGAATGCCCCAGCCTTCGTCGGCGTTTTGGTATTGGAAGGCCGCGCCGACGGCGAACGTGGGCATCTTATCGAGGAAGAAATTCAGGCCGTGGTCGTTGTAGATGACGATCGCGACATCGGGTTTCACTTTCTGTAGCCAGGCACGCGCCGGAGGATACGCGGCGAAGAAATCCTTCCAGTAGGGATCGTTGACGAGCTGCTGTTCTCTCGGAACCGCGTTGCCGATTGCGGGAATGTGCGATGTGGTGAGTCCGCCAACGACGCGTGCCATGGTTATTCTCCCTGTGCCTTGAGCATTTTTTTGAATTCGTCGACGGAGATGCCGCGCTGCTGCGCGCCGACGTCCTGCACGGTGAGACCGAAAATCCCGGCGAATTTCGCCAGGTAGTAGATGCATCCGCCGTTATGGATCATCGCGAGGACGTTGCGCTCGAGGATGGCCTTGCGCTGCTCGTCGGTGAGGCTATACTTGCGGCAGTAGGCGTCTTCGTCCTTCAGGAATTCCGCGCGATTCTCGGCGTTGTTGAACGAGAAGCACATCTTGTTGAGGTTGTAGCCCTTCATGGCGGCTTCACCATCGAACATGTAGGTGCCCGGGATCGGGAGGTCGTGATGCCCGAATTCGACCGAGGCTGGCGTTGGAGCTTTTTCTGTCGTTGTCGCTACGGTCATGATGAGTCCCCCCGTCGGATTTACATGCCCAGCGCCGCTGCCGGCTATGCCAAATCGGGCTGCTGCGCTGACGCGTCTACATTCACACTTATCGGAAGATTGGGGCGGTGACTTGCGGCACAAGCTGATGTGATCCACGTCACAGCGAGCCGAGAGCGGAGGAACAAGCCTTTTATTTGCAGTAAGATGAGACAATGCAGATGATGCTCCCGCGGAGACCACGGACGAATCGTAGGCGGGGCGGCGGAATCTAAGCTCAGGTACGTATGCACACATTTGATGTGATCTCTCTCGTTGTTCGCCACGGCTACCTCGTTGTCGCGCTGTTTGTTTTCGGCGAGGCGATTGGGCTGCCCGTGCCGGCGTCGCTGGCACTGGTGGCGGGCGGCGCCGCGTCCGCATCGCATGTGCTTCGAGCGCCGGAAGCGCTGCTATTCGCGATTTCGGCGATGCTGCTGGGCGATGTGACACTCTACGCGCTTGGCAGTTACACGGGGTGGGCGCTGCTCGGGTTTTTGTGCAAGGTGTCGGTGAATCCCGAGACGTGCATCATGCGCTCGGCGGAATCTTTTTATAAACGTGGGCGCGCGGCCTTGCTGGTGGCGAAGTTCATTCCCGGCGTGAATACGATGGCGCCGCCGCTCGCGGGCAGCATGAAGATGCCATTCTGGCAATTCTTCGGGCTGGATATTGTCGGCGCGAGCTTGTATGTGCTGGCGTACGGCACGATCGGCTACGTGTTTCGCGATTTCATTGCGGCGATCACGCGCGGGATTCAGACGGCGGGACACGTGGTCGGAATCGTGGTGGTGGTGGCGGCGATTGTGTTCACTGCGTATCGAATCTGGATTTATCGCAAGAATCGCGTCTTCCGCGTGGTGCCGCGCGTGCAGGTGACGGAGTTGGCCAAGAAGCTACAGTCGGAAGACGCGAAGAAGGTGCTGCTCGTCGACGTGCGGAGCCACGGTTACTACGATTCGGGCGCCACGAGGATGAAAGACTCGATCCGGATCGAGCCCAATAATCTCGCGGTCGAAATCAGCAAGTTGCCCAAGGACAAGGACATCTACCTCTATTGCACTTGAGCGCGCGAAGCGACGAGCGCCCGTGTGGCGCACACGCTGCGGGAGGAAGGATTCAACGCGTTCGTGATCGTCGGCGGGCTGGCGGCGTGGCGGAAAGCGGGGCGGCCGACGGAGCAAGTGCCATCGAGCGATCTGGTGCTTCTGCCCTCATTCAGCAGGCGGCCGGCCGAGAGCGAAAAGCAGCGGATGGAGAAGCCAATCGGTTGAGCTTGCGAGCCTTTAGAGTCTGTGTGGCAGCGGTGGTTGGGAATTTCAGGGGCTGAAGAGTCAGTGTGGCAACCGCGTTTGAGAACTTCAGGGGCTGAAGCCCGCCACGACTTTGCAGGACTTATGTCGTGGCTGGAAGCCACGACCCACAAAGATTCGCCGTCGCCACAAAGACTCTTCAGGAAGTTTTGTAGATGGGCACGAGGAAATACGCCTGGTATTCGGCGCCGCGCGCTGTGCCTTTTGCTTCGATCTCCCAATAGATAGGCGGAGCAGCGGCAAGATTCGTCTGCGGCTGGTTAGCAGGCACGCGGAACTCGACTGGAATCGTGCCGCTGGCGAGGCTGTCGAGCCGGGCGCGATCGAGCGTCTCGACCTCGCTGTAGAGTTCGTAGCAGACGACCTGAGTTTGGCTGCGGTTGTTCATGTCCCTGGTGGTGACATACTTTTCCTGGACGCAGCGCAGGGTGAGCGTGAGCTCGTCGATCATCGAGACGTGGTGCCGCAGGCGCAGCTGTGCACGAAGCGGCCCGCCGAGCGAGTAGGGAAATCCTTCGTAGCTGAGGTAGCTGTTGCCGTAGCGCAGCAGGTCGAGAAGCATCGCCCACCAGCGACCCCACAAGATCAGGCCGAACAATCCCAAGACGATAGCGGCGGCGAGAAAAGGCCACGAGTGTTTGATCCCCACCCAGGCGAAAGGAACAAGGAAGAGATTCCAGCCGAGCACGGCGAGCAGGCGTTTGAGCATTTCGTCGAAGGCTGAATAGGCGACGCCTTCGCGGTGCCAATGATGATCGTAAAGCCAGGGCTCGCTGGGCAGGCGGGCCGCGGCTCGTTTCCACGCGGCTTTGCGGATCACGCCGTGAATCCCGTGAACGAAGAAGAAAAGGCCGCTAAGGAAGAACACGCCAGCGACGATGACAACGACCCAGATGGGAGCGTGCCTGGAAGTGTTCCCGCCGCCATTGAGCATGATGATGGCGGGAATTCCGCCGGCCGCCATGAACGGGATGCCGAAAAGCGCGGACTTCCAGCCGTCGATGGCCGTGGCGCTCTGCGCCGGATGATTCAGCAGGGCGGGCGGGCCGCCGGGCTGTTCGAGGCCGAACTTGGTCGCGGCGAGCGTTTGCAGATCGGTTGTCGTGGCCATGGGTTTCCTTTTGGTCAGGATGGCTGGGGCAAACGATGACGGCAATGGGACTTTTGCGAAGTAGTAAAGGCAGGGCCAGGTCACGGGTGGGTCGATCGAGCCAGAACAAGAGAGATTCTTCGCTTCGCTCCCTTCGACTGCGCTCAGGGCAGGCAGAATGACGACGCCCCTGGTGATGGTCAGCGCTGTGTGATGCGGACGATGTCGTGGCGGAGCTCGATGGCGCGGTCCGGGAAGCGGGCGGCGACGCGGGACTGGAATTCGGCCAACGTGAGCGCGCCGTTTTGGCCGTTGAGCATGCGCGCATCGTCCATGAGGATCACGTGGCCTTTCACGGAGTGGCCGAGGATGACTTCGACTTCGACGGAAAGGCGCTCGGGATCGCGGTGCAGTTGATCCGAGCCCCAGTAGCCGGCGTCGAGCCAGAAGAGCGCGGGCGCATCGAGCGATTTCAGAAGCTCCGGGAGCACGACGGCGCTATGAGACGGCTTCTAGTGAGAGCTGGGGCGGCGGCAGACGAAATGGGCGGCATCTTTCATGTCGCCCGTTCCTTTGTAGTGGGCCTCTTGGGGATACGGGCATAGCGGATGCGTCATCGCGATGCCTTTCGCCGCGTTGCCATCGACGTAGCCTGAGGCAATGATGCGATCGGGCGCCTTGCCTTCTTCGACCCAGCGTGCGAGCGCGAGCACGACGTCGTGGTCCGCGTCCTCTGAGGGCGCCGCGAATCCGCCTGCATTGCCAAACATTGTGGCGCCGGGGCCGCCGGCGCAGTGCGACATCGTGGGGACCATGAACAGACGGTAGAAGCCTTTCGTGTCGCCCATCGTTTTCTGCACCGACTCGAAATACTCGACGCTGCCGAGCGGGGGAATCGCGGCGTCGCTCCAGCCGTGGTATTGGATGAGCTTTCCGCCGCGCGCCTTGAAGGCGCGAAGATTGGTGTCCATCGAGTTGAGAGTCGCGCCGACTTTATCGTCCGTGAGTTTCATGTCGGAATCGAAGTTGAAGCTCTTCGGATCCCATTTCGGATTTTCGAAAACCATGTCGGCGAAAAATTGGTTTGCGAAAAGTTTCCCGACGCCCTGCTGCGACGCGCTGCCACCGGTGATCCAGACCGCCCAGTTGGCGGGGACGGCCTCACCGCCGGGCGAAAAGCCGGGCTCGATCAGGGCGCCGGTGCGCGGATTTTTTAGGGGATCGTAGATTTTCTTCGCGGCCGTCACTTGAGCCGCCGTAAGGCAATCGGGCGCATCGTCGCCCTTGCATTGAACCGTCGCGGGATCGAAATGGCAGAGGGAAGGATTCTCGATGAAGCCGTCCTTGGCGCCATCGAGCGCATCGCAGGCGGCGATCGCTGCGTTCTGCAGGATGGGCAGTTTCGCGGGCGGGATGTAGCTCTCCGGAGTTTCCGTGAGTGCCAATTCGTCCCAAAGGCCGCGCGCATTCAGATGGTTCCAGTTGATCGCGGGAGCGCCTGCGATGATGCCCTGGAAATCGTCGGGATAGCGCTGCGCTTCCGTCAAGGCTTCGCGGCCGCCTTCCGAGCAGCCGACGAAGTAGAGGCGCGACGCTGCCTTGCCATAGAAGGCCGCGATCAGCGCCTTGGCCTGCACCGAGGTCTCATGGACGGCGCGATAGCCGAAGTCCTTCACCTTTTCCGGGTGGCCGATCGCCCACTTCGCGTCGCGCGCGGCGACGTGCCCATCGTCGGTTCCGGCTGTGGCGTAGCCGCTCTGCAGCGACGCTGCCATCGCGCTGAACGGAATCGTCCCGGCAAATCCGCCGTTGCCGACCTGCTCGTATTTGCCGTTCCAGCCGGAGGGCAGCCAGACCTCGAAGCGAATATCGGAATCGCTCGTCGGCTTGGCGACGCCCGCTACGCGGCAGAACGCAGGCAGAGCTGCGCTGGGCGCAGGCAGGCCCGGCCCTGCGGGCGGCTTGTAGCTCCCGGCCGCGACGGAGGTCGCCGACGTGACGGTTGCATTCGTCAGTGTGATATCGGCCAGCTTCTCGCAAGGCGTTTGCGCGAGAGCCCCGCAGGGAAAAAGCATGAGAACGGCGAAGCAGATCGGCAGTGCAATTCGCGATTTCACGAATGCCTCCATAAATTTGATCGATTGAGCCACCCGAATCAGGGCGCAAAATGCAGCTATGCCCGACGCAGACTTATACAGCGCATCCCGGCTCGTGTAAATGCGATGTTTACTTTGCGGCAAGCGCGGAGCGGCCGGGGAAGCGGGCGGCGGGGCCGAGTTCTTCCTCGATGCGAAGGAGCTGATTGTATTTGGCGATGCGGTCGGTGCGGGAGGCGGAGCCGGTCTTGATCTGGCCGGTGCCCATGGCGACGACGAAATCGGCGATGAAGGCGTCTTCGGTTTCGCCCGAGCGGTGCGAAACGACGGCGGTGTATTTCGCCTTGCGCGCCATTTCGACGGCTTCGATTGTTTCCGTCACGGTCCCGATCTGATTCAACTTGATCAGGATCGAATTGGCGATGCCTTCGGAGATGCCGCGCGCGAAGATTTTCGGATTGGTGACGAAGATGTCGTCGCCGACGAGCTGGACTTTCTTGCCGAGCTCGCGCGTCGCAAGCTTCCAGCCGTCCCAATCACCTTCGGCGAGGCCGTCTTCGACCGAAACGATGGGATATTGGCGCACCCAGTTGGACCAGAATTCGACGATCTGCTCGGAGGTGCGGGCGGACTTGTCCGATTTCTTGAAGACATATTTTTGGGACGCGCCATCGTAGAACTCGCTCGCGGCGGGATCGATCGCAATGGCAATCTGTTCGCCGGGCTTGTAGCCGGCGGCGGTGATGGCTTCGAGGATGCGCTCGAGGGCCTCTTCATTCGATTTGAGATTGGGTGCGAAGCCGCCTTCGTCACCAACGGCCGTCGAGTAGCCGTTCTTTTTCAGCACTGCTTTGAGATTGTGAAAGACTTCGACGCCCCAGCGCAGGGCCTCGTGAAAGCTTGAAGCACCGAGCGGCATCACCATGAATTCCTGCACGTCGACGGAATTATCGGCGTGCGCGCCGCCATTGAGAATGTTCATCATCGGGACGGGAAGCGTGCTGGCCGAGGGATCGCTCGAATATTGTGCGAGATACTTGTAGAGCGGCTTGCCGAAGGCGGCTGCGGCGGCGCGAGCGGCGGCCATCGAAACGGCGAGGATGGCGTTGGCGCCGAACTTCGATTTATTTGGCGTGCCGTCGGCATCGATCATGCGCTTGTCGAGCGACTTCTGATCCGCCGCATCGAGGCCCTTGACGGTATCGGCGATCTCGCCGTTGACGTGCGCCACGGCCTTCAGCACGCCTTTGCCGAGATAGTGCGACTTGTCGCCGTCGCGCAGCTCGTTGGCTTCGTGTTCGCCGGTGGAGGCGCCCGAGGGAACGGCGGCGCGGCCGAATGTTCCGCCTTCGAGGCGAACGTCCGCCTCGACCGTGGGATTGCCGCGGGAATCGAGAATCTGGCGGCCATGAACAGCGACAATTTTCGTGGACATCGTTTCCCCCTAAAGGATTTCCCCGCGAACCGCGGGCCGTTCTGAACGACCTACTCGGGCTCTTCGATCAGCGATTCGGGGCGGACCACGACGACGACGCCGCCTTCGGACACGGAATAGCGCGCGCTTGTCGGCTTCGAGGTCGTACCCGATCACGGTACCCTCGGGCAAATCGACGTGGCGGTCGATGATCGCGCGGCGGATGCGGCAGTGCCGGCCGATATTCACGTGATTGAAGATGATCGACTCCTGGACGTCGCTGTAACTGTTGACGCGCACATCATAGCCGATGACCGAGCGCATGACCCGCCCGCCTGAAATAATCGATCCGCCGGCAACGACGGAATCGAGCGCCACACCCATCCGATCGGGGTCGGCGAAGACGAATTTCGCAGGCGGATACTGCTGCTGCCAGCTGTGAAGCGGCCAGCTGCTGTCGTAGACATTGAAAATCGGCGACACGGAGACGAGGTCCATGTTCGCTTCGTGATAAGCGTCGATGGTGCCGACGTCGCGCCAGTAGGCGACGTCCTTCTTGTTCTCGTCGCGGAAGTTGTAGGCGAAGACGCGGTACTTGTCGATGATGCGCGGAAGAATGTCCTTGCCGAAGTCGTGGGCAGACGTTGGATCTTCCGCGTCGTCGATCAGGATCGGGACAAGAAGCTGGGTATTGAAAAGGTAGACGCCCATGGAGGCGTTGCACTTTCCGGGATGAACGCCCGAAGACTTAGGATTTGCCGGCTTTTCTTGAAAACCGACGATGCGCCAATTCTCGTCCGTTTCGAGGACGCCGAATTTTCCAGCGGCGGCGCCCGGCTCCATTTCGATGGTTGCGACGGTGACGTCCGCGCCCGATTCCGCATGCTGCTCGAGCATCGTCTGGTAATTCATCTTATAGATGTGGTCGCCGGAAAGAATGAAGACGTAGTTTGATTGCTCGCTGCCGATGGAATAGATATTCTGGTAGACAGCGTCCGCGGTGCCTTGATACCAGTGCTGCGAGACGCGCATTTGCGGCGGCAGCACTTCGATGAAGTCGCCGTGGCCCATGAGATTCGACCAGCCGCGGCGGACGTGGCGGTTGAGGCTGAGCGCTTTGTATTGCGTGAGAACGAAGACGCGCCGCAGGTCGCTATTGAGGCAATTGGAAAGCGTGAGATCGATGATGCGATAGACGCCGCCGAACGGGACAGCCGGTTTGGCGCGGTCGCGCGTGAGCGGCCAAAGGCGTTCGCCTTGTCCGCCAGCCAAGAGAACGCCGATCGCGTTGCGCATCAAGGGCATTTGATTCTCCGCACGGAACGCTCAGTTTGCAGGGAAACATTCTAGCAGGGATGCCTGCTTCATGGATTCGACAGTTGCCGTGCGCCTCCGGCAATCGAGTCGGCGGAGCATTTTGGATTACTGAAAAGTTGACTCAGGCGGAGCGTCTCCCTTTTTAATTTTAGCCTTGACTTGGGGGGTAGCCTCCGATAGAAGAGCACTCACTAGCCGGTTCGAGGTGTGCCGGTTACACTAGAAGTACCCAATCAGTCCAACTCAGAACAGGAAACGGGGGTGAATACGCGTGGCGGAAGTCGTCATTCAAGAGGGTGAATCTTTGGAGAATGCCCTTCGGCGGTTCAAGCGAAAAGTGCAGTCGGAGGACATCATCAAGGAGATCAAGAAGCACAGCTACTACATGAAACCTGGTGAAAAGCGTCGAGCCAAAGAGGCCCTCTCGCGTAAGCGTCTCCGGAAAAAGCAGCGGCGTGAGCAGGATTAGGCGTCTAGATACCTGGATTCCATCCGAGCAGTTTCGTGCCAGCGGGCATATGGGAGCCGGAAGTGTACCCGGCGCCCATAGGTTTTTCCGGCACGAGCCCGCACCGCTCCCTGTCCTGTGCAAACACGGTCCCGGAGCAACGTATGGAATACCACGACAAGGTCCTGAAGTGCGGGGAATGCGGGGCTGAATTCGTTTTCACCGCCGGGGAGCAGATGTTTTTCGCCGACAAGGGCTTCAAGAACGAGCCCAAACGGTGTAAAGCATGCAAGGCGGTGCGCGCGCAGAGCAACGATTCAGGCACGGCAGGCGTTCAGCGGGTCGAAACGAAGACGGTATGCTCGCAATGCGGGAAAGAGACGACCGTTCCCTTTAAGCCGACACAGGGGCGGCCCGTTTATTGCCGCGAGTGTTTTCAGCAGCGGCGTTCGCTGGGGGCTTCGAACGCGACAGCCTGATTAAAGGATCGAGGGTGCGACCCGCCGATCCTGCAATTGGTTAGACGGGAAATCCACAAACCGGCATTCGCCGGACTCTTCCGGCGAAGCTTGTGGAATCGACCTAGAGGCTCTTTTCGGCGCGATCGATCGCGGCGGGAAGAGCCTTCTCTTCTTCTGGACTCGGCCACGATCGTTCAAACACCCGCGACCAAGGTAGCGTGTGCGCCGGAAGCTAGGCTAGAATAGCGCCTCTCTTTTCCAGGGAGTCTCCATCGATGACGCCGGAACAATGGCGACAAGTAAAGGAGCTGCTCGCCTCTGCTCTGGAGCAGCCGCCGAACGACAGGAATGCGTATCTGCTGCGCGTTTGCGCGGAACCTGCCCTGCGGAACGAAGTGGAATCGTTGATCGCAGCGCACGGCGACTCGGCCACCACCATTTTCGGGAAAACGAAGTCCCTGACGCACTCCGCACCTTCGCTGCAGCCGGGCACCCTGTTGGGTCCGTACAAGATCGAAGGCCGCATCGGTGCGGGCGGCATGGGCGAAGTCTTCCGTGCCACGGACACGAGATTATACCGGACGGTCGCGATTAAGCTGCTGCCGCAGGGGCGTTCCTCCGATTCCACGCAGGGGCAAAGGCTGCTCAAGGAAGCCAGAGCGGCGTCGGTCCTGAACCACCCCAATATCGTCTCCATTCACGACATTTCAAGCCACGATGGCAACGACTTTCTGGTGATGGAATACGTAGAAGGCCGGACGCTGAAAGAGTTGATGGAAACGAAAGCGATGCTGCTCGGCGAGGTTCTGGAATTCGCCGCGCAAATCTCTTCGGCGCTGGATGCCGCGCACTCGGCGGGAATCGTCCATCGGGACATCAAGCCGACCAACATCATGGTGACGGCGAACCGGCAGATCAAGGTGCTCGATTTCGGGCTAGCCACAATGACGGAGGCTTACTTCCTCCAACAGACACGGACTCTGATAGACGTCACGGAGGTGGGAGCGATCGTCGGAACGGTGGCGTACATGTCGCCGGAGCAGACCCGTGGCGAAGCGGTCGACGCGCGGTCGGACATATTTTCTCTCGGATGCGTTCTGTATGAGGCGGCGACCGGCGCGCTTCCATTCGCGGGACCCAGCAGCCTTTCGATCATGCATGAAATTGCGACCGCCGTTCCTCCTCCGCCCAGCAAACTGCGTCCGGAACTGCCGGCGTCCTTCGATCAAGTGGTGGGGAAATGCCTGGAAAAGGACCCGGCGCGGAGATTCGCACAGGCGTCGGAACTCTGCCAGGCGATCAAATCGCTTACGCTTGAGCCCAAGACAATATCCGTCCCGGCCGGCGGACGCCGCCGGACAGTTGCCGTCGTCCCTCTGCAATTCCGGAACGCCGCTTCCGAAGATCGGTTCTTGTCGGTGGCGCTGGCGGATGCAGTCGCCAACCGGCTTGGCTCCGCTCCGACGCTCGTGGTGCGGCCGATCGCCAGCCTGATGAAATACGCCGGGAAGAAAACGGATTGGACGCAGATCGCGCAGGAGCTCAATGTCGATCTGGTGGTGGAGGGCAGCATTCAGAAAATGGGCTCTCGCGTGCGCGTGCTGACCCAGGTGTGGGAGTTTCACAACGAGCAAGCGCTTCATTCCGCCAAATTGGACGGCGACATGGGAAGTCTCTTCAGCCTGCAGGACCAACTCGCGGATTCCGTTTTCGATTCGCTGGTGCCCCGCTCGCGCGAGAAGCCCACGAAGTCGGGGCAGGTCGTGGTTCCGACAACGCGGCATCCGCTGGCCTTCGAGCTTTATATGAGGGCTGTCGACCGGGCGACCGGCTTCAACAAATTTGAACTGAGCGCGGCGATCGAAATGCTTGGGCGCGCGGTCGATCTCGACCCAGACTTTGCGGATGCCTGGGGCATGCTCTGTATCGTCTGCTATCACATGGGAGCGCATCTCGATCCCGATCCCAAATGGTTCGAGAGGGCGGAACGTTCGATTGCGAGAACCCTGGAATTGGATCCGGTGAGTTGCGATGCGCTGTGCGTGCGAGGGATGATCCATTGGTCGCCGTCGCGCGGGTTTCAGTTCCGGCCCGCGCTGAGGGCGCTCAACGCCGGGTTGAAGATCAATCCGAGCCGGTACACCGGCCGCCTCCATCGCGCCGGGCTTTTGTTCCACTTCGGTTTTCACGAGACGGCGATGGTGGACGCGGAAGAGTCGATGATTGCCAATCCCCAGTCCGCATTGAGCGTTGTCGGCCGCGCCTTTATTTCTCTCTACGTCGGCGACTACGCCAAAGCGAGCGAGGCCGGCGAGCAAGCCCTGGCTCTGGAACCCGCTCTGGTTCACGCCAATATTTTTTCTCCGCTGCCCTCGATTTACGCTGGAGATTTGGAGGCAGCGCGCGAGAAACTGAAGATCGCCCGCCAGATGATTCCAGAGGAGCAGCAGATCGCTTGCATGGAAGGAATGATCCTGGCTCGCGAGGGCGATTTCAAGCGCGCGGAGGAAGTGACGGATGATGCCGTCGCCTCCAAGAGAAGCATGACCCACACGCACCACTCTTGGCACTGCGCCGCGGGAGTCTATGCGATGTGCGGAAAGCCCGAGAAAGCGATTGCCGAACTCAAGCGCTGCGCGGAAGGAGGGCTGCCCAACTATCGCGCGTTCGAAAAGGATCCGCACCTGCGTTCGCTTCACACCCATCCGGAATTTATCGAGCTGATGCGCAATCTGCGCCGCGATTATGAAGCCTTCCGCAAAGAGTTCGAATTGACCGACGCGCTTACCCCAACATAGTTTCCTCGCGCCGTTTTCCGCCGATTGACCGCTCTGGCCCCGGCACTTTAAGATGATTTGGGACAAATCTTTCATGGACGAGAAGGTCTTACGCGACTATCTGCGGCGCTTCCTCGACTGGCATGAGGCTCATGCCGATTTCAACGCCGCATTCAAAGATTTTCCGGTGAAGGACCGCGGAACGCGGCCGCCTGGCTTGCCGTACTCCGCATGGGAACTGCTCGAGCACATGCGCATCGCGACCCACGATATCCTCGAATTTTCCCGGGATGCAAAGCACAAATCACCGGAGTGGCCCTCGGGCTATTGGCCCAAAAATTCGGCGCCGCCCAGTGCAGCCACTTGGGACAAGAGCGTGAAAACACTCGAGAAGGATTTGCAGGAGATGGGGAAGCTGGTCACCAACCCCAAGACGGACCTCCTGGCGCGCATTCCCCACGGATCGGGCCAGACAATCCTTCGCGAAGCTCTGCTGATCGCTGATCATAACGCCTACCACTTGGGGCAATTCATCCTGGTACGCCGGTTGTTGAGTTGCTGGCCGGAAAACTAACCGCAGTTCGCGCCCCCGCGCGCCTTTCCGCATCTTAGGATGGGGATTTCGAGAATCTTCAGGGAGCTGTGTAATGAGCAGGGAACAAGCGATCGCCGAATCGGGAGCCTCGAAAGAAGCCCAGGAGCGAATCTGGGATGCCTTTCGGCGGTGGGGATATTTGCAGGCAAATCTCGATCCGCTGGGTGATTTCGCGCCCGCAGCAATGCCGGAGCTCGATGTTTCCGGTCCGGACGCCGAGGCGGCGCGGCGCGTCTATTGTGGCAGCATCGGCGCCGAATTCATGCACATCTCAGACCGCGAGCGGCGGCAGTGGGTGCAGGACCAGATGGAGTCGGAAGCGGGCGAGCCCGATCGCGCGCGCATCCTCGAGCTCCTGATCCGGGCGGAGATTTTCGAGCACGTATTGCAGACGCGTTATCTTGGCACGAAACGTTATTCGCTCGAAGGCGAAGCGGCGCTGCTGCCGCTGCTCGACGCGATTCTGAACGCGGCGTCGGAACAGGGCGCCGAAAAGGCCATGGTCGCGATGAGCCATCGCGGGCGGCTCAACGTGATGGTGAACATTGTGGGCCGTCCGGCGGCGGAGCTTTTCGCGCGATTCGAAGACGTCGATCCGCGAAGCACGCTCGGCGGCGGCGACGTGAAATACCACATGGGCGCGACCGGAGATTTTCGCGCGGCGAATGGCCGCGTGGTGGAAATGCATCTGGTGTCGAATCCGAGCCATCTCGAGGCGGTCGATCCGGTGCTAATGGGCCGCACGCGGGCCAAGCAGACGCGCCGCGGCGAGCGAGGAAGGCGCCAGGTTGTCTCGATCGCCATGCATGGGGACGCTGCGTTCGCGGGGCAGGGGATTTGCGCCGAGACGCTGAATATGTGCGGCGTCGCCGGATTCACAGTGGGTGGCTCGATCCATATTATTGTGAACAATCTCATCGGCTTCACCACCGTGCCGCGAGACACTGGTTCGTCGCGTTTTTCTTCCGATCTCGCCAAGCGGCTTGAGATTCCGATTTTTCATGTGAACGCGGAGGATCCGGACGCGGTGGTGCGCGTGGGCCGGATGGCGATCGAATATCGCGATGCGTTCGGCACGCCGGCGGTGATCGACATGATCGGCTACCGCCGCCATGGCCATAGCGAAGTGGACGATCCCACAATTACGCAGCCGCTGCGCTACCGGAAAATCGAAGCGCATCCGCCGATGTGGCGCATCTACTCCGAGCGGATCGGCGTCGATCCCGAGCCGGTCGTTCAGCGCGTGCGCGACGAATTGGATGCCGCGCAGGAGGAAGCGAAGGAAATCGAAAAGACTCCCTCGATGCGCAAGCTGCCGCGCTACTGGGGCGCGTTCCGCGGCGGTCGCTACGACGCTTCGCTTGAAGTGGATACCGGGCTTGACGCGGCGACGCTTGGGTCGATTGGCGAAGGTCTCGTCAGCTATCCCAGCGGATTTCACATCCACCCGAAGGTGAAGAAACTGCTTGAGCAGCGGCTCGAAATGGCGCAGGGCAAGAGGGCCATCGATTTCGGGATGGCTGAGGCGCTGGCTTTCGGATCGCTGCTGAAAAGCGGTGTGCCGATCCGGTTTTCCGGGCAGGACAGCCGGCGGGGAACGTTCAATCAGCGCCACGCGGCGCTGATCGATATCGAGAATGAAGAAGAGTACGTCCCGCTCGAACACGTGGCGCAGGAGAATGCCTGGTTCGAGATTTATAATTCGCCGCTATCAGAAGCCTCGGTGCTTGGATTCGAGTACGGCTTCAGCCGCGATTTTCCCGAGGCGCTGGTCCTGTGGGAGGCTCAGTTCGGAGATTTCGCAAACGGCGCGCAGATCATCATCGACCAGTTCATCGCCGCGAGCGAGGACAAGTGGAACCTGCTTTCGGGAGTCGTGCTGCTGCTGCCGCATGGCTATGAAGGGCAGGGCCCCGAGCATTCGAGCGCGCGCATCGAGCGCTACTTGCAGCTGGCCGCTCGCGACAACATGCAAATCTGCCAGCCTTCCACCTCCGCGCAGTACTTTCATCTGCTACGACGCCAGGCCTTGCGTAGCTGGCGAAAGCCGCTGGTCGTCTTCACGCCGAAGAGCATGCTGCGGAATCCGGCAGCGTCCTCGACACTCGCGGATTTGGCCGTGCCGCGATTCCGCAACGTGATTCCGGACAAGGGCGACGGTTCGGCCGAGCGCGTACTGCTCTGCACCGGAAAAATCGGCCACGAACTCGAAGCCGAGCGAAAGCGCCACCCCGAGAATGCGCCGGCGATTGTCTTTGTCGAACAGCTCTATCCGTTCCCGGAAGACGAAGTCGCGGCCGAGATGGATCGCCACGCGAAGGCCACGGAATTCGTGTGGGTGCAGGAAGAGCCGGGAAACATGGGCGCGCACGACTTCGTGATTCCGGAACTCGAGCGGCTGTCTCGCGGACGCCCGGTGCTGTCCGTGAATCGCTCGGCGGCCGCGAGCCCCGCCACGGGCTCCGGAAAAGCGCACGAGATGGAGCAGAAGACGCTGATTAGCGTCGCTTTCGGTTCCTAGCTGCGCGATTTTTTAGATGCGCGAGAGAATCAGGCTATGGCCGCTCGCCAGGGGCCGCAGTTCGTTCGACGAGAATCCCGCATTCCGGAACATTCCCTTGTATTCGCTGAAAGTGTAGGCGTCGCCTGCCGGAGTCATCCCAAGCATCATCATGCCGAAACCGGCCGAACGCGGCGGCGACACGCGGTCTTCGTTCGGGATGAAATCGAGTGTCGCGACGATGCCCGAAGGCGCGAGCGATGCATGGACCTTGCGGAGCAACTTCTCATTTGTGGCCGCGTCGAAGTGGTGCAGGAAATTCGTGATCAGCACGACGTCGTAGCCCGTGTCGTATTCGACTTCAAAGGCGCTGCCGGGAATCAAATGATGCCGGGCCTCGACGCCCGCAGCGCGCGCATTCTCGCTTGCCACTGCGAGCACCGGTCCCCAATCCTGCGCGAAGATTTCCGCGTTCGGATTGCGTTTGGCGAGCGTGATCCCGAACATGCCGTGGCCGCCTGCAAGATCGAGTACCTTCCATTTTTTGCCCGCGGGCGCGTCAAGAATGCCGGCTATTTCTTCCGCTGACGGGGTCACCATCGGCGCCATCGAGCGCGCGAACTCGACCCAGATCGGATTCTCCTGTGAGATGGACCCTTCGCCGTTCGCCATGGCAGGCTGCCCGGTGCGAATCGTGCGGGCCAGATCGTGGTAGGCGTCGATCGTAACCGGCAGAGTGAGGAAGCCTGCTGCAGAAGCGATGCACGCGGGCGAGCGCCGATCGAGGAATGCGGCTGAATCGTCGGTGAGCGCGTAACGATCGTTGTGCTTCGTGAGAAAGCCGTGAACCACGAGGTAGTCGCAGAGAATTCGGATGCCACGTTCGGTGGCTTCGCAGCGCTTCGCCAGTGCGGGGAACGTGTCGGTCCCTTCGCCGATTTTCGTGAATATGTCGAGAGCAATCGCTGCTCGCAGTGCGGCCGTTTGCTGATACGCGTTCAGCGTTTCAAAGATGAACTCTGGGTTTGGTTGCGCCTTGGCCGTTGGAGAAGACATTTCGTTTTCCTCGAGAGTGGTTTCGGATCGATCGGCAGATGAATCTTCCGCGAAACACGCGAACTCCGGCGCGCATCGCTGACCGAAGGCAACCGGATATCGTGCTCGCTCAAAAGCTGGAAATCAAATCGAATCTCGGCCGAGTGGCGGTCAGGCTGGTTCGCTCACGAGACACACACTTTTCTGCGACCGCTCCGTCTAAGCCTCCCGGGGGTAACTTCGCAGGGACGTATTGACGGAATACCGTCATGGCGCGATGATGGCGGTGCGGCGGCAAGTGGTCGCGCTGCTCCGGGGGTCGCGACGCTCGTATGATTCTCACGCTCATTTACATCGCCCTTGCAATTGCGCTTGCGGAATTCTTCATTCACTACTGCCGCGCAATCCTCGTTTCCAGCCGAAAAATCCAGCTTCCGGAGAGCGTGTGCGAAGTGGCGGGTGTGGATCGTGCCGGGGTGGCGCCCGGCGACTTGGAGAGATTCCTGGAACTTGTGCGCGTCTGCCCCGAAGAAACCGCCGATGGTCGAAGCATCTGCGCGGTGTGCGCCTATTACGGTCTGGTGCGCGCGCTCGGCCGCGCATCGCGTGGCCTGGTTCCGCGCGTGGAATCATGGGCCGAAAAAGAGCAGCGCAACTGTTCTCATTTTGCGGCGGTGGCGCTTGACCGCCGGATATCCCGCACGCGCAAGCTTTTCGCTCAGCGAGTGCAAAGCCCGTTCTGAAATCTTTCGCCGCTTCCTTTGCCTTCGTCAGGCTCGACCCCTCTCGCGCCGGCTGATACCATCCATTTATTCCAGAGACAGGTTTCGAGATTGCCGCCGTGACGCCATTCGAACAACGCGTGCTGCGCACCATCCGGGAAGAGAAGATGCTCCGTCCCGGCGATCGCGTGGGCGTAGCGGTATCGGGCGGCGCGGACTCGGTGGCGCTGCTGCGCTTGCTCGACGGGCTTCGCAAGTGGCTCGGGATCACGCTGATCGTCGTTCATTTCGATCACTGCCTGCGCGGCGCCGAATCCGAGGCCGACGCCAGATTTGTGTCGGAACTCGCGCGCCGCCTGGCGCTGAATATCGTCGTCGACCGCGAGGATGTCGCGGCGGTAGCGGCAAAGCAAAAGTTGAATCTCGAGGATGCCGCCCGGCGGCTCCGCTACGCGTTTTTCGAACGCGTGATCAAGGAAGGGAAGGCCACTCGGATTGCGGTTGCGCACACGGCCGACGACCAGGCGGAGACGGTTCTCGCGCATCTCCTTCGCGGAAGCGGCCCGGCGGGCCTTGCGGGAATCTATCCCGTCGCCGGAGCGATCGTAAGGCCGCTTCTCTGGTGCCGCCGCGAAAGCCTCCGAAAATATCTTCGCGAGCTGAAACAGGATTGGCGCGACGACGCGACGAATCGCGATGTGCGGCGGATGCGGGCGCGAATCCGAGAACAGCTTCTTCCCATGATCGAAAAGGATTTTTCGCCGCAGATCGCAGTTCGCCTCGGCAGGACCGCGCGGCTCTCGCGCGAAGAAGAGCAATTCTGGGCCGCGCTCGTGGAAGATCGTTTTCGTGCGCTGGTGCGCTCGAAGGATGGCGCGTTCACGATCGGCCTTCGCGACCTGCTCGCGCCGCTCGATGTATCCGCCGGCGCTCTGGACGAGGGCGCCCCGCCAGCCGGCAAACCGCCCGCAGCGCTGCGGGCGCTAACGGAACGCCTGATTCGCCGTCTGTATCAGAGAGTAAGCGGAAGCGCGCAGGGACCCACGGCCGAGCGCGTCGAAGAGGTGATTCACCTCGCCGCCGAATCGACAAGCGGGCGGCAGATCGAATTGCCGGACGGCGTGCGCGTGGAGCGGGCTTTTCAGGATTTGATTTTTTCGCGCGCAAACGCCCGAGCCAAGCGCCATGAAACCGCAGCACGGCCGCACGCGTATCAGTATTCAGTGATGCTTCCCAGCCGCGGCGCGATAACTGTCTCCGTGTCCGAACTCCAAAGGTGCTTTCGCCTGAAAGTGATTGACTGGCCCGGCGCAGCGCGCGACACTAAAGTAGAATGTACGGCTCTCGATGCGGACCTTCTCCGAGCTCCTCTGATCCTGCGAAACTGGCGGCCGGGAGACGCCTATCGGCCTCGGGGCGGGCGTCAGGCCCAGAAGTTAAAGCGACTCTTCCTGGCCAAGCGCATTCCCGTTCGGGAGCGAACGGGCTGGCCGGTTTTGGAAAGCGACGGGCGCATTGTCTGGGTGCGCGGCATGCTTCCGGCGGATGAGTATTGCGCGAACGCCGGCACGAGAGCGGGAGTTCTGATCGAAGAGCAAGGTCTTTGAGGTGACGGTGAAGGTTGCCTTTACTCGAAGGCGGCTCGAGAACAGATTGAGCCAGTTGGGCCGCGCCATTTCGGGAGACTATTCGGGGCGCACTCTCGATGTGGTCATCGTCCTTGAGAATTCGTTTCTGTTCGCGGCGGATCTGGTGCGGGAGATTTCCAGACCGGTGGTCTGCCACTTCGTGCGCTCAGATGCAAGGGACGTGAAGCTCGGCGGCCACGACTATCGGGAGATCTTCTTCAGCGCGCCGCCGGCTTTGCGAGGGCGCGACGTTCTCGTGGTGGATGCCGTGCTGAATACCGGCGTGACTCAGGATTTTCTGATTAAGCGGCTCGAAGAGAGCCGGCCGCGTTCGCTGCGGCTGGCGGTGCTGTTTGATAAGCCCGCGTCGCGGCGGGTGGATTTACGGGCTGAATACACTGGCTTCGCTGCTGCATCTAAAGATTGGGTGGGATACGGCCTGGGCGACGAAGAAGGGTTGTATCGGAATTTGCCTTACGTAGCGGTGAAAGGCCTGCGGTCGAATGGCCGTAGGCGCCAGACGGGTGCTGGCAAGAAGGCATCCAAACGGTGAGGTAACAAGGTGAACTCAACAGTACGTACGGTCCTCTTTTGGCTCCTTATGGTCGTATTGGCGGCCGTCCTGTGGAGGATGGCATCGCAGGGTGGCCCCGCGACTCATGAAGATGAGCCCACTTATACGACTTTCCTGAACAAGGTCGAAAGCGGCTCGGTCAAGGATGTCACGGTTCTCCTCTCGCCCAACAGCGCCGAGATCGAGGGCGAATACCGCGACGGCCTAAAATTCAAGGGCGTGACGATCGCCAATTCGGCGATCCCCGATGTGACGAAGGAACTGCAAGACAAGGGCGTCCTCTTCAATTACAAGGAAGTAAAGGACGCGAATTGGCTCACCCTCCTTATCAATCTCTCCCCATTCATCATAATCCTCGCCATCTGGATCTTCATGATGCGGCAGATGCAAGCCGGCGGGAATAAGGCGCTGAGCTTCGGCAAGTCGCGCGCGCGGCTTCTCACCGCGCAGCAGAAAAAGGCCACATTTAAAGATGTAGCCGGCATCGACGAGGCCAAGGAAGAACTCTACGAAATCATCGACTTCCTGAAAGATCCGCAAAAATTCCAGAAGCTGGGCGGGCGCATTCCGAAAGGCGTGTTGCTCGTCGGACCTCCTGGAACCGGTAAGACTTTGCTGGCTCGCGCGATTGCGGGCGAAGCGAACGTTCCATTCTTCTCGATTTCGGGTTCGGATTTCGTCGAGATGTTCGTGGGCGTCGGCGCGAGCCGCGTTCGCGATCTTTTCGAGCAGGGCAAGAAGAATGCGCCCTGCATCATCTTCATCGACGAAATCGACGCCGTCGGGCGTCACCGCGGCGCAGGCCTCGGCGGCGGGCACGACGAGCGCGAACAGACGCTCAACGCGCTGCTCGTCGAAATGGATGGTTTCGAATCGAATGAAGGCGTGATCCTGATCGCCGCGACCAACCGGCCGGACGTCCTCGATCCGGCGCTGCTGCGGCCGGGCCGCTTCGATCGCCGCGTCGTTGTGCCGCGGCCGGATGTGCGAGGGCGCGAGGAAATTCTGCGCGTCCACACGCGGAAGGTGCCTCTGGCCGAAGACGTGGATCTCTCGGTGATCGCGCGCGGCACGCCCGGATTCTCGGGCGCCGATGTGGCGAATCTCGTGAACGAAGCCGCGCTGTGGGCCGCCCGCCAGAACCGGAAATTCGTGATGATGGTTGATTTCGAGATGTCCAAGGACAAAGTCCTGATGGGCGTCGAGCGCAAGTCGATGATTTTGTCCGACGAGGAAAAGAAGAACACGGCGTACCACGAGGCGGGCCACGCGCTCGTCGCCGCGATGACGCCGGGAGCCGATCCGTTGCACAAGGTGACGATCATTCCGCGCGGCATGGCGCTGGGCGTCACGATGCAGTTGCCGATCGACGACAAGCACACCTACACGAAGGAATTCCTCGAATCGCAGCTGGCGGTCCTGATGGGCGGCCGCGCGGCCGAGGAGATTTTCCTCAATCACATCACCACCGGCGCAGGCAACGATATCGAGCGCGCCACGGAAATCGCCCGGCAGATGGTCTGCGAGTGGGGCATGAGCCCGCTCGGGCCGCTCACCTTCGGCAAGAAGGAAGAGGCCATTTTCCTCGGGCCGCGAAATCGCGCAGCATCGCGACTACTCCGAAGACACCGCGATCAAGATTGATGCGGAGGTCCGCAGCATCATCAATACCGGCTACGGCCGAGCGCGCAATATCCTCGAGACGTATCGCGACTCGCTCGAGCGCATCGCCCAGGCGCTGCTGGACCGCGAAGTGCTCGATGCGACCGAACTCAAGCTTCTGATGGAAAACAAGCCGCTTCCGGAGAAGGTGCCTCCGCCGCCTCCTGCGCCGCCTGTGGCGACGCGAGAGCCGCAGATCACGCTGCGTCCCGACCCGCGGCCGATTCCGGGAATGGCCAAGGGCGAAAAGCCGGCTCCGGCCTAGAGCGAAGCGCCCGTCGCGCGAAGGCCGGCGCCTTTCTCCGCGCTGGTCGAAGGGCGTACAATACGGCCATGGCAAAGAAGCCTGCCGCCGACACCTTGGAAGTCGATTGCCCCTGCTGCCAGTCGAAGCTCACCATCGACCGCACGCTCGGCGTCGTTCTCGCGCACACACCTCCTCTGCGCGCCCCGTCGATTGACCTCGACGACACCGCTCGCCTGCTCCGCGAACACACGGATTCCGTCGAAGCGAAGTTCCGCGCGTCCGTGGAAGCGGAAAAGATGAAAGAAGACGTTCTCGCGCGCAAGTTTGCCGAAGGCCTCAAGAAGGCCAAGGACGCGCCCATCGAAAAGCCGATCCGCGATTTCGATCTCGATTGAAAGCGCCGATGCGAGCGCATCGTTCGCAACGGCTGGTTTCCCTCCTTTTCACCGCCCTATGGATTTTTGGCTTTTCCCCCGCACTGGCCGTCCCTTCGCACGAGCAAGGGAAGCGCCCCAAGCAGCCTGAGCAGCTCGACAAGGGAATCATATGGCATCGTGACGCCGCCACCGGCGAACTGAGCATCGTCTCGACAGACACATCCGCGCACTCGGGTCGCCCGGACCAAGCGATTGCGCGGCACGCGATTCAGGTTCGCACGCAGGCGGTTCCAGTCACCTGCGTCGTATCGACAACTGATGGCACGGCCGTGCAGGGTCTGCGGCGCGAGGATTTCCGGGTCTACGAGGACGGCCTCGCGCAGGAGATTTCGTATTTCGACGCTTCCACGCAGCCCGCGGGTGTAGCATTGATTCTCGATGCCAGCCCGAGCGTCCTGCCAGATGCGGATGAGATGCGCGAAGCGTCCGACGCGCTGATCGACGCGCTCGCGCCGCTCGATAAAGCCGCCGTCGTCGATTTTTCCGGGCACACGTATTTGCAGCTTCCGTTTTCGGATGTGCGCGAGGAGATTCGCCGCGCCGTGGATCGCGTCAACATTCGCGAACTTTTCACCGACACGGGCGGCTCGAATATCTACGAGGCCGTGTATCTCACCGCCCGCCAGCTTTTCCATGGCCGCACCGGGCGCAAGGCGATCGTTCTGCTCACCGACGGACAGGATAGCGGCCTCGGCCTCACACTCGATCCCGCCAGTATGGCTCCGCAGCCGGGCGAGCCCGCCGACCGGCTCACCTTCGACGATGTCGCGCGCCTGCTCGCGGCGGAAGACATTCAGATTTTCGCGGTCTCGACCCAGAATCGCCCGAAGGTGATGACGCCCGCGTGGCTCGACGCTCACCAGACCGTCACGCTCGCAACGCCCGCAGCCCGCTCGCTGGGCATTCCGGCGTATACGTTGTACCTTGCAGAGCTGGTGCGCCGCGCGGGCGGCCAGCTCTATTTCCTGAATGAGTCCGCCAGCGTCGCCGACACGTTCCGCAAAATCGCCGAAAAAATCCGCGCGGAATACACGCTCGGTTTCTACCCCGAGGAAGGCGCGAACATGCCGGACGACCGCCCCGGCTGGCATCCGTTGAGCGTCGAGGTGCCGGATGAGCCCGGCGTGCACGTCGGCCATCGCGCCGCCTACTATGTCCCGGCGGCGCCGGAGTAAAACGTGAGCTTTGCAGTGACAAATCGGCAGGTTGGCTGGGCTGTCTTTGTCGGGCTAGCTGGCTTCTTTATTGGTGGCAAAGCTGGCAGTGCTTCGGGAGCGATTCTTGGTACCGCGTGGGGCGGGAGCATCGGTTACGGCATCGCCTCCATCTTCGAACAAAAGCAAGCCACCAAGTGGGTCTTGATCTACTGGATGGCGACCTTAGCGCTGTTTTGTCCACTTCCTGCGATCGTTTTCTCCGACGCTAGCCTGATGCTCGCAGGCATGGCCGGCGCGGTCTTCGGCGCGCTCGTCGGCCTGCTCGCAGGAACCCTCCACCTCTGGCGTCTGCGCCGAAAGGCATGAAATTCCGGGCGGCATCCCTTATGGTTTTGCCCGAATCGTGATTCAATAGCCGGCGCATGTTCCGGCGCAAGGAATTCAAGCTGAAGCTGCCGTCGCGGACGCTCGTGCTGGGCGAGCGGACGCTGGTGATGGGCGTCCTCAATGTGACGCCCGACAGCTTTTCGGATGGCGGCCTCTATTTCGATGCGAATGCGGCCATTGCGCGGGCGCTCGCGATGGAAAAGGACGGCGCCGATTTGATTGATCTGGGTGGTGAATCGACACGACCAGGTTCGGAAGGCATTCCGACCGAGGAAGAACTGCGACGCGTGCTGCCGGTGCTCGACGGGCTTCGCGGCAAGCTCAGGATTCCGATTTCGATCGACACCGCGAAGTCGCAAGTCGCCGAGGCCGCAGCGATTGCGGGCGCGGAAATCCTGAACGACGTGACCGGGCTGCGCGCCGACCCGCGCATCGCGGATGTGGCGCGACGGCGCAAGCTGCCGCTGATCCTGATGCACATGCGAGGCGAACCGCGCACGATGCAGAAGGAGCCTTTCGCCCGCGACGTGGTGCGTGATGTTACCGCGGGCCTGCGACGGGCCGTCGCTGTGGCGCGACGCGCGGGTGTCCCGAAATCGCAGATCGTGCTTGATCCGGGCATCGGTTTCGGCAAAAGCTGGCCGCAAAATTTCGAGCTGCTTGAGCGCCTGCCCGAGTTGGCACGGCTCGGTTTTCCGCTGCTGCTCGGCACGTCGCGGAAAAGCTTTATCGGCAAGATTCTCGGCGGCGCTGCCAAAGAAGAGCGCGCGTGGGGCACTGCGGCGACCGTCGCCGCGAGCATTCTTGGCGGCGCGCACATCGTCCGCGTGCATGACGTGGCTGAGATGGTGCAGGTCGCGCGGCTGGCCGATGCAGTGATCAATCCGGCGCTGCGGCCCGCAGGTCCTCGCTCGAAATGAGCGTCCCGCCGGCCGGCACGAATCTAAGCGGCGATCGCGCCAATTCCCGGAACGCGCTGATCGCCGGCTTCCTCGGCTGGACGCTCGACGCCTTCGACTACTTTATCCTCACCTATGTCCTCTCTCAGGTCGCCGCGGATTTTCACAAGTCGATCGCCGATGTCACGCTGACGCTGACGGCGAGCCTCGTGATGCGCCCGGTCGGCGCGTTCCTTTTCGGCTTGCTGGCGGACCGCTACGGCCGGCGCCTGCCGCTGATGTTCGACGTGCTGTTCTACTCGGTCATCGAGATTCTCTCCGGCTTCGCGCCGAGCTTTCGCATATTCTTTATCTTGCGGCTGCTCTACGGCATCGGCATGGGCGGCGAATGGGGTGTGGGCGCGTCGCTCGTGATGGAATCGGTGCCGGCAAAGTGGCGCGGGATTCTTTCCGGCGTTTTGCAGGAGGGCTACGCGCTCGGCAATTTGCTCGCGGCCATCGCCTTCTGGACCGTCTTCCCGCATTGGGGATGGCGCCCGATGTTTTTCATCGGCGGCCTGCCCGCACTGCTCACGCTTTTCATTCGCGCGAAGGTGAAAGAGAGCGACGCGTGGAAAGCGGAGGCGGCCGCGCGGAAGAGCTGGCGCGAATATTTCCGCGAGGTGGGCGCGAACTGGAAGCGCTTCCTCTATCTCGTCGTGCTGATGGCGATGATGAACTTCATGTCGCACGGCACGCAGGATCTGTATCCCACATTCCTGCAGAAGCAACACCATTTCAGCACGCGCTCGACGGCCCTCATCAGCGCTATCTCGATGGTCGGCGCGATCGCCGGTGGAATTCTGGTCGGTCTCTACTCCGACCGCCGCGGACGCCGCCGCGCGATGGTGACTGCGGCACTGTGCGCCCTGCTGCTGATTCCGGTGTGGGTGTTCGCGCCGCCGGTCATCGCGCTGCTGTCGGCGGGCGCGTTCCTGATGCAGTTCATGGTGCAGGGCGCGTGGGGTGTGATACCGGCACACATCAACGAGCTCTCGCCGGGCGCACTGCGCGGATTTTTCCCCGGCTTCGCCTACCAGGTTGGCGTCCTGATCGCTTCGGCCGCTCCCTACATCGAAGCGCGCATGACCCGCCATTTCAGCTACGGCCAGGCCATGGGAATGTTCGCAGCAGCGGTATTCATCGTCGGCACGATAGTGATCGCTGCCGGGCCTGAAGCACACCGCGTCGCATTCGGTTCCTCCGACGGCTGAAAATATTCTCCGCAATATCAAGTTCCAGGTAATGTACGATTTGATATTCTTCTATGCGGACGATGGTCGCGCGCAGCCAGCGCACAAGTGAGCAGGCAGCGGAATGGCCGAGCCGCGCATCATCCCAACATCGCACAGTAGCCTTTAGGCGCTCGTAGTCGGACTTAAACGAGGGGCTGTAGATGCAAGGATTCGAATGGATTTTGCAGGACCTCCGCTACGGCGTGCGAACGTTGTGGAAGGACCGGAGGTTCGCCGCGGTCGCTATTTTCGCGCTTGCGCTGGGGATCGGCGCCACCACCGTAATCTTCAGCGTGATCGACGGCATTCTGATCGAGCCTTTTCCATACCGCAACGCCGACCGGTTCGTAACCTTCTATATTCACGACGTCACTCTGCCCAAGGATTGGATGCAGTTGTACCTGAGCGTTCCCGAGTTCACGGATTTTCAGGAACAGACGCACAACGTGCTCGAGGGCGTCCTCGGTTTCAGGCGCACCAATATCCTTTACACCAGCAACGGAGGCACCGACTTCTTCGACGGCTGCTGGGTTACGGCCAACATTTCAAGCGACCTCGGCATGAAACCGGAATTGGGCCGGGCGCTCAGCCCGGAAGACGCCGCTCCGGGCGCGCCGCCGGTGTTCGCGATGACGGACCGGTTGTGGGCGAAGCGGTTCAACCGCGACCCGAAAATTCTCGGTACGGCAATGACGCTGAACGGCACGCCGCGAACGCTGGTTGAAATCACGCCGCCGCGATTCGTCCTCAACGGCTGCGACATTTGGATCCCAATCTATACGGGCCACTCGGATATCGTGAACAACGACACAGGCAATCTGCCTCTGAAACTGATGACGAGCGAGCACCTGAAGCCCGGCGTGAGCCTGCGGACCGCGGCCTCCGCCGTGGATGTGGTTGTGAGGCGGGTCGCGGCGGAATATCCGAACGATTTCCCCAAACAGTTCACGGTGCACCTGGAGACAGTGGCCGATTATGTGGTCGGCGATTTCAAGGGCATGCTTTTCGCGCTGATGGGCGCGGTCCTGATGCTGCTCCTGATCGCGTGCACGAACGTTGCGAACCTCCTGCTGGCCCGAGCCTCCGCCCGGGAGAAAGAGATCGCGATCCGGACGTCTCTTGGCGCGAGCCGCAACCGGTTGATCCGGCAACTGCTGGTGGAGAGTTTTCTCCTTTCTGCTGCCGCTTGTCTTTTCGGATGTTTCCTCGCCTATTTCGGCGTGAGGGAAGTTGTAGCGAACCTTCCGGCGGATTTCCTGACGCCGTCCATCTCGATCGAGATCAATCTCCGCGTGCTGCTGTTTGCGGCGGGGATCAGCGTGTTGACGACGCTGCTGTGCGGCCTGGCGCCCGCGATTCATGCCGTCCGCGGCGCATTGCAGACCCACCTTAGCGGCTCAGGCAGGGGCATGAGCGCCGGTTCGCGCCACGGACAGCTGCGATCAGCCCTCGTGATCGGCGAGGTGGCGCTGTCGGTGCTGCTGCTGGCCAGCGCGGGCTTGCTGGCGCGCAGCCTGCTCGCCCTTGAGCGCGTCGCCCTCGGCTTCAACCCGTCGCATATTCTTTATGTGGATTTGGCCCTGCCGAACGCGCGTTACAGCACGTCGGACGAGAAGAGGCACTTTCTCGAGCAGGTGCTCGGCCGCGTCAAAACTTTGCCCGGCGTTGCAGCTGCAACGGTCACGTTCGGTCTGCCACCGTTCGGTTTCCCGAGCAGCGTACTGACCATTCCCGGAAAGACCCACGCCGAGCCGTGGAATGCGCAATTCGACTTGTGCGACGAGGACTATTTCAAGGTGCTGGGTCTTCATCTGCTCAAGGGCAGTTTGCTCTCCGAGGCGGACGTTGATGAGGCGGCGCACCGGATCGTGATCAACCAAACGCTTGCACGAACCTATTTCAAGGACGCAGATCCTATCGGCAAGACGATCAAATTCGACACGCTCGACCAAGTGCCGGATGCGCCGCACAATGCCTATTTCGAAATCGTCGGAGTCGTCTCGGACATGAAGAACCAGGGTCTGCGACTCCCGACCATGCCTCAGGCGTTCATGCCGTACAGCGTCACCGGCGTCGAATCAAGCCGATCGATCATGGTGAGAACCGCGGTGACACCGCTTTCGCTTGTGCCGGAGGTGCGCCGGGAGATTTGGAGCGTTGATTCCAATGTCGCCCTATCCGAAACCGGCACGATTGAGGGCTATCTACATCAATACGGATACGCGCAGCCGGAACTCGGCCTCATGGGACTGGGAACGTTCGCCGGAATCGGGCTGGTGCTGGTGATCATCGGCGTGTTCAGCGTGATGGCGTACACCGTTTCGCTGCAGACTCACGAAATCGGCGTCCGCATGGCGTTGGGCGCGCAGCAGAACGACATCCTGCGCATGGTGCTGACGAAAGGCCTGGCGCTGATCGCGGCCGGCGTCCTGATCGGCTTGCTCGCGAGCATCGGCCTCACGCGTTTTCTCGCCAGCCAGCTTTGGGACATCTCGGCAACCGATCCCTGGACTTTCGGCGCGGTCGCGGCCGTGATCTTCGTGGTGGGCCTGGCCGCCTGCGCGCTGCCGGCCCGCTCCGCCACGCAGGTGGACCCGATCATCGCCCTCCGCTACGAATGAGCGCGATTTGCACGCGCGCCCGGCGATTCGCAGGGGTGCCGCAACCGTGTCGATTAGAAGTGGTCCCCGCTGTTTGTTTTCATGAAGTTGCGGGCGTTTCTAATCGCCAAATGTCGATTAGAAAACAGTGATTTGTGGGTGGTGATTCGTGAGTGGTGGGAACGGCTCGTGAATTTCGTGCTCGTGACTCGCGGGTGTTCTTTCCGAGGCGAAAATCCTTACCGAACGGCGGCGCGGAAAATCCCTCGTAGGGAATGTTCGTTTCGATCTTAAGTTTTCAAAGAGCATTCGGCCCTTGCCAGGAGGGCGGACGATTTTCATCGCCTCAATCACGCTGACAGACTGAGCCGCACGCGTCAAGCTGGCCTCGAGGACAGTTTTGGGCCTTGACGATTTGGCCGGTCTCCAATTTGAAATTACGCGCCGGTCAAGTCTTTTCGATCGACTTACTGTTACAACCTAGAATTCCCGATTTCGGATCACGACGACCGAGGCCAAGAGCAGCATCGTCGCCACCGACAAGCTCGCGAGCACACCCATCCATGGAAACGGGCCGGAAAGAAGGAATGTGCTCTTGTTGAGCTGATTGTCGCCGCCCATGAAGCGCCAGATGTCGGCGTAGGGACGAAGCGAATTCCAGTTGGAAAGAGTCACTCCGCTTCCAATCACCAACCCGTAGGCGACGGCCGGGGCGGTGTACTCACCCTCGATCAGCGAGGAGATCAGCACGGCCAAAGCGAAATAGATCAGGCCTCCCGAAACCAGCAACAGGGAGTAGAACGCAGCTTGAGCGATTGGAAACGACATTCCATTGAGTCTGGCCGTCAATAGCATCGCGCCCCAGGGGATCAGTGCGAGCAAGACGGTTTCGAACACGCCGAACGCAATTTGAACGCCGACCAGACGTGCCCGGCCAACGGGCAACGCGAGCGTGAGCGACGACGCGCCAACGGCTCTCTCCCGAATGAGCCCGCCCATTCCCAGAAGAACAGCGGCGAGCATCCAAAGCCCCATGAGGTAGTGCTGAAGCACGAAAAAGAAATAGTAGGTATCCCGCACAGGCGAAGGAGACAGGACGTGTTCTACGTGGTTGAGAAAAAGGCTAACGAAGATGGTAATCCCGCACAGAGACGCCAGGAACCTCGAGCGAGTTTCGAGCCACGCTTTGTACCAGAGCACGCTTTAATTCTCCTTTACCGTTTCGAGGAAAATATCGCGCAATCCGATCGGAGCCACTTCGACCGACAGGGCGTTCAAATCCTGCGCGCGTTCCACGATGGCGTCGGCATTGCGGCTCGCAAACACGCTCATCTGGCAGCCGCTCGTCTGAATCTTCTCGACCCCGGTGATGCGAAACTCGAGTTCGACTGGCGCGGACGCGAAGACCAGGTCGATTCGGCGATAGAATTGGCGCAGATCGTCGAGCGGAGCATCCAGCACCATGCAGCCCTTCTCGAGAATGCAGACATGATCCGCGACTCGTTCTACCTCGGCGATCTGGTGCGAAGAGAAGAAGACGGAGACACCTTCCGCCGACTGCGAAACGAGCGTTTGCAGAAGCTGTTCGATGCCTACGGGATCGAGGCCATCGCTGGGCTCATCCAAAATCAGCAGTTCGGGACGTCGCGCGAACGCCAGCAAGAGGGCGAGCTTAGTCCGCATCCCTTTGGAAAGAGATTTGACTTTCCGATGAAGAGGTAACTCGTATTCGCGCAACAATCTCTTTGCGAGTTCTGGCCGCCAGTCGGCGTAGAAAGAACTCGCGAAGCGTATCGTTTGCTCCACGGTCATGTAGCGATAAAGAGGCTTGTTTTCGGCAACGTATGCGACGCGCTTGCGCGTTTTGCAACTCCCCTTGAGGTCTGAGATGGGAGTTCCGAGCACAGACGCCTCGCCGGCAGTCGGCCGGATCATGCCGAGCACGATCTTGATCGTGGTGCTCTTGCCCGCGCCATTGCGGCCGAGGAAGGCTGTGATGCGACCCCGCCCGGCCGAAAGATTCAGTTCGCGAACGGCATCCACGTCCCGGTATGACTTGGTAAGGAGGTGTGTTTCGATCACAGGGGCCATTGTCGTTACCTTCTCGCCGCTACCGCTGGATACAGCAGTTCCGCCTCGAACGCACGGCGAATCTCCTCATCCAGGAGACCGTCCTCTCGCAGCCGTTCGATCAGATCGCGGATTTTTTTTCGCGCGTTTTGCACGTTGTCAGTAAGGGAACGAGTGCGGCGCTTGAGTGTGACGAACGCTCCAGAGCCGTGCCGCAATTCGAGCAATCCTTCGCGTTCGAGTTCGTTATAGGCTTTGATCACCGTATTGGGGCTGACGACCAGCTCTTCGGCGAGCGTTCGAATCCCCGGCAATTGATCGCCGTCCCGCAATGCGCCCGTTTCGGCGGCGTGCCGGATCTGCTGCATCAATTGCAGATAGAGAGGCTCGCCGGTGGTTGGGTTCAGTTTGAAAAACATAACCGATTGACTGTATCTCTGTAAGGATACAGAGATACAGTGTGCCGGTCAAGAGCCCAATCGCAGGACATCTCAGTTCGTCGGGGAGACGAGAAAAAGGGCAAGCGAGCTCGCGCGGCAGACTCGTTGAGCCGAGGGCGACGGAGGCGTACGATGTGGGAGCGAGACGTCCGACCGGAGATTGGGATGAAATTCCTTGCTACTCTGCTGATGCTCGTTTTACTTGCACCTGTTCTTGCGCAGGACTCCTACCGACAGGCGGCGAAGCATTTCGACTACGATGCTCGCGCGCCTCTCGACATCAAGGAAATTTCCGTCGAGGAGCGCGGCGGCGTGAAGATTCATGACATCACGTACGCCAGTCCAAAGGGCGGAGTGGTCCCCGCGTATCTCGTCGTGCCGAATGGCAAGGGCAAATTCGCCGCGATTCTGTGGGGACACTGGATGATGCCGAAATCGCCCACGGCCAACCGCACCGAATTTCTGAATGAAGCGGTCGCCATCGCGCCGGCTGGAGTCGTTTCGCTGCTGATCGACGCTCCTTACGTCCGCCCAGGCTTCAAACCGGATCCGAATCCTCTGGGCTCGCAGGACTCGGAGGTGACGCAGCAGCAAGTGATCGATCTGCGGCGCGGGCTCGACCTGCTGCTCGCGCGCAGCGATGTGGATGCGAAGCGCGTCGCTTTCGTCGGCCACAGCTTCGATGCCGAATGCGGGGCGATTCTCGACGCGGTGGACAAGCGGTTTGCTGCTTTCGTCTTTATGGGCAATCCCGTATCGGTTCGGGAGATCGTTCTTTCGTCCGATCGTCCAGATATCGTTCAGTTTCGCAAATCGGTGCCGATGGACAAGCTCAAAGCGTATCTCGACACCAACAGCTGGACCGATCCCGGTACCTACGCGGCGCATCTCGGTCCTGCGCCCGCATTCTTCCAATACGCCACGCACGACGAGTTTGTGCCGGTCGACGCAGCCAAGCATTTCTTCGAATCGAGTTCCGGGCCGAAGCAGATGAAATTCTACGACTCGACGCACGCGCTCAACGCGCAGGCCCGCCACGATCGCTACGAATTCCTGCGCAGACATCTCGCCCTGCCCGCGCTCCCGCCCGGCGGCTTGGAGAAAGTGCCGCAAACCAAATAAGGGACAGTTGTGGCACCGCTTCGCCGCGCGTGACGTCGATGCTATGATACGCGGCACGTCCGATCTGGAGCGGCCCATATGCCCGACCAACCCACCGGCTCAAGTTCGCAGATACTTGTGCGCAAACTCTCGACGATTCTTTCGGCCGACGTCGCCGAATTCAGCCGCCTGATGGGCGAGGACGAAGAGCAGACGCTGAAAACATTTCGAGGCCACAAGAAAGTATTCGAGTCCCTCGTGGCGACGCATCGCGGGCGCATTTTCAACACAGCCGGAGACGCGATCCTGGCGGAGTTCGCGAGTGCCGTGGAAGCGGTCCGCTGCGCGACCGACATCCAGGCGGCGCTGCGCACGCGGAACGATCGATTGCCGCCCTCGCGCCAGGTGAGATTCCGGATGGGGATCAACCTGGGAGACGTGATGGAACAGGGCCAGGACCTGATGGGGGATGGCGTCAACGTCGCGGCGCGTTTGCAAACGGCTGCAGAGCCCGGCGGGATCTGCATTTCAGGGAGCGTTCACGACCAGGTCCGGAATAAACTGTCGCTTTCGTTTCTCTCGCTCGGCGAAAAGAGTTACAAGAACATCCAGCAGCCAGTCCGAACATTTTCCATCACGGAAGCGGAAGGCGTCGGCGTTCTTCCCGCTGCGAAGCCTGAAGCGGGCGGGAGCGGCGGCGCCGCAAAATGGATTGCCGCGGGCGTGGTGTTACTCCTACTGCTGGCGGGCGGGGGCTATTGGGCTTACTCCATCCATGAGCGCAGCGCAACAAAGTATCCGAGCACGATCTTTGTAACGGCCCAGCCCGCGGCGGTACCTGCAGCGACCCCGCCGGCGCCCGAACCTGCGAAACCCGTCGTTGCAAAACCGGCGATCGTGCAGCCGGCGCCAGCACCAAACGCCGCGCCACCGAGCGGCCAGCCCGAGGCCAAGAAAGCAGCGGCACCCCCTCCTGCGGCTCCGCGAGAGTCAGCGCCGCCGAGCGCAGTTGCAGCCGTGGCGCCATCCGCCGCGAATGCCGTCGGCGCCAGCGCGAACGATGGCATGTACGCCGGGCCAATTTGTTACGGCCAGACTCCGAAGTTTCCGAGGCGATGCTTCGACAGGGAAGGGACCATCAGCGGCAAGAAAATCGCCGGCCAGTGGTTGGAGGCGCCTGAGGCGGGCGTCACGATGTTCCTCACGGGTGATGTTACTCCGTCTGGGGACGTCAAGATCGAGATGCACAGCCAAAAGCCCGACGGCACGATTGTGGTTTTGATCGATCTCGAGGGAACGCTCCGCGGTGGGCTAATCGACGCGAGCGGGAGTTTCCGGAGGGGACGCCAGGCGACCCTTGAGTGGCGCAAGAAGCCCGGTGCGTCTAACTGAACGCCGAGCGCAGCCCGCTACGATAATGCACAAGGACCTGCGCGCCCTCTTTCGCCAGCGCCAGAGCGGCGCCGCACCCGATGCCGCGCGAGCCGCCCGTGACTAGCGGCGTTTTTCCGCGAAGATTGCCCATCAGGCTCTGCTCCTCCGGTTTCAGTTAGGCGTTGGTGCCGCCATCCACGGTCAGGTTCGCGCCGGTGATGTACGACGCCTCGGGACTCGCCACGAACGCGACCAACGCGGCCACCTCGTCCACGGTGCCGTAGCGGTTAAGCGCGGTGGCGGCCTTCTGGGAAGTTGCCCAATCGCTTGAGGCGGGGTTCAAATCCGTGTCGATCGGACCCGGCTGGACGTTGTTGACCGTGATGCCGCGAGCACCGACCTCTCTGGAAAGCCCCTGGGCGAACATCTTGACCGCTCCCTTCGTCGCCGAGTAGGCCACCAAACCGGGAGTCATCGCGCGCTCGCCCACGCACGAGCCGATCGTGATGATGCGGCCGCCCTTCTTCATGTGCTTCAGCGCCGCCTGCGTAGCAACGAGGACGCCGCGGACATTGAGGTCAAGCATGTGATCGATCTCCTCGAGGGTGGTCTCCTCGAAACTCTTTGGAATGGCGGTGCCGGCATTGTTGACGAGCACATCGATTCCACCGAACGTGGCGGCCGTCTTATCGACCGCTTTCTTCACGGCAGCGGCGTCGGTGGCGTCGGCCTGAATCGCGATGGCTTTTCCGCCGCCCTGCTCAATTGCATTCACCACGGACGCAGCCGCGTCCGCGCCTTTCGTATAAGTGATCGCCACCGCTGCGCCACCCGCAGCTAGGCGCTTTGCGATCGCGGCGCCAATCCCGCGCGAGCCACCGGTGACGAACGCGATCTTCCCTTCGAGTTTTCTGGACATGATTTCTCCTTGGAACGAGCCCTGAAGACCGAGCATGGCTGAGACGTCCCGCAAGCAGCCCCGGGGTAAGCTCGGAATCGCTATTAGATGCGCGCGCAGCCCTCCTGGGCGCAGGTTTGTCCGTGCCGCTCAAAGTCGGCATAAAGACAAGACACAATCCAAACCATCGGATGTAAACTTTATTGTGATCGAGGCGACCGAAAAAGGTCTCCACGAGGGAGGTTAGCCATGACCTCTCGGATTAGCTGTCCAAACGGTCATTCGACGAGGACGATTTCGATTTGGGAAGCAGCCGTCGCTCTCTCGGAGCAGCGGGCGATCGGCGTCTGCAAGAAATGCGGCAAGGGACTCCACTACAGAATCGACCACACGCATGCCAACGATCCTGGTGCGAAGGAGCGCGGATTTATTGTCACGCGAGCGGTTCGGCTGGGAACGAGGGTGGCGGGCGACGAGGATTTCGATCCTTTCCTCCTTGTGCTCCGCGACATCGAAACGGGCAAGGAGCAGATTCTTCCAACATTTTGGGCAACCGGCAGAGACAAGACCCAGCGTGGCGGGCAATACCCGCCGCTCCTGGACCTTGAGGAATGGAAGAAGCTTTTCCGCCGCTTGGATACCAGCTTCGACGAGAAGGAAGAAAGAATCCGGCTGCGCGCCTACGAACTCTACGAGCAGCGCGGCAGGCGTGACGGTTCCGCTCTGGATGACTGGCTGCAGGCGGAGGCAGAGCTAACAGAGCAGGACATTCTGGGCGTTGCTGCCTGACGGAAGTCGGCTTGGAGGCACATCGATCGGCGTGGGGCGCGTCTTGTGTGTAGCGCACTGCGCCGCTTATGTAGCAGTGGCCCGCCGCGCATGCTAAAATAACTGTGCGGTTGTTGCTCCAGAAATCCTACAAATGGACCGGGGCTGCGAGACTGCACTTGCAGCCCTTTTTTTCTGCCGAAGCAGCACGACGCAACGCGACTCCATGCCGACACCCATACGCAATATCGCCATCATCGCCCACGTGGATCATGGGAAGACGACGCTCGTCGACGCCATGCTGCGCCAAAGCGGTATTTTCCGCGCGAACCAGGAAGTGATCGAGCGCGTGATGGACTCGAACGACCTGGAGCGCGAGCGCGGCATCACGATCCTCGCGAAGAACACCGCGATCTCCTATCGGGGCACGAAAATCAATATTGTGGATACGCCGGGCCACAGCGATTTCGGCGGCGAAGTCGAGCGCGCGCTGCGCATGGTGGATGGCGTGCTCGTGCTCGTCGATGCGAGCGAAGGGCCGCTGCCGCAGACGCGCTACGTCCTGCAGAAGGCGCTGGCGGCCAAGCTGCCGCCGATCATGGTGCTGAACAAAATCGACCGGCCCGACGCGCGTCCTGCCGAGGTGCTCGATGAAATTTACGATCTCTTCATCGATCTCGACGCGACCGAAGACCAGCTCGATTTTCCCGTGATCTATTGCAATGCGAAGGCCGGAATCGCGCACGCGAAGCTCGACGACGGGTCGACGACGCTCGAGCCGCTCTTCGAGCAGATCATCGCCTCGATTCCGGCGCCGGCGGGCGACCCCGAGGCCGTGCTGCAGATTCAGGTGACAAACCTCGATTACAGCGATTTTCTCGGCCGATTGGCCATCGCGCGCGTGTTTCAAGGCACGCTGAAGCGCGGTACGGAAGTCGGCATCGCCAAGCTCGACGGGAAAATTCAGCCGACGAAGATCACGAAACTGTTCACGTTCCGCGGGCTCGAGCGTGACGAAGCCGAAGAGGTATTCGCGGGCGATATCGTGGCGATCGCGGGTGTCGAGGGCATCCAGATCGGCGAGAGCATCACCGATCTCGCGAATCCCGCGCCGCTCGAACCGTTGACGATCGACGAGCCGACGCTGACGATGGTGTTCACGATCAACACGTCGCCATTCGCCGGGCGGGAAGGGCAGTTCGTGACGTCGCGCGACCTGCGATCGAGGCTCGAGCGCGAATTGCTGACCAATGTTTCGCTGCGCGTGGAAGACACAGGCACCACCGACGCGTTTCGCGTCCTCGGCCGCGGCGAACTGCAGCTCGCGATCCTGATCGAGACGATGCGCCGCGAAGGATACGAATTGATGGTCGGCAAGCCCGAGATTGTGGTGCGCACGGAGAACGGGCGCCGGGTCGAGCCGCTCGAGTTGCTGGTGATCGATTGCCCGGAATCGTTCATTGGGATCGCGATGGAATCGCTCGGCAGCCGGCGCGGCGAAATGAAAAAGATGGTGAACCATCATTCAGGGCGCGTGCGCATGGAGTTCAGCATTCCGTCGCGCGGATTGATCGGGCTGCGCGGCCAGCTCCTCACGGACACGCGCGGCACCGCGCTGATCCACTCGCTGCTCGAAGGCTGGACGGAATATGCAGGCGACATGGCGATGCGCCTTACAGGGGCGCTGGTTGCCGACCGCGCGGGCGTGTCGGTGGCGTATGCCATCTGGGGCATACAGGAACGCGGCGAGATGTTCGTCGGCCCGGGAGTTGAAGTCTACGAAGGAATGATCGTCGGCGAAAACGCGCGCGAAGACGACATGAACGTCAACATCACGAAGGAAAAGAAGCAGACCAACATGCGCTCGTCCTCGGCCGACGAGGCCATCCGGCTAATTCCGCCGCGCGATATGACGCTCGAAAAGGCGATCGAGTTCATTGCCGACGACGAATACGTGGAGGTCACGCCAAAGTCGATTCGCCTGCGCAAGAAAGTGCTCGACGCGAAAAAGCGCCCCAAGCGCTGGCAGGAGATCCGCGCGAGCGCGGAAGCCTCCAAGCTCACGTAAGTGGTATCATCCGGCTTTGGAACAGCCCTGAAGGAGCAAGCACATGTCTGAACCGACAAAAGAAGAATTGCTGGCGCGCATCGCCGAGCTGGAAAAACAGACTGGCGCCAGACCCAAGGGCACTCTCGAATTTCGCGTTGGGGAAAAAAGAGGCGTTAGCGTGTACGGGCTCGGACGCTTTCCGGTGACACTCTACTACGAGCAGTGGACCCGCTTGCTCGACGCTTCCGAAAATCTGCGGGCGTTCCTCGAAGAAAACAAGCACAGGCTCAAGCTGAAGAATGCTTAAGGTTAGGACTTTCCGCCTGGTTTGAGCGCTACCCTGTGGTTTCGCTTTCCGTCTGCTGTTGCTCCAGCGCCGGATGGTCCGGAGACTGGATGGCGACGCGGTACGCGTTGAGTATGTCCGAGAGATAGACGACCCCCAGCATCTCCTGCATATTGAAGCGGCTCACGACCGGCAGCACGCGCAAACCTGAAGCTCCCATGCGTTCAAGCGCAAGGTCAAGCGATTGATCGCTATGCAAGTGCGGGAAACCAGCAGGGTCGACCGCTTCGGCCAGCGGCATCTCGCCTTTGCCTTCGTCTTTCATGCGCCGCAGGGTCTCGGCTGAGATCAATCCGACAAGTCCTTGATCGTCGGCGATCGGCCACGTGCTGAGCCCACTGCGTTCAGCGAGCGTACACGCTTCCGCGACCGTCATCGTTGCGATCAGCGTCTCTTCCGGTTTGTGCATCACCTGGCCGACCACTCGGGCGTCCGGCCGCACGCGGGAACCTGCGATAGGAAGGTGGATTCCATCCTGGCGCGCCAGTTCTTCGTATAGCGTTTGCGATTGGATCTTGCGCGAAACGAAGTAACTGACGAGATTGGCGATCATCAGCGGGACGATGATGGTGTAGTCGCGCGTCACCTCGAAAACAAGCACGACGGAAGTCATCGGCGTCCGAATGATGCCGGCAAACGCCGCGCCCATGCCCACCAGCGCGTAGGCCCCGGGGCTTGCAGTGAATTGGGGCAGAAAGTGATGCGCGACGCCTCCCACCGTGCCGCCAAGCATCGCTCCGATGAACAGCGTGGGGGCGAAAATTCCGCCGGCGTTACCGGTGCCGCTGCTCGTCGCCGACGTGATCAGCTTGAGCACGACCAGCAGCGCCGCAATCTTGATCGCCATGTGGCCGTTCAGCAGCGCGTTGATATACACATAACCGACGCCCAGCACCTGCGGAGTGAATAATGCGACAACCCCGACAAGCGCGCCGCCCGCGAGCGGTTGAATCCAGCGCGTGCTCGCCGGCAGTTTCTTGAACTGCGCGCGCGTCCATAGCAGCACGCGTATGAATGCCCCGCTGGCGATCCCGCCGAGGATTCCAAGCGCAGCGTAGAAAACGAACTCGATCGGATGAACGAGCTGGTACTGCGGCACGTGAAAGAGTGGGTTATCGCCGAGAAGCAGCCGCAGGACCATCCATGCCGTCGCCGAGGCCAGCACGACCGATCCGAGCACCGGCGCGTGCAAGTCTCCGACAATTTCCTCGAGCGAAAAGATCACGGCGGCAACGGGCGTGTTGAAAGCCGCCGCGATCGCCGCCGCAGCTCCGACGGGAATCAGCGTGCGCACTTTTTCGGGTTTCAGGCCGAGGACGCGTCCGAGAACCGATGCAATTCCCGCGCCGACCGCCACCGACGGGCCTTCCGGTCCGAGGGGAATGCCCGACGCGAGGGTGACCGACGTGCAGAAAAACTTTCCGATGATGCTGTGCATCGTGATGCGTGCGTCGGGAGAGTACAGCGCGGACTTCGTTTGCACGATGCCGTTGGCCCGCGCATCGGGAAAGAACCGCGCCAGTACGTATCCCATGGTCAGCGCGCCTGCCATCGGGCCGATCAACCGCCTCCAGACCGAAACGCCCGGAGGGTAGATGCGCGCGCCGAGCCGCTCGGTGAGCAGAATGAACGCCACGACGGCGAGCCCGGCGAGCGCGCCGATCACGAATGTCAGCATCAGAAAAACGCGGTCCTCCTGATGCTCAAGCTGCGCTTTCCAATATGCAACGCGATAGATGGGAGGACGATCCGGTTGCCCAGGCAAATCGACGGACGTTTTATCAAAAGAAGTCATCCATTCTATTTTGCTCCTGTTTTCTCTCATCACAAAACACAGAGTCGCCTCAATGTTTACGGCGGAGCATCTTTTTCGATGAACCAGCCGCGTGAATTGTCATATGCTAAGGGGCGTTCTTACGGAATCGTATGCAGAGGAGGAACGAAATGGCGAAGATCGCGACCGAGAAAATCACCTTGGCGGTTGCCGGCGGGACTTCGATGAACGCGTATGTCGCGCGGCCCGAGGAACCGGGAAAAGTTCCGGGCATGCTGGTGCTGCAGGAAGCTTTTGGAGTGAACCCGCACATTCGCGACATCACGGAAAGGATCGCGCGCGAGGGCTACGTTGCAATCGCCCCGGAACTATTTCACCGCACGGGGCCCGGCTTTGAGGGAACCTACGACAATTTTCCGGCCGTGATGCCCCATATGCAAGGCCTCACCGAAGATGGGCAGGCCGCGGACATGCGCGCGGCTTATGATTGGCTCCGCGCCAACCCGCAGGTCTCGGCCGACCGTATCGCCAGCATCGGGTTTTGTATGGGCGGCCGCGCGTCGTTTCTCGCCGACGCAACCTTGCCCCTGCAAGCCTCGATCTCGTTTTACGGCGGCGGCATCGCGCAGGCTCTTTTGCCGCGAGCGAACGCCCTGCACGCGCCGATGCTGCTTTTCTGGGGCGGCCTCGATACGCACATCACTGTGGAACACAGGCGAGCGGTGGAGGATGCGTTGACGGCTGCGAAGAAGCCTTTCGTGAACGTCACCGTCTCATACGCGGACCACGGATTTTTCTGCGACGCTCGCGCCAGCTACAACCCAGTCGCGGCAGGCTTAGCGTGGAAACTCACGCTCGGATTCCTCGACACGTACGTGAAGGGCACTGCGGCCACAGCCCACGCGTAACGCGGGTTTACCGGCTCTTTTCACGCGCGACGTTTTAATCGCGGTAAACGAATTCGAGCTCGATGCCGGCAACCGCGATCACATCGCCCGACGCCAGCTTGGTCGGATGCGCGATCGGCTGCCCGTTGACACTCGGTACCTTGTCTGCCGCGCCGACGTAGTAATCGTTGTCCTCGCGGCGGTTGATCTGCGCGGCGGCTTTGGGCGCAAACCAGCCTTTCAGTTTCACGGTGGCCATGGCCGATTTGCCGACCACGGTGAGCTTGTCGGTGAGCGCGTATTCCTTCCGGTCGGTCTTGCCGCTGCGCACCACAAGCGTGGCGATCTTCACCCGCGCTGGTGCGATCTGCGAACTCTCACCGCCGGCGGCAACCTGCTCGAGAAACTCGCGCCGCGCTTTCGTATCGAGCATCACGGTTTCGTTGATTTTGGGCGCTGCCGGCCGCGAATCTCCGGTCCAAGTCATCGTTCCGCCTGGTTCGCTCGATTCCGTCACCACGATCGTGTGCTTGCCGACCATCACCGAATCGCCGGGCTTGAGCATCACCATTTTCACGCGCTGCCCGTTGACGAACGTCCCATTGAGGCTGCCGAAATCCTCGAGCATCAACCGCCCTTCCTCGCGAAACACGCGGGCGTGGTAGTGCGAGACCGCCGGGTTGTCGATCACCAGTCCGTTTTCGGGCGAGCGGCCGATGCTCACTTCGCTCGATCCGACCCGCACTTCCTTCAGCACCGAGTTTTCAAATTTCAGAACCAGCTTCGACATTTCGTCCTCCTCTTGAACGATTCCTCCCGCACTCCGATCCGCACGTTCCGCCCATTCGGCTAAAAGCCTGCGTTAAACAGAATCCTTGAACCACTTGGAAATCCGCGCGAACGCTCCCACGGGCTTTGGCGAGCGGCGCACCACGATCACCGTGATGTTGTCGCCCCCGCCCGCCTGCTTGGCGAGCTCCACGAGCGCGTCGGCCGCCTCTTGCGCGTCCTCGCTTTCACGGAGGACGCCCGCGATTTGCTCGTCGGAAAGCTCGCGCGTGAGTCCATCCGAGCAAAGCAGTACTGTGTCGCCCTCCATCAAAAGCTCGTCGTTTGCGTCGACGTCCACTTCCGGTTCGATCCCGATCGCGCGGATGAGGACGCTTTGCAGCGCGCTGCTGCTCGCTTCTTCCGCCGTCATGCGGCCGTGCAGCATCTGCTCGGCGACGAACGAATGATCCCGCGTGAGCTGTTCGAACCCGCCGTTTCGCAGCCGGTAGATGCGGCTGTCGCCCACGTGCGCGATACTCAGCCGCTCGCCCTCGACGCGAACCGCTACGAGAGTTGCGCCCATCCGTCCTTCGGCGCCTTTTTCTTTCGCGGCGTCGCGTACCGCCTGATTCGCCAGGCGAATCGCGCTCGCCAGCCGGTTCGACGTTTCCGAAATTCCGTCGATGCGTCTGCCCACCAGCGGCTGCGACGGATTCGCCCGAGCGTCGCCGCAATGCCTCACGACGCAGTCCACCGAGAGACGGCTCGCGACCTCTCCCGAAGCGAGCCCTCCCATGCCGTCCGACAAGACGAACAAGTTCATTTCGGGTGCGACGCGAAAACTGTCTTCGTTGTTCTCGCGAACGCAACCGACGTCGCTGCGCGCCCCGAATTGCATCTCCACGCTCATGTTTCTCTTCGAATCAGGCTTTGCCTCGCTGCCCCAAGCCCTCATGGATTCGGCGCGGGATTCGCCTTCCGCCACGGTTCTCCGTTTTGCCCCTGTTCCCGCAATCCCATCATTCCATCCCCAGGTGTCCTGACTGCCCGCGCCTTCGTGAATCCCTGAGCCTGGAGCCAATCGAGGATGCCCGGCAGGCTCTTGGCCGCGAAGGGGCCCGTCCAAACGACGAAAAACTTGCCGCTTTCGTTTTGCCTCGGCACGACCCGCGCACTCAGTCCTCCGAGATCCTCGATCTTTTTTGCTGCGCTCCGCGCGCGATCTTCGCGTTCGAAGCGGCCGACCCAAACGTAGCCGGGGCGATTGTCCAAGCCCGTAAACGCCCCTCCGGGCTGGCTCTTGCCGAATGCTTTGTCGGCGCGCTGCCGCATATCCTGCGGCGGCGACGCCGGTTCGACAGGCTTGGTCGGTTTCACTGCAGCCCGCTTTTCAGGTTTCGCCGCAACAGGCTTTGGCGATGCGGGCTGCGGCTGTGCGGGTTGTGGCTGTGCAACGGGGCGCGGCGGGATATCGAACGCGAAAGCGGGCGGCTTCGGCGCAGGCAGCAGCGCAGGTGGAGGCAACGCTGCGGCTGCTTGCCTCATCTGCGCGGAGCGTTCCGCGGCAATCGCAGCAAGCGCAACAAGAACGAGCAGCAGCACCCATACGGCAGGAGACACGCGCTTTCGCGGAGGCGGCATCAAGCGCAACGGCGGAGAGGGCAACGGCAGCGTCGCCTGTGTGGAATGCGTGGACGAGGCAGACGCTGGTGGAGCGCCGACAAGCGCCGCTGGTGCCGCGCCCTGCGGTCGAACCGCACTCTCAAGTTCGGCAATCGATTGAAAGCGCTTCGACGGTTCTTTTTCGAGGCATTTCAGGATCGCCCGCTCGATGGGAACCGGGATCTGCGGATCGATCTCGTGCGGAGGCACCGGCGATTCGCGCATCTGCTTCAGTGCGACTGCCACGGCGTTGTCCGCGCGAAAGGCCTGCGCCCCTGTAAACATTTCATAGAGGATCAGGCCCAGCGAATAGACGTCGGTGCGATAGTCAACCGGCTTGCCGCCTACTTGCTCGGGAGCCATATATGCGGGCGTGCCGACCATCGAACCTGTCAGCCCTGTAGCAACCTCCATCGAGCGCGCGATGCCGAAGTCCATGATTTTCACGTTGCCCTGCGCGTCGATCATGATGTTTTCAGGCTTCAGATCCCGGTGGACGATCCCTTGCGCGTGAGCTTCCCTCAGCCCCGAGCAAATCTGCAGCACCAGGTCGGTCGCCTTGCGCACGGGAAGACCGCCGAATCGGTTCATCACCGACCGCAGGTTTTCTCCTTCAACGAATTCCATCGAGGTATAGGCGACCCCGCCGATGCGATTGAATTCGTGGACGCGGCAGACGTTCTTGTGGGTGATTTTTCGCGCGAAGAGAAGCTCGTTCTTGAACCGGTCCATCATCGCCTGATCCGAGGCGATTTCGGGCTTCAAAAGCTTTAGTGCGACGATCTCTCCGGTCTCGCGGTCCCGCGCCTTGTACACGCTGCCCATGCTTCCATGGCCCGCCTCATCCAGGATGTCGTACCGCTGGGAAAGAGCCGCGAGCGCAGTCGAGCTCAAATGAGGAGTACTCGCTGCCTGGGCTGAAGCTTCCGGCATCAGCTCCGAGACGTCGGGGACGTCCCCAAGCAACATGGTCTCCTGCTGCTCGCTCCGGGCGGCCTGCTTCGGCGGCCCGGAGAGTCCCCTGTTCGTGTCGGTTCGTTCGGCCATGGTTTGACTCACTTAGAATAGGAGAGAAGGCGGCTAAAGCGGGTAAATCGAATGAAAAGTGTGAGGAAAGAGTATCCTGTACTGCGGTTCCGAAGTTCTAAAAACAGCCTCCTAAAATTGTGTTGGAAGGGCGAGTCGCCTACCTCAAAATAGAGGTTTCTTGGCCCAACCTGATCGAATCCTGATGACCGGGAGAGTCCGTTGAAAATCTCTGTGATTGGCAGTGGCTACGTGGGGCTGGTGACGGGAGCTTGTCTCGCCGAGATCGGCCACGACGTGGTTTGCACCGACAATGACAAATCGAAGATCGACACGCTCGAGGCGGGCGGCGTGCCGATTTACGAGCCCGGCCTTGAAGGGGTGATCGCCAAGGCCCGCAAGGCAAAGCGGATCAGTTTCTCCGCGAATCCGGCCGAAACGATTGATAAGTGCGAAGCGATTTTCATCTGCGTGGGCACGCCCCCGCTTCCGAGCGGAGACGCCGACCTGAGCGCGATCGATCATGTGGCGCGCGTGATCGCCACCGAGGCGAAGTCGCCGAAGCTGGTCGTTGAGAAGAGCACGGTGCCGGCGCAGACCGGGCAAGAGCTCAAACGAGCACTCGCCGTCTATAGCCGCAAGACTGGCGTCACGTTCCGCGTCGCCTCCAATCCCGAATTCCTCCGCGAGGGAACTGCGGTGGGAGACTTCCTGCATCCGGATCGGGTGGTGGTCGGTGTCGAGGATGAAACCGCTGAGCGGCAGCTGAGGGAAATTTATGGGCCTGTGCTCGACCGCAAATTCAATTGCCCCGTTCACTCGGGGTCTTGTCCCGATGGCCCGGCTCCCGCATGGGTCGTCACGACGATTAACAGCGCGGAATTGATCAAGCACGCTTCGAATTCGTTCCTCGCGATGAAAATTTCCTACGCCAACATGGTCGCCGATCTTGCCGAGCGCCTCGGCGGAGACATCGGGGAAGTAATGCGCGCGATGGGTCTCGATCCGCGCATCGGCGGAAGCTTCCTATCGGCCGGCCTCGGCTTCGGAGGGTTCTGTTTCCCCAAGGATCTGCAGGCCTTCGTGCACCTCGCCGAACGATCCGGCGTCGATTTCTCGATGCTCAAGGAAGCGGAAAAGATCAACAAGCGGCGCATCGACCGGGCTTACGACAAGCTTCGCGAGGCGCTGTGGGTGGTCAGGGGGAAACGGGTTGGCGTTTTAGGGCTTGCCTTCAAGCCCAACACGGACGATATCCGCTTTGCTCCTGCCGTCGATCTCGTTCATCGGCTGCTGGATGAAGGAATGATTGTGCGGGCGTACGATCCGGAGGCCATGGAAAGAGCCCGCGCCGTGCTGCCTCAAATCGAATACGCAGAATCGCCCTATGATGCCGCGAAGGACGCGGAAGCGCTTATCATCGCCACCGAGTGGGACGAATTCCGCAAACTCGATTGGGATCGCGTCCGCGACGCGATGGCCCGGCCATTCGTTCTCGACGGGCGGAATCTATTTTCGCCGCGCGAAATGAAGGCTCGGGGCTTCGAATATCGTTCCTTCGGCCGCTCGGAATAATAGTCCGTAGCGCCGGCTTGCCGTTCTCTTGTAGGGGCGCTGCTTGCCGCGCCCTTCGAAGCTCCGCGTCCGAATTCGTCCCGCGCTCATCCTCCGTCGCGGTCCTCGCTATTTCGTCGTCCCCGTCGCACCGACCTGCTGGCGGAAAAAATCGTACGTGCGCTTCAGCCCTTCCTCGAGCCCCACTTTCGGCTCCCACTTCAAAATGCGCTTCGCCTTCGTGATATCCGGGCACCGCTGCTTGGGATCGTCCTGCGGCAGGGGCGAAACACGATCGGCGCCGTGGCGCCCACAAGCGCCCGCACGCGCTCCGCGAATTCCAGAATCGTGATTTCGCTGGGATTGCCGATGTTCGTCGGCTCGTGCTCGTCTGATTCGAGCAATCGGTATATTCCTTCGATCAGATCGGTGACGTAGCAAAAGCTGCGTGTCTGCTTGCCGTCTCCGTACACGGTGATCGGCTCGCCGACGAGCGCCTGGTAAAGAAAATTCGGCAGCGCGCGCCCATCGTTCAGGCGCATGCGCGGCCCGTAGGTATTGAAGATTCGAACGATGCGCGTGTCCACGCCGTGATAGCGGCGGTAGGCCATCGTGATGGCTTCCGCGAACCGCTTCGCTTCATCGTAGACGCCGCGCGGCCCGACCGGGTTCACGTGCCCCCAATAGGTTTCCGGCTGCGGGCTCACCTCGGGATCGCCGTAGCACTCCGAAGTCGATGCCAGCAGAAACTTGGCCTTCTTCGCCATCGCCAGCCCCAGTGTGTTGTGTGTCCCGAGCGCGCCAACCTTCAGCGTCTGAATCGGGAACTTCAGGTAATCGGGCGGGCTGGCGGGCGAAGCGAAATGCAACACCGCGTCCACGGGACCCTGCACCTCGATGTATTGCGACACGTCCTGCTTCTGGAATTTAAATCGAGGGTGCGACAGCAAATGGGAAATATTCGAATCGGCCCCGGTCACCAGGTTGTCGAGGCAAAGAACGTCCCAGCCCTTTTCGATAAAGTAGTCGCAAAGATGAGAACCCAGAAATCCAGCCCCGCCAGTCAGCACGACGCGCAATTTGAACCGTCCTTATAGCTTGAAATTTCCCTCAGCTTTTCAATGGCTTATTATCGCTGAAAAGGCGTGTGGCAAGAAGGTCTCGATGGGCCGCCGAGACCATCACTTGATTTCGTCAAGATCGAAAGTCGTCTCGGCGTGCTGCCCATCCGGTGTATCGACTTCAACGGTGAGCGGCGACGAGTCGACCTTGTCGGCGCTGCACGTAAGCTCCACATGTTGGCCGACACTCTCTTCGGAAGTGGCGGCGTCGCGGAACGTATTGAGATCCCATCGGTCGGTCACTTCCGTACCGACCTCCCTGTCATGCTGTACCAACCGGACTTTGATGTCGTGGCTTTCTTCGTCCGATGAATCCCGCTGTTTGGGCTTGTAATAGACTTCCGTAAAGACCCGCAACCTCATCGGCTTGTTCAGAAATTCCCGGACCGCGTCTTGCGCGTCGTAGTTCGCGGTGTCGCGTGAACGTTCGGCGATTTGCAGGTAGGGCGTATCGAGCGATACGTACGAAACCGGCGGAGCCGTCCGCGGGATCGGCAGGTCGTGAATGTACTGTGAGTAGAAATCGGCCTCTCTGCCCTTGGGGCTGCTTCCCCGAAAATAGGCGTCCCGGATCACGGCCGGCGACAGCGGATATTCGTAAGCAAACGCCGTCGGCACCATCACCAGAGTGAGCATCAGGGTGCGGATACGAAAGCGCACGTACCCTCCTCTCGCCCGCCATCCGCAAGCGGGATCGCATGCAGATCCAAGCCACATTATCGCTGAAAGCCTCTGTGCCAGAAAGCAGCCGGAACGAGCCTTTTCTTTGGAGGTATCAGAACGCCCTTGCCATCCCGCGAAGCTCGCGCCAGAATCGTGCGCGAATCCATTCGCACATGCCTCCTAAGCCGCCAACTCCCACCGTCGACGGAACCCTGAGGGGTCTTCGCGTTCTCTACCTGATCTTGCTTCTCGCGATGCTGGTCTATGTCGCGGTCGCCGAGAAAACGCAGCACCAGCTCATCGCTATGAATCGCGCGTTTCTCGCAGGGCTCAGCAGCCTCGCCGCAATCATGGTCGGCATCGCCCTGTACCTTCAGGTGAAGGTGATTCGGCCCGCCCTCGAGGCGCTCGAGGCCAAGCCGGACGACGACTCCTCGCTCGAGCGCTGGCGCGGCGCAAGCTTCGCAAGCTACATCCTGGCCGAGGCCGTCGTTCTCTTCGGCCTCTGTCTCCGCTTCCTCGGCGGCGCGCGCACCTTGTCCCTGCCGTTTTATTTCGTCGGTATCCTGCTCATGCTCTTCTTATTCCCCAGACGACCCTGATTTCTTCATGGTCGAGTGTTTAGGACAGCCCTTCGGTCCAGCTTGCGCCCTTGGTTGCCTCATACGCTAATGCTCCCGGTCATTCTTCGTCTATCCCATGCGATTTTGTGGTCTAAAGGGAATGGGTCAGAGGCACGGCAGAGCAGGGCTGGAGAGGGGTGGTCATGCGTGGGCGCGCCAGATTTTCATTGATTCGCTACCTATTCGTTTTTGTCGTTCTTGGAATCGCGGGCTGCGCGGGCATCCCATCGGACTTCAACACGGTCGTATTGAGGGCCAGCGCCCGGACGATCGCTGCTGGCGCCAAGGTCACAATTACCGCGAGCGTCCCCAAGGACACCATGAACGAAGGAGTGACCTGGGTCATCGTCGCGGGACCCACCGCACCGATGCCTTACGGAGCCTTTCTGTCGAACAACACGCAAGCGACTTTCACGGCCCCCGTGACAGTCTCAGCTTCGTACTACGTCACCATCACGGCAACATCGGTCGCATTTCCCGCCGAAATGAGTTCGGTGAAAATCACCATTCAGCCGCCGCAGCCACTGAAAATCACCACCACCAGTCTTCCGAACGGCACGCTCCTCGTTCCGTATACGGCCACAACCCTGCAAGCCACTGGCGGTGTGCTGCCGTACACCTGGTCGCTCGCGGCCGGCTCGGGCCCTCTGCCAGCGGGATTGACTTTGACCAACGGTATCATCAGCGGCACGCCGACCGGCACCACCACGGGAGTTTTCCCCATTACCGTTCAGGCTGCAGATGCGGAAGTGCCCCCGATGATCAAAACCGCCGGTCTGGGCATCACCATCACGAACATTCTGAACGGGAACTACGCCTTCGAGTTCAACGGCTTTAACACGCAGGGCGCCATCGTCGCAGCGGGTAATTTCACTTCGGACGGCGTCAGCAAAATCAGCGCCGGCGTCGGAGACTTCAACGCGATTACCGGGACGCCATCCGGCGGGACGCTCGAGACGTTCACCGGCAGCTATACGATCGGCACCGATGGCCGCGGCACGATTACACTCACTACGAGCAAGTCTGGAACTCTTACGTACGCGTTCGCGTTGGATTCGGGAGGACTGCACGGCCGCCTCGTGGAACTCGATTCGAGCGGCAATCGCGGCTCGGGCGAGATCGCGCGGCAGAACGTGACAACCTGCGCTTCGAGCACGCTTTCGGGCGCGGGTCCGCTCGGCGCCGATTTCGTCGTCGGAATCACCGGCACAGAGGCTGGCTTCAACGGAACTGCATCCGGGCCGTTCGCCGTTGCCGGCCGCTTCACCGCCGAAGTGCCGGCGAACTCGTCGATTCCCGGAACGATCGACAATGCCGAAGTGGACGCCAACGCTCCCAGCAGCGCCCTGCCAATCATCCCCGACACGACCTTCTCGGGCACTTTCCAGACATCCACGCAAGCATCGCGCTGCACCATGAGCATCAGTCAGCAGATCGGGAACATGACGTTCAGCGTCTATCCAGTTACGCTGACGAGCGGCCTCGTCACCGAGGCTTACATCGTGGAAACTGACGCAGTGAGCGCGGCCACGCCTTTCCTCAGTGCAGGCAAGCTGATCCATCAGAAGGACTATCCGTTCTCGAACGTGATTCAGTCTTTCACGCCTACCACCGCCATGAGCGTCGGCGGGCTGGCCGGTCCCGCCATTCCCAGCGGCGGCACTGCATACGTCCCATTTGCGGCAGTTGTGCAGCTCCAGCCGACTGGCGGGGGTGCGTTTAACTTGGCGCTGGTCGATAATGTTGGCGGCACGGTCGGAAGCGCGCTGGGCTCCAACGCCTTAGCCACAGCCTTCGGCGCGGGCGATTCGTATGGACGCATCGATACGAACCTGCTCGCTCCGATCGAGCCCGTCTTCTATGTAATTAACGCGAATGAAGCCCTTTGCATCCTGGACAACATCGACGCAGCTGTGCTCGGGATCTTGGAGCCGCAGTCCACGGGACCTTTTTCCTCGAGCACGATCGCCGGCATGCTGATTGAGGGCACTTCGGCACCCGCCACGACTGCGGTCCAGAATTACTCCGGCGTGGCAATCCTGACCAGCACCGGCGCGACCACAGGCACGCTCACCGGCACGGAGGACTTGAGCACCACAGGCGGGAATTCTCCGGGCCTCGCTGTGTCGGGCAATTACGCACTCACTTCGACCGGCCAGGCCGATGGCAGCGGCGCGCTGAATCTCACGCAGGCTCCTCCTCCGCCGATCTTCGACGGCGCGTTCTTCATCGTTTCGCCGACGAAGGCCGTGATGATCACGACGACGCCGGGCGACGCGAATCCCGTCCTGACGATTCTCGGGGATCAAACGGACGACTTCGGAGTGAACTGAACTTTCGCCTTGCTTGCCGTCAGTACGCCCAGCGCATCAGGACGGCCCCGGTGGTATACCCGGCGCCCACGGCGATCAGCAGGATCAGGTCGCCCTTGCGCAGGCGTCCTTGCTCGACGGCGTCCATCAATCCCAGTGGAATGGTAGCGGCGGTCGTGTTCCCGTAGCGGTCGATATTGACCATGATCTTCGAATCATCCACGCCCAGTCGTTCCTGCATCGCGCGGATAATCCGCATGTTCGCTTGGTGCGGGACTACCAGCGCGAGATCGCGGCTCGAAAATCCGTTGCGCTCGAGAATCTGGCACGCCAGCTCGCTCATGCGCCGTACGGCGTACTTGAAAACCTGCTGCCCCTCTTGATGGACGTAGTGCATCCGCTTGTCGACCGTCTCGTGCGATGCCGGGTGCAGCGACCCGCCCGCCGGCATGTATAGATTGCAGCCGCCCGAGCCGTCCACGTCGTGCATGAAATCAAGGATGCCTTCGGAATCGGACGTTGCCGGTTCGACCAGCACCGCTCCCGCGCCGTCGCCGAATAGGACGCACGTGGCGCGGTCCTTGAAATCGAGGATCGACGTCATCACGTCGCTGCCGATCACCAGCACTTTCTTATGCGCGCCCGACGCCACGAATTGCGCGCCCACGGTAAGCGCGTACGGAAACCCCGAGCAAGCGGCCGAGAGATCGAATCCCCAAGCTTTTTTCGCGCCGATGCGATCCTGAATCAGGCAAGCCGTCGCCGGGAAGAGCATATCCGGCGTAACGGTAGCCAGCACGATCATGCCGATCTCTTCCGGGTTCACGCCTTTCGCTGCTAGCAGCTTCTTCGCCGCTTCCGTTCCCAGATGCGACGAGCCGACGCCCGGCTCGGCGTAGTGCCGCTCGCGAATTCCCGTGCGCGTACGAATCCATTCGTCGGTCGTATCAACGAATTTCTCGATGTCCGTATTCGTCACGGTTCGCGGCGGCACGTACCCCGCCACTCCCGTGATTTTCGCCGCAATTCGCCGGCTCATATTCTCGCTTTGGTTTCGTAGCGGCCGCCTTTCAGGCGGGCCGTCTTTGACTTTGCCTTGGGCTGGCGATCCAATTTTGGGGGTCTCCATCGTGTCAAGGGCAATGGAGGATTGTAAGCACCCAACGCCGCCGACACAAGCAAAACGCGCCAGAATTCTCCGCGCCGTTTTTCGACTCAATGTCCGCTCGTGGAGTGCGGCGGCTCGCCGCCGCCCTCTTGACGCGAAGCTTGCTTCGCGGTGTGGTTCCCACTCTTTGCGCTGTGCACCCTCTGGTGCATGATGAACGCATGATCCCCGCGCAACAAACGCACTGGATCGCCGAGCGCGCCCGCGCCCTTGGCTTCGATCTCTGCGGCGTCGCTCTGGTGGCCGCGGAACATCTCGCCGAGCTAAGCCGCTTCCCGGAATGGCTCGAACGCGGCTACGCAGGCGAAATGCGTTACCTGCACGATCCGCGCCGCTCCGATCCGCGCCGCGTACTCGACGGCGCGAGGAGCATGATCGTCGTCGCCATCAACTACAACACGACGCACCAGCCGCCGTCGCATTCACCCGCCGACGCAAACCGCGCCGCGCCTCGCGGCTGGATTTCGCGTTACGCCTGGGGCGACGATTACCACGATATCCTCCGCGAAAAGCTCAACGCGCTGATCGCCGAAATGCGCGCGCAAATTTCCGAGCCCTTCGAAGCGCGCGCCTACGTCGACACCGGCCCGATCATCGAGCGCGTCGCCGCAAAATACGCCGGCCTCGGCTGGCTCGGCAAAAATACCTGCCTCATCCATCCGCAATTAGGCTCCTGGATTTTCCTCGGCGTGATTCTCACCACGCTCGCCCTCGATCCCACGCTCGCGCCCGGCGATCCGCCGCCCGCCGATTTCTGCGGCACGTGTACGCGCTGCCTCGACGCCTGCCCCACGCAAGCTTTCCCGCAGCCGTACGTCCTCGACGCGCGCCGCTGCATCTCCTATCTCACAATCGAGCTTCGCGGCGAAATCCCCGAAGAACTTCGCCCGCACGTCGGAAACGCCGTCATCGGCTGCGACATTTGCCAGGACGTCTGCCCCTGGAATCGCAAAGCGCCGGTCGCGGCGCTCGCCGCGTTTGAGCCACGAGAACGCCTGCTCGCGCCGGAACTCGAATGGCTGGCCTCGCTCTCGCAGGAGGAATTCAGCGCCGTATTCCACAAGAGCGCCGTCAAGCGCGCCAAATGGCGTGGCATCGTGCGCAACGCCTGCGTCGCCATCGGAAACTCCGCCGCATCGCTCGACCCAGCCGCGCGCCAGCGCGTCACCGCGCTGCTCGATCGCCTCGCCTCTTCCGACGATGCAGTCGTATCGAGCCATGCGCGCTGGGCCCTCGCTAAATGGGAAACGGGACGTGTGTCGCTTGCCGGCAAATCCACCTCAGCACCGAAAGCTGCGGAGCCCTGACCTTTAGGCCAGTGTGTGGCATTCAGTACGATGACCCGCCGTACCATTTACCAAGCAGGACTCGTGCTCTCTAATTGAAAAGGGGTGCTTCGTCGTGCGCCCCGGCGCCAAATCGGGTTTTCTCCGTACTTTCGCTCTTGAGGGAGGCAACGGATGCGAACGGGCGAGGCGTTATGGATAGTCATCGTTCTATGCTCCATTGCCCTTGCATACGTTGCGTGGCGCATCCGGCTGTGGAGATCGCGTTCCCGGTGGTCTCGCGCGATTCTCCCGCGTTCAGGCCAACTCTCGTGGAAAGTTCCGCCCTCCGATCACGCACTCAGCAAGCCCGACGAAAAGGACCGCTCAGACAAACGCAAGCGGCGTCCTTCACCGCCCGCTCGGCCGAAGAGGCCGGCCGTGGGCTCGTCAGCGCCAAACGACACGGTGGCCTCGCTGGGCGCGGTCGCCACTCTGGCAAGGATTAACCCGGGAGTCTTGCGCGCAATCCAAGCCTCCGCTGCCGAACAACTGCGCAGCGTGGATTCCATCAGCGGCTACGTCCAAGCCAGCTTTCATGATTTCTCTGCGGCGAGTGCAGAATCATGGATGCAACGCCTGGAGGACTACGTCGCGGGAGACTCCATCGCGCTCGGACCCGTGATCGAAGTCAAGGAGTGTGGCGCGAAGGAAGCCGCGACTGACCTTCGAACGGCCGCGCAGACAAAAGTACACATGATTCATGGACTTTCGGACTTCAATCATGACGCGATCGGTACAGCATCGAAGGATGCGATATCTGTGCTCCACGAGGGACTTGACCCCGGCCTCCATATTCCGATCGGTACGCTGCTGCGTTCAGCCTGGCGAGAGCTGGAATTGCTTTTTGCCAAGAAAATTCCCATTGAGCGCGCCGTGAAGCACGTTGCGATGGATGTGGCGAGCGTCGGCACCGGGGCTTTCGTCGGGGCCAAGGTTGGAGGAGGTATCGGCGCGATCGCGGGGCCCGTGGGAGTTGGCGCCGGATTGCTGGTCGGAGCCATGGCCGGAGCCATCGCCGGACGCGGTCTTGCGCACAAGTCTCGAATGGCGCCGTTTAGCAAAGCCTACGAGAGGTACGAGACCATTCTCAACAGCGCTCGTTCCGCTGTCGATGCGGCGCTCATGGAATCGAAGGCGGAAGTGAAAGAGCTGGAGTCTCTGTGCGCGGCGAAGTTCGAGGCCGCCCGCAGCGAAATTCAATCTGACGCACGACAAAAGCTTGACGAAATCGAGCGACGACAAGTGGAAAGCCTGGAACGGTTCCTCCGGCAGTTCCCAAACCACTTGGGCGCGCTCGAGACGCAACTGCTGCACGAGGAGGCGGCCGTCCTCAACGAGATGCCTCCCACTCACTGGTGGAATTGGATATTCCCGCGCCGCAGAGACTTGGAGAAATCCGTCATTCGGCGCTGGTTCAAGCGCGCAAGGAAAACCGTTATGAAGGAGCGCCGGCGTTTCGAAAAACTCAAGCGTGGCCCGGTGGCGGCCCTGCAATCGAAAGTGCATCGCTTCCTGAACAACTACACGTTCAGCTTAAGCTCTTTCGATGAGGATCTGGCCAATCTGGCAAACGAGTTCGCGCAAGCGCGCATCGCTGCCGAGCGGATCAAGCAAACGGCGCTCGGTGATGTTGAGAAGGCGCGAAATCGAGTGCTTGCCGATTTCCGCGACCGAATATCCAAAATGTATCTCGTGTTGTGCCAAACGATCTCAGACTGGAAGGAAAAGGTTGAGGTCAGTCTGGATGAATTGCGCAAGCAAGCCAGGCCGCTTGGAGTTGAATTGCCCGATTAGCGCGGCCGCGAAGGCTCGGAACGATCCGCTGCTCTCCGAAGTGGACCGAAGCTCCGCCGGTCTAGGCCTGACGAGTCAGTTTCGACTCATGGCACTTGATTTCATAACAATGTCGGCTCCCTCGACCCGAGTAGACTTTGGTTGCATGACGACCAAGGCTCGGGAGGAAGGAGCCGAACATGGTGATTATAGGCGTGGATTATCACCCGAGCGATCAGTACATCGCGTTTGTAGATACAGAAACCGGGGAGAGCAGCGAACGGCGATTGAACCACGGTGGCGGAGAGGCAGAGAAGTTCTACCGAGAACTGACCGCACGAGGAGTCAGCGTGCGCGTGGGGATGGAGGCCACCGGATATTCACGTTGGTTCGAGCGGTTGCTGATGGAACTGGGTATCGAGGTGTGGATTGGCGACGCCGCGAAGATCAAGGCGAAGCGAATCCGCAAGCAGAAGACCGATCGTCAGGATGCCCAGCTTCTGTTGAAGCTGCTGCTGGAAAATAACTTTCCTCGCGTCTGGGTACCGAGTCCGAAGAATCGGGATCTGCGGCAACTGCTGTGGCATCGGCATCGTCTGGTGCAGATGCGAACGCGGATCATGAATCAACTCCAGGCCCTGGCAATGAACGAAGGGAATCGGCGGAAGAAAAAGCTGTGGAGCGAACAAGGGCGAGCACAACTGGAGAAGCTTCCGTTGGAGACCTGGGCCAGCCGGCGCCGGCACGATTTGCTGGAGCTGCTGGACCGAATGAATCCGACGATCGAGGCGTTAACCGCAGCCGTCGAGCAGGAAGCGAAGAAACAGCCCGAGGTGCTGCGGCTGATGACGCACCCTGGCGTGGGTCCACTGACGGCACTGGCCTTCGTGCTGATCATCGGAACTCCGGATCGGTTTCCGTGCGGCAAGCAGATCGGCAGCTATGTGGGGCTGATCCCTTCGGAAGACTCCAGTGCCGGACGGCAACGGCTGGGACACATCAGCAAGCAAGGCAACTCACTGCTGCGTTTTCTGTTGGTGGAGGCCGCACAGGCAGCCGTGCGTTACGACCCGGACTGGCGTCGTCGGTATGTGCATCTGGCGATGCGTCGAGAACGTCGCATCGCCAAGGTGGCCATGGCCCGAAGACTCGCGGTTCGGCTGTACTGGATGTGGCGGAATGGTTGGGAATATTCGCAATGGGTCGAGTTCGGTTCGAACGCGGGACAGCTCGTAACCGGACATGGCGTGAACTAGAGCGCCGTCCACTTGATTGGGCATCCCGCTCCCTCGCAAGAGGGAGTTTGAAGAAGTAATCATGGTCGAAGTTTGATCGGAGAGATGTTTGGGTCGGACGGAAGCCGACCGATCGATTACGAGCGAGCCGCGGTCGTCAATGCAAAGGCCCTACGAAAGCAAAACAGGACACTCTTCGAAGTGAACGGAGAAGTGCGCTCAGAAAAGCTTTGACAGAGCCGACATTGTTAGAGATGCCCGGTTACGGCGTTGATCAGGACTTGACCGATGGCGCGGCCACTTAGTACGTAGCCTGGCGGTGACCGAAAGACCGTTGCTAGTGCTGGACAAGAATCGAAATCGTGTGATCGCCCGTGTTGCCTACGGCGAGGCCCAGTCGGCCGCTGCCATTAAAGTCGCCCACTGCAAGCGTCGACGGCCCGGCGCCGACGGAGATGGGGGAACCCGGCGCTGGGATGAAGGTACCGTCGCCGTTTCCCAGCAAGATGCTGACGTTGTTGCTCAGCGTGTTCAAGACGGCCAAGCCGGGCTTGCCGCTGCCCGTAAAGTCCCCTACTGCGATCGCTTGCGGGGTGTTGCCAACAGCAATCGGCGACCCCGGCGCTTGCGAAAACGTCCCGTCTCCGTTGCCGAGCAGAATGGTCACTGTATTATCCTCAGAATTTGCGATAGCGAGATCCAGCTTCCCATCGCCATTGAAATCGCAGACCACGATCGCGCTGGGATAATTGCCGACAGTGATAGGAGATCCGCTCGCTTGCGAAAACGTCCCGTCTCCGTTGCCAAGAAGAATCGTGACGGAATTGATCAAACTTGTAACAGCAAGGTCGAGCTTGCCATCGCCGTTAAAGTCTCCCGCCGCGATGGCAGTCTGGGCACCGTTGATGACCGGATCGATCGTTTCTCCGCTGGGCAGATTGAACGCACCGTCGCCGTACCCTAGTTCGATCGTCGTACCTGTGCCACCAAAGAAGAGCGCGACTGCCATATCTAGGTTCCCGTCACCGGTCCAGTCGCCAACTGCGATAGTATAGGGGTAAATCCCAACCGCAACGAATGCGGATGAATGTGTGAACGTGCCGTTCCCCTCGCCGAACAGAACATCCACGTTGCCCGTGTCGACGTCGGCCACCGCCAAACCGAGGTGGCCGCTGTTGTCGAAATCTCCGACGGAAATCGAGTTGACTATCACGTTCGTCAGCGTGTCCCACGGCGGATGAGGGATCGCTATCGGCGAGCCGGTCGCCTGAGTGAACCTGCCATCACCATTGCCCAGGAAAATGTTGACACTATTTCCTTCGGCGGTTGCCAGGTCCAGTTTCCCGCTGCCGATGAAATCACCAACCGTCAGCGTAACTGCCGGTTGATTGAACGGAGAGCCTGAGGCGTTCGTGAAATTTGGAGCTGCCTCGGGTGTGGCCACTGGAAAGTAGACAACATTCGACGCAGGGCCGGACGGCGCCGGATTCACCACTGTGATTGCTGCTGTGCCCGGCGACGCGATATCAGTTGCAGGCACGGTCGCTGTAAGTTGCCTGCTGCTCACAAACGTGGTCGCCAGCGCTGTGCCGTTGAAATCGATGGTCGCGCCGGATACGAAACCTGTGCCATTGACCGTCAGCGTAAACGCGAGCTCTCCTGGGGAGGCGGTATCGGGAATCAACGGCTGGTTCACGAAAGGCACCGGGTTCTTCGGTGGGATCGTTGAAATGATCATCAGGCTGTAAACGCCCTGCTGAACCGAAACGCCGGCCGCATCGGTGAGTTCGAGGTCGAAATACCATGTCCCTCCGCCCGTCGGCGTTCCACTCACTGTGCCCGTGTTGGAATCAATGCTAAAGCCCAGCGGAACACCGCCGACAAAAACGGACCAGTTGAACGGCGGTGTGCCGCCGGATTCACCGATGGGCTGACTGTAAGGCACGCCTGTGGTGCCGTTAGGGAACGACAGAGTAAGAATCTGGGGCAAGGGATTGACCTGAATCTGTGCTGGCGCGGTCTTCGTGGGATCCGCGACAGAAGTCGCGATGACGGTTGCATTCTGCACGGTCGAAATATTCGAGGGGGCTGGCGCAGTATAGGCGACCTTGGTTGGGCTAAGGAACGCGATTGATCCGGGACCTGTAAGAGTCCACCGCACGCCTTGATTGGACGAGTCGTTTGCGACAGTCGCGACAATGTCTAACGTTTGGCCCTGGTCCGTTTGGACAGAAGTGGGGGAAACGCCCACAGAAATCAGCGGTCCAGAGCCTCCGCAACCGCAGGTGAGCACTACGCCCATCAGTCCGAGGAACGCCAGCGCAGCGTTGGGAGCCCGTTTCACAAATTCCTCTCCCTAAACAGTGAATAAGCGCACAAAGCAGCTCCTTGCTTCGCAGGCTTGGCTACCAATGCCGAAGAACAAGGATAACAGTGTAACTTAGAGGCAAACACGCCGATAGTTCTTGAGTGACTTAATTCGGAAGGTCCTGTACGTAAGTTTTATTCAAGATTCTGGTTAAGTCCTGATTAGCCGTTACCGGACATCTCTAACAATGTCGGCTCCGTCAATCGTTTTTTGAGCGCACTTCTCCGTTCACTTCGAAGAGTGCCTTCGTTTGTCTTGTTCTTCGGCCCTGCGTCGATGACCACGGCTCGTCTGTAATCTTTCGGTCGGCTTCGGTCCGACCCAAACATCTCTTCGATCTAAACTTCGACCAGGATTACTCGTTCAAACTCCCTTTGCAGGGAGCGGGATGCCCCATCAAGTCCACGGTGTTCTACTGCACACCATGTCCGGTACCGAGCTGTCCCGCGTACGAACCGAACTCGAAAGACTGCGAATACTCACAACCATTCCGCCACATCCAGTACAACCGAATCGCCAGCCTTCGTCCCATCGCTACCTTGGCTATGCTTTTGTGTCGACGCATCGCCAGGTGGATGTACCGACGTCTCCAGTCAGGATGGACGCGCGCTGCTGCTTGGGCCGCCTCCACCAGCAAGAAACGCAACAAGGAACTGCCCTGCTTGCTGATGTGTCCCAGCCGTTGCTTGCCGCCACTGGAGTCCTCACTCGGAATCATCCCCACGTACGTGCCGATCTGCTTGCCCCGTTGAAACCGCGTCGGAGTTCCGATGATCAACACGTAAGCGAGTGCCGTGAGCGGACCCACACCCGGATGGGTCATCAGTCGCTGAACCTCGGGCCGCTTTCTGGCTTCCCGCTCGACGGCAGCCGTCAGCTCTTCAATCGTCGGATTCAGGCGGTCCAGCAGTTCCAGCAACTCTTGCCGGCGCCGACTCGCCCAGGGAGCTAACGCGAGCTTTTCTAACTGCGCTCGCCCCTGTTCGCTGAACAGCTTTTTCTTCCAGCGATAGCCCTCGTTCATGGCCAACGCCTGCAACTGATTCAGGATCCGCGTGCGCATCTGCACCAGCCGATGCCGATGCCACAGCAGTTGCCGTAAATCTCGGTTCTCCGGGCTCGGTACCCAGATCTGCGGGAAGTTGCCTTCCCGCATCAGCCGGAGTAGCAGTCGAGCATCGTTGCGGTCGGTCTTCTGCTTCTTGACTCGCTTGGCCTTGATCTCCGCCGGATTGCCGATCCACAGCTCGATACCCAACTCTGCCAGCAGTCGCTCGAACCAGCGTGAATAACCAGTCGCCTCCATTCCTACCCGCACGCTCGCTCCTCGCTGCTTCAGCTCCCGGTAGAACTTCTCTGCTTGTCCATCACTGTGGCTCAGTTCCTGTTCACCCCACTCACCGGTCTCTTCTTCAAAAAACGCAATCGCCTGAAAGCTCGGGTGGTAATCTACGCCTATCATCACCATGTTCGGCTCCTCTCTCCCGAGCCTATGGTCGTCGACAAACCACAGTCTACTCGGGGCGAGGAGCCGACATTGTTATGCAATCAAGTGGTTATGCGCGTCCATTTCGGGATTGCGAAGCTGCGGCGGGGGATGAGATACTTTCGCGTTCGAGCGGTGGCGGCCGCCTCTCCGGAAAAACGGAACCGCACAATTTCAACTCCAGGACTGATAAATTCTATGAAACCGAGTTACCGCTGGGTCGTTGGCCTTGCCATCCTGCTCGCCGCAGCCGTGGGTGCGTCGCTCTCATTCTCGCGTGAGACTCATGCTCAGGCTCCCTCGAAGACCGCCAAGGCCTCGACCGCCGCTCCCGCCTCGCAAAGCCAGATCGATCACGGGCGCTATCTGGTCGAGGACGTCGGAATGTGCGAGGAATGCCATACTCCCCGCGACGACAGTGGCAATCTCGACGAGTCTCGCCGCCTGCAAGGCGCAGCTATCTGGATCACGCCAGTCCATCCGACCACGAATTGGGCCATGCGCGCTCCGGCGCTTGCCGGTTTTCCCGGGTTCAGCGAGGCGCAGGGCGAGCAGATCCTCGAAAATGGCGTCGGGCCAAACGGCCTCGCCATCCAGCCGCCGATGCACATCTACCACATGACCCCGGCCGACGCCCAGGCAGTGATCGCCTACCTGCGCTCGCTGCCCTCCGCGTACCCGCGCGAATAGCGAGCAGCGCGAGCCTTCGTCTTTGATGTTTCCGGTGCGGTGCCCCCTCCCCGGTTTCTGGGGTGGGGGTCTCTGCCTTCGGTTAGTCCCCCGGTCGTAACACAGGCGTAACACTCCCGATATAACCTTTCCGGCCTCAGAGGCTTATGTCACCCACTCGTATCCCCGACCGCGAGCTGTTTCTGAACCGCCATTTCTCGTGGCTGCAATTCAACCAGCGCGTGCTCGAAGAAGCGCGCGATCTCGCGAATCCGCTCCTTGAGCGCGTGAAATTCCTGGCCATCACGGCGAGCAATCTCGACGAGTTCGTCGAAGTCCGCCTCGCCGGTCTGTTGCAGCAAGTCGAGCAGGGAAGCAGCGACCCCGGCCCAGACGGCCGCACGCAGGACGAAGTGCTCACCGAGCTGGTGAAGAGGATCCACGCGTTTGTGGCGGACCAATATGCCTGCTGGCGCGAGGAACTCGTCCCTGCGCTCGCTGAGGAATCGATCCGCGTTCGCCATCTCGACGAGCTTCGCCCCGCGGCACGCGAGTACATCGAGGAATTTTTCGTGAAGACGGTGTCGCCGCTGCTCACGCCCGTCACGGTCGATCCCGCGCATCCGTTTCCGCACGTGCTTAACAAGGCGCTCTGTCTCGCGTTTCTCTTGAAGCGCAAGCGCCGCGGCCCGCAGCAGACGTACCTCGGCGTCGTGACGGTTCCACGCGCCCTGCCGCGACTCGTCCTGATTCCATCGGCAGAAGGCACCGTCGAGTACGTTTTCCTTCACGACGTCGTCCACGCGTTCGCCGAGCGGCTCTATCACGGCTACGAAATTCTCTCCGCCGCGCCCTTCCGCGTGACGCGCAACAGCAATCTCTATCTCACCGAAGAGGAATCGCGCGGCCTGCTCGAATCGGTCGACCAGCAGCTGCACCGCCGCCGCAAAGGCTCCGCAGTACGTCTCGAAATCGAGGCGGGCGCCGACCAGGAAATCGTCGATCGCCTCGCATCGAATTTCCGCCTCGCGCCGTGGCAGGTTTTCCGCACCGATGGCCCGGTCAATCTCTCGCGCCTCTTCCATCTCTACGACCAGACGCCGCGCCCCGATTTGAAATATCACCCGTTCGTGCCGCGAGAGCTGGCCTTGAAGCCGGGGGCATCGTCGATCTTCGAGCTCCTGCGCAAGCGCAACGTCCTGCTGCACCATCCGTACGATTCTTATTCCACCGTAGTCCGGTTCATCGAGAGCGCGGCGCAGGATCCCAATGTCCTCTCGATGAAGCAGACGCTCTATCGCACCAGCGAAAATTCGCCAATCGTCCGCGCGCTCATCGAAGCCGCCGCGAAGAAAGAAGTCGCCGTCGTCGTCGAGTTGAAGGCGCGCTTCGACGAAGCCTCCAACATCCGCTGGGCCCGCAATCTGCAGGAAGCGGGGGTGCAGGTCTTCTACGGCGTGGTCGGACTGAAGACGCACTGCAAGCTCGCGCTCGTCGCGCGCCGCGAAGCGGACGGCAAGACGCGCAGCTACGCGCATCTCGGCACGGGCAATTACAATCCATCCACCGCGCGCTTCTACACCGACCTCAGCTTGCTTACCAGCGAGCCGTCGATCACTTCGGCCGTGCACCACGTCTTCGATTACTTGACGGCCTATTCCGAGCGCCCGCGCTACACCCCGCTTTTCGTCGCGCCGCTAAATCTGGGCCGGAATTTCATCAATCTGATCGACCGCGAAGCGGCTCACGCAAAGGCCGGCCGCCCCGCCTTTATCGTCGCCAAAATGAATTCGCTCCTCGACGAAAAGATCATCCACGCGCTCTACAAAGCCTCGCAAGCGGGCGTGCAGATCGAACTCATCGTGCGCGGCGCCTGCGCTCTGCGCCCGGGAGTACGCGGCCTCAGCAGCCGCATTCGCGTCCGCAGCGTGATCGGACGCTTCCTCGAGCACAGCCGCATTTTTGTCTTCGGCAACGGTGGCAAGACCGAAATCTATCTCGGCAGCGCCGATTGGATGCAGCGCAACATCTACGAACGCGTCGAAGTGATCTTCCATCTTCGCGATGCCGTGCTCCACCAGCAAATCCTCACCGAGGTCGTGGCGCCCTATCTCGCCGACACGCAGAAGACGCGCCTTCTGCTGCCCACCGGCGAATACGTCCGCTGGCAAGAATCCGCCAAGCAAGCGCCGTCGCGCAACGGTTTCCGCTTCAACGTCCAGCAGTTCTTCATCGATTTCGCCGAAGGCCGCGAAAACCTGCAGTCGGTCCCCGCCCTGCCGCCATTCCTGAAGCCGCCACCCCCCGACTCTGTGCCCGAACCCTCCGAGTCATAGCGCCTGCGCACGAGCACCCGAAGGCCCCGAGTCATAGCGTTGACGTACGAGCGCCGGAGGCGCGATTGTAATTAGCCCGGCACGAAGCGCAGCGAAGTGCCGGGGACTTCCAGCGAAATAGAGCGAGTCCCGGAGGAGTCTGTGTCATAGCTGGGACTTGTTTTTGGTTGGGAGATGAAGGAAAAAGGAGCATGTCACGATTTTTTCCTTACGATCCCAATCAAGCGTATTTGTTGCCTCCGAACGTAAAGGATGTTCTGGGTTCGGAGCACCTGTGCTTCCGGCTGCACGCCATGATCGAGCAGTTGGACGTGAGCCGATTCGAAGAGGCGTATGCGGTCGAGGGACGGCTGGCGTATCCGCCAAAGATGATGTTGAAGGTGTGGCTGTACGCGTTTTGTTTGGGAGTGAACTCGACCCGGCGTTTGGAGCGGCGCGTTCGAGAAGACCTGGCGTTTCGGTATTTGGCCGGCGGGTTGACGCCGGATCACAAGACGCTGAGCGAATTTCTGCGGCGGCACCGGCGGGCCATTAACGACGTGTTCACGCAGATCGTGCAAATGGCACGTCGAGCAGGTTTGGGCAAGCTGGGCCACGTGGCCATTGACTCGACGCGAGTGCGGGCGAATGCCTCCCGACACCGCATGGTCGATTGGGAGCGGGCTCAGTGGGCGCGAGATCGACGGCAGGTGCGAGCGTTTCAGCAAAAAGCCAGTCAAGAAGATCCGGAGGAAGACGGCGGAGTCAGCGTGACGACGAAGGAGCAAGAACGCCTGACGCAGCAGCCCGTGCCAGCGCTGCCGAAGAAAGGGCGGCAGCAAGTTTCGCGGACTGATCCAGAGAGTCGATTTTTGCGGACGTCGCAGGGGTGGGAATTGGGATACACGGCCGACTTAGCGGTGAGTGACGACCACCTGATCGTGGCCACGCGCGTGACGCAGAATGCCACGGACAACAGCTCGTTAGTGCCCATGGTGGAGGAAGTCGAACGGCAGTGTCGGGCCCGTCCAGAAAAGGTCAGCGGAGATTCGGGGTTTTTTAGTGGCCAGGCGCTGCATGTGATGAAGGGACTTGGGATTGACCTTTATGTGCCGGACAACAATCTGAAGCACGAGATGGGAACGGGAAAACGCGCTGCGGGAATCGGGAAGAACCGCATTCGCGATCCCGAGCATCTTCGACTGCGGGCGAAGCTGCGTGGTCGGGCAGGGCGTGACATTTACCAACGACGGCAGGCTTTGGTGGAACCGGTGTTCGGGATTTTGAAAGAGCAACGCGGCATGAGGACATTCCGAAGGCGCGGTTTGGCGGCGGTCAGCACCGAATGGATGCTGGCGGCCATCGCCTACAACATCACGCGCATGCTGCGCGGCTGAAAATGCGGCGCAGCCGCACAACTAAACTCGCTTTCAGTAAAAAACATGGAGTCCACACTGCGCCCCCAGGAAAATTCCAGCAGCTATGACACAGACTCCGTAGGGACGGTTGACCTCTGCCGGGAATATTCAAATTCCCGATTTCATTTCTATGTCAGCCTCGCGAAAAGCACTCGCGCAACCCCGGGGCTTCAGCCCGGTAAACGGCGGAAACCTCCGTTGCGCCCTTGCTTCTCTGTATAATCCTCGCGCGATGTGGCCTTGGCTCGAAACATCAATCAATTGGCTCCTCGGACCCGAAATCTCGTCGGAGAAATCGCCGGGCCATCTCTGGCCGCGCTGGATTTTCCTGCGCGCGCTAGGCGCGATCTACTTCTCCGCATTCTATTCGCTGATCTTCCAGATCAAAGGCCTGCTTGGCCCCGACGGAATCCTTCCCGCAGGCGACTACCTTCGGGCCGTCCAAGCCGCGATGCACGGCTCCAGTTGGTGGTACGCGCCCAGCCTCTTCTGGTTCGGCTCGGGCGACCGCGCACTCATGCTCGTCACCTGGATCGGCCTGATCGCCTCGATCCTCGTCGTCTTCAACATCTGGCCGCGCGCGGCGCTGCTCATCTGCTTCGTCTGCTTTATGTCCTTCATCGTTACGGCACGCGATTTCTCAAGCTACCAATCGGACGGCATGCTCCTCGAAGCCGGCTTCATCTCGTTGTTTTTCGCGCCTCCCGGCCTCCGCCCAAGGCTCGCCCGCTCGCACGCCGCCTCGCGCGCCAGCCTCTTTCTCCTGCAGTACGAGGCGTTTCGCATTTACTTCGAATCCGGCGTCGGGAAGATGGCGAGCCACGATCCCACCTGGCGCAACTTCCGCGCCATGGACGACTACTACCAGAACGCCCCGCTCCCCACCTGGCCCGGCTGGTACGTCGGCCATTTCCCCCACTGGTTCCACGCTGGGGCCGTTTTCTACACGCTGGCGATTGAGCTCGTGCTCTGCTTTATGATTTTTCTTCCGCGCAGATTTCGCATCGCGTTTTTCCTCATCGTGCTGCCGTTTCAAGCCAGCATCATCCTCACCGGCAACTACGCGTTTCTGAACTACATCGTTCTCTGCCTCGGCTTCCTCTTCCTCGACGATCGCTTCATCGAATGGATCGTGCCGCGGCGCATCCGCGCGCTGATCGATCGCGAACGCCCGCCGGACCCGACCCCAGCCGCCACCCCGTGGGAATCCCGGCGCGCGGCCTGGCGCCACATCTTCCAGCCGGTGCGCTGGACCTTCGCCGGAATCTGCCTCGCGTGGATTTTTTACGTCACCACTGCCGAGCTCGTGTGGAAGCTGGTTCCCGACGCGACACTGTTTACGACTCCGGTCGAGGCCCTTGAACCATTTCGCATTGCGAATTCGTATGGCCTCTTCGAAGTCATGACGCACGCGCGCTACGAAATCGAATTCCAGGGCTCGACCGACGGCGGCAAAACGTGGACGCCCTACCCATTCCGCTACAAGCCGCAAGACCCGAGCAAGCCGCCCGGCATCTACGCGCCCTACCAGCCGCGCTTCGAATGGAATCTCTGGTTCGCCTCGCTCGGCGCGTGGCCCCAATACCGCTGGGTCGTGTGGACCGAGGAGCGCCTGCTCACCGGCTCGCCGGACGTGCTGGAACTTTTCGCGCGCAATCCATTTCCCGGCGCCAAGCCGCAGCAAGTCCGCGCCGTCATCTACCAATATTGGTTCACCGACATGAAAACGAAGCGCACGACGGGCATGTGGTGGCGCCGCGAGCTTCTCGGCGACTACGCGCCCACCCTCGAGCGCGAGCCCGACGGCAAAATCGTCGTCCTCGACATCCCCACGGTCCAGCAGTTCCCGCAGTAGCGCGCAGCTATTTTCGTCCCATTCCTTGCTAAAATAGTTGCGAGGAGCATATCCATGCCCGGCCTTTTCAAGACTTCGAATCCTGCCCTGAACGCAAAAACATTCCAGGGCCCCGTCGCCCTGGGCGGCGAGGCGATGACGCTGCAAGGCACGGTGAATAAGACCGGCCTTCTGCTCTTCTGCGTCTCCGCCACCGCTGCTTGGACGTGGTGGCTTTCCAACACCGAAAGCCCCGCTGCGGCCATGCCCTGGATGATCGGCGGGCTCATCGCCGGCCTCGTCTTCGCGATCGCGACAATCTTCAAAAAGGAGTGGTCGCCCATTACCGCGCCGCTCTACGCGCTTGCCGAAGGCCTCGCCCTGGGCGGCATCTCCGCGTCGCTCGAGAAAGCCTATAGCGGCATCGCGATCCAGGCGCTCGGCCTGACCTTCGGCGTCACGCTCGTGATGCTGATGCTCTACACGTCCCGCATCCTTCGCGCTACGCCGAAATTCACGATGGGCGTGATTGCAGCCACCGGCGCCATCTTCCTGGTGTATGTGGTCGACATCGTTTTGCGGTTCTTCGGCCACCAGGTCCCGCTACTCAATAGCTCGGGACCGTGGGGAATCGGCATCAGCGTGGTCATTGTGATCGTCGCCGCGCTGAATCTGATTCTCGATTTCGGTTTCGTCGAAACCGGCGTTCACGCCGGCGCGCCAAAATACATGGAGTGGTACGGCGCGTTCGGCATCATGGTCACGCTGGTGTGGATGTACATCGAAATGCTCCGCCTCCTGGCCAAAATGCGCGAACGCTAGCTCGTAGCGTGGAATCGCCCTCGTGACTGTAGGGGCGCTGCTTGCTGCGCCCGTCTTTGCCCGCAGCGAACGTCCAATCCCCGGACGCTCGCGCGGGACGTGCCGGTAGAAGCGAGGCTTGCTAACGCGCCGCTGCGGGAGGGTTTACCGGCGGAAGCGTGGGCCTTCAGTCCCGCGAAAAGCTCAGTAAATGGGCGGCTTCAGCCGCGGGCTGTGGGTCTTTCAGGGGGTCGGAGCTTCCAGCTCCGACATAAAAACGCGCGCGAAGCGCGTTTCCGATGCGCAGCCTCACCCGCAGCATGTCGTGCTTTGCGGCCTCGAGGCGTCCAACATCACGGAGCTTTTCCTTGAGCGGCGTCGCCAGCCGTGATCAGCCCCACATGCTCGATCCCCGCCCCGCGCATGATATCGATCGCGCGCGCCACCTCCTCGAACGGAACATTCTCATCGCCTTTCACAAACGCCACCTTATCGGCGCGCTGCTTGAAAATGTCGGAGAGCTTTGCGCCCAGCGTGTCCCAATCGCTCGGCTCCTCGTTGATCATGAGCTTTCCGCCCTGCAGCACTTGGACCACGATCGTGCCTTCGATTTTCGCTTGCGGCGACGCGGGCTGCGGGACCTGCGTCGGCAATCCTGTGGTCCTGCTCGGCATCACCATGAAGATGATGATCAGCACCAGCAGCACATCAATCAGCGGAACAATATTCGGATCCGCAACCACTCCCTTGCTTTCGCCAACCGTCATTCCCACGGTCGCACACTCCTCCGCGAACATGCCGCCGCGCGAATCGCGCGCCGCAATCGCCGATTGCTCTCGCCTGTTCGCTTGGGGGTTTTGACACCACCGCCGCGCTTTTGTGCCTACGGTAGTTCGCGGGAATGCTATCTCGGAAGGACCTTTTGCCACGCGCCTCGAATTCCGTTAGCCTGTCTGTGGCTCTAACGTCAAACTACGTCGATGAAAAAACTGCGCAAATTCCAAACCGCGCCCGAGCCGCGAGAGGAACACGTCAACGCCGGCGACGTCCTCGCGCATCTCGCGAGCCTCTCAAAGGCCGCCAGTATTCGCGAAATCGCGCACGGCATGGGACTCAAGCACCACGGCCGCCGCTTCCTCCCGCGCGTCATCCAAAAACTCAAGAAGCGCGGCGAAATCGAAGAGACCTACGGCGGCCGCTATAAGCTGGCCGATCAGAAAACAAACCAAAAGCCAAATCAGAAATCGGATTCGAAACAGCAGCAGCCGGCCAACGCCTCCGCCGCATCCGCACACGCGACCGGCGCTCAGACAGAGCAGGGAACAGCGACCGACGCGCAATTCGCCGCCGCAGCATCGCGCCGCGCCCGCGATCCCAATCTCATCTCCGGACGCATCATCGCGCATCGCGATGGCTACGCCTTCCTCGTCCCGGATCATCCGATCCCGGGCGTCGACGGCGACCTTTTCATTGGCCGCGATAGCCTCGGCGACGCGATGCATGGCGACCGCGTCCTCGGCCGCATCGTCCGCCGCCGCCCCGATGGACGCGCCGAAGGCCGCGTCGTGCAGATCGTCACGCGCGAACATCCGACCGTCGTCGGCCTTTTCCGCTACGGCCCGCACGGCAATCACGTCCTGCCGTACGACGTGCGTCTCCAGCACGAAGTCCTGATTCCGCCGGGCGACGAACTTACTCCCGAGCTGCGCGCGAAGCTCGGCCCGGAAGCGCAGCAGCCGCCCGCGAATCGCCGCCTGCGCCTTCCCGAACTCGATGGCGCCGTCGTGAACGCGGAAATCACACGCTTCCCGCGCAGCGGCCTTGCGCCGATGGGCCGCGTGATCGAAATTCTGGGACGCCCCGGCGACATCGGCGTCGACGTCGAAATCATCATTCGCAAGCATCATCTGCCGCACGAATTCCCGGAAGAAGTAATCGCCGCCGCAAAAGCCACGCCTCCCCAGGTTGCCGAAAACGATCTCCGCGGCCGGCGCGATTTCCGCGATCTCCCGATCGTCACCATCGACGGCGAAACGGCGCGCGATTTCGACGATGCCGTCCTCGTCCGCCCGCTGCCGAATGGCGCCTACGAGCTACAGGTGCACATCGCCGATGTCGCGCACTACGTGGCCCGCAATTCCGCAATCGATCATGAGGCGCGCCTGCGCGGCACGTCCGTCTACTTCCCGAATCGCGCCGTGCCCATGCTTCCCGAGGAACTCTCAAACGGCATCTGCTCGCTCAATCCCAAAGTCGACCGCCTGGTGATGAGCGTCATCATGCAAATGGATTCCTCCGGCCGCATGATCGCCGCCGATTTCACTCCCGGCGTGATCCGCTCCGTTGAGCGCATGACGTACACCAACGTCAACAAGGTGATCGAGAGCGATCCCGAGATGACTGCCCGCTACGCGCCGCTCGTCGGCGACTTTCGCCGCATGAAGGAACTCGCGCTGCTGCTCAACGCGCGCCGTCGCGAACGCGGCTCGATCGACTTCGACCTCCCCGAGCCCGTGATCGAATTCGACGAGGCCGGCAGCATGACCAGCATTCTCCGCAGTGAACGCAACATCGCGCATCGCCTCATCGAGGAATTCATGCTCGCGGCCAATGAAGCCGTCGCGCAATATCTCGAAAAGCGCGGCGTCGCGTCGCTCCATCGCGTCCACGAAAAGCCCGATCCGAAGAAAGTTCTCGAATTCGAGGAACTCGCGCAGGCTTTCGGCTATTCGCTTGGCGTCGAAGATCTCACCGAGCGCCGCATCACGGTCCGTCACGGCAGCGTAAAGCCATCAGCGCGCGTTGGCGGAGGTCGCGGTCGTATGCGCCCGATGCACGTCGATCTCCCGGGCGCCGATGAGGTCGACATCCGCCCGCAACATTACCAGCGCCTCACCGAAAAAATCGCAGGCAAGCCCGAAGAGCGCATCCTCTCCTACCTCATGCTGCGCTCGCTCAAGCAAGCTCGTTACACAGCCGATCCGCTCGGCCACTTCGCGCTCGCCGCGCAGGAGTACACGCATTTTACGTCGCCCATTCGGCGGTACCCGGACATGATCGTCCACCGCGCGCTCAAATGGGCGCTCGACAATCCCGACGCAGTTGCGCCCAGAGCGCCGCGTCCCGAGCCGCCGCGCAAATCAAGCGCGCGCGGCGGCGAGCCTCCATCGATGGCTACTCTTGGCCCCTACCGCCGCGTCGAGCTCGAGGAAATCGGCTCCCAAAGCTCGGAAGCCGAGCGCGGCGCGGATCTCGCCGAGCGCGAGCTGATCGACTGGAAAAAGGCCCAGTTCATGGAAAGCCATCTCGGCGAGGAATACGACGGCCTGATTATTTCCGTGCAGAAATTCGGCTTCTTCGTCGAACTCACCGAAATCTTCGTCGAGGGTTTGGTCAGCATCGACCGCCTCGAAGAATCCACCGGCATGCGCTGCCAGTTCCGCGAGCGCGACCACGTCATCGTCGCCGAACTGAATCGCGGCTCGCGCAGCAGAGGCGCATCGAAAAGCGCAGCGAAGCTGGCATTCCGCCTGGGCGACCAGGTCCACGTGCGCGCCGAGCGCATCGACCCATTCCGCCACCGCGTGGAATTCGCGCTCGTCTGATTCGTAGCGCCGGCGTCTCGCCGGCTCTTCGATTTTAAGGTTTAAACGTAGCGCCGGGTTCTTCAGCCCGGATGTGTTCGGCTCTTTTTGCTATCACGGGGACAAACGATGAAACCAAACATCGGCTTTATAGGCCTAGGCCTTATGGGCAAACCTATGGCGCAAAATCTCCTTCGCGCCGGTTTCCCGCTCACCGTCTGGAACCGCACAAAATCCAAAGCAGACGACCTCGTCCGCGCTGGTGCAAAACTCGCCGCGAATCCCCGCGAGGTCGCCGCGCAATCGGACGTCCTCATCACGATCGTCAGCGATCCACCTGCGCTCGAAGAAGTCCTCTTCGGCTCCGGTGCGCTCGAAGCTCTGCGCCAAGGAACGATCCTCATCGACTCCAGCACCGTCTCGCCGGACACCGCGCGCCGCGTAGCGACCGCCTGCGTCAAACGAGGCGTCGATTTTCTCGACGCGCCCGTCACCGGCGGCACGTGGGGCGCCGAAAAAGGCGAGCTCGTCTTCATGATCGGCGGCGATGCCGCAGTTCTCGACCGCGCGAAGCCGGTCCTCGAAGCAATGGGCAAAAGATTCTTTCTGCTCGGCCCAAACGGCGCCGGACAAACGGTAAAGCTCGGAATGAATCTTCTGCTCGCGCTCGAAATCGACGCATGGGCCGAATCGCTCGCGCTCGTCACAAACGCGGGCGTCCCCGCCGAGCGCCTCATCGAAGTCATGCAATCGAGCATGGGTCACGCCCGCCTCCTCGACGTAAAAACTCCGCTGATGCTCAAGAATGAATATCCCGCAAGTTTCCCGCTTCGCCTGATGCACAAAGACCTTCGCCTCGCGCTCGAATTGGCTCGCGAGCAGGGAACCAGGCTGCCCGCAGCCGAAGCGGCGTATGCCACCTACACCGCCGTCAAAGATGCCTCGCGCGACGACCCCGATTTCGCCGCCGTCGCCCGCTTCTGGAAAAAGTGACGCGAGAAGTTGCGTAAATTTCCGCCTCGCATCACGCGAATTTTCTGCTCCCACTGAAGCATGAACCATGCTCTCGTCGGGAGGTTAAGAGGCGCCCAAACGGCCGCGATTGGCAGTTTTTGGCCTTTTTGCGCCAGAGCGAATTCGTCGAGCCAAGATCGCGTTCCTTGCGACACCCCCAAAACGGAAATTGTCCGCATAAAAGCACAGAATGTATACATAGATTGAACGTAACACTCGTCCTGGCCGGCAGCGAGCGCCAGCCCTTCCTCGGGCTGCTGCGGTCGAGCCCTCCCCAACTGAGGCCACAACATACCTGTTGACACGAATTTGTGCGTGTGCTAAATGAGCGCCATCAAATTTCTCTGTCCGTAAGCTCTTTGAAACTTGATTGCGGTGTGGGGTTGGGGAATGGGGCGTGCGAGCCTCTCGCGCGCACTTTGGATGCAAAAACTAAATGGGATGTTTTTTGGGGGTGGGACAATGAATGCAAGCCCGAAGCTGCGGTTTGTGTGTGCGCTGTTTGCTTGTGCCGTTCTGCTGTTTAGTTGCACCGCCGTGCTCCATGCGCAAACCTCGAACACGGGCGCTCTGGCCGGAACGGTCACCGACCCATCGGGCGGCGTGATTGTCGGCGCCACCGTGACGGTCACCAATCTTGCGACCGGGCAGATGCGCACGGCAACGACGAGCTCCAGCGGCGCCTACCAGATTTCTCTTTTGCCGCCGGGCAACTATTCGGTCCGCTTCGAGGCGAAGGGATTCAAGTCCCTCGACGTCCCCTCGATTACCGTGAACGTCACGGAGACTCCCGAGCTGGATCGCAAACTCGAGGTCGGCAGCTCGAGTGAGAAGGTGACGGTGGAAGCAACCACCGAAACCGTCCAGACGCAGAACGCGACCAACGGCACCGTTATCCCCTCGCAGGAGATCCAGAACCTCCCGTTGGTTACCCGCAACTACACGCAGATCGTCGACCTGTCGCCCGGCGTGGTCACCAACGTTTCGAACGCCTCCGCCATGGGCAACGGGACCCAAAACGTGAGTGCCAACGGTCAGGGAGGTATTTCCAACAGCTATTCAATGGACGGCGCGAACATCACCCAGTACACCAGCGGCGGTGCGGCGCAAATGGGCAGCATGCCGGGCATCGCGATTCCCAACCCGGACACCATTCAGGAATTCAAGGTGCAGACCTCGCAGTACGATGCGGGATTCGGGCGCAACGCCGGCGCCAACGTCGAAGTCATTACCAAGGGAGGTTCCAACAACTTCCATGGCGACGTCTTCGAGTTCAACCGCAACAACATGTTTAACGCGAATGATTTCTTCTACAAGTTCTCCGAGCTGTCAGACAAAGAGGCAAACAAGCCGCAGACCCTGAAGCAGAACACTTTTGGAGGCACACTCGGCGGCCCGATCAAGAAGGACAAGATCTTCTTCTTCGGTTCCTATCAGGGCTTCCGGCAGCTCAATGGAATCGCCACCAACGGATTTGCCACCGGGTACGAGCCCGCCGCGCACTTGCTGCCTTGGAACGACTACAACTACCAGACCGACGGGTTCGGCTGCACCGACATTCGTTGCACGAATGATCCTACAGGTAATGACTATAGAAAATACCTGGGCAGCGTATTTGGCCCGGGGGCCGGGGCCTGCCCACCTTTTGTCACCGGATTCGGCGTCCCGATGACTTTTGTTTTTCCGCCTGCCGTCAGTGTTCCAGTAAATTGCAACCAGGGCTATGCGGATGGCGTTCTGATTCAGAACAGCGGCGCCCAGATCACCAACACCGCCATCGCCCTCCTTCAGTCAAAGGCCAATATCAAGACCCCCTTCAACCAGGGCGGCTACTGGATGGCTGCCGCACCGCAGAACTGCCCTTTGCAAGTTCCCGGCCTGCCCTCTTCGGGCTGCCAGACGGCTATCTCCTTGCCCACCCAGGCCAACGAAAATCAGTACATGGCCAACAGCGATTGGAACCTGACACCCAAGAACACCCTCCAGGAGCGCTACCTGTACCAGTCCGATCCCGAGATTCAGAGCTTCGACTGCCTGGGCGGCAACTGCAATCCCGGCTCGCCCGCGGACGTCACCTATCTCAGCCACACCGGCACGCTGCGGCTGACGTCGACGGTTACGAACACCCTGATCAACGAGGCGCGCTTCACGTTCCAGCGGAACCTGGAGGACGCTACCGATCCGAACCCTTTGACGGCCTGCAACCTGGCGAATGGCGGCTCGATCGTTCCGTTGAACAACAACGGGCAGCCCTGCTCGGCGAATGTGCCCCTTGCTCAGAAGGATTTCGGGATCGTGCCGACCATTGACGTCGGCAGTGGCTTCTTCACCACCATCTTCGGCACCAGCACCCTCTATTCGCCGTCGCAAGATTGGGGCCAGGGTGGAAACTTCGCGGGCACCGGCACGAACATCGATAACGAATTCCAGTTCGGAGATCAGGTCTCCTGGAACCATGGCATCCATACTCTCCGTTTCGGCTTCGACTGGGAGCTCGATCAGTACAACAACAAGACCCCCGCCAGCGCCCGGGGCGAGATAAGTTTCGACAACGTCGCGGATTTCCTGACCAGCAGCGCCGGAATGGCGATTGACGGCACTCCTGCAACCGGTCCCGCAGGAACAGGTGGAATTCCAATCACGGCCTGCGGCTTCTTCGCCGGTTCTAACTGCGCGGGAGGTGCTGCTCCCATCGCGCTAAGAGGGTTGCTGACCCACTACAACCGCATCGGCGCATACGACGCGTTCGTTCAGGACGACATAAAAGTCAATAGAAAGCTCACAGTCAACGTCGGTGTGCGCTGGGAATACGATGGTTTCCCATCCGACAAGATCGGGCAGTTCACAAACGTTTGGACCAGCCAGCTCACAGCGGGCGGTGTGAATACCGGCTCCTGGTTCCTCAACAACGCCGCCACGACTGCCTGTCCCCCCGCGCCCGGCGCTCCGGCAGGCTCAATCACACTTCCGGTCGGGACGCTCAATGGTTTCGTTGTCCCGAACAACTATGACAAAGCGGCGGGGTTCACTGGCCCATGCGGAGCGTCGGGCGTCGCGCATACGGGCAACAACACACTATATTCCGGCTCCCCGCGCGATAACTTCATGCCGCGCATCGGCGTGGCTTGGCAGCCTTTCGGAAACAAACTCGTGGTCCGTGCGGGTTACGGTTGGTTCTACGACCGGGCTGGCAGTATCTTTCTGGTTGACAATCTCCTCAATCTGCCTCCTTACGGCGGAACGATCAACGGAACGTCAATCTCCAACCTGGAGAACACGCTCCATAGTCCTTTCCAGTCCATTGTGGGCATTCCGCTTACTTGGACTCCGCGGTATATGGCTGCGTGCGCGTCAAGCGAGACCGTTAATTGTGAGGAATTGGGTCAGTATGACCTCAACGGTTACAATCCCACTGGGGCTTTCGACTACTCTGCCCTCGGGTTCACGGCCAGCTCCAACGATATGGCCAGCCGGCTTCCGCTCACGCAGCTGTACAACCTGGACCTTCAATACGATCTCGGGCATGGATGGGTCGCCGATATCGGCTATGTCGGCTCGCACAGCATCCACGTATTGAACCAGGGGACGGGCATCAACGTTGCGCACCTCGTGGGCCCCGCAAACTCGCTGGTCTGCGGCGGCGTCGTTGGCGGCCCTTGCGCGCCGCAGGATCTTGCGATGCTCACGAACCCCAACTTCCCGGGTGGCAATCCCATCCCTTTCAACGATCCCGCGAATACGACAGAACCTCTTACGGTCAACACGACGCAGAACACTAATGCCCGCGTGAGTTATCTCGGCTATTCCACCGGCGGACTCTCCACCACCAATACCCTGGGAGACGCCAAATACAATAGCTTGCAAGCTCAGCTTCGGCACAACTTCTCCAACGGCATGCTGCTGCAGGCCTCCTACACTTGGAGCAAGAACCTTACGAACATCAATGCTCCTGAATCCGGGGAGTTGGACACCGGGCAAACGGATTTCGGCACCTCCAGCAGCAACAACCCACTCGATTTCGCCCAGCAGTACGGGCCGTACTCCGGCGAGCGTTCGCAGCGGCTCATCGTGAGCTACAGCTACGATCTGCCTTGGAAATCGACCGAGGGATTCAGCGGCAAGCTACTCGGCGGATGGACCGTTTCCGGCATAACCACCCTTCAGAACGGGCAGCCTATGACGGTTACGGACTCTGGCGGCTCGATCTATGGCGCTGGGAGCAGGGCTTTCCTGGCTGATCCGGTTCACTGCGCCACCAGCGGCGTTTTCGATGGCATTTGCCAGTCGGGGATTCAAGTTGCTACGTCCGGCAGCACCACGGCGCGCGTACTCGCGGATCTTCCAGGCAGCTCCACCTACACAGGCGCGGGCTGGATCAATCGAAGCGCTTTCACCCAAGCGTCCACCATACCTGCTAGTTCTCCGTATTGCATCGGTGGAGTCTTCAATCCAACCGGCGCTGCAGCCGCTCCATGCGGTACGGCACCCAACTTTTTCGGTCCCGGTCCTCCGTTCTGGGGTCAAGGTGCGACTTACATCGATGCCGGCTTGGGTTTTGGCAACGCTCCGATCGGCATCATAACCGGCCCGGGGCAATGGAACTGGGATATGTCCCTGCAAAAGAACACCAAGATAATGGAGTGGGGTACCCTGCAATTCCGGGCGGAGTTCTACAACATTTGGAATCACCCGCAGTTTAGTAATCCGGAATCAACCGGGTATGCGGCTGCGGCGTCATATTCGATCTTCGGCCAAATCAACTCGACCTCGGTCGCGCCGCGCGTGATTCAGTTCGGCTTGAAGTTCCTGTTCTAGCGCTGGATGTCGTCTGCGGCCCCGTTCTCCCCGGTCCCACCCCGGGAGGAACGGGGCCTTTTTTCTTGCGATGAATCCTGAGGCAAGGCAAACACCTACCAGGTCGCATATTCGGCGGCGCGCCGCTACAAAATCGAGCTGCGATTGAGAATTTTCTAGAGGCGGGAACGCGTGGCTCGGAGATAATCGCGCAGTGCGGAAACGTTGGGGCCGTAGGAGCCCACGCGGCCCGCATCCACTGGCAGCCCGAGGCGTTCGGCCTGCTCGATGCTCAGGCCGGCATCGTCGAGCTCAGCGAGGCTGTAGCCTTCGGTCGGCACAAGGCGATTGGGTCGTGAGCGATCCACCGGGCGCGGCGGGCGGCGCATGTGCCACCGCTTTCCCACGATATCGAAGAAGTCGTCCCAGTCTCGACGATTCCACATGGCGCCTCCTTCTTTAGCTACGCTCTGAGCCGTGCAATCGGATGCCCAATCGAACGCCGACAGGCATTGGATGCGCGACCCGTCGTTTGGGTAGCTTTTTTCTTGGCCGCCTACCCTCCTGCTTCTCCGCGAGCACGAGTGATGCAGATAATAACCCCGAGAGCTGTGGAAAGTTCCTCCGCGGGACCATTTGTATCGAGTGAGTTATCGTGCTTTACGTACACGTCCTGGGCGTACCGGGAGCGAAGCGTGCGGCGGCTACACGCCGATCTTCGCGGCTGTTATACTGGCTCCACGCGCGGCAGTCAACCGGGCTCGGATTAGCCGCGCAAAACTCGCATGAGCAAACCCGTCATCGTGGTCCATTATCACGAACTGTGGCTGAAGGGCCGCAATCGGCATTTCTTTCTCGGCAAGCTTTTCGTCGCGCTGAGGCAGAGCCTGCAAGGAATTGCAGTCGAACGAATCGAGCAGCCGGGCGACCGCTTCCTGGTGCGGCTCGGCGATGGAGCCGCCCTCGATGAGGCGATCAAGCGAATCCAGCGCGTATTTGGCGTCGCCAACTACGCGGTGGCGCGGCCCGTCGAGCGGACCATGGAAGCTCTTTGCCGCGAGGCATGGGAAGAGATAGCGCCGCTGCGGTTTGCGAACTTTGCCGTGCGCGCGAAGCGCAGCGACAAGGAATTTCCGCATTCGACGATGGAAATCGAAGCCGCTGTCGGGCGCCACTTGCTCGAAAAGCTGCGCGCCGAGGGGCGCGACGTCCGCGTCCGCTTGAAAGATCCCGAGATCACCTGCCATATCGAAATCACGCCGGGGCCGCTGTTGGTCTACGCGCGCAAAATTTCCGGGCCGGGCGGCCTGCCCGCGAACACCGCGGGCCGCATCACGTGCCTGCTCTCGGGCGGCTACGATTCGGCCGTCGCCGCGTACCACATGATGAAGCGCGGCGCGCATCTGAGCTTCGTTCACTTTTACGGCACGGGCGCCCAGCCGGGCGAATCGTCGCTGCACGTGGCGAGCGCGCTCGCGCGAACGCTCGTGCCGTACCAATTTCGCGCCAGGCTCTATCGCGTGCCGTTTGAGGCGATCCAGCGCGAGATCGTCCGCTACGCGCCCGAAAACATGCGCGTGCTGCTCTACCGGCGGATGATGCTGCGGATTTCGGAGCTGATCGCGCGGCGGAACCGGTCGCTGGCGCTCGTCACCGGCGACAGCCTGGGGCAGGTTGCCTCGCAGACGCTGCGCAATCTCGTCGCGGTGGACGCAGCCGCGCGCATGCCGGTGTTCCGTCCGCTGATCGGCATGGACAAGATCGAAATTCTGGCGACGGCGCGCCAGATCGGCACGTACGACATTTCGTCCGAGCCATTCCACGATTGCTGCCCGGTGTTCTTGCCGCGCAATCCAGCACTTTCCGCGCGGGCTGAGGAATTGGACGAGGCCGAAGGGAAGCTCGACATTCCGGCGCTGATCACGATGGGCGTTCGAGGGGCCACCCTCGAGAAGCTCAGCTACGTAGGCGGGCGCGTCGAATCGGCGGAGCCGGTTCCGCTCGTATCCGATCGGCACGAAAAGCAGCACACTGCCATCGCTTGAAAATCTCTCTGCGCAAGTGAGTGGATGAGGACTTAGCGCCTTGCGGAAGGGAATTCACTCCGCGAGCTTTTCAGCGCGATGTAGATGTAAGGATTAGATGAAACTACCGGTCGCGGCCGTAACCACCACCGCCGCCGCGTCCGCCACGGCCACCACCACCGCCTCCGCCGTGACCTCCGCGCCCGCCACCGCCTCCGCCGTGGCCACCGCGTCCGCCACCACCACCGCCTCCGCCTTCGCGCTGTGGACGCGCTTCGTTGACGACGAGCGCGCGGCCGAGAAATTCCCGCCCGTTGAGAGCTGCAATGACCTTTTCGGCTTCAGCGTCGTCCCGAATTTCGGCGAATCCGAAACCGCGAGGTTGGCCCGTGAACCGATCGCGGAGCAGCGTAAGAGAATCCGGCTGCACGCCCGCTTCCGCAAATAATGCCGCAACGTCCTCTTCAGTGGCCTTGAACGAAAGATTGCCCACGTACAGTTTCTTCACCGTCCATCTCCCTGTGCCGCCGCCTTTGTGCGGGTGGCACGTCTTGCGAGGCTGGAAGAAGCAGGATCGAGGCCGCGGGCAGTCAGCGATGCGCCGGCCACTCGGGCTGAAGCGAGCGCTCCAGCAACTCAGGGAAGCATCTTGCTGCAAGTTAACATTCCAGTCAACTACGAGGATTATGACGGAAAAGGAGGGAAGCCCGCTTCGCGCGGGCGAGGCAATCAAGCCGCTGCTACGTGCGGTAGCTGGCGTTGATGTGGATGTATTCCTTGGTGAGGTCGCACGTCCAGATTCGGGCGAGGCCGGGGCCCGCGTGCAGGTCAACCACGATGGGGACGAATTTATCGAGCATCTTTTCGTGCGCGGTGATCTCGTTGAAGGGATACTCGCGGCCTCCGCGGCAAACCTCGATGCCGGCAACCGAAATGTCGACGAGCTCGAAATTGAATTTCACGCCGGAGCGGCCGGCGGCGGCGAGAATGCGGCCCCAGTTCGGGTCGGCGCCCGCAAAGGCTGTTTTCACGAGAGGTGAATTCGCGATGGTGCGCGCGATCTGATCGGCGGCGCGGTCGGTAGCGGCGCCGCGGACCTCGATTTCGATCACGCGCTGCGCGCCCTCGCCATCTTCGACGATCGCCAGCGCGAGAGATTTGCAGACGCTTTCGAGCGCGGCGGAAAAAGCGGCGAAATCGCTGCTGCTTGCGTTTGCGATTTTTCTGGCTCCGGACTCGCCGTTTGCGAGGACTGCGACGGTATCGTTCGTCGAAGTGTCGCCATCGACGGTGATCGAATTAAAGGTGCGGCTGACAGCGGCTTTCAGTGCGCGGGATAGCAGCGCGGGCGGAATTGCCGCGTCGGTTGCGATGAAGGCAAGCATCGTCGCCATATGCGGCTCGATCATGCCTGAACCTTTTGCGCAGCCGAGAAGACGGACTTGCTTTCCGCCGATGCGGACCTTTTCGGCCGCCCATTTCGGGCGCGTGTCCGTGGTCATGATCGCGCTCGCGAAATCCTTGAATGTGGCCGCGTGCGAATTGCGCGTGCGAACGAGATCTGGCACCGCGTCGAGGATGAGATTCACTTTCAGGGGCGCGCCGATCACGCCTGTGGAGCAGACGAGAATCTGCGCGGGATCGACGCCGTCGAGTTCTTCGGCGAGCTTCTGCGCCATCGCGATCGACGCCGGATAGCCGTCGACGCGCGTGCAGCAATTGGCGTTGCCCGAGTTCACGATGATGCCGCGCGCCCAGCCCCGCGATTTGCGGAGATGTTCGCGCGATGCGACGACTGGAGCGGCGACCACCTGATTCGTCGTAAAGACAGCCGCGGCCGCCGCGGGCACATCGCTCACCAGGATGCCGAGATCGAGGCGCGTCTTCTTCAGGCCACAGTGCGTGGCGGCATACTTGAAGCCGCGCGGCACATTCGAGGCGGAGAGATTGGGATTCATAGCGGGCGCAGCCTCATCGATTTTCCTCGATTTTGGCGAGGCGCGCGTTGAAGTCGTCAAGCGCAGCCTGCACGGCCTTGGGAGCTGTACCGCCTGGAACTGCGCGGCGGCCGAGCGAAGCTTCCAGCGTGAGCGCCGCAGCGAAATCCGCGCCAAAGGCAGGAGAAAATTCCTTCAGCCGCGCGATGGGCAGCTCGCGGATCGATTGGCCATCCTGCTCCGCTGCGCGCAGGACCTTGCCCACGATTTCGTGCGCCTCGCGGAAGGGAACTCCTTTGGCGACGAGATAGTCGGCCAGCTCGGTGGCGACGAGGCCTGGATCCTGCGCGGCCTCGCGCAGGCGAGCCTCGCAGAAACGCGTCGCAGCCAGAGCAGCTGCGGCGATCCGCACGGTCGCGAGCGCCTGATCGTGCGCCGCGAAGGCCGGCTCCTTGTCCTCCTGCAGATCGCGCTGGTAGCTCGATGGCAGGCCCTTGCACGTGGTGAGAAGTGTCAAGAGTGATCCGTACATGCGGCCCGTTTTGCCGCGGATCAGCTCCCAGGCGTCGGGGTTTTTCTTCTGCGGCATCAAACTGCTGCCGGTTGAATATTCGTCGGGCAATTCGACAAAGCCGAATTCGGGCGACGCGAAGAGGATCATGTCCTCGGAGAGGCGCGAGAGATGCATCGCGAGCGTGGCAAGCGCGAAGAGAAATTCGAGCGCGAAATCGCGGTCGCTCACCGCGTCGAGGCTATTCGCCGTGATGCGCGAAAAGCCGAGATCGCGCGCCAGGGCCGTCCGGTCGAGGGGGAACGCGCAGCCCGCGAGCGCACCGGAACCTAGCGGGCAAACGTCGGCGCGGGATGCGGCAGACGTGAGCCGCTCGGCATCGCGCGCAAAGGCCTCGCCGTGCGCGAGAAGCCAGTGCGAAAGCAGCAGCGGCTGCGCATGTTGCATGTGGGTGGTGCCGGGCATCGGTGTGCCGAGGTTGCGCGCGGCCTGTTCGCCGATCGCGTGGAGCAGCAGCCCGACCGCCGAGCGAATTTCGCGCGCCGCGTCGCGTGCGTACATCCGGAATTCCGTGGCGACCATTTCGTTGCGGCTGCGGCCCGTATGCAGCTTGGCGCCGAGCGGGCCGAGTTTTTCGATGAGCGCGGTTTCGGCGAAATGGTGAACGTCTTCCGCTTTCGACGCATCGAGCCACGCCGCGTCCGTTTTCGCCCGCGCTTCGATTTCGTCGAGCGCCTTTACAAGCCGCTCGCATTCCTCGCGCGTCAAAATCCCCGCCGCGGTGATGGCGCGCGCCCACGCGCGGTCGAGCGCCAGCTCCTGAGGCAGCAGGCGGCGATCGAATTGCCACGAACGCTCGAACTCGTAGAACGAGGCGTCGGGCGGGCGGTCGAAGCGCCCGCCCCACATCTTTGAGCCTTCCGGTTGGGTCATCGAACGGCGGCCTCGATCGGCACCGTGATGGGCAGCGCGAAGAGATTGATGAAGCCCTCGGCGTCCTTCGGGTTGTAGCCGGCCATGCTGAAGCTGGCGAGGCCCGGGCGGTAGAGCGAATAGGGCGACTTCCGCGACGCCGTGTTCACGTTGCCCTTGAAGAGCGAGAGCGTGACGGAACCCGTGACACGCTTCTGCGAATTTGTGAAAAATGCGTCGAGCGATTCGCGCAGCGGCGTGAACCACATGCCGTAGTAGACCATCTCGGCGTAGCGCAGTGAGAGAATCTGCTGGTAATGGGCCGTTTCGCGGTCGAGGCAAAGCGATTCGAGCTCGCGGTGCGCGTTGACGAGCAGCGTGCCGCCCGGCGTTTCGTACGCGCCGCGCGATTTCATGCCAACCAGGCGATTTTCGACGATATCCATGCGACCAACGCCGTTGGCCGCCGCGATTCCGTTCAGCTCCTCAAGCAGAGTAAGCGGATCGAGCTTCTTGCCGTTCACGGAAACCGGCGTTCCTTCCTCGAAGCCTATTTCGACCGTGGTGGGCGTGTCCGGCGCGTTTGCGGGGGAAACAATCCATTGCCACATCGACTCCTCGGGCGCGTTGGCGGGATCCTCGAGAACGCCGCCTTCGTGGCTCAGGTGCCAGATGTTGCGGTCGCGGCTGTAAATATTTTTGGTGGTTTGCTCGACCGTGACGTTGTGCGATTTCGCGTACGCAATCGCTTCCTCGCGCGACGAAATGCTCCATTCGCGCCACGGCGCGATGATCGAAAGCTCGGGCGCGAGCGCCTTGGCAGCCAGCTCGAAGCGAACCTGATCGTTGCCTTTGCCCGTGCAGCCGTGGGCCAGCGCATCCGCGCCGACCTTCTTCGCGATTTCGACTTGCCGCTTGGCGAGCAACGGGCGCGCGAACGAGGTGCCCAGCAGATATTTGTGCTCGTAGACCGCTCCCGCGCGCAGCGTGGGCCAGATGTAGCCGGTGATGAACTCTTCGCGCAGGTCTTCGATGTATGCGGAGCTGGCGCCGGTGGCGAGCGCCTTTTTATACGCGGCTTGCAGGTCTTCGCGCTGGCCGAGGTCGCCTATCATGGCGATCACCTCGCAGCCGCCGTAGTGTTCCTTGAGCCACGGAATGATGATGGAGGTATCGAGCCCCCCGGAATAGGCGAGAACGACTTTCTTCGGCAATGAAATTCTCCTTATGACCCTTAAGAGTTGACCAGCGAGTGCAGGACGGCCTTCTGTACGTGGAGGCGATTCTCGGCCTGGTCGTAGATGATCGAGCGAGGCGAATCGATCACGCCTTCGGTGACTTCGAGCCCGCGATGCGCCGGCAGGCAGTGCAGGAAAACGGCGTCGGGCAAGGCCCGCGCGAAGAGCGTTTCGTTCACCTGGTAGCGGGCAAAGATTTTTTCGCGTTTCTTGGCTTCCGCTTCCTGCCCCATGCTGGCCCATACGTCGGTGTAAACCGCTTGCGCGCCCGAAACCGCATCTTCGGGCGAGCGCATCACTTCGATTTTGCCGCGCGTTTCGCGAGCCACGCGTTTCGATTCGGCGACGACTGTGGCATCCGGCTCGTAGCCTTTGGGCGTCGCGACGCGAACGTGCGCGCCGCAGCGCGCGCCGATATTCATCAGCGAGTGGCACATGTTGTTGCCGTCGCCCACATAGGCGAGCACCAACCCGCGAAGATCGCCGTAGCGCTCCTGAAGCGTGAAGAAATCGGCGAGCGCCTGGCAGGGATGGAATTTGTCCGAGAGCGCGTTGACCACGGGAATGCTGGCGTTGGCCGCGAGTTCGTCGAGCGATTCCTGCGCGAAGACGCGCGCGACAATGCCTTGCACCCAGCGCTCAAGATTTTTCGCGATGTCGCGAATCGGCTCGCGCTCGGACATCTTCGCGCCCGTGTGATCGAGGAAAATCGACGAGCCGCCGAGATTGGCGATGCCGGTTTCGAACGTCACGCGCGTCCGCAGCGAGGGCTTTTCGAAAATCAGCACGAACACCTGGCCGGCCAGAGACGTGCGATAGCGTTCTGGATGCGCTTTCATTTCGGCGGCCAAGCCGAAGAAGTCGCGCAGCAGCGCCGGGCTGAATTCGGTGCCCGTCAGCAGGTCTTTTTTGAGTGAAAGCGGCGTTATCACGGTGTCCATTTTCTTTACCTCGCCGCGGCCACGGCGACCGGCTCCGGATTTGCTTTTGCTGCTGGAGCGGGGGCGGGCCACGGTTTTGCGGATTTGGCTGCGCGCGCCAGCACGGCTTCGAATTTCTTGAGGAATTCGGCTACGTCGCGCGCTCGCAGAATGAAGGGCGGGAGCAGCCGCAGGATGTGCTCGTGCGTGCAATTGATCAGCAGGCCGCTCGCGAGCGCTTCGGTGACGAACGGCGCGCCTTCCACCGAAAGATCGATGCCCTGGATCAGGCCCTCGCCGCGCAGCTCGCGGATGAAGTCGAATCGCGACGCGAGCTTTTCGAGCCCGTCGCGAAGCTGGGCACCGCGCTCCCGGACGTTCGCGAAGAGATCGTCGTCTTCCACGACCGTGAGAAATTCGAGTGCGGTGGCGCAGACCAGCGGGCCGCCGCCGAAAGTCGTCCCATGCAATCCGGGATGGAAGGCCGAGGCGAAACGTTCGTTGGCGATGAACGCGCCGAGCGGGAGGCCGCCCGCCAGCGGTTTTGCCACCGTTACGATGTCCGGCAGCTCTTCGAATTTCTGATAGGCGAATTTGCGGCCGGTGCGGCCGAGGCCGCTCTGGATTTCGTCCGCGATCAGTGCGGCGTCGTGGTCGAAAGTCAGCTGGCGCGCCCGGTGCCAAAAGGCGTCGGACACTTCGTAAATGCCGCCCTCGCCCTGGATCGGCTCGATCACGATGGCGCAGACGGAATCGTCGAACTTGGCGTCGAGATCGGCGATGTCGTTGAAGCGAACGAATTCCACGCCGGGAACCAGCGGCTCGAACGGCTCACGGTATTTCACCGGATACGTGACCGAAAGCGCGCCGAAGGTGCGGCCGTGGAAGGAATTTTCCATTGCGAGGAAACGCGTCTTTGGCCTGGCCGACGCAGTTCCTTCGGCGGCTTTGGCATGCGCGTAACCGCGCGCCAGCTTGAGCGCGCCTTCGATCGACTCAGCGCCGCTATTCGTGAAGAAAACGCGATCGAGCTGCGCCCATTGGGCGAGCTTGCGCGCGAGCGGCCCTTGATAGGCGTTGTGGAACAGATTGGAGATGTGCGTCGCGCGGCCCGCTTCGCGCCGGATCACGCGGACGAGCCGCGGATGCGCGTGGCCGAGCGCGTTTACCGCGATCCCGCCGAGGAAGTCGAGATATTCGCGCCCCTGGGCGTCGTAAACGCGGCAGCCGCGCCCGCGCGTGAAGACCACCGGCGGTCGCCGGTAGGTCTTCACCAGGTAGCGCGCCTCATCCGCGAGGATCTGTGCCGTCGAGAGCTTTTTCGATGCCTGCGCGGACACCTTCTTCTTTACGATTTTCTTTTTGGCCATGGCTATTGCGCCGCGCCGTGCGCGGCGGCCCTCGCCCTTCCACGCGCCGTTCCGGGACGAATCACCGGCAGGACGCGCGTCCCCGGGCAGCGGCCCTGGCTGGCGGCGGCCAGCAAAGCCCGCGGCTGTGTTCCGCCGACGATGCGCACCTCGGCGACGCCTCCTGCGAGCGCGCGCTTCGCCGCTTCCAGCTTCAGGATCATTCCGCCGGACACTTTGTGCCGCCGGATGAGATCTTCGATTTCGGTACCGCGCACGGCGCGCAGGACTTTTTCGCCGTCGAGCACGCCCGCGACGTCCGTCATGAAAATCAGGCGATCCGCTTCGATGAATTCGGCGGCGGCCGCGGCCATGTGATCGGCATTGATGTTGTAGAGCTCGCCATCGGCGCCCAGCCCCATGCACGACGCCACGGGAACGATTCCCTCGCGCCAGAGCGAGCGCAGGAAATCGACATTCACTTCGGTGAGGTAGCCGACGAAACCGAGGCCGCCTTCCAATTCCTCGATCTGCATCGGCTCCGCGAGAAAGCACGCGGCGTCGGAAGCGCTGATGCCCACCGCGGGCTGACCCGCGAGCGAGATCGCTCCGGCGAGCTTCTTATTAAGCAAGCCCGCGAACACCATGATGGCCGCGTCGCGCGTCTCCCGGTCGGTCACGCGCAGCCCGCTGACGAAGCGGCTCTCGATTCCCATGCGGGCGAGCGTGGCGGTGAAAATCCTGCCGCCGCCATGGATCACCAGAATCTCGTGGCCGGCCCGCGCCAGTTCCGTGATCTGCCGCGCGAGCGAGTGAACGTCTTCGTCGCGTTCGAGCAGCGCGCCCGCAATCTTGATGACCATCCTCATAGCAATCCCGCCGTTTCCGGATACCCGCGCATCCCATTGAGATTTTGTACCGCTTGCCCCGCCGCGCCTTTTCCAAGGTTGTCGAGGCACGAAACGACGATCAGCCGCTCGCCCGATGGATCGAGCGCGAAGCCGATGTCGCAAAAATTCGTATGAGCCACGTGCTGCAGCTCCGGCAAACTTCCCGCCGGCATCACCCGCACCATCGGCTTTCCGGCGTAAAACTTCCGGAAGAGCGATTCCACTTCGTCGAGCTTGCGCGCCGGATCGAGCCAGACGTACAGGGTCGAAAGAATACCGCGATCGACGGGCAGCAGGTGCGTCGTGAACACAAAATCCTTCGATGCGAGGCCGAGATGATCGGATACTTCCGGCGTGTGCCGGTGCGTAAAAAGGCCGTAGGCGCGGAAATTTTCATTCACTTCGACGAACTGCATCTCGCGCTTGGCCTCTTTGCCCGCGCCCGTCGCGCCGGACTTGCAATCGCAGACGATTCCGCGCGCCATATTGATCCAGCCGCCGTCGATCAATGGTTTCAGCCCGAGGATCACCGAGGTCGGATAGCAGCCGGGATTGCCCACCACGCGAGCCTTCGGCAGGGCATCGGCGTACAGCTCGGGCAGGCCGTAGACGGTCTCGGCGAGAATTTTCACGTCGGGCGCGGGAAGCTTGTACCACTTGGCGAAAGTCTCCGGCCGGCGAAAGCGAAATGCGCCGCTCAGGTCCACGATCTTCAACGCCGGATTGGCCGCGAGAAGCTGCGGAACCAATTCGAGGGAAGCCTCGTGCGGGGTCGAGAGAAACACGACTTCGGCGCCGCTCGCTGCGACCGCATCAACCGAAAGCGTCTTGCAGGGAGCGTCTCCCCATCCGCGCAGTTGCGGGAAAAGCTCGGTGAGGCAGCGGACGTGCGCGTGGCTCTCGCGCAGATAAAACGTCGGCTTGTCGATGTGTGGGTGCCGCAGCAGGAGCCGGGCCAGCTCGAATCCCGCGTAGCCCGTAACCCCGACGACGGCGACCCGTGTCGGGTCGGTCATCGGAGCATTTCCTCCACGCGTTTGCGGATGCCGTTGCAGGTGCTCCGCGAGGAACAGATGACGAGAACCGTGTCGTCGCCCGCCAGCGTGCCGGCGACTTCCTTCCAGTGCTCGCCATCGACGGCCGCGGCGAGAGGGTGCGCGCCGCCGGGCGGCGTTTTCAGCACGAGCATATTCTGTGCCGGGCGAATGTCGAGCAGATATTCCTTGAGGGCGCGGGCCAAGGCCGGAAGCGGCGTCGCCTCCGGCGTGGTCGCCGAAGCAAGCGGGCGGTAGCCCGAGGATGTTTTCACGAGGCGGAGCTCGCGAAGGTCGCGCGAGAGCGTGGCCTGCGTCACGCGCACGCCGAGATGGCCGAGCTGGCGGCGCAGTTCATCCTGGCTCGCCACGGCCTGCCCGTTGAGGAGCTTCAGGATTTGTCCTTGCCGGAATCGCTTTTGTACGCCCATGTTCGCCGGATGCGTGAATATGCAGCCTTGTGCATAATCATACAGCAGCGGATTCTCGTGTCAATCATTTATTGATTCTTGCGCGCGGATTCACGGTTGCCGCTGCGCGATGGGGCTCGCGCATTTGTTTGAGGCGTTGCGCGCATGTCGCAATCGTCGCGCGCCGCGCCGCGCCGCGCCGGTGTGCTAAGATAATTCCAGTCAGAAGGCCCGTAGCTCAGTTGGCTAGAGCGCCACCTTGACACGGTGGAGGTCTGCGGTTCGAGCCCGCACGGGCCTACCATTCTTCGATCGTCGCCACTCCGGGACCGAACCCTAAACATCTTCGCGTGCGATGGCCTGTACCAAGGGTCAGGTTTTCGAGTGAGCAAGCCTGTACCACCTCGTAGTTGCCGCGCCCTCGAATTCCCGCTTAGAGTGACTGTACGTTGGCGCTTCGCTGCCGACGACTCCTTCCGTATCGAAAAGGGAAGATCACATGTGGACAAAACAGACGCAAACTGAAGTGCCCGGCTCCTCTCCGATGCAGCAGTCCGGAACTGCGGCGGGATCTTCCGTTGCAGCCGCGGCCGTGCGCCCAACTCCCCCGACGTCACGCAGTCTGGCGTGTCTGGGCGCGAGCCTTGAAATTAAGGGGAAGATCATCGGCGAAGAAGACCTGCAGATCGACGGCAAGGTGGATGGCCCGGTCTCGCTCGAGGGTCGAAGGCTGACCGTCGGACGCACGGGTAAGCTGAATTCTGAAATCTCCGCGGGAGACGTGATCGTTCACGGCACCGTAACGGGTAATGTTCGCGCGCGCGACCGCGTCGAGATCAGGAAAGATGGCTCGGTGATCGGCGATATCGCGGCGGCCCGGATCAGCATCGAGGACGGCGCTTACTTCAAGGGCCGCATCGAAATCGATCGCCCCAAGCCGCAAGCCGTTGCGGAGCCGGAGAGCGTCGGCATCCCAGTGACCGCTGAGGTCAACTAGTAGGCCGCTGAAAAACTGTTTGACTTGTCATCCCGAGCGAAGCGAGGGATCTGCTCTCTGAAGAACCCGAAGAAAACAGCAGATTCTTCGGGCAAACCCGGCCCTCGGAATGACAGTTGGGCAGTGCCCGTCGCCTAGGCGACGAAACGGTAGCCCACGCCTCGCACGGTCAATAGATGGCGCGGCTTCGACGGGTCTTTCTCGAGGTAGCGCCGCAGCCGGACGATGAAGTTGTCGATCGCGCGGGTATCCGTGTCTTCGCGCACTCCCCACACGTCTTCCAGGATCGATTTCCGCGACACATTCTTTCCGGCGTTGCGGATCAGGTGGCGGAGGAGTTTCGCCTCCATCAGCGTCAATTGAATCGTATTTCCGTTGTCGCGCAGCTCGAGCGTCCCAAAGTCGATCGTGCGCCCGTCGAAGGAAAAAATCCCCTCTTCTGGCGCGGCTGGCTCTTCTACGTTATCAGCGACCCGCATTTTCGCTCCCGCGCCGCTTCCAGCATGCCACGCGCTCCGGCGCAGGAGCCCTTGGAGGCGCGCCAGAAAGATGGGCAGCTCGAATGGCTTGGGCAAATAATCATCGGCGCCTGCGCCGAATCCTTCCAGTATGTCCTCGGCGCGACCGCGAGCGGTAAGGATCAGCACCGGGACGTAGTTTTTCGCTTTGCGCAGCGCGGATACCACGTCGAAGCCGTCGATTCCCGGCAGCATCACGTCCAGCACGACCGCGTCGAATTTCTCACCGCGCTTGATGAGCCGTTCGATCGCTGCCTCGCCGTCTGCCACGACCTCCACCGAATGCTTTTCGGCCTCGAGATTGAACTGCAACCCCTTAGCCAGGTGCGCTTCGTCTTCGACCACCAGAATCCGGCTCAAGCGGCGCTCCTTGGCAGCTCCATCGTGACAGTTGTTCCGCCGGACGCGCCTCCGCTCTCGGCGAACACCCGCCCGCCGTGCGCTTTTGCAATCGACCGAACGATGAAGAGGCCGAGCCCCGTGCCCTTCACCTGCGACATCGATCGCCCCGGCACCCGGTAAAAGCGCTTGAAGATTCGCCCCAGCTCCTCGTGTGGGATGCCAATCCCGTGGTCCCGCACGCGCAGCACGATCCGGTTTTCGTCCGGTGTGTCGACCGAAACCGATACATCCACGTGGCCGCCTGAATACTTGATGGCGTTATCGAGAATATTGGATACGGCCGTGCGAAGCTCGCCCGGGTCGCCCTGCACGTTCACGTGCGTGCCATTGCTCGGCCCCTCCCACTGCAAGCTGGTGGGCTGCAGATGGTGCCGCGTGCGCGCGAGTTCCACGCATTCGCGAACCAGGGCACCGAAATCCACCTCTGTCGTCTGAGCCCTGCCACGCTTGTAGCCGGCCTCGCCCGCCTTGAGCACTTGCTCGACGGTCCCTAGGAGCCTGTCTGAGTCTTCCAGCATGAGCTTGTAGAACTGCTGCTGCTGCGCCTGATCCACTTCGCGCCGCTGCAGCGTTTCGAGATAAAGGCGGATCGACGCGATCGGCGTTTTCAGCTCGTGCGTCACGGCGTTGATGAAGCTGTCGTGGCGCTCGTTGCGCTTGATTTCGCGCACCAGAAAAATCGTGTTGAGGATCAGACCCGTGATGATCGCGAGGAAAAAGACCAGGCCGAAGAACAGCAGGACGCGCTCGCGCCAGTTCAGAAGGATCCAGTAACCCGTGAGCGCCACGGCGACCGCGACCAGGCTAATGCCCAGGATTAGGAAAAAGGCGATCGTCTTTCGGCGGCTCGTGATCCGCATCATGGCAGTTTTGCCTAATTGTACCGCGGCTGGCGAAGCCCTGCTCGGGAGATGACGCAGAGATAAACTGAGGATGCTGGGGGAGACGCTACTGCAGCGCCTCCCCGATGCCGATGTTGCCGAAACGTATTCTTGCTAGACGGAGATCAGATCGCTCTCAGGCTCAACAACCATGGCCCCAGCCGGAATGGCCGGGGTGGTCGCGGCCGCCTCATTCCCCTGAGCCTTTTCGGGCAGCGAAATCGTGTACACCTTTTTCGCGAGTCCCAGCTTCTGCAGCGTCCAGATGCCGTACCAGTTGAGGTCGACTTCATACCACGCGAGGCCGTGGCGCGCCGAAACCGGATGCGCGTGGTGATTGTTGTGCCAGCCCTCGCCGAAAGAGAAGAGCGCCACCCACCAGCTGTTTGTTGAATCGTCGCGGGTCTGGAAGCGGCGTGAGCCCCAGATGTGCGTGGCCGAATTGACGAGCCACGTGGTGTGCAGTCCGAAAACCGTGCGGAAGAAGATGCCCCACATCAGGAACGGAAGCCCGCCAATCGCCAGCAGCGCAACCCCGAGCACGATCATCGGAACGTAATGATATTTCGTGATCCAGACGTGGAATTTGTCCTTCGCGAGATCGGGAACGTAGCGCGACAAGGTCGTTGTGTCGTGGTGCATCGACTTGCCCACGAGAATCCAGCCGACGTGCGCCCACCACTTGCCGTCGCGCGGGGAGTGCGGGTCGCCTTCCTTGTCCGAAAACTGGTGATGAATGCGGTGAGTCGACACCCAGAAGATGGGGCCGCCTTCAAGGGCGAGCGTGGCGCAAACCGTCAGGAAATACTCGAGCCATTTGGGGGTCTTGTAGCCGCGGTGCGTCAGCAGGCGGTGATAGCACATGCCGATCCCCAGGCTGCCTGCAACCCAGTAAAGAAAGAGCGCGACAAAAAATGCCTTCCACGTAAAGAAAAACAGCGCCGCCACGGCGCCGATGTGAAACAACATCATAAAGGTGGCGGTAACCCAGTTAATCCCGCTGTCGCTGGCCGAGTCTTTCCCCAGATCGTTGAGTGTCATGGAGGCCCTTGTTTGTGCTCTTTGTTTTTTGTTCCTGCGGTGCGATGTCAGAATAGCAGTCTCAGGCCGAGTGTTTTGTAATAGTTATGTAATACCGGACATTTGCGCTGTAAAAGTAATTGCAGCCGGAGACCCTGTACGAAAGTACAGGGTCGAAGATGATTGGGGCGCGCGGCTTGTTAATCTTGCGATTTTCCCGGATAATTGGCTCTCTTTCGGCTTCCATCGGCACTCCGGCGCTATGGTGCAACGGTTAGCACGCGGCCCTTTCAAGGCTGAAATACGGGTTCGATTCCCGTTAGCGCTACCAACCTTTTGGATCCCACAGCAAGCATGACGCCGCCGGATTCCCGGCACTTCGCTGCGCTCCGTGCCGGGCTAATTACAATCGCGCCTCCGGCGCTTAAACGGAGGCGCGCGTCAGTTCTGAGAGCGCCTGTTGGTCGCCCATCGCCGGACCGGGGAGGCGGCGCATGTCAAAATTCCTGTTTGTGGCAAGGGCGCGCCAAAACTGTAAGCGTCGTTCGGAGGCCGTCTTGACCGATGCGGTTGACTATGCAGCGTGAGTTGATTCAGCAGGTCGCTCAGCAGCGAGATTCCAGGGCAGCAGTTCCGCAATGCGGTTAATCGGATGGTCAACGATGCGCGAGAGCACTTCGCGCAAGTACGTTTCGGGATTAACATTGTTCAGTTTTGCTGTGCCGATCAGGCTGTAGATCGCGGCGGCGCTTTCGCCGCCCCTGTCCGATCCTGCGAACAAGTAATTCTTCCGGCCCAAGGCAACCACACGCAACGCTCGCTCGGCGGCGTTGTTGTCGATCTCCAGTCGTCCATCGTCCACATAGCGCCGCAGTGCTTCCCAAAGTCCCAGCGCGTAACGCATGGCCTGGGCCGTCTCCGATTTCCTCGACAGCTTCAGCAAAGTTTCTTCGAGCCACTGCTTCAGCGATCCGAGCAGCGGGCGGCTGCGCTCGCCGCGCACCAGGTGACGTTCTTCCGGCTGCCGCCCGCGGATGTCTCCTTCGATGGCGTAGAGTTCTCCGATGCGCCGGAGCGCTTCCTGAGCCACGGGCGAGTTGTGCGCGACGTGAAGATCGTAGAACTTCCGCCGCACGTGCGCCCAGCAGGCCGCCTCCTGAATGCGTCCTGTTTCGTAGAGTTGGTCGAAACCCGCGTAGGCATCGGCTTGCAGCGTGCCCGTGAAGCTGCTCAAGTGTGCCTTCGGATGCTCGCCCTTGCGGTCCGGCGTGTAGGCGAACCACACCGCTGGAGGTGTCGTATCTCCGGCAGGCCGATCATCGCGCACGTAGGTCCACAGCCGGCCCAGCTTGGTTTTTCCCAGTCCTGGCGCCAGCACGGGCACCGGCGTGTCATCGGCATGCAGCTTCGTCGCACTCAGCACGTGATGCCGCAGCGCTTCCACCAGCGGCTGAAGTAATCCGCTCGCGCTGCCCACCCAATCGGCCAGCGTCGCGCGGTCCAGTTCCACGCCTTCGCGCTCGTAGATCTCTTCCTGCCGGTACAGCGGAAGATGATCGCAGTACTTTGACACCAGCACGTGCGCCAGCAGTCCCGGACCGGCCCTACCTCGCGCGATTGGACGGCTCGGTGCTTCGGCTTGCACGATCTTGTCACAGCGCCCGCAGGCCAGCTTCGGCCGCACCTGCCGGATCACTTTGAAACTCGCCGGAACCCACTCCAGCATCTCCGATACGTCTTCGCCCAGACGCTTCAACTCTCCGCCGCAGTCCGGACATGCGGTTGGCTTCGGCAGAATCTGCCTCGTCTCGCGCGGCAAGTGTTCCGGCAGTGGCCGCCGTACTGGTTTCGTCGTACGATGTGTCTCAGGCGTAGCAGGAGAAGATGCCCGCTCTGCCCGGCTCGCTTCCAGTTCGTCCAGCCGCAACTGCAACTGCTCGATCTGCTGTTCCACCTTCTCCGACTTGCGCCCGAACTGCATCCGCCGCAGCTTGGCGATCAGCAGCTTTAACTGTTCGATCTCCGCATCGCGCGAGGCGAGCTGTTCCTCTTTCAAAAGAATCTGCTCGTGCTGGGAAAGGATGAGTGTTCTCAGTGCGTCGGAATCAAGCTGATGAAGATCCGGCAGGGAAGAAGAAGTGCCGCTCACACCGCCACTCTACACGAGATTCTTTACAGCCAGATGAAAATGCGCAAGAAAGCTGAAAATTCTTTGCTCACACAGCCATCTGTGGAGTGTAGCTGCGTACCGGTCGTCGCCAGTCGATCCCTTCGAGCAACATCGAGAGTTGCGCCGGTGTGAGCGAAACCGTTCCACTCGCCGCTTGCGGCCAGGTGAATCTCCCTCGCTCCAGTCTCTTGGCAAACAGACACAGCCCGTCGCCATCCCACCAGAGCATTTTGACGAGATCACCGCGACGCCCACGAAAGAGGAATACGTGTCCGGAGAACGGATTTTCCCGAAGTGCCGTCTGCACCATGCCCGCCAGTCCCACAAAACCGCGCCGCATGTCCGTCACGCCCGCTACAATCCAGATGCGCGTTCCTGCGGGCAAGCCCATCATCCGAGCAACTGCTCCAGCACCACGCGCAGCGCCTCCGCATCGACGCGCCCGGCAATCCGCAGTTGCCCCTTCGGAAGCTCCACGTGAATCATCCCGGAAGGTGTTCGCCGTCTCCGCGTGCCCGTCGATCGCGCTGCTTCCATCGCTGTGGCGCCGATCACGCGAACCGGCAGCAGATCAGGCGTCTCACTGGACCCGCGTTCCAGCCGTCCTTGCTGATAGAGCCGCCGCCATCCAAACACCTGGTTCGCGTTCACTCCATGCGCTCGCGCCACGCGCGCGACCGAAGCGCCGGACTGAAGCGTCTCTTCGACGATTCGCCGCTTCTCCTCCACGGTGCGAAATCGTCGCTTCGACTCCCTGCCCCTCACTTGTATGGCTTGCTGCGAAGTGTCCACGATCCACCTTTGTGGACACGATCATCGTGTCCACAAAGGCCATCATCCTTGCCCTCCGACTGTCCGTCTACACGGCCTAAACCGGACGCTTACCCAAAACTGGCCTTTTTTGACGTTTTAACCGCCCGACGAGTACACCCTTAGTGCATGACTTATTGCAGGTTCGTTTCGCTTTTTCTTCATTCGCCGAATCGAGGCGCGTGGCCAGAAGGCGAGAAGGCGTGGCACCACTCACGCCTTCTCATAGTCCGCGAAGCTTCCCTGAAAAGCTCTGTTTCTTATCTGCCGCCCGATGGGCTCGGCTCGTTATTCTGCGGAGCGGGCGCGACGATGATTTCGCCGTAGTCCCAGGGATACTCCTTGCAGTGGTAGACATACGTCCCGGGCTTATCGAAGGGAACCGTGGCGATGTCGAGAGGCCCCAGAGGACCGGTGGTCCACGATCCGTCGTCGGCAACAATCGTGTGAACCAGCTGGCCGTTGTTTTTGAACGTCATTCGCTTGCCGGCCGTGATTCGCGCGCGGAATGGATCGAACTGGTACTCGTCAATCATGTAATGCGGAGCACTGATACCCGCGTCCCTGGTCAAAGAGGTGGTTTCGATGGTTGACGTGTCGGTGATCGGTCCGGAAAACTCTTCTGGAGGCGCGATGGGTGGCGCTGGGCGCTCTGGAAGAGTGCCGCCCAGTTTGAACGCCCACACACTGCCACCAGCGATTGTTGCGATGTATTGTTCGCCTGCTTTTTCGAAGCTGATGGGCGGACTTCCGCCGAGTTCGCCTGTTTGGAACTGCCAAAGGAGAGATCCATTGGTCGCGTCGTACGCTTGGATGCTGCCGTCGCCGGGCATCTGGAATACGAGGCCTCCTGCTGTGGCGAGCGCGCCGCTCGGCCGGCTGTCGTGGAATTCCTTCTTCCAGGCGATTTTGTCCGTGCGGCTATCGATCGCGGCCAGAACGCCAAACGGCAATTCGCTCAACCCTGGCACATGCGCGCTGAGACTGAAAAAGTCCGGATCGCTGGTGCGCCGGAACCACTGCAGCCCCGCGTTGCCGGTAACATAAAAAAACCGCGTTTGCGGATCGAATGCCATCGGCGTGGCGCGCATGCCGTAAACCGGGACCAGAAGACCCGGCTTCTCGACAGATGCAGGCGTGAAGAAACATCCGAGTTCGAAGCCTTTCGGCAGGGCCTGCGTCTTCCAGTAATCGCAGTCCGGAATGGCCGGCTCGGCGCCCACCGGATACGGTTGAGTGGCCGCCGTTTTCTGGGTTGCGTCCTGAGGGACGGGCCGCTCTTCGATGCGCCCCAGCGGCTTGCCCGTGACGCGATCCACCATGAACAGATATCCATCCGTTCGCATGGCCGCAATCGCCTTGCGGGACTGGCCGTTGATCTGCGCGTCAAACAACACCGGCGGTTCCGCGACGTCGGCTTCCCATATGTCGTGATGCACGATCTGGTAATGCCAGCGAAGCTTGCCGGTCTTGCGATCCAACCCGATCAGGCAGTCCGTAAACAAATTGTCGCCGGGGCGATTTTCGCCGCCGTACTGCGGGACGGCGTTTCCGGTTGCGTAGAAGATCATGTCGAGTTCCGGATCGAATGCGCCAACCAACCAGATAGCGCCGCCGCCATGCTTCCAGGAGTCATTGTTTTTCGGCCACGTCTCGGACCCCGGCTCTCCCGGCGCCGGCACCACAAAAAAGCGCCAGGCCTCGCGCCCCGTCTTCGCGTCGACGGCGACAATCTGACCTCGATATCCGTAATCCGCGTTCAAGCCGGCGGTCACCAATCCATCCGCGAAGACCGGCGCGCCCGAGATGCCGGCCGATGGCTCGTTCACGTCGTCGCCAATGAATGTCTTCCAGACGAACTCGCCTGTGTCCTCGCGCAGCGCGATCAGATTGGCATTGGTCAGCCCCACGTATACGAGGCCGTCGCCCAGCGCCACTCCTTCCCGGTCTGGCGAGCCCGGAGGGCCCATGATGCCCCCGGCCGGACCAGAGGCGGTGCGATAACGCCATGCGATTTTGCCCGTGTCGATATTCACCGCGACAACGTACGGCGGTGCAGTCAGAAACATCAAATCGCCGTCGATCACCGGCATCGATCGAGAGCTGGGCGCTGGTCCGACCTTCTCCGACACCCATGCCGCTCCCAGCTTCGCGATGTTTTGCGAGTTGATCTGCGCGAGCGGCGAATAGCGCGTATTGCTGGAATTCCCGTCCACCGTGGACCACTGGGCTGCGGCAACCTGCGCCGCGAGAGCAATGCCTGCGGCTACGATCGCAGCCACGACGGTGGATGCAAAAAAGTGCGCCGTGGACCGTTTTCTTCCGGCCGGATGGTTCAACTTGGGATGCATAGCGTTGATCTCCATTTCGAACCCTCTGATTATTATTGAGACGCGGTGATTATTCCGCCTTTTACATGGGAAACTCAAACAATATCTCTAGCAGTCCCTAGTTTGCTCGCGGGTCTTTGTCACGCCCAGTCATCGATCTTCATACCGCGACGCAAACCGAAATCCGTAACGAACCAGGTGGTTTGGATGCTCCCGCCGGTAACAACCACACGGATCGCATTCGAGTTGACGAACGGCTTGATCAGCGCATCATCGGGCAATTTCTTCCAGCTTGCATACGGCTCGAGACCCTGCAGCGCAAGCGGAACGGCCGTGCTCTGAATCACGCCGTTTCCCCAGAAGGAAGCTGCTTCCTTTTCGACGTTCTGCGAGAACCATTGGCTTAACTGGGTTTTGGTAGCGAAGCCATGCGTATCTTTGAGCAAAGCGGCTACCGTCGGGTCCATCAAAACAGTCGCGGTGGAGCCGGATGCGGAAAGCGAACGCATGTAGTCTCGCATCAGAAAATGGGTTGGATAAAGGCTTTGGCTTCCCCCGACGCTCGAGATGCTCGTCCAGCCGATCCCGACGGTGACGACATCATCGGTAGGCTTGAATCCCATCTGAACGTGCAGAGGATCCCAACCAGCGGGCAGGTTCTCTTCGTCCTCGGCAAAGCACAGATTGTTGTATTGGAAATTGCTGCCCAGGCTTTCCCACGCGTTCACGTTGTTGCGGAGATCGCCAACGATCTTGGAGATGATGGTGAAGGCGCGGCCGACAACCGCATTCGACTGATTGTAGGGGCCCAGGGCGTTCGTGCCGGAATTGAAGTTGAGCCGCTTGCGGATCGGGCCATTGATCACAACCATGTTGGCCATCGAGCTGGTGGAGTTGCCGAAGGGAGCTTGCGTCGAAAGGGCCAGAATCACGGGAAGGTGCTCCGGCGAAGCCCCGGCCATCACCGCGCCAATGGCCACTTTCTCCACGGTGAGTTGCCGCATGCCGCCGGTGATGTCTACGGTTTTGATCACCTCGTCGGGCTTGTGGCTGGTGCCCTTGAGCATTTCATTAACGCGCTTTTCGGTGGGCAGGTTGACCCAGTTGTAATCGGTCCACCCTTTGTCTTCAAACAGGCGCCGCAAGTTTTCCTCGGAGTCGGGACCAAGGAGCCGTCCGTTTTCGGCCTCTTCCGGCGGCTTGCCCGAGATTTTTTCCTCGGCGGTAAGAGGATCGGTGAACGCCTTGATCACGGCATTCATCAGCGGCTGGCCGGTGAGGACATCCTTGCCGGTTACGTACCCGACGTCAACGGCGCGGGGCTGTCCGGTGAAGGGGAAGGGAACGGCGACGTAGCGAATGGGCATGCCGTTGTTGTATTTGAAATCGTAGCCGGTCGCGTAGTGCACGATGTTCGCAGACGCGACGCCGATCGCGGGAATCTTGCACTGCATCTGGATTTGCTTTGCCCAGCGGCTCACGGCCGCGCAGCAGGCGTTTCAACCGGCGACACCGACGATTGCCGCATCGGCCTTGTTGGCGACGATTTCTTTCATGATCGAGGCGTCGCTGCCAAACATGCCCTCGGCGGTCACTTTCACGAACGTTTTGATCCCCGGGTAGCGCTGCGCAAGCCACTCCCGCATCGCTCCGTAGAAGTAATTGCCGGCATCCGGCCCTTCCCAGGAAAGATTGATCATGTAGATCGTCTTGTTCTCGAGGTTATCGAGCGGCGGCGCCAGGGGGTAGCGCATGGCCAGTTTGTTTGGTATGCCGGGATTCAAGACCGTGATCGAGCCGTCGCCCGCCGAAGGATTGTCCGGCGCAGCTGCTCGCGCGTAGGCTGGAGAGCCAGCAACAAGCGCCGGGCTCAGGCCCAACGCAGCCAACATTTTTCGTCGATTCATGATTCCTTCTTCCTCCGATTTGCGCGCGGCCAATTTGTCGCACTAAATCTTCTTAGGTCCTATATTCGAGAGCCGATCTGCTATATACTCGCGTAGCGAATTGTTGTCAAGACATCATCCTGACGGGCGCACCAGCACTTCGAATGTGCGAACCGCGCTTGGGCCAGCGAAGAGACTCCTCTATACTCGCATCGACGCACTGAGGGAGAGAAATCCAGATGAGCATTGGCGACTCGCAGACCGTTCCTTACACCAAGGTGCTTGAAACTGCCCGAAGCGCGCGAACTGATCCGATGAAGCCGAGGCACCGGAAGGAGCATGCCCCCCATATCGACACGCTCATCCGGCTGGTTTCCGTGCGCATCGTCCGTCTTTCGGAGACGATCCTTCGCATCGGTACGCTCACTTTCAAGGAACGGTTTGGCGTGAAGCCGACGGATTTGCGGATACTGGTGATGCTGGGCGCGTACCAGCCGATCTCGGTGAATGAAGTGAGCCGCAGAACTCACGTTGACAAGGCCTGGATCAGCCGCTCGCTCGAGGGTTTGCTCCGCCGCAAGCTGATCAAGAGGACGTCGCATCCGTCCGACAGCCGAGCTTCGTTGCTCTCGTTGACCAAGCAGGGAGAGGCGCTTTTACGCGAGATCGCACCGGTCGCGGAAGAGTATCAGCGTCAATTATTGCAGGGACAACGGGCTCGCGACGTGGAACGAGTGCTGGACTTGCTTTCCGCGCGGGCCGAGGAAATATTCCAGCGCGAGATCCAACAGAAGAGCCGCACCTCCCGCCGCCGTTAGCGCTTTTCATGGCCGAATGAACCGGTGGGACATGACAGCCCCGTCACAACTCACAGCCCAATACAAGTGCGCCGAATCGTCAGCGCGGGGCGTCCGGCCGTGCAGAGAAAGTTGTTTTGACAACAACTCGATAGAAGAATTACAATCGCCACGACATCGCGATCCAATCTATGGAGCCATTCACCTCGCACGGATCGGGAAGGATTGAGAACGGATGGACGAGCTAAACGGCCGAATCGCGTTCATCACCGGCGGAGGCAGCGGCATCGGGTTGGGCATCGCGATGGCGTGCATAAACAGCGGCATGAAAGTGGCGCTGGCCGATGTCCGGCAGGATCATCTTGACGAGGCTCTGTCCAACTTCCGGTCGCAAGGCCACGAGAAAAGCGTGCACGCGATCCGGCTGGACGTCACCGATCGTTCGGCGTTCGAGGCTGCGGCAAACGAGGCGGAACGCGTATTTGGCAAGATTCATTTGCTCTGCAATAACGCCGGGATAGGCATCGCCGGCCCGTTCAAACAGTGCAGCCATGCCGACTGGGACTGGGGATTGGGTGTGCTGCTGGGCGGAGTTGTGAACGGCATCATTACCTGGCTGCCGCGGATGTTGAGGCATGGCGAGGGCGGACACATCGTCAACACGGCTTCGATGGCGGGTGTGATCGCGGTTCCGAATTGCTCGATTTACAACACAGCGAAGGCGGCGGTGATCGCCTTGTCGGAAACGCTGCGCAGCGAACTCGCGCTGGACAACATTGGAGTCTCCGCTTTTTGCCCTGGGCCCGTCCTGACGGCCATCGGCGAGAGTAGCAAGCTTCGCCCGGAAAAATACAAGAAGGAAAGCGGCCTTGCGGCATGCGAGGAACAGCGGCGGCGACAGATGGCGGCCGCTCAGCGCTCCGGGCCTCCCCCTTGGATGAGTATCGAGGAATGCGGAGAACGCGTTCTGCGCGGCATCCGGCGCAACGATCTGTACATCTTCACGCATCGTGAATTCAAAGAAGGTGTGGCGGAGCGCATGGAAGCGATGCTGGCGTCTTTTCCTGATGAAGCCATCAACGAAACGCGCGCCAAGGAAATTCCCTATCTGACCTCCAACCCGATTTTCAAGGAAGCTGTGCAAGCGGCGGGAGTAAGGGCAGGTCGAGTTAGCTAAATCCGCTGGTCTTGTTCGCGGGCCGCTTATCGGTGGCTCGCGCTTTGGATATGGGAGGACTCACATGGAGCAAAACGGCAAATTGACAGTGTTGGATCCGCACGGCCAGCCTTCGGGAATCTTTGGGCGCCGCCTCGACGCGCAGTCGAATCCGCGAGCCATCCTCGATCCCGCCGAGCAGCCGAGCGGCGAACTTAAGCCCATCTCGATGGCTCCTCGCATCAGCACCCTCGACGGCAAAACCGTCTATCTCGTGGAAACCGGATTCGCCGGCAGTATCGAGTTCATGCAGGAAGTACAGGGCTGGTTTTCCCGAAATATGCCGCGCGTGAAGACAGAGCTGCGGCACAAAAAGGGCACGATGTTCACCGATGATCCCGAGCTCTGGGCGGAAATCAAATCCGGCGGCGGCGACGCGGTCATTCTCGGTGTTGGTGGTTGAGAGGCCTGCTCGGCGAGTGTCGCCGATTATTCGAGAACTTTGGAAGATGAATTCGGCATTCCTACCGCGCCTCTGGTCACCGCCCGGTTTGCCGATTTCGTGGAACGCGATGCGCGGGCTCGTGGAACACCGCTGCGCTTCGGCTTTCCTCCTTATCCGGTGATGGGGATGTCGCGAGACGTGCTGCGCCAGTACGTCGAGGGAAGCGATCCCATCACGTCACAGCCTTTGATGCAGGAAGTGATCGAGGCCCTCACCGAGCCGCTGACCGAACGGGAAAAGCACCCCACGATTATTCGGAAGCCGCGGCGCCCGCGCTTGCTTTCCGCCGATACCCCGGAAAATCTCTATCGCCAGTTCGTCGAAAACGGATGGACAGACGGCCTGCCGATCGTGCTTCCCACCGAGGAGCGCGTGGCCGAGATGCTGACCGGAACGGATCACGATCGCGACGAGATCGTCGGGAGAATGTTGATCACCACGCATCAGGAAAAGATGGAGTATACCGTCGAAAAAGTGGCGGCGATCGCCGTGATGGCGGGCGCGCGGCCGGAACACTTCCCGGTGATCCTCGCGCTTGCCGCTTCGCAGGAACCGTCGATGCCAAGCTCGACCACCTCCTGGGGCCGCATGATGGTTGTGAACGGGCCGATTCGCAATGAGATCGGCATGAACTGCGGCACGGCGGCGCTCAGTCCCTTCAATCTCGCGAATTCAGTGATCGGCAGGGCTTGGACGCTGATGAGCATCAACTTCGGGGACGCGCGCGCCGGCGAAAACTTCATGGCGACGTTCGGTCACAACTTGAATTACAACAACATGTGCTTCGGCGAGAACGAAGAGTTGAGCGCCTTCGAGCCGTTCCACGTGCAGAAAGGATTCCGCCCGGACGAAAGCGTGGTCAGCATCTTCCGCGGATGGAACATGCTCAACTTCGGGCTTGGTCCGGCGAAAGAGATGGCCCACGTCATCGCCACGTTCGGCGCGATGATGCCCACCATTACGTTCGTCGTCGATCCGCTTGTGAGCAAGAACCTGCGAGCGGAGGGTTTCAAGACCAAGCAGGACGCCTGCAAATGGATCGTGGAGAACTCGAAGGTTCCCGCCGCCCACTTCTGGGAAGGGCAGATGCAGGCGGGTATGGCGACGCAATTAGCCAGGCAGGGAATCGAACCGTTTGCTTCCTGGGCGAAGCTGCCCAAGGACGCTCTGATTACTCCGCGTCATCCGTCCGCGGACGTCAATATCCTGGTGGTGGGAGGCGAGACGAACCCAATGTGGATCACCACGGATTTCATGTACACCAGAAGCGTGCCGGTTGACAAGTGGCGGCCCGCGTGTGGAGTTCGCCGCGACGCGCGGCCGCTTCGCATGCCCGCGCCGGTGACCTGCAAAGATGGAACGTGCGGCATTCCCGAGGCCGTCTCGAGCGCTGAACCGGAGCTTGCGCCAGCGCAAAGGGCAGGGGGCTAAGAACTAAATTAAGCCACTTAGGTCTGTGCAATGGGCAGGCGAACCCGGTAGAGCCGAACAGGGCGGGAGTATATACTCCCCTTCACGGAATTCCGGCGACCTCACATCCAGGAGCCGCTCATGACAGACAGTACAGCTGCGCCGCAACCCGCGATCCCCCCGCCGGAGCCGGGCCTCACACCCGACGAAATCATTCGCCGCGCAGAGGCGATGCGCCCGCTGCTTCGCGAGCGCCAGGCAGATTGCGAAGCCAACGGGCGAGTCTCGGAAGATACCAACAGACGATTTATCGATGCCGGGTTTTATCGCATCCTGCAGCCTCGCTGCTTCGGAGGATACGAATTCGGTCTTCCGACTTTCTTGAAAGTGATGATCGCCATCTCTCGCGGCTGTTCCGAAAGCGGGTGGGTGCTCGCGCTGACAGCGGGCCACGCATTCCTGCTCGCGTCCTATCCCGAGGCCGGCCAGCGAGAGGGCTTCGGCGAGCGCGGCGAATTCCGCTGTCCCGGCGTCGCGATGCCGACAGGAATCGCCGTTCCGGTTGACGGCGGCTACCGCATCAAGGGAGCGTGGGACTATTCCTCCGGCTGCGAGCTAGCCACACATTTCATCGGCCTGTCGATCATTCACGCTCCGAACTCTCCAGGTCCCATCGGCGCGATGATGGCGCTCTTCGATCGCGAGCAGTATCAAATCGTGGACAACTGGCACGTCTTCGGCATGCAGGGAACGAGCTCGCGACGCGTGGTTGTCGAGGAGATGTTTCTTCCCGCTCATCGCGCGTTGATGTTAGCAACTGCCACAGGGGAAACGATCCATCCGCACCCGGGAAGCCTTCTGCACAAGAATCCGTTTTATAGCGGGTGGTTCACGTCCATGCTTGTCTCGGAGCTGGTCGCCGTCTGCGTGGGAATCGGGCGCGGGGCGCTGGACATCTACGAGGAGATTCTGTACAACAAGCCGGCAAATTACGCGCCATTCCGGAAACGTTCAGAGGAGCCCGAGTTTCAGCGACACTACGGCGAAGCCCGTTCTCTCGTCGATACCGCCGAGGCGGCGCTCTTGCAGATTGCGTCGGACTACATCGAGTGCACGCGCCGCGAGGCCGAAGAGGGAGTTCCGTTCAGCCAGGAGCAGGATCGCAGGTTCCTGCAAATCGAGCAGCAGTGCGTACGCCTCTGCTGGGAGGCCGTCGACCTGATGTTCCGCACCAGTGGAACCTCCGCCGCTGCCAAGACGGCGCCGCTCGGGCGCTACTTCCGGAATCTGGCGGTCATTCGGACCCACATCACGACGCAGCGAGATCACACCGCTGTTAATTCCGCCCGCCTACACTTCGGCCTACCCGCATTGAGCCGTCTCTAGGCAGACGCGCGTTGACCACAGGTCATCTGACTGGGGCCTCATCAGTCGGCTAACCGCACAATCTCGGCTAAGGATTATCGCGCAGCCTCGGCGACGATCCTGCCTCGCGTCAGGTCCACTCGTCGATTGATGTGCCTCTGTCGGGCATGAAATCCGTCGCGAACCAAACGCTCGCCGTTTTCCCTCCGGCCACCACCGCATGGATACCGTTCGGGTTGGTGAAAGGCTTAATTAGGTTCTTGCCGGGAAGATCCAACCAATCTGCGTATGGCTTAAGTCCCTGGCGAGCCACCGGCGCCAACATGCTCGACACGATTGCATTGCCCCAGTAGGATTCGGCGGTCTTTTCGACATTCTGCGAGAGCCAAGCGCCGAGATCCGCCTTTGTCTTGAAGCCCTGCACGCCACTGAGCAGCTCCGCGACCGTGGGATCCATGACCAGTGTGGCGCTCATGCCGGAAAGCGACGACATGTAGTCGCGCATCAGGAATTGAGGGGCGTAGTGCTGTTCGACCCAGCCCGTGCTGTTGATGAAGTTCCAGCCGGTGAAGATCGTCACGACGCTGTCGGTCGGCTTGTGGCCCTGTTGGACGTGAAGAGGCAGCCAGCCTTCCGGAAGAGATTCCTCGTCTTCCGCGAAGCAGAGATTGTCGTAGCGCAGCGGGTTGCTGAGTGAAGCAAAGCCGGTCACGCCCTCCACGTATCCCTGGATCACTTTGTGAATGAGCGTCATCGCCCGGCCGATGACAGCATTTGCCTCATTGTCCGGACCCAACGCGCCAAGGCCCGAATTCATCCCAATCTTGCTGCGTATCGGCCCGTTCACCACCACCATGTTCGCGATCGAAGTGGTCGAGTCCTGATACGGCACCTTGGTGGATAGCGCGAGAATCACGGGCAAATACTCAGGCTTGGCGCCCGCCATTACCGCAATCGTAGCCACCTTCTCGACTGTAAATGGGCGGTGCGATCCAAAGGTTCCTGCGGCGCTTTTGACGATTTCATCCGGCGAATGGCTGGTGCCCTTCAACATCGCGGAGACTTTTTCCGGCGTCGGCAGGATCACCGGGTTGTAGTCGGTCCATCCTTTGTCACGAAACAGTTGCTGCAGATTGTCCCGCGTGTCGGCGTCGAGCAGTCTTGGTTCCGGGAGCGGGGCATCGGGAGCGGTTCCGGACAATTTCTCATTCGCGGCGAGCGGCTTCGTGAGACCGTCCACGATCGCTTGCATCAGAGGCTTGCCGCTTACGCTGTCGTTCCCTTCGACGTATTGTTTGATCACCGACTGCGGCTGGCCCGAAAAGGGGAACGGGAAGCCGACGAACCGGAGAGGCATGCCGGTGCTGTATTTGAAATTGGCGTTGATGCCGAACGTCACGACATTCCTGCCGGCGACGGCAACGGTGGGAATGCCGTATTTCCGCTCGATTTCTCCAGCTTCGAGGCTCACGGCCCCGACGCAGCCGTGTCAACCAGCTACACCGATAATCACTCCGTCGCCATGGTTGGCGGCGATCTCCTTCCACAGGCCCGGATCGTCAGTGACAAAGTTGCCGCCCTTGATCTTGATAACGGTTTTCACGCTGGGCATGTGCTGGGCAAACCATGCTTGCATTTCCTGTTGAATGCTGTCGTTCTGCCCCATGCCTCCCCAGTCGAAGTCGACAAGGTAAATTGTTTTGCCGTCCAGGGACTCCAGGCGAGGCGCAAGAGGCACGCGGTCTGCAAGTCTGGTGGCGATGGCAGGGTTCAGGATGGTGACCATGCTGTTGTCCATGCCGTCGTGACTCGTGGCTCCCGGCGCAACGTTCCGGGTTATTGCCGGGGCGGTCCGGGCAAAAGACGGGGTACCGGCCACGAGAGCTGGGCTCACTCCTAACAACGCCAACATTTTTCTTCGATCCATGTCCGCCTCCTCGATTCCGATATCGTTCGTCGTGGTGCAGTCTTTTCAGCTGGCTCCGTTGCTGGGCTCATCGGGAAGTCCGCAGCTTCCGTCGGTGCAGCCATCCGTGACAGGCTTCGCGCGCCACTTGTCCACCGAAGCGCTCACCGCGTAAGCGAAATCCGAGACTTTCCACATGGGACTCGTTTCGCCGCCCACCACAACGATGTTGATGTTCTCGGGCTTGTCGTACGGCTTGATCAGCGTGTCTTCGGGAAGCTTTTTCCACGACGCGTACGGTTCAACGCCTTGATCCGCGAGCGGGGCCATCATCATGTGAATCAGATCTGTGCCCCAAAATTGACCGGCAGGCATCGTGAAGTTTTCGGAAATCCAGCGGCAGAAATCCAGCTTGGTCTGAAAGCCGTCATTTTCCTTGAGGTGACGCGCCACGAGCGGATCGAGGATCAACGTCGCCGCGGAAAACAGGCCCGGCATCGCTCCCAATTGCAGGAACATGTCCTTGCCCACCGACCGCTGGGACGACCCGACCACATTGTTCACGAAGCTCCATCCGCGGAACAGGCTGACGACACTTTCCTCTCGGCGGAACTTCTTCTGCACGTGGAAAGGTTCCCAGGCGCTTCTTTCCTCGTTCTCCGCGACGCACATATTGTTATAGCCGATGGGATTGCCTTGCGATGTCCAGAACTGCTTCCTGAGCCGCATGTAACCCCAGTTGATGGTCAGCAGCGTCCATGCCCGCCCGATCACGGAATTCGCCAGCGTGCGAGGACTAAACGCCCCGATCCCGGAATTCAGCTCGATCTCATTGCGGATGGGGCCGTTGACGAGGAGCATGCAGGCAAACGGCGTCGTCGAGCCCGGAATCGACGGATGCCCGGTCGAAGCAATGGCCAGAAGGACGGGCAAGTGCTCCGGTCGCGCTCCCGCCATTACGCCGATGATCGCCACCATCTCGACAGTAAATTTCAGGTATTCCTGCGTGTCGTGCAGAAAGATTTCGGTGACGACCTCATCCGGCGCGCGGTTTGTGCCCGTAAGCATTTCCGCAACGCGCTCTTCCGTGGGAAGGATGATGGGCAGCCCGTCGGTCCAGCCGCGCTCGTAGAAAAGGCGCTGCAGATTGTCCTCACTGTCCGGCTCCAGCTGCGTTTGCCTGATGCCGGTCCGCGACACGGGCGCGAAATCCCCGGTGAACTCGTCTTCGCTAACGGGCTTTGTGAGCGCCTCGATCACCTCATCGATGACGGTTTGTTGGGTTCCCGGATCGCTTCCTTCGATGTAGCTGCGAAGAACGGAAGGAGGCATGCCTACAACCGGATGCGGTGTGTAAATAAAGCGCAGCGGCACGCCGTGAAAGCGGCGATCGTCGGCCACTACGTTGGCAAACTCGAAAGTCGAGACGGGCGCTGTCGGGATTCCGTATTCCTGCTCGAGTGTGCGGGAGCAAGCGGCGACCGCCGCTGCGCAACCCGGTCAACCCGCGACGCCTAAGATCGCGGCCTGGCCGTTTTCCTTGATTTCCGCCCACAGATCCTTCGTATCATCGCGGAAGATGTTGCCCGTCTTCCGCCGGCGCACGGTCTTGACCGATGGTAGGTGCTCGGCGAACCACGCCTGCACCTGATCGAGGAATTTGCCGCTTCCTCCAAATCCGGTGTCGACGAGGTAGATCGTCTTGCCTTTGACGCTGTCCAGGCGCGGAGCGAGCGAAGAGAATGACGGGGGCTTAGGGGGTGCGTCCCCAGCGGCGGCTCTGACGGTGCGGTACGCCTCCGGATTTAATACCGCCGAACGCAACAGCGTGGCCATGGCAGCACTCCTGTCAGCTTTTACGTCACCCCACCGCGCGGGAGACGCAAACAAGTACAACAAACTACTCTCTCGTTGTCAAGACAACTAGCGTGCAGCGGCCGTAGTTTACGGTGGCATTTGGCCGACAGTTGTTTTGACAACTATATGTCGTTAGAATACGCTCAGTCTTGGTGCGCGCTTCCGTTACCCAGCGCCCCGGCGAGTTTCATATCATGGCGACTGGCGGCTCGCCCGGATATAATCTCCACGTCTGCTACTTGGGAACGAACTAGGCGATTCAAACGAATCTCAGACGCGACGTTTAACACGGATCGTAACCGGGCTCGTTCGGAAGGAGAAAAATGAGCACAACCGTAACCTCAAAAACAAAGGGCTTTCCGCTTCCGAGTTCGCTGAAGACAGTCGCGGGCACGGAGCGGGCACAAGCCGCGTACCCCTATTACATGCAGTTCGCCAAAGAAGACGATGAGCGGTTCTGGTTTTATAATTCCATGCACTTTCCCGAGCCGATGTGCATCTTCGACATGATCACGGCCGAGGCTGCCTACTGCGCCCTGGGTTCCGCCAATACGCGCGTCCACTCACTCCCCACGACGCTCGGTATCGATTATCGCGTCCTGAATGGCCGCGTGTATATCGGTGGCAATGGCGTGACGGATCCCGCCGAGATTGCCAAGCGAACCCAGGAGTTTCAGCGCCGGGCGTTTTACTACTACGGGAATTGGGAGCGGCTCTTCGCGCAATGGAAAAACAAAATGATGGCGCTCATCCACGAGGCCGAAGCGCTTCCGAAGCTTGACCTCCCCGAATTCGAGCCTCTGGAACACGTTCATGCCGGACGCGGCATCGCCTCCAACCACTACATTCTCGAAACGTATCAGAAGACTCTCGAAGGCTACTTCCGGATGTGGCACCACCATTTCGAATTTCTTCTGCTCGGTTACGGCGCCTACCTGACTTTCTTCGATTTTTGCAAGAAAGCGTTTCCGGAGATCAGCGATCAAACCGTCGCACGGATGGTGGCGGGCTTGGAGGCGGAAATCTTCCGTCCGGATGATGAACTCCGCCGGCTCGCGAAATGCGCGATCGACCTCGGCATCGACGATCAGTTCCGGGAAGGCGTCCCGGCCAACGAGATCATCCAGTCGCTCAAGCGGCTCGGCGAGCCCGGCGCCGCGTGGCTTAAGGAACTCGCGATTTCCCGCGATCCCTGGTTCAACATCAACGTCGGCGACGGCTTTTACCACTACCACCGCTCCTGGAACGACGACCTCTCGATGCCCTTCGCCGCGCTACCGGGCTACATCGCGAATGCCAAGAAGGGCGAGCGGCTCGAGCGCCAGACCGATAAGCTCATGGCCGAGCGCAAGCAGATCATCGCGGATTATCGCGAGCTGCTGGAAACCGACGAAGAGCGGGCTGCCTACGACCAGATGATCGAGCTGGCGCATCGCGTCTTCCCTTACGTCGAGGGGCACAAATTTTATTGCGAGCATTGGTACACGAACCTCTTCTTCAACAAGATCAGGGAGTTCGGCGCGCTCCTGACGCAGCATGGTTTTTTCGCCGATGTCGAGGACGTCTTTCAGTTGAGCCACTACGAGCTGGAGTCCGCCATCATCGACCTCATGACTTCGTGGTCGAATGGTTCACTTCCGCGCGGCACGGCGCGCTGGCCCGCGATCGTGCGCGAGCGCAAGGCGGCAATCGCAGAATGGGCGAAACACGAAACGCCACCCGCTCTTGGACCGGTTCCCGACATCATCGATGATCCCGCCATCGTCATGCTGTGGGGCATTACTCGCGAGAACCTCGACACGTGGCTGAAGGCGGACGAGCAGCTAATTTCCAACGAGATCAAAGGAGTGGCCGCTTCGAACGGCGTCGTGGAAGGAGTGGCTCGCGTCGTCAAGGCTGCTGAGGAGATCAATCGTCTCCATCATGGCGACATCCTGGTTTGCCAGGTCACCAATCCGAGTTGGGCGCCCGTGTTCCAGAAGATCGCCGCGGCCGTATCGGACATCGGCGGTTCGATGAGCCACGCGGCGATTGTGGCTCGGGAATACGGCCTGCCTGCCGTGGTGGGCACAGGCACTGCCACGCAGAAAATCAAGGATGGCCAGCGCATCCGCGTGGATGGCGGGCGGGGCATTGTCACTCTTCTCGATTAGGATAATCTAGACGTGCCGTCTTCAGAGATCATCGGCTGGTTTGCGGACATTGGTCTGTCCGATCGCCCCACCGTCGGAGGCAAGGGCGGCTCCCTCGGCGAATTGAAGCGGGCGGGCATACCCGTGCCTCCCGGCTTCGTCGTGCGCACGGCAGCGTTTGAGCGTTTTCTCAGCACGCTCGAAGAGGACGAGCCGATCCGTTCGAGAGTGGAGGCTCTCGGCTCGCAGGAACTCGACAAAATCCTCGCGCTTTCACAGGAGTTGCGCGCACGCCTTGAACGCGCGCCCCTACCAGACGAAGTGAATTCAGAAATTCTCGCCGCGTATACCGAGCTATGCGGTAGAGACAGCAATCCGCCTCTCGCGGTGCGCTCCTCGGCCACGACGGAAGATGCGGCAGACGCCAGTTTTGCGGGCTTGCAGGATACTTATTTGTGGACAATCGGCGCGCAAGCTACTTTGCGGTGTGTCCGCTCTTGTTGGGCCAGCCTCTACTCGACTCCTTCGATCACTTACCGGCGCAGGCGCGAGATGCCGGAAAGCAGCGTGGCCATGGCCGTGGTGATTCAGGCGATGGTCAACGCGCACCGGGCGGGCGTGATGTTCACTCGCAGCCCGATGACGGGGGACCGCTCGGTCGTTACGATCGAGGGAGCTTGGGGCTTGGGTTCGTCTGTCGTGAGCGGTGAGGTGACGCCCGACCGGTTCGTGATCGGCAAGATCACAGGCGAAATCTCGGTGCGCGAAATTTCGGATAAGCACGTCCAACAACTGCCCGCGCCGGGTGGCGGCATCCAGGACGTCGAGACTCCAGAGGAACTCCGGCGCGTTCCTTGCCTGAGCGACGCGGAGATTACAGCATTGAGAGACATCGCCAGAAAAGTCGAGCGCCACTACGGGAGGCCGCAGGATATCGAGTGGGCCATCGATCACGCGGGCGAAATCCGCCTGCTGCAGAGCCGGCCGGAAACGGTCTGGTCCTCCAAGGATCGAGCGCCGGTCGCGAAGCCTGCGGACGACCCACTTCAGCACGTGATGAAAATCTTCGGAGGCCGCCGGTGACGCTGACGGCCAAGGACGTGGCGGAGATCATGCGGCTGCTCGAGCAATCGAGCTTCGACAGCCTGTCGCTTGAAATCGATGGCGTAAAGCTCAACCTGCAACGCGGTTCAGCCGCGCCTGCCCGGCAGGTCGCAGCCCCCGCCGAAGCGCCACAGCATGCCGTCGAGTCACAGCCGGTGCAGCCGGCTTCGCGAAAAGCAAAACCGCCATCCGAGCCCGGCCTCGCGGAAGTCGCCTCGCCTCTGCTCGGAATTTTTTATCGCGCACCGAAGCCGGGCGAACCGCCCTTCATTGAAGTGGGATCGAAGGTCAGCGAAGAGACAGTGATCGGCATCGTGGAAGTCATGAAATTGATGAACTCGGTCCATGCCGGCGTGAAGGGCGAGGTGGTTGAAATTCTGGCCGCCAACGCGGCGCTGGTCGAGTACGGTGAAATCCTGCTGCGCGTGCGTCCGGAGGCCTAGCCATCGCTATTCGCCGCATCTTGATCGCGAACCGCGGGGAAATCGCCGCGCGCGTGATTCGCACCTGCAAGAGCCTTGGGATCGAGACCGTGCTCGCCGCCTCCGAAGCCGATATGGATTCGCTGCCCGCTCGTCTCGCGGATCGCGCGATCTGCATTGGGCCGGCCCGGCCCTCCGAAAGCTACCTGAAGGTCGACACGATCGTGCAAGCGGCGTTAGGCGTGCAAGCGGACGCCATTCATCCCGGCTACGGCTTCCTCTCGGAGCGATCCGCTCTCGCGCGAGTCTGCGAGCAGGAAGGCGTAATTTTCATCGGTCCGACGGCGGCCCAGATTGAGGCGGTCGGCGACAAATTGCGCGCCCGCGCAGAGGCCGAGGCGGCGGGCGTGCCTACTGCTCCCGGCGGTGCAGTGGAAAATACGAGTGAGGCGATGCTGCTCGGCCGCGAGATTGGCCCTCCGCTGTTGATCAAAGCTGTCGGCGGCGGAGGTGGGCGCGGGATGAAGCGCGTCGATCGGCTGGAGGATCTGCCCGCGGCGATGGATATGGCCGCGGCGGAAGCGGGCGCGGCCTTTGGCGATACCCGAGTTTACCTCGAGCGATTTGTCGCGCGTGGCCGCCATGTGGAAGTCCAGATTCTCGGCAACGGAAAGGGCAGCGTAGTTCATCTCGGCGAACGAGATTGCTCCGTCCAGCGCCGCTATCAGAAGTTGATCGAGGAGACTCCGGCTCCAGGCCTTTCCGCGGAGTTCCGTGCGCGCATCCATGCCGCAGCGGTGGAGTTTGCTGAAAAACTTTCCTATCGCGGCGCGGGCACGGTCGAATTCCTGGTTGATTTGGAGCGGGATGCTTTCTACTTCCTGGAAATGAATGCCCGAATTCAAGTCGAGCACCCCATCACCGAGGCGGTGACCGGTCTCGATTTAGTCGCCGAGCAAATCGCGATCGCCGATGGTCGCGGCCTGCGTTTCAAGCAGGAGGACATCCGGCGAGAGGGCTGCGCCATTGAATGCAGGATCAACGCGGAAGATCCGTCGCGCGACTTCCGCCCCAGCCCCGGCACGGTCCGGAGCGCGGTGTGGCCCTCGGGTGAGGGAGTGCGCGTCGACACCCATATTTTTTCTGGCGCTCGCATCCCGCCATTTTATGATTCGCTGATGGCCAAGATTATCGTCCATGCCGCCGATCGTCCGGCGGCGCTCGAACGGATGCGCTGCGCGCTCGCCGCCACTCACATCGAAGGCGTCGCCACAAATCTCGCCTTCCATGCTGGCGTGCTCATCGATCCGGAATTTGAACGAGGTGGCGTCGACACTTCCTACGTGCCTCGCTTCCTTGAACGCCACCTTCAACTTCAAGAGGCAAAAGCGCATGGCTAAGATCCAACTCGTCGAGACCTCCCTGCGCGATGGCAACCAGTCTCTCTGGTCGGCGCTCGGCGTCGATACGGCTAAGACTCTGACGATCGCGCCCGTCATGGACCGTGTGGGCTTCAAGGCCATCGACTTCACGACGTCCACCCACATGGGCGTCGCTGTTCGCTACAAGAAAGAGGATCCCTGGGAACGCATTCGGCTGATGGCCAAAGCCACGCCGAACACGCCGCTGCAATTCCTTTCCACGGGATTCCGGTTTATCTCGTGGGAAACGGCGAGCCCTGAATTCATGGCGCTTGCGTTCAAGACCCTGATCGAGAATGGCATGCGCCGGTTTGCGCTCGCCGATCCGATGAACGATGCGGATGCCAACGTCGCCTGCGCGCGCATGATCAAAGCCGCGGGCGGCGAATACGTCATCGGCGCGTTGGTCATTACGCTGAGTCCGATTCATGACGATGCCCACTACGTGGCCCGCGCGCGCACTCTCGCGGAGAGCCCTGACGTCGACGCGGTCTACATCAAGGATCCGGGCGGCCTTTTGACGCCGCTCCGCGCCCGCACGCTCATACCCGCCGTAATGGCCGCAATCGGCAACAAACCGCTCGAGCTTCACTCGCATTGCACGATCGGGGTCGGCGAGCTCACCTACATGGACGCGCCGGCGTGGGGCGTCAGCGCCGTTCAGTGTGCCTCTGGCGCGGCCGCCGACGGCATCTCGAATCCACCGTCGGAGCGCGTGGTTTCTAATCTGCGAGCGCTCGGACATCAGATCGATATTGACGATCAAGCGCTCGCCGAAGTGAGCCGCTATTTCACCCGCCTTGCGGAAGCGGAAGGCCTTCCCGTGGGCCGCCCCCAGGCCTTCGACGCCAGCTATCTGCATCACCAACTGCCGGGCGGAACGGTTGGCACGATGCGCCGGCACCTGGCCGAAGCTCGGGTATCCCACTTGGAAGGAGCGGTGATCGAGGAGCTGGACCGCGTGCGCCAGGAGCTTGGCTGGCCGATCGTGATGACTCCTTTCGCGCAGATGCTGATCACGCAGGCCGTTTTGAATGTCACCGGGAAAGAGCGCTACGCCACGATTCCCGACGAAATCATCCGCTACGCGCTGGGAAAATTCGGGCGTCCCAACGTCCCGATCGCGCCGAATATAATGGACCGCATCGAATCCCTGCCTCGCACCCGCGAATTGCGGCAGCAGCCGGGCATGCCGCCTCTAGCCGAATTGCGCAAGCGCATCGGCCCTGAATTGAGCGATGAAGAGTTTCTGCTTCGAGCCACAATGCCCGCCGGACAAGTCGACGCGATGAAGGCGGCGGGTCCTGCGGAGCAAAAATACGATCCGGATATGACGCCCGTAATGAATCTAATTCGCCAACTAACCGCCCGGCGCGACATCGCGTACCTGTTGGTCGAGAAACAAGGCTTCAAGCTCGAGCTGCGCGGCCTAGCTGCACCGGTGGAGGCGTGAGCGTGCGCCGCTCGGACAACGGTTGGAAAGAACGCTTCGGACCCGTCGAGGGCTTCATGTTCGATCTCGACGGCACGCTGATTCTGACTGACCGTTCGCTGGTTGGCTATCGCTTGCTGCCGGGCGCTGTCGAAATTCTAGGCGAGCTGAAATCTCGCGGTATGCCGTTTGTCGTGCTCACCAACGGCAGCGCGTATCCGGCGGCAGAACAAGGGCCCAAGCTGCGCGCGCTGGGCTTGCCCATTTCCGACGAGATTCTGCTGACACCTTCCACCGTGGCGGCGGAATTGATGCCCCGCCGACGCGTGAAGCGCGCGCTGGTCTTAGGGACGAAGGGAGTCGGCCACCCGCTGGCGGAGGCCGGGATCGAGATCGTTTTCCCCGGTGGAGAGCGCGCGGAGGAAGTCCAGGCAGTCTACGTCGGCTGGCATCCCGAATGCGGAATGAAGGACATCGAGGCTGCCTGCAAAGCCATCTGGAATGGCGCGGAGCTTTACGTCGCCTCCGACGTTCCTTTTTTTGCGACGTCCAGCGGCAAAACGATGGGTTACTCGCACGCGATCGTCGCCGCTGTGCGCAAGATCACTCACGCGCCCATGATCCTCACCGGCAAGCCTTCTTTGCACGCGCTGAGGCTGGTTGCAAAAAAACTCGGCGTTCCTATGCGCAAGGTGGGCGTCGTCGGTGACGATCCGCTCGTGGAAATGATTATGGCGCGGCGCGGCAAAGCGGTCGGCTTCGGCGTGACAACCGGCTTCACGACGGCTGAAGACTGGGCCGCTCAGCCGAAGGGCAGGCGCCCGCATCGCATCCTGCGCGAACTCGGCGACATCCTGAAGTTGACCCGCTGAAAAGCAGTGGCTACTGACGAGTGGCTAGAGCATTCTCTGCGCTCTCTGCGGTGAGTCGTCTTTCTTCTAATGCACGCCGTCCGCCAGCGGCAGCCACACTTGAAAGCGCGTGTCGCCCGGCTTCGAGGTGACTTCGATATTTCCACGGTGCTTCTTCACGAGGCGCTGAACGGTGTCGAGCCCAAGCCCCGTGCCTTCGCCGACTCCCTTGGTCGTGAAGAATGGCTCGAAGATGTGCGGCTTCACGTCGTCCGGAATTCCCTTGCCGTTGTCGGCGATCTCGATCACCACGCAATCGTCCTCGCGATAGATGCGCACGCGAAGCTCGCCCTTGCCGTCCATGGCGCCGATGGCGTTGTCGATGAGGTTCGTCCACACCTGGTTCAGCTCGCTGCCGAATGAATTCACCAGAAGAGGAATCTTTTCGTAGTCGCGCTTCACCACAACGCCGTGTTTGAGCTTGTGGTTCATGATGGTGAGCGTCGTTTCGAGGCTCTTCACGATATCGACGTTTTGCAGCGGCGTCTGGTCCATGTAGGTGTATTCCTTGATGGCGCGGACCAGATCCGAAATTCGCGAAGTGCCGCTCTCGATTTCGTTCAGCAGGCTCGCAGCTTCGAGCGAAGCGGCAATCCTCACGAGCGCCGCTCGGGCCGTCTGCGCATCGAGATTCGCAAACAGCGATTCCAGCGCCTCCGGCTTGACGTTCCGGTGCGCCAGATCGGCGGCCAGCTGCCACAAATCGTTTTGCCCGTGGCTCCGCAGCAGAGAATCGATCTGCCCTTCGAGGTCGCTGATGGTAAGCGCGTCGGGCGGAATTTCGTCGCGTTGCACCAGCGACGCTTCCAGATTCTCGATTTCCGATTTCTGCGTTGGCGTGAGTTCGCGCCGCCCCAATTCGTGGCTCGCGCTTTTGATCCGCTTTAGCGCGTCACGCAGTTGGCTGGCCGCGCGCTTGACGGCGGAAGCCGGATTGTTGAGTTCGTGCGCGAGGCCCGCCGAGAGCTTTCCGAGCGAAGCCAGCCGGTCGCGCTGCTGCTCCATCCGTGTGGTCTCGCGAATCCTGTCGGCCATCAGGCCGACGAGCCGCTGCGTCAACTCCGGCATCTTGTGGATGAGGTCGGGAAACAGCGCGGCAGGGAAGCGCAGCGCGCGGCCATCCGTGATCGCTCGCACGCCTACGCTGAACTGCTTCATGCGGGAAAACGGGAGCACGCCCGTCACGGCCGGAGCCTTGATCGGGATCACTACCGTTTCGCCGCCGAGTTCGCCGCGCGCCTGCAGCTGCCCCTCGAGGACGACGAACATCGCGTCGGCGGGTTCACCCGGACGAAACGGCATGTCCCCCGCTTTGAGCTGCATCTCTTCCGCCTGGCTGAGAAACCATTCGATCTGATCGTCGGGCAGATCGGCGAACGCGGGAACGCGAACCAATTCTGATTTTTCGACCATTTAGACTTTGCTCAGATATTGATGAATGAACTGCACGGCCACCGACCCCTCGCCGACTCCCGAGGCCACGCGTTTCACCGATCCATGCCGCACGTCGCCCACCGCGAAAATTCCCGGCACGTTCGTCTCGAGCAGGAAAGGATCCCTTTCGAGCGCCCATCCCTTAGGGTGCTGTCCTTCGCGGATCAGATCGGGGCCCGTCAGGAGGAACCCGCGATCGTCGCGCTCGACGACACCCGCCAGCCAATCGGTTCGCGGCAGCGCCCCGATGAAGATAAACATCGCGCTCGCCGGCACGCGCTCCACCTTGTTTGTGTCCGAACAGAGGAACGAAATCTCTTCGAGGTGCGTTTCGCCGTGCGCCTCTTGCACGCTCGCGTTGGCCCAAAGCTGAATATTGGGCATCTCCTTAACCTGGTCGATCAGATACTGCGACATCGTGCTCGAAAGAGAGCTCCCTCGCACCACGATCACCACGCGCTCGGCGTACTTCGCGAAATTCATGGCCGCTTGTCCTGCCGAATTTGCGCCGCCGATCACGTAAACGATTTCGCCCTTGCACGAAAGCGCTTCGGTCGATCCGCCCCCGTAGTAGACGCCCGCGCCCTGCAATCGGTCGATCCCCGGCGCTTGGAGCCGCCTCCATTGCACTCCCGTCGCGATCAGCAGCGCGTGGCAGGATATCTCATTTCCGTCGGCCATCTTGACGATCCGGTAAGGATCCTCCGTTCGCACGCCGATGGTTTCCTGCGGCGCCAGAATTTCCACGCCAAACCGCTGCGCCTGCACCACGGCTCGCCGCGCCAGATCGCCGCCGCTAAGCCCCATCGGAAATCCAAGATAATTCTCGATGCGCGAACTCATCCCCGCCTGGCCGCCCGGCGCTTCCCGCTCGATCATCACCGTGTGTAAGCCCTCGGACGCGCCGTACACAGCAGCGGCCAGTCCCGCCGGCCCTCCGCCCACGATGGCGAGGTCGTAAAAGTTGGTTTGCGCGCGAGTGCGCAATCCAACCTTTTGGGCCACTTCGGCCGGCACGCTTTCGAGGAGCTTCGTCCCGTCAGGAAACAGCACCACCGGCAGGCTGGACGCGTCCGGCCCCAGCACTTCCAGCAGGCGCTTGGTTTCTGGATCGTTGGCCGAAAGCTCGACGTCGATCCACTGATAAGGCACGCGGTTGCGCGCCAGAAAATCCCGCAGATCGTAAGACCGCGGCGACCAGCGCGTCCCCAGCACGCGAATTCCCTCGAATGCCGGCCGGTAGGAAGCGCGCCAATCGTCGAGCAGATCATCCAGCTGCGGATAGAGATGCTCGGTCGGCGGATCCCACGGCTTCAGGAAAAAATAGTTGATGTTAGCTTCATTGATGGCGCTGATCGCCGCGTTTGTGTCGGCGTATGCGGTGAGCAGCGCGCGCTTCGCCTCGGGGAAAATCCGCATCCCTTCCTGCAGAAAGGCGACGCCATCCATATGCGGCATGCGCTGGTCGGCGAGCAGCAGAGCCACGCTGTCGTTGCGCACCTTCAACTGGCCCAACAGGTTCAGTGCCTGCTCGGGAGAATCGCTCGCGATCACGCGGTAATCGGCGCCGTACTTCGAACGCAAGTCGCGCTCAATCGCTCGCAGGACGTCCGAGTCGTCGTCCACACTCAGCAAAATCGGTTTCGCCATGAAGGGGTCCCAGCCTCGTGCCAGCAGACAATTCTAAACGTCTGAGCTCTTTAAACAAGATGAGATGAGGCACGGTCGTCTTGGGTCGCAGAGAACCTTGTTGCAGGCCAGGCCCTCGCGGGCCGAGATGTTTCGCGCCAGCCGAAGTCCGTCGGTACGGTGACTATCTCTTTTATTTTCAATTATCGCCGCGGGTCCCCTCCGCAGGACGGGCAGAGCCGAACCTACCAGAGCAGCTTCAGGCCAAATTGAATCTGCCTCGAGCTTGTCGACGTGCTCGTGACGACTCCAGCGGCGGGGTTCGCCACGGGGGTCGTCCCTGACAATGTCGCCAGGATGAGGTTCGGAGTGTTGAAGTTGGCGCGGTCGAGGATGTTGAAGATCTCCGCGCGGAACTGCAGGTTCAGTCGCTCGTTGATCGGACTCGTCTTCAGCACCGAGAAATCCCACGTCGCCAGTCCCGGCCCAATCAGCGTGTCGCGTCCCAGATTCCCGTAAAATCCGTTCATCGTGGCGGCGTTCGACTCGGTCAGGAAGGCGTTGGGATTGAACCACTCGCCCGGCTTGCCCAGGATCACGGGCCCGCTGAATCCGGGATTGATGAATGGACGCACCGGGTTCTTCGAGTCGCCATTGCGCGATGGGTTGTAGCTCAGTTGCGGCGTGAACGGGAGACCCGATTGCGCCGTGATGATGCTGTTGATCGACCACCCGCTCACCAGCCCGTCGCTCCAGCCGCTCACGCCGCTTGCAAACGTCTGCCCGTGTCCGAAGGGCAGCTCATAAACCGCGTTGATCACCGCCACGTTCGTCGCGTTGTACGTCGCCGGCCCCCAATCGGCTCGGATGTCGTAGGGATTCGAAACCAATCCCGGCGCGTTGTTTGCCGTCGTGCCATTGAGCGAATCTCCATCGTCGAGCGCCCTCGACCACGTGTAGACGCCTCGCAGCGAGAGCCCCTTGCTGAATCGATGGTTCGCGTCGATCTCGAGCGCGTTGTATGAACTATCGCCAACGCTGTACCACGTCCACGTGGGGCCTAGGCTCGAATCGCACGTCGTGACTGTCGCGCTGCAGGCAGCCGGTACGTAGTACGTGCCGGCAGGCACGGGCAGTCCCATGACGGTTGCGCCGGAAGTCGTGTAAAGCGTCGGATACGTAGCCGGGCATGGCGATGCCGGGCAGATTACGGGCGCCGGCTCATTGGCGTCCAATCCGACAATCTCGTGATACCCGTGCGATCCCACGTAGCCGATCGTGAAAGCTGTGTTTGGCGTGAGTTGATGTTCGAGCCGGAGCGAATAGGAAATCAGCGTGGGTGGCTTCAGGTTCGGCTGCACGCCGCCCGGAAGCAGCTTTGCGGCTGCCGGCACGGACGTAACCGGCAAGCCCGAAAGCGGGACGCTGACGCTGTAGGTCGGATTGAACGGCGCATTCTGATCCATCCGGTACCCGAGCGCGTCCTGCAAGTCGTTGTATATGCCGAAGCCCGCGCGCAGCACCGTCTTTTCGCCAAACGGGCTCCAGGCCACACCGATTCGCGGCTGCGCCAGGAATCCCTCATTGTTGCTGCTGAAAGCCGAATTCCCGATGTGCGGCGCGGAATCGATCACCCCGCCCGTGAAGAAGTAGTTGGAGGCCCGGCCGTGCGCCTCGTTCCACCCGGTTGACGACTCCGCGCGGAAACCCAGCGTCACCGTAAGCCTCGGCATCAGGCGGATTGTGTCCTCTGCATACCACGCGGCAAACAGTGACCGCCAGTTCATTTCCGTTGGCGCCGGATCGTATGTAAGCGTGCCTGTGCCGCCTAGCAGCGCGTTGACGCTCCCAAAGGTCACCTGCCCGTACTGGCTGAGCGCCAGCATTTCATTCGATTGAAACTGCTGGAACCATGCGCCGAACCCGAATTGATGTTTTCCATGCGTCAGTGTCACTTGATCTTCGTACGTGAAGATGTTGCGGAAAACATTCAAGTTCGTTCCGTTGTTGCTGCCCGCCAGACCCAATTGCGTCGCGGGGTTCGATGCCGTGCTGCCTCCGACGACAACCGCGCCCACCGGCAGGCCTCCCACAAAGCCCGTTACGCTGGCTTCAGGCGAGCCCGGCGTCGGCTCGCCGAGGAAGTAATACGCCGCCCGTGAGTAGCCGAACCGCGCGGTATTCAGCAACGTCGGCGAAAACTGGTGCGTCTCCTCGATGCTCAGAACCTGCTCGCGCAGGTTGGCGATGTCCGTGCTGTACGGATCGGCCGGCGTCGCCGTTACGGCAGCGCTGTCGTCGATCGTGTATACGCCCGTCAGAGAATCCGTTGCGGAAAAAATGTGATCGAGCCGCGTCGTGCCAAAATCCTCGCGAATATGCTGCAGCGGGCTGAAGACGCACCCGATGATCCCGCTGATCCCGCTGGGATTCCCATTGGGTAACAGAAGTTCCGGTCCCGGGCAAATCGCGGGCGTGGCCACAGGCCATACGTTCAACAATTGTGTGACTGCAGCAGCGCACGCTGTCTGGTCCGCCGCGGGGCACGCCGAGCCGAACGCCGGGAATCCGGGAGTGCCGTTGGTGCGCGCGTCAGTGTCCGGCACGAACGTTTCCGACGTCTGGTGCAGACTCTGCCTCAATCCCTCGTAGTTGGCGAAGATAAAGGTGTTGTCCTTCTGAATCGGGCCTCCCATCGAGACGCCGAACTGATTGCGCTGGAATCCCGGCGGTGAGGCGCCGACGTCGAAGAAGTTTCTCGAATCCAGGCCGTTGTTACGCAGGAATTCATATGCCGAGCCGTGCCAGCCGTTCGAGCCTGACTGCGTAACGATCACCACTTGCGCTCCCGGGTGCTTGCCGTATTCGGCGCCGTAGGAATCGCGCAGCACGTTGAATTCACGCACCGCGTCGACTCCCAGCAATTCACCGCTCACTCCGGCGGGCGTCATATTGTTCTCGGCCGCCCCTGTATACTCCACGCCATTCAGCAAGAACATGTTTTGCTGCGGCCGGTTGCCGGATACTGCAAAATTGTTTCCGTTTGTCGAATTCGAAATGCCCGTCCCGCCCGCCTTCTCGAATGTGAAATTGACCACGCCTGGATTGAGCGGCATCAGGAGATCGAAGCTGCGCCCATTAAGCGGCAGGTCTTTCACCTGCTGCTCGCCCACCAGACCCGATATGTCGTTCGTCGTAACGCTGACCATCGGGGCGTCGCCGCTCACCGTCACTTCCTGGTTGACTTCTCCCAGTGGCAGCGTCAGATCGACGATTGCTTCCTCGCCAACGACGAGATGGATTCCGCTGCGCACCTCCTCTTTGAACCCCTGTTTGCTGGCCCGGATCTCGTAGTTGCCCACAGGCAGCGCCGCCACCACATACCGGCCTTCGCCGTCTGCCACCGCGTCCCGCACGGCGCCCGTGTCCACGTTCCGCGCGTCTACTTTCGCACCCACCACAGCCGCGCCCGATGGATCCGTCACCTGGCCCGTCACGCTTGCCGAAACCTGGGCGTGGGCCCCCGTTGCCAGTAGGAGGATCATTGCGAAGAAAAAGCCCAAGCGGCCGCATACGGCCAGCACGGGGAAAGAGTCCATTCGCCGATGTTTTCGAAGTGTCGCTAAACTCGCAGCATTTGAGTCAGAAAGCATGTCGTAGTCGCTCCGTTAGGGAAGATTAAGCTGCACGGCATTCGCCCGGATCATTCTAAGGAATATACGTTTTAATACGTATAATACAGCTATGTCAATTCATTTAAATACGATGCGAAAACGGGGAGACAGGCGCTGGACCGACTCAAATACCCTGTACTAAATCTGACCTCCCGGCCAGCTTGAACCGTACTCTGTAATCTGCCAGCCTGGTGGAGACGATGAAAATCGTCCGCTCTCTGGACGAGGGCCGAATGTTCTTTGAAAATCTAGCCTGTTGCAAAACACGGTTCCCGGCGCACCGGTTTGAGCAGGCGGAAAATCAAATCTCCCTATTGGCGATTTTCGGGAGACCCCCACGATCTTGATTTGCCGCCGAGGATGACAAATTCTAATCGACATTTGGCGATTAGAAAACGCTGCAACTTGTTCAAAACAAACGATGGGCGCCACGGCTAATCGACACGGTAACGGGGATATCGCAGGTGGGCTTTTTTCAGCGCAGTCGCTTGAAACGCGGCTAGCGAAAGCGCACCTTTCCAGTCGTCGTGAGCGCGCCCCATTCCGGTAGGCTGCGCTTGCCGAGCAGTGCTTCCGCCGCCCACGCGCCTAGAAACGAAGATAGCGCCACGCCGTGCCCCGCGTACGCGCCGAAGACAATTCCGTTCGCGCTCGCGGGATGCCGCGCAAACACCGGCCGCCAGCCCTCGCGAAAGAGAATCGGTCCGCCCCAGCGGTGCGTGAACCGGCATTCCTTCAACGCTGGATGCAGACCGTGTACGCGCCGCTCGAAAGACGCAAACATCCGCGTGGCGTCCGGCGCCGCAATATCCACATCTTCGAGGTCGTCCGATTCCGGCGCGTCCAGCAAGCCGGCGCCCAGCACCAGCGAGTTGTCGTTGCAAACCCGCCCCCAGAGATATGGGAAATCAACTGTGTAGAAGGGCTTCCTCTCGGCGAGGCCAATCTCTTCCAATTGTTTTTCGGAGAGCGGGGAACTGAGCGCCGCGAGCGTGAGTTTCGGCACGGTGCCTTCTTGCATGCCAGAAAGCCGGAGCGAAAGCCCATTCGTTGAAAACAGTACTTTCCTCGCGCGCAAGCGGCCGCCGGCGAAATGGATCTCGGCTTCCTCGCCCCATTCCACGCGCTCGACCGGATGATTTTCCGCGATGAGCGCTCCGAGACGATCGGCTGCGCGTGCGAGGCCGCTGACGAGTTTTCCCGGATCGAGTGTGCCGCCCGGCACTTCGTTCACCACGCGGAGCGTGCCGGAATCATTCCACGCGATCGGCGATTCCTTCGATCCGCCCCGCCGGGCGATTTCCCAGGCTCCAGGCAGCGTAAGATCGCACTCCACTTCGAGCCTTTCGAGTATCTTCCTCAGTCCGCCGAGAACGGCTTCGAGGCCCGCCAGATCATCCGCGGCCGCGCCCTCAAGAGCCATGCCGCCCGTGCGTCCGCTGGCCCCGTGGCCGATCCGCCCAGCCTCCAGCACCACGACGGATTTCTCCGGCGCAAGCAGGCGCAGCCATGCGGCGGCAGCCAGGCCGCTGAAACCACCGCCGATCACCGCAACGTCCGCAACTTCGGAAATCGGTTTTGCGGGCGGCGTGAAATCAATCCGCCAGGGCGGCGTACCCCAGTGATCGTGCGAGGCGGGCATAGAGGTCAGCTGGGCGGGAAAGCCTTCGCAAAACAGTTCAGGATCGAAAGTTCAAAGTCGAAAGCAAGAAGACGATCCAGCGAACCGTTGATTCGACGCTCTAGACTCTCAACTCTAGACTTTGAACTCTAAACTGAATTACAGAATATTTTCGTTCCAATTCTCGAGCGTCTTCTTGATGTGCCCCATGAACTGGTGCGCGATGGCGCCATCGACCGCGCGGTGATCGTAGGAAAGCGTGAGATAGACCATCGAGCGAATGCCGATCGCGTCGTCGATCACCACCGGGCGCTTCTCGATCGTGCCCAGCCCGAGGATCGCGACGTTCGGCTGGTTGATCACGGGCAATCCCATCAGCCCGCCAAACACGCCGGGATTCGTGATCGAGAATGTGCTCTCGGCCACCTCGTCGGGCTTCAGCTTTTTCGAGCGGGCGCGCTCGGCGAGGTCGTTCAACGTTCGCGCGAGCCCGAGAAAATTCTTTTCCTCGGCGTTCTTGATCACAGGCACGATGAGGCCCCAATCGAGCGCCACCGCGACGCCGATGTTGCACTCCTTGTGCAAAACGATGTTCGTGCCATCAACCGAGGAGTTTACAGTCGGAAACGCGCGCAGCGCTTCGACCGCGGCGCGGATGAAAAACGGCATGAACGTCAGCTTGGTTCCCGTCTCGCGCTCGAACCGGTCTTTCATTTTGGCGCGCAGCGTCGCGATTTCGGTTACGTTGGCTTCGTCGATCGAATACACGTGCGGTGAAGTGCGCTTCGAGAGCACCATGTGCTCCGCGATCCTCTGCCGCATCGCGGACATCGGCTGCACTTCGTAGTGCCCGAAGTAGAGCTTCTCGCGCGGCACCGCGAGCTCGAGCACGGCAGAAGGCGCGCCCGATGGCGCCGGCGCGGGTTTCGCTGATGACGCGCCCGCCGGAGCCGCTGTTGGATGCGCTCCTTCCCCAACCGCTGCGAGGATGTCGCTCTTACTGATGCGCCCCCCGGCGCCTGTTCCTGGCACCTGCGTGAGGTCGATGCTATTTTCCCGCGCGATCCGTCGCACGAGCGGGGAACTGCGAATCTTGTCGCCGTTGCCGGGCCTTTCCGGCGAGACCGATGCCGCAGCAGCGGATGCCGGTTTCGCCGCAGGCGGCGGAGTCGCGGAGGGCGCTGCCGCCCGCTTGGGAGCTTCTTGCTTTGCGGGCGCAGGAGCCGAAGGTGCCGGTGCAGGAGCTGCAGCGCTCGCGCCGGTAGCGTCGATCACGGCCACAATCGTCTGGATCGGAACTGTCTGGCCTTCCGTGACCTTGATCTCTTTCAGCACGCCCGCCGCGGGCGCGGGAATCTCCGCGTCGACTTTATCGGTCGAGATTTCGAAGAGCGGCTCGTCACGCTCGATTTTGTCGCCCGGCTTCTTCAGCCACTTCGTGATCGTGCCTTCGAAAATGCTCTCGCCCATCTGCGGCATCATTACATCGACAGCCATTGTCTTCTCCTCAGGACCCAGGACCTTATACCGCGCTCAGACACTCCTCGTGCCAGACGCCGGGAATGCCTTCGAGCGTGTAGATTTCGTCGCCGCCGTGAAAGAAGCTCACGTTCTGCACTTTTGCCGTGCGGCCCGCGTATTCGAGCTGCTCGGGTTCGAGTTCGTTGTGATACTGCCCGGCCTCCAGAAACTCTTCGAGGAATGCCCGGTCCGCGATGCGGACTTCCGTCCCCACTTCGAATTCAGCGTTGTTGAGGCCTTTTGTTTTTCCCATGGGCGCGCAGCCTGCTCGGTCCCCTCTCCGTTAGTATTTTGCCAATTCGCGTGCGGCGGCGGCAACTTTTTCCACGCTCGGCAGGAACACCGCTTCGAGCGTGGGCGCGTAGGGCACCGGCGTGTCGAGCCCGGTGACGCGCGCGATCGGTGCGTCGAGATCGAAGAACGCCTCCTCACAGACGATCGCGGCGATCTCTCCCGCGATGCCGCCCGTGCGCGTGTCCTCGTGGACGACGAGCAGCCGGTTCGTCTTTTTCACCGATGCGAGGATCGTCTCACGGTCCAGCGGCAGCAGCGTGCGCAAATCGATCACCTCGGCTTCAATTCCTTCGCTTGCGAGCACAGCCGCCGCATTGAGCGAGGTGAGCATGGAGGCCGCGTAGCTGAGAATCGTCAAATGGCGCCCTTCGCGGCGCACGATAGCCTTGCCAAGTGGGACCGTGTAGTCAGTCTTGGGCACTTCCTCTTTCACGCGGCGGTACAGAAATTTGTGCTCGAAAAAAAGCACGGGATTATTGTCGCGAATCGCCGATTTCAGCAAGCCCTTCGCATCGTACGCTGTCGAAGGGTAGACCACTTTCAGGCCCGGCGTGTGCACGAAATACATCTCGGGATTCGCCGAATGAAACGGCCCGCCGTGAACGCCTCCGCCGGAAGGGCCACGCAATACCATCGGCACGGGTGCGCCCCAGCGATAGTGCGATTTGGCGACAAAGTTGGTCACCTGATTGAAGCAGCAGGCGATGAAATCGATGAACTGCATCTCGGCCACGGGACGCAATCCAAGATAGCTCATGCCGCACGCCGCGCCCACAATCGCCGTCTCGCTGATCGGCGTATCGATCACGCGCTCCGGCCCGAATTTCGCGAGCAGCCCTTCGGTCGCCTTGAACGCGCCGCCGTAGACTCCGATATCTTCCCCGAGCGTCACGACCGCCGGGTCGCGATCCATCTCTTCGAAGAGCGCCTCGCGAATCGCTTCGAGCATCGTGATTTCAGGCATCGCTAGCGTTTTCCTCGCTTGCCGTGAGGTTCTTTGCCGAATGGTTTGCCGTGATGCCCGTGTCCCTTGTGAAACGGCTTACGGCCGCCGCGGGTTTCCTTGACTTGCTCCTGCGTCTCGCGGACAAAGGCCTTGTCTTTGGGGCCCCGGCCGAAGGGAACGCGGAGCGGAACCTCGGCTTCGACCTCTGTGGTCTTTGCCTCGGCCGCGACTGGCGCCTTGACGGGCTGCGGCTGACTTTCGGCGCCATTTCCGCCCAAAGCGGACTCTTTAACGGCTTTAGCCGTGTCAAAGTTTCCGAAATCCGTCACGACCCAAGAGGACTTCACGTTGGACAACGGCGGCATCACTTCCTTTTTCGAGCGCCGCCAGTCGGCCTCAATCGTGTGGCAGCCCTCGCAATAGACGCCCTGCTCGACGATCTCGGGCGGCGGCATCGGGGATTCTTCGGCGAACTTCTGGTCCTCGTCGAGTTCACGTTCGATGCGAGCGTCGATCTCGGCTTTCTTCGCGGCGTCCCAGATCTTGTGCTCGGTCAGGTATTTTTCGTAGCGGGCAATGGGGTCCTGCGTCTTCCAGTATTCGAACATTTCCTTGGGGACGTATTCGGCGGGATCGTGCTGCGCGTGGCCTTTCATGCGCATGGTCTTCACTTCGATGAGGATCGGGCCGCGGCCGGCGCGACATTCATCGACAGCGGCCTTCGAGGTCTCGTAGACAGCAAGCACGTCGTTGCCATCGACGATCCGGCTCTCGATTCCGTATGCCTTGGCGCGATCCGCGAGATTTTTCAGCGGCACCTGGCGCGAAACGGGAGTCGAGTAGGCCCACTGGTTGTTTTCGAGCACGAGCACGAAAGGCGCGCGTTGCGTCGCGGCAAAGTTCAGCCCTTCGTGAAACGCTCCCGTGGAACTGCCGCCATCGCCGATCCAGGTCATTGCGACGATTTTCTGGCCGAGGTAGCGCCCGGCCATCGCGACGCCCGTCATCACCGGAATCAGGTCGCCGAGCATCGAGATCGGAGAGACCACGTGCAGCTTCTTCAGGTCGCCAAAGTGGCTCGTGCCGTCCTTGCCATGCGTCGGCGAAGTAACTTTCGCCATGTGCTGCGTGAAGATGTCGCGCGGCTTGAATCCCTTCACGAGCAGCGTGCCGATGTTGCGGATCATCGGCGCAAGCCAATCGCGCGGCTCAAGCGCGTAGGACGTGCCGACGGAAACAGCCTCCTGCCCGAGGCTCAAGTACACGCCGCCCACGATCTTGTTTTGCCGAAACAGTTTTACAAGGCGGTCTTCGAGCTGCCGGTTGAGCTGCATGAAGTAGTAGAGCTCGAGTTGCTGTTCGTGTGTCAGCTTGGCAGTCATAATTCCTTCCGCCGCCGGATTCGAATCGCCTTCGGGCTCCTAAATGTATTGTCTGCCGTAGGGACGGGTCTCAGACCCGTCCCTACAAGTTACACCATTGTCGCCAGCGCGCCAGAAACCGTTTCGTGCCGCGAGTCGAGAATCTCGGCCAGGCTTTCGTGCGAAACCTCCTGGAGATTGCGCCCGAAAACCTCCGCGAAATGCGCCGCCACCCGCCCACGCGCCGCGTCAATCTCAACCGCGCGGCCCAAAACTCGCTCAAGCGATGTGGTGCGCGCCCCCGCGATCCCGCACGGAACGATCAAGTCGAAATAGCGCAGGTCGGTCGAAACGTTGTACGCGAAGCCGTGCGACGTCACCCAGCGGCTCAGATGCACGCCGAGGGCTCCGAGTTTCTCTTCTCCAGCGGCCGTATCGACCCAAACTCCGTGCCGTTCCTCGACGCGCCGGGCCGCCACGCCGAAATCGGCCGACGTACGAATCATCACTTCTTCGAGCTGCGCCACGTACCAGCGGACGTCGCGCCGGTGCCGCGCCAGATCAAGGATCGGGTAGCCGACGATCTGCCCGGGTCCATGATAAGTGATATCCCCGCCGCGGTCGCTCGAATGAAATTCCACGCTCATCTGAGCAAGCAAGCGGTCTCCCGCGCGCAGGTGTTCGCGCTTGCCGTTGCGGCCGAGCGTGATGACGTGCGGATGCTCGCAGAGGAGCAACACGTCGGGAATCAAATCCGCCTTGCGCGCTTCGACAAGCCGCTGCTGCAGCTCCCAGGCCGCGAGGTAGGGAATCAGCCCCAGGTCGACCAACCAGCAAGTTTTGTCCGTCGCGCGGTTCATCATCTCGTCTGCAGCCTTACGTCGTCATTCTGAGCGAAGCGAAGAATCTCTCTGGGGCTCTTACGCCTCGCGCATGAAGCCGTTGCTAAAAGTTTATGGCCAGGCCGCGCACGGAATTGAATGCGTCGCCCATCGCTTCCCAGACCGTCGGATGCGCGTGAATGGTCGCAGCCATGTCGTCGAGCGTGGCTTCGAGGCCGAGCGCCGCGACGGGCTCGGCAATGATTTCGGTGGCGAGCGGCCCGATCGCGTGCACGCCCAGTATCTCGCCGTATTTCGCTTCCGCCACGACCTTGATGAAGCCGTCGTGCTGGCCGAGGATCGTGGCTTTGCTGTTGGCGAGGAAAGGAAACTTGCCGGTCTTTACGTCGAATCCCGCCTCGCGGGCCTGCTTCTCCGTGAGTCCGATCGAACCGATCTGCGGCTCGCAGTAGGTGGCCGCGGGGCAGCGCTTGCGGTCGAACGGCTGCACGTCCTTGCCCGCCATGCGGCCCACGGCGATGATGCCTTCCATCGAAGCGGCGTGCGCGAGTTGCGGCAGCCCGGCAACGATGTCGCCGATGGCGTAGACGCGCGGCTCGTCCGTCTCGAGGTACGCGTTGGTGTGGACGTAGCCGCGCTCCAGTTTCACTTTCGTCTTTTCGAGGCCGATGTTCTCGGTGAGCGGGCGCCGCCCCACGGCGATCAAAACCTTCTCAGCGGTGATCGACTGCGCTTTCCCAGTCTTGTCTTGGAAGCTGACGGTCGCTCCTCCGGCCGCCTTCTTCACGGAGTCGACTTTAGCGCCCGTTTCGACGCGAATGCCTTTCTTCTTGAACGCTTTCTCGAGTTCGGGAGAGATGTCTTCGTCCTCGAGGGGCACGATCCGCGGCAGGGCTTCGAGGAGCGTCACGTCGGTGCCGAAGGTCCGGAAAATCGAGGCGAATTCGACGCCCACGGCGCCGCAGCCGACCACCACCAGCGATTTCGGAATCGCCGGGAGCTGCAAAATCTCGCGGTTCGTCAGAATTACCTGCCCGTCAATTTCGACGCCGGGAAGCGAGCGCGCTTCCGAACCCGTGGCGATCATCGTGTAAGTGGCCTCGACCGCGGTGGTTTTGCCGTCTTTCTCGACGGACACGCGGCCCGGACCGGCGATGCGTCCCCAGCCCGTGATCGAATCAACTTTGTTCTTCTTGAAGAGCAGCCCGATCCCGCCGGCGTGCTTCTTGACGATTTTGTCCTTGCGCGCCAGCATGGCCGGCCAGTTGACCTTCACATCTTTGACTTCGAAGCCGAACTCCTCGGCGCGCTGAAAGTAGTCGTAAATATCGGCGTGGTGCAGAAATACCTTCGTGGGGATGCAGCCGACGTGCAGGCAGGTGCCGCCGAGAAACGGGTCCTTCTCGACCACGGCGGTTTTCAGCCCCCACTGGCTGGCGCGGATCGCGGCGACGTATCCGCCCGGCCCGCTGCCGATAATTACCAAATCATATTTGGCCACTCCGGTCCTCCATTGCTCTCATTCCCACCACGGCCGGCATTTGCATGAAAGGGGGTCGTCGCGATGACGATATTCCAAGCGCAGACTCCAGATTCTAACAGCGGCCATCGGCGCTCGCAACCGGACGGCGCCAAAATGTAAGATGGGAAGCGCCTGGCGGTCCGGCGGGAAACGATCGGATCGCGGAGACGACCATCGCCACCCAGCCACCTTCCAGCGAGCCGCAATTCGCCATTCATGAGGGCCACGACGGCGATCCGCCGCCGTTCGAGCGAGCCCTCCACCGGATTTTTCTCGGCCCGGATGGACTGCGACCGATTTGGAGGCTCGCCGCAGCCGTGGCGCTCTACAACCTTCTTGTATTCGTGATCGAGGCGCTGCTCGCAACCGATCCGGCCGTCTGGGCCTGGATGCGAACCCGGTCGCGGGCCGTGCTGACTCCGGGCGTCGTTCTCTTCAGCGAAGGGATTCGCGTCGTCGCGGCGGTGGCGACGGGTAATTTGATGCGCCGGATCGAGAATCGATCCTTCGCGGATTACGGCTTGCCGTTGGAAGCAGCGTTCGGCAAATGCTTCTGGCAGGGCGCTGCGTACGGATTCACCCTGCTCACGGTGCTGATGGCGTCGATCGCGTCGCTCGGCGGATTCTCGCTCGGGAGAGTGGCGCTCGATGCGACGACTGCCATTCGCTATGGCGTGCTGTATCTGATCGCGTTCTTGCTCATCGGTTTCTTCGAGGAAGCAAGCTTTCGCGGCTACATGCAGTCGACGCTCGCGCAGGAGATCGGATTCTGGCCCGCGGCGCTCGCGCTTTCGATCTGGTTCGGCCTGTTGCACGTCGACAATTCTGGCGAGGCGAAGGCCGGGCTGCTCCTCGCCGGATGCTTCGGCCTGCTGGCGGCTTTTTCGCTGCGGCGTACGGGAAGCATCTGGTTCGCGATCGGGATGCACGCGACGTGGGACTGGGGCGAGAGCTTCGTATACGGAGTGCCCGACAGCGGCGTCGCGGCGACCGGCCACCTGACAGCTGCTTCGCTGCATGGCCCGGTGTGGCTGACGGGCGGCAGCGTGGGGCCGGAGGGTAGCGCGCTCGTCTTTGCCGTCATCGCGTTCGGCGCGCTCGGGCTGCACATTCTGTTCCCCGCGGCGAAGAAGAGCTGAACCTCGAATCCTTTTGCGCGAAACCTGCATCTATTGCTGGCTGTTGCATCGCCGGCGGTACTTGTTTGACACGGGCGGGGGTTACCGCTAGAATCGCGAGATTTGAGTGAGGCCATTTTCCTCACCGGAACGACACTCAATGGACAAAAAACGTTTGGAGTATTACAAAAAGAAACTCGTCGCGCGGCGCGAGGAATTGCTGCGCGCGATCGCCCGCACCCAGCAGGAGGGCCGCGAGGCGGACGAGGATCCCACGGTCGATCTCGCCGACAAGGCCGCGAACTCCTACACCAAGGAGTTCCTCTTCGGCGAGACGCACAATTACCGCTCGCTCCTGCAGCTGGTGGACGAAGCGCTCGACCGCATCAAGGAAGGGACATACGGCGAGTGCACGTCCTGCCACGAGGAACTGCAGCAGAAGCGCCTCGAAGCCGTGCCGTGGACCCGCTACTGCATCGCCTGCCAGGAAAAGAGGGAGAAGGGCCAGCTGTAGCCCCGGGCCGTCCTTCCCCCGTATTTCTACGTCCGAAGTATCCACGCTTTCGCCGCCGCCGGATTTCGAGTAGCGTCTCGCCGCATCCCGATTCGCGACGCATCCGTGATCCTGAAAAGCGCGCTCGACTCGCTGGCGTCGGTGCTGTTTCCCGGCCCCTGCCGGATCTGCGCCCGGACGCTCACCAACGCGAGCCGCATCCCGGTCTGCGAAAGCTGCCTCGCTGGTTTCGAGCAGATCGTCGAGCCGATGTGCCTCCGATGCGGGCGCCCCTTCGAATCGGACGTTGCCCTCGACGCCATCGAGCCGAAGTGCCGGCTGTGCCGCCTCGACTTCTACGCTTTCGACCGCGCGCGCAGCTTCGCCACCTACGACGACGCGCTCTCGGAGGCGATCGTCCTGCTCAAATACGAGCAGGTGGCGCGCCTCGGGGACTGGTTTGCCGAGCGGCTGGCCGAAATCGTAGCGCGGGCGCCAGCGGATTGGCGCGCGGATGTAGTCGTCCCGGTGCTTCTGCACCGGGAGCGCCGCCGCGAGCGCGGCTACAACCAGGCGGAATTGATCGCGCGGCCGCTGGCGAAGCGGCTGAAACTCAGGCTCGATGCAGGCGTTCTGCTGCGAACGAAGCCTCGCCCCGCGCAGCTGGTCCTTTCGCGCACCGAGCACTGGAAGTCGGTCCGTGGCGCCTACGCCACCCGCGAGGGCGCGCAGGTTGACAACCTGCGGGTCCTGCTGGTAGATGATGTATTGACGACCGGCGCCACGCTCGATGCGTGCGCCCGTGCCCTCAAGAAAGCGGGCGCCGCCGCCGTGCTCGGGCTGACCGTGGCCCGGGTCCGTTCCTGGGCGGTTGCGCCAGGGGCCGCGATTGAGGCGAGATCGCCCCGCGGCCGAAGCAAACCGGACAGCTCTGCCGAGCATCTATAGCGGTTAGGGAGATGTGTCTGGACATACCTAGACGAAGGCGAGGCCATGGATAACCGTCACAAGGGCGGTTTGCGCCCACGGCCCAACCTCGCGCCCATCAGCGGAGCCGTAACCGGCCCGGCGGACTACCCTGGTTCTTCCAGTACGGCTGGCCACGATCCCTTCCATGTACAGCAGCCTGCGGCAAAGCGACCCTCCGTGATGCAGTCTCCCGTGCTGGTACTGAACGCGACGTTCGAGCCGATCAATGTGACTGCCGTGCGGCGCGCGCTGGTCCTGATGCTCAAAGGCGTGGCGCAGGCGGAAGAGACCAACCACCACGAGGTCCACTCGACGTCGAAGGCGATCCAGGTGCCGTCGGTGATTCGCCTGCTCAGCTACCGGCACATCCCGCAGCAGAGCCGCGCCCTTTCGCGCAAGAACATCCTGCTGCGCGACCGCAATACGTGCCAGTTCTGCGGCGCCACGTTTCCGGCCTCTGAGCTGACCCTCGATCACGTGATGCCGCGCTCGCGCGGCGGGCGATCGTCCTGGGAGAATCTGGTGGCCTGCTGCTACGCCTGTAACAACAGCAAGGGGGACCGCACGCCGGAAGAGGCGGGACTGAAGCTGCAGCGGCGCCCGCGCCCCTTCACGCTGCACACGTCGAGGCAATTGATGCGCCTGATCGGGCATCGCGACGAAAAGTGGCGCAAATATCTTTTCTACTGATTTCGAAAATCGCAGGAAACCTTCCGCGGAACGTCCGCGTCTAATCAATCAAACACTTCTAGGACACACCCCGGGAAGCGCGGTCGCCCAAAGTGGCCCGCTTCCCTTCTTATTTTCCGGCGCGGTGTTCTAATTTCAGATAAAGAAAATCGATTTTTGCAGGCTACGTTGGTGGGCCTGGCATGCTGCTCGGGTGCCATGGCACGTCCGCGGCGCTAGCATATAGGAAACGTGAGAGGCGGGTGGCACAGACAATCCTGTCGGCGTGAGGCTATGTCCTGCTTCCGATTAAGTGAAATTAGGACATCACCTCTTATTTTGGTTCTTTCATTTTGGTTGCGGACTGATTGCGGATTTTCCCGCGGACTCGATCACCGGAATTCCGCGACTGGGCCTAGGGCAGCCGGAGGCGCAACTCTTCGGCGAATCGCTCGATGCGATTGAGCGGCACGATCGAGATCGCCTGCGCCTCAAACAGCCGAGAGACAAACTCGTGGCGCCGGTTGCCGGGTTCCGGCTCAATCTCGGTGATGGCCGTGAATTCGGCTTTGATCTGCCGGCGAATCTGCTCGGCGGTGTAGGCGAGCACCTTGGCCTGAGTGGAATCCCGGTTGAGCGCCACCGGGTGCAGGTAACCGCGCGTGCCGTTGTAGCGATAGGCGTAGTCGAGGCGCATCGGATCGCCCGGCTGGGTAAATTCTTCGACGCGCACGCTACGCTGAAGTTTCGCCAGAACGCCCCGACGGTAAAACACGTCGTGCAGGCGCGCGCGAATCCACTCGCGCGTGCTCTCGACGATTCCGCCACGCCTTGCCGGGGGCCGCGCCACGTGCTCGCGGTACAGGCGTTCGAGTTCCGCGTCGAAATCTTCGGCCAGCAGCGCCCGCGCCGGGCTAAATTGCAGCACGTTGGAAAGCGTCTGATCCAGTTTTTCGAGATCGGCCGCCGCGGCGGGCGAGCGCAGCCGCGCGTCGAAATCGGCGGCCAACGCGCGCAGGATGCTCTCATCGGCGCCGGGATGCAGCCGGCGGACGCGCGCGATCTCGGCGTCTTCCTCGATGAAGCGCGCGGCGCGCCGCGCGGCCGCGCCATCGATCTCTTCGAGCAGCACGCCGACATTCACCCATTCGTCGCGGACGAGGTTCGGCGTGTAGCGCAGCACCCGGTAACGCAGCGTATTGCGGCTTTCTTCAGGCATGGTTCACTTCCAGTAGGGAAAGGGTTGTGCCGACGACTTCCAGGCCGAAACGATCAGCTCGCGCACCAGCTTCCGGCGCCGCAGAAGCTGTTCGAGTATTTTTTCGAGCGCGTCCAGCTCGAAATTGTACCACTCGGGCGGAATCCCGCTTGCGGCCTCCTCGAGAACGCTCGCATCGATGCGCGTCTCGATGCGCGCGAGCCACGGCTCAAACGATTCGATGCCGCGCACCGATTCGTACACGCGATGGCGCGCGTAAAGCCCGCGCAGCGGCGCATCGGGAAAATTCCACTCGCCCGCGTTGAAGCAGAATCCCTGATCGATCATCTGCGCGCGGTACTGCGATTCGCCCGCTCCGCGAAAGAAAATCGCCTGCCGCCCGTTCGTGTTGCAGGTCCACTTGTCGAAGACCAGCATTCCGCAGAAATCGTCGAGGTTCACCGCCTCGCGCAGCTGCTCGTCCGGCAGGAAATCGTAGACGACGGTCTCCGCCGGCGCGCCCGGATACCGCGAGCCGAACTGTAGCCCCGCCAGGCAGCGCGCACTTCCGCGCCCCAGCTGAATCACGAGATCTTCCGTATGCTCGATCAGGCTGTCGCGCACTTCCACGACCGCCGTACCCGGCACCGGCAGCCCAATCCGCCCCGCCAGCCTCGTTCCAAGCAATTCGTTCGCCAGAATCCGCGTCCCCTGCGGATTGTTCTGGAATTTCACTACATAATACGCTTCGTCGGCGCACCGCATCAGGTGCGCCTGCGCCCCGCCGCGCATTCGCCGGATCTGCTCGACTGCCAGAGGCATCCCGCGCGTATGCTAGCCACCGAAGCCGGTTGCGGCAAGCCAAAAACGTTGTCAAAGTGGGAACTTCGCGGACGGCTTTGAATCCGCGCCGCGCACAAATCAGGAATGTCGATCCCGTCGTGGGAGGAGCGTGCGGACCGGGCACAAAAGAAGAAACGCGGGACCGCGTATCTCACTGAGAGCACGCGGTCCCGCGAATGCGAGACCTTTCGGAGGACGTTCCCTGAAGAGCTTCAGCGCTTCCGCCGGCCGCCCTTCTTCTTTTTCGCGCTCGCCTTTTTCTTCGCAGGCGTTTTCTTCTTCGCTTTCTTCTTCGCTTTCGGCTTCGCCTTGGCCTTCTTCTTCGGCGCAGCCTTCTTGGCTTTCTTCGCCGGTGCGCGTCCGGGAGCCGGCGCGGGAGCGGCCTCGATTTCCTCTTCGGGCTCCTCCTCGATAATCACCTCTTCGACTTCTACGATCTCCGTGGATTGCTCCGGCCCTTCTTCCTCTTCGTCGAATCCCGGCAGTTCGTCGTCGTCCTCATCGTGCATCTTCGCGTCAAACATCTCGATCCTCCGTAGGGGTCCCGCGTGCATTCACTCCTCGGGCGCTTATAAACGGAGTGTTCGCATCTGTCAAGGCGCAATGGGTCCCAAAGCAAAATTGAATGCAAGACTTGGCGGCGAGGGCGCGACAGGCGATCGCGGTCTGGAACGGGGAGGTTTGTAGCTCTCAGTAAACAGGCCAGTTACGGCGTATCTCGCGGGTTCGCTACTGCTGGATCGTCAGGACGTCGCCCGCCTGCAGTTCGCGATCCGCGAGGAACGGGTTGGCCTCGCGCAGCGAGGAAACGCTCGTCTGATAGACGCGCGCGATCGAGTAGAGCGTCTCGCCTGGCTTCACGCGGTGCTCCAAACCTTGGGCAGGGCGGTTCTCGGCGGATGCCGTCGCTGTCGATACGGCAGCCTTTTGCGCCGAGCGCGTTCTCGCAGGCGGCTCCGCATCTTGAGCCCCGGCGTAGATTCGCAGATGAACTCCGCGAGAGACGCGGCTGCCGCGAATGTGATTCCACCGCTTCAGCTGCGCGACGGTCACATCAAAGCGCTCCGCAATACCAGGAAGCGTGTCGCCGCGCTCCACCCGGTATCTCACCCAGTGGACCCGGACGGGCGCCGTCGGCACGGTCAGGAGAAACCCGGACGGCACGCTTGCATGCGGCTCGAGATGGTTCGCGGCTTCGATCGCCGAGACCGTCACGCGATACTGGCGCGCGACGTCGGCAAGCGTCTCGCCGTCCTCCATTTCATGCAGGCGCCAGCTCGTCCACTTGTCCTGCGGCACCTGGGCGATGTTTTCGTCAAACGTCTTCGTAGCGCCCGCCGGCACCTTCAGCGTGAAGTCCGGTTCGTTCGGCGTCACGCTGCGAAGCAGCTCCGGATTGAGCATCCGCAAGTCGTCGAAGTCCGTCCCGGACGCGTCGGCCACCAGGTGCAGATCGATGGGATGGTCCAAGCGCATTGCCTCGACCGGCTCCGGCTTCTCGGGGCTTACCTGGACTCCGTAAAGCGCTGGATCTTTGGCAACGAGCTCTAGCGCCAGAATGATCGGAACGTAATTCTGCGTCTGCCTCGGCAGCGCGTTGAGCTTTTGCAGCTGCCAGAAATCCGCATAGCCAGTGTGCTGGACGGCCCGCGCCACCGTGAGCGGCCCCGAATTGTAAGCTGCCATCACCAGATACCAGTCGCCGAACATTGAATAGAGATCGCGGAAATGCTGGGCGGCCGCCCGCGTGGCCTTTTCCGGATCGCTGCGCTCGTCCACCCAGTAGCTCCGGTCGAGATCGTATTCCTCGCCGCGAGGAGCCATGAATTGCCAGATGCCTCGCGCCCCGGCGCGCGAAACCGCGTCCGGCTGGAAGGCGCTTTCCGCCTGCGCCAGGTAGATCAGATCCTGCGGCACGCCCTCCTGGGCGAGCACGCGGCGAATCATGTCGCTGTAACGCCCGGCGCGATCGAGACCGTGTTCGACAATCGTCCGGCCGCGCGGCGTCGTGAAGAAGCTCAAATACTGAAGAACCGATTCGTTCACCGTGAGCGGCAGATCGTGGTGCACCCGGATCAGCTCGGATTCAGCCTTCGCCGCCAGGCGCGGATCGCCCGCTGGCAGCGTCATGTCCTCGATTTCGTCGATCGACGCGGGTTCGGCCGGCGCTTCTGCTTCTTCCTGCTCGTCATTGCCTTCGATTGCATCGATCTCGTCCGAGTCCACAACGCCGCTCAATTGATCGAACAGCCTGCCCAACCGGGGGTCGGCCCCCGCCTGGAAACCGCTCTGCAGGATGCGGTCTACCGCGTGGTCGAAATCCGCCTGCGCATTGTCCAGATTCCCGGCCTTGTATTCGCGCTGGCCCGCGTCATAGTCCGATTGGACGTTCTCGACCAGCACTTCAATCGCAGGCCGCGGTCGCGGCGTCAGCTCAGCCACATACGTGGGATTTGCCGGAAGCGGAAGCGGCTGAAGGACGTCGATCGGGGCCGGACTCGGAGCGCCTGCAGGCGGCTGGACATGAATCGCCTTTGTGGTGGTCTGTTCGCAGCCAGCCAGGAAAAGCATGCTGGTCGCAAACATCGCGCAAAATGTGAGCCGATATTTCATAATGACGCAGTCCTCGACCGCAAGTCCAAAATTTTACGGGTACTCCCGGGCACCGTCAATGGCAGTGCGGTACTAGTGGTTGACCGAATCAGGACACCAAGTACTAGACCCGAAAACCCCTGCACAGAAAGGCTTATATCACCGATCTGGAAGTCATTGCTACTGGTCGAAGAGACAGGTTTTCGAAAATCGACTGGCCCCGGTCAGGCCAGGGCTTGGCGCAGGTCCTCGATCAGATCCTCCGCGTCTTCCAACCCGACGGATACCCGCACGGTTCCTGGCTGGACACCCGCGCCTCGCAGCTCCTCCGGGCGCATGTTATAGTGCGAGGTATAGATCGGCAGAATCACCAGCGACTCGACCCCGCCCAGGCTCGCCGCAAGCAGAAACACGCGCACTCGGTCGCAAAAGCGGCGGGCCGCCGCCAGGCCTCCCTTGAAGTCGAACGCCATCATGGCTCCGAAAGCTCGCATCTGCCGCTTGGCGAGATTGTGGTCCGGGTGCGAAGGCAGGCCGGGATAGTGCACCCGTGCCACCTTGGGATGCTTGGCCAGAAACTTCGCCACGGCCATCGCATTCTCGCACTGCCGCTCGACGCGAACTTCGAGCGTCTTCATCCCCCGGATCAGCAGGAACGCCGCCTCCGGGTCCATCGAGCCGCCGAGCTGAATCACGTTCTCGCGGACCCTGCGAATCAGACCGGCGCTGCCGGCCGCCGCACCCGCGATTACGTCCGAGTGCCCCGCAAGATATTTCGATGCGCTGTGGACAACGATGTTGAAACCGACCTTGAGCGGCTTTTGCAAGACCGGACTCGCGAATGTGTTATCGACGATCGAAACCAGTCCCCACTCCTTCGCGAAGGCGACTGCTTTTGCGAGATCGACGAGCCGCAGCGTCGGATTGGTCGGCGTTTCGATGTACAGCGCCTTCGTGCGCGGATTCACCGACCGTTCGACGCCCGCGAGATCCGCCTCGACGTGACGCACGACGATACCGTATCTCGGGAAGACGTCGCGCAGCAGCCGGTAGCTGCCGCCATAGAGTTGCCGCGTGGCGATCAGTTCGTCGCCCGCCCGCAGTTGCGACAGCAGCGTTGCTGAAATCGCGGCCGAGCCGGACGCCGTCACAACGGCCGCTTCCGCTCCTTCGAGCGCCGCGATTTTTTCCTCGGCGATCGCCAGGGTGGGATTGCCGTAGCGCGTGTAGATGTAGGCCGGACTTTTCCCCTCGGCCCACCGCTTCATTTCTTCGGTGCTCTCGAAGGTAAAGTTCGCCGTGCGCGAGATCGCCGTGCCCACGGGCGCGCCGACGCGGAATCTCTCCTCGCCCGCGTGAATCGCGAGCGTGGCATCGCCCAACGGTTTCATTTTTGACGATTTTTTCATGGCCCAGCAGCTTGACGCACTTTGCGCCGTAATCGCAAGCTCCATTTTGGTTTATAGTTGGACTTCCCGGAGGCGAGCGCGATGAGATTTGACCTGGCGTATCTGATCGATGTGCCCTGGATTATTTTTCTCGCGTACTGGCTTGTCGCCAGTCTAAGCGCCAAGAAGATCGAGCGGCACGAGCCGTCCGGTGAAAAATTGCTTCGCATCGCTGTGGCACTCGTGGCCTGGTTTCTTCTGTCGAGCGACGATCCGCGCTTCGGCGCCCTCAACCGCCGATTTGTTCCACGGCACTACTGGATCTTCTGTGCCGGTGCAGCACTCACGTGGGCGGGCGTCGCGTTCGCCATCTGGGCGCGCATTCACATCGGGCGCTACTGGAGCGCGAGCGTCGCGCTGAAGGCCGGGCACGAGCTGATCCGCACCGGCCCCTATTCCCGCATCCGGCATCCGATCTACACCGGGATGCTGATGGCGGTCGCGGGGACGGCGCTCGCTGTCGGGAGATACCGCGGAATCGTGGCCTTTGTCATTATCCTGACTGGCTTCGTCTGGAAGTCGAAGAGGGAAGAGGCGTTGCTGGCGGGGCAGTTCGGGGCGGCGTTTGACGAGCATCGCCGCCACACGGGATTCTTCCTTCCGCGGCTGTCCTGAAGGCCAATTTAGGGCTAGGGCACAATGCCGATTTATTAGCCTTTCGTTCCATATCCCTGCGCGCAATCGTATGGCAACATTCTTGCTACTGACTGAATTGACCTTGATCAGCACTGTTTCAGCCTATGACTTTCGGATCGCGTGCATGCGAAAGGGGCAGCCGATGAGGAGAAAGATCGGTGTCGCGGGAATTTTGCTGGCCACGACGTTCTGGCTGGCGGGGTGCGCCCTTTGGCAGAGTGTCGGGCCGTGCTATGGAGTTGGTTGCCGCGCGGGCCTGATGGCGCCGCATGCTGCGCCGCAGACGGCGCAGGCGAAGCCGGCAAACACCAAGAAATCGAAGTCGTTCGCGTCGTCGCTCATGATCTGGCGACATTCGAAAACTGCGGATAGTGCGCCCGCGAAATCGCCCTCGACGCCAGCAACTTCACCTGCTGCGCCCAGCCAAGGTGGCGGCAAGTAAACCGGAACTAAAATAGGCTTCCCGCCCTTCCCAACCGAGCCCGATCGAGCCAAATCGGGAACCAATCAGCAAAACGGGCCTCTCGTTTACGCTGAGGCTGCCTCGCTTTCTTCCACATGATGCGGCTTGTGCGCCGCGATCACCTTTTCGGCCAGTTCCTGCGGTACGAAATCGTAGTGCGAAAATTCCATCGAATAACTCCCTCGGCCCTGCGTCATCGAAATGAGCTCGTTCGCGTAGCTCAGCATTTCCGATAGCGGGACAAGGGCCTTGACCACGACGCTTGAGCCGCGCGCCTCGCTGCCGCTGATCTTTCCGCGGCGCCCGCTGAGATGGCCCATCAAATCGCCCGAATATTGATCGGGCGCGTAGACCTCGACGTGCATGATCGGCTCGAGAAGCGCGGGCCGCGCCTGCTTCATCGCTTCCTTGAATGCGAGCGAGCCGGCGATCTTGAACGCCATGTCGGACGAGTCGACGTCGTGATATTTGCCGTCGTAGAGGCTGACGCGGAAATCGACGACCGGGAAGCCCGCGAGATAGCCGCGCTCGGCCGAATCGCGAATACCTTTTTCGACCGACGGAATCCAGTTCTTCGGAATCGCGCCGCCGAACACGTCGTCGACGAACTCGATTCCTTTGCCGCGGGGCAACGGCTCCATCTTGATCCGGCAGAGGCCGAACTGCCCGTGGCCGCCGGTCTGCTTTTTGTGCTTTCCCTCGGCGTCGGCCTTGCCGCGAATGGTCTCGCGGTAGGGAACTTTCGGCGGCTTCAGCGTCATTTCGACGTGATAGCGTTTGCGCAGCTTGGCGACGACGACTTCGATATGCTGCTGCCCGGCGCCCGAGAGCAGGAATTCCTTGGTTTGCGGGTCGCGGCCGAAACGCAGCGCCAGATCCTCCTCGAGGATTTTGTGAATCGCCACGCCGATGCGGTCTTCGTCGGCGCGCGTTTTCGGCTCGACGGCAAAGGTGATCGAAGGCTCGGGAATGCGCGCGTGCGGAAAAAAAATCGGCGCGTTTTTGTCGCCGAGCGTTTCGCCGGTGGTGGTTTCCTTAAGTTTTGCGACGGTGCCGATATCGCCGGCTTGCAGCTCGGGAACCTCCGTGGCGGTTTTGCCCTGCATCACCTGGATGTGCTGAAAGCGCTCCTGCGAATTGCGATTGAAATTCTGCAGCGTCGCGTCGTTTTTCAGCACGCCGGACATGACCTTGAAATAATTGATGCGGCCGGCGAACGGGTCGGCCACCGTCTTGAAAACGCAGACCGAGAGCGGTTCGGACGAAGCGATTTTGCGCTCGATGGTTTCGCCCTTATGATCCGGCGTCATGTGCCCGCTCGCCTTTCCGCGGAACGCGGGCGACGGCAGGATTTCGGCGATGAAATTCAGGATCGCGTCCGAGCCGATATTGTGGAGCGCGGAGCTGAGCAGGACCGGGAAAACTTTTTTGTCGCGCACCTCTTCGTGCAGGCCTTTCTTCAAGTCTTCGACGGGCAGGGTGCCCTTATCGAAAAACTCCTGCATCAATTCATCTTCGCCTTCGGCGACTAGTTCGACGAGGCGCTCGTGCGCGGCCTTGGCTTCCTCGGCGAATTCCGCCGGGATATCTTCGATCTTGGCTTTGCCATCGCCATCGGGCGTATAGATCAGAGCCTTCATCGAGACGAGATCGATCACGCCGCGAAAACTCTTTTCCGAGCCGATCGGCAGTTGGATCGGCACGACGCCGCGTCCGAAGACTTGCTCGATCGACGCCAGCGCGCGGTCGAAGCTCGCGAGTTCGCGGTCCATCCAGTTGATCACGAAGGCGCGCGGCTGATCGTATTCGGTGGCGTAATCCCAGACTTTTTCCGTGCAGACTTGCACGCCGGCAGCGGCGTCCACGAGGATCAGCGAGGCATCGGCCGCGATCAGCGACGATTTCGTTTCGTTGATGAAGGTCGAATAGCCGGGCGTATCGAGCAGATTGATTTTGGTTTTCTCAGGCTGGCCGGGAACCTGCCATTCGGCGTAGGCGAGGCCGGTGTTGATCGAGATCTTGCGGGCGATTTCTTCTTCGTCCCAGTCGGTGGTGGTCGAGCCGTCGGCGACTTTGCCGAGCCGCGGCGTCATTCCCGCCGTAAAGAGCAACGACGACACGAGCTGGGTCTTCCCCGTGTCGCCGTGGCCTACAATGCCCACGTTGCGAATCCAATCAGTTGTGTAGGATTTCATGTTTCACCTCTCAAGTTCCGATCAATCGAAATTCGAAACTCGAAATTCGGCGAGAACGCTGCCGTCCCTCGCCTTTCGAGTTTCGCTTTTCGAGTTTCGAAGCTCTTCAGGCAGGCATTTCGTGTGGAAATAGCGAGGACCGTACAACTCGACCTGTGCATTGGGATCAGCATTCCGATCCCGCCCCCCGGCGGATGCTCGCGATGAACCCGCGGGTTGCGCCAGAGGCTTGGGACCTCTAGCGCGGAAAACGGGGATGCTAGCACACGGCGCGGCGCAGATACAACGTTTCTGGCGACGAAGACGGCGCTCGAAAGGGTCTCGTCACTGTGTCGATTAGAATGTGCACGCATCGTGTGTTTCCAACGAGTTACAGCCGTTTCTAATCGCCAAATGTCGATTAGAAAAGCGTGATTTGTGAGTGGCGAGTAGTGACTGGTGATTGGTGAAGCGTAATTCGCCGACAACTTCGTGACTCGTGGCGGAGGAACTGGGATCGCGCTCCGGACATCGGGCCGTCTCTCGGTTTTTCGGTCGCATCTCGCTTTCTCGTTCATGTTTTCGCGCCTGGAAATGCGCGGGCCTCATATCCATTCTAAGCACAATGGCCGCAAGGACAGGGTGGTGGCCAATGGTACAGAAAAGGTACGGGGACTGGGGCCTGTCCTTTGAATTGAGGGCGTGACCTCATTCTGATTTTCTGCGTCACCCCCGGGTGAATTGCTTACGAGTGCGCCGCCGGGGAAGTACTAGCCCAGCACTTCTCCGGTAACGGCGTTTACCAGGACCTAGCGGGAAAACTGGGGACTGCTTCGTACGAAGTGCGGTATTCTCCGCGAGATGGCGCAAACGAGGAGTGCCTCCGTCACGCGTTACATCCCGCTTCTCGTTCTTCCTGGCCTCTAAGGAACGCAATCGATGAGCTGCGACCTGGGCGTGTGGTATCCACAAAAGCGAATCGGCAACAAGGAGGCAGGGGAATTGTACGCCCGTCTCTGCGACGGCGATTCCAGCGGCGTCGCGCCACATCCCGCGATCGATGCGTTCTATGCGGAGTTGACCGCCAGGCATCCGGAAATCGACGCGATCCCGAAGGAAAGAATCGATGATCACGACTATTGCCCTTGGAGTTGCAAAATCGACCATTCACCCGGTCACGTGATTATCTCTTGCGTATGGTCGAAAGCAACGTATGTAGGTCAACTAGTTCAAGATTTGGCTCGCAAACACGGTCTTGCAGTCTATGATCCGCAATCCGACGTAGTGATCTACCCAGACGGCCCCACGGGAAGGGGTGGAAAGACCAGCCCTACTGCGCTGTGGGTATTGGGTTCCTTCGCGCTCATTTTTGCCGCGATATTCGTCTATTCGGGACGAACTTCCCCTTCAGGAACGCCGTTAATGCTCTACGTCTTTGCCGGGTTGTGTGTCCTCATGGCCGTGGCTTGCTTTAGGCAAGCGCGTAGATGATGCCCAATCCGAGATCGACCTCCCTTTCGTGCGGAAGTCCCGGTTAGCGTTACCCGGACATTGGGGCTCCATTCCTAGCGACCGTGGCTACTTTATCGAGTTTCTTGCATCCAATCCTCGCACTTTCCGCACGTTCTCGTTTAACTTCGGCGCGACTAATGGTGGGCGACGAATGACGCCTGGAGCTGACTATTACGTTCACGAAAGCTGGCGGGAGGGCCTATTTACGGTATGCCTCCATCGCGCCGATTGCATCCATTGCAACGAGGGTAAAGGTCAGGTTGTCGGCTCTCTCTTGCGCCGTGGGAAGTGGCACGGTCCCTTCAAGAGCCGACGGAAAGCCGTAGCCAAGCTCGCGTCTGTGCCCAGCATTGCCGTGCGTCTAACATGCGAATGCACTCAATACGCGCAGCCCGTCGCTAAGTCCCGATAAGTCGCGTAACCGGAAAAGTCAAATCCACATGCATGATTAACGCGCTTACCGTCTCTAAATCATGTGGAATAGGGGCTCCTAATTATTGGGCAAGGATCCTTAGCACTTCCGCGATCTGCTCGGCACTTGAAATGCCTTTCGCTACCGCCAAGAACGACAGGAGTGATATTGGTTTACCGGCCTTGGAGGCGGCGTACATTTTATGGTGACCGTCCAAAAGGTAATGAGCCAAACACCAATGGCTCGTAATTTCGTGGTTTCCATTCCAGTTCGCGGGTTGCTTCACATCGAGAATTGACACTGCAAGCGCCGTGGGAGCAATTCGATGATCCAAGATAGCTTCATACGACTCGATGGTTTTTTCGTGTAGGTATCGTTTCGGAAACATGGGTACGATGAACTCGAAGAGCGCCCCACGATCCCCAATTTTCGCAGTTTGCGTCCGGTAGTATTCATTTTTCGCGTAGTGCGGCACTCCCCAAAATCCATCCACTCCCCACAATTCAATTTGCTCCTCAAAAAAGTAATCGCCCTTTTTAGAGGGGCTGATAAATCGGGGAACAAACGATAGGAGCAGGGTTTTGTAAACTCCAGCCGGAAGGATTTCCATTGCAACTTCTGTGACCGTCGCGTCTATAGACGAGACACCGGCTCGCAGTGAATTTGTTAGTTCGGCTGGTGAAACTTTGGCATTGGCCCCGTCCCGGCGTTCAAATATAAAAGGGCAAGTTCCGCAAATATTGCCGATGTGGTGTGCCCGCTTCCCATCCAGCGTGATGAAACGATCCCAGGCAGGCCAACTGCCCGCGCCTTCCGTTTGGAAATCAATGCGAGATGCGGTCTTGGTGCTTCTTGCTTCAGCAACTCCCATCAGCTTGCTCATACAGCATCATATCCCCAATTTGGGGACGTGCTAACCGTTCGCTCTAAGTCCTGGTTAGTCGCGTTACCGGAGATGTTCATTCCAGTACCCACATGGACGGTAACCGCGTTAGTCAGGACCTAGGCGTTTGCGCGCCCGTTGACTCGATTCGCCCCAGCAAAAAACTTACCTTCTTAGGTTCTCGAGCCAAATGTCCAAGATTGGCAAACTGCTAGGCTCGATCGAAGTGAACGCTATCCCCATCCCGAGGTGCGGTCGCGAGTAGATCACCGTGCCTTGACCGGTGAAGTTTACGCCCGCGTGCGGAATTCTCAGTCTGACCTTCGCTCCGGCGGGCAAGGGAGCAGCAGTCTCGACAAAGCAGCCGAACATGCTCAGGTTCTCGGTGTGTGCTGCCACCAGATTTCCCGTCGCGATGTCCGTGACTTGAATTCCGGCAACGAACGGGAAGCGCTGCGCTCGATGGCGTTCAAAAGGAATGGGGGACCGACCTCATCTGGTAGTATTCCACTGAAAGCCAAGGAAAACAAAATCGCTAGCCTCCGTGTCCTTGGCCTAACCCAAGACACGACATAGGGCAATCGCGGGTTGCCAGAAATCCTTAACGATTTGTCTTGTCTGGACTGCCGTAGAAGTTGACCTTTCCATCCACCACGTTCGCCACGTACCGACCTTCACTCAAAAATTGCATCACCTTTTTGCCGCCCGTGCCATTTGCGCCCAACGGGATTTCGTTTCTGGATTCTGTTCTAGCCCACGAATCTCGTTTCCTTCAATCGTGAAGTCCACGTGCCGCAAGCCGCGTTTCGGGGTCCGCCGGACCGGGTAACGCTCCTCTCCTAGCTTGACGATGCTGGCATTGTCGACGAGGGCTTGCCGCCAGACCTTGACTAGCGTTTGCTCGAAGGAAGCGTTCATGCGCGTGCCGATTTGAGAGGGCTACATTCCGGGCATTGGAGAAACTCGCCCTTACTGACCGCTGTAGAGCTGCCCGAATGCCCGAGAAAGCATGACAGCCATCAGCAGGCCCCCGGCTCCCGTGACGAGCACATCGGAAATGCTGCGGATGTGGAACTCCCCGACGTGGCACACAAGAAAATACCCGACCACCGCGTTGAGCGTGCCCCAAAGCACATTCACCATCGGCGCGGACTGTCCCTTGCCGGGCGGAGAAGAGAATGGAGTGGGGAATGAGCGCCCGGACACGCCGTTGACGAAGTGCGGAACAGCGTTCACCAGAAAAGCGCCGCCGAAAAAGTAAGCGACAAATGTGTACCACTGCATAACGCCCCCTTTTGCCACGGGAGTGGGCAAACAACACCAGAGCGATTGCGGGATGATAGCAGACTCTCGTTCAAGGGACGTCGGCGCAACGGAAAATGTCCAACGCAGCCATGTCGAGCCAATGGCCCGGGCTAGTAACTTGACTTGTGCGGTTCAGCCCGCTCGGATAATTGGACATCTGCGTTCCAGGACCCACATGGATGGCAAGTGCGTTTCCCGGGACTTCGCCGTTCTGCCGAGCAGTGATCATTGCTCCGTCATGCTTCGGCGGATTCAATTGACAAGCGTCCAGAATGCTCCCACAATCCCGGCCATGAGAAAGTCGATTCCTGCGATTATCTCGCTGTGCCTGATTTTCTTCTGGATTGAGGCGCCTCGATGCACAGCCCAAGATGCTTCAAAGAACATGGCATTCGACGTAGGCTCATCCACCCTGCACTTTGACTTGGGCCCGGATGCGGCGGATTGGCAGACCGCAAACGGATCGGTCGCGCATCATGCTGCGCTCCTCGAGTTTGTTCGTAAGGGGGACAACATCAACAGCTGGAAAGAACTGTTTACCTTCCAGTATGGACGACGGAAAACGTACCCTCCGTCCCCGCAACAATATCTCGATGCCCTAAAGGCGCTGCGCGAGAAGGAATGCCCCGGTGCAACGGTGTGGAACACGATCGAGCAAGATGAAAACAGCATATTGTACGAATGGCAGTTGACGAAACCCTGCGAGAGCGCCCCTGGCGAGGCCCAGGCGGGCGTGGAACAGCACGAAATCGCTCGCGCGATCTATGAGAAGGATGTCGTGTTGATCGTGCACTATGCTGCGAAAGGTCACGACATGGCGCCCGACGTGCGCACGCAATGGATTAGCAGATGGCACGACGCCTACGTCACCAGAGGCCATGGTGAATGAAGATGTTTCGTTGTTCACGTCGAGCCGTCGGCGGTTGAGAGCGAAGGTTGCCCATGAAGAATCATGCGTGGCCGTCTCCAGGCTGTGCTGTCTCGGCCCTGCTCTTGTTGCTCGTCGGAACCGCGCTGTGTGCGCGCGCTCAGACGGACCAATGGCAAAAGCACATGAAGGCTGGCGCTAAACATCTCGGGGAATCCGACTACGCAAAGTTCTGGGACGAGTATCTCTACCACGGAATTTCGTACCTACCCTCGCCCAGCGATTACGTCAAGGCCGAGCGTCAGTTCCTCGCCGCCCTCTCGGAAGCGCAAGAATTTCCCGCCGGAGATTTACGGACCGCGGAAACGCTTGGCAATCTCGCGAATGTTTATGCGGAGGAGGGCAGATTTGCGCAGATGCAGGCGCATTATCCGCCGCTGCGGAAGAAACGAGCTGCTGCCACGCGGGCGTCAAGCAAATTTGCTGAGGCGGAAAAGGCAGGGAATCAGGCGGTTGCCGCCATGCAAGCGGCCGTGGGGCCTAGTGACCCTCGACTGGGCGATACCCTGGTGGTGCTGGCCCTCGTATATCACTCGGAATCGGAACCAGAGCAAGCGGCTCCAATCGAGAAGCGCGCGCTTGACGTTCTGCGGAGAGCTGGCGGGCCCGCTGATCCCTTGCTGATCCAGACTGTGGTTTCCCGATGTGATGAGACCGATGGAGCCTGGTATGGTGCCGTGAAGGACGGCGAGCTTCGGCAGGTTTGCCAGTTCGCTGTGGACCTGGAAGACGCTACGGGCATCTCAAGTGGCGCGCTAAGTCGTTCCCTGTCCGCTCTGGCACGCTACCAGCGAGGCGCGGAGGCGGAGCAGACAGATATCCGTAAGTTGGAAGTCGATGAGCGACGCGTAGATTTGTCTCCCTGCGTAAAAGGCTCTGTCGTAGCGGATGACTTTGAAGAGCTCGGCGCTCTCTACCTGCAAGAGGGGAAGTACTCGGCAGCATCCGCGGTTTTGGAACGAAGTATGGATGGCATGCGAACAGCGGACCAACTGCCCGGGAAGTGTGCTGCGAGCCTAGCTGAACACGGCTCCGCCCTCGACGCAGTAGGCCCCATTCTCGCGGAGGCAGGCCCAGCGGCCCCGGTAGTTCTTGCGCTCCTGCCGTTCGTCGCGTTGTCCGGGCGACACGAGGAGAAGGCGGAGGAGAAGGCGGTGGAGGCTTGCCAAGGAAGCCTTCCGAAGCCAGACCCTCGTCCGGCGCCTCTCGGTGTTGAAAGGGAGTTGGCCGAAGCGTATGCAAAGACGGATAGGTACCAAGAGGCTGAGCAACTCTATGAACATATAGTCTCGGGCGACCATTACTACATCTGCAAACGATGGGTGGGCAATATTGATCTCTCCCAAGACCTGACGAGCCTAGCGGGTGTGTACTCGCACGAAAAGCGATATGCCGACGCGCTAGACGAAATCAAGCAGGCTCAGGCTGCCAACACTGCGCTTGCAGAAGCGGAAGCGAAAGGGAAAGCCACTGCTCAAGACTCCGTCTGGACCTGGCGTACTAATAATCGTCTTGCGGAGGTTTATCGCGAGCAAGGCAATACCGCGGAGGCCGAGCCTCTTTTCTTAAAGTCCCTGGACATGGTGGACAACTTCCGACTCGGCCCAGGACTTCCGGAACTTGCTCATCTGCTCGACAACTATGCCACCCTGCTTCGGGACGAGGGAAAGTACGACCAGGCTGAAACGTTCTACAAGCGAGCGCTTGATACCTGGGCCAAGAACGAATACTCCGATCGCCCGGGAACGGCGGGCACCCTGACGCACTATGCGCAGCTTTTGCGAACACTGAATCGTGCCGCGGAAGCTGAACCGCTGGAGGCGCGCGCCACCGCCATTCGCGCAAAACTTGCTGCCCCGAATCCAATCAAGTGAATTCGTAGCCCGGGTGGACGCACGTCGCGCTGTTTGGACGTGCAGGGGCAGGTTGAAATCCGCCCCCACCGATCGGAGCTAAGTCGGCTTCTAGCGGGGCGACCGTGCGGACCGAACCGCGGCGGCAAGTTCCCGGAGCAATGGCAGGGTTTCATCCCATGCGATGCAGGCGTCGGTGATGCTCTGACCGTAGACCAGCGATTGCCCGGGGACGAGCTTCTGCGCCCCGGCGACCAGATTGCTTTCCAGCATTACGCCGATGATGCGCCGGTCTCCCTTGGCGATTTGCGCGGCAACGTCGCGGCATACGAGGGGCTGCCTCGTGTAGTCCTTGTTGCTGTTGGCGTGGCTGCAGTCGATCATCACTTGCGGCCGCAGCCCCGCATCCTCCAGCTGCCCGTACACCTGGGCGACGGAATCGGCGGTGTAGTTCACCGTTTTTCTTCCGCCGCGCAGGATCACGTGACAATCCGGGTTCCCCGTGGTGACAAAGATCGCCGATTGTCCATGCTTCGTGTGGCCGAGAAAGGTATGGGGATGAGCAGCCGACAGCATCGCCTCGATGGCCACCTGCACGTCGCCGGAAGTGGCATTCTTGAATCCCACGGGACAAGAAAGGCCCGAGACCAACTGCCGGTGGACCTGGCTCTCCGTGGTGCGCGCTCCGATTGCGCCCCAGCTCACCAGGCCGGCCACGTATTGCGGGGATATCATGTCCAGGAACTCGGTTCCCGCAGGCACGCCCATTTCGGCTAAATCCAGCAGAAGATGCCGAGCAAGTCTCAGGCCGTCATTGATCTTGTACGACTGATCGAGAAAGGGATCGTTGAGCAGCCCTTTCCAACCGACCGTGGTGCGAGGTTTTTCGAAGTAGACGCGCATGACGATGCACAGTTCCTTCGAAAGTTCGCCGATCGCACCCTTCAGCAGGCCGGCATACTCGCGCGCCGCTTTCGTGTCGTGAATCGAGCAGGGTCCGACGACTATCAGCAGGCGATGATCTTTGCCCGCGAGAATATCGCAAATCTGGTTGCGAGCGTGGTGGATCGTCGCGGAGACGTTCTCTGTGGCGGGCAGTTCTTCCTCGAGAAAAACCGGAGGGAGAACGACTTTCGTCCACTTGATGCGAAGGTCGTCTGTGCGGTAGAACGCCGTCATCGTCAACTCCGGAGGCCGCGGCCCGAGGGAAGCGCTCAACAAGTCTAACCCGGAACTTCGACCAATTTTATCTTTGCGCAAAGCCAGATGCCTCACATCCGGCTGGTGCCGGGCAGACGCAAGCCCCGGCGGCTACTCGTATCGCAGCGCTTCGACTGGGTTGAGGCGCGCGGCTTTCCAGGCGGGATAGACACCGAAGAAAACGCCGATCATGCTTGCCACGGACACTCCGAGAAACACCAGCAGGAACGAAACCGAGGCAGGGAACGACGAAAAGGCCAGCCGGATGCAAAGCACGATGGCTGAGCCGAACAGCACGCCCATGGCTCCGCCAACGCCCGCGAGAGTGACCGCCTCGAGAAGAAACTGCATCAGGATATTCGCCCGGCGCGCGCCGATCGCCTTGCGCACGCCGATTTCGCGCGTCCGCTCGGTGACGCTGACCAGCATGATGTTCATCACGCCGATGCCGCCCACCAGCAGCGCGACGGAACCGACGGCCAGCATGACGATGAAAATGCCGCTCGATATCTGTTTCCAGAGGTCGAGAAAAGTATCGGTGGTCATCACCGTGAAATCATCGTCCTTGTCTGACGGCAGCTTCCGCATGCGGCGGAGATAGCCGCGCACCTCGTCGACGACGAGCGGAAGATTGTCCGTGGTGTCGGCCTTGGCGAAAAGCATGAAGTCCTTGAACTCGGGATGGAGTTTACGGAAAGTGCTGAGCGGAAGGATCGCGATGTTGTCGTTTGGATTCGACCCGGTGCCGAGAGCCTGCTTCTGCAGCGCCAAGACGCCAACGACCGTGAATACCTGCCCCTCGACCAGAACCTCCTGGTTGATGGGATCTTCACCCTTGGGAAAGAGCGTTTCGGCTGTATCGTGGCCGAGGACGACGACGGCGGAGTGATGCTGCTCGTCCGTATTATTGAAGAAGCGTCCGCGCTGGAGGTCGAAATCGCTGATCTCCACGATGGAAGGCGTGTCGCCCTGCAAGATGACATTCGATGCTCGGTTGTTTCCGCGGCGCACGGCGCTCGATCCAACTCCTACGTCGAGATCCTGAACGTCTGCGAGAGGGGCAGCCGCCACCACGTGCGGCAGCCGAGCGAGACCGTCCGCCCATTCCGCTTTGAGCTCCTTGCGCTGAAGCATCGCCGGAGATTGCCGGCCGAGAGTCGCAAAAGAGAATCGGTAGCAGATGATCGTGCTCGAACCGAGCGATTCGACCGAATCAAGCACGTTGGAATTCAGGCCGTTGATGACGGCGCCGATCACGATGATCGTGGTCACGCCAATCATGATGCCCAGGACGGTCAGAAACGAGCGGAGGGGATTCCGCACGACGACGTCGAGCGCCAGCGTGAGCGATTCCTTGAAATCTCCCGACCAGGGGGCTTTGAACACGACTGTACCTTCTTCCGACCCATTTATACGCACCAGCGGGCTATTTTGTATCCCCATTTCCGTTTTGTTCGGGAATGGAGACCTCGACTCTCGTCTCGTTCATGACGTGCAGAAGGTCCTCAATCTCCCTGGGAGTCTTTACCGGCAAAACGATAAGCGTCAGCGCCAAAAGCACTTTGGCTAATTTGCCTTTCAGGAACATGAATCCTCCGGCCCGCAGATGGGCCGTTGCGGGCTGCGAGCAGGCGCAGCTTGCCAGCAACGGAATTCATTGAATTCGAGCCGTCGCGTGACGGCCCTCAAATGCGCGAGGCTTTACCGAAGCGGAGGAGGACGCGGCGAAAAAACCGGTAGAGCCGGGAGCGACCGCGGATGCCATTGTTCGTCAATGCGGGGTACGGCGAAGCTGACGGCGATGGCAAAGAAGAACCACAAGGGAGCAAAGATAGTGACGGGGAGGGCAATGCCCGCATGCGTCAACGCTGCAAGCAGCAGCACAGCGACGCACAGAATGATCGCCCAGCGGCGCGTAGTAGACGTTGCTTTCACTTGGTCTGTTTATACGCCGAGTGATCCGACGTTACAATGCCCCACGATTCAATTAGGGGCGAAGTGTGTGACCGGGTACCGGGAGGGCGATGTGAGCCAGCGTTGGCTTGCTTGACCTGAGGGAGGTCGGCGTCGACGTGGGGCCGTGCCGCGAGAAGATCGCGGTAGACCTTGAAGCCCAGAAATCGCGGAGAGGCGGAAGCAGTCCCGAGGGAAAAGCCTGCCTTTCGCAGCGCGGGTTACGTCTCGAGCGCCGCTTCGAGTTCCTGGATCTTCGCGCGAAGCCAAGCCCGCACGGCCTGCTGGACGTGCGGCGCGCCGCCCGGTCCGCCGAGGGCCGCGAGCGTGTCTCCGCGTTCGTTCAGCGGGATATGGTGGCAGGGAATTGCTTCACCTTTCTTCTCAGCCGGAACGAAATGCATCAGCCAGCACTCCGAGCACGCATGCTCGCGGATCGGCAGGCGATAGTTGAGGCACCAGGGAGAATCCTGGAAGATGGAGCGCTCCCTGCGGAGGTCATGACTGCTGCCTTCGAGGGACACGAGCGCCGGAGCCGGACCATGTCGGCTGTCGCGCTGCGGATGGGTTTCCGCGATCGTGTTGTATCCACCGCTCTCGCAAAATTGCAGTTCGAGCTTCAGGGCATTGAGGAGGGCCTGCTGTTCTTTCTGCGCCATCGTAAATCTCCCGCCTCCCACCCGAGCGTAGGTTGAAGGCAATGACTGCGATCGCGCGGTGACGCCGGTCACCGAGCTAAGTGAACCCGTGCGAGTTTGCGTGAACTGGGCGACGGCGTAGAATACGCGACGCGCGACGATGTGAAAGGCGGCGGCATGAAAATCGGCAGCTTGTTTCTGCATCAACTTCCCCGTCCATGGGCCAAAGACTCGGAGTATGTGCTGCTCAAGAATTTGCTCGAGCAGGCGGAGCTGATCGACCAGAGCGGATTCGACTATCTGTGGGCGACCGAGCATCACTTTCTCGAGGAGTATTCGCATTCGTCCGCTCCCGAAATTTTCCTGGCGGCATGCAGCCAGCGAACGAAAAACGTCCGGCTGGGCCATGGGATCGTGCAGACGCCGCCCAACATCAACCATCCCGCACGCATCGCCGAGCGCATCGCCACGCTCGACCTGATCAGTGGCGGGCGGTGCGAGTTCGGCACCGGATCGGGCGCGACGCTCAACGAGCTGGACGGATTTCTCGTCCCGCAGGCGGACAAGAAGGCGATGCAGATCGAGGGAATGCGCGTCGCGGTGCGGATGATGGTCGAAGATCCCTTCACGGGATTCGAGGGCAAATACGTGACGGTGCCGGCGCGCAACGTGGTCCCAAAGCCGCTGCAGAAGCCGCATCCGCCACTGTGGATGGCGTGCTCGCGGCGCGAATCGATTCTGGATGCCGCGAGGCTTGGCCTCGGCGCGCTCACGTTTTCGTTCGTCAGCCCGGATGAGGCGCGGCAGTGGGTGAAGGATTACTACGCGACGATGGAGAATGAATGCGAGCCGCTGGGCTACGCCGTGAATCCGAATTTCGCGGTGGCGACGCCGTTTCTCTGCGATCTCGACGAAACGCGGCTCGAGCAGGTACGCAAGGAAGGCTATGGCTTCTTTCTCTACGGCCTCGGGCACTACAGCTTCTTCGGCCAGCATCGCCCCGGGAAGACCGACATCTGGAAAGAATTCACGACGGCGCCGAAGGATGGCAAGGCGCCCGAGGCGGGCGCACAGACCTGCGTCGGAACGCCGAAAATGATCCTTGAGACGCTGCGCGAATTCGAAGAGGCCGGTATCGATCAGGTGATCGGCGTGGGGCAGGTGGGGCGCATACCGCACGAGCTGATGTGCTCGTCGTTCCGGCTGTTCTCGAAGGAAGTGCTGCCCGAAATCAAGGAGCGCGAGCAGGCCGGCGCGCGGCAGAAGGCCGAGCGCAACGCGCGCATCGCAGAGAAGGCCATGGCGCGCAAGCCGAAAGTCGAGCAGCCGTCGGTTGAAACCGTGATTCCCACAGCAGGACGCCACTAGAGCAAGCTCTTCGACGAAAAAGGGGCGGGTTTCAAACCCGCCCCTCTAAGCGCTATCGATTCGATTCATTCTGCGCGGTCTCCCACGACCCGCAGTGAACTACATGCTGCCTTCGTCGCCGGAGGGGCCGTAGATCGAGGGCACCGGGACCTGGTTCATGCGCAAATAGACCGAGAGCTGGCCGCGGTGATGGATGATGTGGTTGAGGATCATGCTGCGCAGCACCTGGATGCGCGGCATGGAGAAAAAGGTCTTGCCGCCGTTCATGAGCGTCCAGGTCTTGTAAAGCTCCTCGTCGCTGGCTTTGGAGATGGCGGCGCGAGCGCCGGCGACATTCTTGTCGAAGACTTCGAGAAGCTGCTGGCGCGATTTCATCACGGTAGGCTGCATTGGCTGGCCACCGGGCGGAGCGAAGTCGAACGAATCTCCCATAAAAGTGGCGGAAACGAAGCCCGCCATTTCGGCGATATGCCCGGCGAGACGTCCCATAGGCATCGAGGAATTGTGCGGTTTCCAATCGACTTTATCCTCGGGAACCCGTTCAAGCGTTTTTCTGGTGGTCGACATTTCGTGTTCGAATTCAGGAAGGAACGCGTCGCGTATCGCCATCTAAGCCTCCATTGTGTGTTCGCAATTCGAAGTCTTGCCCCACGGCATTCTAACTCATCCATGTGAATAGGCCGTAACAGGAGGAGGCGAGCGCAAGCCCGCGCATCGGGCGCTTAGCTGCGACTGCGACCGGCTGCACGAGAAAAGGCGCGGACCACGGTTTCGCTCTTGCGGGATATCGTCGCTTGGATCGGATCCTGGACGATCGTGTCGCGCGGGCTCGGGCGGTGGGTGACTTCCCGCTGGGTCTTGGTCTGCTTCCAGGTGTGCAGGATGCGATGCACGACTGTGATGTTGGGCCCGATCGCCAGAATCCAGAGGGCCACTTCCATGCGGTTCGTGAGCGCGCCCAGGATCATCAGGGCGAGGCGTTCGGGTCGTTCCCAGAACCCGATTTCGGCCGTGGGCACGAGCGATTCCGCACGCGCCTTTGCGTAGCTGACCATCACGGCGCCCGCCATCGCGGCTCCCGCAAGCACGGCGTAAAGGAAGCGATTCACCAGCGCGTAGTAGACGAGCAGTCCGAGGAAGAGCAGCAGATCGGCGTAGCGGTCGAGAATCGAATCGAGGAAAGCGCCGAAGAGCGAGACGCGGTTTTGCCGCCGCGCCACAGGCCCATCGAGAAGATCGCAGAGGCCCGCGAGAACGATGGTGCCGCCTGCTACCGCGAACTCGCCCTTCGCAAAGAAGATTCCAGCCACGAGATTCGCAGCGAGCGCGGCCCAGGTGATGATATTGGGATGGATGCCCGTGGGCGCAAGAACATCAGCGAGGCGGTCGATTGGCCAGGAGAGGTACCGGCCGATTTTCGGCATCAACATAGGTCGAGTTCCACCCGCCTATTCTTCGTCGTAGATCGTGATCAGCCGCACAACCTCGTATTCCTTCACGCCCGCCGGGGTCGTGACCGAAACCTCGTCGCCGACCTTCTTGCCGAGCAGGGCGCGGCCAATGGGGGAAGTGGTCGAGATGAGCCCCTGGGTAGCATCCGCTTCCTCCACCGTTACCAGCTTGTACTCGATCTTTTTGGATTTTGCGGTGTCCAGCACAACAATCTTGGAACCGTAAGCAGCGCGGTCCTTGGGCAGATTGTTCAGATTCAGCATGGACAGGTCCGCCATGCGCTTGTGCAGTTGGCCGAGGCGGGCGGCGACGTAGCCTTGGCGCTCCTTGGCGTACTTATACTCGGCGTTTTCAGAGAGATCGCCGTGCGCGCGCGCCACTTTGATCTCTTTCGGGAGCTCATCGTGAAGCTCGTGCTCGAGGGCAGCGATTTCGTCCTTGAGCTTTTTCTTAATTTTTTCAGTAAGGTCTTCCATTTTGATCGAGAAATCGAACAACCTGGCTGGGTACTACCTTGCCGCAGCCCCTGACAGGCCGATTATAGAGGATTTTCCAGGTTTCCCGCAAATCGAGCCATAAATCGAGTCGGGGGCTCCGGGGAAGGCTGCCGGGCATATGGCCCGGGCAGCCTCTCACCGGCGCCGATGCTCAGGCCGACGCCTTGAGCGGCTTCAGATGAGACTGGTACTCGCCCGGAACCGCCCGGAAAGGGATGGCCAAACGGTTCCAGCTGTTGATCGTTGCGACGGCTACGCTGAGGTTTACAAGCTCTTCGGGGCTGAACTGCTTGCTGGCTCGTGCGTAGACATCATCCGGCACGTGGCTTTCGCTGATTAGCGTGACTGCTTCGGCCCATTCGAGGGCGGCGCGCTCGCGGTCGGTGTAGAAAGGGCTTTCGCGCCAGGCGCTGAGCAGATAGATGCGCTGCTCGGATTCGCCCAGGGCGCGCGCGTCTTTGGTGTGCATGTCGATGCAGTAGGCGCAGCCGTTGATTTGCGAGGCGCGAATCTTGACGAGTTCGAGCAACGGACGCTCGAGGCCGCAGGTATCAACGTATTGCTGCAACGCAGCCATCGCTTGATACGCCGCTTTAGGGGCAACCTTCGTGAGATTCAGGCGAGCTTCCATGCGTTTCTCCTTTCGAGGGCTCAGCAACAGGCTACACCCATTGGATCCGATGGCGCGAGTCGGGTCGCAGCGCATGGCAGAGCCAAGATCGCAAGGTTCGCACAGTGACATGTGGTTGGCGGTAGAATGAATCGATTGAGCAGCCACACGGAGACGGCGTGAACCTCGAGCTGACCGAAGAACAGAAGCTGCTGCAGCGAACCGTGCACGAATTCGCCGAGGCGGAGGTAAAACCGCTCGCGGCGGAGATCGACGAGACCGGCCAGTTCCCGCGCGAGACGCTGCGCAAGGCTGCGGAGCTGGGGCTGACGGGAATTTCCGTCGCCGAGGAATGGGGCGGCGCGGGCATGGACCACATGTGCTACGCGATCGTGATGGAAGAGATCGCGCGGGTGTGCGCGTCGACGAGCGTGATTCTCTCGGTGCAGAATTCGCTCTATTGCGGCACGCTCGAGAAATTCGGCACGGACGAGCAGAAGAAGAAACTCCTCGTCCCATTCGCGCGCGGCGAAAAGATCGGCTGCTACGCCCTGACCGAGCCGCAAGCCGGATCGAATGCCGCCGCGCTCGCGACGAAGGCCGTGCGCAAGGGGGATCGCTACGTCGTGAATGGCACGAAGGCGTGGATCACTAATGGCGGCGCGGCGGATGCGGGAGTGATCTACGTCAACACGCAGCCGGAAAAAGGCGAGAAGGGAATCACGGCGCTGCTGATCGAGAAGGGCACGCCGGGATTCTCGGTGGGGAAGGAAGAGAAGAAGCTTGGCATCCATGCGACCGCTTGCGTCGAGCTGTCGTTCGTGGATTGCGAAGTGCCCGCCGCCAACCGCATCGGCAACGAAGGCGACGGCTACAAAATCGCGCTGACCACGCTCGACGGCGGGCGCATCGGCATCGCGTCGCAGGCGACGGGAATCGCGCAGGGCGCCTTTGAGGCCGCGCTGGCTTACGCGAAGGAGCGCCAGGCCTTCGGGCATCCCATCGCGGAGTTTCAGGCGATCCAGTTCATGCTGGCGGATATGGCGACGGAAATCGATGCGGCGCGTCTGCTCGCACGACGCGCGGCGTGGAAACAGGATATCGGCGCGCGCTTTTCGATGGAGGCGGCCATCGCCAAGCTCTTCGCGAGCGAGATGGCGACGCGCGTCACGCACAAGGCGATCCAGATTCACGGCGGCAATGGCTACAGCCGCGAATATCCCGTCGAACGCGCCTACCGCGACGCACGCATCACCGAAATCTACGAAGGCACGAGCGAAATCCAGCGCCTCGTGATCGCGGGCTGGGTCCTCAAATCATTCTCCTGAACGCCAACAAGGCACCGCAGCGCCGTTGTATGCTTGCGCCATGCTCGAATTAGATTGCGGGCAGGCATTCGATTCGGCCGATCCGGCCCGCGAGGAGGATTTCTTCGCGACGATGCCGGCGCGCGCGGGTGTGTTGTTTGTCGAGATGCGCGCAGCCGGGGCGGAGCCTTACCTGCTGAAGACGGTGGACCTGCGGCGCGCAGCTGAGCGGCTGTTGCGCGCGCCTGAAGGGGCATCCAAAAGGCTGAATCTGCGCGCGGTGGCGGCGGGGATTCGCTATCGCGCCACCGGGTCGAAATTCGAGCAGACGCTCGCTTTCTACGAGCACGCGAAGCAGAACTTCCCGGGACGCTATCGCGCCTTGCTGCGGCTGCGCGGGCCCGCGGTTCTGAAAGTAAATCTGCGCAATCCATATCCGCGCTGCTACGCGACGCGGCGGATTCGCGCGGACGAGGGCTTCTATTTCGGGCCGTTCATTTCCCGGCGCTCGGCGGACGCTTTCGCCGAAGGCTTTCTCGATCTCTTCAAAATTCGGCGGTGCCAGATCAAGATTCGCCGCGATCCCACTTTTCCCGGCTGCATCTATTCGGAGATGAAGATGTGCCTCGCGCCGTGCTTTGCCAGGTGCACGAAGGACGAATACGACACCGAAGTCGGCCGCGTGCTCGAGGCGCTCGCATCCACAGGCGAGGCGCTGACAACGTCGCTCGAGCGCGAAAGGGAAGCGGCGAGCGAGGCGCTGGATTTCGAGCGTGCGGCGGCGCTGCACAAGCGCCTCGAAAAAGTCTCGACCGCGCTGCGCGGCCTGCCTGAGCTCGCGCGGCGCGTACAGGATCTCGATGCGGTGATTCTGGAGCCCGCCGCGGAGGAAAAGACGGTCGCCGTGTTTCCGCTGCGCGGCGGGATGCTCGACGAGCCGATTTTCCTGCGCTTCGGCGAGATTTCGAGCCAGCCACGGTCGGTGGAAGCGATGATTCGCGAGAAACTGGAAGCGCCAGCGTCCTCGCCCGGCGAAAAATCCCCAGAGGCCGCGCCGGAATCAAATTGGCGCGAGCGGTACGGCTTGCGCGAGGCGCCCGCCGAATTGGGCGAGCATCTATCGCTCGTGGCTCGGTGGTTTTACTCGAAGCCACGCGAAGGTGAAATTCTGTTTCGCGAAGGCGAATGGCCCTACCGGCGCATCCTGCGCGCGTGCGCAAGGCTGCTGGCGCCTCCGGGAACAGCGCCGGCCGAAACGGTACAGCCAAATTCCTGAGCATCGGCGACAATCGGGGCGGTGCGCCCGCCGTTACATCGTACAATTGAACCAGTATGGCCGCGACAGACCCATCCAAAACTTTGGCTACGGTGCGGGACCGAGGCCGCTCCCGGCTTCGCGACATGGTGCGTTCGCTGAAGCATCGCAATTTCCAGCTTTTCTTCGGCGGGCAAATCATTTCGCTGGTCGGCACGTGGATGGATACGGCCGCGGAAGCGCTGCTGGTCTACCGGCTCACCGGATCGTCGCTGCTGCTCGGCACCGTGGCTTTCGCCGGCCAAATTCCCATCGCACTTTGCGCGACCGCGGGCGGATATGTGGCGGACCGCTTCGACCGGCGGAAAATCGTGATCGTCACGCAGACGCTGTCGATGATCCTCGCGGGGGTGCTTGCGTTTCTGACGCTGACGCGTCGCGTGACCGTCGGTGAAGTGATCCTGCTGGCGGCCCTGATGGGCGTGGTAAACGGCTTCGACATTCCCACGCGCCAGGCGTTTCTCGTCCAGATGGTAGGCCGCGAGGATTTGATGAACGCGATCGCGCTGAATTCCTCGATGTTTCAGGGCGCGCGCGTGGTCGGCCCGGTGATCGCGGGGATTATCGTGTATAAGATCGGCGAGGGCTGGTGCTTTTTCGCGAATTCCGCGAGCTACATCGCCGTGATTGCGGGCCTGCTGATGATGCGCGTCGCGCGGCGCATTCCCGAACGCCGCACCGATTCGCCGCTCCGGCACGTCACCGAAGGATTCCGCTTCGCGCGCGATACCGTGCCGATCCGCGCGCTTCTCATGCTCATCGCGCTCGTGAGCCTGGTCGGGATGCCGTACTCGGTCCTCATGCCGGTTTTTGCGGTAAAGATACTGCATGGGACGGCGCGCACGTACGGCATGCTGATGGGCGCCACAGGAGTCGGTGCGCTGATCGGAGGGCTGACGCTCGCCTCGCGGCGCGGCGTGAGCGGACTCGGGCGCTGGGTCGCGATGGCCTGCGGCGGATTCGGAACGTGCCTCGTGTTGTTTTCCCAGTCGCGCTGGTATTTGGCATCGCTGTGCGTGCTCGTCCCGATGGGGTTTTCAATGATGACGCAGATGGCGTCGTCAAACACGCTGATCCAGGTGATGGTGCCGGACCGGCTGCGCGGCCGGATTATGGGCGTCTATTCGATCGTGTTCATGGGTATGGCGCCGCTCGGATCGCTGCTCTGCGGCGCGCTCGCGGAGCGAATCGGCGCACCGGAAACGCTGACGATCGGCGGGGCGATTGCGATTTGCGGCGCGATCCTATTCGCGATCAACCTGCCGAAGATTCGCGTCGAGGCGCGCCAGCTCATCATCGCGCAGGGCATGGCCGGCGGCGAACCCGCCCTGGAGCCTGGCGTGACCACCGTACCTCCGGAGCCGTAGGCGGCCGCCAGCTCGGCAAGTGCACGTGTTCTGCTATACTTTGCTCGCCGCACAGAATCCGCACCGAAAGAGTCTTGATGTCAACTTCCGCCCCGATCGATAGCAAGCGCATGCCCGGCCGCGCCACGGCGCAGGGAACTCTGCGCTACGCGGCGCGATTTCAGGGACGCACCGCCGCGGGACATTTCCGCGAAATTCCGGGCGGGCTACTTTTCTCGTCGATTGGCATCGGAACCTATCTCGGCGAGCCTGACGAAGCCGCCGACAAGGGCTACGCCGGTGCCGTCGTTGCGGCGCTCGAGGGCGGCATCAACGTGGTGGATTCGGCGATCAACTATCGCCTGCAGCGCAGCGAGCGCTCCGTCGGCACGGCGATCAAGGAACTTGCCGCGAAAGGTTTTGGCCGCGACGAAATCGTCCTGTGCACGAAGGCCGGGTTTCTCACGCCGGATGGCGAAATGCCGGACGACGCCAACGAATATTTTTCACGCGAATACATCGAACGCGGCGTCTTCCGCCCTGAGGAAATCGCGGCCGGATGCCATTGCATGACGCCCCGCTATCTGGCCGATCAGCTCGATCGCAGCCTGCGGAATCTGGGCGTCGAGTGCGTGGATGTTTTTTACCTGCACAATCCCGAAACACAATTGAGCGACGTTTCGCGCGACGAGCTGAAGAAGCGCATCCGTGAGGCGTTTGCATTTCTCGAATCGGCGGTTTCGGGAGGGAAAATCGGGGCGTATGGCCTCGCGACGTGGAACGCGTTCCGCGAGGAGTCGAAGGCGCAAGGCTATTTTTCGCTCGCCGAGATGGAAGAAATCGCTCGCGAAGTCGGCGGCAGCGATCATCATTTTCGCTTCGTCCAGCTGCCGGTGAATCTGGCCATGCCGGAGGCGCTGATCCGGCCGAATCAGGTGGTGCAGGGCAAGACGATGGCAGTGGTGCAGGCGGCGCGTGCGCTGGGGATCACGCTGGTATCGAGCGCGGCGCTGCTGCAAGGCCAGCTCACCCGAAATCTGCCGCCGTATATCGGCGACGCGCTGGGACTGAAGAAAAACTTCGAGCAGGCGCTGCAATTCGCGCGATCCGTGCCGGGCGTCACGACGGCGCTGGTGGGAATGAGCCGCGTCGAGCACGTCCGCGCCAATCTCGCGCTCGTCGGCGTCGAGCCCGCGCCCCGCGATCAGTTCCTGAAACTCTTCGAGCCGCGCGGCTGAAACAGAAAGCCCGGCGCAGCCGGCGTCCAATCTCGGAGATTTCTCTGCGTCTCTGCGGTAACCTCGGGCCTCTCTGCCGTTAAGCTAAGCGTCGAGCCAGGCGTTGATCGCTACACCGATTTGATCGAGGCGGCCCGTGAAGAAATGGTCCGCGCCATCGACGATCGCGAGGCACTTGGGTTCGGGCAGCGTCGCAAACAGCGCTTCGATCCTGGCGCGCGAGCCGAACTGGTCGTTGCCGCCCTGAATCACGAGTTTGGGCTTCGCGCAGGCCTGCAAGAAGCTCATGTCCACGTTGTCCACCGGCAGCCCGAGGCCGATCAATTTGTTGACGCGAGCATCCGCGCAGCCCACGCGCAGCCCTACCGATGATCCGAAGCTGAATCCCGCGAGCAGAAGCGGCTTGCCCGGAAATTCAGCCGCCAGATAATCGAGCGCCGCGCGCACATCGTCTCGTTCGCCGCGGCCGTTATCGTGCTCGCCTTCGCTTTGCCCGGTGCCGCGAAAATTGAAGCGCAGCACGGGCGCGCCGCGGTCGTGCAGAGCCTTCGCGGTCTGATACACGACTTTGTTATGCATCGTGCCGCCGAAAAGCGGATGCGGGTGGCAGACGACCGCGGCAAAATCCGGATCCGCAGCCGAGGATGTCCAGAGCATCGCTTCGAGGCGGCCGGCAGGGCCTTCGAGGAAAAAGTTGCGATGGAAGACGTCCGCCATGGAATCAGTCGAAGGTGGAACCGAGCGCTCGCGCTTGTGTGTGCGCAAGTTTGAGTTTCAGTAGCTGCTTGTCTTGGAAACTTTTGCCGCGACGGCATCGCCGTTTCGTTCGGCGTTCATCCATGCGACTGCAACCGACGTGAGCGGGAGGTCTGCAGCGGCTTGAAACGGAGCGCCATTGGGCGTTTCGCTCGGCGCTTCGGCCGGGCCCTCCACGCGCACCACACGGCCAAGAATTTCGCCCGTCTTCGCCCACTCGCCCCAGGGAATCTTCGCCCGGACCGTCTCGCCCACCCTGTACGTGCGAGTGGTTTCGAACCGGACGCCATTGTTCGAAACGTTTTGCGTCATCGATTCTTCGGGCCACTGGCTGCCCGCCGGCCGCACGAAAATCGGCAGGGCGAAGGAAAAGCGCGCGGACTTCCGGCGCTCGTCTTCCGCGGGCCGGGGAGATTCGCGCGCGGGCAACTGGAGATGGAGACCGACGTAGAAGCCGCCTTTCGCGCCTCCCTGAACGCGCGCGATGCGGGCCGGCGTTTCCGGCTGAATCGCGGCGGCCGAAGGATCGAACGGGTAAGCGACCCACACGCGCGCCTGCGGGCTGCACGGTTCGGAGCGGCGGATCAGGAGGCCTTCGCGGGATACGTCGATCGTTTCGGTGATTTCCAGGCGCATGCCGAGAGGGCTAAGCCAGCGAAGTCGCGCGGGCAAGTGGAGGCGGGCTCGAGGTGATTTCCTCAGATCGACAGGGCTGACCGGCTCGGGCATGGGAGTACATCCTAGCCGCGGGGAGCGTGGAGGTCAAACGTCCCGAGCGAAGCTGCACCGAAACGCAAACGGAAGGCCGATCGATTCGATCACCTAAAATCCATTGCGCCCTGCGGAAACCGATGATAGCTTGGGCGCAGTCGAGCAAACCAACGAGGCGCTGAATGGAAAACAGTGTGGAACGACGCGCGGCGCGGCGTTTTTCGATGTTGCTTCCGCTGAAGGTACGGTTTTCGGCAACCGAGGGCGTGATCGAGAAGCAGGGCGAGACCCGCGACGTCAGCTTCCGCGGACTGTATTTCCTGATCGAGGCGAGCGTCGAAACCGGCAGCTCGATCGAGTTTGTGCTCACGCTGCCGCAGCAGATCACGCTGGCGGGCGACGTTCACATCCGGTGCTACGCGCGGGTGCTGCGCGTCGAGCCGCACAACGGGCGGCGGGGCGTGGCGGCGCGCATCGAGCGCTACGAATTCCTTCCCGCAACCGCCTAGGACATTTTTCTCCCCGGTGCGCTCCCGCCCTTTGGCACATGGCGCGGATTTCACTGCCCAGCTAAACGCAGAAGACACAGAGAAGGCACGGGGAACACAGAGAATCGGCAAGGCCTCTCCGTGTCCTCTTGGTGTGCTCTGCGTCCTCTGCGTTGAGTACGGCTGGAGGCACACCCCGCACGCAGCGATGCGCGCAACTCGGGCGAACGGCGCGGCCGCAGAATTTTCTTCTCTTATTTTTCCCGCTGAAGCAAGATTCCTAATTGGAGATTCTGCATGGCGCGCAACACCCTGCTCATCGACGCGGACGACACCCTCTGGGAAAACAACATCTTCTTCGAGAAGACGATCGATGATTTCATCACGCAGCTCGAACATCTCGGCTATACGCGCGAATATATCCGGCACATCCTGAATGAAACCGAGCAGCGCAACATCCGGCAGCACGGTTACGGAGTCCGCAGCTTCCGGCGCTCGCTCGAAGACACGTACCTGAAGCTGGCAGGAAACTCGGCGCGCCGCGAGATCGTGAAGGAAATCGAGCGGATGGCGAAGGATCTCGAAAATACGCCGCCGCACATCCTCGACGGCGTTCCCGAGACGCTGGCGTATCTCGCGAAGCACCACCGGCTGATTCTGCTGACCAAGGGCGAGCCAGCGGAACAAGCAGCGAAGGTCGAGCGCTCGGGATTGCAGTCCTATTTCGACGCGATCGAAATCGTGCTGGAAAAAGAGTCGTCGACGTATGGCCGCATGATCGAGCAGTTCAAGATCGTGAAGTCGCATGGGTGGATGGTCGGCAACAGCCCGCGCAGCGACATCAACCCCGCGCTGCAATCGGGGCTGAATGCCGTCTTCATTCCACACTCGGCGACTTGGGAACTCGAAAAGGCCGAGCTCGAGAGCGGCACGGGGCGCCTGCTGATTCTTTCGGCATTTCGCGAGCTTCGCGGCCATTTCTGATCGCACGATCGACTCTCCCCATCCTTTGTAGCGGTGGGTCGCGGGTTCTGCGACCCGGCAAGATTCTTTCTCGCATCTCGTTTGTTCAGCCCCGGCAGCCGATAACCTGTCATTCCGAAGACCTCGCAGCCCGATTTTCGCGCCCATCTACCCGGGGTCGCGCGAAAATCGGGCGCATTGGCGAGGTCTGAGGAATCTCGGCGCCGGAACGGCGGAAACCTCGCACTCAGGTTCGGTGTCGGCGCCGCAACATAGGCCAAATTGTCCACGGCGAGCGCGACGCCGCACCTTTTGCTTATTCCCGGTCGCAGCTAAGATTCTCGTATGGCTAACGCAGCGCAATTGGCGACCGACTACCGCAAGGAATTCGCCGACTTTGGCGACGTCATCTACTTGAACGTTTCCTACCAAGGTCCGCTTCCGCTCGTCTCCGTGCGCGCCGCTGAAGAAGCGCTGAAGTGGAAGATGCTGCCTTTCAACATTCCCGACGGCCTGCATTTCGATCTGCCCGACCGCGTGCGCGAGAAGATCGCGCGGATCATCGGCGCGCAGCCGGACGATGTCGCCATCACGACGGGCGCGAGCGCGGGCGCGGCGTGCGTCGCGGCCGGCATCGACTGGCAGCCGGGCGATGAAGTGCTGATCGGGCAGCGCGAGTTTCCCATCCATTATTCGAGCTGGTTGCCGTACGAGCGCGCGGGCAAGCTCGCGATGCGCGCGGTCTCGCCGGCTGGCCGCTTCATCACCGCGGACGACTACATCCGCGCGATCGGCCCGCGGACGCGAATCGTCTCGGCGAGCCTCGTGCGATTCAACGACGGCGCGCGGCTCGATGCGGCGCGCGTGGCGGAAGCGTGCCATGCCGTGGGCGCGATGCTGCTGCTCGATGCAAGCCAGTGCGTAGGCGCGATGCCGATGGCCGTCGAGGAATTGGGCGCGGATTTCATTGTCGGCAGCGGATACAAATGGCTGCTCGGTCCATATGGCACGGGATTCTTCTGGGTCGCTCCCGAGGCGGGCAAGCAGTTGACGACGGGACCTCTCAACTATCAGGCGCTCGAAGGCGCGCGGAATTTCAGCGAGCTTCCGGCGGAGAATCCGCGCGTTGTTCCAGGGGCGCGCCGCTGGGACGCCGCCGAGACCGCAAACTTCACGAATCTCGCGGCACTCGATGCGTCGCTCGATCTGGTTCTCGCGGCGGGCGTCGAAGCGGTCGCCTGCCACAACCAGGCGCTGGTGAGCCAAATCATCGAACGGCTGCCCGGCAGCCACTGCGTGCTTGCCTCGCCAGCGGAACGCGAGCGGCGCGGTCCTTACGTCTGCATCGCCGGCCGTGACCCAAGCGAAACGCCCGCGCTCTTCGAAAAGCTGCGGGCGAACAACATCTTCGTCAGCCTGCGCGAAGGTTCCATACGCATCGCGCCGTATCTCTACAACACGCCCGAGCAGATTTCTCGGATGATGGATCTGCTCTCCTTTTAGCCCAGCTAAGTGGTCGCAGAAAGGAAACGGCCCGGAACGAATCATTCCGGGCCGTTTCCTTCGCTTGCTACTTACGCGGCGACTGCGTGCTTTGCAATTGCTGGCGCAATCATCCTGACTTCAATCTTCCGCGGCAAGGCTGCCACGGCGATCGGCGCCGTGATCTCGAGCACGCCGTTCGCGTACTCGGCGGTCAGTTTCTCCGGAAGCACGCCTTCGGGCAGCGTGATCGTCCTTTCGAACACGCCATACGCAACTTCCTGCTCGAACAGCTCAACTTCCTTGATGTTGCGAGTGAATTTCCGCTCGCCGTGAATCGTGAGCAGGTTCCCCTGTGCATGGATCTGAAGCTCTTTGGGTTCAATACCCGGCAGCGTCACGCGGCAAACATACTTCTTCGCTTCTTTGTCCACGTAGGATTCCACTGCGGGGGTGAAATTGAACTCTCTCGTATAGGCAGGCAGCTGGAATTGCGACTGCTCCACCCATGGCTTGCCGTTCAGAATTCGGTTGAACATCTCATCGAATTCCCGGCGGAAACCAAACAACTCATCATATAGATTTCTCATGACCACTCCTCCTCGCCTCACCAGAGGCGATCAGCCATTGCATTTTTTGGAGGCAGCGGCAAGGCCAAAGTATCTTCCGGCCCGATGGCCGGTGCGTCGAAACAGCTGGCGCTTTACGTGGACTTCAGGTCTTGCCGCTGTTTCACATGAGAGGGATTTCGACCTGCCAAGGTCAAACCTTCTTGAGGTAGAGCCGATGGCCTAACGGTTCTTTTCTTTCTCGGTGGCCTCGCAGCTCATTCCCTTTGGTGATCTCCCCTCTTCGGCTTGGTCTTACGTCTGTGCACACGGAAAGTCAGTGAGCATTGTCACGCCTCAACGTGACTGCAATCACGCACCGTTGCCATGTGTGCGTACCTGGGGAACCCCCAATCAGAACATGGGCATGGTGATGTCGCCCCAGAAACTCCGACGAGGCGGAATCAGGACGTTGTCAACGACAGGATTCGCGCCGTCGACGTAGGCGATGACGACCGGTGTCATCTTCGCGGAGAGGTCGGTGACCTTCGAGACCGGCAGTTGGGTATCGCCGGGCTCATCGACGCGGGAAAAAACTACTTTGTAATCATCCTGCGGGCTGCCCATGATCCGGTTGATGTGGCGAGGATCGACGGATGGGACGGCAAAACCAAGCCAGGAAGTGATGCGGCGTACGGAAACTTTGCTGAACATGCGGTGATCCGTACCCACATCGGCAAACATGCTTACCATGCCGTAGTCGTTGGGAAGCAGGTGAGCCGTGAAGGCGGCACCTTGCTCTTTCTCCAATGCGGAGCGGACTCGGTCGTCCTGCAGCGCGGCGGAAACCACTTGCTGAATTTTGTCGGGCGGCGTGGGCCAGATCGCGATCGCCAGCGTGCGATCCTGCGGCAGCAGATCGGTCGAGGTATGGGCGATCGTATCGCGTCGCAGAGCCAGCGCCCCGCCGAGAACCAGCACGACGATCACCGCGCTCGATGCCGCGAGAGCCAGCCCGCGATTCGGAATCCAGCCGAAAAGCAAATGGAAGAGTTTGCCGCCGGGATTCCCGGGCAGGAACATGCCGGTGCTCTTGCGATATTCGGCGTACTCGGGATGCGCCGCCTCGACCTGCTTCTCCTCGAAGCGCGCCAGAAAATAGTAGAGGAAGAGCATGCCGAGATAGAGGACCAGAATGATGATTCGCGGCCAGATCGTGAGCAGTCCGAAGCCCGCCACCGCCAGGCTCGCGTAAAACGGATGGCGAATGTACTTGTACATCCAGCCCGTGGCCGCCTTGTGCTTGAAGAGCTTGGTGCCGTACACCTGCAGGGCGCAGATCAGCGCGGCCAGCAATCCGAGACCGAAAGCCCAGGAGCCGACTCGCCAGCGCATGAACTCGAGCGCGCGGCTGGTCGTAATCACCGAATGCGGCAGAAAGAAAGCTTCCATCCAGGCGGTCGCGCGCCAGCGATGCAGTCCTTGCAGCGTGGGAGCGTAGAGCGAATACCAGTAGAACGCGAACGGGCTGATCATGATGACCACTTCGATCATCACCAGCCCGTAGAGGGCCGAGGCCAGCCACTTGAGAACTTTTTTCATCGAGCACTCCTTGCGGGTCGACCGCCAGGGAATCCCAAATTCATTGGAGGGCGCTATTTGTGCGCTCGTCTTAACACACAGGCAATCCAATCGTCAAACGTTGCCGGTTGAGCCGACGCGCGGCTTTTGAGAAACGTCTTTTGGGAATTGTGCCGCTAGTTGATCGTTGAGCACGCCGTGAGGCAGCGGATTGATGTAGACTGCCTTCGTCTTTCTTGAATGCGGGACGCGAGGTTACTTCAATGAGCACTGGTTCCCCGGACCCGTCTGTGTTTTCCCGCCGTTCTCTGCTGAGCTTGTTTGGCGCCGCCGGAGGTGCCCTAGCGCTCAGTGGCGTCGCGCCGCGCACCGAGGCTGCCCAAAAATCAGATGCGATCCCCTCGTTTACCGGCCCGGGCGCCAACCCTTATTGGAATTCGGTTGGCCCGTATGTCTCCGAACCGCAGAAGTCGCCTCTGCTCCTGCTCACGGACCGCGGCGTTCAGCTGGAGACGCCGCGCTCTTATTTCCGAACGGCCTTGACTCCCAATCACGTGTTTTACGTTCGCTGGCATCTCGACGAAATTCCGAACGCCGTGGATCTGCGGAAATGGCGGTTACAGGTCGAGGGGAACGTCGCCAAGCCGATTTCGTACAGCTTGGCCGCCCTGATGCACAAATTCCCGGCCGAAACCATCGCCGCCGTCAATCAATGCTCCGGCAACAGCCGCAGCCGTTTCGACCCACGCGTGGCCGGAGGCCAGTGGGGCAATGGCGCGATGGGCAATGCCCAATGGACGGGCGTCCGATTGCGCGAGCTTCTTCGCGCCGCTGCGCCGAAAACCGGTTCCGTGCAGGTGCAGTTTCAGGGACTTGAGAGCGGGCCGGGGCCTGAAGGCCTCGGCTCGCACTTTTTCCAGAAGTCGTTCGATATGGACAATCCCGTCCTCGACGAATGCGTCGTCGCATACGCGATGAACGGCGAGCCGCTTCCGATGCTCAACGGGTTCCCGGTGCGGCTGGTCGTACCCGGCTATTTTGCGACCTACTGGATGAAATGTCTCACGTGGGTCCGCGTCCTGGACAAAACGGACGACAACTTCTGGATGAAAAGCGCATATCGCATCCCTGACACGCCGCGAGGAAATACAACTCCCGAAGACGTGAAGGCCGGAAGCGTCAAGATGATTCCGATCAATCGCATGCCGGTGCGCTCGTTTCTCGTCTCGCCGGACGGCGATTCGAAAATCCCGGCGGGGATGCCCGTTCGGGTGCGCGGCATCGCTTTTAGCGGCTATGGCGGCGTGACGAAGGTCGACGTCTCGGCGGATGGGCTGAAAACGTGGCAACCGGCGCGAATGGGCGACGATCTCGGGCGCTATTCCTTTCGCACGTGGGAATTTACCTGGACGCCGAAAGCTCCCGGCCGCTACACAATCGCCGTGCGCGCCACCGACAGCGCCGGAAACACGCAACCGGACGAGGGTGTTTGGAATCCGGGCGGTTATCTCTGGAACAAGATCGAGCGGCAGGATTATTTCGTCGGCGCCGCCGAGTGAGAGGAGGAACTCCCGTGCGATTGGTGAAACGCTACTTCGCGTTGCTTCTCGGCGGCTCGATCGCGATCGTTCTCGCTGCCGGACTTCTTTTCGCTCAGGTCGAAAAGGGGAATTACGCTCCCGCGACACTTGGCCAAGTCCAGCAGCCCGCTCCGGCAACGCTTACCGACGATTCCGTCTACCAGGTTTCGGCCTACCCGCAATATGCTCCGGAGCTGGCGGAAGGAGAAGGCCGCGCCGAAACCGCGAGCTTCTGCAACCTGTGCCACAGCACGCGCTACATCACCATGCAGCCGCCGCTGCCCGCGGCTACCTGGGAAGCCGAAGTCACCAAGATGCGCAAGACGTTCGGCGCTCCGATCCCCGACGCCTCCGCCGCGCTGATCATCAAATATCTGCAGGCTCACTACACGCCGGATACACGCAAGCAATAGCGCGTTCGCTGGATCGGCGAACCGACGCGCCACCGCGCCGTCTACGGCTTGTACTGGTCGAACAATTTCTGGTAGTCGTGATTGTTTTCGTCGCAGATGTATTCCTGCAGATACCATTCGGGATGAAGCGTGAAGGTGCCGACTTCGGTCCACGGCGCCGCGAAGACGTTGGGGTCGTCGATCGTCGCTGAATATTTCAGCGTGTCGTACGAGGTGCGCTCGAATCGCTCGACCACGTGGTACGCGGTGGTATGGCGGTACTCGCCGACCGACACTTTGTCGTTGAAGCCGATCGCGTCGACCACCAGCGTGTCGCCGTCCCAGTAGCCCACGGAATTTCCCATCCACGTCGGGTCGAGGTCCTTCGGGTGCCCGCGTCCATCGGTGGGGATCACGCGGAAATATTCTCCCGCCTCGTAGAGGATCACCACCTCGGTCGCGTTCTGGACGATCTGGATCGGATACGGCTCGCCGATCACGTCCGGCACGCCGCGAGGCAGGCAATGCTCGCCGAGCGAGAACGTATACTCCGGCCCCACGTGGTATTTTTCCGCGCCGGACTTCAGCTTGATGTCATCGACTACGCGGATCGAATGGTACGGCGCGATGTAAATGCCGTTGAGGTCGGGATGGCCGTCGGGCATGCGTGGGACGGGCTTGTTGGCGAGGGAATCGTCCGAGGCAGCGGCGGTTTCGACGGGCGCGGGCGTTGTGCCGGCGACGAGCACCGTGACGGATTGCGTGTCGGCAAGTTTGCCGCCGAATCCGAAGACTCGCAAGGTATACGTCGTCGTCACGCGCGGCGTCACCATGCGGCTGTCGCGGGTAGCCACGATCCCAACGTCGGGATCGAGCGTGACGCGGTCTGCGTTTACAGCGGCCCACGCCAGCGTGACGGATTGTCCCGGCTGGATCGCCCCGGGGCTCGCGGTGAAGCTGTCAATGTGCGCCGCGGGCCCGACCGGGAAGCCGTCACGCGGCAACGGGCGTTGCGCGGGCGCCTGTTGGGATGGCGCTTGTTGCGCCGCCGCGCCATATGCCAGCGCTACCGCAAGCGCCATCGGAAGCACGATCCGAATTTTCCTGGGAATATTCATGCGTCACCCGCGCAAGGGAATCCTCGCGCATCCTATGCTCCTCTCGATCTGGACACAATGAATTTTCACCGGCCGGGGCAAGCGCCGTGCCGGGGAAGTCAAAGGCCGCACTCGCTATCTGCGATCTCTTTTGGCTTTCCCTGCATTTTTCGTGAGATGCCAGGCGTCGCACCAGGAGCAACGATAGGCGCGAAGGTCTTTGGGCGCGTTCGTGGTCGCGATCTGGTGGGCGGCGGTCGCCAGAGCTTCGCCTTCCGTTGCGTACTTGCGCTTGCCGGTCACCGGGCATTTCGATTCGTCGTCCACTGCAAGCCCTTCCTGGATCCGATGTCAGGCGTGGAAGCAAGTACTTCAGGAACTCCCGCAAATCACGCTCAGCCTTGCACCGGAGGTTCCGCCAAGACTATTTCCGCCTGCGGAGGATGTCCTCGGACCAGCCACCAGTTGGCGATCGCGATCAGCGCGGTCACGATCATCAGCAAAGCCTCGGTGCGGTCCAATTGGCTCAGGAGCGCGATCGAAACGACGATGCCGAATATGGCGACGGGCACTCCGAACGGCACGCGCATGGCATCCGCCTTGGGGCGCGTTCGTCTCAGCTTGATCATGGACGCGCAAACGCTCACATACATCACCACCGCGGACGCAGTGGACAATACGAGCGCGATGTAAAAGCCTCCGGTGACCGCCAGCACCCAGACGAGCCCCGCGTACCAAACGATCGCGGTCGTCGGCGTGTGGAATCGCGGGTGCAGCCGCGCGAGGAAGCCGGGAAATTCGCCCTGCGCCGAAAGCGAATAGGCGAGCCGCGGCGCGTGCAGCATCACGCTCGAAACATGCCCGCTGGTCGAGATCATCACCGCGATCGCAATGAAGATCGCGCCAGCCGGCCCCAGCAGAACCAGCGCGACATCCGCCACCGGCCGGTCGCTCGTGCTCGTCCCAATCGTGGCCACGGTGACAAACTGAATCAGCGTGTAAATCACCATTACCAGCGCCAGGCTCGCTCCGAGCGCGAATGGCATCGTTCTCTTCGGATCTTTCACCTCGCCGCCCGGAATGATGGCGTATTCGAAACCTCCGTAGGCAAAGACGAGCAGCAACAGCGAGGTCAGCCACGGCCGCGGCCCTGGAGCCGTAATTTGAGAGAGATGGATCGCCTGGAAATGATGGCCGAAGAGCGCCACGCCCAGCACGATCAGTAGGACGAGCGGCAGCGTCTTCGCCACAATCAGCGCGCTGCTCAAGCTGGCGCCGTGGCGCGCTCCGAAATAGTTCACCAGCGCGGGAACTCCGATGAGGAGCGACAAGAAAAGAACGCGCAGCAATCCGCGGCCCGCTTCGGGAAAAACGCCCGCCAAATAAACCACGAAAAGGTTGGCGTTCGCGGCCGCCGCGGCGATGATCGAAAACAGCGAGAACCAGCCGACCTGCAGCCCGATGAACCGCCCGAAGAGCGTCCGGGCGTACAGATAGGCTCCGCCGGGCTCGGTAAATTGCGATGCGACCTCGGCCATCGCGGCCATGATGCAAGCCACGGGAATCACCGCGAAGATCATCGCGGCAGGGCTGGCCCGGCCGAGCAAACGGTTCAATTCGCCGGGCAGGCCGAAGATTCCGCTGCCGATGATGCAGTTCAGCACCAGGCCGGTCATCGCCCAGCGGCCCAGCGAGCGCACGAAGCTCACGGGAAATCTCCTGTAGGGTCGAGGGGCGGAGAATAGCACCGAATTCCGGTCAGGCGATAGCTCGATGACGGTCCAGGGCAAAAAGCGGACGGATCACGTCTCCTTAAGCAACGCGAATCTAAACTCTCGTTGATTCAGAGCACTATCCGCTTTAGCGTGAATCTGGAAATGGATTCTGCAATCTGCCTAGCGGCAAAGGGACCAGCAATCATGCGCACAATCAGAATTGTCGCCTCTGCCCTTGCCCTGCTCGCGGTTTCCGGGTTCTCGTCGCCCGCGCGAGCAGCAGGGAACGCGATGCTCCACGCCGACAACGGCGCTGTGGTGGACGCAGAAGGCGCACCCGTGCAGTTGCGCTGCGTGAATCTGAGCCCGTGGCTCGACCCGGAGCCTTACCTTATCGGAAAGGCGCTGCGCGGGTTGACGCGCTCGCCGTCGGAACTGAAACAAAAGCTCGCGGATCTCGTCGGCCCCGCCGAAGCTCAGGCTTTCTGGCGGCAATGGGAAGATGCGTTTATCACGCAAGCGGATTTCGCTCGTCTTAAGCAGCAAGGATTCGATTGCGTTCGCCTTCCCATCAACTACAAGACCATCGTCAAAGCCTCGCCAGACGGCGCGATCGCGCTCGACGATGCCGGGCTCGCGCCAGTGGATCACGCCGTCGCGTGGGGCGCGGAGTGCGGCATTTACGTGATCTTGGATCTTCATGCCGCGCCTGGCGGCCAGAATCCGGCCTCGACCGTCGCGGATGTACCGTCCAGCGACGCGGTCGCAAACCTGTGGCTGGTGCCGGACGCGCCCGCCAATCAGAAAATGACGATTGAGCTGTGGCAGGCTCTTGCAGCGCGTTACGCAAAAGCCGGCTCAGTCGGCGGATACGATTTGCTGAATGAGCCCGCGCTGCCTTCCGCCGTCTCGAAAGATCAACTCATCAAACTCTATAGCGCCATCACCGCCGCCATCCGCTCGGTTGATCCCGATCACATGATCATTCTCGAAGGCAACGATTACGCCCACGATTTCTCGTACTTTCCTCCTCCGCCGGACGCGAACGTGATGTACGAGTTCCACGAATATTCGCTCCTCAACGGCGCCTGGCGCACGCCGAACCAGAAGGCGCTCAAACCATTTCTCGAACTGCGCGCTAAGACGCACATGCCTCTCTGGCTCGGCGAATTCGGAGAAGACACGCTGGACTGGCAGACGCAGATGGTACAGCTCATGAAGGCCAACGACATCGGATGGGCCGTCTGGCCGTGGAAGCGCATCGATCTCGAGAATAATCACCCGGTGATCGAAAGCATCACGATGCCGGACGCGTGGGAAAAGCTTTTCCGGTACCTCGTGGGCGCGTGGTTCAGCGGCAAGCCTTCGCGAGCCGCAGCCGAGCAAGCCATGGCGCAGATGCTTGAGGCCATCCGCACCCAGAATTGCACCGAGAACGCCGCCGTGGCGAAGACACTGGCAGGTCGTTGACTCGTCCGTTTGCGATGCGAGCGCTGTTGACGTGCGTTGGCGAGCTTGCGCCGCATGGTTCAAAACGGGCTATTTCTCCTTCTTTGTTTTGGTAGCCTGTGCGTAGGCTATCGATCATTTCTTTCGGGGTCGCTCAACTTTCTGACTTCATATGAGTCATACGAGGCACCGCCTTTGCCACAAGACCTGAAAGGGCAGTCCGACATTTCCGCTTTGCCGACGGCCGGGAAACTTGAGGGTCTCCGCGCGTCCGGCGGACCCGCGAGCGCGACGGCCGAACCGAACAAGCATGATGAACTGCGGCTGCTCGTGAATTCGCGCCACTCGCTTATCACGGTGGAGACACCGGAAGAGCAACGCCTCGAGCAAATGTTGCTGGAAGTCGCGACGGAATTGGGTGTGCCGCTGTATGGGTGGAGCGTCACGACCGGGCTCGCAAAATACCGCGGCGCGGCGATTTATAACACGGACCAGCCGGAACAGGCGCTGGCAAATATCTCGTTGCTTCACGGCGACGCGATCTTCCTGCTGAAAGATTTTGCGCGCTACTGCGACAACGACAAAATCTGCCGCAGGCTGCGGGACCTGGCCGAGAACTTCAGGACGGTGCGGCGGGCGATCGTGATCTGTGCGGCCTCGGTGCAGTTGCCGGACGATCTCGCGTCCGAAGCAGCCCCGTTTCAACTGAGCCTACCCACCGCCGAAGAGCTGCTGCCGCGAGTGAGAGACGCGCTCGCGGAAGTGAATCGAGAACAGCGCATTCCTGGGACGCTCGACATTGCGGCGATAGCACAAATTGCTCGAGACCTGACCGGGCTCCCTGAGGAAGAGGCCATGCGCACGCTGCGGATGTGCGTCCTTGCGCGGGGACGCGCCGACGCCGGATTGCTGGACGACGTGCTGGACGCCAAGCGCCAGGCGTTGCGCAGCGACGGGCTGCTTGAGATTGTGCGGCGCGACACGTCGTTTGGCGACGTGGCTGGGCTGAAGCGTTTGCGCGAATGGATCGCCATACGCAAGAGTGCGTTGACGCCGAAAGGCCAGCGATTTGGGCTCGTCCCGCCCAAGGGCATCTTGATTACGGGCGTCCAGGGATGCGGAAAGAGCCTGGCAGCCCGCGCGGTAGCCGGAGAGTGGTCATTCGAGCTGGCGCGGCTGGATGCAGGCGCGTTGTACGACAAGTTTGTGGGGGAAAGCGAAAAGAAGTTGCACAAGGCGCTGGAATTGGCTCAGAAACTCGCACCGATGGTGCTCTGGATCGACGAGATCGAAAAAGCGTTTGCGTCGGCGGGTTCCAGCGGCGACGCGGACGCGGGATTGTCGCAGCGGCTCCTTGCGACCCTGTTGACGTGGATGCAGGACAGAGAGAGCGGCGTCTTTCTGGCAGCCACCTCGAACAACATTACCGTCTTGCCGCCCGAGATGATACGCAAGGGGCGATTCGACGAGATTTTCTTCGTCGATTTGCCGAGCGCCGAAAATCGCGCCGCGCTCTTCGATCTCCATTTGAAAAAGCGGGGGCGCGACGCGACCAAGTTTGATTTGGCTAAGCTCGCGGTGGCAAGTGAGGGCTTCTCGGGAGCGGAAATTGAGCAGGCGATCATTGCGGGGCTCTATGCGGCGTTTGCGCAGAAGCAACATCTGACCACGGAGATTCTTCTGGCAGAGATTCTCTCCACGCAACCACTCAGCGTCACTCGTGCCGAAGAAGTGGATTCGATTAGGGAATGGGCCAAGACGCGAACTGCGCCTGCGGATTGATTCGCCAGCGGCAGCGATACGACCCTTCGGACGCCCTGATTTCCCCAGGTCCAGCCCGTGTAAACGTGAATCCTAATCTGCTAAACTGAATCGAATTAAGGGCATCCGCGAGTTCCACCGGACAGGCGACTCCGCGGCAGCTACCTCAAAACAGGACGAAACTGAATTGACGGCAGCCAACAAACCGTTGGTATCGGCAGGCGCGCCCGGCGCGGGCGGCCAAATCGGCCAGCGCCTCCTCGACCGCATCGGCAATACGCCCCTGATCCGCCTCGAGCGCACGGGCAAGGAATATCCCAACGCCCAGATCCTCGCCAAGGCGGAGTCGTTCAATCCCGGCGGCTCGGTGAAAGATCGCGCGGCCTACTCGATGATCCGCGATGGCGAGCGCCGCGGCGCTCTGCGCCCGGGAAAGGTGATTCTCGACGCGACCAGCGGCAACACGGGCATCGCCTACGCCATGATCGGAGCCGCGCTCGGCTACAAAGTGAAATTGTGCCTGCCCTCGAGCGCGTCGCCCGAGCGGAAACAGATTCTCGCCGCGTATGGCGTCGAGATCGTCTTTACGCCCGGTGACGAAGCCACCGACGGCGCGATCCGCCGCGTGCGCGAAATTTACAACGCCGATCCCGACAGATACTTTTATCCCGATCAGTACAGCAATCCCGCCAATCCCGCGGCTCACTATACGACGACCGCTCCGGAAATCTGGGAGCAGACGCGGGGACGAATCACGCATTTCGTGGCGGGCCTTGGCACAAGCGGAACCTTCGTTGGCACCACGCGCCGCCTCAAGGAGTTGAATCCGAGGATTCGCTGCATTAGCATGCAGCCGGATTCGGGCTTCCACGGCCTCGAAGGGCTGAAGCACATGCCCACGAACCTCGTCCCGGCGATCTACGATCCCAACGTTGCCGATGAGAATATGGAAGTCCGCACCGAAGATGGGCAGCAGATAGCCCGGCGGCTGGCGCGCGAAGAGGGAATTCTCGTGGGAGTAAGCGCGGGCGCAGCGCTTTGGGCGTCTCTCGACGTAGCCCGACGCTTGCCAAAGGGCGAGCATGCCGTGATCGTCACGGTCTTCCCGGATGCGGGCGAAAAGTATCTGAGCGATCGTTTCTGGAGCGAAGAATGAGCGCCGCACCGCTGAAAGTGCGCGAGGAAATGCTGCGCCGAATTCACGCGCACGGCGTCGAAACCTACCCGCACGAGTGTTGCGGGGCGCTGCTGGGCCGCGATGGCGACGACGTGCGCGAAGTGATTGACCTGGTGCCACTCGCCAACCGCCGCGACGACTCGCCGCGCAACCGCTTTGAAGTAACGCCCGACGATGTGCGCCTGACCGAAAAGACAGCCCGCGAGAAGAAACTCGAGCTGATCGGGTGGTATCATTCGCACCCGGACGCCCCGGCGCGCCCCAGCGAATACGATCGGGATCACGCCTGGCCCTGGTATAGCTATATTATTGTGAGCGTTCAGAAGGGCGAGCCGAAGGATACGACGTCTTGGCGGCTCCACGACGACCGTGCCGGCTACGACCCGGAAGCCATCGAGATCATCGTGCATACCTCAAGCATCTAATCGGGCGAGGCGGCCCGGGGACCATAGGAGGATTTGAATGGCCGTTAAGGTGATCATTCCCACGCCGTTGCGGGCGTACGCAGGGAAGCAGGAGAGCGTCGAGGTGCAGGCCAAGACCGTGGCGGAGGCCCTCGCAGCGCTCACGGGCACGTTTGGAGAGTTAAAGAAGCACCTCTTCTCCGATGACGGGCGCCTGCGCAGCTTCGTCAACGTCTACGTGAACGACGAAGATATCCGCTACCTCCAAAAGGACCAAACGCAGGTCCGCGAGGGCGATACGATCAGCATCGTGCCGTCGATTGCCGGCGGCGCGCGAATTTAGCGACTTGCGAAGTCCGTATCAGAATTCGAGAATGTTTGTAGGTCGTGGCTTTTAGCCACGACATAGGCCGTGCAAGCGAGGACGGCTTTAGCCGCTGAAGTTCTGATTTCGGGGTTTTAACAGAGACTCCGGCAGGGAGATTTCTCCATGGCAGCAAAAATAGGAATTCCTGAAACGCCGGCGAAGGCCAATCCGGCCGTCACGCTCTCGAAAGAAGAGGTGATGCGCTACAGCCGCCACCTGATCATGCCCGAGGTGGGCATGGATGGGCAGCTGAAGCTGAAGCAGGCCAAAGTCCTGTGCATCGGGACGGGCGGCCTCGGCGCGCCGCTCGGTCTGTACCTCGCGGCCGCAGGCGTGGGCCGCATCGGCTTGGTCGATTTCGACGTTGTGGATTCGACGAACCTGCAGCGCCAGGTTCTCTTTGGGACGAGCGATGTGGGCCGCCCGAAAATCACCGCCGCCGCGGATCGCCTGCGAAATCTGAATCCGGACATCCAGATCGACACATTCGAGACGCATCTCTCGAGCGACAACGCGCTCGACATCATGAAGGATTACGACATCGTCGTCGACGGCACGGACAATTTCCCGACGCGCTATCTCGTCAACGACGCGTGCGTGATGCTCGGCAAGCCCAATGTTTATGGGTCGATTTTCCGCTTCGAGGGCCAGATCACGATTTTCGGCTATCCCGACGGCCCGTGCTACCGCTGCTTGTATCCCGAGCCGCCCCCACCAGGACTCGTTCCGTCGTGCGCCGAGGGCGGAGTGCTGGGCGTGCTACCTGGAATTGTAGGCACGATCCAGGCCGCCGAGACGCTCAAACTCATCATCGGCAAAGGCGACCCGCTGGTTGGCCGGTTGCTGCTCTTTGATGCGCTCGCCATGAAGTTCCGCGAGCTGAAGCTGCGCAAGAATCCGGATTGCCCCGTCTGCGGCACGCATCCGACGGTCACAAAGTTGATTGATTACGCCGAGTTCTGCGGAATTCGAGGCGAGGAGGCCCCAGTAATGGCAACGAATATTCCGGAGATCACCCCACGCGACCTCAAATCGCGGCTCGATCGCGGCGACGATCTCTTCATTTTGGATGTGCGCGAGCCGCACGAATACCAGATTTGCAACCTCAATGGCCATCTGATCCCGCTCGGCGAGCTTTCGCGCCGCGTCAATGAACTCGATAGCTCGCGCGAGATCATCGCGCACTGCCGCAGTGGAAAACGCTCCGCGGATGCCGTCGAGTTCCTGCAGAAGGCGGGCTTCCGCAAGATATGGAACTTGAAAGGTGGTATCCTCGCGTGGTCGGATGAAGTCGATTCGTCGGTGCCAAAGTACTGACCCCCAAGCTTTTTTCCGAGGATTGACTGAATGGCAGCAACAAAGCTCACGGTTCGGAATGACGGATCGGTGAAGGTCGAAGGCGACTTCGAAATTGTCGACGCCGAAGGCAAGGCATTCGGGCTCGGCGGAAGGCCCAACGCCGCGCTTTGCCGCTGCGGCCATTCCGAATCCAAGCCGTTTTGCGACGGCTCGCACAAGAAAGTGAATTTTCAGAGTGTGATCCATGCCTTCGATCTTCCGCCCGTAACTCCGAAGGTATAGGTTCATTTCTGTGTAAGATGCGCCTAGTCCTGTAACATTTCTACCCCGCCCTATACCCAGGGACTGGACGCTCGCATCAAGCCGCTGGAGCAGTTGGTTCCCCGTATCGGTTGTGGCAAAAGCACTTACGTAGTACCAGAACTAGTCAATAGATCGGCCCTGCAGTTGCACGTCTTAGCAACGGGCAGGTGTACGTTTCTGGGGGTATGTGTGGATCGCAGGGGGAATCTGCGAGAGCATCTTTGGCCTCGGCTCGTCCTTTTCGGGGCGATTGCGGCGGGGCTGTACTGCGTCTTCTTGGTGGCGCTGCGGCATTCTTCCTACCTGGCTGACCCGCTTCTAGGCTCCTACATGGACATGGCCGGGAGTCTCATCGCGTTCACCTTCGCCGCGAACGCCATGCTGCGGTTCCGGGGCGCGCACGACCGGATCTCCCTGATTCTAGCCTTCGGATTTGTGGTCGCCGGCCTGATCGAGGCTGCCACCAGCTTTTCGTTCTACCGGGGCATGCTCGTCGCTCCAGCGACGGGATACGAAATCTCCCTGGGCTGGCTGGCCGGGCGCACCTTGCTTGGCGTTCTGCTGATTGCGGCGCTCGTCGTCGAAAAACGCATTCCTGTTTCGCGCGATCCCGGCAAGGAAATCGCCGGAGTGACGCTCACGGTGGGAGCAGCGGCGTATCTCACGAGCGTCTTCTACTTCATGCTGCCGGACCCGCCGAAGATTCAACCCGGCGCGATGATACCCCGACCGTGGGATTTGCTGCCGGCGGCGATCTATCTCGTCGCGGCGGTGGCATATGGGCGGCGGCTGAAGCGTGCGAATGCGGCTCTCGACCGCGCGCTCTTCATCGCGGCGGGCCTCAACGCGCTCTGCCATATCACGATCAGTCAGTCCCAGCGCGTGCTCGACGCAACGTACATGTTGGCGCACTTTCTCATGGTTGGCAGCTATGCAGTGGTGCTGGGCGGCACACTGCTGGACAATGCCCACCTGTTCGATCAGATCAGCCGCCTGGCGATATCCGACTCGCTGACGGGCCTCGCGAATCATCGCCAGCTGCTCGACGTGCTGGAGGCCGAAATCCAGCGGTCGCGCCGGACCGGCCGCCGATTCGCGGTCTTGCTCTTCGATCTCGATGGCCTCAAGAAAATAAACGATCGATACGGTCACCTCACGGGCAGCCGCGCCATCAAACGCGTGGGCGCCGCTCTCCGCAGCGGCAGCCGTGCGATCGACACGCCTGCGCGATACGGTGGCGACGAATTCGCGCTCGTTTTGCCGGAAGCAGGCAAGCAGGAGGCTGAGCAGGCCGCCAGCCGCATTTGCGATCACATCATGAGAGACGGCGAGGATCCGTTTATTTCCGTGAGCGTCGGCCACGCCGTTTACCCGGAAGACGGAGTTTCGATTGAACAGCTTCTGGGCGCCGCCGACCGTGGCCTCTACCAGATGAAAGGCAGAAGCCAAAAGAAGCTGCGCTTAAGCCAAGTCGTCGCTTGCTTGTAGGGGGAAGAGGAGGACACGGCGTTGGACACGCGTGCCCCGAAAAGTTTTGCCGTTCCACGACGCGACCCGCGGATGCCCATGGAGATTGGCGTCCACATCACCGGCCATGCGTCGATACCGGGTACGGAAGATACGTTTACGGAAAACGTCAGCCTTCGCGGCGTGCGTGTTTTGACCACGCGGCGGTGGAAAACCAATGACCTCCTGACGATTACGACTCCTGCGGGCTCTTTCCGTTCGACTGCGCGCGTGGCCTATTGTCATCCGGTCGCCGAAGCGGGTTTTGCCATCGGTCTCGAATTGATCGAATCGACCGGCACGTGGGTCCTGGGTCAGTCGAGTTAGCTCCGTCCGAGATTGGTTTCCACCTTTTCTATTGAACGAATCCGACGTTTGGTTCAGGGGCCGGGCCGGGTCCCTCGGGAATCGTTCCGAACTGCGCCTCGTACCGCGCCACATTTTCCTGCAGCGCGCGCAGCAGGCGCTTGGCGTGCGTTGGGCTCACGATCAAGCTGGCCACCAGCTTTCCCTGCGGCACCGTCGGAAACATGTAGATGAAATTGAGCGTGAACTCCTCCGCGTTATGATGAATCACGGCGAGATTTGAATATTGGCCGAGCAGCTCTTTTTCGTCGGCTTTGATTTGCATCTGTTGTTGTTTTGGCGCTTCAGCCATTCGTTCCTCTCCCGATACGGTGCGATTCAGCCTTCGAACACTATAGCAGAGCGCAAATCGCACATGCCGTTTTTCGGACTAAAGCGCCCGTAAGTGATTGACACGCCGTTACGTTAAGCTTAGTTTATATCGAAGATTTATTGCAGTTAACCATGGACACGCCGATTAAGCCGCCGCACGGTTCAGCGTATCGCCACGCTCATCCCACCACGGAACCCGCCGCTGGTTCTGCGGCTGCAGGAGAGCTGGTCGGCCAGCTGACGCATGAAGACGTGGATCGCGCGCGCGATCGCTGGCAGGTGGCCCGTGCCCGGCTCAAGGAGCGTAGTTCGCGGCTTTTCGGTGGATTCGGAGTGCTCTGGCTGCTCATCGGGCCGGGCGTCCTCGTCTTCCTCGGCGAAAACGACGCGCCGAGCATGCTTTCCTATTCGGCCACGGGCGCGCGTTTCGGAATCGGTTTTTTCGTTCCCTTCGTGATCCTTACGTTCCTGGTAGGGTTCGTCGTCCAGGAAATGACCGTGCGCCTCGGTGCGGTCACCCATCGCGGCCATGCCGAGCTGATCTTCGACCGCTTCGGGCGTTTCTGGGGATTTTTCGCGATGAGTGACTTGATACTGGGAAATTTCCTCACGCTCGTCACGGAATTTATCGGCGTGCGCGCCGGGCTGGGCTTTTTCGGCATCCGTCCGGATATCGCGGTCGGCGGCTCCTTGCTGATCGTGCTTGTCGCCATTGCCACGGGCCGCTATTGGACGTGGGAGCGCATCACGATGGGCTTGGCGATTTTCAACGGGCTGTTCGTCCCAGCCGCCCTGCTGGCGCATCCTGACTGGCACGCGACCGGCCACGCGCTGCTTACATGGATGCCGCTCCCAACGGGTAGCCACTACGACATTCTGGTGCTGATCCTCGCGGATGTCGGCGCCACAGTCACTCCCTGGATGCTTTTCTTTCAGCAGAGCGCTGTCGTTGACAAAGGCATGCAGCCTCGCGATATCAACGCCGGACGGTTCGATACAATGCTCGGCGTGATCCTTGCTTCCGCCTTCGCCATTGCGGCGATTCTGGCGACGACCCCGCTGTTTCATCACGGTATCAGCGCAGGCGATTTTCAGGGAGCGCAGTTTGCCGAGGCTCTCGAGCCCTGGATCGGCCACGTCGGCGCATCGCTCTTTGCGCTGGGAATTTTCGAAGCAGGTATCGTGGCCGCGATCACCATCTCCACCTCGTCCGCGTATGCCTTCGGCGAAGTGCTGCAAACAGGGCACAGTTTGAACCGCCCGATCCGCGAGGCCTGGCCCTTTTACCTGACGCTGCTGGGTTCCGCCTCCGCAGCGGCGGCGCTGGTTTTGATTCCGAGGTTCCCGCTCGAATTCGTCGTGCTGACCGTGAACGTGATTGCCGTTCTCGCGATGCCGCCGGCCCTCGCATTCCTGCTGCTGCTCGTCAACGACAGGGAAGTGATGGGAGAATATGTGAACGGCACATGGGCGAACATCGCAGGCGTCGTTGTCACCATACTCTTGGTGATAGCTGGAATTGGTTTTGGTCTCGCGACAGTTTTCCCGAAGTGGCTGGGCGGGTAAACTGAGCGTGCACATATTTGTGAAACGTACGTCTTGAGGATCGAAATTCTAGACAAAACGGAGAAGGTCCCATTCCAGACGAACAAGAACTCGCCGCTGAGACCGCCGAGCAGCTGAATCTGAAGGACCCGGGCGTCGTGCTGTCGCTGCTCGAGGCCGACCAGGTGGTTGCCGCCAAACGGCAATCGCGTTTTGGCCCGCGCAAGCTTTCCGTGGGGATCCGGATTCTGCTGTGGGGCTTGCGAATCTACGTGGTCGTGATGCTGGTGCTCGTCGCGATTTCCGTGTTCCGCGCGGTGGGCGCGGCCAACTGACGTGCAGCCCAAGCCTAAGAAAGGCAACTGCGCAACATTGGTGATCGTACTTCTTCTGTTTTTCGGCGCCGCCATCGCACTGACGATCTACGCCGTGATTCAGTGGGACGCCCTAGCCAGGGCGAAAAACCTGCAGAATCCCGTGCCCGCAACGCCCGCAGCGCTCGCCGCCGGAAAACAGCTCTACCAGAATCACTGCCAGAACTGTCATGGCGCGAACGGCGACGGAAAGGGCCAAAAGGCTCCCGAACTTTCAACCGCGCCGGGCGATTTCACCGACGCGGCAAAAATGAGCGGCTTGAAGGACGGCGAACTCTACTGGGAAATCACCAAGGGACGGCATCCGATGCCGGCGTTTGAGAAGAAACTGACCGAGCAGGAGCGCTGGGAAGCGGTCGATTACATCCGCACGTTCTCCGCGAAATCCTCTGCATCGCCTCCGGCTGCAGCCGCCCAGGGAACGCAGCCGATCCAACCCTGAGCGGCAACCGCGGCCGAAGCGGGCCTATTTCAACTGAGCGATCGCGTCGGCTACTTCCTTCACGTCCGGCACGCTCGGAATGTCGTAATTCTTGAACCACGCCAGCTTGCCGCTGCGATTCACCACCGCGATAGCTCGCCCCGTGATCCCTTTGTCCGCGAGATACACGCCGAACTTATCGCCTACGGCCCCGCGAGGCTGGAAATCGGCGAGCAGCGGATAATGAATGCCCATCTTTTCCGCGAAGGCCTTGTGCGACCACACGCTGTCCACGCTCAAGCCGAGCACTTGTGCGTCCAGATCCTCGAAACGTTTGAGGTCGTTGACGAAGCAGACGTGCTCGTTGGTGCAAACCGGGCTCCAATCGAGCGGATAGAAGACGATCACCACGTTCTTCTTGCCCCGGAAATCGGAGAGCTTCACGTCCTTCTGATTCTGATCCTTCAGGGAAAAGTCGGGAGCTTCTGCCCCCACCGAAATCGCCATGCCAATCCTCCTCTTTCGCTCTCGCGGATATGAATTGCAAACCGCCGTCTTCAGGCCATTCATGATAGCCCAAGGGGCGTCACCGGCCAAACTCGCGGCTAAAGCAAAAGGCCCCGCCTTTCGGCGGGGCCTTTTGGAGGTTTCGGGAGCAGGATCAGTCCTTCGGCTTAGGAGCTGCCGATCTTGGCGCCGGCTTCGAAGGCGCCGAGGTGGTCTTCACCGGATAGGCTTCGTCGTACAAGCGGATGATGTCCTGCGTGATGTCGATCTGGTTTGCCTCGAAAATGATCGGCGTTTGCTGCGACGAGCTGTCGAGCACGACGGCGTAGCCGCCGTCTTTCGCGTACTTGTCCAGGACGTCTACCATCTTGCGCCCAATCGTGTTGATAAGGTTCTGTCGCGCGTCGTTGAAATCGTCCTGATCGTCCTGGCTCTTGCGCTGGAGCTTTCGCGTCAGCGTGGTGTAGTCCTGAGTCAGGCGCGCCTGCTCGTCATCGCTCAGCGTCGTTTGCCCGGTCCGAAGGCGGCTCTGGTCATCCTCGATCTGCTTCTGCATTTGCTGGAGTTCCGTCTGACGGGGCGCGAACTGCGACTGCAGTTCGGCCACAGCCTGTTTACCCTCGGCTGTGCCCGTAATCGCGGCCTGCATGTTAATCACGCCGACCTTGGTCGGCGCCGCCGTCGATTGCGCCCGAAGGGCAGGCGTGAACATCATCGCGGTCAGGATTGCAATTGTCGCTCGAATCTTCATTCTCACTCCTCGCTCAGATATATGGAGAAAATTCCGTAAACAGAAATCGGAGATTATAGCCTCCCTCTTGGCGCACGGTCAATCGCATTCGGGTTGTACGGCCCACGCCCGCCTAATGCGGCAGCGGCACCAGCAAAACGCGATTGTTGTCGGGATCCACGAGCACGGCCAGATTCAGCTTTGGATCGATCGCCACAGCGTTCGGACCGAGCACCAATGGCGAAGTCTGCGTGCCTCCCAGTTCCAGCACCGTGCGCACTTTCGGCCCGACGCACGCGGCGGGCGCGCCCGCGCCCGGGGGACACACATAATCCAGCACCGACAATGTCCCGCTCGGCGAATTCGCCGTCACCAGCGTGCTCGTCTGGAAGTTGTAGTCGATCGACGTTGGCGCGATCCCGACGTCCACTGGCGTCTCGATGAACGTCGTCGGATCGACGAGGATGATGTCGTTCAGCAGGCTGTTCGCCGTCAGGAAAATCTGGTTCACCGGATCGAATACGATGCCACTCGGATTTTCCAGGGCGGCGTTGATGGTCTCCACGGTGCCGAACGTTGCCATATTAACGAGATTGATGCTGCTCGCCTGCGATGCGGTGGTCACGGCCGCGTAGTTGAGATTCGGATCGACTGCCACTGCGACAGGATCGTGATCCACCGAAAGCGAACCGGCGGCGCTCGCAGGTGTCGCGGACAAATTCAAGAAGCTCACGGTTCCGGTGCTCACGGGACCTGTCGGGTTTGTGTCCGCGATAGCCGCGAGCCCGCTGTCTTGATTCATGGCGGCGCCCGCGGGACCCGAGCAACCGGTGCTGCAGATGCCGATGTTCTGGGGAACCGCCACTCCGGTAAGGTCCACGACTGTGGCATTGTTGCTGCCGTTGTTCGCCACGACTGCCAGGCCCTTCCGGGGCAGCACCGCCACTCCTTCCGGTGTGGTTCCGGCGAGAACCGGCGACCCGATGATCCCGACGTTCCCGAGAGATTGCGGCGATTCGCTGCTGATGGCCGCAAGGGAAATGAGTGAAACGGTTCCGTCGCCCGAATTTGTGACCACGGCTGCATCACGGTCCGTATCCACCGCGACCCCCACCGGCAAGCTTCCCACCGCTATGGATTGGATCACGCTGAGGTCGGTCACGTTCGAGACGGGTGCGGTTCCGCCGGCCCCATTCTGCACCTGCACGGCGTAAAGACGGGCGGAATCGAGCATGCTTCCCGGCACGGTGGCCACGATCTTCCGAGAGCTCACCACATTCACGTCGCCTCCGGGCAGAGCGGTGCCGTCCAGAAGCACTTCCGAGGTGCCGGATATGAATCCTCCGCCGAGGATCGTCAAGGTCGTGTTCGCAGTGCCTGGGCCTCCGTAGACGACTGCTGGGCTCGCTTCTGTAATTTGCAGGGAATTGATGGTTGTCCCCAGAGACAGGAGCGTGACCGTGCCACCCTCGTGGTTGACCACCACCGCTTGATTGCTCGCCGGATCGACGGCCACAGCCTGCACCGCTGTGGAAGCTCCCAGACCTCCCACGGTCTGCAGCACGATGCCATTCGCCAGATCAACGATCACGGCGGTCGAGTTCTTGTTCACCGCGATGCCGACATCCTCGAGTGAACTTGCCGCCGCCGCGCCAAAACCCGCCTGGTTATATGGGCCTCCGCTGCCCGGCTGGCCGGTGCTTGGTAGCGAAACGATTCCGACCGTATTGTCGAGCGCGGTGAATGTATAGAGCGTCCCGGTGTTCGGGTCGGAGAAAAACACGTTGTGCGTCTCCGGGTCGATGGCGACGCCTTGAACCGTTTGCGACAGTAAGAGACTCGCCACTGCGTAAGCACTCCGTCCTTCTGGCTGGCTCGGACTTGCATCCACTCCCAAGTCCACCACGCTGATTCCACCTGCGCCGCCGGGCGTGACGACGGCCCAGTTCAGCCGCGGATCGACGGCGATCCCGGGCGTCGCTCCTGTCCCCGTGAAATTGCTGGAGCTGCCGCCAATCGTTTGTACCTTTGTAAGTCCGGGGGTACCGCCTGAGTCGGATACATCGAGAATCGTCGCCAGGCTCGACGACTGGTAAGCCACGATGGCGCGATGGGTCAGCGGATTTACGCCGACAGAATAGGGCAGCGGGGGATTCGTGCCGGAGGAGATCGACACGCTCAGCGTCGTTGTGTTTCGCGTCGTCAGGTCGATCGCCGTAGCCGTCTGATCGGCGTTGTTCACCACCACTGCGACCGGATCGGGCAGGAGATCGTCCACAGCCACGCCCGTCGGGTTCGTTCCCACGCCGATCGCCCCGCCCACTGCCGTGTCACTGGTCACGTTGACCAGACTAACGGAACCATCGCCCGCGTTGGCAACCACCGCGATCCCGTCCGCTTCGTCCATTGCCACCGCCGACGGATCCGAGCCGACCCCGATCGGCGCCTTATTCGGCGCTCCGGGAATCGAAGCCTGAACGGGTGTAACCGCGACATTCATTGCCGACACGGACGATTGGCCCGCCGCTACTCCCGAGTTCTGCACCACGATCGGATACAACCCCGGAGTCGCGAGCGCGCCCGATGGAATTGCGGCGGACAACTGCCGGCTGCTGTCGAGCACAGGTGCGATCGCGGAGCCATTCACGGTCGCAGTGCTCGCACTGGAGAAATATCCGCCGGTAAGGCCCACGCTCGCGCTCGCCGAGTTTTGCGACACGCTCTCGGGCGAAACGGCAATCAGTGCCGGCCCAACAGCGAACACACTCAACGGCAGCACTGCGGACACGTTCACAGGAGTCGTCTGGCTCTGTATCTGAATCGAGACTGATCCGGCCGCCGAAAGTGCGTTCGCCGGAAGCGTGGCGCGGAGCAATGTCGTGTCGATGAAGAACACGGAGCTCGCCGGCAGCACGGTCGGCAGTTGATTCGGAGCTGTCACGACGACCTGACTCGTACTCTCGAAATTCGTTCCAGTTAGATAGACGTCCTGTTGCACCGAACCCTGCGCGGCCACGCCCGGGTCGACGCTGGTGAGCGTCGGCGGTCCTCCAGATGAGATGCTGACTTCTGCCGAGCCGCTTTGCGTCGGATCGGCCGCCGAAGTCGCCGTGACGGTCACGACTCCAGGTGACGCTCCCGGCGCCATGTACAATCCGGCCGATGAAATCGTTCCCAGCGCCGGAGGATTGTTGTTACCCGCGAGGCTCAGCGTCCATGAAACGCCCGAGTTGTTCGTGGAGCCGTGTACGGTAGCCGTGAACTGGAACGATTCCAACGGGCCGATCGTTGCCGTCGGCGGCGTCACTTGCACGCGAATGCCGGAATCGATCGTGAGACTCGCCATCGCAAACGCGCTTGAGTCGACGGTGCTCGTTACCAGGATCACAGCCGTGTTCGGCGTGGGCAACGCGGGGGGCGCCGTATAGAGCCCGTTTTGTTGAATGGTTCCGTATCCTGTAAGGACAGTCCCGCCGTTCGGTGTTGGAATTCCCGGAATCGGCGTGCAGTCGGTTGGCTTGGTCGTTACAGGCGGTGGGGTTGTGCCGGAACTCGAAGTCGGGGTCAAGCAAACTTGCCATGTCACGGTTGTGGCGGAAGCCCCGGAGACGTTGGACACAAATTGCAAAGAGCTATTCAGCAGAACCGTCGCAGGGTTCGGAGCCACGGTGACGCCCACGGGAGTCGAATTCCCGCCGCAACCCGCGGCCCAGGCGGCCAGGAGCACCACCGCAGCTACACTCCACGATCTCATTTGCTTTCCTCCGGCAATGCCTGTTCCGTCTCCCATTCCGCCTCGCCAACCATGGTTGGCCGTCTCTCTCCCGTGCCTCGCGCACCGACTCATCAGAATGTCCGGCTCACCGCGAAGCGCAGGGAAGACCGCTGTTCGAGCAAGCCCGGCGGAATCGTCTGCGAAGATCGGGTTTGAAGCAAGAAATTTTGAAGCGCCGGCACGATCTGCGTGTCGTAGACACCCAATTGTTGCAAAGCTTGTCGCTCGGCCGGCGGGACGTAAAAAGCGCCCTCGGGCGGAATGATCGTCTCATTCAAGCGCAGATAATTGAACGCGTAATAGATTCGAAACGGCGCCTGGATGATCGGGATCTGAAAATCAAACTCGATTCCCGCGGAGGTATGCGGCCTGAAATTCGTGCCATGTGCGATCGGCAGATTCGTCCCGATACGCATATTCGGGAAATCCGCGTTCGGATACTGGTCCTGCAGCAGGGCGGTCGCGGAAGGATCGATCTGCACGTGCCGCATCGTACCGTCCAGGCCGAGATCGTTGAAGAAACTCATAATCACGTAGCTCTTCACCAGCGGTATCCGATACTCCGCGTTAAAGACACCCTGCAGATCACCGCCGGGACGCGTCGGAACGTACTCCAAAACATTCACGGGCAGCGTTTCGAGCGTGGGCTGCCCCGATTGATTCAGGCGTTCCGGATTGTAGAATTGCACCGGTGTCGAGGTCGAGTAGGGAATAAAGACAAACGGCGAGATCGTATAGAATTCGTAGCCGCGAACGTCCTGCTCTCCGCCCAGATAAAACCGGTTGTTAGGAGGGACTTCTCTCCCGCTGAACCCGTTGATTTCCGCGCCCTGCACTCGCAGAGCGAGCACGTTGCGATGGTGGTGCATCGGATGGTAGTACGACATCGTGAAGGTGTTGCTGATCGTGTCGACGTTCCCTTGCAGCGGTCCGCCCGTGAACGTCGTCCCGTAGTAGATGCTTTTCCCGTGCGTCGGATTATTGGGGCTGTCCACAGTGCTGTACGAAATCGTCGGAGTGATCGAACTCATGTTGATGCCGTTCAGGGCGGATGGCCCCGCAAGGCTCGTGAACTTCGTGAATTCGAAGAGCAACGTCGCCGATTGGCTGAACGGTGTGATGTTCGTCGTCGAATAGCCGTACTGCAGGCCGAGCCGCGTAAAAGCCGACCTCCGCAGCGGGTAGCTCGCAAAAGCCGTGAAGCCCTTTGAATCCGTGTTGTAGTTTTCCTGCAGCGCCGGATCGATGGCCACCTGCTGGCCCAGCAACAATCCTTCCTGGCGCGCCGTGTTGTAATCCAGCTTGTTCGCGAAAATCGTGAAACCCGTCGAGATCGGCCGGTCGAAGAGATACGGCTCCGTGAATCCGAGCCGTATATCCGTCTGGATGTTGCCAATCTGGGCAGAAACGGTGAACGTCTCGCCGAGCCCGAGAAAGTTGTTCGTCTGATACGAGAAACCGACGAAGCTGCCCGCCAATCCGCTCACGCCGCCGTTGAAGCTGATCGATTGCTTGCCCTTTTCCTTCACCTTCAGGAGAATATCGACGGTCCCCTTTTTCACGTCGCGCTTCAAATCCGCATTTTCCGGCTTGATCGGATCGAAATAGCCCAGCTGGTTGAGCCGCAGGAGGCTCAGTTCCCAGAGGCGATTGCTGAATACCTGTCCTTCGTCCAGCAGCAATTCGCGCCGGATCACCTTGTCGCGCGTCGTCGTATTGCCGGAAAACTCGATTCGCCGCACGAAGAACTGTTTTTGCTGGTCGAACTGCAGCGTCAGGTTGATGACCTTCTTCGCATCGTCCACGTCGAACAGAGGCTCGGCGTTGAAATCGATATATCCGTAATCGCCGTAGAGTTTCCTGAAATCGTCGAGCGACTTGCGGATCTTGTCCGCGTCGAAGATATCGCCTTGCTTCAGCGGGAAAACTCTTTGCAGGAATTCCGATTTGAAGATCAGGCCCTGGTCGGGGTCGGCGCTGCGGAAGTTGAGTTTCCCCATCCGGTATTGCGCCCCTTCCTCGATCTTGATCGTGATATTGGTCGCCTTCCCATGCTGCGAGCCGATGCCCGGCACAGGTATCGGAATCCCGGCCTTATTCAGCGTGACGGTCTTCAGAGTCGGCTCTTCCACGTCCACCCTGAAATACCCGTGATCCTGGTAGAGGCCGCGAATCCCGACTTCCAAGTCTTCGTCCAGTTTCGGCCGGTCGAACGTCTTGGCCATAATCGGAATTTCGGTTATGTAGAGGGGAATCGAGATCGGCCGGTCGTGCTTCATCGCGCGAATGATTTTCCGCGTCGAGAACGCCTTGTTGCCCACGATCGTGATCGTCCCTACTTTCACTTTCGGCCCTTCGTCGATGTTGAAGACGAGTTTGACGGCGTTGGTCGCGGCGATGCGCTCGTAGGTGGGTTTGACCGTCGCGAATTGCCGGCCGTGCTCCGCCAGCAGCTCCTTGATCACCACTTCGGCGTGCTTGATCTTCGTGGGATCGAACTGGCTCTCAACCGAAAGGCCGACCTTCTTCTGCTTGAAGGCATCGAGAATGTCCGATTCGGTGACTCGACTTGTTGCCCTTGTACTCGATGCGGCGGATGATGGGCCGCTCGCTCACGTAGAAAAGGATGATTTTTCCGTTCGGCTGATCGGGACTGTTCTCCACCTCCAGCCGGATGTCCTCGAAAAACTGCGTGTTCCACAGCGCCTGAAAGTCGCGGCGGAGGGCGTCGGGATTATAAGGATCGCCCGGGCGGGAAAAGATGCGCGCGAGCAGGGTATCGCGCTGGATTCGGCGGAGCCCGATGAATTCGATGCGCTCGATCACATATTGCTGGTCGTTCGACGGAGGAGCCTGTTGGGCCCAAAGGCTTTGCGTCACCGCAACGATCAGCAACGACACAACGACGATAAACTCCAACGCGCGCGGAAATATCTCCCTCTTGGCGGCCATGATGATCAAGGCCGCAGTTCCCCGCCCAAGATTTTATGCTCCCCTGCCGGCTCGGCTTTATCCGGCTTGCGCGTGTAGGATTCTTAGTGGGCCACCGGGGTTGCTTCCGCCACAGGACGAAAAGCCAGGCCGTCGCCGGAGAGAAAGACTTCCAGTGTCGCCGGCCGCTGGAGTTCGCCCTGAATGAGAGCTTCCGACAGCGGGTCTTCGACATACTTTTGCAAAGCGCGCCGCAAAGGCCGCGCGCCGTAATTCCGATCGCCGCAGGTTTTCTCGAGAATCCATTGCCGCGCCTCGGGTGTCGTTACGATCTGCACTTGGCGGTGCACCAGCGTCTCGTTCATCTGGCTGATCAGAAGATCGATGATCAGCAGCAGGTCCGCGTCTGTCAGCGAATTGAACAGAATCACTTCATCCAGACGGTTCAGAAATTCCGGATTGAAGACCCGCTTGACCTCGCCCATCACCATGTCGTCCTGGCTCTTCGCATTCGCGACGTCATCCGTCGACTGGAAGCCCAGGCCACTTTGCTTCTGCAATTGCCGCGCCCCAAGATTCGAGGTCATGATAATGATCGTATTGCGAAAATCAACTGTATTTCCCAGGCCGTCCGTCAATTGCCCGTCTTCGAAGACCTGCAGCAATATGTTGTAGACGTCCGGATGCGCCTTCTCGATTTCGTCCAGCAGGATCACCGAATACGGCGTGCGCCGCACGCGCTCCGTCAGCTGCCCGCCCTCTTCGTATCCCACGTATCCCGGAGGCGCGCCGATCAGCTTCGAAACGGAGTGCTTCTCCATGTATTCCGACATATCGAAGCGGATCAGCGATTTCTCGCTGCCAAACAGGAACTCCGAAAGCCGCCGCGCGACTTCCGTCTTGCCCACGCCGGTCGGCCCGAGGAATAGGAAGCAGCCCACTGGCCGTCCCGGAGCCTTCAATCCGGCGCGGCTGCGGCGAATGGCCCGCGCGAGCGCCGTAATCGCCTTGTCCTGGCTGATAACGCGGCGATGCAGCTCTTCCTCGATGCGCAGCAGTTTCTGCTGCTCGTCTTCCTTGATCGACGTAACCGTAATCCCGGTCCAGCGCGCCACCACTTCTTCGATATCCTCGCGCGTCACGATGCCGGTCGAGGAGTCGTCGATCTTCAGCTTCTCGCGCAGCACGCGCAGATGTTCCTTTTCCTTGCGCTCTTCCTCCGAGTAGAACCGCGCCTTCTCGAACTCATGATTCGCGATCGCCGTTTCCATCCGGTGCGTGATGAACTTCACGCGCTTCTGCACTTCCGAAACCTCGTCCGGAAGCATCGCTTGGCGCAATTTCACGCGCGCGCCCGCTTCGTCGAGCAGATCGATCGCCTTGTCCGGCAGGAAGCGGTCGGGAATGTAGCGGCTCGAGAGATATACGGCGTAGCGGATCGCATCTTCCGTATAGCTCACAGCATGGAATTTCTCGTAGCGGTCGCGCACGCCCTGCAACACGCGAATCGCCTCGTCTTCTCCCGGCGCTGGCACCTTGATCGACTGGAAGCGCCGCTCGAGCGAGCGATCCTTCTCAACCGACTTGCGGTATTCGGCCGGCGTTGTCGCGCCGATGCACTGAATCTCGCCCCGGCTCAGCGCCGGCTTCAAAATGTTCGCCGCGTCGAGCGACCCTTCCGCCGATCCCGCTCCCACCAGCGTGTGCAACTCGTCGATGAACACGATCGCGTTCTGGCTCTCCATCAGTTCCTTCATGATGGTCTTCAGCCGCTCTTCGAATTGCCCGCGATACTTCGTTCCCGCCACGATCAGCGACAAATCGAGCGAGAGGATCCTCTTGTCCGCGAGGAACGGCGGCACGTCGCCATCCGCAATCCGCTGCGCCAGCCCTTCGACGATCGCCGTCTTGCCCACGCCCGGCTCGCCGATCAGGACAGGGTTGTTCTTCGTGCGCCGGCACAGAATCTGAATGGCGCGCTCGAGCTCGCGGTCGCGGCCGACCAGCGGATCGAGCTGTCCTTCCATCGCCGCCTGCGTCAAATCGCGGCTGAATTCTGCCAGCAATGATGCTTCTTTGGGACGGTTCACGGGCACCTTTCCTTCTCCCGCGCTGCGCGCCAGTTCCTCGCGCACGGTGGATAGCCTCAATCCCCGTTCCAGCAGGATTTCGGCGCCAAAGGATTTCTCCTCCCGCAGCACTCCCAGGAGGAGGTGTTCCGTTCCTACGTGCTTGTGGCCGAGTCGTTCCGCCTCTTCGGCGGCGTAGTTGAGGATGCGCTTGCACTCCTGGCTGAGAGGAACTTCGACCGACGTGGAAATGCGTTCGCGGACCGTGATCCGCGATTCAATCTCCTTGCGGATGGATTCGATCGAGCCGTGCGTCCGCAGAAAACGATTCGCGAGCGCCTTGTCTTCGCGCAACAATCCGAGAAGCAGGTGCTCCGTCTCGATGTACGGGCTGCCGTACTGGCTGGCCTCGTACCGGGCGAAGAAGATCACTCGCCGGGCCTTTTCTGTGTAGCGTTCAAACACGGTTCACCCCGCACTCTCCCGGGGACTGGCCCCAGCGCTCGCCGCGCGCGCTCCATCAGCCGCTGCGCCTGCCAGCACTTCTGCGCTCGGCGTCAGCGTCCCGTGCTCGAGATTCAGCACGCGGTCCGTGCGCCTCGCCAAGGATAAGTTATGTGTCGCGAGAATCGAAGTCAGGTGATGGGACCCGTGCAAGCCCTGCATGAGCTCGAAAATGGTCTCTGCGTTCCGTTCGTCCAGATCGCCGGTCGGCTCGTCCGCCAGCAGAATCACCGGCTCGTTCACCAGCGCTCGCGCGATCGCCACGCGCTGCTGTTCGCCCCCCGATAGCTCCGACGCTCGCTGCGCCGCGCGGTCCCCAAGACCAACTTCCGCCAGCCATTCGCCCGCAGCGCGCAGCGCTTGCCCCGCCGCCTTGCCGCCCGCCAGCAGGGGCATCGCCACATTTTCGGCCGCCGTGAAATCCGCCAGCAGATGGTGCCGCTGCCAGACGAACCCGACGGACTTGTTGCGATATTCTGCCAGCTCGGCCTCTCGAAGCGAATGGAGTGAATTCCCGGCGAAGTATACTGCACCGCTTGTCGGAGTGTCCAGCGCGCCCAGCAAATGCAGCAATGTGCTCTTTCCCGTTCCCGACGGTCCCACGATCGCAATCATCTCGCCGCGCTCCACCGAAAGATCGATCCCCCCCAGGGGTACGATTTCCTGTGAGCCCGAGTAGAAAATTTTGCGAAGGTTTTCGGCGCGCAGAATCTCACTTGAGGTTGCGACGCCCCCGGCATTCGAGTCGTCCGTTTCGACCATCGTAACTGCGTTTTTCCGCATGATGCCACCGGTTCTCTTCACACGTTAGATGCCGAAAACCGCTGCAGATATGTCCTTGCTTTACATCACATTAGTTGCACGCCGGAAGCCGCCTCGGAGAATCGTTTTCACACTTGTCCCAGACTCTTCCATTGTGCGCCCAGTGAACTGCCAAATTATGGCACTGTCCCGATCAGACACCCCATTTTAACACGCCCGCGCTTTTCGAACGAATCGAAACGGCTATCGAAGGGAGTCGATTCTCTGATCGAAGCAGCGCTTCGAAAATGCGGATCCGCGCGATCATTCGAAGCGAAGAATTTCCACCGGAAGGATGTTCGAGGCCGAGCGCGCGGGTAAAACCGTCGCGGCGATGCTGATTGCCAGCGCCGCCACGGCGATCCAGATCGCGTCGGTTCCATTCGCATGAAATGGAACGTACGGTATCGCGTAAACCTCGGGGTTCAGCGGAATCAATCGCCATCGATTTGCGACCCACGAAAATCCGAAGCCGGCCGCCAGCCCTGCGGCTGTTCCCGCGATGCTGATCGCGAGCCCCTGCAGGACAAAAATCCTGCGAATTTGCCGCCGCCTCGCGCCCACGGCCATCAGCACCGCGATGTCCTTGGCGCGGTCCGTCACCGTCATCGTCAGCACCACCAGAATATTCAGCCCGGCCACGAACGTGATCAATCCGATGAAGAGCGCCGTCACCAGTTTTTCCAGGCTCAGCGCGCGAAACAGCGCCCGGTTTTCATCCATCCACGTCGTCGCGTGATACCCCGGGCCCGCCCGCCGCACCAGTTCGTCGGCCACCTCCCGCGCATCATCGAGGTTTTTCACACGCACTTCGAGCAGGCTCACCACGTCGCCTACTCCGGCCAGCGCCTGCGCCGATTTCAGTGTCACGAATCCCCAGTTCGCGTCGTAATCGTAGAATCCGGAGTCGAAAATTCCCGTCACCCGAAATCGCCGCGAGCTCGGCAGCATGCCGAATGGCGTCAGGCTGCCCTGCGGACTCGTCAGCGTGACGTAATCGCCCACCGAAATATCGAGGTTCTCCGCGAGGATGTATCCGATCAGGACCGCGGGAATGCCGTCGGCGTCCGGCTCGAATGCGTTCGATCCCGCCGCGAGATGCCGCAGCGCCCCGCTCGCCCGAAGCTCCATATCCGGGTCCACGCCTTTGAGGACCACTCCGCTCGGCTTATGTCCGAAAGAAAGCAGGACGGTGTTGTAAATCGCGGGCTCGATCGATTGCACGCCCGGCGTGTCGCTAAGCTTCGCGATCAGCGCGCGATAGTCGCGGATGCCGTCCGCCGCGTCCTCCGGCTTCAGGTTGACGTGCGCCGTCACGGTAAGCAGTCGGTCGCGAATCGCTTGCCGGAAGCCCGTGTTCATCGAAAGCGCGATCACCAGCGTCGTGACTCCAGCCGCCACCCCCAGCACGGCGAGAAACGTCACCAGCCGCAGTACCGCCGGCCGGTTCGGCGACCGCAGGTACCGCAGCGCCACCAGCCATTCGAATGTCATTTGGATCTTTCGTCAGGCGGCGCGCCCGATTCTTCGGCACCCTCGCCGCGCAAAAGCGGGAAGAGAATCACTTCGCGAATCGCGTGCGAGTTTGTCAGCAGCATCACGAGCCGGTCGATGCCCACGCCTTCGCCCGCCGTCGGCGGAAGGCCGTGGCTCAGCGCGCGAATGTAATCAATGTCGACTTCCTTCGGCGCTTCGAGCCCGCCCTTTTCCACCTGCTCGCGAAAGCGTTTCTCCTGGTCCTCGGGATCGTTCAGCTCCGAAAAGCCGTTCGCTATCTCCATCCCCGCGACGAAAAGCTCGAAGCGCTCGGTCAACGAAGCATCGTCCGCGCGGCGTTTCGCGAGCGGTGAAATTTCCACAGGAAAATCATAAATAAATGTCGGCTGGATCAAATACCTCTCGGCGACCGCCTCGAAGACGTCCCCAATCGCCCGCCCCAGCGGCTCGCGCCCGAGATTCGCCAGAATCAAGTGCAGGATTGCTTTCTCCGTTGTCAGCGCCTTCTTGGAACTCGCAACTTCGCCCTCCCACGGCAGCGGTTTCCGCGGAGATTCATCCGTAATCAAGGCGTCCAGCACCGGCAGCGCCGCCTCGATCAACTTGCGCAACGCATCCTTGGATGCCAGATCGCTCGCCTCCGCGGTTTTGCCCAGCGGCACAGGCATATGCCTCAGAATCGCCTCCCGCATCGACAGCCGCGTGAATCTTCCAAAGTCGATTTCAGTCTGATCGTCGCCCTCGCCGTATTTCACTTTGGCCGTGCCGCATGTTTTCTCGGCTAGCTCGCGCAGCAATTCCTCCGTCAGCCCCATCAACGCGTCCGCGTCGCTGTACGCCTGATAAAACTCCAGCATCGTGAATTCCGGCTGGTGGATCGCGTCGATCCCCTCGTTACGGAAGTTCCGGTTGATTTCGTACACGCGGTCGAGCCCGCCGACCACCAGCCTCTTCAAATAAAGTTCCGGCGCGATCCGCAGATACAAATCCATGTCAAAAGTATTATGGTGCGTCACGAACGGCCGCGCCGTCGCCCCGCCCAGGATCGGATGCATCATCGGTGTTTCGACTTCCACGTAGCCTCGCTCGTCGAAAAACCGCCGCAACTCGCGGATGATCTGCCCGCGCCGAATGAAAATCTCGCGCGTCCGCTCGTTGACGATCAGGTCGAGATAGCGCCGGCGATAACGCTGCTCCGTATCCGCCAGCCCATGCCATTTTTCCGGCAGCGGCAGAAGCGCCTTGTTCAGCACCTCGATTCCCTCGACCCGCACCGTCAGCTCGTTCGTCTTCGTCCGGAAAAGGTGCCCGGAAACGCCAATGATGTCGCCCAAATCGAGAAGCTGAAAAAGCTTGAACGCCTGCTCGCCCATCACGTCGAGCCGCGCATAAATCTGCAGTCGCGCGCCGTCGCCCGCCAGATGCGCGAATGCCGCCTTCCCCATCAGCCGCAGCGCGACAATCCTGCCCGCCACCCGCACGCTAACCCGCTCAGTCTCAAGCTGTTCGCCCGTTCGCCCTCCGAATTGCTCCACCACCTGCTTTGGCGTGTGCGTCCAGTCGAATTTGTGCGGGTATGCGGGATAGCCGAGGGCTTGGATTTCACTCAGCTTCTTGCGGCGCTGCTGGTACTGGTCGAGCGGTTCGAATTCCAACGGGACGATCCTTTCCGGTCCGCTGCAACATGCGAATCGGGCGAGTATAGCGGTCGTCTTCCGAGAGCGTCAAGAAAACCGCACATCAGCACGGAGATCGGAATCACGCCATCCACCGCAGCTAAATCCCTCACACCTATACTTTCGTTTACGACAGTGGCGGAGAGTGATAACTTCCTACGCGAAGGTATAGCCCTCTCGGAGGTTCCAGATGACTGCTGCTAATTTGGACGGCAAGGAATCTCCCCTGGCCGCGCGTTTGCTGGCCACCACCAACGCACTCAATGAATTGGAAAAATCGGTCAAATCCGGCGATCTTGATGCTCGTGTTCTCGGCGAACTCCGCAATGCGATCGAGCACATTCGCTATACTGCTTTGGCCATTCAGGACTGGTACGGAGCCCAGGAACATTCCAGCGACCCTTACGCCGTCTTGTCCACCCTTGCCGCTCTACGCGTCCGCCGCGCCGCTCAACTCGCTAAGGATTTGACCCTCGACCTTGAAAATGTGGATGTGAGCGTGGAGACGCAGGGAATGGCCGAGCTCCATGACGCGGTGGATGGCTTGCACAGATCTCTGCAACGCCTGTTCAAACGCGGAACCTAGGTTCGCCGACGGTGGGCACCCATCGGTCACCTGTCGCCATAATCAATATCCAAGTGGCCCGAAAGCCGGAAAACCCCTCCCCGTTGCGCTGGCGCCATCGGTGGTATACTCCAGTGAGCGATCTCGGGGGCGGTGTGGTTTTCTCTAGGCGCAGCAATGGGCGCCCTTCTGCCGAGCGTCGCAGGGTCACGGAAGAGTGGTTTGCGGCTCTGCCCCGCGAGAAGGGCCAGGTTTTCGACACGGTCGTTCGCCGTTGGGAGTGCGGATACGCGATGATGAGCGTGGCGCTCGACGGGGCCCTATCTCTGCGCGCGCGCGGTGAACTGGTTTGCGCCCGCCAACAGGTTTCCGTCGCCGCCGATCTGTTTGGACGTCTTTCCTCCACGCTCGTCGGTTTTTGCGACACGCTCTACGCGCGCGGCCGTCACGTCACGCGAATTCCCGCCGTCGAGCCCCTGAACAGGGAATTTTTCCGCGGCAATACAGGCCAAAGCGCCGCTTCCTGGAACGGAATCCTCCACCATCTCCTGTTCGGCGATCGCTCGCGCTTTTTCCACAAGCTCCGCATTCTCTCCGACACTCTCGAGCAGATCGATCGCGAGTTTCACGAAGCGGCCGGCGACATTGCCAGGGGAACGTCCATCGAGCCCGCCGATTGCTGGACGAAGCTCGACAATCTCCACTACGATTTCAGCACATGCTTGCGCGAGACGGAGATTGTCCTGAAGGGCTTTCTGCGTTTGTTGCCCGCGGAACAATTGTCCGGCTTGGCCACCGAACTCGATGCGCCCCCGCCGGTCAAGCGCCTGCGCGCCAAGCCCCGTCTCTCCGACGCCCCGGCGTAGTCTTTGCAGCTCGTGTTCGTGGAGTGCGGGAGCTCGCTCCCGCCGCTTGCCGCCCGGGCTTGCCCGGGCGTGCTCCCCGCACGCGCCACGCGCGCTCTTCACTTCCGCCAACTGGCACGTGCGAAGCGCCAAGGGTGGAAGAGCAGGGCTTCCAGCCCTGCCATAAGACGACGGCGCGAAGCGCCCACCTGTGCGCCGCTTCTCTCGCAGCATGTGGTCGAGTTCTTTGCGCTCGATGCCGCGTTTCCCTTCACTGATATCTGCGCTCGCACTCTGGACGCGCGGCGCGATTCCGACGACAATAGACCGGACAACGTTTCCAAAGCGTTTCGCGATTCTGAGATCGCGGCTCACCGCAAACCACCCGCTAGGACCAGTCCTCGGCATCAGGGGTGTGCGGCAGGAAACACGAAGTACAACTTCCGGAGTGGCGGATGCATCGCAGTGAAGGATGTGTCCCGACGGGTAGCGTGGCCCGAACGAGACGAAGTGATGCCGGAGAGATGGCCGAGCCGGATGCAATCCGGCTTGCCCAGCAGGGCGATGCACCCGCCTTCGAGCGGCTTTATCAATTGCATAGCCGCCGGGTCTATTCGCTGTGTCTTCGGATGGTGGGGAATACGGCCGAGGCCGAGGATCTGACGCAGGAAGCGTTCCTGCAGCTCTTCCGCAAGATTGCGACGTTTCGGGGCGAGTCGGCATTCTCGACCTGGCTTCATCGGCTGGCGGTCAACGTCGTCCTGATGAAGCTTCGGAAGAAGTCGGGCAAGGAAACTTCGCTCGAACAGGTCACCGAGGGCGATGAAGAAGCCGGTACTCCGCGGCGGGATTTCGGGGCGGTCGATATCGAGCTCACCGGATCGATCGACCGGGTCAACCTCCAGCGTGCGGTTGATCAGTTGCCGCCCGGATATAAGTCGGTGTTCGTCCTGCACGACGTGCAGGGATACGAGCACAACGAAATTGCGGAGATCATGGGTTGCTCGATCGGCAATTCGAAATCGCAGCTGCACAAAGCGCGCATGCGCCTTCGCGATCTGCTCCATGAAGCCGTGCGCGCGAAGGCCCGCGAGGACCGCCGCGCGGCAGGAAGCGGTTCCGGTGGCGAGGTTTGAACATGAATACAATCGGATGTAACGAATTTCACAATCAACTCGGCGACTGGATGGAGGGCAACCGTTCCGCCGAAGCTCACGCCCATCTGCGCACCTGCAGCGAGTGCCGATCGCTCGCAGCCGATCTCGAGGCCATCCACCACACCGCGCAATCATTTGCCCTCGACGATGTAGAACCTTCGCCGCGCGTCTGGCTGGCCCTGCGCGCGCAGCTCGAGGAAGAAGGCCTGATCCATTCCGGTCGCCACACGCCGCCGGTCCGCATTTCGTCAAACTGGATCGACATCATATTCGGCGCAATCCCGCGCCCCGTGCTCGCCGGAGCGTATCTCGCCGCGCTCATCGCCGTCGGCGCTGCGCTCACCGGCACCAGCAACCGCCACGCCAACGATGCCCGCTGGCTCACTCGCACCGAGGATTCCACGCAGCCTCTCAGCGCACAGCTTGATACGGCCGAACAGGACGCTTTTTCCGCCCTGAAAAATACCGATCCCGTCGTCACCGCTTCCTTGCAGAAGAATCTCGCGATTGTTGACAACTACATCGCTTTGTGTGAAAAAAGCGTGCGCGAAGATCCTCAGGACGAAGCCGCACGCGATTATTTGTACGGTGCCTATCAGCAAAAGGCGGATTTGCTCGCACAGATGAGCGACCGCGGAGACGATGGTCAATGAGGACCCTAGCCACCCAGCCGGCTTCGTTTCACCAGTGGAAGAAAGCGACGCTCCTTGTGCCGGGCCTCCTGATCCTCGGCGTGGCGTCCGCGTCGGCCGGCGATCGCATCACCCAACACTTCCGCGTCGAGGCTCACCCGGTTGTCGCCATCCACAATCCGAGCGGCACTGTCACCGTCCGCGCCTGGACGAAGTCCGAAGTGATGGTCATCGCCAATCGCGCCACCACCGACGTCGAAGTCGATGCCGAGCAGACCGGCAATCGCGTCGACATTCTCACGCACCAGGTTTCCGATTCGGCCGCGCCCGGCGACCTTCGCACCGATCTCGAGATCAGCGTGCCGCAGGATACCGAGCTCGAGATTCACGACGATTCCGGCGGCGTCAACGTCTCGAACGTCCTCGGCGACATGAACGTCGATACGATTGCGGCCGGCGTCGATCTCGAAGACGCGGCCGGCTACCTCAACGTCAAAACAGTCGACGGATCGTTCCAGTGCGTGCGCTGCACGGGGCGCATCGAAGTCTCCTCCATCAGCGGCAATTTCCACTTCATCGACATTAGCAGCCCTTACGTCCGCGCGCAGACGTCCACGGGAAACATTACGTTCAACGGCAAGTTTCTCCCCGAGGCCACCTACCGCCTCAAGAACTACAGCGGCGTGATCGAAGTGCGTTTCTCGCCCGGCGACTCCTTCGACCTGAGCGCCACCTCGCTCAAGGGACGGGTGCACAACGAGGCGCGGCTCGACCCGCCTTCGCACCATCACTTTCTGCCGCGCTTCGGCAAGGCGCTTTTCGGAACGCTCAATTCCGGCCGCGCCAACGTCGAATTGAGTTCCTTCGATGGTACAATCAACATCCTGAAGCGCGATTGATCGAGCGACCGACCGATCGATTGAGCGATTGATTGAGCGGGGCACGAGCGCACCCGATTGTGCGCCCAGCGTTGGACAAAGTTTCGAATCCGATGCCGATTGAAAACCGTCCTCGAAGGCTGGTCTGCCTCACCGGATTCATGGGCAGCGGCAAATCCACCACCGCGCGCCTGCTCGCTAGCCAGCTCGGCTGGCCGAAAACCGACCTCGACAAAAACATCACGGAAGCTACCGGCGCCACCGTCGCGCAAATTTTCGCCGCCGAGGGCGAAGCCGAATTCCGCCGCATCGAGCGCGAGCAGCTCGAGCGCATCGTCGCCGAATACGCCGAAACGCAGCGCCCGCGCATCGTTTCTCTCGGTGGAGGGACGATCGCGCAGCCCCAAAATCTCGCGCTGCTTCGCGAGCACGGCGCGATCCTCATCTGGCTCCAGTGTCCCGTCGAGCAGCTCTTGCACCGCTGCGCGCAGGTCACCGACCGCCCGCTGTTTCGCGACGAAGCCAGCTTCCGCCGCCTCTACGAGGAGCGCGTGCCCGCTTACGAACTCGCGGACTATCGCGTCGATAGCAGCTGCGAGCCGCTGCGCGTCGTCGAGCAAATTCTCGCGCTCGGAATCTTTCCGCAGGTGACGGTATGAGCCACCCGCGCCGCCCTCTCGCCATGCGCCGCATCATCGCTGCGTCCGTCTTCGCGCTCTTTCTCTCGATCGGCGTTGCGGGCTCGCTCGCTTCGAAGCCGCTCTCGGGATTCACGCCGGACAAAGGCACCTTCAAAATTCTCGTCAACGGCCAGCAAGCCGGGAAGGAAGATTTTGACATCGGCCCGAATGGCGCCGATTGGGTCGCGCACGGCGCTTCCGAAATCACGACGCCCACCGGCGTGATGCATGTCACCGGCACGCTCGAATTTCGCGCCGACGGCACGCCCGTCCGCTACGAATGGTCCACCGAGGGCGCGAAGAAAGCCGCCGCAACGGTCACCTTCAATGGCCCCGTCGCTTCGATCGAGCTGCGCGTCCCGGGCGCGCGCCCCTTCACGCAGCAGTTGACGTTCAGCTCTCCGCTGATCGTGGTCCTCGACAATAATCTCTACGATCAGTACGCCGTCCTCGCGCACGTCTACGATTGGGAGAAGAAGGGCCCGCAAACTTTCCCCGTCCTCGTCCCGCAGGAGAATACGCCCGGCACGATCACCGTCGATTCGCTCGGCAGCCAGGACGTCGACGGCAAAAAGCTCGACGAACTCAGCGTGAAAACCGAAGACCTCGAAGTCGACGTCTACCTCGACGGCTCCCGCGTCGTCCGCATCGTCGCCCCCACCGCCAACGCCGAAATCGTCCGCCAATGACGATGCGATGAGCATCGGCATCCCGAGCGACTAACGGGAGTTGAGGGGTTGCCCGCATCGCCTCGCTCGAAAACCTGCTTCCGGCGGGCGCAACAAGGTTGCTCTCGTCGGGGGCTTACGCTGGGCCCTAATGGCCAAGAAAAAGCCAAATGCGGCGGTTTTGACACTACGTCGTCGGACAGCGCAGCGTTTAGGCCCCCCCCGGGTAAATCGACCTCAAGACACAGGTTCCCAGATGTGCCGCAACCTCGCTGGGGGCTGCTGTGGTCATAAAATTCTTGAGTCCATGGACGGAGGAGAGTTAGGATACGCGAGCTTGGAGTCCAAATCGAAAATCCTGGCTAAGAACGAGCGTGCCTCCCGCGCCTGAGATCGCGCAGCGAACGCAGCGTTGAAACTGGCTAAGGCAGCTGGAGTTCCATGGCACAGGTTAGTCGGGCCGTAAAAACAGCTTTGCTTCTGCTTTGTCCGGTAAGCCTCCGCCAGCGCTTGCTGCAAGCCCGCCCCAATCTCCGCAAGGCCGCTCCCGCCGGGATGCGCTTCCAGTTTTCGTCCTATCTGGATGATGTCTCTGTCCACATTGACACCACATATCGCGCGGAAAGACAGATGTGGACCGGTGAGTACGAGCCCCCGTTAATTCGCTTCCTGCAAACTCACAACACAGAGGGCTGGATCTGTTTCGATGTGGGCGCCAACGTCGGCGCAGTGGCGCTCGCCTTGGCCAAGTATGTGGGCCCCTCCGGAAAGGTTTATGCCTTCGAGCCCGGTCCGCCCAATCAGCAACGCCTCCGCAATAATTTCACCTTGAACCCTACGTTGCTGAGCAGGATCGAACTGCTCGAATGCGGCGTCGCCGACAAACCCGGTGAGTTGTGGTGGGCCGAAGAACGCGGCAACCCGGGAAACGCCCTGCTCTCGGACAAAGGAACGCACAGGATACAGGTCATCACGCTCGATGCCTTCCTGAGTAAACGGCAATTGAATCATGTGGACTTCGTGAAAATTGATGTCGAGGGCATGGAACTGCAAGTGATGCGCGGCGCTGCGGAAGTTTTTCACACCTTCCATCCGGCCCTCTATTTCGAAACTCTGCCCCGTTACGTTAATTCGGCGAAAGGTGCCATGTTTGCCGAGATCCAGAATCTCCTGGTGGGAGAATTCGGATACAATCTCTACCGGCTAAGCAATGCAGGGCAACTCAGCCCGCTAGTGGGAAGCCGTCACGGCGGGTATACGTTCGCAATCCATCCCTCTAAACCACTCCAGAAGCGGTAGCGCTTCCCCCGGAGTCGCCGTCGATCGGTCTCTGCATTTTCTTTCTAAAGCAATACGTACCGGTTTCGATCGGCGTCCGCAGGCCGCAGCGCCGCGCGTATTGGCGATCTGCATTCTGCTTCACCAGATGCGGAGAGCGGAAAGGATGATTCAGGTGCGGGCGGGGACCTGGGGCTTCGGCTTGTGTATGCGGATGATTTCGTCTTTTATTTCCAGGACGTGGTCGGGATACTCGCGATCGACGTTCTGACGCAGTTCCTCAAGAGTTGGATATCCCCCGGAACCGCGGAACCATAGGGCATCGTCGAGGAGGATCACGTGGTCCTGAATGGGATCACGGAAGAGCGCGCCAAGCTCCTGCCTCACCGGCGTCGAATGGCCGCCATCGTGACCATCCAGCCAGAAAAGGCACGGTTCCTTGAGGGACGGCAGCAGCTTCGGAAGAAGCTCGCCACTATCGCCCTGGAGGATATGGATATGCGAAAGGCCGGCGAACTTGCGCCGCGCGCTTTCCGCCTTTTCCGCGTCGAGCTCGATCGAATAGATTTCGCGGAAGCGATTCTTCTGGACGTGAATCATGTGCGCATAATTCGTGCCGGTCTCGACCAAAACACCCAGGCCAAAATCGCGAGCGTATTCCTGAAGGGCGCGCTGTTTCACGATATGCGGCACTCCCGACGACCCGCCCAGGCGCCACCACACCGGTTCAATATGCGCGGCGATGTACTTATACCAATGGAAGAGAATGCTATCCCGAAAAGCCTTTCCGAACTTGGAAGGCATGCGCCTAAAACCTCTCCGTACGGGCAGCGAGAACCCGACGACTTCGGAGCGAATTATACCATCTGATTTGTAGGAGAATCGGTCTCCAGCCAATTGGAAGAGGGCGAGGCGTTCCCAAAAGCGCCCCCGGAATGGAGTGATTTTGTGCTGTCTTGGTGCCGAGGGAAGACCCATGCCGCCAAATGCGTATGAAAACGCTTGCAGACGAAGCCGGGCAGGGAGCTAGGTGTACAATGGGCCTGTTTTTGAAGTCAAGAAACGAGATTCCGCTTCAGATCGCGGAATGCTCGGAACGGGTGTGCATGGGCGCCAAGTCGAATCTGCCTGGAAACAGGATGCAGAAAGAATGGGACCAGCGGTCCCGCGAGAATGCCTACCACTACATCGCCTCCTGGCAGGACCAATGGGATGAAGAACAATTTTTGCTCAGTGGTGAGCAAGACGTCCAGAAATTGGTGGACCCATTCCTGGCGGCTGCCGGTTTTCTCCCCGGTGACAAGCGGGTGCTTGAAATCGGCTGCGGCGTCGGACGGATGAGCTTTGCTTTGGCAAAACGCTTTGCAGTCGTGGAAGCATTGGATATTTCAAGCGAAATGGTCAACCGGGCTAACAGCCTAAAGGAACATTTGGGCGTCAAAAATGTAAACTTTAGTGTAGGCAGTGGAAGGGGCCTGAACCAGTATTCCGAGGAGAGCGTCGATTTCGCTTTCTCCTTCGTCGTTTTCCAGCATATCCCGGAGGTCGCCATCATCGAAAGCTATATCCGCGAAATGGGCCGGGTGCTCAAGCGTGGTGGGCTCTTCCGTTTTCAGGTAAACGGCTATTTCCGGCGGCTCTTGCCGTTTGGCTACTGCTTGATGTGGGGAAAGAGTGCCGCCCCGCCCGCCAGTGATTCCTGGAGCCTGAATATCCCACACATCAAGTTTGGAAAACTAAATAGCTGGCACGGAGTTTCGATTACTGCTGCTGAAGTGCGGGCAGCTTGCGACTCTGCCGGGCTCTCCATTACCGAGGCCATTGGAATCGATTCGAAGACCATGTGGGTAAACGGCAAGAAAGAATAGATTACAACCAGGCCGGCTGATTGGATGACGTTGCCGGCTCCTTCCCCCGAGTAGACTTGGTTGCTTCCAATGCCGAACTCCTAAACTCTCGACTCTCAACCGCACCCTCGGTGGGCGGCCCAGCGTTTTGGCTTTGACTCGTGCGAATATGTGATGCTACAATGTATCACATGAAGAAAGCATCGGTTCGGGATCTCCGCTACGATTTCAAGAAGGTGGAACGCCTTCTCCACGAAGGCGAAGAGATCGAGATCACCAGGCGGCGGCGCGTGATCGCGCGGCTGGTGCCGGAGCCGAAGCGGCGCGCGAAGAAGCTCCCCGACTTCCTCGCGCGGTTGCGTTCGATTTATGGCGAGAAGGTGCTGGCGGTGAGCGGCGCCGATCTTTTGGCCGAGGATCGGAACCGGTATTGAAAATCTACGTCGATACCAGCTTTCTCGTGTCGCTATACAGCCCTGACGCGAACTCCGCGGCCGCGGCCCGCACCATGCAGGCTTCCGCGGCGGACCGCTTCCTGACTGCCTTTGGCGAACTTGAGCTCGTCAACGCCCTGGGATTGCGGCTGTTTCGGAAAGAAATTACCGCCGAGCAGGCGAAATCTTCGTGGAAGGATTTTGAAAGCGATTTGCGCGACGGAGTCTTTCACCTGCGCGCCCTCGCGGACCCCGTGTTCGCGCGGGCGCTTCGCTTGTCGCGGCAAACGACGCCCAGGCTCGGAACTCGCAGCGCGGACGTCTTGCACGTCGCCGCCGCCCTCGAATTGGGCGTCGATCGCCTGTACAGTTTCGACGAACGTCAGCGGAAACTCGCGCGAGCGGTCCGACTCAAATTGAACTGAGCCAAAAGCCCCACCCTTACAAAATGAGGAGCGGGGCACCCGGCCGAAATCGTCCGCCAATGACGATGCGATGAGTATCGTGGGTGGGCGGCTTTCTCCTAATGTAGCGCCGTCGCTTTGAGCGCGGCATCTTCTCCTCTCGTTATTTTCGTCCGTAGGGGCGGGTTTCAAACCCGCCCGCCGTTGCCTTGCCCCTGACGTTCCGGGTACCCCACTTGCCCTGAGCGTGACCGAAGGGTCCTCGGTTTCTGAGGGTGGGGTCTTTCTCTTCGTTGTAGCCTTCGTAGCGGCGGCCCTCAGGCCGGCGGTTTCGGCCTTATGGTTTTTCCACGGCGGGTAATTCTCTCCGCGCATGAACGCATCACACCCGAATTCCTGAAAGCCCCGCCTGACATTCGTGGGTGCCGCACTCTTCGCTTCTCAGAAGGGTGCGTCCTTCTTCTCTTCGTTTTCAGGCTTGCAGGCGGCCCTGCCCCATAGCGGCGTTCCAGGCGATGCCTCATGGGAGGCCGCGCACCCTTCAAAACCGAAAGGGTGCAGCACCCACGCGCGGGCAGTGACCTCAGTCGTCAACTAATGGTGTGGTATGATCCACGCGCACCCCGTGTCAAACGCCGGACAGAGGACACCAGCAGCAGCGAGCGGATCGGTTTGCTTCCGCCGAAACCGTCTACTGCATCGCCGGGTGACTCGGGGAAACTAAGGCGGAATTAAGCATGCCTGACAAGAGAAGGACTACCTTCGTGGAAAAGGCGGGGCGCCCGACCGACCCCAGCGACGAGCTTTGCGGTTCTCTGCTCAAGATATTTTCCTCCGAACGGTTGATCCTCTTTGCCGGAGCGGGAGTCGGGGTCCGCGCAGGGCTCGTGGATTGGCGCGGCTTCGTTGCTCACCTAATAACCGTTGCAGAAAAATATGAAAAAGAAACTGCTGCAATCATGGCGGCGCGAACACAGGCGGGACTGCTTGCGGATGCCATCTCGTACTACAAACTTTGTCGACTCATACCGAAAGGGGTGAAATTTGGCGAACTGGCAGCCCCGTTTGATGATCGCAAGGCCAACCCAGCGAGCCTCTACCAGCTAGTTAAGCTCCCGTTCGATGCAATCGTCACGACAAACTATGATAGAAATCTCGACCACGCTCTAGCTGCGGTTTATCACGAGTCCCCTCGGACGTTTGAGCTCGATGACGGAAGCCTCAGGCAGGCCGCGTTCAGTAGCGAGCGTTACATCGCTCGAATACACGGCAGGACACAGCGGCCCGAATGCATGGTTACAAGCACCGAGGACTTTTCAAAACTGGACGAAAATAGCTCCTACAAGGATTTTCTGCTCCAAAGCATCTTAACCCGACGAAGCTGCTTTTTTCTCGGATACTCATTTCTAGATCCTGCGATAAGCAAGATTCTCGACTTGCTCGAGAAGCAATTCAGCCCGAATTACCCCAGGCTCCATTATGCGATCCTGCCCGTGAGTTCGGACGCCGAAGCCCTGGCCGCGCGCCTAGCGGGCTTCAACATTCGAGTCATAACCTACCCGGATCACGAAGCCTTGTGGAATTGCATCGAGTCCCTGCCGCTAAAGCTGGTCGAGAGGGGCGCACCAACCCCCAGACCTAGGGAACTTCCGCTGCCATTCGAGCAAATGCGGATTTTCCTTGCTAGCTGCTACGTTCAGTCAAAGATGTCTCGCGTCGCGGCCCCATTGCGCGATCTAGTAGTGCGCGGAATCATCCTAAGCCTCCTGGAACAAGAGAAAAGACCAGCGGCGATCTCACAGCTTTCTCGTCTCCTCCGCCAGGTTATCCCACTGGACAAGGACGACGCGGATCTGGTCACGGCGCGGGCAGTCGACGCACTCGTTGAAAAGGGACTGGTTTCCTCCGCCAACGACGAGATTAGGATTGAGAAGCTGCCACCGAAAGTGCTCGAAGACAACACTGACACCTTGGTGCGAGGAACGTTGAATCGACTGCTCGTTCGCGAGGGCGTTGACGAGAATGCGCCCTATGCAGGTGCCGTTAGGACAGTCCTGCAGGAGGTGTTCCTGACCCATGGGTGGGATCTGGGCGCAGAATTTGCCGGCGCCAAGACGAGTGCCGCGGTGGATCTCTACGACTTAATCAAAGCGTCCTTAGGACGAATCCTGACCACCACATCGTTCGAGAGGGTATCGCAGATTGCAAACGCTTTGTACGATCTCTTGAGAAAACCTGACCAGACGGAAGCCCAGATCCTAGCCGACCTCGCCCGCCTGTCCTTCGGACTTAACGTCATCTTGAAGGTCGGCAATGCGGCACTGAAATTGGAGGCCCTGCCCGAGCACATTTATTTCGACGCCAGCATCCTGCTTCCGGCGATCACCGATGGACACCCGTTCAGGCCAGTCTACGAGAGCGCGATCGACAAACTCAGGAAGGCGGTTGCCGAGACCGGCAAGACCTGTGAGCTACTGGTCATCTCGGAGTTTCTAAATGAGATAGTGTCACACAGAAGCCGCGCAATCAGAATGGTCAAGGAACTGGGGCTAGACGACCCCGGGAAGCTAGAAAAACACATTTTGTATTATGGCGCCGAGAATACGAACGTTTTCGTGGGATCCTACGCTTCTTGGGTCGGCCGACAAAAGCACGTCGTGCCGTTTAGCGACTTTCTAGCCGACGCGGCGCCGTATTCCAGCGAGCAGGCCGTCGCCACCTTTATAGAGCGATTCGGGATTAGGACGGTTCATGTTCCGCTGGGCGATCCGAAGTACAGAGCCACCTACCGGCGTTTTCTCTCTCAACTCGGGGCCGCGTACAGGGAATTCGATGCGGTTGGTTGGGGTCGCGAAAAAGCAGATGTCCTGGTCGAGCATGAAGCGCTTCAGCTCGCCCAAATCGAATTAGAGTTAGGCGTTCGGCGCCGTACCATCTTCGTGACGGCCGATAAGGCACTCCGGCAGATCGTCAACACCATTCGACTGGGGACGGCGTGGAACGTCGTGACGTCTCATCTCGGTCTTGTCCAACTGACGGACCTTTTGCTTGGCGTCGAGGCCGAACCGCAGAGCCTTGCGCGGATCCTGTGGGGTCCGATGGAGGTCGATGCGCATGCGGCACTGCGCGACTATTTCATCGACCTGGCCCTCAAGAAGTACGACGAGGCGCTTGTGATGACGCTCCCAGAAATTATAGGCGAATTTGTCAGCGAGGCTGAGCGAGCGGCCAAGCTGGAAAAGGTCAGGTTCTTCACAAGGGAGGTAGAGGATAAGGCAGTTGCAGCACGGTTTCTCGACAGGTTTGAAGCACAGTTTTTTGAGAAGATGGCCGACGTTATACGCAAACGAAAGGCACAACAAAAAAACTGACGACTCGCTACTCGTCATCACCTTCCACATACTCGTGCGTGAGCTCGGCGAAATACCTCACCGGGTTGCCGGCGCGCAATTTCTGGCAGAGGTGGGTCAACGTGTCCTGCTCGCGCGCATTCAGAGCTCGCATCAATGCCTTCATCATCTTCGTATGGGTCGGCAGGACGTCCGCAACGAATTTCTTTCCGGTCTTCGTCAGGCCGACCACGCTCGTCCGTATCCCCTCGCGCCCCTCGTCCCGCTTCGACGCCGGCACGTGAGCCCGTTGAAACTCGACGGGCGGAAGTTTGACGATCTTGCGCATCATGAATCCGCGCTTCGAGAGACGCTTGACGATCACGGCCACGGCTTGCTTGTGCAGCCTCCGCTTGCGGGCGATGTCCGGGGCGAACATCGCGCCCTCCCGATGGAGCATCTCGAGCAGGCGAAACTCTCCCATCGACAAGTCGTACAGCACAAGCGGGCCCCGCAATTCGCCCTTGAGCCAATCCGCCGTCTCGAGCACGTCCATATACGCTCCGAAGGCGCGTTTGGCCCTTTCCCTGGGTGTCGGGTAGTGGGACATGGCAAAATCCTCCCCAAAATGGCTTTTCTTGGCTTTTTAACACGGTTTAAGCCCCCGACAGCGACAATCTTGTTGCCGCCGCCGGAGCTGGTTTTAGGACGAGGTTTTTCCTCATGTAGCGCTGCGCTTCATGCGCAGCATTCTTTGTTTTTTTTTGCGGCCCGGCGCCGATCAGACGCCGGGATGTTCGAGGAGGAGGCGGATGCCGCCATTCACGGTGCGAAGCGAGATTGGATTGCCGCCGTGGCCGAGGCGGCCGTGCAGGACTTGCGCGCCGGGAAGAGCAGCCGCCGAAGTGACGGGCACATCCGACGAGACGTCGCCATTCATGTTGCGGACGCTCAGGTCGGCGCTGGCATTTGATGGCAGGCCGAGCGTGACCGAGCCGTTCACCGTTTCAAGATTCATCGGCGCGCCGTCGGTGAGGCTGGCGAGTTCGAGATGCAGATTGCCGTTGGTGGTGCGCGCGCTGAAGCGGCCCGAGCTATTGAGGACTTCGACGTTGCCATTCACGGATTTGAGTTCGCCCGCGCCTTGCACGCCGCGCACCGAGACGCTGCCGTTCACGGTGCGGATGCTGTGCAGCAGGACGCGATAGGGCACGTGGACGACGTACTCGACCGCAACTTCGGCATTCGCGCCATCGGGGTAGAGCGTGTGGACGTCAACTTCGCCGGGATGGCTCTGGACGTCGATCTTCACGAGCGCGAGATCGCGCGCGTCGCTCGCTGAGGTTTTCACCGCGCGGACTTCGACTTCGTTGCGGTCCCAGCCCTCGACGCGGACCGAGCCGTTCACATTTTGCAGCACGAATTGGCCGCCCGATGCGAGTGGATACGTTTGCTCGAAGATCTGCACGTCCGCAAAGCCGGGAAGCGCGAGGCAGAGAACCGCTGCGAGCGCCAGGAAAATTCGCGCGAACGCCGGCACAAGCTGCGGCGATTGGGATTTCGAGCGAAGATACGAATAGGTCCGAGACATCAGGCTGGTCGTCTTTTGCACGGTACGCCCCCTAAGCTTCCCTTTGCAATTTGCGACTGCTCGAAATCTGCCGGGGCTGAAAGCCCCCTATTATTGCGCCTTTTTTCGAGGGTAAAAAGGCCCACGCTTCCACCTCAAAACCCTTCGCGCTCTCGCGCGCAAACGCGATGTTTGCGGAGTGCGGGAGCTTGCTTGTCCTGCCCGCCCTGAGTGCCGTGGCGAAGGGAGCCTGTCGAAGGGCCCCCGCTGTTTGCCCGCCCGAGCTTGCCCGGCTCGCCTCGCCGAAGCTTTCTTCAAGCGCAGGCGGGGCGTGCTCCCCGCACGCGCTACGTGCGATCGCGATTGCATCCAAAATCTTGCGCTTCCATTTGCTACGGGCCGTTGCTACCACTCTGCTGCTGCCAGACGCCCGCCTTTTGCAATTGCAGCTCGAGCTGTTGCTGAAGCTGCGCCATCTGCTGCTTGTAAATTTCAAGCTGCTTGCTGACGTCGCTGAGCTCGAAGCGGATGTTGCCGTCGACCGTGCGCAGGCGAACGAGCGGGCCGCCGCCATTGAGCGAGCCCTCGGCGCGAACCGTGCGCGCGCCGTGCGACGAATCGTCGTAGGAAACGTGCAGCGGGAACGCCGGATCGACGATCACGCGATGCTCGTTGCCGCGCGCGACCTCGGCGTCGATCGTGACGGCGAGATCGCGAGGCATGTGCACCACGATATCGCCCGCGCTCGACTGCAGATCGCACGTGCCGGAAGATTTCGGCGGCGACACGAACCATGCCGTGATTCCGCCATCGCTCGTCGATGCTTTTACGGGGCTATCGACTTGCGTGAGATAGATGCTGCCGCCCGACGTTTCGAGATTCGTGGGGCCGATCACGCGAACCACGCGAATGCCGCCGCCACCGGTGCGCGCGCGAACGAGCCCGGCCGCCTCGCCGACCTCGATTTCGCCGCCGCCCGTTTCGGCGGTGAGTTCGCCGCCGGAATGCTCGAGAGTAATATTCCCGCCCCCAGTGTCGAGGTGAGCAGTGCCCTGAATGGAGGTGACGCGGATGTGTCCGCCGCTGGTGTGCAGCGTGGCGTTGCCCGCAACGGTGCCGATGGTGATGTGCCCGCCGCCGGTATCGGCCGTGAGTTCGCCCGCGACGCTTTTAGCGCTGATGTTGCCGCCACCCGTTTCCAGGTGCGCGCCACCGCCAATATTTCCGGCCGTGATGTTGCCGCCGGCAGTGGAAAGCGACACGCGGCCATCGATTTCAGTGGCGTCGATGTTGCCGCCGCCGGTGGTGACATCGAGGCCGTTATTTTTCGGAATGTCGAGCTCGAGAGTGACCCAGAGGCGGCCGGAAGAACGGGCGGAGCTTTCCGCTTTCAGGAGCAGGCCGTCGGGTGTGTCGTGCGAGGAGATGGTGAAACTTTTCAGAAGCTTCTGCGCGCCTTTCTGCGATGCGTCGGTTTCGAGATGGATTTTGTAGTCCACCGTGTCGGCGTCGTGCGTGTGCACGACGATGCTGCCGAGTTCGGTCGAGAGGCGGATGCGTTCGCCGGGGTGCGTCGCGATGGAGCCGGTCAAATCAGAAGTGAGATGCGGGCCGGAATCGCGGGCGGGCGAGGAATCGGCCCGGCGATGCGCCCACGCGGCGCCCGCGAGCGCGAGAAGGGAGGCAAGCGACCCTGCGAGCAATGAGCTGCGGATTTTGGCGGCGCGATTGGCTGAGCGAAAAGGCGATGGGCTCCGCATCGTCAGAATTTCTCGCGCGGGCCGAGCTCGCGGATCACCTGCGCGCTCTGCAGGCGAATGTAGGTGTTGGGATCTTTCTGCATGCGGTCGCGGAGGACGGAAAGCATGTGCCCATCATCGGAAGAGACGCTGCCTTTCGCGGCGAGTTCGCGAAGCTCGTTGATGGCTTCGACGCGGACGCCGGGATTATCGTCGTCGACGAGCGCGCTGAGCAGCGTCTGCTGCACGATGTCCTCGGGCTCCGCGCCATCGAGGGCTTCGAGCGCCTTGAGGCGCACGGCGGCGTTGCGATCGTTGCGGACCGTGTGGCAGAGAGCGGCGCGGACGTCGGGATCGTTGTTGCGCGCGCGGAGCAGGTCGACGGCATCGAGGCGCACGTCGGGGCAGAAGCGCTCGCCATTGCGGAGGACGCCGAGAAGAACGTCTTTGACGTCGTCATCATTTACGGTGCCGCTCAGCGTGACGGGCTGCTGCGAACGCAACTGCAATTGGACGCGCGGAGAATCGTCGACGCCGTCCGGAGGCAGCACGTCGATTCCGGCGACGTCGGCGGTGCGAAGGTCGATCGGTGACTGAGCGAGATTCGCGAGCGGATTGGAATCGGAAGAATCCGCAGGCGCGCTCTGAGACGAGCCGGAATCATTTGTGGCTGCGATTTGGGGACTAGAATTGGCGGGAGCCTTGAGATTTTCAGGATGGCGGAGAAGGCGCGGAGCCAAGACTCCTACGCTGAAACCGATCAAGAGAAGCACAGCCGCGCTCCACGCAGGGCGCGGCGAAAGCCAATTCGCGGGCAGCAGACTTCCGAAGGCGCGGCGCAACCAGCCGCCTTCTTCTTCGCGATCGAGTGCGTCGGTGAGGGTCGCGCGGCAACTCGCGAGCAGGGCGGCATCGGGCTCGGCGTGATTTTCGGCGAGAAGAGCGAGAAGTTCCTTTTCGCGATCGAGAGATTCGGAGCAGGCGGGGCACTGCGCGAGGTGAGCGGCGAGGCGATCGTGCTCGGCGCTTTCGAGTTCCTCGCCGGCGGCGGAAAGCATCAGCAGCGGCTGCCACTCAGAGCATGGCGTGTTGGGCGTGTTCGCTGCGTCCCGATTCATTTCGGAATTCCTCACCGAATGCCATCTAGGCTCTCGCGAAGTTTACGCGTGGCCCGGAAGAGCGAATTCTTCACGGTTTCTTCGGACGTGCCGAGCAGGTCGCCGATGGCGCGGAGCCGAAGGCCCTGGTAGTGCTTCATTTCGAAAACGACGCGCTCGCGGGCTGAAAGCCTTTTCATCGCACGCTCGATTTGCTGGCCGACTTCCTGGCCCAACAAGCTTTTTTCCGGATTCGCCGAGGCCCTTACTTCCGGCTGCCGATCGAAAAAGTCCGGCGCGACGCCTTCGGTTTCTTTTGGCGCCGGCGCTTGCTCCTCGCGGTGGCTGGTGCGGCGGCGAAGATGATCGAGCGCCACATTGGTCACGATGCGATAGAGCCAGGTATAAAAACTGCACTCGAACCGGAAGCGATGCAGGTTCCGGTAGGCGCGCAGGAAACCTTCCTGATAGACGTCGCGGGCGTCCTCGGGGCGGTGAACCAGATTCAACGCCAAGCGCAGGACGTCGCGATCGTACCGGCGGACCAAGTCCTCAAAAGCCAGCCGGTCACCCGCCTGGGCCTTACGGACCAGTGCCTGCTCGTCGCCGAGCTTCACTGCCGCTGCCTGGCGCGCATCTCCGTCGAGTGCGACGCTCATCCCCATCGTATTCGCCGCCGAACTGGATTGTGCTGCGGTGCGCCCGGATTCAGTGGAGCGATCCGGCGCATCTGGCCCGCTATCAGCCTCTTGAGAGCGCTTTCCCGCGGGCCCCTGCTCGGGCCCCTTGCCGGGCCCTGTCCATATAGACGGGGGGACCGGCGGTTGGTTAGCACCCGAGGAGGCCATTTTGGCACCATCGGACGGTTCGACCAAGGTCGTTTCCTCCTAGAGGAAGCGTGACATGAGGCGGCGCGCACTCACAGTTTAATACGTGCGGGGCTGGACGGTTGTTCCAGCCAAATTGGGCGCGGAAGGAGGCAGAGAGGCAAGGAGGCAACAAGAGGACACGGAGAAATCGTCGACGTTTCTCTGTGTGCTCAGTGCCTTCTCTGTGAGCTCTATGTTTAGTTGAGCGATCAAATCTACCCCCACTCAAACGACACTAACTATGCTTCGCAAGCCGAGTCCGGATTTGCCGAAATCCCGAGCCGCGAATTTCGGATTTGGACCTTGGGCTCACGCATCGTACGCTTCTCCTGCGCCCGGCAGAACGGCTTTGGCGCCGAAGCAGGTTCCTATGTCCAAGCCATGGAAAATCATCGGACTTTTGCTCGTCTTCTGCCTTGCGTGCTTCCTTGTAAGGCTGTTCCTGATGGAGAGGCTTCTTGACGTTGTCGTACGGCTGCTGGGAGTTCTGAGCAAGCTTGGAAGGAAGTGAGGAAATCACACGGAGTTCATGCGAAGTGGAACAAACGACGGGCGTTGAGCGTAGATACCCTTAGGGAAGGCCGCACGAGCCGCGCACTGGAGGAGTCCGCCATGAATTTGCAAACAGCTCGAAGATGCCTGATCGCCGTTGGATTGCTGGCGATGGCCGCGCCCGCGTGGGCCGGATCGCAGATCGAGAAGACACTGAAGCTTGAGCCGGGCGGGAAGTTTGTCCTCGAAGCGGATGAGGGAAGCGTGGACGTGGTGGGCAGCGACCAGGGCGGCGCGAGCGTGGTGATCACCAGCTATCGGGACGATCTTCAAAGGCGAGTCGATTTGAAGTTTGAGGAAGATGCGGGGATCGTGCGCGTCCGCGAGCAGCGGCGATACTGGAATCCCCTCGATTTTCTATTCGACCCCCTGGGACTGCACTACGAAATTCGGGTGCCCAAATCGACGACGCTCGAAATCAAAAGCGGCGGCGGGGGCATCCGCGTTGATTCGATCGTGGGCTACGCCGATGTGAAGACGTCGGGCGGTTCGATCGAACTCTCGCACTTGACCGGAGACGTGCACGCGCATACCTCCGGAGGAAAGATCCGCGCGGAGCAGATTCGCGGCGAAGTCGAGGTGGGAACCTCGGGCGGAGGAATCGAGGCGGATTCGATTGATGGCGGACTCACGGCGGACACGAGCGGTGGGCCGATTCGCATCGAAGGGATAACGGGCCGCGTTCGGGCGCACACCTCGGGCGGGTCCATCGAGGTGGTCCTCAGCAAAGGGAACGCGCACGGCGGGGTGATCGAGACTTCGGGAGGGTCCATTTCCGTGAAGCTCGATCGAGCGGTGAACCTCGATGTGGACGCATCTTCGTCCGGCGGGTCCGTGAGCACCGATCTTCCTCTGCGCGGAGCGGACTCGTTCTGGCGGAACAATTTGCGTGGCACGTTGGGCTCCGGCGGAGAGTTGCTGCGCATACACACGAGCGGCGGGTGGTTGCGTCTCGAGGCGTTATGACCGGGAGGCGATGAGGCGTTCGCGCACCTCGCGGCTCGTTGCGAGATCGATGCAGGTCCACGCCATTGCGAGCGCGCCGTCGATGAGCGCTTTATCGGCGTCTGGCGTGACGCAGTGCGCGGCGAATTCCGGTTGGTGATTGACGGCGGGCAGGGAATTGATGCCGATCATCGGGTGGATCGATGGCATCGCCAGCGAGACGTTACCCATGTCGGTCGAGCCGGTGGGGCGCGTTTCCCATTCGCCGAGATTCGGGAACGGGCGACCGAGCGCTTCGGAATTCTTGCGATAGAGGGTGGCCATCGCGTCGTCGTGCAGCATCTCGGCGTAGGGTTTGTCGCCGCCGGTGATTTCGAGCTTCGATCCCGTCGCGAGAGCGCCCGCCTCGAAGCAGCGGAACACCTTGGGCCGCAGTTCGGCAAGCTGAGCCAGCGTTTCCGAGCGAGCGATGTATTTCGCCGACGTGTGAGCGGGGACGACGTTGGGAGCGGCGCCGCCATTGGTGACGATTCCGTGGATGCGATCGGTCGAACGAATATGCTGGCGTAGCAGGCCCAGCGCCGTTTGCGCGACGGTGAGCGCGTCCGCCGCGTTCACGCCCAGCTCGGGGAAAGCCGATGCGTGCGATTCCTTCCCGGTGTAGCGGACCTCGAACATGGAAGCGGCGATGATTTTCGAGCGAAGCATGTCGAAGGGCGCGGGGTGAACCATCATCGAGGCGTGAATGCCTTCGAAGCCGCCGCGCTCGAGGAGAAGAATCTTACCGCCGGCGTTGCCCACTTCTTCGGCGGGCGTGCCAATGACGCTAATGGTGAGGCCGACGTCGTTCGCCACTTTGGCGGCGGCCAGCGCGGCGCCAACGGCGGACGCGGCGATCACATTGTGTCCGCAGGCGTGTCCGATGCCGGGCAGGGAATCGTATTCGGCGCAAATACCGATGTGCAAAGGGCCCGATCCGGCGCGGGCGCGGAACGCCGTCGGCAAATCGCAAATGCCCTTTTTCACCGCGAAGCCCGCGTCGGCCAGCGACTCGCACAGCCAGGAAGAAGATTGCTCTTCCTCGAAGGCAAGTTCGGGGTGGGCGTGGATGCGGTGGCTGAGATCGATCAGGCTGCTGCGAGCGGATTCGAAACGCTCGCGGGCGGCGGATTTTGCGTCCATGCTGAATTTCCCCTTGTCGTTTTGAGTTCTCGGGGGAGGAGGATAGCACGCTGCCGCAAGCCGCGAGGAGTATGCTGAAGATGAAGATGACGATGTCGCTGGAACGACGCGCAACTTCTGGCTGTGCCGATGGGTAGTAACAGTGGGAGGAATCCGATGCGATTGAAGATGATGGTCACTTTGGCTTTTGTGGCGAGCCTTTCCTTGCTGGCGAGCGGCGGTGCTGCGCAGGCGCAGAATCCGCCAGCGCCTCCTTCGACGCAGACGGATCAGGGGCAACCCGGCCAGCGCCCGATGGGTGGCGCAGCGATGGGCGGCATGATGACGCCCCAGATGATGCAGATGATCGGGCCGATGTTGGCGCGCTCGCAGGACGTGACAGTGCGCGCCCGGGATGAGGGCGGGCCGCTCCAGAGGTTTTCGCGGCTGATGTCGGCGCTCAACGATCCGCGCGCCCAAAAGATGCTCGGCATATCCGATGAGCAAGCCGACAGCCTGCGGAAAATCGTGACCGATACGGAAATATTCACGATTCAGCGAGGCGCGAACATCGCCGTCGATTCGATCCAGCTGCGGGAATTGCTGCGCGCCGACAAGCCGGACAAGGCCGCGGTGATGAGCAAGGGCGACGAAATCTCGAAAGACACGTCGGAGTTGATCAGCCACTATCTCGGCGCGATCCTCGAGGCGAAGACGATTCTCACGCCACAACAGCAGCAGATGATTCGCGAGTATCTGGAGAATGGCGCACCGCCCTTGCCGGCTCTTTCAGCCAGGCCGTAATCGGGATGCCGCGAGAGTTAAGGGATGGCCGCGCTGCAAAGCGAATCAGGACCTCAGGTATTTTTCTTCGGGGACCAGGCCGTCGGTTATTTCGAGCGTCGTTCCCATCCTTTGCAACCGGGAAGCCATCGGTATATGCCCTATAGGGGCATTGGGCACTACCATCTCATTCGGTCTCTGAAATCCTCTGGGCCCCAGCGTTGTCACTACCTCGATAACGATACGAAACACTTCTTCACCGTCCTGAATTGTCAGCCAGGCATAGTCGAGGTGGGATGAATCGCAGTCCCAGGCGTGGGGTCGTCCCTGAGAAAAGTCTCCACGCTTCCCGCTCGACTGTAATCGACTGCCGGGAGCATTCCCCTGTCCGCAATCAACGCGGCCGGGTTTAGGCGACTGACTCGGGCACGATCTCTTTCGCTGTGATCTCGTATTTGAAATTGGCGGCGTCGAGGCTATCGAGCATGCCGTTGTCGGTCTGCGCCTGCGGATACATCAGGAAGCCAATCGGCTTGCTGGTCGATCCGGGCAGGGCGACGTCGTGCGCGAAGTTGTAGCAGACCCAGTTCATCTCCCAGGAGCCGAAGAGGCGCGCGCGAGCTTTGACGACCTTTTCGTCATCGAGCGGGAGGTGGCCGGGCGGTTCCTCGAGGACGACCTTGCGCACATCCGCGGGATCGACAGGAACCCAGCCATAATCGCTGAGGTACACTTCCGCGCGGCAGTGCTGGGCTTTCGACACATTTTCGGAGGAAGCGCCGAGGCTCTTGTACCCGAGCTCGGATTTGGCGACGCGGATGCCGAACGCGTCGCGCGCCGGAAGACCGGCGGCGCGGGCGAGGCCGACGTAAAGCGAATTGAGATCGGCGCACTTTCCGCCGAGGTCCTTCGATTCGAGCATGAAGCGAATGTCGCCGAGGCCGCAGCCGCGTGTTTTCGGATCGCGGAACGTATTGTCGACGATCCATTCGTAGATGGCGCGCGCCTTTTCGACGTCGGTATTCTTGCCGCTAGTGATTTCGTCGGCGGTTTGCTTCACGATGCCGTCGGTGGGCAAAAGATCTGTGGACCGCAAGAAATGCTGTAGCTGCGCGCGATTCTCCTTCATGGGGCGGCCGGGCGCGGAGACGTCGACTGCGATGTTGCGGGTCTCAACGCGATTCTTGACCGTGAGGACGGGCTTGACGCCAGCGGCAAACTCCGCCGCGACGATTCCGAGCGAGTCGGTCGAGTATTTGTGGAACTTCGCCTTGCCGCTCTCCGCGTGGTACGAGGTGGAGAGCGTCCGCTGGAAAGGCGTGGGATTGATGAGCGTCGTGGGGACCCACACGCGGGTGGCGCCCGCCGGTTTCAGGACTTCGATATCGGTGGTGAGTTCAAAGGTGCGCCAGTTGTCGGGCGCGGCCTCTCGCGCAAACAAGAGCTTCGACTTCGGAAAGGCAAGACCGGCTGAAACGATGCCGGCGGATCGTAAAAAATCGCGGCGGTTCATGAAAAACCTCCTTAGTTGTGAAAGCCGTCCACCCGGGACGGCAATTTGGGGACCCGATTATATGAATCTACCGAGTCAGGCGCAATACGGCCTGCACCATGAGGATACGACGCGAGCCTGGCGGGTGCGGTTGCAGGATTCATAGTGCGCCCAACGCAGTCTCGCTGAGACGACCATCAACTACTTGGTAAGCGGAAAAAGGAGAGAGGCGCTCGGCGGAATCACAAGCGCCTCCTCTACTGCGTTAACGTAAACTGAACCTCACTGGATCACCTCCTTCTCGGCTAAGGAGCCGATGTCGACAGGTTGTCGAGTGGTCCGAGTATAGCGCGGGATCGGCGAATTTCCAGAACAAGCCTTCCGCGAGCTTCGGTTGCGGCACGCGCAGACGGTCGCCGTTAGAGTGGGTTCGAGTTGGCAGCGGCGAGCTGTTCGACCGTGCTCGATATCGCGCGAATTGGAGTGGAGACGTGCACGGTCTCGCCTTCATCGTCGACGTCCACCACGATCGAGCCGCCCGCTTTCGCCACCTCGACGTGTTCGCCGGGTTCTGTCACGTCAACGAGCACGACATCTTCTGAATCGCGCAAACCATCCAGCGCCGCGCGAATCACCGGCATGTAGGGCTGGATTTGCCGGGCTGCTTGCGCCAGATCGCGCTGCGGCGCAAAGTGCACGGCGATAGGCGCGAGCATCGCGGGAGCGATCACGTTGATGTGGACGCCTTGCGGCTGTTTCTCGATCACTTTCACGTGAACGAGACCTTCGCTGCATAGAATGCTCGCGCCGGCCAGTCCCACGCCGGCCATTCCCAGCACAATTTTCCCCAGCAGTATCATCGCTTCGCTCCTAACAGCTTGCTGAAAAACTTCTTGAACGTGTCATCCCGAGCGAAGCGAGGGATCTGCTCTTTGCAGAACGCCGAAGAAAGAGCAGATTCCTCGGGCAAACCCCGCCCTCGGAATGACAGTTCGGTATTTTTCAGCCGCCTCCTAAATCTCAGTTTTGTCCAGACCAGCTACTCTGGTTCTCGCAACAGGGTCAGTCCTGCGTATTCAGCGAATCGACCCAGACGCGGACCTTTTGGCCCGAGTCGTGCACGGTCACCAACACAATGTCACCTGCATCGCTCAAGGCCCGCAGCGCGGCCGCGATGTCCAATTGGTTGTCCTTCGCGGTGGCCACGAGCGCGTCGACGATCTTGAGGGGAACCGTCACATCGACGTTTTGCCCCTTGTCTTTCGTGTCGATCACATGAACGATGATGTTTCCATTGGCCTTGGCTACGCGGACATTGGAATCCTTGTCCTGGACCGTGACGAACTCGTTGTCCGGGGCCGTCCGCACCGCATCCAGCACCGCCCGAAGGTCCACGCCGTTCATTTCCGCGTTATGAATCGTCACCTTGCCATCGTGCAGGTCCTGATTGTTGATGGCAGGCAGGATCTTCTCGGCCATCGCGAGTGGCACGTTCACTTTCACGCTTTCGCCCTGGGCCGAATCCTCGACGTTGACGTGCAGGTACTTTTCCGCAGGCGCCGCCTTTGCAGGTGTTACCAGGGCCGTCACTCCGGCCGCGAACAGGCAGAGCACCGCCGCGGTTTGGGTTCGCCTTCGCATGGCTTTTCTCTCTTGTGGGCCTCCTCAGCCCGTCTTGCGAGTTAATACGGAATGAGCCCTCGAAATGTTCCCTGGAATTTGGGCAGCATGGCTGGTGTTTGCGGCAAGCCGGCACGGCGAGCAGCACGGGCGATGGGTACGAAAAACGAACTCGCTCCGGGCCGGCCCGGCTCGAGCAGGAATGTCTATTGAAACCGGCTGGATGCGACACTAAGATACGCGCCTGAGAGTTACATTCTCCGAAGGATCATGACCGCAGATAATCCTATCGCCGCGAATCCGCGGGATCGGGCGTCGCAAGTCAAGCACAGAGCAGGCGTGTGATGGCGCAGGTTTATTCGCTCGACGGAATTGTTCCTGTGATCGACCCTACTGCTTTTGTGCACCCCACAGCCGTGCTCATAGGCGATGTGATTGTGGGGCCGCGGTGCTACGTGGGTCCTTGCGCCTCTTTGCGCGGAGATTTCGGGCGCCTGATACTCGAAGAGGGAAGCAATCTGCAAGACACGTGCGTGATGCATAGTTTTCCGGGTGCCGAAACCGTCGTAGAAACGAACGGTCACATCGGCCATGGCGCGGTCCTCCACGGCTGCCGCATCGGCAAGAACTCGCTGGTTGGCATGAATGCGGTGATTTCGGATGGAGCGATCATCGGCGAGTCGTGCATCGTGGCGGCGGTGGCCTTCGTGAAGGCGGGGGCGGTAATTCCGGCTCGCAGCCTTGTCCTCGGCGTTCCCGCCAAGGTTGTGCGCGAGCTGACGGATGCTGACATAGCCTGGAAGAGTGGAGCGACTGCGGTCTACCAGGCGCTCGCCCAGCGATGCCTCCAGAGTCTGAAATCAGCCGAAGCGCTCACTGCGGTCGAGCCCGACCGGGCGCGGTTTCCCAAGCTATCGATCGACCCTCTCCACAAGTCCAGGCAGACGCCTCGGCAATGACTTTTGGGGCTTTTGGTCGGCGTCTCTGGAATAACGGCTCCGTTACATACAAACATCACGTAGCGCTGTGACGTTCGTCACCGCGTCCACTTACGGTATTTCGTAAGTTGTTGACCTTGCGAGAAGTGAGCCGCTGAGGTCCATCGTGACAAGTGTGACTGGAGGCCACGGGTTTCACTTAACGGCCGCGAACACGCCTGTACAGCCTTGCGAACTCCCCACCCTCGACCCCAGCCCGGATGAGGTTGTCGTGCAGGTTGCGGGCTGCGGCGTTTGCCACACGGACATCGGCTTTGCATTCGACGGTGTTCCGACTCGCCATGCGCTACCGCTTGTCCTGGGGCATGAGATTTCCGGACGAGTTGTCGCCGCGGGAGAAAATGCCGCCGGTTGGCTCGGGCGATCGGTGATTGTTCCGGCCGTGATTCCGTGTGGGTCCTGTCCGGCGTGCCGGGCGGGGCGAGTTACGATTTGCCGCCAGCAGTTCATGCCGGGCAACGATGGCGACGGAGGCTTTGCCACGCACGTGCTCGTACCCTTTCGCGGGCTCTGTCCCGTGCCCGAATCTCTGCCGTCGGGCGTTACCCTCGAGATGCTGTCCGTGGTTGCCGACGCGGTGACGACGCCATATGAAGCGATGCGAAGAGCGAATCTCGGGTCCGAAGACGTCGCAGTGATCGTGGGGGCTGGCGGTGTTGGCGGATTCGGCGTGCAAATTGCCGCAGCGATGGGAGCGGCCGTTGGCGTGATCGACATCGATCGCGAGCGGCTGGATCTGGCCGCTCGGCATGGCGGCAGCCTCGCTCTCGATGCCGGCACGACGGACCTCAAGGGCCTGAAAGCAGCTGTGCGCACGTTCGTGAAAGAAAGCGGGCGAAAGGGCGTTGGGTTGAAGATTTTCGAAATGAGCGGCACGCCTGCCGGCCAAGCGACGGCCTTTGGACTGCTGGATCACGGCGCGTATCTGGGGATCGTCGGCTTCACACCGAAAACCGTCGAGCTCCGCCTGTCGAATTTGATGGCGTTCGACGCGACCGCGCGCGGCAACTGGGGCTGCCCGCCGGATCAATACCCCGGCGCGCTGCAGATGGTGCTCGACGGAAGAATTGCGCTCGGTCCTTATGTGGAGCTCCATCCGCTGGCCGAGGCTCCCGCTATTCTAGATGCAGTCGCAAAACATGCCGTGCGTCGCCGGGCCATCCTGCAACCGGGCCCGAATCATGGGAAGCACTGACGGGAGGCAGCCGTGAAAAATCACAACCTCGTCGAGACTTTTTCTCCGCGAGAAATACTCTTCGAACGCCGGCCCGTGCGCGATCGCTCGGGCAAACCCGTCGACGGCCTCCACAACGTTTGGATCACGCTCAACAACCCGAACGAGCTCAACAGCTATACGACTTCCATGGCCAAGGAAGTGATCCTGGCGTTGCGCGAGGCGAGCAACGACCGCGCGGCGGTGGCCGTCGTCCTGACGGGTGCCGGAACGCGCGCCTTTTGCGCGGGCGGAAACACGCGCGAATATGCCGAGTATTACGCGGGAGCGCCGGGAGAATACCGGCAGTACATGCGCGTCTTCAACGACATGGTCACGGGCATTCTCCAGTGCGACAAGCCCGTGATCTGCCGCGTGAATGGAGTGCGCGTGGGAGGCGGCCAGGAAATTGGCATGGCCTGTGATTTCTCGGTCGCGAGCGATCTCGCGCTTTTCAGCCAGGCCGGGCCGAAGCACGGTTCCGTTCCGGACGGAGGAAGCACGGATTTTCTTCCGGTTTATTTGGGAATCGAGCGCGCCATGTACAGCGGAACGCTTTGCGAGACTTGGAGCGCGCACCGTTTCTACTGGCTGGGAGGGCTCACGCAGATCGTGCCGGCCCTGAAAGTGGAGGGCCGGTGGACAGCCAATCCCCTCGTCGTAACCGACCGGGTGCTGGACGAATACGGACGCATCGTGCTGGGCGAGTGGAAGACGGGGCAGGCTCGCGAGGAAGGGAAATCGTTGATGGCCAAGGGCAGCGTCGATCTTTCGCTGCTCGACGAGGCCGTCGATCAGATGTGCACGAAGCTGCTCTACACCATGCCCGACTGCCTCATCAAGACGATCGAAAGCCTCCGCAAGCACAAACTGGTGCACTGGGACAAGAACCGCGAGAGCAACCGCGCCTGGCTTTCGCTGAACATGATGACCGAGGCCAATGCGGGTTTTCGCGCCTTTCACTACGGGACCAAAGACGAGCGGGAAGTGGATTTTATTCTCTTGCGGCAGCGGCTTGCCCAAGGAGCGCGGTGGAATGAGGAGCTGGTGCGCGAAATCGCTCCGTGGGTCGCCCAACCCACAAAGACCGGCAAGTAACTCTGGAATCCGCCGGCTGAATAGGGATTCATTCAAGAGCTGTGAGGATTGACCCGATGCCGGACCAATACCGAAGCATCCTGTGCGCAGTCGAAAACGGAATTGCCCGGATCAGCCTCAATCTCCCGCCCCTGAACATCATCGACATCCCCATGCTCGGCGAAATCCGTGGCGCCATCACGCGCGTTCAGTCGGAGCAAGACGTGAAGGTTCTCGTGATCGACCATCAGGGAAAGGCATTTTCCGCCGGAGTCTCCATTCGCGACCACACGCCGGACAAAGTATCGGAAATGATCGAAAAGTTCCATGGGGTGTTCCGGCTGCTTCATTCTCTCGCTTTGCCCACCGTGGCGCTCGTCGACGGGATGGCGCTCGGCGGCGGCTGTGAACTGGCCACTTTTTGCGACATGGTCGTCGCTTCCGAGCGAGCCACTTTTGGCCAGCCCGAGATCAAGGTGGGAGTGTTTCCGCCGGTGGCGGCGGTCGTTTTTCCCCGGCTTGTGGGACGAAACCGCGCGCTGGAATTGTTGCTCACAGGGGACGTTATCGATGCGGCGGAAGCCAAGGCGGTGGGCCTCATCAACAAGGTCTTCCCGACGGAGCAATTCCGCCAGAAGGCGGATGAATTCATCGGCAAGCTCACGTCCTTGAGCGCGCCGGTGCTGAAACTGACGAAACGAGCAGTTGACCGGGCGCTTCATGCGGATGCGATCGAGGGCCTCGCGGCCGCCGAAAAACTCTACTTGGGGGAACTCATGCAGACGGAAGACGCCCGCGAAGGCCTGAACGCCTATCTGGAAAAGCGAAAGCCTATTTGGAAGAATCGATAGCGCGCCACCCTACGGCGTGGGTTTCGAATGGTCCACCACGCTATTTGAATCGTGATGCACCTGCAATTCACGCAGCTTGAAGCGCTGTACCTTGCCCGTGGCAGTCTTCGGAAGTTCGCTCAGAAACTCGATCCACTTGGGACGTTTGTAGCTGCCGATCCGCTGCCCGACCCAGTCTTTGAGTTCGCGAACGAGTTGGTCACTCGGATCAACATTCGGGGCTAGGACGAGGTAAGCGGCCGCCTTCGTGAGTCCCACTTCATCCTCGCGTGGGACTACGGCCGCCTGGTAGACGGAAGGATGCGCGATCAGCGCTCCCTCAACCTCGGATGGATTCAACCATCGGCCGTTGACCTTAAATGTGTCGATCGTGCGCCCGGCATTCCAGAAGTAGCCTTCGTGATCCTGGTAATACCTGTCTCCCGTGCGGAACCAGTGATCGGCGAACCCGCCTTCGATTTTTTGTTGTCCGTTCCAATAGCCGGAGCAAACCGAATCTCCCTTGATCATCAAGCTCCCTACTGCCCCAACGGCAACCGAGCGGCCATTTTCGTCGACAATCCTGGCTTCGTATCCGGGAACGACCTTGCCGCTCGATCCCGGACGCACTTCCCCGGGACGGTTGGAGATCACCGTTTGCAGCGTTTCCGTGGAGCCCAAGCCATCCAGGATTTCGATGCCGAAGCGCAGCTTGAAGCGCTCGAACACCACTGCAGGAAGCGCTTCGCCCGCTGAAATCGCGAGACGCACGCTCGATAAGTCGAATTCCCGTCCATCTTCACGCCGGTGAGCCAACAATGCGGCGTAGTTCGAAGGCACCGAAAAGAACAATGTGGGCCGGTAGCGTTCGATAACGGCGTAGATACCGGCGGGTGTGGGATGAGTCGGTGAGAGAATCGAAGTGCCCCCGGCATACAGCGGAAAGTAGCCGGCATTGCCCAAACCGTACGCGAAAAAAAGGCGCGCGACGCTATAACAACGGTCGCGATCGCTTATGTCGAGGATTCCCTTGGCGTAGCGCTCGGAACAAACGAGCATGTCCTGGTGAGCGTGAACGCACGCCTTGGGCGGGCCGGTGCTGCCGGACGAATAGAGCCAAAAGGCGGGAGCCTCTTTGCCCATTGGCGCGGGATGAAGTTCCGAGGACGACTCGGCCATCGCGTCGCCCAAACGAAGATGGCGCTGGCTCGATTTGCCGGCAACGACGATCTGCCGCACGTATTTGAAACGCTCGCGCGGAGTCACTTCCAGGAGCGGAAGGAGGAACTCGTCGACTACGATGACCTTGGCTTGCGCATCATTCGCCAGAAATTCGTACTCATGCGGTTTCAAAAGCGTATTCAGCGGCACCGCGACCGCGCCAATCTTGATTGCGCCGAAGAAGCAGTATAAAAACTCAGGCGAGTCCGGGAGCAAGAGCAGCACGCGTTCTCCGGCTTTTACCCCCAATCCGCGAAGAACATGGCCGGCGCGGTTTGTCCGGTCGGAAAGTTGCTGATAGCTGACGCGCTCGCCACCACACTCGATCGCAGTATTTCCCGCTCTTCCCTCGAGGATGTGCCGATCCACGAAGCGTGTGGCCACATTGAATTCTTGATTCCAATGCATGGCTGAACGGGAGCGCGTACGACTGCCCCATTTGCATATCGGACTCGGGCGCAATCGTTCAGTGATAGGGATCACGATCGGCGGTGATTGCTGTCACCTTTCGCGCACAAGAAGACCTGTAAGGGAAGTCGGTCGCCAAGCGGGCGGAGCTATTTGGCGCCTCGACTAATCTGTCTCGCAAAATGCTGGTACACTCCGCGCATAGCCTGCTGCAATCAAGGAGATGGAAATGAAAGTCGCGAAGGACATTACCGAGCTGATTGGCAAGACACCGCTCGTCCAGTTGAACAAGGTCACGGACGGCTGTAAGGCGACCGTATTGGCGAAACTGGAGAGTTTCAATCCGAATGCCAGCGTGAAAGACCGCATCGGCGTGAGCTTGATCGCGGAGGCTGAAAAGGCGGGGAAAATTCATCCCGGCAAAACCGTGCTGATCGAGCCGACCAGCGGAAATACGGGCATCGCGCTGGCGTTTGTGGCGGCGGTGAAGGGCTACAAACTCATTTTGACGATGCCGGACACGATGAGCCTGGAGCGTCGCGTGCTGCTGAAGGCGTTCGGGGCCGAGATCGTCCTGACTCCGGGCGCCAAGGGCATGAATGGCGCGATCACCAAGGCCAACGAATTGCTGGCCGCCACGCCGAACGGCTTCATCCTCCAGCAATTCGATAATCCGGCGAATCCCAAGATTCATTTCGAGACGACCGGTCCGGAAATCTGGAACGACACGGACGGCAAGGTCGACATTCTGATCTCCGGTGTCGGAACGGGCGGCACGTTGACCGGCGTGTGCCAATACATCAAGCCGAAAAAGCCCTCGTTCAAGGCCATTGCCGTCGAGCCGACGGAAAGCCCGGTGCTCTCGGGCGGCCAGCCATCGCCGCACAAGATTCAGGGGATCGGAGCGGGATTTGTGCCGAGCATTCTGCGCAGGGATTACATCGACGAGATCGTCCAAGTATCGAGCCAGGATTCGATCGATATGGCCCGCCGGCTCGCGCTGGAAGAAGGTCTCCTGGTGGGGATATCATCGGGCGCAGCGGTTGTTGCGGCCCTGCAAGTGGCGCGGCGCGATGCGAACGCCGGGAAACTGATCGTCGCCATCATTCCGGATTTCGGCGAGAGATATCTGAGCAGCGTTCTCTTCGAAAGCTTGAAGAACGAAGCGCAGCAACTGACCGCCGCACCGATGTGACCCGGGAGGGAGCAGTGTCCGGATCGATACGAGAGGATATCGCGTCGGTTTTCGATCGCGACCCGGCCGCCAAATCCGTCCTCGAAGTCCTGCTGTGTTACTCGGGGCTGCATGCGCTGTGGTTCCATCGCTTCAATCACTGGCTGTGGAACCATCGCATGCGCCTGCTCTCCCGCTGGTTTTCTCAGGTGGCGCGCCTGCTGACGGGAATCGAAATTCATCCCGCGGCGCAGATCGGGAGGCGCCTGTTTATCGATCACGGCATGGGAGTCGTCATCGGCGAAACCAGCGTGATTGGCGACGACGTGACGCTGTATCAAGGCGTGACGCTGGGCGGAACCGGCAAGGAAAAAGGCAAGCGGCATCCCACGATTGGAAACGGAGTTACGATCGGCGCCGGCGCGCGCATCTTGGGAAACATACGAATCGGAGACAACTGCCGTGTGGGCGCCGGCTCAGTGGTGCTCCGCGACGTGCCCGACAATTCCACGATCGTTGGCGTCCCCGGCCACATCATCCTGCGGGCCGGCCAGCGCGTCATCATCACCGATCCGAAGCAGATCCAGGATCCCCTGTCTGAGGCTCTCGCGGCGGTGGCAACCCAGGTGAAGGACCTGACGGAGCGCCTGCAAAAGCTGGAGGGAAGCATGCCCGCCGATTCGCGCGCCGCCGATGAACTCCAGGCCATCATCGATTACCAGATTTAGGATGAACGAAGCGAACCTTTGCGAGGTGATATGAAAGCGTCCACTTGTGCTCCGTTGATTTCCGCGATTATTGCAACTTTGCTGCTGGCGGCGGCGTCTTTGCGGGCGCAGCAGACGGAGGAGCAGCGCGAGCAGCAGGTGTTCGCCGCGCTGAAGACGAGCGAAGGCGATTACGTGGCGCGCGACTTCCATTTCAAGTCGGGCGAGACGATGGCGGAATTGCGGCTGCACTACACGACGCTCGGCAAGCCCGCGCGCGACGCGAATGGGCGCACGACGAATGCGGTTTTGATCATGCATGGCACGGGCGGAAGCGGGCATAGCTTGCTGCAGCCGATTTTCGCGGGCGTGCTGTTCGGTCCCGGGGAGGTGCTTGATGCGAACCGTTATTTCATCATCCTTCCGGACGACGTCGGGCACGGCAAATCGAGCAAGCCGAGCGATGGGCTGCGCGCGCATTTTCCGCACTACGATTACGACGACATGGTGGCGGCGGAACACGGGCTGGTCGAGAAGGGGCTTGGCGTCGATCATCTGCGGCTGGTGATGGGCACGTCGATGGGATGTATGCACACGTTCGTGTGGGCCGAGACGTATCCGGACTACATGGACGCGCTGATGCCGCTCGCGTGCCAGGCGGTTGCGGTGGCCGGGCGGAATCGCATCTGGCGGAAAATGGTGATCGACGGGATCGAAAGCGATCCCGAATGGAAGAACGGCGAATACACCACGGAGCCGCGAGCGGGCCTGGAAATCGCGACGGATATTTTCGTGATTGCGGGGAGCGCGCCGCTCCAGATGCAGAAGAATTACCCGACGCGCGACGCGGCCGACCAATACCTTGAAGATTATCGGAAGCGAGTGGCGAAGATTATTGATGCGAACGATTTCCTCTACGCGGTGAGCGCTTCGCGGGACTACGATCCTTCGTCGCAGCTCGGAAAGATCAAGGCGCCCGTGATGTGGGTCAACTCGGCGGACGATTTCATCAACCCGCCGGAGCTTGGAATCGCCGAGCAGCAGGTCAAGCTCATCAAGCACGGCCGGTTCATCCTGATTCCCGCGTCGCTCGAGACGTACGGCCACGGCACACATACGCATGCGGCCGTGTGGCAGCAATATCTGAAGCAGTTGCTCGACGAATCGCCGCACTGAGGCAAAGCGTGATGCAGCCACACGCACCTGCTGACAAGTGGTTCCTATTTGGAGGTATTCTCGTATCCTAACGATTGGCGGGTTTTCATCTGGCAAAAGGAACTGAGTATGGGAGCCTGGGGCACCGGTATTGTTTCTGATGACACGGTTCGTGACGTCTACGACAGCTACATTGACCTGTTTAATCGTGGCAATGCTCGGGAGAATATTCGGTCGGACGTCCTTAAAGCTTACGCAACCAGCCTGAGGGACGCCGATGAGGGGCCGCTCGTGTGGCTCGCAATCGCAAAAGCACAATGGGACTGCTGTCAGCTTGAGGCAGAAGTCTTGGCAAAGGTTCGCGGGATTGTGCGAGATGGTCTCGGGCTCGAACGCTGGGCGGAGCAGGGGCAGCGACTACTCGAGCGGCGAAAGACGGCGTTGGATCAATTTCTAGCCAAGTTGGAATCTGTCAATGTACGTCCACGCAAACCTCGGAAATCGATAAAACGAAAATCGCTCTTTAAACCTGGAGATTGCCTTGCCGTTCACCTACCGAATGATGTCTGGGGTGCAATCTTGGTGCTTCAGCACGAACCGGAATCCGAGGACCCCTACAAGGAAACTTACGGCACAAACCTTGTTGCCGCACTCAAATACCGAGGTGTTAATCCTCCGCCTCTGGATGAATTCGAAAAACGGGAGTGGCTACTGCTAAATCACCATGCGTGGCGCGACAAAGTGGTACTCAGTTTCGTTTTCGCACTCCGCTCTAAAGACGCAAGAGACCGCCTCGTACTTCTTGGGAGCGTTCCGCTGCGCAAAACCGACCCTCAACACAACCAATGCAAAACCTACTCCTCTTGGTCAAGGGTAATACAAGACATTTACAATCAAGACCGCTGGGACAGCGGCATCCGAGAGTGAAAGTCCTGATTGGTCGAGCCAAGGCGGCGCCCCTACCGACTCAGCGTGGGCCGCAGTGCTGCGATTTAGTTTGCGCTGAATGCTAGCAACGCGTTGCCGGGCATGGCGCCGAAGCCGGGGTAGCCGGAGACGACGAAGATCATGCCGCCCACGATGACCGGGCCGCCGACATCGAGCGAGCCGCCTTTCGCGGGAACTTTGTTCACCGAGTCGAAGGACTGCGTTGTGTCGAAATCCCAGATGATTTTGCTGTCGGCGGTGGCGTAGGCGCGGAGGTGGCCGTCGATCGAGCCGGAAAAGACCGCGCCGGGAATCGCGCTGACGGCTTGCGATTGCGCGGGACTGCATGGGCGTCGGTCGCCGCAGCCGGGCGGCGGAGTTTTCCAGAGCAGCGTGCCATCGTCGACGCGATAGGCGGAGATGCCGCCGCCTTTCGTGGGATCGGGGCCGCCTTTGCCAAATGCGAGATCGGAGACGGCGACGTAGACGTTTGTGCCGTCGGTGGCCGGGCCCCACTGGACGCCGCCCAGCAAGCCGCCCACGCCTGCGTGCTTGAACCAGAGCAGCTTGCCGCGCGCGTCGGGATCGACGGCGTAGATGATTCCGGTTTTTTGGCCGAGCAGCAGGACGCGCTTGTGCGAAGGCAGCGCGACGAGAATCGGCGAGGCGCCGAGATCGAATTCGGGGACCGTGGGCGGTTCGCAGCCCGTGGCGGGCGGAGTGCCGCATTCCATTTTGTAGATGTCTTCCTTATCGAACTGCGCGGACCAGAGGAGCTTGCCGGTCTTGAGATCGAGAGCTACGACCGCATCGCTCGTTTCGGTACCCGGCTCGGAATAGTTGTCGCCCGTGCCGACGTAGATTCTTTTCTTGGCGACGTCGATGGTCGGCGAGGACCAGATCGCCATGCCGGAAGGCGCGTAGATCGTGCGGCCATCGGGAGTCTTGCCGTGCGGCGACGGCGTGTCGGGCGCCATGTAGGTCTGCCAGATAATTTTCCCGGTAGCTGCGTCCATTGCGACCACGCTGCCGCGAAACGTGCAGCATTCGTAGCCGGGGCGGCGCCGCGCCTGCTCTTCGCCGGACGAAACGGGAACGTAGATGCGGCCGTTGAGATACGACGGCGTGCCGGTGATCGTCGCGGCTGGATGCGTGTCGGCGCGTGTGCTCCAGAGAAAGGCGCCGGTCGTGGCGTCGAGCGCGTAGACGGTGCCGTCCGCTTCACCGAAAAAAACCGCTTCGACCGAACTGGCTTTGCCGACGAGCATTCCGGAGCGCACGGCTTTGGGCGTCGTCGTGGCCCAGAAGGTGCAGCCGGTCGCGGCATCGAGCGAGTAGACGCTGCCATCGTTGCCGCTGACGTAGACGCGGCCGCCGAAGATCGCGGGCTGCGAGCGCACGATGCGCACGTTGGGAATGCCGAACGCCCATTTCAGCTTGAGGTGCGGCACGTCCGCCGCGGAAATTCCGGCCGCGGCGGCGGGCTGGAAGCGCCAGTTCGCGGGATTCGCGCCCCAGTCCATCCAGGAAGGCGTGCTTGGCGAACCGAGCTTGACGTCGGGCGCGCAGCGATTCGCGAGCTGGTCGGCAGGGACTGGCGTGGCCGTGGCCGGCGCTGTCGCCGGCGGCGCTTGGGCCGATGCGATGGAACAGAAGGCGGCGCTCGTGGCGAGCAGGCCAGCAGCCGCGATGAGCGAAAGATTTCGAATTCTCATTTTGTCCTTCCCCCCAGCGAATCCTAATTGACGCCGAGACTATACCCCAAGGGAAGCGATGATATAAATTGGAGAACGTTCGGGTAAGCGTACCGACAGGATTTTCGGTGCCACTGTACGCCTGGCGATGTCCGTCCATCTCGATAATCCGGTGAAATATTTGCGCGGGGTGGGGCCGCAGCGCGCGGCGGCGCTCGAGGAGCGCGGGATTGCGACCGTGGGCGACCTGCTGGGCTATTTGCCGTTCCGCTACGAGGACCGGATTCGATTCACGAAGATCGCGGAAATTATTCCCGGACAGGTGCACACAATTTTGGCTGAAGTGGCGAGCGGCGGAGGCAGCACGGTGCGTTTTCGCGGCGGGCGCGGGCCGGTGTTTCACGTGATGGTGCGCGACCAGTCGGGCTCGCTGCACGCGCGATTTTTTCACGGCGCGTATCTCGAGGGGCGGCTCAAGGAAGGGCAGCGGCTCGTGATGCACGGCAAGGCGGAGGTCGACGCGTACCGGCCGGGGCGCATCGAGATGGTGAATCCGCAGATCGAGATTCTGAGCGGCGACGGCGCGGCCGCCGATTCGACCGAAGTGGGACGCATCGTGCCGGTCTATGAGGCGATCGGCGCGATCAGTTCGCGTATGCTGCGGCGAATCATCTACGCGGTGCTGCTGAATTTCGACGGCAACATCGTCGATCCGCTGCCGGAGGAAATTCGCGAGCGGTACCGCTTCCCGTCGAGGCGCGAGGCGCTGCTGGCGGTCCATTTCCCGGAGAAGAATGAAGATGTCGAGCGGCTCAACACGTTTCGCAGCCCGGCGCACATCCGGCTGATCTTCGAGGAGTTTTTCTACTATCAGATCGCGCTGGCGCTGCGGCGTTCGCAGGATCACCGGCAGCGCGGGATCGCGATGCGCGTGCGCGAAGAAAAAGTGCGCGAAGCGCTGAAGCGGATTTTGCCGTTCAAGCCGACGGCCGCGCAGAAGCGCGTGCTCGCCGAAATTGCGGGCGACCTCGAAAAGCCGTTTCCGATGCATCGGCTGCTCGAGGGCGACGTCGGCAGCGGCAAGACGATCGTGGCGCTCGAGGCAGCGACGATCGTGATCGAAAACGGCTACCAGGTGGCGCTGATGGCGCCAACCGAAATTCTGGCGGCGCAGCATTTTCTTTCGGCGCGGCGCGTGTTTGCGGCGGCCGGCTACGGCGTCGATTTGATTGTCAGCGGGCGCAAACGCGCCGAACGCGAAGGGGCGCTGGCGCGCATCGAAAGCGGCGAGACGAAGCTAGTGGTCGGCACGCACGCGCTGATCGAAGACCCGGTGAAATTTCACAAGCTCGGCCTCGCGATCGTCGACGAGCAGCACCGCTTCGGCGTCTTGCAGCGCAAGCGGCTGATCGAGAAGGGCGCGTCGCCGCACGTCCTCGTGATGACGGCCACGCCGATCCCGCGCACGCTCGCGCTGACGCTCTACGGCGACCTCGATCTTTCCGTGATCGACGAGATGCCGCCGGGCCGCACGCCGATCGAGACGCGCTGGACGGCGGACGCGCAGTTGCCCGGCGTGTGGGAATTTCTGCGGCGCGAAATCGCGCGCGGCCGGCAGGCGTATGTGGTGTATCCGGTGATCGAGGAATCGAAGCAGGAGCTGAAAGCGGCGACGGCGGAATACGAGCGGCTCGCGAAGAATGTTTTTCCGAAACTGCGCGTGGGCCTGCTGCACGGGCGGCTGAAGAATGACGAAAAAGATTCGGTGATGGAGCAGTTTCGCCGCGGCGAGCTGCAGATTCTGGTGGCGACGACGGTGATCGAGGTTGGCGTGGACGTGCCGAACGCGACCGTGATGGTGATCGAGCACGCGGACCGCTTCGGGCTCGCGCAGCTGCACCAGCTACGCGGACGGATCGGGCGCGGAAAGGAGAAATCGTATTGCATCCTTGTGGCGCCCAAAACGATCATTGGCGATGCGCGGGAGCGGATCGAGACGATGGTGGCGACATCGAACGGATTCGAAATTGCCGAGCGCGATTTGAAGCAGCGCGGGCCGGGCGAATTCTTCGGCACGCGGCAGAACGGCGATGCGGCGTTTTCGTTCGCGCAGCCGCTGCGCGATCACGAAATTCTGGAGATGGCGCGGCGCGAGGC